>CAWFAS010000001.1:0-1058507 GCA_963813895.1 uncultured Gammaproteobacteria bacterium
AGGTGGAATAATTTCCCCAACCATGGCGAATATAGTTTTGGATAGTATGGAAGCTTTGGTAAAAGGAATAACTAAACAACCAGACAAAATTAATTTTGTGCGATATGCTGACGATTTTATTGTGACCGGAAGCACATATGAAGTACTAGAGTATAAAATCAAACCAGCTATTGAATCCTTTCTCAGAGAACGTGGATTAGAACTCTCTCCGGAGAAAACTAAAATCACGCACGTGGATGAGGGCTTTGATTTTCTCGGATTTAACGTTCGAAAATATGGCGGGAAATTATTAATAAAACCAGCCAAGAAAAACGTACTCTTATTCTTAAAGGGTATCCGAGAATTTATCAAATATCATAGCAACACACCGAGAGAATTGTTTATCCCGATGCTGAATGCACGCTTACGTGGCTGGACAAACTACTATCGTCATGTGGTTTCTAAAAGAATTTTCTCGTATGTAGATAGATGCATCTTTCAGGCTATTATGCGCTGGATAAAGCGGAAGCATTCAAAAGGGAGTTTGCGAAAATGGTGTGCTAAATATTTCCGCATATCGTCGACAAGAAACTGGATCTTTTCCACTAAAATCAGGAACAAGAAAGGAGAAATTAAACACCTTGATTTGTTCTCAGCTAAAAGCGTGAAGATCGAACGCTACATTAAGATTCGCGGTGAGGCATGTCTATTCAACCCGAAGTTTAAAGACTATTTTGAAGCCCGCGATAAGCGTAGCAAACTAGTCCGATCAAATACGGGTCAACGCTAACTGGAGTTTTAATGAGCCTCTGGATGAGATGGTCGGACTGACAAAATCAGTCTTAAAAAATGCTTGAGCGTAGTGCGATGAAAGTCGCAAGCTGCGTTCTTAGAGGAGCCAGTTGCAGTAATGCAACTGGCTTACTCGGTATCTACAAAGATACTAAGAGCGACTATTCTCCACAAAGCTTATCTTGATTTCCCAAAGATTTTTTACTCATTTCACCTATGGAGCCAACAAATATGAATAAAGCAGATTTTATCAAAACCATCGCGGACAAAGCCCAGATTTCTATAGCAGAATCTGTCCGCAATCTGGAAGCTGTATTGGAAACAATCACCGAGATATTCCAGAATAATGACACTTTAATTCTGCCGGGTTTTGGTACGTTTGGTGTTAAAACCCGCGCCGCGCGCACTGGACGCAATCCAAGTACTGGCAAGACTATTAATATCCCGGAAGCCCAGGTGCCTTTTGCTCGTATCAGTTCCAAGATCAAAGAGCAGTTAAATGCGAAGAATTAAAAAACTACCCAAGTTAAAACTGAAAAGCAAAAGGGCCGTTTGGAGAGTGTTGTAGAATAGTAGTCCGCAACCTGTGTATACTAAAATTCTTAACCATTTATCATTATTTTTCACTGCAAACAGGAGTTGAAGTATGGCAACAAAACGTGCAACTACATCCAAAGCTAAAGCCACTGGGATCTCAACGCAGATTCGACAGCTGGAAACCTGTCAGATACAGGATCAGGCAAAACTGGAAAAAATCTATCCGAAAGTACTGGCTGACCTTGATAAGGCAATAAAAAATGCTGCACAAGAGTTGAAAAAAACTCAAGGAAAATCTAAGACCACCAAGGCAACTAAATCTACTGCTCGCTCGACCAAAATCAAACCGGCTGATCTGGCGGCTCTGAAAAAGAAATTAGATAGTTTAAAAGCGGAAAAAGTGCTCATAACCTCTAGTCATAAAAAATTATTGGCGCAGAAAAAAATACTACAGCAATTCGAGAAAGACTGGACAAAAAAATCGCGCGCAGCTAAGAAGCCTCGAAAGCTATCAAAATCGGCTCCTAGGGCAAAAATTGCTGAATCTTCCTTTATACAAAATCCGGAGGAAGCAATATAAATTCATTCCTGAGATCCCGCTTTGTTTGGTTCAAGGCGGGAGCTTTTCTTCTCTGTCTTTTTGCCAGCTTGATTAGCTTCACCCAGTGGCTTCAAATTGCTGTTTGCTCACTAGCTCAGATCCTTCCCGCTAAGCAATGACCCGCACCAATTCTTCCCAGTCAGTAGTAAACCGGGGTGATCTGCGATCAGCGCGCATTCTCCAGGCATTATCCACCCCTTGTGCCGCAACAAACACGGTATTGGCCCCCATTTGTTTGTTGAGTTGATCCATCGTCTGCATCAATTTTTCACGCTTCACCTGGATGGCGGAGTGGTCAATAAATAAATCCCGCTGTTGACATCTCATTGGCACAATATCCATTAACATAATACCCGCCCGGTAATATCGATATCCCGGACGAAATATTTGCTTTAGTGCGCTTTTGGCGGCCTGTATCAGTCTGGCGCTGTCTGCGGTCGGCGCAACCAATCCCTGTATTTTGCCGTTTTGGTATTGTGGCTCCGAATTGTAAAAGGGGTGCGTACTGATAAAAGTATAAATCCCCTGCGCTTTAGACTGTTGTTGCCGCAATTTTACAGCGGCTCGCGCAGTGTGCTGGCTGACTGCCTCTGCTAAGTCTTCGTAATCGGTGATAATTTTTCCGAAAGAACGGGAGGCGATAATATTTTTCTTCGGCTGGATCTTTTCCAAGGTCAGGCAGGCGATACCCTGTAGCTCCAATACAATCCGCTCTACCACTACCCCAAACTGTCGACGTATCGCCTTGGGACAATAATCACGCAATTGCTGAGCTGTGGTTATACCCAATCGCTGTAATTTGGCAGTGGTACGGCTACCTATGCCCCAAATATCTTTTACTGGAAAGGTTTGCAGAATAGATTGTTGCAGGCGGGGATCGCGCAGATCACAGATGCCGCTTGTCGCTTGTGACTTAGCAGTGCGATTGGCGAGTTTGGCCAAGGTTTTGGTGGGTGCGATACCAATGGAAACCGGAATTCCTATCCAGGTATAAATCTTTTCACGTATGCTTTCTGCATATCTTGGCAGCTCACCAGACGCAAAACCATCAAGCCGCAAAAAAGCTTCATCAATGGAATAGACTTCGACCTCGGGGCATAAAAGACGTAGTGATGTCATCACCCGTTGCGATATATCACCATACAAGGTGTAATTGGATGAGAAAACCTGTACTTGATGGCGTTGTAATAGTGCGCGCAATTGATAGAACGGCGCTCCCATAGCAATACCTAACGCTTTAGCCTCATTTGAACGCGCCACAATGCAGCCGTCATTGTTGGATAATACCACCAGCGGTTTATGGTTTAGTGCGGGATTAAAGATCCGCTCACAGGAAGCATAGAAATTATTGCAATCAACCAAGGCGTAAACAGATGGAGCATGGGTGATTGTCATGACACAGGGTGTATCACGTTGGTCACGATTCCCCAGATGTAAACTTCAGCTTCCGGCTTGACTTCAATCGGCGCAAACGCTTCATTCTCAGGCATTAAATACACTTTACCCTGAGGAGTTTTTTTTAAGCGTTTAACGGTCAACTGTCCGTCAACAGCCGCAATCACAATGCGCCCATTGGTTGGCTCAAGGCTACGGTCTACAATCAGGATATCTTGGTCATGGATGCCGGCGTTGATCATAGAATCACCGCTGACCCGCACAAAAAAAGTGGCGGTAGGATGTTTGATGAGTAACGCGTTTAAATCCAGGTTGCTTTCGATATAGTCATCCGCTGGTGAGGGGAATCCAGCTGGCACACTGGAAGAATAAAAAGGAAATTGAAAATGACATTGTGGTGCTAGTTGGGAGATGGCGTTAAGCATAGCTAAGATACCTGTTCATGTTTCTTCATCGAGCATCCTACTTTCTCGCGCTGTTCTGCACCTATCCAATACGTATTTGCTCCAAATCACCATCCATGAAAGGAGTGTACCAGATTCATTGGCTCTCTGAGTGAATTTAATCTGCTCAATGTACAATATCTGGCGAAGCCGCATTGAATATCAGATTATTAATAGTTTTTGGAGTGAGAACGTAACCCTTATTTTTTAGCCCTGATATCATATGTCGTATACGCAGATTCAGATCTGTTACGGAGCAACATTCTGATAAAGTATCTTCATAATCTTTTATGGCTTACTGATAGGCGCTCATGTGATCTGAAGTTATATAATCTACCCTTACGGCTTCAATTATAACCTCTAGTCGATCAGCGGAATTGACGCTTACCACATTAATTGCTGGCATATAGGTATCATCCACAGTACAAATACAGGACAAAAAATGGTCCATCATAGGTTCTTTTTCCATTGGATGCCTCTTGCGTTATTTGATTCATTTCCGTAGCAGGGAAAGTATAGCAAAGTATTATCGCAACGAGGAAGTTTGATTTGCCAGTAATGGAAAGAACTATTTAATGGATATGGGTTTTATTCTATATCTAAAAACATTTTATAGCTAAGTATCAGTTCAGGGCGTATATGATATTCCTCTTTACCCTGAAGCAGGCAATAATAAATCTCGGTATCTATTAGATGTATGGTGTCATGAATAACCTATTCTTCTGATGGTGGAATCGGTTCCGATCTTTTGGGAAAAAATATAATTTTCGTCATATTTTTAAGTGACTGCAACACATCTTGTGATATCTCAGGCTCGTCTCCTGCCAGCTCATAAAATATTTCAAGGTCAGCCGGTGTGCGCACAATAAACCAGGGTTTCTTTACCTGCATCATCAAGCATTAAAAAACTACCTGGTTCTCCGAATAGGAACAATCAAAAAGTTGCATGACTGCCCACAACCCCGGTCTGGGCAGGGGCTGAGCGGGTTACAAGAATTTTAAACTGAAATCAAAAACCCTTTGCTTTAAGCACTTTTCTGTTATTCATTTTCAACCAAAAAGGCTATTTCTTGAGAGCTGCTATTTCTATAGCCCTTTGTCTCTTGCTGTTTTGATCCTATTATACATACATAGTCGAGATACATGGGTTTCCCTGACTATCTGAGGAATCTGTCATGCATAGTTGTACTCTACATGTATAAAGATACAAAGCCTGAACAGGATGGAGCGTTTGAATAGCAGGAATCTCTGTGCCTATGAAGGGTAGTGTGAAAAGTACACACAATGCTATTAAGGGATTTATGCTAAACTAGCTATACTCATTGTGGCTAGATAAGTAAATATTTTCATAAAATTACAAGGAATATATCCCACCACATAAGGAGTTAAGATGAAATATATTTTGCCATTTAAAGCGATTAGCATTGGTGACATTGCGCAGGTAGGCGGAAAAAATGCTTCCCTGGGTGAAATGACCCAACATTTAACAAAGAGCGGAATTCTGGTGCCAGGCGGTTTTGCGACGACTGCCGCCGCTTATCGTGATTTCTTAAAAATTAACCATCTGGCTGAAATTATTTATCCGCTATTAGCAAAATTGAACATCCATAATGTAGCTGCTCTAGAAAAAACGAGCAAAGCCATTCAAAAACTGCTGTTAAAAGCAGAACTGCCTGAAACGTTATGCAATGAAATAACTATTGCTTATCAACGAGTTGATCCCCACAAACAATATAGTTTTGCCGTGCGTTCTTCCGCCACTGCCGAAGATTTGCCAGAGGCTTCATTTGCTGGACAACAAGAAACTTTTTTAAATGTTCGGGGTGTTAATCCTATTTTTAAGGCAGTGAAGGGAGTCTATGCCTCCCTGTTCACGGCGCGGTCGATCGCTTATCGCGTTAATCATGGCTTTGCGCATGAAAAAGTGGCTATTTCTGCTGGAATTCAACGCATGGTTCGCAGTGACAAAGGGGCCAGTGGCGTAGTGTTTACCTTAGATACTGAATCTGGGTTTGACAAAGTTATTTTTCTCACCGCTGCTTATGGCTTAGGAGAGCTTGTTGTGCAGGGAGAAGTAAATCCCGATGAATTCTATGTGTATAAGCCCATGTTGGAAGCAGGGAAGCCCGCTATTATTAGTCGTATGCTTGGCCGTAAAGCTGAAAAAATGATTTATGCTGGTGCCAATAATCCCAAAAAAATAAAACGCGTTAAAGTTAATGAGGCCGCACGCTTGCAATTTTCTCTGCAAGATGCCGATATATTAAAGCTGGCAAAGGATGCCTTAAAAATTGAAAAACATTATGGTAAGCCTATGGATATCGAATGGGCTAAAGATGGGATTGATGGCAAGATATACATTGTTCAATCACGGCCTGAAACGGTGCATTCACGAGAATCGCATCAGGATATTGAACAGTATGTGCTGAAAAAAAAGGCATAATAAAGATAACAGGACGCAGTGTGGGATCGCAAATTGCTGCTGGAAAAGCGCGCTTACTCATCAATCCCAAAGCCATACAAAGTGTGCATAAAGGAGACATATTGGTCACAGATATGACGGATCCAGATTGGGTGCCCATCATGAAAAAGGTGGCAGCTATTGTTACCAATCGTGGTGGCCGTACCTGTCATGCAGCCATCGTTGCGCGTGAATTAGGTATTCCCGCTATTATAGGCTGTCGTAATGCGACTTCTGTGATTAAAAATAATGAACCATTAACCATTTCATGTGCTGAGGGCGAAATGGGTTCTGTTTATCAAGGGATACTGGCTTTTCATGTAGACCGCACGACAATAAAAACCATGCCGGAAATTCCAATTAAAATTGCCATGAATTTGGCTAATCCGGAGCAAGCGTTTAAGTATCAGTTTTTACCCAATGATGGCGTGGGTTTGGCGCGCTTGGAATTTATTATTAATGACATGATTGGCATTCACCCAAATGCATTGTTAGAATTTTCGCGCTTACCTGCTTCACTAAAGAAAAAAATCCAGAAACAAATTTCTGCTTATTCTTCACCTGTTGAGTTTTATATCGCGAAACTCGCTGAAGGAATTGCTACCATTGCGGCGGCTTTTTATCCAAAGCCAGTCATCGTTAGATTTTCAGATTTTAAATCCAATGAGTATGCTCATTTATTAGGGGGTCATTTATTTGAGCCACAGGAAGAAAATCCGATGTTGGGTTATCGTGGTGGCTCCCGTTATCTTAATGAAGATTTTCATGATTGTTTCGCCTTGGAATGTCAGGCGATCAAACGGGTACGAGAGCAGTTGGGCTTGATAAATACGCAAGTGATGTTCCCTTTTGTCCGTACCGTAGAAGAAGCGCAGGAATTAACTAAATTACTAAAAAAACTGGGCTTGCAACGTGGTAAGAACGATTTACAAGTATTTATGATGTGTGAAATCCCGTCCAATGTATTACTGGCGGATAAATTTCTGCCATTGTTTGATGGGTTTTCGATAGGCTCAAACGATCTCACTCAATTGACTTTAGGCGTGGATCGCGATTCAGCTTTAGTGGCTAGTGTTTTTGATGAACGCAATGAGGCGGTTAAATTATTATTGCATCAGGCTATCAGTGCCTGTAAAAACCAGAAAAAATATATTGGTATTTGTGGCCAAGCACCTTCGGATTATCCGGATTTAGCGGTATGGTTAATGGAGCAGGGCATCACCACCTTGTCATTAAATCCTGACTCTATCATTCGAACATGGTTGGCCTTGGCCAAGAAATATAAAAGCTAATGTGTGCAGTAATTTAATGCACTTTTGAATTTATGGAAAAAAGGAGAATTGGACGATGGCAAAAAAAACTCTTTCCCCGGAACTGCTCCATAAGATAGATGCCTATTGGCGTGCTGCCAATTATTTATCGGTTGGCCAGATTTATCTTTACGACAATCCACTGCTGAAAGAGCCGCTAAAGTTATCGCACGTGAAGCCAATAGTGGTTGGGCACTGGGGCACAACGCCGGGACAGAACTTCATTTATGTGCATTTGAATCGGGTCATCAAGAAGTATGACCTGGATATGTTTTATATTGCAGGCCCCGGCCACGGCGGTCCGGCGCTCGTGGGTAATACCTACCTTGAAGGCACTTACAGTGAGATTTATCCAGATGTCAGCCAGGATGAAGCTGGGCTGAAAAAGCTATTTACCCAATTCTCATTTCCCGGCGGGATTTCCAGCCATGTAGCGCCGACGACACCGGGGTCAATTCATGAGGGTGGGGAGTTGGGATACTCACTCAGTCATGCCTTCGGCGCTGCTTTCGATAACCCAGGGCTGATCATCGCCTGTGTCATTGGCGATGGCGAAGCAGAAACAGGTCCTTTGGCGACCGCATGGCAATCCAATAAGTTTCTTGATCCTATTACCGATGGAGCGGTGCTGCCAATCCTGCATCTCAATGGCTACAAGATCAGCAATCCGAGTGTCCTGGCCCGCATTGAGCATGAGGAATTAGAACAATTTCTGCGAGGCTGTGGTTGGACGCCCTACTTTGTGGAAGGTGATGAGCCTGCAATGATGCATGAACTCATGGCGACCACTTTAGAACAGGTTATCAAGGACATCCAACAAATCCAACAGAAGGCACGGGACACAAATGATGCCGCCAGGCCGCGTTGGCCCATGATCGTCCTCAAGTCACCTAAGGGTTGGACTGGGCCCAAAATCGTCGATGGTCTGCAAATCGAGGGTACCTTCCGGGCCCATCAAGTGCCGCTCTTGGTAGATGCCGAGCATCCAGATCATCTCAAGCTGTTGGAGAGCTGGATGAAAAGCTACAAGGCTGAGGAGCTTTTTGATGAAAATGGGCGTCTCAAGCAGGAATTGCTTGAATTGGCTCCGAAGGGCGACCGGAGGATGGGCGCTAATCCTCACGCCAACGGCGGCATTCTGTTACACGATCTGCGCATGCCGGATTTCCACGACCATGCGGTGAATGTGCCATCCCCTGGCGCCGTTGTCGCTCAGGATACACTGGTATTGGGTAAGTTCCTGCGTGATGTAGCCAAACTGAATCAGGATCAGCGCAATTTTCGGATCTTCGGCCCTGATGAAACACTCTCGAATTTCTTGGGTGCAGTTTTTGAAGTCACTAACCGTCAGTGGGAAGCCCGGGAGAAAAAAAATGATGAATTTCTTGCGCCAGCCGGACAAGTGTTGGACTCGATGCTCAGCGAGCACCAATGCGAGGGTTGGCTGGAAGGATATTTGTTGACCGGTCGGCACGGACTGTTTAACAGCTATGAGGCCTTCATTCGCATCGTCGATTCGATGTTCAGCCAGCATGCTAAATGGCTGAAGGTTTGCTTGGAACTACCTTGGCGCAGAAAGATATCCTCATTGAATTATTTGCTTGCCTCCCACGTTTGGCAGCAGGATCACAACGGCTTCACGCATCAGGATCCTGGCTTTCTTGACCATGTCATCAATAAGAAGGCTGACGTTGTACGCGTTTACCTACCGCCTGATGCTAATTGTCTGCTATCGGTTTTTAATCACTGCCTGCGCAGTAGGAATTACGTTAATGTCGTAGTAGCAGGCAAACATCCTCTTCCACAATGGTTAACCATTGACGCTGCAGTGGTGCATTGCACCGAAGGCATTGGCATCTGGCAATGGGCCAGCAATGACCAGGATGGCGAGCCAGATGTGATCATGGCCTGCTGCGGGGACACACCCACACTGGAGATTCTGGCCGCCGTTTCGATTCTGCGTGAGCATCTACCTGAACTAAAAATACGAGTGATAAATGTCGTCGATCTGATGAAGTTACAGCCTCAAAGCGAACATCCACACGGATTAAGTGACAAGGATTATGATTCGCTTTTCACCAAAGATAAGCACATCATTTTTGGCTTTCATGGATACCCATGGCTGGTTCACCGCTTGACCTATCGTCGCACCAACCGCAATCTCCACGTTCGTGGCTACAAAGAAGAAGGCACCATCACCACCCCTTTCGACTTAAGGGTGCAGAATGACCTGGATCGCTTTCATCTGGTGCAAGATGTGGTTGATCGCCTCCCGCAATTAGGTTCTAAAGGGGCTTATCTGAAGCAGATGATTAAAGACAAGCTCATTGAGCACAAACAGTACGTTAACCAGCATGGCCAAGACATGCCGGAAATCTTGAATTGGAAATGGAGCAAGCAAAAATGAATGCACAAAAGCTTATAAGCACGGCGAGGGCATCGCCGGGGATGAATGCTCGATTTAAATCACAACTGCCGTAGGCCTTGGCGTTTTCGTTTGCTCGCGCCATCCAACAACCAGCTTTAGAGATTTGGCAACGCAAAGCGGCCAACGTGTTGGCGGCACAGTAAGCGCTGTACCATCGAGCCAACTGCAATCGGGCTGCGGGCCGCGGTGAATATTCTGCCACGATGGAAACGACTTAGCAAAACAGGAGTACTCATTATGGAACTGAAATCAAAGCCTGAGCCGAAGCCCAATGCGACGGATAAACTAAAAACCATTCCCATACCCGAATTGGAGAAAAAATTGGGTTCGTCGCCGGAGGGACTGAGTCAAGCTGAGGCACAGAAACGCCAGGCTCAATACGGGCCTAACGAAATTGCGGAAAAGAAAACCAATGTGTTCCTGAAATTCCTCAGCTATTTTTGGGGCCCTATCCCGTGGATGATTGAAGTGGCGGTGATTCTGTCAGGCGTGGTTAGGCATTGGCCGGACTTTGGCATCATCCTCCTTTTGCTGTTCGCGAACGCGGTGGTTGGATTCTGGGAAGAACATGCAGCAGGCAATGCCATCGCTGCCCTGAAGGCCAAGCTGGCGATCAAGGCCCAGGTGAAACGGGATGGGAAATGGATCACTCCGCCAGCGCGCGAGTTGGTGCCAGGCGACGTTATCCATATACGTTTAGGTGATATTGTGCCAGCGGATGCGCGTTTGCTAGATGGCGATCCGCTGGAAGTGGATCAATCTGCGTTGACGGGAGAGTCGTTGCCTGCCACACGTAAATCGGGCGATGCAGTCTTTTCAGGGTCGATTATCCGGCAAGGTGAAATCGATGCACTGGTCTATGGCACCGGTGCGAACACCTATTTCGGCAAGACAGCGCAACTGGTACAGGAAGCGCATACCGTCAGCCATTTTCAAAAGGCGGTTTTGAAAATCGGCAACTATCTGATCATCTTCGCTGTGGTTATGGTGGCGGTGATTATCACGGTCGCGATCTTGCGTGGTGACCCGATTCTTACCACATTGCAATTCGCTCTGGTGCTGATTGTGGCAGCGATTCCTGTGGCGATGCCAACAGTGCTGTCGGTGACGATGGCAGTCGGCGCACGTTTACTTGCCAAGAAAAAGGCGATTGTAACTAAGTTGGTGGCCATCGAGGAATTGGCGGGCGTGGACGTGCTGTGCGCGGACAAGACCGGTACTCTGACTCAGAACAAGTTGTCATTGGGCGATCCTTTCTGCATAAACAATATTCCCCCTGAGCAAGTGATTCTGAATGGTGCGTTGGCATCACGCGCGGATAATAACGACACTATTGATTTAGCCGTGTTGGCCGGAGTGAAAAACCAGGATTCTCTAAAGGCTTACCAAATCACCCATTTCCAGCCATTTGACCCGGTGCATAAACGCACCGAGGCTACTGTCAAAGACAAAGACGGTAAGACATTCACAGTAACTAAGGGCGCGCCGCAGGTCATTTTGGCATTGTCGGCCAATGCGGGGCAGGTGAAAGCCGATGTCGACAAGGCAGTTAACGAATTCGCGTCGCGCGGCTTTCGTTCATTGGGCGTAGCGCGGGCCGAGGGAGATGACGGTCCATGGCAATTTCTGGGTGTGTTGCCCTTGTTTGATCCGCCACGGGAAGACGCCAAAGCCACCATTGCGACCGCGCTGGCAATGGGCGTAAAGATCAAAATGGTGACAGGTGATGCGCTGGCCATCGCCAAGGAAACCGCCAAAAAGTTAGACATGGGCACCAATATCCTCGACGCTACCGGCTTGGGCGACGTCAAGCGCGAGGAGAGCACAGCGATGGCCGATTCCATTGAGAAGGCTGATGGTTTCGCCCAGGTATTCCCCGCACACAAATTCCATATTGTGGATGTCCTGCAAAAACGCGGCCACATAGTTGGCATGACCGGGGACGGGGTGAATGATGCTCCCGCACTGAAAAAGGCTGATTGTGGCATCGCTGTTTCAGGCGCCACAGATGCGGCGCGCGCGGCAGCGTCTATTGTACTAACCACACCGGGATTGTCGGTGATTATTGACGCCATCAAGGAGAGCCGAAAAATTTTTCAGCGGATGAACAGTTATGCGATTTACCGCATCGCCGAGACACTGCGCGTGTTATTGTTCATGACGGCGGCGATCCTGATTTTCAATTTTTATCCCCTGACGGCGGTGATGATCGTGATGCTGGCATTGCTCAACGATGGCGCCATCCTATCCATTGCCTATGACAACGTCCATTACAAAAATCAGCCAGAGGCCTGGAACATGCGCACGGTGTTAGGGATCGCCTCAGTGCTGGGTTTCATCGGTCCCGTAGCCGCGTTTGGCCTGTTTTACCTTGGCGATCGCGTTTTTCACCTTGACCATCCGCATCTTCAGCCGATGATGTATCTGATGTTGTCCGTGGCCGGACATATGACTATTTTTCTGACCCGTACCCGCGGCCCGTTTTGGTCGATCCGCCCCGCACGGATTTTATGGATGGCGGTACTGGGTACGCAAATCATAGCGACGTTAATCGCTGTCTATGGATTCCTTATGCCAGCACTTGGTTGGAAATGGGCTGGTTTCGTGTGGGTATATGCCCTGATATGGGCGCTTTTGAGTGATCGGGTGAAGTTGCTCGCCTATCGGATTTTCGATCCCATAAAAAAGGCCAGCACGTGATGGGAGTGGGTTTAAAAAATGTGCCATGTTTTCGTTAGACTAAACTAAGCAAGGTTTAGAACCCATGAGTAATACTTTATCTAGCAAGCGCCCTTTAGATTATTGGTCCGCCGTCTCCATCGGTATAGGTGGTATGGTAGGGGGTGGTATTTTTGCTGTATTAGGACTTGCCATTCAGCTTGCGCATGGTGGCGCTCCATTAGCTTTTGCTTTAGCAGGTCTCATTGCCTTCATTACGGCTTATTCATATGTACACCTGTCGGTAAAATATCCCAGCCAGGGTGGCACAGTCGTCTTTCTAACTCGAGCTTTTGGCACAGGTAATTTTAGTGGCAGCTTGAGCGTGCTGCTATGTTTAAGTTATGTGATCATGTTATCCCTTTATGCTTATGCATTTGGAAGTTATGGGGCTAGTTTTTTTCCGTTACCTTTGCATATCCTGATGAAGCACGTTTTACTCAGTTTAATCATTGTCCTGTTGACTGGTTTGAATATGATGGGTGCTAAGATAGTTGGTAAAACAGAAATTGGAATCGTCGTTTTAAAAATTGCAATTCTCATATTTTTTATTTGTGTGGGCATATTTTATGCCCACTTTAAAGTACTCACACCTACAAACTGGACGCCGCCACTGCAACTCATCGCGGGGGGTATGATAATTTTTGTGGCTTATGAAGGTTTTGAACTGATTGCTAATGCGGCTCAAGATGTTCAGAACCCCAAGAAAGTGTTGCCCTATGCTTATTATTCCAGTGTATCTTTCACCATTATCTTATACATATTAATAGCAGCCATTACACTGGGTACCCTTGATTTACATCTCCTTATGGCGGCAAAAGGTTACGCATTAGCAGCCAGTGCAAAAACTTTCCTTGGTGATGCTGGATTTGGCCTTATGGGTATTGCCGCCCTTTTATCAACAGCCTCTGCCATCAATGCGACATTATATGGAACCTCCCGCATCATTCACATCATAGCGCAAGCTGGGCAATTGCCTAAATTCCTGGAAGCAAAAAAACCGGGCCGGCCAATCGAAAGTTTGCTACTCCTTGCCAGCCTAACACTGTTTATCGCCAATCTTTTTGATCTCTCAAGTATTGCAATGATGGGAAGTGCTGGTTTTTTACTTATTTTTGCCGCTGTTAATTTTGCTAATCTGCGACTGTATAAAACGACAAATAGTTATCGCATTATCCCCTTATTTGGCGTAATCACTTGTTTATTAGCACTGACGGCCTTGATTTGGCAAACATTCATTACTAGCCCTATTTTAGTACTATTGATAATGCTATCGTTGGCATTTTGTATATAGTTGTTGTGTCGCAAGTTTTAAAAGCGATTGAGTTATTTTATTATCGAGCCGCACTTGAGACCGCGAATGAAGAGTATATGATTGCGAAGCAAACTTATAGCCTGGCTATTCGCTAAAATGGCTATGTCTAAAGAGAGATTAAAAAATGGGTTTATTTGATATTTCTGCGATATTATTAACCGCTTGCGCAGTGGCTGGTTTTGTTAATTATAAGTGGATAAAGCTTCCGTCATCTATTGGTTTACTGCTGCTGGCAATGGTGCTTGGACTAATAGGCATTTTATTAAAAAAAATGGGATTAATTAGTAATTACTATGTTGAATTATTTTTGACGAGCGTTGATTTTAAAAATACGATTTTTCATGGGATGCTGTCATTTTTTTTATTTGGAGGTGCATTGCAAATCAACATTAATGATCTAAAAACAGCAAAGATTCCTATTGTAGTCACAGCAACAATTAGCACATTATTATCGACGTTCATTATCGGATTTATTTTTTATTTTTTTGCAAATAAATTGGGATTTTCAAGCATCACCTTGCTTTACGCCATGCTATTTGGCGCCATTCTCTCTCCAACTGATCCTATCGCCGTGTTGTCGATTGTTAAAAAAAGGAAAGCTTCAAAAAAAATACAAACTATGATTGTGGGGGAATCACTGTTTAATGATGGAGTAGCAGTTGTCTTTTTTATTTGCGTGTTAGGGCTTATTAATGCGAGTGGAAATACCGGCATTTTTGCTGTAACTGGACTGCTATTTCGGGAGATAGGTGGTGGTCTTTTATTTGGTGCGGCAATAGGTTTTATTGCCCATCAAATGTTGGTAAGAATTGACGCTTATCATGAAGAGCTATTGATCACTCTTGCAGTAGCCGTCGGCGGTTATGCCTTGGCAGAACAATTGAGTTTTTCAGCCCCCCTGGCCACGGTAGTTGCGGGCATTATTATCGGTAACCACAAACGTTCTGATGCCATGTCAGATCGTACAAGAAAATATATCGATTCATTCTGGGAGGCAATAAATGAAATTCTTAATGCGGTTTTATTTTTTTTGATTGGCTTAGAAATGATAGTCATTAATGCAAGTATTACCGTGGTTATATTAGGTACTATTTGTATTTTCATTGCATTGGCGGCTCGATTTATTAGCGTTGCTATTCCTTTGGTTCTCTTAAGGCCCTTTCATGTTTCTAAGCGAGGAACGGCGATCATATTAACTTGGGGTGGCTTGAGAGGAGCGCTTTCTATTGCGATGGTACTATCCTTACAGCTGGAAGCTATCAAAGAAATATTTTTGCCCTGTATTTATTTTGTCGTTATCTTTTCAATTGCCGTCCAAGGGTTGACGCTCGGTAAGGTTCTTAAGTCCTACAATATGGAATTACAAAAAGTTCGATAAACCGGTAGATCCGACTCGACTCAGTTGACGCCCAACAGAAATTGGCGTAGGGTCGACAGTGACCCCTGAACAAGCTCAAAATGTACATGCCTTCATTCGTAAGTGGTTACCGCAATATGATCCTGATATAGCACAATGCGTATACTTTATGGTGGCAGTGTAAAAGCCGATAATGCCGCAGGTTTGTTCCGCATGGCAGACATTGGCGGTGCTTTGGTGGGTGGTGCATCGTTAGAGGCTAAAAGCTTTTTAGCAATTTGCCAAGCGGCTTGTTAGGGTCACGAAACGTTATAGGAATAAGTCAATAAATTGAGGAGAATAAAAATATGGCAAACCAAAGTGGCTGGCATGAAGGTAATATGCCCCCTCAAAGTGGGGTATATTTAGTGCGTATTACACCAATAGAGGGGTGGGAATTAGTTTTTGAAAGTCATCCGCCGATTTTGGTTGCAAGTTATAAGAAGAAGGGAAATACATGGACAGTTCATGGTAAAATTCTTCCAATTCATGATTTTGGAGAAAACATAATTGCTTGGCACGAGTTACCGCCTGAATGAAGAAATAAAGGATTTATAAGATAAAATATTGATGTGTGGGTCAATAGCTTTCATAATTCACGTGGACCCTTTCCGGATTGCCAATGCTCTTCAATCTGTTCAAGACTTTTTCCTTTAGTTTCCGGTACCAACCAATAGAAAAAAATCCATGCTACAGCTGCTATTATGACATTATCCATTCTATTTCTCCTTATTGCGTACATACATTAAGGCCATGGCGCAAGACGCTTTCCGCGAAACATCATCACTGCCACGGCTGGTCAAGATAATTGGAACGGTTGCGCCCACTACAATACCAGCAGACTCCATGCCAGACAAATAAGTCATCTCTTTGTAAAGCAAATTACCAGATACAATATCGGGCACCACAATAATATCCGCCTTACCCGCGACGGCGGAATGAATATTCTTTTCACGCGCGGATTCAGCAGAGATTGCGCTATCAAATGCGAGTGGTCCATCCACAATGCCGCCAGTTATCTCACCCCGCTCTGACATTTTACTTAAGGCTGCCGCATCCAATGTAGATTGTATTTTTTCATTGATTGTTTCCACAGCAGAGACAATGGCAACTTTTGGGGTCCCTAACCCTAAAGCATGAAATAAATCAATCGCATTTTGTATAATATCTCTTTTTTCCATTAAAGTGGGCTGGATATTAATTGCTGCATCGGTGAGAAAAAGAGGTTTGAAATAATTAGTGTCATCAATAAAAAATATATGGCTCATTCTCCGTCCGGTGCGCAGGCCAGTCTCTTTATTCAAAACCGATTCCATTAATTCGTCAGTATGGATTTTTCCTTTCATTAACGCTTCAGCCTTGCCTTCTTTGATAAGCTTTACAGCAACATCAGCTGACTCATTGCTATGTCGGGTTGGAATCAACTGGTAGGAAGAAATATCTAAATCGGCTCCTTTGGCGGCGGCAAGGATTTTATCTTTGGGGCCGACCAGAATAGGGATTATTATGTTTTCTTCCGCCGCTTCAATCACGCCTTGTAAGGCAAGTTTATCAACCGGATGGACAACAGCTGTTTTAAGAGGTGCGAAATTGTGTTTTAAATTAATTATGTGATTATAACATTTTCTTCCAGGTTCTTTGAGAATGACTTTCGGCAATTCAATACCTTTTCTTTTTACTTTATCCTTAAAAGTCATATTAATCCTCCTGATGTTTATACCCTATTGGCTGTCTCGCTGAGCAAAGTCCAGCACGCGTCGACTGAAAGATAATTGGCGGCACGCCAGTAGGCATTCAGATTGCGGAGCAATTCCGGCGAAAGGGTATTCTTCTTCATTGTCAATAGTCCCTGTTTAGAGTGTCAAACCAAAGTTAAAATGTCCCCATCTTTGCCAAAATAAGTTTGCCTGACTCATAGGTATCGAAAATCTGACTATGTCGCTCTTCCATCTCGTTGAAGTTCAGATTGAATTTTTTAGCAGCTAATTTTCTGAATTGTTTGCCCCAACCGTCGGTTAACAAAACGCCGCCTATGTCGACAAACAATGTAGTTATTTTCATAATCATCCTTGTGTATGGTTAATGAGGGTTTGGGCTTCTACCAAAATACGATTCGGGTGGTTCTTTCCGCATAAATCATAAATCTTGAAGATATTTTCTATTCCCGACGCGCTGCAACCCGGCCGCTTTGGGTAATGACTTCCAAACCGCTGATAGGCGCGGCTGTTGATTGAGACTGATTCATTTCTGGTTCTCTAAACCTTCCATGTTATGGTATATACTATAGGACAAAATACCGTAAAAAACAGGGAGTTTGATCATGAAAAAATTTGCTCATGAAGCATATTGCGCCATGGCTTTGATGTATGTTCGTAGTAAGGAGAAATAGAATGGATAATGTCATATTGGTTATCAATTCTGGCTCTTCCAGCATTAAGTTTTCATTATTTACTGACCGCTCTGATTTGCATTTAATCTATCATGGTGAAATTGAAGATATTTTAGAATCACCTTGTATAACAATATTCAATGCAAGCCATACTCAAATTGTAAAGAAAAATATTCCTACTAAAGGCAGTGAAGCTGGACTGCGAGAATTTTTTAATTGGTTGGAACAGTTATCCGATTCCATCACATTGAAAGCAGTAGGTCATCGTGTGGTGCATGGAGGCAGATATTTCTTTCAACCGACTCTGGTGACAGAGGAAGTCATAAATAAAATTGCCGCTTTGATTCCATTGGCTCCTTTGCATGAACCCCATAATCTTGAAGCCATCAAAATTATCAGAACCCTATATCCTAAATTACCTCAAGTGGCCTGCTTTGACACCACATTTCACCGTACACAGGAAAAAGTCGCTACCTTTTTTGCAATCCCAAGATCATTAACTGACGAGGGTGTGGTCCGCTATGGATTTCATGGTATCTCCTATGAATATATCGCTTCTATATTACCTAAGTACATAAAAAATAAAGCCGATGGCAGAGTCATTGTGGCTCATTTGGGAAATGGAGCGAGCATGTGCGCCATGAGAGAACGTAAAAGTGTCGCTACTACTATGGGATTTACACCTTTGGATGGTTTAATGATGGGAGCCCGCTGTGGGGCGATTGATCCGGGTGTGCTTTTATATTTACTCCAGGGAAAAAAGTTATCAGCTGAGAAAGTCAATACCTTGCTTTATCAGGAATCAGGTTTATTAGGTATGTCTGGTATCAGTAGCGATATGCGGGAGCTAGAGGCTAGTACTGATCCAAATGCTATAGAGGCTGTTGATTTGTTTTGTTACAAAGCCGCTAGAGAATTATGTGCTCTCCTTGCAATATTAGAAGGCTGTGAAGTTATTATTTTTACTGCAGGTATTGGTGAAAACTCAGCCATTATCAGGAAAAAAATCTGTGATAGATTGCAATGGTTGGGTGTTGCTCTGGATGAAAAGCTTAACCAAAGAAATTTGCCCATTATCAGCCAGGATGGGAGCTCTATTTTAGTAGGCGTCATTCCTACCAATGAAGAATATATGATTGCCAGACATACAATGAATGTGGTTTTTAACTAATTAAATTGGCAGTGGACAGCAAAAGTCCAATCAATATTCCAAGTAAAATATTTTATGTTTGGCTGACAATTTCAGCCACATTTCCCTTTCCCTATTGAGGAGTATAACCCATATGAACAAAGCTGATTTTATAACCCGTGTTGCCGCAAAAGCTGAATCCAGCAAAACGCAAGCTGCCGCTCACCTGGAAGCCGTACTGGAAACCATCACCGAGATTTTTCAAAATAATGACACTTTGACATTACCTGGTTTTGGCACCTTTGGCGTTAAGACCCGTGCTGCACGTGCCGGTCGCAATCCCAGCACTGGTAAAACCATGAATATACCAGAAAGCAAAGTGGCTTTTGTGCGGATCAGTTCAAAGATAAAAGAATTATTAAATGCTGAAACTCATACCACTTTGAAGCCATTTACAACACAGAACAAAGTTCCACAAGGTAGTCTTGTAGAATAGTGTTTTAATTTGGGTTGTATTAAAATTCTATATTATTAATAGTTATTCTCTCATTCATACATCGGAGTTCACCATGGCGATAAAAGGTGCAATTACCAAAAAAGGTAAATCTGCTGGTTTTTCAGCGCAGATTCATCAACTGGAAGCCTATCTGACACAAGGCTACGCAAAACTGGAAAAAATCTATCCAAAGGTGTTGGCTGATATTGATAAAGCCATCAGTCGCGCGAGTCAGGAATGGAAAAAATCTAAGGAAAAATCTAAATCAGTCAAAAGAGCTAAAACTTCGACTAAGGTCAAGCCAGTTAATCTCGCCCGCTGGAAAAGCAACTGGAAATTTTAAAAGCTGAAAAGATGGTATTGCAGGCTGGCCATAAAAAATTGCTGGCACAGAAAAAAGCGCAACAACAATTTGAGAAAGCCTGGATAAAAAAATCAGTCAAGCCTAAAAAATCTCAAAAAAAACCTCAATCAGCGCAAAAAGAACAAATAACAGAATCAGTTTTTCATCAGAATGATCTGATTGAGGCAGAATAAATTTATATCAAATGATTTTTATTTTTAATATGAGGTTTTTCCGTGAAATATTAATTTCTGGAATTAAATTATGAGAATACCAGCAACCATGCACTATATTAATATACCTGCCAAAGGTGAGCCCGACATTATGCGGGTCACAGTTGGTCCGGTGCCTGAACCTAAAGCTACTGAAGTCTTAATTCGTGTTATGGCCGCAGGCGTGAGCCGCGGTGATGTGGCGCAGCGAAAAGGTGCATATCCGCCGCCACCTGATGCCAGCTCTATTCTGGGGTTGGATGTGGCGGGTGAAATTATAGCTAAAGGGGATGCTGTGACAGCGTTCAATATTGGCGATCAAGTATGTGCTTTAACAAATGGGGGTGGTTATGCAGAGTATTGCGTGACACCCGCAACGCAATGCCTCCCGTGGCCTAAAGGATATGACGCTATTCATGCGGCAGCACTGCCAGAGAATTTCTTTACGGTGTGGACAAATGTATTTTTACAAGGCCATCTTGGTAAAAATGAATCTCTGTTGGTACATGGAGGAAGTAGTGGTATTGGGCTCACTGCTATTCAATTGGCTCATGAGTTTGCTGGCGTTGTCTATGCTACTGCTGGAAGCCAGGAAAAATGCGTGGCTTGCCTTAAATTTGGTGCAGATGCCGCCATCAATTATCGGGAAGAAAATTTTGAAAGTCGTATTCATGATTTGACCGCGGGTAGAGGGGTTGACATGGTATTGGATATGGTTGGGGCATCCTATTTCGCCAGCAACGTTAGTTGCCTTGCTACTAAGGGCAGATTAATACAAATAGCTACGTTGCAAGGCGCTATTGTTGAACATTTTGATTTAAAGCAACTTATGGCAAAGCGCTTGGTTATAACGGGTTCCACTTTGCGTCCACGTAGCATTGATGAGAAAGGCGCTATTGCAATGGCATTGCTGGAGAAAGTATGGCCAGTATTAGACCTGGGGCGCTGCAAACCCGTTATTTATAAAGTCTTTCCATTGGCTGAGGCAAATGAAGCTCATAAACTAATTGAAAGTAGTCAACACATTGGGAAAATTATACTGCAGAATACAGATTCGCATTGAGGAATTGGCTTTAGTCCTTATTTAAAAACATATTATAACTGAAGATGGGTGTCTGTTGGAGATGATATTTATCTTTCCCAGGCAACACGCAATAATAAATATCACTCCCTTTTAACAGAATAGCGTCCTCGATAACCCAATCTTCCTGGGGTGGAATAAATTCAGCGCGTTTAGGGAAAAATACCAGTTTAGTTTTATCATGCAATGCCTGCAGTGTCTCTTGCGGCACATCCGGTTCGCCTGCAGCCAATTCATAAAATGTTTCCATATCGATGGCGGTGCGCACGATAAACCAGGTCTCTTTACCTGCTGTATCTAGCATTAAAAAACTGCCTGATTCATCGAGCAGATAAAATTCAATAATTTTATGTTCAGAACAAACCATTTGAAACAGCTCAATAAATTGCTTATTTTGTAATGGAGGATTGATTACGCTATTCAGAGGATCCAATATTCCTTTGGATAATTCCAGAAAGTGTTCCCGCTGTAGCTGCTGGATATATCGTATTAGCTTTTCATGATAATCTGAGGCACTTTTTAACAAAAATTGATCGATTTCTTTGTTGTTAAATGCGGTGATAGCTGTTTCCTGATCAGCTTCTCCGGTTAACATAATTATTTTAACGGGCAGTTTGGACTTTAAGGCACGCGCCAGTTCTAACCCATTCATGCTGGGCATATCGTAGTCCACCACCAGGATGCAGGTTTCTTCAAAGCGTTTTGGATTAAAGATTTCCTGGTATAAACCGGATAGCTGTACCCGCACTGAAAAATCACAGATATCCTGATACTCGAACTGCAAGTATTTTATTTTTGACACGCCCAGTTGCGGTGTGGTCATTAGAAATTCTTGCGCATGTTGCGCGTAGGTAAAGCATCTGCACTTGAATTGACTGCTTAATGCCAATGCCAGGCTGTTTAAAAAATCTGAATCGTCGTCTACCAACATTAGAGTGGTTGGGTGGTATAAAACAGGGATCAAATACATGGTTAACATTCCTTATTTGAGAGGTTTGCCGGGAAATTTCAATATGAATTCTGTGTACTCGTGCCAGCGGGATTCACAACTAATGCTGCCACCCAGCGCTTGCAAGGTAATGTCACAAAAAGCCAGTCCCACACCGGTGCCTTTGTTGGTACCGGAAGTGAAAAACAGATCAAAAATGTGCGGCAGATTTTTTTCTTCGATACCCATACCGGTATCTTTGAAGTGGATGGCATTATAGTTATCCGCCAACTCCATCCAGATGTGGATATAGCCTTTACCGACTTTATTTATGAAGTAAATTGCGTTTTTTAGCAGATTGAACAGTACATGCACCAGTAGGATTTCTCGACCATAAAAATTAAAATCCTGGGTATCATCCCAAATTATTTCAGGCTTGCCATGAGCGGGAAAAACATATTGCGTGAGCGCCTGGTTGATGCATTTTCGCGCAGAGCATTTTTTTGCGGGCGTTGACTTAGTTTCCTGTCGGGCACGAATATTAGCTAATGCCATATCAATGATGACATTTGATTGATCGACTTTGTTTTCCAGGTTATCAATTACACCAGTTAATAATTTCAATTGGGATACAGAAATAGACGATACAGGAAAATGGTTTTTCTGGGCAGTTTTGTAACCTGCGATTAAGGCAGGTAACAGTGCTCGAATACCTTTAGCGGCGTTTTTAAGTGCTGCCAGTGGGGTGCGTAATTCATGAGCAATGCTGGCGCTGACCAGGGTCATTCCTTTGAGTTGGTGGTGGGTCTGTGTCAGCGTTTTTTCAATACGTTTTTTCTCGGTAATATCAGTGGCGACGCCTAATACACCGAAGACAATTCCTTGCGGATTGACGATGGGAACTTTATTAATTAAGGTGAGGATTTTCGAGCCATTTTTGAGCGATAACCATTCTTCGGCATTGGTAAGGTATTTGCCTGCTAACGTTTCTTGATCGCCGGTGCGGAATTTATCTGCGGTGTCGCCGTCAGGTTGCCAGCCGATTTCGTAATCGGTTTTACCAATGATTTCTTCTGGGCTATTTAAACCGATTAACTGTAAGCGGTAATTAAACCACATTCTTCCGCATTCTAAATTACGCACTATACTGCCCTTATTCATCAATAACGACAAGGGCAATCCCATGAAACCAACCAATCACCAACCCGTCTCAGCAAAGGCGAACAAATCAATCTCTCCATCTTTCCAAAGCCCGTCCCAACCAGTCGATTGGCCGGCGATCATGCAGGAATGGGAAGTCAGCGGACTTCCTCAAAAAGAATTCTGCCAAAGTAGGTCACTGGTCTATGGCCAATTTATGTACCTTCGCAATAGATTAAGCCAAAGCAAAAGAAAATCTCCTGCCTTGCTTTCCGTTAAATTGCACCCAGAAGATCCAACCGCTTCAAAGCCAGCCATTCATGGTTTTATCTTGCAGTGGCCAAATGGTACGCGTTTATCCATACCGCCAGGTGCAGATGCCATGACCTTAAAGACCCTACTGAATTATCTGGAGAAACCATGAAACTATCCATATCCGCGGAATCGCAAATTTATATTTATACTGCCAACACCGACATGCGTAAATCCATTAATGGATTAGTCGTGATACTGGTTGACAACTTCCAACAAAATCCCTTACAAGGTGATTTATTTATTTTTACTAACCGGCAACGCAATAAAATTAAATTGTTATTTTGGGATAAAAATGGATTTGTAATTTATTATAAGCGATTGGAAAAAGGGCGCTTTAATTACTCAAAATATATCCAAGGCGACAAAATTATTATCAATGCCGCCCAATTAAATGCACTGCTAATGGGCTTGGATTTTTATTTAATGGGAAATTATTCTACCGATCATTATCAAGATTTTTATTAAAAATATCCTGTTTTTTATAGCATAAAACGTGGCTTCTGTTAAACTGTCCACATGAAAAATCTTGAAGAATTTGTCAATAGCGCCACCGGAGAGGATCGGGAGATTTTAGACAATCTGCTGAAATCTTATGCCGAATCCATTCAGGAAAAAAATATTCTCCGACAAAAAATTGGTCTTTTGTCCCATGAAAATCGTTTGTTAAAAAAACGATTGTTCGGCAGTCAATCTGAAAAAATAAAAAATGATGAACCTTCTGCCCAAACCGATTTGCCGCTGTTTAATGAGATTGAAGTTATTAGTAGCGAACTGGAAGTTACTCCTACTAAACCCATCATTGGTACCACGGTGGCTCCAGAGAATAAACCTTCAGCGTCACGCAGAAAACCTTTGCCCTCTCATCTAAAGCGCACCATCGTTGAACATGATTTGCTACCAGAAGATAAACAATGCCCTTGTGGCGCCGAACTAGAATGCATTGGTAAAGAAACCCGTGAAGAATTAATTTATGTTCCCGCCAAGTTGGAAGTGGTTGAACATCACAGTAAAAAATATATCTGCTGCCAATGCGTCAAGACGAAAGAAACCGATTCCACTCGATCGGTCACCTCAAAGACGGCGCCCAAGCCACCACAATTAATCCCCAAGAGCTTTGCCTCTCCCAGCCTGTTGGCTCATATTGCCGTCGCCAAATTCTGTGATCACTTACCACTGTATCGTCAAGAACAAATCTTTGAACGGCTACAGATTGACTTGCCTCGCCAGACAATGAGCGCCTGGATGATACGCATCGGCGAAGCCATCATCCCGCTGATTAATTTGCTGCAGGATATTATCCTGAACTACGATGTTGCATTTGCCGATGAAACAACGCTACAAGTACTCAATGAGCCCGGCAGGCGAGCGCAAACCAAGTCGTTCATTTGGTGTTTTGTCGGCGGACCCCCAGATCAACGCTGCTTAATTTATCAATACCACCCACAGCGATCGGCTGCGGTAGCCCAGGGCTTCTTTGCAGATTATCAGGGCGCTTTGCACTGTGATGGCTATGGTGCTTATGACCCTATACTAAAGTCGGCCTCTATTACGGGGATTAACTGCTTCGCTCATGTACGCCGCAAATTTATTGAAGCGCTGCCCAACGGCAAGGAAAAAGGCGTGGCTGGGCATGTGGTTAAATTCATCCGCGCCTTATATCGCATCGAAGAGAGCCTGACGGCTGAGAAAGCTAATCCGCAAAAGATATGGGAAGTCCGCCTGCAAAAAGCCGCGCCTATTCTCAACGAGCTCAAACTCTATTTGGATGAAAAAGCTAAAACGGCGCTACCCAGCAGTCCCGTAGGGGCAGCGATTGCCTATACCCTTAAACGCTGGCCTTACTTAACCAACTACCTCAAAGATGGCCGATATGAAATATTATGTTGTATATCTAGTTATGTTGCGTTTGTTCGTTTATCGCTATAAAAATCATATATCAATCATTTTCAAGACAACATAATTTAGGCGGCATCCTCGAAAAATTACGAGGATGCCATCAAGCTCATGCTATAATGCGTTTAAAAAATTCATTAAACTTTTATTGTCGCGCCAATTTCTAGCTTTAGTTTCCCCCTTGATTTCACAACAGGCTATGGCATTTAATTTCATTTCAAGATCAACTTCAGCATAAACATTAGTTGTATTAATCGAGACATGTCCTAGCCAAGCACGGATCGTATTTATATCAACGCCAGCTCGTAATAAATGTGTCGCTGTGGTATGACGTATTGTATGCGGACTTACACGCTTTTTTTCAATTGATGGAAACTGTAATATTATTTTATTAGTATATCGTTTTACTATCCCATGAATACCAAATCGTGTTAGTGGCTGTCTACAACGATTAAGAAACACATGCTCTGAGGGAGCTCGCCCAGTTATTAATGAATTTAATTCATATACTGTTTTCTGCCATAATGGACATTTACGTAATTTATTTCCTTTACCTTTAATCATAACTATAGAAAAATCTCTTTTTTCGGCATGAGCAATATCGAGATCATTTATTTTTAATTGCGCTGCTTCATCAGCTCGCGCGCCAGTATTGTAAAGAAACAGCAGCAATGAACGATCTCGTCTGCCTTGTTCAGTTTCTTTGTCGGGTGCATTTAACAATGCGTCCATTTCTTTTTTTTCAAGATAGTCAATTAAGGTGTGTTTTGTTTTCTTAAAAGGTATTAAGCAGATTTGCCGGCACCACTCAGTATTTTCAGGACTATTTAACCCGACAAATTTAGCAAAAGCGTGTAGTGCTGCTAAACGTTGATTTCTGGTCGATAGGCTACAATGTCGTTCAGATTCCAAATATAATAAAAAATCTTTGACTGCATTTATAGATAAATCATCAAAGGTAAGTTTATCACATGATTTTTTTGATTGGTTGGAAAAAAATGGAATACATAAGCGAAAGGTATCTCGGTAGCTTCTTTGAGTATTGCGCGATAAATTGCAAACGGTGATTAAATGCTCCAATAAGAATCTTTTTACCCATAAACTTAAGAAACGAGATGCATTCATTATAAGCCTCCCCATACATATTGTTCAAAACGATCCCCAGCTTCAGCCAATAAATTACTTGTCATTGTTAGATAAATAGAGGTATGGGTGATACTAGAGTGCCCCATATATACAGATAGCATGGGCAACATTTTTTGAACATCTCGATTTTCTTTATACCAATGTGTTAGTCTGTGCACAGCAAAGGTATGCCTTAAGTCATGTATTCTTGGTTGATACCTGGCGTCGTCATTCCGATTTATAGAGGCTTTTACTCGAATTCTCCGAAATATTTTCCTTATTGTCGATGAACTTATTGGTAGTCGTTTTTTGCTAATAAATAATGGTGCTTCAATATCTTGTGCATATCCGAAATTTTTTCTCCAAATTATATAGTCAGTTAAAACTTTACCAAGCTGATTGCTAAAAGGAACCAGCCTTGATTTGAAGAATTTAGCGTGTCTGACAGTAATTACTAACCGATCCAAATCGATATCAGAAAGTTTTAATGAGAGTGCTTCATTTAAACGAAGACCTGTACTATAAAGTAACAACAAAATCATGCGAATGATTGTAGGCTGATTGTGACTCTCGGCCTCCTGATAATTAGTTGCAGTTTTTAAAATTCTCTTTATCTCTTTTTTTGAATAAACATATGGGACAAATCTATCAGGTTTTTTAGGTAAAAGTTTCGTAAGTGGCGATTTACTAACAAATCCACGACTTATTAGATATTGATAAAATCCATTTAATGTTGAATGTTTCACAAACCAGGTTGAGGTGATTGGAGAGTTGTTATAAAGAAAATCATTAATCATTTTCTCTGAAATTTCATTGATTTTATTCGTTCCTGCTGCATTAGCAAATAATTTTAACACTTTTTCATTTGATTTAAATTTCTCCCCAAGAGACTTTCTGTAAATAACATATTGATTTATTAATTTTGACAAATTCATAGTACATCTCCTATATCAAAATCAGCAACTTTACGCAAATTGACAATGTCAACTTTAGCGTAAATACATGTTGTTTCCAGCTGCTGATGTCCAAGGTGAGTACTAATTTCTTTGAGAGATATTCCCTCGTTAATTAATCGAGTTGCACAAGCATGTCTCAGCGAATGAGGCCCACGATGCTTGATTAAGATATTAAGTGATTTCAAACGATGACTTACCAATCGATAAATGGCTGAACTATTTAAAGGGCGATAAGGTGCGTTTATACATAAAAATACTTCTCTACATAAACAATTTTCCTTCCTTACTTTTTTCAAATAAAGTATTATCGATTCCCCTGCAGTTTTACACAAAGGAAATACTTGCGGTTTTGATCCCTTGGCGCGATGTACATAAAATATTTCATTCTTCCAATCTATATCATTCAACTTTAACTGTGAAACTTCACTGCTTCGTAGCCCATAAATAGCTAATAACATTAATATCGCACGATCCCTAATGTTTATTAGATCATCGCCTTCAGTTGCTTTTAATAGCTTTAGCACATCATTCCATAATGGCGCATCGGGCAAAGTATCGTGTTTATAAACACGTGCCGATTTAATTGATTCAGCCAGACCCCATGTGCACTCATTTCTATTTTCTAAAAACCTTATAAAAACTCGAATTATAGATGTATAAGATTGTATAGTTTTTCGTGACCACCCATCTACATAATGTTTTTTTATTAAATTATCATCTATCATAATCGGAGTTAATTTTTTCGGATATTTACACTTATCCTGAATCTCACTACAAAAATTTTTTAATAAAAATAAACGATGTTTAATGGTATTATTGGAAAAGCATTGCTCTTCGCGCATGTATTCAATATATTGTAAAAGATATTTTGTGAATGGAGTTGATTTTTCTTCCGGAGTTTCTAAACAATCGAACATTCTGAGCCATGCAGAAACGTGGTAAATAAAATTTTTTATTTTATATTCTTTCCAATTAAAATGAAGTCTATTATAATATTTTGGTTTTCTTTTGCTACTTCTTACAGCCTTATCAATTTCCTCAAGAGTGATAGTTCTTAGTTGATTTAAACCAATAAAATCAATTGCAATAAGTAACAATCTGGCAATGTTTTGAAGTGTACTTGAAGGGACGCCATTATCCGATAAATATTGAAGGTACTTTATCCTTTCTGGAAGTAAAGGTGCTTCAAGATGATATCGAATAGCTTTTTGGCATTTAAATATCTGATTAATCATTTTACTATCTCCTGTTCGGTTAAAATCACCTAACCAGTATAGAGATAGTTCTAAGAGATAAGAAAATTATGTTGTCTTGAAAATGATTGATATATGATTTTTATAGCGATAAACGAACAAACGCAACATAACTAGATATACAACATAATATTTCTTATGTTATGTATAACATAAGAAATAGATAATAATCGCACGGAGCGTGCTATTAAGCCTTTTGTGATAGGTAGAAAAAATTGGTTATTCGCCGACAGTGTCGCTGGGGCTCACACCAGCGCTCGGCTCTTCAGCTTAATTGAAACGGCCAAAGCCCACCAACTAAATCCGGTTGCTTATTTGGAATTTATCTTTCAAAAGCTGCCGACCTGCACCAGCCTCCAGGACTATGAAGCTCTGCTGCCTTTTAATCTGAAAGAGGTCCCTTTTTTAAAAAATAGCACATCGGCTTGATTGGGGAAGAACGTCGGTTAATCGGACGCTTACGATTAACTCTGCATAGCGCTGGTTACAACCCAAATAAACGGAATGAGTATTTTTCCAAAAAATGTATTGGGGTATCTGTTGGAAAATGGTTTCGATCAACGTTTTTTGTTGGGCAATGAATGATTCCATGCGCATTTCCTAAGCTACCATATAAGCATAAATTCCATCCAGCAATTGCAGTCTACTTTTAAGCGAGAAAATCGCGATTTCGATTGCTTCATCCCATTTGGCCGCATCGGTACCACAGAGATGGGCTACCAGGATTTTTGATTGCTCACTATGCTTGCCACCATCCAGGTCGATATGGCGTTGAAAATAATAAATAAAAGGTTGCAGTGAATATTTTTTCTCAGGGGTAAAGGATACGAGGTGTTGCAAAATTTGAGTGAACATCTTAGAAGTAATATGTTCGCGCGCAAAGGCGATTGATGTGGCAATCGCATGGCTGTCTTTGTCGATGATTTCAAAAGTATCGGCCAGAAATCGTTTGGCTGGTATGGGTAAATAATCCTGCGCCAGCAATTGGGGTAATTCGGGATTGTGTTTCACAAGTTCAATAAAAGCCTGGATGCTTTGGGTATTTGTACCGCTGTGGTGCATGGCCTCCAGATACAGTTCAAAATGACTTGAATAGCGGCCATCTGGTAGCGCATCACTTTCTTCTTCAGCTAGCAGGGTATTAACCAAGTGGCAGCCGAGATGGTTCACTGGTGGTAACCACAATGGTGAGTTGCTGGTCAGTTTGCGCTGCAAGCTTTGCAGTAGAACCATGAAGTCCCACACTGCAAAAACGTGAACCTCAGCAAAGCGGCGCAACCGCTCAATAGAATTGATGGCTTGATAAATCTTATGCCCGTTAATGGCAGTAACTAACGGCTGGGTGATGGTAATGATGGTTGATAATTTATTTTCCACGTGTATCCCTCTTCTGAATAAAATTCAGCCAGAGGGGTAAACTGGCGGGGGTAAGACGAACAGCGAGGCGTATTGCTTTGAGGGCGTGACGCCCCGCTATCAATCCACCCTCTGCTAGTTTACCCCGCTTAGCGCACCTAAAACCGCTTTTCTTAAGCTCGGCAACGCGCGACCCCGCCTCCCGAATACATCAGGCGTTGAGGGTTGACTCAGGGCAGTGCGTTGTTTTGCCGCAGGCAAATAGCCACAACAAGATCGGGCTTGCGAAAAGGGGGAAAAGGTGAAAAAAGGAATACAGCGCTGAAGCGCAATGGTGTAAAATCTCATCGTCTGGTGCGCCGTGTCGGCGTCAAACAGGAGCGCGACTAACAGTCGCTAAGATTACTGGAAAATCTTATATCCACCCAACTTATCTCTGCTTGGTAACAGGCTTGAATCCCGAAAGGGAAGAGGGAGTGTAGCATGTTGGGAAAATGCCCCAATGCTGAAAGTTATCTATAGCTGAAGGGGTAAGGATAAAACGTGTATGGTCAAAGTTATACTACCTGAATCCCAGTCTCCATGGCTTTTTGACAGGCACTGATGAAAGATAACTGTAACATCTGTTCTAAACACAAGGTAACTTATCGGGCGCGTTACATTGTCCAGTTGTTTAGACATGCCCTCATAAAAGGGATCGTCGAGACGAAAAGGAGGCCTAACCACGTTGTAACTTTGGTTTGTCGTAAACATGGGATTGCCTAAGTTGGTTTATTCAGACTACGACCAATAAGGCAACAGAGCTTTCGTATTACCCGATGTCATTTCTGTAATGGAAATGGCTGATCGCCTAAAAGTAAGCGATACCGACACAGTCATAAGTTGATAGTAATATCAATGAAAAACTCTCTGTCTGGGGGGAAGGAAAGCAGCTTGCTTATGCAACTAAAATCTTAAGAGAGGTTGTGCTGATGCTAACCGATACTACGATTAAGAGATTAGATGCACTTGGAGAGCTATCTAAGAAAGGAAAACGTATTAATGGTCTTTTTAGACTTTTAGAGAATCCGATGTTGTGGCTGCAGGCATATATAAATATATATGCCAATAAGGGAGCAACGACACCTGGAACAGATGGTAAATCATTGGACAGATTCTCTATGGAACGAGTCCAAAGATTGATTAAAGAAATCAAAGAAGACCATTATCGTTTCAACCCAGTAAAAAGAGTGTATATTCCCAAAGCGAATGGGAAGCAGCGTCCATTAGGTATTCCGTCTGGAGACGATAAATTAATTTCTGAAGTAGTCAGGATGATACTGGAAAAGATTTATGAGCCAATTTTTCATAAAAATGCCCATGGATTTAGGCCAGGAAAATCTTGTCATACCGCATTAAATGAAATTAAAAATCGATGGCACGGTCTAAAGTGGATCATTGACATGGATATCAGAGGTTACTTCGATAATATCCATCATGCTATCCTCATCAAGCTCCTTAAGGAAAAGATTGAAGATAATAAATTCATTCACCTTATTGAACTGATGTTAACAGCCGGATATGTCGAAGACTGGAAATTCCACAAAACATTTAGCGGAACACCGCAAGGAAATATTGTTTCACCGCTTCTAGCAAATATTTATCTTCACGAACTCGATATATTCGTTGAAACATTGAAAACGGAGTTTAACCGAGGTAAGAGGAGAGCAAGTAAGGCGGAGTATGACCGTATCAGTGCTTCTATCTATGGATTACGGAAGAAAATTGACAGTTTGAATCAACAGCAAAACACTGCTGAGCAGATTCATGCTCTCAAGCAACAAATAAAAATCCTGGATATACAACGGAAAACAAATAAAACTCTTGAACCGTTAGACCCGAATTATAAGAGATTGCGCTACTGTCGATATGCAGATGATTTTGTAATTGGCATTATCGGTTCCAAATATGATGCAATTACTGTGCGCGATAAAATACAGAAATTTATCGAGATCAATCTACAGCTCGAAATAGCTCATGAAAAATCTCATATAGTAAGTGGGTCGAAAGGTGCACGATTCTTGGGTTATAATATAGCTATTTACTCTGGCAATAAGACAGTTAGGACTGTCAGGGGAAAATGCCATACGCGCGAAAGAACTATGGCAGAACGCATGCAATTATATATACCCCAAGAAAAGCTGAGTCAATTCTGTAAAAACAAAAAATACGGAAATTATGCAACTCTTAAAACAGTTCATCGAGCGGAGTTGTTCAATCTCAGCGACGCAGAGATTATTAAAACCTATAACGCGGAAATGCGTGGGTTAGCTAATTATTATGGGTTAGCCCAGAACTTTTGGAGCTTGGGAAAATTAGCGTGGGTATGGCAAACAAGCTTGCTTAAAACATTAGCAGGCAAGCACAAAACTACGATAGGCAAAATCACCAAAAGGCTCCAAACTCCGCAAGGGCTAATGCTAACTGTTCGCAGCAAAACGAATATACACATTTTTAAGATATTCAAATTGAAGGATGTGAAGCGTAAAGAAGCCACATATAAACATATCGATGATATGCCTAATACCTGGCAATTTACTTTAAGTCGAACGGAGCTTGTTCAACGATTGAATGCACGTCAGTGCGAATACTGTAAGGGACAAACGGGACCATTCGAAGTGCATCACATCCGAAAGTTGAGTGACTTAAAAGAAGGAAAGAAATTGTGGCAAATAATAATGGCAAGAAGACAAAGGAAAACATTAGTTCTCTGTGTCTCATGTCATGATTTGTTACATGCTGGAAAACTTCCTGACTTAAGAAGAACTAAGGAAAAGCAAGTGGAGAGCCGGATGAGCTGAAAGGTTCAAGTCCGGTTCGGAGGGGGGTTGACGGATTACCCTTCGGGGAATCTCGCTTCCTACCCTATATGAACCTCGTCTAGTAAGGTTTGTCGGGAAGTGACCCCCTTGTGGTTAGCGCCGCTTGGGGGTTGCGCTTATTATTTTTTAATAAGCTACATACATTATCTGACTAATACTTTTCGAAAGCAACACCCTATTAAGGTTTCTTTAATGAACAGGGGAAATCCCACCCGTATGCTTTGATAAGGGCTTTTAAGGGAAAGTTGGGAAAAACACGAACTTTCTATTTGTCTGGCACAGGATTTTATTGCGACAGGACAAGCATTTTTTGAATACTTTATTTTTTCCTGAGGGATGATATCAGTACGAGAATTAACAACTATGCCCAATAGGAAGAATATGCTTTCCTTAATGGGGCGCAAGCATCAAATTCTTTGTGAAATGCCAGGAGGGCTTTGATTGATCAGAATTTTACTTGTAGACGACCACGAATTGGTACGCAGTAGCATAAAATTGATGCTGAATGATACTGACACCCTCCAAGTGATTGGCGAAGCAGAAAGCGGCGAAGACGCCATTCGCGTTGCTCGCGAACTCAATCCTGACGTTATTCTGATAGACCTCAATATGCCAGGCATGGGCGGCTTTGAAGCGATTGCTCGTCTGTTGCGGCATAAACCTGCGCTGAAGATATTAATTCTCAGTGCTTATACCGGGGGACTTGTGCCTGCTCGCTTACTTGACATGGGAGCTGCGGGTTATTTAAGTAAGCGCGCCAGCCGGGAAGAAATGCTGCAGGCCATTCAGGCTGTTTATGCGGGCAGTCGCTATATTGACCCAGCAATGGCTGAAGTCATTGCTTCATTCCATATGGCTGCACAGAATAATCCATCACCGTTACTGCAGTTGAATGAGCGTGAGTTGCAAATTCTCCTCCTGGTTGTGAGTGGTATGAAAAGAGGCGACATTGCAAAGAGTTTGTATCTCAGTAAGAAGACGATTAGCGGATATATGGCTAATGTATTAAAAAAGCTGGGGATTAAAACGGATGCAGAAGCGGTGCGTATGGTGATAGAAAGTGGTTTGATCAATGGGGTCGATTAGAGCATTTCCTGCCAAAATTTTAACTACCGATCAGGCTCTCAATTTGTAGACTAATTAAGGTAAATACACAATTTGAGGGTAAAACTATGTGTGGTAGATTTAGTCTGGTTGCATCAGTCAATGCTTTTTTGCATGACTTTTGCTTTTAGGGAGAAATTTACGAGTCTCACCGAAGATTTTAGATGTGCTGTGACAGGTATTGTCAGCTGATTATCAGATTCCATACATCTTTTTACGCATTCATCACGTTAGTACAGCTGATGATTTAATTCTCTGAGTGAAATTTAATCTGCTCAATGTACAATATCTGGCGAAGCCGCATTGAATACCAGATTATTAACAGTTTTGGGAGTGAGAACGTAGCCCTTATTTTTTAGCCCTAATATCATCTGTCGTATACGCTGATTCAGATCTGTTATGGAGCCACACTCTGATAAAGTATCTTCATAATCTTTTGTCGCTTGCTGATAGGCGCTCATGTGATCTGAGGTTATATAATCTACCCTTACGGCTTCGATTATAACCTCTAGGCGATCAGCGAAATTAACGCTTACCACACTAATTGCTGGCATATAGGTATTATCCACAGCACAAATACAGGGCAAAAAATGGCCCATAGGTTCTTTTTCCATCGGATGCCTCTCCTGAATTCAACTCATAAGCGCAAATTTGGTTAATCATTAGATAGTTAGGGTTAATTTATTATAATCTTCCTTGTTTAGTCTTCCAAGGAAGTTGAAGCTTTTGTTCAAGGGAAATTACTAGAAGAATGGAGTCCTGAACAAATCTATATTAGCAAAATATCATCCTTCGATGTTTAATAGAAGGCGGGTCAATTCAAACCGGATTGGCCACAATGGACATTGACCATTCAGGAAGAACCTGCCCTGCTAGATCAAATTGCTAACTTACTGCACAGTGCCAGCCTAACATATTCCCCGAATGCAAAAACCGGCACCCGTTTTTTGAGGTGCAGAGTACGAATACGGGTAACAATTCATCTAAGCTATTGATCGGCGACAAAAATACATCAGAGGCAACTTACAGAGTGCAATAAAATCTGTTGGCTTGATGCTGTCAACTTTTAATTAATTTAGTCGTCGCGAATTTTTAGCTTAAAGCCTTGGTGAGCGACGACTATATTTTTGCGCAAGGCCCTGACTGGTATCCGCTCTTTGAACAAAACTCCTGCGGTCTCAACAATCCCATATTTTGCTGGTAATTTATTACAAACTTAATCACTCAGGCAGGAAATTACTGCGCAAAATCTTAAATATAAATGGATCGATATAATGAATGCTGACGTAACTCTCCTAATCAAGGTGAAAGCTTAAAAAAAACTTAACAGTCAATATTTATTTCAATAATTGCGAGAAATTGCAATAATTTAAATATATACCCTTAAATTTTTCCGTTATAATACATGCACAGTGGCAGAAATTTTTAACCATATTTTTTTAATAGGACTCTTGGCTTCAAAAACGAAGTGCAATGCGATTTAATTGACGTTTTTTTCTAGGTTTCTTACCAAAAACCTTAAGATGATGAATCCTAAATATATTTATTACCTATGAGATAAATCATTACAATGAGCGAGAGAATTTTATGACTGGGTATGGAATCATTGTGGACGGTTATTCCACAGGTTCAGGTTTTGCGAAGGAATTTTTAAAATATAACATTCCATGTATACATGTTCAAACGCAACCAAAGATACCCGAAGTATATTCCCATACCTATACCCCCGATAATTATCAAGCACACTATATATTTGACAACAATTTAAATTGGCTTATTGGGCAATTAAAAAAATACAAGCTGCGATTCGTGATTGCAGGGGCTGAGTGCGGTGTTGAACTTGCCGATATTCTTTCTGAGCATTTAGACCTACCAGGTAATGGCTCGCAATTAAGCGAGCAGCGTCGCAATAAATATTTTATGCAGGAGAGAATTAAATCCAGAGGGCTACAAAGTATTCCTTCATTTAGAGCGGCCACCTTGGAAGATGCTTTAAATTGGTCGATAAAACAGAATAAATGGCCTCTCATTGTTAAACCACTTAACAGTGCAGGTGGCGAGGGTGTTAGGATATGCAATAATCTCAATGAAGTTAGAGCTGCATATCACAATATAATGTCTACAAAAATAAATATGTTAGGTTTTCAGAATGATGCAGTTATTGTGCAACATTATATTCAGGGAGAGGAATATGTTGTAAACACGGCAAGCTATGCAGGTCAATATAAATTTTGTGAACTTTGGTACTATACGCGACAAAAAAGGGAAGATGGACAACAAATATATGATACGGCTAGAGTTATTGATGTCACTACAAGAAAGCATGAAGAGGTCATTAACTATGCGTTGCAAGTGATAGATATTTTAGGAATTCAATACGGGCCAGCGCACGTAGAAATTATTAAAAATGATCAAGGGTGTTACCTTATCGAAATGGGGGCGCGCTTAATGGGAGCAAATCTACCTTTCTCATTATTAGCTAATTGCATTACGACAGCGCAATCATTTTTTACTACGCTGGCTTATGCGTCACCCGCTCAATTTAAAGAAAAATTCTTTTTGCCTTATCAAGTTACGCGACCTCTAGCAGCTCTTTTTATGATATCGAATCAGATTGGTACTATCAAGGCTATTAATTATTTAAATGAAATCCGTTCACTTCAATCTTTTTATGATATGAAATTTGCTGTTAAAGAAGGCGGCACATTGGAAAAAACGATTGATTACCAAACTTCACCCGGAATGATTTATTTATCTCATCATGATTCTTCCATTCTCGAAGCTGATATTTTTAGAATTAGGACGCTCGAAAACAATATGTTTCAGCTAACTAAAGAATCAGTCAAAGAACATGGAAGGGTTATACCTCATGAATCCGTATAATATTATTGCTATTCTAGAATCGGTTAAGCTAAATGAAAAAAGAATCCCTATACACCCTAATCATTTTCGCTTAATTGAAGGGGCACCTAATCTTTATTTCCAGCAATTTTATGCAAAAAATTTTAACCCAAGTGATAATGAATTTGAAGAAAGTTCTTTTCATTATCGACCACGGGATGAATTATTGGAAAATGCAGATGTTATATTTTTATTAAAGCCAACCATAGACGATTTGGCAAAAATGAAGCCAGGTGCTATTGTCATAGGATGGTGTCATGCAATACAACAGATCGAAATTGCGCAAACAGCACAAAATAAAAAACTGACATTAATTGCGATGGAAGCCATGTTTAAAAATGTAAGGGGTAAGAAGGAACACTTATTTTGCAATAATAATTTTATGGCAGGGAAAATTAGCGTTGAACATGCACTATCGTCTATTCCTTTTAAATACCCTAAAGATGCAAAAATTGCTGTTATTACTTATGGAGCAGTGGGGCAAGGTGCAGTACATGGATTTAAAGAACTTGGGTTTAATCACCTGACAGTTTTTTCGCGACGACCTGAAGCTATTATCGAAAACAAATTTTCTGAAGTTACTTACATTGCTTTTTTGGCAAAAAAAGATGAATTATTCACTGCTTCAGGAGAGAGATTAAAAAAATCATTGCTAGAGTTTGATATTATCGTTAATGCCATTATGCAAGATGTAATTTATCCATACCAGTTTTTATTACGCGAAGACTTAACACATGTTAAAAATAAATATATCATTGATATTAGCTGCGATGATAAAATGGGATTTGATTTTGCAATGCCAACAACAATCTCAAATCCCACACTTCAAATAGAACATAATTTTTATTACGCAGTAGAAAATATTCCATCCATCTGTTGGCAAACTGTTTCAATCTCAATTTCAGAGACACTGGCACCGCTGGTAAAAGCATTTTCAAGCAACTGTTTTTCCAAGGAAATTGAAGGCATGCTAAAAGCAGCAACCGAAATAAAGCAAGGAGAGATTATCAATAAAACTATTAATGAATATCAAAGAAAACTAAGAGGTTTTTGATCGGGTCAGTTTAGAACTAATCAGATAAATGATAGCGGCAGTTAAAATAATGATGATACTAATGGAAACAAAAAAATGCTGATAATGTGCTAGATTTAATCGGGAACTTTCTGAATAAGGGACTAAGGCAGATAACTTACTTGAAATAGCGCCTGCGACTCCGAGCAAGGTAATCCATATGCCCATCATAAAACTGTGGTAACGTTTTGGAATTAGGCGACCGACAAGAGCATAGCCGATGGGGCCGATTAATAATTCACCTAAACTTTGCAATACATAGCTAGATGCAACCCAAATCAGTGAAACTTTACCTTGTTCAGAATGTAAAATGATACCCAAAACTAGCGCGATGAAACCTAGCCCCATCAAAAATAAGCTCAATGAAAATTGTTTAGCTATTTTCCAAGTATTTATTGATTTTTTGGCCGCTTTAGAACCTAAGATTATAGTTCCTAAAATAATAATGAAAGTATTAATATTTTGCACCCATTGTGGCGCTATGTTTATATTGAACAGGGTTAATGAAACATTGTTTTTAATAAAAACAATTAACGTCATTGGCGCTAAAAAATAAATTGACCAAAATACGACGGCAGCGAACAAAAGTAAATAAAAAATTACAATATCATGCTTGCTTAATCGATGCTTCATTAAAACAAAGAAAGTTATTAAAGATATTAAAACCCAAGCAAAAATAATGCTTAGATTAGTCATTTCAGGGAACTGTAGCAGGAAGCGAATGACAAAAAATAACGCTACCAAAATAAATAATGTATAACTAAGCGTGCGCTTGTTATAACTTATGTTTGGTTTGTCTATTGTCTTCCAATAAAAAAAGGTTAGGAGAATAGTGATTAACGTAAAAAATGCTATGAACATTGGTATTTTTTGATATTCACCTAAGTTGCCATAGTATCCTGCTAAAGAATAGCCTATGAGATAGCCTATATTAAGACTCATATAAATCCAAAAAAAAGCTCTTTCTCGATGTTCATCATGAGATTCATAACGCTGAGTTATCATCATATTAATACTGACGGCTAATCCAGCACCGCCTAACAGGAATAGGCTGCTGAACCAAAGAATATAGGATGGATTTAGCGTCGTAAATGTCAAACAACCTATGACTTCACAAATGATAGAAAATAAAAAAAATGCACGGTAACTGATGTATCTGCCTGCAAGATATCCTCCTATCAGAGCAGATCCATAACTAAGCGCAAGAACACTACCTACAATAGATGTGGCTATATTTTTTGGTATGCTTGTATTGAGCAGATAAAGTTGAAGAGAAGAATAGTAAACAGCAAATGGCAATGCAGAAAATAAGCGTAGCAAAATAAGGCCAATCAAGACATTAATGTTCACGTTATTTTTTTCATGAATCATTATTTTTTATATTCCATCAGGAATTTGACAATTTTAGTGTGAGCATTTTCTATAGCCAAATCTAGAGGCGTACTTCCTTGAGCGTTTTTTAATTCTGAATCACATCCTAAATTCACTAAATACTTAAACATATTTAATTCTCCTGAAATAGCAACCCAATGCAATGCTGTATTTCCTTTCGGGCTGACTTTTTTAGGGTCAGCACCTTGGCTAATTAAATACTCTACCACTACTTGTTGGCCTTTATTAGCTGCCCATGTGAGCGCAGGATCACCATCAATATCAATAGCGCTAATATCTGCATCTTTTGAAACAAGATATTTCACTGTATCTAAATGACCAAAATATGCTGCCCATTGTAACGGTGTTTGACTCAAGCGATTTCGTGTATCAACCGCTGCTCCATGCTCAATAAGAAGTTTTACAATATCTAAGTAACCATGTTTAGCAGCGTTATGTAGTGGCGTATTTTCATCCAAGTCATAACGTCTCAGCGGTACGCCTATTAATGTAGTCAGCGTTGCCCCTTGATTGAGAAAATTCTTTACTTGCTGCAATTGATTATTTTCCACAGCAAACCATAACTTTGTGTTAAGTTTAAGCAACTGATCTTGATCAAGTGCTTGCTTAAGAAAATCGGTGGCTTTAGGATTTCTATCCATGTCTATCTACTCCTTGTTTTTCCCCTACATAAACAAAACTTCCATGACTCATATCTGTAACAAATGCTTGTATCACCCCCAGAGAATTCCATTTTTTAGCATCAAATTCTGTTGGAGGCAGGCCAGTTTCCAGTGCAAGCAACCACTGCCTACTATCATCAAAGAAAACTTTTTTCAGGCTAACTGTATTAGAATGCAAATGCTTAAGCAGGCAATAACCACTTTGAGGTAGTTTTGATTCATTTTTGACAATAACTATACAGGCATCATGGAATGGTGGTAATAACTGTTTTGGAGTCAATTGTATCGCATAATAATTCAGAGAACTTTGTTTTGGAATTGGATACCATTGCGGCCAATTATCAGGTTTCAATGAATTCAAATTGGTATGTATATCCCCAAGTTCATCCAGTGTGGCGATGGGTATTAGTAAATCTTGTTGGCTAGCAGACGTTGGGGTAAATATCGGATTGTCGCTCAGTAGCGTATCCAATGAAATTTTAAAATGCTCAATAATGGGAGTCAGTGTTGATACTCTAGGATCTGATGAAACACCGGTAATCAATTTGTTGACTGTAGTTTGTGGCATGCGAACTAGCTTCGCTAATTGCGACTCATTGCGAATATTAAAATGTTCCATTAACAAGCTAATATTTCTGCTAATCATACCTTTTTTCATAAGCAAGAAATTCCTTTAATAACGAATGTAATCTTCGACCCTACAATATTTCGATGTTTAATAGTTTATTCCATTTTTGCCAATAGTGCACTTCTAATTAGGCCAACTTTATTAGAATCAGAACCACAAGCCCTTTTTTAGCCTAATTAGGTTTACAAATAAACCTATATGGGTTAAAATGCTTTCATAATGATTCCTTAAGATTAACAAAGATCTGAATTATCAAAGGCTTAAGGTTTCGTATGTGGCAATGTAAAAGAAGCAGGTTCCACTGCCAATATGGCTAAAGTACTAGCGAAACCAATAAATGCATTTATGCCAATAAGAAATGAATGATTAGTGCACAATGACTGAAAAACTAAATTTATATTAAATATTGGAGGCAATTATGAAGAAAGAAATGCACACAGAAAAAGAGGTATTTGAATTCTATGAAGAAATCATCAGCAAAGATTCTAAGCCAGAAGATATGAGCCATTCGCTTTATATTACCTGTGTAGCCATCCAGGTTCACGAACATCTAGGCAATAACTTTCCTACCCAGTTTGAAATCGATTTAGTGGAAGCTCACCTGAAACGTTTTATCAGACGTTCTTCCCTTTTAAAAAAAGCCGCATGAAAGCTAAATAAAACTTGTAAAAATGATAAAAATTGTAATTATTGATGATAATAAAATTTCCCGCCTCGGCATCAAGAGTTTTTTAGCGGATGATGAAATTGAGGTGATCGGTGAAGCAATCGATGGGGCTAGCGGAATTAAACTAGTGCTTGAACGGCAGCCAGATATCGTTATGCTTGATCTTTATCTGCCCGATGTATCGGGAATTCAAGTATGTCAAACTATAGCAAGAATAGCACCCCGATCAAAGGTTATTTTTATCTCTGGCGCCACCCACCTATTTGTATTGAGTCGACTGCTGCATACCTCGGCTAAGGGAATTATCAGCAAGGATATGTCATTTTCCGGCGTAGAAGCCGTTAAAACAGTTTATCAGGGAAAAACCTATGTGCAACCCGATCTTGCTTATGAATTATTACATTTCGCCATAGCGCAAAAAACCGGATATTATAGCCTTAAGGAAAAGGAGCGTTTAGTGCTGATGATGGTGGCTGAGGGAAAAACACACGATCAAATTGCAAAAGGTCTTCATATCAGCACAAAAACTGTCACCAATGTTAAATTTCGTGCGATGAAAAAGCTGGGAATAAAGAAATTAGATCAGGTTGCCGATATATTTTTCCCCATCGAGGCGTTACCATTTTAATTTGTCCTATATTTAATATTTGGAAGCATTGATAATGCTACCATTTATGTAAAATACTTTTATCTGGTCTACGGCTGGTTTTAAAACATCAAACACATCAAATATGCCAGAAATATGCGGAGTTAAAAATATTTTTTCATGATTCCAAAATGGATGCTCTTCCGGTAATGGCTCAATGTTAAAAACGTCCAAATACACCCTGCTTAACTTATTAGTTTCTAAAACTTTTAACAAATCATTTTCAACAATATGTCCACCCCGTCCTACATTAATTATGCAACTGTAATCTGGCAATAAATTCAGCGTTTGTTCGTTTAAAATATCTTGAGTTTCCTGATTAAGTGGTAGGGTATTGATTAATATATTTGTCTTTGATAAAAATTCACCGAAGCCATCAGGGATAAATGATTCATTCAGGAAGTCTTTTGGTGACTTCGAGAAGCCATTAACCTTTTTCCCCAATTTGATTAAAGTCTCAGCTATATGCTGACCCACCTGCCCTAAACCCATAATTCCTACATTGTCATTTGTTATAGAGAAAGGTTTTGCTCTATCCCATAGTTTTAGTGATCGATTTTTCCGGTGCTTATCCATTAATAAAGTGTAATCGAGGATGCAATACAGAATATATTCTTTCATGCGGTCAATGGCAGGCTGATGAATTACTCTGCTAAGTGGTATTTTAGTCTGTAGCTCTTGGATAATATCATTTACGCCAGCATTCAACGACAGGACAAATTCTAAAGAAGGTAATTTTCTCAAAATATTTTCAGGTGGAAAAAAGGCGATTGCATAATGATACTCTTGGTATCTATCAATTGATTCATTAGTAAACAAATCTACCTGAAATGGCAACTCTAATGAAAGAACATATGATTTTAAAAAATCAACCATTTGTTGCTTTCTTTCGATAGATAATTTTTCACTCAAAATGCAAAGTATTTTTTTCATTTTCCTAAACTGAATTTAAACGGATTATAGTTGACACTAGTATCATATATATCAATGCCTTCCAAATTTTTAAGATAGTTACTTGCAGCGTAAATAAAAGGGATTGTACAAAGCTCAAAAGTTAATTTATAAAGGTACGATAACAAATCATAAGTTAATATCTCATTAATTTTAAGAACACCGTATCTAGATATAATTGACCCTATGACTTGATAGGTAAAATCGCCTAAAAAAGTTGATGCAATAGAGCGCAACCAAAGGGATTTTCCGTTCCAAGCGACCTTTAGTTTTGAAATTAAATATTGATTTACTATTGCGCCAAAATATAATGCAAATAAAAAGGCAATTAAATGGCGAGGGTAGGTAAAAATAACTGTATTAAAAGCCTCCTGATTTGCAATCTTATCCGGCAAAGGTAAGATTGTTGAGAATAAGCTGAAAACAAAGAATATTAATATCCCAACGATACTTAATTGGGTAAGCTGGCGGCATCTCTCATATCCATACACTTCAGTGACGACGTTCTGTAAGAAAAAAATGAAAGGGAGTAAAAAGAAGTCAGCACCAATATAAATTTTTCCTATAATAGGAAAATTGATAAAAGATAAACGACCCGCAAGCGCTACAAGTACAATTATCATGGAGGTATTAATAACACATATCAACGGATAGGCATTAAGGCTGTTGATTTCTTTAGTATTCAAAATTTTGTTCATGAGAGATTAATTTCCTTGAAACTTCTTGACCAATCTTAAAAGCACTTTTTGATCCCAAGCCAGTTAACAATAATGGATTTGAGACGATATCGTGCAGTGTTATTTCTATAGCAGCAGATAAACCGTCTACTTTAGGATAAATCATTAATTTTTCTTCGTTCAATTGTAGACATAAAATGTTAGTCACTATCAGTAAAGGATCAGTCTTAACAGTAGTCAGAGGTTGTTTGTTTTCTCTAAAGCTAGAATATAACTTCTTTAAAAAGCCAACTACACTTTTGTCGGCTGATATAGATAATGCCCCGATAAAGCAAGCATCAACAGGATGAATTTCACTTATTAATTCTTCATTAATCGAATTGATAGGTATTGTGCATCCAGCACGCTTTCCTCTTATATGAAGAGATAAATAAGTTAAATTTCCTTTTTCTTCAATTCCATCTAAGTGATATAAATATCTTTTCCCATATCCCCAGTGAAACCAAGCTAATAAACAATCAACAACGCCAGAATAAATTTTATAAATTGTATAGAACAAATGCATCAAGTGGATTCCCTCCATTCAAATAAATGCTGCCATATGTTCACTACTTTTAAAAATCAGGCATTAATAAAATAATCCTTTGAAAATATTTCTTTCTATGCTTAGTATTAAGATATTAGGTTTTTAAGTTCGTTACTCCATAATAAACGCAGGCTAGTTCTTAATTCAAAGTGGGGAGCGATTCCTTCGATTACAAAAAATCAAATATGTATTCTAGGTCAGCGCGATAGTCGTTTAGAGCCAAACGAAATCACAACAATAACAATATATTTCTCATCATCTTCGCTCAGATTATATTTGACAATATACAGACCAAAATTTTGCCCGTCAATGATCATATATTATAAATTAAAACAAAGTTATAACATTTTTCTCATATATAAATTGAATTTAAAACCAATCCCCCTTAATATATTTAGAATCTGAATACGAGGGTCGCTGATGAAAAACCAAAGCAAGAAGGTTGCTCATGTCCTTTCCACAAAAAATCCTATCGAAAATTTAAGAAAAATACTAATTCAACTTATGGATGAATGTGATATAGACAGCATGCGCCTAAGTCGGAACACCGGTGTTCCCATTAGTACAATCAATCGACTGCGTTCAGGCACGTCTACGAATAATCCCACTTTAAGCACACTGATACCTTTAGCAGAGTTTTTCTCTATAACAGTTAGCCAACTTATTGGCGATGAACCTTTCTCACAAAATCGCACAACAGGCGCTCATAAGCCCGACAAAATTGCTTGGAAAATGATTGACCACTTAACTTGGGAGCAAGCATCACAATGGCCCGAGAAAAAACCTGAACCAGGAGAAGATATGCATAACGCAGTGTCTACAGATTTAACTGTGAGCGATATTGCATTTGCATTAACAATGGAGGGTGACTCCATGAGTCCTCGATTTCCAGAGGGAACAATATTGATTATTGATCCGGAGCAAAAAAGTCAGAACCGAGATTTTATTCTAATGCTACTAAAAGGGCAAAATAAACCATTATTTAAGCAGCTTTTGATTGATGGTGATGAGCAATATATAAAATCACTGAATCCAGACTTCGCAGAAATAAAGAAAATTGCCCAAAAGGATGGATCTAAGATCATTGGGGTAATGATCCAAGCAATATCCAACTTTAAAAAATAATACGTGAGGGATTATAATTTATGCAACTCGATTATTTGCTTAATTACGAACAACACATCCCAACTATTGCCACATGGTTTCATAGGCAATGGAACCATTTGAATCCCAACAGAACTAAAGCACAAGTCATTGATATGATTTATACTCACTTAAATACTGATAAGCTACCTATTATTTATGTTGCCATAGAAAATTCATTACCTATAGGGGCTGTTATGTTAAGAATCAGCGACATGGAAGGTTACCCGCAATTTTCGCCTTGGCTATCCAGTTTATTTATTGCGCCAGAACATAGAAATCGAGGCTATGGGAAAATTTTAATGCGGCATTGTCTTGAGGCTGCCAAAAATATGAAATTTACGAAAATTTATTTAAACACTGAAGACCAAGAATCATGGTACACACCAATGGGATGGCAATCAGTTGTTACAGTTGATTATCGTGGATTTCCTACAACTATAATGAAGAAGGATTTAATCTAAATGCTAAAAATCGCCTCCAGTATTCCCAGTCCTAAAGCATTTTCATTTTTAGCAATGATTTATGCCATTATTATTGTAACCTCAACTAGCCTAGTTTATAAAATTGTTAAAGTAGGTCCCCTGGTTATCACTGCAGGTGCGCTACTCAGCCCAGTGTGGTATTTTTTAAGCGATGTTATAGCAGAGGTTTATGGGTATCAACTATCCAAAAAATTAATCTGGGCTGGTCTTGTTTGCGAAGGGATCTTTGTAACAATCTGCGCGACATTAATCCACCTGCCTTCCCCTGCATATTGGCAGCATCAAGCGGCGTATAATCAGGTTTTAGGAAACCTACCCAGGGTTTATATAGGAAGCATTAGTGGTACGTTAATTGCAGCCTTCGTTAATCCTTTCCTAGTTGCCAAATGGAAAATTTTAATGCGGGGGAAATATTTTTGGATTAGAAGCATTGGATCCAGTGCTTTTAGCTTATTTTTATTTACCACAACAACCAACTTGGTTGACTTATTGGGGGTAATACCTCCCTTAGACATTGCAAAAGCCATTACACTTTCTGCTTCAATCAAAGTAATGATGATACCTCTGTTGGTAATTCCCGCGTCTATACTTGCTAGCTTTTTAAAGAGGTTTGAAGGTATAAATGTATATGATTACAATGCGAGATTTAATCCCTTCAGTCTCCAAAACAAACAGTCTACATCTGTTGATTACTGATAGTGGCCCCGTTTAACATCTTGTATTTTTTCAATATCATTTATAGCTTGTTCCATCCCGGCAACAAAACCTATTGTATGTGCATCTAGTGGGCTGAATTTTTTGATAAATTCTGGATTATTTGAAATTTCCTGAACAGATTTGACAATCTGAGTTTCTTTATATTTTTCTTTAATAAGCAGCATTTCTTTCTGCTTATCTCTAGAGAAAAATTGCGCAAGTATTTTAAATTTACTTTCAGGCTGCTTTTCAGTCTTTCTCTTTTGATGCTGGTAAGCTAAATATGTGATTGTGCGCACATCAAGCTGTGAAAATCCACTTAAAATTGCCGTATCTGCAACAAGTTCTCTAGGGCTGATTCGTGTAAAGACATCCTTGCCAACTATCTGAACAATTAGCAATTCTTCCCCGTTTTTTTTAGATCGTTCCTGGCCCGATATTTTATAAATATAATTAGGAGAAATATTCTTCTGAACCTCATACATTTTCTCGCAGAACCACTTCATATAATCAGTAAGCGTATTGTATTTCATGGCCGCAGTTCCTTAATCATGAAAAAATATTAACTCTTAATTATGCAGCTAATGAACTATTAAACTCAAGAACTATTGAGTATTACTATTATAAAATTTAATCAGGAATAACCTAAAATATCCAGCAGTGATGGTGCGATCATTACTTGAAATCGCGTGGCGAACTGGTCGATTGGCTCAATAACGCCCTACTCCAGCTTGGATTCTTCGGCGCTTTTCGCCGCAGTGAACTGGTGAATATAGGCTGGGAGCATGTTTCGTTTGTGCCACACGGCGCAGAATTATGATTCCACGCTCTAAAACCGACCAGGGGGGGGCAGCGGTCAGATTTGCGCCATCCCCTATGGCAATTCCCAGCTATGCCCCGTTACTATGCTTCATCATTGGCGGGCATTATCAATGCTATAATGGGTGCCATATTTTGCCATATTAGTAAAGAAAGCCTGATTACAACTCGTCCTATCTCTCCTCAATATATAAGTACTATTATTAAGAGCGTGGCTAAAGCTTGCCTACCTCAAGCAGAATATTACAGCGCTCATAGTCTATGCCGTGGATTTGTCACTACTACCACACAAAAAGGTGCCTCTTTCAGTGCAATCATGCGCCAGGGTCATTGGCGTCATGAAGGTGCTGTGCAGGGCTATATTGAGGAAGGACAATGCTTCAATGCCAATGCTGCAAGCTCAATTTTAGATACATTAGTTGATTAATTTTCTGGTGTCACAGCGAGCTGTATTAAACTATTTTCATTTAAGCTTTTATTACCTTCCTCTGTTAAAAGGTTAAACCGTTCAGGAAGATATTCTTTGATACTGGATTTAACTTTTGGAGCGTGACTACTATCTTGCGCTAACCGTATTACAAATTCCGGCAGGTTTTTTTTATTGTCTAACCCAAAGATATGCGCGATGCATTTAAAGATATTCTTCCTATTATAAACTACAAGAAGCTTTTCATAATTTTCATTTGCAAGGATTTCACCAAATTGTTTTTTTATATCACTGGATATAGAATCTATTTGTTGCACGAACTGATTATGATTATGTTTTAAGGTCTCAAGGCAGGAACCTTTAAGATCAGCTTTAGTTAATAAATATTTGTATTTTTGGTGAGTGTGCTCAAAAATCTGCTGATCTAATTCTCTACGTAACGCATTCATTATATATTTTTTAACTTCTTCTAATTTATCCTGAGAGTTAAACATTAAACGTTCAGCCACTATTTTTAATATTCCTGGTGTAATAAATAAGTTCTCTACTTCTGCAATTTTTAAAGTAAAGATTCCTGCCTCTTCCAACGCTGTTATATCTTCCTGTGTCCTCCTATCCTTATCTATAAGGCCAAAAACATCTAATTGGTGAAATCCGTAATTTGATCTTAAAGCTTTGGTATATAAAATTACATTTTCGCAGCTGCCACAAGGCTTGACTAAAAAATTATCAAAAATACTTCTATAAAGTTGAGTATCAAAACTAGAATTATCACCTTCCACTAACAGTACTTTTTTCCTACTTCCATATATCTCAAGTAGCAACTCTTCTGGCAAATCGCCATCTGAGTTTATTTCATCCAGCACCCATTTTGAACCATCGTAATTTCTGATCCAAATCTTTTTAAAATTTGCACGCGATGCAGCAAATTCGACGTCATGGGTTAAGTAAACAAAACAGCAATCTCTTCTAGCTTTTTCTATTTCATTCCATAGGGCATATTGAATAGATTTATGTAAATGTAGTTCAGGTTCGTCAATAATTAAAATATGATCTCTTGGTACAGAAATACACTGTCCAATCAAGTAAAAACTAACTCTTTCTCCATCACTCATCCCTGCTGCATTATAATTGATATGAGAATTCTTTTTATCACGGGCTGTAACATTCCCGCTCCCAATAACTAATTCACGATGAGACATCACCTTTTCCCATATTTCTTTTACTCTATCAAGCTTCGTAATCGGAGGTTCAATTCTACAAGTACTTTTCCTAGCTTCATCTTTGTATCGGCTGCTTTCTTCATTATTTTCTGAAAATAAATATATCAAAAGCTTTTCATAATCATTTAATAATGATGTGTCTGGAAGATTATGCCATCTATGTCCCATCTTATAATTTGTAGGTGAACCTTCTCTTACATCATGGTAACCATACAAAAGCATAGATTCTGATTTATCGACAGCCATTGAATTTACGCTTTCAGGAAATTGTAGTGATTTTTGTGCAGAAATACGGTGCGTATAGTTACTCTGGTTAGACTTAAGGTCAATCCAGCTTCCTAATCTTGTTTTCCCAGATCCATTAGCACCCACTATAACCACTCCTTGTTCAGTTTCTAAAACTTCTCCTGATGGTAGGGTTAATTTTTGATTTTTAAATATAACATTCTTAATTTCATCTATAGTATTCATTGGTTAGATAACTCCTAAATTAGTTCTCGTTCAAACATTTTCCTACGTTCATGCGGTGAATGGTAATCCACCTGATCTAATGAAAAAGGTTGCCAAAACTTTACGTTCTCATAACGCGCTTATTTTGAATTGGTTTCGAGCGGGAGTTGGGCTTTCTTCGAGCCCTGTAGAGGGATTAAATGCCAAAGCAAAACTGTCTATGAGAAAAGCGTATGGTTTTAGGACGCTAGATTGCTGCAATATAATCAGCTTGGAGAATCAAAGAGCCTCCAGTGACCCACAGATTTTGCTAACGAGCCATCTGTGAAAAGAACATTCAGTGCACTATCTCATATCGCTTCTGACAGAAGCATCTTTCAGACATCTATAACTTAATAGTTATCGAGGACGTTTCAGCAATTCAAACTTAGTCAATCTCTTCATGACTTAATTGTCGATTCCAGGGTAAGACCGTTGAATTCGCTCGGCTGGTTTTACAGTTCAAAATCTCCTGGCCATAGCCGCGCACAATTGAATAGGTATTCCAAAAACTAAAAAGCAGGCTTCATAGGCTATGCGCATTATTTGTTTCAAATGACATATAATTATTGCGATAACCAATCAACAACTAGAAATTTTTTCTGACTTGAATGACAACTCCAATTATTTTATCGTTTTTTTGCAATTCCACGTTGGGAAATAACTCATTAACAGCTTTTAGTAAGCGGAATTTCCCATCAAGCAGCAGCTTTCTAAATAAAACCTCATCATTTTTAATTCGGTATGCAATAACAAAATCCCCATTTGTAGCTTCTTTATTAGGATCAATAATTAATAGAGAATTTTCTTGAAACTGCGGAACCATCGCATCGCTTATAACACGTAAACAAAATTTTCCCTTCTCGATTGAAGGATCATGGGTTATCAACTCCTCATTACCTAACAAGGATCTCTGACTGATATTTTCTTCCCAGGATAATATTTCTTCCCATTTTAAGATCGGGATACTCGGCCCAACATTCAACTTGTCTGGGACAGATAGTTGTTTTCCCAATAACTGATCTACTGTTATAGAGAAATATTCTGCAATAGAACTTAGAGTCGAAGCTCTTGGGTCGGGTGTTCGGCCAGAAACCAGCCGATTGATCGTCGCCCGTGGGACCTTAATTTTTCGCGCAAGCTCAGCCTCACTTATATGATGTGTCTTAATTAAGTTGCCTAAAACATGACCAATTTCGAGTTTTGTACTATTCATATTGTTTACATTTTATTAAAAAGATATTGACGACTGCTCGAATAAGATACAGAATGCTCGATAACAAGCAGGGCTTGTCATGCATTTTACTTTATTTGATCTTAGCCATCAAATTTTTAGCTCACTATTAGTACGCCAGCGAAATACATTATCAAAAAATTGAACGGATTTCTGCTTTAGTAACTAAGGAAAATGGCACAAGCAGGGAAAGAATTATTTCTTGGGCTTTTAATAGTGGGGATTGAAAATCAGATTTAATTAACCCATAGTTTTACAAATAATTCATGAACCAATTAAATAAGCAAGCCAGATTTTATCAAACAGCTCTTGACTATTCTCTTATAGAAATGTTTATAAAATTGTTAGAAATTAATCCTAAACCAGAGAGATTTAATCGATCAGTATATTTAACTTGGCTGGCGATTCAACTATTAGAAAACTTAGGAAATAAATTTCCTTCACAAAAAGAAATAGACGCAACTGAGCAAATTTTAAAGAGATATAGTAATCGAAAATTTATTAAGGATACCTATAAACGCGCGTGCTTAAACAAATCTAATTCTAACAGGATATCCTAAATTTTAAACAAATCCCGAAAAATAGGATTCCTTTAAAAAACAATAATAAGGGACAAAAATTATGTTAATTTTATCTAGAAGAATTGGAGAAATAATACGGGTTGATCAAAAAATACAAATAATAGCTCTCAATATCGGTACAAACCAAATTAGGTTGGGGATTGAAGCCCCCAATATGATTTCTATATTAAGAAAAGAATTATATAAGCGCAAGAAAATAAAAAAACCTAAACTTTACAAGAATAACTTTCGCTATTAATTTTTAAATTATTCAGAACATGCCTTTAAGAGCGCCCACAATAACCATTTTTATAATGACTATTCCCCCGGGGTTTAGCATGAGGTTCCATAGAAATGAGAACAAAGGGAATGGAAGAGAAATAGGGAAATTTACATGCAAATTATTAAACCTTCAGTTTGCGATTCTAGGCGCTACGTTTCTAATAATAGGTATAACGACTGACACTCTCTATGGGATTAGCCCATCATTTGGAAGCTGACGCCTTACATCAGGTATTCGAATTGACTTAGTTTTCATGGCTGGAACCTCTTTTTTCTTACAGGCATTTATGTCCTTCTCAAATATATTGAGTGGATATGAAAAAATCTCAGCCATAACGCAACAGTATCCCCCCCGCTCGTAGTTGGCCCAAGAAGCTTCCAGCAGTATAATAGCCGGAACCAAAAACCAACTTAACAAAAGGCTTGGTTTTTGGATTCCCGCTGTCTTGTTTAACATTTTTAATAGACTGTGAGCAGTGAGAATGACAGTCAGAGAGTTATGCGCCTAAACCCTGCAGTCTCAGACTGCTTTAAGTATAATGCGTAATTATTGTAGGAAAATAATATGACCACAACAAAAAAAAACCTGCTATTACTTTCCGGCAGCAAGGCTGCTGGAAATTTACCGGATAAGCAGCAGCCAGAATTTCTTGATTGGGCAGAAGTGTGGGTGAAAGAATTTTTTGCGTCATCAATACAGCAGCGACGACCAATCATGTTTGTGCCTTATGCGCGCGCAGAAGGAATGGCTGAAAAAGATTATTTTGCGCTGGTGCAACAACGCCTGCAAAAAATGGCAATCGACGTGGTTTGTGCGCCCCGTGATGGCATTTCGCAGCAAACGATGGAAGAGATGAGCGGTATTTTCGTGGGTGGCGGTCATACTCCCACCTTGCTATATAAGTTGCAATCAACCGGTTCACTGGAAATAATTCGCAAACAAGTGCTGGCAGGATTGCCCTATTTAGGCAGTAGCGCGGGCACACTGATTACATGCCCTACGATTAAAACTAATAACGATATGCCTGGTCCTGCCAATAATATCATTGATCTTAAAAGCCTTGGATTAATTAACGCTCAGATCAATTGCCACTATATGGATAATGCTATGCATGATCCAAAACATCAGGGTGAAACGCGTGATCTGCGTTTAAAGGAATTCTGTGTGTTTAATCCAAATATCAGCGTGATAAGCTTGTACGAAGGTCAAGCGTTGCGTGTGATGGATAATAAAATATACCTTTGGACTTCGGAACAGACACGGGGAATAAAAACGCCGGTTTTTCGCAATGATACGCGTATCGAGATTCAATGCGTAGTCGGAGTTCCACAGGAGGTGTCGCTTTTTTTGCAATGAAATGTGTATTGCTCGCAAAAACACACTGAAGGGCTATCCATAACGGAGGTATGGTATTTTTATTGTAGGGTTCAGACTCTAGATTGAAACGGCCATATTTTCCCAATCTCGACCCGAAAAATCTGACCGTTTGTGCCTAGTGAAGTGTCTGAACGGTTACTTTTTCTATACAGAATGCCCCTGATGGGATTCAGAGATTGTGTTAGCGCTCTTCGTGCGTATTGTTTATCCAAATCAGCAAGGATGCTCTTCCAATGGGCAAACACAATTCGTCAATCAGTGTAAAGATTGTCTGCCATCATTAGGCAGTTGTACCGCTCTCCAGAAATTAGTTAAACGTAATGCCGGTTTAAGGCAAACCTCTGCAAACCAGTGGGTTATTTATCAGAGGAAATTAGTAAGGAGTTTATGATTATTAGCATGTAAATATATTGCGTGACTTTTGCGTGACTCGGTCATGCACTGTTATGCACAATCCTGCATTTTGCAGTGGGCGGATCGCCATAAAAATTGTTTACAATCAACTAGTTGCATTGCAAGCCCTTGCCTTTTAATCCGTTGGTCCCGCGTTCGAATCGCGGACGGCCCACCAATAAAATCAAGGGCTTACACCAAACTACCACATTGTTGTAAAACCGCTTGCGTGACTTTTGCGTGACCTTTCTCCACTCCCATGGAAAATTGGGCGCTATACTTCATGAATCCTTGCATCCCTCCAAACGTATCAGCCAGTTGTGATTGCTCTGCAGTTGACACTTTTTTTCTTGTCAAAATGGTCAATATAGGAGCCGCAGGTCGTACACAGGCTTTATTAGCAGCGAACAATAAGTTGCCCATCTCCGCTGCGGAATAATGCGTTGTAATACGCTGGCTTTTATGCCCTAGCAAATCCTGCCGATCTTCAAAACTCACCCCGGCAGCTCTTAATCGCCGCCCAAAGGTATGTTTAAGATCATGCACTCTTACATCCGGCAAACCTACTTTTTGACGCGCATTTTTCCAAGCAGTATTAAGCATCCTAGTTATTGGCTTACCTTCATAAGTAAAGACATAGACCGGATGCTGTCCTCTACACTCCTCCACTACTGACCGTGCAATATCATTCAGCACAACTAAGCGGTCCTCACGGTTTTTTACCTTAAGCCTAGGAATAATAAAAATTGAGCATCCTAAATCAGGAACAAATATCTCCCACTCCCATTTAAGGTTGCAAATTTCACTATCCCTACAACCGGTATTGGCTGCAAAAAATGACATGTTAAGCAGATGCTGGGGAAGAACACTGAACAATTTTTCTTGTTCCTCCCAGTTTATTGAAGAGACTGCCAAATCTAACAGCAATTAACCTCAATGATCTGCAATGGCATGAAACGATGGTGGTTAGAGGTTTGAAACAATTTCCCGTAAAGTGGGTATAACTATAAAATAGTTTTAAGAATACTATTCATTTCAACGCGAAATTTGTTAGGCAAGACTTGCTCAATGCTTATAGTGTGACAATTATTAAACTGCATGAGCGCAACAAGTTCATAACAAAGCTCCTTTAACAAAATTTGTGATGGTTGATAATTCTCAAACACAAGGTTTTTAACAAAGAAAGTTTGGCTTGCTTTTTCGGCCTTAACGTCCATTCTGCCAATGAACTTATCCTTGTACAATATAGGTAGGCAGAAATAGCCAAATTTTCTTTTTTGGGAAGGGACATAGCACTCAATTTGATAGTCGAAATCAAATAAAGTTTTTAACTTCTCCCTTTGAATTACGGCATTGTCAAAAGGTGATAGAAGATGAACTTTATTATTTATGCTAATTTCCAATTTATCAAAAAAATTGGGTATGGTATAAAACATGTCTTTTTGAATTTTTTCTATAGTTAAATTGATAATCTGCCCCGATAGTAACATTTTATTCAGTGTTTTTTTAACATCGTCTTTGAGCCAGCTCTTAAGATAATGTATCTCGGTGGCGGTAGTTAAGCCAAATGAATTTATTGTTTGTAGAATTAAAAATTCGCATAATTCTTCTTTGCTAGGTGGTGTTAAATCAATTGACTCAGGTAATACGCGTTCTGGCAGGTCATAAACTTTTTGGAAATTAACTCGTTCTTTTATGATGAGTCTTCCTTCCATAAATAATTGTTCTAATGCTTGTTTTGCTGGCTTCCAGCTCCACCAGCTTTTGGAGTTTTGTGTCGGTTTAGTTTTAAAATCTTGTGCTCGTAAAGAGCCTTCATTTTTAATTCTATCCAATACGTGCTGAATCATTTTGGTGTCTACGGGAAACCAATGTAAATCACCTTTTCGGTACTCATTCATTCTCGGGATAGAATAGCGATAATGTTCCATAGGAAGATAAGCGGCGGCGTGACTCCAATATTCAAAGATTTTTTTTCCTATTTGCAATGTATGCAGGATGTCTGGGGAATAATTTTTTACACGTGTCCAAAGTGTATGATGATGGGATCGTTGGACAACGCTTAATGTGTCTATCTGAATGTAACCTAATTTTTTAATGGTATTGTATACACCTGATCTTCCTTTACCAAAACTATGTTTTTTAGAAAGACCCTGACTAATAAGTAAAATTTTACGCGCATCACTACGTGATAATTTCATTTTTTTTCCTAAAACAAGAAAGATATGTGATTATAATATATTTTTCTAAGAGGGCAGGCAATACCGAAAACTAAAAGTAAATTTTCTTTCCATATTTAAATTTAATGGAGATTTTTATGATTGAATTGTTTGAAAAAACACAAACCCCTTTACCTGATGATGTAGTAATTATAGTACCGCCTAAAGTGCTTGGTTCAGTTTTATCTAATCTTTCTGGATGCTGGAGAGGGGTATGGGATGGGTCTGAGAAGGCGCGATTAAATTCTACTTTAATTATTGAATCATTGAGCGCCAACACTGTGAGGCTTCTCTACAGTTGGGGAGATAATGAGCATTTGCAGATAAGCAAGGGCTATGAAAGACAGCAATCTTCAATAATGTTAGATGATAATCAGAATGTGAGTTTTGGCTGGGAAGGCAATGATCATTTCGGTTATCATGGTCATTATAAATATTTTTTTACTTTTTCCGTAAAAGAAATGAAAATTAAAGGACATTATCATGCAAGCGATGAGGATGTTTATATTACTCTTCAAAAAGTTGCCTTAGAATAACTATGAAAGATGTCACTCTAGAAAGTACTGCTGCAAGTAAAAGAAAAGTTTCGATTCTTAGAGAAGAAGCTAAGCTTATTGTTTTTCTTGCAATACCCATTACGATTGCTCAATTGGCGACGATATCAACAGGTTTTGTAGATACTGTAATGTCTGGCCATGCCAGTACAGTTGATCTTGCTGGAGTAGCTGTGGGTTCCAGTATTTGGTTTCCAATTATGTATGCCTTAACCGGTTTTTTAGCCGCCATAACTACTTTTGTAGCTAATTCCTCGGGTGCAAAAAATTACGATACGATTAAAGTTTATGTGCAAAACGGCCTTTGGCTTGCTTTAATCGTTAGTTTACTAATTGCATTTGGCATTAGAAGTTTAAACCATTATATCGTTTATCTAGGATTAGCTGAGAATGTTAGTAGAGTGGTTGTGGGATATTTAGATGCACTTTCCTATGGTATTCCAGCATTTGGACTTTATTTAGTCTATCGCGGTTACACGGAAGGCTATGATTCAACTAAGCCACAAATGATTATTTCACTCCTCGGTCTTCTTGTAGACACTGTAACAAATTATGTTCTTATTTTTGGAAAAATGGGATTTCCGGCTTTTGGAGGTATTGGAGCTGGTTGGGCAACAACAGTTACTTTTTGGTTTATGTTATTTTCCATGATGTTTTACACTTATATATCTGGGAAATATAAAGCCATACGGTTTTATTCGAAAATTGTTTTTTTAAGACTAGAGGTAGTCAAAGATTTATTAAAACTAGGCATCCCTATAAGTGTCACTTTTTTTATTGAAGCAAGTATTTTTGCTGTTATCACATTATTTATTGGCACCCTGGGCACTGACGTTGTAGCAGGCCACCAAATTGCATTAAATTTTTCATCTTTATTATATGCATTTCCTTTAGGAATATCCATAGCAACTACAATTAGAGTAGGTTACTCATTAGGGGAAAGGCAGCCTAAAACCGCCCAATTAAGCAGTATTTCCGGTACAGTGGTTGCATTATTATTTGCTATGGTTGCATCGTTTCTTATTATTTTATATGCGCCAACAATAGCTGGGTTTTATACTAATGATTTTAACACGCTTAAAATTGCTATCCATTTATTATTTTTTGCAGCAATCTTTCAAATATCTGATGCTGTTGCCTCTCCATGCGCGGGCGCATTGCGAGGATATCAAGATGCTAATGTGACTCTGATAATGAGTTTTATCTCTGCATGGGTTATTGCTTTGCCTTTAGGTTACATTTTAGGGTTAACAAGTTGGCTAGGGCCGCCATTAGGTGTAGTGGGTTTTTGGATTAGTTTGGTGGCCGGTACACTTATTTCAGCAATATTTCTTTTTATAAGGTTTTGGAAGGTCAGCAATAAAGTAAACAGGGGTGCATTGCTTAAGGTTGGTTAATTTTGCCTCCTCCCTCTTCGTCCGAAACTATCAGTTAGATTTTTAATGGAGGCTTGTGTTAATTGTATTGCCTCAAATGAAAAATTTAATGTACCATCCTAAATATCAATGGAATAGCTGTCAAAGCATATACCTATCAGATTTGAGCTGTTATGAATATTAAAAGTCACGCCCCTAATCCCAAGGCGCTATCCGCCACTATGACTGCTTTGGAGCAAAAAATCAGTCAACGTGGGGATTTATCCTATGCATCAGTAGATGAACAATTACAGCTCCTGCAAGAGTTAGCGGAGTTTCCGTTCGGACGCTTTCTTATTGTTAATCAAGGGATTAATGGCTGTTGGACTGATTATTTTCTAACCTTTCCATGGCATGGCGCAAAGACAGGATTAAATTCTGCGGGTGAGCCACTAAGCAAACTAGAGAGATTCTTGCTGGAAAATGCCCCCGCGGTTCTTGCTACTCAACAAAGATTCCAAATATTTTTGCGCGAAAATCAAAAAATCGTGCAGAATGGCCATAAATTAGCCTCTATTCCTTGTGGCTTGTTCGGAGAATTGTTATATCTGGATTATTCTGGTATTACTGATATTTCATTACAAGGCATTGATCTTGATGCGGACGGCTTAGAAGCAGCCCGGGAAAACATTCAACAACATCAACTCTCACAATATGCGCACTTATATCAAAAAGACGCATGGCATTTGGATATACACAATCAATTTAATTTGATTTCCAGCAATGGTTTGAATATATACGAGCCAGATGATGAAAAAGTGCTGAAGCTTTATTCGCAATTTTATACCGCCTTAACCGATGGTGGTATTTTGGTCAGTAGTTTTTTAACCTATCCACCGGCTTTGACAGACCAGTGCGAATGGGATATGACAAAAATTAATCTAAATGACCTACTCCTGCAAAAGATAATATTTAGCGATATTATCGGTGTTAAATTCCAGTGTTACCGCTCTACAGAACAAACCTGTCAGCAACTGAGCAATGTCGGTTTTAAAACTTCCCAGGTTATTTATGATAACGCAAAGATTTTTCCTACTGTAGTAGCCATGAAATAACTGCTCGATTTGGCTTTAATGTTGATTCTCCTAAAAGATGCATCAAACTGCTGTTGATGCTGATTCGGTAATAGGGCCAAAATGTCGAATTTAACACTAATAATAAAACCGAGATTTTACTGCTATTTTTGAATTATAACGTTGAAAGGAGCTGCGCTATATTTGGGCGGATTTTGATAGCCATTCCCACCAGTATAGCCTACATGCGGCATACCAATATGCTTGTGCACGATCTAGTTCAAGGATAATTTCAAGCCTTAATTGCTTAATTAAAGCGGTGTTTTTTCCATATCCGCACATTTATACCTCTCTTCGATCAGTTTAAAACTGTTTTTTAGAGATACTGCTTCTCTCTGCACAAAAAATATACAATGTTTGCAGTCCTATTTTGACTTGCTTAACTCTCACGTAATGAGGAGGTCATTAATTTCCCTCCCGTAGACTGCCCCAGGCGTATTCTAATTTCATTATCCACTAATTCCCAAGTGCAATGCCTTGAATAGGCAAACCAGTGGGTTACCTATCAGAGAAAAATAGTAAGGGTTTATGATTATCAGCCTGTAAATATTTTGCGTGACTTTTGCGTGACTCGGTCATGCACTGTTATGCACAATCCTGCATTTTGCAGTGGGCGGATCGCCATAAAAATTGTTTACAATCAAATAGTTGCATTGCAGGCCCTTGCCTTTTAATCCGTTGGTCCCGCGTTCGAATCGCGGACGGCCCACCAATAAAATCAAGGGCTTACACCAAACTACCACATTGTTGTAAAACCGCTTGCGGGACATTTACGGGGTCTTTCGGGTCTTTCCCACTTTAGGGGGCATTTCATCAACCACATAACACTCTAACTCGTAACCGATAGTTTTCGGGTATATTATTTTTGATTAAAATGCCCCCTTATCTGGGGAAGAGCCCAAGTCTTCTTATAATAGTTATGGTGGCCCACTCTTTCCTTCAACACATACCTTATTTGCTGCAGCAATAAGTTGAAACTTTTTCGCCCCACATTAATAGCTTTTCAGGATCAGCTTTAGTGATCTGTTGGATAATTGGGGGAGGAATATCGTCAAAGCGGTTTAGCATCATACTCAAATTGGTTGCTCAATAAAGTCAGCTCTCTTGCCTCTATATTTCCAGTCTCAGTATAATATGCTTGATAAAATTTAAAGTTATTTCGGCCAAATGAATTACAATTGTTTTTAATAATGCCAAGTATTGTATGTTTGTCTTTAATGCTAGTCTTGACGCCGAATATAATAGCTTCTAAGTCAGAAAAATCATATTGCAACTTTCTTTTATCCACAGCCTCCAAGTCATCAAAAAATGATTGCAAAATAAAATTTTCTCACAAAATTTATTTATTCTTTTCAGCAGGTTTAACTTTGCCAACTTCCAATGCTATCTGCTCCAATTTTTTTACGCTATTTTTAAAATCAGCTTCTACAGTATTTTCCACCTCAATCTGATTTTTTTTAAATTTATCAAATTCCCCATTAGCATAAGCCAATGCATTTTCATGTGTAATTTTACCTGCATGGGTCAAAACCTCGCGCTCATTCAAACGCAAGAAATCATCCAACTTACTGATCCAATTTTTCATGTACATGACACGGCGGTTCTTTGCCTGCAGCTCAGCGAAATCGAGATAAAATGAAACAATGCGGTTTAACGTATCTAATTCATCTGCATTCAAATAATTTTTGGCGATACCGACATCTGACCGTTTAGGTATTTTCCCTGAATGGGAAGTCAATCCCATTAACGGTTTATCAGCATCAGCACGTTTGGCAATTATTTCGGCTGCTGTATGCCCATGTGCTGCCCAATGCATTTTATTTTGCACAATTGTGAAAAATTGCTGTGATGTTTTAGTATCTGGATCATAGTCAACGCTAGTAGCATAAATATCCAAAACCTTCTTCCAGAAAACCTTTTCTGACGAACGTATATCGCGAATACGCGCAAGCAGTTCGTCAAAATATTCACCTCCACCGGGCTGCTTCAGGCGTTCATCATCCATTGTGAAGCCTTTAACCAGGTATTCTTGTAAACGCTGAGTTGCCCAAATGCGAAATTGCGTACCGCGGTGGGATTTGACTCGATAACCTACTGAGATGATAACATCGAGATTGTAGTATTCAATTGAACGCTGAACAGCTCTTTTCCCCTCAGTTTGAACTGTCAAGTATTCCTTGACAGTTGATCCAAGCTGAAGCTCGTTTTCAGCAAAAATATTTTTAATATGCAGACTGATATTCTGCTTGGTTGTCTGAAAAAGTTCTACCATTTGTGCCTGATTAAGCCACAGCGTGCCATCCTTCAGGCGCACCTCTACCCTCGTAAGGCCATCCTCTGTTTGGTAGAATAGGAGATCCCCAGTATTTTGGGCTGTAGGCAATCCAGTCATAATCTAACCCTGCTTTAACTAATTGTTTCTTGATTTCATCATCCATGACCTTCGACTGTTTCATCTGCTCAGCAAGTAAGCAGTCAATAGTATCCCTGCTATAAGGGGTTGTGCAATAATAACTTTTCACTTTTAGCACTCATCTTAGGCTCATCTTTGAACGCTTTCTCCCTAAGAAAAACGCTTACATAGAACGAATATGATTTGTCGTCTGATTTAAGAGAATTTAATCTATCTCCTAACTCCATAAAAGGGTGAGTTTACATACATGTTCATATATATCGAACCCAGTATAATAAATGGTGCTAAAGTTGCAGGCGCCAAAATTTATTGCGAAATCACCGATCCAGATAATTTAAACGACGGCAAACCAATTCTTTTTCTACTGCCGGGGGGACCAGGCTTTGATCATGAGGGATATAAAAAACATTCTGGAAGTTTTGAGGAATTTGCGCACGTAGTATATATTGACCCTAGGGGTTGCGGAAAAAGCAGTCCCTGCAGTCAAGATGTTGAATACAGCATTCAGATGTATATCGAAGACGTGGAGGCTGTGAGAAAGCATTTCGGATTTGAAAAAATTTTTCTATTAGGGACATCATATGGCTCAATGGTAGCACAAGGCTACGCGGTAAAATACCACCAACAACTAAAAGGGCTCATTCTTGTTGGCGGCGCCTCATCCTCAGCATTCCTTCCAATAGCTCAACAAAATTTAAATGCACTGGGCACCATGGAGCAAAAACAGATTTGCAAAGATCTTTTATGGCCAGGTAATTTTAAGCGAAAAGAAGATATAGCCATTTTTTTCGATATCATGACTCCTCTATATTCTAAAAAGGCAGCATCTAATTCAAGCCCGAATTTCTTCTCTGAATCAAAGGCATCTCCTTATTCAACTGTTAACTGTTCAATCGAGCATGTCAATCAAGCATATCGCACAAATTTTTGGAATTTTGATTTTACAGATGGCCTAAAACATATTGCCTGCAAGACACTTATTTTATTCGGCAAACACGATTGGATAAATGATCCCCGCTTCGCTGAACTTATTGCAAAGCAGATACCTAATGCAGAGCTACATATCCTTTCTGGTTGTGGCCATTCTGTTGCAGCTGATCTTCCCGACATTTATTTAACTTCAGTGAAGAAATTTGTCACTTTCGCCACAAAATTAGAAAATAAACCACCTGATGAACTGCCAATGTATCGCTCAAAACTGTGATGAGCCTCGCAAAATATTCGACTCAAGGACAAGTTAAATAACCTTGCGGATAGATGTAGATTGGTATCTTACTGAATATTTGTTATATGACTACCCTGAATGGTGTGCATGTGTTTTAACATATGCTTTTAATACGGCGTTTATCTTCGATTGATAGCCGCGCCCTTGTTTTTTAAAAAAGTCTATAATATCTTCATCTAATCGTAATGAAAGCGATACTTTATGAGTTGGCATAACAACCTCGGCGTTTTTCCAAAATTCTTCATTAGTTTCTGGGCTATCTGAATAATTAATGCCCGAATCATCCTCTTCGTGAAGCTTTTTCCAATCAGTGTGACTTTTCAAATTGCTTTTGGTAGATTTGGCGTTCATAGCGATTTGCCCTCCGTATAGATATAATCCGTATTTTATGGCTGAACACTTCAGTGTGCTAGTGTCATAAAGTTATTAACAAATGGGGGGATTCAAGTGTTTTTTACTAATTGACCTAAAATTAGGCAAACTAACTCATCAAGATGTTGGACAAATGGATACTTATGTAAGAATATATGATCAGCAACGCAAAGGAGCAGATGATAATCCAACTATTGGCCTAATTTTATGTAGCCAAAGAAGTGAAGCAGTAGCTAAGTATTCTGTCTTGACCGAGAGTAAGCAATTGTTTTCCTCTAAGTACTTACCCTATTTACCAAGCGAAGAAGAACTACATTTAGAATTGGAACGCGAGCGTGCCATTTTAAACCATATAAAGGATTAAATTTAGGGTCCTTGCTTGGAATTATAAGATAGTCTATCCCTGCCATTGCCGACCGACACTGACGCTAGACGCTATCGAGAGGCAGTAGCCGCCATTGCTCCAGACGATCAGAAATTATAAGCCTGGGTTTTTGAAAAAGGGTTATGCCCAGGTGGCATTGGCAATTGCTTGATAGCGCATTTGCAGGCAGTTAATCCTCGTCCTAACCGATGGGGGGATCAGCGAGGATTTGTGGCTGTCGGCATGTAAATATATTGCGTGACTTTTGCGTGACCCTTCTCCACTATCATTGAAAATTGGACATTGTCCTTCACGGATCCTGGCACCTCTCCCAACGCATAAGTCAATTGTGGTTGGGTCTTTCCCACTTTAGTAGGCACATAATCAACCGTCCGTTTTGCTACTGCATTAATAAAAAAGGAGTCAATCTATGATTCTTAGTGAAAAAGCGATGTTATTTTTAGAAGAACACATTCCTGACCTCGCAGATGTAGCATTTAAGCAGGCTTATTGGGCAGCTCTTGCATCAGGCAGCAGCGTTCTTATCAGTGAAAATGGTGATCTGGTAGAGGTATTTCCTGACGGGAAACATAAATTCATAAAACATTTGCCCCCAGCAACACCAGTCATGCGTGGCCAAAGGGTAGAAAAAAATCCATGAATGAAGAAATTCCTCGATTACGAATGTTTGCAGGTCCGAATGGTTCAGGTAAAAGCACATTTAAATCTATCATCCGTCCTGAACTACTTGGAATATTTATCAATCCTGACGAAATTGAAAAGCAGATTCGGGATTACAATTATCTAGATCTCGAAAGCTATCAAATAGAACCCACAGAAAAAGAAATTCTGAATTTTTTCATGAACTCTACGCTCTTAAAAGCGGTGGAGCTAGTGGATGAGGCACATAATCTCCATTTTAATGACGGAAAGTTGAGTTTTTTCAATGTGGAAGTGAATGCCTATTTCGCTTCAGTCGCAGCAGATTTTATTCGTCATAAGCTCATTGAGCGTTCGAAATCTTTTACTTTTGAGACTGTGATGTCTTTTCCAGATAAAGTTGAGTTGCTCCGCAAAGCGCAGTCAAGGGGCTATCGAACCTATTTGTATTATATAGCCACAGAAGACCCCGTTATCAATATTTCACGCGTCCTCTACAGGGTTAAAATGGGCGGTCATTCTGTTCCGGAAGATAAGATCGTAAGCCGCTATCAACGCTCTCTTGATTTGCTGATAGAAGCCATCCAATTCGCTAATCGCGCTTATATCTTTGACAACTCGACTCATGAGCACATCTGGTTAGCAGAGATCACGGATGGTCGTCTGCTGGAAATGAGAACGGATCAAGTACCAGCATGGCTTAAGAAAGCTTTAGGAAGCAAATTCAATATAGAAAACAAGAGAACATAATAATTTATGACAATAAAATTATATCTATTGTAGATCAATTCGGAGAAAGTTTACTTTTTTGTATTATCGACTACTTTAAGTAGTCATATTAGAAAGCTCAGAAGCACGCATAGATAGTCGTTTTTTAATTAAATTTTGAAAGAACTCTTCCACCATAACCCCGTAAATCGGCACATTCAAATAACCCGAAGGTTCTGTGGATTCCCCCGAGAGTCAGATTTTCTAAAATTGGCTGATCAGTTTGGGCATATATAGTCCTGTGGGGATTTTGTGGGGATGAGCTAGACATTGTTAGACACAGTACGCCAAATTGTAGTGGGCGTCACGGTTAAAAACAATTTATAATCAATAACTTACAAACCACGTGGCGGGCTTTTAATCCGTTGGTCCCGCGTTCGAATCGCGGACGGCCCACCAATTAAATCAAAGACTTACGCAACTTTCCCATTCTCCTCTAAAACGACTTGCGCGACTTTTGCGCGAGTCAGCCCATCGCGTTAACTCTAAATTTCCAAAAAATTCAAAAATTTTATTTATGGCGCCACCATTTATACAAATAAATGATTCAAGTCAACAAACAAATACAAAAAATTTATATGCTAATTGAGTCTTTTTCCAAGCATATGAAGTTTAATCCGTTGCTTGGATTGAGACATACTGCTCGGAGAAAACTATATTTTATAGGTAATCCACTGACAAACAACTGCAATACGGGGTTGTAAGCCCAAACCGGCGGAATTTGTCCAAACATACCAAATCGTCAGCTACTCCCATCTGATAACTTTTTACCAGGATCGGGGCCGGACCTCGATTTGTGATTGGTGGGAAATTTCGAGGGTTTGGGCTTCCCAAATATAAAGGTCGTAAACCTATCGCATCAGATCGACAGCAGGAAGTTATGCGTCTTGTAGCCGCTGGTGTGTCAAAAGCAAGCATTGCCAAGCAATGCTTAGCATAGGAGAAGCCACAATATATCGAATTCTAAAAAGGCAATCAGACAAAAAATAGTTCAAACTGGTTTTCTGTTTCGTTTTTTTAAATAGTTGAGTCTATAAGATGGTCCTACAGTCACGCAAAATGAAAGTGAATAAAAAATTCCGGCCACTTCCTGAGGATGGAGGGGATGAACTTTATCCAAACGGGGTTTTTTTATTTAATATTACCAAGCTTGTAAAATTCATCAAGGCCAGTCCGCACCTGTTTCAACCAGAGGAGGTTTTAATAAAAACCGCTAGAACTTGCCCATCTTCCAACCTGAGTGAATCCACAATCCAAACTGCAAACTTGGCAGACCCAATCATTTTAGCTGAAATCGCCCCTGACAGGTTTAATGTTATTGATGGTCACCATCGCCTGGAAAGAGCTTATAGAGATGGAGAAAGCAAAATCCTTGCCTACAGAGTAATGGCCGAACAACATGTTGCATTTCTGTCCTCAGTAGAAACGTATAAGGAATATATTCAGTATTGGAATGAAAAAATAAAAAGGTATGATAAATATTCCTGTCCACCACAGCAATTATCGAACACAGAAAATCAACATCGGTAAATTAGAGGAAAGTGATAAGTGGAACTAATATCAGAAAAAATGTAAAACAGTGGTAGACTGCCATGAGATTGCAACTATGGATGCTAATGGCGAAGATGAGGCTGCGGCGGGTTGGTTAACTTGCATAGAGGAAATGTTCGACAAATTTGAACATGTAAAAGTTTTGGGAAATGAAGTTATGTTGGAGGGATTTGACCTGAAAGGTAAGCGTTTAGCCAACCTTTCAATTACCCACATTTTCCAATGCTAAATCAAACCCCAATCTAATATCAGTCAATCGAGATAATCCTCTCCACATAACAATATTTCCAGGTGGTCCGTCATTGGAGCGATCAAGGTAACCACCCAGTTTTGCAATTATAAGCAGATAGTGGGACAAATCTTTCTTTTTTTTGACATTTTTCTTAGATAAATTATCTAGTAAATTAATTTCTATATTTGTCAAAGCTAAAAAAGGTGATGCAGTTCTGCTAACTCGATTAATGATTGTCATCCAGAAAATTCGCCAGCTTAGAATACAAAACACTGAAATTAAATTGGCTAGTCGATCTGCTGTTCTCAGCTTAGATTCTTCAGCTTTACAGCCTGATTTTAGGATTTTAAAGAATGTCTCTATTTTCCACCTCATAGCATACCAATTAATTTTTTCAATGGCTTCCTCGAGTGTATTAATTGACAAATCTGTTATTAATTTCCAGCTGATCTTTTCTCTATTTTCAGGTTTTTTATGTTCTTCAGCATGTATCACGTACAGTACTAATTTAGGGTATTTATTTTGTTTACCAATGGGAGGCAGTACTTTGATTTGTTTAAATTTTACAGAGAGATTTATTTTAATTTTTTTCCTTCTTTTATCTTCTATTTCAATTTGATGTTTACCTTTTATTGTGGGTTTTTCCATTTCATCAGCTATTGTGTGATTCCCATCTTCAGCAAGGCGGTCTACACAGGTTCTCACTAGAAAATGAGCATCTGACTCTCTTGCGGAACAATAAAGTTCATAAATATCGCTTTCGCGATCACCCACGTGCACACACCGCCGAGAATTATTTAATAACTGATTAGCGGTCTGTCGATATTTATGCGGAAAAAAAAATCACTTAATTTCAACGAAGTTGCCAGTCATTCAATAATAAATCATCGCAAAGATTTTTTAGACGGATTTATCACCAGTATAACCAATCCTAAAATTGCTTTATTCTATCTATTGGTTATTCCACAATTTATTCAACCCGGCAAGAGCATCACATTGCAACTTTTATTATTAGTATTTTTCCAAAATATTATGAAATTAATATCTTTGGTTTTTTATTCAAATTTAGCTAATAAGGTTAAATTATTTTTATTAAAAGGTAAGGATATTATGATTCAATACTTATGTGGTGCTGCGATTATTGCGGCTGGCGCTTTTATTTTATTCGATAATTTTTAATATGCCATATTTTAGCCCCAATTATTTTGTAGCGCGCAATAAAATTTTAAACTTAGTTAAAAATACAAATGCTGTTGCTAAATCTTTTCAACATCCACGTTTTTTGATGGATGGATCTCCTTTGTGGTTGGATTTAATACAATTAGGCAAGCCGACAGCAGATGTCTGCTTGGTTTTCCTATCCGCCGTACATGGTGTAGAAGGCTTTTGTGGCTCTGCCTGTCAAAATTATATTTTAGAAAATCAGCACTTATTCAGGGATATTGGCTGTCTAATTATTCATGCCGTTAACCCTTATGGATATGCTAATCTATCGCGTACAAATGAAGATAATATCGATTTAAATCGCCATTTCGTTGATTTTACAAAACCAGTGCCTCCCAACCCAATTTACGCTAAAATCGCTGATTTTTTTCTGCCAAAAATTTGGGGAGAAAATTATTTTTCACAACTAATCCAACAGATTAAAGCAATTTTTCCTGAAGATACTTTAGAGAATATTCAAAAGAATATTTATCGAGGACAGTTTGCTTGGGATAAAGGAATTTTTTATGGCGGGTCAGCCCCTTCTTGGTCAAAAATAATTATTGAAGAAATTTTTAAAGCCATTTCGCCGAACAAACGACATATTATTTGTATTGATATTCACAGTGGTTTAGGCTCTTATGGTATTCCGTCACTAATTCATTGCCGATCTGATGCGAATTCCTTGCAAAGAGCCAAACAATGGTTTGCCCATGACCTGACTTCTTGGGAAGAAGAAAATGCAGTATCCAGTTATTTTGATGGAAAATTATTAATTGGCTTAGCCCGACAATTTAATAATATCGCGATGACTAATTTTACCTTAGAATTTGGTAGTCGTCCCAAACAGGTTACTTTACATGCGATACTGACGGATAATTGGTTGCGTAGTAAAGAAATAAATCCCAAAAATCAAGAGTATAAAAAATTGCAACATATTGTTAAAGATGCTTTTGCGCCAGAGGAAGAACAATGGCAGCAACAAGTAATTTCTAATTTTGATTATTTCTTGAAAAAAATTACCACCGTTGCCCATTCATTATAATTTGCAAATATGAGACTTTATTATGGAATCTAAAAAAAAACCTATGTATTCTTATTTTTTTACTGAACAAGAATACCGAGATAAACTCGGACAGGTTCATAAAAAAGAACCTGAGGGTGCTTTGGAGGTGGGCGCAGTCTTTCCTGATGTGGTTTTAGTTAGCAATACAGGTAACATTGTTAAAATTGCAGAAATTGCGAAAACTAAAAATGTTGTATTATTCTTTTATCCTGGAGATAAAGAAGGGTTACGTTATCCAGAATTAATGGGATGTACACCTCAAGCCTGCAGCTTTAGAGATGCAATGAGTCAATTTGCAAAAGAAAGGACAACCGTTTATGGAGTGAGCTTTCAGTCGCCAGAGCGTCAGAAAGATTTCGCGCAAAGAGAAAAACTAAATTTCCTGATTTTAAATGATACAGATCAAGTTTTAGCTTCCGCCTTAGGAATATCCGTGTGGCAATCAAAGTCAGGTCAAAAATTTCCTGCCAGACAAACTTACGTCATTGTCAGCGGAAAAATAAATGCAATTTATAAGGAAATAAGTGCAGATGACGTTGCCACGCATGTATCAGAAGTTTTATCCTACATTAAAAGCCTACCGAAAGTTGAAGCAGATAATACTAGGATAGAGACTTCGCACATTAGATCTAAATTATAATGCTAATAATTTATTTTAAACTGGCCCATATTACTTATTTAATATAGATGTCAGTATTGTCAACTCGGTGACAAAAAATCTATTTTGTATCGAAAAAAATCAGCAATGTTACTATATCCCTTATACAGGTAAGGCCGATTTAAACCAAGGAAATTTAGCCGCAAAAAATGCTATTATATTTGTACATGGTATCCTAAAAGATTCTACAAGCATTTGCAGAAACCTTCAGGAGGTAATGCCCAGCGTCCTAGCTAAAAGTACCTTGGTCATATGTCCCCAATTTTTAACGCCGGGTGATGTATCAAAAAGTCACTATATACAAAAAAATATTTTGGCTTGGCCATTTGAAAGCTGGGATCAGGGCAGTAATTCTATTAATACAAGTAATACAAGATTTCGAATCAGCTCCTTTAAGGTATTAGATTCTCTGGTAGAAAATTTTTCAGACCGCTCTAAGTATCCTAATATGAAAAACATTATTATATTAGGATTTTCTGCTGGCGCACAACTTATTCAACGCTATGCGGCCTTATCCACAGTAGATCAATATATCAATAAAAATAGAATTGCTTTGGTATTTGAACCCGCGACATTATATTCGTCAGGTTGATTTGCTATTGAAGATATTACCAATTGTTGCGAGAGAATCTTGTTTTTCTATAAAAGGTGGAACGGCGATTAATTTATTTTTGAGCGATTTTCCGAGATTGTCAGTGGATATTGATTTGGTTTATTTGCCATTAGAGAATAGAGAAACGGCGTTGGCAGGCATTGGAAAATCATTGCTAAATATCAAGCAAGAAATTATGAGGCGATTTCAAGGAGTTGCAATAGCGGAAAAGAGAATTAGTAACCCAGATCGACTATCTAAATTGATTGTGGGTGATCAGGAAAAAATAAAAATTGAACCCAATGAAATTCTTCGTGGTACCTTATTTCCTTCTCAAAAACATGATTTATCTCCCGCTGCAGAGGAATTATTCGAGCAATCTGTCGTAAATGTATCCATATTGTCAGTTGCTGACCTTTATGCGGGAAAAATCTGTGCTGCATTAGATCGACAACATCCCAGAGACTTATTTGATATTTATTTGTTATATCAACATGAGGGATTAACTGCTGAGATTCGGGCAGCGTTTGTCGTGTATTTAGCCAGCTGTCCTCGCCCTATGCATGAACTGCTCAACCCCAATTGGCTCGATCAAGCAGATTTATTTATCAATGAATTTCAAGGCATGACCAGAATTCCAGTAGAATATGACGACTTAGTGGCAGCTCGTTCACGGTTAATCAACGATCTCCGCGCTCAACTTACAGAAAATGAAAAGCAATTTTTGCTGTCGCTAAAAATGGGCAAACCTGATTATGCACTGATGCCTTTCCCACATTTAGATCGATTGCCCGCTTTGCACTGGAAATTATTGAACATTCGGAAAATCAGTCAAGTTAAGCACCGGCAAATGGTTGTTGCACTAGAAAAAGCATTATATGGTTATAGCTAGCGCAATATTCTCCGGGATGGTAAAGGACCAGTAGCCTTTCTACATCATTCTCTGAGAGTATCTGTCCAGCATAGCCATATATAAGTACACAATAAATCGAAATGAGAATAATGAAGTAGGTTGTGTTATTTTCGCGGGCAATATCGGCCAGGTTTTTTATGCACTCCTTTGGTAATGGTAACTCTAATTTCTTTCCTTTAAAATTCATATTTGGAGAACGAGGATGGTCGGTGGGAAAGAGAGCAGGAAGATTTTCTTTTAATAACATTCGTAGCCGAGGAATTTTCATTCATTGCTTTTTTTCTAACCTTTGGCCAACCATAACTAGTATTGCTGGGGGCAAGTGTTTTATGAATTTATGCTTCCCATCAGGAAATACCTCTACCTGATCACTATTTTCACTAATAAGAACGCTGCTCCCATCATGTAATATCACCTAAAGGAATATTAACCCGAATTCCCCATTTGGTAATGATGGGTCCCGAAGTTTGCCCATGTGGATCGAGATTGATAATCCCAGTTTTAATATTTGTGTGTAAATTTTCCAATAATGATGTTGGAAATCGGCCGAGTTTTTCCGCTAGAAACCCTAATCGTTTGAAAACTGCGGCATGCCCTAATTTTTCAGCATATTGACATAGTATCTCTGTGTTTACTTCTTTATGATTCAAGTATTCTTTAACGATATCCACGGTATGTCGTCCGCCCCCCTCCCCAATTTTTGGGTCATCTAATTATTGCTGTATCGTGTACTGTTGATGCATAATTCTCAGCCTATCAATTTTGTAGTCAATGAGGAATCCCCTGAATGTCATTTGAGTCGAAAATGCCGATGATAGATTTTACAGAAGTGATGAATATGCTAAAAAACGCTAGCCCCTACGAACTATACCGCTTGCGTGCTGCATTAGAGATTGAAATGGAAAACCCAGAAAAAATTATGAAGGTATTTCAAAGTTTTGCCATTGGCAATAAGCTGACTTATTTTAATAGTAAAAAGAATATGCTTTGTAAAGCGATAGTTTTAAAGAAAAAAAGCAAACATGTTGTCGTCAAAGACTTAGAAGATAATGCCGTCTGGAATACGCCTTATTTCGCAATTAATATCACTGGCCATGACAGCCAGATTTATGCGCATAAGTCAGAAAAGTTAACTCGAAATCACTTGCGGATTGGTGAGACTGTTGGCTTTATGCATAATGGAGAACAAATTATAGGTTGTATTGCGAAACTCAACCCTAAAACAGTCAAGTTAATCACAACTGAAGGTCAATCTTGGAGCGTAGGTTATGAATGGCTCTTTCAAATATTAGATAGTCAAGCAGATAATCATTTTTTGATAGAAGGTACTTGCAAAATAATAGGATAAAGCAAACACAATCTAGCTTAGGAACTAATTCTAAAAACAAATAGTAATCAGGATTAATACCGTCCGTTGAAATGTTTGCCGCTTCGTCGTTTCTGCAAGCATAGAGCATATTGCTATATGCCATTTTCTAAATGGGGAAATTTGCTTTTGGGCTTGTAGTGATCAATATGAAAAGATTGTGCGCAAAATGTAGGACTGTGCATAACCTATCCAATGCACACATTTTGTAATTACTAGAAATGCTGAGCACGTCGTTCCTGCTTTACCGAATTATCCTAAAATATCAGCCTATCAAGCAGGAATCTAGTGCCCACCTTTCCAACGAAACGCACAAATGCCAGTCATGACTGTTTATTGCTATTTCACTTTGTTTGAAAATTAGGCACTGGATCCCCGCTTGATAGGCTGATATTTTAGGATAATTCGGTAAAGCGGGGAGGACGAACTCTAATTCTGGCAGCTAGAAAAATGTGTGCGTCGGATAGGTTTGGGGAGTCTGCTCGTCAAATATATGGAATTCCGTGATGGAGATCGCAGAAATGTCGGATACATCCTGAGTTCTTGGAAGATCAATCTTGGTCAGAGAAATTGGACTAAAGTGGTTAATACATTAGGTGAGAAAATTTGATTAATTTCATTCCAATAAATTAATTTTCCTATGCCTCCAGGACAGACAGACGAAGATATGTAGTCAGCTATTCTATGTAGACTATGATCTGAAAATCCCATATGCAGCATTAACTTGGAAAGTAATGCCGAGAATAATTCCCCTTTAGAGCAATAATCATTTTCTTTAACAAAATTTTCAATAGGAATAAAATATCCGGTCGCAACAGTTTTTTTAAAGCCGGATTCAAGTAATATTTCCTTACCACACTTGTCAATGTATTTACCTATACATATATTCTTATTTAATGTATAGGTTGCCGTATCAGCTATACATATAACATTGAGTAAATTTCTAGGATGGTTACATAAGGCTCTGTAAAACAATAACCTATCTTTTTAACATCCCACCTAAGACCCATCTTCGCAGACGGGAGGGGATAGAAAAACACTTACATAGAACAACTATGCGCGCATTTTTCTACCCCCTCCCGTCTGCAAATCTGAGTCTCATCTGGGCGCTAAAAAGATAGGTTATTGTTTTACAGAGCCTAAAGCTGCGGCATGCGTATTCAACCTTTCTAAAATGTCGAAGGCGGCTTTTTTATAGTCACATTTATAGGAGTGAGAATGAGCAAGCAGGCCATATATTATGAAGTGATGTAGTTCGTCATAAGGAGTTCCATTCTTTATAGGTATCATTTCTTTGATTTGAACACTTTTTTGAATTGCCGAAACAATGTCTCTAGTTTTTAGTGTTAATTTGCATTCGAAGGCGGCAACAACACCGCCCGCGAGGTAATATTTTTTATCCAGAGCTAGTAATTTTTTAGGATAGGAAGGATGTAATATTAAAATATCAATTTCAGGGGTAGATTCTCCTCTTTCGTTTAAGATTCTACCTTTTGTAACAACATGATAATTGGAAGGGAGCCAGTTTTTAAAAAATTCAGCCCAACTCCCTTCCCCTTGGCTGCCTGCAATACTTGGATCTTCTGTGGCCCGTTCACGTATTCTTTTGTATTCTAAACCCATATCCTGCTTTACAGCTTCCATAAAGTCGAATAGATCGTGTTTTTTCCGCATGAATATCCCTTAAATATTTAGACCTATTATTTGGTTGATTGGCATAATTATACAGGAAGGATACTGAGAGAACTGGCTAACCCAAATATTCTTTCGTAACCAATTGATTTAACTGGTGGGCCGTCCGCGATTCGAACGCGGGACCAACGGATTAAAAGCCCGCCACGTGGTTTGTAAGTTATTGATTATAAATTGTTTTTAACTGTGACGCCCACTACAATTTGGCGTACTGTGTCTAACAATGTCTAGCTCATCCCCACAAAATCCCCACAGGACTATATATGCCCAAACTGATCAGCCAATTTTAGAAAATCTGACTCTCGGGGGAATCCACAGAACCTTCGGGTTATTTGAATGTGCCGATTTACGGGGTTATGGTGGAAGAGTTCTTTCAAAATTTAATTAAAAAACGACTATCTATGCGTGCTTCTGAGCTTTCTAATATGACTACTTAAAGTAGTCGATAATACAAAAAAGTAAACTTTCTCCGAATTGATCTACAATAGATATAATTTTATTGTCATAAATTATTATGTTCTCTTGTTTTCTATATTGAATTTGCTTCCTAAAGCTTTCTTAAGCCATGCTGGTACTTGATCCGTTCTCATTTCCAGCAGACGACCATCCGTGATCTCTGCTAACCAGATGTGCTCATGAGTCGAGTTGTCAAAGATATAAGCGCGATTAGCGAATTGGATGGCTTCTATCAGCAAATCAAGAGAGCGTTGATAGCGGCTTACGATCTTATCTTCCGGAACAGAATGACCGCCCATTTTAACCCTGTAGAGGACGCGTGAAATATTGATAACGGGGTCTTCTGTGGCTATATAATACAAATAGGTTCGATAGCCCCTTGACTGCGCTTTGCGGAGCAACTCAACTTTATCTGGAAAAGACATCACAGTCTCAAAAGTAAAAGATTTCGAACGCTCAATGAGCTTATGACGAATAAAATCTGCTGCGACTGAAGCGAAATAGGCATTCACTTCCACATTGAAAAAACTCAACTTTCCGTCATTAAAATGGAGATTATGTGCCTCATCCACTAGCTCCACCGCTTTTAAGAGCGTAGAGTTCATGAAAAAATTCAGAATTTCTTTTTCTGTGGGTTCTATTTGATAGCTTTCGAGATCTAGATAATTGTAATCCCGAATCTGCTTTTCAATTTCGTCAGGATTGATAAATATTCCAAGTAGTTCAGGACGGATGATAGATTTAAATGTGCTTTTACCTGAACCATTCGGACCTGCAAACATTCGTAATCGAGGAATTTCTTCATTCATGGATTTTTTTCTACCCTTTGGCCACGCATGACTGGTGTTGCTGGGGGCAAATGTTTTATGAATTTATGTTTCCCGTCAGGAAATACCTCTACCAGATCACCATTTTCACTGATAAGAACGCTGCTGCCTGATGCAAGAGCTGCCCAATAAGCCTGCTTAAATGCTACATCTGCGAGGTCAGGAATGTGTTCTTCTAAAAATAACATCGCTTTTTCACTAAGAATCATAGATTGACTCCTTTTTTATTAATGCAGTAGCAAAACGGACGGTTGATTATGTGCCTACTAAAGTGGGAAAGACCCAACCACAATTGACTTATGCGTTGGGAGAGGTGCCAGGATCCGTGAAGGACAATGTCCAATTTTCAATGATAGTGGAGAAGGGTCACGCAAAAGTCACGCAATATATTTACATGCCGACAGCCACAAATCCTCGCTGATCCCCCCATCGGTTAGGACGAGGATTAACTGCCTGCAAATGCGCTATCAAGCAATTGCCAATGCCACCTGGGCATAACCCTTTTTCAAAAACCCAGGCTTATAATTTCTGATCGTCTGGAGCAATGGCGGCTACTGCCTCTCGATAGCGTCTAGCGTCAGTGTCGGTCGGCAATGGCAGGGATAGACTATCTTATAATTCCAAGCAAGGACCCTAAATTTAATCCTTTATATGGTTTAAAATGGCACGCTCGCGTTCCAATTCTAAATGTAGTTCTTCTTCGCTTGGTAAATAGGGTAAGTACTTAGAGGAAAACAATTGCTTACTCTCGGTCAAGACAGAATACTTAGCTACTGCTTCACTTCTTTGGCTACATAAAATTAGGCCAATAGTTGGATTATCATCTGCTCCTTTGCGTTGCTGATCATATATTCTTACATAAGTATCCATTTGTCCAACATCTTGATGAGTTAGTTTGCCTAATTTTAGGTCAATTAGTAAAAAACACTTGAATCCCCCCATTTGTTAATAACTTTATGACACTAGCACACTGAAGTGTTCAGCCATAAAATACGGATTATATCTATACGGAGGGCAAATCGCTATGAACGCCAAATCTACCAAAAGCAATTTGAAAAGTCACACTGATTGGAAAAAGCTTCACGAAGAGGATGATTCGGGCATTAATTATTCAGATAGCCCAGAAACTAATGAAGAATTTTGGAAAAACGCCGAGGTTGTTATGCCAACTCATAAAGTATCGCTTTCATTACGATTAGATGAAGATATTATAGACTTTTTTAAAAAACAAGGGCGCGGCTATCAATCGAAGATAAACGCCGTATTAAAAGCATATGTTAAAACACATGCACACCATTCAGGGTAGTCATATAACAAATATTCAGTAAGATACCAATCTACATCTATCCGCAAGGTTATTTAACTTGTCCTTGAGTCGAATATTTTGCGAGGCTCATCACAGTTTTGAGCGATACATTGGCAGTTCATCAGGTGGTTTATTTTCTAATTTTGTGGCGAAAGTGACAAATTTCTTCACTGAAGTTAAATAAATGTCGGGAAGATCAGCTGCAACAGAATGGCCACAACCAGAAAGGATATGTAGCTCTGCATTAGGTATCTGCTTTGCAATAAGTTCAGCGAAGCGGGGATCATTTATCCAATCGTGTTTGCCGAATAAAATAAGTGTCTTGCAGGCAATATGTTTTAGGCCATCTGTAAAATCAAAATTCCAAAAATTTGTGCGATATGCTTGATTGACATGCTCGATTGAACAGTTAACAGTTGAATAAGGAGATGCCTTTGATTCAGAGAAGAAATTCGGGCTTGAATTAGATGCTGCCTTTTTAGAATATAGAGGAGTCATGATATCGAAAAAAATGGCTATATCTTCTTTTCGCTTAAAATTACCTGGCCATAAAAGATCTTTGCAAATCTGTTTTTGCTCCATGGTGCCCAGTGCATTTAAATTTTGTTGAGCTATTGGAAGGAATGCTGAGGATGAGGCGCCGCCAACAAGAATGAGCCCTTTTAGTTGTTGGTGGTATTTTACCGCGTAGCCTTGTGCTACCATTGAGCCATATGATGTCCCTAATAGAAAAATTTTTTCAAATCCGAAATGCTTTCTCACAGCCTCCACGTCTTCGATATACATCTGAATGCTGTATTCAACATCTTGACTGCAGGGACTGCTTTTTCCGCAACCCCTAGGGTCAATATATACTACGTGCGCAAATTCCTCAAAACTTCCAGAATGTTTTTTATATCCCTCATGATCAAAGCCTGGTCCCCCCGGCAGTAGAAAAAGAATTGGTTTGCCGTCGTTTAAATTATCTGGATCGGTGATTTCGCAATAAATTTTGGCGCCTGCAACTTTAGCACCATTTATTATACTGGGTTCGATATATATGAACATGTATGTAAACTCACCCTTTTATGGAGTTAGGAGATAGATTAAATTCTCTTAAATCAGACGACAAATCATATTCGTTCTATGTAAGCGTTTTTCTTAGGGAGAAAGCGTTCAAAGATGAGCCTAAGATGAGTGCTAAAAGTGAAAAGTTATTATTGCACAACCCCTTATAGCAGGGATACTATTGACTGCTTACTTGCTGAGCAGATGAAACAGTCGAAGGTCATGGATGATGAAATCAAGAAACAATTAGTTAAAGCAGGGTTAGATTATGACTGGATTGCCTACAGCCCAAAATACTGGGGATCTCCTATTCTACCAAACAGAGGATGGCCTTACGAGGGTAGAGGTGCGCCTGAAGGATGGCACGCTGTGGCTTAATCAGGCACAAATGGTAGAACTTTTTCAGACAACCAAGCAGAATATCAGTCTGCATATTAAAAATATTTTTGCTGAAAACGAGCTTCAGCTTGGATCAACTGTCAAGGAATACTTGACAGTTCAAACTGAGGGGAAAAGAGCTGTTCAGCGTTCAATTGAATACTACAATCTCGATGTTATCATCTCAGTAGGTTATCGAGTCAAATCCCACCGCGGTACGCAATTTCGCATTTGGGCAACTCAGCGTTTACAAGAATACCTGGTTAAAGGCTTCACAATGGATGATGAACGCCTGAAGCAGCCCGGTGGAGGTGAATATTTTGACGAACTGCTTGCGCGTATTCGCGATATACGTTCGTCAGAAAAGGTTTTCTGGAAGAAGGTTTTGGATATTTATGCTACTAGCGTTGACTATGATCCAGATACTAAAACATCACAGCAATTTTTCACAATTGTGCAAAATAAAATGCATTGGGCAGCACATGGGCATACAGCAGCCGAAATAATTGCCAAACGTGCTGATGCTGATAAACCGTTAATGGGATTGACTTCCCATTCAGGGAAAATACCTAAACGGTCAGATGTCGGTATCGCCAAAAATTATTTGAATGCAGATGAATTAGATACGTTAAACCGCATTGTTTCATTTTATCTCGATTTCGCTGAGCTGCAGGCAAAGAACCGCCGTGTCATGTACATGAAAAATTGGATCAGTAAGTTGGATGATTTCTTGCGTTTGAATGAGCGCGAGGTTTTGACCCATGCAGGTAAAATTACACATGAAAATGCATTGGCTTATGCTAATGGGGAATTTGATAAATTTAAAAAAAATCAGATTGAGGTGGAAAATACTGTAGAAGCTGATTTTAAAAATAGCGTAAAAAAATTGGAGCAGATAGCATTGGAAGTTGGCAAAGTTAAACCTGCTGAAAAGAATAAATAAATTTTGTGAGAAAATTTTATTTTGCAATCATTTTTTGATGACTTGGAGGCTGTGGATAAAAGAAAGTTGCAATATGATTTTTCTGACTTAGAAGCTATTATATTCGGCGTCAAGACTAGCATTAAAGACAAACATACAATACTTGGCATTATTAAAAACAATTGTAATTCATTTGGCCGAAATAACTTTAAATTTTATCAAGCATATTATACTGAGACTGGAAATATAGAGGCAAGAGAGCTGACTTTATTGAGCAACCAATTTGAGTATGATGCTAAACCGCTTTGACGATATTCCTCCCCCAATTATCCAACAGATCACTAAAGCTGATCCTGAAAAGCTATTAATGTGGGGCGAAAAAGTTTCAACTTATTGCTGCAGCAAATAAGGTATGTGTTGAAGGAAAGAGTGGGCCACCATAACTATTATAAGAAGACTTGGGCTCTTCCCCAGATAAGGGGGCATTTTAATCAAAAATAATATACCCGAAAACTATCGGTTACGAGTTAGAGTGTTATGTGGTTGATGAAATGCCCCCTAAAGTGGGAAAGACCCGAAAGACCCCGTAAATGTCCCGCAAGCGGTTTTACAACAATGTGGTAGTTTGGTGTAAGCCCTTGATTTTATTGGTGGGCCGTCCGCGATTCGAACGCGGGACCAACGGATTAAAAGGCAAGGGCTTGCAATGCAACTAGTTGATTGTAAACAATTTTTATGGCGATCTGCCCACTGCAAAATGCAGGATTGTGCATAACAGTGCATGACTGAGTCACGCAAAAGTCACGCAATGTTTTTGTGCGTCGATAGTCGCAGCCTTACTAATCCAGTCGATAAATAGCCATTTTTGGTTTGCCGTGGGAAAGCAGTGCTCTCCCGCTGAGCCAATCGCCCGGAAAGGATAAATAAGCTAATAAAACAATCAATGATGCAAGGAATTAATGACTCTTCATTATGCGCGGTTAAGTAGCTCAAGATAATACTGCAAATTCTGCCTAGCTTTTGCACAAAGTGGTGGCGGTTTTGATTCCGGCATGGCTTTGTCAAAAGGCGGTACTTAGTACTTATCAAAATAACCCCCTTTTTTATTATAGCCATTTGAATCGCTTCTGCGCCATTAACTCCCTATATCAAATAAACCACTCTCTATAATCATTCGAACAGCTTCTGCTTCTGTATTAGCGCCCAGTTTGTTTAACGCAATGATCACGTAAGCGCTTATAGTTTTTGTGCTCAAATATAAATTTTTAGCGATTTCATGCCTTTCTATGCCATTAGCAATCATGATAAGGATTTGTAACTCACGATATGTCAACCGTCCTATTGGGAGCTGGTTATTTTGAAGTTGAATGCGAAATGAAGTAATGGCATCTACTATTGATGGATCGATATATCGGTCTCCCGCCTTAACAATTTGAATTGCCCGCATCATTTCTTCCCGATTGGAATGCTTGCTTAAATAACCGCAAACCCCTAAGTCCAGTAAATGGGATGGCACCATCCCATTGATATAAGCGCTGAGAATCAATATCTTTAGCGTCGGTTCATTGCGCAATAGACGCATTACAGCTTCAAAACCTCCCATACCAGTCATATTCAAACCCATTAGGACGACATCAGGCATCAGTTGATTGATAGTGCGAATAGCATCCTCTCCATTTTTTACCTCACCAATTAGGTCAATGTTTTTAGCATCTTTTAGTTGGAGCTTAATGCCAGCGCGTACCAATTCGCGATCATCAACCAATAGCACCCTCACCATGCGAACTCTCCTTGTATTTATTTGTGCTGCTCACCCTGCAACCGAGGAATTAAGAATGAAATATCACCTCTCTCAGGATCCTAAATAGTCAACTATAATTTGCCTCTTGAGTTTATGTTTTCTAAGTTTTTCAGCTTAAAAATAAAATATTACATTCATTCAATCTTAAGACGGAATCCCAGGCCTGATAAACCGCAGCTCCATTCCCTCAACATATCGTGTAAGGCTTGGTTGTTGAATAAAGAATCAAAGCCCGGGAAATGCATTGTAAGTCCTTGATTGTAAACTATTTTTAATCGCCGCAGCCACTACAATTTGTTGTGCTGTGTCTAATAATGTCTAGCTTATCCTCACAAAATCCCCACAGACCGCTATATGTTTAAACTAGCCAGCCAGCTTTAGTTAGCCTACCTTCTCTAAGCCAAGGGAGGCTCATTTTGTTGGATGGAGGCAGCGTTATAGACCAAAGCTTGGTAAAATAGGCCAGCCATTGACTGGCTGTCAATAAACAAGAGAAATATCTAACATATGTTAAACGTGAAAAAGACAAAACTCTCAGTAAATCCATTGATAGATGATCCGAAATCCTCATCAGAGGCGCGAGCCAAAAGATTGCGCAAGTTACGGAATATGGCCAATCTTACGCGCAAAGAGATGTGTGAAAACACGGGTGTCAAAATAGATACTTTAATTGGCTGGGAAGTAGCTCGACATGGTGGACTTTCAGAAAATGGGGCATTGAAGGTTATAAAGGCGTTAAAAAAAGAAGGTGTTGTATGCACAGCAGATTGGTTACTTTATGAAATTGGTCAAGGGGCGACGATAATTCCAAACTTCGAAAAAGAAATGCTCGAGTCGCCTCTAGATTCTATTGTCATTTCCGATCAAGATAAACATATTATAGATGAACTCATTTTCTTTAGAAACCATAACCCCGGGTCTGTAGATTTAGTCATTCACGATGACAGCATGAATCCATGTTATGAAAAAGGTGATTATGTGGCAGGGATCAAACGCTACAAGGAAAATATTCAAGCAGTGGTAGGTTTAGATTGTATTGTGCAAACTATCGATGGAAAATTATTGCTGCGTAAGTTATTAAGGGAGGGTAAGAACAAAAAATATAATCTGATTTGTACGAATATTAATCCGCTCATAAGTGATCCTATACTCTATAATATAGATTTAATTTATGCTGCGGCAGTGATTTGGCACAGGAAAAAAAATCCATAAAATTAGCTGAGTGCTAACAAATAATCTTTGTGTGAGGCAATGCTATTCTGATCTAAAAAATATCCGGTATTGCGATGAATAATCGCAAAATAATGGTCTGCTACCCCTGGAAGCGGCAATGCTTTATGCAAGTAATTTTCCCAGTTTGAGACAGGTGCCCGCCAATCATCGTCTGTAAAGAAAAAAGGTAGTTTCTTCTTTGCTTGTAGGAAGTTAATAATTTCAGGCTTTGCCCCATTTTCAACTGAAATCTCACTCAGCCGCTCAATCTCACTGGCAGATTTTATAATTACCCATGTGGGATTGCCTTGAAAGTCAAGAAATAACATACTTCCAGAAGTGTCAATTAAGTAATACTCAGAAAATTTATTTTCTTCAAAAAATTTATTAATAAACTCGAAATATTTTATTTTATCAAAACAAGTGCTCGCTTTATTGGCATAATTTAATAAATTTAAGGATGATTTTTCAAAGTATGCTCTCTGGTATTTATAAATAGCCATATTTAATTCCTCAAGCATATTATCAGATTCTTTTACAATAAAGTGGTCAATCAGTCCATGGTTAAACCATTTAATGGCTCTAGAATAATCGGCTACACCTGTCAGCATAATTTTTTTTACGGGATTTTTTTCTAATTGTTCGCACAGTTCATCACCATCCATTCCTGGCATTGAATAATCAACCAACAAAACCGATATACAAGAAAACCTATTTTTATTATAAACATACTTGTGTAGATTTTTAATATCAGTTCTCATTATATAGTCAGGGGATAAATTAGTTTCTCCTTCTTCCAAAGGAACAGTTGAAGAAAGTGATTTATTTACAATATCATCAGCGTGATAAGATAATTTTAGTAACTCTAACGCTTTGCGTGGTGTTTCACATAGTTTTAGTGGTACATTTTTATCAATCATAAGCCCGCAATTTGACAAAAAATTCAAATCATCATCTACAAATAAAACAGTTGTTGGGAAATAAAATAAAGCCTGGTTAACGTAGTTCATATAGCCATACCTTGATTAGTGTATTATTTAAAACAGAATAAAAAAAGTTAAAATTTCATGTAAGAAATCACAATAGATTTTTTCCAGCCTGAGCTAAATGGGAAGGAAATGTAAGAATAAATTCCGTAAAGCAATCTTCCTCAGAATGACATGTAATATCACCATTTAATGCATTCATCAGATTTTTGCAAAAATATAACCCTAATTGGTGTTGCTGCGAACTATAAGATGGCAGAAAAACTAATTCTAATTCATTTGATGGCAAACCTATATCAGAATCTCTGATATATAAATAATTTTTTTCATCATCTTTTTTTATCCTTATAGAGATCTCACCTTTTTCCGCACTCTGGGCGCGATAAATACTATTACTCAACAAGTTTAGCAGAAGATTAATAATGTAAGCTTTATTTCCATAAAATAAAAAATCTTCTACATGAATAATCGAATTACTTAAAATAAATCTTTGGCGATCTGATTTGTACGGGAATTTCTCGATAACTGTATTTAAACAGTCACTCATTGAGCATAATTCTATTAGATTTTCTAGATTTATCTTGGTTAGATTTAGTTCCAACATATTAACATATACATTGGCACAATGAGTGGCTTGTGAAGCAAAATTAAAGGCTTTCTCTAGCATGTCAAGACGTCGTGGTTGAATATCAGGGACATCAATTTGATGCTTAACGGCTTGTTTATAAGCTTCAATTAATATAGGAAGGTGTTTTCTTGCACCTTCAATACCAGAATGTATAGCTAAAAGAGGGGTGCGAAGCTCATGCGCAATGCTTCTGGCAATGATTTCAAGGTGGTTTTCAAAATTTTCTTCCATATATATAGACGCTAATTATGATTTAGTTAAAATGAAACATGTTAAATTATGCTGATAATTAAGGTGCCAGAACTGCTCTAATTTTGCTACTTAACAGAGCCCCCCCACAAAAGTGCTATGAAACTATGATCATGCACACAAATAACTCTATATATATCAATGGATTGCTTTATAAGGGGGCGATTTTAAATTTTCGGCTTTTAACCTTAAGAGGAAATTATCATTTCTAAAATATTGCTAGAATTAACAATAATATTGTGTTAGATTGTATTTCTTAATTTATCTTAAGGAAACTATTATGAAAAAATTTAGAACCAATGCCAAAAATATTGGCTACAGCTACGTTGCGTAGTCCAAAAATTAACGGTCGCGCCAGTTCCTATTTATGCTAGCGCGATTTTTAATTTTGAATTGTCTCTAACTATTACTTGTCTATCCAAGTGACAAAACAAAAATTATTAATTTTATTTTATTTTATAACAACTTTTGGATCTTCCCTAAGTGGAGTTTCAACATTTTTCAGCATAGAGCCTTATTTTAAAAATATTTATTACATAGGCCTAGCTTTGAGCGCCCGGACATTAGCAGGTTTCCTATTTAGTTATTTGGTGCCGCAGATTATAGCACGAGTTGGAATTTCTCGTGCATTCATAATTTCGCAAATTTTCGGTTGCGCATCTTTAATTATTTTGCTTTTAGGATTTCATTTAAAGAATTTCACTTTTACGTTGCTGGGGATAATGTTAACAGGATTGCCTAGTGTTCTTGTTGCAATATTATTATCTATAACATTTAAATTAACAACCAAAGATGAGAAGTTATTCAGGAAATATTCAGGTAATAGAGAGCTGAGTGCAAACATTGCATTATTGCTAGCGACAGTAATATCGCCTATTCTACTCTTGAAATTTAAGATAAATTTTATAATTTTAATTGATGGCATAAGCTATATTTCAGCTCTTCTTCTGCTATGTTATATAAAAATCCAGAACAAAACTGCACTAGAGACAAGTAATAGGCCATTAAATTTATCTAAGCGAAAAATATTCTTAAATGCAGATACAGGTATTTTTTATTTTCAAATAAGCATATCTTTATTATTAGCTGGATTAATACCCTTACTAGCTTCATCCAGTAAGCTTGGAATAACAGCAGGAATGCCGCAATTGTTACGGGAATGGCTATGGCTAATCGAACAATTAGCCAGCATTATTGCTTGCGTGTTTTATGTGCATATACAAAAAATAATAAAAAATAATTTACTAACTCAATTTTTATTATTAAATAGTGTTTGGTTGTGTCTGCTACGATTTAATATCAGTTATGCTATTTTCCCCGCGTTAGCTCTAACTAGCTTTTTCATGCAGCTTTCATTTTTAAGGTTTAGGGATGATCTAATTTTGATGGCAGGCAATGACAGCACTTTAGTACATACTTATTCTGCTATAACTTTGGCCCAAAAAAACTTCATTTACTTCCTTTCACCGCTTTTATTGGTCACAGTCTTTAGTCTGTCTGAAAAACGATCAATCTTGGTTATGGTTTTACTACAGTTAATATTATATCTAAGCTATATTATTATTAGAAAATTTTTAAATCGGCCTTGCTTCTATAATAGAAAAAGCAGTGCTTGTTCTTAGTACCGACGTTATATGAAAATTTGATTCTTTCAGCAATAGTTCAAAATCGGATAAACTACGTTCTTTTCCCCCGTGCGTGACTAGCATATTGATATCACCTAAACAAACACTTTGTAAATCACGCCCAGTTTCCATTAACTTTTCTATGATTAAAATTCTAGAGCTATTTATTACTGCTTTCCTGCAATTTTTTAGTATAACTTTAGCATTATCATCATCCCAGTCATGTAATATCACTTTTAAAAGATACAAATCACCATCTGCAGGAATAAAATCAAAGAAACTTCCACATATAATTTCGCAGCGATTATTTAATTGTAAGCTCTTAATATATTCTTTAGCGAACTCTGTAGCATGGGATAAATCAAATGATATACCTTTTGCTGAGGAATATTTTTTTAAAATCCTGCCAATAAAATGACCTTTCCCAGCGCCTATATCAACAATATGCTTAAAAAAAGAAAAATCATAACTTGATAAAATAGCATCAATGGTAAATCGTGAACCTGTTTCCATTGCATCATTAAAGATTTTAGCTTTTTCGGGATTGCGGTTTAAGTATTCCCAATAGTCTATTTTCTCTGAGTGCTGAAAGCCAACTTGACCACTTTTAACGCTATAAAATAAATTGGTAGCTGCATTATATAAAGACTCGCCACATAATATAACAAAGTTTTTTGTAGAATTATGGGCGGTTGAAGTTAATGGAAGAGCGGAATCATTTAAAGAAAATTCTTTATCTTTATTTTCGATAAATATACCTAGCGAAGATAAGCATCTCATTACTCTATACAGCGCTTCAGGCGAAGCAGAACAAAGCTGTGCGAGTTGTCCGATTTTTTTACTACCCGTCAACAAATAATCAGCAATGTCCAATTTAGCAACTACGTACAAACATTGGGTGATTTCATAACCATAAATATATTGTAACATTGTATTATCTCCACGTTATAACAGCTCTATAAATTTTAAATATCAATTAACACATCCTAGTGATTTATAAAGAGTTGGAAAAATTCGATAGGGATTAAAATAAAAATCTTTTGATACTCCTAATAAACATCGGCTTATCAGATTGCTATGATCGCTATAATAAAGCGGAATAACAAAAGCTTCACTTTCTATATATTTTGCTAGAACTTGATAGTCTTGAAATCTTTTATGTGAAGAAGACTCGGAAAGGGCAGTATTTAATAAATTATCAAATTGAAATCCATTGATATTAGCTACATTTGGTCCATTATGGGCAAAGGATTGTAAAACCGTATAAGCCTCACGATTTTTTACAACATACAGTTCCATAAATGCATCAGCTTTATGACTAAGATATAATGGCAACAATATAGAATAATCAGCATCATAAATGAATTTCATTGAAATATTATATTTTTTTGCTGCATCAATAAGCGCCTTTTCTTCGCACGTATTCTTACTGTCAATATGCCGATGCACATAAATAATGGCCATTTTTTCTTTTAAGCTGGGTATTTGTTTAAATACAGTGTCAGGACTTATTTCTGGCTTATGGGCGGGGGGCATGTTCGCTATAGAGCCTCCTAATCCCGTAGGAATAATGCCATAAGCTTTATGTGAATTTGAAACACAGGACTCTACTCTGTTTTGATTATAAATTTCTGTCGAAATTGCTTCCCTGACAATTTTATAATTAAATGGGAAGTGATTATTATTTATTACAAATATCATTGTAATGTTAGAGTTGCTTTTAATTGTCTTATAGTTATCGTCCTGCAAACCATTTAGATCAGAGGTTCTATACATAATGGCGCCATCGGGCCTGTCTGTTTTAAATGATTCCTGAACTTTATTCTTATCTAAATAATAGAATATGATTCCATCATTTTTCATATTTGATGGATTATGATAATGAGCATTTTTCTTTAAAACAATATAATCATGCGTCAAAGTATCTAAAAAATATGGGCCAGAGCCTAAAAGTTCTCCTGATTGGTTTTGTTTGGTAATAACAGTGTTGGGGGACGATAGTTGAAAAAGAAATATGGTTGGATGTGTATTTATTTTAAATCTTACAGTAGTAGCATTAAGCGCTTCAACCTGAGGATTATGCTTGTTACATTCAATCAAACCATCCAACTCTAAGCTTACTTGACTTTTTTTACTACATACTCTCAAAATAGAGTTCACAACGTCTGGTGCGGTCAAGTGGCTTCCATCAGAAAACCGGTGATTATCATTCAAAGTTATTGTAACCGTATTGTGTTGTTGGTCAATATCCCAGGATTTAGCTAAGATTGGCTCTAATTCTTGGTTAGGATTAATAGAAACAAGTGGCTCAAACACCAGGGGAAGCGTATATCTTGTATGCGCTTGAAGATAAAGGATTGGATCAAATTTTCCAAAGCTGACAGGTATAGCAAAAATCAGAAAATTTTTATATTTTTTCCAATCGTGGACTGGATCGCCCGAAGAATCAGCAAGCGTACCCACTGCAAAAAATAACAACATAAACATTATAAAATGGCGAAAAACAAGAGAAATCATTTTTTAAAAACCATGAAAGGCATGCAATGCGTGAAAATTAACTACAATAAGCCATAAATCGTACTGCGTGTACTCACTTATTTATGGTATTTTAACCAAGTACAGATTTTATCTTAATGACCTCATCGTCTAAAAGTTGTTCTTTTAAAGTGGAAGTATTAAAAATATGTTTGGCAATTTTCTTTGCTAAACATCCTTGGTTTGTATTCCAATATATAAAGAATAAGTCTATCCATGGACTGAGGGATTCATCGTCCAGTTGTGCAGCCTCATAAAATGCGGTCATAGCCATTTCAGTATTTCCAGATAACTCTAAACATTTTCCATAGTAATAGGTATTCATGCCAACAGCCGGCGGTCCTAGTTGAATTGCTTTTTTAAACATTGGTAATGCATCCTGAAAAAGTTCATTATTGGAATAAAATAATCCTAGTTCGCTATATCCAGTGGAATCGTATATGTCTAAATCTATCATTTCTAACAAAAAATTTTCCGCATTTTTTTTAGCCTGATTGCGCATCGCCCATTTAGATTTTGTTTGCATTAAAGTAAGAAGATTTTCTTTAGCACTAATTTTTTCAAGAGCTGTTTCACTTACCATGTCGTGCGCAATACTTTCAGATTTATCTAAGCAATCTTGTTGAAACGCTTCACCCATATCATTCACCATTGCTATACCTCGATACACCACAGAGGCATAAAGTTTATTTAAAAATGTATCATTAGATTGGTGTTCAATGATATTAATAAGCCTTTGAGCAGAATTTAAAACTATTTCTTTATATTCTGTAAGTGGATTGTGTCTATAAAAATAAACTACAAAACGGTTTAACAACATTATTTCTTCTCGATTGGAAATGCTAGTTTTTGTGAAACATTTTTTTATTAGATCAACTAACCCAGTTAGGTCTGTAAGCGTCCGATTAACCGACGTTCTTCCCCAATCAAGCCGATGTGCTATTTTTTAAAAAAGGGACCTCTTTCAGATTAAAAGGCAGCAGAGCTTCATAGTCCTGGAGGCTGGTGCAGGTCGGCAGCTTTTGAAAGATAAATTCCAAATAAGCAACCGGATTTAGTTGGTGGGCTTTGGCCGTTTCAATTAAGCTGAAGAGCCGAGCGCTGGTGTGAGCCCCAGCGACACTGTCGGCGAATAACCAATTTTTTCTACCTATCACAAAAGGCTTAATAGCACGCTCCGTGCGATTATTATCTATTTCTTATCGGCCATCTTTGAGGTAGTTGGTTAAGTAAGGCCAGCGTTTAAGGGTATAGGCAATCGCTGCCCCTACGGGACTGCTGGGTAGCGCCGTTTTAGCTTTTTCATCCAAATAGAGTTTGAGCTCGTTGAGAATAGGCGCGGCTTTTTGCAGGCGGACTTCCCATATCTTTTGCGGATTAGCTTTCTCAGCCGTCAGGCTCTCTTCGATGCGATATAAGGCGCGGATGAATTTAACCACATGCCCAGCCACGCCTTTTTCCTTGCCGTTGGGCAGCGCTTCAATAAATTTGCGGCGTACATGAGCGAAGCAGTTAATCCCCGTAATAGAGGCCGACTTTAGTATAGGGTCATAAGCACCATAGCCATCACAGTGCAAAGCGCCCTGATAATCTGCAAAGAAGCCCTGGGCTACCGCAGCCGATCGCTGTGGGTGGTATTGATAAATTAAGCAGTGTTGATCTGGGGGTCCGCCGACAAAACACCAAATGAACGACTTGGTTTGCGCTCGCCTGCCGGGCTCATTGAGTACTTGTAGCGTTGTTTCATCGGCAAATGCAACATCGTAGTTCAGGATAATATCCTGCAGCAAATTAATCAGCGGGATGATGGCTTCGCCGATGCGTATCATCCAGGCGCTCATTGTCTGGCGAGGCAAGTCAATCTGTAGCCGTTCAAAGATTTGTTCTTGACGATACAGTGGTAAGTGATCACAGAATTTGGCGACGGCAATATGAGCCAACAGGCTGGGAGAGGCAAAGCTCTTGGGGATTAATTGTGGTGGCTTGGGCGCCGTCTTTGAGGTGACCGATCGAGTGGAATCGGTTTCTTTCGTCTTGACGCATTGGCAGCAGATATATTTTTTACTGTGATGTTCAACCACTTCCAACTTGGCGGGAACATAAATTAATTCTTCACGGGTTTCTTTACCAATGCATTCTAGTTCGGCGCCACAAGGGCATTGTTTATCTTCTGGTAGCAAATCATGTTCAACGATGGTGCGCTTTAGATGAGAGGGCAAAGGTTTTCTGCGTGACGCTGAAGGTTTATTCTCTGGAGCCACCGTGGCACCAATGATGGGTTTAGCAGGAGTAACTTCCAGTTCGCTACTAATAACTTCAATCTCATTAAACAGCGGCAAATCGGTTTGGGCAGAAGGTTCATCATTTTTTATTTTTTCAGATTGACTGCCGAACAATCGTTTTTTTAACAAACGATTTTCATGGGACAAAAGACCAATTTTTTGTCGGAGAATATTTTTTTCCTGAATGGATTCGGCATAAGATTTCAGCAGATTGTCTAAAATCTCCCGATCCTCTCCGGTGGCGCTATTGACAAATTCTTCAAGATTTTTCATGTGGACAGTTTAACAGAAGCCACGTTTTATGCTATAAAAAATAGGATATTTTTAATAAAAATCTTGATAATGATCGGTAGAATAATTTCCCATTAAATAAAAATCCAAGCCCATTAGCAGTGCATTTAATTGGGCGGCATTGATAATAATTTTGTCGCCTTGGATATATTTTGAGTAATTAAAGCGCCCTTTTTCCAATCGCTTATAATAAATTACAAATCCATTTTTATCCCAAAATAACAATTTAATTTTATTGCGTTGCCGGTTAGTAAAAATAAATAAATCACCTTGTAAGGGATTTTGTTGGAAGTTGTCAACCAGTATCACGACTAATCCATTAATGGATTTACGCATGTCGGTGTTGGCAGTATAAATATAAATTTGCGATTCCGCGGATATGGATAGTTTCATGGTTTCTCCAGATAATTCAGTAGGGTCTTTAAGGTCATGGCATCTGCACCTGGCGGTATGGATAAACGCGTACCATTTGGCCACTGCAAGATAAAACCATGAATGGCTGGCTTTGAAGCGGTTGGATCTTCTGGGTGCAATTTAACGGAAAGCAAGGCAGGAGATTTTCTTTTGCTTTGGCTTAATCTATTGCGATGGTACATAAATTGGCCATAGACCAGTGACCTACTTTGGCAGAATTCTTTTTGAGGAAGTCCGCTGACTTCCCATTCCTGCATGATCGCCGGCCAATCGACTGGTTGGGACGGGCTTTGGAAAGATGGAGAGATTGATTTGTTCGCCTTTGCTGAGACGGGTTGGTGATTGGTTGGTTTCATGGGATTGCCCTTGTCGTTATTGATGAATAAGGGCAGTATAGTGCGTAATTTAGAATGCGGAAGAATGTGGTTTAATTACCGCTTACTTAGGTCTATAGAGATTCCAGATGACAAGCATGCTTCAATTTTTGCTGTTTCTATTGCAGTTTCAAATTCCAAATTAACTTCGCCTAATTTTATTTCATAGACGTTATTGGTAATGATTTCTTGCGAAAGACCATAACGCATCATTATATAAAGCCAATTAATTAGCTCTCTTAAATTAGAAGTTGATTGATCAAATGAAACTTTATTTGCAGAAGCAATAGCATTCCTCTTAATTATTGAAATAGTATCATTAAAACTTTTAATAAATTCTGGTGTTTCAAGAGAAATTAATTCGTTAAAAAAACCAGCTTTAGGAATTCTTTGGGGGAAAATAACAATTTCGCGGAAAGATATGTTTGGGCCAAATATTTCAGCATAAAACCTAGAATTTAAGGTAGCATTTTCATGTTTTTTGCCTATGTATCCCCATGACAAATTTCAAATCTCATCACATATTATCCTTTTTAAATAAGTATTCTTAATTCTGAATTGACCTAATTTAACACAATAGCATATTTTGACAATTCTATAATGTTAAAGTTGTTGCATGGACTCTTCCCATGGAGGGTTTTTATTGACGACTCCTTTTAACCAAGTAATATTTCTAAAATTAATAGATTGCTCACCTGTTGCAAGATAAATATTTTTAAAACCACTAATATAAATTTTTTCACCAATTATTTCACCTCTTATACCATTACCTAAGTTTGCGTCTATATATATCGGGGTTTCAGGTAATAAATCATCGCAAGCAGACAAAAATTGTTTTGCAGAAGAAAATGACAGCAAGTTTTTATCATATCTGTTTGCTGATAATTCCCACATAGTATGAGTTAGTGGGTCATCATCAATTAGTACGGCATCTATTTTTTGCAAAATGTTGCTTTTATTTTTAATTGGAATGAGGCTGACCAGGTCCTTGGGTATCATGCCTATCCCTAATGTTTCGCATTGTAGCATAATATTATGTTCATCAAAGTGGCTTGTTACTAATATGCTTTTATTATTAAGAGAGAGGCTTTGTATCATGTCAAGACCAGTTTCTTTACATCCAACAAATTCATAGTCAAATAAATACGTTATATTGTTTTTTTCATCTTTTATATTATGAAACCAAACTTTGATTTCTTCGGGAGAAAGAAATTGATGTAACGTTATTTTTATATTTTCTCTTTTTCTATATTGTTTAATTCGTTCTTTCCATACTTCATGGATGGAAATATCATCATCCACAATGGCTAGGTGCTGTTCATCATAAAGATATAAGATAGGTACAAACCAAGAGGGTGGCGGAGTTCTAGGCAGACAAACTTTAACTATTGTACCCTTTCCAATTTCTGATTCTATTATTAATTTTCCTCCCCATGATTCAAGAGTATTTTTTGCGTAATATACCCCTAATCCATGACCATCTTCCTTCCCATACGTTACACCAGGCTGACCCAGTTGTCTCAAAATTTCGGCTGGGATCCCTTTTCCATTATCTTGAATCAAAATCTCTACATTCTTTTCATTGCTGAAAAGCTTGATCGTTATTTTGCCTGTATTCACCAAAGATTCGACTGAATTATTAATAAGATTTGAAAGTATTCGTTTAAAGTCAGAGATTTTAATCATAGAAAAAAGGCCATAAGATTCAGAATTAAGTATGTTTTCAATCTCAATGCCGGGCTTTGATCTATATTGCAACCTTGTTTCAGTAATTAACATGTTAATTACGCTGGAAAGCAATTGTTTAGTAAAGTGTTCATCTTCTTCCATTTGTTGATTTGCTGGAATTTTCGAATTCTTCTTTAATAAAGTATTTGCAATGTCTCTAATTCTCCATACGGCATTCCTAATTAATACTCTATTATCTTCAGGCAAAGCCATTGTAGATTGAATGATCATGTCTAAAGCTGCCAGGGGAGATCTGATATCATGTGCTACTTTTAAGGCAGTTTTAGATAGCTCTTCTTGTAATTTTTTTTGTTCAGTTTCCACAATAAATTTTTTCAAGTGAGCACGAGACCGTAATATTTCATGAATAAGTTTAGATATCGCTTGCTTAATTCTCTCTTCTTCAACTGTATAAAGAATATTGCTAGTGAGATAATTTTTTTCATCTTGGATATTGTCTAGCATTTCTATTTTTCTGGCAAGTGATTCGATTTCTTTTAGAAAATCATTGAAACGCACAAATTCGGTTTCAAGATTAACTGATAGCCGCCATCGTGCTAATAGATATAATGGAATAATTAAAATTAGCATCAATAATTCTAGAATCAGAAACGGCATGAGAAATTTACGAAAATTGGTTTTATAAGAATAATAGCCCCAAATAACTTTTGCGCCATCTTGTATGGGTATTAAGGTTTTTGATAAATAATTAACTTCAGAACCAAACTGTGCAATAGTTCCTTTTTTATTATCAGCAATCAAAAAGTCTGAAAATAAACCTGTGGATTCTAGAAGTTCAGTTTCCCTGGTGATTGAAAAATTGTCTGAATCTATAAGATTGACTAAAACATGTTGGGAACAATAGTTATCCAGGTTTTAACTTGTTGATTGAATGTTTGACGCGAGAACAAATAAGTCCCTAAAAAAATGCAAATACCAATTAACATAATCAGGCTTAATACGGAGACTGAAATTTTTTTGGAAAGTCTCTCGCTTAGAGATTTATTGTATGTGGCAATCATTTCGGCGTCCGTTTTGTGGCTGGCTATTACCAGGGAATTTTTTATATTGCATTTGCACTAAAATTAATTGTTCTGATGACCTACTGCGCAGGTCATCCAAGGGGGAGAGCTATGCTGACACCTTGGTAACCTTAATCGCTTTGTCTTCGCCACAAACGGCGAGGTATTTGTTACTCTTCGCGCGAATCTCTCGCGGCACAAACATGTTAAAAGTGTGTTGACAAAGCATGATTTAACAAGTATCATGTTAAATATGGTCGATGCTTAACGATTAATAGGATTAAGCAAAGGTGAGAATTTAGGCCAAAATCTATCCTTTTGGGTTGGAAAAACTGATTAGGAAAGCATTTAGAGGCTTGGACATTCAACGAGTTAAGCTTACATAAGTTTGCTTTAGACTTGAATAGAGCATGATTGAAAATCCTGCTTTTGGATATGCATGGGTTTTAGGCACGTTTTAGAGTGCACACTAATTGTGCCATTTTATTAACTTTACTATAGGAGAAAAGCAATGATGTTTACAAATAGCAGTAAACACCAGTTTTGCTAGCATAGTTGCGGTAGGTTATTCGTAACACATTGTTTAGTAGGATTTTTACTTTCCCCATTGTAGAAGAAATTTATGAAATTTACAATGAAAGCTGGCTATGAGCACCAGTTTTGCTGGTCTCGTTGCAGTAGGTTAATTGTCGTTGCGGCAATACCGTAGGGAATTGCCGGATCACTCCATACTTAAATTAAGGAGAAGTTTTATGAGATTGGAAGGTTCGCCGCGACTGAAATCTACAATTCAATTTTATCCTTTGGATGATAAAGTTTTTTTTGTTTCTACAGGCTTAGCGTTAAAATTTGATGATCCAACAGGATTCTTAGCTTCGGTTTGTCAAACCTTGGATGGAAAAAAAGATATAAATGCTATTGAAAATGAATTGAAAGTAAAACACCCAGAACAAACACAATACCTCGCTGATTCGCTAAGCGCTTTAGATAAGGCAAAATTAATTGAAAACGCTCAGGTTAAACCAACCCCTGGCTTAAACCATTATGATCTTCAACGTTGGAGTAAAAATATTGAATTTTTTGGCACATTTGCTTCATATGAAACAAATAAATTTGAGAGCCAAGAATGCCTTAAAAATGTCAAAATTACTTTACTAGGTTTGGGTGGTTTAGGTTCCCACATTCTCTATGATTTAGCTGCATTAGGAATACGGCATATCCGAGCGGTCGACTTTGATAAGGTTGAGCTTTCCAGTCTAAATCGCCAAATCCTGTATAGCGAATCCGATGTTGAATTAAAGACACAAGCAGCCGAAAGACGCATTAAAAAATTTTCGCCAAAAGGAAAATTTGAGTTTATCAATAAAAAATTAGAATCGCAAAAAGATGTAGAAAATGTTGTAGCTGGTTCAGACTTTGTCATCTGTGTCACCGACAAGCGGCAAAAAAACATGCAGTCTTGGCTTAACCAAAGCTGTGTTAAGCATAACATTACGTATATTGATGGCTGGCTAGATACTAAGAAGGCTACATTATTTTCCGTTATCCCTGGAATTTCCGGTTGCACGGAATGCTGGAAACAGCATGTGGTTAGGCAGGATTCCATTGCATCTATATTAAACGAAATTGAGTTGCAAAAAGGGGAGCAAAGATTATTAGCGCCGACCATTGTGCCATTTGTTTCGGCTTTAACTGGTTTCATGCTTACAGAATTAATTAAAATGATTACCGGTATATCCACAGTTCAAACGACTAATAAACTCACGACATTTGATTTTGAATCACTCCGTATAAATGCGATTGAAACATGGGGAAAGCAAATTGATTGCAAAACTTGTTCCGGCATCAAACTTAATAAATTTAAGGTTAACTCTGTAGCCTACGGAACAGCTGCAGCCTTTATTCAACGACTCGGGAATAAATTTATTAATAAGCAAAGCTATCTTGCGCTCTAAGATACGCTAGCTTATGTATCGTTGGAAAATTTTCTTATGATGAAGTTGACAATTTTAATTACAAGCTAGCTCAAAACATACATCGCCGCACAGTAAAAAAATAAAAATTGTATTTAAACTCTATTTCGGTCAAACCATAATAAGAACAAAAATATGCTAATTTTATCAAGAAGGTTAGGAGAAATCATAAGGATAGATTCAAAAGTACAAGTCATGATTCTGGATATTAGCCGAGATCATATAAAATTAGGCTTTGAGGCGCCTTCCATAATTCGGATTCTGAGAAGTGAATTAAAGGAAAAAAAGAGAATTAAAAAGTCAAGAGAGTCTAATTGATGACCTAAAAAAAAGGTTTGATGCGGCTGGTAATTTTGAATTATTAAATGTCACGAATTGCAATAAATTCAAAAATGGAAAATCTTTTAATTGGAGAAGGAAAGCTTTAAAAAACATTAAAAATAAACCCGCATAAGGGACAGATGGCCTTTCCTATTTTGTAAAACCTAAATTTATCATATCTAAAAACATAATAAAAATAAACAATACGATTAGAAGGAGAGGTGTAAACGTTAATTTGAACCCGTCTGGTTGCGGAAATTATTGTAATTGATCAGGTTAATAAATTTTCTACCACTTGTTAGAAAAAATGCATTAATAATTGGGCGCTGAGGCCATTAATTTAACAAAAATTAACACCATTTGAAAATCAAAGTATAGTATTGATTTTTAGGAATTGATTGGGAGCTGTGTGCATTAATTTATGGATAAAATCCATAAACAAAACTGGATTTCATTTGCAATAACTATTTTTATGGAGAAAAGCAATGGAGCAAGCCACTTTTACAGTAAAACCTTCATCAAACTTGCATGAGAATATCTTTGTTGACTATCCAAACCTAAGAAATAAATTATCGTATTTTGGTTTGGTTGATATCAGTTGTTTGTTTTCTAAAAGCATCACCGAAGCTATTATTAACGAAATGCATCAATTGGTGAAAACGCATCATCGTCGAAATGATTTCTTATCTAAACATACAGAAACTCCTCGCAATTTAAATACTGTAAGTGAAGCTGCTATCACTAATAATAGCATTGTCATACCGAAAATTTATTATTCTCCTGAAATCAAATACATGCTTAGCCAGATTGCTGGCGAAATTATCCATGATCTACCCTGGACGGGTGAACGTTATGTATTGAATCAACTATCTGAACAAAATGATACCCATGGCTGGCATTGGGATGATTATTCTTATGCCTTGGTCTTCATTGCGGAAGCACCCGAAGGGGACAAAGGCGGTTTACTTGAATGCATTCCACACACTTATTGGAATAGGTCTAATCCACAAATTTACCATTTGCTCGAAACGAGAAAAATCGCGCAGTATTATTTTCAACCAGGAAGCTATTATTTTATGCGGTCTGATACTACCTTGCATCGCGTTACCCCAATAACATCAAACAAGAAGCGAATGTCATTAGCTATGTCATATTGCTCTGAAAGTGATTTAGAAAAGCCTATTGATCATAAAACCGTAATTGATTTATATGGGAAATAAGTGAGTAATTTTATGGAAAATTTAGCGATGACTGAAATATCTTTTATGAAAAAATTGTCAAGTGAACTTAAACAAATCAAAAGCAATCATAAGCAGGGTGGTAAAAACAATGAGCCTGATGCCAGAACAATTTATAAATTTTTAGGTGAAAAAAAACTGTTAACGCCTAGTTGGCCGATCAAATATGGAGGCTTAGGATTGCCCCATAGAATAAATGCTATTGTGGCGGAACAATTGGTATTAAATGGCATATCAGAATCATTATATGTTTTATCCATACTGTTTGCAGGCGGGATATTGTTGCTTAATGGCAGTCAGGAACAAAAGGATTTCTATTTGCCTCAACTTTCCATGGGACAAATATTTTTTAGCATTCTTTACTCAGAGAAACTGTCCGGCTCAGATCTGTCAAATTTAACTACAACTGCACAAGCGGCCGATGAAGATAACTATGTTATCAATGGGGAAAAAGTATATAGCTTAAAGTCTACCCAGGCGGACTATGCTTTGTGCGCGGCGAGAACTAACCATCATGTTTCAAAATACCAGGGAATTAGTCTTTTCATAATCCCATTAAAAACCGGCGGTATTCAAGTTGAAATAATGCCTACAATCAGCGATGAACAATTCTGCAAGGTTAAATTTGAAGATGTTACCGTTGCAAAGAATAATCTTTTGGGTGAGATCGATCAGGGATGGTCTGTAATGAGCCGAGCTATTTCATTGGAAAGAACAGGATTAGATTTTTTAATTAAGGCAATAAAGTGGCATCGTACAATTCGTGAGATAATGCAATTAATTAATAAAAATAAAAAAAATATCGATAAATTTAGTCTTCTTACGCAGCGCCTTTGGAATGCAAAGCAATTTGTTTATCGATTACTTGATTATTTTAATGATCATAAAAAAATTAATGAAGTCGATGCATCGATTGCAAAACTTATTTGCAGTGAATTGGCTGTAGAAATCATAGATTTTAGTTATGATGAATTGAATTTACTTGGGTTGCTGACAGCTGATAGTTATAGAAAAAAATATCAAATACTTGATTCAGCCTTTCGCGAAGCGCCTGGTTTGACGCTATCGGCAGGAACCACAGAAATGATGTTAGAGGCCATTGCTAATCATGTTCTGATATAAAAAAATGTGAATTATAGGTTTTATAGTTTCTTCTCTTCAAAATATGTATGGCATTGCGTTTTAAATGCCACACTATGATTACATAAAGATAAATATTTATCAATCAAAGCTTGCTTAGGTTAAGACAGGAGTTGAATCATGTTGGAGATATACGAACAATCATTGTTGGAACATTTTTCAAAAAAATATTCGACACTTTTTAATGCGGATGAAAATCAAGACAGCATTTGGAAACGTTTATTAAAGCTTCAATTCCCTAAGCTTCAACTCATAACAGAACATGGTGGTTTTAATTTAGGAGATCAACATTTATCGATCCTTATTTTTGAATTGGGCCGTTTGGAAAGATCAGATATTGATATTCTCAATAAGATATTATTTATTGATACCGTAAATTATTCAATGATGAAGTGCGACGACAATAATCTGTTAAATAATTATATTAATAACAATTTAATTACTTATATCATTGCCCAGAATCAAGAAAACAAAGTAGAGCCTGGAAATTTTATTTTAAATGGTCATATTGCAACTATCGCAGTGGAAAAAATTAACCAACCAATCGTTGTAGGGATCATCATGGGTCAGAAAATTTATTATTTTGATCTGCCAACTTCCAGGGAAATTAAAATAATAAAATCAAATGTGATGGGAATTAAAATTTTATCACTCATCGCCACTACTTTAGAATTAAAGCAATCAAAATTGATCTTATCTTGTAAAAATCAAAATAGCGAAATAATAGCAGAAAGATTCTACAGATTTCTTTATGTCTATATGTTGGGTATCTGTTCAAAAATAATAGAACTATTAAAATCCAGAATCCTTACGCGAAGGCAATTTTCAAAGAAAATTTCTGAATTTCAAATGGTAAGGTTTAAATTTTCTAGAATTTATGCAGAGCATCAGATTTTAATGGCACAGTTAAATTACATTAAGGAGCATGCTGGTACTTCCAGAGAACAGTTACTGCTAACCAAGGCGCATTTGCATAATTGCATGAAAACGGGTATGCAATATTTTGGAGCTTATGGTTTATTAAATGAGAGTGGAATATCCACATTTTACCAAAAAGGCGCTCTGATGCTAGTGTTAATTACCCAACTGCTGGGAGAAGAATAATGAGTTTGATTGACAGGATTGTAAATCTACCCAGAGAAAGTAGAAATCAACTAATTAATATCATGTTTAATGAAAATGTTGCAACCAAAAAGTTAGCGAACGGATTATTGTTTTCAGACTTTAATGCCAAGGGTTTTCAATTGGTAAAAATAAATCTACAGCCTATTCCACTGAGCAGTAAACTTTCAGTTGATCATATTATCTTTGCATTTAATTTGACTATCAATATTTTCGTTTATGGAAAAAAAACGGTATTGCTAAATTGTTTTAAAAACCAAAAGTACCTAACTATTTTTGAACCAAATGATGAATTAACGCTACTGGAAATGTGTGTTAGCAAACAGTCGATTGTAAAAATCAGCGAAACAACTTTAGAAGCAACCAAGGTTGGTATCTCAGACAAGACTCTTAATCTTAAGAATAATAACCTGGATTTATGTTTAATTATAAAACCTTTGTTAAATTCATGCGAAATAACCATTGCTTTTAATAAAGAAATTTATCCTCAGCACAGCATAGACTCGTTGAGGTTTGTATTTGAAAAAATCATAGAGTCTATAAATTATCAGAAAAAAACTTCTTTAAGGGAAATGCAATTTGTTTCAGATCGCGATGAAGAAATTCAATATAGGTGGGGAACAGGTAAAATCAGGTCAATTGCTAATACGAATATTATCAAGTCCATAATCCAAAACTGTCATACTTATCAGAATAATATTGCTATTGACGTGGGAAATAATCAGTTCCTTAGTTATGCAAGATTAAAAGAAAATATTATAGGCTGGATCAATTTTCTTATCGATTGCCAGGTTCAACGTGGCGAAGTAATTTGTGTTTATTTGCCAAAATGTTTTGAGTTATATGAACTAATTATTGCCATTATGGCGGTGGGAGCACTCTATGCTCCTATTGACATAACACATCCGGAAGCAAGAGTAAAATATATTGTAAATGATTGCAAAGCTAAACTTCTTATGACCGCTCATGATTATGATTGGTTTGATTTAAAAACTCACATTATTAATGTAACGTCAATGGAAAATAAACCAAAACAAATAGAATTATCCAATATTGAAATCAATCTCGATGATCCTGCTTATATTATTTACACATCAGGCACGACGGGGAACCCCAAGGGAGTCATAGTTCCGCATAAAGCTTTGTTAAATTTTATTGATTCGATTTGTATAGCCTTTGAAATTACCGATAAAGATCGATTTTTACAGTTTGCTTCATTAAGTTTTGATGTTTCTATTTTTGAGATCTTTTCAAGTTTTTATAAAGGCGCGACCCTATGCGTAATTGGTGATGAAAAAAAGAAGGATTCTAGTTACCTTGATAAATTTTGTTTTGATTTGAAAGTTACAATAGCTGAATTGCCTCCTGTGATGTTGCCTTTGCTTGATATTAGTCGCTATGAGCATTTGCGCTTGCTTTCTGTTGGCGGTGAAAAATTCCCTATGGAACTTTTACAGCCGTGGGATAATGGCCATAGACGCATCGTAAATGGTTATGGCCCTACTGAAGCCACAGTTATGGTAACAATCTATGATTGTGGAGGTCAAATAGCGGAAACGCCCCCCATAGGCAGGCCAATTGATAATGTTAATGTCTTTGTACTTAACCAGGAACAAAATTTATTGCCCATAGGTGCCGTTGGCGAATTATATATTTCTGGCGATAATCTGGCAGCCGGCTATGTCAATCGATCGCTACCCGATTGCGATAAGTTTTGTAAAATACAATTTGGACCGCAATTAGCTAATGATGCGTATCGAACTGGCGATTTAGTTCGTTGGCGCCACGATGGCAATCTGGAAATCCTTGGGCGCGTTGACCGTCAGGTTAAAATAAATGGTTATCGTATTGAATTAAGTGAAATAGAGAAACAGATATTAAGTTATCCGCAGATTGAGCAAGTGGTAGTTATGTCGTACACGGTATCTTCGTCCAGTTATCTATTCGCATTTTTTAGTACTAGCCAAAAGGCAGTTATTGAAATTGCACCATTAAAAACACAATTGAAAAATAAACTTCCACATTATATGATTCCAGAATACTTTGTTGAATGTGAGAAATTGCCTTTAAACCATAGTGGTAAAATTGATTACAAATTATTACAGATAAAATGCCAATCGTATTTTTCTCAGACTGAAGATGACACAAATAATATTAATTTGAAATACAAGAATCTATTGGAAATTGTTAATGAATTTATTCCAAACTATGGGGCAAACATTGATAAAGATTTTTTTGCTTCTGGGGCGAATTCCATATCTGTTGCACGTATTTTGGCTAAATTGAATCAAAGCTTTGGTTATGCGCTGGAACTATCTAGTATTTATCAGAATTCAACAGTTAAAAGATTACAAGATCTTATTGAAAACTTCATGGATAATCAGAATTGTATCAAAATCGATTCTAAACAATTATATAGCTATTTAAAAGATCCCTGGATATTAAATTTTACTCCAACAAAGCCAAGTTCTATAAACTTGGTGTATTTTCATTGCGCTGGAGGATCGGCTTATCACGCCAGGCATTGGGTCGATCACCTAGATAAAAACTTTAATTTATACGCAATACAATTACCTGGTCATGATCAAAGACTATCAGAAAAACCGTTAAATTCTTTACTATCAATCATTGAGAGATTGCAGTTTGAATTAGAACCTATTTTAGAAAAAGAGATAATTTTTATTGGACATAGTCTAGGAGCATTGCTGGCCTATGAATTAGCCAAAAATTTACCTGGGAAACATTCATTAAAAGCTTTAGTTGTAATTGCAAGTCGCCCTCCAAATAATCTCCCAGAACAACCATTTAGTCAGGAAGAAAGTGACATTGTTTTTATTGAAAAATTACGAACTTATGGCGGCCTGCCTGAAAATATTTTAGAAAATAAAGATTTATTAAATTTACTATTGCCTGCAATCAGGGCAGATGCCATGGCTTCAGAAAATTATAGTGATGATCCGGCTGGGCAAATGGATTGCCCGATATATGTTTATTATGGAAATAAAGATACGTTTGTTAATGCAGAAATGGCCAATCAATGGGGATTATTTACGAAAAACATGCTTCATTGCATTGAATTTAATGCGGGTCACTTTTTGCATGTAGAAGAAAGTCATAAATTTTTAGAACAGATTAATTCTTTGGGACGTGGAATTTCTAGCTCGTAGTTTTTTTAATTAAAAAATACCATGACTTAGAATGTACCTATAACAACTTGTTGATATTTAGGGGGAACTTCATGGAAAATGTTGAAATATCCGTCGGGAAAACTCTTCGTTATCTTGCAAGAAATAAAGAAGCGCGTACATTTTTTAAAGAAAATGAATGGCTTTATAAAGGATTACTAAATTCTGCAAAACGTTATATTGCTGGCGAGAGCAGGGCAGAAGCAATTGAGAAGGCTGTTTTACTGCAGCAGGCAGGATATGCAATTTCACTTGAATATATGGGGGGAGAGGATACCAATGATCCTTCTAAATGTGACACAACGGTTAGGGAGTTTATTAAGCTCATTAATCAAACGAATCCAATTATTAGAAAACCTAATATTTGTTTTGATTTATCTATAATGGGATTATCTATTTCAGATGACGTTGCCATTTCTAATTTAAGTAAGATTGCAGCAACTGCTCAATATAATCATGCAGAGATAATTATTAGCATGGAAGAGTCTGTTAAAACAGACAAAATAATTAAAATCTATCAGCAGGTTTGTCGAGACTATAATAATATCGGTTTAACTATTCAGGCTTATTTACGTCGAACTCCTGCTGATTTGCAAAGTATTATAAAATTACCTGGGAAAATTCGTTTAGTGAAAGGAGTATATGATGAATCTGATGAGGTTAGTCTTCAAAGATCTAAGGAACTTAACCTTCGCTACATTGAATGCCTTGAGCTTCTACAAAAATCAGACAAATCAATAGTCATTGGTACGCATGATGAGATTTTAATTGATCAGATTATTGATAATGGTTTGTTAAACAATTCAAACACTGTGTTAGAAATGCTACATGGAGTTCGTCCTGATCTATTACGCAGGTTTAAGAGTCAGGATGTTCCAGTAAGCGTCTGCCTAGCCTACGGTAAGGAATGGTATTTACATTTATTGCACCGTTGTGCTGAATTCCCACCTAACATTTTCACGGCATTACTTGATTTTGTTGATCCAGGACAAATCAAAAATTCATATTATTTCTAAGCCAGCTTTAAAAGGAGTATCAAAATGAAAAACCATTATATCTTTATTGAATTTGATGCCACTATTCGATTTGATTTTTCGATAATTGCCAATCCAGCTTGTTATTCATTGTATCTTATAGTGAGTAGAAAAAATTTTGCGACATTAAGCCAAGCCTCTTTATATTCATTTCGTGAGGTGATAACCATTGATGATGCAGAGTTCACCTTTGATAATATTCTATCTATTGTAAAAAATATCATAGGGAAATTTCAAATATGTGCCGAAGAGCTGGGTATTATTACACATGATGAATATTCTATTGGCGTTGCTGCTAAAATACGCGAGACATTAAGAGTGGCGGGGGATTCTTATCAGCGGATTGCTCCGTTTACTGACAAAGTGCTCATGAAGCAAGCAATTCCAGGTTTACGAACGCCGAAATACCTGCGGTTTTTGCCTCTTCAATATAAAGAAAAAGGTCCCGCCTATATCGATGAGATTATAAATAATTTAGGTTTGCCGGTTTTTATTAAGCCATTAAGCCGAGCTTCTTGTTTTGAAACATCAGAGATACATTCTAGGGAGGCTTTTTTTCATTGGCTCAAAGATCATAGCAATCGAGATTCTTTTGAAATCGATGAATACGTAAGAGGTAAATTGTACCATTGCGATTCCATCGTTGAAAATGGTCAGATTAAAAAGATCTTTATTTGTGAATATAATAATCCCTGTGCAGATTTTATGAAGGGTAAACCTCTAGGTAGCATTTCTCTAATGGAAGACCATCCTTTTTTTAAAGAATTTTCCGCATATAATAAAAAGGTATTGCAGGCTATAAATATCCCCGATAATACAGTCACGCATTTTGAATTTTTCAGAAAACAAGATGGTGAGTTAATTTTTCTGGAAATCGCTAACCGTGCGCCAGGAGGAGAAATTCCTTTTGTATATCATATAATGACGGGTAAAAATCTTGAGGAAATTTTAGTAAGGTTGCAAATGCAGCTTCCAGTGGATTTGAACTTTAAACAACCGGAGGTTTTTTCTGCATTTATCAGGTTCCCGAAAATCCGTGGAATTGTTGCATCATTATCTAATCCTGATATTACTGATATTAAAAGTCACTATAGTATCCGACGTTTTGTGCAGGTGGGGGACAAAATCGAGCAAGCAGCTAATTTATCAGATTCAGCAATTATTATGGTGCTATGGAACCGTGACTATGGTGAGTTGTCACAAGATTTTGCTAATTTATCTAATAGATTACCTTACGAAATTGAAGCCCTTGCAGAGGTTACTATATGATAGGATATCTTTATATCGCATTTTATTGTGTGTTTAATGCGTTATCTTTTGTCTTTATTTCTATTTTGGGTAATGCACATGGTCAAGCTCAAAGTATTATTTATATTTTTTCTTTAGGGATTTTGCTTTTTAATTTATTCTGTTTTAAAAATTTACAACTACTCTATTTAAAAGTGGGAAAAAAATTTAGAGCTGTTTTAGGATTAAATATAACAACTGCTATCAGTTGGTTAGCAAGTTTTTATGCGCTGCGATTTATTGACCCGGCTAATATGTTATGTATAGGTATGGCAGTCATTCCAATAACCACTTTTTTTATTGTAACGCCTATAAAAGAATATAAAGCTAACATCGCGACTCTGCTAAGTATTCTATTTGTAATTTTTAGCATGCTGCTGATTATTCATGAAAATGTACAAGAACTCACTGTTCCAATGATGGGAAGCAATATTTTTTGGGGAATACTAATATCGGTAGTGGGGGGAATTTTTGGCGCTGCAATTGGTACCTATTCGGAGGTATTAAGCAAAGCAAAATTTCAAGTAAAAGAGATATTGGCAGTGCGTTTTTATTTGTTAGTTCTAACTAGCATATTGATTAGTATTTATAATAAAACCTTTGAATTTAATTGGCAAACGTTGCAGTTATTTTCTGTTTCGGCAGTGATTATAGTATTTTTACCACTTATTATTTATCAAAAAGCTATACAACACCTTGGTTCTTTGACCGTATCTATTCTTATCTCCTTTACACCTATTTTAGCCTATTTCATGCAATTAACTTTGCATAAATATCGGTTTAGTGCAGGTGGCTTTGGAGCAATTTTATTTTGCTGTTTTACGATTGGATTATTAAATTATGCTAGATATAAGGTGAAAACTAGCTCTAAATCTGAAATTTCCATGGTTAAGTTAGAAAAGGAGTCTACAATTTAGAACGTTGTGGCTGCAGCAGGGGAGGATTTTCCTCTGTAGTTCGCTCAGAGGTGTAAGACGCCGACCCACTGTCCAGTTTACTATCTAGAGTTTTGGTGAGATTTCCTCCGAAAAATTTTCCCGCAAATGGTCCACCATGGAAATTTTCGGCAATTTTTTCTTCGGGTATCCCATGTTTTTCGATCTGATCATGATATAATTCTGCATCGTCTGTTGGTTTGAAGAGAACATGTTTATTTGGATTTAGGATTTTTTTGCGCGTGTTATTTGATACGCCGTAAATAATTTCGAAGTGAACGTCTAAAGATGCTTCGATGGCCGCTTTAAATAATTTCACTGCATCCGGTTCACTTAACCATGTTGTTAGTTGTCGTTTGTCCTGAGGTTTAGGTTCTAACGAATTTATTCGTAGACATATGCAGGATAAGCCATATTTATCTGCGTATAGACGAACTAAAGCTTCGCTTGCAACCTTGCTAACACCATAAAATCCGCTAGGTCTTGGAGTTACATCACTGGTTAGAGTCTTGGTGCGCGGATAAAAACCAACCGCATGAATAGAGCTTGCTAAAATAAAACGCGGAACTTGAGCTTGTCTCGATACTTCTAAAATATGTTTTGTTCCAAGTATATTTGTTGTCAAAATTTTGTCCGAGTCTTCAATTTCATCAGCGATTGCCGCCAAATGAATAACGGCGTAAACATCTTTCATTATCAACGGAAGGGTTTGCGGTTTCAAAATATCGACTGTATGTATGTCTTTTGAATAAAGAGGATCGCAAGCTTCGATATCCGCCAAACGTAGGTCGTAAGTCTTGGATAGTTCTTTTTGCAATAATTTACCAACTCGGCCATTTGCGCCGGTAATGAGAACTTTCTTTTTTAAAATTTTATCTTGGCTCATTAAAATTATTTTTTGAAAAATTAGTATTTAATTTTACCAAACTTTATGAATATTCGCTATTTAATTTTTAAATTATCCAGAACAAGCGTTTAAGAACACAATAATCATTTTTACAATGGCTAACCACCCTGGTGTTTAACATGAGGCTCCAAAGAGGTGATAATAATAAAGGGTTTTGGAAAAAAAGCAGGGAAATTTACATGCAAGTTATTAAACAAGATCAAGTTCCTGAAAAAATAGTACGCTTCGTAATTGAAGATTATCATCAATGCAGATTTTTCTGAATCATATGGGATAGGAATAAAGCAGTTAAAAATAATCCAGATCCCCAGATGGTTATTTTATTGGGCTAACTCGCGGAGAATGGGAACCATTAAACTCGAAAATTTCGACTTCAATGAAAGGTGGGAAGATAAAGCTCCCTGTAGGATTTGCTGAACATGGCTTATATATAGGGGTAGCCATATGATGCCTCTTTGTTTTTTGCCGGTATTTATGTCCTTCTCAATTATATTGAGTGTCTATGAAAAAATCTCACCCATAAGACAACAGTATGCACTCCTTGGATACTAATGTTTAGCGGCAATCGGAAACCCTATAAACCTCACTAATTGACACCGGCAGATTAGTGCCTAAGATGATGGTTCGCTGTTCCACTATCCCCCATAACACAAAAGTGACCTCAGTTAAGCACCAGGCCAGTTGCATAGGTATAACGGTTTGACAGAAATTTCCGCGGTTCAGGCGTATAACCCCATGCAACACGAAGTAGCCACAAGGGCTATTGTGCTCAATGGAAGTGGTGCCATCAATCTATACGATTGGATGAAACTATGGTCCTGAATATAGAGTGGATCGAATAATGTAGTGAAGCATGGAGCGCGGAACAAAAGCGCGAGCGACAGTTTCTCTTGGAGCCATCTCTAATTTGCCTACCACCGCTTATTGTACAGAAATCAAAGTCATCGCCTGAACCCGTGACGGTTTTTACTCCTGTTTCGGTGATGAATAATGAATGATGCCCCCGCAGTCAGCGTTATAAAATTGTTATTCCCGGTGGATTTCATTGTGTGTTTCAAAGCAGCTTGGATCTGATTCAGCTTAAACACGTGATAGGCGCACTGCTGACATGTTAAACCTCGTACAATTAAAATTTATTTTTATACGCAACCAGTGGATATGCGAAATCTAGCGACATTCAATTTATATTTGTATCTAATTTTATTAAATTAAATCCGGCCGATGGCAGCTTGTTTTATTCCGCAGCAACAGCGGAAATACATTAAAAGCATTATATTAAGAAACCAACTGTTTTCCATTGTAGTATCCGAGCCTGGAAAAAGGCTGATTTGTTTTTGCGCGCAATTACTCTAATAAAAATTTTTCAGAAATAGCTCACTTTTTTAGGGTAGTAAATTGCTGTAGTAAAACGCAACCCCTTTTTGGTGGAGATTTTCTAATCTTTTAAAAATATCTGTATGTGTTGAAATAGCACTTATGTTAAGGCGCTCTTAAGGATTAGAAACCCGTGAGGCCTTAATTAATACATAACTTCTTGCTTCCCAAGATCAATTAGTTACCAATAAAATTTTATCCGAGGTAGGTCATGAGTAAGAGAAATTTTCATTCTAAAGAAACATATTGCGCTATATCAGATACGGAGATATTAGAAATTTATTTAAAAACAATTGCAAAAGAGCCAAAGCCCGATTTAATAAGCGATTCTCTTTATCGTACTTGTATTGCCATTAGTATTCTTGAGCAGACGGGTAATAATTTCCCTAGCCAGATTGAGATAGATTATATTGAATCTTATGTAAAAAGACAAAGTAGAAAAACAGCTTTAAAAAAAATAGCTTAGTATTTAAAAAATAATAATTCGTTTACCTTTATCTCGTCATCTCTTAAAGGCTTAATGTTAACAATTATTAGAGGTATTTATCATAATGAAATCATTATCTAAAAAATTAACTATTGGCACTTGTCCAGTAAAAATATTGCTGGCGGAAGGTAATGAGCCAAAGCAATTGAAACAGTTGAAAATATTAAAAGACTTAGGTTGCGAAGTAGATGTAGCCTCTAGCGGCTTATTAGCATTGGATATGTATGATAACGGATATGATGTTATTATTGCCGGAAGCGATTTAAAGAATATAGATAGCCCACTACTAGCAAGAATTATCTACGAAAATAGACCCGATGCAAATGTAGCTCTAATTACTACAACCAGTTTTGCAAATTTCTTAAGGCAGATAAACTTATCTCAAAAAGATAATATAAATTTGTAGTTATTGTTATCTAAGAATGCACACTATCTATGCTATTTCACTCCACTAGTTGCTTCTTAGAGTAACCCATTTATAAGTTAGATTGAAATTAATGTCTTTTACAAGGATAATCACAGTTTAGTGTCAAAATATTTGCCATTGGCACTTAAAATATTTATAACGAATATAGGATATATTTTATGACTGTGGTCGGGATTGCCCCTGAATGTAAAGATTTAGCATGGCATAAAGAAGTAACTTGGGATGAAGTTAGAGACGAGGTAATGAAAGTAAATCCCACTTTAGCCTCCATAATCGATGAGTTTAACCCTTCTTCAAAGTATCCCTTAATTCTAGCTAGCTATCCTTTTGGCACTAATATCCGTAATAAAGGAGAATTGCTTTTACCCACTGAACATGGTCAGCTGGCAACGCTGGACGAATCTATTATTTCATCCAATTTACGAGAAAAACTAAGTTATAGCCCTTCCCCATTAGTATTTATTCTGGATAAATGCGTAGAAATTTACGTTGAAACACCTGAGCAACGAACCATTCCCCTCAAACTGTTTCGTCCAGGTGTAACTTTAGGTGTATGGGAGATATTGAAACAGGTCCCCGTTTTCTTAAGACGAAAATGGAGTTGGAGTATTTCAGCAGGAGCACACACCTTATTTATGTTGCCCAAAATTATGGATACCGCCAATCATCGTAAATTGCAAGCTGCCTGTCAAATGCGGATTCATGTTCCTCGTAATATTTTTGAGCAAGGTAACGTTTTCACAGAAATTTTTAAACATACAGCCTCTAAAAATCCATGGGCAACTATTGAGTAGAGCGACGTTCTTCGTTAGTTGTTCGCCGCCCCCTCGTTAGAACCCATCGTGCCCTATTAAGGCAATAGGCTCAGGATAAATACATTTACGACTACCCACAGGCTAGAAAAGCTTGTGACATATTTTTGCTTTTGGAAACGCTACTCTGTCTAGAAACGTTTGGAATTGCTCCCAATTAAATGATTTTCGTTGACTCCTGCGGTTGAGCCACTTGAATAGAATTCTCTTCACTTTGTGAGCAAATATTTTAACGTATGCATAGTTGTGAGATACTCCATAATACTGGATATGACCTCTCAATTTTGCAGCCGCAGTTTTCATTATTTGTTTCAGTGATGTTCTATTCCTGATATTACGGGCCCAGTCATTGACTTTCTTTAGCTTCGATCGAAGTCTCTTGCCGTTGGTTTTCATTTTTATGAGGTAGTATCCCTTGCGAGACTTACCGATATAGAATGTGAATCCCAGAAAATCAAATGTTTCCTGCGCCTCGCCACGTTGTTTGCTACGTTTGGAGAATTTTACGAGCTTAGTTTTATCCTCGTTCATTTTCAACCCGTATTCTGCAAGGCGACGACCCAAGGCTACTTTGATACGTTCTGCATCTTGATTATATTGACAGCAGATGACAATATCATCAGCGTACCGTACCATTTTCACCTTGCCCGTACAGTGTGGTTGTACCGTTTCATCCATCCATTCATCGATTACTTCGTGAGCAAATATATTTGCGATGATGGGGCTGCAACCCGAACCTTGGGTGACCCCTTCATCACTTATCGTCAGCTCCCCTTCGGTTAATACACCTGATTTAAACATTCTCATCAGATAACGTATTAATCTTGGATCGCTGATCTTTTTGCTGATAATCTCCACCACTCTTTCGTGTGAGATACTGCCGAAGTAATTCGATAGATCAACATCAATCACTGTTTCTACTACGTGTGTACTCAGATAAGCATACAGATCTCCGATCGCATCATGACAGCTTCTTCCAGGTCGAAACCCATAGGAATTTTCGTGGAATAATGGCTCATAGATGCTTTCCAATACTTTATGCATCATCCGCTGGATGATTTTATCTTCGAAATTGCTGATACCTAATGGGCGCGTCGCGCCTGGTTTCCCATCCTTCGGAATCAGCACTTGTCGTACTGGCCCGGGGATGTAAGCCATGCGTTTCATCCGACCCATTAAATTCTTCAGATTATCATCCAATTGTTCTCCGTAGCTTGCTTTGTCTACCCCATCACTCCCAATTGCCTTCTGTCCATCCAGCTCATGGAAGCATGCCCGCAGTGATTCCTCATTGATATGGTGGATCACGTGCGTGAATACCATATCAGGGTTCGCTGCTGATAGTGCCGCTATTCTTTTCAATTTCATTTCCGTCAGTATTGAGTTTTCTGTGAACTCCATGACGTCTCCTCTACTCAGAGTATATTTGCCCAGTGTCCTTCCCTCCCCGCTCGTTACTTCGCTTCGTCGGTACTACGACACATCTGACTTCCCGATAGACTTTTCGAGGTCCTTGTTTTTGAGGCTTGTTCCCCGATACTACTGTCCTTCTGAGATCTATCTGGACCTCCCACGTTCACCCTTCTACTTTTATTGCATGCCATGCTCTAAGACCCCGAGGATGTTACCTAACTCTGCCCATCGTGATTTAGGTAATGTTGCCTTCTGGTAACTTGAGACCATCGGCCAGTTCCTAACGTTAAACTTTTCGGAGCTCAATCACTTCAGCTTGCGCTTACGGCCTGCAATTTTTCCTGCCTACGCTTAACTTGTTACATTACTGCAGCATGCCCAAGGCTAGATACGAAATGTGCTGGGTCAGCACTTTCTCGGCAGCACTTCCAGCTGCTAGCAGAGTGGTGCTTTCGTGGCGCACCAAGTATATTTTCATTTAAACTAAAAAAGTTTAAACATTGGCCATTTTTGTGACCAATGTCAGTAATTTCGGATTTTATTGATTTTAGTACAGATTTAATGTCATTTGTAACAGAACGATTCCCTTTGTTTTGGTCATATATTACGCTACAACAACATAAAGCTTCTTTCAACCGCCAGCATTTGGCCCGGTGACATACTAGAAAACATTCGGGCTGCGGTGCCAAAATAAATTCCCTTGATCCATCAAAAGCTATGACGACCACAGCTCTGCTATCTTTTTCAGATAATCCGCCATTAATCTGATATTGCTCTCAGCGTTGACCCGACGATGGTAAAGATACATTTTGATTGCAACCGGCTGCTCATCTTTTAATTTTATTTCGACCAATTCACCACGCTTAAGCTCCTCTTTGATCAAAATATCCGTAGACCAGATCAATCCCATACCTGCCAATGCCGCACACAATACATTGTATCCCGAACTAGAAGCATAATTACCGGTGACATAAATTTTTTTATTATTAGCTAATACCCATTCGTTATTGGGTGAAATACGTTTAGCGATCAAGCAATTGTGATGCTGTAAATCTTCTGCTTTTTTAGGAGAACCAAATTTCTTTATATAGGCTGGCGTGGCATAAATACTACGGTGAAGGGTAAATAAATATTCTTTAACCAGCTGGCTGTCTTTAATATCTATTTCAGTAATGACCAAATCCGCTGAGCCATTCAATAAATCCGTTGGTGCATTTTCCTCCGTAGTTTGCAATTGTATTTTGGGATATTTTTGAAGGAACTTCTGAAAATGCTTGATAAAAAATTGAGAATAAAACGCGCCGGCTATGCCAATAATGAGTTTGCCATGAGGTTGAATTTCAACTGCATTCACTGCATTTTGAGCATTTTCAATGTCGACCAGTAGTTTATTGACATGCTGCAAATAAATCTCACCTGCCTCGGTTAATTCCATATGCCGTGTCGTTCTATTGAGTAACTTCCTTTTAAGCAGCTGCTCTAAGTGCTTGATTTGACCGGTAAGTGTAGAGGTAGAAACATGCAAATGCCGTGCTGCTTGGCTGAAACCTTTATGCTCGGCAATCGCTTTGAATCCTTGCATACAAGAAAATAGGTCTAAAGACATAAAGACAACTCCTAAAGATTATTTCAATATTTAGAATAGTCTATTATAAGTTAATGTATTGTCAATTATTTTTAAAATTATATAATTGTTATATGTTATGCATGAAGAGAGCTAAAGAACTTGCGCGAATGCGGCAGCGTTGTTCTCAAGTGAAGATAAATATGAACCGAATTGACTATTCAGCTTTTGCGTGGGAATCCTTTAAAATTAGCCTGTTTTGCCTGAGCATTGTAGGTTTATTTAAGCTATTTGGTGCGACAGATAAATCCCTGTTAATCCTATTTAATATGGCCGTCATGTCTGTTGCGGCTACTTTTTCAGTTCATAAAAAACAGATAAATCATATATCTTTAGGTAGCAGCGTAGTTGTTTTTTCAACCGTTCTGGGTGGTGTAATCGGTTTTTATTATCCTTGGTTAGCCTCTGTTATAACAATCATTTATACCGGGCTTGCTTTTTATTTACCCAAAAGCACGTCAAAAGCCAATGTTTTTATTACCGGCAGTTTAGCGTTTCTTATTTTTTCTGCCCTACCTTTTTCTTTGCAATCGGGGATAAAATATGCCTTGGCAGGTGCAGTGGTTATCGCAGTTTTCACCCTGTTTTATTGGTTATTCGAATATAGAAAGAATGCCAACGATACTAAACCAGAGCCAACCCAAGCCAATTCACATATGGCATTAGTATCGATTTTATCGCTCGCATTAGCTTGGATCATTAGTCATTATTTAAACTTATATTCATCATTATCCCATCTTTATTGGATTGGTTTAACCATTTTGCTGATTATTCAAGGTTCACAGCAAAAAACTATTTACACAGCAATTAAGCGCATCGGCGTCAACACATTTGGAGCAATAATAGTTGTTTTTCTTTTTGGCTATATCGTTCCACAAAATTTTTGGATAAATTTTATATTGTTAGTGATTTTTTTATTCCTAATTTTCTTCTTAGGATTTTCTTATTTTTTTAGAGTATTTTTTATAGAATTGTTCGTGTTTGGGTTTGCACACTTATTAGGAGATTATCACAATGTTTTTGCCTTGGATCGCATTATTCTGACTTGTATCGGAGGAATGATTGTCATCACAGTAACGTTAATGCTGTATTGGATAAAGCCTGAAGTCTAAACTTATTTGCATGTCACTATAGCCCCTTGCAATTGGAAATTTTCTGCAATTCTTTTTAGATCTGCTTATCGAAAAATTTTTTGGAAGAACCCATGAACTCTCAAATCTATAAACTCAATACCAAACCACCCCATATTCTGGGGTTGACACTACTCAGTGCTTTTGGCGCGATGGGTGCCATTTTAATGACGCCTGCGCTGCCATCTATTGCACATTATTTTAATATTAGCATGGGCCTAGCGCAGTTAACGGTAACAAGTTTTTTGCTCGGTTGTGCAATCGGCCAATTAATTTATGGTCCAATTGCCAACCGCTTGGGGCGAAAACCGGCATTTTATATCGGTATTTTAATAGCCACCTTAGGGTCTTTGTTTAGTATTCTTTCTTCTCCGGTGGAGTCTTTTTTCCTATTAATCGTTGGTCGGCTATTAGAAGCCTTAGGTTCTAGTGTAGGATTGGTGGTGTGCATTACCTTGATTAATGATTTTTATTTCCCAAAAGAAGCAAGGCATGTAACAGGATTGATGATAGTAGCTTTTGCAATTATTCCCGGTATCGCCATCGCAGTCGGAGGTATCCTGACACAATATATCGGCTGGCAAGGATGTTTTTATTTTTTATTTTTATACGGTTTAGCTCTGATTTTCCCCGCAGTAAAAATGCCAGAAACGTTAAGTCAGCCCGATGTACATGCATTGCATTATCAGAAAATATTCAAAAATTATGCAGCCATATTTAAAAATACCAAATTGATCGGATTTTCTGCCTGTTCCGGTTTTTCCAGCGCGTGTATTTACGTGTTTGGCGCTGAAGGACCTTTCATCGGGATTCATTTGCTCAATGTATTACCAGCGACTTATGGTTTATTAGGATTGATACCATTTTTGGGCACCTTGATCGGCTGTTTAATTAATATTCGCTTGGGTCTTATTAAACCCATGACCATGCTAAAGGCTGCTTTTTTTATTGAGCTAACTGCCAGTCTTATCATGCTATTTTGTTTCATATTTCATATCATCAACTTGGTTACTTTATTAGCGCCGATGGCACTGCTTTGCCTCGGTCATGCTATTCTGACAAGCACAGCAATGTCTTTAGCCATGAATCACGCTGAAGATAAAGCTAATGGATCTGCGGTGGTGAGTTTTATTGCGCTGAGTATGCCGGTATTAATGACTTTTTTGTTAGGTATTTTACATGTGGGCGCTGCATGGATTTTACCACTGATCTTCATCATTTCATTAGGATTAATGTTTGCTATTTATTGCCTTTGGCTGCAAGGAGCATCTCTTAGCAATGATTTTCACTAATTCTTAAATCTTCAAGAATTGGACTTAATTCCTCTTCGTTTGAAACCTTATATGTACTGAAATGGTAACTACTGCTGCGCCAAACGAAACCTAACAAATCTTGCGGGTGAAAATCCCGTCATAGAAGGAAAACCGATTCCACTATGTATGGGTCGCCTCAGAAAACGGAATTTAAAGCACGCTAAGCTGATTAATTAGCGTAAAAGTTTATTAGTTGACTGGCACGCTCAAGTTGAGGTAACTGCCGTCCTCAAATAACAACACAATCGGGACTTTATGTCCTTTCTTTAAAGGCTCGTTTATCCCTATTAGCATAATATGAAGTCCCCCTTGCTTGAGATCTTCTTCTTGGTGCGGATTGATGTCAATGGTCGAAACTTGTTGCATATATCGCTCACCATTTTTCTCGAAGCTCTGATGAAGCTGAACGAGTTTGGCCACAGGACTATAGGCTGCAATCAGTTTGTGGAAAACTCTGCCGTTATTATCCAGTTCCATAAAAACTTGTGTACTACCCTGCATTGGTGTCGCCATATTTACTTCAGGTGTCTTGATACTGACAACATTTGCGGCAATTTCATTCATAGCTAATTCTTTTTTTACAGGTGCAGCTTCTGCCATTGCTAGTGTAGAAATGATAAGTAGAAAGGTAAGAGATATTTTTTTTAACATAAGTTTACTCTGGAATTAGTTATCTTTAGGAGAAGCGTTGCCGCCCACAATTTTATTGTAAGAGCTTTTAGGGAGAAAAATCCAAGCTTCTGGGTCTCTGTTTTTTTTAGAGAGCATAGCATACATGCGACTTTTAATGCCAAACTAATTCTGCCTGGATATCTCAGATCAGTATGCACCATTCCATAGTAAGGTGGTTACCGGTGGGTATTAGTGATTTAACCTATGTGCTTGATGGCTTACTGTGCCACGAGTCTGACTTGCCAATTGAAGAGCATTGCACGGATACGACAGGCTTTAGTGACTAAGTATTTGCGATGACGCACTTGCTGGATCAGAGCAGGGGGATCAAATCGAGATTTATGCCTTTGATGGCCTAAATCCAGACCCCTGCTATAGGAAAAATTCGGTGGGAAAAATTCTTGTGCGCAATGTTTATTTCGCTATAATTGATGCCTCAGTTTCGAGTGTAACAAATATAAAACAAGATTCTCACACTTTAATAGTGCCAGGAGATAAAATGATACGTAGAGTAGTAACCGCCATAGGTGAAGATGGTAATTCTGTTTTTTTAGAAGACAAGCATATTTCACCTATAAATCCATATCCAGCATTTCCCCGCTTTAGCTTAACTGATTTATTCTATACTGAGCAGAACCCGCAACATTTAGATTTGCAAGAAAAACAGCAACCCTTCCAACTTGAGATGCCTCCTGGATCATTCCGTTGCTGCGTTTGTCATATTCCCCCCATGTCTGACTTGTTGGCAGATTTCATTGAGCATACTAAACAAACTGGAGGAAAGTTGCCTGAAAATGAAGAAGATTTCATGTTACATAAAACACATTCTATAGATTACATTTATGTGCTGAAAGGAGAGGTTTTTCTGCGTTTGGATAACAATAATGAGCGATTATTAAAACAAGGAGATTTTGTTGTACAAAAAGGTGCGGTGCATGGTTGGAATAATCGAACAACTGAACGGTGTGATATTTTGGGCATCATGGTAGGAGCCGCTTAAATCATTAACTGCCACAGCCTCAACTATCCCTGGGGCGCACCCAGATGTCCTAGATTATCTATTATCAGCAATGAAAAAACACCCGCGATTTGCTGACTACTTATTGTTTCAGCGATATAATTTAAGATAAAATAGCGAGATATATTCGAACGGTAAGGTACAATATCTTTTCTATAACTTGCATTTTAATCTTGCTGATACTTTATGTTCTTTGCCCCGATTGAGTTTTTCACTATTTGCGTCAAGAGCACCAGCGATGGCAATCGGGTTTGGATCCCCAGCAAATGTATTAACGGGAAATAACTTATCAAGCTCAGCAAAAGCTCCCATATTTTCTAAAATACCAACCATGTGATTAGATGCATTGTTTTCCTTGACACGTTCTGGATTTAGTACCGGGAATAGGTATAGCACCTTTATGTTGAATCGTAAGCGGTAATTAAACCACATTCTTCCGCATTCTAAATTACGCACTATACTGCCCTTATTCATCAATAACGACAAGGGCAATCCCATGAAACCAATCAATCACCAACCCGTCTCAGCAAAGGCGAACAAATCAATCTCTCCATCTTTCCAAAGCCCGTCCCAACCAGTCGATTGGCCGGCGATCATGCAGGAATGGGAAGTCAGCGGACTTCCTCAAAAAGAATTCTGCCAAAGTAGGTCACTGGTCTATGGCCAATTTATGTACCATCGCAATAGATTAAGCCAAAGCAAAAGAAAATCTCCTGCCTTGCTTTCCGTTAAATTGCACCCAGAAGATCCAACCGCTTCAAAGCCAGCCATTCATGGTTTTATCTTGCAGTGGCCAAATGGTACGCGTTTATCCATACCGCCAGGTGCAGATGCCATGACCTTAAAGACCCTACTGAATTATCTGGAGAAACCATGAAACTATCCATATCCGCGGAATCGCAAATTTATATTTATACTGCCAACACCGACATGCGTAAATCCATTAATGGATTAGTCGTGATACTGGTTGACAACTTCCAACAAAATCCCTTACAAGGTGATTTATTTATTTTTACTAACCGGCAACGCAATAAAATTAAATTGTTATTTTGGGATAAAAATGGATTTGTAATTTATTATAAGCGATTGGAAAAAGGGCGCTTTAATTACTCAAAATATATCCAAGGCGACAAAATTATTATCAATGCCGCCCAATTAAATGCACTGCTAATGGGCTTGGATTTTTATTTAATGGGAAATTATTCTACCGATCATTATCAAGATTTTTATTAAAAATATCCTGTTTTTTATAGCATAAAACGTGGCTTCTGTTAAACTGTCCACATGAAAAATCTTGAAGAATTTGTCAATAGCGCCACCGGAGAGGATCGGGAGATTTTAGACAATCTGCTGAAATCTTATGCCGAATCCATTCAGGAAAAAAATATTCTCCGACAAAAAATTGGTCTTTTGTCCCATGAAAATCGTTTGTTAAAAAAACGATTGTTCGGCAGTCAATCTGAAAAAATAAAAAATGATGAACCTTCTGCCCAAACCGATTTGCCGCTGTTTAATGAGATTGAAGTTATTAGTAGCGAACTGGAAGTTACTCCTACTAAACCCATCATTGGTGCCACGGTGGCTCCAGAGAATAAACCTTCAGCGTCACGCAGAAAACCTTTGCCCTCTCATCTAAAGCGCACCATCGTTGAACATGATTTGCTACCAGAAGATAAACAATGCCCTTGTGGCGCCGAACTAGAATGCATTGGTAAAGAAACCCGTGAAGAATTAATTTATGTTCCCGCCAAGTTGGAAGTGGTTGAACATCACAGTAAAAAATATATCTGCTGCCAATGCGTCAAGACGAAAGAAACCGATTCCACTCGATCCGGTCACCTCAAAGACGGCGCCCAAGCCACCACAATTAATCCCCAAGAGCTTTGCCTCTCCCAGCCTGTTGGCTCATATTGCCGTCGCCAAATTCTGTGATCACTTACCACTGTATCGTCAAGAACAAATCTTTGAACGGCTACAGATTGACTTGCCTCGCCAGACAATGAGCGCCTGGATGATACGCATCGGCGAAGCCATCATCCCGCTGATTAATTTGCTGCAGGATATTATCCTGAACTACGATGTTGCATTTGCCGATGAAACAACGCTACAAGTACTCAATGAGCCCGGCAGGCGAGCGCAAACCAAGTCGTTCATTTGGTGTTTTGTCGGCGGACCCCCAGATCAACGCTGCTTAATTTATCAATACCACCCACAGCGATCGGCTGCGGTAGCCCAGGGCTTCTTTGCAGATTATCAGGGCGCTTTGCACTGTGATGGCTATGGTGCTTATGACCCTATACTAAAGTCGGCCTCTATTACGGGGATTAACTGCTTCGCTCATGTACGCCGCAAATTTATTGAAGCGCTGCCCAACGGCAAGGAAAAAGGCGTGGCTGGGCATGTGGTTAAATTCATCCGCGCCTTATATCGCATCGAAGAGAGCCTGACGGCTGAGAAAGCTAATCCGCAAAAGATATGGGAAGTCCGCCTGCAAAAAGCCGCGCCTATTCTCAACGAGCTCAAACTCTATTTGGATGAAAAAGCTAAAACGGCGCTACCCAGCAGTCCCGTAGGGGCAGCGATTGCCTATACCCTTAAACGCTGGCCTTACTTAACCAACTACCTCAAAGATGGCCGATATGAAATAGATAATAATCGCACGGAGCGTGCTATTAAGCCGTTTGTGATAGGTAGAAAAAATTGGTTATTCGCCGACAGTGTCGCTGGGGCTCACACCAGCGCTCGGCTCTTCAGCTTAATTGAAACGGCCAAAGCCCACCAACTAAATCCGGTTGCTTATTTGGAATTTATCTTTCAAAAGCTGCCGACCTGCACCAGCCTCCAGGACTATGAAGCTCTGCTGCCTTTTAATCTGAAAGAGGTCCCTTTTTTAAAAAATAGCACATCGGCTTGATTGGGGAAGAACGTCGGTTAATCGGACGCTTACGATTGAGCAGACACAAAATATTGAACAAATGTTGGCGGGACAACTGTCGGCACAGTTGACTAATACTTTAAAGTGGGCAGATTCCTTACGACAATAAAATGAATTGAGTAGCAAACATTCAATAGTGTGCATCACCTCATTTTGAATTTTCTGACTTCTTAAAAATTAGCGTCAACATATACTGATTCAGTGACCTTAATTCATCTTCTGTCCAAGTGTGAGGCGGAACTTTAAGGCAGAAGTGGTCAGGTCGGGTGTTGGCGGATTGCTCTTATGAGCTAAATAGCCCGTGGCTGCTGCGTCAAAACCATGGCACATGGCGCAACGGGCATTATAAAGTTGCTGCCCTATCCGCAAAGGTTGTTGAGATATACATTAAAGCTAAAACAAAAAAGCGAATATTTTTCTTCATCCTTCTTTCCTCTAGAACTTTAATCACTAAATCTTTGAATGGAAATTATGGTCATGTTGTTAAATGAACAACTCAAATTTTTTGCACATGAGAATTTTCACCTACTATTGATTGTCCACCATCAATAATAAAATTTTGCCCAGTTATGTTTTCTCCTTTGTCTATGAGGAATAGAGCCATATTGGCTATATCTTTGGGATCAATAAAACGCTGTAATGGAATAGGTGCTATTTTATTTTTAAAATCCTTTTCTTCCAAATTTTGGCTATCATACATTTTTCCAGGGCTAATACTATTTACTTTGATATTGTACGGTGCAAACTCAATAGCAGCAGTTCGCATCAAGCCATTGATGCCAGCTTTGGTTGTGGCATAACTCGACATATATGGCAATCCTATTATTTCTCCAGCAATGGATGAAATAAATATAATGTTTCCCGCTTGTTGTTTCTTCATAACGGAAAAACAAGCCTGAGTGATAAGGAAGGCGCTGGTAAGATTAGTATCCAATGTTTGTTGCCATTCAATTAAACTCAGTTCGCTGATCAATTTCCAGGGATAAATAGCGATATTTTGTATAACGGCATCGATACGGCCGTATAAAGCGATCGTTTGAGCAATCAAAGATTTTATGTCATGTGATGAGTTCATGTCAGCAACACAATAATTAACATCACCCCTTAGTTCTTTTGCTAATTGAGTGAGTTTAGATTGGTTGCGTCCGAGCAGCATTAATTTCATGTCTTGTTGTGAAAAAAGATGGGCGCATGCGTTGCCAATCATGCTGGTTGCTCCGACAATTAGAATAACTTTATTTTTCATATAACGTTCTCACTATTGAATCACTTTGCTACAGTTGCTATAAAGGTAATATAGTCGCTTCCATTTAGGGAACGGATAACGCGCTTTATATCTTTAAAGCCAAATTTTTCTAAAAGCAGCGCCATTTCAAATTCATAATACCAAAGTATGTTCATCTGTTCGTCTTCTTCCGAAACAATTTTATTATTTGAATATTTCGTATAATGTATTTTAGAAAATAGGTGCTGTTTATATTTATCCGCTGTAGTGTGATTGTGAATCTCTATCCATTCTTTCGAAGGAAGTTCAATTTTGCGAGCGCTAACATCTTCTGCGCCATTTTCATATAGGGCTTCCCAAGGCACAAAGGTATCTATAATCAGCTTGCCGCCTGGAGTTAACATTCGTTTAAATTTCTCTAATGCAGCATAGGCATTTTCCGGTGGATAAAGCAGCTGAAAAGAACCGAAAGGGATGATAATGCCTTGATATTGCTGCGGCGTTGACCAAGTCTCAATAGATCCCTGATATAAAACTGGATTCAGATGTAATTCTTGCGCGCGTTGCCTGCAATGATTCAACATAACGGGGGAACTATCTAGCCCATGAATTTGGTAGCCGAGCTGTAATAATGGAATCAGCAACCTTCCAGAGCCGCACATAGGCTCAAACAATAAATCTTTATGGATAAATACTTCTTTATAGAGTTGCAGCTCCTCTGTTGAAGCAAATTTTTTATCTGCGTCATAGAATTCAGCGCAAAGCTGACCATACATCATAACTATCTCCCGGGAGTATTGACAAGTCTCATTATTTTATTCTGAAGTTAAAGCATCACCACGCCAAGGATATGCATGATGTGTCGTGCGATACTCTTGAATAAAATCAATTTTTTGATTTAAGAGTTTGTAAAGACTGCAACCTGAAAATGCATACATAGTAGCGTTTGAAGTACAGGAGAAATCCCATTCAACAAAAGCAACCGATTTATTTTCGCAGTAATAGAGGCTATACAGATTCCAATGGATTATGGTGCTTTTTGCTTCCATCCAGAATTGGAACCACCGCTCAATGGCTTCTATACCATGATAAGTCGGGCCATGTGATTCAATGACGATACAGTTTTTGGTCAAGCAAGAAGTAATTAGGGACAAATTATTTTGCTTCCAGCCATTCATGTATTGCTGAACTAAATTAAGCGCTAGGGTTTCCATCGCTATTCCTCATGGCTGATTAAATTAATTTTAGTGAAGACGAAAGACAACAGTGGGCAGTTTTGCTAAGAATTCACCTCAAAAATGCCGATTTTTCTCTCAGCTAAAGTGAAATATTCACATTGTTTATCAAGCTGATTATATGCTTCTAAATGCTGAGTTTTGAAACTTTCAAAATCATCAATTTTACCCCATCGATCTATTGTAATAAATCTAGCTGGTTTAGCATGGTCTTTTAGTAGTGTGGTGCCATGATAATTTTTAGATTGGCTAAACAATAATGTCCATGCGCCGTGTGAACTGTATATTTCTTCGAATAAAGCAATCTGTGAAGGTTCAACATCAAATTCCCAGATAATATAAATCATAGCAGTATCCTGCTTCTAAATTTTATTGAAATTTATCCAATTCATTGGAGCTTTTCATGACCATTGAACTTTCCGTCGTTACATACGGCAATGGCGATATCCTGCGCGAAGTATTTAATGCTATCGCAGCTGCCATGAATAACAATTCCACCTTTTATTTTATAAATCAGCAATATATATTGCGCTAAAAAATGTGTACCCTGACGGGCGCAGCCCGTCAGGGTACACACGTGCTGTTGCTAATTTGGCGATTATTTTAGCAAAGTTTTGTGTAGAAAATTACTTTATTTTGGTTCGTAGAGCAATAAAATAGAGAAAGGGAGGGGCACTCCTTGAGAACCCATATTGTCTATCTTGTTCATTAGATTTTTTAGCCTTTATCAGTTTAAACTATAAATGGGCATTAAGAATGCTTGCAGGATATCAAACATTCGTGCATTGATTCAGGTAGACTTTATCGCATAATATACCCGTTCCACTTAGGATTTCGGTGTTAGTACAGGATGTACTTCATAAATCTCAGCACAAGCTGGACTACTCTAACACCGAAATCCTAAGTGGAACGGGTATATACTAAAATCTCAAAAACATAATTTTAATTGGTGAGGATTGGCTATGATTAATAACCAGGAAATAGAACGCCGTACAAAAGCAACAATAAGTGATAAAAAAGAAAAATTGGGACCCCGCCATTATTAGACATGCCACCAGATCAGCGCAAAAATTTAATTCTAGCGCATTGTTACCTAACAGGTGATGGAGTTGGAAAGAATGTAGAGAAATCGATCGAGCTCTATAAGAAAGGAGTAGCCAAAGGAGAGGCTTGGACAAATTTTGGCCTTGCAGAGTGTTATCTATATGGCACAGGGGTTGAAAAAGATGAAAAGGAAGCAGTAAAGCTCTATCGATTAGCAGCAGATCAACGTTTTGTACCTGCGCAATTCAGGCTTGGTTCTTGTTACTTGAAAGGTGAACTAGTTGAAAAGGATGCAAAGGAAGCAGTCAAGCTTTATCGTTCAGCAGCAGATCGGGGCGACTGCATCTCACAATATAACCTTGCACTTTGTTTCATGTATGGTAATGGTGTTGAAAAGGATCAAAAGACAGCAATAAAGTTCTATCAATTAGCAGCAAACCAAGGATTGAATCAAGCGAAATTTACTCTTGCAACTCATTATGAAAAAGGCTTCGGTGTTCCAAAAAATCCACAAGCAGCATACGAACTCTATAAAGAAATAGCAGATAAGAAAGAAAAAGACGCAGATGCTATCCTTGGGCGTTGTTACGAAAAAACAATCCCTAAACTTATTTTGATAATTTTCGTTGCGCGCATAATACTCTCTATAAAACATTATTATATTTTTAACTTTGATTCATTGAGCCCTGTCCTTTTACTATTTTTAATAGCTAGAACCACTTTCATTAGTTATCCCTCATGCGATTTGGCTGGTCGTGCGCACGGAAGCCGATATGCAATCTTTTTACGAGTTGGCGCACGATGGTAACCCACGCAGTCCATTAACGCAATCCCTCAAAAAACGCCGGAAAATTGTCTTTTTTCATCGACCTGATTATTGCCTGGCAGATATTCAGGAATGGGTGGTGAAGGATGCCGTCACGCTGAAGCAATGGTAGATTTATTATGCGAAAACAGCTAATAAGCTGGCAGACTATATTGAAAAGGCGCCGGGCAATTATGTAGAAGTGCGGCTGTAAAATTAGGCGTTAAAAAATTTTCATTTTCAACTTTTGAATAAAAAACAAGGATTTTGGCGAGTATCTTTCGCCTTTACGTAGGCCCACTTCTAGTGATGCTTGACCGGGCAGCTGTTTTTGTGAGGCCAAATACTAGCTTTACATGAGAGATCTACATTATTGCACAATCTGATTTACTTTTATTCTCTGGATTTTGTATCGCTTGCTTTTTAAAAATATTGAAATTATATTTAATGTCATCAACCTGAGATTCGCCTCCAGAGCTACTATTATTCGATCTATCCTTAAAGCTTGTTGCCGCTCCCAGTAGAACCGTAGAATTTGGCCAAATCTCATAAGGATTGTGAAATGAAACGTTACCTTAGCGCACCAGGTCTTTTATGGATCGCATTGACCAGCATGATAGGTTCCGGCTGGTTGTTTGGAGCCCTGTATTCCGCCCACTTCGCTGGTCCCGCTGCTATGATTGCCTGGCCGCTAGCCGGATTCTTATTACTCTTTGTCGCTTTGTGTTATGCCGAAGTAGCCACTATGTTTCCTCAAGCGGATAGCCTTTCGCGTTTGCCACTTTATACGCATGGTCACCTCACCAGCGTTATTATGAGTTGCTTGGCATGGATTTCTTTGGCCATCATTCCCGTGGTGGAAACCCAAGGTTTGATGCAATATGCCAGCAATTATTCACCCAATTTAATGACTCATCAAGGCATACATTATTCTATGACCACCTTGGGTTATCTGGTGGCTTTGTTTTTATTGCTAAGTTTCACGTTGCTGAATTTCTTCGGAATTAAATTATTTGCGCGGGTCAATGCCATTTTTACCATATGGAAATTACTAGTTCCCACCCTCACCATCATTTGCCTTTTGCTGGTAAATTTTTATCCTGCTAATTTTTCTAAATACGATGGGTTTATGCCCTATGGCTGGCACGGGGTGATGGCAGCCATGTCAAGCGGGGGTGTGTTGTTTTCATTGCTAGGTTTTAGGCAAGTCGTCGTCATGATGAGTCAAATTGAGAAACCTGGGAAGTATGTGCCGCTCATATTAATAAGTGCAATAGCATTAACCACCTTGCTTTACACGGGATTGCAATTAGCATTCATTGGCAGCATGCGACCGCAGGATTTACTCCATGGTTGGGCTAATTTGTCTTTCAGTGGTCAGGCTGGCCCTTTTGCGGCTTTGGCGGCTTTTTCTGGTATGCTTTGGCTTAGCCGCTTGTTGTATGTGGATGCATTGCTTTCACCTTACTCAACCGCCTTAGTGTATTCCACTACGAGTGCTCAAATGCTGGCAAGTTTAGGGTCAATGCAAGAAGCACCTAGACAGCTGGCTAAGACTAATAAATTTCAAGCTCCCTGGATCAGTTTAATTGTCAATTTTTTATTAGCAACCGTGATGCTTTTTTTGCTACCCAACTGGCAACGAACCGCTGCGTTTATCGTCACCGTATTAATGATCAGTTATGTTATCGGCCCTGTGAGCTTGATTTGTCTGCGCAGACAACTACCTGCTTACACTCGGCCATTCCGCTTAAGATGCGCTCCTTTAATTGCAATTGTCGGGTTTTATGTTTGTACTGCTGGAGCGTATTGGTCGGGATTGAGAAGTATACTCGTATTATTAGTATTAACCGCCCTATGCTTATTGAGCTATTTATTTTATTTTCGTATTCTAAAAAAAATCAAAAGCGCCTATGATGTACGCCATGTCATCTGGTTATTGGTTTATCTTGGTGGGCTGGGAATATTTTCTTATCTGGGCAATTATGGTGGCAGACATTTCATTCCACAATACTGGGATCAGCTCTATTTACTTGGGTTTAGCTGGCTGATTTTAGGTTTAGCTTTATTATGCCGCAAGCCGGCAATATCTATCCATGAAGCTTGACTTTTAACAGCCTCCGTTGACCCGATCTGATTTCGCGTTGACTCACCAAATTACCTAACTTTAGAATGTACAAAAGTGATCCCGCTGACTTTACCACCTGGGGTAAGGATGCCGTGGTCTGTGACCCAGGGGCTAAAAAATGTTTCTTTGCTCATGAAATTCCAGAGAAACTGAATAATTTTAAAATGGTTAATGAATATGATCAAACAGCTAAAGGTAATTCAAAGGCATTGATCTCTACTCCTATGGGCTCACTTGAGTCCTAAATTTCAAACGCTTCAAGTACATGACGCAGTGCACTGCGCAATTGGTGATCCAACGCCCCTTTAAAAATTCTTTCCTGGATAATGTCGCCACCCTCAATAATGGTAGAATTATTCAATCCTTGCTCATAAGCAGGCACATAATGCGCTGCGATAGTAGCGTGACCACAAATAGGTACGTATGATACTACAACGAATCAAAGATTTGAGTTAACTCCTATGAACCTCAACACTGAAATACTATTCACCCCTTTTAACTTAAAGGATCAAATCTTAAAAAATCGCATTGTTATGGCTCCTTTAACTCGCAATAGAGCTGTCCATGGAACAGATGTCCCACAGGCTTTAAATGCCGAATATTATGCACAACGGGCGAGTGCCGGGCTTATTATTTCCGAAGCTACACAGATTTCTCCGACTGGAAAAGGTTATGCCTGGACTCCCGGTATTTATTCAGAAGCACAAATAGCAGGTTGGAAAATGGTCACCCAGGCGGTTCATGCTCAAGGCGGGTTAATTTATTTACAGCTTTGGCATGTCGGTCGAATTTCTCACCCTTCATTGCAACCCAATGGCGGCAAACCGGTTGCCCCTTCAGCCATTATGCCTCAAGGACAACGAACCTTTATTGACACTGGCAGTTTTGCAGACATCGGCATGCCACGAGAATTAACTTTGGAAGAAATACCTAAAATAGTTAATGATTACCGCATAGCAACGCGTAATGCAATCCAAGCAGGGTTTGATGGTGTTGAAATTCATGCAGCTAACGGTTATCTTCTGCAACAATTTTTATCTGATGGCGCAAATCTGCGTCAAGATCAGTATGGTGGTTCGGTGGAAAACCGTCTACGATTTCCGTTAGAAGTAATAAACGCTGTTATCTCGGAGATAGGTTGTGATCGCGCCGGGATTCGTTTATCACCCGTGACTCCTGCTAATGGAATATTTGATAGCTCCCCTGCAACCATTTACTTTCCGTTCATACGCGAACTAAATAAATTGAACATGGCTTACATACATGTGATTGAAGGTGCGACCGGTGGTCCTCGAGATTTCAAAGGTTTCGATTTCCAGGCGTTAAGAAAAGAATTTTCAGGCGCATGGATGGTAAATAATGGCTATACGCTTGAAATGGCTGTTGAAGCTGTTTCCAGCGACTATGCAGACCTGGTAGCTTTCGGCACTCCCTTTATCGCCAATCCAGATCTAGTGGAAAGATTTAAACAAAATGCATCGCTCAATCAAGCTGATCCGAGTACGTTTTATGGTGGAGATGAAAAGGGTTATACGAATTATCCTCGACGGAATACCTTCTAGATTATAGAGGCTAAAGTAGGATTTACTTTCATTAGCTGGCCTCTAACTTCATCCCAAGTCACTTCTTTATGCCAAGGTTAAATCTTTACATTCAGAGACAACCTCGGCCACAGTCATAAAATATAATATAGCCTATAGGATATTTATCATCTCTTCGCCAACGTTTGAAATACCACGTCAAATATTTCCCGGAGTACTCCTGTAATGCCAAAAGCGCAAATGATGATAATCCAAATCAAAAGGCTGCTGTGAAGGTGTTCGAATAACGCTTGGATTCGAGTCTTAATTCGATCATTATCAGGGAGTAGATTATCAAAAAAATTATAAACAACAGCACCCTGATAGTGTTCTGCAGAAAGTGGGAGGGAAAGTGAAATAGGGCGGGCACCAGGCATGTCAAGCCATTTTGAATCATAAAGAAAGGTTAGCTCACCCGTGTGCAATTTTTGCAGGAGCCCAACGCGCATACCATTCATAAAAATATTCAGAGAATCAATTACCATTCTTCTGTTCAAGGTGTTAAGTTTTTAGCTTTTGATTTTGGAATAACATGCATTTCTAGATTCAGGGCTGACAGAATTCTAAAGAGAGTCGCTAATTGCGAACGATCTGGCGTATTCTCGAACCGAGATAGGGTCGTTTGTTTTAGACCAACTTTTTCAGTAGTTTGAGATTGACTCAACTTACTGTGTTTGCGTTGGCTGTGAATGAATTTTGCTAGCGCTTGGGGAGAATGGATCAATATGGTATGGCCTCATTGCTATCCCTTCTAGGGGGTTAAAATTAATTTTAGCCCCCTCAGGGGATAAAAACAAGCGATAAATAGTGCCTGTAAGCTGAAATGCTACTCATGTGTAGAGAGCGGGCCATTACTAGTTTTTTAGGTAACAGAAGTCCAACTATAGTTCTTTCATAGGCCCTGGTTTTTATTGCTTGGTAAATTTGACAGACGGTCACTAGACAAACTTGTCTAGTGACCGTGTCATTATGTAGTCTCAATAGGAAAACCTATGCTAGCTAACCTATACCCCATACATAACCGATTCATCACCAGTTTTAAAGATTACCTTGAGGCTGACCCTCATTTATTAGCCTTATCTCAGCTTAAATATCAACATCATTTTAACTGGTGGAAATCCCTTTCCTTCACACCAGGAATCTATATCCTGACAGGTGGGCGCCAGATAGGAAAATCCACGTCTTGCAAACTGCTTATCAAGCATGTATTGGAAGAAAAATTATTTTCTGCACAAGGGATCTTTTACTTGCCCTGTGATGAAATATACGATGCGAAACAGTTGGGAGAAACGCTTCGACTCATTTTGGCAAATTTCATACCCCATGAACGATTTTTATTGATAATTGACGAGGTAGCTTATGTCAAGGATTGGGATCGTGTGATAAAAGCCTTAGCGGATGAAGGACATTTTCAGCAAGGATTATGCTTCTTAACAGGCTCTGATACACTTATTCTCAAAGAAGCTGCAATGCGTTTTCCAGGTCGAAGGGGAAGAGCAACGCAAACCGATTTTCATTTATACCCGCTTACATTTGCCGAATATGTACATTTAATAGCTAACGACAAGAATCCTAGTACAAAAAAATTAGATCAATTTTTCGAACAATATTTACAGTGTGGCGGTTATCTACGAGCTATTAACGATATAGCTGAAACAGGCGTTATCTCTCCAGCCACTTTCATGACTTATGAACAATGGATTCGTGGAGATTTTTTAAAACGCGGCAAAAATGAGGATACTCTATTAGCCTTATTGCGAGCGTTATTAGAAATCGGTGTTTCTCAAGCCTCTTATTCGACAGTAACCCAAAAGATGGGAGTAGTGACCAAAGAAACATGCATGGATTATTGTCGTCTGTTACAAAGAATGGACATTTTATTCGATCTTCAGGCTTTTGATCAAAACACTCGCCAAGGTTTTTCTAAGAAAGCAAGGAAATTTCATTTTCTTGATCCATTTATTTATAGGACTTGCTTGAATTGGTTACAACGAGAGATTAACCAAAAACCTGAAGTAAAAGAAAGTACATTAGTCGAAGCATGTGTAGCTAGTCACTGTTATAGAATTGCCAAAACTTTTTATTGGAAGGCTGAGGGAGAGGTAGACGTTATTTGGCTTAAAAATCAGAAAATTCAAGCAATCGAAGTGAAATGGTCGGAACAATTGCGCCCAATCGATTTAAAGGTATTAAAGCAATTTAAAAATAGTTTAATTCTTACTAAAATACCTTATTCTGGTGTTATTGAAGAGATCAAAAGTCTGCCCGGTTTATGAATTTTTAAAATCTATATAATTTGCATGGTTCGTCAATATGCTGCGTTCAGGATGACAGCTATGACGACAGTAATTTCTTTGATTTATTGTGGAGGAGCCTGACGCTGGTGCTGCATTTTATTACGCAGGAACTGAACAAAAGATCTTACTTTCGGTAATTCAAAATCATAGGCTCGATAAAACATAAAAATTTCATAGCTACGAAATTTATATTTCGGCAGCAATTGAACCAACTGTCCTGATTTAATCCATTCTTTTGCAAGCACATCAGCCGTTAAAAAAATACCTAAACCTGCTAAACCTAACTGTGTAACAGCATCAAAATCACTCATAAACAGTATAGGTGTGGCAGTGGCTAATGAATTTCCATCCGCTAATGGCAGGAGGTTTTCTGGCTTATATGCGCCATGAGCTATAACCTTGGATTTCAGCAGATCTTGCGCCGATTTGGGAGAGCCGTATTGTTCAATGTATTTTGGTGAAGCACATAAAACATTATTAACTTCATATAATTTTATATATTTAAGCTGTTCAGTAAATGGGGGATAAACGGGAAAGCCAACCATTATGTCCACATCTTGGCGTGAGAGGTCAGTATAAAATTCTGAAAAAACTATTTCTAATCTAACTTGAGGATTTTCTGCCATATATTCCTGCAGATGATTCAACACAAATTTTTTCGAAAGAATAGTTGAAATTAATATTTTTAAATTGCCTTGCGGTTCCTCTTTTTTGGATTCAATGAATTGTTCAAGTGCTGTAACCTCATTCTCAAGTGCTTTACAGCGATGATAAAACAATTCACCAAATTCAGTAAACTGCACGGATCTAGAACTACGAAGAAAAACTTGTTCACCGATCTGGTTTTCTAAATTCTTGATTTGTTTACTCACCGCAGTCGTACTTAGATGCAGAATCTTAGCGGCTTGGGAGAAGCTCATAAATTCAGCTACTTTAATAAAACAGAGGACTTGATTCAGGTTTTTCATGACTTATTGTAAGCCTTAAGTTAACAATACGTCAATATAATATCCATTGTTAACTAAAGGTGGTAGATGTAGACTTAAGTGCTGGATAGATAATAATATTTTTGAAGGAGCAGCCAAATCATTATGAAATACGAGAAAATTAAATGCGCATTGCAATTTCTGGCACCCATTATATGGGCAAGAGTACAATGATCAGTGACTTCCTTAAGTCACACCCCGAATATCCTTATGAAATTGAAGCTTCTTTTAGATTACAAGAAGAGGAAGGAAGCGAATTTCCCGCAGCCCCTATATTAGAATGTTTATTAATGGAGCTAGATTATACTATTGAACGCCTTAACCAATGCGCCGGAATAACCAATATTATATTTGATAGATGTCCGGTGGATTATATTGCCTATGCAATGTATATAAGCCAGCAGGATCAATTGGATATAAACGATAATGAAATTGCTGAAAGATTTCCTTTGATTAAAATGGCGTTACAAAATTTGGATTTGATTGTCTTTTTGCCCATCACAAAAGAGCATCTCATACATCATATCGAAGATGAAGACATCATATTTCGTAAAGCAGTTGATAGTTGCTTTAAGAAACTATATCGCGATGAAATTTACGATATATTCACTGGTTACCAACAGCCAAAAGTCATTGAGCTCTGGGGGAATCGGCAAGAAAGAATTAAAAAACTGGAGACTTATTTATGAAAACAACCCCGGCTTTGCCACATGACAATATTGAAAAAATTTTTGAGAATTTATATTTCGTTATGGGAAGCAGCATCACTCATCATGAGGGGATGAATATACAACACAGTAGCAACATGACCATTGTACGCAACGGCGAAGAGCTCACCTTAATCAATACAATCAGATTGGATGACAATGGGCTTCAGCAGTTGGATTCTTTAGGAAAAGTAAAGAATATAGTGAGACTAGGAGCATTTCACGGAAAATATGATGCGTTTTATCTAAATCACTATCATGCCAAATTATGGGCATTACCAGGCATGAAAGATGATTGTGGGGGCGGAGTAAATATAACGCCCGATGTAGTCATCTCTTCTGAGGGTGAAATACCTTTTCCTGAGTGTACATTTTTTGTGTTTGAAACTGCATCATACCCTGAAGCTATTCTATATTTAGCCCAACAAGGCGGCATCTTAATTAGCTGCGATAGCGTGAAGAATTGGACACTAATAGATCGATTTTTCAGCCCTGAAACTGCAAAAGAGCACCTCGCAGCAGGCGAAATTGGGCCTGCAAAAATTACATTTTGGAGCAAGGCATGCAATGTAGAAGCTTCTGATTTCTCCAGATTAATGTTACTTTCTTTCCGCCACCTTATTCCTGCACATGGGCAGCCCATTATCAATCATGCAAATAAGGCAATATTGTCATCCATACAGCAACTTTATGAAGCAAAATAACATTGAAATATTGCTTGGCTTTAAATATTTAAACTAAGGCTCTGTAAAACAATAATCTATCTTTTTAACATCCCACCTAAGACCCATCTTCGCAGGCGGGAGGGGATAGAAAAACACTTACATAGAACAACTATGCGCGCATTTTTCTACCCCCTCCCGTCTGCAAATCTGAGTCTCATCTGGGCGCTAAAAAGATAGGTTATTGTTTTACAGAGCCTAAGCAAGACAATATATCAAATATATCAGGTATACCCTGTCCCTCAGGCTATCCGATGCACACATTTTGTAATTACTAGAAATACCGAGTATGTCGTTCCTGCTTTACCGAATTATCCTAAAATATCAGCCTATCAAGCAGGAATCTAGTGCCCACCTTTCCAACGGAACGCACAAATGCCAGTCATAACTGTTTAATGCTACTTCATTTTATTTGAAAATTAGGCACTGGATCCCCGCTTGATAGGCTGATATTTTAGGATAATTCGGTAAAGCGGAGACGACGAACTCTAATTCTGGCAGCTTAAAAAAACGTGGGCATCCGATAGGCCCCTCAGGATAGTCCTGATAGCCCTACAATATGCACTCAAAAAATTTATGGTAGATAAAAAATTATTTTTTCCTGATACAAAATGCTACAACCGCACCCATTGTCAACCAGGCTAATCCAACCCATTGCGCAGTGTGTGATGCTGTAAGGATGATAACGGTAGTCACCATCAATCCCAATAACGGCATGAGTAGATGTTTCCACCAACTGAAGGTATTGTTACGAGAGCGTATTGCAAACCAACCTATCACGGATAAGTGCAGCAACAAGAAGGCTGTGAGCGCACCGATGTTGACTATTGATACTAACCGATCCAAACCGTCGGCACGTTGGGCAGCCCACACGGCAGCTACCAAGGTAATGGCAGCCGCGATTAATAAAGCTACGCGAGGAACGCCGCTTTGTTTATCGACACTAGATAATATCTTAAATAATCGGCCACTACGTGCCATGGCAAATAACAATCTTCCCGCTGCTGCTTGTCCAGCCAAGGCTGCAAATGCCGCACCAATGGCTTTACTAAATGCGATTAACTGGTGTAGCCCATGACCTATGCCTACTTCCACTGCGTCATAAAAGGCTAAACCTTGCTTAGCGGGATTTGCAGCCAGCAGGGCCGCGGATTCATGCGTTAGCAAAGCTACCAGATAAGTTTGCACAATAAACAATAAACCGGTCAGCCCTAGACAGAATAATAAAGCGCGCGCTACTTGCTGCGAGCCGCCGGTATTTTCTTCTGCAAATGCAGCAATGGCATCAAAACCTAGAAAAGACAACACAGCTATAGATACTGCACTGAGAACCCCTTTGAATGAGAAACCGCCTTGTCCGGCAAAAGGAGATAACCAGTGTTGAGTAGCACCCTGTTTTAGCAAAATAATCATTGCGGCAACGATGAAAATTAGCAACACCGCAATTTCCATAATTAATATTAAAAGGCCAGCCAAGGCTGCGGTCCTTACGCCGCGCAAATTAAGAGCTGTGGTAACTATGACTGCAATTGCCGTAAAAATCCAAGAGGGTATGGATGGCACTAATGCATGGAGCGCAATACCTGAAAAAAGATAAGCGACAGCAGGTATCAGTAAATAATCTAAAGCGACCATCCACCCAGCAATAAATCCTGCACTTTTGCCGAGACCAGCGTTGGCATAGGCAAAGATGGAACCAGCCTGCGGTATAACTTGCACCATCAGAGCATAGGAAAAAGCTGTCAAAGCCATAACCACGGTCGCTAGCACATAAACTAATGCGACTGCACCCTGTGATTTGGCGTCTAGTACGCCGAAAATCCCTACTGGCGCCATGGGGGCCATAAAAAGTAATCCATAAACAATTAGATCGCGGAAATTTAGAGTGCGATGCAATCTAGAAGGCGGGTTAGCGGCAGATTTGGATTGGGAAAGCTCGTGCGTAGGTTTAGACATTTTGTTCATCGTTTTTTAGATGAGGCTCAGCAGGGTCTTTGTGTGTTGAAGAACTAAAATCACCGCACACAATCATCGGCCCAGAAAATTTTAAAATCATCATTAAACTTTCCAAATTGGGCGGTATATCGTTTTTATCGTTGTTAAAAACTTTGGCAGTAAAGTTATAATGCTCTGCAATTCTTTTTTGAATATCACCGAACCTATACAGATTAAAGTCATTAGCGTGTGATTTTTTAAATTCTTTAGCATCAGATTTCTGGTCTTCTATAGACATAAAAATACATCGATATTTAACTTCGTTACGCGTGGCTCAGATTTTTCTTACGTGATAATTTCATTTTTTTTCCTTTCCAGCCTTTTGCAACACGTCATTAATAAATTCTTGTTTAGCACTGGTGTATTGTTCACGATCATAGGTATGTTGCTGTGCTAACCTTATTTTTAATTGTTGATATTCAATTGCTATTTCAGGATGCGCAATAAGATAGTCTCTAAACAGATTTTTTTCACGCCAATGCTTTGAGTCTAACTCAACGATATGCACATGATGGCTGCGTTTTTCTCCAAACGGCGGCATACCTTTTACAAAAAATAATCGCGTTGGGTCTGGGTTTTCATCCCAATAGACATACCCTTGTGCCGTCAACCGGTCTATAGCTACTTGTTTTATAGTTATGAGTGAATCGACAGCAATTTGAATATCAATAATGGGTTTCGACGACATTCCTGGAATAGCCGTGCTGCCAATGTGTTGGATATCAATGATATGATCTGTGGGAAGCGTTGCATAAAGTTGGGCTATTTCGAGATTTGCCATATTTGGCCATCGCGTTTCATACGGAAGCAATTCAACGCCATCATTCTTGTAAATTTCATACCAAAATACTTCGCTTCCATTATACCATAATCGTTTTTCTCGAAAATCAAACCCTGATTTTTTTAAAACAATTTGTGAAGCAATATTTTTCGGATGGCTGGCAGCGATGAGTTTATTAATGGGTAAATGCTCAAAGCCCCAGCGTATTAATGCCTTGGTTAATTCCGTTGCATAACCTTTCCCCCAGAATTGTTTGTGCAGGCGATAGCCGACTTCAATATCAGGTTGTTCATCATAATACCCCATATGAAACAAACCCGCCTGACCAATAAAATCACCGCTTGTTTTTTCAAATACGGAACAAAATCCGATGCCATGTTTTTCTTGGTATTGCATAGCTTCCTGCAAGAATTTTCTAACTTGCACTTCTGTGTGCGTAGTACCATCGCCAATATACTTCATGACCTCTGGGTCAGATCGTAATGCAAATACGTTATCAAAATCTGTTAATTCTGTAGTTTTAAGAATTAGACGTGTCGTTTCTAAAAAAATTCCCAATAGCATCTCCAACTTGGTTTTATCTTGCAGTCGCTTCGCATTAAAAAATTTGTAAATATTCGGTTATCACGTAAAAAGAATCCGAGCCGCACGCGTTAGCAAGCGCTGCCTAAGCTTCAGCGATCACCCCCCCCCCTAAGATAGGCGTCACAAATTCTATCAATAAAAGGCAATGTAATCCATAAGTTGCAAAATGCCTGGTTAAATTCAATATCCCCCTATCTGGTATCATTCATTTATGGCATAATTCGCCTCGGTAATGATGCCCCATCAATCCAATGAAATCCCTAACACTTTTTTACATATACCCGATACACTTAGGATTTCGGTGTAACCATGAAGCCCATATTGCGTGATTTGCCCATGCTGATAGCAAAAAGATCAGTGATACGCTGGTGTATGCTCGGTTTGACGCAAAAAACCTCCCTGATTTATCCATAACCTGGGGATAGCCGTGTTGAAATTTTATCGCTGGAGCCACAATGGAAAATAAAAGTTATATTTTTACAATTGGGCAAGAAATATTAGAAGGTTCTGACGTTGTAAATACAGCATTCAATGCTACCACCCAATATTTTTTATTAGCTAATGGTTTAATGCCTGGCAAGAGTGTTCTCGATGTAGGTTGTGGGGCGGGTATTATGACGCGCTGGATTGCGGAGCAAGTGGGTAAAAACGGAAAAGTCCTGGGTGTTGATAGTGATTCGTATCAGATAGAAGTTGCCAAAAAGAAAATCAGGCAAGAAAATTTTTTTAACTGTGAATTCCAAGCTCTATCTGCCTATGATATTAATGAAATTAAGCAACCCATTGATTTAATTTATTGCCGCTTTTTGCTTCATCATTTAAATGAGCCGGATAAAGTCATAAAGAAAATATATGATCTATTAAATCCAGGCGGCATTTTTGTAAGCGAAGAAGGTATTTGTGCTCATGGTTTTAGTTATCCTCCCAGCGACGCTTTTAAAGCCACCCCTGACGATGGTGAGATGCCTGATAAAAATATTGGAAAAAAACTTTATTACAAGCTTTCCCGTGCCGGCTTCAAGATTCAAAAAGTCAATATCATTCAGCCTGTGCTTGTTCGAAAAGAGGAAAAAGAAATGCTGTTGGAAGCACATATGGCGGGTAAAGAATCATTTCTTTCATCAGGAAATACTGAGGCAGATTGGCAACGATTATATGAAGAAACTCAAAAACTTATAAACAATGATGAGCAAATTGTAGGATTTTATGCAAGTTGTCAAATAGCAGCTGTTAAAATATAAAATATAATATTATGGTTTAGTCCGGAGTAATTTCTACGCCAGTAATCTTGTTTGTTTTGATTTTGATCAGAAATTGATTTTGTAAAACCTCGTTAAACTATCGATATGCCCATGCAGCCCATCTTCACTGACATTCAGCATTTAAGTTATTTAAAAGATCGAGTAGATATTATCGACACGATTCTTCGCAGCGCTTATGCAATGGACATACATGATTGGTCATTATTACGTTCTTGCTTGGACGACGAACTTTTCATTGATTATTCTGCATTGCGCAATCTGCCCGCACAATTAATGTCTGCTGATGACTTCGTGTCTAAAAGAGCCAAAGATCTGTCACATTTAAAATTGCAGCATATCAGCACTAATCATTTGGTCACTATTGATGAAAACAAAGCAAAATGTACCTGCTGTTTTCTGATTCATCGATTAGAACCCGTGACCGACAATACATTTGACACAGCAGGGCATTATACTTATGAGTTAATTCGCAAGAAAGCAGTTTGGTGCATTAACGCAATTATACAAACCGTACTCTGGAATCGAGGTGAGGCCAAAATACATGGAGCATTTAGAGATAAAAAATAACCATTAAAAAATTACTGGGGGCGTCGTTTTTTATGAAAGTCCATCTGACCTTGCACAAGCCTTTAATCAACAACCCTCAAGGAGAAAGGATTAAATTTAGTCTTGAAGTCATAATAATCAATGTTATCTTTACGTTTTAAATAGCTGGTAATTTTATAGGTTATAGGAACCGCACAAATTTCATATATGACTTTAATCAGGTATACATTAACAATGATCCGCCCAATCTCCGCATAAGCTATTACCCCTCCAAACGCTAGCTAATAAAGCACTCCAAATCACCTGCCTGCTGATTTTAAAACCATAAACCTCAGTTAAAATATCATCAAATATGTAGGTCAAAGGAAAAAATACCAATCCTGCGGGAAACGAAATGGAGCCCACCGTGACCAACTTAAAGGCGGTTAAATTAGACAATATGAGAAAGGCAGAAAAAATAATACCCACCACAACCACACTGGCCCGTATTGATCCGAGCTGCAATGAAGCTGGGAGGAGATTATTATTGCCGTTTTCAATATCTAACTTTGTGTTAGCTTTTGCTGATTCAACGTTTATCATGTCAATAAATCTCCGGGTGGAGCTACTTCTGAAAAATCATAGAATCATTTTTAAATGCTTTAAACTCTAAAGATAAGCCATTAGTATCATAAAAAAATAGGGTGGCTTGTTCTCCCGATTCACCTTTGAAGCGAACATAGGGCTTAATAACAAACTCTATTTGATGCTTTTGGAGCTTTAAAGATAAAGCTTCCCAATCTTTCCAATCTAATATTACACCAAAATGCGGTATGGGTACTGGATGGCTGTCTACGGGATTAAAAAAGCGATCGATTTTCTGATCTGGGTTTAAATGAAAAACCAGTTGATGTCCAAAAAAATCAAAGTCAATCCAGGACTCATCCGATCTGCCTTCAGAACAACCGAGAATGGTTCCATAAAAATGACGGGCTTTTTGCAAATCTGGCACAGGAATTGCGAGGTGAAATGGTCTCATAAAAACTCTCCACTGGTCATTTTAATTGATGATTGAAGTTGTGAGTTATATTTTAGTGGTAGGCTGTTTAATCGGTTTTATCTTAACAAGCTTAATCAGCCTCGCGACTAAAATCACTGGCCAGTTATCCCTCTCGCGTTTTAATCATTTGACCCTATCCTTGATTCCGCTGGCTGGATGTAGTGTATTTATCGGATTATTGACCAAAACTACCAGCATGTTACAAAAATATGCGAATCTGGGTTTTGTATTGTTTTCAATAAGGGCTAGAACTAGGCTTTTCTGAATTTTGTTTGACATTTTCTTGCTGTATTGCTTGCTCACAAATCTCTACTAAGTTGTCATACATCATTGCCTTATGTCCGCCAGCAGTTTGAAAATCAGAAGCTTGTTTTAAGTAGACTAATGCCTCCTGATATTTTTTTGCAGCCATTAATGAATTACCTAATAAAAAAGCAATCTTTTGTTCATCTAAAATCATTGCATCCGTTGATTGAAAAAGGTCTAAAGCTGGACGCAAACAGTTTGCAGCTTCGAGGAATTCAAGTTTTTGCATGTGGATTTCCCACTGCTTGATATGTAGCTTGACCTGTTTCTCATCATAGACCTCAATCTTCAACAAATCAAAAGAAGCTATTTTTTCTCCTGGTTTAATTGGATAATGTTTTTTTGCCACATCAGCTACATTATCATAAAGAGTCTTAATATCTTGGGGACCTAGATTTCCGCTATTTAGCGCTAGAAGTTTATCTAGTTCAGCCTGCTAGAAATAATCAAGTATATCATCTGGAATTTGTTCAGGCTTTCCGGAAAAATTAAAAAAGGGATCGAGTATTATCCCGGGAAAATTAACCCTAAAAATTCTTTTAATTTAACTTTATCTGCAAATGGAATCTGCCGACACTTGTCAAGAAGCCCCCTACCCTTTGGGTAGCGATCCTTAAGATCAATAAAGCACATAACGTGACCTATACCCGGTTTTTGCCTATTAAGGAAGTTCAAATAATTGATTTGCCCCTCTTTAAATTTGTTTAAATTTATCAAACTCAAATAAGCTACAGTAGCTTGAGGTCCACAGTTCACTTTTCCAAGCAAACCAAGGAAAAGGTAACACCCCGTTTGGCTTAAAAGGCCATTTTCTTGGTAATTAAAAACCACTTTTACTATATCATCGATTCTATCCTGACATTGCCTCTTCTAATCCAGTGAAACATCTCGGACACCTTTCACATTCTCTTTTACCTTTTTTAATACGGCCTTGCATAATTTATTTTCCAATATAAAACCTCCCTCTAGTTATTATTAATATATTTCGTAACTCATCCCACCTCGTCTTGGCATGGATACCAGGATCCAGTTTACAAGGATGTGAAAGTTTTGCGCCAAGCAGCCTGGAACCGCAGCTTCCTGTGGGACGATGTGTTCTATATGGGGTAAGCAGCTACATTAGGATTTAATTTCGCACATTTGGTCTATAAAATCACACCATATTCCGTGGAGTACCTGGTAAGTATAAAAATAATTCCTGGGATGATAAGCACTCAAACTCAATATAAAAAGCCAAAAATATAAAGTGGAATCTTACGACCAAAGCCTATTTCTACACCATCAATCGCTAGATAGCTATTAGCTTCCCCGCGAATTTGATCAAAATTTTTAGATTTTCCGCCAACTTCAACGATGTAATGATTGTCAATGATAAAATCAGCCTGGTCGTGTAAGCTTAAGCGATGTGTGTGTGAGAGCTGATTGACAAAAAAAGTTTCTCTAAGGTTCCCAATGTCATTCGTTAATTTTAAAACACCATTGACTGCACAGATAAGATTAGTATTCTCCATGTAAATTTTCCCAGGCTTCCGAATGAGTTTTAATCCTGTGGCGTTATGAAATACATTGTTCAGCAATCCAGCTTGTTCTAAATGTTCCAGGCAGGCATAAATAACTTCACGAGAAACTCGGAGATCTTTACTGATCCTATCAATATTGGGGACAAGACTTTTACTCGTAGCTACCAACCATAGTAATTTTTTTAAAACCAGGATCGTTGGTTGCCTAAGATTATGTACGACAGCAATATCTTCAAATAATACTTTTTCAATAATATTATTGATTTTAGATAAATAATCTTCATTTCCTTCTAGAAAAAATGGAAAATATCCGGCGAGCAGATAATCATTGAAATGCTTGAGGATAGTTTGTCTTTTGAAGTTTTCAGCAATGACTATGTGCTGGGAAAATACCTCATCTAAGGTAACTTGAGGTACTTCCAGCTCAGCATTAAAATGTAGGTACTCTCTAAAAGATAGGCCTTTGAGCTCATAATACACCGCCCTGCGGGATAAGTCATATTTGCTTTTTTTTAACTCTAATACTGAGCTGGCAGAAAATATAATTTGTTTATCACGGTAAGTGTCCAAAATGTTTTTAAGCTCTTGCCCCCAGGTTGGGTATTTATGTATTTCATCAATAAACAAAGCCTCTCCGCCAAATTGAAAAAACGTTTGCGCAATGACAAATAAACCTTCTCCTAATACGTAAATATTGTCTGCGGAAATATAAAGGGCTTTGGAAACGCTTTTATACTGATTTAACAAGAATTGGGCCATTAAAGTCGTTTTGCCGACTCCACGATTACCGAGAAGGCATATACCTCTCGCTTTCCAGTTAATTTGGCGGTAGAGATAACGTTGTTTTGCGGTTGATATATTAGCCATTACCGATTCATGAATGGCTATTAATGGTTCTAACGAAATTGTCATATGTAGTTTGCAAAATAATAATATTAGTGTAACGTATATCTTACAATATTGTTTAATTTTGTCAAGTGCAGATGACATCTTCCATTAGAGTCACGGGACAAATCCAGGGTTGCCCTTAAATTCCACATTTTTTCCTTAACTATTCAGCCTATTGACATATAAGCTATGGGACTCCTTATTTTGATAAGTGTTTTTTTTATATTAAGCTGATTTCTAATTGTTTTTCATTGGTTAAACTTGTTTTTTGAGGATGGAGGAAATTCTACTTACAATCAATTTTCTTGAAACTAGGCCCTAATATAAGTATATTTATAAAAAATAGTCATAAATTAATCGTTTTTTTAGTTTTGTAATCATTTTTTGAGGTCGATAACAGTGGAAACAATACGTTTAGCAGGATATGCATACTTAATTAAGCAATTCTGGTTAAACGTGCCCCCTAATTGGCATACATCATCAGTCAGCCAAACTGGAACATTACGTTCAACCATTCAAGATGGCAAAGTAGAATCCGTTTATCCTCTATCTTATTGGCCTGGAGAAACAACGGGGGATCACTTAGAATTCGCCCTGAAATACGACGGCATCAACTTAACTATTCTAGCCGCCCTTTTCGATACAGTTGCGGCAGATGAGATAATAGCCTGGATCCATTTGACACCCACTGGCAAATATGTCCGCAAAATTTGGTTCCTGTATGAGTTTCTAACTGGGCGAGAACTCCCGCTGCTAGATCTAACCAAAGGAAACTATGTTCAGCTGTTAAATCCACAACACTATTACACCACAATGCCCGGCCGAAGGGTGCAGCGCCAACGTATTATTGACAATTTACTGGGTGGGCCATCCTTTTGTCCCATCATTCGACGTACTGACAAACTTGCTATGATGGAAGAGATTGACCTGCGCCAGGAATGCGAAGAGGTTATTACAGCCTATCCCCCAGAGCACCTCAGGAGAGCATTAACTTACCTATATAACAAAGAAACTAAATCCTCTTTTGAAATCGAACACATCAAGCCGAGCCCCTCACGCACAGAAAAATTCATCGACTTACTTGAAATGGCCGAACATAAAGATTTTTGCGAAAAAGCGCTTTTAATTGAGGTACAGAATCGCATTGTGGATCCACGCTTTCAGGATAGAGATTATCGAACGAACCAGAACTACATTGGACAATGCATTTCTTATCAGAAAGAAATAATTCATTATGTTTGTCCCAAACCTGATGATCTTCCCCACCTGATGGATGGCCTATTGCGCGCCCACCAAATTATGAAGGAAGGCAAGATCCCCGCTATAATCCACGCAGCTGCAATTTCCTATGGCTTTGTTTTTATGCATCCCTTCGAGGATGGCAACGGTCGTATTCATCGTTTCCTGATCCACAATATCCTATTTCTATGTGGCGCTGTTCCAAAAGGCCTCATGTTTCCCATCTCCGCCGCCATACTAAAGCACCCGGCACTTTATGATTATTCTCTGGAAACGTTTTCAAAGCCGCTCATGCAACTCATTAAATATGATTTGGATGATAGGGGTGAAATGAATGTGCACGAAGAGACCAGCCTGTGGTATCGCTATATAGACATGACCACTCAAGCAGAGGTGTTGTATGACTTCGTAAAACTCACCATTGAACAGGAATTAGTGGAAGAGCTTAATTTTCTAGTGAGTTACGACAAGACCAAACAAGCCATTCAAGAGATTGTGGATATGCCCGACCGCTTGATTGATCTCTTCATCCATACTTGTCTGCAAAATAATGGTCGTCTTTCTGCAAGAAAACGAGAGTCTTATTTTAAATTCTTGACCGATGATGAACTGCGCCGCCTAGAAAACGTTATCAAGATAGGATATGGAGATCAAGAAACCGTTGCCAACGATAAACGCTCCGATGATATCCGGGGGAAGGGACTGTAAGGTGCGGACTTTTAGTTTTCTGCCCAACAGTTCCTTCCCCCGCTTGCGGGGGAAGGTTAGGATGGGGGCGGTCTCTATTGGCTTCCCAGTTACGATGCTCAATAATTACTTTATTTTAACAATTACGCTTTATTTACGACAAAGATCCATCAACTCCATCAAATTACGGCCTGCCGCTGTATTATGCAACAACGCCCTAAAAATCATTTATTTACAGATTCTCAAATTTTTTGGCCGACCCATCCAAGCTTGCAACGGGATCTAAATTAATTGAACTGCTAGATTGATTGTCAGAAACTGAGCTCGGTAGAAAAGTAATCGTAGTTTTATCTTTAAAACTAAAAGTTCCAGCTATGTTTTCTTTTGTTGATCCTAATTTAGATTCTAATACCATCGTATTGGTTTGTTCTGATACGCTATTTGAGTTCTCATTTTTGGCAGCTCGTTCATTGAGTAGCGCAGCAATGTCATCATGACCATTTTCTTGTGCTAAAGCTAAAGGTAATGGACGGTTCTTGTAAAATTTGCCGCTAATGTTCGCACCAGAGTCTAAAGCCAGTTCTACGATGCCTTTATAACCACAGCTAGCAGCTAAGCTCAACGTAGTTTGATTTTCATTATTAATAATCGTATTTGGCGGCATTATTTTTAATAGCAATTTAACTGTATCTTCCCGCTCCCAACTAACGGCTGTTTCAGCAAATTCTTTTTTCATATCCTCAAATAAGTCTTTACTAATTTTATTTTGGCTGGACAGTGTATATATAATATATAACATTATTTTAGCGGTTTCCTGATCATCCATAGTCATAGATAAACGGAATAATTCTGTGATAATTTTCGATTTACCTAAATCAAAAATAGATTGGAATTTAGAGGAAATATTTACAAAATCGAGTTTATCATAATTCTGCAGCTCTGCTCTTAATAACTGCAAGACAATATGGTCATGATTATTTCCAAGTGCACGCATAAAGGGGGATAGATTTTCGCTATCCAACACGTCAATAGTAGCACCTTCATTTAAAGCCCATTTTACTATATCTTCATGCCCGCATTCAGCAGCCAAGCCCAAAACAGTCTGATTTTTTTTATTGATGCCTATATCTAAGGATATGCCTATTTCCTTATATAATAAGTCAACGACTTCCACTTTGCCGCCTTTAACGACCTCTTCAGCAAGAATGAATTTTATATTACGATCATCCAATTCATTAAGCTCGCCGTTTTCAAGAGATGCTTTCATCGTAGTTAGTATTTTATTGACAGCACATGGATCATTCGCTGCTAAATGAAATATTTGTTTAATAATACCAGCATTTTTTTCAGGCGCTGCAAGCGCCAAGTTAAATACAATCGATAATCTCTGCGGATGGATGTATGGTTCTTTAACCAACAAACCCGTGGCACGAATCTGCGGCAAAAGATCTTTAGAAATTGGAGAAATAGGTTCTCCGGCAGATTGTTTTAAGGTATCTGCTAAATTTATTTTTCCTATGCTGACGCCGGCAGCTATTAAACAGTTAATAATTGGTTGATCACAACGCTTAATGGCAGCCTCTAAGGCGCGCGTGTCAGCTTTTGCTGTCCCTGAAAGATTAAGTAAAAAATTGACCAAATCTTCTCGGCCTGTTTGCACGGCATAAAATAATGCGGTGTTCTCATTTTTGTCCTTTGCTGGTAATAAAAATTGATTCCATAGGGGGCTGCAATCAAGCAACACCCTAACAATCTCTAAATCACCTTTAATCACTGCGTGCATTAAGGCGGTTTTGCCCTCCATATCTCGGGCTAACAAATCCGTCGTTTCATTTTCCTCTAATAACTTCTCAACAGCAGCGACAGAGTTATTTTTTACCGTTTCTATCAATAGCTGATTTTTATCCAGCAGGAGGGGCTTTGGTTTAAACTTAGCGTCAGAGATTTTTTCATCCTGTGGTTTTTTTCCAGGCGACAGTAAGCCTATAATTTCTGAATTGCCAGACTCCTGTGCAAAATATAATGCTGAATGGCTCTCTTTATCTTGCAAGTTTATTGTTGCTCCCTTATTAATCAACTCCGATACTATAGCTGTTTGATTATTTTTTACCGCCAACATTAGCGCGGTTGTTCCATCCTCTGCTTGATAGTCTAAATTAGCTCCATGTTTAATTAGTAAATTGACTTTTTCTAAATTATTTTTCCTAACATCCATAGCAGCATACATTAGCGCCGTCCATCCTCTTTCATCTGATAAGTTTACATCCAATTTGTGATCAAGAAGGAAGGTTACAATATTGGTGCTACTATACAAAATAGCATCCATTACTGGTGTTTTACCCGTACCTTTGTATTGATGTTTTTTATCGAGATCGGTTTTAGGAAATAGCTTATTTAAATAATTTTCGTTATTGTTTTGAATAGCGTACGAAAATGCGCCTATGCGATCTTTATTAAAAATAGCAATATCCGCTTTTTTTTCTAACAGTAGGTCCATTACCTGCTCGTGATCCCACATACTTGCCCCCATCAATGCAGTATTACCACTCATATTTTCTGGGTGATTAATAAATTCGGGTGGTAAATTTTTTGATTCTTGTAAGAACTTACAAATAAATGGGGCCGACCCGTCCATTCCTCCACTGAGGAGGGTCGCCATCCCCCCCTTTTGCAGGTATAACATGGGTGTATTTTCTAAGCTTCCTAAATAGTGGCCAAAAGGGGCCGGGCTTGTTGCTAGTGGTTGAAAACTCTGGTCTGCAAATTTTAACTGGCCAATCCAGCAGCGGATATTATTCCCTAAAATTCTCAATATTTCATCGGCTAATTTTTCGATACTTGAGAAGGATTTTTCCTGATGGCATATTTCAATATTATTCTCCCCATCACAATCAAACTCATCATAATTAGGATCATGGAAAAACCATAAATTTTTATCTTTGTCGAAACGCAATGAGCACGCATGCTTATTAGACAATAATATACATATATTGTTGCTTGATAAATTATCTTTTATGGCTTCATCTTGTAGATTGTCAATGAGTGATTCTTTACTAAAGTATCCTGCTATCCCATGTAACGTTTCAATAGTTACGATACCCTTTTGAATTATATTTTTCCGAGTTTTTAATTTTTTATCTTTAAGATCAAGAGAATCGGCATTCTGCTTGGAATCTGGTTGTGTAGGCGTAGCAACCTTAGGTAATAAACCAGAAAAACGCTCCTGCATTGTGTATTGATTTGAATATTCAAGTAAAGGATGACCCTCTACTGCTTGCATTTGGTAATATACTATATCATTAATAGCCGAATCAAAGATTTGCCGTAACGATTTCGGGCTTTTTGAATTTTCAAATAATATTAAATTTTCTAAGGAGTTTTTTTGGACATCCGACTGAGAAATCCAAAATAATGTCTCATCCCACCATTCAGGAAGATTTATCTTTATATTTTCAGGTAGATGCACGAAGGCATGGATATTAGAAAATCCAAAGCAGAGCCCTTCAGTTTTTTTTATAAAGTTTTTCAACTTTAGTATTTCAGGATATTGCGAGTCTGAAGGATCGATTTCTCCTAAAAGGGTTTCTAGATAAAGGACAAATTGATCAATTATCTTCGTCTGACTTTTATTATACTTTTCGCTACTCACAACTTTATTTCCCATATTGGACTAAAAACTAAAAACATATAATAATTATATATTGTATAAATTAAGGTTTTATTAATGAAACATACTAACTCATAATTGCGATCATATTTTTAAAGCTATCCATACGCACGCTTTTAAATTAGCCTCACCTTTCGATAAGATCTTTTTGCGTCAAATCCATTCGGTGCATTGAATACCATGAAGAATCCTTATACTATTTCAAATGGTTATTTCCTGAGGTTAGTCACAGACCTCTTAACACTAAGCCATAAGGACATCTATGCAAAAAATTACCCCACATTTATGGTTTGACAAAGAAGCTAAGGAAGCAATCAAGTTTTATACCGCTATTTTTCCGAACTCCAGGATCACGGACCTAACTACTATCTATGAGGTTCCAACCCCGACTAAAGACTGCGATATAATTTCTTTTGAACTCTCTGGCCAACCCTTTATGGCTATTAATGCTGGACCCTTATTCAAGCTCAATCCTTCCCTATCGTTTATTGTAAATTTTGATCCATCAGCAGATAAAAATGCGATAAAAAATCTTAATAAGTTATGGGAAAATCTTGCAGAAGAAGGTAGCGCATTGATGCCATTGGATAAATACCCCTTCAGTGAACGTTATGGCTGGATACAGGATAAATATGGAGTTTCTTGGCAACTGATTCTTTCGGAACAAGGCGAGATGAGACCTACCATTACTCCTTCATTGATGTTTACGGGCGCTGTTGCTGGTCGCGCGGAAGAAGCAATTAATACCCTGCGAGACACAAGATGAAATAGATTATTTCTGGACAAAACTTTCTGCTGATCCCAATGCGGAACAATGCGGATGGCTTAAAGATAAATTTGGTGTTTCCTGGCAAGTCTGGCCGTGTGTGTTAGGCGAAATGATGACAAGAGGTACAACTGAACAAGTTGCCCGCGTCACCAAAACATTTCTCAACATGAAAAAATTTGACATTGCAATTTTGCAGCAGGCATTCGGGCAAGATAAATAACGGGGATTTAATATCAAATAGTTAGCATATAAGCTTTCCGCCATTTAATCTGCTGGGCCCGTATTTGAGCCGTGGATGGCCCACCAGCTAAATTATTATTTAGCTGGTGGCCTTTTATTCGGGGAAGAGCCATGATGGATCAAATGTAAGTTAGTTATTTTATGGGCTATAAATTCCAGATATGCTCGGTTATTTAAAGCCCTGCTTTAGTATGAGTTACTCGTGATAATATGGATAGGAATTTTTATGATAGTACTCATGGTAATTCATATGGTTATAGCCATGATATTCCTGATAATTCATATGGTTGTAGCCATGATATTCCGGATAATTCGTATGGTTGTAGCTATGGTATTCCGGATAACCTGTATGATGGTAACCGTAATAAGGGTTTCCGCCATTATAATGCTCGGGATGGTTAGGATAATAATAAATTTGCGCTTGAGCAGCTAGTGGGACTATGGTGACTATCCCGGCAGCTAAAACGACCATTTTAAATAAGTCGGATGTTTTCTTTGCCATGATGCTTTCTCCTACATAAATAGGTGTATTTAAGTAATTATAGCTAATAAATTCCGTGTTGTTTTAAAAGAATTTTCCATTTAGGATACTATAGTACTAACCTGGGGAGACGAGGAAGGTGGTAATTGACTGCTTACTTGGCTGTCTGAACTATCCGGCGTGGATGATGGATTAGTAGATTGTAGTAATTCGCTCATACTGCTGGCTAAGCTCTGTACGACTGTTGAATTTTTTGATTCCTCCTGTTTATTTTCGGGTTGAAGGAAAAAGGAGGAAATGGATTTATTTTTCTTTGCCTCAACATCCCGTAAAAATTCGCGCCCGACTTTTATAAATATTAAGAGAACTTCTAGCGCATGAGTAAAGAATCCTTAATATTTTCTTAATACAAGTAAAACATGGTTAAAATTAAGTATGGATGAGGTTTAATTATATTCTTTTGACGCAGCTATCATTCGACATGATAAATCAAACTTATTTGATTCAATTTTGGAAAAAAACTATGAATTAATAAAAGATTTTTTATTAAATTTTTCTTCGTGGGGGGGGGTTGAACAAACTGTTACAACTTAATATTGCAATACTAACCGCTTAAACATCATCAAGCGATTATAAGGCTTGCGCCCTGCTTCACTTTTTCGAGCCTTCTCAAATGCACAATTAATTAATGGTAAAAAAATCGTAATTATTCAGCACATTCGAGAATTGTCATTCCCGCTTTACAGAACTATCCAAGAATGATGGACTTTCAAGCGGGAACCTATTGCCTACCTTTCCATTAAAACTGCCAGGTGCAGTTAATAATTGGGTTATAGGTTCCCGCCTGAAAGATCAACTCGTTCGCTTCAAATTGTGCCAGCGGGAATGACATTTCCCTGAATTTGGTGAATAGTTACAAAAAATCTTCCATTCCACAACATCATTAATCCGAACCAGCGGATCACTTCCTCGAGATAGCTGTTTATTGGTAGCTTTACCTCTTCCCGAGCCGTTTTTCTTTCCTCCAATCATGATGCTATTAACGGTGGCCCAATTCTAAAGTTCTCATAACTTGAGAGCAGACATGAAGCAAAATCCAAAAAGCTCCAGCATCAACAGCGGCTCAATTCCAGAGTAGCCAATCTAGGGGTCAAATACTCTCATGAGCTATTTTTGCCACCTCCTTGACTAAAGAATCCGCCAAATAGTACCCTGATTCTTTAAGTTGCTTGATAATGGGTAAGACTTCAGTGATGATTCTTTTTTGCTTGGCGAGTAATAATACACCTGCAGTTCCTATCACCTTTACATTGAGTTGAATAGCAGTATTGCGGGCCAACCTCTCATCAACTAATAATCCTGCAGGTAACTCTAAAGCCAGTACAATAGCCGCAGATTCCCCTTTGCCTAATAAAGCAGTTAATTGGGTGAATTGATCGGTGATAGGATCAGCGTGCACTTCAATTTTTTTGTTTTGTACAGCAACCTGTATAGCCTGAGCACCAGGACGCAATTTATCTTGCATACACTCATTAGCTACAGATTCTGGAATAATAATAGAACCCAGTGTTTTATTGAAAATGGCTAAAAGGTTTAAACGACCAAAAGCAATCAACGGGCTGGCATCTGCCACAATAAATGAGCTATTCAAAATCTTTTAATTCCCGATGCAATTCTGCAACCGTATAACTCACTACAGGAATTCCGAGACTTCCAAGCTTTTCTATGAAGGCTTCCATAGAAACGCCAGCTAATTTCACAGCCTTTTCTAAAGTAATCGTGCTTTCCTGATACAGCTTGATAGCCAATGCTACTCGCAATCCTAATTCTAAAAGATCTTCGCTGAAGGGCACCGCCAGAAAAACTGGTCTGCCATGTTTAGTAATAAGCGAAAGCTTTCCTGCTTCGGCATCATGAATTAATTGTCCGGTATGTTCACGTAAATCTCTCACGGTAAAGGTATCCATGCAGTTTCCTCATTTAAATTTGATCCATCAAATGATAGCACTTTTTTTTCGATCTATCTAGAAAGAATGCCCCGACAGAAAGAATGCCCCGACTTATGCTCACAGATGAGCACTGGTCAAAGCTACGGAATATCATGCGCGAACACGGGATTTATGACCAGCCCAACTTACGAAAAACAGTTGAAGGGATTTTGTACCGTATGCGAACAGGATTGCCTTGGCGTGACCTGCCATCTTTTTTATGCAGTCTAGTCAAAATTCTAGTTTGGAATTTGGTAGACTTTTCAATCAACCAAAGACTGACTTTCAAAAACCAGATCCTCTTCAAAACTTTAATCTGGTTAGTGATCTAGTAGGCGGGGTAAACGGGGGTATCGAACAAACCATGAATTAATTGTCCGGCATGGGCTTTCAATATTCTATACCCGATACACTTAGGATTTCGGGTATAAGGCTTCAACGCATTGGATAAATTTAGGTAGATACTTTCCATTTTGAAATATGAGTTGATTGTCACAGAAGATATCACCGCCTGAAAATAATAAATCAAGATGATGGCTTCCTTTTTCCCTACCTCCAAGGCCTATGTGGAGGCCGACATGTCTTTCTTCAAACACTGAATTCAATCCATATAGATCAGTTATCCCAAGGTTAGTACCTATACCAAATTCATCAATGCAAGCATTATCCGGATGTCGCTGTATATGCTTGGAGAATTCAGCAACCAGCTCATCATTGCTACCGGTTATTCGAATGACTTTTTGTTGTTCAATAAAATGAAACACGTGTTTACCAATCTAATCAATAATGCGCTAAAACATGCCAATTCCCAATTGAAGTAACAGCACATTTAACACCTGACCGATGTGTAATACACGTTGATGATGATGGCTGCGTCATTGATGATGCTGACAAAGCCAACGTTTTCGCACCCTTTGTTCAATTGAACCGTGGGGAGGTAGGATTTGGTCTAGGACTTTCCATCGCTGAAAGCATTATCAAGCGACATCAAGGGCAATTAGAAGTCAGTGATTCGCCCTTGGGGGGAACACGATTTACTGTCATTTTGGTTAATGAGCCCAATTTATCATGTTAATATTTTCTTAATCTACCGCTTGTAAACTACTTAATATAAAAATCTTTATCGATTCATTGAGCGAGTGGTATGCAAGAAAAATTTAAAAACATAGTAGGTATTTTAGAAGAGATATCGACTGTCAACATATCAACCTTATTATACGCTGATGGGAATCTAGCACTATTAAAAACTAGAATATTTGGCATTGACTTTGAAACTATTTCAAAACAAATCCGAGAATATTGTAAATCTTTGGAGTCAATCGAAAAATTTCTTCCTACCATTAATTTATTACTGGCTGACAAAAACAAGCTGACGGAAGGCGGGGAAACGTTCATAGCGTCTTCTAGAGAAAAATTTTATGAGGGTTATTTACAAAGTACCCAAACAAGTTTAAATACTTTAATACCTTTATTTGAAAAATTACGACTAGCCTTACTAGATTACCAAAATTGTTTGCGAGAAAAAATTCACACGGGAAATAATGAAAATCTTGAAATAAAGCAGGAGCTTAAATTTTCGGGTCAACGTTCGAAAATTCCAGAATCAGAAACACCTTCTAATGAAGAATTAGAGCTGCTGCATAAAAAAATTTTTGAAAATTATTTTTATGACAGCAATCACGAAATTTCACCTAGTTCGCCACCTTCCATAAGTATGTCCTCATCATCACCAGCAACATCACCTTTAAATGAAGATGACAAAAAACCAACTGCGGCATCATCCACATCTTCGTCAAGACCACAGTTTTCAGAAGAAGAAGAAGCCGAATATATAAAATATTATTCCGTCCCCGATGAGAATGTATCCTTAATAAATGTTTGCCCACCACATCCACCAGTGATACACAGACCCCTTCCTTATGTGCCGAGCACAGCTTTATCTTCACCTAATACTTCCCCACTAAGTCATTTCACCTCTAGATGGGAAGATGATAAGCATATTTTTGACACAGCCTGGTCTAATGCAAGCTCTAGAGAGCAAGTGCCTGGTTTGCAGGCGACCACATCAGACTTAAATAATTTTTCGCAACCTCTCCTAGAGGTAGAAGAGACAAAAAGAAATTTAATGACAGGTTCTGATTACCCTTACCCCAAGCAGCATGAACCCCTCATCTCTCTGCAACAAATTTTCTCTGCAGAAGCTGAGGCTAAAGATAGAGGGGATAATAAAAGAATCTCCGCTATACAGAATCCGACTTCTCCAGTAGAACCTGTTGTGGAGCCTGTGGTCGCTAGTCAATTAACTGATGAGGTAACAAGCTCAAGAAGAAGAGCGAGATACATTCATAGACTGGCTGCTGACTCTTTTTCGGCATTACTGATCACTGCGAGATCCAGCGCTTGTCAAACAGGAGCATCGGATGTATCTGTTATTTCCCAGATTCCTCTTCCACCCACCCAAGTCATCAATGAATCAAAACAGCGACAAGGGCAAGCAGAAGGGCCAGAATCAATGACTAGCCGTGACAACAACACTGACGACACAAGTTCTCAAACTACGCATCCCCTCAGCCATTTATAAAGATTGTTTAAGCTGTCATCCTGAACGTAGTGAAGGATCTCCTTGAAGTGCCACTCTGATGAAGATCCTTCACTGCGTTCAGGATGACAGTAGTAACGTTCAGGATGACAGCCCCCTTCGCTTCTAATGCCCACCCCCCAAATTACAAGGGGTAATTAAACCCAACGGTTTATTGACAATTAAGGAACCATCAGCACCTTTTTTCAAGATACCCTCATTAGTAATCTCATTCAGCGGTAATCTAGTATGCACAGGAGAACCAAAGCGAGTTAAAAGTTTAGAGGTGTTTATTTGAATTTTACTATATTCTGCCAAATAACTTGCAGCTTCCTTGGCCAATTGTGGATCACCATGTTTGCAGATTAAAGATAATTGTTGTTTTATTAAAACAGCATCTTGTTTCCCACAGTTTTTTTCTTTTACATCACCTATGGTGTTAGATGAAATTTGCGTTGCCGAAGATGACGGATGCACAGACTGAATATGCTTAAACTTTTCCATTAATTGTTGCTGTAAATATTTTTTGGCTTCTAAGTTGCCCATTTGTATATAGGAAACTAAGAGGTTTACACCACGAGCAAAATCCTCCTTAACTGACAAACCCTGAAAATAAAATTGGGCATAATGGAGCTGGCTTTCATGATGTCCACCCTCTGCAGCTTGCTTGTATAACTCTATGCCCATTTCAAGAGACTTAGCTATCCCGCGCCCCGTTCCGAAACATTTGGCTAAAAGCCGACGAGCATCCATATGGGTTTTATAAATCGATTGTAATAATTTGATTGCCTCTTTGTCGTGATCGGTTATAGGTAAATCTAAATAATATTTAGCTAAACTATATTTTGCACCCACGTGGTCTTGAGCTATAGCTTTTTTCATAAAACCTATGCCTTTTGCTTCATCTGTGGGGACTCCCAAACCATATAAATAATGATAACCTAAACAATAATCTGCAGCCGCACTGCCCCGCTTAGCTGCTTCTTCATAGAGCCGGATGGATTCTCCTACATTTCTGTCAATTCCAACTCCATCGGTATAACACCTTGCCAATTCAATATAGCCATCCAAGCAACCTTTTTTAACAGCCAACTGAAAATATTCAAAGGCTTTCTTTTTATTTTCCTTTTCAGACAGTCTTCCTAACGCTAGTTCAGCATCACCTGATCCCAAATTAGCTGCCTCTTCAAGACGCTCAACCATTTTATTTGGGGCGCCCTGATCATTCTTAATAGTCCGCTTATATTTAATATCTGCTTTTGCAGCCTGATCTAATCGAGCCAAAAAGGCAGTGCTGGATATCTTGCTTTTCATTTCACGTTTTTCTTTTCTTTTATTATTGTCAGTGCTTCCTGGTTTATCTAACTCGTTGCTAAGTGGTCTGCTGTTTTTTGCTTGCGGCAAGCTGACCCCCGCTGACTCTAACAAACTCTCCAGTGATGTTTGCTTATTTTGTTTAGCGATCCGCAACGCTTTTTGCCATTCCTCATAGGATGGAGGTTCTTGGCCTTTAATGCCGCCTTTGGAACGATCCATAAACGCTTTAATAGCCGATTCCTGCTCCCTATTTATTGCCACGGCCAGCGGGGAAAGTTTTGGTTCATTAGCAGTAGGTGTGGTGATAATGCGGGAGCTAAGCGATTTCAATAAAAGTTCAAGAATAAGGCCAATTTTTGGACTGTTCTGATTATCTGTCTTGATAGCAGAAATTAAAAATTCAGATTTTTTGCTATCAGACAATGGATTTTTGATTAAAACTTGCTTATTCAGCAAATGTTTTACAGCCTCATAATCCTTATTTTTGATAGCTCGGCTAAGCCCATTAACTGAAACCTCATAGGGGAAAGATTTGGACTTAGAAGATTTTAGTTCTGGAGATGAAATTTTTAAATCTTCTAAGTCTAAATCCATTAGCTGTTGCTCTTCCGGTGGGGATTCTTCAGCTTCATTTTTGTCGAAAGGAAGCAGAATGGATATTTTTGTCTTGACCTCATCGCGAGATTTTATTTTTGGCTGAGGAATAAAAATTTTTTCTTTATTTTTAGCTGGGGTAGGTTTTTGTTCTAATTCGCGAACGGTTTCGGCTGAATTCAATTTCTCAACCTTATGCAGAAATTGTTTCTCCCATTCCTCGGCAGCCGCTTTCAAACTGGTATTGGGGCCATGATATATTGTTATAACAAAGTCTGTATTGGGTGCAAGGGTTTTTTCTCTACGGTCGTCTTTTTCTTTTGTATGGTTATGGACACCCCCATGCAATTGAACTGAGTAATTAATGGTTCGAGGCTTTCCGTCTGGCCCGTCTATATTCGCTTGCACGAGGCAATCTACCCAACTCGACCCCCCCACTCTGCCTTCCATTTCAGCCATTTGATTTTGTTTAAACCAATCTAGGCCGCGCATGTGATTAAATAAGCGGTTATGGAAAGAATTTTCATCAATAGCAGGTTTCTGCTTGGCAATAGATTTTTCCATTTCTTTGGAAAGAGTATCGTTACAACGGTCCATATATTGAGCCACTTGGTTAATATAAGCTTCCTGGGTTTTTGCATTCGGTTTTGGTTTTTCCTGGGCTACTCGTTCTTTGAAGTTTGCACGCAAATTAATAGTTAATTTCGGTTTAATGACCTCCAACAATAAAGATCCATACAAGCTTTTGGCGATGACTGCTAAACTTAGTGTGCTAGCTTGCGTAGGGTTATCCAATTTTTCCAGCGCCCGTTCTACTAATTTTTTTAGCTTTAAACTTGCCTTTCCAGACATAGCTTCGACAATATGACCCGCTGCTAACAAAAGCTTACCTATTTGATCGGGAGTAGAATTTTTATCATTCAACGCATATTCCAAACAGGATTCAATTGTATTCATCGAGATTTTGCAGGAGGAATTTGATAATTTTTTCGCTTCTCTGCAAACAAAAGAAAGGGATGTTAGTGCATTAACTAACATTTTAATTGGCATTTCGCCAGCAGATTTTTTGGATTTTTGCTCTTTTTCCTGGCTAATTGAACTAAAAAATTTATCAAATTCAGTCAGATCTAAATTCATATGTTTAGTAAAAGCTGATTTTTTAAAAAGCCTGTGTATATTATCTAAAGCATCTGTGATTTTACTATAGTCATTGGATGCAGAAATAGACTTTAACAATTTAACAATCATTTCTTGTTTAGCAGATATTTTTAGCATATCTTTTTCTACTAATTGAGTAATGCCATTTAAAAAATGACTGGAAATCTCGGGGTTAAGTTCATCCACGGATATTAATTGATTGATAGAGCCCAAATGCTTTTTAGCAAGTTCATTAGTTTGGGCTAATTGGCCTAATTTATCTAAGGATTTCGATAAAACCTGTTCGGATACCAACCCTTTTGCAACAATGAGGAAATCAAATATAGATTTAATATTATCAGCAAAAACTTGAACATTTTGTTTCTCTGCTATTGTCCGCACTTTCTCAAGCAGCACCGGGAGACAGTTTAAATCAAACGGGGTTAATGATTTTGCGCTAGTTGGATTTAGATTATCCTTTATTAAACTATTTGCGTGTTTCAAAAGAGTCATACTAAGTTCAACCGCTTCCTTTCCATCTCTATCCTGCAGTTTTTTTAGTTCTTGGTTGAATAGCGCTATCGAATTAAAAATAAAACTCACTAATTTTTCAGGGTCGAATAAGTCTTTCCAGTCCCACGCCCGATCCCCAATGGTAGCAAGCGTTGTGCTTAATGCTCTTAACTTTTCAATAGGAGTACGCGCTTGTTCGTTTAACCATTGCCGATATTCTGAATTATCTTCCGTGAGAAACCATTTTTTTATATGCTGCTTGCTGATTACCAAATCTAAAGATAATTTTTTTTCTAATAACTCTTTATTGTGCTGGCCCATCGCCTTCTCCTCGCTAAATGATGTTTAGCTTAATGCCAAAAACTTAAAATAAAATTAGCAAGGAAAAATAAATTTTTTTAATGGTTATTTAATAAATGCGGAGAGATTAAGCAGGGATTAAATGATTTGATAAACACAGTTCTGGCATGGATGCCAAGATGACGCACTTGAAGCGGGGGTAAGTATATCCGATACACTTAGGATTTTGGTGTTAGAGCAGATTATTATTATTGATCTATAATTATAAGATATTTCCCATATTGCGCGCGTGCTGCATCGGGTTACACAGGGAGGTGTTATGAATATCAAAACTTCAACGTTCAAGCGGGGTTTATTATTTTTTTGGGCCATTTTTTATTTTTGTGTCTGCATCACTAATGCATTCGACCTAGGCAAAGCGCTACACATTCTGCCTAGCACTTGGACTTACACCTCGGGAAATTTTATTCTTATGACAAATGTAGTTAAATCACAAGGTTTACCCCTTGGGTTTGCTATTTTTTTATTTGTCGGGGTGATCCTTTGGGAAGGGTTAGCCGGTGTATATTTTTCTTTGGCAACAGCAGCTTATCCTAAAGGTCAGCGAGCACGAGTCAATACCGCTTTTGCAATGGGCATTGCTTTATGGGCTACATTTATAATTGGCATAGAATTATTGATTTCTTTTGAAAAAGTAAGTACGGGTATGTTTTTTCAGTTGCTGGTTGCCAGTATTATTTCATGGTTGTTGATATATCTATTACCCGATTGACTGGGAGAAGCTGTCATCCTGAACGCAGTGAAGGATCTCCTTGAGGTGCCACTCTGATGGAGATCCTTCACTACGTTCAGGATGACAGCCAGCGCTCAGGATGACAGTCGCACAAGGAAAAAATATGCAATTTAACACGGACATCCTCATTGTCGGCGCTGGTCCCACCGGATTAATGCTAGCCTGCCAGCTGCAACGCTTCGGCATCAGCTTCCGAATAATTGATAAACAAATTGACCGCGCTAAAGAATCCAGAGCTTTTGGAATTCAAGCTAAATCAATGGAGATTTTTCAAAATTTAGGTTTGGCTGATGATTTCCTAAAGCGCGTCCAGGTTGGTCAAAAAGCAGATTTTTATTTTAATGGTCATTTGCAATTTGCTATTAATTTTTCAAATATAAACGTGCAAGCCACACCATTTCCCTCGATTTATTTCCTTCCACAATCTGAAACAGAACAAATTCTCTTAGATTATTTACAAACAAAGCAAATAGCTGTTGAGCGCCAATCAGAACTGATGGCATTTTCCCAAAGTAACCAAGGTGTCACAGCAACTATAAAAAATAACATAAGCCAAGAAAATGAAACTATTATATGCCGTTATCTGGTGGGTTGCGATGGAGCGCATAGCATAGTGAGGACTACTTTAGGAATTCCTTTTTCAGGCGCCTCTTATTTACAAAAATTTATTTTGGCAGATGTTGAAGTCCACTGGAAATTTCCAACCAAAAATTTTACCGTTTTTATCGGTAAAGAGGGTAATTTGCTCTGCATCCCATTAAAAAATAATTTAAACCGCATCATGATCACTGGTATGGATAGTCCTAAACCTGATGATGAACCGCCTAGCTTACAGGAAATTGAATGCTTCTTTAATATTCTTGCTCGGACTCCTGTGAAACTGGACAATCCCGTATGGATATCGCGCTTTCATCTTCATCATCGCGCGGTAGAAAACTATCAATTGGATAGGACATTTCTTGCGGGAGATGCCGCCCACATTCATACCCCCGTAGGAGCACAAGGCATGAATACCGGCTTGCAAGATGCGACCAATTTAGCGTGGAAAATGGCTTTAGTGTTAAAATATCAGGCACCCTCTGCTTTGCTAAATACTTATCAAGCTGAACGTCATCCAGTTGGGCAAACTCTAGTACACACCACGGATAGAATTTTTGGCTGGATTACCTCAAAGAATGCTGTCATCACCACCTTAAGACAATATGTATTACCCGTCGTGATGCGTTTACTCTTAAAATCTAAAGGGATTCAACTATCGATGTTTAATTTTATGTCTGAGTTGAACATTCATTACCCACTTAATTCTTTCCTGGTAGAAAAAACTGCAAGAGCAGATAAGAAATTTTTAAAAGCACCCGCTGCAGGTCATAGAGCGCCAGATGCACCCGTCATTGATACCACTTTATTCGAGCTCTATAAACATAAACCTTTTAATATTTTGCTTTTTAATATAAGCGCTGATTCTTTAAATTTAGATAAAGTTTTTGCATTAACAGTTAAATATCCTGAGCTGATTGCCATACATCAATTTACCTATTCACAGCAATTAAATATCGTCTTTGATCGCTATGGAATTTCTCAAGCAGGAATATATTTAATAAGACCTGATGGTTATATTGGATTTCGCGCATTTGGCGGTGATTTAGAGTTGTTGTTGCAATATTTACGATTATATTTTATATGCAGCTTGCGGCCATAGGATGCCCGCCAGCGCTGTAATATACCCGATACACTTAGGATTTCGGTGTTAGAGCAGCCCATCTTGCACTGATCTTCGTCCGATCTTCAATCGTAAAAACTCGAAATAAGAATAACTATTCCTGCGTTTTTACTCAATCAGATCGAACGAATCTCAGTGCAAGATGGGCTGCTCTAACACCGAAATCCTAAGTGTATCGGGTATAGCTGCACACAATAATAAAAAAACTGGGTAACTGCTCACGCCACAACCAGCTCAGTCCCGTCGTCCCGTAACTGTCATCCTGAACGCAGTGAAGGATCTCCTTGAGGTGCCACTATATGGAGATCCTTCACTGCATTCAGGATGACAGTTATGATAACGACGGAGTCAGCAGTTACAAAAAATTAAATGCCAATTTATAATTTCAAATTTTCAATTCTTTGTGATACTAGCTGCAAATAAGCTTGCTTCATCTTTTCCGATAAAAAACTAGCATGTATTAATTGTCGCCAATTAGCAAACTGAGACTGAAAATTTTCTAAAATATTTTGAATAATAACATCATTTAAACCCAAGCGGGTTTTAGCATAGTACTCCATTAAATCGCCGCGAGTAATATTGTTTTTTTTGCCGCGCAAAGATAGTGCTATTTCTTCTCGGGCCACAGATAGAACAATAGTTGAATTGAGGTAATCGTAAGCAGGAGTTTGTTGAGTTATATTTTTATTAGTGATAAGAGAAAAATTTTTTAAATGCATATCCTCATTGCCAACCAGATAATTAAATAATACACGAATAAATAACTGCTTCTTCTCTACTTCAGGAAAAGTACAAAAATTTTCTATAATCTGAATAATTTTTTCCATAGAAAAATTATATTTTGTTTCACGCGTGTGATTTGACAGTTGTGCGAAATCCTCGCAAGAATATTTTTTATGTTTTGTTCCACGATCAAAACGTTTTATAAAATAGGTGAAACTGAGATCTTTATTATAAATTAAACCATGTATTGGCACGGGAATTTTTACACTTGCAGCCATCCGCATAGTTAAATCTTCATTTTGCGGTAATTCCGAGCAAAGTTCGCTGGGTGGTTTTAGAATATAATCACCCAATTGGTCTACTATAGTAAAGACTTGATGTTTTACATCGAGAATAGCGCTTAATTTTGCTTGGACCCCCTGAATTGACATTTTGTCAGCGTGCTTTCTTGCTTCATAACGTAATTCTTCTGCGCTTAATGGTAATGGCTGTAAATCAGTTAGCTTCGATGAAAGCATTCTTAATCCTTGAGTAGAATACCGATTACTCTTATCAAGTATTACATAAGTAATGGGGCATCGGTGCTGAATAGGTTCAGTCATTTTTTCCTCTAACAGTAAGGGCGCCTACTAAATCTTGGCCAACACGAAGCAATTGCTCAAAATAATCATTCCGGTCTAGTTTGGTGTTGTGCAATAGAGCCTCTAATTGTGCGCCTTCGGGCAGCAGTCCATCTAAAAAAGGGGGGAAGTCTTTAAAATAATAGGGTCCATTACTTAGGGGCAATGTTAGCGAGACAGGTTCACCATCATAATCTGGAAAATAGGTAAATTGGCAATAGGAATCTTCTTGAATGAGAATGCCAGCATCAATACCATGCATAGAAAGAATAGCTTTTTTCATGGAAATTCATGCCTTGTGGAGGCCATTAAACGGCTGTGTAAAGTGAGTTGAATGTTCAAGGTATTAAAAATCTTCAGTAGGGTATTTAATTGTACAGTGGGTTTGGCGTGTTCAACGTCAAAAACTACTGTTTTACCTATTCCCGCTAACTCAGCTAACTCGCGTTGCGATAGGCCCGCCGCCTTACGATGCTGGCGAACGATTTCTGCAATATTTGCTATGATAGTAGGTTCATTCATTAGATTAACATGATTACTGTTTTAGCGGTAATTATACTTTAATCTAGTCTATTGTTGGAAGCATTTTTTGTCTGAGCATGCGTTTTACCGCTATAGCAGCATAACAGAGCTTTAAAGGAAAAATTAAGAAGATTTTATTGCGCGGGAAGAATCGATTACTGCTTTAGCAGTACTTTTGCAACAATTCCATTTATCTTCAATTAAATAAGCGAGGACCTGACCCGAGAGCGGGACGATGGAGTGAGCTGTCTCACTTAAACATTAAAACACCTCTACACATATAAATCATCCAAGTATTAGATATCAAATAATATGTTATTGGAAAAATTGAACAAATTTCGTAGGTACTCGTTAAACGCACCTAAAATCCGAGCCGCGCGCGTTAGCAAGCGTTGCCCAAGCTTCAATAATCACAGTTCTCTCCGTTGTATTTTATTTTCCAATCTAGACGGGCAATTCTCCTGCTCAAGCAAGGGTTGTTTGTAATTTCAAATATTCTTAAAAAAATAGTTCAAGCAATATCCCATCTTAAAGAGCACTATACAGCTTGGGCAACGCTTGCTAACGCGCATGGCTCGGATTATTTCTTACGTGGTAACTGAATATTTACCACAACCCCCCTGACATTTTTGATTAATCATACTAAAAAATCGGGTATAATTGATTGGATGAGCGGAAGAAACAGCTTAGAAGCTTGGCGGCTTTAAATGTTTCATGGCTCCTTGGCTGTCATCCTGAACGCAGTGAAGGATCTCCATAGAGGGGCTTAATGTTAAGCCAAGAACAAGGATAACTTTATGTTCTTTACACATTTTATTGAAACTTTCTTTAGCTTGGGTCTATTTGTCAATGCAGCATTATTTATCCCTCAAGCAATCCGATTATTAAAAACTAAAGATGCTGTTGGGTTTTCTTTAATTACGTTTGTTGGGTTTAACCTGATTCAGCTTTTTACTATTTTGCATGGATATTTGCATCATGATAAATTATTGATAATAGGAAACATTTTAAGTCTCATAACTTGCGGGAGTGTTACCTATTTGATTATGTTATATAAAGGAAAAAAACGGACAACGGATAAAAATATTTAATTTACTTTACAGCCAACAGAGATTGCTTATGCGCTTAGAAAAAACTTGTCTAGACTTATTTCCATGGGAAGGAAATAATTTACTAAAAAGCAGAGAACATAAAAAAAATGCATCAAAATTAGTGATTTTTTTTTAAAAAAAATTATAGAATCGATTAAAAAATTTTACTTTGAAGAAAAGATTTCAAGATTTGATCCACACGTTGGTGATACTTTATGTCAAATCCGTGCTTATCAAACTTATCTTATCGTAAAAAACAATAATTTAGATATCACATTAAAGCATAGTAACTTTAAACAATTTTTTATAAATTACAAATACTTGATGGATACATGCACTAGTAATTACGAAAAATTAGAAATAGCCATCAAAAAAAACCAAGGAAAATACTGCAAAGACCTTGACAGGCCAGAGGAGCTCCAAACATTTCTTATACGTTACGGGTTATTATTTAAAATTACTGATGAAGTTTTTTATCTATCCCAGGTTCATATGTTAACAAGCTTTAGTATAATAGATGAGGTAGGAATTTCGCGAGGTATCGATTACGAAAAATTTTGTATTTCTTCTAATGCCAGTAAAACATTTGCAAAAAAAACAATGCATTATTTTCAAAAAAATCTTGCTAATATGTCATGTAAATTTATAAAAAAAATTGCGCAAGATCTAACTGAATATAATCAACGTCAAAAAATATTAGAAAAATTACAAACCATTGATGCTGATATGAGGAAAATTTTACCTTGTTACGAAGTGACAAAAATACTCATAGAACATGCCCTAATCAATGATGCAGCTATTACAATAATATTTGAAAAATTTAACAATCAAGAAAAAGATGAAAAATTTTTATTTTTACCCAATTACAGCAAAACTGATTTTGAATTGTGCTTAGATACCTCTACATTAGCTCATCAGCCATGCATGGTTATAAGAGGGGTTTCAAAATCAATGGCATTAACTCCTAGAAGCAGAGATTTTTTTATTCAGCATATTAATACCATGGGTCTCAAAAATATTATTCTTGCAAATATGGCAAAACATAAACAATATCCTTCCAAAGGAGGCATTCCTGATGACAATCCCTATGAACAGTTAACCTCCAAAATTTTAACAAATGATATGCCTTGTAAAGAGCAATTAAGTCTTCTGACAATTGTTAATCAAGAGTTTTTAATTATGAAGAAATTGGCTGAAAATTTAGGATGTTGTTTAGACAATCCTAGTCTTTTTCTTATAAAACACATTTATTGTGACGCAATTTCTAATTTATTCGAACAGTCCATTACAAGGAGTTTACATGAATCTTCTGCTAATACTATTCTGCACCAAAATAATCAATCTCAGCATTTAATATGAGTACACATCAAGGGCAGACCTTTGCCCAACTTAATCAATCATTGTTTATTTTAGCTAATTTTTTACCAGGCCACATTTATTGGAAAGATATAAATGGCTTTTTTTTAGGGTGCAATACAACGCAAGCTCAATCCGCCGGACTAACCATTACAGAAATGATTGGCAAGACAGACTACGAGATGCCTTGGCACGCCCAAGCAGAAGCTTTAAGAGAGACAGACACTAAAATAATAAAGCTTGGGCTTCCAATTTTAATCGAAGAGAAATCTTTACTTTCAGATGGAAAAATTCACTTTTTCTTGTCTAATAAAGTACCTCTATTCGATGACCAGCAAAAATGCATCGGAATCTTAGGTATGTCTTTAGATATTACCGAACAAAAACATAGAGAGCTTGATTTAGAGAAACAAATTAGCGAAACAAAAATAACTTTAGATACTATTATGGAAAATATTCCGGCACATGTTTACTGGAAAGATAGAAATTGCATTTTGATGGGATGTAATTCTGTACAAGCAAAAAACATGGGATTTGCCTCACCTTCGGAAATGATTGGCATGAGTAACTATGATGTCATTACTCCCAATCAACCAGAAGAAAATAGAAAAGCTCAAGCTGAAGCCATAACACACTTAGATGAAGAAGTTATGACAACCGGTAATACTTATACTGCCGAAGAGCCTCTAATTCTTCCTAATGGTAAAAAAGCTATTTATCTCTCTAAAAAAACTCCTTTGCATAATCAAGCAGGTGATATCATAGGATTATTGGGTATCTCTTTTGATATTACCAAAGAAAAAGAAGCCCAGATTAGAAAGACACAATACAAACTAGATGGAATGATGGCAGTTAGCCTCAGCGTTGCGCATGAACTTAGAACTCCATTGGCTTCATTAGAGCTTGCCACAAGCAACCTACAGAAATATCTGCCAATACTTATAGAAAGCTATCGCTTAGCACAATTAGCAAATTTATCTGTTGACTATATTCCACCCCAAAAAATTGCAACATTCAAAGATACACTAACCAGAATGCGTGCCGAAATACGTTCGGCATTTATGTTTATAGACATGCTGCTTATAAAATTAAAAACCTCTATTTCAGCCAAAAGCATTGAAAGCTTTGTTATGTCTAGTTGTATAGAAAAGGTATTAGAACGCTATCCATTTCAGCCTGGAGAAAAAGAATTGATTTCTGTAAAAATATCACAGGATTTTAGTGTCCACGCTAATGAGTTATTTATTATCCATGTATTCTTTAACCTCATCAAAAATGCCCTGTATCATATAGCAAAAGTCCATAAGGGCGAAATTACTATTTCACTTGATTCTGATAGTGAGTATAATAAGGTTATATTTAAAGATACGGGTTCAGGAATACCCAAAGCCGCTTTGCCTAGAATATTTAAGCGTTTTTTTACCAAAACATATCATGGTGCCGGCGTTGGTTTGACGTTTTGCAAAACAGTTATGCGATCACTAAAAGGCAGTATTATTTGTGATTCAGTCGAAGGACAGTATACTGAATTTACATTATTTTTTCCTAAACGGTTTCAAGCTTCTCAGGAACAAAATTTATGAAAGGAACTCGCGTTAGTTTATGTTATTATCCAACCACAGTAATTTTGGTTGACGATCAAGAAAATTTTTTAAATGAACTACAAGCCAGCTTGAATGATAATATTCCTTGCGAATATTACAGCGAACCTCAAAAATTGGTCAATTTTTTTAAAGAATACCAGCCGGATCACTTTACCAATACCTGTGTCACTTTCGACGAAGACAGCGCCCAACACAACTTAATTGTGCGCCAAGTCAGTCTTAATGATATTCACAAAGAAATTTACAACTCCGATCGTTTTAAGCAGATTTCCCTGTTAGTGGCTGATTACGCCATGCCTGGTTATAACGGTTTAGAATGTTGCGATGCTATCAAAGACAAATTTATCCAAAAAATATTATTGACCGGCGAAGCCCAAAACGATCTTGCTGTTGAAGCCTTTAATGAGCGGCGCATAAATAAATTCATTCAAAAAAGCACTCCTAATTTAATGCAAACATTAAATGCGGCTATCCAAGAATTGCAGCTCAATTATTTTCTAGGACTCTCCGATTCCTTACGAGGAAACTTTAAGGATGGCCTGGAACACTTATTAACCGTTCTAGATGACCCCGCATTTGTCAAATTCTTCTATGACCTGTGTAGCAGTAAACAAATTATTGAGTATTATATTTTAGATAATCAAGGCAGTTTTTTATTATTTGACGATAAAGCTAACCCTTTTTGGTTATTGCTAAAAGATGAAACCGAAATGAATAACTTATTTCTACACGCCGAGACGGAAGAGGCCCCCGCAGTTGTGCAGGACGGCTTGCGGAAACGAAGCCATATCCCCTATTTCCATACCAAAGCGGACCTGCAAACTCCACCTTCACAATGGAATAAATATTTTTATCCTGCGCAACAATTAGTAGGCCAGCAACATTATTATTACTCCTTATTGACTGATGCGCCCTTTAACGACCTTAACTTTAAAGAGATTAAAACTGTTCATCAGTTTTTGAAGGAATCATTTGTTTGATGACGATTTTGTAAAATAAAGCTTATTGAAAATTCTCTGTTGCTTGTTAAGAAATTAGAAGAGAGGAAAATTTATCATTATGCTATTGTAAATGCACTCTTCGATTTTTCAATAGCTAATTTCAGCATGAATCGTACTACCCTTATTGAAACCCTGCTCGGATCGGCTGACCCGAGTCAATCTATTTGGAAAAGTAATGATATTGATAGAGAGGGGTTAAAAACTCACAGCGGATGGCGATCGGTTAGGTCCCTGTTTTACAAGAGCTAGTCATCGGTGGAGCGGTATGGTGTTAAATAATTTTGGTTAACAATATCATTTAAATTTTCCAATTTTCCACTAATAAGAGCTATAACCTAGGGCGAGGTTTCATCTCATGCATGCCAGAGGACTGTGGGGTTGGCTCAAAAAATGTGGGTATGAATAGATGCTCAAACCATGCTTTCCAATCAACCGAGCCATCGGAACACAATATAGACTCGCCACAGGGATGTTTATTTTGGGCACTTAACATATCACACAGAGCTTTTCTTTGTGTGGAATCAATGAATGGTTGGGCGATTATTTCATGCGTAATATGGAGGTTGGGAAAAGTTTTAGAAGCCGCTATTGCTTGTGTATTAAAATGAAGTTTACTATCTTTATATTGCAATGTGTAGGCAAGACATGTAGCGGTACCTTGAGCGTTGACAGTTTCAAGATATAACAAAGGGTTACCATTGGCGCCAGACTTCGGACAAGCCAAGCATACTTGCATTTTCCCAGGTTGTAATATAGTTCCATTAATACGGCTTTTATATTTTTCTAATTTTGCTGGTACAGGACCAAACATGCCGGCCTGGATCGCGGCTATTCTCCTGCTGCCTTGAGATGAAGAATCGCTTTGCTTATGATCGTTTGTCGGTAAAATTGCTTTATGCATATTAGTAAGCATGGCAGAACCTACAACGCTTCCTTTAGTTGTTGTGAATACAGCTTTATTTTCTTTTGCAGAGATATCATCTGCCAATGCGCCTGGGGTCGTACTGGATGCAGGGGCATATTGGGCCACTCCATTGCCAAATGACCAATTCTCTTTTGCTACCTCAACCAGATTAATAAAAACATCTTCAGGCCTTATACCAACTTCCCTGACAAGTATCTCCACAATCTTTGCGTATAATGCTTTTTTATGCTCAAGTGTTCGTGTATTATTTGCTGTGATCTGTATAATCAAAAGGTCATCGGTCCTAGCAATATCAAGATAATTTGCTCCGAAAACAAAGTTATCTGCCTCATGTTCATTCATTACCATGAAAAAATCATTTTCAGGAACATTAAATGTTTCTCGCATAGCTTGATAAATACTTTTAAAGATGGCTTGTTTATATTCAGAAGATTTCCCTTTTTGTAATGAAATTCTAGTAAATGGCATAATTCAAACTCCTTAATTAATGTATCCTATTGATCAAAACAATAACACAAAAGTGTATTAGTATAGTCTCATTTGCGCTCTCTCTTATAGATGGCTATAATCCACAGCGCCTTGGCAGTGCTAGCATTTTAATTCAAATTTGACTTAATCCACACAAGCGAGATAAATGTGAGGAGCATTGTTTGTCAAAATATTTAAACATATGGCCTTGTTATTTTCATGGACGGACGTTCGAAAAATATATTTGCCCAAGCCGCGAGGTTTCGGTGGCTATTCCTCCAATTAATGTGTCCGAAACGAAAGTCAAGCCAGCCAAGAGCGCAACCGCATGCGATGGCACCTAAGGTCACCTGTTCGCTAATATCTTTAAAATAGATTGTATTCATGGCATCAAGTGCCGCCATAACTTTAGCCATTTGCCCATTAATCCAGTCATCCCAGCGTTTGGCTTCAGGTCTGAGTGTGGTTTCATACCGCAGCAGAAGACCAGCATCAAGTAGGCCGTCCGCAAGAGCTTCGAGACGCATAGCAGCCAAGCGCATTTTAGGATCAGAAGGTGTGAGATATGGCGCATGTAAACTGTCAAGATAAGCACAAATTACAGGGCTATCGAACAATACTTCGCTATTGTCAGTTATAAGGCAAGGAATTTTCCCAAGGGGATTGTGGAAATTAAGTAGGGTATCACATTTGATTGGGCTCATTGTTGCCGTCACTTTTTCGAGCTTGTCAGCTACACCTTTCTCAATAGCGGTAACTATCACCTTACGGACATAAGGGGAAGCATTTGAGTGAAAAAGTTTCATAAAGTTACTCCCAAACAAAATCATTTTTTTAAAAGGAATATTTCTGCTTTATTGAAATAGGTACGTTACAATAAGCAGATAATACTTTTCTAAATTATGTCAAATAAAGTGTTCATTCTTAATAATTCACCAAGTTAGGTATACTATTTTATGACTTTATTTTCTTCTGTAAGCATAGCTAAACCAGATACAGTTTTCAATTTAAATAGGCTATTTAATGTCGATCCAAATCCGGCTAAGATTAATCTAGCTGTTGGTGTTTATTTAAATGATAAAGGCCAAATTCCACTAATGCAAAGTGTACAGATTGCGGAAAAATCTAGACTAGAAGCTCTATCGTCACATAGTTATTTGCCTATTGAAGGAATGGCTAATTATTGTAGTGCTGTGCAAAAACTATTATTTGGCGATGACTCATTATTTTTAGATAACGCCCATATTGTAACGGTACAGGCTCTAGGTGGGACTGGTGCATTAAGGATTGGTGCTGATTTTCTAAAGCTAGTATTTCCAAAGGCAAAAGTGGCAATTAGCGACCCAACTTGGGAAAATCATCGTGTACTCTTCGAGTTATCTGGTTTTAGCGTAATCAATTACCTGTATTATGATTCAACTACTCGCGGGTTAAATTTCAATGGTATGTTGGAATCATTACGCTTACTTCCAGAAAAGTCAATTGTGGTCTTGCACGCCTGCTGCCATAATCCAACCGGAATTGACCCGTCTTCATATCAATGGGAGCAAATTATTGAGGTTTGTCTAACAAAAGAATTGATACCATTTTTTGATATGGCGTATCATGGCTTTGCTGTTAATCTTGAGCGAGATAGTGCTGTAATTCGGCAATTTTCGCGGTCAGAACTATCCTTTTTGGTAGCCAGCTCATTCTCAAAAAACTTCTCACTATATGGGGAACGCGTTGGAGCTTTATCAATTATTACACGGAATAAGAATGAATCCGCCTCTGTTTTATCTCAGGTAAAGCGCTTAATCCGTGCCAATTATTCCAATCCTCCGACTCATGGAGCTTCCCTTGTATCAGATATCCTAAATAGCTCTGAGCTTAGTAGCATCTGGGAGAATGAACTTGAAGTAATGCGTGAGCGTATAAAGTTAATGCGCACAATTTTTGTATCTAAACTAAAATCTTTATGTGTTCCATATGATTTCTCATTTGTAAATACACAACATGGGATGTTTTCATATTCAGGCCTAACTACCAATCAGATTGAACAGCTAAAAGCAGAATATAGTATTTATATTGTACCTACTGGTCGGATTTGTATTGCAGGGTTAACCTCTGAAAATATAGACACGGTTACTAATGCGATTAAAGCTGTTCTTTGTTGAGCAAGAAGATCGACTTACTCGGAGATAACTTTGATAGGATTTTATGCAATCATACAAATTCAAAGCTCCTAAACATATTTCAAATGTTTTCGCATTTTGCTTAATGGGCCGCTTAATTTAATCTATTACGTATTTCTCCTAGTATTCTCTTTTGGTGCAAATTTATTCAAAACTAGTTGACGTACAGTCCATAATACAAGTCCAGGAAGTTGCAACAGAATGAGGATAGTGAAGGCTACTTTATAAGCAATTGCTGGATAATGAGTATAATTATTTGGCGGCCATAAATCTATTATATGACCAAAACCAGCTTGCACAATAAAGGCACCAAATAAAATAAGTAGATTTAAACAAGTAGCGGCTCGGCCAGTAAGCTCTGGAGACACACTCTGCGCAATGATAGTGTACTCAAGACCGGCAAATGTACCAAATAGCATAAATAGTATCGTAAGATATGGCATTGATGAACCAATATTTAATATAATACCCAACTGAATTAATACAAAACAAAAAATTCCAACAGCAGCTACAGTTAATGGTTTTATACCAAATTTTCCTGCTAACTCAGTAATTCTACCCACGCAAATGGTGCCAATTACAATACCAGCCATGCTAATAAATAACACGTTCGCAATCTCTACTTCTGAATAACCATTAACATCTCGTAGAAGTCTACCAACCCACAAACCCTGAATCCCAAAAAAAACAGCATGTGGAATTAAAAGTAAAGAGATTGTTTCTAGGAACTTGGGATTTCGATAAATAGCGAAGATAGAACGTAGTGGAGGTACTCGGCATGCAGACATACTATAGGATATTTTTGGTGTAAACACATAAATAATTGATCCCGTAATGGCCGTAACTATGCCAAGAATAATAAATATTTCGCGCCAATCTACAAATTCTAGTGCTAATTTAACGGGCAGAGTCGATGACATAGCTCCAAGCCCTCCAAGTGCAAGCAGGTAGCTATGTATTGAGGGGAGCTTTGATGGCGGCACCCAATAAGATATCGCCTTAATAGCAGACATAAAACATGCTGCCAACCCTAATCCCATGATTGCTCTTGCAATTACCAATAATTCAAAACTTTTAGCGCCAGCAAATAATATAGCTCCTAATGCTGTGACTAGTAAGAGTACAAATTGGACAAGCCGTGGCCCATACATATCAAGAGCGATTCCAACAGGCAGTTGGGCAAGTGCAAAAGTAAAGAAATAAATACTTGTCATCCAGCCAATTTGACCTGGTGTAAGAGACATGCTAGCTATTAAATTTGGCGCGAGCACCGCATTGATGGTACGAAAAAAAAAGAAAGATAGTGTGCGAATGCAAACGGTAGAAACACTGTGCTAAAAAGTGCAAATTTAGTTAGAGGCTTTAAGTTACTTAAATTATGCATATTTATTTTCTATATTGGACACATCTTTGCTATATAGTTCTGCGTAAATATTTGTTTTTTCCCCGCTTATTTCTTCGCGCATAAGATTTCCAAGAGCAGCACTCTGCGGAAGATTTTGGAGCACAAAAAGAACAAGAAGATCTTGCTGACCACAATTCCCAAATTTGTGTAGACACCACGCTGGTATAAAAATCACATCGCCTGCCTCTATATGCATATTAGATTGATTATTTAGCATTGTCTCCCCTATCCCTGATTGCACAATATATAAATGCCAGAAAGAGTGAGCATGCGTCTTAGTTTCCTCTCCCCGTCTAATAACCTGTATAGCAAATGATAGGTCTGGAGCAATAGTTGCTGGTTCAGTACACGGATTTGATAGGACAATCGTACCACGCTCCTCATGTGGCAAAGTAGATAAAGCTGATTTTATATCGTTACCTTTCCAAATTACTGGTGAAGGGCAAGGGCGACTTGTCAATGCTAAATAATCTTTGAAAGATGTAATTTTTCCGTTTATAGGCATCATAATAAACCTGTGAATATTTGAGCATGATTGCTTCAATGTTTTTTGCAAAAAAGCTACCCGTTTATTTTAGTCTTGCGTTGTACTACATTAGTATAGTTTACATTTTTAATTATTTAGTCTATTGTTTATATACATTTGTTTTATGCTATATCCACACTAGATTTCGCTTGTTTAATGGAAATATTATCAAACATCTCTATGACACATTTTTCAGCGTCTTGCGTCTGCCTGGAACTCATAAACGGACGCGGCAAAGCATGAGTATAGAAATGAGGACCTTCAACTAAATAACCAACAGCCCATACATTATTTAAGAGAATTCCATCACGAGTAATTGGATGGTTACACTCATCAATATCAATTCCACCCGGATGAAATGAGCTATTATAATATGGTCTTATCAGGCCACTATGTAAAAGATTATGAATCAAGATAGAAGAGTCGGTTTCTGGATAAAAAGCATCCAATTTTGCAATAATAAGAACATCAAAAAATTGCCTCTCTATTCCGTAATGGAACTGACTTTCAAGAACAAATTTAGACATTTTTTTATCAATATTTATCTTTGGATTGGGCGCGTTTGCTACGTTAAGAATACCCGTGTTCAGGAGCGCTAACCATTCAAAATTCCTAACTCTAGGAGGACCAAACGAGATACGATTCATAATAGGCGCATATTCATGTATAAATTTTCGGTGCGAATCCGGCGTGAGTCCTCCATGTTCAACAGCAGCTCGCAAACTTTCTCGAACTTCACGAATTACATCAGTGGCCGCTTTTACGGGACTGCTAATATTTCCTTGATTTGCATGATCTAAATCAACCATCATGTGGTTCATAAAAAAATTTCTGAAAGCAGCAGGTGAATCAAATAATTTATCGCTAACTGGATAGAATAACTTTTTAATAACTAAATTTTCTTCTTCGCCAATCTGATAATTATCGGGTTCTATTTTTTCTTTATACTTAGTGGTATGATAAACATATCCCATTTCCTTCAATAACAATGGAAGTATCTCTTTTTCAAAATCGAGTTGCTTATTGCCATTGATACTACTTGCCTTATCTCGCAATTTTTTAACTGCATCTTTTGTAAAAAAAATTGCTTTACGCTGTCCATTAATTCCTTTTTTATTAATTCCACGAGCAGCAAACGGAAGACAATTACGTGAAAAAACAATAATACGAGGTTCGTCCCCTGATTTATTATATTTCAAATAATTGCCCTCGCTGGTAAATTTACCCCCTCTACCTACTGTTAATTCTGCAACTACATCATGAGCCGTTAAACCCAAACCCTGAACAGCGACTACTGCATCTGAATTAACCTTTAATAAGTTATCAACTGGATATGCTCCATTAAAATAGGCAAGCTTGCTATTGCGCCTTGAGTTACTTTGGACAAATTCATCAAAACAATTATCCTCCTCATTAGAAATACGTTTACCATGGCCTGTTGTAATAAAGACATAATCGCTCGTAATAATAAAGTTATTATCTAATTGAACAATATATTGCCCATTACATGTATGTTGCATATTAATGGCAAACTTTCTATGATGATAAACTTGAATGGTGATAGGTAGCGCTGCGATGGTTTGATTATATACCCATGTCGAATATTCCCCTAAAAGACTTCTGGGCAAGTAATCATGTTCACCGATTTCTTCACCAACATTTTGATTCACTTTATAATACGCATTCTCAAAACGTCGATAGCCTGCACTTCGTGCCCATTCAGTAAATGATGGTCCAGGGTTACTGGAATTGAATACACTGACATTATCACCGGGAAATAGTGTTACCTGAGAAGCGAGGGTGTTAGTTAGTAGATAATTGGGCTGGCGGGAATTGTGCACTCCTTGACCACACTCCTTTGGATCAACCAAATGAATTTCAATTGGCATACTGTATAAGCGGCTACGTGATATTGAGACAATCCTTTCAAAAATGCTAAGTCCGCGCGGCCCCATGCCTATAATTGTCACAACATTTTTGTGCATTTATCCCTTCCTATTACTTTAAACTAATTTTTATTTGAATGCGCTAACTATATTGGGCTAATCCATTGCCAAATGACCAATTCTCTTTTGCTACCTCAACCAGATTAATAAAAACATCTTCAGGCCTCATACCAACTTCCCTAACAAGTAGCTCCACAACCTTTGCATATAATGCTTTTTTGTGTTCAAGCGTTCGTGTATTATTTGCAGTGATCTGTATAATCAAAAGGTCATCAGTCCTAGCAATATCAAGATAGTTTGCTCCGAAAACAAAGTTATCTGACTCATGTTCATTCATTACCATGAAAAAATCATTTTCAGGAACATTAAATGTTTCTCGCATAGCTTGATAAATACTTTTAAAGATAGCTTGTCTATATTCAGAAGATTTCCCTTTTTGTAATGAAACTCTAGTAAATGGCATAATTCAAACTCCTTAATTATTGATAACTAACTACTAGGGCCAAAATGAACGTTCACTCCAGCTGGTAGAGGTGTACGAGCTACATTTAATGACATTGCAAGCATAGCAAAATAACCATTAATTCCAACAAGATCAATAACCCCCTGTTCACCAAATAGATCTTTTACTGCTTTATAAGTTTGGTCACTTACAGCATGATCGCGCAATAACTCCATTGAAAAATCATATACTGCTGACTCGTCCTTTTTCATATGGACTGGACGCTTGCCTTGCGCAATAGCTGTAATAATCGCTAATGGAACACCTGCTTTTAAGGCTATTGGTTCATGTATATACCAGATGTACGGTTGATTCCACTCTTTGCCAACGATAAGCATAGTCATTTCCCTTAAATGCGCTGGTAAAGCGCTATGGAATCGCAAGTACTCCCCAAGAATTTGTGCGCGGTTAAGAAACTCTGGACTGCGTAACAGCACTGAAAAAGGACCAAATATACATCCCCTGGGGCCAGAGGCCAATGTACTAGCAGCAATTTTCTGTGATTCAGTCATTTGCTGAGTTGAGAGTGGTGGCATACGCTCTGAGCTGGTAGTGCTAGTTTCTTGGTTCTCTATTTTGCATGGATTAGGCCATGCGAGGGGGTCAGAATAACTTAACTTGGTATTTGCTAAAACATCTTGATTCATAACACACATAAAATAAGTTGAAACCACGAAGATAAATATTCTTTGATATTGTTTGGTTTTCATCATTTAAATCTCCGGATTATTAAATAAATATTTATCGATGGTTTTCTCGTGTAAAAGTACTATGTCCGATTGCCCTGGCCAGGATGGGAACTCTGCGATAACCATTGGGTCATGGCCAGGAATAACATGGGTTTTCCCATCCGCCAATTTTTCTATGGATTTATACCCATCTAACATTTTGGCAACGTCAACCACGATGGGAAATGGATTGTTATTATAATAATTAGACCAGTAATGAATAGCATCGCTAGCAAGCACAATCCACCCGCGTTTAGTTTGAACCCGCACTACTTGAAGACCTACTGTATGTCCACCGATTAAATGAATTGTAACACCCGGAGCAATTTCACTATCCCCCTTATACAAACATAAACGTTTGTTGAATAAATGTTTGATTGTGGTAACAATGTTTTCAACTTCATACGGTTTACGTAATACATCATGAGTCATACAACTTCCAGTACAATATGCCATTTCTGCCTCTTGTACATGAAATATTGCATTAGGAAATAAATCAAGATTGCCGGCATGGTCATAATGCATATGAGTAATAATAACATTATTAACATCAAGCACATCAACACCTATTTTTTCAAGCATTTCAATTGGTGAATGAAGCAGATTTCTGTGCCGTTTCAGAGCCATATTTAAGTTGAATCCAGTATCAACGACAATTGTCTGATCTTTATTACGAATTACCCATATATAAAAATCGAGCGGCATTGGTAAGTCATGTATGTCGTGGTGTATAAAATTCTCTCTGGACCTTCGTTCTTGATGTGTGGCATAGCGTAATGCATATACCTCATAGGTTTGGCTTGATTGTTGCAACTCACTGCTCTCCTAGATTAGTAACGACATATAATCTCAGTCCACTTATTTATTATGTTTATTTTTCTTATTTTTCAAAAAAGAATTTCTGCTCGCCAAAAGCAGGTACTAAACCATCAAGCCAAGTAGCTGTTGCATCGAACTTAGCATAAAATGGCTTACGCACCCACTCAGGATTGCGTGCTTGCAAAAATTGTAGTGCGAATACTTTTTCTCCATATATATTCGCAATACCGTCAATTAGTACCTTGCCAGGAAATGCACTCATTGATGGGCCACGTACAGTACGTGCCAAACCTGATACTATTTGATAAGCAGATTGAAATATTTCGTATGCCCTTACCAAGGGTAGTTGGAAATAGTGGCTAGGCCCTGTATCACGTTCAACAAACATATAGTATGGAATAGCGCCTAGTCTAACACCAGTTGACCAAAGATTGGCCCAGTCTTCAGGGTTTTCGTTAACATGACGGATCAATGGGGCTTGCATGCGCAATGTTGCACCAGATAATAAAATTCGTTTAATGGCTTTTTGCGCAATTTCAGAATTTATTTCAACTGGATGATTATAATGCCCCATGATTGCTAGGCTTTTTCCATGGGTTATTACTTTCTCAAAAAGGTAAAGAAGATCATCTGCATCTTTGTCAGTCACAAATCGCTGTGGCCAATATGAAACTGATTTTGTACCGATTCTAATATTTTGAATATGTTCTAGCTCAGGAACTAATAGTGGTTCAATATAACTCGCAAGAGATTTTGTATTCATCACTAATGGATCACCGCCTGTAATCAATATATCGGTAACCTCTTTATGTTGTTTGAGATAGGCGACTAATTCATTTGAGTCTTTTGAACTAAATTTTAAGCCCTCCATATTAACAAACTGCGGCCAACGAAAACAAAATGTACAATAAGCATGACAGATTTGACCAGCACTTGGAAAGAACAGTACCGTCTCTTTATATTTATGCTGAATGCCTTGTGTTGGCATCCCATTTAACGTTGGCACATTATGTGTTTTCTGTCCTGCAGGATGGGGGTTCATACGCATTCGGATAGCATTTGCTGTTTTTTCAATTTCCTTTTCTGATTTTTTATTTAAAATCAAATCCAGAAGATGCTTATATTCCTGTGGATCTAACATATCCCTGTGAAGAAAAGTAAGTCGATACATTGGATCGTTAGGGATATTGTCCCAATTAATGAGTTCGTCTATAACGTATTGATTAGTTCGAAATGGCAAAACACAGGATACAACCAAAAGTGCTTCACGAAACTCCTCAGGTATGTTCTGCCATTGAGTGGTTTTCTGGATAGAATTACGATTATACGGTTTATAGTTCATTTACATTACTCAAACAATGATAAGTCAATTAAATAGGGTCATGAATCAATTATTTTTTCCGCTTGAATAGAGCATATGTCGAAGCACAATTAGAATTTTTCTATTTTTTACATTTGCAACATTGCCTTTTCATTCGCGCTAAAAATGTATTACTTCACCAGATCATCTTTGGTTGAGCTCTGATCTGACAATATTTTTCAGAACACATTGATTAAACAACTTTTTGCTATCTCTCATACCCTTCCGATGGTAAATAGTTATTAGCAGAATGTATTCTGAAACGATTAATAAACTGCATTAATCGTTTTTTTCCTTTCAACGAAATAGAGAATATTGTTACATTTGGAAAGTTAAATTTTTTCCTGAGACCAACACAAATTAACAATATTCTTAGGATATTTTAATTTAACCTGTTGAAATTACGGAGATTTTGGTTTGTTTGGTTAAGGAAAATAGAAGATCTAGGATTTAAAAAAGAAGAGTTAGTATAATACTATAATTAAGAAAATAATTTTCGTATCTGATCTAGTGATTTTATACCCAATTTTTTCATTGAGTTGGATTTGATATTTGATACTGTTTTAGAGCTTATAAAACATTTTTCTGCTATTTTTTCCAGATCAATTCCAAGCGCTATCATCTTTAAGACATCATATTCTTTGGAAGTAAGTTTATTAATATTTTGTGTAGTTCTTTGATACTGGTATTTTATAATTTCAAAAGATAAATCAGGTTGGATATATTTTTTCCCACTATACACTGTTCTAATTGCTTCAATTAAAAAATAAATTGAAGACTTTAGCAATAATCCGCATGTAGGAGTTTGAAGTAATCGGCTTAATGTCAATAAATTTCTTGTATTTGTTAGAAAAATACTTTTAGTAGTAGGATAATTCCGATGAATAAATTCACTAATGTGTATCCCGGATGCATCAGAAAAATTAACATCCAGAATAACTATATCTGGTTTTTGATTTTTAATTAGTTCGGCACCTTCTTTCCAGTTAGTTGCCTCTCCTATTATCTCTAATTTTGTTTCGGCCAATAATTTCTTTATCCCTATACAAAATTGATGGTCTTCATCGATAATAACTAATCTTATCATCCTCGCTTACCCTTATAATGATTGAATTTAGATAAAATTTAATTTGACCTAAAATCCCAATTCCATGCCTGTTTCTATAGCTTCATATGGTTGAAAATCCAACCTTCTTTTCTTCTCTCAGCCTTACTAGAGGCCATACGCTTGTCCTTGGTTTATTTTGTGATACATAGAACTCCAAAATTATTAGGCGAAAAACTGTTGAACAATGATTTTTTGAAGATATTAAAAAATCATTGGAATCTATAAACCATCGTGAGTAACCCAGTCGAGCCTATTAAGCATGCTTTTGGATGTTGTAATACCCAATCAATAAGTTGTTTTAAATATAACTCGCACCCTATTTTCATCTGCCATTTCCACATCAATATCGGTTTGAACTACCGAGATTTCCTCGGTATTTGCCATTTCGGTGAGTTCTTAGTCTAAGAAGATATTTTTTAGATGAAGACCTATATTGCCAGTTAAAGTATCAAGTAAAATCTACTAGTTGTTTTTGCGTTAGCCATACACTATCTTGGTCTAAGCGTACTTCAAAAAGTACCACGATCATTCTGATAAAAAAATATTTAGCTCATGTTTATACCTTTAAGAAAAGAATAAATCAAAAGTAGGTGGTGACTAAACCTAGTATTTAATAGCTTCGTGGGGCACTCTTGGGGAATTCATAAGCAAATAATGGCAGCTTTTAGCAACAAGTGTCAATACAGCAATATTTATAAGACATTGATTTAATTGCTGTATTAATTGCTGCTTGTTCTCAATTTTTAGCCCGACCAGGACTGTTAATCATTGGATCGCGGGTTCGAGTCCTGCTGGGGGAGTCAGTATTACTCGTAATCGGTAGTTTTCAAAATTTCTAAATCCATACGCACGTTTCTGAATCAACTTCATCTTGCGCCGGAACCCGGGTCCCGCAGAATATTGCAAACAAATTATCTATACCCGTTCCACTTAGGATTTCGGTGTTGGAGTAGTCCAGCTTGTGCTGAGATTTGTTCGATCTGATTGAGTAAAAACGCAGGAATAGTTATTCTTATTTCGAGTTTTTACGATTGAAGATCGGACGAAGATTAGTGCAAGATGGGCTGCTCTAACACCGAAATCCTAAGTGGAACAGGTATATAATGCCATCTGATACCATATTAAAATAAATTTATTAATTTGCTATAATGGTAATCATTTTTATTTACCTCCTAATTAATAAAAACAAACTGGGATTTACTTTGCGTGATTTTTTTTGGTGATATTTCTATATGAAAGGAAAAATTTATTTTGTACAAGTTAAAAGCGATGCGGAAATTTTAGAAGGCTATTTGATCTTCATTCAGTCTTTGGCTGATTTTTATTTAATAAATCCACACGAGATTATTATCGAGGAAAAATTAAAACATCTGGCATATGAGATTGAAATAGATGCTAACCTTCAGTCCCCCCTGCTCTGTTTAACTGATGAGCTACAAGTAATTAAATCGAATACACTGTCAAACAATTTTAGTTATTACGACAATAACCATTTTTTTTCTGTAGCTTACGAAAATATTCCGCAGCCAACTCTGAGTAAAGCTCTCTTATTGGCTGATGGTCATCACAGAAGAGCAGCTTTATTAGATCCGGCAATTTTCAATCTGGTTCGACCCGTTCCAATTTTTAACTACTCCTCTTTATTTAAATCACGAGCCATTTGTTCATTACCAATCATTTCCCGCAACCAAATTGGTGGACATTAAATTATCTTTCTTCTTATAGAGCTATCGGATGCACACATTTTTTTAGCCGCCAGAATTAGAGTACGTCGTCCCCGCTTTACCGAATTATCCTAAAATATCAGCCTATCAAGCGGGGATCCAGTGCCTAATTTTCAAATAAAGTGAAATAGCAATAAACAGTTATGACTGGCATTTGTGCGTTCCGTTGGAAAGGTGAGCACTAGATTCCTGCTTGATAGGCTGATATTTTAGGATAATTCGGTAAAGAAGGAACGACGTACTCAACTACTCTGACACCTAAATTTCAAACGCTTCGAGTATAACAACAGCAATCACTGAGATGGGTAGTGAACCAGTACTTAGCCAATATAAAACGGGGAGAAGTGTAGCGAAAACGCGAGCGAAATCAGAGAGCAGCTTCATGTTTTTGTTGGATAAATTCTCAAATACACCTGAAGTTAAGGTGGCGAATAGAATGACTGCTGCTTGCAAAGCGACGATATAGCTGGACATGCTGCCCAGTCTTTCCATTTCCCTTTCCATGTTCGGATGCATACTTACTAATCTGAAAGTGAACACATATCACGAACCAATAATAATTTATACAATATTTAAATGTCAACCCGTTTCAATTTTTTTCAAAATAATCCTGTCAATGTCAAAAGGGTGAGTAGACCAGCGGAACTGCCCCTCTGGCCCCTCGCAGAACCGTACTTAACACTCTCGTGTTATACGGCTCCCATTAAATGGACACAGTTGTAATACCTATTCTCCAATGCGCGAATAGACTCTTATGTTTCACCGCAAACTCCGCCATACACCTCGTTGCGTAGGTTTTCCGGTTCGCCAGCTTCGCATATTTCCTCATACTCCACATTGTGAGCGTTCGGTTAAATCTCTGGAATACTTTATTTAGCGCTGATTTGGTGAATTTTCCATAATAGTTAATCCACCCTTGTATCTTTGGATTGAGCCACTTCGCCAGTTCTTGCAGACTTAGGTTGCTTTTGTTCCTTACATTCAGCTCCCTAATTTCCTGTGTAATGGCTTTTTCTGCTTTTGGACTTATTGCTGGTAGAAAACTTCCAAATATTTCTTTTGTCTTCCTGTTTTCTGCTCTCCTTACTCGAAATTCATATCCCAGAAATTCAAAGCTTGTATTGCCAGTATAGGCTTCCTTTCGACCGCCATCTTTGCAGTACACTATCTTTGTTTTCTCTGGATGTATTTCAAGCTTGCATTCCCTAAACCGCTGTTCAAGCTCACTTAACAAAGTCTCAGCCTGTTCTTTGGTTTTACAATGGCAGATTCCATCATCAGCATATCGACACCACAGTGATTCTGGATGATACTTTGTCATCCATACATCAAAAACGTAGTGCAAATATAAATTACTTAGCAGCGGACTAATGACCCCGCCCTGGGGTGTTCCGGTATCCCTGCTTTTGACAGTTCCGTCCGGCAACTCCACGGGGGCTTTTATCCATCGCTCTAAATACAATAATATACATTTATTGTCGGTATGTTGACGCACCGCTTTCATCAACAGATCATGGTCTATGTTGTCAAATAGCCCTTTTATATCAAACTCTATGAGCCAGTCGTAACTCCAGCACCGCTTTCGTGTGACCCCTATAGCATCCAGCGCCGATTTGTTCGGTCTGTATCCATATGAGTCTTCCAAAAAGTGTGGCTCTACTAATGGTTCAAACATCAGCTTGATCGTCATTTGCGCTATTCTATCCGATACAGTCGGCACTCCAAGCAGTCTTGTTCCTCCCTGCTTCTTAGGGATTTCTACCCCTCTCACAGCTGGCGGAAAATAGCTGCCTGAGCTGAGTCTGTTCCAGATTTTGTATAGGTTCTTACTCAGTTTCTTATCAAAGTCGAGCAAGGATTCTCGGTCTATTCCAGCACCACCTTTGTTCTCTTTGACTCGTTGATAAGCCTCCCATACTAACCTCTTTGATATTACAAATGGTTTTGGTTTATCCACTTCTTATCCTCTTTTCAAGTTCCGAAATTGACAACCACATTTAACGCTGCCCCTTCGCTCCACTCCCATTACAGGAGTTTCATCACTACTACGAACAGCTCCGTCACAGTTTCTGGCATCGATACTCTCACTCTTGAGATTTTACCCCTTGAGTTTCTCTTTTTTGCATCCAGATAACTGCTTCCCGCAGTTCCACATTAAAGCCCAGGTTAGGCTCGTGCCATCTCTACGCCGAACGCCACATACTCAGTAAGCAGGTTGCCTGTATGTTTGTCCCAAAATATCTGGAAGATTTTGATTTTGACGTTACTTAGGTCTAACGACGCTTCAACAATGGTTCAGTTTTATTCACCTTCCTAACCCCTACCTCGCCAGTTTTCCGCTGGCTTTACTTAACGCTCACTACCGTTTTCCTTGAACAGCAGCTTAAGTTGGTTTGTGACCGACTCCTGCAAGCAGATCACGGCGGGCCTTCCGCCATCTTTATTGTAGCTTTGCTACGGCGCACCCAAGACTTGACCCCTGGGTGATTCCTACAAGCGAATAGGCGTCAAGCATACCGCCATTTGGCATGATACGCCCCCCGATATAATTACTCAGATTGAAATCGTTAAAATATAGCTATAACATTGCGGTCACGAAAAAAGAGTCGCTACAAAAACTAAATGAGGTGCAGAAATGGAAGAAAAAAAAAGTAATATAACGCAAGAAATTCAAGAATTGGAGAAAAAGGCAAGACAAGGAAGGGCGGATGCCCAATGTGAATTAGGCATGTACTATTTAACCCATAAACAGGAAGTTCGAGCATGGGTGTTTATTTCTGCTGCTGCGGTTGGAGGGGATTGTTTGGCTCAGCACGTGTTGGCTAGCAATTTGCGAAGTGGAGCAATATTAAATGCAGACCCAAATGTTCTCTGCTATGAATCTGCGCGATGGTATAAAGAAGCCGCACTGCAAGGTGATCATATAGCCCAGCTTGAATTAGGGTACTGTTATAGTATGGGTTTGGGTGTAAAAAAAGATCCACTCGAAGCAGCCCGTTGGTATTTGCAGGCGGCTTTACTAGGTAACCTTAAGGCTTTCTTCAGATTGAGCGACTGTTGTTCGGATGAATCAATTAAATCAGCTTTAAGCCCAGCGATTGAACAAATTCCTTGGCGTTATGCTGAAATTGCCGAGAACGGAGATAAGCATGCCCAATACCTAATGGGTCGGTGCTATGCAGAAGGTCTTGGTGTTGGTGAGGATATTGAAAAAGCAAATAAATGGTATGCTCTGTCTGCGGCTCAAGGCTATGAACCGGCGATAGAGGACTTCAACCCACCTAAGAGTCATATAACTTTATTTGAAGATAAATATGAAAAAATTAAAGAAAAAAATAATCCGTTTGAAGAGGAAATGACTTCACTTTATCCCAACTTAAAAAATTTCGACAATGAAGGGGGCTATGTGCCAACCTTAACTCGAGGGCCAGGGTTAGCTGGGATTTTGAAAGAGGTTGTGAATGATAATCGTATTGTATCTCACATCGTTGAATATGATCATGTTGGAGAAGAAAAAAGGGTAATTCCAGAGCAAAAACCAGAGAAACTTGGCATAGCTGATTTGCCAGGCTTTTTTTCCTCGAGTTCGTCTAATCCTTCTTCATCCATCCCTTCGAGCGCTTCATCTTTGGTCTCATCTTCAAGCAGGATTAATTCAGACCAAACTCAAACTCCCCTGGCGCGGACCGCCAGCATAACCCTAAGTAAGCAGTCAGAAGTGGATGAAAACAAAGCTAAGACCCTGGGGGCAACATAGCCATGGCAATCGCATTGGATTAAGCACTATAACCCCAATGGCGCTACCTTAAGCCAAAGTGCCAAAATCCGTACAATGGGCTGGGAAAGGAGGGGTCGAGTAAGCCCGTCGCATTACTGCGACGGTCTCCTCTAATAATGTGGAGCTCCACATTATTAGAGGAGCGGTGGCTGGTAACAGCCACTGCTTATCAGACCAATTCGAGATTCGAAATAAATTTCTCTCATAATATTAATTTAATATAAACAGTGTAATCTTTCTCAAAAAATATAACAAAATTCGTTTAAAGGAAAACGCTAGACTTATATAGGTGAGATTATATTTATGACTGTTTACAAATTAGAGAATAAACCTACATTAACACTTCTTAATAAACCGAGAATTATTTATAAAAATAATTATAACGGTGACGTAGGCTTCTTATTGACTTACATGATTAATACTCCAAACGATTTGCACAATCTTTTACGCGATTTGGATTCAGGTAAGCAAGATACTATGTGTCGCTTCGTTATTAATCCTAATGGCCAATTGATAGTGGGAAGCGCTTCTGCCAGCCATAATCACTGTGATCTTTCCCCTTTAGCTATAACTGGCGGTTTTTTTGCTAAAATCCCTTTGGGTCAAAAGACTGGCATGCTTAATAAAAGCTTTTGTATCGATAATCAGGATTTTACACATGCGCCTAAAGGATTAGAGTCACTTTTGCCAGTAGCTCTCTACTTACGGGCTTTAGGAACAGAAAATTGTTTTTATTTTGTGGATGTTAACGCCAAAAACGAAGTCAATCAGTTAAATTTCTTGCTAGATTTAGTTTTTAAACTGCCAGTAGCGCATGCGCGCGAACTTTATAAAAATGGCTTTGGGGATTATCCTGAAATTCTGTTGCCTAGATCTATGATCTTTAAGCTTGCCCAAATTACGCGTCCTGAACACGCCGTCCAAATTGCTAAAGAAGAATTAGCAACAAGACGCACATCCTTTCTGTCCAGAAGCGAAAGCCATTTAGTTTTGAGTCCTGACGAGTGGCACGTTAAATTAAGAACCTTACCTGCCGGTAAATCTCGCCTGTTTAAAGAAGCTAACAAAAAAACAATATGCGGCTTACAGGAGTCTCCACAGGCTACTTTATTCAGCAAACTTTAAAAGATTATAGGAATAGGCCAAAACTGAAATACTTAAGGGCTGTAATAATTGAAAAAAAGAAAATTTGAAGTTGCATAGTGTTCCATGATCAAATAAATTTTTTTCGCGAAAAACAATACCAGGACTATGGACACCATGCGACTGTAAGTGGCTGATTATGCCATGCCTGGTTATTTAAACTTTTGTGCGTCCTGACTAAGTTAGTTCGCTCTCTTTATGAATCTGCGCTATGTTTGAGCTCAACCGTAGTTGATAAATTATTAGTAGCATCACTTGCATCCAAACTTTCATCAAAAGTCTGTAAATAGTGCCGCATTACAGGAATCATCTCAGGCTGCTGCCTGCTAAGAAATTAAAAGGCAGGAAAATTTATAGTTATGCTATCGTGAATACATTATTTGATTTTTCATTAGATAATGAAAAGATAATTTCTTTTCACAATTTTATGATGAGGTAGCGCTGACACCATTAATCCTTAATATAGCGGCATAGATCGTTCGCGTCTTGGGGGGGTTGTGTTGTGCGCTGTGAGGATAGGTGCCGCGCCTTACCTCTCCCTAACCCTCTCCCGCAAGGGGAGAGGGGATACAGTGCTTTTAAAAAAATGGTAGCGAATTATTCAACAATGCCCCTTGCGGGAGAGGGGATACAGTGCCAGCCTAATTCTCGGCAGTATAATCTCCTCCCCCTTGCGGGGGCGCACCTATCCTCAATGAGTATTATCTCTGAATAGCACTTATACACCATATTGACATATCGCAAAAATACGATATGATGTTGCTCATCATGAATATTATTCCTATCCTCAAAGCACTATCCAATGAAAAACGCCTTAAGATTTTGCTGTGGCTCAAAAATCCGGGCAAACATTTTTCCTCATTGCAATCTGACGTTGAAAAAGACGGTGTTTGTGTCGGTTTAATTGAGCAAAAAGTCGGGTTGTCACAATCCACTGTTTCACAATATTTGGCATTGTTGCAACAGGCTGGATTAATTACCACCGAACGTAAAGGACAGTGGACATTTTGTAAGCGTAATGAGAAATCCATTCAAGCGCTGATTGAGGCACTAAAAAAGTTATAAATTTTTATTTTATTAATTGATAAGCACTAACCATGAATATAAAACCCATCCATCAGCACCGACTAAACCAAAAAGAACCACACATACTCATTTTGATTGTGATGAGTTCTTTCGCCTCAATGGGTGCAATTATTTTTGCGCCTGCCTTACCAGAAATAGCCCAATATTTTCATATTTCACAAGGGCATAGCCAACTAACCATTACTTTATTTTTATTGGGCTATGCCATCGGACAACTTATCTATGGGCCATTAGCTAATCGCTTTGGTAGAAAACCTGCATTTTTTATAGGCATTGCGATAGCGACACTGGGGTCGTTGATCAGTATTGGTTCAGAACCGCTGCACTCTTTTACTGCGCTCATTATTGGTCGTATGCTCGAAGCGTTAGGATCGAGTGCGGGACTTGCTATTTCTTTTACCATCATCGGCGATCATTATTATCCTGAGCAGGCACGTCGCATTGTGGCTTATCTCATGCTTGCTTTTGCTATTGTACCGGGTATAGCGACATTTATTGGCGGCGTGCTGGTGACCCATTTTCATTGGATTAGCTGCTTTTATTTTCTGCTAATTTATGGCTTATTGCTAATTATCCCAGCCGCACGACTTGCAGAAACAGCAAAAGAACTCAAGGCAAATGCTTTGCATTTTGGTCAAATCATTCACAATTACAGTGTTGCTATAAAAAACAAGCAACTCATTAATACCACTCTTTTCTTTGGATTATCTGGGGTATGTGTTTATCTTTATGTCGCCAGCAGCCCCTTTATCGCCATCACCTATTTACAACTATCGCCACAGAGCTATGGCCTAGTTGGGCTCATTCCTTTTCTAGGCACCGCACTAGGGTCTATCGTTTCCGCTCCATTATCTTCAATATTATCTGCAAAGAGCTTGATGAGGGCGGGGTTAATTATTAATGCGATTTCAGCACTATTACTCGCATTGTTTTTTTATCTTGGCGCGATTAATTTAACTATCCTGATTTTATGTGGTTTTATTTTAATGTTTGGAAATTGCCTGGTGGTCGGAAGTGGTGCCAGCATTGCTACCGCAACTGCCGAAGACAAGGCGAATGCATCAGCCATGATGAATTTTATTAATGTGGGCATGGTGATGTTAGGCACATGTATTTTGGCATTTTTGCCTGGCTCACCCATCGTCAAATTACCGGTCATGTTTTTGCTGACTATTATTTTGATGTGTATTATATGGCTACTTTTAATCGCCAAAAGAAACCAGCAATCGAAGTAGAGTTGTTTTTTCTTAAGCTCTGTACAATAATAAGTTATTGTTTTACAGAGCCTTAGGATGTTGATCCAGGTAAATGAGCTTGAAAAACTTGCTATTGGCCAATGAATTTAAGGTGAGATCTTCCTTGTATTGAGGCAATAAGGGTAAAAATGCCGCACCTCCGATTACGCTACGGCCACCGCCATCATGAGGCACTAATCCCCAAATATTTTGATAGGTCATAATAATGGGTTGGGGATCTATGCTTGGTTCTTGGTAATTTCCTAGATATAGAAACACATGACCCTTAATATAAACCATAGTCATCAAGGGATGTCCTTGTAGATGTAAATAGTCCAGACGCTCCTGCATTTTTTTGCTACTTAAATCTACCATGGGTTCGACTTGTCCTTGCAACCGTGAATCACGAGGCAACCAAATGCCTAAAACTGCAAATAGACTTTGAATTTCTTGTGAGCAGTCGTTATAAAAATAATTTCCACCCCAACCATAAGGACGGTTCTGTAAATTGCGAAATAATTTAGCGAACGTTTCACGAGTCGCTGGAAGCGGGGTTATGCCAGCATCTGCGGCATTGACCAGTGCCGTGCTTAATTGAGCTTGACCATTAGCGTCTTTTAAAGGAATCAAAACAGCAAATGAGCTCTCAGATTCATTCGCAAGCGGCAGTAACGTACCCACATAAGCACTAAATTGAAAATGTTTGCTGTCAGCATTTACCACCGGCACTTGTGTGCTTGTTATTACTAATAGATTTTCACGCACCTGTGCATTCCAATTATTAATAAAATCTGCAGTAACTTTGGCAATGGCATCGGTTACTACCCACGCAGTAAAACTTGATGTCAATACCAATGACCAAGCCCCATCCTGGGTTGTGCCCAGCAGATATACTGGCGTTGCTATCCATATTGCAGACTGTTGCAAGTTATCAAATGGGAAACCTTGCCCGGGTAGAGTAAAACGATAAAAATGGGGCTCATTCGTGGGCAATAGGCGCGCATAGGTATTTTGCACAACAATACTGCGTTGCCCCGCATTAAAATACATCGGTTCCGCGAATTGCTCCAGGTTCATATTGTCAGAAATAGCTTGAATCCAGGTTGGCACATAGGGACGAAAATTTTCGCCATAGCCGACTTTATTTGAATCTGTTTGCGGACCAAAATCACTGATAGCTTGTTGTTGTACTGCAAGAATACTGGGATCTCTACTTAGATAAGCATTAACGTATGTTTCACTCCATGGTGACAAACCATCTTGCTCTGTAGAATAAACGTGACGATATAAATCTTTTAGCCGTTGGCGTTGGTATTCTTCAGATACTAAATGGGTTTTATAATCTGGCGCGTCTGAGGGTAACCAATGATTAACATCCTGATTGTAATTTTCAATGGGAAATAAATTAATGGGCATATTGACCGATTGGATCGAAGATACACTTAAATTATCTCTATTTTTTTTACGATGATTCATTGGCTTTTCTCCTTTTTTATTTCAGATGCGCCAGATACCGCTGCTCTTGCTTAGTGGCGTGTACTCACGAAACTTAACTTTTAGTAATTTCCAATAAATTTTTTGCTTTTTCTGGAGTGGCCTCAGAAGTAGGTGCTGCGGTGGCAACTAAACTATTATCGTTATATGAAAATCTATTTGAATTCGTGGAAAGCTTAGAATCCTCCGGAGATGATTTTTTTGAGGAATCAAGTGTTAATTTTTTAGAATTTTCTATTTTTAAATTAAGATCTTTAATCATACCCTCCAACATGGTCATGCGATTTTGTTGTACTGTACACGGAAATTTTTCAATAAAATCCTTAATAACATGGCATTCTTTTATTAACTTTAATATATCCTCATCTGTTGATGATGAGCCAAAAATATTTAAATAATTATCCCTGATTGTTTTATACCTATAAGACAATAATTCTTCAATTTGTTTAAAGTTATTTGTAGAATTTGTGATGATTTTCTTATATTTTGTCAGGTTGATATTTTCCGGGTCTGGGTAAATTATTAGTTGCTGAATATTTTGGTTGAGCTTTCTTAGTGATTCAATTGCTTTTCTTAAATCTGGAGGAGCTGATAATTGATTTGGAAATCCTTTTAAAGCTTTCCAAAATTCTTTTTGTGCTGCAACTATATCAGCATATAATTCGTTGGTTTTTTTTATAAATTGAGGTAGATTGTCCTTTTCAGGAATATCAGAATCAGCAGCGTGGATTTTATGTTTTCCTAATGAATGAACTTTTTTCTCATATTTTAAATCTTCTTCTTTCTCATCTTTTAAATCTTTCTGATTGGATGTAGAAATATCGAGCTGCGCTAATTTATTTTTAATATTTATAATTTTATCGTTTTGTATTTTATATTCCAGCGGGCTTTTTTGTATGAAACCTATGAGTTCGTTGTATTGATCTTTTACCATGTTGATTTTTGACAAGTTAGCGCTATCAACCTGAGCTAATTCTGGAGGGAGATAATGTCCGTATAATTCAGTTTTGGGCAGTAATGGTTCTAATTCTTTGTGATTTTCTTCAATTTGTTGATATTGAAGGTCTAATCCTTCAAGAACTTGTGAGTTGAAGGATTTTAGGAATTCTTCAAGGTCATTATTTATACTAACCCATTTTGTGATAGATTCATCCGTGGGTATTTGTATTTGGTTAATTACACTAAAAGTTATTTCTGCCGTCGAAGCTGCTGATGCACGTAGTCTGTTAAAATTTAATTTTACGGGAGATAACTCTTTTAAGTTTTCTATAAATTCCTTCCCATCCTTTTTTAATTGTGTTGTGTAGTCTTTGAACTCAGCAAGAGCCTCCTCTGCAGAGTTCTCGTGTTCTGCAAGATTAAATAGATTCAATACTTTGGTCAGAGAATTTTGCCGTGGGATTAGGGGGTTTTTTGAAGGGGGTTTTGTTTTGTTTTCCATAATTATCTCAATAATAGTTATTTTTTAGGGTCATAATGATTTGATTTACCGCATAGTGAGTGCTTGGGATAGTTGTTGCTACACTACCCCATCCCTCCGGTCTGCCCTGTATCCTGAACAAGCTGTCGTCCTGAGCTGGGGCTGTCATCCTGAACGCGGTGAAGGATGACAGGACAAGCGCAGGCAAGATTAACAAGAGGAGAAATATAGCTGGAGATAAGTTAATGAGCTATATTAGCACCATCTAAGCATTCATTAAACCTTACGCGTTCACCTGATGATTAATAAATCTTTAAGAATTAGTCGATAGACTTAAATAATTTGTAACCATTCACCAAATTCAGGAAAATGTCATTCCCGCTGGCACAATTTGGAGCGAACGTGTTGATCTTTTCAGGCGGGAACCTATAACCCAATTGTTAACTGCACCTGGCAGTTTTAATGGAAAGGTAGGCAATAGGTTCCCGCTTGAAAGTCCATCATTCTTGGATAGTTCTGTAAAGCGGGAATGACAATTCTCGAATGTGCTGAATAGTTACCGTTACGTTTATTATACCAAAGGTCATGTTATGCAAACTCAAGAAGTTAAATACGAAAAAATTACTTTTCAAAAAATTGAACTTTCTCAGATAAAGGAATGGATTTCTAATTCTCAAAATTATAAAAACTGGTTAAATAAACAACCAGACCCTTTAGCAGCCTTAAACGCCACCTTGATCAATTTGAAAGATCATTTAAAAAACCCTTCCCAGCTACAAACTGTTTCTATTGACGACATTCCGAAATTTATCGGATGGCTCATAAATTTATTAAATGAAAAATTAAACTCAACAAATAAAACCCCCGTTAGCCAAGTGCCTTCGGCTATATGGAAAGACTGGCTCGCCTGGGTGGAAGAAGTATTGATCGCAGCACCCACAGTAACGAACGCCAGTCAATTACTCATGGGTTTTGCCAATCTGGCGGAAAATTATTATTTTATACGACCCTTCAAAGCCGACACCATTAATAACCTATTAAAGGGATTATTAAAATCCGGTAGTCTTGAAGAAATTCGAGATGGACTAAAGGGCTTACGGACATTGATAGATTATCAGGGCGTGTGGGGTATCCGTAACATTGACGTAAATATATTAAGTGCTTTACTTGCCTGCGACCCTCAAAATGAGAAAAAGGGTAAGGATACGAAAATTGGGGGTTCTGCGAAAAAAACAGCCGAAATTACTATTCGGGCGCACATTGCCAACCACATTGCCTATATCGTCCCGCTGATCAATATGCTTTTGCTTTCTTCCGTTTCAAAACCAATTAACCTTAAGGATTTACCGACAATTTCAAAACCAATTAACCTTAAGGATTTACAGACAATGCTGGATTTAGCATTACGCTCTCCCGATAAACCGGGATCCAGCCTTTGCCAGTTATTGCTGGCAGGGGGTAAACTCCTCCAGGCAGGTGGACAAAAAGTAGATTCAATCCTTCGAGAGCAAATCTCCAAAATTCTTACTCTCCTGGATAAAGAGTGCATCAGCGATAACCCCAGGATGAATATTTCAGATGTGGCTCTTGCCCTATACGCCTTGGTGTTGCCCGCCGAGGCTGGTTGGCTTAATTTAAAACCCACCAAAAATCTGGTTAAACTTTTTCATGAATGGCTGGCCGAGGAACTTTTAAAGCCGAACACAGAGAAAGAATTATCTGATCTCCAAACAAGGATCGTAAAACAAAATGTGGCTGAATATCTTTGTTTGACGCATAAACCGTTGACACAGCCTATCATCGACTATCTGAAAGAAAAACGGCCTATCGATGAAGAATCGTTGCAACATCAATTTGGTCTTTATCTTAAAAAGCAAGATTGGTTCAACTCGCGCTACGAGATAACAGATGAAGAAGTACGCAAGAAGGGATATGCCGAGATTGATTACATCATTTTCGACAAAAAAACGGGGAAATACTTTAACATGGAGGTAGATGGTATATTTCATCTAAGCCACCTGGCGCAGAATGCCCGGCGTGACGATTATCTATGCAAGTCAAAAGAGCTTCCGATATTGGCAGCGATTATTCGTATCCCTGTTCCAAAAAATGTTCTGACCCGTGAAAAAACCTTGAAATTGATGGAAGTTCAGCTCAAGGAAGATTTATCAAAACCTCTTGCCCCATCTCCCACACTTGGGAAAAGCAAAAAAATAGAAATTAAGTCTAAAAAATCGCCCCCCCCTAAAATGGTAGCGTTACCCGAGGAGTCTTTACCCTCTCCTGATATCAGGATTTTCATTCCAGATGTGCCGGTTGAAAAGAAGGAAGAAGTCAAACATGAAGAAATATCAGTACAGCAATTAAGAAATGCTATCCAATCGTATGACTGCACAAAAGCAAACGGGCTAGTCAACAAACTGAAACTTCAAAATAAATTTAAAAGCCCTCAAGGAAAAGCGAATGTATTGCTCCAGGCAGTCAATGCAGCAGCTATAGCGGGTGACGAAAACGAAATAAACAGTAAAACTATCATTGAGAGTTTGGTTTCTGCATTTGGACATTCCTTGATTACCACGGCGAACTCACTTGGCCAATCGCCTCTCCAGCGTGCTATTGAATTAAATAATAAAAAAATAGTCGACCTTTTTATTAATCTCATCACTCCGAAAAAATTCAAAAAAACACCGCGGCCGGACTTCTATCCGCAATGGCAAAAGGCATTGGAACAGGCGGAAAAAGAGAAAAAAACTGACATCGTTCAGTTATTAAGTGTGAAAGCAAATATACATTTACCAAAAATCAACAGACCGTCCAACGCGCCGTTAACCGGCCACACTATCCCAGCTACTACTCCTAAACCAGGCGCATTCGATCAAAAAACCATCCTATCAGAGACCCATACCGACCTTAACGATGACAAGACCGCTACTTCTTTATCGAACCGTGCAGCCGAGTTATGTAAAAACCAACAAAGTGATCCCGACTGGCTGGAGCAATTGGAGCTAATGGCGGAAACTGACTATCCGCAAGCACAATATATCGCGTCAAATTATTTTTCTATTCTTGGCGACTCCAAACTGGAATTTATAACAAAAAGGGTGAAATTGTTGTCGAAGGCTGTTGAGCAAGGTATTCCAGAAGCACAATTCGATCTTGGCGTGCATTATGATCAAGGAATAGGCGTTCAAAAAAATGTACAAGAAGCGGCGAAATGGTTTCGAAAAGCTGCTGAGCACGGTGATGCACATGCGCAATATAGCCTTGGGGTGTGTTATACGACCGGCAAGGGAGTCACAAAAGATGCCGTAGAGGCGGTTAAATGGTTTCAAAAAGCCGCTGAGCAAGGTATTGCAGATGCGCAATATACGCTTTGGATGTGTTATGAAACTGGAGAGGGTGTCACAAAAAATACCAAAAAGGCAGCGAAATGGCAGCGAAAAGCTGCTGAGCAAGGTCATGTAGTAGCGCAACATAATCTTGGGAGGTCTTATATATTCGGAGAGGGTGTCACAAAAGATGCCGCAGAGGGGGTTAAATGGTATCGAAAAGCTGCTGAGCAAGGTCATGTAAAAGCGCAATATTGCCTTGGTGTGTGTTATACAACCGGTGAGGGTGTCACAAAAGAAGATGCCGTAGAGGGGACAAAATGGTTTCTAAAAGCTGCTGAGCAAGGTGATGCAAAAGCGCAACTTAATCTTGGGTCACATTATAGCACCGGAACGGGTGTCACAAAAGATGCCGCAAAGGCGGAAAGTTGGTTTCGAAAAGCCGCTGAGCAAGGCAGTGCAAAAGCGCAATATATGCTTGGGGAGCATTATCACGAATCACAAAATTTTATAGAAGCTGCGAAATGTTTTCAAAAAGCTGCTTTGCAAAACTATGCGCCCGCACAAAACGACCTTGGGTATTATTACCTGGCTGGAGAGGGGGTTTCACAAGATTTTACAGAAGCTATGAAATTGTTTCAAGAAGCTGCTTCGCAAAATTTTGCAGAAGCAAAATACTACCTTGGGGTATGTTATGGAAATGGAATGGGGATTAATCAAGATCCTAATCAGGCTGTTAAAAATTTCTTAGAGGCAGTGGAACTGTTTCCAGAACATTTGAAATCGTATCCAAAAGCTATAAAGGTTTATGCAGTAACGCTACACCACCTGGGGATGTGTTATGAAAAGGGAATAGGTGTTCAACGCAATGCAGACCAGGCCGAGAAATGCTATAAAAGAGCAGCCGGGCTAGGTAATCTAGAAGCAAAGGCTAAGTTAAAGGATTACCCTTTGCCGAGGGCAGGCGTTAATAAAGATGAAAAGCTGAGTCGTTCTTTCGGCGCCATAGCCCCAAAGTTAGGTGGTTCACCTATCCACAGAAAAAAACAACCTCCGTCCTCTCCACCTTCATCCAACACACCCTCTTTTCAAAGAGGAGGCTTGTAGATGTTTGTTACACTTGATAGTTATAATCTAAAGCAAGCTTATTCCTTACTCAAAAATTCTAAAACCGCATGGCATACCTGCTCTGGCTGCTCCCAAAATGGAACATGCCCTGCACCGGCAAAACCACAATAGCTCGCATTTGGGATAATAGCAGCCATGTCACGCATGTGCTGTTCGCTGACAATCATATCTTGATCGGAACCGATCACCAGACAGGGCGCACGAATACTATGCAGCCAGGACTGCGAATCAAAATTTAACAAAGCAGGTAATTGATTGCGATAACCTACTTCCGTCATAGGATATGGGTTGGCTTGCGCAACTTCCATTATTTTTTCAAGGCCATTGGGTGAAGAAAGAAATGCGCTGGAAACACACCATCCTATTACACTTTGCAGCAAAGCCTCATTAGACCCCCCAAGCTGCATGAATTCTAGGCGAGCCTTGGCTGCTAGAGCAAAACGAATATCAATTTTAGTAAAAGTGTTGCACAAGATTGCCTTGCGCACGAGCTGGGGATGTCTGTGCGCCAATGTTTGTACAATCGCGCCTCCCATGGACACCCCAAAAAAATTACAGCGATCGAGTTGTAAGGCCTGACACAATGCAGAGGCATCATCTGCCATCATATCGATAGTATAAGGCATGTCAGGCGCGTCGGATTGTCCGCAGCCACGATTATCAAATAGGATAACTTGATACTTATCAGAAAAATATTCCACTATACCATCGAATCCCGTGTGATCACCGGAAAACCCAGTCACAAATACCAGCGGCTGGCCGGAACCGTATGATTCATAATATAGATTTACGTTATTGGCATTAATTTTAGACATGAATCCTCCAAATAAATTGTTAATAAAGAAATAGGCCAAGACACAATGATAATACATTTGACGCTTTATCAAAAATAATGCGCCATTGGTTTAAAGATTAATTATGGCGAACGAAAATCCCCTTGTTGAACATCAAGGTAAAATCACCTACTATTGTTCTACCCGCTCTTCATTAATCAAGGAGGATTTTATGAAGCGAAAAAACCCACAAAACCCAAGGCCCAAAGCCACACTCAGTAAAGCTAAACCAGATATATCCATCCTTGGCCCCAGAAATCCCGCCCGCGAAGCTCAAAATCCCGATGGGCTTATACCACCCCCAACCGATGCCGGCACCATGCCTAATTTAAAATGGTCGTTTGCCGACAGCCATAATCGGATTGAGGATGGTGGTTGGGCACGTCAAACTACTGTCCGTGAACTGCCAATTGCCACTCAAATGGCGGCAGTCAATATGCGACTCGAAGCCGGCGCGATCCGCGAATTGCATTGGCATAAAGAATCGGAATGGGCTTATATGATCAAGGGTCGAGCGCGCATTACCGCCGTTGATCAAAGTTATCGCACCTTTGCCGATGATGTGGCCGAAGGCGATTTGTGGTTTTTCCCCGCCGGCATTCCCCACTCAATCCAAGGGCTGGAAAAAGAGGGTTGTGAATTCCTGCTGGTGTTTAATGATGGCAATTTCGATGAAAACAAAACCATTTTGCTGTCTGAAGTTCTGCAGCATATGCCAAAAGACATACTGGCCAAGAATTTTGGCGTCGATGAAAACGCCTTTGCCCACCTGCCCCAGAAGGAACTCTATATTTTTCCAGCAGCCATACCAGGCCCCTTGACAGCCGATCGCCTCGCCGGCGCTGGCCCAGTGCCCGAGTGGTTCAGCTACCGAATGCTGGACCAAGAACCCGTTCGCACCAAAAGCGGCCTGCTACGTATCGTTGATTCTCGCAACTTCGCCGCCAGCAAAACTACAGCAGCTGCCCTGGTCGAGATAGAACCGGGCGGGATGCGCGAACTGCACTGGCATCCCAATGGTGATGAATTTCAATATTATCTTTCCGGCCAAGCCCGGATGACCGTATTCAACTCAGAACGCAATGCCGGAACGTTCGATTATCAGGCGGGCGATGTCGGTTATGTACCTCAGTTTATGCCACATTATGTCGAAAATACCGGCAAGACCACTCTGCGATTTTTGGAGTTATTCCGAAGCGATCACTTTGAAGACATCTCATTGGCGCAATGGCTGTCGCTGACGCCACATGAACTGGTGCGAGCCCATCTCAACGTCGATGAATCAGTGCTCGCCAACATACCAAAACATGAAACTCCCATAGTGCCTGACTAGCCTTGGCAGATAAAGATACGCAAAAATTGGCAGGAGATACCGCATCCGAGACTGGTTTGCTGCAAAGACCTATTCCCTCGCTCCTGCCGATTAACGATGCCAATTCGCCGGATGTCACCTCCCCGCCTAAACCGACGGCCTGGTGGCGAGGCTTAACCCTGGCCGGTCCAGGCGCACTCGTGGCAGTCGGCTATATCGATCCGGGAAATTGGGGAACGGATATCGCCGGGGGTTCCTATGCCGGTTATACCCTGTTGTCGATTGTGCTGATTTCCAGTTTGATCGCCATGTTATTACAAGTGATGAGCGCCCGCCTGGGCATAGCCACCGGTAAGGATTTGGCTGAGCTATCACGCACTACCTGGCCGCGCTTTGTCTGGCCTGGCTGGATTATGGCAGAATTGGCCATTGTCGCAACCGATCTCGCTGAAGTGCTCGGATCAGCCATTGCGCTGAAGCTGCTTTTTTTTATTCCTATCACCATCGGCGTAATAATTACCGCTTTTGACGTCCTCTTGATTCTGGCGCTGGATCGGCGCGGCTCACAGTTATTGGAGCGTTTAATTGCAAGTTTTCTATTTATTATCGCCTGCGGTTTTTTATATGAATTGGCGCTTGCCCAACCCGTCCTCCGAGAAATTTTGCGGGGTTTTGCACCCAGCACATCTTTGGTGCTCGATTCCAAAATGCTTTATCTCGCCATTGGTGTGATAGGCGCTACCGTGATGCCGCATAACCTCTACCTGCATTCCAATCTAGTCTTACGCCGCTGGCTGGGCAGCAATAAACATGAAGCCGCCTCATTGGCCGCCCTTAATACCATTGCCTTACTCAGCGGCGCCTTGCTACTCAATTCAGCAATTGTCATTCTGGCAGCCAGCGTTTTCCACCAGGCCGGCCATTTTAATGTCGTGGACTTGAGTGAAGCCTATCATTTGTTAACACCTCTATTGGGAACCAGCATCGCTAGCCTGGTGTTTGCTATTATGCTGCTGACAGCCGGACAAAGCGCCACGATAACCGGTACCTTGGCCGGTCAAGTGGTGATGACCGGCTTCTTGGGCCTGCAGCTAAAACCGTGGAAACGTCGTTTAATAACCCGCTTACTGGCGCTGATCCCGGCATTAATCACCATCAGTTATTTCGGCGAACAAAGCATTACCGGTCTTTTGGTGGGCTCGCAGGTGTTCTTAAGCCTGCAATTGCCGTTTGCGATGCTGTCTTTGCTGTTGCTTTCTTCGAGTTCTCGCTATATGGGAAGTCTGGTAAACCCCGCCTGGATGCGTCGGTTAGGATGGGCCAGTGCCTGGTTTATTATGCTTGCTAATTTTGTTTTGGTTGTAGAGTTCTTATGCTGAGGCATAAAACCAGATTTTATAACTCACCCTCTTAAAAAACCTGGGGTGTTGAAGAACCTCACCCATTTAAAGACCATCCTGGGGTTCTAAGCCGGAACCGCCGAAAATTCCGTTCCACACGTATTTTAGCTCGCAATGTCAATATGAGCTATACCCTATCCTGATATCAGATTCCTTGCGCAGTGAACGTCAGAATAGAGTCAAATTTTGCATTGATTGACATATCTTGCGAAAGGTAATAGAGTCTTTCCTGACCTTTTCAGGGGATTTGAGCAAGTGAGTGAAATAATCATTTATGAACTGGCAGATGGCGGGCACGTTACGGTTCAGCTTGAAGGCGGGAGCCTTTGGCTGACTCAGGAACAGATGGCCGAACTGTTTGGCCGAGAGCGTTCGGTAATTACTAAGCACCTCCGGAATGTCTTCCGTGAGAGGGAGCTTGAGGAAAGTTCAGTATGTGCAAATTTTGCACGTACTGCCGGGGACGGGAAAATTTATCAAATGCAGCATTACAATCTTGATGCCATCATCAGCGTTGGCTACCGCGTCAACAGCGCATTGGATACATCCGGGTCAGTACCTTCGAGCAGAACCCGGAACGACAACTGGAAGGCGTCCAGATTGACCGCACCTTCACCGACAAGGCATCGGGTAAGGATGTCAAGCGTCCACAATTGGAATCACTGATGAACTTCGCCCGCACCGGCGACACCGTAGTTGTGCATAGCATGGATCGCCTGGCACGGAATCTTGATGATTTACGCCGTATCGTGCAAACACTGACACAACGTGGCATACATATTGAATTCGTCAAGGAACATCTCTGTTTTACCGGCGAAGACTCGCCGATGGCGAATCTGATGCTGTCGGTCATGGGCGCGTTCGCCGAGTTCGAGCGCTCTTTGATCCGGGAACGCCAGCACGAAGGCATCGCCTTAGCAAAACAACGCGGCGCTTATCGTGGCCGCAAGAAATCGCTTTCTGATTCCGAAATTGGGGGGCTGCGGCAGCGCGCCGCTGCTGGCGAAAAGAAAACCACGCTTGCCCGCGAATTCGGCATTAGCCGAGAAACGCTATACCAATATTTGCGAACGCCAGAGTAACGCATGCTGATCGCAAAAAGCGCTAACGCTCTGTTCTCTGGTATGCCTAATTTATCTTTCATTTGCAAAGTCGTGTGACCACCAAATAAAACCTGATCACCTTTACCAATATCGATCATTTTCCTGAGGTCAGGAAAATGAACGTATTATATCCTGCAATATTTGAATATGATCGAATTGAAAAACGCTATATGGCGCATTTTATTGATCTACCCGAAGCAATTACGGAAGGTGAAACACTAGAAGAAGTATTTTTTAATGCGTCAGAAATCTTAACTCTAACTTTGGAAGGAAGAATTGATGAGGGCATCGATATACCAAGCCCTCTTCTCATAAGAAAGCCAAGTTAATTGCCCCAGCAGCTCGAGCACAAGCTGCTTTGTTAATGCGCTGGGCTAAGGGAGAACACAAAACAGCAGAAATTGCACGCGCACTTAATACACCCTGGCCAGCAATTGCTGGATTGGAAGATCCACACCATTGGCCTAATCTACGGCAACTTGAGCGCGCCGCAGCTGCAATGGGTCAGAGATTAGTGATTTCCCTAGAGACTGTTTAGGAAAATAAAATCGACTTCCGGTTTTGGCGAGTTCATGTATTATATAAGTTAGATGAACTTAACTTACAACAAAACAAGGAAGCACGTGACAATTCTATTTCGAAAATCTACGCCATTATTCTGTTCTTATGACCGGCTTGGCTATCTGCTATTGTCTGGATTAACCCTAATCGGATCTTATCTTGGCCGTAAAATTAATAGAAAATTAGCCCGACTAAAATAATTTTATCGAACTTTAAATTGCTGTAATATACTTTTTCGCATTAATAAAATAATATAAGAGAACGCCAAGCTACCTATGGATGCTACCATTCTTAGCCATTGCTTTTAGTGTCATTTTACCACTCCAGCTATGATATTTCCCGCTATCCATTCTGTCGAACAAAAACACGCCGGCATAGCAGCAGCCGTCTTAAATACCAGCAACCAATATAGGCAGTCTTGGGAAATCATAATTATAATACTGCGTGATTTTCCCTTACTTGAAGTGTTTTGACGGTAAGTTAAAGGCAATAACACAGAATTTCTGGGTGACAAATCTATCTCCATTTCACGGAGAGCCGCCAGCTCTTCGCTCAATAATCATTATTATCTCATTGAGATTGTTAATTTTCGAGTTATCAATAAATAAAATACAGATATTTTTATTCTAAAAAATCAAGCTAAAAATTAAGAAGATAACGAAAAAAATCGCCAAAACTGTAAAATACATCAATTTATTTTACATTACTTTTTAGCTTTTAAACTCTTCGCTTCCTTATAAAATCCGGGAGTTAATTAAAGTATGAATTACATGTTCAAGGTCTTAGGCAGGGTTAATGGGAGGCGCTAATTAATGTGGATGGTTTTATTTCAAATACCTTTATTTATGGGGCTATAAGAAAATTGCAATATTATTTCTTCCACAACAAATCAGCTTTATCGTAATAACAGTAGCCGAAATCTCAATTATGACTATTTAGTTTAAAATTATTCAAGTTTTAACCGCTATACACGCACTTCTAGGCAAAGATTGGCTTTTGTTTATTGGCAGCATTGTGGCTTTTATTGCCTGTGGATCAGTTACTTACCTTTCATTTTTATATCGTAGTAAGCCGTATAACTAACTGACATGAAAGTTCACCTCTCTGATTTTTTGCCAAAATCGCGAATACGCAGATCCGTAAATTTAAATAATACATATGTTATGATTGATTGAATTCACTATTACACATTTGATTCAGGCTATTAAGGCTTTTTATTTCCAACAAGCTTTTCATCTATTTGACCCCCACGTAGGAGAAACTTCCTGCCAAATTCGTGCGTATCAAGTATTGCTATTGGCTAAATCAATTAAACCAGAGGATCTTTTATTAGCGGGCGTCAAATTGCAATTTCTTAAAAATTGTATTACGTATCAACAAAGATTTAATACATTACCAAAAAGTTGCACATAATAGATGCAACTAAATTGAGCCGTTAAAACGCTAAAATCTTCCTAGACAATCCAGTTATAAATTTGAATTTACGAGCTCGGAATTTTCTGGCGCAAAGCTATATTCTTACTTGTGGTAAAAAATTTTCTACAAATCGTAATCCTGCCATTGATATTCGTAATTATGCAGAGAATTAAAACTCCAAAACTGCCGCAAAACGAATAATTCATTTTTATCAAATAAACTATCTAAAATTGCCTTTGAATTGATTTCAAAAATTCAACAGGAAACCCAGAAGCGAATATCAAATCCAACTTTTATTAAAGAATGAGATACAGTGATCAATATGGAAGATTAGTTTTACCTGTTATCCAGAATAAAAATCTTATGGCAACCTATGAAGAAAAACAACAATGTGGTTATATTGCTTACCGATAGGAAACAAGACAATAAAACAGTTCGTAGCATGGTTTTAGTCTTCAATAAGATAAAAATGAAATAAAATTAATGGAAAACGCTCCACCTGCTGAAGCGAATTATAATCAATGGCGACAATCAAATATTCTCAAAAGATCTTAGAAAACAAATTAGATTTTATCAGTTGATTTTTATAAAATGATAGTGAAAACTTAATAATGAGTAATATGGCCATGCACCCACAATATAGTGGCAATTAGTTACGAGAGCTAAGTGATAATCCGTTTCATTAAATAATATTACCAGTAGGTTCAAAGAAGCTGATTCCTAAAAAGAATTTTTAGACTGGCGATAGTACACAGAACTAAAGCAGTATCAAAATCCTGCATTATTTTATATAGTCCATATCTTTGTGGAAGCAACAGGTAGATATACAATTTAACGAATCTGGAGATAAAATACCTTTAAATGCTACTGACTAATTATTCCGCCTAATTATAGCAATTTAGAGACAAATAATTCCAAGTATTTGTGAATAACCATTTCAAACACGAATTTAATCAAGAAACACCAAATAGACCCTAAAATTTTAAAAAAATGCAGAATACTGCGAAGCATCTGGAAAAGATTATTTCTATATTGCCAGGCCATGTTTACTGGAAAGACCGTAATGGAATATTATTGGGGTGTAACGATGAACAGGCCAGAGATATTGGCTTAAAATCGAGGCATGATGTAGTGGGTTTATCTGCATATGATACTCTTCCTAAAGATTTAGCTGATGCCATTACTCAGGCCGACAATGAAGTAATGACCACTGGCGTACAAAAAACTGTGCAGGAGGTACTTACGTTACCGGATGGTAAAAAATCTATTTGGCTCTCTCAAAAAGTCCCCCTACACGAGGGAAATGAAATCATAGGGCTCTTAGGTATTTCTCTTGATGTAACAGAGATAGAAGATTTTAAAATAACATTACGTGAAACAGAACATAAATTGCAAGCCATGACAGCAGTGAGCGCCAGCGTCGCGCACGAATTAAGAACACCTTTGGCTTCTATAGGTATGGGAGTCAGTGGGATAGAAAATTATTTTTCCGCAATACTTTCCGGTTATAACATGGCGCGTGAAGCCAATCTTCCAATACCAGACATAAGTACATCCCGCGTCAAGCTAATTGAACAGGTTTTAGGAGGCATCCAAGCGGAAGTTCGCAGTGCATTTAATTTCATTGATATGCTATTAATGAAAATTAAACCCTCAGTATCTGCCAAAAGCCCAGAATTTTTTTCAATGTCAGCTTGTATTCAGGATGCGCTATCCCGCTACCCTTTCCAAGCAAATCAGCGTGATTTGATAGTATTGGATCTTCATAAAGATTTCCAAGCTCAAGCGAATGAGTTGCTTATTATTCATGTTTTTTTCAATTTACTGAAGAATGCCGTGTATTACCTAGCTGCCTCAGAATAAAATGGGCAAATTAGTATTTGACTCAACACGGAAAACGTTACAATCAAGTCTTTTTACGATACTGGTAAATGCATAGATGCGAGAGGAAGGGAGAACTTTAATCGTCTTTAGAAAACCCTTCACGAATTAGATGTAGTTAACATCCTTTAAATGGTAAGAGTCTTGCTGCAAAATACGTGTAGTTCAATTGAGAATGAATATACATTGTTTACCTTATTTTTTCCAAATATTAGTGCCAATAAAAAGATTTAATCGATGAGAGCCAATCAAGTTAATTTATATTTCTACTCCACTACAGCAGTATTAGTCGATGACCAATTACCATTCTTAAATAAACTACAACTGGGGCTGCATGAGAATCGACCTTACATATTTACTCGAACTTAATGAGCTGATTGCTTATTTAGGCGTGATCAAATCTTTCAGAACATTTCATAAAAAACTGTGTTTCATTTGATGAGGATGGCGCGAGCAGAGATATGCTAGTCCACCAGGTCAGTTTGTAGAAAATCCGGAATGTAACTACAACCCGAGCACGCTATGAACAAATTTACTCATTTTATTAAGATTTTAGTCCAGTCGCAAACATGGAATGGCAATCCGCAAAGAAAATATCTCAAGAAAGATTGGTGCCTTAAGCATAAATTTGGAAATTGGAGATTTTAATGACAAACAGATAATCTTCATAAAAAAAGAATCCCCAAGAGGTTATAATACATCAATAGCGAAAAAGCTGAAGTATTTCTTGGATTTATCTGATTCACTGCGAGGAGCTATTGACAATCATGACCTGTTACTTGCTGTTTTGGGTGAACCGTAATACGCAATTTTTTTATATATTTGTGAGCGAATCAGATTGTCAGATTGCTATCATATTTTAGACAATCAGGATAGCTTTACATGGGTTACAACAAAGACATCCTTTTGAAAAAACTAAACAGAGACTGAATAATGCGATCAAAAATGCACAAAAAAATAGATGACGCTTTTTTCTGTACAAAAAGCTGGCAATAGTAATTAGACAACCCATTCAACTAAAAAGATTTCAAACCGCCTTCGAATTGGTTGATTACTTACAGTCTATACCAGCAAAAAACTTGACAGATAAATTCTACTATGCCATTTATCTGACGCTCCGTTTATTAGCGATCCAAGGTTAAACGAAATTAAGACCATTCAGCAGTTTTTAAGAGAATCATCTAGTTAATTGTTCTTGCACAATACCTAAGCTCTACGCCTTATCCAAACAATAGGCGCAGCACTAAATAGTGAATTTGCCTTTATTACTTTAGTTTTGATCTTTGCTTTCGTATTGATGCAAGCAAGAATAAATTCATCCTTTTTCTTCCCTGGCCGCAATTCGCGGATCAATACTTCCCCTTCTATTAGTTGCAATATGCAGTATCTTCCTACTGCCTTAGTAATTTCTTCAGCAAAATAACGTTCCCCGGCCACCAAATCTCCTGCGTAAAATCCTGGTTCCATACTATCGTCAGATACAATGGCATCTACTGAATTTGGATGTAATTGACGAAATAACCCTACCTCCTGAGCCATCACTTGGCCCAGGTCAAGATTTTTATTAAAAATCGGCAGATTAGTCCGGGTAGGCTCTGCGCCAATACCATATAACAGCCACTCTACTGAGCAGGGGACTCCCTCTGATTGAAAGGCGTTTACTAACTTTAATGCCCCTTTTTCGGTTAATCCTCCATATTTACCTGATTCCCAATTTTGCAGCGTTGCCGCTGGAACCGCATGTCCTTTGCTGAATTCACGACGGCTAAACCTAAGCAATGTCTCACGAATATGCCGCACCCTGTCTCCGCGGGCCTCAATAGAACCGGAACCTTCGGGAAAAGCTGGGGAATTATGGGCCATAAGTTGTCCAATGAAATGTTTGAGTGATGTTCAGCGAAAAGACTACATTTTTATTGTCAAATTTTGAGTAAAATTTTAATCAAAATTGGAGAATCTCCTAAAAGTTACCTTTTTACAGACTGGCGAAGGTCGCCTAGGAGCCTATGGTTAACATTCGTAATTCAAAAATGAGTATTATTAAAATATGATTAATGACCCTTTTAAATATGAGATTCTCGCAAGGGGATTGCTAAAAGAAATCAAGAAATGTCCATCAGATGTTGAACAATTAGAAATCTTAAAAACCATATTGGCTATGTCAACTTCCTCAATAAATGTGACTTTTTTAACACAATTACTGACGAAGGAAAACCAGTGCCCACAAAAAGCCACACAGAGTAAGACCTCAAATCAGACTGGTCATATATTAAAAATCGGAACGCCAATCTTTAAAACCTATCATAAATCAATTAAACAAAAGTTGAGACATAGCATTATAGCCCAGGCAGTTTATATCGGCCTGTGCTCCAATAGCAACGATCTTAATCATACCGAACATACACCCAGAGAGAGAAAAGAAATGTCTATATTAACTAATAAGAAGTATCCGAAATTATCTACCCACCAACCAATAAAAATACTTGTTATTGGCCACTCCAAAGATCAACTGAGTCAGCTTGATTGGCTTAATAATCCTGAATTTACTATAGATTTAGCAAGTAATGGGATAATGGCATTAGAGAAAGTTGATAATGGCTATGATCTTCTTTTTATGAAAAGTGATATGCCATCAGGACTATCTGGCCTTGATGTCATAAAAATATTACAAGAAATGAGACCGGAACAAAAAGTGCCAGTCATATTGGTTTAGTTAGACTTATGGCGGTGTTACATAGTTCTAGATTATGCACTGCAACTCCCTAAAAAAGGACGTTATCGATGGACAAATCTTCCGCTATTAAAAAAATGGGCCTAGCAGGAAAACAAAAAAATGAACTTAATTTTACTGATCTTGAAAGGCAATGTGTTTTACATTTTATGCAGAATAATACACTTGCTAAAATTGCGATGGATTTGCAGCTTAGTGAATTTACAGTTGAATTTTATCTTATGAATGCTATCCAAAAATTATATTTGACTGCATCTCAATTTAGGGATAGATGTGAGTCTGGGTAAGTTGAATCTTTAAATGCAACAATTTTGAAAAATTATAGTTTTAGGGAAAAGTTAGAAAAATTGGTCTGAAAAAGATATTGGGAAAGACGCAGAAGAGGGCGGAAATCCTATGATTAGGAGTGGCTTAATCACTCCTAATCAATGAGGTTCTGTCAAACAAATTATACTTTAAAAAAGGCAGATAAAAATTTGAGTGCATTATGTTGCTGATCTTTCACTTTATTAATTAACTTGCATACCACAACGATAGATACTGCCCTGTCTATAAGCGGTTATGGTAATTTTACGTGCACTACTTGGAATGGTACCGCACATGACCCGAAAATTATTTAGTCCACTATTTGAGGTTATGCTGACGGGTTGACCTGGTCTAACACGGAAAATACCCAATGCGTGCAGAGGGGTTCTTGCCGCAAGCACGGCAGAAGAGTTTTTCCCCAGCCTCACAGAAACGCTTTGGCCTAGGCTATTAGCTCCCCTGACTCCAACCGACATCCAGTTTTGATTTTGCGAATTATAGGGCTGGGTGTTATAAGGCATCTGACCCACAGAAGGTAAACTAAATAAGACTGATAATAGTCCGATACAAAATAACTTTTTTAACATAAATTTATCTCCTTTTTACATTAATATTTAAGTCCATTTGTTATTATAGTATAAACTCAGCAAAGTGCCACTATAGGCTGTTCTCCGTTAGCTATCATCCCGAGCGTACCGAGGCCGACGCAACATAAACGCTCCCTAACGGTCGCGGCTCGGTACGCTCGAGATGACCAGCAGGCAAAGCAAGCTTCTAGTGGTGCTTTTGCTGAATCTGGGGGGTATTCTATTGGCTTCACTCTCTTATAAATATAGCCGCTCTCTTTTACCCTTCTTATAGGATAACTAATGAAAATATTAGCCATAACCATCGGCACTTTAACAATCCCGCTCATTCGACCCTTTATTACGGCAGTACGTCGTACTGACCAGGTCGAAGATGTCATTGTGATGCTAAAAACAGATACTGGCGCTATAGGTTACGGCTCTGCAGCTGCGACACCAGCTATTACGGGTGAAACACAAATGTCCATTATTAATGCCATTCAAACCATTCTGGCGCCAAAACTAATTGGACAATCTATTGATAATTTCAATCCATTATTACATTGTATCGATAACGCCTTAAAGCAAAATACCTCTGCCAAAGCAGCTTTAGATATGGCTCTGCATGACTTATTTGCTCAATATTGCAATTTACCTTTATACAAACTATTGGGCGGGGCTTCTAATAAACTGAGTACTTGCATTACCGTGAGTGTTAAAGACCCCCTGGCAATGGCTGATGATGCCAGATTATTTATTGAGCAAGGTTTTACGGTATTAAAAATAAAAGTGGGTTTAAATCCGGTTGAAGATATTGAGCGTATTAAAGCTATCCGTTCGGCCATTGGTAATGAAATTAAAATTTTAGTCGATGCCAATCAAGGGTGGGATACCAAGAGTGCCCTACATATTATTAAAACACTTGAACGACAAAACCTGGAAGTGACTATAGTTGAACAACCTGTTAAGGCGCACGATCTCACTAATTTAAAATTAATTCGTGACACGGTTGATAGCTTCATAATGGCAGATGAAGCCTGTTTTTCAGCGCAAGATGCTCTGGCTATTGCAAAAAATAATGCAAGTGATGGTGTCAATATTAAACTCATGAAAGCAGGCGGTATTCATAATGCCAATGCTATTTATCACATTGCGAATAGCGCTCATCTTGGTTGTATGGTCGGCTGTATGCTTGAATCACCGATTGGTATTGCCGCTATGGCGAGTTTTGCCGTCAGCAAACCTAATATTTTATTTGCTGATTTAGACGCAATCACATTAATCCAAAATAATCCAATTATTCAGGGTGCCCAACTTATAGGTAATGAGGTGGTATTATCTGACAGACCTGGCTTGGGTATTGAAGGATTCACTGATGGCTTACAGATTATCAAAACCATTGGAAATTAGGGTGATTGCGTTTCCAGCGCGATTAAAATAAGCTCATGCTTGTGCAAGATAATTTTAGGAAATAGTATGTCCGAAACCCAAGGTACCCCAGCCCCAGCTAGCGAACCGCCTGCTAACCATTCAACGCGTAAGCGTTGGCTGTGGTCGCTATCCTTATTCTTTATTGTGGTAGGTATTTGCTATGCCATTTACTGGATAACCATTGGTCAATTCTATGTAACCACCAATGATGCCTATGTTAGCGGTAATTCCATTAGGGTTATGGCCGAAGTTTCCGGACGAATTATCAATATTATGGCAGACGAAACTGACCTGGTAACTAAAGGTCAAGCGGTCATTAAGATAGACCCGGCTGATGCGCTCGTTGATTTACAGAAAGCCGAATCCCAATTTGCTTTAACTGTGCGGCAAGTGAGTCAGTTATATCAAAATGTCAGCCAATTAAAGTCAAATCTCACTTTACAGAAAGCTACCTTGCAAAGAGCGAACGAAGATTATGCTCGACGTGCGAAATTAATTGTTGATCAATCCATCTCTCAAGAAGCCTTAGAGCATGCTAAATTAGACGTAGATAGTGCCACTGCAGCTGTCCACGATGCCCAATACCAGCTGGATTCTGCATTGGGATTAATCTCTAATACTGACTTGTATCACCACCCTCAAGTTGCGCAAATGGCGGCGAATTTACGAGCCGCTTATTTAGCGTGGAGGCGAACTACCATTTATGCGCCGGACACGGGTTATATTGCGAAACGGACAGTAGAAATAGGCCAAGAAGTGTCACCGACAACCACGTTGATGGTATTAGTGCCCTTAAATGAAGTCTGGGTTGATGCTAATTTTAAAGAAGTGCAATTAAAAAATATTCGCATCGGACAATCCGCCAAATTGACAGCGGATGCTTATGGCAAGGGGATTAAATTTCAAGGCACGGTAGCAGGGTTTAGCCCTGGCACAGGCAGTGCTTTCGATTTATTGCCCCCACAAAACGCTACCGGCAATTGGATTAAAATAGTGCAACGCTTGCCAGTGCGTATTTTAGTTAATTCACAACAATTGCAACAACATCCATTACAAATCGGATTATCGATGTCCGTAAAAGTCGATACACATGACCGGAATGGTGCTAGATTATCGAGCCTACCCCAAACAAAAATACTGTATAAAACAGCTGGCGAGAGCGATGAATTACAACAAGCTAATAAAATAATTCAAAAAATTATGCAGAGTAATGCGCCTAATATTGGCTTGACGCATAATGCGGCTAAGTAACTATTGTATGTGCCTTGATTTTGCTTTTGTAGTAGAGAAGCATACCCCTCTCCCTAACCCTCTCCCGCAAGGGGAGAGGGGATCATAGAGCATGGAAAAGTGGGAGGAGGAATGATGCAATTTCGCCATTGATAGTAGGGGAGAGCAATGCCAAGTTTGAATCAGCACAAGTCCCTTCCTCTTGCGGGAGGGCGTTGTTGCATAATTCACCTGCCACTTGGGAGAAAGCACTGTATCACAACCCCTTCGCGGGAGAGCGTCGCTGCATAATTCACCTGCCGCTTGGGAGAAAGCACTGTATCCCCTCTCCCCTTGCGGAAGAGGGTTAGGGAGAGGGGTATGCTTCAGCTGCCTCAAGCGTATCCCATGAACCAAACCAAAACACTATTAGTAAGGATACTTATGGCAGATATTAAAGGCCCTCACCTATGGCTATTAACCCTAGCGGTTTCAGCGGGCATATTTATGAATGTGCTCGACACGTCCATTGCGAATGTCGCTATACCAACCATCGCTGGCAATTTGGGGGTGAGTGCAGATCAAGGAACTTGGGTTATTACTTCCTTCACTGTCAGCACTGCCATTGTATTACCCATTACTGGCTGGTTGGCAAAACGTTTTGGCGAAGTGCGACTATTTGTCATTTCTACTTTATTATTTACTCTCACCTCTTTTTTATGTGGTTTCTCTACTAATTTTCCCATGTTAGTTTTTTTTCGTGCGCTTCAAGGCGCCGTTGCTGGCCCCATGATCCCTTTGTCGCAAAGTCTGCTATTAGAAAGCTACCCACCCGATAAAAAAGGTTTTGCGACTTCTTTGTGGGCTATGGTTGCCGTGGCAGGACCGGTGCTGGGACCCATTTTAGGAGGCTATATTACTGACAATTACCACTGGGCATGGATATTTTACATTAATATCCCGGTGGGTATTTTCGCAGCCTATTTTACTTGGAAAATTCTAGGCAAGCATGATACAGAAATTGTCAGATCACCGATTGATTATATTGGCTTAGTGTTATTAGTTATCAGCGTCGGCTGTTTGCAAATATTGTTGGATCGCGGTCAGGATTTAGACTGGTTTAATTCAAAGGTAATCATAACCTTAGCCATCACTTCCTTCATTGCATTTAGCTTTTTTTTAGCGTGGGAACTCACTGAGCGGTTTCCCATTGTGGATTTAACTTTATTTAAAAGTAGAAATTTCAGTGTGGGTACTATTGCGCTGAGTCTGGGATTTATGATTTATTTTGGTGGCGTTGTGGTGATGCCGTTATGGCTACAAACTCAACAAGATTATACCCCCACCTGGGCCGGCCTGGCGGTTGCTCCTTTAGGTGTTTTACCTTTGCTATTATCACCTGTGGTAGGCCGCCTAATTGACAAAATTGACTTGCGTATTTTTGTCAGTTTTGGCTTTCTTGTTTTTGCTTTGTGTAGTTTTTGGCAAGCACATTTCAATGCGGATATTGATTTTAATCACTTGGCCTTAGTCCGTTTTTTACAAGGGTTAGGAGCTCCGTGCTTTTTTATCCCCACCACTGCCATTCTACTTTCTGGACTACCCAATAACCGCTTAGCCAGCGCAGCAGGATTATCTACTTTTTTGCGTTTATTAGGAGGTAGCTTTGGTACCTCTATTAGTGTCGCCTTATGGGATCGTCGCGAAACATTGCATCAGAGTCGTTTAGTCGAATCACTCACTTCATTTAATCCCAATGTTATTGAATCATTGCAGCAATTAAATGGTTTAGGGTTTATGGATCTTCAGCCCTATGGAAAAATTAACCAAGCCGTCGTTAATCAAGCTTATATGTTATCAACCAATGATATTTTTTGGGGAACCGGGGTTATTTTTCTGGGACTTTTAGTACTGATTTGGTTTGCTAAGCCTCCTTTTTTAAGCAAAGTAGCACCGCAGCATTAGTCGTGTTCGACTACTATTTATAATGAAATTTCGTAGATATGATTACAATTTCTTCATCAATCACTTTGTATACCAAGCGATGCTCCTGGTTTATACGACGGGACCAGCAGCCTTGAAATTCAAAGCGTAATGGCTCAGGTTTCCCCTTTCCTGCAAATGGAGTGCGTAGAATTTCTTTAATTAACTCATTTATTTTTTGCAAAATTTGCTTATCGTATTTTTGCCAGAATAAATAATCATCCCAGGCTTCGGGAGTAAAAGCGAGTTTCATTCCTCAAGTAACCTTTTTTTTAACAGTTTTCCTTCTCTCAAACTATGCAAAGATTTTCTGAGGTGGCGGGCATTAGCTTCATTACCCAGCAAATAAGCTGTTTCTTTAAGTGACTCATAATCGTCCAAAGAAAGTAGTACCATATTTTCGCCATGCGCTCTTTTGATAATAACTTCTTCATGCCGATCTGCGGAATTGTCCATGATTTCTTTGAGATGTGTCCGAAGTTCACTGAATGTGACCACGTTCATATAGCCTCCTTTAAGTACCTAAATAAGTACATTTTAAAGGAGAGAGCTCGCCAGCACAAGCCTATTTTAGGAGTTTTTATAAAATGGAGATCAACTAATCGATATAAGTCGATCGAGAATCCAATTGCAATAATAATTTGTTTCTCACACTTTGCGTAATTTTTTTCTCTCGCCACAATTCCTCGAGAATTTTTCTTTCAATTTTTATAATTTCTGTTGAAGTCAGGGTTATATTTTCCACCCCCTTTTCTTCATCATGTTCTTTAGACTCATCATGTTTTTCCAGTGCCTTGAGCAGCTTAATTCTTAATATTTGATATTGCTTAACATAAGTATTTATTTCCGCATAAACTGGCGGATTATCTTTAATTTGATTTCGATATTTCAAAAGCCATCGTAGCACCGCTTTTGTCATCAATAACCTGGCTGATATTTCGGACATATGCTCTCGATGCCTTTCTTGCTGTTTCTCCCTATGCACACCTAATAGGTTCACCACCCAGGGTAGAGCCAAGCCTTGCAACAACAAAGTCATAAAAATAACACTGAAAACTAAAAATACTAATAGATCCTTGGGGCTCGCTATGCCGTCAACGGGAGGCAATAAGGGCACGGCCAAGGCTGCAGCCAAGGATATACCGCCTCGCATACCTGACCATGAAATAATAAATAGATATTGCCAAGGCGGATAAGGATCTTTTTTAAGAATAGAGGGGAAAAGAAATCTCGGTACATAAGCTGCTGGGAAAACCCAAATAAAACGCCCAATAATAACTACAGCAATCACCACCAAACTATATAAGGCCAAAGCGCTGATAGACATCGAAGAAATTCGCTCAATCACGAAACGTAACTCAAGACCTATTAACAAAAACAGAATACTTTGCAGTAAAAAAACCAGCACTGACCAAACGGAAGTCCCCAATAAGCGGATTTGCGGAGCAAATCGATGCATATAGCGTTGCCCCAGAAGAATTCCTGTGACCGCCGTAGCCAGCACACCACTGCCACCCAGCATCACAGCAAGGGTATAAGCTAAAAAGGGTGTGAGTACTGAAATCAATATTTGCAATTTAGGGTCTTTCAGTCTAAGTCTTATTTCGCCAATTATAAAACCAAGTGCGATCCCATAGAGCGTTTCGCCCACTACAATAAGAACAAATTCATCTAGTGCTGTTGGCAATGAGAAATGTTCTGTGATTACCGCCACTAAGGCAAACCTAAACACAACTAGAGCAGTTGCGTCATTAAATAAACCTTCTGCTGATAAAATGGTTATGATTCGCCTTGGCAGATATATTTTTTCTGCTAAGGCTATAATTGCCACATCATCGGGTGGAGAAATGACTGCCCCTACCACAAAGCAAAGCGGCCAACTTAAACTGGGAATGATTGCGTGCAGTACGACGGCTACCAAAATGGTTATAAATAATACATGACCCACTGAAAGCAAAGCGATGGGCCTTAGATTTTTTTTAATCTCCCTCCATGAGGTCTGCGCACTGGCTTCATAGACTAATAAAGGGAGGAAAAAATTTAAAACCAGTTGTGGTTGTAACTCTACCCGAGGAAAGTTTGGCAAAAAGCTCAATGCCATTCCCACGATAACTAATAGGAGGGATAGTGGTGCTGATGATTTGCCAAATAACAGGCCGATAATGAAAATAATGCCTAATAACAGAATAAAAACATATATCTGATTCATGGGTTAATTATTCTATACGCGATGGGGGATAGGTTTTGCATGGATTAACTTCCTTGATAATGAATAAAAGTGGGTTGTAGATTGATTGACATTGTGCCAATAGAGGCAACCCCTCTTCCTAACCCTCTCCCGCAAGGGGAGAGGGGATATAGAGCGGGAAGAAAATACAGAGCGAGGTAAAGTTTGGTGCCACTTTTGACTAGCGCTACCTCTTTACTCTGCTACCTTTTTCCTCTAGCTATCTATTATCTCCAGGCAGCATCTCTTCCTCTGGCGCTATATCGGCTCTCCCCGGGGGACGTTGTTGAATAATTCACTTCCTAACTATCTGAAACTCTATGATACCCTCTCCCCTTGCGGAAGAGGGTTAGGGAGAGGGGTTGCTTGCTACAAGCACCCAACCCATTCCCTCTACGAACTCTATCCAATTAAGTGAAAAATCATTTAACTGATTTTTTTGTTCCTTTTAATAATTTTAAAGCAGTCTTATAAACATTTTCAACCGTGAATCCGTATCGTTCCATCACCAACTCTCCTGGTGCGGAAGCACCAAATTTTTCTACACTGATCATTACTCCCTGATCGCCTATAAAACGTTCCCAACCTTGGGAAATACCTGCTTCTACTGCTAAGCGCAGAGGAACTGACGATGGCAGCACCGCGTTACGATATTTGGCTGTCTGCGCGGCAAATAATTCCCAGCTGGGCATGGAAACAATACGGACCGCAATTTTGTGTTTTTGTAATTTTTTTTGTGCTGCAACGATCAGGCTAACTTCGGAACCCGTTGCGATTAAAATAATATCTGGCTTGCCATTGGGGGCATCTGCCAAAATATAAGCGCCGCGACGTAAACCTTTTGCAGATGCTAGCTCTTTGCGATCAAGCGTCGGCACAGCTTGGCGTGTAAAGACTAACACGACCGGGTTATGACGGGTTTCTATTGCGACTTGCCAGGCTACCGCGGTTTCATTGGCATCCGCTGGCCGAATAACGGTTAAATTTGGGATAGCACGCAGGCTCGCCAATTGTTCTATGGATTGGTGGGTGGGGCCGTCCTCTCCCAGAGCCAAACTATCGTGGGTAAAAACAAAAATGACTTGTAGGCCCATTAGTGCGGCCAGTCGCATCGGTGGGCGCATATAATCGGAGAAAGTAAAAAACGTAGCCGTGAACGGAATAATTCCATTGTAAGTCGCTAAACCATTGGAAATAGCGCCCATGGCATGTTCACGTACTCCATAATATATATTGCGACCCGCATAGCTCCAACCGCCATCCATCGATCCCTGCAAATCTCCTATAGCCATACTAGGGTTTTGAAAATCACCCATATTGACTAATTGCGTTTTGGTAGAGGGATTTAAATCCGCTGAACCACCTATAAATCCAGGCAAATTGGCGCTAATCGCCTGAATGACTTTGGCAGAAGCATCGCGGGTAGCTATGCCTTTCGGGTCAGCTGCGAAAGTGGGAATACTTTCGTCCCAACCAGCAGGTAATTGTTTGTCCATCAATTGACGAAATTCCTGTGCCTGCGTTGGATATTTTTTTGCATAGGCCGCAAAATTAGCATTCCACAATTTTTCTAATTTTTTACCTTGGCTTACGGCTTTGCGAAAATGGGTTGCGGCTTTTTGGGGGACATAAAAAAGCGGTTCAATTGGCCAGTTTAAGTTTTGTTTAGTCAGTTTAACTTCTTCTACACCCAGCGGCGAACCATGCGCTTCAAAGGTATTTTGTTTGTGTGGCGAACCATACCCTATTTGCGTTCTTATAATTATGATTGAGGGACGTTCTGTTTCTTGCTGTGCTATTTTGATGGCCTGATCAATGGCTGATAAATCATTGCCATCGGTTATGATTTGCGTATGCCAACCATAAGCCGTAAAACGTTGTTGGCAATTTTCGGTAAAGGCCAACTGAGTCGATGCAGAAAGGGTAATATGGTTGTCATCATATAAGTAAATGAGTTTACCTAATTTTAAATGCCCTGCCAGTGAGGCCGCCTCTGACGCAACACCTTCCATCAAATCCCCATCACTTGTTAAAACATAGGTAAAATGATCAGTGAGGTTAAAGCCGGGACGATTATAACGTGCAGCCAAATAAGCCTCCGCCATCGCCATACCCACGCCGTTGGCAAAACCTTGGCCCAGCGGACCTGTCGTTATTTCAACTCCGGGGGTTAATTCGCTTTCCGGATGTCCAGGCGTAATACTCCCCCACTGGCGGAACTGTTTAATTTGCTCCATTGATACAGCATAGCCAGTTAAATGTAATAAGCTATAAAGTAACATGGAGCCATGTCCGGCCGACAGAACGAAGCGATCGCGATTAGTCCAATTGGGGTTAACGGGATTATGTCGCAGATAACGGGTCCATAATACATACGCCATGGGCGCTGCATCTAACGGTAACCCTGGATGACCACTGTCAGCTTTTTGAACGGCATCAATGGATAATGTGCGCAAGGTATTTACACATAGCTGGTCTAAAGAAAGTGTGTTTGATGTTTTCATGGTGTTTCCCACTCCGTATGAAATGTGCCTTTAGTATCAATACGTTCATAGGTATGAGAGCCAAAGTAATCACGTTGTGCTTGAATCAAATTGGCTGGCATCCAAGCACTCCTATAAGCATCGAGATAGCTTAAAGAAAGCATCAATGCGGGGACAGCTATGCCTGCTTCAGCTGCTTGGCAGACAATTTGTCGCAAGGATTGTTGTTGGGCTAGCAGTAGTTTTGATAACTTGGGGTCAAGTAATAGATTAGGTAAATCCGCATTGGCCCGAAATGCAGCACTGATATCTTCTAATAAAGCGGAACGGATAATGCAGCCTCCCCTCCAGATGCGTGCTATGACTTCAAGATTCAATTGATATTGATATTGGGCTGAGGCCACTTTTAATAGCGCCATTCCTTGGGCATAAACAATAAGCATACCCGCAAACAGGGCGTGCTTTAATTGGTTGATAAATATCGCAGGATCAGCAGCAAATGGAGTCGAAAGCGTATAGATCTGACTGGCCTGCTGGCGTTCGGTGACAAAACCTGATAAGTCGCGCATGGCGACAGCGGTGTCGATGATCGGTACTGGAACTTGTAACTCCATCGCTGTTTGTGAAGTCCACATGCCCGTGCCTTTTTGCGCAGCAATTGCTTTGATTTGATCGACAAGTGACTGGCCTGTTTTCTCATCTTGCCTACTAAAAATGTGACTGGTAATTTCCAATAGGTAACTATTTAATTCACCTTTGTTCCATTCGCTGTAGACATCACTTAACTGCTTGTTATTTAAATTAAGTCCTTGCTTCAATAACGCATAGGTTTCGCTGATCAGCTGCATTATTCCGTATTCAATACCATTGTGAACCATTTTGACAAAGTGTCCGGCGGATTTAGTGCCCATATAGGCCACACACGGTTCACCCTTCACTTTAGCAGCAACTGCTTCAAATACGGCACGTATACGTTCATAAGCTTCTTTGGGTCCGCCTGGCATAATGCTAGGTCCATGGCGCGCGCCTTCTTCTCCGCCTGATACACCTACACCCATGAAGTGAATTTTTTGTTGTGCGAGATCGTGCTCACGCCGGTCGGTATCTCTAAAATAAGAGTTGCCAGCATCGATAATAAGATCACCTGGCTTTAGATAGGGTAATAAATTTTTAATCGCTCCATCTACCGGAGCACCTGCGGGGACTAGTAATATGATGGCACGCGGTTCGCGCAGTGAGTTGACAAAGGCTTGAATGTCGCCACTCGCGAAAACATTATGTTCCTGTGATTCCTCAACTAGGCTGGCCACTTTGCTGGCATCGATGTCATAACCTGCTACTGGGAAATGGTGATCTGCCATATTTAATAATAAATTACGGCCCATGACGCCTAGGCCTACCATGCCAATTTCACATTTTGGATTATCTACCATGTTTTTTTCCTTTTGATTGAATGTTAAAATTCCTGCTTTAATCTCCCGTCCGCAAGGGCGTTGTTGAATAATTCTCTTCCTAACTATCCGAAACTCTATGATCCCCTCTCCCGCAAGGGGAGAGGGGATCATAGAGTTTCGGATAGTTAGGAAGAGAATTATTCAACAACGCCCCCGCAGAACTTGAATTATGCACCCAGCCACCCCCCCGTAAACCCGGCTCGTTTAAGCCCGTTAACTATATAGGGGCAGCCTCGCATCAAGTCCCATAAGAAACCCGTGCGATAATTTTCTGTCATCAAAACAATAGGTCCTTCATTAATTCCATAATGCCACGGTGATACCCAACCACAGTGATGAGATTTTTCTGGATAGGTGTGATTGAAGGTCGCTTTAAAACCATAACGATTTCCCTCTTTGAGTTTTAGATTCATAAATACAATGGTCGATCACCGGCAGCACAATTTCTGGCGCGAAGGGCAATGAGGTGATAGCTGACCAAGGAGCCACTGTACCATCATCAGGGCCATAGGGCACTGCACGCGCTATATAATCAAAAAATTGTCGCTCGATGCCTTTTACTTTCAATGTCGTAGGACCAGGGCCATCGCTGGCAGTGATTCCCCAACAGCAGGCACTATAGCCCACAAAAGCCAGCGGATTTTTTATGGCATATTGTTGTTGGACATAGGTCGCACGTCTGCTGTTTTCAAAATAATCACTTTGCTTTCTCGCGCATGAATGCATCTTGTATCTCACGAAAATCTATCCAAATATGTGAGAGCTGATGAGTAAATAATGATCCTGCATATAGATAGTCGTACCCATACCATTCCTTCCACTCATAACTATTAGCCCAAGTTGTATAAGCTGTTTTCTGGCAGTGGGAATGTCGGTGAACCCAATCCTAAAATATACAACAACAACGCTTCATCATACCCTTCCCAGCGATAGGGAAGAAATCCGCTTTCTGGTCTCCAGCCGTGGGTCACCGTCGCTCCCTGATTTTGCGCCCATTGCCAATCCGCACGACAATACAGGGCATGTAGCGAGTGTGCGAATTTCCTGCTCGTTGGCGAGTATTGGCATCAAAATAAATTCCTGCCGTTAACATGCCTGCGAATAAAAAAGCACTGTCTACCGTCGACAATTCACATTGCCAGGCGCGTCGTCCCGTTTTCATATCGAGAAAATGATAATAAAAACCTTTGTAACCAGTGGCATCTGCTTCTGGACCTTGGGGACTGTTCCAGAAAAATCGTAATGTATTTAGCGTTCGCTCAACCGCTTTGTTGCGTGACATAAAGCTGCGTTCAACCGCGATCGGATAAGACGCTAAAGCTAAACCGGTGGCCGCAATACTGGCGGGCCAGTTATCGGCCGTCTTATCCAATATTAAGCCAGTCACCGGATGGGCTTCTTGTAAAAAATACTCGAATGATTCACGTTGCAGTTTTTCTAGCTCGGCTTCAATCGATATTTTTTTGGGGCCGGATGTCACGATTTTACCTCGAGGGATTGTCCAGCTAAAGCATTATTCACTAGAGTTTGCGCCTCGTTGATAATACGCTGTAAATGAGCCGATCCTTTAAAACTTTCCGCATAAATTTTATAGATATCTTCCGTTCCAGAAGGACGTGCGGCAAACCAGCCATTTTCTGCAGTGACTTTCACCCCCCCGATGGGGGCGTTATTTGCAGGAGCATGGGTGAGGATAGATTGGATGGCTTCGCCTGCCAGTTGGGTATCCTGTATTTGTTGTGGGGAGAGTTTTTTTAATAATTCTTTTTGGGCAACGGTTGCTGGTGCATCAATGCGTTGGTAGCTAGATACGCCAAATTCCTGTTCTAGTGCCTGATATATCTCACCCGGATCGCGTTGCATGCGTGCGGTTATTTCAGCCGATAATAAGGCAGGAATAATGCCATCTTTGTCTGTGGTCCAGACGCTGCCATCCAGGCGTAAAAAAGACGCTCCGGCGCTTTCTTCGCCACCAAAGCCCAGTTGGCCATCTAATAGCCCATCCACAAACCATTTGAAACCCACCGGTACTTCATAAAGCTTACGACCCAGTTTAGCAGTCACTCGATCAATCATTTGGCTGCTCACTAAGGTTTTACCTACAGCAGCGGATTTAGACCAGTTAGGGCGGTGTTGAAACAAATAGAAAATGGCCACTGCTAGATAGTGATTAGGAGGTAATAAACCGCTGCTGGGAGTAACAATTCCATGTCGATCATGATCGGTATCGCAAGCAAAAGCATTATCAAAGCGATTTTTTAGGCTGATTAAGCTTTCCATGGCATAGGATGAAGAAGGATCCATGCGAATCTGTCCATCCCAATCTACCGTCATAAAACGGAAGGTGGGGTCAACAGCGTTATTCACTACCGTCATATCCAGTTGGTAACGTTGCGCAATAGCCGGCCAATAATGGACGCCGGCACCCCCTAGCGGGTCAACGCCAATACGGATATGCGCATCACGGATAGCCGCCATATCAATCACTTGATCTAGGTCATTGACATAGTTATTAAGGTAATCATGATAATGAGTCGTGGATGCTTTAAGCGCTTGAGCGAAGGAAATTCTTTTTATCCCCTTTAAGCTGCTAGCAAGAAACTCATTGGCTTTATTTTCGATCCAGCCGGTAATCGCTTGATCCGCTGGTCCGCCGTTCGGTGGATTGTATTTGAACCCGCCATCCTCTGGTGGGTTATGTGAAGGTGTGATAACGATACCGTCAGCCAATCCGTTCTGGCGACCACGGTTATACGTGAGTATGGCGTGAGAAATGACGGGGGTGGGGGTATATTCATCCTGCGCCGCTGTCATGACTTCTACGCCATTGGCGGCTAATACTTCAAGGGCGGTTGCAAAAGCTGGCGCTGACAAGGCGTGGGTATCAAAACCAATAAATAAGGGCCCATTGATATTTTGCTGCGCGCGATAGAGGCAAATGGCTTGAGTGATTGCCAGAATATGCCATTCGTTAAAGGTATTTTCAAATGCAGAGCCGCGATGTCCTGACGTCCCAAAGGCAACCCGTTGGGTAGCTATGGCTGGATCCGGCACTTGCGAATAATAGGCGGTAACCAGCTTAGGGATATCGGCCAACAGAGAAGCTGGAGCAGGTTTTCCGGCTAAGGGGCTAATACGGCTTGATGGGTCCATAGTATAATTCCTTTAGGTTTTTTATTTGGTAACTATTTAGCACAGATTGGCTTTCTCCCCTCTCCCGCTTGCGGGAGAGGGGAGAAAGCTAATATAAACTCGTGCGGTGAATCCTTAATTTTATTTTTTTATTTAGCCTTAGCATTCCCTGTATATTCACCCCGACGCGCAGCCCAATTACATTGGGCTTGATGCAGAAGGGCTTGTTGCGCTGCTGCAACATTGGCTTCTTTACCCTGCCAGATATCCAAAGCCGGTTGCTGAATAGCACGCGCAAAGGAAAAGGTCAATCCCCAGGGCAGTCGCGATTTAAATCGGAGGTTCATGGCATTTAATCGCGCCGAGGCCAATTCACTGGATTGTCCGCCTGATAAAAAGGCTACCCCGGGGACGGCGGCAGGGACAGTTCGCAGTAGGCAGTTGACCGTGGCATCTGCTGATTCTTCTACCGTTCCTTGTTGGGGGCAGTTCAATCCAGGCACTACCATATTGGGTTTGAGCAGCATACCTTCCAATAAAACACGCTGGATAACCAGTTGCTTGAAGACGGTTCGCAGTACTTTCTGGGTCACCTCAAAACACTTCTCCAACGTATGGTCGCCGTCCATAAGCACTTCCGGCTCAACCATAGGCACTAATCCAGCTTCCTGGCATAGCGCAGCATATCGGGCTAATTCCTCAGTATTAGCTTCAATACAGCCGCGGCTGGGAATGCCGTTGCCAATGGTAATAACGGCACGCCACTTGGCAAACCGAGCACCCATTTGCGCATATTCAGCCAGTCGTTCGCGCAAACCGTCCAAACCTTCGGTTATTTTCTCTCCTGGGTGACCTGCTAGATCCTTGGTACCAGCGTCAACTTTGATGCCCGGAATAATTCCCACCTCATTCAGGGCCTTGGCAAAGGGGGTGCCATCTTTTTTGTGTTGACGGATTGTCTCATCATAAAGGATTGCGCCACTGATATATTTGCCAAGTTCGGGTGTGGTTACAATCAACTCTCGATAGGCGCGGTGAGCTTCCGCTGTCTGGGGAATTCCTAATTTGGCAAAGCGTTTATTGCAGGTTTCAGTGCTTTCATCCATAGCCAATAAACCTTTATCATTGGCTACAAGTGCTTTTGCTGTGTCGATTAATTTTTGATTATTCATTGGGATTACTCCTTTTCCAAACAACTTATGAGATGAGAAATTACTGAGCCAGGAGTATACTCATCCTGAAGTAATTATGACTTTTAACCAGTTGACTGCTAGTATTTCAGGGCTATGGCGTGCTATTGCTAGAAAACTTCTTAAGCCACTGAGGTTAAACCCAGTTGAGTTTATTGAAAAGCGATAAAAACAAATAGATTGTTGTTAACCTTATTATAATCAATTGGAGATTAATAATGAAGGAACTTGCAAATTTAACTAGATTCACTCAAGGAGCAACTCCACCGCAACCGGCTCGTCCTTGTGTTTTGGTGATTTTTGGCATTACCGGTGATTTGACTAAACGATTGCTTTACCCAGCTATTTGCAATTTGGGCAGTCAGGGATTATTAGATGAAAACTTTTGCATCGTCGGTATGGCGATGGAAAAATACAGCACCGAATCCTTTCGCAAAAAATTGGCTGAAGAAGTGGAAGATTTTGTCACGGATCCCGATGCTAAAAAATTTGGCCTACAACTACTCGAGCGTGTTTATTACATTTCTGGCACGTTGGATAATCCAGAGGCTTATGTTGAATTGAAAAATAAACTAGATCAACTGAGTGCACAAAAAGCCAGCAAGAACTGTCTATTTTACTGCGCGATTCCTCCGACATTCATTGGTACCGTTGCCACACAACTTGGCAAAGCCAATCTGCTCACAGAAGAAGAGGGTGTCTTCCGACGTATTATCGTTGAGAAACCATTCGGCCATGACTTAGCTTCAGCCAAAAAATTGAATCAAGAACTTCTTTCCATCGTCAATGAACCGCAAATATTTCGTATTGATCATTTTTTAGGTAAAGAAACCGTACAGAATTTACTCGCATTCCGCTTCTCAAACGGTATTTTTGAGCCGATATGGAATCATCGTTATATTGATCATATCCAAATTACCGTAGCAGAGACTTTAGGCGTCGAGTCAAGGGGGGCCTATTACGATCATGCAGGCGCATTACGCGACATGATGCCTAACCACATATTTCAAGTGCTCAGCCTGATTGCGATGGAGCCTCCGGTATCGTTTTCCGCAAATTATATTCAGGATGAAAAAACGAAGGTGCTGCATACTATAGACCTGTTCACCCCTGAGCAAGTTTTACAATATGCCGTGCGGGGTCAATATGGTCCGGGTCTAATTAATTCTATTGAAGTGCCCGGTTATCGGGAAGAAAACAACGTTGATCCGCATTCTAATACCGAAACCTATGTCGGGCTAAAGCTCATGCTGGATAATTGGCGTTGGCTGCATGTGCCTTTTTATTTACGCACTGGCAAACGGTTAGAAGCCCGCACTTCAGAGATTATTATTCAGTTTAAATCAGGTCCCGCCGTCTTATTCGGCAGCGATTCTCAGCATAATATCCTCCCTAATTTATTGCGTATTAAAATTCAACCGGATGAAGGAATCTCATTGCGCTTTAATGCCAAAGTTCCTGGGCCTTTCATGCAATTAGGGCCGGTAAATATGGATTTCAAATATGGCGATTATTTTGGGATAAAACCTAAAACCGGTTATGAGACCGTATTATATGATTGCATGAATGGCGATCATACCTTGTTTGCACGAGCCGAGATGGAAGAAATTTCCTGGTCCCTGGTACAACCTATTTTAGATATCTGGGGTGCACTGCCACCCCGCGATTTTCCTAATTACGTTTCAGGATCCTGGGGGCCCAAAGAAGCTGATGATTTGTTACACCGGGATGGTAGAGTATGGACAATATAATTAACGGACATATTATTCGTATATTTCCTGATGCTGCGACTTTATTTCAAGTGGCTGCAGAAGATTTTATGTTACGTGCCAATAAAGCACTTAAACAGCAGGAATACTTTACTGTGGTACTTTCCGGCGGAGAAACACCTAAGGCTTTTTATGAGGCCTTAGTAAAAAAAGATCGCATAGCATCTTTATCGTGGCAAAAAATAAAATTTTTCTTTGCTGATGAGCGCTACGTTCCCGCTGAAGATCCAGCCAATAATTATCACTTGGCGCAGCAATATTTATTTTCCCAGGTTCCTATACTGCCGGAAAATATCTATCGAATTCCCACCGATTTTAATGATCCTCATATTGCAGCTGCTCAATATGAAAATACGCTACGCGAGGTATTTAAGACTGAACGCCACCAGCTGCCATTATTTGATTTAGTGTATTTAGGTTTGGGATCGAACGCGCATACCGCCTCGCTGATGCCGGATACAGAGGTGGTGAAAGCCTACCTGGATGCAGGCAATAAACCCAACGCACTCGTGGCAGCGCTTTGGGTGCCTGAGCTTAAGATGTATCGAATCACTCTTACCCCCCCAGCCTTGAATAATAGTGCGGGTATTTGTTTTCAAGTGAAGGGCGGAGATAAGGCACTGGCAGTCAAGGAAGTACTGCAAGGATCTTTAAATCCACTGCATTATCCTGCGCAATTAATTAAGTGTGCGCAGGGTGAAACACTGTGGTATTTAGATCAGCAGGCTGCTGAAAAATTAAGCTAAGGGCTGCGGTGTCGACACAAAACATTTATTTATAATGAGGTTACTGAATGGTTGCCACTAGAAGCTGCCCCCTTCCTAATCTTCCCCCGCAAGCGGGGGAAGGAACTTGCTCGAGCCAGATAGAGATTGTAGTAATGGGGTCAAGTCTTGGCATTTGACATTGGCAATGAATTGGTTTGATTTTTCAAATGACCCTGCCAATGTCAAATGCCAAGACTTGACCCCATTACTGACCCCATTACTACAGTTAACGGCCCCCCTACTATATCAAACAGGACAAATTGAATGGATAGTGAAACGCTGATCCGCAACATTCAACAATGGTTACACCTAAAAAAATCATCAATTAAAGAAGGTTTGACCGAGCCACCTTTTCCAGCAGAACTTTTTAGTGCTGAACAGATGGAGCGTCATGGTATTACCCTGGCTTTATCACATGAGCTGACTAAAAAATTTGTACCTGATGTGTTATTGCGCCGCTTATCAGCAAGCGAAGCCACACTCATTCGCTCTTGTAGTATTTTAACTACCAAGACTACAGAGAATGATAATCCCTCTCCCGCCAGTGAATGGTTGCTCGACAATTTCTATTTAATCCAAGAACAAATCCATACTATTCGACGTCATTTACCTAAAGGGTATGGCAGGGCCTTACCCCACCTCAAAAGTCCACAAAGTTTTCCGCGAGTTTATGATATTGCCTTACAGGTTATCCAACATGGTGATGGTCGTTGGGAGCTGGAAAATTTGAGTCGCTTTATATCCGCCTATCAAGGGGTCATTCCACTGACCCTCGGGGAATTATGGGCCATCCCGATCACTTTAGGCGTGGCATTAATTGAAAATCTAAGTAGAGCCAGCACCCGCATCGTTGCCGATAAAAATGATCGCACCTTAGCAGATAGTTGGGCTGATCGGATGGTCGAAGTCGCTGTTTCAGAACCCAAGAAATTAGTCATAGTTATCGCTGAAATGGCCCGTTCCGAGCCGCCCATGAGCAGTGCTTTTGTGGCAGAACTGGCGCGGCGTCTACGCGGTGCCGCTTTAGCGCTACCCCTGAGTTGGATTGAGCAACACTTGTTGGAAGAGGGATTGACTATTGAACAGTTAGTCCAGGAAGAAAACAAATACCAAGCAGCCAATCAAGTCACCGTCAGTAACAGTATTGCCAGTTTGCGACGCTTAGGCGAAGTGAATTGGCGTGATTTCGTCGAAGCAATGAGTATAGTGGATCAAACCTTGGCGCTTGATCCGACGGCTACTTATAACAAGATGGATTTCAGCACCCGCGACCGCTATCGCCATGTGATAGAACATTTATCACGCACCAGCCTACGCTCAGAAGAAGTGGTCGCCAACATGGCCGTTGAATTAGCCAAAGGCAGAGCAGAAGGCCTTTCGGCCACCAACCTGGCTAACCCCGATATCGCTCGTCCTTGTCATGTAGGGTTTTACTTGGTTGACGCAGGTCTGCCCCAACTAAAAAAAGCGCTCGACATTCGTTCGTTCCGGCAAAAAATCTGCGATTTTAGCAATAAATGGGCATTATCCCTTTATTTGAGCCCCATTATACTTATTACCGCTGGTTTAGTGTGGGGGTTGGTATTCAAGGCTAGCGGAAATGGTATAAGCCAGGGTTGGCTTTGGCTACTTGCTATCTCAATAGCCATCTGTGGCAGTCAGTTAGCAGTGGCACTGGTTAACTGGATTGCGACCTTGCTAGTAAAACCGCAGCCGTTGCCGCGTATGGATTTTTCCAAGGGTATTCCCAATTCATTCCGCACGCTGGTGGTAGTCCCTGCCATGCTAGAAAGTGCTGCAGGTCTTGATGCTTTAGTTGAGGCGCTGGAAGTGCGTTTTCTCGGCAATCGTGATGCACATTTGCATTTCGGATTATTAACGGATTTCAATGATGCGCCAGAGAAGCATTTGCCAGGTGATGCTGGGTTGCTCCATCTAGCCAAGGAAAAAATTGACGCGTTAAATGCACATTATTCTCGTGAAGATGAAGATATTTTCTTTCTATTTCATCGTCCCCGACAGTGGAGTACCACCCAGAATGTGTGGATGGGGAAAGAGCGTAAACGCGGCAAACTAGCCGATTTGAATTATCTTTTGCGCGGAAATATTCAACAGAATTTTTCATTGATCGTAGGACGTACAGCCATATTGCCCTATGTCAAATATGTAATCACGCTGGATACCGATACCCAATTGCCACGAGACTCCGCTCGTCAATTTGTCGGGTCGATGGCGCATCCACTGAATCGCCCTCATTTTGATGCAGCAACACAACGTGTGGTAGCGGGCTATGGTATTTTGCAACCCCGCGTAGCTGAGGCTTTATCTAATTCCGGACAGACGCTTTATGTGCGACTTTGTGGCAGTGAATTTGGCATTGACCCCTATACCCGCACCGTATCCGATGTCTATCAAGATTTATTCCGCGAGGGTTCGTTCATTGGTAAAGGCATCTACGACGTTGATTTATATCAGCAAGTATTGGCGGAGCGTTTTCCTGATAATTCTATTCTCAGTCATGATTTATTAGAAGGTTGTTATTTACGCTCCGGTTTTCTAAGTGATACACCGGTATATGAAAAATCACCTAGCAGCTATTTAGCCGATGCTAAACGCCACATTCGTTGGATTCGCGGCGACTGGCAGTTGCTAGGTTGGCTATTGCCCTGGGTACGAAATGCAGCCAATCAACGCATTGCTAATCCGCTCACGTGTTTATCTAAATGGAAAATATTTGACAATTTACGCCGCACTTCAGTGCCGGTGGCATTGCTAATACTCCTCGGCCTAAATTGGACCATACTACCCGCCACCAGTTTTTGGTCAGTGGTTATATTGCTCATCCTTTTGTTGCCCGCCCTGCTATCCACCCTGCTGGAATTACTGCGCAAACCCAGTGATGTACTTGCCATTCAGCATTTCACTAACATCATGCATGTCATTCAGCGTCGCGCCGGGCAATTAATTTTATATTTAGCTTGCCTGCCACATGAAGCCTGGTACAGTGCTGGCGCCATCCTGCGCACCTGTTGGCGGGTACTGGTTTCTAAACGTAATTTATTAGAGTGGACGCCCTCCGAGCAAATTGCCGAGCGGTTACGGGATACGCCGGCTGAATGGATTCGCAGTATGTGGATGGGGCCGGTGGCAGCAATAGCGGCCATTGTGGCGCTATTAAGAAACGACCGATTTGAATCTCTGTTATTTGCTATACCCCTACTGGCACTTTGGTTTGCATCACCCTTAATTACTCGATGGTTAAGCCGTCCTTATAAACCGGTGGAGCCCAAGCTCGACCCCACTCAAATACGTTTTCTGCACCGGATGGCGCGGAAGACGTGGGGTTTTTTTGATACTTTTATTACCGCAGAAAATCATTGGCTGCCACCGGATAACTACCAAGAAGCTCCCGTAAAAGCCTTAGCGCGACGCACTTCACCAACCAATATGGGATTAGCACTGCTCGCTAATTTAACCGCTTACGATTTTGGTTATATCAACATTCGTCAGCTATTGGAACGCACCAGAAATAGCTTGCAGACCATGACTAAATTGGAACGGTATCGCGGTCATTTATATAACTGGTATAGCACCGAAACATTAGATCCCTTGTTTCCGCGCTATGTATCGACGGTGGATAGTGGAAATTTAGCAGGCCATCTGTTGACACTGCGTCAAGGCTTATTGGCATTGCCGGATGACGTATTGTTAAATACCCGTTATCTGGATGGATTGGAAGATACCTTAGATGTATTAGCCACTACGGTTATTAAATCGCTAGCGCAAGCCTTGCACCATTTCCAACAATTATTGCAACAAGCTCGATTATCATTCGGCAGTTGGTCTACTGCTTTGCACTCCTGCGAACAACTCTATATGGCTGCAGAACAGATTACCGCCCTGTCGGCGCAGTCTAGTGCCGTTTTAAATGAGATGTCTGACTGGTCAAGCAAATTACTTTTACAATGTCGTGCATTAAGAGATGAAATCAAATTATTTGCCCATATACCTGCGTTAGCAGCCACTGCAACGCTGCGAGAGATCGTGCATTTACCACCCACTGATGTGGATCAAAATCATGCCCGCAGAACCGCAATCCACGAAGCTAAAGAACGCCTGGCACTGTTGGACGCGCTTGCAGAAGCAGCATTTTCATTGGCGCAAATGGATATTAGTTTTCTTTATGATGAAGCGAATCATTTGATGACTATCGGATTTAACGTTGATGATCAACGTCCTGATGCCAGCTTTTATGATTTACTTTCCTCTGAAGCACGTCTGGGAAATTTTGTCGCTATTGCACAAGGGCAGGTGCCCCAAGAAAGCTGGTTTGCATTAGGTCGGCTGCTCATATCTAGTGGTGGTGAGCCTCTTCTGATTTCCTGGAGCGGCTCGATGTTTGAGTATTTAATGCCATTACTGGTGATGCCTACTTACCCTGGCACTCTGCTTGAACAAACTTGTCGCGCCGCTGTTAACCGGCATATTGCATATGGTAAGCAACGGGGTCTACCTTGGGGAGTATCAGAATCTGGTTTTAATGCCGTTGATACACAGATTAATTATTTGTATCGCGCCTTCGGTGTCCCAGAATTGGGTCTTAAGCGCGGTTTAGAAGAAGATCTAGTCGTAGCGCCTTATGCCAGTGTAATGGCGTTGATGGTCGCCCCCGAAGCAGCTTGTCTCAACTTACAACGGCTGGCTGCTGAGGATGTGGTGGGTAAATTTGGTTTTTACGAGGCTATCGATTTTACTCTGTCGCGTTTACCCCCTGATAGCAAAAGAGCCATCGTGCGCTCATTTATGGCTCATCATCAGGGTATGAGCCTATTAGCCTTTTCTTATGTGCTGCATCAACAACCCATGCAACAACGTTTTGTGGCCGACCCTCTATTTCAAGCGACGCTGCTGTTGCTGCAAGAACGCATCCCCAAACCGACGGCCTCTTATTTACAAATACCTAAATTACCTACGGCAGCAGCTGTCCCCGCGCGTCCGGACGCCTCAATGCGCGTATTTAATACCCCCAATACCCACAGCCCACAAGTGCAATTATTATCTAATGGACGCTACCATATGCTGCTAACACAAGCAGGTAGCGGTTATAGCCGCTGGAAAGAGGTGGCTGTGACCCGCTGGCGCGAAGACAGCACTTGCGATAACTGGGGTTTATTCAGTTATGTGCGCGATGTAGCGACAGGAGAATTTTGCTCTACTACTTATCAACCTACCGCCGGTGTTATAGAGAATTTCAAAGCGGTATTTTCAGAAGCGCATGCTGATTTTGTCCGCAACCAGATGAAATTAGACATTCATACTGAAGTGGCCGTGTCCCCTGAAGATGATATTGAGCTACGTCGCTTCCGCATTCATAATCGCGCTAAGATTCATCGCACTATTGAATTCACCAGCTATGCTGAAATTGTTTTAGCACCGCAAGCTGCTGATCAAGCACAACCGGCTTTTAGCAATTTGTTTGTCGAAACCGAACTCCTAGCACAACAACAAGCCCTATTAGCCACACGCCGACCGCGCGACGAGCAAGAAAATCTAGTATGGATGTGTCATCTGTTGAATGTTTATGCAGAGCAACCATTCACCCTTTCTTTTGAAACCGATCGCTCACGTTTTATTGGCCGGGGCCGCACATTAACAGCCCCCCTTGCGATGCTAACGTCTGGCAATCTATCCAACACGGTGGGGGCAGTAATTGACCCTATCGTCGCTATTCGTTGTAGAGTCACCTTAAAGCCTGATGACATAGTGACCCTTGATCTTATAACGGGGATGGCTAATACCCGCGAACTTTGTGTGGGTTTAGTCCAAAAATATCACGATCGCAGCTTTGCCAATCGATTATTTGAATTAGCTTGGACTCATGGTCAAGTCTTATTACATCAACTGAATATTACTGAAGCGGACGCACAACTCTTCGGCAGACTGGCCAGTGCCATCGTTTATACTAGTAATACGCGTCGTGCTGAAGCCAGTATTCTGGCAAGTAATCGCCATGGCCAATCCAGCCTGTGGGGTTATTCTATTTCTGGTGATTTACCTATCGTTTTACTGCAAATAGAAGATGCGATTAACATAGAACTGGTCCGCCAATTAATTCAAGCGCAAGCCTATTGGCGACGCAAAGGTTTAGCCGTTGATTTAGTTATTTTAAATGAAGAACGCATCAGCTACCGGCAGGTATTGCAAGATCAAATTATGAGCCTAATCAGTGCTAATACTAGTCCTGGTAAAGATCTTGGCGGCAGTATTATTGTGCGTTTTATAGAGCAGGTGCCATTAGAAGATCGTATTTTACTGCAATCCGTTGCGCGGATTATCCTTTCAGATAAACGGGGTAAGTTAAAAGATCAGTTAAGCCGTCGTCGTGTCAATTTACCGGTGATGCCTGCATTAACAGTAAATAAGATACCGCGTCACTTTGTCTCCAACAAACTGCCAGCCCTGCCTCAAGATTTACAATTCGCCAATGGGTTAGGCGGATTCAACGCAACCGGTGATGAATACTGCATTCGCTTAGCGGAAGATGCACCTACGCCAGCCCCTTGGGCCAATATCCTGGCCAATCCAAATTTTGGCACTCTCGTATCTGAAAGTGGCCAAGGTTACACTTGGATTGAAAATGCCCATGAATTCCGTCTTACGCCTTGGGAAAATGACCCCCTACTGGATACAGCGGGTGAAGCATTTTATCTGCGCGATGAGGAAACGGGACTGGTGTGGTCACCCACTGCGTTACCGTGCCGTGGACGGGGCGATTATCAAACACGTCACGGCTTTGGTTATAGTGTATTTACGCACATTGAAGACGATATTCATTCAGAGTTGTGGATTTATGTAGCCTTAGATGCTTCTGTTAAATTTTCAGTATTAAAAATCCGTAATGATTCAAAGCGCACCCGTCAATTATCTGCCACTGGATATGTTGCCTGGGTATTGGGGGATTTACGCACCAAGAATGCCATGCATGTGATCACAGAATTATCATCCAGCGGCGCCTTGTTAGCGCAAAACCATTACAATACTGAGTTTGGAGAACGCACCGCGTTTTTTGATGCGGGCACTCCAGTAACAGGATTAAATTTACGCACGTTTACCGGCGATCGTATGGAATTTATTGGTCGCAATTGCAGCCAGAGCCAACCTGCGGCTCTGGAACGTAAACGATTATCTGGACGGGTGGGTGCAGGGTTAGATCCCTGTGCTGCCATCCAATTAACCTTTGATTTGGCTGAGGGACAAACCCGTGAAGTTATTTTTACTTTAGGCGCCGGTCGCAACCGCCAGGATGCTGAGTCATTAGCACAACGTTATCACGGCCCCATTGCAGCAGAGGCAGCCTTGTCTACGGTGCGCAATTATTGGCAACGCACCTTAGGCACTATACATGTCACCACTCCAGATCCTGCACTTAACCTATTAGCCAATGGCTGGTTACTCTATCAAATATTGTCGAGTAGGTTATGGGGTCGTAGCGGCTATTATCAATCATCAGGCGCTTTTGGTTTTCGCGATCAATTGCAGGATGTAATGGCACTCACCCATATTGCACCTCAACTCACCCGTGCACAGTTGTTACTCTGTGCAGCCCATCAGTTTGAGGAGGGGGATGTGCAGCATTGGTGGCATCCACCGATGAACCGCGGCGTGCGTACCCGTTGTTCAGATGATTACTTATGGTTGCCATTTGCACTTTGTCATTATATCGACACGACCGGTGACATAGGAGTTCTGGATGAAGCCATTCCCTTTTTGCGGGGAAGGCCTCTCAATGCCGATGAAGAATCGTATTACGATTTGCCGATGGTGGGTAGTGAAGAATTTTGTCTCTATCATCATGCGGTGCGCGCTATAGGAAATGGTTTGAAGTTCGGGCCGCATGGCTTACCCCTGATGGGTTCAGGTGACTGGAATGATGGCATGAACCTGGTTGGCAAAGATGGCCGCGGTGAAAGTGTTTGGCTAGGATTTTTTCTATATACCGTGCTGAAAAGATTTGCATCCCTCGCTGTTCGTTATGGTGATAGCGCATTTGCCGCCCGCTGTGAGGCAGAAAGTCAGCAATTACAACAACAGATAGAAGCCAATGGTTGGGATGGTGAGTGGTACCGCCGCGCTTATTTCGACGACGGCACTCCCCTGGGATCTTCCACTAATAACGAATGCCGAATTGATTCCATTGCGCAGAGTTGGTCGGTATTATCAGGGGCTGCTGGACCGGAACGTACAAAACAAGCACTCAACTCACTTTATCAACATTTAGTCGATGCTGAGAATGGCCTGATTAAGTTGTTAGATCCACCTTTTGATAAATCAACCCCTAACCCTGGGTACATCGAAGGTTATGTGCCCGGGATCCGTGAAAATGGTGGACAATACACCCACGGCGCTATTTGGGCGGCAATGGCCTTCGCTGAATTAAACGACAAGGAGCGGGCCTGGCAGTTGTTTAACATTCTCAATCCTATTAATCATGGACGCACCGCCGAAGAAATTAACCGTTATGAAATTGAACCTTATGTGGTCGCAGGCGACGTCTACAGCGTCGCGCCACACACAGGTCGCGGCGGTTGGAGTTGGTATACAGGATCAGCAGGTTGGTTATATCGTTTAATTACTGAAACTTTATTAGGTCTGCAGTTGGTAGGGGGGAAGCAATTACATGTGCGACCGATCCTTCCTGATAATTGGGATGGTTTTAGTGTAAATTACCGTTATGGAAATACTACCTATAAAATTATCGTCCATCAGGGGCAGGATAAAGGAACGATTACTTTAGATGAGGTTGAATTGAGTGAGGATTTTATTCCGTTGGTTGATGATGGACAGGTGCATTTGGTGAGTTTGCAGGTTGTTAACCCGGGCTCTTAACAGAGCGCGGGATGAAGGATTCTTTTGGTTTAAGAAGAGGAGGGTTATGCAGCTTCGATTCCCCCTCTCCCTAACCCTCTCCCGCAAGGGGAGAGGGGATCATAGAGTTTCGGATAGTTAGGAAGTGAATTATTCAACAACGTCCCCGCGAGGGGATAGGAGATGGGTGCGATGATGAAGGTATGCAGTATCTCTCTATAGGCAATATATTCCCTCTCCCCTTGCGGGAGAGGGTTAGGGAGAGGGGGAATCGAAGCTACCCAGCTATCCGTCACCCCTAGTCGATTGAACGTCTAAATCAGGAATTTTCATGCACAACTACCAAATAGCAGCGTCACTACTATCAGCCGACTTTGCTCGTTTAGGCGAAGAAGCCCAATCAGTTATCGACGCTGGCGCTGGCATGTTGCATTTTGATGCGATGGATAATCATTTTGTCCCTAATCTAACGATAGGTCCTATCGTTTGTGCCTCATTGCGCAATTATGGCATTAAAGCTGATATTAATGTGCACTTGATGGCGAAACCCGTGAATAAATTAATTGTTGATTTCGCAAAAGCCGGCGCAACGAGTATTATCTTTCATTTTGAAGCTTCAGAAAAAATTGAGCGCACCCTTGCTCTGATTCATGAACAAGGTTGTAAGGCTGGACTAGCCCTTAAACCTGAGACCGAATGGCAACATCTAGAAGGAGTATTGGATCAGCTGGATATCATTTTAATTATGTCTGTTAATCCAGGGTTTGGCGGCCAGACCTTTATCCCTTCTTCCCTAGAAAAAATTAAGCAAGTTAGAAGGCTTATCTCAAACAGTGGCCGAGATATTTGTCTTGGGGTAGATGGTGGGATCAAAATAGCAAACATCGCGCAAGTCGCTCAAGCGGGAGCGAATAGATTCGTTATGGGTTCTGCCATTTTTAATCAGCCTGATTATAGGCAGGTTATTTCAGAAGCTTTTACGCAATTACGCTAAACTGTTATACGGAGAAAACATGAGCAAAAAAAACCCGTTAATCAAAGCACCATCCATAACAACCTTATTTCTCGACATAGGAGGGGTTTTATTATCCAATGGCTGGGATCATAGTAGTAGAACTCTGGCAGCTGAAGAATTCAAATTGAATTTTTCTGAAATGGAAGAGCGGCACCATTTAACTTTTGATATCTATGAATCAGGCAAAATCGATATGAAAGAGTATTTGCGTCGGGTAGTATTTTATCAAAAACGATCATTTACACAGGCGCAATTTACTCAGTTCATGTATGCTCAAACCAAACCTTATCCAGAAATGCTGGAATTAATGCGCCGGCTCAAAACAAAATATGGACTAAAAATCGGCGTGGTCAGCAATGAAGCGCGAGAATTAAATGCCTACCGCATAAAAAAATTTAAATTAGAGAATTTCGTAGATTTTTTTGTTTCTTCCTGTTTCGTACATCTTCGCAAACCTGATGGGGATATATTCCGCATGGCGCTGGATATTGCACAAACTCCCAGCAATCAAGTAGTTTATATCGAAGATCGCAAAATGTTTGTCACAGTAGCGGAAGGTTTTGGTATTAACGGACTTCATCACACGGATTATCAATCAACCTATGAAAAATTAATTAACTTTGGCCTAAAAGGATTATAGACATGACCCAGCATTTAACACCATTAACTCAACTTTCTGCCTGGCAGGCGTTGCAGGCTCATTATCAGCAAATTAGTCAATTACACTTAACTGCACTTTTTGCCGACGATGCAAAGCGTGGGGAACGGATGGCAATCGAAGCATGCGGTATCTATTTCGATTATTCAAAACACCGCATTACCGATGAAACCCTTAAATTACTGCTGCAATTAGCACAACAATCTGAGTTACAGACACGGATCAACGCGATGTTTCGTGGAGAAAAAATAAACGTAACTGAAGATCGGTCTGTGCTGCATATAGCATTGCGTACTCCGAAAGAAAAATCACTGCTAGTCGATGGAACTAATGTGGTACCCGAAGTTCACGCCGTACTAGACAAAATGGCGGCTTTCGCCCACAAAATACGCAGTGGTGAATGGCATGGACATAGCGGCAAACGCATTCGCAATATTATCAATATTGGTATAGGGGGTTCTGATCTGGGACCCGTAATGGCTTACGAAGCATTGCGACATTATAGCCAACGCGATCTTAACTTTCGTTTTGTATCTAATATTGACGGCACTGATTTCGCCGAAGCCACTGTGGATTTTAATCCTGAAGAAACTTTATTTATTATTTCATCGAAAACTTTTACCACCCTCGAAACGATAACCAATGCTAAAACTGCGCGCGACTGGATTCTGAACACACTTAAAGATCAGGCTGCAGTAGCCAAGCATTTTGTCGCCGTTTCAACTAATGCCGAAGAAGTAGCTAAGTTTGGCATTGATACTGCGAATATGTTTGAATTTTGGGATTGGGTGGGCGGTCGCTATTCTATGGATTCAGCCATTGGTCTATCCATTATGATTGCTATTGGCCCTCAGCATTTCCACGATATGCTCAGTGGTTTTCATGCAATGGATGAGCATTTCCGTACCACTCCCTTTGAACGCAACCTGCCAGTTTTAATGGGTTTATTAGGCATTTGGTATAACAATTTTTTTGCTGCTCAAACCGTTGCAGTGCTGCCCTACGAACAGTATCTAAAGCGTTTTCCCGCTTACTTGCAACAATTGACCATGGAGAGCAATGGCAAACATATTACGCTAGATGGAAGGCAGGTTAACTATCAAACCGGGCCCATCTATTGGGGGGAGCCTGGCACCAACGGTCAGCATTCTTTCTACCAATTGCTGCATCAAGGCACTAAACTGGTCCCTTGTGACTTTATCGCATTTAGTCAGACACTAAACCCGTTAGGCCGTCACCATGATTTATTGATCGCCAATGTATTCGCTCAAGCAGAGGCACTGGCTTTTGGCAAAACTGCTGCACAAGTTAAGGCTGAAGGCACACCCGATTGGTTGGTCCCCCATCGCACTTTTGAGGGCAACCGCCCTTCTAGTATTATCATGCTGGAACGCCTCACTCCTTGCGCTTTAGGGAAGTTAGTTGCTCTCTATGAACACAGCGTTTTCACCCAAGGAACCATTTGGCAAATTGATTCATTTGATCAATGGGGAGTTGAACTCGGCAAGAAGCTGGCAGAACGTATTATCCCTGAACTGGAGAACAAGAATGAGCCTGAACTTAAACATGATAGCTCTACTAATACTTTAATACGACGTTATCGGGCGAGCAAAGGTTGAATTAGCTGTCATCCTAAGCGAGTTTGCTTGTAAGCAATTTTCAAAAAATGGAGAAATATTAATGAACAGCAATCCTTTAAAAAAACTCGAAGCATTCGGCCAGTCAATTTGGCTCGATTTTATCAGCCGCAATTTGATGGCCAGCGGGAATCTCAAACGTTTAATCGCTGAAGATGGGCTGCGCGGAGTGACCTCTAATCCTTCTATCTTTCAAAAAGCCATCGCTGAAAGCAGCGACTATGATAAAGATATCCCGGCAATGGTCGCTGAAGGTAAAGATGTTAATGCCATTTACGAATCACTATCACAAAAAGATATACAAACAGCTGCAGATGAATTTCATGATCTTTATGTAAAAACTGCAGCTAAAGATGGTTACGTTTGTTTAGAGGTGAATCCTCATCTGGCACATGATACGGCGGGAACGATTACTGAAGGTCGTCGATTATGGAAAGCACTTAATCGTCCCAATGTTATGATCAAAGTTCCTGGTACCAAAGAAGGACTGCCTGCTATTACCCAATTGATTAGCGAAGGAATAAATGTAAACGTCACACTGCTATTTGGCGTACCACGCTATAAAGAGGTGGCTGAAGCCTATATTGCGGGGTTAGAAGCGCGAGTAGCCAAAGGAGAACCGATCAAGCAGATAGCATCCGTAGCTAGTTTTTTCTTGAGCCGGATTGACGTGTTAGTAGATCCGATGCTGGACAAACTGGTTGCGCAAGGTGGGGAGAAATCAGAACGGGCGAAAAAATTACAGGGTCAAGTTGCCATCGCCTCAGCCAAAGTAGCTTATCAGCATTACAAACATTTAATCAATTCTGAGCGTTTTAAAAAATTAACTGCAAAGGGAGCTCAGCCACAACGTTTACTTTGGGCTAGCACTAGTAGTAAAAATCCTGCTTTCAGTGATATAAAATATGTAGAAGCATTAATTGGAGTTGATACGGTAAACACCTTGCCCATAGAAACTTTTGATGCTTACCATGATCATGGTGATCCTAAACTTGAGTTAGAAAAAGATATTGATAATGCTAATGGGGTTTTTCAACAATTACCCTCACTGGGCTTGGACATAGATCATATAACTCAGCAGCTTGAAGATGAAGGGGTAGATAAATTCAACCAATCTTTTGATCTATTGATAAATGCTTTGCAACAAAAAAGTAAATAACGCATCTGATTTTAGTGCCTATACACGGCTGCCGCATGAGGATGAGGCGCATTGGACCGACGGTTTCATGGATGAAACCGTCGAGCGTACACGGACGTATTTACAGCGTGTCCAATGCGCCTCCTCCTCATACAGTAGCCGTTTTTGGGCTAAAGTCTTCAAACGGTTAACGGCTATACATAGGTTTATGGTCAGAAAGGTATATCCAACCTTTGACTACTCTGTAAATAATCCAAATAGTTGCAGCAGCCGCAATGATCATTCCTATAATAAGGTAAAAGGTGATACCTCCCAGTATTAACCATAATATCCCGTACCAAAAGGTTCTGATTTGCCAAGTAAAATGAGAGGCTAACCAAGTATTTTCGACATCTGATCGTTTTACATAATTAATAATCACTGCTATGAAAAAAGTGATGCCCATAATAATACCCACCGCTTGCAAAGCATAAACGATCACCGTAAGTCGGTAATTTTTAGAATCAGCATTAGCATCAATTACATTATTCATTGTTAAATCACCCTTTAATTAGAGAAGTATTACTATTAAAATCATAGCTGATCTCAAATTTTCTTTCAATTCTCAACCAATAACAGACTACAACTCATGCAAACAATAAATCATTTAAATCAAACTTTAGGCGAATTAGTGAATGATTGGCGGCCTGCTAAATTCCCACCACATACAGAATTACAGGGCAAGTATTGTATTTTAGAGCCGCTTAACATAGCGCTACATGGCAAAAAATTATTTGCAGCATTAAAACCCAATACCACAGAATGGACCTATCTCCCCTATGGTCCTTTTAATAGCTTTGAAGAATTTTCCATTTTTCTTCAAACTCTAATCGATGATAATGATACTGTTGCGTATGCAATCATAAAATCCGATCACGATTTTCCTGTAGGCATATCAAGCTATCTACGAATTACTCCAGTCCATGGCGCCATTGAGGTTGGCCATTTACATTATGCTAAATCCTTACAAAAAACCCCAGCTGCTACTGAAGCTATGTTACTTTTAATGCGTCGTGCATTTGAGGAGCTGGGATATCGCAGATATGAATGGAAATGTAACGCTCTAAATCAACCTTCCCGATTAGCAGCAGAACGTTTAGGTTTTAAATTTGAGGGAATTTTCCGGCAACACCTTGTATTCAAGCAGCGTAGCCGAGATACTGCTTGGTTTTCCATTATTGATAAGGAATGGCTCGAGGTTAAATCCCGTTTGGAACAGTGGTTGCATCCCGATAATTTTGATATCCATGGGAAGCAGATTTGCCGACTAAAAGACATTAAATCGGTTATTTCATCCTAAGCTGGCTGCCTCATCCCCCCAACCTACCGAGCCGCGCGCGTCTCGGATTCTTCTAAGGGAAGTTTTTCTTGCACAGGCTCTACTTCTTGTAATTGAGGATTTAATGCTACTCTATCGTCAAATACGAAACAGTTTCCATCGAAATATTCACCCCCACAGTTTTCAAAATAAGCTAAAATTCCCCCTCTTAATTGCCATACATTGGTAAAACCTTGAGCCATTAAATAAGTTGCCGCTTTTTCACAGCGTATGCCGCCGGTGCAGAAGGTGATCACAGGTTGGGTTTTTAAAGCTTCCGGCAAAGAGGCGACTGCATTAGGGAATTCACTAAAACTGGCAATATTTAATTGGATAGCCTGTTGAAAGCTCCCCATACTCACCTCAAAACTATTACGAGTATCCAATAACACCATGGACTTATTGTCGTCATACCACAGCTTTAACTGTGAGGCTTCTATATAAGGGGCAGTGAAATTTTGTGGCACAATAGCGGGGTCGTTCATGGTTATGATTTCTTTTCTAATTCGCACTAACATTCGCTTGAAAGGGATGTAATCAGACTCGCTACTTTTAAATTGCAGGTCGGCAAACTGTGGTATAGTAGTTAAAAAATCAATGAATGAATTTAACAATTCAGGGATTCCAGCCAGGAATAAATTTATTCCTTCCTGACTTAATAAAATAGTACCCTTTATTTGGCACTGTAGTGCTTTTTGTTTCAGCTGCTTTTGTAGGGGAATTAAAAATTCAGTTTCTAGATTAATAAATTTGTAAGCTGCCAGATTTAAGTATTTCATGATTTCAAGGTTTATGTCGGTGAAGTTAATGTAAGGGCTTGTTACCCAAGCCCTTACATTATGTTACCTATCGCTGTGCTTTTCGTAAAGCATTGTGTTCTATCATCGAAACTGCTCACTCCGTCGTCCCGCGGCTTGTCCGCGGGATCCAGAAATGTGGTTTCTATTTGCTTTTTCCTGGATCCCGCGGACAAGCCGCGGGACGACGGAGTGAGCAGGCTATGGCGTTAACAGTTACCTATCATCTTAATAAATCATTATACTTTCAACGGGAGGGAATCTTATGAAACTTTATTATACCAAAGGCGCCTGCTCACTGGCCGTGAGAATTTTATTGCATGAATTAAATATCAATTGTGAATATGAGTCTGTCTCTCATAGCAAACAAACCGAAACAGGCACTGATTTTTTGACGATAAATCCTAAGGGAGCAGTCCCAGTACTCCTACTGGATAATAAAACCCTGCTCACTGAAAATGCCGTTATACAACAGTATCTGGCCGATACTTATCAGGCGAAAAATTTATTGCCACCTCTGGGTGAATTTCAGCGCTACCGCGTACTGGAGTGGCTAAATTTTATCTCTACTGATCTACACAAAGGTTTTGGCCCATTGTTTAATCCCAATGTGCCAGATGATCTAAAAGCAACTGTATTCATACCCGCGCTTAAAAAGTATTTTTCATTTGTAGATAGTCAATTAATCGATAAAGATTTTTTAATCGGCAATCAATTTACCATTGCAGATGGGTATCTATTTGTAATTCTTATGTGGACCAGCCATTTTCCAATTCCCTTGCAAGAATTTCCGCAATTACAACGCTACTTTAACGCTTTAAAAACCAGGGATTCAATTGTAGCCTCGCTTAAAGAGGAAGATTTGTCTGTTTAATTATTTGAACTCCACTGTCATCCTGAACGTACCAAGCCGCGACCGTTAGAGAGCGTTTATTGGACAACGTAAACGCTCCCTAACGGTCGCGGCTCGGTACGTTCAGGATGATAGTGATAGTTCAGAATGACAGCTCGCTCAGGAAAACAGCGGCTTGTGAAAGATTGAATATTTTTGAATACCGTACATTATTCAAAAATATTCAAGTTAAGGGATTAATCATGAAACTATTCAAAATAACATTAACTTTAATATCCGTATCCCTGGTAATACTAAGCATAGTGGAGTACAGAACCCTCAGCCCTTATAAATCGAGATTGTATTCTCCTACCTTTCTAACCAAGATCAATGATAACTATTTTATCGTCGACAGCTGGCATCACAGAATCATCTATAGCACCAGTTTAGAAAACCCGATAAGTCAATGGAAAGTGCTAACCGATCATATAGCGGGACCGCATTCGATTGTATCTGATGGGAATATTTTAATAACCGAAGATACTGGAAGGCATAGGCTATTTGTATTTAAAAAAGCTGGGGCTAATGCTGCTAAAGAATATGTGCTCACCCAGACTATAGATAATATGGGCAAAAGACCACACCGTGTTATATATGATCAGCAAACAAAATTGTTTTATATTATTGCTTCAATATCACAACAAATCATAGCCATTAAAGATGATAATGGGACTGCTGAAGTGGTATATAAAAAGTATTTACCCTTTCTCAAAGGGGCTTATACTCGGGAAATTAGAATTATGGATGGTAAAATGGCCTTTGTTGCAGGGCCGGGTAAAATCACATTTACAACCTATAAAGACGGAAATTATAATGTTATTCAACAATTTAATGTGCCAAGAGCATTATCTAACATGAATGATATTATTAAAATTAATGATTATTATTACATTACCGCTACTCCCAGAACGTTTCTAAGAGTTAAGGATTTAGCGGACCTTACTAAAGGTAAATACGAAAATTTAATGCAGGTGGCTGGATATAAAGGCACACCTTATTTCTTTAATGAGGTTGACGGCCGAATTTTTCTTCCCCAGACTTCCCGTTATTCTGGGATAACATCATTTATAATCAAAAACGATCAGATCACAGATGTAATTAATCACCCTTATTTTGGGCGCCCGACCGTTGCCTCAAAAATTCGCCGAAAGGAATTTCCAGCGTAAGGCTGTCATCCTGGACTATCTATTAAAAGATTAAATGTCATGACAAACCAAAAATCTGGATTAATCTCCCGCATCCTTACAACATTATTAGGTAAAGTTTCTTGGCAAAGCCCAGTATGGCTAAGCCAAGGCTCCGCTTTGTGCAAGGCCAATGCTCGTTTTGTTATTGGCCTAGGTGTGACATTAATAGCGCTTATCATTTTATCGGGGATTTATTATTGGTATGAACACCTACCGAAACCACCGCAGATTATAGCGAACATTACGCCTCCTTCCCCCACTCCAGTGGATAAAGTATTAAAGCCGCAGTCTCTGTTAGTCAATTTTGGAATTCAGACCGTTCATGGTTGGACTCCAGCCTCAGTTGCTCCCCTAGCAAATATAGGAAAGCCGATAACCCAAGGCATCCACGTTAAACCAACCCTGGCAGGAAACTGGCTGTGGAAAAGTGATCAACAATTGGTTTTTTACCCTGAGCAAGATTGGCCGGCTGACCAAAAATATAGTATCACCTTTGATAAAACCCTATTCTCCAAATCCAGCAAATTAGGTAATTACCAATATTCTTTCGCCACGCAACCCTTTACGGTCGCCATTGAGAATTTAAAATTTTATCAGGATCTAGAAAATCCAAAACACACCCAAGTTATCGCCACTTTACATTTTAACTTTCCGGTAGACACTGAAAGCCTCCAGCAACATACGCAATTAAACTTGCAGGAATTAAAAAATGAAAAATTAAATTTGTCAGCACAATCTTATAAATATACGTTGTCTTATGACGAGCATAAGCGCACTGCCTATTTGCGCTCAGAGGATATACCTCCGACGGCTAGTCCACGCTACCTTGATTTACTGATCAGTAAGGGTGTTTTGGCAGTAGGCGGCCACGCGACAACAGCAGAATCTAACACCAGCACGATATTAATTCCGGACGCGGGCAGTTTTATGTCCATAGCGAAAATCGGCACCCAGATCGTTCGCGATAGTAATGATAGACCGCAACAATTATTAACCGTGGAGACCTCCCTGGGTGTTAGTAACCCAGCATTGCAGCAACATATCCAAGTCTTTTTATTGCCAAAAAATCGTCCAGCCACTCAGCTTGAGCCTATCCAAGAAAATTATACCTGGCAAGAACCTGGCGAAATAACTGATCAAGTTTTATCGCTATCTAAGCCTGTTGATTTGACCGCGTTGCCCGAGGAACATCCATTGCCTCCTTTACACAGTTGGCAATTCAGTGCTGATACACCTGGATTTCTTTATGTAAAAATTACTCCTGGGGTAAAAGGAGCCGGGGATTTCATATTAACCAAGCCCTATCAAACCATTGTGCCGATTGCAGAAATGCCAAGAGAAATTAAGTTCTTGCATAAGGGCGCGCTGATTTCATTAAGTGGTGAGAAAAAATTGACGGTGCTATTGCGCGGAGTGCCACTGGTTAAATTTTCCATAGCACGGGTTTTACCCACTGAAATTAATCATCTGGTTAGCCAAACCAGTGGTAATTTCCAAAATCCTGCTTTTGTAGCAGCAACCTTTACCCGCGATGACATTAGTGAAATATTTACTGAAAAACGCGAATTCAATATCGCAAGTCCAGGTGAATTGCAATATACCACTTTGGATTTTGAACGGCTGCTAACCGCGGATAACACGGCAGTTCCGCTGGGATTGTTCCTGGTTAAAGCACAGGGTTGGGACAAAAAATCTGATACACCCAGCGGCGTAGAAAATAATCGTTTAATTCTGATCACTGACATGGGGATATTGGTAAAAAATAACAGCGACGGCACCCATGATTTATTTGTGCAATCCATTAGCCAGGGCACCCCTGTGGCTAATGCCCAAATCCAATTATTGGGTAGAAACGGTCTGCCCATTGTCCAAGGTATTTCCAGCGCTGATGGCCATTTTCAATTGCCTTTACTGGATAACTACAAAAATGAACAACAGCCCACCGTCTATGTTGTAAAGAATGGTAACGACATTTCATTTATGCCTTATGATCGCGCGGATAGACAACTTAATTTTTCGCGTTTCGATATTTCCGGCATAAGCGACGAGGCGCAAGGTGCACTATCTGCATTCCTGTTTTCTGATCGTGGTCTATATCGGCCAGGAGATCTCATTCATGTGGGTATGCTAGTTAAACAGAAATTCGTCAATTTACAACCAGCAGGTCTGCCATTAAAAGCTGTTATAACTGACCCGCGCGGGGTAACGGTGATGGATCAGAAAATGTCTTTGCCCGAGAGTGGCTTATTGACTTTAGATTACCGTCCCGACAATACGGCACCGACGGGTACCTATACCATTAGCCTATACCTGATAAAAGATGGTCAATGGAACAAATTGCTGGGTAGTACTGAGGTGCGTGTAGAAGAGTTTCTACCCGATCGTTTACAGGCCCATGCACAATTTCTGCTAGGTACTGCACCGGCTCCTATGACAAAAGGCTGGCTTATGCCCCAGGAGTTAAATGCCCAGTTACAGGTCAATAATCTGTATGGCACTCCAGCAGCGGGTCGTCGAGTGACCGCGAAAATAGTATTAGCGCCGCACGCATTTTATTTCCCAAACTATGGCGATTATAATTTTATTGATCCTTTATTAGACCCTAAAAAACCACCTAAAGTATTTAGCGAGAGTCTGACCGATACCCATACCAATGAACACGGTGAGGCGCAATTTGCTCTCAATTTACAGCGTTTTGCTAAAGCCACCTATAAGTTGACCTTCATTACGGAAGCATTTGAAGCAGATGGTGGGCGGGGTGTAAGCACACAAATTTCTACCTTGGTAACCCCCCTTGCGTACTTAGTGGGATATAAACCGGATGGTGATTTGGCTTATCTGAAAAAAAATAGCCAATACACCGTTCGCTTTATTGCAATTAATTCTAGTCTGCAAAAAATACCAGCTAACCAATTAAAGATGCAGATCCTATCCGTGCAAACCGTTGCCACCTTAGTAAAAAATCCCGATGGAAGTTATAAATATCAGTCCATAAAACAAGAAACGCATCGTAATGAGCAACCCTTTAATATTTCCGAAACCGGCAGTGATTTTATGCTACCCACCGAAAATATTGGCGACTACGCATTGGCGTTAACCGATCATCAAGGCAATATCCTCAGTAAATTATATTTTTCTGTTGTGGGTGACAGTGGACATCCGCTGCAAAAAAATGCCGAGCTAGCGGTTAAATTAGCAAAAAATGAATACAACCCCGGGGATACCATTGAAATGCAAATCACTGCTCCTTATGTGGGCTCAGGATTAATCAGCATCGAACGCGATAAGGTGTATTCCTATAAATGGTTTAAAACTGATTCCAATAATAGTTTGCAAACTATCCAGATACCGGCGGATTTTGAGGGCAATGGTTATATTACGATCGTTTATGTTCGGGATTGGGCGGCGGATGAAATATTTGTTAGCCCGCTGAGTTATAGCGTTATTCCCTTCACTGTCAATCGTGCAGCCCATACCGTGCATATTGGTCTGGAGACACCCAAACTGGTTAAGCCAGGCACAAACTTATCCATCAGTTATCAGACGGATATTCCAGCTAAGATTATTGTATTTGCCGTTGACCAAGGGATTTTGCAGGTGGCGGATTATCTGTTACCCGATCCTTTAGGATATTTTTTCCGCAAGCGCGCGTTAGGCGTTAGCACTGCGCAAATTGTCGATCAAATCCTCCCCAAATATATCGCCAATCGTGAGGCCTCAGCCATTGGCGGCGACCATGGCGAAAAAGCATTAGCGAGCAATATAAATCCCTTTAAACGGAAAACCGAAGCACCGGTAGCCTATTGGTCAGGGATACTAGATAGTGATAACACACTGCGAACTGTAGCTTATCAAGTTCCCGATTATTTCAATGGCAATATTCGTATTATGGCAGTAGCGGTTGCACCCAATGCTGTAGGAAGCGCAAAAAATGCGACCACTGTTCGTGGGGATTTTGTTATCAGCCCCAATGTGCCTAACTTTGTAGCCCCAGGTGATACATTTATTGTTACAGCTAATATTGCTAATAATCTCAAGGAAACAAATGCTACCCAACCCGTACAGATTTCATTAATAACTTCTCCAGGTTTAGCAGTTTCAGGAGACACTCAACAAAGTGTGATTATTCCACCTGGACAAGAGCGTTCAGTTTCATTTGAAATTAGGGCAAAAGCAGTTTTAGGCAACGCCACCCTACAATTCCATGCGCAGCAGCAAGGCCACCATGCACAATATGAGACTACACTCAGTGTGCGTCCCGCGAGCGCATTTCAAACCAGCTTAATTAGCGGTAGTGATCAGTCTAGTAGTAAAAATATTGCTATTACGCGACAGCTGTACCCACAATATCGATTATTGCAGGCAATGGCGGCCACTAATCCACTGATTTTAGTCCAAGGTTTGCAGGGTTATTTACAGGCTTATCCCTACAATTGTACCGAACAATTAATTAGCACGGCATTTTCACAATTGGCGATCGCCAAACAACCTTTGTTTAACCTCGATCCCCAACAAATGCGCCAAGCATTAAATAGTTTATTACAAATATTACGTCAGCGTTTAAATGATAAAGGCGGTTTCAGCTATTGGCCAGGGCAGGGTGATAATACTCTCAGCCAATTTGCTACTGTCTATGCTATGGATTTCCTGACCGAGGCCAAACTGCAAGGCTATGTGGTACCACAAGATTTAATGGAAGATGGATTACGCTACCTGCAAAATTTGGTTACTCAGGATGCGCAGGATTTAACGACTGCACGACTGCATGCCTATGCCATTTATATATTAACCCGCAATGAGATAGTCACTACTAATTATCTAACGCATTTGCAGCTATTTTTAAATCAAAAGATAACTGGCTGGCAAAACGACCTGACCAGCATCTATTTGGCAGCGACCTACCAATTGCTTAAGAATGATAATGAAGGTGCGCGGTTACTGCATAGTTTTTCTTTAGACAAACCAACCTCTGATGAAGACAGTTTTTATAATCCTTTAATTGCTAAAGCGCAATATATCACCCTTCTCGCACGCCATTTCCCCAAGCAATTGCAGGCATTAGGCGGTGCGCCCATCATGGCATTAACTGCAGGCATTAGCGGTAATCAGTTAAATACTCTTTCTGCTGCCTACAGTGCAATTGCACTCAGTAGTTATGCCCAAGCCACCTCATTGTCAGGTGAACACGATAAACTATCTATCAGCGAGGTCGATGCGAATAAGAATATTAAACCGCTGATATCCCACAATATGCATTTTCAACAGGTCGATTTTTCTCCACAAGCCACGCAGATTGTATTTTACAATCCAGATCAAGCACTTTATTTTTATCAGATACAGCAATCGGGGTTTAATAGTGTAAATCCCAAGCAGCCAATAAATAACGGCTTGGAAGTTTATCGCGAATATCGTGACCTGATGCATCAGCCTATAAATCAGGTTAACCTGGGGGATGACATAGAGTCACATATCCAGATACGCAATTTAGCAAATCAAACCTCCAATAATGTTGCTATCGTCGATTTATTTCCCGGCGGTTTTGATGTAGTGCGCAATTCAGTGCAAAAGGGTAATTGTGACTACGTGGACGTTCGCGAAGACAGAGTAATCTTTTATTGCTCGGCCAGCGCTGACGCTACCGAGTTAAGTTATAAATTACGCGCTGTAAATGAAGGAACCTTTACCACTGCGCCTATTATGGCACAAGATATGTATAAGCAGTCTGTGCAGAGCACGGGGGTGGAAGGTAGTATAGTTATCAAGTAATATAGGTTTTATGCCGGAATAGAGGAGAATATATCATGTTGAAAAATTTCACTGCCGACGGTTTTCGCGGTTTTAGTGATATTACTATTAATCCATTGAAACGCTTTAACTTAATAGTAGGCAGAAATAATGTTGGCAAGACCGCATTATTAGAAGCAATCTTTCTCTTTTTAGGTGTATCTAATCCCAAGCTAACATTCGAATTAAATGCTTATCGTGGGCTGCAATCTATTCCTTTAAACGCTGATGAGATTTGGGGTTGGCTTTTTTATAACCGAAATACTGATCACAATATCCAATTAAAAGGTACGGATAATCTGGGAATTGAACATAATTTAGAGATTAGCTTAAAGCCTTCCGAAAAAATTCAGCTAACTCCGGAAACATCATTTGATTCACTAATGGATCAAAAAAATATTTTTAGTACAGCCTCATTAAATAAAAACTTAAGCTTTACTTACAATAATTCTAAGAATGAATCTATTAAAACCCAAGCCCAAATCAGTCAAAACCAAATATCTTGGAAAGGAGAACAAATATCCCCCTTTCCGCAAAGCTTTTATTTACCTTCATTTGTAAAAATAAATTCACAGGAAAATGCCAAGAGATTTAGTGATCTCGAAAAATTTGGTCAACATGAAGAAATCATCAAAATATTAAACATTATAGAACCACGACTGAAGCGCTTAAGTATTTCGTTTGCCGGTGGTATAGCTAATATAAATGGGGATTTTGGCGTCTATCCACTTTTACCCATAACCTATATGGGCGATGGCATTTATCAATTACTTTCTATTTTGCTTGCTATTGTCAGCGCCTCAAGTGGCGGTTGTGTTTTGATAGATGAAATCGAGAAAGGATTATACTATGCAGTGATGCAAGCCGCATGGAAAGCAGTATGCGAACTGGCTAATAAACGAAACGTGCAAATCATTGCCACCACTCATAGTTGGGAATTTGTTAAAGCCGCCTATCAAGCACACAAAGAAAATCTAAGTGATGAATTTTGCTTACATCGTTTGGAGCGTATTGATAACAAAATTTCTGTTATAAGTTACGAAAAAGAAGATTTGGATACTTCTTTTGATTTAGGCTGGGAGGTCCGTTAATGACGCAAGGGGCTTCCATACAACCTAAAACTCTGGATCAATCTAAATTATTGCTGGTTGAGGGAACAGATGACAAAAGATTTTTAGCGGCTATGCTAAAAAAATTACAAATAGATAATGTGCAAATTGAGCCATACCATGGAACCGATGAACTATTAAAAATTTTACGCATTTTAAAAAAACGTCCTAACTTTAATATGCTTAGCACCATCGGTATTACTAAAGATGCTGACGATAAGTCAGTTGAGAATATCTTTAAGACCATAAATACTCATTTAAAAGAAAATGATTTTTCCAGACCTTCTTCCCTGGCTAATTTTTCAAATGAAGGGCACCCAAAAATAGGCGTTTTTGTCCTGCCAGATTGTGAACGCACAGGAGAGTTAGAAGAGCTTTTTATCGATGCTCTTCCAAATTCAGAAATTCTACAATGCATAAACCAATTTGTGGAATGCTGCAAAACGAACAAACATCTTATTCATAAACCTGCAAAAACAAGATTTTACACTTGGCTGGCAGTTCAAAAAGAACCCCACCTTGACTTATGGGTGGCTGGAAATAGAAATTATTTCGATTTTGACCATATTGCTTTCAAAAAATTGCGTAAATTCCTGGAAGACCTTAGCACCCTTTAGCTCGGAGACCTTTTGCGCATCCTCTTTAATTATACAAAAAATACAACATTAAAATTTTTAACTAGCAAAGTGATTTTCTTAATCATTATTCTCATCATTTGCCTATGGGGGATAATCTTTACTTTGCCAAAATTATTTCCACCGCCTCCCTTGCTCCAACATATCAGTTTTTCACAGGCTGTTTATGACCAACATCAGCATTTATTACGCTTAACCCTATCTAAAGATGATAAATATCGCCTGTATACGCCATTACAGGATATCTCACCTATTATCATTGAAGCGACACTACTGCAGGAAGATAGTTACTTTTATTGGCATCCAGGAATAAATCCTTTTGCCTTGGTGAAAGCGGGTTGGCAAACTTATGTAAAACAATCGCGTCAAATGGGCGCTTCTACTCTCAGCATGCAGCTGGCGCGTATCTATTTTAATATCAACTCTAAAACTGTTTCTGGAAAATTATGGCAAATGCTGCGCGCGCTCCAACTAGAATTATTTTATTCCAAGAAGCAGATTTTAGAAGCTTACTTGAACTTGGCGCCTTATGGTGGAAATATAGAGGGAGTAGGCGCAGCCAGTCTGATTTATTTCGCAAAACCAGCTAATCAAGTAATATTACCGGAGGCTTTACTTTTAAGCGTTATTCCGCAAAATCCTAATAGTCGAACTCCCACTTTAGCGACTGATAATACGCAATTGCAGAATGCTCGCTTACGATTATTTAATCGCTGGATAAAAAAATATCCTAACGCAAGCGATCAAAAAATATTTATGAGTTTGCCGCTGCAATTCGCGCATAGGAAATTACCTTTTCTAGCCGGACATTTCGTCGATAACGTCTTAAAAAAAGACGCAGATCAGCCGATTATAATCACTACCCTAGACTATAATCTGCAGAAAATGATGGAACAAGTTGCACAAAATTATCTTATGCATTATCGATCCTACGGAGTGAATAATTTAGCTGTGCTTTTAGTGGATACGCGTAATATGGAAGTCAAAGCGCTGTTAGGGTCGGGCAATTTTTTCTCTGCTGCTATTAACGGGCAAGTTAATGGAACTACTGCCAAGCGTTCCCCTGGATCCAGTCTAAAACCCTTCATCTATGCTTTAGCCTTGGATCAAGGACTCATTCATCCTGCCACTATGTTAAAAGATGCGCCTGATCAGTTTGGTGCTTATGATCCAGAAAATTTTGATTATGATTTTATGGGACCGGTCACTGCAAAAGACGCATTAACTTTAAGCCGTAACATTCCAGCGATCTATTTAATGAGTCAGCTCAAAACACCTAATTTTTACCAATTCTTAAAGGCGGCACTGGTAAGTGGATTGCAGGCTGAAAAAGACTATGGCTTATCGCTCGCTTTAGGCGGCGCCGAAGTGACTATGCAAGAGTTAGTTACACTTTACGCTGCATTGGCCAATGGAGGTAAATGGCGGCCATTACGTATGCAGCTATCTGAGCCAATTGCAGCCGGAGAACAGCTATTAAGCCCTGAAGCTGCTTTTTTGACCTTGGATATGCTAAAGGATACCCCGCGGCCTGGCCTTGTTAACTCAGCTATGGTCGAACAATTACCCGTCTATTGGAAAACCGGCACTTCTTCCGGCTATCGGGATGCCTGGTCTGTTGGGGTTTTTGGACCTTATGTTTTGGCTGTCTGGATAGGTGATTTTCAAGGTAAAAGTAATCCGGCCTATGTAGGCGCAAAATCAGCTGCACCCCTGTTTTTTTCAATTATTGCCAGTCTCAGTAAGCGTGGGCCTTTACCCAGCATTTTAGCCAATCCACAAGAATTACAATTAACCCGCGTCGCTGTTTGTGAAGGTTCTGGACTATTACCCACGCGTTATTGTCCTAATTTAAAAGAGACTTGGTTTATTCCTGGAAAATCACCCATCAAAACTGATATTGTGTATCGCGAAATCGCCATTAATAAAAAAACAGGATTGCGGGCCTGCCGCTTTGATAATGATACCCAATGGCAGGTTTATGAATTTTGGCCTTCTGACTTATTAAAGATATTTTCTCAAGCGGGTATACAACGAAGGGTACCCCCACCCTATGCAGCCGATTGCACATTGGATGAATTTACCAATGGAACACCTCCTAAAATAATTTCACCCAAACCAGAATTAATTTATAGCCTGTCAGCCGCGAATAACAATCATAGGGATATTTTATTTTCTGCGAGTGCAGATGCTGATGTAAAAAAGCTTTATTGGTTTATAAATAATAGTTTTGCGGGCAGTGCGAGTCGAGATGAAAGTCTGCCCTGGCTTGCTAAACCAGGGCAATATACCGTGCGCGTCATTGATGATCATGGTCGGTCTGATGCTAGAGAGTTATGGGTTGAAAATGTGGGTAATGCGCATTAAACCTATAAATCCTCATCGAAACCTTAGAAGTTTACTTGCCTCTGAGTTTATGGCAATCTTTTGATCACTCAAATGTATTAATAAGGAGAACAACTCATGTTATCAACCCATGGATATGCAGTGAAAGATGCAAAATCCCCCTTTGAGCCTTTCAGTTTTGACCGACGTGAACCAGGACCGCATGATGTACTGATTAAAATTGAATATTGTGGCGTCTGTCACTCGGATATTCACCAGTCGCGCAATGAATGGGGAGGATCTAGTTATCCCATGGTACCGGGTCATGAAATTGTAGGCCATGTGTTGAGAGTGGGTGCTGAAGTTAAAAAATTTAAAACTAATGATATAGTAGGAGTCGGCTGTTTTGTTAATTCCTGCCGCCAATGCGATTCATGTAAAGATGGAGAAGAACAGCTTTGTGAGAAGCATTTGGTACAGACCTATAATAGCCGCGAAATGGATTTGAAGACACCAACCTATGGTGGTTATTCTTCGCAAATAGTCGTAGATGAAAATTATGTCCTTAAAGTCTCTCCCAAATTACCCCTCGCTAATGTAGCGCCATTATTATGTGCAGGCATTACCACTTATTCTCCGCTAAAACGTTATCAAGCCGGCCCGGGAAAACGCATAGCCATAGCCGGATTAGGTGGATTAGGTCATATGGGCGTTAAGCTTGCAGTTGCTATGGGAGCTGAAGTAACGGTTTTAAGTACCTCTCCGGGTAAAGAGCAGGACGCACGCCGTCTTGGGGCGCAAAATTTTATTCTTACAAAAGACCCGCAGAATCTTAAGAAATTTGCTAATCATTTTGACTTAATTATCGATGCGATTGCAGCCCCACATGATCTTAATATTTATCTAAATTTATTGAGTAGACATGGTGTTTTAACTTTAGTAGGTGTACCTGAGAAGCCTTTTTCTATCGCACCTTTTTCTCTGATAGACAATTGCCGAGTCTTGACCGGTTCCATGATTGGCGGCATCCGTGAAATTCAAGAAATGTTGGATTATTGTGCCGAAAAAAATATTAGTTCGGATGTGGAAATAATTCCCATTCAAAAATTAGCCGAAGCCTATGAGCGTACCATCAAAGGCGATGTGCGTTATCGCTTTGTTATTGACTTGAACACGTTATAATTACAGTGTAAATGCTTAATATAACTCTCTTCGGCAAGGGGCTTTGTTGAATAATTCACTTCCATTTTTTGGAAAAACACTGTATCCCTCTCCCCTACTATGATTGAGTGAAGAGGGGATAATTGTGTTTAATTAGGAAAGAGAGGTAAATTTTAACAAATGAATGCCACCCCTCTCTCTAACCCTCTGCTATGTGATTTGTCAATAGGGGTACGAGCGCCTCCGGTAAATAAAGTTTATTTATTTACATAAGCCAGTTTAAGCATAAAACTCTATTGTTTTTATTTAGATTACCGTAACTAGCAAAGCCTTATTGGCCCAATCTGCTATTCGTGGTCAATTCCGTAAAACCGCCACAAGTTGTCCATTCGGACGGAATAAAAGTCTGCGCCCCAAACTCCCGCACGTGGTGGCCAAACTACGCCTCACAACAGGGTATGACGAGGTCACAGATAATTGTTACGGTACTTCTTACAAAAACATTCCTGTTTATACTTTCTGCTATAATTTAATCACGGTACAGGCGGAGACGCCGATGACCGTGACGTGATTCCAGGGCAGCTTCGAGGTTGCCCTGTTACTTGAGACAGATTCGATTATCCTGTATCACGTCTACAAATATCTCGGGGTTTGGGGTAGGCCCCCATTTCAATCCATTCATAGCAAAACCTCCTTGTTATTTAAACTCTACCACCCTAAAGGGCCGTGGGAAGTACTTCACCCGTCTTTTTGCAAATGCTTTCTGATTTGCGTATTTGATAGAGTTGCCCCGACTTGAAACAACTCCGAATCTGTCCAATTAAGCGTCGCGCTACCCCAACAATCGCCCGCTTCTTACCAGCAGTGATACTGATCCTCTGATAAATATCCATTAATGATTTATCTCTTCTTATCGCTGTCCATGAAGCTTCTACCAATGTTTTGCGTAGAATAGATCGACCCTGACGACTCATATGTCCTAGTCGTTTATGCTCCCCTGAAGAATGCTCGCTCGGGGTTAATCCGGTAAAACTAAATAATTGCTTCTCGTTTTTAAACTGTTCCATATTGCCTAATTCATTCGCCAACACACGGGCATGGGTTGGACCTATCCCCGGAGTGCTTTGATAAATGACTTCCAGCTCTTTATCTGCTTGCGCCTGTTTAGCTAACTCTAGCTCTATGTTTTTTAATCGGTTCGCCAGTTCCCACCATTGAGAGATCAAGGTGTCCAGACAATACTTCACCGAAGGATTACAATCATACGCCCGAACTTTTTGTAACCATTTCCAACTCACGACGGGGGTCTCGTCGGGGCCTATTAAACCCTGACGGTAGAGCAAACTCTTGATGCGATTTCCTACTCGACGCTTATCCTCAGCGATTTTTTCCCGCATGCGGCTGACTTCGCGGTAAGCTTCTCGCTCCACGCTAGGTACATGAATGCCCTTTAAACGCCCTGCGGCTAATTGTGTTGCCAATTTTAATGAATCTCGCTTATCTGTCTTTACCCTATCTCGGGCTGATATCTCTACACTAGCCGCGTGAACCACCCGACTATCTATTCCCTCTTCTAATAAATGACGGTGTAATACAAATCCTGAGAACCCTGCTTCATAAGCCGTTTTAATCTGCGCATTTTTAAAGTATTTATGTAAATAATGCACTAACTCCTCAGGAGTTGCCTTCAGGGTGTCTGTTTTCATTACCATACCCTCACAGATACACGTTACTGCATATGTCTTTTTGTGAACATCAATTCCAGCAAACACGGTTTTTCCTGTATAATCTCTCATGGTATGTGCCTCCTCCTGTCGAGGTTATTGGTTAAAACTATATTTTAACCGAAGGCACATACCTCTTTCCCTATTATTCAGCATAGCAACTCCCGCAAGGGGAGAGGGAATACAGTGCTTTTTATTCAGGTAACCTCATGACAACTAGTGCCACAACAACGATATTTCCTCCTAAAACTAGAAAAAAATTAGTACTCTCTGCAGTAATCGGCAATATGTTAGAGATATACGATTTTGCGTTGTATGGTTATTTTGCTCCTGTTTTTGCCGTTCTTTTTTTTCCACATACCGACAAAACTTTGTCACTGTTAGCAACCTTTGGAGTTTTTGCCATTGGTTTCTTAATGCGGCCGATAGGTGCAATTATCTTTGGTTACCTGGGTGATAGGTTCGGACGCAAAAAAGCACTTTCCGCATCTATTATCCTGATGGCAATACCCACTACTCTTATCGGTTTGTTACCCACTTATGCACAGGTGGGGGCGTTGGCTGGTGTTTTATTGTTATGCTGTCGATTACTACAAGGATTAGCGACGGGGGGCGAATTTACCGGTTCCATTATTTACATCACCGAACATGCGCCGGCTAATCGTCGTGGTTTATATGGCAGCTGGGCTATGTCCAGCACTTTTGCTGGCTTTTTAATTGGGTCTGCGGTGAGTGCGCTTCTCAGCACCCTACTTTCCCCAGAATCATTGAATGTTTGGGGCTGGCGCATTCCATTTATCATGGGATTCATCCTGGGTATAATCGGTCTATATCTGCGGCTGCGGATGCCAGAAACACCCAATTTTACTTCCATAAAAACAGAAAAAAAGATTGCACCCAATCCACTTTATACTGCCTTTAAAGAAGGCTTTAGGCCCATGTTATTTATTGCCGGTTTTAATTTATTACCCGCTGCAAGCTATTATTTATCGTTTGTTTTTTTGTCTTCTTATTTCACTATTTATTTAAAGCTGCCATTACATACCGCCCTGACAATTAACACTATTAACATGTTGTTATTGGCGATCATTACTCCATTACTAGGATTTGCCTCTGATAAAATAGGTCGGAAAACCATTCTGATTATAGGTGCTTTAGGTTTTATAATTCTGTCGTATCCATTTTTCTTATTGATGCAAGCAAAAAGTTTCAGCGCGGTTTTATTGGCACAATTGGGTCTAACCCTATTTGTGGCTTGTATATTTTCGGCACTACCGGCAACGCTGTCTGAATTAGTAAAGACTAATATTCGTTATACCGCTATTTCAGTTCCCTATAACATTTCAAGCGCTATATTTGGCGGTATTATGCCTTTGGCTGCCACTTTTATTATCGAGAAAACGGCTAATCTCATAGCACCCAGCTTTTATTTAATATTTGCCGGTATTGTCATGGTTGTTTTAGTGCTTTCCATGCAAGAAAGTTATCGAAAACAATTAAATTAATATGGTTGAGCGTTTAAAACCACCTCATAAAACCTGGTATTTATATATGATTGAATGTCAGGATAGCAGTATTTATACAGGCATTACTGTGAATGTAGGGGCACGATATGCTTCGCATGTCAGTGGCAAAGGTGCACGTTATACGCGCTCCCATCCTCCTAAAAGGCTTATTGCGGTATTGGAATATCCCAACCGCTCTCAAGCTTTAAAAGCGGAGTATCGCATAAAACAATTAACTCCTAGCGATAAACGCAAATTTGCCTTGCAGACGTACTGTTTACTTACACCAGAAAAATGACCGCCATTGCTCAAATACAGCACCCCAACGAGACTAGATAATTCAAATGGATTTACCAACGCAGGCTTCTAATAAACATCACACCCTGCTGCTCGAGATAATCTCACGCCTATGTCTACTGGTGTTTTTATCACTGCCACTATCATCAATAGCAACCGACCCACCTTACGTTAATAGCCAAACCTGCGCTACCTGCCATCCGCGCGAATTCAAAGATTGGCAACAATCACATCATGCAGCAGCAATGCAACCCGCTAATAAACAGACCGTATTGGGCGATTTTAATAATGCCGTATTTAATTACTATGGTATCACCACACGCTTCTACCAACAGGATGGGCATTTTTATATTCACACCCAGGGAACTGATGGTAACTATGGCGATTTCAAAGTGTTATATACTTTTGGTGTAGAACCGTTGCAGCAATATTTAGTGTCTTTCTCCGACGGTCGGCTGCAAGCATTTACCATCGCTTGGGATACCCACCAAAAAAAATGGTTCTCCCTCTATCCACATGAAAATATTACCCCGCACGATCCACTACATTGGACGGGCCGCGTTTATACCTGGAACCATTTTTGCGCTGATTGCCATTCGACCAATCTACAAAAAAATTATGAGATAACCACGGCCACTTATCATACCAACTGGTCAGCGATTAATGTCGATTGCCAGGCCTGTCATGGACCCGCTGCAGGACATGTTAAATGGGCGCAGATCGCGAAGAGCGACAAAGCTATCCGTGACCCGCAACAAGGTTTTGTGTTTAACCAACAGACTTTGACTAGCCCCCAACTCATTGAAGGCTGTGCTTTTTGCCATGCACGTCGTCACCCCATTAGCCCACAAATTCAAACAGGGACACCCTTTTTAGATAATTACATGCCGGAAATTCTCCGTAAAGATGTCTATTATGCTGATGGGGGTTTGCAAGAAGAAGATTATGAGTATGGTTCGTTTACCCAAAGCAAAATGTATCAGTCTGGGGTAATGTGTACCGATTGCCATAACCCACATTCACTACAGTTAAAGGCGCAAGGTAATGGGTTATGCTTGCAATGCCACAACCCTAATCCACCGGTTAACCGTTTTAGCAATTTACTTGCCAAAGATTACGCTACACCTGATCACCATTTTCATAAAACCGATTCACCAGGCGCACGATGCATTAGTTGCCATATGCCGCCTAAAACCTATATGCAAGTAGACGTGCGGCGCGATCATTACTTTCGCATCCCCCGTCCTGACCTGACCATCAAATATGGTATTCCGAATGCATGCAATATTTGTCATACCGATAAAAGCGCGCAATGGTCTGAGGATTATATAGAGAAATGGTACGGTAAAAAGACGTATCCGGATGATTACACCGAGATCCTGATCCGTGGTCGTGCCAGAGATCCTGGTGCTGAGGCGGACTTAATTACCTTAGCACAAAACCCAAAACGCTCAGCTATAGTAAGAGCAACTGCTCTAGAGTTATTACAGCCCTATCAAAGCACTACTGCCACTGATACCTTTATCGCCGCTACTAAAGATAAAGACCCGCTAGTGCGCACCTTAGCCGCGAAGAGCCTGGTGATTGCATCCGCAAATCAGCGACTGACAGCCCTGGCACCCTTATTAGATGATCCTATCCGCGCCGTGCGCATCCAGGCAGCGCGTGCTTTAGTTAATACTCCCAGCGGCGACTTCGATGCTGCTCACCTAGGACTATTTAATAAAGCCTTAGCTGAATATCGAGCGGCACAACAAGCCCAGATCGATCAACCCGAGGCTAATTTAAACTTAGGGGTTTTAGCCTGGCAACAACAAAACAAGGAAAGCGCAGCACAGTATTATCAAAGTGCATTGCAAATGGATAAAAGTTTTTATCCTGCGAGTCAAAATTTGGCCATACTCTACAACTCTATCGGACAGAACTCACAAGCTGAGCAGGTGTTGCGTGACGCCATCAGTTACAATCAACAGCAAGGGGAGTTGTATTATTCTTTAGGATTGCTATTTGCAGAACAAGGTGATTTTACCGCTGCGGCTGCTACGCTAGCGCAAGCGGCTAAATTAATGCCTGATAATGCACGGGTTTATTTTAATTATGGCTTAGCCTTAATAAAGGCTGGGAATGTTGAGCAGGCTAAAACACTATTGCTTAAAGCGCATGATCTGGCGCCTGAGGATGAGCGTATTCGGGAGGCTTTGGTAGTTTTAAATTAAACCTACTATCTTAAAGTGGCAAAAGTGTAAAGTTACATGTAAAATTGATCGCAGGTGATCATTCTGAGAACAATATTTATGAATAAACTGAAAAATCCGCCCGTTTTTTATACACTTGCCCAAGTAAAGTTCAATACGATCTCCTTGATGTCAGAGTATGTGCCAAAATTGCAGGACAAACTACGACGAACTGGTTATGCAGATTTCGAAGAAGAAAATTTTTACACCATAAATGTCAGGCAACCCGACAGGCAAATATCTGATATTAAGCAAAACAGTAATATGCGCTGGCATTTTCGCGATAGTGCAAGAAACGAAGGATATTTACTTCTATCAGATTCTTTAGTCTTCCATACAACTATTTATGAAACTTTTGATATATTTTTGTCAAAATTAATATTGGGGTTGAAAATAATACATGAGATAATAGAGCTAAACTTTATTGATAGAACTGGTTTGCGCTATCTAAATGCAGTTATTCCAGGGAAAGAGGAAACGCTAGCGAATTATTTAACCCCTTCATTACTAGGTTTCTCCTCCATAGCCGATAAGAAATTAGAACATACCTTTATTGAAACCGTGTCTCAAAATAATTCGGGCACATTGATTGCTCGCTCCGTCATAAAAGATAATGCACTGGCTTTACCCCCAGATTTATTACCTTTCAAATTACAAATATCTCCAAGATTTTCTGAAATATTATGCAGAACAGCTGTTTTAGACACTGATCATTTTATTAGCCACCACCCCAGATTTGAATTTAATATAGCACCCATTAAAAGTGCGCTATCAAATTCTCATGATATTTTAACCGAGGTATTCAGATCATCAATTACAGAGCATGCCATTAAAGTTTGGGGATTATAATAATGTTTACGGATATTCTTCCCACACAATCTTCACAACCTTTTTGGCGAACGCCAATATCTGATGTACCTGGGCAGAATTTTTTGACAACTGTTCATCTCGATAAATATGAGCAAGGTAGTGGTGGGAACATTTTGGCCTCTAATGCAGGGAAACATAGTTATTATCCCAAAAACTCACGAATTCGTGAAGAAAGAGAAAAACCCAATATTAAAATTAATTCACGTCCTATTGCAGATCAAATTCAATTCATCCGTGAAGTTCTTGCAATTAATATGTCTGATCTTGCAGATTTATTGAAAGTTACTCGACCCACTATTTATGCATGGTTAGAGGGACGACAAGAACCAAAAGCCGAATCTTTACTGCAAATTTCTAGGATTGAAATAATTTCCGCAGAAATCAAAAAATATGCTATTTCTCGGATGGATACCTTTCTTCATCGACCTATCTTTAACAATAGCTCTCTATTAGATAAGCTCAAAGCGGGAGAGGATATTAGCAAATTTTTAAGCGATGTTAAAAAACTGGCGGATAAAGAAGCAGAAAATAGAAAAAAAATTAAAGGTTCCGGCAAAAAACTTCGTTCAACAGCTGATGCAATAAGAAAATATTCTAATCCGTTATATAGGGAATAAAGAAAGATGTGCTGGCAGCGTGAAACCATGTGGCACCAGGGTAGTATTTTATCAAAAACCGATTTAAAACTTTTGATGGCAAATACTTCTCAATACGATTTGCAATAGCCATATCTCACAGTTGTGATATTGCGAATGATATGGAAACTGAACCTGAAATAGAATTTATTGGCATTAATATCATTGAGGGTGAAGGGCATGGAAATTATAGATTTGGGAAAAATCCAAGGACATTACATTTACCTATAGTTTGCTCTGGTCACGTCCAAACTCTCGAACTATATGCAACTCGAAAATTTAGCATTTCAAAGAAAGAACTAATTCGGTTTCAGCTTCATCCAGAAGAATCATATAATTTAAATAAAAAATCTCTTGATATTTTACAAGGCTGGTTAGCTGCGCGTTACAGAAGACAGACCCTTCCTGGAGCCTTAGATACCCGGCTTACCCCCATAAAAGATTTACTTGAACGCCAAGCTAAAAAATACCCTCTAGAAATTGATGGCTATTGGATCCAATTTGACCCTGAGTATGAACTCGAACAACACGAACCTTATGAGCTCAAATTAATGATAGTTTATTCAAGTTCCTCCAGCAATGCTGAAGAAATTGCACTTCAGATTTCAAAAAATATCTATAAATTATGTGAGCCTTTACAAGGGATCGATTTGAAAGTCTTTGTTTTTTCAGGTAAAGAATTCACCTTGGATGATATAACACAGTATATAGAGTTTCGTTATGATTATATAAGCCACAGGGCAAACATGATACCTGCTCAGCAAACACTAGAAAAGTCTACAGCATTATTCAACGGACAATGATTAATGCTGTAGCGATAAAATTTTGGCCAATGTGAAAGACTATGGCCAGCTATTCAATTAACCCCCTTGCTGCGCCTGTATTGCATGAACCACCTGTTTCTTCACATCTTCCATGTTAAAACTGGCTCCTTCCTGCATAGGAGGAAAATCTATAAAAGTCTGGGCTATCTTTTCTATTTCCTGCTGGACATAAGTAAAACGCCAAAACTCATGACCGAAGAAATCCATGCCGTAAGCCATAGAGCCATTAGCACCGGATGGTAGACCAGCACGTTCGAATGGGTCCAAGCGCAGGTTGGTGATAGTGGGCCAATCTAAAAGCACCGTGCCTCCCAGCCAACCATTAGGTTGGTCAATAAAGCGATATTTATAATCATCCAGGCGTACCGCACCAAGATTTTTCTCAGCAAAATAAAGTATTTCATGGCGGTTGGAAGGCGCTTTGCCCGTAATAAAATCCAGTTGGTTATAACCGTCAAGGTATACTTTATAATTCTGACCGGCTAATTGCCTGCCACTTTTTAGTTGCTCCACAATATTCGGATTACCCGCGGCAGCAACAAAGGTCGGGAACCAATCTAGGCCCGAGAAAATACCATTCCCAACTTTATTGGCTGGTACGTGTCCTGGCCAGCGGATAATGGCCGGCACCCGCATACCTCCTTCTAACACCGTGCCTTTAGCGCCTGCAAATGGCGTCATAGCGCCATCTGGCCAGGTAAAGACTTCCGCACCATTGTCAGTAGTGAATACCACAATCGTGTTGTTATCCACACCCATATCCTTTAGTTTTTTCATCACTGCACCCACAATATCATCTAGCTGTGCCATGCCGGCTTCTTCGGTATACCAACCATTGTCCGGGGTTTGCAGCTTGGCATAGTAATCGGAGAGATGAGTGAATATGTGCATACGCGTAGGGTTGAGCCAAATAAAAAACGGCTTACCTGCTTGTTTCGCCTGATCCATGAATCGGAAGGTATAACCGAGGATCTCATTATCCACTGTTTTCATGCGTTCTGGCGGCAATGGACCTTTATCAGCAATTTTCTGCAGTCCGACTTTACCCCAACGTGGCTGAACAGTGACATCGTCTACATTGGTTGCTTGACAATAGATCATATTGCGTGGGCCGACCTGATCTTTAACTTGCGGCGGGTAGGAATGCCAAAACGGATCTTCCATAGCGTCCAAGTGATATAAATAGCCAAAAAATTCATCGAACCCATGCACGCAAGGTAAAAATTTATTGAGATCACCCAGATGGTTCTTGCCAAACTGACCGGTTGCATAGCCCATATCTTTGAGGGCAGTAGCTATGGTCGGTGCTTGCGCTGGCATACCTATGTTGGCGCCAGCCTGGCCAACGGTAGTCAAACCAGTGCGAATGGGTAACTCACCGGTAATGAAATTGGCGCGTCCCGCGGTACAACTGGGCTCAGCATAATAATCGGTAAACATCATGCCATCGTTAGCTAATTGATCAAGATGCGGGGTTTTACCTGCCATTATCCCACGGTGATAAGCACCGATGTTGAACCAGCCGACGTCATCACCCATGATGACAATGATATTTGGTTTTTGTGGGTTAGAGTTTTGATTAGATTTCGAGCTGCTGGTTGTGGTTGTATTGGGAGGTTGGCTGGATGCAGTGATTTGCGCCAAAACGGTTACGGGAGCTAGCAATGATCCCGCTAGTAGGCACATTAATAGCTGAGGTAAAAACTTCAAATTACGGCAGGGGTAAATATTCATATTCAGATCCTTCTGAGTTGTTCCATTTTATAAAGAAACTATGCCCATTCTAACTTGGAAAGGGTTAATTGTGTAAACTAAAACCTATCATAGGTCCATACATTAATGTATTCAGAGCAAATTCATCAGCATTTTTCGCGTAATTTATTTTCAATACCCTATATGCAATACCTATATCAATATGTTTATGGATTGTATAAGCCAATCCGCTAATTATACTCCAAGTATCCTTCATGCCATCTACATTAAAGCCACCTATATCACCTCGTAGCCAAAAAAGTGTTTTAGAGGTGAAATAATACTTAAAACGTCCGCCGATAATGGGTGAAAGCGACGTTTCTTTTTGTGATAAAGAAAAAATTGAGTCTGCATCAAGAGTGGATTTTATTCCAAAATAGCGCGACCCGCCTAGCAATTCAAAAGAACTTATGGAGCCATCACTTATACCTGGTGCAACAAAAACTCGTAAAAAAATTCCACTGTCAATTAGGATATTTTGCACCGTAGTATTGACCGGTATAGAGTCTGAAGTGAAGTCTTTAGATACTTTAAGATAGGTGGGATCGATCATGAATGACCAGGGGCCATAGCCAGCTTCTATATGCCCTTGAATGGCGAAGTTCAGGTTTTTTAAAATATCGCTAAAGGTAATATGCACATTTTGGGTGACACCCAAAACAGTAACGTCTCCGCTAAGTCCACTCATCCAAAGATAAGGTGCGATCTCATAGTGCCAGCCGTCATTGAGGGTCTGGGAAGGGGCTACGGCGACGGGAATCGGGCTGGGAGTATAATAGGCATTATTATTGTAATCATAGTCGTTATTGGCTAAAGCTATTGAGGAAAAAAGGCTGATTAGTCCTATCAATAACCCATTTCTATAGGTCTGCATGTTAGCGTCATCCTTGTGTAGTGTCCTTGTAGTTTTTAACAGTGCGAATTATTCAACAATGCCCCCCGCGGGAGAGGGGATACAGTGCTTTTCCAAAAAATAAGAGCTAATCCAGTCTCGAGGCACTAAAAATTCTTCGCCTAGCCGTGCTTCCACACTCCCTGGAGAAGGAGCCCAATCATAGCGCCAACTCACTTCAGGTGGTAATGAAATCAGAATGGATTCCGTGCGGCCACCCAATTGCAGGCCAAATAAAGTTCCTCTGTCGTAAACCAGATTAAACTCAACATAACGCCCACGTCGATAACTTTGAAAATCACGCTCTTGCTTCCCATACGGTAGGGACATCCGACGTTGGATGATCGGGAGATAGGCAGGCAAAAAATGTTCTCCTATGCTACGTGCAAAATCAAAACTAGTTTGAAAATCTGCGAGATGCAGATCATCAAAAAAAAGTCCGCCAATGCCACGGTGTTCTTGACGATGCTTAATATAAAAATAATCATCGGCCCATTTTTTAAAGCGCATATATATATCGTCGCCAAATGGGTCGCAGGCTTGCTTCGCCGTTTTATGCCAGTGAACGCAATCTTCAACGAAACCATAATAGGGAGTCAGATCAAAGCCCCCTCCAAACCACCATACGGGTTCTTGGTGCTGATGGGTGGCGGAAAAAAAACGCAGATTGAAGTGGGTGGTGGGAACATAGGGATTGCGCGGATGGATAATGACGGATAATCCTAGCGCCTCAAAACTACTACCTGCTAATTCTGGCCTTTTATTGGTTGCTGAAGGGGGTAATTGTTCACCCAAGACATGGGAGAAATTGACGCCACATTTTTCGATGATCACCCCACCTGATAAAGCATGGGTGCGACCTTCACCGCCTTGTGGGCGCTGCCAGGTGTCACGCTGGAAAGTCGTTTCAGGATCCAGCAGTTCTAAAGCTGAGCAAATGCTGTCTTGCAGAGTTAATAAATAGGTTTTGATAGGAGAGGTATTGAATGAGTTCATTTGTTGAGGTAAGAGAGTTGTTTTTGGGCGACCTATTTGTTTAGGAAGACTGAGATAAAAGTGCCTTTAGATACTCCCCCGCAACCACCGAGCCGCGACCGTTAGGGAGCGTTTATTGGAGACCGTAAACGCTCCCTAACGGTCGCGGCTCGGTGGGAGTCTTAAACATCCACATTAACCGCTGTCAAAGCATTATCTTCAATAAATATGCGCCTTGGTTCCACCTGGTCACCCATCAGGGTGGTGAAAATCTGATCAGCGGCAACAGCGTCTTCAACACTGACACGTAATAGCCGGCGGATACTCGGGTCCATAGTGGTTTCCCATAATTGTTCAGGGTTCATTTCACCAAGACCTTTATAACGCTGGATCGTAAAACCTTTTTTAGCTTCTGCCATCACCCACGTGAAGACGTCACCAAGACCGGTGATTGGCTGGCGGGATTCGCCTTTTTTTAAATACGCAGTTTTACTAAACAGATGGGCAGTCTTTTTATACAGCTCGCCCAGATAATGGTAATCCCCAGAAGTGAAGAAATCATAATTTAATTCATAATGGACAGCAGCACCATGATGAGTAATGACAATTTTCGGAATGAAAATGTGGCGCTCCCGATTTTCTTCTACAGTTACCTGATAAGACACAGCATTTTGAAACGCGGCTTTGCCACCAGTTAATTTAAATTGCAGCTCTGCCACCCAGGCTTCTATCGTTGCAAAATTTTGTAAATCAGGTAGCGTGAGCACGGGCATATCTAATAATTGCTCTAACACGAAACGTGGATAGCGCCGTGACAAGCGTACAATCGTTGCTAGAGCGGCCTGATAATGCCCGAGAAGGTCGGCAAAAACGCTTTCCGTTAATGGTTCTGCTGTCGCATCATTCGGAAATAGGCTCACACCATTAGTGCCTAATTGTAATAAATAATTGTTGAGTGCATCTTCATCTTTAATATATTGCTCTTGTTTGCCCTTTTTGGCTTTGAATAGGGGGGGTTGTGCAATATACACATGACCACGCTCTATCAATTCTGGCATATGGCGGTAGAAAAAAGTCAGCAGCAGGGTACGGATATGCGCACCATCCACATCAGCGTCAGTCATGATGACGATACGGTGATAACGAAGTTTGTCAGGGTTATATTCTTCGCGCCCTATGCCACAGCCTAGAGCAGTAATAAGGGTCGCCACTTCGGTGGATGACAACATGCGGTCGAAGCGGGCTTTTTCCACATTGAGGATTTTGCCTTTGAGCGGCAGAATTGCTTGATTTTTACGATCCCGCGCTTGTTTAGCAGAGCCACCTGCGGAATCTCCCTCAACAATAAATATCTCAGAATTGGCGGGGTCAGTTTCCTGGCAGTCGGCCAGTTTTCCTGGAAGACCGGCCAAATCCAAAACATTTTTGCGACGTGTCATATCACGGGCTTTGCGTGCAGCTTCACGCGCACGGGCGGCATCGATGATTTTCATGACGATCAACTTGGCCTGCTGGGGACTTTCCAGCAAATACTCTTCTAGCTTGTCGGAAACGATGGTTTCGACTACCGGCTTCACCTCGGAAGAGACCAGTTTATCTTTAGTTTGCGATGAAAATTTAGGATCAGGTACTTTAACGGATAATACACAGGTGAGGCCTTCACGAATATCGTCACCGGTCGTCGTGATTTTGGCTTTTTTGCTATAACCTTCTTTTTCAATGTAATTATTAATCGTGCGGGTCAAACCGCCTCGGAAACCAGCCAAATGCGAACCACCATCACGTTGCGGAATATTATTGGTAAAGCAAAATACGTTTTCCTGAAATCCATCGTTCCACTGCATAGCAAACTCGACGGTAATATCGTCCTGGGTATTAGAAAAATAGATGATAGGATTATTGACGGCTGTTTTATTAGTATTCAACAATTCGACAAATGCTTTAATACCACCGTGATAACAGAACTCATCCTGTTTACCTGAACGTTCGTCGAGTAATTGAATCTTCACACCTGAATTCAGGAATGCTAGCTCGCGTAAACGCTTAGCCAAGATATCATAGTGAAATTCAAGCACATTATGAAACGTTTCCAGGCTGGGACGAAAGCGGATTTCCGTACCCGTGGCGTCCGTTTCCCCTACGGCTTGTAATGGTGCATCAGGGGTGCCATGACGGTAAGTTTGGGCATATACTCTGCCATGCTGGCGAATGGTGAGATGCAATTCTTCTGATAAGGCATTGACTACTGAAATTCCTACGCCGTGTAACCCACCCGAAACTTTGTAGGCATTATTATCAAATTTACCGCCGGCATGTAACACAGTCATGATAACTTCAGCAGCAGATTTGCCTTCTTCAAGGTGCATGCCTGTGGGGATGCCGCGCCCATTATCTTTAACCGTGATTGAATTATCTGTGTGGATAATGACATTAACGTCATTGCAATATCCTGCCAGTGCTTCGTCTATCGAATTATCTACTGCTTCAAATACCATATGATGTAGACCGGTACCATCGTCAGTGTCTCCGATATACATACCTGGACGTTTGCGGACAGCATCTAGTCCCTTATAGACTTTTATGCTGGAGGAATCATAGGCGGTTTGTTCGTCGGGCATAGTCATAGTTTCTGTATCTGAATCATGCATAAATCTGGGGGCTCCTAAAGACCCTAGGGCCTTAGCTGCGGTGTTTTTTATCTGTCTAGAAATAGTGGGAGCCATAAGGAATGTTTAGGCTTTTACCACTAGATATTTTATCACATATACAGGTAATTATGTATTTTTTAAGCACTGTTTATAGTATTAAAAGAAATTTAGCCTGGTATTTTCAAAATAGATGGCATTATCCTAGAACAAATGGGCTAGCTTTTAAAAAACAGTATCTTTTTTTACCAAAAAGCGTGTAAAATGCCGCCTCACTTTTTATTAAGACAGTTTGAGGAGAATCGTTATGGCGGATAAGTTTGAGCTTACAGCCGAAATAAGAGAACAGGCCGGGAAAGGGGCTAGCCGCCGCTTGCGTCGTGTGGATAATAAAGTCCCCGCTATTGTTTATGGCGCAGGGAAAGAGCCCAGGCCCATCACAATCCTGCATCATCATTTTAATAATGCGCTGAAAAACCAAGCGTTTTACTCGCATATTCTGACACTCAACATCGGTGGTAAGCATGAAAAAGTCGTATTAAAAGACCTACAGCGCCATCCCAGTAAACCGTTAATACTACATGCAGATTTTTTGCGCGTCAGCGCCACTGAAAAGCTGCATATGAACGTGCCATTGCGTTTTACCAATGAAGACAATGCGCCGGGAGTCAAACTTGACGGCGGTATTGTGTCTCACTTACTCAATGAAGTGGAAATTCGTTGCTTGCCGGCTGATCTTCCAGAATTTATTGAAGTGGACCTGGCTGAATTAAAAATGGACGAATCAATCCACTTATCTGATCTTAAAGTGCCCGAAGGTGTGGAATTAATTGGGCTGTTGCATCAAGATGATCGCCCAATCGTCAATATACACCGATTGCATGCAGTTGAAGAACCAGAAACAGTTGTAGCACCACCAGCAGAAGTACCCTTGGTAGGTAAAGAAGAAAAACCTGAAGGTGAGGAATAAGATTGTCTGAGGCACAAAGCTCGATTCGATTAATTGTGGGATTGGGTAATCCAGGTGAGAAATATGAACATACTCGCCATAATGCTGGCGCCTGGTTTGTAGAGGCATTAGCAGCTGAATGGGGCGTAAAGCTACGCTTGGAGGCTAAATTCCAGGGCTTAGTCGCCCCATTCAACTCAGCAGGTCATAATGGCTGGTTATTGTTACCCACTACTTTTATGAATGCCAGTGGTCAATCAGTTCGCTCCATTAGTCAGTTCTACCAAATTCCACCCGAAGGTATTTTAGTCGCTCATGATGAATTAGACTTTCCACCTGGCACTGTGCGTCTTAAGGAGCAAGGGGGCCATGGGGGCCATAATGGCTTGCGTGATATTATGCAACACCTCAAAACAGACCGATTTCATCGTCTGCGGGTGGGTATAGGCCATCCCGGGGATCGCAATGAAGTGCTCAACTACGTTTTAAATCCTCCTTCTAAACAAGATAAAATGCTGATTGTAGACGCAATCCAGCAGAGTTTTCAGGTTTTACCTGATTTGCTTGTGGGCGATATTCAAAAGGCTATATTAAAATTACATACGCCTGTTGTTGATGCGACATAGTTTTACAGTTAACTTCAATTATTTACATATTTTCATTTGTATTTACTAGTACCGGTCGTCACAGCTCCCCCGTTACGTCGTCCCGCGGCTTGTCCGCGGGATCCAGGGGATGGCTAATAATTTCCTTGCGCTCTCAGCAGGGTTTAGGCTCTTTCTGGATCCCGCGGACAAGCCGCGGGACGACGTAACGGGGGAGCTGGGAAACGACAGCCCCCAATTCATTTTTTTTCTAACCACTCAGGAGGAGCCATCTTGAAATTAACTCAGCAGTCTTTCCGCATTATTTCCTTAGCCGCCGCTTTAATCACCAGCGGTATTGCTACAGCGCAAACTACCACGCCCCTATCAGCACCCGCGTCTAATTCAAACGTCACAACTTCAGAGGCTAATACGTCCTATGGAAGCAACATATCTACCATCAACCCAATAACAAATGCCGTAGCAGTATTAGTCCCAACTCAGGGTAGTTCTGTTAATGGCACCGTCACCTTTACTAAAGTGGATAACGGCGTAAAAATTGTCGCAGATATTTCCGGATTGACCCAAGGTGATCATGGTTTCCACATCCATGAATTCGGTGATTGCACCTCACCAGACGCCCTGTCCGCGGGAGGTCATTATAATCCTTCAGCTATGCCACACAACGCACCTGACTCAAACACGCGTCACGAAGGGGATCTTGGCAATATTACAGCAGACGCTTCGGGAAAAGCCCATTATGAACGTATAGATCAGGACGCAACATTAAATGGCCCAGATTCGGTGATTGGGCGCAGCCTCATTGTCCACGCAGATGCGGACGACTTTAAAACACAACCTACCGGTAACTCTGGCGCTCGACTGGCTTGTGGGGTAATTGGTATAGCCAAATCACAATAGGCGGCACTATAGCAGGATTGAATAATGCTATCTCTCCGTTAATCGAGCAGGGGGCAGCTCACGCTGCCGTCCTCTCATACCACCGTAACAGATCACTATCCTTCAAAATATCTTAATTCTTATTACCCAAAAAATATATTATCGGAATAATTATGGAAGAATCAGCTCGCCCAGTTGATAAAAAATCTTCAGCCTTAATAAGATTGGGAGAAAAGCAAAAATCATTAAATAGCCTCGACGATATCATTCGTCTTTTAAATGATCATCACCTCGTCAGCCAATTGAATGAAAATAGCATTGGCGATATTTTATTATTTGTAAAAGAATATCTGAGCAGCGCCAAACAGGACCAATGGAGGCATTACATCGCTGATAATTTAATTGAAAAATTATTGGATAAAGAAGAATTACGAAAAAAGTTAACACTATCTCATATTGTAATAATTACTAACCTCAATTTGAAAGCCGCCGATAGGTTAGCTTGCTATGATGATATATTTAATAAATATGCTCCTAATATAATATTTGAGCTTGCTACAAATTTGACCTATAAACAGAATTCCTTTTTAACAGAACTCCTTTCAGTAATGCTTATACACAAGAACTTATGTGGAGAACTGTCAGCCGATATATTATTGAAGGTTATTGAAAACACAGCAGATCTTGCTTTGCTTGATAAGATTTTGGCTAATAAAAAGGTAAGAGAAAAATTAAATGCAAATAGTATAATTAAAATTATGGATTTAAATATATATTATCCTTTAACTATAGCGCAACACGAAGATTTATGCCTTAAATTACCACCAACTATTATATTAATTCTGGTGGGTTCACCTTTTTTTACGGGCTCTTTCTCACATTATCCAAGCGTTATTGAGCTCTGGCTTTCTGGTGCTAAAGATGCTGTCAAACAAGAAGCGGAGGATCAGCAGCGTTTTGTTAAAGCAAAAGGTTTTTTAAAAAAATTAGAAAACATTTATCTACATCGATTAAAGGATGCGTCTTTTTCGGAAGTCAGCAGTATCAAAAAAACTTTCCGTAGTCAGCTAGTTGATTTAATTAAAAATTCAGGTCTCAGCAAAGAGCAAAGTGATGAATTATTCACTGGAGTTGAAAAAGATAGTAAATCCGTAATTTATTATCGCCATATACTTCCCAATAGTTTTTCTAAATTTTTCACTACGCAAACAGCTTTAGATTTCCGCAACGAATTCAAACAACGTTACCAAGAAGCTAAGCCTATATCTGAATCGAAAAACGATAAAGATATAGAATTGAACAAAGTGACTTCAATAGATTTAACAATCAAATAAAAATCGGCATGGCTTTCCAACGGAACGCACCAATGCCAGCCATAACTGTTTATTGCTACTTCACTTTGTTTGAAAATTAGGCACTGGATCCCCGCTTGATAGGCTGATATTTTAGGATAATTCGGTAAAGCGGGGACGACGAACTCTAATTCTGCTGGCTAAAAAAATGTGTGCATCCGATAGGTTTATACAGAACAAAGCAGGCAACAACGCTCTCATCGATAGCAGCAATGCACTCACTACCACTTGTCCCACTAAGCGCGCCAGTGGTTATTTCTGAGCTGCATTAACTACCAACGTATCAACTACTCTAGCAGCGCATTAAAATTCCCGTTAAAATGCCACGCTGTAACCTCCCCCATTAAATAATAATGAGAATAACCATGACTAACTTATCCCCCCATGCCCCTTTAGTATTAATCGTACTCGATGGCTGGGGTTATCGCGAAGACCCGCAATACAATGCCATTCACGCCGCTCATGCTCCCTTTTGGCAACATCTATGGCAGCACTACCCGCATACATTGGCCGTGGCATCGGGGTTAGCAGTGGGCCTGCCCAAAGGGCAAATGGGTAATTCGGAGGTCGGACATTTACACATGGGAGCCGGACGATTAGTGCCTCAAGATCTGACTCGTATTGACATGGCAGTCGAGTCTGGGGAGTTTTATGAAAATCCGGTTCTTAGCCACGCTGTCGACCAGTTGGTTAAATCTGGGCGTAACTTACATATTTTCGGTTTAGTCTCACCCGGCGGTGTACATAGCCATGAAAAACACATCAGCGCAATGATAAAACTGGCAGCGCTTCGCGGATTAAAATCTATTTATTTGCACGCTTTTCTGGACGGCCGCGATACGCCTCCACAATCGGCAAAGGCTTCATTAATTGCTATGGATGAGACTTTTAAAGAAGTGGGTCATGGAAAAATTGCATCCATAACCGGACGCTATTACACCATGGATAGAGATCAACGTTGGGAGCGCACTGAACGCGCCTATGATTTATTAACCCGGGGCCTGACTGAGTTTCACATGGAATCAGCCCTGGAAGGCTTAGAACAAGCTTATGCCCGAGGTGAAACAGACGAATTTGTACAACCCACCGCCCTACACGCCCCTAGTCAGCAACCGATCACTGTACAAGACGGCGATGCGGTAGTCTTTATGAATTTTCGCTCCGATCGTGCCCGGCAATTAACGCGCGCCTTAACCGACCCTCAATTTGCTGGTTTTCAACGCAAAGCTCAGCCAATACTGGCCACTTTTGTCACGCTGACCGAATACGCGGCTGATATAAAGGCTGAGGTTGCTTATCCGCCCACCTCCCTAAAAAATATTTTAGGAGAATATATTTCTAAACACGGCTACCGCCAGCTACGCATTGCCGAAACAGAAAAATATGCCCATGTAACCTTTTTCTTTAACGGCGGGGAAGAAAAACCTTACCCTGGAGAAGACCGCGCCCTTATTCCTTCACCCAAAGTCGCTACTTACGATTTACAACCGGAAATGAGTGCTGACCCGCTGGCCGAGCGTTTAGTTACTGCCATAGAAAGCCGCGAATATTCTTTAATTATATGTAACTTTGCTAATCCTGATATGGTGGGTCACACCGGTGATTTTAATGCGACGGTGAAAGCAATCGAAACGATTGATCACTGCCTTAAACGTGTGATTACTGCACTTTTGGCTGTGAAGGGTGAAGCGATTATAACAGCCGACCATGGTAATGCTGAATGCATGTATGATCCTGAAACACGCCAACCCCACACTGCCCACACCACCAATTCTGTGCCGGTGATTTATATAGGTCGCCATGCAGCACCGGTTACACAGGAAGGGGTATTGTATGATATTGCGCCTACATTACTTTATCTGATGGGATTGGAAAAACCAGGGGAAATGACGGGAAAGTCTTTATTTAAAATTAATGATTAAGAATAAAGGCGGATTTTCTCATTAGGAATTATAGCTCCCTACCCTCTTGCGCGGGGGGGGCTTTGTTGAATAATTCACGCCCATTTACGGGAAACTCTATAATCCCCTCTCCCCTACCATGATTGAGCGAAGAGGGGACGTGTTTTTAATTAGGAAAGAGAGGTGAGTTTTCACTGATGAATGCCACACCAGCCCCCTCTCCCTAACCCTCTCCCGCAAGGGGAGAGGGGATATAGAGCCAGAGGAAGAGAGACTGCCTGGGATAATAGGTAGCTAGAGGAAAGAGATACCGCTAGTCAGAAATAGTAGCAAATCTTACCTCGCTCTGTATTTTCTTCCCGCTCTGTATCCCCTCTCCCCTTGCGGGAGTTGCTATGCTGAATAATAGGGAAAGAGGTATGTGCCTTCGGTTAAAATATAGTTTTAACCAATAACCTCGACAGGAGGAGGCACATACCATGAGAGATTATACAGGAAAAACCGTGTTTGCTGGAATTGATGTTCACAAAAAGACATATGCAGTAACGTGTATCTGTGAGGGTATGGTAATGAAAACAGACACCCTGAAGGCAACTCCTGAGGAGTTAGTGCATTATTTACATAAATACTTTAAAAATGCGCAGATTAAAACGGCTTATGAAGCAGGGTTCTCAGGATTTGTATTACACCGTCATTTATTAGAAGAGGGAATAGATAGTCGGGTGGTTCACGCGGCTAGTGTAGAGATATCAGCCCGAGATAGGGTAAAGACAGATAAGCGAGATTCATTAAAATTGGCAACACAATTAGCCGCAGGGCGTTTAAAGGGCATTCATGTACCTAGCGTGGAGCGAGAAGCTTACCGCGAAGTCAGCCGCATGCGGGAAAAAATCGCTGAGGATAAGCGTCGAGTAGGAAATCGCATCAAGAGTTTGCTCTACCGTCAGGGTTTAATAGGCCCCGACGAGACCCCCGTCGTGAGTTGGAAATGGTTACAAAAAGTTCGGGCGTATGATTGTAATCCTTCGGTGAAGTATTGTCTGGACACCTTGATCTCTCAATGGTGGGAACTGGCGAACCGATTAAAAAACATAGAGCTAGAGTTAGCTAAACAGGCGCAAGCAGATAAAGAGCTGGAAGTCATTTATCAAAGCACTCCGGGGATAGGTCCAACCCATGCCCGTGTGTTGGCGAATGAATTAGGCAATATGGAACAGTTTAAAAACGAGAAGCAATTATTTAGTTTTACCGGATTAACCCCGAGCGAGCATTCTTCAGGGGAGCATAAACGACTAGGACATATGAGTCGTCAGGGTCGATCTATTCTACGCAAAACATTGGTAGAAGCTTCATGGACAGCGATAAGAAGAGATAAATCATTAATGGATATTTATCAGAGGATCAGTATCACTGCTGGTAAGAAGCGGGCGATTGTTGGGGTAGCGCGACGCTTAATTGGACAGATTCGGAGTTGTTTCAAGTCGGGGCAACTCTATCAAATACGCAAATCAGAAAGCATTTGCAAAAAGACGGGTGAAGTACTTCCCACGGCCCTTTAGGGTGGTAGAGTTTAAATAACAAGGAGGTTTTGCTATGAATGGATTGAAATGGGGGCCTACCCCAAACCCTGAGATATTTGTAGACGTGATACAGGATAATCGAATCTGTCTCAAGTAACAGGGCAACCTCGAAGCTGCCCTGGAATCACGTCACGGTCATCGGCGTCTCCGCCTGTACCGTGATTAAATTATAGCAGAAAGTATAAACAGGAATGTTTTTGTAAGAAGTACCGTAACAATTATCTGTGACCTCGTCATACCCTGTTGTGAGGCGTAGTTTGGCCACCACGTGCGGGAGTTTGGGGCGCAGACTTTTATTCCGTCCGAATGGACAACTTGTGGCGGTTTTACGGAATTGACCACGAATAGCAGATTGGGCCAATAAGGCTTTGCTAGTTACGGTAATCTAAATAAAAACAATAGAGTTTTATGCTTAAACTGGCTTATGTAAATAAATAAACTTTATTTACCGGAGGCGCTCGTACCCCTATTGACAAATCACATAGCAGAGGGTTAGGGAGAGGGTTAGGGAGAGGGGGCAGGCTTGGCATTCATCAGTGAAAATTAAATGCTAAATCCTTAATATTACCCTCTCCCGCAGGGAAGAGGGGATACAGTGCTTTTCCAAAAATAGGAGCGACTTATTTAATAACGCTTCAGCAAAGGAGAAGGAATCGTAGAGCATCCACAATTGGGAGAATCAAAACTCATGATAAAGCATTTCTCCCATTTGCATAGCATAATATATAGATCAGCAGCCTTATTATTCATGTATTTTCCTCTATGTGCACTCGCCACAAATGACTCACAAAACATTTCTCAGCTCAGCAGCCAAATCCAAAATTTAAAACAAGCCCTGACAACGCAACAATCCACTCATGACCAATTACAGCAACTACTGCAGCAGGCCGAAACCAATTTGGGACAACTCAATGTCGAACATAAAAAAACTAATAGCGAGTTGCGTAAGCAACAGACTCTGCTATTAACCCTACAACAGCAACAACTTAAATACCAAAAATCACTTGATCTTCAGCAGCAACGTATTGCACAACAAATTCATGCCGCCTATCTGTTAGGTCAACAAAATTATCTAAAAATGCTGCTGAACCAACAAGATCCAACACAAGTAAATAGAAATTTAACTTACTACCATTATTTTATTAAACAACGGTTGGATTTGATTAATCAGCTTAATAATACCCTACAATTACTCGCAGTTAATCAGCAGAAAATTAATCTACGAACAGCAGACTTGACTACCTTATTAGCAGCGCAACAGGAACAAATTCAGCAAATAAAAACTAACCAACAACAACGTAAACAAGCCTTACAACAATTAAAACTCGCTATTAATTCCAAAAATCAACAATTAGCTATTTTGCAAGCGAATAAACAAGCCTTAGAATCAGTTGTACTCAGATTACAGTCACAACCCCCCGTCAATACGAATAACGAACACTGGGCCAATTATGGTTCTTTCGTGCAAGCACAAGGCCGGCTGAATTGGCCTACTAAAGGAAAAATCATTTCCCGATTCAACACTCCTATTGATGACAGTGAATTGAAAGCCAACGGTGTGATCATCGCAACTGGAGAAGGCCAGAATGTCCATGCGGTAGCGCCAGGACAGGTAATTTTTTCGCAATGGCTAGCAGGATATGGCTTATTATTAATCATAAGCCATGATCATAATTTTATGACTCTATACGGCCGCAATAATAGTCTTTATAAAAAAGTAGGCGACAAAGTAGCCGCAGGTGAAGTGATCGCTAGTGTGGGTAGTAGTGGGGGTTTTCCACAGCCTGGGTTATATTTTGAAATTCGCGCACAAGGTAAACCGCTTGATCCAAACAAATGGTGTGTGATGAGGTAAATGTTCAGTTAACCTGTGTTGGCTTGAGGTAAGGCTGCCCTCTGCTCATACGGCAGCCGTGTGTAGGCACTAAAATTAGACGCGTTAACCGAATATTTACGCAATGAAGATCTAAGTTCTTGTTTTACAGAGATTTGTTCAAACCCGCAGCTATCCGCATAAAATGGTTTTTAACTAATGGTAGTTTTTCTGTGATAGCAAAACCCAGACTACGAACGTGACGCAATAATTCTTGCTGATGGCCAAATAACTGTTTAAATCCAGCCATAGCAGCAATCATCAGGGTATTTTCGCTTTTACGCGTGCGCTCATAACGCCTCAGTGCAGTAATGCCACCGATATCGCGCTGGGATTTTACGCAGGCCTCAAGAATTTCCGCGAGACAATGGGCATCGGCAAGTCCCAAATTGACGCCCTGGCCAGCTAGCGGATGTAAGGTATGTGCTGCATCACCTACTAGTGCAATACGCGGTTTTATATAGCGCGCAGCGTGTCTCTGGGTCAATGGAAACACCTGCCGGCGATCCAGTGCCTGGACTTCACCAAAACGATATTCGATCGCTTGCGACAATTGCTTATTAAAGGTTGGTGCATCTAACTGCTGCAAAAAATTAGCCTGCAACACCGAGGTTGACCACACAATGGAAGCCATATGCGCATCGGCCAGCGGCAAAAAAGCTAAGGGTCCATCCGTTAAAAAACGCTGCCAGGCCGTCTGTTGGTGTGCATGCTGAAGTTTCACAGTGGTTACCACAGCACTTTGTTGATAGGGTTTGCTGTTAATGGGTAGCTTGGCTTGACGCGCTACCCAAGAATCACCACCATCGGCTCCCACCACTAAGCGCGTCCCCCTATATTCACCCTTTTCCAGTCTTATTGCTATTTGCTCAGCACTCTCAAGTAAACTTACCGGGCGAGTCGCGGGTAATAATTTTACTTGCGGCTGCTGCTGTAAATGCTGCCATAATACTTGGCGCAGCACACTGTGTTCAACAATATGGCCTAAATAGGGCTGGCCTATCTCAGTACAACTAAAATGAATTTTAGCCGGACTGTTCGCATCCCATACTTGCATTTCTTGATAGCTGGTTAGGCGCAGTTGCGCAACTTTTTGCCACAAACCCAAAGAAATCAAAATCGCTTGTGAGGCATGGTTTAGCGCGCTGACGCGCGGATCGTAAGGTTCGAGTAATTGGAAGTCATTGCCTGGTGCGGGCTGCTGGTCAATCACAGCAATTTTCAGGTTGATTTTTGCCAAGAGGCTGGCTAATGCTAAACCAACGATGCCACCTCCAATGATAATTACATCATGGTCAGAATTTTGGATTGGCATGGTGCTTTCCTTTGAAATAACTGGCACTGTTTCTTTTAATCATTACCCTGTTTCGACTTAAAACCTAAAGCTTCTAGGCGTTTTTCAATAGGCGGGTGGGTTGAGAACATGTCAGCTAGAGAGCGCGTACTGGAGATTCCCGCTTCAAGCGGATCAAAAAGGTAAGCTTGCCGGCGTATGGATTCGTGAGCAGTTTCTTGTGAAGCGGCGCTATAGTTATCGGCATTTTGCTGATAATCCCCTTGGATTTTCAATAATGCGCGCGCCAATGGCTCATTATCGCGCGTTAATTCTACACAACCGGCATCGGCCATGTATTCGCGGGTCCGGCTTAAATACAACATCAGCAGAACCGTAGCCAAAGGTAGCACCCAACGTAATATCATAATGATAAATAATAATTGGTTGCGAGATCGACCATTACCATCATCCGAGCGGCGGCCACCGCCAAAGATCGCATTGTAAAAGAGAATATCGAGCAGAATTAGCGTGAGGTTGCTCAGCACCGATGCCATTAAGGTCAGTTTAATATCCATATGACGAACATGGCTTAACTCATGTGCCATGACCGCCTGTAATTCGCTGCGGTCTAGTTTTTCAATTAAGCCGCGAGTAATGGCCACCATAGCTGATTTTTCACTATAGCCGCTGGCAAAAGCATTCATGTAAGGTGCTTCGATCAGAAAAACCTTGGGCATAAAACGTAAACCCGCAGCGACTTTCATTTCCTCCACTACGTTATACAGTTGTAATTCTTGAGTAGATTTTGCATTTTCCGGGGTAATTTCTCGATATTCAGTACCCAGCAGCATAAGCTTGTCATGTAGGCTGAAAGTCACCAACAAGGAAATCACGGCAATAACAGTCGTGATTAAAGTTATTTTGGGGAATAGCGTAAAGCTGATCAGGGCGAAAAATAACTGCGAAAGCGAAGCTTGAGGATAGCTGCCGGAATAAATATACATATCTACCAGCAAGCCGATGCAAACATAAATTAAAATAAAGGTAACAATGACCAAATAAGTGCGACGGGTATTGTGCTTAATAGCCCCCCGCCAGTCGGCTGCCGCTTCTGTGTAAGGATCTAGTGGATTATTCGTAGGAGTAGTAGCCATGGGAATATTTATTGCTTGGTTTCGTCATGAGGAGGAGGGGTTGGCTGACCTTCCAGTTTTACAGTATAGCTTTCTTTGGCAGCAATTTGATCTTGGTTTAATTGCCAGTAATCAAAATTAAAATCTAATTTTCCCTTATAAGTGGAGACGACCATCGAAGCAAAAAATGATTTTTTATCCGCATTGTAGCGTTCAATGCTATCGTTTAATGCTTGCTTGGCATAAGCCAGTTTATTCTCGGTATTAACAATTTCTTCCTGCAATTGTAACGCATTTTCATTGGCTTTGAGGGTTGGATATTGCTCAAATACCACATTCAATCCGCCGACTGCCTGTGAGATTTTATTCTCTGCCTCCATACGGGTTTTCTCATCCCCCTGCACATGGGCCTGTTGCGCTTGGTTGCGCAACGCCACTACATCTTTCAGCGTGCTGCGTTCATAATCCATATAGTTTTTCAGCACGTTAATTAAGGATTCAAACACTTTAAAACGCCGATCCAGCTGAATATCTATTTGTTTCTGATTATTTTTTACCGCTTCTATTAACCCGATCAGCCGATTATAGGTAGCGACGACAAAGGCTATAATTAATAATACAACGATGAGTAAGATAATAAATAGGGTCATGGAATGCCTCTCAATGGGTGATTGAAACAAGACCTAGTTTTAAGTATAGCACAGCTCCAAATTACTCACCAAACTCTAGTTGCTTGCCTAATTCCACCATTACTGGCTATTTCCTGTCCTAATTTTACGCCAGCCTAGACTTTTGATTACATAACTTTATAAAAAATTTTATATTTTAGTCTGCACGGAAGGCGATATTTCTATACCAGAATCCTCCTCCTTTAGCGATGAAAGAGGTTTTAACATTTGTTGCGCAGATGCCAATAGTATTGGTTCATTTTCGTTAGGATTTATCTGATTACTACTTTTACTTCTTTGACGTTTTGAAAATAATCCTTCGCCAATTTTTTCGTCAGTAGCAGGTTCTGCTTTTATAGAGGATTTTTTAGAATCCTTATCAAATGCGAGTTGCTTAAGAGAAGGTTTCAATGTGAAAGAATTCTTTTTATCAAGGGTTGTGACTGCTGGCGAAAACTTATTATGATATTGGTTAAGGACCTGATTTACTTCGTTCATCTGATTTTTAAAATAATTAAAAAACTTTTGACTGTCTGTAAATTTTCCAGTATGCACCTGGTATGCTTCACTCACGTTTTGCGGAATATAAAATTTATTAGTTGATGAAAGCATATGATTTTCTTTGCATATAGCCAACAACTTTTTAAACAGAGTTTGCAGCTCTTGCGTAGTATAATTAGGCGAGTTTAAGCCTTTTTTTAAATTATTTTTCGCTTCAATTAAACTTTCAATCTCATTTACTATATTTTGCGTCTTTTTATCATGCAAACTCATTTTTTTATCTTTTAAGGCCCGCTGACTGTTTAGAGCTATCTGCGCATCATAAAAACTTTTAATTTCATTATAGTTTCCCACGATTTTAACCATAGTCTTATTAATAGTAGATAACTTAACAATTACTCGTCGATCCTGTTCTAATAGTGGTTCTTTTTGAGCTAAATGTAGCGCTAACATACGAGTATTATTAACAAGATCTCTGGCTGTTGACCCCAAATCGGCATTTTTACAAAGTTGAAACAACTTTGTTAACTGTTCGTTAAATACGTTAAGCTGATTACTCAATTGGGATGAATCATTAGTTGTTGCTCCTACACCCATATATACTTTTTTACACCACTCACAGAATTGATCAATTAAGTTAATATGGTTTAAAATAGTATTTAGATTTTGAGGATTTTGACAACCTGGGATAGTCGAGGGCTTATTTTTCATTTCAGACATAATATTCTCCTAAGAAATAGCTATCTAACTTAAATAATTATGTAATTGAAGCATATTATTCTTAAGAAAAAATTATTATAAATCTTTTATTATCTGCCTTAATATTTCTATATTTTTTCCCAATATTATCTAATCTGGGTTACAATGTATCTTAGTCGCCCTCTTTGAGAAAGTTGCCCCATGTTTGAGCCTAGACAACCCGCCGCTATTGAAGCCAAATTAACAAATCCTATTACTCCACATGTTCCCATTAATACAGCTCCCACACCACAAGTGGAACTCGAGACACCAGAGGAGGAAAAAAAACTATTAAACCACGCCAGAGATGACCCTGAACTAGTAATAATTGATCCGCCTCAAACTAAATATAGCGATGATAGTGATGAGGATGATATTCCCCCAGATGATTTACAAGATATGAACTTGACAAGTCCTAGTGAAAAAAAATTCGTTCATGGTGATAATTTAGCCTTACAATTACAGCTTGAGGAATATAAACAATTTCTAAATTCATCACCTCCATCACTCAATAACTCTTCCTCTGCCGTACCTCCCTCTAATATTCCCTCAACATCCGTGGCACATATAGAACATAACGATGATACAAAGACTGTCACAACCTTAAACCCTCCACTCAATTCTAATTTGACTCTTAATACCATCATGGCCATTAAAGGGTTAGGAGGGATCATTGCCGAGCATGCAGGATTAGAAGCTTCTATAAAAATTAAAGAAACTGCTAAAGGTTGGGAAACTGCTATTACTTCAGAATCGAAACAGCATTTGAAAATACAAAACCCTGTCATGATGCAGCGCATTGAAGATCTAAAAGCGCAAAGTGAATTAGTTCAATATTGCTGCCTTAACAAACACTATGCTCAATTTGTGCTTCTACAGCCGTATGTATTCGGCATTACAGAAAGGGATGGCTTTTTTATAGCATTATCACATGACCTGGTAACAGATGAGATGATAGCAAGAATCAACAGTGATTCTAAGGAAACTAAAGCTCTCAGGAAGCAACTGAATATTACTGAATATGACTTCTTTAACACGCTTGAAGCCGACCCTGAGATAGCACTTGAGAACTTAAAACAGCGCATGAAAGATCTCAAATTGAAAGTATCTGTTGACTGGGCCTGGTTGGACCAAGGGATTAGAGCGGGATATGGCGCAGTGAGAGAAGCAGAAAACTTAGTAAGATATCGAAATCTAGCAATCGCCACTAAATGGAGGATTACAGCAGTACGCAATATTATTCATAAACTGATTATGGAATTGAGTTCAGGACAATTATACAATTATTGTCTTCTTAATCGAGAAGTGGCTCAATTTGTAATACAAAATTCTTCTAAACTCTCCATTACCAAACAGCAGCTTTTTTTGATAGCGGTATCACACGATTTAGCCACTAATGCGATGAAGAGTGCCGCCAAATATCTGAATATAAATAAGAGATTTTTTTCCGATATACTTAATTTGCGACCCAATGAATTATTAGCGGAAATTGAACGTATAGAGGAAGAAGATCCAGATGTGTCAACACAGCTCCGGAAACAAGCTTTACTGCGCTCATTACCCATTGGGGTTAAATCGCAAGATGATAACTTACGAAGGGCAAAAAATTTCATACAATATCGAGATTTAGAAGCCGCCACTAATTGGAGACAGGACTATTTAAAAAATTCTGAGGTTTCCCTAGAAAATATAATGCGAATATCTGGGGCGGATCAATTGCCAAAATCTGATCTTATTGCTCTAGCTTTTAGAAATCCAACGGATATAAAATTTGCTTTATCAAATCTAGTACTCAAACCCATATTAACTGCATACCTGCATTCAAAGAAAAAAAATGGCAATGATCCCAATACCCCATCTCGCGTCATACTGGACTTCTATCAAAAATATTGGAACCACCCTGACATTAATTTTTTATTAGATAATTCTGCACTTCCACCAAAGGAATTATTTAACATCGCCTATAAACACAGTGGCGCTGCTGTTTTTATAGCGAGTAATCCACGCCTGGCGTGTCAGATACCATTACGTGATTTTTTTAGCGGTTATGGCACACCGACTACCTGGCGCACATTAATTTTAACTAATATTCATGTAGCGAAAATTGCTCTGCGGTCTGACCATTTAGGATTTGATCTGTTAGAGCCTGCAGAATTACTAAAATTAATGAAAGAAGGCCTAGCTGAAGATATATTTGCAAGATATGCAAAAAATAAAAACTGGACCACCAAATTACACGCTTCTGATTGGGTGAATATTACCGATTATTGTCCTAATTTAGCCGGAAAAATTTTTACCAGCATAGGTCACCAACTTAAAACGGAAGAATTGCTTAAACTAGCTCGCAATTCTCAAGACAGCTCTGTAGTTAAAATTATTTTAGACCGAATAGCGACTTATGAGAGTCCAGAAGTTCTAATGGAATTTCTTGATCTGCTAACGAAATCCAACGCGCTGATTTTGTCTGAAATGTATGGAAGAATTAATGCATGGACGCAAAACCCTCAAACAGATTGGGTTGAGAAAATAAAAGCAAACCCCCATATGGCACCAGCAATTATATTCAGCAAATCCGCCAACAAATATACTTCCGCCCAATTTTTCGCCATAGCCCAAGCCACTCGGAACAACCCTGACATTGTCAGGTTTATATTAGAGGCTCATGAAGCTCGTATTGATAAAACCACCAAAGCACAACTATTGGGTTTAGTCGCACCACCACTTATACCGATTCAAGATATTAGACCCCCTGATCTAAAGAGAAAAATTCTTAACCCACCAAAGCTATCAACGGATCTATCAGGACAAGGTTTTTTTAAAGACCCCTCTTCGCCAACTATTTCTCCACCAAGTGAAGACCCAGGGCATCTATCCATACCTGTTGTGGAGGAATCAGGTGGTTTTGAAAACCTTACTTAAACTGAGAAATAAAATGGTCCAAAAATTGGCATGCTCCCACGAAACAACAACCTAAAATGTGATTTAAATCACGTTTTTTAAACATAACTTGTTCTAAGTTTCAGCCAAATTTGCTATTAAGAACTTCATTGTTGAATTTATGCAAAAATGGCAAGATATTTAATACTCCTTTATATGCGTTGGAGCAATTACCCAGATTACTTTTGCAATCCTAGCTGAAAAAAAAATTCCTATACGCAATAGGAATTCAGAGGATTTTAGGCTAAAATGGCAAAATCATCCACTAATTTCCTCTAAAAAAAGTTTTTTATGCAGTTACCCTTAGGCTATGAGAATTTTAAAGAAATTATTGACCACCAATTAGATTTTGTGGATAAGACTTTATTTATCCAGGAAGTTCTCGATGATAAAGCCACAAAGGTAGCGGTAATTACCCGTCCCCGTCGCTTTGGTAAGACTCTTAATTTATCTATGTTGCATTATTTTTTAGCCGCGGAAGCTTATGGTCAATCAACCAAAGGCTTATTTGAGCACACCAAGATTGCTGCGTTAGGAGAAAAATATACGCAGCATCAGGGCCGTTATCCGGTAATATTTATTACTTTCAAAGATATTAAAGATCACAGTTTTGAGCAGACCTTGCAAAAATTAGCTTTCTTAATGATGAAGGTTTACGAAGAGCATCAGTATTTGTTATCCAGTCCACACTTAAATCCAGAGCAAAAAGAATTCTTTAGAAGTATATTAAGACGCGAGGCTAATCAATCCACGCTTGAAATTACATTAGAACGACTAACCTTTTATCTGTTCCAACACCATGGCGTTAAACCTTGGCTATTAATCGATGAATATGATACGCCCATTCAATCCGGTTATCTGCAAGGTTACTACCGCCAGCTGGTAGATTGTCTGCGTAATTTATTCAGTGCAGCATTAAAGACTAATCCTTATTTAGAAAGGGCGGTGATTACCGGCATTTTACGCGTTGCCAAAGAAAGCTTATTCTCCGGTCTGAATAATTTAAAAGTCTATACTCTGACTAATTCACACTACGGCCAGTATTTTGGCTTTACCCAAGAAGAGGTAGAAAATTTACTAGCACAAGCAGGGCTCAATCAACAAGCACCCGCTATTCGCGATTGGTATAACGGCTACCGAATGGGCCCTTATACTGTCTATAACCCGTGGTCGATTGTTAACTGTATTGCAGAAAAAGGGGTACTAGCTCCCTACTGGGCAAATACCAGCGATAATCAACTAATTAAAACTATTCTTATTAGCTCGAGCGAAAACTTCAGAACCCAGTTTGAGGATTTGTTACAGGGACATACTATTGAAAAAGTCATAGATGAAAATATGGTCTACGGTGATTTGAACAACAACGAAAGCGCCGCCTGGAGTTTATTACTGATGGCTGGGTATTTGAAAGTCATTTCTTCACAGCGCATCGAAGAGCAATTGCAATGTACCTTAGCCATTCCCAACCGAGAAGTGCGAAGCCTGTATCGGCAAATTATCCAGCAATGGCTTGCCAATGGTCATGGCACCGAATGGTTTAATTCTTTTCTAAATCATCTACTCACAGGTGATTTAATTGCCTTTGAGCGGGATTTAAAAGAACTGGTGGAGCAGACATTTAGCGTGCACGACGTTTCTAAAGACCCCGAGGCGTTTTACCACGGTTTTATGGTGGGTGCGACAGCCAGCTTATACCACAATGAAAACTATGAAATTAAATCCAATCGAGAAAGCGGCTATGGGCGCTATGACTATATGATCTTTTCTCACGATAAAAACAGGCCGACGATTTTAATCGAGTTCAAGCGCGTACCTAAAGATACCACTGATTTAGAAAAAGCACTGACTCAAGCAGCGCAACAAGCCTTAGAGCAGGTGGAATTAAAAAATTACGCTGCTGAGGCTCGGCAACGCGGCAGAACGCATATCTTAAAAATTGGTTTGGCCTTCTCCGGCAGCCGTTTTAAATTATTATCGACTTCCTAAAATTATCCCGTGCAGGCTTTCTTTTAGCTTCTTTATTAACCTCAGACCGCCTGATCCCGGGACCAGGTGGTCTGAACCTGGGTTTTGCAACAAATAAACTTCGCCAATACACTATCCATGAAACTTGATGATATCTGCGCGCACTGCAATGCCCTCAGTCCGTCACCCTGCATAAAATAGTAGCACGCCAGACTCAGCCAGTATTTTGCTGTTCCCTCAATATTTAACAGCAAGCTTAAATCACTGCCACAACGGCTGCAGAGAACTGGGGCAGCCTCAGCAACATCAGGCAAGCGTGCATGGCAGATGGGGCATCGGATCATGAAACACTGGCTTCCAGATAAAACAGCATATCCGAGAGCTTTTCCGTGTGATCGGCGAGGATTTGTGCATCCCCGGCGACAAGTGCATCATTGATTGCTTCCAGCAGGTTGACTATATCTTCCTTGTCATCAGGAGCCACTTGATTTAATGACTGCTCGGCTTTTTTTATCAGATCAAGCGCACTGGCGCGTGTATTTTCCGCAATAGCGCCTTGCTGTTGACCGATGTCCGGGTTTGAGACCTGCGCGCCGTCATTAAATAGCTGTTCAATACGCTGTCTTGCATCCTGCATTTCCTGAGGGGTGAACTGGGAAATAGCATTATTAATAACTAATTTCGTCTCAAGGCCACTGCGTTTTTCTTTGGCGGTGACATGGAGGATACCATCTAAATCTAGCTTAAAATTAAAGACAATGGGATTACCTGACGGAACTTTACTTAAACCTTCCAACCTGAAAGTACCGATTTCAATATTTTGTAACGCGTCCAGGTCTTCGCCCTGATAAACATGCGCTTCGATGGTTTCCTGGTTATCGTTTGCTGTGAAAAATACTTCACTTTTTGTGACGGGTATTGGCGTGTTTTTCTGTATCAGGGCTTTGTATACATGAGGATAAATTTCACCGTCTAATATGCCTAGGTAACACGTGCCAAACGTGTAGGGAGTCACATCCACTAGCACGGCGTCGCATTTTTCACCTGCGAAGATTCCCGCTTGAATCGCCGCGCCCATAGCGACGCACAGTTCAGGATCGATTTCGAAACGAGGCTGTTTGTTAAAAATCTCGGTTAATTTATCGATAACCATAGGCGTGCGAGTGCTACCGCCGACTAGCAATATTTCATCCACTTCAGAGGCCATTAAATTGGCGTTATCCAGCGCCTGACGCACGGCTTCCAGCGTTTCTTCAATTAACGGACTGATCATTTCCTGATAATCCTGTCGGGATATTTCCAGGGATAAGTGATAGGGTTTGCCGTTGTGCTCCAGCAGATATTCTTCTTCTATCAGAGCGAATGGGTGATCGGACAGAGTGATTTTAGCGGTTTCCGCCGCACGCCTGATGCGTGCTCTGGCCTGTGCAGACTGGTTGATATCTATGCCGTGTTTGGATAAATCAGCCTCGATAAAGCTGACTATTTTTGTATCAAAGTCGTCACCACCGAGATGATTGTTACCGGTGCTGGCCAGCACTTCCACCACCTGCGACTGTAATGATACTACAGAAACGTCAAACGTGCCGCCGCCTAAATCATAGACCAGAATGGTTCTATGGGTTTGGTTATCCACACCATAAGCTAAGGCTGCCGCCGTGGGTTCATTGATGATTCTGACAACTTCCAATCCCGCCAACTCACCTGCTTCGCGTGTCGCCTGGCGCTGCGCGTCAGAGAAATAGGCCGGCACGGTGATCACTGCTTTTGCTACCTGGCATTGTAAATAGGATTCAGCCATGGTTTTTAAGCGCTTTAATATAAAAGCGGAAATTTCCTGCGGGGAATAAGCGGTATCGTGTAGCTGGACTTTTTCGTCGTGACCCATGCGGCGTTTGATTGATACGATGGTGCGTTCGGGATAAAGCACATATTGATTTTTCGCAGCTTCGCCGATGAGGAGTGTGCCGTCGTGCGACATACCCACTACCGAGGGCAATATTTTGTGGCCGTTGTTGTCGGCGATTACGATGGTTTTACCATTGTGTACAATGGCGACCTCTGAGTTTGTGGTACCTAAATCGATGCCGATTATGGGTTCATGCATAGCTAGTATTCTCCGGTTGATTGTATGACAGCGCCTAAGGGCTTGTGCCCTTAATCTTATTAACAGTCACTTCAGCAGTACGCAGCACTTCATTTTTCCAAACAAATCCTTTACGCGTTTCCGTGACCACCACGCCATCCGGCAAGTCGGCACGTTCCTCTATCGCAACAGCGCGCATGTACTGTGGATCAAAGGGTTGCTCAAGGGTCATCAAGGTTTGCACTTCATATTGAGACAACATCCGGTCTACCCTGCGCAATGTCATAGCTTGGCCCTCAGACAAACTATCTATAAACGCCACCTGCCGCCTAAACAAACGCGAAAACCAGCTTGCGTTATGGTTTTTCGCATTTATCGCACCAATTTCCAGACAATCCCGCAGCTCGATCAGATCCAGCAACAGCGGCTTTAACAAGGCTTGACGCTGCTTTTGTGTTTCAGTCAACTGCATCTCGCGACGCTCAGCCAGTTCACTGGCTAATACATCATGACTTTTTTGCAGAGTATTGAAAACTTCTTTAAAACTGTCCAGAGCATTTTTAAACTGCCTGGATTCCTGCTTGACTTCAGTTTTCAGGGCGATGAATTCTTTACATAAAGTAAATAAATCCACTGTGGGGACAGGATGGGTCTGCTGGTCGAGTGTGGTGTCGGGTAAATTTTCGATGAACTGGCAAACTTCTGTGATCAAATGATTTTTTTTATTACTGTCTAACATAGGTTTTCCGGATTTGTATGGGATCGTTACTCAGCCATTTCAGGTCGACAGATTTTTCTTTATGACACTTTGGCAACCATCCAACACCACCTGTCGCATCGCCTGTTCCGGCAAAACCGAATTGGCTTGAGTACCCAAAGATGCATAAAGCACCGTCTGCGCCGTAGCAGACTTCGATTCAAATAATTGATGTTTTAAACGCTGGCGCTGACTCGCAATCTGTTCATAGGCGGCACGGACAGCTTCAAACATTTCAGGATCACGTTCAGGAGGGTGCGCATGCACTGCCGTCAGATAGGCAGCTTTCACTAAAGCATCATCGGCGTCATCGTTCAGGTTCAGTAAAATATAAGGATCCATTAAAACAACTCTGTCTGTTTGGTTTTAGAAGATTTCTCGGTTTTCTTTTTATCGGGCCGAGGGGAAGGTGGTTTTTCACCAAATACTTCTCTTTCAAATATTTCTTCCAAAATTGACCAAATCTCCCCATCATTTTCATCGTGCATAAAATCATTGCAACCATCCACTGCCATCAGCAAGGTATTAATCAACTTTGCAGCATGAGAATCATTATCCTCTTCAGCCTCATCCAGTGCATCTTCCAATTCGGAATATTCTGACTGCTTAATCCTTTTCGGATTTCCTTGTGCTCGGGCGTTTATCTGGTAATAAACCAAAAGTGGCGAAGACCTGAGATGATATTGACTCTTAATAAAATCACTCACTGATTTAAATTGTTTTATTTTAGTGAAACACCGGCATAGCGTAATTAATTCTTCTTCTGTTAACCGGCGTTTTAACACAACATCCAGGGGTTTTTTAATCATCTTGAGAATTTCTTTCCAGTGTATTGCACTGTTGTCACCGTCCTGTTCAATGGTTTTGGTGAGAGCTAATAACTGATTTGCGTCGTGAAGCTTGAGTTTATTGAGGGCAATCAGCTTGAGTTTACTCTCCAGTTTAGATAAAGAAATACCCAGCAAATCAGCTTGAATCGCAAGCATAGTCCGCACACTGATATCCTCCTCACCATATTGCTGTATCAAAAGACGCGATCGTACGTAGTTTTTCTCGCTGTATTCACATAATGCCAAATTCAGATCAATTTTCTGCTGTAAAAAACCAGCACCAATGCCAGCTTTTATCTCTGCAAGACTGGCGGCTGCGCGCTGCCAATCCCCTGCTTTTTGCCAATCCTGTGCCTGCTGCAATTGATATTCAGCGAGGTATTGCTGTGCTTTTTTATTGAGTGGATCCAAAGCCAACAGCTTTCTCGCCAGATTGATAATATATTCTGGTGATTGGTCACGCGTCGCAGCTTCTATGGACAACAGCATAATTTCGCGGTCTTGCGGAAAAATCCTGCTGGCACTATCTATCCATTGTTGATAAAGTTTTTGCTGCCCTTGTTCCTGATAATGATTGATTAATATCTGATAGGTCGATTTATCCAAGGGATCGAGTTTAAGGCTTTTTTTCAGACTGGAGATACTCTTTTCGGCCATTATGCCTGGCTCTTTCCGGGCGAAATCCACTGCATGTCGTAAAGCCAAGGCACGTTTGAGTTTAAGAACAGGTGTCTGTGGTTTGCAAGCACTGAGCGCTTTTTCATATTTCACCCATACTTCCGGGGGAAAAGAACGCAGGTGATAAATAGATTTTAATGCATCCAAGTGCGCTTTTTCTTCCACACTCAGCACCGAAAAACTTTTTTCAAATGCCCGCACCCCAGGCATATAAAATGGTAATAAGCTATAACATAATCTTCTGGCAGTTAATTTATCTAGCAACGACAGGTTATTTATAATCAGGTCAAAAAGTAACTGCGGTTTTGATTGGTTAGACAGTAGACGCAATTTATTCAAATACTTTTGCTGCGCTGAATCCCACCCTTTTAATCCGCTTAACAGGTTAAAGCTGGGCTGGCTTATTCCAGACAAGGATTTTACCAATTCCAAGGGTGCGGCCTGCGATTGTCTAACTGTGCCAGCCAGGTGATAAAAAGGTGATGCGGATGGAACACGATCCAGCACTGCCAGCGCCGCGCCTTTATCCACTGGCAGCAACAAGCAGCTTTTTAACACTTGCCTGAATTGTTTATAAGGCGAACGAAATGGAATCTGACCCAGGATTAATTCAACTTCCCGAATGTCTTGCCGAGCATAGGCAGCCAACGCTTCGTTAACGTAAACCAGATCCCTTAACAGGAGTGATTCTGCCGGAAAAGCATTGGCCAGTTGTTTCGCGTCTTTCTTTCCTACCAATAACGCGGCAAAAATTTCTTCGATTATCAGCACCTGCTCTTCGGACAACCGGTGCTTATTTTGCACAAAGACAGCCGCTGCTTTATGCTCCGAACCTACTGCTAATAACAAATTTAAATATTGGTAAAAATGCGTGCAGCTTGGGCAATGTCCACTGTGATTTTCCCATAGCACGAGGGCTTCCTGATACATGCCTTTTTGGACCAGTTGTTGGGTCCTTTTGATATAACAATCACTTACGATGGCTTGATTTTCTTCATTCGGCTGTTGTTTTAGTAGGGTTTTATAATATTCAAGGGCTTTTTTGTAGTTCTTTTCAGCATAAAAGGCAGCGGCTGTTTGTTTGAGATCTAGAGGGGATATAGGGGCTACGGTTTTTTTGGGGGATTTTTTCATGAGAACTTTATTAGGCTATTGTCATCCAAGTTAAAGTGACAGAATTATAACAAAATAGGACTGGTTATTTTTACCAGAAAAAGGTTTTTTTTAAAAGTCGCAAGGCCAATTTTTTTTCTCTAGCTGACTGCCTTGCATCAATCCAATGGTTATACCTTCTGCTCGGCGTACTTCTCACGATTCTGCATTCGCTTGATGCCTACCGCTTGCAACTGCATTCGCATATAAAGCATTTTTTTTAACGCCGGTGATTTTTGCTGTGAGAGCAACAGCCTGCTTTAATGGTAATTCAGCGCATAATATTTCCAGTATCCGCTGCGCGGGTGCAGGAATGTCTGCATTTTTTTCCGGGGAGGCTACTGCTCCATGCACTAAAACCACAAATTCGCCTTTTTGGTGATAGGGGTCTGCCTGTAACCAATCCAATGCTTCGGTTGCAGTGCCTGCAAAAAATGTCTCGAAGGTTTTAGTCAGTTCTTTGGCTAACACCACACGCCGCTCAGTTCCTAATACCAACTTGATATCCTGTAGCAATGCAGCAATACGATGTGGTGCTTCATAGAAAATCAATGTGGTTAATTGATCTTGTAGCGATGCTAAACGATGTTTGCGTTCGCCTGTTTTACTGGGTAAAAACCCGACAAATAGGAAACTATCGGTTGGTAATCCGGCACCACTTAAGGCGGCAATGGCGGCACAACAACCTGGAATGGGGGTTACAGTAATTTTAGCTTCTCGGGCCGATTGCACTAGGACATAGCCGGGATCACTGATTAATGGCGTGCCGGCATCACTGATCAGGGCGATGTTTTCACCTTGCAGTAAGCGATTGAGCAGCTCGGTCATCCGCTTAGCTTCATTAAATTCATGTAGCGAAATCATGGGCGTGTTGATTTGATAGTGTTGCAGTAAGGTTCGACTATGGCGCGTATCTTCTGCGGCAATAAGATTGACTTCTCGCAGCACGCTGATGGCACGTTGCGTCATATCGGCTAGATTGCCTATGGGGGTGGCTACAATATATAAGGTACCGGGATTTTGTGCGGGATTAAGCATTTTGGGTTTACACTGATAAATTAATTACGGGCTTGTCCAAAAATAACTTCCCTTTTAGGCGCTCAGCTTGGATGCAGATTTGAACGTTCGCGATGAAAGAAAATACGCGCATAGTTATTCTATGTAAGTGTTTTCTTGAGGAGTGAACGTTCGAAGATGCGTCAAAGCTGAGATGCCTAAAAGGGAAGTTATTTTTGGACAAGCCCTAAGCTTGTGCGAGGTAATAACCCACCTGTCCTGCTTTTTGACTGCGTAACAGCAGCCAATCGGCTGGAATGGGTAATGGTTGTAAATCGCTCTCTGCCTCAATATACACTAATGCATTCGGAGATAGGCAATGGCTGGCTGCTAAAAGCTGGCAACAACGACTGATCCAGCCTTGATGAAAGGGCGGATCTAGAAATACGATATCAAATTGGCGACTGAGCAATAGGGGAAAATCCGCTTCCACCCGTCTACAAAAAATTTCAGTTTGGGATGTTGCGCCTAATAATTGTGCGTTTTCATGCAATTTTTGTACTACTTGCGGATATTGGTCGATCATAACTACAGAATTAGCCCCTCGAGAAAGGGCTTCAAAACCCAAAGCGCCACTGCCAGCAAATAAATCCAGGCATTTGGCATCATGAATCCGCGGTGCTAACCAATTAAACAGTGTTTCACGTACTCGATTGGGGGTTGGTCTTAAATCGACTACGGTGGGGAAGTCTAATTTTCGGCTGCGCCATTTTCCGCCGATGATGCGTACTTGGCTGTTAGAGGTTTTAGAAATAGCGTTTTTGGGTTTAATGGGTTTTATAAAATTGTTCCTGGTCTGACTTGGGTTGTGGCATTCATTGTTAAATTAAGATGTGTGCTTAATATTACCCCTCTCCCTAACCCTCTTCCACAAGGGGAGAGGGGATACAGTGCTTTTTTCAAAAAATGGAAGCGAATTATTCAACAACGCCCCTTGTGGGAAAGGGGACCTACAGGTTTGTTGAAACTAGGGAGTCGCACCTGCAGCTTTGGCTGATGCAGGTTCGCCTACGGTAACAATAATCATATCGCTCGGTCTTAGGTGTTTCTGATAGGCGTCACGTACCTGAGCAACCGAAAGGGCATCGACTTTGGCGCGATATGTATCCAGATAATCCATAGGCAAATGATAAAAAACCATATAAGACAGCTGATTTAAAATATCTGCATTGCTATCTAGGCCTAAGGGAAAACTACCGATAATATTTTTCTTAGCAGCTACTAACTGCTCTTCTGTCGGGCCTTGCTGGACAAAATTGCTCAAAATTTCTCGAGCCATATTAATCGCATTTTGTGCTTCTTCGTTACGGGTTTGTAAGAAAATGGCAAATGGACCACCCGCCTGCAATGGAGCAAACAGGCTATTAACATGATATGCCCAGCCATGTAAGGATCTAATTTGCTTTGATAATTCTGAAACTAAGGGATCACTACCCAGAACGTAATTACCCACCGTCAAAGAAATGTAATCGGGGTCTTGGGGCGAAATACTGATTTGCCCCAATAGTGCAGTCGTTTGTTGTGCTGGAAAACTGATAGCTTTCTGCTTCGCGACCGTAGCAGGTTTTGCAGGTGCAAGGGGGGCGGGGGCATTCCCTAGTTGTAAGCCATTAGCGATATTTTGGGCAATTTCATGAACCTCATCCGTGCTGAGATTACCCACCATCACTATCTGAGCATTATTGGCCACATAATATTGCTGATAGAATTGCTGAATATCTTTACTTTGCAAGGCAGCAATGGATTCTGGTGTACCGGAGGTAGAATGCCCGTAAGGCTGATTCCCGTATAGCATGCTCACAAATGTTTTCTTGGCTATAGCATCTGGCAGCTGTAATTCTTGTTGCAAAGCGATTAAGGCTTGATTTTTTAGGCGTTCAACTGCATCAAGGGGGAAATTGGGTGCAGTGAGCACTTGAATAAAAGTTTTTATAGCAGGTTGTAAAAACTTAGGGTCTGAAAGGCTGCGTATGCCTATTGCGGCCATATCACGATCTACTGACCCTTGGTAGATGGCTCCTACATTGTCGAACTGTTGCGAGATCTGATTCGCTGTGAAATTGGCTGCGCCCTCGTCCAGCAATGCATTGGTTAATTGCGCAATGCCTGGCTTATCACCATCACGAGCAGAACCGGCATTGAACAGAACCATGATATCTATAATAGGTAATTGCGGAGTTGCGACATAATAAACCTTAACCCCTTGCTGTGTTTTCCATTGCTGGATTTGCAGTAGTGGTTTGCTTAAATTGTTTGTCTCACTTGCCGTTGGAGTTGATTGCGTCATAGGGTCTGCCTGGGTAACTGTTATTAGACCGAAACAGCTTATGAACAGGATGAATAGTTGCTTGATATATTTATTTTTGAGATATCCCACTAGTTTTCCTTTCTAAGGGTTGCATTAAGGGGTTGTGCATAATAATACCTAACAGGATGACAACATTAATGTATATTTTTTGCCGCTGGAACAGTCACAGGTTCGGCATTAATGGGTTGATTTTTTGATAGAGGTAACGGTTGTATTTCTGCAATCGTAAGATTCTCAGGTGTTAAATATCGGTTGGCCACTGCTTGAATCTGCTCAGGGGTGACGGTTGACACGTGCTGTAGAAAATCGTTGCTTAATTTCCAAGATAAACCCACTGCCTCTAAGCTACCTATTTCCTCCGCCTGGCTGGCTATAGAATCTTGCGAATAAATTTTACTAGCAATGACTCCTGTCTTAACTCTCTCTAGTTCTTCTGCAGTTACTTTGGAAGTTTGTAAGCGAGTAATCTGATTTAATAAAGCGGATTTCAGTTCGGCTATGGTATGACCTTGTGTAGGGGTTCCATTCAATGTCAGCAAATCACTTAGCCGCGAAAAAGCTGAATAACTTGCACTGGCATCGGCTGCGATTTGCTGCCCACGCACCAAATCAGTAGTTAATCGGCTACTGCTGCCACCATCTAGTATGGCGGCAATGACCGCCAGCACATAGGCATCATTAGTCTGGCCTTGTGTATTTATGACAGGAACGTTATATCCCATCACTAACCATGGCAACTCTGCGGGTAATTTTACCGTGACATTGCGCTCACCTATAGCTGCCATTTCCGTCTCGGGTTTCAAAATTGGCATAGAGGTGGGCTTAAGTGGCCCAAAATATTGCAATGCCAATTGATAAACCGCTTCTGGGTTGACATCTCCTACCACAACGACAATAGCATTATTCGGCGCGTACCAAGTTTGATACCACTTGCGCAGATCGTCTACGGTCATATGCTGCAGATCACTTACCCAACCTATAGTCATATGGTGATACGGAGAAGAAACATGTGCCTGGGCTATAAAACGTTCGTAGGTTTTCATTTGCGGATTGTCGTCAATCCGCATACGCCGTTCTTCCATGACGACCTGAATTTCTTTAGAAAATTCTGCAGGATCTAGCAGCAGGCCTCGCATACGATCAGATTCCAGCTCAAAGCTGAGCGGCAGTTTATCTGCGGCCATTGTTTCGTAATAGGCTGTGAAATCATCACTAGTGAAAGCATTCATTTGCCCGCCATTTGCGGCTATGATTTCAGCATATTTTCCAGGACCATATTTGGCAGTGCCTTTGAACATCATATGTTCGAGGGCGTGTGAAATGCCAGTAATGCCATTTGGCTCATAGCTTGACCCTACCTTGTACCACACCTGAGTTACTGCTACCGGCGCACGGTGGTCTTCCTGCACAAATAACTGCAAGCCATTGGGCAGTTGATAAAAAACAACGTTTTTAGCAGTGGCAAATAGTGGAAGTATCAATAAAATAACCCAAATTAGGTAACGCACGTAGAATTCCATTAATTTGAAATAAATAAAAGTATAACTTGTTGGATGGTAGTAGCGCAACATAGAGCAATGAAGCAAAGTAACCGGTAAAAAATTACCATGACACTAACATTCCCGCTATAATCTTTAAAATAAACTCACACCTAACCTACCTCTGGAAAAACCATGTTCGGGTTCAAAAAAAAACCAGTCACTGTTGTCGAAGAAACGCAAACCCCTGCCCAACCTCAGGAAAAATCTAGTGCCGGTGGATTATTTGGTGCCTTGGGACGTGGTTTAAAGCGAACCCGCGCCCAATTTACCGAAGGATTGGCCACACTGCTCCTAGGTAAAAAAGACATCGACGACGACTTATTACAACAATTAGAAACTTATTTATTAGTGGCAGATGTCGGGGTTACTGCCACTGAGCGCATTATCACCGAGATGACCGCGCGGGTTCGGCGCAAAGAATTAGCCAATACCCAGGCCTTATTAACCGCTTTACAGCAAGCCCTGGTGGATATTCTTCTGCCCTGCAACGTTCCTTGGAACATTCCAGAGGCAATAAAGCCTTATGTTATTTTGATGGTTGGCGTTAATGGCGCGGGCAAAACCACCACCATAGGCAAATTGGCTAAGCAACTACAACGTCAAGGCAAATCAGTCATGCTGGCTGCGGGTGATACCTTTCGTGCGGCAGCTGTCGAGCAATTGCGGGTATGGGGAGAACGCAATCAGATCCCGGTCATTGCCCAACATAGTGGGGCCGATAGCGCTTCCGTGATTTTTGACGCTTTTGCCGCAGCACGTGCCCGCAATATGGATGTATTAATTGCGGATACCGCAGGCCGGTTACATACCCAGTCTCATCTTATGGAAGAACTCAAAAAAATAAAACGTGTTTTGGGTAAATCCGAGAACAGCGCTCCCCATGAAACTATCCTGGTGCTGGATGCCGGCATTGGCCAAAACGGCTTACGCCAGGCAACGCAGTTTGATGAAGCTGTTAAGCTTAATAGCTTGGTTATTACGAAACTGGACGGTACCGCAAAGGGCGGGGTAATTTTTTCTTTAGCTGAAAACTTAAAGCTACCCATTCGCTTTGTCGGCGTGGGTGAGACCATTGATGATTTACAGCCCTTTGATGCCAGGGCTTTTGTAAAAGCATTACTGCCCTTGGAAGATTTATGATCCACTTTAACCAGGTAAGTAAATTTTATTCTACTGGGCAAGAGGCACTAAACCGCGTAGATTTTCAGTTAGCCAAAGGTGAGATGGCCTTCCTGACTGGACATTCAGGCGCCGGAAAAAGTACGCTGCTTAAATTAATTTTATTATTAGAGCGAGCGACTCAAGGGCAGGTCTGGGTCAATGAAAAAAATCTTACCCACCTTTCACAGCACCACATTCCACAACTGCGCCGCGATATCGGTGTTATTTTCCAAAATCCCTATTTATTAATGTCCCGCACGATTTTTGATAATGTGGCGTTACCACTGGTCATTGCAGGTAATACCGCGGATGAAATTCAGCGGCGGGTTCGAGCAGCTTTGGATAAAGTAGGACTGTTAGACAAGTTGCGCTTATATCCTGTCAGCCTTTCTGCTGGCGAACAGCAACGGGTGAGCATCGCGCGTGCCATCGTTAATAAGCCTTCGTTATTACTGGCAGACGAACCGACGGGCAATCTTGATCCGGCATTGGCAGCAGAAATTATGCGTTTATTTGAAGAATTCAACCAAGTCGGAGTTACGGTGCTGATCGCCACTCATGATTTGGCTTTGGTATCTTCGATGTCTTATCGGATTTTAACTTTGAAAAATGGAAGATTGACCGGGGCATGAAGTCTGTTTATGTCATCCTGAAGATCTGGCTGTCATCCTGAACGCAGTGAAGGATCTCCTTGAAGGCCACCCTGATGGAGATCCTTCACTGCGTTCAGGATGACAGCGCCGTGTTATAAACCACCAAGGTTATAAATTATGTCCGCCACACGCCGTCAATTATCTCGTTCAAAACCAATTAAAGCAGTAAAGTCCTCTATAACCACTCCCAGAAATAGCCTTAGGCATTATGTACGGGGGTTTTTCCGGCGTTATGGCAGCCGCCATTTACAAGCAGCTTTGCTTAGTCTTGGCCAAATAACGCGCACCCCTATCACTAGCACCATGATAGTCATTGTAATAGCCATTGCGCTTTCTTTTCCCACTAGTTTATTGGTTTTGTTAAAAAATGTAACTGTAATTACGAACAACTGGGACGGTCATTCGCCTATCGTTTTATATCTAAAGATGCAGGTTGCAAAAGACGAAGCCCAATCATTAGTCCGGCAACTGACCAAAATAGCTGGGGTTGCAAAGGTGGATTATATTTCCCCGGAACAAGGTTTAGCTGATTTCCAGCGGCAATCCGGATTTGGGCAAATATCAGGCTCACTTAAAGACAACCCCCTGCCAAGTGTGTTGGTAGTCACCCCCGCCGCACAGTGGCAAACCCCTTCTGCAATGGCCTCATTAGTGGATACACTCAAGCAATTACCCCAAGTAGAAACAGCCCAGCTTGATCTGGAATGGGTTCAACGTTTGAGTGCCTTACTACAGCTGGGAAAGCGGGCGGCTTATGCCTTAGCGGTGCTATTAAGTTTGGGGATTGTATTTATCATCGGCAGCACCATTCACCTGGCCACTGAGCGTCACCGCGATGAAATTTTTGTCTATCAATTGGTAGGCGCCAGCAATGCTTTTATCCGCCGCCCCTTTTTATATACCGGTGTCTGGTATGGGCTGTTGGGTAGCCTTATTGCTTGTATTTTAGTTGTGGCGCTTTTTACTTGGATTAATGGCCCGGTGCGTTTATTGACCCAACTCTATGACAGCAGTTTTGTATTGCATAATTTAAGCTTTGGAGAAATCGTCAATTTATTATTGTTGGGGATAGTTCTAGGTTGGTTGGGATCTTGGGCAGCTGTTTACCGGCATTTGGGATTTGCGGGTAATCAATAGCTCAGGCGCATTTGTGCCCATAGGTTAAGACGTTGCACTGCAGCTCCTAAAGTAGGTAGTTTTTTCAAAAATATTTTCTTGAGCTACGGATTTTCATGTTATGATTTATTAAGCTGTAGACCCTCGGGGTAAGTTATTGTTTTACAGTGCCTGAGACAAGGATATTTTTGCAATGACAATGCTGATAATTTCTGGAAAACTAGGAAGTAACTGGGCCGAATTATGGGCTAAAGCTATCCATGCCGTTGACTCCAATATACCTATACAAATCTGGCCTGATATTGCGAATCCGGAAGCTGTTGAATTTGCCTTAGTGTGGGCCTATCCACAGGGTGAACTTTTAAAATTCCCCCAGTTAAAATGTATTTCTTCTGCTGGTGCGGGTGTTGATTTTATTATCAATGACCCCCAACTCCCCAAAGATATTCCTATTGTCCGCTTGGTAGATAAACATTTGATCCGTGATATGACGCAATACGTCATTTGGGCAGTGTTAAATCATGCGCGTCATTTTGATTTTTATCGACAGTCGCAGGCGCGCCAATTGTGGATACCACGCACGCCATCGCAGCTACCCAATATTGGTATTATGGGTCTCGGTCAACTAGGTAGCGATGTTGCCATTAAATTACGCGAACTTGGCTTTAATATTTTTTCCTGGAGCCAATCGGCAAAATCTATTCCAGACATTACCCATTTTTATGGGAACGAGCAGTTAGCCGCTTTTTTATCCCATGCAAATATTTTAATATGTCTGCTACCGCTTACAGATGAAACCAGACATATTCTTAACCGTGAGACTTTTGCACAATTACCACCAGGAGCTTATGTTATTAATGTAGCGAGAGGGGGTCATTTAGTGGAAGCAGACTTAATCGCGTCCATTAATGATAATCAATTATCAGGTGCATGCTTGGATGTTTTTACAGTGGAACCTTTGCCGGATAATAATCCATTGTGGCAACAAGCTAAAATAGTCATCACACCTCATATAGCCAGTATTACCGATACGGCTTCAGTCGCTCCACAAATAGTTGAAAATTACCGGCACGCCTTGGCAGGACAGCCATTATTAAATCTAGTCAATAGGGAGAAGGGTTATTAAATATTTCATTCAGTTGCGACGTGGCATTATCTGTTTACTTACTCTAGTCATCATCAGTGTCAGTAGTGGCGCTCAGACCAGCAGTAGCTTTCCGATCACTGGGAATTCCAATAGTCCTAATATACAAACTTTTGACCGTAATTTTATCGCTTTCATGAAACGCTGGAACCTACCAGGCGCCGCATTGGTAGTCATGAAGAATGGCAAAATTACGACAACTCGAGGTTATGGTTGGGCCGATGTGCAAAATCGAATACCCGTACAACCGAACTCTATGTTTCGTATTGCCAGTTTATCTAAAACTTTTGCTGCCGTGACGGTTTTGAAGTTGGTTCAGGAGGGCAGGCTCAATCTGAATGATAAAGTATTCGTTATTTTAAGCGATTTACAACCGCTTCCTGGGCGGAATATCAATCCGCAAATCTATCAGATATCAGTACAGAATCTCTTGCAGATGTCTTCAGGATGGTTCCGGCCTGGCGCGGGGCATTTTGATCCCCTATTTGGCCCCTGGCCGAGGAGTTTTGAGGACTCATTGAACCCTGAATTACCCGCTAGTTGCCAAACCACTGTACGCTATATGATGTCGCAACCCTTAAAATATAAACCAGGAACTACCTATGTCTATTCTAATCTGGATTATTGTCTTTTAGGGTTGGTAGTCGATAAGGTGACTGGAGCGCCTTACGGTTATAAGGGCTATGAAAATTTTGTGAAATCACATATTTTAGCGCCGCTGGGCATCACTGACATGATGATAGGAAGTACGCAACAGAAATATCGCCTACCCAATGAAGTCACTTACTATCGCGCTCCCGGTTCCAGTGCTCAGGAATTAGCCAGTTCATTTTATTTGCCTTACAGTCCTATGGAAATTCTGCGCAAAAATTTTGCTAATGGCGGTTGGGTAGCTTCGGCCATTGACCTGGCGACTTTTATTCAAGCGCTGAAACATCAGCAAATTCTAAATAGCCAATATTTAAAAATAATGCAAACCAAACCAGCTTTCGCCCCTAAAAACAAAATGACCTATTACACCATGGGAGGAATTATTGCTAATGGACCTGGACAAACTGATTGGATACAAACCGGTAGTTTTACCGGCACTAATTCTTATATTTTATCTAAACCAGACGATACAACTATTGCAGTGATATTTAACTCCCGACCCAGCACTTATTCGTTTTTAAGCAGAACCCGTCCTGAATTGAAGCGTTTGCTATCGAACAGTGGGCTTTGAATCTTGCATTTACCCTGATAATTTCTTATGCTAAGGGCGTGTGTAACAATAACTTGTGAGATCATTTTATGAGCGAATCCATTCAGCACGTCACTGACGATAATTTTGACGAACAAGTACTTAAATCGACTACTCCAGTTCTTGCAGATTTTTGGGCTGAATGGTGCGGACCTTGCAAAATGATAGCTCCAATATTGGAAGAAATTGCTAAAGAATATGCCGACAAGCTCAAAATTGTTAAGGTCAATGTTGATGAAAATTCCAAAACTCCAGCTAAATATGGCATAAGAGGCATCCCAACTTTACTATTATTTAAAGAGGGTAATATGGTCTCAATGAAAGTTGGCGCCTTATCTAAATCGCAACTCGCCACTTTTTTAGATGATCATCTCTAAGAGCGTACCGAGCCGCGACCGTTAGGGAGCGTTTATGGAGGGGTCGGTACGCTCACGATGACAGTTACCAGACCACCCTAAAATATTTTTTAAAAAAATGCTTGCATTTGTAAATAAATATGATTAAAGTTTTAAAATCATTTATCGTATAGCAAAATTCAATTCCCCTGTAGTAAAAATGCCATCCGGCGAATTTCCCCTTAGGGTTTTTACATAGTACCTATTCATTTGAATAGTTGTTAATCCGGATATTTCATTACTTCAGCTACTGCGAACGAAAAAAAAACTTATAACCCCCGAACATTATGGCCAAATACTCGGTACAAGGTATATAGCCGAAGAAATCCCTGTTGGGATGACTGAAGGAAATCTCTCTTTTGAGATGATCCAGGGAATCCACATAGGATTTGCCTTCACATTTTTGCTCTCACTGTGCCGGAGTATAAAAACTCTGAGTAAAGTATCGGTTTATTTATTACTTCCGAATATTTACATTTTTTATTGCATATCCTTTTTTAAAACTGGAATTTTTCGATTTTCTAACCCTTTATCACGTTTTTAAACCCTCCCCTTCACTATTTTAAGAAGCATACTTATGAATTTAACTGAACTAAAACAAAAATCTCCCTCTGAACTGATCCACATGGCCCAAGAACTGGGTATTGAAAATATGGCGCGAACGCGTAAGCAAGACATCATCTTTGCTTTGTTAAAAGCACACGCGCAAGGCGGGGAGGATATTTTTGGGGATGGTGTATTGGAAATTCTTCAGGATGGTTTTGGCTTTCTGCGCTCTGATGACAGTTCTTATCTCGCAGGACCGGATGACATTTATGTATCACCCAGCCAGATACGTCGTTTCAATTTACGTACTGGTGATACCGTTTCCGGCAAGATACGTCCACCCAAAGAAGGTGAACGCTATTTTGCACTATTACAAGTCAGTGACATTAATTTCGATAAACCTGAGCTTGCTAAGAACAAGATACTATTCGAAAACTTAACACCCTTGTTTCCCGAGATTCGCATCAATATGGAACGCGGTAATGGCAGCTCTGAAGATATTACTGCCCGCATCATCGATCTGGTTGCTCCTATTGGCAAGGGCCAACGTGGTCTGATCGTGTCACCGCCTAAAGCGGGCAAAACCATGATGTTGCAGAATATTGCCACTTCTATCACTCATAATCATCCCGAATGTTATTTAATCGTATTATTAATTGATGAACGCCCTGAGGAAGTAACCGAAATGGAGCGTTCCGTCAAAGGCGAAGTTATCGCCAGTACCTTTGACGAACCCGCTACCCGACACGTTCAAGTGGCTGAGATGGTCATTGAAAAGGCGAAGCGACTAGTAGAACATAAACGCGATGTCGTCATATTATTGGATTCTATCACCCGATTAGCACGTGCTTATAACACCGTCATTCCTTCTTCCGGCAAAGTATTAACCGGTGGTGTGGATGCGAATGCACTACAACGACCCAAACGCTTCTTTGGTGCTGCCCGTAATATTGAAGGGGGCGGCAGTCTAACTATTATTGCTACCGCGCTAGTAGAAACCGGATCCAAGATGGATGAGGTTATCTATGAAGAATTTAAAGGTACGGGTAATATGGAAATTCACCTTGACCGACGTATTGCGGAAAAACGTGTATTCCCATCAATTAACATTAATCGTTCCGGTACCCGGCGTGAAGAATTAATCACCAAACCTGATGAATTACAAAAAATGTGGATCCTGCGTAAAATTCTCCATCCGATGGATGACTTGGCTGCCAATGAGTTCCTTATCGACCGACTAAAAGTAAGCAAAACTAACGAGGAATTCTTCGAGGCAATGAAGCGTTGAAATATGTCGATTTAAGAGATTTTATCGTTCAGTTGGAACAACAAGGTCAACTGAAACGCATAACTATCGACGTCAATCCTTATTTAGAAATTACTGAAATATGTGACCGGACCTTACGTCAACAAGGCCCGGCACTCTTATTCGAAAAACCCGCCCATCATAATATACCTTTATTAGGCAACCTGTTCGGTACCACCGAACGGATTGCAATGGCGATGGGAAAGGAAGATCTGCAGCAGGTGCGTGAATTAGGCAAGCTGCTAGCGTTTTTATCCGCACCTGCACCACCGCAAAGCTTTCAGGAAGCATGGAAAAGCCTGCCGTTGCTGCAAAAAATATTTCATATGTCAGCCAAAGTGGTCAAGTCAGCACCCTGCCAGGAATGTGTCGTGGAAGGGCTCGCGGTTGATCTGGCACAACTTCCCATTCAAACTTGCTGGCCTGAGGATGCGGCACCCCTGATTACTTGGGGCCTCGTAATCACCCAGGGGCCCCATCAAAGGCGCCAAAATTTAGGAATTTACCGCCAGCAAGTGATAGACCGTAATAAAGTGATTATGCGCTGGCTCGCTCATCGCGGTGGTGCTTTAGACTATGCTGCTTGGCAACAGGCACATCCAGGCGAACCTTTTCCCTTAGCCGTCGCTTTGGGCGCAGATCCCGCCACTATACTGGCCGCAGTCACTCCTATCCCTGATAATCTCTCTGAATATGCTTTTGCTGGCTTATTACGTGGCAATAGATCGGAATTAATTGCCTGCAAAACTCATAGCTTACAGGTTCCTGCCCGAGCAGAAATTGTGTTGGAAGGATATATATATCCCGACGAAACCGCTTTGGAAGGTCCCTTTGGTGATCATACTGGTTACTATAATGAGGCAGAGACCTTTCCAATTTTTACGGTAGAACGCATCACTCATCGTGAAAAGCCAATCTATCATAGCACCTACACCGGACGCCCTCCCGATGAACCTGCTTTATTAGGATTGGTATTAAATGAATTATTCATTCCCTTATTACAAAAGCAATTTCCTGAAATTATTGATTTTTACCTACCCCCAGAAGGTTGTTCCTATCGAGTGGCCGTGGTCACTATGAAAAAACAATATCCCGGACATGCCAAAAGGGTCATGATGGGGATCTGGTCGTTTCTGAAACAATTTATGTATACCAAATTTATTATCGTCACTGATGATGATATCGATGCGCGTAATTGGCAGGATGTGATCTGGGCAATCAGTACCAGAATGGATCCAGCACGCGATACGGTTATTATTGAAAATACGCCGATTGATTATTTAGATTTCGCCTCACCCACATCCGGATTAGGTTCGAAAATAGGCTTTGACGCCACTAATAAATGGCCGGCGGAAACCCAGCGTATCTGGGGGAAAGCCATTCAGAGGGATGCGGCTGTTAAACAGCGTGTGGATCAGCTTTGGCAGCAGATCTGGGGGGCTGCTTCTTAAGGTTCTGCTTTAGAGCTCTTCTAAAATATTTAGTTTTTTTTCTGTTCTAATTAAGATCTCTCTCGCTATGGTATAAGCCTCTTGTGCAAAAAGAGTAATTTTTTTTCCATTTAATAATTGGATTTCTAGCTGAGGATTAGACGCTGAAACTCCATAGCAAGTGCCACTTAAAACAGAGAACACAATACTTTGTCTTCTCAAAGAAAGATATGGCGTTCGAAAAAGTCTATATCGGTTAGTCCTGACAACTAATTCTTTAATATCCATGAATACAATTTTACGACGAATCAAGCCACGAATAACCTTAATTTCAAGACTTTTATCATTAATAACAACTTCTAAAAAACTTGTCATATAAGAGGGAATAATAAAAAAAATTATAATAATCGATAGCGCAAAGAAAAGGTTGTGAGTGGCAAATACAACAAAGAGCACAAATAAAGTTGAAATTACTAATACAACTTTAGGATTAAAGGTATTTTCAACAAACTGAAGTTTTTGCTGCATATTAAGTCCCTCAAAATGAAGCTAATCATTATAGCCTCTAAAGCTTATGCTGGGATTAAGTCCTGTATTCACTCTATCCATCATTTTTTCTTGACAATTTCTTGACACTTTGTCATTGTTTCTCGTTTTGAACAATTTCAGGAACATAACCATTCTGGAGGTTCCGTAGTCCTCTAAACAAGCCCTTAAAATTGTCAACGGAGACCTATACAAATGAGCTTTGTTAAATCCTTATTTCGCACTAAACCTTTGGATAACTACCCCTTACGCCAAGCAAGTCTTAGACGTTGCTTGAGTGGATTTGACTTAACTCTGTTGGGTATTGGCGCTATTGTTGGCGCTGGTATTTTTGTTCTTACTGGGATTGCGGCTGCTACTAAAGCAGGGCCGGCCGTCATTTTCTCTTATGTACTATCTGGATTGGCTTGTGGATTTACTGCATTTGCCTATGCTGAATTATCCTCCAGTATTGGTGGATGCGGCAGCGCTTATGGTTATTCTTTTGCCGGTCTGGGTGAGTTGATTGCCTGGTTGATAGGCTGGGATTTACTATTAGAATACAGCGTGGCTTGCTCAGCGGTAGCTATTGGTTGGTCTGGTTATGTCACCAATGTGTTCTCAGCTGTGGGTATCAATTTACCCAACTCATTAACTCATAATCCATTTGAAGGCGGGATCGTCAACTTACCTGCAGTTATTATTATCCTGTTATTAACCTATTTGCTTTGTGCTGGCATCAGAGAAAGTGCTCGGGTCAATAAAGTGGTAGTTTTCATCAAATTAGCTGTTATTTTGATATTTATCGTCATAGCTATTTTCCACTTCAATCCTGGTAAAAATTGGCATCCTTTTTTACCGTTTGGCTTATCGGGTATAGCCAATGGCGCTGCTTTGGTGTTCTTTGCCTATATTGGCTTTGATGCTGTTTCAACTGCGGCAGAGGAAGCGATTAATCCCCAGCGAGATTTACCCAGAGGTATTATTGCGTCATTACTGGTCTGCACAACGCTATATATTATAGTTGCAGCATTATTGACGGCAGCAGTGCCTTATACCGAGTTGAATGTGAGTTCACCTATCACCTTTGCCTTGTTAAAAATGGGCTATCATTTTGGCGGTGCTATTGTGGCGTTAGGTGCCATAGCCGGTCTGACTACCGTTATTTTAGTCATGTATTATGGTCTAACTCGAATATTTCTGGCTATGGCGAGAGACGGGTTATTACCTGCTGCTCTGGCAACCGTTAGCCCTAAAAGGCAGACTCCGGTGCGTATTATTGTTATATCGGGGATTATCATGGCTATTGTGGCCGGTGTTACCCCCATTCAGGATGTGGCAGAATTAACTAATATTGGTACTTTGGCTGCATTTACTTTGGTAAGTTTAGGTGTGTTAGTACTGCGTTATACTAAACCTAATTTACCACGACCTTTTAGAATACCCTTTAGCCCAATTATCCCTATAATGGCTATTTTATTGTGCGGTTATTTGATGGCCAGCCTTTCGTCAGTTACCTGGAAAAGTTTCATGATCTGGACATTCATTGGGTTAATTATTTACTTTGGCTATAGCCGTTCGCGCAGTTTGTTAGCTAAACCTGCATAAGTTAAATCACATAATAGCGTTAAGACTGCATTAAGCTCAATCATTTAAACTAGTATCAATATAAGTTAAAAATTGAGAAGCAGCATAGGAGAGACGTTATGACCATAACAATAGATTGGCCAACCCAGCAGGAAGACATGCAAACAGCGTCTTCCATCGTAGATAAGCACGCTGAAATCAATGAGGGCGAGCCTTTAGGTTTTTTAGAGGTGATTATTTACCGTGGTGAAAAAGGTAAAGTAGAACTGAAAATGCCTGATTGGATTCAAGAAATACAAGGGCGGTTTCGTGAACAATATGGCCATGAGCATGGACATGCAGTGACCAGCAAAGTTTTGACTAAACTGTTATTGAAAAACGAAACTGTTCATTGAGAATAACGTAACTGGCTATGGCTTGAGCAGCTACAGAATAACTTTAGTTTTAATATTTACTTGCATTGTGCATTTAGGCTCAGATTATCTGAGCCTAAATGCAGAGTTACAACCTTTTTCACTGTTCCCTTTAAAGAATTATACATCTGTTGTCTTCCTCTTTTTCTAACTTAACACTCTTTGTTATTGGTAGATCAGTTTTCCCAGGTTCACTAGTTCTTCTGTTACCCCAAAAGTTCGTTGGATTCAAACTCGGAAAAGATTCATATTTCGGGATTTCTGGTTGAGTCGCCGTAAAGTGATTTTCATGTATATTCTCTATGCTATTTTGATAATCCGTTGTGGTTTTTATGATTATTTCACGTTTTTTGTCGTCATCGCTCATTAGGAAACCTCATATTTTAGTTTGAGAACTTAGAAAAACTAACATATCCGTATTAACGTTGTATTAAACTAACATCTTAATAATAATTAAATATATATTCTCTATTTATTGTTATTATTAGACCCCTTCTTTTTTGAAGATAACTCGATTTTGTTTCTTATAAACATTAACTTGGCACATTTTTTATAACGTGGGTTTACTCTGATTAGCCTGTGGATAAACTGTATAAAACTTAAGTGCCGCTGATTTTTCTTTTTTTGCCCCAAGTTATGCACAGGATAATACCGACTTATACCGGAAATTGTTTCTATATTGTTGCTTCAAGATCGCTTCACCCTACTGCATCTGGTTGAAACCCACGGCCTTTCCCTGCTAATATGGTTTATAGCAAATCACGGCGTTCCTTAGCCACTGAGGTGCCAAGTAAATTTTTTAATCGGGGAGAATAATTATCATGACGGAATATAATCACATTCTGGTTGCTGTAGAATTAGATACCACCTGCGATGATCTGCCTGTAAAAAGAGCAGTAAGCCTGTCAAAACTTTTTAACGCCAGATTAACTTTAATCCATGCGGTGGAACATATGAGTAGTTATGGTGCAGCTTATGGTATTGCGGCAGGTGCGGATATTGAAGAAATGTTGTTAGACAATGCCAAGGAAGCCATGAGTAAATTAGGACAGAAACTGGGTATTTTAGAAAGCCAAATGACCATAAAAATAGGTCCAGCCAAGCTAGTGATTCTGGAAGAGGCAGAACAAAATGGAGTAGATCTTATTGTGGTGGGAAGCCACGGTCGCCATGGGGTGCGGTTATTACTCGGATCAACAGCTAACGCAGTGCTGCATGGTGCTAAATGTGATGTATTGGCAGTAAGGATTAATGAGCCCAGTTAGTCGTAAGGCTGCTTAATTCCCCTTTGCAGAGGCTTTGCTGAACAATTCCAGATTGGACTCCCTTCTCCCGCTTGCGTTCGATGCGTCAGGAATGAGGGTGTCAAGGTTGGAATTTTTTTGTGATTTTTAATTTTCACTGATGAATGCCACACCAACCCCCTCTCCCTAACCCTCTCCCGCAAGGAGAGAGGGGATACATTGCTTTTCCAAAAAATGGGAGCGAATTATTCAACGATGCCCCCCGCGGGAGATCCTTCGCTGCGCTAAGGATGACAGCTAACTCAGGATGACAGCCATCTTACTCTTTAACTAAACAAGCATAATAAAAACCATCCATCCCCTGTTCCCCGGGGATTATCTGTCTTCCCACCTGCCTGGCAATACCCCACTGTGCGATAATTTTTTTTTCTTTAGCCGATGGATTATGCTGCAAAAATTCTAAAATAACTTCTTCATTTTCCTGTGGCAAAATAGAACAGGTTGCATAAAGTAACACTCCACCCGATTTTAATAATGGCCATAAAGCTGACAGCAGTGCCTTTTGTTGCGCGACCATTGTTTGAATATCTGCAGCTTGGCGTAATAATTTAATGTCGGAGTGACGTCTGATCACACCGGTAGCCGAGCAGGGGGCATCTAATAGTATTCGGTCAAATAATTGCTTATCCCACCAAGAGTCGATTGTTGTTGCATCGGTGACCTTCCAGGTAACTCGTTCGGGTAACTGCAAGCGCTGCCAGTTTTGCATGGCTTTTTCTAGCCGGTCTTTATCTGCATCTAGGGCGACAAGTTCAGTTATCTGTGGCTGCCTTTCTATAATGTGTGCAGTCTTACCTCCAGGAGCGGCACAAGCATCTAGTATCCTTTCGCCCATTTCCGGCGCCAGAATCTCCGCGGCCAGTTGTGCTGCACCGTCTTGTACTGAAAATTGACCTAGTGCAAATCCAGGTAATTTTAAGATGTCTTGAGGCGTGGTCAGTACCAATGCTTGTGGTGCAATTGACAAAGTTCCAGCAGGAATGCCATGAGCTTGTAAGCTGTTTAAATAATTGTCACGGCTTATTTGTAGAGGATTGACACGGATACATAAAGGGGGATGGGCATTGTTGGCGAGTAGCACTTGTTCCCAACAGTCAGGAAATGCCCGTTGTATGGCCTGTATCAGCCAATGCGGGTGGGCATAACGGCTGCTAGGGTCTGTATCGAGTTTAGCTAGTAAGTTGTCTTTGCTGCGCAGAAAGTTACGTAATACGCCATTGATCAGGCCTGTAGCCCAAGTTTTTTTTAGATCCCTGGCAGCATTCACTGTTTCGGTAACCGTAGCGTGATCCGGAATGCGTAAATAGAGTATTTGGTATAAACCAATGAGCAATAAGCAATTCACGTCAGCATCTTTGGGTTTAAGCGGTTGCTGCAGCAGTGCTGATAGTAAGGGAGAAAGTCGAAAATACCAGCGCAACACACCATAACAAAGCTCTTTAATTAAAGCGGGTTCGGCAATTTTTTTCTGGTTTTCCAGGAAAGAGATCAATGAGGGGGTTAGGGAGCGTTCGTTGTGAATGACTTCAACCAATACTTTTGCTGCAGTTGTGCGGGGATTCATGTAAATTAGCCTGTGGCTGTCATATTGATGACTTAATACCATAGTTACAGGAATAAGCAATGTTTAAATCCGCCCCTATTTTCTGGCAATACTGTTTGCCGCAGCACTTATTGTCGCGCCTCACTGGCAGATTGGCCCATTGTCGGTGGACTTGGTTAAAAAATTTACTCATCCAGTTTTTTATAAAACGCTACCATGTAGATATGAGTATCGCCGAAGATCCGGACGCAACGCATTACGCTCATTTTAACGCGTTTTTTACCCGCGCGTTAAAATCGGGTATCCGCCCTGTGGATAATAGCCAAAACATCATTGTCAGCCCAGTAGATGGCTGCGTCAGCCAGGTGGGTAAAATACAGGCAGGTCGTATCTTTCAGGCTAAAAACTTTTATTTCAGTCTAGTGGAATTGCTGGGTGGGTCTGAAGCGCGTGCATTACCTTTTTGGAATGGACACTTTGCAACTCTTTACCTAGCGCCTAAAGATTATCACCGTGTACATATGCCCTATAGCGGCAACCTGGAAGAAATGGTTTACATTCCGGGTCGACTATTTTCAGTCAACCAACAGTCAGCTGAAAATATACCGGGAATATTTTCGCGTAATGAACGTGTGGTTACTTTATTTAATACGCCAGGCGGACCCATGGCTATTATTCTAGTAGGCGCAATTATTGTAGCGAGTATAGAAGCTGTATGGGCTGGAGTAGTCACTCCGGGGAGGCAACGACAAATGAAAAACTGGAGATATGCAGGATCAGACATTCAACTTCTTAAGGGAGATGAAATGGGTAGGTTTCAACTAGGGTCTACTGTCATTGTGCTAATGGCTGACCCCCATATGCGTTGGGATGACTGGATGGTTCCTGAACAGGCGATTTTAATGGGGCAATCTATGGGTAGCTTGCAAAGCCAAAATTAAGCTTTGTCTTTAAAATCTGTTGTGGCGTTCAGCACTAAGGGCTGCACAATCCTATAAACGCTGCCGGTCGGTTGGGTTTCACTGCGCATTAAAACAATTTGTGTGACTTGTTGTGGCAAAAAATTCGGCAAAGTAATGTCTTGCATTAAAGTCGTTAGGGATATTTTCCTACCTCGGGTTCTCCCTAAAGTAATATGCGGAAAAAAAGCACGTCTCTCTGGAGTGAAGCCAAGCGAGACCAAGCATTGGTCCACTGTCTGGAACACATTTTCAAGAGCCGGAGATATAGCTACTTGCAGTGCTATGATCCTGGGGCTTCTTTTAGGTAGAGAGACGAGAGAGTCCATAGTCATCTCGAATGTGGGTATATTTTCTAGATGGCTCTGGATAAGATTAATACAAGAAGGGATTTTTTCAATGGGGGTCTCGCCGAGAAAACGCAATGTGACATGCAATTTTTCCTGCGGAGTCCAAATTATCTCATGACCGCCTGGATGTTTATGCAGTATAGGCAGGATGTTAATCAGTTGTAGTTGTAACTCTGGCTTAAGTGTTATGGCAAAGAATAAGCGTTGGGTTTTTAGTTGTTGCATTGGTGATCCGTTTCATATTAGGCACTGTTGAATGATTCATTCTCTCATTTATAAGATGGCATAAACAGCAACCTTCCCACTAAAACAAATCTTCCAATAATTGAAATCAAACTATGCGATACCATATATTAGTACCTAAAGAAACCAGAGCTGGCGAACAGCGAGTGGGCCTCACCCCTCAGGATGTTGCAAGGCTGATGAATGAAGGCGCTAATGTTTTTATCGAATCTACTGCAGGGGAAGGAGCGGACTTTACTGACCAAGATTATCAATCCGTAGGCGCTTCCATACGCCACTTAAGCACAAATAACCCGCATGCCTATCAACAGCTTTTCCAAGATATTAATTTAATTTTGCGGGTCAAACGACCAGAACGTGCGCGTGAAATCCTAGAAAATACAACCATTGCACCTGGCACTATAATGGTGGGCGCTCTTGATCCCTTAGAAAGAAACTCCGCGCACATTCAAGAATATCATCGTGCGGGAATAATAGCTTACAGCATTGATCAATTAGCATTATCACCAGAAGATCCCATGAATATTCTGTCTGCAATGAGCAAAATTGCAGGACGTTTGGCTGTTAAAGATGCTATACAAAAATTCCAATCTCTGCATCATCAAAAGCACATAAAAAAACTAATTATTATTGGTTTTGGCGCTATTGGACGCAGTGCGCTTGCTGAAGCTGTCACTCTAAAATTGCCGGTCACTATTATCTTGACCAATTTAGAAGTCGCAAAAACGCTGCAAGCCCAGGGCATTAACGTCAGAACCTTAGATGCAGGCGCTAATTTAGCGCAACAACAAACTAGCATACGCAAGGAATTGTTGGATGCCGACATTGTCATTACCAGTGCCCGAAAACATAATCAGCCAGCACCGATGTTGATCCCCCTAGAAACTTTACAAGTGATGCAAGCGGGTTCAGTGATTGTCGATATGGCATTATCTGAAGGCGGCAATGTAGAAGGCAGTGAACATGACCTCACGCGCTTTTTAGGTAATAATGTCATGGTTACTAACACTAGTGGTTATCCGAAGATGGTTCCCCGGGAAGCAAGCGAACAGTGGAGTCGCGCAAATCTGCATTTTACCTTGTTGTTGGCAACTGAAAACCCTTTACCCTTGATGCCTTTATAGCGGCATATCTTAGGAAATAATACAGGTAGTATTTGCCACTAGTTTTTCAGCATCTGATTCTTTCTCAAACGGATCCTCTAAATATTCCAGGACAATGCCCCCCCAAATGAATGCTTTCCTATAACGGGTAAATGAATTATCAACAACGCCCCTTACAAGCTCAGGGAGTAGTCTAAAATAAGTAACCCTTGAAGGCCCCAGCAACCCCATGTTAACATCGCTGCCTATTTTAAATCGGGCAGGGAGCACATAAAAATTACATTGCGTGTGAGTAGCTTTCCAATGAAATTATCTGCCAAAGTATTATTTCTAGCTGTTTTATCTACCTCTACTCTGGCGGTAAGTGCCGCCCCTGCAACAGTGACGGAAACGCCTGTTACTGCCCAACCCGATTTATCGACGGCCCTTAACAATAACATCGAATTGATGCCGATGGTGTGGTTAGGCGGTAGCGACAGTAGTGTCTATGGGTTTGTAGCGCATACCCAATATGCTAATTATCTGAGCCCACAGGACGCTGTTAGCTTCTTACTTGATTATGGCTCTGAGCAATTTCGCATGGATTTAACCTGGGCGCATGTAATCAATGAAAAGCAACGTTTTAAAATTTCCCTCCAGCATTTTTCTCAAGACAATACTTTTGATTTTGATACCGGGCCAGACCATCAATTTATAGGCCAAAACGATGTAGGGTTTGCTTATGAATATGCCGTTCCAAGGCGCTTTCTGCAAGCTTTTCATATTAATGGTTATTACTTTGGGGCAAATAATGGCGATTTTGGTCCGACGACTTTAATCACTCCAGGGGGAGCTTACCAAGATAATCGAAACCTGGTGGGTGCCACAGGTGGCGGCTTGGGTTTAGGCCCGCGCTGGAAGCTTTGGACTGGGAGTGAGGTAGAATTAACTTTTGGTTATGATACAGTTAACTTTGATACTCAGAGTGAGCCTGCAAAAAATAGTTCAGGGTTTGGACAAAATGTGTATTTTACTCAACAATTGACTAAAAATATCGATCTACAGTTAATGGTAGTGCATCGTCAGCCTTATCATCAATATGCTGCGAATCTAGACTGGGCCTTTTATCAAAAGCAAGGTCGACGATTGGGATTGCAACTTCAGGCCAGTCATTTAAATAGTGATGTATTACCGGCTTCCAATGAAAATATTATTGGCCTGAATTTATTTTATCAATGGGATGGCAATGCCACTAAAGGAAAGGCGCTTTGCTTCAAGGGGGATACCTCCTGTGATCTGTTGAACTGGAGCTCCCGTTCTGCAGCTTACTTGCCTGGGGTTTTTGTACAGCGTGACCAATCAATTGTGTTAAAATGATCCTGCTGTTTGATCGATAGCAATTTAACATCTCAATTCCCTCTCTTGCTCTTAAAATACTGAGCCTAACGGAAAGGAGAGGGAGCATTTAAAATTCATCCAAGAGTATCAAGGAAATGAACTATTTTTGGAAGCTTGGAATCATAGGCACCGTTTTCACCTTGTTAAACACTGGGATAGCGGTTGCCCAAAGCTCACAGGTAAATTATGAGCGTTATAATTTACCCTATGAATCTTATTCACCTGAATTATCTTATACGCCTATCACAGTTCACGATACGGTATCTAAAAAAACTGTTAAAAAAAAATCGGTAACCAGCACGCATAATACTGCTGCTACCGCTAATCCCTCGCATATTGTTTATTCAAAAAAAATCATTGAAGAGACTCGAAATGCCCCGCCGTTCTCCTCGATAGATATCGATGGCCCGTTTAGAGTTAATATAAAAAGCGGTGATGGTCACCAAAAAATAATTTTGAAGGGTAATGTGAATGCTGTGCCTTTAGTGACTTCGCGTGTGATAGGTAATACTTTAGTGGTGCGGATGTTGCCCTCCAAAACCGGGAAACTGAATCCACCCTACGACCCGAGGGTGACAATACAAATTGATATGCCAAGAGAATTATTGGTTATTACTGCAGCGGGGAATACTCATATAATGGGTGAAGGGGTCTATAGTTCCCACTTAATGGTCAAGGCCAATGGGCATAGTAGCCTGTATTTGCGAGGCAGAATTACGGTTCATGAAATTGTCAGTTACACTACGGGCGATATTGATATAGATGTTGGGCATGTGCAGGGTATAGGCGTATGGGGCAATGGCAGCGGTTTAATATGTATTATAGGTAGAGCCAATGTAATGACTGCAGCCATAGGAGGCTTGCAGCGACTGGATGCTTCGCACTTACGTACCGGAAAAGTATATATAGAAACCTGGGGGGGGGCTGTGGCGCAAGTACTACCTGTGGTTACCCTGTATGCATTCGCCAGAGATAATAGTAGTATTTATTATTACAAAAAACCACAAATCATAGCAGGCAATTCTCAGCAGTCTGGGAATATTTTAAGGTTAGGAAATCGGCCGTAATTGAGATGACGCAGACACTATCAATTAAAGATTGTCCTGCACGTTATTTAGCAACAATCTCTATGCGCCGATTAGCAGCACTGCCATCAACTGCCAGATTGCTTGACACGGGATGGGTGTCACCACAACCGATGGCCTCCATATTGACCAAAGGTATTCCCTGCGACCATAAATAGGCAACGATGGTGTCTGCCTGTTGTTGAGAACGACGGAATTTACCTTGATCGGTTCCGATATTATCCGTATGAGCGCTAACCGTAATGGGTGTGCTACCGCGTGTCTTAAGTAACGCTGCTATTCTATTCAGCGCTGGAATGCAGGCAGGATTGATTTCTGTGGTGCTAAGTCCTTTGAAAAAATGATCTACCCCTATAACTATATTCAACTCATGCCCCACTTCAACTATTTCTACGCCTTCTTTACGTAACTGATCAATCATTCGCAGTTGATAGTTAACATCTTCAGAAGGGGTATTCACGGTAACGATGGTGGGAGTGGTGATAAGTTGAGACCAGCTAGGAATTATAGCAAATAGACCTATAGCTATAATGGCTGCTCTTTTTAATATTTGATTGGAGTACATTAGAATTACTTCCCTAGTTCAATGGTGAATCTCTGGGTAATGCACATACAAAAAGGGCGTCATAGCGACGCCCCTTCTGCTTTTTTAAGATGACTTAGTCACCTTTTTCTTCATTGCCACTATCAATGACGACAACGTCTTCAGCCTGTAGACCTTTTTGTCCTTGGATTACAGTGAATTTAACGCGTTGGCCGTCCGTTAAGGAGCGATGTCCTTCACCTCGAATAGCGCTAAAGTGTACGAATACATCCTCACCCTTCGCCCGTTCAATAAAGCCATAACCTTTTGCGTTATTGAACCACTTAACGGTGCCGATTTCACGATTATCTACTGCCATAAAAAAACCTCTTTCAATTTTCAATTAATTAATAAATAAACCTACACGTCCGCTGGAACATATTTCACTCTAGTGGGAGTGGATTTTAGTGGCCATAGGACGCTTGATGCCTGGATGCAAGAATAGTGGTCTCCCACATCACACTTCTATAACGGGGGTAAAGGTCTGTTGACCGGTTACTTCTTCTCACATCTAGCATTATCTAACGAATTACCGGAGATTGTCCAGTACAGCGTAGAATTAATATGCTAAATTATCACCTTCAGCCTGTATGTGGGAGAAATTATGTCTACAGAACATCAAGCGATAGGTGTATTTGATTCAGGAATTGGTGGATTGACGGCCTTACGTAAGCTTGCGGAATTACTGCCTAATGAAAACTTAATTTATTTAGGTGATACCGCCCGCGTCCCTTATGGTAATAGATCAGCGGAAACGATTCGCCTATATGCACAGCAGAGCGCTGGTTTTTTATTAAAGCATTCAGTGAAGTCTATTTTGGTTGCTTGTAATAGTATTTCATGTGTGGCATTGACCGATATTGAGAACTTATCACCAGTTCCTGTCACCGGGGTGATTAAACCAGCCGTAGCAGCGGTGCTGCAAAATTCAAATAGTCGTCGAATTGGGATTATTGGAACCCGTGCTACGATTAAGAGCCGTGCCTATGAATTGGAGATTAAGGATAACCTAAGTTCAGATACTCAATTATCGATTTATACCGTCCCTTGTCCCTTGTTTGTACCCTTGGTTGAAGAAGGCTGGCAGCATCATCCGGTAGTCTATACTATCGCTCAGGAATATTTGCAGCCACTGATAAAGGCTGAAATTGACACGCTGATTATGGCTTGTACGCATTATCCAATATTGAGAAAAGTGATCCAGGAAGTGATGCCCGATGTGCGTTTGATCGACTCGGGGGAAGAGGCCGCCATTCAGATAGCGAATGCAGTCATTTCCGATAATAAGAAGAGTTCTGTAAACTTTTCTAGACGAATTGAGTGTTATCTAACAGATCTAACTACTAATTGCTTACGTTTTACGCAACAGTACCTGGGTTTAGGTAAAGAAGATATACATGAAGCATCGGTTGATTAACTAAAGCATTTTTGATAAGTTCCCTTCTATTGCGATTAGTCTACAGTCATTAAACATAGCCATTTCCAACATCGCCCTTTTGACAAACTAGCTTAGTTTTTCATTGGAATTTATAATAATTCAATCAGATCATTTTCAAATGCAAAAATATCAACGAGAATTCATTAAGTTTGCGTTACACTACAAGGCCTTGCTGTTCGGTGAATTTATACTAAAGTCAGGTCGCAAAAGTCCCTATTTTTTCAATATGGGGTGCTTCAATACGGGTGCAGCCATTGCTAAATTGGGTTCATTTTATGCAGCTGCCATTCAACGTGCAGCCATTGAATACGATATATTATTGGGTCCTGCCTATAAAGGCGTGCCATTAGTCACCACGACAGCCATTGCCTTAGCTGAACATTATGGGGTAGATAAACCCTATTGTTTTAATCGTAAGGAAGCCAAAACCTATGGTGAGGGCGGGATCATTGTGGGAGCTCCACTGGTAGGACGAGTACTGATGATCGATGATGTCATTAGTGCGGGGTTGACTGCATATGAAGTGATCAATATTGTCCAACAGGCGGGCGCTGAGCTGGCGGCAATAGTTATATCCGTTGACCGACAGGAACGGGGCGCAAATCACCTATCGGCAGTGGCAGAAGTAGAACAAAAATATAATATACCTGTTATTTCAATTGTCCGGCTGGAACATGTGCTTGCTTATTTGCAGGAGCAAGGTGATGAGAATCTGTTAATACCTATGCTGGAATATCGTAAGCAATATGGCGCAGTTTCCGTTTAGGGGACAACCCCTTAATAGCTGAACCATTTATAGTGTTATTGTTCTTTGCTGATAAGCCTGCCAAGCAACTTGCCGATACTTTGCTGCCATGCTTTGCGGGTCTGCTGCCTGATAAATCCCACGTCCTACAATAATGATATCATTGTGCTGTTCCAGTATGGCAGCCTCAGGAGATATATATTGTTGCCCAAGATTATCTCCACAGTCAGCGATATTAACTCCAGGGGTAAAATGGATCAGCGCTGGATCAGTAGTTAAACGGTGTTGAGTGATAAAGCCACAGACAAAGTCCTTATGTGCTAAGGCCATTTCCAGCGCACTGCGCTGATAATCTGCATTCATCAGATTACCGTGGGAGCTCATTTCTGCAATCAAAATCAGACCATTGCCGCGGGGTAGGCCAACTTCTTTTAACCCATCAATAATTCCCGGACCAGGCAGCGGGTGTGCATTAGTAAAATGCGCCCAGTCAGCAATGTGATAAATGCCTTTGGCGTATTGTCCTTTAACGGTATTGCCAATATCGGCGAACTTTCTGTCTTCAAAAATCATGAATTGGTGTTTGGATGCGAGCTGGGTTAAAGCTTGAATAAAGGGGGGATTAAAGTCTTCTAATAGATCTATATGGGTTTTCAGTAAGCAAATTTCCGGGCCGGTTTTATCAGCTAATGCTAACAAATCTTTGGTTTGAAATACGTCAGCAGAGACAGCCAGGTTGGTTTGCTTGTTTTCAATTAGGGCTAACAGCTTCTTCGCGGCGGGATTATGGCAAAAGGGTATACGTTCGGCGTAGGATAAGATGTGCATATATCTCCGGGTGGTAATGCCCTTGAATTAGCTGTCATTTTGAGCGCACCGAGCTGCGACCGTTAGGGAGCGTTTATTGGACCACGTAAACGCTCCCTAATGGTCGCAGCTTGGTACTGCTCAGGATGACAGCACCTAAGATGATACTACTTCGGGTCATGCCGGCGGTGCCAGATAACAGGTGCAGCGCTAATCAACTCCAAATCATAAAGCGTAGGAGTAGTAACGGAGGTATCTGAATTGGTACAGATCAAGGTAAACACACCTGGCTTAGAACCATTTTTTACCCGACGCAGTAAAATTTCATTATTAGCGGTTTCTACAATGCAATCTAATCCGAGAGCGCGAATGAGGGTTTCTTTTGTTTTTCGCTTGCCAGCAACATAGTCACCGCGGGTATAATAAGGTTCCATCCCATCATCCGCGACCACTAAATCAACTACGTTTGTGTTCAACTCGCGGAAGGTGAGTAGTTCCTGAATAATGGCTTTATCTTCTGGTAAAGTATTAAGGGGGATAGCAGTTTCTTCTGATGTGGGTAGATTGAGATTGGTTGGCTGGGGTGGTTGACCTACACCATATAGTAGCCAATCTGAGGTGCAAAATATTCCTTCTTGTTGTAATACAGGTATTACTCGCTGAACGCCTCTTTCCGTTAATCCACCTGCTTTGGCAGCTTCCCATGATTGAATAGTGCTCGCGCTTATACCGTATTTGTCTTCGAGTCCATTACGGGTAAGTCCCGCCATCATTCGAACGGTTTTAAGACGTTTGCCGCGCGCCAAAGGACTGGATTTTGGATCATTATTTTGATGTTTATTTGGCATTTGTCACTCGTTTATATTTTAATAAATGCTCCCCAATAATTAGCAGGGGGGTCTAAATAATTGTTACTATTTTCCCGCAAAATATCTTGTCATTTTATGAATAATTCCTTAAAATAAGCTTAACAATTTGTTAATTTTTTTAGGGATAAACTGCCATGTCAAACTAACTACACTCCGAACAGCTGAAATGCTAAAGCCGTAGGGTTTTCCCACTGGAAAGGCAGCCGTCGGCTCAGATATTTATTAGCCTTCTTGTCCCACACAACATTGTCTGGGCATTCTTTGTTCTGCTGCGCCTTGTAAACAAAGCAGAAAATAAGAAGACTACCTTCCATTTGGGAAGCCCTCAATCTATGGGCTTTTAGGGCTTAGGGCCCGCACGACTTGACATTATTCGCAAAATCACGGTTTAACCTGTGATGGTGCCACTCGCGCCTGGCAAATTTAGCATAATTTGTAAGAAAATGCCTTATTACAAAAAAATAATCGCATCCAATGAAGAAATGGGCAAACGTATTTTTTGGAAACTTTACGGTAAATTTCATACAAATGGGTATTTTTGATGAATTTTAACGTAAAGAGCTCCCCTAAAAAGTAGCAATTATGAAGTTAGAGGATATTACCTAAATAAGATTCACTGTTTTATCATTTTCTGGATTGTGGTACACTGTTAGCCAATGCGCTAATCTTTATCTTTGACAGAAAAATCATGCTTCGTTTTATTTGCTTCCCTATGCTTGTGTCCCTTTCCTGATGAATTTTCTTCGTTATATTGCCCGACATATGTTTTTAACGCTGTTAAGCCTGCTTTTCAGCGTACTCATCTTGGCCGCTTGCGTTTACTTCTACATGGTTTTTAAACTGCCGGATGTCGAGGTTCTCAAAGACTTGCGGTTACAAATCCCATTACGTATCTACTCGGCCGATGGTCAGTTGATGGGGGAATATGGGGCGATGCGGCGTAACCCTGTGACCCTGCAGCAGGTGCCAAAACCGCTGCTACAAGGACTCATTGCAACAGAAGACCAACGTTTCTTTGAGCACCCGGGGGTGGATTTCATTGGCATTGTGCGTGCAGCGCGCGAACTGGTGATGACTGGGCAGAAAAGCCAGGGTGCGAGTACCATCACCATGCAGGTAGCGCGCAATTTCTTTTTAACCCCGGAAAAAACCTTCAGTCGGAAAATCAATGAAATATTGTTGGCATTGAAAATTAACAGTACCTTTAGTAAAGAAAAAATTCTCGAATTGTATATCAATAGAATATATCTGGGTCAGCGTGCTTACGGCATTTCTGCGGCGGCTGAAATTTATTATGGCAAATCGCTCGATGAATTAACGCTGCCGGAAATGGCCATGATAGCCGGCTTGCCTCAAGCACCTTCCAAAGAAAACCCCATCACTAATCCTAAGGCGGCTAAAGTGCGTCGCGACCATGTCCTGCAACGAATGCTGGAATTGGGTTATATCAATAAAGAAGCTTATCACCAGGCAGTCGTGACTCCCATAGCAACTTTTTATCATGGTCCAAAAACTACGGTATTGGCGCCGCATATGGCAGAAATGGTGCGCAATGTGATTTATCAGCAGTTCGGAGATGATGGCTATACCAGTGGTCTATCCGTCTATACAACCATAGATAGCCGCCTGCAGGCGATGGCGAACACAGCTTTAAGAAATGGTTTGGTAGACTATGAGCGCCGACATAAAGGCTATCGGGGGCCTGAGAAAAATTTAGGGCCATTACCTAAAAATCTTGGGCTTTGGCAAGATGCACTAGCCAATATTCCTACAGAAAATGATCTAATCCCCGCTGTAGTGATTAAAGAAGAACCCCGCGCTATTAAAGCGATGTTGGTAAATGGGGGAGTTGTTACGATCTCCTGGCCTGGAATGGCTTGGACGCGACGTCCCAATGCACAACGGGTGGCGCGGGTTGGCGATGTGATCCGGATTTTGCAACAGAATGATGGTCAGTGGCAATTGACGCAAATGCCGAAGGTTGAAGGGGCAATTGTAGCTCTCAATCCTGATAATGGCGCGGTAGAAGCTTTAGTAGGCGGATTAAAAGATGCGGAAAATGGCCTTAACCGTGCTATACAAGCTAGTCGTCAGCCGGGATCTAGTTTTAAACCCTTTATTTATGCGGCGGCATTAGCCAAAGGCTTTACCTTATCCACTATTATTAACGATGCCCCTATTGCGATTAATGATACGGGAGATCCCAACAATCTTTGGCGACCAGAAAATGATGACGGTATATTCCGTGGGCCAACCCGTCTAAGAGTGGGATTGACTAAATCTATAAATGTATTAACCGTCCGGTTGTTGCAGCTTATCGGTATTCCCTATGCGCTAGACTATGTGTCACGTTTTGGCTTTGACCGTAATGCCTTACCGCCATCGCTTTCATTAGCCTTAGGCACGGCACAAGTCACTCCACTACAAATGGCTGCTGCCTATGCAGTATTTGCCAATGGCGGATATCGAATTAATCCCTATTTTATTCAGTATATTAAATCAGCTGATGGCAAGGTAGTTTACCAGGCACATCCCCCCACAGTAGCGGGCACTCAAGTACAAGGTCCCGCAGCGGCTGCGAATCCCCTGGCGGTACGTGCTATTGATGCTGATATTGCCTATTTAATTACTAATGCCTTACAAGGGGTTATACAACATGGTACTGGTTATGCGGCTACCGTGCTCAAACGGCAAGATGTGGCCGGAAAAACCGGCACCACCCAGCGCCAAGTGGATGCTTGGTTCTCTGGTTTCAATCGTCGCATCGTGACTACGGTATGGGTGGGTTATGATCAACCAAAGCCGTTGTATGAGCATGGTGCGCAAGCTGCTCTGCCGGTCTGGATAGAATTTATGCAGGCAGCGCTTGCTGGTACCCCAGAACAAAGTCTGCCTCCCCCTGACGATATTGTCACTGCACGTATAGATCCCGACACGGGCCAGTTGGCCTCCGACCCAGATCAGAATGCGATTTTTGAAGTTTTTAAAGCAGCTAACCTTCCCAAAGAAGGCGATGCTTATGATACGGATAATTCCGATCCTACTGATGATTCTGGCTCACCGGATAATCAGAATGCACAGTTGTGGTAATATAACCGAGTATATAATGAGGGCAGTCGGTAATGCTTGATCTTTCTTCCTTTGAAAAAGCAATTTTTCAGCTTGAAAATAGTTTGTATTATTATGATCTCGATTTTATACAAAAAGATCCTCAGCTATTACTACATATGCGCGCAGCCGCGATACAGGCTTTTGAATTCACCTATGAACTCGCATGGAAGATGTTAAAACGCTACCTGGAGATGACGGAACCTAATCCAGCTGATATTGATCAAATGTCATTCCCTGAATTGATTCGATTGGGCTGTGAGCGTGGACTTTTGCTCTCGGATGTTAGTATTTGGAAAATTTATAGAAGGGAACGCGGTACAACCAGTCACACTTATAATCTAAAAAAATCCCTAGAAATTTTTGCAAAACTACCGTCTTTTTTGCAGGAAGCCAAATACCTTTTAACGAATTTACACAATAGAAGTACATCAGCTTGAACATTAAAGTGGATATTGAGCCACAACATCTTGCTATAGTTTTAAAAATTTTACACGAGCATCTTCCGGGAACAGCCACCGTTTGGGTTTTTGGATCGCGTGCTAGAGCGAAAGCGAAAAAATATTCTGACCTTGATTTGGCTATTGACGCACACAAACCCTTGGTAGACTCTCTGATTGTTGATTTGGAAGTTGCTTTTGATGAATCGGATCTACCTTATAAAGTTGACATTGTCGATTGGGTCGAAGCAGAGGAGAATTTTAAAAAAATCATTGAACAAAATAGAATTAAATTAGAATAGTCCTCCCTTATCTAATAAAGCCTTTATAGATAATTCAACCACAATCCTAGCAGAATAAAAAAACCAGCCCACTGACTAGTTACAAATGCTTTAAAACAGCGCTGAGGCTCTCGATCTTTAATCAAGTACTGCTGATAGAGCATAATGATTGTCGCTCCCAGTAGCCCCAGATAATAATATAACTGCAATGAAAGGCTAACTCCCAACGTAATTAACAATAAAAGCATAATTCCATGCAGCAAGGCCACTATTCTAATATCTTGGTTGCCGAATAAAATAGCGGTTGATTTCACTCCAATTCGTAAATCATCAGAACGGTCGACCATGGCATACAAGGTGTCATAGGCAACTGGCCAAATACAGGCGATAAAAAATATAAACCAACCATTCACGGACACAGATCCCTGACTTGCGGCATAGGCCATGGGCACTCCCCAGCTGAAAGCAATGCCAAGTACTAATTGCGGCAAATGGGTCATGCGTTTTAAAAATGGGTAAATAAGGGTGATCATTACTGCGGGCAACGCCAAATAGCGCGCTGCTGCATTAAGAGGCAAAAGCAGCCCTGCGGCTAATATACATAGGAAGGCAAATAATATTAAAGCCTCCCATGGAGACACTTTGCCGCTCACAATGGGGCGTTCGCGGGTGCGAGTAACCGCCCCATCGAAGTGTCGATCCGCGAAGTCATTTATCACGCATCCCGCAGAACGCATCAGCACTACACCGCAGATAAAAATTACAGTTAATTTTATGGATGGTTTGCCATTATTGGCTATACATAATGCCCAAAGCGTTGGCCATAGCAATAATAGGATGCCAATTGGCCGATGCCAGCGCATCAATAAGGCATAGGCATGACATTTTTGAACGATTTTTTTTAAGCGCATAGTCATTTACTTAAAACTTACTTTATATAAATTCGTAATATGTAGACAAAGGATTGCATCAGCAATCTGACTATATATAAAGATACTGAGGGAAGCTCACTTTAAACGTCCAAACTTCCATTGCAATAAGTAGTCTATAGACAACTTACCCGAGCCATAAAAAATCAACATCATAATCAATAATCCCCAATTGATGTGTTGTTGTAAACCAGCGAATCCCACTGCAGTCCATAGGAAGGGATAAGATACCACAGCCATTAGATTGTATACAAAAAGCACAAAATACATGAGGCGGCCTCCTAGCCCCAAAACCAGCAAGACCGGCCAGATTAATTCTATCCCGGTCGCCAGAACTGCTGCTAGTTCAGGTGGTAATAGAGGCACATGATATTCATAAGTAAATAAAGTAACGGTAGATAACCAAGTTTGTATTTTTACTAATCCTGCTGAAAAAAAGATATTAGCCAACCAAACTCGAACCACTAGGTGTCCTATCGGCGTGACAACACCATTTATAGTCGCGAAAAATTGCGAAATTTTATTAATTTTTTCCATAAACATAAGATTTCCCCTTTTTATATCGCCCTCCCCTGGCTGATAATAACTATTTCGTTAACTACTCTCTTTTAAGTGAGATATCTTTCAGTCTAGCACACAGTAAATGTTTTGCCCGGATGGGATTAACCCTCTTCGGTTACTCCCCAGATTTAGATTTAAAAAAGTAATTTAAACTGACAATAGATGTTAAAGGCGATAAAATTTGCGGCTTAGGCTCTGTAAAACAACAACTTATCTTTTTAGTATCCTATCTGAGACTCATCTGGGCCCTAAAAAGATTAAGTTATTATTTTACAGAACCTTATAACCAGGATGGAAAAATTAAAATAATTCTATAAACAAAATGAGGGAAATATGGAACATTTCATTGAAGCCATAATAGCAGATGATGGCGCGCGGGTTGAAGAGCTGCTTCATCGTGGAATTAGTGCAAATCAATGTGAAGATGGCGCAATGGTGACGCCCCTACACATTGCTGCGCAATATAATGCCTTGCAATGCGCCAAAATATTAATTCAGGCTGGAGCGGAAGTTGATGCAGAAACCGTTGATGGTATTACGCCACTTGAAGTAGCCAGAATTCATTTTCATGAGGATATGGTAGCGCTTCTGCTGTATAGCTAAAGCTGTCATCCTGAACGCAGTGAAGGATCTCCAGCAGGGTGGCGCACCTCAAGGAGATCCTTCACTGCGTTCAGGATGACAGCCCAGTTCAGGATGACAGATTATTATAATCGGAATCAAAAAATGACAATACGAGTTTTAGTAAACGGTGCCTCAGGCAAAATGGGTAAAGAAGCTACTCAAGCTATTAAGAATACCGAGGGGCTTCAGCTAGTAGGGGAAGCGGTAAAAGGCGATGATTTATCAACCATGATTAAGAATAGCCAAGCGCGAGTGGTAGTTGATTTTACGACTGCTAATGTGGCATTTGAAAATGCAGTAAAAATCATTGAGGCAGGTGTACATCCTGTTATCGGGACTACGGGATTATTGTCCGGCCAAATAACTGAGCTCACGCAATTCTGTGCTACAAAAAAACTGGGTGGGATAATAGCGCCGAATTTTTCAATTGGTGCTGTGTTATTAATGCGTTATGCACAAGATTGTGCGCGTTATTTCTCTCATGTAGAAATAATTGAAATGCATCATGAGCAAAAAGTCGACGCGCCTTCTGGCACTGCTTTGCATACCGCAGAGATGATCGCTGCAGTAAAAGTAAAAGTTGCGGAAAATCCTCACGCAAAGGAGTTGTTCAAGGGTGCCAGAGGCGCACGCTACCAAGAAATTCCTATTCATTCGATCCGTTTACCAGGCTTGGTTGCGCATGAAGAGGTTATTTTTGGTGGTCTAGGTCAAACCTTGACTTTGCGTCATGATGCGCTAAATCGCTCCGCTTTTATGCCGGGGGTTTGTCTGGCGTGTGAGAAAGTGACGGAGTTGCAAACATTGGTTTATGGTTTGGAGCATATTTTGTGAAGCTGCCATCTTGCATTAGGTTGTCATCCTGAATTAGTCTGTCATCCCGAACGCAGTGAAGGATCTCCATAGGATGGCACACATTGCTGAAAAGCCACCCTATGGAGCTATCCGATGCACACATTTTGTAATTACTAGAAATGCTGAGTACGTCGTTCCTGCTTTACCGAATTATCCTAAAATATCAGCCTATCAAGCAGGAATCTAGTGCCCACCTTTCCAACGGAACGCACAAATGCCAGTCATGACTGCTTATTGCTACTTCACTTTGTTTGAAAATTAGGCACTGGATCCCCGCTTGATAGGCTGATATTTTAGGATAATTCGGTAAAGCGGGGACGACGAACTCTAATTCTGGCGGCTAAAAAAAATGTGTGCATCGGATAGCCCTATGGAGATCCTTCACTGCGTTCAGGATGACAGACTAATGAATTTAACTCCCAGGAATCGCCATGCCATCCGCTCCACCACTACGATTGAAAAAACGCGAAGAAACACGCTTACTCATGGGCCATGTATGGGTTTACAGTAACGAGGTTGATGTCACAAAAACGCCGCTCAAAAGTTTCCAACCAGGACAGATGGTCACTATAGAACGACAGGACGGCAAGCCCTTGGGCTTAGGATACATCAATCCACACACATTATTATGCGTGCGCCTGTTGAGCTCTGATTCAAGTCTCATCTTCGACCAGACTGTGATGGTACACCGTATACAACGTGCATTAAAGTTACGTGCGGCACTTTTCCCACAGCCATTTTACCGACTAATTTATGGTGAAAGCGATGAATTGCCGGGTTTAATCGTCGACCGCTTTGGCGATACATTAGTGGTGCAGATAACTACCGCAGGAATGGAATTATTACAAGAGACGGTTGTTCGTGCATTGCAACAGGTGCTTAACCCCCAAGCGATTTTATTACGTAATGACCATAGTATGCGTAAGCTGGAAGGTTTGCCGGAATATGTATCAGCCGCTTTTGGTGAAGTTGCGCCTATAGTTAAGCTTGAAGAAAATGGCGTATTGTTTAGTGTTTCGCCATGGACAGGTCAAAAAACTGGGTGGTTTTATGATCATCGGGAAAATAGGGCGCAATTATCCCGTTATGTAGCGGGTAAGCGGGTGCTTGATTTATTTAGCTATGTGGGCGGTTGGGGAATTCAGGCGGCAGTGTATGGTGCTAAAGAGGTATGCTGTATTGACAGTTCAGCACCCGCCCTGGAAATGCTCCAAGCGAATTGTCGACTCAATAATGTCGCTGACCGTGTTTATACGCGGCAAGGAGATGTATTTACTGAATTGAAAGCATTGATTAATACGGAAGAAAAATTTGATGTTATTATTATTGATCCGCCTGCATTTATAAAAAAACGCAAAGATATGGCCGCTGGATTGATTGCGTATCAACGGGTCAATGAATTAGCCCTGAAGTTATTACAGCCTGATGGTTTTTTGATCTCAGCTTCTTGTTCCCAACATCTGACTAAAGAGCAATTGCTGCAAGTGGTATTAGCGGCGGGGGTAAAACAAAAACGCACGGTACAAATTTTAGCCCAGGGTCATCAGGGTGCTGACCATCCTATTCATCCTGCGATCGCAGAAACTGATTATTTAAAAGCGCTTTTTTGCAGAGTGTCGTGAGCTGTCATCCTGAACGCAGTGAAAAGGTTGCCTGTCACCGAGCTGCGACTGTTAGGGAGCGTTTACATTGTTCCTATAAACGCTTCCTAACGGTCGCGGCTCGGTTTCCACGCCAAATCCAATTCCCTAGCAGCTTTAACGTCATCCAAGCGGCGCACCGGCAGAGTAAATGGCGCATTGCGTAATTTTTCTGGCTCTTGTTTTGCTTCCTCAAGTATTTTCTGCATCACAATTATAAATTCATCTAGTTGTGCTTTGCTTTCAGTTTCTGTCGGTTCAATTAACAAACATTCAGGAACCAGCAGCGGAAAGTAAGTCGTAGGTGCATGGATGCCATAATCCAATAAACGTTTTGCAAAATCCATCGCATTAATACCGAGTTCTTTTGAGGCTTTTTGCAGCGTCAAGATGAACTCATGAGTAGCACGACGTTGTGGGAAAGCCGCTACAAATCCCGCTTGTTGCAGTTGCTTTAATAAATAATTTGCATTGAGGGTGGCAAATTCGGCCACCCGTTGTAGACCTTTTCGCCCTAACAGACGAATATAAATATAAGCGCGTAGCAATACCCCGGCATTGCCCATAAAAGTGGATAAGCGTCCTATGGATTGGGGGTAGTCTTTTTCTGTCAACCACACCCATTGATCGCCTTTTTTCCCAACAATAGGCATAGGCAAAAAGGGTGCCAGATGCTCCTCGACCGCTACTGGTCCAGAGCCGGGTCCACCACCGCCGTGGGGAGTAGAAAAAGTTTTATGTAAATTCATATGAATAACATCAAAACCCATATCGCTGGGTCGAACTTTACCTATGATTGCATTCAGATTGGCCCCGTCGTAATACAAGAGCCCACCCGCAGCATGAACTAAATCGGCAATTTCGCGAATACGGCGTTCAAAAACGCCCAAAGTAGAAGGATTGGTGAGCATAATACCGGCAGTTTTAGGACCTAAAGCGGCTTTTAATGCAGCGATGTCAACGTCACCTTGTTTGTCAGTAGGTATTTCCCGCACAGTAAAACCACACATGACTGCGGAAGCGGGATTAGTACCATGAGCCGCATCTGGTACTAGAATTTCTGTGCGTTCAAAATCTCCACGCGACTGATGATAGGCACGAATAATGGCCACTCCGGCAAATTCACCTTGAGCGCCAGCCATAGGGGATAATGCGACTGCGTCCATACCAGTTACGGTTTTTAGATATTCTTGCAGTTCATATAAGCAATGCATAATTCCCTGGCTGAATTGCGGTGGTGCCAATGGATGTCGGTTAGCAAAATCAGGCAACCAGGCTAGGCGGTGAGCGCGTGGGTTGTATTTCATAGTACAGGAACCCAGCGGGTAGAAATGGGTGTCTATGGAAAAATTTTTACGGGAAAGACAAGTGTAGTGTCGTACTACGTCCAATTCAGAAGCTTCAGGCAAGAGGGCTTTAGTCTTACGCAATAAACTAGAAGGAATATCATCCGTGGCGATGTCTTGCTGTGGCGCTTGTGCGACTGCACGTCGTCCGGGAACGGATTTTTCAAAGATCACCATGGGTTACCTCATTGATATTTAAAGCCTTAATCTTGGGTTGACCTGCTTCGATTATGTTATGTAATGCGGTATGAAAGTTCTGTAAATCTTCTTCCGTTTTAGTCTCGGTTGCACAGACCAATAGGGTCTGACCCAGTTCGGGATAGTAAGGTGTTAAGTCAAAACCGCCTTGTATGCCTTCTTTGGCCAACGCGTCCAACACTTTTGCCACTGGTTTATTGAGTCGTAAAACAAATTCATGAAAGATAGGACGACAGAACACGCCTTCAATACCTGCAATGCGTGTTAGCTGGTTATATAAAGCGACTGCATTATTATGACTTTTAGCGGCGACACGTCTTAAACCTTCAGCGCCCAAGAGGCTCATATAAATAGTAGCTGCTGTGACCATCAAGCCTTGGTTGGTGCAAATATTGGAGGTGGCTTTTGAACGGCGTATATGTTGTTCTCTGGCCTGTAACGTTAGAGTAAAACCGGATTTACCTTCCAGATCTTCTGTTCTTCCAACTATTCGTCCTGGCATTTGCCGGACGTAGGGTTGTTTACAGCATAGGAAACCAAAGTAAGGCCCACCTGAGGACAGCGGGACGCCTAAGGGTTGGCCCTCTCCGCAGACAATATCTGCACCCGCCTCTCCCCATTGGCCAGGTTCTTTTAGCAAGGCCAGGGCGGTGGGGTTGACCAAGGCAATGGTCAAGATACCTTGCGCTTTAGCCCAATCAGTCAGGGCATCTACTTCTTCTAGTACGCCAAAGAAATTCGGATTAGGGATTACTAGTGCAGCGAAGTCCTGTCCAGCATAAGGCTGTAGAGCTTCCAACGGCACGTGTCCGCCACCTGAGCAAAATGGGATTTCTACTAGCTCGATATTCTGTGCACTCACAATACTGCGGACTACAGCGCGGTAAAAGGGGTGTACGCTGACAGGCATTAGAATGCGTTTACTACTAGAATTCCGATTAAGGCGAACGGCCATCAGGACGGCTTCCGCTAGAGCAGTCGCACCATCGTAATGTGATGCATTGGAGACATCCATGCCGGTTAAGCTAGCCATCATGGTCTGGTATTCATAAATTAATTGTAACGTGCCTTGACTGGCTTCGGCTTGATAGGGCGTATAAGCCGTTAAAAATTCGCCCCGGGAAATTAAATCTAGACTGGCGGAGGGAATATGGTGTTGGTATGCGCCAGCGCCGATAAAACAGAGATGATATTGGTCTTGGGCACCTCGTTTTTGCAGCAATTGGCTTACTTCCATCTCTGACAGGCCTTCCGGTATACCAGGCAGATCAGCAAGGCGTAAATCAGCAGGAATTTCATCAAATAAATCATTGATTTGGCTTACGCCAATTGCCGTCAGCATTTCTTTGACTTCAGCTTCAGTATGGGGAATAAAGGGCACGTTTTACCTCGTATGACTGGAAATTCTTTGCTTATTCATCGGCAATGCTTTGTTTATAAGCCTCTGCATCCAACAGGTTGGTTAGCTCACTCTTATCTGTCGGGCTGATAGTACAAAGCCAGCCATCCCCATAGGGGTCAATATTTACCAGTTCTGGCTGTTCCGACAAAGTGGTATTGATAGCGGTAATCTGGCCAGTGACCGGCATGTATACGTCAGCCGCAGCCTTCACAGATTCAACCACGGCAAAGCCTTCGGCCACTTTTAGATTTTTCTTTAATTCGGGTAATTCTACATAAACAATATCCCCTAATAATTTCTGGGCATGGTCGGTTATACCTATAGTCAGCGTGCCATTGCTTTCTTCGCGCACCCATTCATGGCTGATGGTGTACTTTATGTCAGCGGGTATTAAATTACTCATTTGACAGTTCCTTTAGGTTGTAGGATTTTTGAGGCTTGCGTAATGGCCTCCTCTCCCTTGCGGGGGCGTTGTTGAATAATTCGCTCCCATTTTTGGAAAAGCACTATATCCCCTCTCCCCTTGCGGGAGTTAGGAAGAGGGGTAATATTAAGCATTTACACTTTAATTTTCACCAATGAATGCCGCACCAACCCCCTCTCCCTAACCCTCTCCCGCAAGGGGAGAGGGGATCATAGAGTTTCGGACAGTTAGGAAGAAAATTATTCAACAACGCCCCCGAAGGGAATACAGTGCTTTTCCAAAAAATGAGCAAATCACTCAAACGCTTTTTTTCCATGTTTGACAAAAGGAGGTTTAATAATATCTGCAGGTAATTCTTGTCCGCGAATTTCTACTAGGCATTGGGTATGGGTAGATAGGGGTATACGCGCTAAAGCGATTGCCTGTTGCAGAGTTGGAGAAAAACCGCCACTGGTGATTTCACCCGCTTCATGATTAATCAACACCTTTTGGTGGTTGCGTAATACCCCTTTGGGTTGTAATACCAAACCAACCAGACGTTTATTGGTAAGTGGTTTTTTGGCTTCCAATGCTACCCGTCCAATAAAGTCACGATCTTTAGGTTCCCAGGCGACGGTCCAGCCTAAATTGGATTCCAGCGGCGTGGTATTTTCATCCATGTCAGTACCATAAAGATTTAACCCGGCTTCTAGCCTGAGTGTGTCACGTGCCCCTAGACCGCAGGGTTTAACGCCTGCTGTGGTTATTTGGTCCCAGAATTCTGGTGCTTGGCTGGCAGAAACTAGTACTTCTAAGCCATCTTCGCCGGTATAGCCGGTACGGGCAATGAAATAATCCTTATGCTCAATGGCTTCAAAGGGATGTAATGCTTTAATTTTTTGATAGAGCTCTTGGTCAAACACGGCGGCGACTTTAGTAATAGCCTGTGGACCTTGGATGGCCAGAATACACAAATCAGTTCTGGGAGTAATGGTCAGGGAAAACTCAGTACTCTGTTGTCGCAACCAGTTAAGATCTTTTTCACGGGTGCCGGCATTAATGACGAGGCGATAACTGTTTTCATCCCTTTTGTAGACTATAAGATCATCTATCACCCCACCTTGGGGGTTTAACATACAGGTATATATCGCTTTGCCAGGTTGTTTTAGTTTTGCTACATCATTAGCTAATAGTCGACGTAAAAAAGGATAGGCTTGCGCACCAGCAAGATCGACCACCAACATGTGCGAGACGTCAAATATACCAGCATCAGTGCGTACTTGATGATGTTCATCCAACTGTGAACCATAATGTAGTGGCATATCCCAGCCAGCAAAATCCACCAATTTAGCGCCAGCGTGCTGATGTCTTTGGTAAAGAGGAGTTTTATGTCCCATATAGGCCTTAGAATTTAAAGTAATGAAGTGGGTTAGGTCGGGCATTATACACTCATCATGGTTGGTTCTGGCAAGATGTCTTGATTGGGGGAAGGGGTCAAGTATTCACATGACACTTGCCATATTTCATAAGAGGTCACAGTCACACGGGCAAGTGTCATGTGAATACTTGACCCCTTCCCACTCTCACACTTCAATTTCCAGTATTTGAAGCATATAATGTCGTTTCGATCTACAATCCCAGGATTGCCCGCCGTGAAACAGCAAAGGCCAGTTTATCTCAATTTAATGCAAATCAAACAACCACTGCCGGCTATCGTCTCAGTTCTGCATCGTATTTCCGGAGTATTTCTGTTCCTATTATTGCCGTTATTACTATGGCTATTAGCACGCTCCTTGGCTTCTGAAGCCTCATTTAATACCCTGAAGGAATCCGTCGCTTATCATCCCCTATTGCGGTTTTTTATCTGGGTAACGTTAAGTGCATTGATTTACCATCTTGTGGCGGGCGTTCGACATTTGCTTATGGATCTGAATATCGGTGATAGTCTCCAGGGTGGGCGGATCGGTGCTTGGCTGGTGTTAATTATTTCCGTCGTTTTCATCGTTTTTTTAGGAATTTGTTTATGGTAGGCAGCGTGACCAGTCTTACCCGCAGCGGTCTGCGGGATTGGCTAATTCAACGAGTCACAGCTATTGTGCTCGCTGTGTATACCCTATTTTTACTAGGGTTTGTCGTGTTTAATCATCCTCTGGATTACGTGCATTGGCATAGTTTGTATAGTAACGGTTTTATGCGGGCATTTACTTTTTTAGCCCTGTTAAGTGTGGTTTATCATACCTGGGTAGGCCTTTGGACGGTGTTTACAGATTATCTCAAATGCCCTTGGCTAAGACTTATCCTCCAAATTATTGTTGTGATGGTACTGTTGGGGTATTTGGTGTGGGGAATTGATATTGTTTGGGGAGCCTTATGAGCTTAGCAGAACATTTTTTTGATGCCATTATTATAGGTGGTGGTGGCGCAGGACAGCGCGCAGCATTGCAATTAGCAGAGTCGGGCAAAAAAGTTGCTCTAATCTCCAAAGTATTTCCCACCCGCTCGCATACGGTGTCAGCCCAAGGGGGTATTAATGCCGCATTGGCTAATATGGGCCCTGATGATTGGCGTTGGCATATGTATGACACCGTGATGGGATCTGATTTTCTGGGAGATCAGGATGCCATTGAGTATATGTGTAAGAATGCGCCGGCCACTATTATCGAGCTGGAACATATGGGTTTGCCATTTTCCCGTACTAAACAGGGAAAAATTTATCAGCGAGCTTTTGGTGGTCAGACTTTAAACTTTGGTGGTGAACTGGCACATCGCACCTGCTGTGCTGCAGATCGTACCGGGCATGCGATGCTGCATACCCTGTATCAAAAAAACGTTGAAGCCAAAACCCATTTTTATAATGAATGGTATGCTGTAGACCTGGTCAAATCCGCTCAAAATGGAATTGCCGGTGTGGTTGCATTGCACATTGAGACGGGTGAAGTGGTATTTCTACATAGTCGAGCAACCATACTGGCGACCGGTGGCGCGGGTCGCATTTTCCAGACCACAACTAATGCTTATACGTGCACCGGTGATGGACTCGGTTTGGTCCTGCGCGCCCAGTTACCTTTGCAGGATATGGAGATGTGGCAATTCCATCCCACGGGTATTGCGGGGGTTGGGGTACTGGTAACTGAAGGTGCCCGCGGCGAGGGTGGCTATCTGTTAAATAAAAATGGCGAACGGTTTATGGAGCGCTATGCGCCGCATCTTAAGGATCTTTCCTGTCGCGATGTGGTATCTCGTTCTTCTATGGTAGAGATCCGCGAAGGGCGCGGTGCAGGGCCGCGTGGCGATTATGTATTACTCAAATTAGATCACCTAGGCGCTGCCGTATTGCAGGAACGTCTACCAGGAATTACTACACTAGCTAAAACCTTTGCTGGCGTAGACCCCACCAAAGATCCGATTCCAGTTGTACCCACCACCCATTATCTGATGGGCGGGATACCGACTAATGTTCATGGTCAAGTACTCACGACCGATAAAAAGGGCAATGACCAGGTGGTTGATGGTTTATATGCAGCGGGGGAATGTGCTTGTGTTTCTGTGCACGGTGCCAACCGGCTGGGGGCAAATTCCTTATTAGATATTGTGGTATTTGGCCGAGCAGCCGGTCTGCATTTGGAACAGGCTTTACAGCATGATCTGGCAATGCCAGAAACCAGTTCCGGCGAGGTAGAGCAGGCATTGGTGCGCTTACAACGCTGGGATCATTCCAAAGACGGGGAAGATTTGCATGAAATACGCAGCTCAATGCAGAAGGTGATGCAGGAGGATTTTGGTGTATTTCGAGAAGGGAATGCTATGCGTCTGGGCCTGCAAAAATTACAAGCTTTGCGCGAACGTCTTCCTCATGCAGTTTTGCGAGATAAAAGTCAGGTGTTTAATACTGCCCGTATTGAGGCGTTAGAGCTAGATAATATGATGGAAGTTGCCATGGCCTCAGCCATATGTGCCGAACGCCGCACGGAAAGTCGCGGCGGACATTCACGCATGGATTATCCCGACCGTGATGATAAAAACTGGCTAAAACACTCTATTTATTTTGCTGATGGCCGTATAGGCGAGCGCGCAGTTAATCTCAAACCACAGGATGTAGATCCGATTGAGTTAAAGGAAAGAGATCATTAGCATGGTTGACCTTGTGCCACTAGAGGCTGCCCCCTTCCTAACCTTCCCCCGCAAGCGGGGGAAGGGACTGGTTGGGTAGGATAAATTAAGTTATGCACCCAATCCATACCTGGCTCGAGCAAGTCCCTTCCCCCGCTTGCGGGGAAAGGTTAGGAAGGGAGCAGCTTCTAGTGGCACCAAAGTACGTAAAGCATTAAAACATTAACCATCACCACTCCCAGAGGTAGCAATATGGCCGATACCCAGCCGAACCCAAGCGCTAATTCCACTGTAAAGGAAGTGGGAGCTGTGCAGAATAAGCATTTATATGTTTCTATCTATCGATATAATCCTGACGTGGATTCAGCGCCTTATATGAAGGATTATGAGGTGGATAGTGTCAATTTCCACGGGGTTATGATTTTAGACGTGTTAGAGGCGCTGAAAATTCAAGATCCTAGCCTAACGTTCCGGCGCTCCTGCAGTGAGGGGGTTTGTGGCTCGGATGGTATGAATATCAATGGCAAGAATGGCCTGGCCTGTGTTACCTCGTTCCTAAATTTGAAGTCAGATAAAATCGTATTAAGACCGCTGCCAGGTTTTCCAGTTATTCGTGATTTAATTGTTGATATGACGCAGTTTTATCAGCAGTATGCAAAGGCTGAACCTTATTTACAAAATGATCAGCCCCCACCTGAAAAAGAGCGGTTACAATCCATTGAAGAACGCGCCAAGCTTGATGGCCTTTATGAGTGCATTTTATGCGCTTGTTGCTCTAGCTCATGTCCTTCTTATTGGTGGAATCCCGACAAGTTCTTGGGTCCGGCCGCTTTGTTGTGGGCCAATCGTTTTATTTCCGACAGCCGCGACACTAAAAAACGCGAACGGCTGGAAAACCTGGAAGACCCTTATAAAGTATTTCGCTGCCGTAGTATTATGAATTGCGTAGATGTTTGTCCGAAAGGTTTGAACCCAACTAAAGCGATTGCACATATTCGTGATGAGATGATGAAGGAGTCGGTGTAATTTCCTTTTCACTTGCGGCTGAGGGATTTATTTAAAGTATCTTTTTTGACGAGAAAAACCATGTAAAGCGCCACTAGAAGCTGCCCCCTTCCTAACCTTCCCCCGCTTGCGGGGGAAGGTTAGGAAGGGAGCAGCTTCTAGTGGCAATAATTCTGTAAACTAATTAATTAATAAACAATAAATTTTCCAATGAGACTTTCCTAGTATGTCAAATTCAGATATGCATTCGCTTTCCTCCGACTCCTACTTATATGGTGGTAATGCTGATTACCTAGAAGAACTTTATGACCTTTTCCTAAAAAACCCTGAATCAGTCGATACCAAATGGCGGGAATATTTTCAAAAACTATCCCAAGCTGGGTCACCGGATGTCTCGCATGCAGATATCCGCAAACAATTTTTGCAGTTAGCAAAACAGCCACAAGCACGCCAAGTCAGCAGTAACGATGCTATATTTGAGCGAAAACAGGCAGCGGTTAATAAATGGATTAATGCCTATCGAGAATATGGACATTTAGCTGCAAAAATAAACCCGCTGGGGCAGGTGAGACCCCATCCCGCGCAATTGAAATTATCCTATTATCCCGATTTAAACCTCCAGGATTATGACCAAGTTTTCCGTACAGAATCGTTATTTCCAGAGGGTAAGGCACCGCTGCGCGACATTATTGCCAAATTAGAAGCAACCTACTGCGGTAGCCTTGGTTCTGAATATAGGTACATGTCCAATTTGGAAGAAGCGGAATGGATACGTCAACGATTAGAACAACCCAGACCTGAGTTATCTGCTGAAGAAAAGCGCGAAATTTTACGATCGTTGATTGCAGCCGATGGCCTCGAAAAATATCTAGCGCATAAATATGTAGGACAAAAACGTTTTTCTCTGGAAGGCGGTGATAGCTTCATTCCCTTTGTACATACAGTAAACGAGCAAGCCTCGGCGCAAGGTGTCAAGGAAATACTGGTCGGTATGGCCCACCGTGGCCGCTTGAATATTCTGATCAACATTTTTGGTAAGCCGGTTGAAGAGCTATTTCAGGAATTTGAAGGACGTAAAGATTTTGGTTTAACCTCGGGGGACGTGAAATATCATTTGGGTTATTCTTCTGACGTGGTCACCAAATCCGGACCTCTGCATTTGATGCTGGCCTTTAATCCATCACACCTAGAAGTAATATCTGCGGTGCTGATGGGTTCAGTCCGAGCCAGGCAGGAAAGACTGGGTCGGCAGCATCCTCTTGAAGTCATGGGATTAGTGGTACATGGTGATGCTTCTTTTGCTGGCCAAGGCATAGTGCAAGAGACGCTTAACATGTCGCAGACTAACGCCTATCAAATTGCGGGCGCCTTACACATTGTCATTAATAATCAAGTGGGTTTTACCACTAGCGATCCTAAGGATGCGCGTTCCAGCCTATATTGTACGGATCCAGCTAAAATGATTGATTCACCCATCTTTCACGTCAATGGGGATGATCCAGAAGCGGTGGTATTCACTGCGCGGCTGGCTACCGAATATCGTTCTCGATTTCGCAAAGATGTGGTGGTGGATTTAGTTTGTTATCGCCGTTTGGGGCACAATGAGGCAGATGAACCTATAGCTACCCAACCCTTAATGTATCAGTTTATTCGCCAGCATAAAGTTCCCTATGAATTATATGCCAAACAACTCATTGCCCAAAAAATATGTACCGCCGAGGAAGTGGCCGAATGGATAAAATCCTATCGTGATCTACTGGATACCGGTGCATCCGCAGTACAAATCAAGCCCGACGGTTTAGCCTCTAAATACGCTGCCAATTGGATGCCATATCATGATCAAGTCTGGTCAACGCCGGTATACACCGCAGTGACGCAATCACGATTAGTGACGTTAGGCGAAAAGCTGGCGGAATTGCCAGCCGGTTTTGAAGTGCAAAGACAGGTTAGGCATACTTTGGCGGTGCGTACCCAAATGACGCACGGTGAATTGCCCCTGGATTGGGGTTTTGCGGAAATCTTGGCTTATGCAAGCTTGTTAGATGAGGGTTACTCCGTTCGCATGTCCGGTGAAGATTGTCGTCGTGGTACGTTTGCCCATCGTCAGGCGGTATTGCACGATCAAAAAACGGGTAACGCTTATACTCCGTTAGCACAGATAGCCAAAGCGCCCGTGATGTTTAAAATTTATGATTCTTTATTATCAGAAATGGGTACCATGGGGTTTGAATACGGCTATGCCAGCACCGATCCACAAACCCTGGTATTGTGGGAAGCCCAGTATGGTGATTTCGCCAATGGCGCTCAGGTCATTATGGACCAGTTTATCAGTTCGGCGTGGCAGAAATGGCGTACCTTGTGCGGACTGACGCTATTATTACCTCATGGATATGAAGGCTCAGGTCCCGAACATACTTCTGCGCGCCTAGAGCGTTATTTGCAACTGTGCGCACAGAAAAATATGCAAGTGTGTGCACCCACTACCCCTGCGCAAATTTTCCACTTGTTACGACGCCAAATAATACGACCCTATCGCACGCCGCTGATTGTCATGACACCCAAAAGTATGTTACGTCATAAACTGGCAGTGTCGCCCCTGAGTGCTTTAAGTCAAGGACAATTCCAACTGGTGATTCCAGAAATTGAGGATATTAACCCAGAACAGGCAAGACGAGTCATATTATGCAGCGGTAAGGTCTTCTATGATTTGCTGCAAAAACGTCGGGAACAGGCTATTAAAGATATAGCCATCATTCGTATCGAACAGCTTTATCCTTTCCCACGTGATGAATTGCAAGAGCAGCTCAAGCGCTATAAAAATACTAAAGATGTGATTTGGTGCCAGGAAGAACCTGAAAATCAAGGCCCCTGGTATATCATGCGCCATCGCTTTGAAGCTTGCTTAGCCAAAGGACAACGACTGCACTTTGCAGGCAGACCCTCGGCAGCAGCTCCTGCGGTTGGTTATATGAAATTACATGTGAAACAGCAGGCGGATTTAATTAATCTAGCTTTGGATTTGAAGGCGTAGACACAGTCTTTCTATTAATTAAATGTAATGCACCATCAATAAATAAAAGGAAACACCCATGAGCATCGAAGTCAAAGTACCCTCATTGCCTGAATCAGTTGCTGATGCCACAGTGGCTCAGTGGCTTAAAAAAGCCGGGGATGTGGTGAAGCGTGATGAAACTATTTTAGAATTAGAGACTGATAAGGTTATGTTGGAAGTTCCGGCTCCTCAGGATGGTGTGTTGGAAGTCATTCTCAAACCTGTGGGCAGTACCGTATCGGCTCAAGAGGTATTGGCCACTATCAAGGCAGGGGCGGCACCTGTACAACAATCTCCCGCTAAAGAACAAGCTAAAGAGTCGGTTGTCGCACAACCCCCATCCTCCTCATTAACAACTGAACTTAGCCCTGCCGTGCGACGTGTAGTCGCCGAACATGGCGTTGATGTAACTCAACTCAAAGGTACGGGTAAGGATGGTCGGATAACTAAAGAAGATGTGATGGAGCGAATTAAAACCGCTTCAGCAACCGACACTTCTATCCCTGAAACCTCCGCTCCAGCCCTATCGGGTGATCGTCCCGATAAACGCGTACCCATGTCACGCCTACGAGCACGAATTGCCGAACGCTTGGTGGAAGCACAGCATAATGCGGCTATGTTGACCACGTTTAATGAAGTGAATATGCAACCCATAATGGATTTGCGTGCCCGATATAAAGATGTCTTTGAAAAAAATCAAGGCGTTAAATTAGGGTTTATGTCCTTTTTTGTCAAAGCGACCATTGAAGCTTTAAAACGTTTTCCGGTGGTAAACGGTTCTATTGATGGTAACGATGTTGTTTACCATGGCTATTATGATATCGGTATTGCCGTCTCTACTTCCCGCGGTTTGGTGGTTCCTATTTTACGGGATGCCGATGCCATGAGCATGGCCAATATTGAAAAGCAAATAGCGATTTATGCTGAAAAAGCACGTGATGGCAAATTAACCTTGGAAGAAATGACCGGCGGTACTTTCACCATTACTAATGGTGGTATCTTTGGCTCGATGTTATCCACACCCATCATTAATGCCCCGCAATGTGCTATTTTAGGCATGCATAATATTGTGAAACGTCCTGTGGTTGAAAATGACCAGATTGTCATCCGCCCGATTATGTATGTAGCGATGTCTTACGATCACCGCTTAATTGACGGGCGCGAGTCGGTGAGTTTCTTGTTGACTATTAAGCAGATGCTGGAAGATCCAAGCCGGTTGGTATTGGGGGTTTAAAACCACCTTCTTTGAACCTCTCTTAGAGTTTATTTAACTGTTTTAGCCAAAAATAGCTGCTGTATCAAAGCCAAAAATGGCTACTGTATGAGGAGGAAGCGCATTGGACACGCTGTGAATACGTCCATGCACGCTCGACGGTTTCGTCCATGAAACCGACGGTCCAATGCTCCCTTCTCACACAGTTTATTTTCCTAAACTGTATTGCGCTATCCGATGCACACATTTGTAATTACTAGAAATGCTGAGTACGTCGTTCCTGCTTTACCGAATTATCCTAAAACATCAGCCTATCAAGCAGGAATCTAGTGCCCGCCTTTCCAACGGAACGCACGAATGCCAGTCATAACTGTTTATTGCTACTTCACTTTACTTGAAAGTTAGACACTGGATTCCCGCTTGATAGGCTGATGTTTTAGGATAATTCAGTAAAGCGGGGACGACGAACTCTAATTCTGGCGGCTAAAAAAATGTGTGCATCCGGTAGCAATATGATAGGTAAATTATAAACCGTCAGATCAAGTTTGAAGTTTTACAACTTAGGACCATGGTGAAATCCGGATTTATGTCTCTGTTGGAGAATGTGATGTAGATGGTTCTCGCTCCTTATTGAGGTCCTCCATTTCTATTTGATCTTTTTGCAAATCCTCTAATTTGCCCTTAGGTCTACTAGGGTGTTTTTGCCAAAATGTTGTATGTCGGTCTTGAACTCCTTGTGTCTTTTTTTGCTCATCCTGCTCATCTTTTAAACCCCTGTCATACTGTCGTTGCGGTTCATTAATTTCTTTATCAGGTTTTGGTTCTTCTACACCAGCATAATGAAAAATGTGAGATAGACTCTGTTCATCCAACGGCGTTGTTAAGGACGAAGACGTTAAAGCGTTCTTTATTTCATACTTTTGGAGATTTATTTTATATTCTTCGGTTGCTTCTGTGGTTTTCTTTAGCAAAGATTCATAACTTTGTTTCTCACTCTTAAGCAGACCCAACAAGTTCCATATTACTCGATCCTTATCTTTATCAGGGTGATTACACTGAATAACATCTATACTAAATAGAGTCTCGCTAAGCTTTAAACACACAGGAGGGAAAAACTTGTTTAAACGCCCACGCGACTTATTACGTTGAAAGTTAGATACATCTGAATTTATTTCATCTGCTAAAACTCTACCTATTTTATTTAAAAGATTTTCCCCACGTATAGTACCATGCAAGGCTATAGCTACGTAGGTAACTTCAATCTTTAAGCGAAGATCCTCTAAAGCTGAGCATCCTTTTTGATCATTTAAGTCTTTAAGTATGTTTTCTAAATACTTTTTGAACTTCTTGGTATTGGGAATAGATTCGTCTTCATGTCCTACTAACATAGCTTCGAGCGCGCTCAATAAACCAATTTCGCCGCTAATAGCAGTTAAAAGCTTGTTAATCAATTTTTGGGAGCTAGCTGAACGGGGCATAATTTTGACCTATCTATTTTAAATGATTGATAATCCTATCATGTTATTCTCAAAGCAATCTTAGCTGTTTCCTTTTTAGTTTTCTGCGACCCTGCAGTATAACGCACTGATAAATATTAAAAAATATATCTACCGATAATAACAATAAAAAGAAAACTTGGTGCGCCACGAAAGCACCACTCTGCTAGCAGCTGGAAGTGCTGCCGAGAAAGTGCTGACCCAGCACATTTCGTATCTAGCCTTGGGCATGTTGCAGTAATGTAACAGGTTAAGCGTAGGCAGGAAAAATTGCAGGCCGTAAGCGCAAGCTGAAGTGATTGAGCTCCGAAAAGTTTAACGTTAGGAATGGCCGATGGTCTCAAGTTACCAGAAGGCAACATTACCTAAATCACGATGGGCAGAGTTAGGTAACATCCTCGGGGTCTTAGAGCATGGCATGCAATAAAAGTAGAAGGGTGAACGTGGGAGGTCCAGATAGATCTCAGAAGGACAGTAGTATCGGGGAACAAGCCTCAAAAACAAGGACCTCGAAAAGTCTATCGGGAAGTCAGATGTGTCGTAGTACCGACGAAGCGAAGTAACGAGCGTGGAGGGAAGGACACTGGGTAAATATACTCTGAGTAGAGGAGACGTCATGGAGTTCACAGAAAACTCAATACTGACGGAAATGAAATTGAAAAGAATAGCGGCACTATCAGCAGCGAACCCTGATATGGTATTCACGCACGTGATCCACCATATCAATGAGGAATCACTGCGGGCATGCTTCCATGAGCTGGATGGACAGAAGGCAATTGGGAGTGATGGGGTAGACAAAGCAAGCTACGGAGAACAATTGGATGATAATCTGAAGAATTTAATGGGTCGGATGAAACGCATGGCTTACATCCCCGGGCCAGTACGACAAGTGCTGATTCCGAAGGATGGGAAACCAGGCGCGACGCGCCCATTAGGTATCAGCAATTTCGAAGATAAAATCATCCAGCGGATGATGCATAAAGTATTGGAAAGCATCTATGAGCCATTATTCCACGAAAATTCCTATGGGTTTCGACCTGGAAGAAGCTGTCATGATGCGATCGAAGATCTGTATGCTTATCTGAGTACACACGTAGTAGAAACAGTGATTGATGTTGATCTATCGAATTACTTCGGCAGTATCTCACACGAAAGAGTGATGGAGATTATCAGCAAAAAGATCAGCGATCCAAGATTAATACGTTATCTGATGAGAATGTTTAAATCAGGTGTATTAACCGAAGGGGAGCTGACGATAAGTGATGAAGGGGTCACCCAAGGTTCGGGTTGCAGCCCCATCATCGCAAATATATTTGCTCACGAAGTAATCGATGAATGGATGGAAGAAACGGTAAAACCACACTGTACGGGCAAGGTGAAAATGGTACGGTACGCTGATGATATTGTCATCTGCTGTCAATATAATCAAGATGCAGAACGTATCAAAGTAGCCTTGGGTCGTCGCCTTGCAGAATACGGGTTGAAAATGAACGAGGATAAAACTAAACTCGTAAAATTCTCCAAACGTAGCAAACAACGTGGCGAGGCGCAGGAAACATTTGATTTTCTGGGATTCACATTTTATATCGGTAAGTCTCGCAAGGGATACTACCTCATAAAAATGAAAACCAACGGCAAGAGACTTCGATCGAAGCTAAAGAAAGTCAATGACTGGGCCCGTAAAATCAGGAATAGAACATCACTGAAACAAATAATGAAAACTGCGGCTGCAAAATTGAGAGGTCATATCCAGTATTATGGAGTATCTCACAACTATGCATACGTTAAAATATTTGCTCACAAAGTGAAGAGAATTCTATTCAAGTGGCTCAACCGCAGGAGTCAACGAAAATCATTTAATTGGGAGCAATTCCAAACGTTTCTAGACAGAGTAGCGTTTCCAAAAGCAAAAATATGTCACAAGCTTTTCTAGCCTGTGGGTAGTCGTAAATGTATTTATCCTGAGCCTATTGCCTTAATAGGGCACGATGGGTTCTAACGAGGGGGCGGCGAACAACTAACGAAGAACGTCGCTCTACTCAATATAGGTTTAATTTTGAGATAGTGTTTTCGTTGCATAGCCCGCATCCGTGTAAATTGGTATGCTATGTCCCATTTTGCACACACAAATCAACTAGGCTAAACCAATCCCATGGTAATCCCTAATAAAATTCAACAACATTTTTGCCATCTTGAACATCATAGAAGATGGGCACAGACTATGAGGAATAATCGGAGCCACGCGCGTCAGCAAGTGTTGCCCAAGCTGGTGCGCTCTTTGACGGAAGGTGATAGATGAAGCTTGGGCAACACTTGCTGACGCGCGTGGCTCGGATTTATTCTTACTAATAGTGTCATCTTTATACTAACTGAAGCCTCATCAGAATATCTTCGATATTATCTTTTCCTGCCTTAGGCAGGGTACGATTAACAAGATACCCTCCTGTACTATGGGCGTTGTTGAATTATTCAACAATGCCCCTACATGGATGTATTTACAGCGTGCCCGCAGAGCCCGCAGCTCTACAGCAGCCGTGTATAGGCACTGAAATTATAAGCACATAGTCTCAAGATGTAGGTTTTAAAGGACTGCCAGATGTTAAATACATTAATAAAAAATACTAATTCTCGGGCGCGCATTTCCATTATTGTCGCTATGTCCACCAATCAAGTGATAGGTGTGGCCAATCGTTTACCCTGGCATTTACCTGCCGATCTTAAACATTTTAAAGCCTTGACCTGGGGCAAGCCTATTATCATGGGTCGTAAAACCTATGAATCTATCGGCAAGCCATTACCTGGGCGTCATAATATTATTGTTTCACACAACCGTGAACTGCAAATAACCGGTTGTGATATTGTGACTTCGTTAGAAGAAGCCATTAAATTGCCAGACTCTGCGTCGGAGGTGATGATAATTGGTGGTGCACAGCTATTCAAATCGGCTATTCCCTATGTTGATTATTTGTATTTAACTCTTATCCATAAGAAATTTGCGGGCGACTGTTTTCTCCCTGAAGAAATGCAAGTAATGAATCCCGCTTTTTGGAGACAAGTTAAGTGTGAGAGACATCCTCGGGATGAGCAAAATTTATATGATTATAGTTTTCTTGAGTATGACAAAGTAAATTAAAAATAATTTTAAGGCTCACTATGCGTCCATCCCATTGCTTACTAGCCATCCTAATAGTTGCTATTTGGGGTTTCAATTTCGTAGTTATACAATTGGGTTTAAAAGAAGTTGCTCCGTTAGCATTGTGCTGCGCTCGATTTTTTTTGGCGAGCATCCCCGCTGTCTTTCTAGTTAAAAAACCTGCGGTACCGTACAAAATTATTGCCAGTTATGGCCTGATTATGTTCGCGTTGCAATTTTCGCTGCTATTTCTGGGTATGCATGCGGGGGTAACGGCTGGCTTAGCTTCATTAGTACTACAAGTTCAAGTATTTTTTACCATCCTGTTTGCAGTGTTATTCCTCAATGAAAAACCTAATTCCTGGCAGATTATTGGCGCTCTTGTTTCTTTCACGGGTATCGCGATTGTTGGTTTAAAACTAAATAATAGCCATTATTCACTACTGGGATTCCTATTGCTTGTTACGGCTTCAGCATTTTGGGGCGCAGGAAATTTAATTTCTAAAAAAGCCGGTAAAATAAATATGTTTGCGTTTGTGATATGGGGAAGTCTTTTTGCCTGGCCGCCGTTATTAGTGATTGCTTTTCTGGTGGAAGGGGGAAGTAAAATTTTTGTTAACTTACATCACTTATCCTGGGTATCGCTATTTTCAATTTTATATATTGTTTACCCTACTACCTTATTTGGTTTCGGCGCATGGAATTGGTTATTAAAAAAATACCAGGTAACCATCATCGCCCCATTTACGTTATTGGTACCTGTCTTTGGAATGTTAAGTTCTTTTTTGGTATTGGGCGAGCCACTGCAGTTGTGGAAAATAGTTGCAGCAGTTTTAGTCATCGTTGGCTTATGTATCAATTTACTTATGCCGCGTTTCGTTGGCGCAAAAGGAGTTAGTAGGGCCGCAGTGCCTTTACAGAAAACCGCTGACCGTCCTCCAGGCGCATAGCAGTTAAATATCTACCCCAAACGCAGCCAGTATCCAGTGCATAGACGTTAGGCGTATTTGTCTGCCCTTCCAGGGCTGCCCAATGGCCGAAAACAATCTTTATATTTTGAGCTGCTCGGTTAGGTACCGCAAACCACGGCAGATACCCGGGAGGTTGTGAATCTAATCCACCTTTGATTTTTAGATCAAGGTTGCCTTTCTCGTCGCAAAAACGCATGCGCGTTAATGCATCAGTGATATAGCACAATTTATCCCACTCGTCGGCATCGGGGTTCCACACGCCGGAACTATAATTATAAAGATGTTCCAGAAATTCTGAATAATGTTCGCTCTGTAATACAGCTTCTACTTCCGCGGCATAATTTTTTGCTTGTGCAATACTCCATTGCGGAGGAATGCCCGCATGAGTCATCACATAACCTAATTGCGCATCATAATGAAATAAAGGTTGCTGCCGCAGCCAGTTAACTAACTCATCGCGATCGGGGGCAGTCAGGATATCGTGCAAGGTATGTTTTTTGTAGGGATGACCATTGGCGAGGATTAATAAATGCAAGTCGTGATTGCCTAAAACAACGATGGGTTGATTTAGGTTTTTAACAAAGCGCAATACTTCCAGGGATTTGGGGCCACGGTTGATTAAATCTCCGGCAAACCACAGGCGGTCTTTGTGGGGATTGAATTGGATTAGTTGGAGTAAATTTTGTAATTCATCATAGCAGCCTTGTATATCGCCAATGGCATAAGTGGACATGGGGTGTGTGCTCTTTTATGGACTGGGAGTGGGTTAGTGCCACTAGAAGCTGCCCCCTTCCTAACCTTCCCCCGCCAAGCGGGGGAAGGGACTTGCTCGAGCTAGTATGAGATTGGCTGCATAGCTTAACTTATCCTACCGAACCAGTCCCTTCCCCCGCTTGCGGGGGAAGGTTAGGAAGGGGGCAGCTTCTAGTGGCACTCATTCTGTAACCCCGCTTCAAACGCACAAGTATCATAACAATGCAAAGCAAATACCCCAACTAAATTTTAAAAATCCTCTTCAAAAAACCAATCCCATTTCGACCCTTGCATTAGCAAATAATTGGTATTAACATGGTTTTAAAGTGGTATTGCATAAAAATACCAATGTTTTTTAGACTGAACTGCAGAACCCAATGGACGAAAAAAAGTTACAGCATCTAAAACTCGAGATGAATAGCGGCACCCCCCTCTATCTCCAGTTAGCACAGAAACTGTCAGAAGCTATAAAAAATGGCTGTTGGCAAGCAGGTGAGGCATTACCTTCAGAGCGGTATTTGGCTGAATGTTTGTCTATTTCGCGGGTGACGGCGCGTAAGGGGTTAGATAGGCTGCTGGAGTCTGGATTAATTAAACGTTGTCGCGGTTCAGGAACGTTCATCACAGGTTCGGTATCACAGGCTTCAGCGCGATTGATAAGTTTCAGTGAAATGTTACGTGAACGCGGTTTTGCTTCCAGTGCAGTATGGTTATCGCGTGAGGTGGCTGCTGCCAGCCAAGAAGAAATGACCAGCATGGGCTTATCCCCCAACAGCAAAGTAATTCACCTTAAACGCTTGCGCTATGCGGATCAAAAGGCGATAGCGTTGGAACATAATGTGTTACCTGTCCGCTATGTGCCGAATCCTTCGCTGATTGATCATTCATTATATGATTACTTGGATACAATGGGTCATAGCATAACGCGCGCGATACAGCAGGTGAGCGCCATCAATGCCTCCATTGAACTTTCCCAGCTCATGGGAGTGGAGGTGGGGGCTGCCCTACTGTTAATTTCGCGTATTGGCTATTTGGAAAATAATATAGCTATAGAGTTGACCAAAACCCATTGTCTAAATGAATACTATGATTTTGTGGCTGAGTTAAGACCTAATTAAAGATGTGAACGTTTATGAAAAAAAATAGTCTAACAGGCAATGTGTTGACGTCAGAAGGTTGGGTGCAAGGCCAGGTAGCAATAGAAAATGGCAGAATCACGCACATTACAGGTAAACCTTTGGCTGCGGAATACCTCGCCAATAGTCAAGAAGGCTTTATTATCCCCGGGTTTATCGATCTACATGTTCATGGCGGTGGTGGCCGCGACGTGATGGAAGGTGGTAATGCCATTGAAACTGTGGTGCGCACCCATGCTCAACATGGAACCACTGCATTGCTGGCTACCACCGTGACAGCACCTAAAGAAACGCTAGATCTTGTTCTTAATGAGTTGGGAGCTTATCTGCAAGGGCCAGGTACTGCTGCTGGCGCACGTATTTTGGGTGTGCATTTGGAAGGCCCTTACATCAATGCAGCAAAACTAGGTGCACAACCTGATTTTGTCAGCAGCGCAGGATGGCAGGAATTAACTCACTACTTGCAGCTGGCAGATATCCGCGTAGTAACACTGGCGCCGGAAATTGCCGGTCACTCCGAAATAATCCAAGCGCTGGTGCAACGCAATATTCGCGTGCAAATCGGTCATACCCAGGGAAGCTATGAGGAAGGGGTATTGGCTTTAGAAAAAGGGGCCAGCAGTTTTACGCATTTATTTAATGCGATGACGGGTCTGCAACACCGTGCACCCGGTATGGTGGGTGCGGCATTAGCGCACGCACACTATGCGGAATTGATTCCAGATTTGCTGCATGTGCATCCCGGCGCCATGCAAGCAGCCTTACGTGCCATCCCCCGTTTGTACTGTGTCACTGATGCCACGGCTGCAACAGACATGCCGGACGGTGAATACCGCCTGGGTACTCATACGGTAACTAAGTGCCAGGGTGGGGTGCGTTTGGCTGATGGTACGTTGGCTGGCAGTATATTGACCATGGATCAGGCCTTACGCAATCTGGTCAAAATTGGCTTAACGCTGGAGAATGCCTCTCACCGACTGTCGCTGTATCCGGCTGAATACTTGGGCATATCTGATAGAGGACGCATTGCTGTAGGAGCGTTTGCCGACGTAGTAGTATTAAATTGTCAATTACAACTTGAAACTGTTTATCTAGAGGGTGAAGCCATTGCCATCACAAATGTTAAATGAAGCCTTATCCGCCGCGGAGGCGGTGCGTTCGCAAATATCTTCAGCCAATGACAGTCTGGATTCACTGAGCCGAGCGCTACAAGTTACCGATCCCAATGTAGTACTGACTGTGGCACGGGGTAGTTCCGATCATGCCGCTAATTATTTTTCCTATCTAGTCATGAGCCGCACAGGGATTCCTGTCGTTTCCATGCCGCTGTCGTTGAAAACTTTACATCATACGCCTATGCGCGTTAGGCAACAGTTGGTAATGGCCTTTTCGCAGTCAGGCCGCAGCCCCGATTTGGTTGAAACTATGCAATCCCTCACGAGCGATGGCGCTTTGACTGTGGCGCTGGTCAATGACATAAATTCGCCGTTGGCAGGTGTTTGCCGCTATGTATTGCCTCTGATGGCGTGGCCGGAAAAGAGTGTAGCGGCAACCAAAAGTTATATCGCCACCTTGGCTATTGCGGCGCGCTTAGTTTCTTATTGGCAAAGCGATGATGAGTTACGTCAAGCCGTGGATAGTCTGCCAGAACAACTTACCCAGTCTGCCGCAATCGATTGGAGTTATGCAATTGATGCGATCAAGGATGTGGAGCGTATGATGGTGGTTGGACGTGGCTTAGGCTTTGCTATCGCCTTGGAAGCAGCCCTTAAGCTTAAAGAAACCTCAGGCATACAAGCAGAAGCTTTTAGTAGCGCTGAAATCCGTCATGGGCCCATGACCTTGATCGATCAGACTTATCCATTATTGGTATTTGCTCCCCGCGGGCCAGAACAACCAGGGCTGCTGGCCTTGGCCGAGGAGATGCGGGGCCGCGGCGCCAAAGTGTTATTGGCGGCCCCAGCCGATGTGGCAGAGCGGGATCTTACCTTGGCGGTGGCCTCTCATCCGGTGTTAGATCCTATTCTAGCAATTCAGACGTTTTATGTGATGGCCGCTAAATTGGCGGAAGTGCGCGGGTTGGACCCCGACGCCCCGCGGCATCTTAGCAAGGTGACTTTGACTAATTAATTGGCAAGATAACTAAGGTCGTGAGGAGTAGAACATTAATGCAATCCGTTGCCACTGAAAAACTTACGCTTTATTCCCCTTTGGCCGGGCCTTTATGCGCCTTAGAAGAGGTCCCAGATCCTGTGTTCGCCGGTCGACTGTTAGGTGACGGGATAGCTATTGATCCTATTAATGAGCGCTTGACCTCACCCTGCAAAGGGCAGATAACTCACCTCGCCCGTACCGGACACGCCTTAACTATTACTACGCCTGAGGGGGCGGAAATTCTCTTGCATTTGGGCATTGAAACGGTACAACTGGGCGGCCAGGGTTTCCATCCTCAAGTAGCAGAAGGGGATTGGGTTAAGCCAGGTGATCTATTAATTGAATTTGATGCGGATTATCTCGCATGCCATGCCAAAAGCCTGTTATCGGTTATGTTGGTAACCAATGCTGACCGCTTTGAGATTGTGGCGCGAAGCGCATTTCTCTTGGCAACCCCTGACACGCCCTTATTAACGCTGCGCGAGCGACCCACGACCCCTAATTCAGTAATAGATTCAAAAACCGCGAACAGTACAGCGGAATTATGCCGCACCGTCGTGGTGGCATTCGCGGGTGGCTTACATGCTCGTCCTGCCGCCAGAATACGTGACACGGCCCGGCGATTTCTAAGCCGTAGTGAGATTGCATATGACGGAAAACGCGCCAATTGTACTAGTATAACTGCGCTGCTCGGGTTGGGGATAGGTGAAGGCCAGCAGGTCACAGTTTATGTAAGTGGTGATGATGCCTCTACTGCTCTGGATGCGTTGGCGCAAACGTTGCAGACCTATATTGAAAACGAGGCAGAACCCGTAAAATTAGTGATAGCCAATACAGCAGTCTCGTCCGCCAGTAGTCCAGGTATCATAGCGGGTGTCTGTGCAAGTCCCGGTTTGGCCAATGGTGTCCTAGTGCATTGGGATGAATTGTGGACGGAAAACTCAATAGAGGAAATCTTGCAGGTTGAATCTGCACACACTGCCCTGCCGGATCAAGAACTCGCACGATTGACAATCGCTTTGCAGCAAGTGACTTCTAGTCTTGCGGGCCGCATAACCGAAGCAGAACGACGCGGCGCTACTACTGAAGCCATGATATTTGATGCACATATCGCCTTACTGGACGATCCACAACTGATTTTGCAAGCTCACGCTATGATCGAACAAGGCCATGGCGCTGCCCATGCGTGGCATACAGCAGTTGCCGCGCAATGCGCTGTATTATCCGGATTACAAGACAGTCGATTAGCCGCTCGCGTTACTGATTTGTATGATCTTGAGAAACAAATTTTGCAAGCTTTGTCTGGCAGTGGTGATAAAACCTTACCATTGATGCCCGAAGATGCAATCTTGGTGGCCAAAGAATTTACCCCTTCCGATATGGCAATAATTATAGCCAACTATTCAATCAAAGCATTATGTATGCTGGGCGGTGGTCCTACCTCACATGCGGCGATTATCGCAGGTTCTTATGGCATTCCGACCCTGGTTGCCTTGGGAAGTGCTGTGGCAAATCTACCTAACGGTAGTCAGGTGGTGGTTGATGCATCAGCTGGACACTTGGAAATAGAACCTACCACTGAACGTATCGCCACTGTTCAACAGTTGCAGCTGCGCGCAGCGCAAGCACAAAATCAAGCCTTGCAAAGAGCAGCTGAACCGGCTACTACCAGAGATAATAGGCATATTGAAATAGTGGCCAATATTGCCAATGTGGCAGATGCGCATCTAGCAGCTGCGCACGGAGCTGATGGTATTGGGCTGCTACGCACTGAGTTTCTATTTCTAGGACGCGAGGCAGCTCCACTACAACAAGAGCAAGCGGAAACCTATCAGGCAGTGGTTGATGCCATGCAAGGTCGGCCGGTTTTTATTCGCACTATAGACATAGGCGGGGATAAGCCGGTGAGTTACATTCCCTTTCCAGAAGAATCTAATCCAGCATTGGGCTTGCGTGGGGTGCGCATTGAGGCAGTGCATCCTGCACTGGTAGATGCCCAATTACGGGCATTATTGCAGGTAACACCTTTATCTGCTTGTCGTATTCTGTTGCCGATGATAACCGAAGTGAATGAATTGGTGAGTTTGCGTAACCGTATTCTAGCTATGGCCCAGTCGTTAGGTATAACAGAGAAATTATCTATCGGGGCGATGATCGAAGTGCCTTCAGCGGCATTGCTAGCTGGCGTATTGGCGGAGTATGCCGATTTTCTGTCAATTGGCACCAATGATCTGACCCAATATACCTTAGCTATGGACCGAGGTAATCCAAGCCTGGCTAGTCGGTTGGATGGCTTACATCCTGCGGTCTTGCATTTGATCCACTCTACAGTTGCAGGCGCAAGACAGCATGGAAAATTAGTGAGCGTCTGTGGGGCCTTAGCTTCGGATTTGGAGGCTGTGCCGGTTTTAATTGGGCTTGGCGTGAATGAATTATCAGTAGATGCGGGGCAAATACCTAAAATTAAACAGTTGGTTCGGCAATTGGATTTTGCCCAATGTGCGGATGAAGTGCAAACCTTGCTGGGGATGGCGTCAGCCGCGGCAGTGCGGGCGCATTGCAGGCGGGTATGGCCGGTTTAGAGTTTAAAGTGTGTATGAAACATTATAACTCCTCTTCACAGGGGGACGCAGTGCTTTTCCCCAAGTGGAAGGACGTTTTTTCATCATATCAATTGTTAAAAGAGAGCTAAAACCATGAAATTTCCGTCTTTTTCAGGTATTCAGCGTCTGGGCCGTGCCTTGATGTTGCCGATTGCTGTATTACCGGTGGCAGGCTTGATGCTGCGTCTAGGCCAACCGGATCTGTTGAATATTCCATTGGTAGCTCAAGCAGGCGATGCAATTTTTTCCAATTTGCCCCTATTATTTGCCATTGGTGTGGCGGTTGGATTTGCTAAAGAAAACAATGGCGTAGCCGGACTCGCTGGCGCCATTGGTTATTTAGTTGAGATTGCGGTTTTGAAAGTGATCGACGATAAGATCAATATGGGTGTGTTGGCCGGTATCATTCCAGGTATTGTAGCCGCGGCATTATATAACCGCTATAAAGATATTCGCTTGCCGGAGTATTTGGCATTTTTTGGCGGTAAACGTTTTGTCCCCATTATCACCGGGCTTGCAGCGTTAGTGATGGGCTTGGTGTTTGGATTAATCTGGCCGCCAGTGCAACATGGGATTGATGCCGTGGGTCAGTGGTTAGTACACGCAGGTGCAGCTGGCGTATTTATTTATGGATTTTTGAATCGGTTATTAATCGTAACCGGCTTGCACCATATTATTAATAGCTTGGTATGGTTTGTGTTTGGTTCTTTTCAGGCGGCTGGACATGTGGTCACTGGTGACCTGAATCGTTATTTTGCTGGCGACCCGACGGCGGGAATATTTATGGCAGGATTTTTTCCGGTGATGATGTTTGGCTTACCGGCAGCCTGCCTGGCGATGTATCAGGAGGTGCCGCGGGAGCGTCGGGCATTGATCGGCGGTATGCTATTTTCGATGGCGCTGACCTCCTTTCTAACGGGTGTGACAGAGCCTATAGAATTCGCTTTCATGTTTCTTTCGCCCCTACTCTATCTGCTACATGCCATATTGACTGGATTGTCATTAGTGGTGATGTACTTGCTGAATGTAAAACTAGGATTTACTTTTTCTGCAGGGGGAATTGATTATTTATTAGCTTATGGCCTATCAACCCATGGCTGGCTGTTGCTGCCGGTAGGGCTTGTCTATTTTGTGCTGTATTATGGTTTGTTTCGCTTTTTTATTCGACGGTTTAATCTCAAAACACCTGGACGTGAAGATAGTCTGGAGGCCAATACCGGGATTGCGCCTAATGCAACTTCGGTTGGCGCTATAACTCAGTCGGCGGGTGCGACAGTTATGACCAATGCAAATGCGCAGGAGGCCATTGCTGACCGGTTTATTGAAGCACTAGGAGGAGCTGCAAATTTACTGTCGGTAGATGCCTGTACTACGCGCCTGCGTTTAACAGTGGCGGACAATCGTCTGTTGTCTGAACCAGCGCTGAAATCATTGGGTTCTCATGGGTTGCTGCGACCGGGGGCGCACAGTGTGCAAGTGGTATTGGGTCCAAAGGCAGATATTATTGCTGATCAAATTCGTGCTGGATTAGTTCGGGCGAAGAATAGGGGGGATGAGGTTATTACGAAGGATACCCATCCTATAAAAGCAGCCGTAGTTGCTATTACTCAGCCCATTGCCAATAGCGAAGGGTGCAGACTACTGTCGGACACAACCATCAGTCAGTGGTTGGAAGCATTAGGTGGTGCTGGTAATCTGAAGAGTGTGGAGGCAGTAGCTGTTACCCGATTAAGAGTCAAAGTGCAGGATGTTAGGCAAGTGCTTACTGACCGGATCACCGCTTTGGGTGGTCTTGGGGTCATGCCAGTGGCGAATGATGTAGTTCACGTAGTGATTGGGCCACAAGCTTTGCATTATGCTGATGCAATATCAGCGGCTGTGCAGAGGTAAAAAATAGGTAAGGATTCACTACATGAGTTTACATTAGCTTTCTCCCTTCTCCCGCTTGCGGGAGAAGGGTCGGGGATGAGGGTGCATCGGTTTACATTTGCGCTTGATGAAACACCCTCACCCCCGGCCCCTCTCCCGCAAGCGGGAGAGGGGAGGAAGCCAGTCTGTGCTGAACAGTTACAAAAATTCATTAACAGCTTCATTACTAATGTTGACAAATTCCGCCACGGTTAGTTGTTCGGGTCGACAATCGGGGTCTATGCCTAGGGATTGTAGCTGTTGGCTAGTGATTATGCCGCGCAGGCAGTTATGTAATGTTTTTCGGCGATGATTGAAGGCTTCTCTGACTATATCGCTAAATAACTGATAATTGGTTAAAGGCAGCGGATGTTTTTTCGGCACAAGTCGCACCACCGCAGAATGAACCTGGGGTATTGGGTAAAATGCCGTTGGATCAACCTCGAATAGTTTTTCAACTTGAAAATGGTACTGCACCATAATGCTCAAGCGGCCATAGGACTTAGTGCCGCTGCTTGCCGCTAGACGATTTACTACTTCTTTTTGCAACATAAAATGTAGATCTTTTATAAGATCAATATAAATAATCAGGTGGAATAACAACGGAGTTGAAATCTGATAGGGTAAGTTGCCAACGATGCGTAAATCATTTGGTTCAGTAGTCAATTGGCCAAAATCAAATTTTAATACATCGTAGGCATGAATATTGATATTCCCTAATGGCTTGCAGGTGGCGGCTAAGGGTGCAATGAGGTCTCTATCTAACTCAATGACATCCATAGATTTTACCAAAGGCAGCAGCTGTATAGTCAGAACCCCTTGCCCAGGACCGATTTCAACCAAATGGTCTTGCGGTTTTGGATCAATGTGGGTAATTATTTGTGAAATTACCTCTGAGTCATGTAGAAAATGTTGCCCAAAGCGTTTTTTAGGGCGATGGGTCATGCTACATAACCTTTATATAAGCAGACTTGCGCAACTTCTCTAGCCATATGTCAATCTGTGACTTTATTTTATCCTGGAACACCATCATTTTAGCTTGGTCTGCGGATAATGGCTTGGCTTGTCCCTGCACCGCAACCAGTTTGACTAAATGAATACCATTCGGTGCTTGGATAGGCGCACTGACTTCGCCCGGTTTCAAATTCTTGATCTGGGCAGCAAATACCTCAGGTAATTCATTCACGTGCCGCCAACCTAAATCTGAATGCTCTATGCCCGGTTCAGTGGTAGTTAACTGGATAAAAGTAAATCCTTGGCGGGCTTTGGCTTGCAGTCCCTGTGCTTTTTTTTGTGCGGCAGCAATATCGGCAGGGCTAGCGGATTCCTCCAGGGGAATTAATAGATCCTCCAGATGGTATTGGGTATTAGGATCGCCTTGTTGTGGCGCTTTTTTTAGATAGGCTTGTACATCCGCATCACTGACGGAAACCTTGGAACTAAACAGTCCTTGCTGTAATTTATGCACGATCAGCTGATCATGAATTTGGCTGCGGAATTTATTATAACTTACATTCTGCTTCGCCAGCGCTTGTTTTAATTGATCCATAGTTAAATGATTTTGGGCAGCTATGCCGGCCATCACTTTGTTGACGTCAGCGTCGGTCGCGGTGATTTTGTTACGAGTAGCCACTTGCATTTGTAAACGCTGATTTATTAATTGATCCAAAGCCTTTGTTTTAAGTTCGGTTGGATTGGGTATGGGGGTATTACTGGCTTGCAGGGCGCCTTTCATATCACTGATCATAGCATTGAGTTGGCTCTGAGTAACGACTTCATCATTGACGATAGCAACGACCCGGTCTAGCGGTACGGCGCTGCCTGAACTGGCTGCGGCCGCATACAAATTAACCCATAAAAAAAGGCATCCCAAAAAATAACGGAATAAAATGCGTTGTATCATAATTAGCCTCTAAAATAATCGATATAACCTGGAAGGGCGCTACGTATTACATCACCACCCGCAGTACTGCCCACAGATCCCATGCCCTTCAACATGAATTGCACATAGATGTTAGTTCGGAAATTTGTTGAGCCGTCTGGGTTTTCTTGATCCAGGACGCGATTGCTGACCACCCGAACGGCCCAACAGCAAGTGTCATATTGTAAACCATAAAAATAGGTTTCGGGGTGATCGTGGCTGATATTATAATTAATGTTTCCCACTACGCTCCATTTTTCGCTCACTGGCCAGGCAATGCCTAAATTAAGGCGTTGCAAATTATTTACATTGCTATTGGGCGGTTCTCCAGAAAGTACGTCACCATTTTGCACGAAGTTATATCCGGCTGTCAGAATATGATCTGGTGAGGGACTATACCCTAGTTGTATGCCTTCGTTCTGTACACCTGAGCTATTGGTATTACCTGTATTACTTGCCGGATCGTAAGCTGCCGAGGCCGTAGCAGTCAAATGAGGTGTCAGATAGTAGTTTATTGATCCTGCAATGGGCGAGACGTGCCGGTGGGCTTCGGGGTCTTGCGCACAATTGGGTGTCAAGCAGACGGTGGGGGGTTGAAAATAATAAATTTCGCCGATGGTGGCATTGGCTTTTTCGGCTCCGGTATAGTCATCAAGTATGCGGGTGGTTAGTCCCAGGGAAACTTGATTGGCGTCCCCTATCCGATCAAAACCGATAAAACGGTTGGTAACAAATAGCTGATTAATACTGAAGGTGGGTAGGCTGGTATCGAAGTTAGGAATAGCATTCTGATTGACTTTTGGTACATATAAATAGAAAAGTCGAGGTTCCAAGGTTTGTCGATAGGCATGTTGCCCCAGGTTTAAAGTGCGCTCTAAATAAAGTCCGCTATCGATGTCTGCTATGGGTAGGGTGCGTATTCTATTAAAATTAGGTTCTTCGTCTTCAGAAATCAATATGCCACTGCTGCTGACTAAAGCATTGTTATTAACCGCATAGCCGGTGGAATCTAGACTGAGTGCGGGGGTTAGAAATCCCCAGCTGCGGATGATGGGAAGGCGTATTTGCGGGGCAAAATTTATCCGCTCGCCGGTGGGATACGGTTGATTGGTAGCAAAATCATCTGCGTGCTGGAAGTTGGTCAATTCACTATTAAATTCATAATCCAGTCCAAAAGCCTCGTCAGGATAGCTGGCATTAAGATCGAATTGTGGAAGACGCTGATATTGGTCGGCAACAAAATTTTGATTGATTAGGTGCAGGGTTTGATAGGCTTGAACCATGCCGGTAAATTGCCAATGCAGGTCTTGATAAGTGACTTGTGCTTCATTTAATAGTTGGTCACTGTTAATGACTTGCGGGGTATTACCTAAATCACGTAAATAATAGTCGTCAGTGACATAATTGAGGTCTACTGATCCAGACCAGTTGTCGCTGAAGGTAGTTTTGTCCATAAAGCCCAGCGCGGCGCGACTGGTGCTATCATTGGCTAGTTCACTCAAGTAATTGGGGAGTGTATTGGGGGGGGGATTATCAAGGGTTGAATCCCTAAAACGTTCGAAGTCGCTGTCATGTGGCAGCCAGCTCATGAGCCAGGTACCTTCGCTGTTTTCCGTCAGATAACGGAAATCGCTGCTGAGTTGTACTCCGCGCCGTGTCATGGTGGTTACGGTAAAAGTGTCATCGTAGTTTGGCGCTAGATTAAAATAATAAGGGATATTAAAAATAACACCGGAGTTGGAATCATTACCAATACTGGGAATAAGAAATCCTGAATAACGCCGTTGATCAATAGGAAAACTGGCATAGGGAGTATACAAAACCGGCCAATTTCCAGCATAAAACCAGGTATCGCGCGCCACACCACGGCCAGTGGCTTTGTTTAAAGTCAAATGTTTAGACTGAATATACCATGAGGGGTCAGCGGGTGAGCAGGTGGTATAGGAAGCATTTTCCAGCTGCATGTTACCATTGGCTTCATGGAACATTGAACTGCTATGACCCCATGCTTCTGTCGGTAAAATAGGTGAAGGACGTGAAGTATGGTAAGCACTATTGATTATTCGCAGCGTGCTATTGGCCATATCAATTCGCGAATAATTACCGACTACCAATTTGCCAGCTTCGCGAAAGTGCACATTACCGATTAAATCAATTCGATTTATTTTGCCATTCTCATCGCGATAGAGAATGGCTTTGTCTGCTGTTAATTCCCGCCCGTGTTGAGTGACTGTAACACCCTCAAGAGTGGAGGGTTCAGTTTGGGAAAAGGTGGAGACTCCGGTGGCTTTAATAGTCGTTTCAGCGTTGCCTATAGGCTGCGAAACGTGAATGCCTTTTATATAGCTGGGTTCATAAAAATAACCACCGCATATATTGGTGTTAACCGGGACCCAGCCTAAAAGACTGGCCCAATTGGGCTCTAAGTTAGGCGCATTGATTGCGCTGGGTGGATCTGTGGGAGCCCCGAGTATGCCAGGTGCTGTGCAAATAGCGGGGTTATCAGCGGCATGAGCCAGGTTGATAGTCAAGGTGCACAGTAACAGTATAAAATAACGACGCATAAGTAGGAGATTTTTAGTGCATTAGCGGGAAGCAGGTAGCTATGTAAGGTTAAGGGCTTGTGCAAAAATAACTTCCCTTTTTAGCACCCCTCTTAGGCCCATCTTCGAACGCTTTGTCCCTGAGAAAAACGTTTACATAGAACAACCGACGTAGTCGTCCCAGCATGGAAGCCGGGATCCAGATCACAGGATGTGAAAGTTTCGCTTTCCTGCGCCCTGGATCCCGGCTTCCTGCCGGGACGACGTTCCGTCGACTATGCGCGCATTTTTCTCAGGGACAAAACATTCAAATATGAACCTAAGAGGGGCACTAAAAAGGGAAGTTATTTTTGCACAAGCCCTAAGCAGTTAGAAATACACGCAATTTAACTTGATGCCACTAGACTAGCAGACCTACCGTCTGCTAGTCTATACCTTAAATGACTATGTTAACTATTTTCCCGCCCATCCACCCTTATGCCACCTATCGACTACCCGTGGGGCAGCCGCATGAGATTTACGTGGAAGAATGCGGTAACCCTTTGGGGATACCCGTATTATATTTACACAGCGGACCTGGATCAGGTTGCGGCGAAGATAGCCGTCGCTGGTTCGATCCTGACCGTTATCGAATAATCCTTTTTGATCAGCGCGGCGCAGGTCGCTCAGTGCCACATGCAGAATTGCTGCACAACAATACTTCAAAGCTATTAGAAGATATGGAGACCATACGCCAAAAACTCGGTATAGAGCGTTGGTTGCTGTTTGGCTCTGCTTGGGGAGCTACCTTAGCTTTAGTTTATGCCCAAGCTTATCCTCAGCATGTTATCGCTATGATTATTGGAGCGACGTTATTAGGCGATCGAGAAGATAGGGAATGGTTGTATGGAACTCATGGCGCTAATCGGATTTATCCAGATCATTGGGTAAATTTTATGGCTCCTATTCCCAAAGCACAGCAACATCATGCTATATATGAATACCACGAACAATTAACCAGCGAAAACGAAATAGTACGCACACGCGCTGCTGAAGCCTGGGCCGAGTGGGAGGCTTATTGCGCTAAATTGATCCCCGATTCTACTTATATTTCTAGCCATATCACTCCTCATAAAGCGGTAGCCTTGGCACGTCTTAAATGCCATTACGTTATTAATAATTATTTTTTAGAGCCTGGTCAGATCATGCGAAATATGCAGCAGATACAGGACATTCCCGCCATAGTAGTTCATGGACGTTACGACATGGTTTGCCTAATGAAAAATTCCTGGGATTTGCATAAGGCTTGGCCGCGTTCAGAATTGTATATAGTACCGGATAGCGGTCATTCTGCTACGGAACCTGGCATGACCAACGCTTATATTCTAGCTACTGAAAAAATGGCTACTTTGTTGGAGACTACTTAGGTAATTAACGCATGTATGAGAAACATTTTGAGCCCCTATTGCCCATGCGTAAATTTATCCTGCGATTAGGTTATAGTTTGTTGGTTGGAATAGTATTAATCGCAATTGCTTTATACGTGGGAATGTATGGTTATCATCATTTTGAGAAAATGTCTTGGATCGATGCATTTGCCAATGCGGCTATGATTTTATCAGGGATGGGACCTCTTGGACCTCTGGTCAGTAGAGGGGGGAAATTATTTGCTGGGTATTATGCTCTGTTTAGTGGGTTAATGTTTATTGGTGTAACCGGGGTAGTCTTTTCTCCTGTAATTCATCGCTTCCTTCATAAATTCCATCTGCAACTGAAAGGTTAAAATTTTATGCGATTTAGCCGTACGCTAAAAAGTTTTTTTATTATTCTGGCATTGGTAGCTACATTGATAGTCAGTGGCTGCGCTTCTAACCCTGCTAATCCCCAGGATCCCTACGAGTCTTATAATCGCAAAGTGTTTAAATTTAATCGGGGGGTGGACAAAGTTGTTTATCGGCCGGTAGCCAAAGTGTACACCACCGTACTTCCTAAGTTTGTACGCATTGGTGTTGGTAATTTTATTAGCAATGTCGCCGAAGTGAATAGAATTGGCAATGATATTTTGCAGGTTAATTTCCCTTGGGCATTTAGTGCTCTCGGAAGATTAGTCATTAATAGCACACTAGGTTTAGGCGGCTTGATTGACGTGGCTACCAATATGGGTATTGAGAAGCATCCGCAGGATTTTGGTTTAACCTTGGCTAAGTGGGGTTATAGAAATTCCTCTTATTTAATGGTTCCTTTCCTGCCGCCAAGTACACCGCGTGATTTAATTGGCTGGGGCGGTGATTACTTTATGTCTCCTTGGACTTATGTGCGACCGAACTGGGTTGGTTGGGTTGCTTATGGAGTTATTGTTACAGATAAACGTGTGTCGTTCTTGGATACTGATAAATTGGTGGATGAAGCATTTGATCCCTATATTTTTGTGCGGGATGCTTACTTGCAGAGCCGTAAAGCGCAGATTGAAAAGGTTCTCCATCCTCATGCAGAAGACGGTTCTTTTAGCGAGGAATTAGCGCCAGGCGAGGAAAGTACGGAAGTGGATGAGACTGAGAACAACGCTGCACCTCAATCGAATGTTCCTTCGCACCCTGTTAGTAAGGCTCTGTAAAACAATAACCTATCTTTTTAGCGCCCAGATGAGACTCAGATTTGCAGACGGGAGGGGGTAGAAAAATGCGCGCATAGTCGACGGAACGTCGTCCCGGCAGGAAGCCGGGATCCAGGGCGCAGGAAAGCGAAACTTTCACTTCCTGTGATCTGGATCCCGGCTTCCATGCCGGGACGACTACGTCGGTTGTTCTATGTAAGTGTTTTTCTATCCCCTCCCGCCTGCGAAGATGGGTCTTAGATGGGATGTTAAAAAGATAGGTTATTGTTTACAGAGCCTAAGGGGCAGGGGGCACATGCTGGGTAAGGCTTTTATCCTGAGCGCAGTACCGAGCTGCGCTCAGGATGACAGGATATATTTTTATACTGCCATTTCAACCTTCAACAAATTATCTACTAACTGGCTGGCACCAATTCTAAACGTCTGTGGCATGATCCAGTCGGATCCCAAAATCTCATAGGCAAGTTGAATATAGCTTTGAGCTTCTGCAACTGAGCGCACCCCCCCAGAGGCTTTAAATCCTACTTCGTATTGGCTGGCCGCGATTACATTTAGCATGACTGAAGCAGCCTCTGTGGTCGCCCCAATGGAGTATTTTCCAGTCGATGTTTTTATAAAATCTGCGCCACCATCTATTGCCAGATGACTCGCTTCGGCGATGAGTTCGGGTGTGGCTAAAATTCCAGTTTCTAAAATCACTTTTAAAGTCCGTTGGTCACAATTAGATTTACAGGCTGCAATAAAATCACGAACGTATTTTTTATCACCACGCAATAATGATGGGTAAGGCATGACGACATCAATTTCATCCGCCCCATCTTGAAGTGCACTATTTATTTCATTTAAGGTGTCGGTCAACGATTGATCGCCATGAGGAAAATTACTCACAGTGGCAATATATATACTGGGATTAATAATTTGTTCGCGTGCCAATTTCACAAAGCGCGGGTAAATACAAATGGCGGCAACAGAACCTAAAGAATTGGTCGCTTTTTTGCAAAGCTGAATAATCGTTGCTTCATTGTCAGTATCGTTTAATGAAGTTAAATCCAGCAGGGACATTATTTTTCGAGCATCAAAATCAGTCATATCATTTCCTCAATAAATGCTAACAATAGCCGCGATAAATCATGCAACGTTCTGGTCGCGGTATCCAGAGTCAACTGATGGTCTACTTTTTCCAGCGACATGCCCACTGCCATATTAGTCACAATAGAGATCGCCAAAACGTTCATGCCACAATGTCTGGCTGTGATAACTTCAGGCACAATGGACATTCCAACGACGTCAGCGCCGAGCTTTTTAAAGGCGCGTATCTCCGCCGGTGTTTCAAAACTAGGCCCTAATACAGCAACATAAACTCCTTCTCGAGCGGCAATATTTAGCTTGTCTGCCATGCTAAGCAACTGTTTTCTCAGTGCAGGATCATAGGCGTCTTCCAGTGAAGGAAAACGTGGTCCCCAAGAATTATCATTAGGTCCAACTAGCGGGTTACTGAATTGTAGGTTGATATGATCATTGATGACGACCAAACTGCCTGGTGGCATTTCTGGGGACATAGAGCCAACCGCTGAAATCAGAATGACGGTCTGTGCACCTAGCAATTTTAAAGTGCGTATAGGGGTTTGAATAATATCAGCGGGATGTCCTTCATATAAATGATTGCGTCCTTGGAAACAAGCTACGGCAACACCTTTGAGTTGACCCAGATGCAATAGCCCGTGGTGTCCTTCGACTTTGCAACCGCGCATTCCAGGCAGCTCTTCATAATCGACAACAGTGGCATTTTTTATTTCTTGGGCAAACTGGCCAACGCCAGAACCCAGAATTAAACCTAGTTTAGGGGTAAAGCCTGGGACGCGTTGTTTTATGATAGCTGCAGCCTGGGCGGCATTATTAAGTGGGGTTAACTGATTCTGCATTAATATCTCCAGGAAGAGAAAGACCAGATGAAGTGCCACTAGAGGCTGCCCCCTTCCTAACCTTCCCCCGCAAGCGGGGGCAGGGACTGGTTGGGCAGAAAAGTTAAGTTAGCACCCAATTTCATGCTAGCTCGAGCAAGTTCCTTCCCCCGCTTGCGGGGGAAGGTTAGGAAGGGGGCAGTTTCTAGTGGCAACCATTCCGTAACCGCATACGCTACTTCCGATAAAATTTTGTGATCGACCATTGGTAGTGATTGGAAACGCTCCCTGGGTTAAGCTTCAGGAGTTCCACAGGCTTCAGCTATGCTCTGCCGTACCACTTTGAGTAACTCATTGCGGGTTGCAATGGTATAGTCGGTGCTGGCAATGGGTGGGTTAATATAAATCTCCACATCTTGCCCCATACTAAAATTCCAGGTATCTGCTGGTAAGATTTTCGCACTTCCGCGAATCCCAATAGGAATAATAGTAGCATTAGTCTGCAGCGCCAACATGAATGCCCCTTTTTTAAAAAGATTCAATTTACCATCCCTGGAGCGGGTTCCTTCGGGGGCGACCCACGGGATAATGCCACTGTGCATTTTGTCTTTAACTATTTCCAAGTCTTTTATTGCCTGCTGCGGATTATTACGGTCTATGGCGAGGAATTCCGCACGTTTAATTGCATATCCCCAAAGAGGAATGCGAAATAACTCCTTTTTGGCTATCATGCGAATACTACCCGGGACAGCCATAAAAATGAGTGGAATGTCATAGTGACTGGCGTGATTACTCATGAGGATATAAGGATGATTGGGTAATAATTTCACTTGATAAGGATTATATACTTTATAATTGACTTTCAACGGCGCTAATATGCTACCAGCCCAGTTGTGGATGGTTTTATCCATATCTTGACGATTACCAAAGATAGAGAGGTAAAGACTGATGATGGAATATCTAATGGTGATGCAGACAGATTGGGTCATAATCCAGAAAATTTGAATTTTGTTTGCTGTTGCCATGCTGTAACCTTTGGTTTGACTGAGAACACTCTGAGGCACATTAAGTTGCTACGCGAAGCGTGTTAGAAGCTGTCATCCTGAGCGCAGCGAAGGATCTCCATGTGGTGGCACACATTACTGAGAAGTCACTATATGGAGATCCTTCGCTGCGCTCAGGATGACAGCTTCTAACACGCTTCGAGTATAGCGCAGTTTCGATTATACTTTGTAGCCTGCAGTAGCGATAGCTTCTTGCAGCTGAGTAGGGTTTAACAAGCCCTAAGTTATTTTATAAGGAAGATTTTATGAGTATAAATAAATTATTGGTAGCAACTGCTGTGGCTGCTGTTATTGGTACAGGTATCAGTATTAATGCGCTGGCCAAGGCGCCGGAGATGGAAAAATGCGCTGGTATTGTTAAAGCTGGGAAAAACGATTGTGGTTCTGGCAAAAGTGGCTGCGCTGGACAAGTTATGGTAGATAGGAGTCCAGAGGGATGGATTTATCTACCTAAAGGAACTTGTGAAAAAATCGTCGGGTGTAAGGTCGTGAAGGACGAGAAGAAAGTTTCTTAGGTGCATAATTCTAGATTATGCATTGTAACCCCCTCCCCTGCGGGATCGACACGAATATTTATTTATACTGTGCAGTTGCAGAATGGTTGCCACCAGAGGCTGCCCCCCTTCCTAACCTTCCCCCGCAAGCGGGGGAAGGGACTTGTTCGAGCCGGTATGGGATTGGGTGTATAGCTTAACTTATTCTGCCCAACCCTGCGGGGGAAGGTTAGGAAGAGGGCAGCCTGTAGTGGCTCCTTCATAAGTCTGAGCAAAAAGTCTATCAACAATTGTAACGGGTGGACGGCTGAGCAGACTGACCAAGAAAGTACTGCACAAGCTAAAAATAAATCCAGGTATGATTTCATACAAGTTCAGCCACTCAAACTGTTTCCACACCAACACGGTCACGCTGCCAGTAATAATGCCGGCTAGCGCCCCCTTGGCGGTCATGCGTGGCCATAAGAGCGATAGCAGTATTACTGGTCCAAAAGAGGCTCCAAATCCAGCCCAAGCATAGCTCACCATTTTCAATACCTTACTGTCGGGATTTCCACCAATCCAGATCGCAATTAGGGCAATGGCCAGTACCATTAGACGACCACACCAAACCAGTTCACGCTGGGAGGCTTTTTTGCGTAAAAAAGTCTTATAGATGTCTTCGGTTAGCGCACTTGAGCATACTAACAGCTGGCAGGATAAGGTGCTCATAATGGCTGCAAGAATAGAAGCTAACAAGACACCGGCAATCCACGGATTGAATAGTTGCTTCGCTATCTCAATAAAAACAGTTTCTGGGTTGCTAATTACAGCTGCTGCTCTGTTAGGATTATGGAAAAAATAGAGATGACCGAATAAACCAATACTAACAGCGCCCACTAGGCATAATATCATCCAGGTCATGCTGATACGACGAGCGCCGGGAATAGTCTCAGGAGATTTGGCGGCCATAAACCGTACTAAGATATGCGGTTGCCCAAAATAGCCCAAGCCCCAGCCGAGCAAAGAAATAATCCCAATAAAATTAAGATTGCTAAACATATTCAAATGATCGGGACTAATGGCTAGCAGATTCGAATAAGTATGATTAAAACCATCTGCATAAATAACCATTAGCGGCGCTATAATTAAAGCAGTTGCCATTAAGGACGCCTGAATGGTGTCTGTCCAACTGACGGCCAGAAAACCACCGATAAATACGTATAAAATGGTAGCGCCCGCCCCAATCCACACGGCTGCGCTATGCGATAAAGGGAACATACTTTGGAATAGTTTTGCGCTGGCAATAACCCCTGAGGCGCAATATAAAGTGAAAAAAATCAGGATAGCCAAGGTAGAAACTATGCGCAGGATATTAGATTTATCTTCAAAACGGCTGGTGAAATAATCTGGCAAGGTCAGTGAATTACCACATTTTTCAGTAAAGGCGCGCAATCGACCTGCTACGCAACGCCAGTTCATCCATGCACCTAATACTAAGCCTATAGCAATCCATGCCCCAGAAATGCCGGTCACATAGATAGCGCCGGGTAGTCCCATCAGCAGCCAACCACTCATATCTGATGCCCCCGCAGAGAGTGCCGTAACAAACTTACCCAGGCGGCGGCCACCTAAAATATAATCGGAGAGGTTGGTGGTAGCTTTATAGCCAAACCAACCTAGTAATATCATTCCGAAAATATAAATAGCAAAAGTAATAGTCGTTTCGGTTAAGGCATGCATTTGGTGTCTCCCAGTAGGAATAGAAGGGCCTCCTGCCTGTCAATGTCTTGAGAGTCATTGCTGTCTAAATAGATTGCTCTATTATTTGAAAAATTTAAATACAGTGATTATATTAAACCGGATTAATTATTATCGCAATAATACAGCAAAAATTCCATTAAAAAGCAAAAAAATTACAATTTTATCTGTTTCGCGGCATATCGGCATGGAAAAAGATATCCTTCACTGCATTCAAACGTTTTGCGTATAATTCCATTCACACCACCCTCCCCAGCTTGGGAAATACAAGCCAAGCTTTATATTGCGTTGCTCCCACTGTGCCATAGCTTGTGCATACAACTCTAGCTGTTCTTTATGCTGATTTTGCGCTTGGTCTAAAAAATCCAATGGGCTTGCTTCAGTGAGGCCGGTTTTATAATCAATAATCCAACGCGTTTGTTGTGTATCGATAAAAGTGCGGTCAATGATTAAATGTATGGGCTTGTCATCGATAATACTGGTAATGGCAAATTCACTTTGCTGGGCCAGATGCCGGTTATCTAAGATCCAGCGACCGCGCTCATCATGCAGTGTATGAATGATGGCGGATTGAATGCGTGTTATGCAGTAGGCTAGTTGCTCCACGCCCACTCCCGACTGCAATAACCAATTTTTCCAACAGGCATGTGCAGTTAGAATTTTCTCAGCGTTCCAAGTATGTACGCCCTCCTGACTCATTTGTTGTAAGCAGCGGTGTATGATGATGCCAATCTGTTTATCAATTTGTGCTGTCGATTCAACAGCAATAATAAGATTTGAGAAAATACTGGCTGATGGAGTATTCGTCGATGTGAGTAAAACTTTAGCGGTTTCATTGCGGGAAAAATTATTAGTTTTTAAGCGATAGATCTTAGCAGGTGTTGATAACAGATTTTTAGCAATGGCTTGTGGTTTATAGTTTACAAGCGCTGATTGCGCTGCAATTTTTATCGGTTCCCACAATAAAGATAAAAAACTATTTTGTTCTGGTTCGAGCAGTTTTTCTTCGGTGATAGCTATGCTAGTCACTAAGTGTAGGTTTCTTTTGGAACGGGTGGCAGCCACATATAATAATCGGGTCATTTCATAGCGCATTTTCGACTTTTCTATTTGTTGCAAATAGCGATAAATGGGGTCGTGGTTATCTATTTTTGATTTTATTGGCGCGAGCAACAAATCATTATCCTGACCGGCGCGCGGCCGGTCCAACCATAACAATAATTGCGCATCATCGTGACGACCTTTGCTTTCCAAATGGGGAATGATAACCGTATCGAATTCTAGCCCCTTGGCTTTGTGTATTGTCATCACATGCAATTGGCAGCCTTCGGTCATTTTTGGCGTGGCATAACATTGATAAATTTTTTCTTCCAGGGTATCAGGGTCAAGGTTAATACCTTCCGTTTCTAGCTTTTCTAGTAGATCGAAAAAGGTATGAGCAGTGGCAGCGGCGCTTGCGTCTTTACAGCAGGCTGGACCATTTAACGCCATCCAAGTTTTCTCCACCCAACAGCGTAAACTGGTACGTTCTCGTTCGGCCAAGCTTTGATCCATCACTGCAGTTAAATGCAACAGTCGTTGTTGCCCATCAGTACTCAGGTTTAACTTTTCGGAGCCAGGTTGGTTATAAAAATTTTTTAATGTTTCCCACAACGGTGTGGTGTGGTTGGTGCTGGCAAGAGCATATAAATCGGCTAATTGTAAACCGCACCACGGTGCACGCAATAATGCCAACCAGGCAAGCCGATCTCCTAAATGTAGTAATGCACGGGTTAGTGCTAACAGATCATGCACAATGCTTTGTTTAGCTAGTGCTTCAATTTCTACTGCATTAAAAGGTATATTATTTCTTTTCAGCAGAGGAAGAATATTCATTAAATGCGATCGGGAGCGTACTAAAATAGCGATGCTGTGTTGCGGGTTCTGCGATTGCTCCCTTGAAATTATTTCTAAAATTTTTTCTGCCGCTAGTGAATTATTTTTTTCCAATAAAGTATGTATGATAATTTCCGATGAAGATGCATCTGTCTTTGCAGCGACGGAGGAGTTGAAGGCAACTGCACCGGAACTAATATCGATAGTGACAGGAAATAGGCTGCAGAATTGCGTATTAATCCAGTTGACTATTGTCGGTGAGGAGCGGAAATTAGCCTTGAGCTGTAATGGTTCGAGAGGTATTGCACCTAATCCTTCTTGCTGAGCTTTTAAAAATAAACCGACTTCCGCTTCACGAAATCGATAGATCGATTGCATAGGATCACCAACTAAAAAAAGGGTTCGGCCATCGCCAGATTGCCAACCGGCGGTCAATTTTTCTAGCAGGCGGTACTGAGTAGTAGAGGTGTCTTGGAATTCATCAACTAGTAAATGTTTAATTTGATAATCGAGAATTAAAGCTAATTCGGTGGGCGCTTCGGCATCACCCAAAGCGCGTAACGCTGCCATGGCGATTTCATTAAAATCTACCACACCCCGTTCTCGGAAAATGATGTTTAAGTGTGCAACCAACAAGGGTAATAACTCAGCCAGAATTTCCAGTATTTTCCATTGTGTGTTCGTATAGTGGGGCGGTGGAGATTCCCGCAGGGCCTGGAACTTGCGCCGTAAGGACTCATGAGGACTGAGCTCAGCCAGTAGGCTTTGCAACCGTTTTTTCATGGTTTGATTATTAGCAGGAAACCCGATTCTTTTATCAACAGCTACGCGCCAATTATTTTCTGTAGTCAAAAATAACTGGGTAATAGCCAGCCAGGTATCGCGGTTTTCAGGAGAGGGATCAGGAAAACTGGATAAGTTTACGCACTGGGTGGTGACGTTGGTTAAGTTGTCTGCCAATAAATTGTGCGCGGCATACCGCAACAGGGTGAGTATTTCATCGCGGTACTCTGTAGGTAACTCTTGATGACAAGCGATTAAATTTTCAGTCACAACGTGTTGCAAACCCGCTTCGAGGATTTGGCGAAAATCGCGAGATGTGCGGTTTTTACGGTGTACTATTAGATAAGGTAACCACTGATCACGACGTGACAACATCGCTACCAGTAATTCTTCCACCTCGTCAATGCGATTATCCAGGTGTAGCAATAAATGCGCTAAAGACTGCGAGGTGGCAGTTTCTTCCTCTTCTTCTAGGTTAGCCAATAACATTCGGGCTGCTTGCAAATAGCAGTCTTTGGCGTCAGGCAGCGTTTGTGGCATCGCGCCGAAACCAGATAGTAAGGGCATTTGCCGTGTTAAACTCAGACACAGTGCATCAATAGTGTGAATGCGCAGTCGCTGTGGATTGTCGAGTAAATTCCACTGCTGCTTTTGGTCTTGTTCTAGTGCAGCACGCGCTAGCGTCCAGGTATGCAAAGCTTGCGGATCTTCAGGGGGCGTTTGGGTTGCCCTATGCAATGCAATTAAAATGCGGTGGCGCATTTCACTGGCCGCTTTACGGGTAAAGGTAATTGCTACGATTTCTTCAGGTGCATATGGGGTGTGGGCAAGTAACACCAGAAAGCGGCGCACCAATAATTCAGTTTTGCCGGAACCTGCTGGGGCCTGCACTATAAATGAGGCAGTGGGATCTAGGGCACGCTGACGTTGGGGTTGATCGATGATGGTCAATGCCTAGCCCTCATGTATTCGACATAACATTTGCAATTCACAATTTCTACAAGTTTCTTCGCCATTTTTTGGATCAACCGCAGCTTTACCCTGTAAAAAGTCATTAGCTAATTGCTCTAATATCTCGCGTTGCTGTAACTGAAAAGTTGTCCAGTCTGCACTGGAGTGTTCATTGTTCAATAAGGCGATAGGCTTAACACCCATAATGCCTGTTTCTATCGCACTAATTCCTTTGAACTGCAATTGTGCGGTGCGAACTTGGGCGAATATTATACCAGCTACTGGGTATTCGCTGGTCAAGCAATACAGGGGTAATTGTGGGTCACTGGGACGTTGGCCAAACCAATCGTCAATACGGGGCTGCCCCGTTTTGTAATCGACTATTACCCGACATCCGTCGGCTAATTCATCCTCACGGTCAATACGAAGTTGCAATGCTAAGCCAGCAAAATTAATTTGCCGAACCGTCTCGCGACCGGTGACACGAAAAAATGGTCGTTGTTTCTCTAATTGTAACCACTGTGAAATGAGTTGTGTTAAGCGTTGGGTCTCAACTGCGATAAAGCGATTTTTAAGCGAAAATGGTCGCCGTCGGGCTTTTTTAATTAGTACTCGCGACACAGTTTCCTGGATTAATGCAGTGAGTTTGTCTTCACTATAACGGCATAAAGTATCGTGGTTATCCAAAACATTCCACAACTGATCTAATATCTCATGTAAGAAGGTGCCACGCTCGATCGGTGAAAGCCCAGTAGTGGTTGGCGGTAACTTGGCAGCGCCAAGGCGGATTCTGGCGAAGGCTCGAAAGGGACATGCAGCTTGATCTTTTAAGATACTGGCGCCGCCGCGGATCGAATCAGCAAGGCCCACCGAAGGTGCATATTCATCGTGAACGGGTTCTAACTGTCGATCGTCATAGGATACAGGCGGCACGGGGTCGAGCAAATCCAGTAGCGAAATTTCCTGCGCAGGGTTAATGAGTGCGCTCATATGTAGGGGGGTATCTTCCGAGCGTTGGCTATAACTGAAAATCACTTGCTCAGCACTAACACTGAAACGATCCAGCAATTTTTTGCTGAAGTTAAGTTCACGCTCTGCGGAGGAATGCGGCATGTTAAATTTGCGTTGCAGGGCTATGGGAATAAATGGATTGGCGTTGGGTGGTTTAGGCCAATACTCGTCATTCATGCCCATTACCCAGAGCCGGTCAAACTGAATGCCTGAGGCTTCAAGGGTGCCTAATACCTGCACAGGAGCATTCATTGATTGCGGTTGAAATAAAGTTTGCTGTGCTAAAATTTGCAGCTGCTTGACGGCTGTTATAAAGCTAATAGGTTTTTTAACCACTAGATCCAAAGTGGTGAATTCAGTGAGTAAGGTCTGCCAGCGTTGGTGTTGTTGGAATTCAGCACTATTCAAACTGCGTTCACCAGGCCAACCCATGGTTGTTAACAGCCGGACAAAATAGTTTGCCCAAACGCTAGGTAAATAATAGGAACTCATAACCACGGATTGCGATGATTCGTTTTTTGTGCCAGGAGCAGCTTGAGAAAATAGAAACGGATTTTGTATTACAGATAAATAGGCTGTCAGCTGCTGCAACCACAGCGAGCATTGTCCGTGATTTGTACAGAGTGCTATTACATTTTCCAGCGTTAAATAACGTTCACCCGGTTGGCGCAAGGCTATATCAAGAATAGCTCGTGGAATTTGCTCTTGCTCGCTGCCGCCAATAAATGGGGAGCGCAGCAGGAGGCTGAATTGTTCGATATTTACTTCTGCATCGGCGAGTTGCAGGATATAGATGGCGGTATGTATCAGTGGATATTTATAAAAGGAAATGCCAGCTGATATATTAAAAGGCAATGTTGATAAGGGGGCGGCTAAATCATGGCTGAGGTTCAGAGAGTATTGCGTGATGTCGCTCGAGAATTCTGGCGCATGATTGGTGAATACCTCTGTAAAAATACGCTCTACTTTCGGACGCAAAGTATTTAGTTCTGGTACCACACAACCTACTGTTAGTTTGGGATTTTGTTTAAGTTCTTTTCTTGCCCAGAGCGCCATTGCCTGAAGTTCATGATGAGGATCTGATAAGGCAAGACGTTTCAACTCTGTTTTTTTGACAGTGACCTCGACCTCTATTTTTTTCTCTTTTTGGATAGCATTAATTAGCTCCCACAAGGATTCTGTCGGCAGGTGCCAATGTATCTGACAGTGGCTGGAGAGTGCTTTGGACAATTGTGAAATTTGCGGTGAAATCTCTTCAAAACCGGATAAAATCAGGTGTTGCGGCAATAAGAGGTGCTTTCTTGTGAGGGCTTTGATGAGTATTTCTGTACATTCACTGTGATCTATCCATTGCTCAGTTTCACATACTGCGACGAAGTTTTGAGCCCACTGATAAAAATGCTGGATATCTTCCGATGGGGAGTCTTTTAGTAGGGATAGTGGCAATCGCCATTGCTTTAATAAATGCCAAGCATCTCTGGCAGTTTGAGCAACGGCAAATGGACGTAACAGAATAAAAGCATTATCGGTATTATCCAGTGCCGCAGTAATGATTTTTTCCCACAATGCTAGCTCTTGTGCCTCACTTAAAATCAAGTGGCTGTCGGTGAGGGTATCGAATAACCGAATAATCCAGCGATTGAGGGGTAGACAGTCCAGGCTCGGCCAGGTAATTAGCCCCAGTGATTGTTGCAGGCTATCATATTGTTGGCGTAAAAAAGCTGCTAGCCGTTGATTGGCTGTGAGGAGGGTGATGGTTTTGTTAGGGGCTTGATCCATGGGGGCCGCTGTGCCTTATACTGTGCGGTTACAGAAGGGTTGCCACTAGAAACTGCCCCCATCCTAACCTTCCCCCGCAAGCGGGGGAAGGGACTGGTTGGGCAGAATAAGTTAAGTTATGCACCTACTCTCATATTAGCTCGAGCAAGTCCCTTCCTCCGCTTGCGGGGGAAGGTTAGGATGGGGCAGTTTCTGGTGGCGCTTTTATTTAATCTTTCTCGACAGTAAAGATACTTTAAATAAATAGGGGTCGATCCTGTCTCTAAGCCTTGGGAAACGCCACGGTCACCTGCAAACCATGACCGCTGGGTGGAGTCTCCAAGGAAATAATGGCACGGTGAACCTCGGCAATTTGCTGCACTATTCCTAAGCCGAGTCCACTGCCGGAGCCTTTATTACCTAATACTCTAAAAAACCGTTCAAATACTTGGGAGCGCAAGTGCTCAGGTATGCCTGGGCCATTGTCAATTACCTTTAGTCGCACTTTATCAGCATTTTCTTCGATAATTACCTGTACAAAGCTACCTGTGGGGGTATAACGAATGGCGTTATCCACCAGATTTCTGATTAGAATGGCAATTGCGGTTGAGTGTCCCTGAATAATGGGCTCTTTATCAGGGGAGATCAGCTCGATTTCACTATCTTTATCAAGAACCTCTGGGGCTAATTCAGCGATGACCTCCTGTGCTTGTTTGACGATATTGACGGCGCCAGTGTGCTCTAGGGCTAAACCATGTCCCATGCGACTTAAGGTCAGTAATTGTTGTACGACGTGGGCACTGCGATCAACACCGGTCAGGATTTTACGCAGGGCAGCATCACGTTCTGCTTCATTAGTGGCATTTAAGGCGACTTGAGTATGAGCTTTGAGTGCGGCAAGTGGGGTTTTTAATTCATGAGCTGCATCTGCTGCGAAACGTTTTTCTCGACCGAAAGCATCCTGCAGCCTGGCAAATAATTTGTTCCATTCTTCAACGATAGCCTTTATTTCCACGGGAACTTGCGTTGAATCAATGGGTTCTAAGTGGTCGGGTGCCCTTAGTTGCACTTCGGCAGAAACTTTGCGTAGGCTACTTAAGCCGCGACTTATGATAATCCAAATCAGCAATCCTAAGAAGGGATAGCTCATAAGCATTACAAAAAATGACTCTTGTGAAACGTGTCCCGCCAGAAGGTTACGGAAATTATATTTCTCTCCAACAATGACTCTTATGTTGCTGCTGGGATCTGTAGTAACAAAAATTCTCCAAGCAGAATTTCCACTAAAAGCTTGTGACAATCCTAAGGGAGAATTATCGAAAGACTCAGGCATGGGAGTTGCGGACCGCAATAATAGCTTTTGATCTTTATCGAGAACTCGGAACCCAAAGGCCTCATGATTACCATTTTTTGCTTTACTAAACTGATGTAGAGCAAAGGGATAAGGTCCGGTAGAAAGTGAATTGATCTGTTGTTGAATAGCATGCACTTCGACAGGTGTATTCGATTGGCTCATAAAAGCCTGAATGGCCAGAGCTGACTGAGTTAATTTACTATCTAGATGAGACTGAAGATCCCTGTTTTCCAGAAACAGATTAGTAAGCAGGCTCAAGGAAGTAATGAAAATAACGCAGAGCAGTAAATTGGTAACAAGAAAATTGCGGATTGATGTGGTCATTTTCCTTTTTCAACGACGTAGCCAACGCCTCTTATGGTACGGATCAAGTTATGGCCAAATTTTTTGCGAAGGTTATGTATATGCACTTCAAGAGCGTTACTGTCAATCTCATCGCCCCAACCATAAAGGGTCTGGGTTAGCTGTTCGCGCGATAATACTCGACCAATATTTTCTAAAAGTTTATGCAATAATGCAAATTCCCTGCGCGAAAGAATCATCGCTTCTCCACTAAGGAAGGCAGTACGGGACGCGGGGTCTAAGGTTATTTCACCAAAAGTGATCATGGGCTCTGCGCGAGAAGCTGTGCGGCGTTGCAGGGCGCGTATGCGAGCGGATAGTTCACCCAGGTCGAAAGGTTTGACTAGATAATCATCGGCGCCAGCATCCAGCCCTTTGACGCGGTCCTCAACCAGTTCTCTTGCTGTGAGAATTAACACTGGAGTGTTAATATTCTTGGATCGAGCTGCTTTTAATACATCCAGGCCAGATCGTTTTGGCAGTTCTAGATCGAGTACAATAGTATCAAATGTTTCAGATAAAATAGCTTGTAGGGCCGTTTGTCCGTCTTTTACCCAGTCAACCACATATCCGAACTGCATTAACCCAACTCGCACGCCATCGCCTAAAAGTTCGTCATCTTCTACCAATAAAACGCGCATATAACCTCACTAAGTTGCCTAATAATAATAAGATTAGCAGTAATTTATAGTGTTTGCAATGTATCCCAGGGTAAATTTTACAAAATTTAAGTATTTTTAAGCTATAAAATCTGACAAATGATGGAATTATTTGCTAATATTAAGTATTTATAGAGCGGAAAAGATCTTATAATTAACTATCAACTTATGATCATTGCATCGCCATTTGGCTTGAATTACACTGTTTTTCTTTTCGGCCGTTTCAGTTTCATTTTAATCGGGGTGTAGCTCAGCTTGGTAGAGCGCTGCTTTCGGGAAGCAGAGGCCGTAGGTTCGAATCCTATCACCCCGACCACTAATAAAATCGAGATAGTACAATTGAGTCTATCTTCCTTACTTAAAAGAATAACAATCTTTTCTTATGGATTTATTAAGACTTAAAAAAATAAATCTTCTATTGATTACAAATGCGATTGCAAAGTATAAAGTATTTTGGTATATAGTAACCCTTTTGTTTAGAGAGGTGGAATTATGTCTAAGGTTTGTATAGTGACCGCAAAGGGCCCCAGAACAGGGAATAATGTGTCACATGCCAATAATAAGACCAAGCGTCGTTTTCTGCCCAATTTGCAAACTCATCGTTTCTGGGTTGAAAGCTTAGGACGATTTGTAAAATTGCGCGTTTCTACCAAGGGAATGCGAACTATTGATAAATTGGGAATTGAACACGTTATTAAAGAAATTTTAGAAAAATCTGAAAAATAGATTATATAGTTGTGATTTCCAGCCGCCAGAATACGTCTGGGAGTCAGATACCATTAAGAAAAGATATCAGAATTTTATTCAATACTTTTATGTGACTGAAATATCCAGGTACCCACACACCAAGCTGAACGTGTGGATTTTATTTATGAAAAAAATTGAGAAATACCGTGCGCGATATTATTAAATTAGTTTCTGAAGCCAAAACGGGTGTTTTTTACACCACCACAAAGAACAAAAAAACTTCTACAGAGAAGCTGGTGCTCAAAAAATATGATTGGGTCGTCAGAAAACATGTTCTATTTAGAGAAGAGAAAATTAAATAAGTCTTTGTCATACCAACTTGCATTGGCATGACATAGGCTCACAATCGTTTATTGCTTACGGGCTTGAGCAATCAGATCCTGTAAGTTTTCTACAGTCACTACCCCGGGTACAAAAGCAGCGTTTTGTACGGAGTTGTTGTTATTTCCGATCTGCCATTTGCTGATAATGAAAGTTGGTGTTCCCATTAGCCCGAGATTCTGAGCTAGTTTAAAATTGTCATCAATCTGTTTTTGCAGTGCATCGCTCTTCATGTCTTTGCTGAGCTTGTCTATATTAATGCCCGCAGATTTAGCAATTTGCATGATTTTATCTTTAGTCAAAGGATTTGTTTCCAGAAGCAGTGCGTTATGCAATTTTAAATAAGCATCTGGGCCCTGCAAATTAGCTGCTAATGCGGCTAGAGCAGCGTCGCGTGAGCTACTGCCAAAGATAGGTAATTCTTTAAAAATGATGCGCACATTGGGGTCAGAAGTGCGAATTTTATCAAGGACCGCCTCCATATCTTTGCAATGCGGACATTGATAGTCAAAAAATTCAACTACACTAACATCTCCCTTGGGGTTTCCACTCACAGGGCTGGCAGGATCATCAAAGATGATTTTAGCATTATCGGAAATTGCGGACTGCGCTTTTTGTTCCACTTTTTGCAACTCTTGCTTTTGCAATGCTTGAGAGGCTTCTACCAGAACTTGAGGGTTCCCTACGAGATAATCATGAACAACCTGTTTGATTTGAGCTACCTGATCGGGTGAAAAAGGGCTTGAATTCTGTGCCAGTGCTGTAGCGCTAAAAGTTAAGGCGCCGGATATTGTAATTGCGGATATAATTTGGGTTAATTTCACGTTAAAATCCTTGTTTAAATCAATAGACCTGCTTCGACTTTGTTGCGAAGAGTGTGTAATAGCTGCTAGCTTATAGGCTAACATGTTAGTTGTTTAAGTCAAGCAGCTTACATAGGCGCTGTTTGTTAATTTAAGTGGACAGTGTTAAAAGTTACAAATACTGCTTACGAAGGAGATAAGTCATGCTGGATACTACTTCAGAAAAATTACCTTTAGGTAAAAATGTCCCTTATATATCGACCTACTCACCCTCCTTGCTATTTCCTATTGATCGAAGCACGAGACGAGTTGAAATGGGGATTACTGAACCATTACCTTTCGAAGGTGTGGATATATGGAATGCCTATGAATTATCCTGGCTTGAACAGGCTACTCGCAAACCTAGAGTTGCCATGGCAGAATTTTACTTTTCATCCCAATCTAAGTGCCTCATAGAATCCAAATCATTTAAGCTATATTTAAATTCTCTGAATCAAACACCTTTCAAAAGTGAAACTGAATTAAAGACTGTGTTACAGCAAGACCTCTCTAGTGCTACAGGTATGAGCGTTCGAGTAAATCTTATATTACCTCCATTTAAACCAGTACAAAGTTTGCAGGAATTCTCAGCTACCTACCTCGATGATTTACCAGTAGAAATTTCTAGTTTTTCGCCTGAACCGGGATTTCTTAGCAGCGAGCCCATTATGGTCGAGGAGACATTGTATTCGAACCTGTTAAAATCTAATTGCCTGGTAACAGGTCAGCCAGATTGGGCCAGCATTTTAATAAGTTATCATGGGCGCAAAATTAATCATGTAGGGTTATTAAAATACATAATTTCTTTTCGCGAGCATCAAGATTTGCATGAGCAATGTATAGAGCAGATTTTCATGGATATCATGCGCCAATGTGCCCCGGAAAAGCTTTCAGTTTATGCGCGTTATACCCGGCGAGGCGGGCTCGACATCAATCCTTTTCGCAGCAATTTTCAAAGTATGCCTGCAAATATAAGAAATTTCCGGCAGTGATGATAGGGGGTTTTTGTGCTGCCTCCTGATTAGCTGTCATCCTGAGCATACCGAGCCGCGACCGTTAGGGAGCGTTTATTGGAGCAGCTTTAAACGCTCCCTAACGGTCGTGGCTCGGTGTGCTCAGGACAACAGCCAACCCTTAAGCTTCCCAGACATCCACCCGTGCTGGTGGCAAATTACGCCAGATTATTTTGGATAAAATACGGTGATAATTGCTAAGAGCAGGATAATCACTAATTTTCAAATTATAAGTAAATTGGATATATCTGCCATGCGGTGCTAAAGCAATGGTGATCTGTTGTAAAATCGTTTCAGTTTTTGATTTTGGTAGTGTGCGCAGGGGTAGGCTAGAGATGATAGACCGCACCGGCTTAGAGACCTTTTGCAATAGATTCAGCAACTCAGCGGCATCGCCTTCAATAATATGAAGCTTTGGAAATTTTAACCGTAACTGGATAGCAAAGGCGTGAGAAAATTCAATCACTATCAAATCTTCCGGGCTTACTCCCACTCGCAACAATGCTTCAGTGACAACTCCCGTACCGGCTCCCAATTCTACAATAACTTCACCTGGCTGATAGCAAATATGGGCGGCCATTTCTTTTCCTAAGAAATGAGAACTTGGCGTAATAGCACCTATAGTCGCTGGAGCCTTGACTAAGGCTTTTAAGAAAGAAAGCCTGTTATTTTTTTTACTCACCATATTCTGGTACCGTTAACACACCTAACTCCTAAATTAAGTCACCTTCCAACCATTATTAGTTAGGTGGAGAAATTGCCGCAGCTGACGTTTTGAGGCATCAGAAATAATATTCTTGATGGCCGGAAATACATTCTGAATCTCAGGATTTTTGCTCCAGTCAGCTATATCTACCAGTTTATAGGTATAGGTTACAGTGGTGACCATTTCGCCAGAAGCGGCGACGGGTTCCGTCCATTCGACTATTTTGTCTACTCGCATACCTGCAAAGCAAAGCTTTGCAAAATTGTCTGCCTGGGGTATTGGCTGATAAAACTTTTTACCATTTTCAGTTAATTCATAGTGACGAACTTTTACCTGCATTGAAAGGTCGCCTATGGAGACTATAGGTTTTTGTTGTTCTACTGATACAACAAGTCCTACTTTTTCTAGAGCATTTAATTCTCTATTAGTGTCTTCATCAACCAGGTTTTCTACGACATCCAGAGGGAATTTTTGAACTTGGGTACAAGCGCCCTCTTTCTGCATAAAATTTTGATTTAAAGCATTTTGAAAATTTTGCGAATTTAAGGCTTTTGGGTCATTACAAGCAGTTAAAAGTAATGTGAAAATTAATAGCACCATTTTCTTCATAGATTGCTCCCAATAAGACAGAATCCAGCTGAGCAAATAGCCAGCCTAAGATTTAGCATAGAACAGTATAGCACATCAGTTTTTGAGATAATGTAGTAAGGAGAGCTTAAGGTTCTGTAAAACAATAACATTGGCTGTCATCCTTCACTACATTCAGAATGACAGCCAATGTTATTGTTTTACAGTGCCTAAGGTGAAGGAGTAAATATCGTTGAGGGGATAATAGAAGATACAACCCTTTTTATTGGCTCATCCTGAGCCAATAAAATGCAGGGCTGTATTTTAATAGGGCTTAGAAGTATACCCCAATTTGTGCAATGATCTGGTTTTGTCTTGGACCCAATACAAGGACGGGGCAAGTGGTTACATCACCATCTCCGGTGGGATCACAAATCCCGCTGGCAGTATCCGAGGAGGAGTAATTAGTATCATGACGGAACTCAATTGCCTCAATGGTGTTCTTCCAGATGGAAGTGCTCAAGCCGCCAATATAACTATTTTTTGGTATATTTAATGCCAGTGACTGCCAGCTATGATCATAAGCTAGGAAAATAGCCAAATTTCGATTCGTATCGAAAATATTCTTGATAGTATAATCGCCTTCGATATGCAGGGCGCTAGGTTGTGCACCATCGCCATTGAAAGTGAGATCCTGCTCAGAGAATTCCTCGACAGCAGTTACAAATTCATCTTCAGTACTGAAATTGCCAATACTTCCATTGAAATGGGCATCAAAGCCTCCTACTGGGTGCACTAAGTTTTCGGTGTCAGGATGTGCTGAAAATCCCTGGAATGACCCCGAACCTAATCCAGTAAGCTGATAACCTTGAGCTTCGGCTATATTATTGACAAAGCCTGCACCAAAATCAGCCCCGTAAAACCCATTGGTTGAGGTAAATTTATATCCAGCATTAGCTCCCCATTCATAAACATGATTGGCATCAAATCCGTCTTCAGTATTGGCGGCGCCGTTGAGTGCATAAGTTGACAGATATAACCCATCGTGAAAGAAGCCCAGCACGGCTGCTCTGGCATTGATACGCCCCTCTGATAAGGTATCAGGGTTAGATAACATATAAGAAGAATAATTACCAAAAGGAACGTATTCTTGCCCCATACTAAAATAAAAAGGTGATCTATCAAGGTTACCAATAGTAATGAAGCCGCGTTTTAAAAAGACGCGGGAATTATTGATAGGATTACCAGAGCCCAGTGTCTCCGGGTTTCTAAGCGGGTTGGTTTCGAAATTGAAGGACATGAAGCCATAAGCCCACGGGCTGGCTTCAGCTAATACGTCAAATTCTGCAGAACCTACGTCAATAGCAGTAGAAGCGGGGCCGCCAAAGGGATCAAAATAGATAAATTGAGGTTCCACTTTACCACTTAAAAACAACTGCGGCCGTCTTTGTGAGGGAAGATTTTCGGTACCCACTAAGGCTTCCAAAGTTTGGCGCTGTTGCAAAAAGCGTAAGTCTTCATTCATGGTGGACTGATTGACTACTAAATCAGATGCATCATAGGCCGAGTGAATGTTAAGGACGGGGGAAGTTAATACAGTAGAGCCCAGAAGATATTTAATATCAGCGGTTCTTTCCTGATTGTCTTGTTCTTCGACGCTAAGAATAGGCTGGCCAATATGGTTTACTGCTACTGTCGAGCTGATCAGTTGACCTGGGTGATATCCTGAAACAGCGCCACTGGCCGTATGAGTAATATTGGGGCCGGCCACGAACGTACCAGAAGCGTTGTCGGCTTCAGCCATTCTTTGGGCTGCGTAGGTATAGCGTGAAACGGGAGCTCTGTTTACTACCACTTCTTTAACAACCGTTTGTTTAGGTTGTTGCTTGGATTGTTTAACTTGCTTAAGCTCTGTTTTAAGGGTGGTGACTTCCTGCTGTAATTGTTCTGTCTGCGCAGTCAATTTCTGAAGGGCATTTGCCAAATCTGCTTCCGAAACATTGGATGTCGAAGCCAGGGCTGGCGATGATTCTAATAGGCAAATACCTATAGCGAGGGCTAATATTTTATTATATTGCATACGCAGGCTCCTAAGTGGGAAGTTGTCTTGGGGAAGCCGTCCATTTGCTAGTTTTTTATAAATTCTTTATCCGTAAGAACCTGGCATAATATTGATTAAAAGTAGGTAAAGCAACTAATTTTTTAATTTTTTTAAGATAGTTTTGAACTTTACTTCAGATCGATAAACTAAGATATACTTTATCATTTGCTCAAGAGCCCCCTTCTAGGAATTCTATGCAACAAATCACTTTGATTAAGCCTGACGATGCTCATTTGCATTTACGTGATGGCATTTATTTAAAGACGACTGTAGCTGATGCTGCTCGACAATTTGCAAGAGCCATTATCATGCCCAATTTGAAGCCGCCGTTAACTACGCTGCAGCAAGTATTGGATTATAGGGAGAGGATTATCAAGATGATCCCACGCGGTAAGATTTTTCAGCCACTGCTGACGTTGTATCTTACTGATACTCTGAGTCCACAGGTAATTGAAACAGCTAAGCATTCAGGGGTAATTGGAGTAAAACTTTATCCTGCGGGCGTCACAACCCATTCTGAGGCGGGTGTCAGCGATCTGGAAAAGGTCTACCCGGCTTTGGAGGTTATGCAGGAATGTGAGTTGCCATTGTTAATCCATGGAGAATCCAATAATCCCCATATAGATATTTTTGATCGGGAAAAATATTTTTTGGAACAGATGCATACGTTAATGGAACGGTTTCCGCAATTGCGAATGATTATGGAGCATATAACCACGGAAGATGCTGTGAAATTTGTCGCTCTAGCACCTAAAAACGTAGCAGCCACTATCACAGTGCACCATTTATTATTAAACCGAAATGATTTACTGGCAGGCGGTATTAAACCTCATTATTACTGTCTGCCTGTACTAAAGCGTCATCGCCATCAGTTGGCATTAATCGCTGCTGCAACCAGTGGTAATAAGAAGTTTTTTCTCGGAACAGATAGTGCGCCACATGCATTAGCAACAAAAGAGAATGCTTGTGGTTGTGCGGGTATTTATTCGGCGCATGCGGCGCTTGAGCTTTATGCCCAAGTATTTGAGTCAGCTGGGTCGCTAGATAAATTAGAGGGATTTGCGAGTTTTAATGCGGCTGATTTCTATGGGTTGCCACGGAATAGTGAGCTGGTTACATTAATCAAAAAGCCGTGGCTTATTCCGCAAACCTTAGCTTTTGGGGAAGAGCGACTGGTGCCATTACGCGCGGGGGAGATGGCGGAGTGGCAGTTGCTTTAGGGCCCCCGTCTTGGAAGTGGCTGAATTATTGAAACATTTTAGTCGCGAAGACAGGATGCCACTAGAAGCTGCCCCCTTCCTAACCTGCCCCCGCTTGCGGGGGCAGGTTAGGAAGGGGGCAGCTTCTAGTGGCACTCGGGTAGAATGATCAAAATGAAACAAAAAAGCCCAATCTGAACAAGCCAGATTGGGCTTCTTTTTGATCCAACCAACTCTTCTTACAACCCTTCAGCATTTTCCGCGAGATAAGTGGCTACGCCTTCAGCCGAAGCTTTCAGCCCTGTTCTGCCTTTCTCCCACCCGGCAGGACAAACGTCACCATTGGTTTCATGGAACTGTAGAGCGTCTATTAATCGAATAATTTCGTCAATGCTACGGCCAATAGGTGCATCATTTATGATTTGGCTGCGTACTATGCCTTGTTTATCTATCAAGAAGGTGCCACGTAAGGACAGGCCGGCTTCAGGATGTTCTACGCCGTAAGCGTGGGAAATTTCATGTTTTAAATCAGCAACTAAGGAATATTGTACGTGTCCAATACCGCCTTTATTAACGGGTGTATTGCGCCATGCTTGATGGGTGTAGGCTGAGTCAACGGAGATAGCAATGACTTCCACGTTACGTTGTTTAAATTCTTCAATGCGGTTATTCAAGGCAATTAATTCAGTTGGGCACACGAAGGTGAAATCTAGGGGGTAAAAGAAGATTAAACCATATTTACCGCGGATCTTATCGCTAAGGCAGTATTGATCGTCGATGGTACCATTTGACAGTACCGCATGCGCCTTAAAATCTGGGGCTTTTCTACAAACTAACATGAATATTCTCCTAAAAATTTAGTAAATATGGTTAAGGTATAATAAATGATTCTGATTCTTGAGCTATTGTTGTTTATACAAATAATTGAGGTTAAAAGTAATGACGGATTCGGGCAAAGTTAATCCATCAATATGTTTAAGATTCTACCATAAATTCGTATTTATGTATAGTTAGAGAGTTAAAGACAAATTAACCTTACTTGACATTATCAAGCGTTGAACACTAGACTTCTTAGTAAGCATTTTGATCCCCATCCATTATACTAAAATGCCTCTCAAGAGTGATGCCCTCCTGAAATCTATAAATTATTGTTTAACAGAGCCTTAGCTGGGGATCATAACATTTGCACGTTAATGCACAACCACCTATGGAGGAACACCAATGGCTTTCGAATTACCCAAATTGCCTTATGCGCTCGATGCACTAGCACCTTATATTTCCAAAGAAACCCTGGAATATCATTATGGAAAACACCATCAAGCCTACGTAACTAAGCTTAACGGTCTGATTGAAAATACTCCCTTTGCCAACCTTTCCCTGGAAGAAATTATCACTAAATCTTCAGGAGGGATTTTTAATAATGCAGCTCAGGTTTGGAATCATACGTTTTATTGGCATTGCATGAAACCTGGTGGGGGTGGTGAACCCAAAGGGGACTTGCTGGATGCTATTAAGGACACTTTTGGATCTTTTTCTGCTTTTAAAGAAAAATTGACCACGACATCCATTAATCAGTTTGGTTCCGGTTGGGGTTGGCTGGCACAAAACGCCGATGGCTCATTAGAAATCTATAGTACGTCAAATGCTGCAACGCCTATGATTGATGACAAAACTGCTTTGTTAACCTGTGACGTTTGGGAGCACGCATACTATATTGATACCCGCAATGACCGTCCTAAATATGTTGATAATTTCTGGCACTTAGTCAATTGGGATTTTGTGGAAAAGAATTTTAACAGCTGATAGGTCTTTAGGAATCCGGGATCTACCGAGCCGCGACCGTTAGGGAGCGTTTATTGGAGAAGATACGCTCCCTAACAGTCGCGGCTCAGTGCGCTCAGGATGACAGCTTATTATTCAAGATGACAATCCACTTCCCTTCCGACCGCGTTCCTTAACAAGTAAAAGGGAGTAATTTTTATGTTACAGCAAGAAACTACCAGTATCCCACCACTTGCGAAAGCCGAATTTCCAGCCTTCAGTCGAATTAATCTTGATACAGTGGAAACTGAGCTGACCGAGATGTTAAGTCGCCATCGCAGACAGCTTGCCGATCTTTTGGCGCAATCGAAGCTTTATAGCTGGAATAACCTGCTAGGTCCACTTGAAGATATGGGGGATGAGCTACATCTATTTTGGTCCCCCGTAAAGCACTTACATTCAGTGGCTAATTCTGAGCAGCTGCGCAAGATTTATAGAGTTTGCTTGCCTTTGCTGTCAGAGTTCGGTATGGAAATTCATCAAAATACTGATCTTTATAAGGCCATACAAGCAATTGCTGAAGGCGAGCAATATGCCAGCCTAGACCAGGCTCAGAAAAAAGTCATTGAACATATGCTGCGGGATTTTCGCTTATCTGGAGTGCATTTGGAGTCGCATCCCAAAGCCCGTTTTGCAGAGTTGGATAAAGAATTGTCGCAATTGACAACCCAATTTGAAGAGCACCTTTTAGATGCAACCCAAGGTTGGAATAAATTGGTGACGGATGCAGCGGAGTTATCCGGTATTCCACAACATGCCATCGCAGCAGCTAAGCAGGCAGCGGAACAGAAACAGCAACAAGGTTGGTTGTTTACCCTTGATATGGCTTCCTACTTAGCCATTATGGAGCATGCCGACTCGCGAGAGTTGCGTCGAGAGATGTATATTGCTTATGTCACCCGCGCATCAGACCGGGGGCCCAATGCAGGAAAATGGGATAATAGCGCAGTGTTAGAACAGATTTTGCGAGTTAGACTAGAAATGGCTCAGTTATTGGGATTTGCCAATGCAGCCGAATATTCTTTAGCTACTAAAATGGCCAAAACACCTAAAACCGTCTTGGAGTTCCTACAACAGCTATCCACAGCTAGCCTGCAACAAGCACAAAGAGAATTTACAGAATTATCTAATTTCGCTCAAAAAGAACATGGTATTGACGCCTTGCAGGCCTGGGATATTGGTTATTACAGCGAGAAATTACGTCAACAGGAATATGCGGTAGCAAAAGAAGATTTTCGTCCCTTTTTCCCTGAAGACAATGTGGTAAACGGCTTATTTGCTATTGTCGAGCGCATTTATGGTATGCAAGTTAAAGAGGTCAAAAATCCTGATGTCTGGAATCCAGTGGTGCGCCTATTCTCCATCAGCGATGAAAAGGGTAATTTGCGCGGCCACTTCTACATAGATCTTTATGCACGTACCGGCAAGCGCGGTGGTGCATGGATGGATGATTGCCGTGTTAGGCGTAAGCTAGCCAATGGCGCCATTCAAACACCCATCGCATTTGTGACCTGTAACTTTAATGCGCCAGTTGGAACTGATCCGGCCTTATTCACCCACGATGATGTCAATACCTTGTTTCATGAATTTGGCCATGCATTGCAACACTTGTTAACCACAATAGATTATAGCGATCTCTCAGGTATTAATGGCATTCCTTGGGATGCAGTAGAAATTGCCAGTCAATTTATGGAATCCTGGTGTTGGGAAAAACCTGGCGTTGACTTAATCGCTCGGCATTATAAGACGCATGAACCTCTGCCAGAGGAATTATTTAATAAATTAATCAAAGCCAAAAATTTTCAATCTGCGATGGGAATGATAAGACAACTGCAATTTGCCTTGTTTGACTTTAGATTACATTTAGAATTTGATCCTCAGCAAAAAAATCAAGTTCAACATGTTTTAGATGAGGTACGCCGCAACCTATTTGTTTATGCGGTTCCAGAAATTAATCGTTTTCAACATGGATTTTCCCATATTTTTGCTGGAGGGTACTCGGCAGGTTATTATAGTTATAAGTGGGCTGAGGTGTTGGCATGTGATGCTTTTTCCAAATTTGAAGAGCACGGCATTTTCGATCGAAAAACAGGTGAAGAATTTTTACATACTCTGCTGGAAAGTGGTGGTGCGGCGGAACCCATGGATTTATTTATTAAGTTTCGAGGTCGGCCGCCAAAGGTAGATGCATTATTGAAATATAACGGGATCCTCGTCACTTAAATTGTAAGCGTTCAACCACTTGTGCCTGACTAGTGAAGTGTCTGAACGGTTAAATAGTCTTAACAAACAAAGAAGCGGTATAGGATACTGCGCCAGGAAAAACACATGAATCAAGATGCGTTGAAGCAAGCTGTAGCTCAAGCGGCAATAAAATATATTCAGCAAGATGATGTCGTGGGTGTTGGCACCGGTTCTACCGTGAATTTTTTTATTGAGGCGTTAGCAACGATAAAAGGTAACATTGGCAGCACAGTCGCGAGTTCTATTGCCACCGAACAATTACTTAGAGCAAAGCATATTCCCGTCTATGATCTTAACGCAGTTAATGCTGTGGATGTTTATATAGATGGTGCTGATGAAGCTAACTCCCATGGTTACTTAATTAAAGGGTTGGGTGGAGCGCTGACCCGAGAAAAAATTCTGGCCGTCAGTGCTAAGAAATTTATCTGTATAGTTGATGAGAGTAAAAAAGTTGATTTGTTAGGTGCAAAAGGGCCGATTCCGGTGGAAGTTATTCCGATGGCGCGGGGTTATGTAGCTAGGGAATTGGTGCGCTTGGGCGGGGACCCCATTTATCGTGAGGGATACAAAACAGACAATGGTAATATTGTGTTGGATGTTTACAATCTAAAGACCCTGGATCCGGTGGCGCTAGAGCGCAACATAAAAAATATTACTGGGGTAGTCGAAAATGGGCTGTTTGCTAAACGTCCGGCCGATGTATTGCTTATTGGCACGTCTCAAGGTGTGGAGACTTTTGGTATTAATGATTGAATAAGCTGTCATACTGAATAAAGCTGTCATCCCCCGCGATGGGGTCAAGTCTTGGCATTTGACATTGGCAGGGTCATTTGAAAAATCAAACCAATTCATTGCCAATGTCAAATGCCAAGACTTGACCCCATCGCGGGGGATGACAGCTTTATTCAGACCAATAATAAAAAGGAGTTAACATCACATGCATAAACAACCCGTAGAATATTTTGACGGCCAGGAAAAATTAATAGGTGAATTTGTCTTTGATGAAAATATGACTGCCAACAGACCCGGCATTATTTTGTTTCATGCATTTGAAGGCCGTGGAGAATTTACCCTGGAATATGCCGCAAAACTCGCAGCACAGGGATTTATAGTGCTAGTGGCTGACATGTATGGCCATGCACGAGTCGCCCATACGATTGAAGATTGTTTTAAATTGGTCACGCCTTTTTTGCAGAATCGTGAGTTGACCAGGAATAGGGCCTTATTGGCTTACGAAACCCTCAAAACCTATCCTCAAGTTGATAGTAATCGGATTAGTAGCATCGGATTTTGTTTTGGTGGTATGTGTGTTTTAGAATTGGCTAGGAGTGGGGCTAATATTTGGGCCGGCGTGACTGTACACGGCGTTTTAGGCAAATCTAACTTGCCGACTCGACCCATAACCAGCAAGATATTGGTATTACATGGATATAAAGATCCTCAAGTCCCTCCCACCGAGCTGAGTCATTTCGCAGAAGAAATGGAGGGAGCTGGCGTTAAGGATTGGATAGTTACATTTTTTGGTAACGCTAAACATAGTTTTTCTGATCCAAAAACGGGTACCTATGATCTGAATGAGGAGCAAGCCCTGGGTCGCGAATATAACCATTTGGCCGCTCAGCGCTCCTTTCGTTATGCCTTAGATTTCTTTCAAGAATAAAGGTCTCTTAATGAATACAAAGTATACTATTCCCGCACAAATTCCCCAGGACATCTTTCGTGCTTATGACATACGCGGCGCTGTAGATGAAAGTCTTTCAGACGATATGGTGTATGCCATAGGGCTGGCTATTGGTGCAGAAGCACATGCTTTAGGACAGAAACAACTGGTAGTGGCACGTGACGGTAGATTGTCTGGGCCTTTACTATCAGCTGCTTTAATTAAAGGGTTATTAGAAAGCGGTTGTAATTTATTTGATATTGGTGTGGTACCTACCCCTGTATTGTATTTTGCTACTCACTGGTTAAATACTCAATCAGGAGTTATGCTGACCGGCAGTCATAACCCCTCTAATTATAATGGTCTGAAAATTGTATTAAATGGCGAAACGCTAGCAGAAGCCCATATACAAAAGCTCTATCAAAGAATTCTCAACAAAGATTTTGTCTGGGGAGAAGGCAGTTATGAACAAAAAGATATAGTGTCTGATTATATAGAACGCATAGCGGGTGATATACATTTGTCACGCCCTATGAAAGTTGTGCTAGATGCGGGTAATGGGGTGACTGCTACTATTGCCCCGGCCTTATTTAAGCGCCTGGGCTGTGAAGTGATTGAATTGTTCTGTGATATTGACGGACATTTTCCCAATCATCACCCCGACCCCAGTGTTCTGGATAACCTGAATGATATTCGACAAGCTGTGGTAACCCATCACGCTGAGGTTGGATTAGCATTTGATGGCGATGGTGATCGACTGGGTGTAGTGACTGACTTGGGAAGCGTCATCTGGCCAGATCGACAAATGATGCTATTTGCACAAGATGTATTGTCGCGGCATGTAGGCGCGGAAATTATCTTCGATGTTAAATCAACTCATCATCTATCGCAGGTAATAGAACAAGCGGGTGGTAAGCCTTTAATGTGGAAAACCGGTCATTCTATACTGAAGGGTAAGTTGCATGAGCGTGGTGCATTACTGGCTGGTGAAATGAGTGGTCATATTTTTTTCAAAGAGCGATGGTACGGTTTCGATGATGGTTTATATGCAGGGGCCAGGTTATTAGAAATCTTAAGTCGTGATCCACGAACCAGCGATGCAGTTTTCCGCGCATTGCCGGATAGCGTCAATACGCCTGAATTAAAATTATTTCTGGACGAGAATAAAAAAAATCCATTTATGAAAAAATTTATTGAGACGGCTCATTTTGAAGGGGCTGTCATGAATACCCTAGATGGTCTACGGGTAGACTTTACTGACGGCTGGGGTTTAGTCAGGATGTCTAATACTACCCCGTGTCTTACTTTGCGGTTTGAAGGGGTAAATGAAACGAGCTTAAAGCGTATTGAAGGATTGTTCAGGGAAAAACTATTAGCAGTTGATAGCCAGTTACAGTTGCCTTTTTGATGAGGCTGTTATCCTGCTGGAAGAATAAGTGGTCAGGAGTAAGGGGTTAAGTAGTCACATGACACGTACGGTAAGTGTCATGTGACTACTTAACCCCTTACTCCTGACCACTTACTCTCTTTTGCCTTACCCTCCCAAATAAGTTAAAATAAATCTTACTATTTATTCTAAAACTTCCCTCAAAATTTTTCTAAACAGGTACCTTATTGATGAGCAGTATGCAAACAATGAATCTTGCCCTACCGATAGGTAGTCTGGAAGCTTATATTACTCGAGTAAACCAGATGCCTATGCTGACTAACGAACAAGAACAGGAATTAGCAACACGATTCTATCGTGATCAAGATTTAGACGCCGCCAGAGAGCTGGTCATGTCGCATTTACGATTTGTGGTGCGAGTGGCTCGAGGTTATATGGGTTATGGTCTTGCATTAGCCGATTTGGTTCAAGAAGGAAATATTGGCCTAATGAAGGCTGTTAAACGATTTAATCCGGAAGTAGGCGTTCGTCTCGTATCATTTGCTGTACATTGGATCAAGGCTGAAATTCATGAATTTATATTGCGTAATTGGCGTATCGTTAAGATAGCCACCACTAAGGCGCAACGTAAACTATTTTTTAATCTGCGTAAGGCTGCCAAGCGTTTGGGTTGGTTTAATGAAGAGGAAATAAAAAACGTAGCGCTTGAACTCAATGTTACTCCAGAAGAAGTAAAGTTGATGGAAACCCGTTTAAATGCCAGTTATGAGTCTTTCGATGCACCCCAAGGTGAGAGTGACACCTATTCTTTTGCACCTGAACACTATTTGGAAGACCATCGCTACAATCCTGCCTTACAGCTTGAGGCTAAAGACTGGGCTGAAACCCGAGAACAAGGCTTGCATCAGGCACTATCCTCTCTGGATGAACGTAGTCAGGACATTTTGCGTCGTCGTTGGTTAGTTGAAGATAAGGCGACATTACATGATTTGGCCGCGAAATATGATATTTCAGCGGAGCGGGTACGTCAGATTGAAAAGATTGCTATGGAAAAACTAAAGAAAGCGCTCGCAGCTTAGACTCTATCAAATAATGGGTCTGCGTCTCTGATAATGTTTTTTAATGGATGTAAGAAGAGAGTTTTTTTTCGTATGAAGAGTAAAGATGATTAGAAGGATATCGATTTTTAGTCTTTGTAGCCGATTTATAGCCTAAACAGCAAAAAAAGCGCTCAATCCCCTTCCATTAGAATTTTTTTTTGGCTATGATTGCCCACCCTTATCGATAGGGATGCATCAACAACCTTTTGTAAATTATAATTTAGGAGATTTAACATGAGTTTAGCTAAAAAATTAGTTGTTTTAGCGGCTGCCGGCGTACTTTCCTCTGCGGTTTTTGCACAAGATACCAGCTCCACCAGCACCACTACTGCTCCAACAGATCAGAGCAGCACTACTACCAGCACTACCGGCTCAACTGATAATAATGGGACAACAACAACAGCAACAACAACCCCATCTACTGGAGGCACCGATTCCACAGCTGCTACTTCCACGGAATCAACCACCAAAACAACTCACCATAAAAAACATCATCACAGCCACAAAACTCATGGAACTAATGAATCAACCCATGATACAACTGGCAATGCTGGTACAGATGGCACAAGCTCCACCACCGATACTACCGCTGTATCACCAAGCTAATAAAAATAGTTTTGGCGATAAAAAAGCGCATCCTTGTGATGCGCTTTTTTTTTGGGGGTACCGAGCCGCGACCGTTAGTGAGCGTTTAAAACGTTTAGGAAGACATCTATGAATGAAGGGGTATTATGAGTCGGCATAAACTTGGCTCCAATAAACGCTCCCTAACGGTCGCGGCTCGGTTAACTATATTCTAAATCCCAACTGCCGCCATGCCTCATATAATATAACCGCTGCTGCATTTGATAGATTTAGGCTGCGGTTATCAGGAGCCATGGGGATGTATAACACCCGATCCGCAGCAAACGAATTGAGTAACTCCGTAGGCAGTCCTCGCGTTTCGGGTCCAAACAAAAAGGTATCCCCTGCTTGGAAATGAATTTGATCGTAACGTGTTTTTCCTTTTGTGGAGCAAGCAAATAACCGCGCCCCCTGCTGCGCTGTGGTAAAGCTGGGGAAATCTTGGTGTTGCATTACATTTACCCATTCATGATAATCTAATCCAGCGCGCCGCAATTGTTTATCTTCAAGCGTAAAACCTAAGGGATGTATAAGGTGTAGTTGACTGCCAGTATTGGCACATAAGCGAATAATATTTCCCGTATTGGGAGGAATTTCAGGTTGATAAAGTGCGATCTGAAACATTCGGGAGATCCGGTGCAAAAGGTAACAGGGTATGATATGGTATACTAATGATAGATAAACTTAAAAAGTATTTCATTGCAGGTGCTATCTGCCCGCAATGTAAAAAATTCGATACCATTCAGTTAATATATGATCCCGAAGAATTGATCAAATGTGTACACTGTAGTTATTTGGAAAAAAAATCTACTCAGTTTCCTCCGCAACAGGATTAAGGTCCGGGGATTATGGCGCAAGTTCCTAATATTATCGGCACTCTCGGCGTTGCTCTAGTTCTATTGGCTTATTTCCTTCTACAATGTGAAAAACTATCCAACCGAGGATATGCATATCCTATCTTGAATCTTCTGGGCGCACTATTGATTTTGTATTCGCTATTTTATGTCTGGAATTTACCTTCAGTCATAATTGAGGTTGCCTGGATTGCCATAAGCGTGTTTGGAATTATTCGCAGATTAAGGCGTAGAGCATAAATAATTGCACAACTCCTTAGCAGTCAACCTGCAACTTAACCCATATCTCCCCAGAGGCATTGTAAAGCCGCAATGGCGGCGGGTGCCGCTGTTTCGGTGCGCAAGACTCTGGGACCCAAATTTAAGGCTTGGAATTGTGCTTGATTCGCCAGCGCTAACTCTTCCGCACTAAATCCTCCTTCAGGTCCGGTTACTAAAGCGACATAATCTGCAGCCTTAGTTATATTTCGTAAATGTTGGTTGCCGCCAGGTTGCAGTATAAATCGCAAGGGTTCTTGGCAAGCTTGTAACCAGTGTTCCAGGCTTAGGGGTGGAACGATTGTAGGCAATACATTGCGTCCACATTGCTCGCAGGCACTTATTATTATGGATCGCCAATGCGCCAGGCGTTTCTCGATACGTTCGCCGGAAAGAGTGACACCGCTATATTGGGTGTACAACGGCGTAATCTTTGTTACACCCAGTTCTACAGCTTTCTGAATGGTATAATCCATTTTTTCACCACGCGAAATTCCTTGCCCTAGATGGATATGTAGAGGCGATTCTAAAAAGCTTGGCCGCGGCTCAGTAATAGCAATAATAGCCTTTTTCTTCTGCTGATCTATTAAGGTAGCCAAAAACTCCAGCCCACAGCCATCAAAGACTCGCAATCCAGAGCCAGTCTTGAGACGTAATACTCGCAGCAAATGATTGCTGGCAGCAGCATCTAACAGTATGTTCTGCCCGCTCCTTGCAGCTTCTTGGCAATAAACACGAGGTATATGCATAGTTCTATAGACTTTGATAAGTAAAGAAAGCTAAATCCAGACCAAACAAAATTAATAATGCACCCATCACTTTAGTTATTATGGGTTGGATACGTAGGATGCGCACCCTGATGTGCGGATTAGTGATGAGCAGACTGATAAAAGTAAACCAAAGAAATGTAATTCCAACCATCCAACCCCCATAAAAAATGCGTTCCCACATGGGGGTTGCAGGTTTGATAGCCAGGGTAAATAACCCTAAAAAAAACAAAGTGGCTTTAGGATTGAGCAGGTTACATAAAAAACCTTGTTTTAGTGCCTGCCAGTCTGATATCGAACTAAGTTTGAAAGAATCGTGGGGAGTCGTGCTTGTACTAGTAGTGGCACTGTCTTTAGTCAAACAGGCTTTGATCCCAATATAAATAAGATAAAAAGCGCCTAAGAGTTTAATAAGGGTAAACAATATGACTGAATTAGCGATAATAACCGCAAACCCGAGAATGCAATAACTTACATGAATCACAATGCCTAATGCGACACCCAGTGCAGTTAGGATAGCTACGCGCTTCGGGTACTGGAAAGCATTTTTAGTAACCAGAATAAAGTCCGGCCCGGGTGACGCCATAGCTAGAAAATGCAGACAGGCAACACTAAGGAATGTTAGTAGAAACTCTCGCATATGATATATCAGGCTCCTAATAGTGAATTGACTGTCATCTTGAGCGTTGCCTGTCATTCTGAACGCAGTGAAGGAGCTCCTTGAAGCGCCACTCTGATGGAGATCCTTCACTGCGTTCAGGATGACAGCCAACGCTCCATGACCGATCGTACATCGGCCACTGTAATTGATTGCAGACAAGAGCAGCTTCTTCCTTCGGGGTATAGGCAATTCTTGAAACAGGAGGAGGGTTTCACTATAAACTCAGCTTGCGGACCAAGAGGTCCCCATCTTATAGGATTAATATCCATAGGGGGTGGATACAAGCCTAACGCTTTTATACCAATGGCAGCAGCCATATGTAAAGGGCCTGTACTAGATGCGAGTAAACCATCGCAACGATGGATTAATTCCAGAAATTGGGCCAGGTTTAGTTGACCGCAAACGGTATGTACTTGAGGACACTGGGAGATAAGCGGGGTTAGGGAAGATACTTCTTGTGCTGAGCCAGTAATAAAAATATTAAATTGCGTTTGCGGTAAGGAATTAATTAATTTTGCGTAGTATTCTAAGGGCCATTCTTTGCCGTTACCATTTGAAAGGGGGTGGATGATCAGGTTAAAGCGAGTTGTGTCAATTGCGGAGGTGATCTCCGTTGGCAGGGAAGTAGCGGGAGGCGTAAGTTTTACTAACGGTATAAGTTGTTGCAGGCTGAGTTTTTCCTTAATTCCCAGAGGGGTGAGCAATTGTAAATTAAGCTGCATTTCATGCAGGTTAGTACGGTTTCGTCTCAATAGCACCCAACGGTTGCAGTTAAGATAGTGATAGGTGCGGCGAATGGTGCCTATTCGGTAAGGAATTTTTGCTTTGGCTGCTAATTTTGCTATAGGTTCTTTAGGGTAGACATGTATAAACAAATCTAAATTAAGCAACCGAAGACGCTCTACCGCTTGTGCAAATGGCAACGCTTCCAATTCACTCCAGCTAAGAAACTCATCCACGTAAGGGTAGGCAGCTACTACTGCTCGGACATAATCACGTGCCATCACCACCACCTTGCAGTCTGGATAATGTTTTTTAAGGACGGCAGCCATGGGTAGGGTAAGTATTACATCACCAATATTGTCGACCCGGCTTAAAAGAATTCTGGGGGAGTTCGATTTAAAAAAATTTTTCATGAAAAGCAAAGAAGTTAGTTAGCAGGGCAATAATATTTACGATTAACTCTCATTATTTAAAAGGGACTATAGCACAATTGTGCTGACTCGGCTATTTTTGCAACTTGCTGGACATCCTGACTTTACTGTCATACGGAGCGCACCGAGCCGCGACGTTAGGGAGCGTTTACGTTGCTCCAATAAACGCTCCCTAACGGTCGCGGCTCGGTGTGCTCCGTATGACAGTTATGCAGGATGACAGTTGATTCAGGTGTATAGTATACTCGGGCAAAAGTTGTTCCACCAAATCAAGGTTATATCTGGTTCAAACTATCATGATAACTTCAGAAAACTTCACAGCAATTCCCGTTCTACCCAGCATTGTAACGTTGGAAGATATTCGTTTTTTGGTGCAAGATGATTTTGTTTGTCTTAACAACCTTATTTTGGAAAGCCTTCAATCAGACGTAGAATTGATTCAACAAGTTAGCCAATACATCATTGGTGGAGGTGGTAAACGCTTACGTCCTTTACTCACTTTGTTAGTGGCCAGGTTATTCAATTATTCAGGTGAGGCACACATCAAACTCGCAGGAATCGTTGAGTTTCTCCATACCGCAACCCTACTGCATGACGATGTGGTGGATATGTCAGAACTACGACGTGGGCAACCAACCGCTAATACTATCTGGGGCAGTCAGGCCAGCATATTAGTGGGTGATTTTATTTATTCCCGCACATTCCAAATGATGATCAGCTTGCAGAATTTACAAGTCATGTCGATTTTGGCAGAAGCTACGAACACCATCGCCCAAGGCGAAGTCTTGCAATTAATGCATAAGAATAATCCCGATGTTTCTGAGGGGCATTATCTCAATGTAATTCGTTGCAAAACAGCAGTGTTGTTTGCTGCAGCCGCTGAAGTGGGTGCTCAAGTAACTTCGTGCACACCTGAGCAGCAGCGAGCAATTTCTGATTATGGATTGCATTTGGGGATGGCGTTCCAAATGATAGATGATTGGCTGGATTATGCAGTTGCGTCTGAAGAAACAGGTAAAAATCTAGGAGATGATTTAGCGGAAGGCAAGCTGACCTTACCGCTTATTTATGCCATGCAGAAGGGAACTGCTGCCGAATCTGCATTGATTCGTGGGGCTATACAAAAAGGAGGCCTGGCGGATTTTAGTGCCATTCGACAGATTATGGAGTCAACTCAGGCTTTTAAATATGTTAACCAAATGGCACAACAAAAATCAGATTTGGCGAAAAAATCCTTGAATTTGTTGCCAGATAATGCGTTTAAACACGCTTTATTAGTATTAGCACAATTAGCTGTCGACAGAAAGTCCTAAGGGCTTCAGTTATATTATCCGATTACATGCGGTATCACTTTTCCAGTCACTTTATCCACTTCCATATCGGCAGCCCTGTTCTGGGAATTGTAAACAGTGGCACGGTAATGGTCGCCTTTGTCTTCTAAACTAGCGACAGTATAACCTTGATCCTCAAGAATTTTAGCGGCCTCAGCCCAGGTAATACGATTTTGCGGTAGTGATCTAATAAAGGTCACCTCACCCGTTGTAGCGTTGATATCAACTACACCCCGCTTATTAGAAGGGTCATATATGATGGCTTCGTAATTAGACCCGATCAGTTGTATATTGTCTTCTATCGTGTAACCAGAATTACTTAAACGTTCAGCGGCTTCAGACATGCTTATTCTGTAGGCCGCATGTGCGGGAATGATTACGAAATTTATAGCACAGACTAAAAAAATTACACGGGTTAACATCCATTTAGCTTGCATTATCAATACCTCATTACGGGTGCATTAATAAAAATAACTATTCTGCTGTGTTTGACAGAGCCTAACTCAGACTCTCACTTGCTCGGTTGAAACTAAGCAGGATTTCGCTAAGCAACAGAAGCAAACACATTGTAGGATTGAGGAAGTACATTAGTCAACGAAACTGATGACCTCCTTAATAGCTCGCTCTTTTGCTATCAACATAACCAATCGATCTAAACCAAGGGCAACCCCCGCACAATCGGGCATGCCATTCGCAAGCGCGGCCATTAGCTGCTCATCTATAGGAATTTTCGGTAGATTAAGTTGGTGACGTTTATCGTTGTCAGCATAGCAGCGTCGTTGTTGCTCGGTGACGTCGGTAAGCTCATGATAGCCATTGGCTAATTCTATACCGTTCCAGTAAAGTTCAAAGCGTTCGGCTATAGGCGAATTGGCAGAACAAATTCTGGCCAGTGCAGCTTGAGAGGCTGGGAAATCAAAAATAAATACGGGTCGTTGGCGACCTAAATGTGGCTCGATGCAGTGGGATAACAACAAATGCAGCCAAAAGTCTGTGTCATTTGGATTAGGATTTTCAAGTCCTTTAATACCATTGAGGCGTGCACAATCTTCTAATTCAACAGCATCGCTCGTATGTGGATTTATGTCTAGGAAGTTTTGAAAAATTTCCCTGTAACTAATGCGTTCGGCAACTTCAGTATTAGCCACGGTTTGCATCATCGCATCGATTTCGTCCATCAGCTGGTGATGATCGAAACCCACACGATACCATTCCAGCATGCTAAATTCAGGGTGATGGTAGCGACCACTTTCTTCAAGCCGAAATGCTTTACAAATTTGGTAAATACAACCACTTCCTGATGCCAATAATCTTTTCATGGCGAATTCGGGAGAAGTTTGTAGATAAACGTTGGAGGGGTGTGTTTTTTTAGAAAAATGAATGCGATTGGAGTTTAAATCAGAGGATTGTAAAGCTGTGTTATTAGGCTGTTCAAACTTAAAACTTGCAACATGAGGATCAGTGGTGGTGGTTTTGCAAAGCAGGGGAGTCTCTACTTCAAGCACTCCCCGCTGGGCAAAAAAATTACGAATTTCAGCAATAATTCGGCTGCGTAATCGCAAATTTTCTAAATTGGCTGATGGTCTCCATAAACTTTCAGGGTCGTCAGCCATAACTATTTATTGCTGATTCTGCATCATCATCTGCATATGTTCCATCAAGTGACTCTGTTGTTCAGGAGTCAGTTTGTTCCATTGTTCCTTAGCTCTCTTTTCCATCTCTTCCTTTTGTGCAGGTGTTAAGCTTTCCCATTTCTTGTGCATGCGTTCCATCATTTCATGACGTTGCTCTTCTGACATGCCTTGCATTCGCATACGCATTTGTTCACGGATTTGGTTTTTTTCTTCAGGTGTCATTTTTTCCCAGCGTGCTTTGGCAGCTGCTCGGGCTTCTTCTTTCTCAGCAGGCGTCATTTTTTGCCATTTTTGCTGCATTTCAGTCATTCTCTGTTGATTTTGTTGCTCAGCAGGGGTCATTGACTGGTTTTCTGGAGCCATGGTTTGGGGGGTGGCTGGGGTAGTTGCACTTGAGGTTGAGGTATCTGCGTTTTGGGCATGAATGCTTTGTGCATAACAAAAAGCAGCAGCTCCCAAAAACATAAATCCTTTTTTCAGGGTAGTACGGGTGGAAAGTTTCATCACAAATTCTCCTTTATTGAAATGAAATACAGCAAGGTGAAATACCCAGCTGCTATTTAGGGGTTGTGCAATAATAACTTTTCACTTTTAGCACTCATCTTAGGCTCATCTTTGAACGCTTTCTTCCTAAGAAAAACGCTTACATAGAACGACTATGCGCACATTGTTCTTAGGGATAAAACATTCAAATATGAGCCTAATATAAGCACTAAAAGTGAAAAGTTATTATTACACAACCCCTTAGTCAAGCATAAGAGTTTTATTGCTCTCTCCTGACAATTCTTATTTTGCACGAGACACATAAGAGCCCGTGCGAGTATCTACTTTGAGAAGATCGTCCACATTAACAAACAATGGTACCCGAATGATAGCTCCGGTTTCTAGTGTAGCGGGTTTGGTAGCACCACTGACCGTATCACCTTTAATTCCAGGTTCGGTTTCGGTGACCTGCAATATGACAAAATTGGGTGGCGTGACCGAGAGCGGTTGTCCATTCCATAACATGACGACACAAATATCCTGAGGCTTGAGCCATTGTGCGGTATCGGCAATGAAGCTGCCGGTAATGGCGTGCTGTTCAAAGGTATCTGAGACCATAAAATGCCATAATTCTCCATCATTATACAGATATTCCATCTCAATTTCGACTATATCTGCTCCTGGCAGGCTATCGCCTGATTTAAAGGTTTTTTCCAGGACACGTCCAGTTTTGAGGTTGCGTAGTTTGACTCGATTAAAAGCTTGTCCTTTGCCGGGTTTTACATATTCATTTTCCATGATGCTGCAAGGATCATTATCGAGCATAACTTTAAGACCCGCTTTGAATTCATTGGTACTGTAGAATGCCATAATTACTCACTATCTGAGATTGCTAAACCCAGTATACACTACCAGTCTTTATTAGTTAATACTAGCCTGCTGCACTGACTGTTGGTGATGACAGAGCCTTATTATTTACCTTCCATTTGACAGATATACCATTTTCATAACGTAAATCAATACTTTCCGCCGGCGCTTCAGCGGCGGTGAAGATGTCATGATAAACTTTGGCAAAACGCTGTAGCCGTGCCAGAGGATCTGTTCGGCCCAAGAAAATTTTAGAACCATTGTTCAGAATCAGATTAAGGGCTTGACGGTCGTTGGCATCGATTTCGATAATTTGTAACTTCAAAGGAGCCAGGACTGCGCTCATGTCACGATAATATTGTAATAGAGTTCCCACTTGGCTATCGGCACCATTTAATAGGGGTAATTTAGCTGGAAAAGTATTAACCGGAGGGGTGAAAATTTTTCCCGCAGAATTTATCAGCGCCTGCTTTCCCCATTGGGCTACAGGTTGTTGTTCAGTGATTTTGATAATGACGGTATCCGGCCATACTCGGTTAACCTCAACATCTGCTACCCACGGAGAACGCTCCAATTGGTCGGTCAACTCACGGGCATTCAGATTAAAAAACCCGCGGCTAGCGAAGGGTAGAATTTCTTGAGCGATGGCCTGATGATCCAGATGTTGATAACTGGCTTGCACTTTGACGACTTTTATGGGGAATTGATTCGGATCCTTAATCATGCGCCATCCCCAGATTAGGCTGATTATAACGGCTGCTACTACTACTAATTGAAATAGCCGATAAAGCCGTAGGCCAAATTTGTAAAGACCGGGCATATGGGATGTGCGGGAAGTTGAAGCCATAAAGATGCTCTAGATCATTCTGGGTGACGAATGGTTGGAAACTATAGAATTATATTGACTGATTGTAAACTAGCCATTTACAAGAAATTGATGGCAAGGTATTCTCAAAATGACTAAATAAGGATTGGTGCTAGTTGATGCAGACCCCCTCGAGTGATCAAACAAATACTACAGCCCATCCGCTATTGCGGCATATGAAATCTCCACACCGCCCCAAAATTTGGTTATTAGCCGCTATTACCCTCATTATAATTATTTTAATTGCTGCTATTTGGCATCATGCTGCTAGTGAAGCAGCTTTGAGACGTGCGGCGCAAAAACATCCGGTACCTGTCGTAGCGGCCACCGCCCGCCTGAGTAATGTCCCCGTCTATTTATCAGCGCTAGGTACTGTAACGCCCACTTATACGGTCACTGTAAGAACGCAGGTTAATGGAACTTTGTTACGTGTGCTGTATACGGAAGGTCAGATTGTCAAAGAAGGCGATTTACTAGCAGAAATAGATCCGAGGCCTTTTTTAGCGCAACTGATTGAATTCCAAGGTCAACTAGCCCGAGATGCGGCGCAATTGGCCAATGCTCGCGTTGATTTAAAACGCTATAAAAAACTTTTCCCTCAAGGTGCCGTATCAGAACAAGTCTATGCAACCCAAGCCGCACTAGTTAAGCAACTGGAAGGTACGGTGCAGTTTGACCAAGGTCAAATTGAGACGGTTCAAGTGAATCTCATCTATACCAAAATCACAGCACCTATCGCAGGCAGGGTGGGTTTGCGTCTGGTAGATCCGGGTAATTTCGTACAAACTTCTGATACGAATGGACTGGTGGTTATCAATACCATTTCCCCAATTACGGTCATATTCGCAATTTCTGAAGATAATATTCCACCGGTTGCGCAACAAGTGATGGCTGGTAAAAAACTCAAGGTAAATGCGTATGATCGTACACAAAATAAATTGCTGGCCGTGGGTTCTCTGCTGACCATGGACAATCAAATTAATACGACAACTGGCACAGTGAATTTAAAGGCGCAATTTGCCAATAAAGATTATCGATTATTTCCCAATCAATTTGTCAATATTGGGCTATTAGTAGATGTTCTACATAATGCAGTGGTGGTGCCGACAACAGCGATTCAGACTGGCCCTCAGGGGACTTTTGTCTATGTCATCAATAAGGATAATACCGTTAGTGTTCGCACAGTTAAAACCGGAGTGGTCACGGGCGAAGCTACTACCATCAGTTCTGGCATTATCCGAGGAGAGCCGGTAGTAATTGAAGGCAGCGATAAGCTTAGTGAAGGGGCTAAAGTTAAGCTGACTAATCCAAACAAGCAGCCATCCTGAATGAGTTTATCAAGCCCCTTCATCTTGCGCCCAATTGGCACCTCACTAGTAATGATAGCCATTTTATTAGCAGGGCTAGTTGCTTTTAAGGTTCTGCCTGTCGCAGCACTACCCGAGGTCGATTATCCAACCATTCAAGTACAAGCTTTTTTTCCCGGTGCTAGTCCTGAGGTAATGGCCTCATCTGTTACTGCCCCTTTGGAACGTCAGTTTGGCGAAATGGCGGGTCTAAATCAAATGAATTCCATTAGCTCTTCTGGAGCTATGACCATCATCTTGCAGTTCAGCTTAACTACCAGCCTGGATGTAGCAGAGCAAGAAGTTCAGGCTGCTATTAATGCGGCTTCTACTTATTTGCCAGCGAATCTTCCTAACCCGCCCATTTACAATAAAGTTAATCCCGCCGACACCCCCATTCTTACTTTGGCACTCACTTCAAAGACCATGCCACTGACACAAGTAGAAGATTTCGCTGATACGCGTTTAGTACAAAGAATTGCACAACTCCCAGGAGTAGGCTTGGTTACGATAAATGGTGGCCAACGTCCGGCCGTGCGTATTCAGGCTAATCCTAATGCTCTATCAGCCTATGGACTCACTCTGGAAGATCTCCGCAGTGCTATTATCACAGCAAATGTAAATGCACCTAAAGGCAGTTTTGATGGCCCAGAGCGATCTTATATTATTAATGCGAATGACCAGCTATTGACTAGTAATGACTATAAACCTTTAATCATTGCGTACAACCAAGGTGCCCCGGTACGGTTGTCTGATGTGGCTTTGGCAATAGATGCGCCGGAAAATGTATATCAGGCAGCATGGATGAATACAACTCCAGCCATTATCTTGAATATTCAACGTCAACCAGGCGCTAATGTAATTGCCGTTGTAGACCGAATTAAACAATTACTGCCGACGGTGGCGGCCACACTACCCAGCGCTATACAGCTATCTATTGTTACTGACCGCACTAATACCATTCGTGCCTCGGTGACTGACGCACAATCCGCATTAATTCTGGCCGTTTGCCTGGTGGTGATGGTTATCTTTTTATTTTTACGGAATTTATCGGCTACTATTATTCCCAGTTTTTCGGTACCTATATCTTTAATTGGCACTTTCAGCGCTATGTATCTCCTTGGGTTCAGCCTCAATAACCTCACTCTGATGGCGTTGACGATTGCCACTGGTTTTGTAGTAGATGATGCTATTGTAATGATCGAAAATATCTCACGCTTTTTGGAGCAGGGCGATTCGCCATTACAAGCTGCGCTTAAGGGATCAGGTCAAATTGGTTTTACGATTTTGTCGCTAACCGTATCACTGATAGCAGTATTAATACCGTTGTTGTTTATGGGGGATGTCATTGGTCGTTTGTTCCGCGAATTTGCGATTACTTTGACCGTGGCGGTTCTGTTGTCAGGATTTATATCCTTAACCCTAACCCCCATGCTGTGTTCACGGATATTGCGGCCGCAAAATGCCAGACGCCGCCCACCCAGTCGTTTTGAACAAACTGCCCAAGCGATACAAGAAAATGTAATGACTCGCTATAGTCGCTCATTACAATGGGTATTGGAAAATCGTTCACTCACATTACTGGTGGCGGTGGTCACATTAGCCATTACTTTAATAATGATTTATGTCATTCCTAAGGGATTTTTTCCGTTGGAAGATACGGGCGTCATTCAGGGTATTTCTGAGGCACCACAAAGTATTTCATTTGCTGCCATGGCCGAGCGGCAGCAAGCATTAGCACGCGTCATATTACAAGATCCTGCGGTAGCTAATCTCTCTTCCTTTATTGGAATAGATGGCGTTAACACCACGCTGAATAGCGGGCGTATATTAATTACCCTAAAACCACGGGCACAACGCGACAATGTTGAGGAAGTGATCAATCGCTTACAGCCTAAACTGGCACAGGTCTCAGGCATCACGCTGTACATGCAGCCTACGCAGGATGTCACTATTGATAGTCAGGTGACTCGGACCCAATACCAGTACAGTTTAAGTTCTCCCAATAGTGCGGAGGTGAACCACTGGACTGCTCTCATGGTAGAACGCTTACAAAAATCACCCTCTTTTGCTGATGTCACCAGTGACCAACAGAATTTAGGTCTGCAAATATTTATTGATGTAGATCGTGATACCGTTTCCCGCTTAGGTTTTACCATGCAATTAGTTGACGACATTCTTTATGACGCTTTTGGACAGCGTCAAGTTTCCATTATGTTTACTCAAACCAATCAATATCATGTGGTGCTTGAAGCTTTGCCAGAACTGCAAAAAGGACCCTTTGCTCTGGATCATATTTATCTAAATGCAACCACTAATTTACAAACCGCGTTAGCTAATAGCACAACGACTAATGCCAACGCTGCAACTCCTCCTACTCCTAGTACCTCTAACAGTTCATCGACCAATGCTCCTTCTCTTATCAGTCCTAGCTCGACTACCGCGGTGACTAATACTCCAGCCACCTCGGCCAGTGTAGTGCCATTAAGTGTGTTTACCAAAATCACTCAAGGTATCAGTCCATTACTTATTCGGCGGTTAGGACAATTTCCTGCAGCTATGATCTCTTTTAACCTTGCGCCTGGTGCGACCTTAGGGGGAGCGGTTGCCGAGATAAATAACATTAAACAGGAACTCGCTATGCCAGATAGTATGGAAACCAGCTTCCAAGGTGCGGCCCAAGCTTTTCAAAATGCATTGAATTATGAGGGGTGGTTAGTGCTGGCAGCTATTATTGTGGTCTATATCGTATTGGGAATTCTTTATGAGAGCTATATTCATCCATTAACCATTCTATCCACCCTACCTTCTGCTTGTTTAGGTGCATTATTTATTTTATGGCTCAGTGGCAATCCACTCAGTGTCATTGCCATCATTGGCATTATCCTATTAATAGGCATTGTCTTGAAGAACGCGATCTTAATGATTGACTTTGCACTGGAACTGGAACGTTTGCAGAATAAACTTCCTAGGGAAGCTATTTTTGAAGCGGCTATGTTACGTTTCCGGCCTATTCTCATGACCACCTTGGTAGCCATATTGGGTGCGGTGCCATTGGCACTGGGTTCAGGAATGGGGGCGGAACTACGTCGTCCACTGGGTATAGTTATCATTGCAGGATTAGCAGTAAGCCAAATGCTCACTCTGTACACTACGCCAGTCATTTATTTAACGTTTGATGCTTTGGGTCGTCGTCTCAATAGTATAAGGGGTCAAGTATTCACATGACACTTGCCGTGTAACTGTGATGTGAATGCTTGACCTCTTATGAGACACGGCAAGTGTCATGTGAATACTTGACCCCTTCTTCTTAACCTTCAGTTAGGCCTTAGGCATGACCAACCTGTCAGCACTTTTTATCCGGCGACCTATTGCTACCAGTTTGTTAGCGATAGGGCTGGCCATCGCAGGAATCATGTCATTTCATTTGCTGCCGGTAGCTTCTTTACCGCAAATTGATTTTCCTACCATCTCTGTCAATGCAGGACTGCCGGGAGCTAGCCCTGAGATCATGGCGACTTCAGTCGCTACCCCGTTGGAACGTCAGTTGGGATTTATCGCGGGTGTCACGCAGATGACTTCTGCCAGTACTCTCGGCTCGACCATCATTACTATTCAATTTGATTTAACGCGTAACATAGATGGCGCAGCCCGAGATGTGCAGGCAGCTATTAATGCGGCGCGCAGTGATTTACCCAGCAATCTGCCCAGTAATCCCACCTACCGCAAAGTGAATCCGGCGGAGGCTCCTATTTTAATCTTAGCGCTGACTTCGGATAACTATACCCCAGGGCAAATGTATGACGCAGGCTCCACTGTTTTGGAGCAAAAGCTTTCTCAGATTGAAGGGGTTGGAGAAGTCCTCCTGGGTGGAAGTTCACTGCCCGGGGTGCGGGTGGAACTTAATCCGACTGCGTTAAATAACTATGGTATTGGTCTTGAGCAGGTGCGTAGTGCTATCAGCAGCGCCAATGCCAATTTACCCAAGGGGCAGTTGTTGCAGGGGCAAGCCACTTCAGAGATCTATACCAATGATCAATTGCTTCACGCTTCCCTATATAAACCCCTCATTATTGCTTTTAATAATAATGCACCGGTGAGATTAGCGGATGTCGCTGAGGTCAACGATTCGGTTGAAAATATTCGTAATGCAGGATTGTATAATGGTAAACCTTCAGTTGCAGTTGTTATCTTCAGGCAACCCGGGGCTAACGTCATTGAAACAGTCGATCGAATCGTCAAATTATTACCCATCCTCCAGGCGGATATTCCGGCCGGCATTAAGATTAATGTGGCGATGGATAGAACTACAACCATTCGTGCTTCATTGCTGGATGTGGAAATTACCCTAATCATCGCTGTGATTTTAGTGGTGCTGGTCGTTTATTTATTTCTCGGTAGTTTTCGGTCCGCTTTGATCCCAAGCGTTGCTGTGCCTTTATCGCTACTGGGAACGTTTGCTTTCATGTACCTGTTTGGCTACAGTTTAGATAATTTATCACTGATGGCTTTAACTATATCGACGGGTTTTGTGGTGGACGATGCAGTGGTGGTTCTGGAAAATACCCGCCGTCATATTGAAGCGGGCATGGCGCCACTGCTTGCTGCTATGCAGGGCGCACAAGAAGTAGGATTTACCGTGCTATCCATGAGCACCTCTTTGATAGCAGTATTTACGCCGATTTTATTAATGGGTGGATTAATAGGGCGATTATTCCGCGAATTTGCTGTCACTTTATCACTGGCGATTCTCGTATCGCTCGTGGTTTCATTAACCGTGACTCCGATGTTGTGTTCGAAAATTTTCCGCGCCAGAAATAAGGACGTGGCAGATAAGCAAAATCAGCCGACTAAAGAAAATCTCTATACCCGAATGCATCGTCATTATGAAACCAGTCTCAGTTGGTCACTGCGACAGTCACGTCTCATGCTGATCCTCACCTTAGGTACTTTTATACTTACTATTTTGTTATTTATTTTTATCTCTAAAGGATTTTTTCCTCAGCAGGATACGGGACGGCTGATGGGTTCGATTCTCGCGCGGCAAGATATTTCCTTCCAAGCGATGAAAAACAAACTCAACGAATTTGTCAGTATCGTAAAAAAAGATCCTGCAGTGCAGGATGTGATAGGCTTTACTGGCAACACAACTACCAATGCTGGCAATTTATATATTACTTTAAAGCCATTAGGGCAGCGACATGTGAGTGCTGACGGCATCATAAATCGGTTACGTGCTCCTCTTTCGCAGGTGCCGGGTGCGAGTATTTACTTGCAGGCAGCACAGGATTTAGTCATTGGCGGTAGATTGGGTAATGCTCAATACCAGTATACCTTGGCTGCTGATAACTTGCCGGATCTTAATAATTGGGCGCCCAAAGTTATGGCATCATTGTCCCAAATATCAGGAATAACCGATTTAAATTCCGATCAGCAAAATCATGGCCTACAGACTTTTGTTACTTATGATCATGATACGGCATTGAGGTTTGGTATCACGTCACAGCATCTCGATGATACGCTGTACGATGCTTTTGGTCAGCGCCAAGTTTCAGTGTTATACACCTTACTGAATCAATATCATGTAGTTATGGAAGTAGCGCCACCCTATTGGCAAAACCCGCAATCACTTAAAAATATATATGTAACCTCCAACTCTGGCGCTGAAGTGCCTTTATCCACTATTGCCAATTACGCAACCTCCAGTACTTTATTGGCGGTTAATCATCAAAATCAATTTCCTTCTGCAACTTTTTCGTTCAATTTATTACCTGGGATTTCACTGGGCGATGTGGTGAATAAAATAAACCGCAGTGTCAGCGCTCTACATATACCTATTACCCTGCAAGGAACATTTCAGGGCACCGCGCAGGCATTTGTAGCTTCTCTGGCCAATGAGCCCTATTTAATTTTGTTGGCTTTAGCCGGGGTTTATATTGTATTGGGCATTTTGTATGAAAGTTTGGTCCATCCCATTACGATTCTTTCTACTTTGCCCTCAGCAGGGGCGGGTGCTTTGTTGGCATTAATGTTAACGGGAACGGATTTAAATATCATCGCTTTAATTGGCATCATCCTTTTAATCGGGATCGTTAAGAAAAATGCTATTATGATGATCGATTTTGCTTTGGTCATGCAGCGCAGCGAACAAAAATCACCGCAGGAAGCTATTTACCAGGCTGCCTTATTGCGTTTTCGTCCCATTATGATGACTACAATGGCTGCAATGCTGGGTGCGTTGCCACTGGTTTTTGGATTTGGCACAGGTTCTGAAATAAGGCGGCCTCTGGGGATTGCAATCGTCGGCGGTTTAATGGTTAGCCAATTATTAACTCTATATACCACACCCGTCATTTATCTTTATTTGGAACGTATGAGAAATTGGTTGAATAGCCATGGTTCCCGTGACCGGGCACAATGGTTAAAAAAGAATAATGCTTCATTCCGATGATTTTGTGTTCATTTGTTTTTGGACGGGACCTTATAATTGCTAAAAGAAAATATCATGCGAGATATCCGTTATAAAAATTTTAAAAAATCTATCCGCACTAGACTATTGAGCTTAGGTATTGGCGTCATTTTTGGAACAGGACTATCTAGCTGCACGGTTGGGCCAAACTATGTTCGGCCCAAGGTGGAAGTACCAGCAAAATATAAAGAAGCACCTAAAGGCTGGAAGATAGCTCAACCTTGCGATGACATTGATCGTGGTCCTTGGTGGGTAGTTTTTAATAATAATGAACTAAATGCCCTAGAGCGGCGTCTCAATATTTCCAACCAAAATATTGCAGCAGCTGAAGCCCAATACCAACAATCCCAGGCGTTAGTGGCTGAGGCACGCGCCGGATTATTTCCGCTAGTGACTGCTTCTGCATTCGCAGAACGCCAAAAACCTGCCGCATCAACGTTTAATGCCAATTCTGGTACTGGCACCAGCGGCCAGACCACAGGCAATCCAACCTCGTTGCCGCCATTTAATACCTTTATCGCTTCGTATACGGCTAGCTGGGAGCTGGATATCTGGGGGAGTGTGCGGCGTATGATTGAAGCTGCGGCTAATACATCCCAGGCCACAGCTGCACAATTGGCAGCAGTACGTCTTTCATCGCAATCCTTATTGGCGCAAGATTATTTTCAATTACGCACTTTAGATGCCACCCAGAAATTGTTGGATGATACGGCCAAGGCAGATCAAAAAATATTAAATATGACGCAAGCAGGTTACCACAGTGGTACTAACTCTTTGGCGGATGTATCGCAGGCTATTTCAGTATTAAAAGCGGCACAGGCATCCGCTATTAATAATGGCATCGCTCGAGCACAATTTGAACATGCAATCGCAACGCTAATCGGGTTGCCACCCGCTGAATTTTCATTACCACCTCGCATTATTGCCATGCATCCCCCCAAAACTCCGGCGCAAATTCCTTCGACATTATTAGAACGCCGACCAGATATTGCAGAAGCCGAACGCCAGGTAGCAGCGGCTAATGCACAGGTAGGTGTGGCAGTTGCGGCTTTTTTTCCGGTAGTCACCTTAAGTTCTAACGGCGGCTACCAGAGCAATCTATTGCAGCATTTATTTACCACCGCAACTTCTTTTTGGGCAATAGCTGCTAATGCATCGGAAACTGTTTTTGCTGGAGGATTGCAATTGGCTCAGCTATCGGCAGCCCGATCCGCCTATGATCAGACGGTAGCCAATTATCGCGAAGTTGTATTATCCGCCTTTCAAAACGTTGAAGATAATTTGGCAGCGCAGCGTATTTTGCAAGAACAAGCGGGGGTGCAAAGAGAAGCGGTTAAAGCCGCTGTATTGTCTCTTAAACTGCAGCTGGCAGACTATGGCGCTGGTACGTCAAATTATATTGCGGTACTTACAACCCAGACGAATACATTTTCCATACAGCTAACTAATGCACAACTTATTGGTCAACAGATGAATGCAGCGGTGGGATTGATTACTGCTTTAGGTGGAGGATGGAGTACATCTGATCTTCCGCCAGGATACTGATGGTTTTATCAGGGGTAATATTAAGCATTTACCATTAATTTTCACTGATAAATGCCACACCAGCCCCCTCTCCTTAACCCTCTCCCACAAGGGGAGAGGGGATCATAGAGTGTCAGATAGTTAGGAAGTGAATTATTCAACAAAGCCAAGCCTCAACCAGCGCGCAAAAGAAATACTAAAAAAGCAATAAAGGCAATTAATAAAAGAGCCAGAATGGCTAATGTACTAAAGCTTTTGCTCAGGTTTTCACGGGAGAAAGCCTGAGGGTTTCTTTTAATTTGACGATAAAGAATCCAGGCAATTAATATCGCGCCTAGAAAGAAAAGTAGTTGTGCCCAGCCACTCACTAAATCACCTCATCCACTACAATGATTTTCATAGAATTGGTGCCGCCATGCACGCCCATATGATCGCCTTTGGTAAAAATAATACGTTCACCCGGGGCAATTAAACCCAAATCTTTTAAAGTGGCAATAGCCATTGCGTTGAGTGTCTCAGCATCGGGCTGAGTTGGGTCGAAAAAAATAGGGAACACATCACGATAAAGCGTCATTTTGCCTAAGCTCAATGGATTGCGGCTTAAAGCGTAAATGGGAATTCCAGTACGGATGCGTGACATCATTAGCGGGGTAGAACCCGATTCAGTGAGCGTGAGAATGGCTTTAATATCTAAATGATTGGCAGTATATAGAGTTGCCATTGCGATAGCTTCATCGGTACGCGTGAACTGTAATTCCATGCGATGCCCTGAAATTTGGGTTTCTGGTTGTTTTTCTGCCGCGATACAAATGCGTGCCATGGTCTCCACTACCAAGGCCGGATGAACACCAACAGCTGTTTCTGCTGATAACATCACTGCATCAGACTGATCAAGCACCGCGTTGGCAACGTCGGAGACTTCAGCACGCGTTGGAACAGGACTTTGAATCATGCTCTCCATCATTTGAGTTGCAGTGATAACGGGCCGGTCTAGTGCGCGGGCGCGTCGTATCATATGTTTCTGGGCCCCTGGAACTTCAGCGTCGCCAATTTCAATTGCGAGGTCACCGCGCGCCACCATAATTGCATCTGAAGCGGAGATGATTTCATCAATATGGGTGAGGGCTTCAGCGCGTTCAATTTTAGCTATAATCCCTGCTTGACTACCGGCAGCTGTAAGCAAGTCGCGTGCAATCTGAATATCCTTGGCGTCTCGGGGAAATGATACTGCGATGTAATCAACATTGGCAGCTACCGCTACCAGTAAATCGGCTTTATCTTTTTCAGTGAGTGCTGCAGCTGTCAAGCCACCACCCAGGCGGTTGATTCCTTTATTATTGGAAAGTTCCCCGCCAACTACTACCTGGCAAATCACTCGTGGGCCTTCGACTTTTTTCACCGTCAATACAATGCGTCCATCATCTAACAGTAGTGTATCTCCAGGTCCTACATCATCCGGCAATTGCTTATAATCGATGCCAACACTGACATCGGTACCGGCCGTGACAGGCAGGCTGGCGTCTAAAATAAACTGGGCGCCTTTTTGCAGATTAACTTTGCCCTTTTGGAAGCGGGAAATACGAATTTTAGGACCTTGCAGGTCAGCCATAATCCCTACGCTAACCTTTAGTTTTGCAGCGCATTCTCGTACGGCTGTAATGCGGGTTTGCGCCATGTCTGCGCCATGTGAAAAGTTAATACGTACCATATTGGTACCGGCTTGCAATAAACGTTCCATCACAGCTGGATCATCTGTGGCTGGACCTAAGGTTGCTACGATTTTAGTTCTTCTAATGGACATTCGTGATCCTCTTGGTGATAAAAGCTGTAAGGGTGAGTTGTCTTTTGTTTTTGTGTTGATTAGGTTAGGGCTGTTTATAATCTCATTCATATGTTTTCCTTTGGCTCTTTGATTAACATGCTAATAGTTACTAAATTTTTAGCACTTCAGTTCCCAGTTTCTTTCATCCATCTCCAGGCTGCGCGCTCAAGAGCTTCAACAGCTGGCAGTTTTTTTCCTTCCAGAAATTCCAGGAAAGCGCCGCCCCCAGTAGAAATATAAGATAATTTATCAGCTATACCATATTTTTCTATAGCAGCAAGGGTATCTCCGCCGCCAGCCAAGGAAAATGCGTGACTCTTGGCAATTGCCAGAGCAATGGTCTTGGTGCCTTCAGCAAACGCATCCCATTCAAATACACCTACTGGGCCATTCCAAATAATGGATCCCGCCCGATCAATGTGTTCCACGTATTGTTCCGTGGTTTTAGGTCCTATATCCAGAATGCGCTCATCTGATGAGACTTCATGTACTTTTTTTAATATAGGTAATGCATCTTTGGCAAAAGTTTTTGCGACAATGACATCGGTAGCGATGGGAATAATTGACCCGCGTGATTCCGCTAAATCCATTAAGCGGCGTGCTTCGGGGACTAAATCAGGTTCGTAAAGAGATTGTCCTACATTAAAGCCGGATGCGGCAATAAAGGTATTGGCGATACCTCCACCGACTACTAGTTGGTCCACTTTGTTAATGAGAGATTCTAGTACTATTAACTTTGAAGATACTTTAGAGCCACCCACTATAGCCATTAATGGGCGTCGTGGGTTAGCTATGGCCTTTTCTAGAGCTACTAATTCTCGGACCATCAACGGTCCGGCGCAAGCGATAGGCGCAAATTCAGCTACCCCATAGGTAGAAGCCTCAGCACGGTGTGCAGTGGCAAATGCATCCATGACAAACACATCACATAGGGAGGCCATTTTTTTGGCCAGCTGCGGATCATTATTTTTTTCGCCCACATTAAAGCGCACATTTTCTAGCACCAGCACTTCCCCTGCACCCACTTCTACAGGTTGATCTAACCAATCACGTTGGAAGCGTACCGATTGCCCTAAGAGGTGTGCCAAGTGTTCTGCGACGGGGGCCAGTGAGTAACGCTCTTCGAATTCGCCTTCAGTGGGACGCCCCAGGTGTGACATGACAATCACATGGCCATTTTTACGCAAGCAATATTCAATGGTAGGCAATGCAGCTAGGATACGTAAGTCGCTGGTGATTTTGCCATTTTCTATAGGCACATTGAGATCTTCGCGAATTAGGATACGTTTGTTATCAATATTGAGTTCATTTAGTTTAAGGATAGGCATGTTTTATTTTTGCTCAGTAGGTTTGCGGTTATTACTTACACCATATTCCCTCTTCCCTTGCGGGGGCTTTGTTGAATAATTCACTTCCCAATTGTGGAAAGCTCTATGATCCCCTCTCCCCTTGCGGGAGAGGGTTAGGGAGAAGGGTAATATTAAGCATTTACCATTTAATTTTCACTGATAAATGCCGCACCAACCCCTCTCCCTAACCCTCTCCCACAAGGGGAGAGGGGATACAGTGCTTTTCCAAAAATTGGCAGTGAATTATCCAACAAAGCCCCTTGCGGGAGAGGGGTAGTCTCTATTAGCACAACACTAATTTTAGTTTATTTAGCCGCCATCCAAGCCAGTGTAGTATCCAGCATACGATTAGAAAATCCCCATTCATTATCATACCAACCTAATACTTTGACGGTATTACCGATGACTTTGGTCAAAGTAGAATCAAAAGTACAGGAGATGGGATCGTGGTTAAAATCGACCGATACTAATTGTTCGGTACAGTAATGCATAATACCTTTGAGATCAGTTTCAGAGGCTTTTTTCATGATGGCATTAATTTCTTCGACACTGCTCTTTTGCTTAGATAGGAAAGTCAGATCGATCAATGACACATTGATGGTAGGTACACGAACTGCAAAACCATCTAACAATCCGGCCAGTTCGGGAATAACCAGCCCTACCGCTGCTGCTGCGCCGGTTTTAGCTGGGATCATAGAATGTGTTGCGGAACGAGCGCGGCGCATATCAGGATGGTAAACATCAATCAGCTTTTGATCATTGGTATAGGAATGTATCGTGGTCATCAAACCTTCAACAATGCCTACTGTAGCATGTAATGCTTTTGCCATGGGCGCAATACAGTTTGTGGTGCAGGAAGCATTGGAAATAACAGTGTGACTGGCTTTGAGAGTGTTATGGTTGACTCCATAGACAATAGTAGCATCGACGTCGGAACCAGCAGGAGCTGAAATAATAACTTTTTTAGCCCCTGAGGTTAAATGGGAAGTGGCCTGTTTTTTGCTGGTGAATAAACCAGTGCACTCCATGACTACATCAACTCCTAATTCTCCCCACGGTAGTTTAGCCGGATCACGTTCTGCAACGACGCGAATAATGTCATTGTTGATGACGAGGTTATCTCCGTCCACTTTAACCTCTCCGTGAAATTTTCCATGCACAGTATCATATTGAGTAAGGTAGGCATTAATTTTTGCGTCGCCTAAATCATTGATAGCTACAATCTGTATCTTATCGCGGTAACCCGACTCATAAACAGCACGTAAAATATTGCGGCCAATTCGGCCATAACCATTGATGGCTATTTTAATTGTCATTTAATTCTCCTGGGAAAGATATTTTAGATTAAGAATTAGCAGGCCTGTCGTTGAAAAAACAGTATTAGCGCCCTCCTTAGCGATTTATTTCCTCATTAAGGATCTAGCTACAAAAGGGACTTCACTGCCTTCTCTACGTGTTCTATGGTAATCCCAAGTGAAGTATATACTTCTTGATAAGGCGCTGATTCACCATAACGTTTCAGACCCACGACCTTGCCTTCAGGGCCTACATATTTATGCCAAAAATCAGCAATAGCAGCTTCTACTGCTACGCGTGCTTTCACTTTGCGGGGTAATACAGATTCCTGATAACTAGGCTCTTGTTGGTCAAAAATTGTGGTAGAAGGCATAGAAACTACTCTAATTTTATGTCCCTGATCAATTAAATTTTGCCCCGCAGCCACAGCCAGAGCAACCTCTGATCCGGTAGCAATGATGATCGCTTCTGGACGTCCGTGGCAATCCAACAGCACATAGCCGCCGCGATGAATATGTAACAGGGCTTTTTTGTCGCGTTGTTGCTGGGGTAAATTCTGCCGGGTTAATAAAAGAGCACTGGGGCCATCAGTTTTTTCAATCGCCGCTTTCCAGGCTACAGCGGTTTCAACCAGGTCACAAGGGCGCCACACTGTTAAATTAGGGGTTAATCGAAGGATGGCTGCATGTTCGATAGGTTGATGGGTGGGACCATCTTCCCCGAGTCCAATGGAGTCGTGAGTCAAGATGTAAATAACACGTTGCTTCATCATCGATGCCAGGCGTATCGCATTCCGACCATAGTCAATAAAGGTCAGGAAAGTTCCGCCATAGGGAATAAATCCACGATGCACAGTAATACCATTCATAATGGCGAACATGGCAAATTCTCTGACGCCATAATGAATATAATTACCAGTGGGATCATAATGATTGAAGGTACGCGATAGCGTGTGCCAAGTATTGTTAGATGGCGTTAGATCGGCGGATCCGCCCATTAATTCAGGCAGCATAGGTGCAAAGTTGTTAAGACACAGTTCAGAGGCTTTACGGGTAGCAATGTTTTGTGGTTTTTCCGCGCAGTCGCGGATAAAAGCTTGGGATTTGGCTTCCCATTCTTTAGGAAAATGGGATTCGACGCGGCGCAGAAATTCGATTGCCAAGATGCTATTGGCTTTACGGTAGTCATGAAATTTAATACGCCAACCTTCTTCTAGCTCAGCACCTAATTTTTTTGCACTCCAAGCGCTATAAATTTCTGCTGGAATGACAAAGGGGGGGTGAGGCCAATGGAGAGTTTTTCTAACTTCAGCTACCTCAGGCTCCCCTAAAGGAGATCCGTGGGTTTTTGCTGTCCCTTCCAAATTTGGCGAGCCAAAGCCAATGCGGGTTTTACAACAAATAAGACTGGGACGGTCGGTGACGGAGCGAGCTTCTTCAATAGCGCTGTATATAGTTTTGGGATCATGACCATCGACGTGGGGTACGACATGCCAATTATAAGCTTCGAAACGCTTGACGGTATCATCGGTGAACCAACCGCGGACATCCCCGTCAATGGAAATACCATTATCGTCGTAAAAAGCAATCAATTTACCTAACGCCAAGGAGCCCGCTAAAGAAGCTGTTTCATGGGAAATACCTTCCATCATGCAACCATCACCCATGAATACATAGGTAAAATGGTCAATAATATCGATCCCGCCGCGGTTGAATTGAGCTGCTAAGGTTTTTTCAGCAATCGCCATGCCTACGGCATTGGCAAAGCCTTGCCCCAAAGGGCCGGTAGTGGTTTCAATGCCTGGAGTGAAGCCATATTCAGGATGGCCAGGGGTGCTGGAATGCAATTGACGGAAATGTTTTAGATCCTCAATACTGACATTATAGCCAGTCAAATGCAGCAGCGAATAATGCAACATCGCCCCATGCCCATTAGATAATATAAAGCGATCACGGTTGATCCAGTTTGGGTCAGCAGGATTATGGCGTAGAAAATCATTCCATAGTACTTCCGCAATATCAGCCATACCCATAGGCATACCAGGGTGGCCAGAGTCAGCTTTTTGAACAGCATCGACACTTAACATGCGAATAGCATTCGCAAGCTCTAGTCGTGTGGGCATTCTTTGATACTCCAAGACACGTGAAAGGGGAGTTGCACAGAAAATAAAGGATTATGATAGCAATTTAGGCTCTGTCAAACAACAGCTTGCCTTGTAAAGGATTAGTCGGGTAATTAATTTTAGAGGATTATACACCAGGATTTTTTTTCATCCGGGTCATCAGAGGAAGTTTTATCCGCAAGGTCATTTTGCTTGTCTGCCGTGGGTGATGCTTCCATTGTATGAAAATCAGCATCACTAAGATCAGAGGGCGATGTAACTGCTGGACTCGCTGAGTTTGGCAATTGAGTGTGCTCTGTTCCATTCACCGAAGAGTTAAAGAAGCTGGATGGGTTGTCGCTAGCACTACTTCTTGCGGGATTGGAAGAGGGCTTTTTTCCAATACCATAATTAACATATTGCGAACGTATATTGGGTAAAAGCGTAAATATACCTGCTAAAATTCCTGCAAGGTTGGATGAAGAAGGACTGGCCCCCTTCACGAAACTCAGTATTTGCTTAACTGCTGCACCGAATGATAGGCTGGATACACTTCCCTTGGCTACGGGACTTGTATGGTGAGAAATTTTTTCCCAGCATTTTTTAAATACCGACGGGTCTGTGGCACTTGAATTAACTTTTTTTTCATCGGAAGCCGGTTCTCTGTCATGGATTTGATGTACCATCGCTCGATAAGTTTTCCAGTTATCGTTGGCCAAAGTACAGTAACATAAAGTGGCAATTGTGGCTGCGGCATATTGTAATAATGGATCATCTTCGGATATCGAATCAGGTTTGAGATAGTTGATTACTGGTTCGGTTATGAGGGGAATAATTTCTTGTAGTGGTAATATGTAGGTGAAGGGATTAGTAACTGAATAAATAAATCCAGAAATCAAATCGAGGTTTTTCCAAGTGATCGAGGAAATTATTGTATTCCGGATATCACTGAGTCTGGACTTATGATCGATTATATTATTTTCGTTGTGCTGTATATTAGCAAAGCTTAAAGTTAGGTCAGGAATTGCAGTTTCAGAGTCTACAGGTAAGGATGATTCAATAGTCATAGTTATAAATTCCCCCAGAGCTAGGTAGATTTCTTGAAGAGGTAATTTAACAAAACATTGCTACAGAAATATAAGTTATTGTTTGACTGCGCCCTAAGGGATTACGAACGACCATAGACATCATCAATTCGCACGATATCATCTTCGCCTAGATAGTTGCCTATTTGCACTTCAACAATAGTGCAAACCTGGTCAGTAAAATTCTCGATACGATGCAGTGCTTCTTTCGGTATATATATGCTCTCATCTACCTGATAAACGCGTATTGTTTCACCTATGGTTAGAGTCGGAGCACCGGCTACCACCACCCAATGTTCAGCCCGTTTAAAATGTTTTTGCAGGGAAAGTCTACCGCCGGCATTGATGTTGACAATTTTGACTTGATATCCATCAGCCAGTGCGAGAGTTTGGTAGGTGCCCCAGGGACGTTCATAGAGTTTGCCGACGATATTGTTTTGCATAATGTTAATCCTATGTTATTTCAAAATGTTTTATCTTTATTTTGACAAGAAAGTCTAGATAAAAGTGCCACTAGAAGCTGCCCCCATCCTAACCTTCCCCCGCAAGCGGGGGAAGGGACTTACTCGAGCCAAGTGGGAGATTGGTGCATAGCTTAACTTATTCTGCCCAAGCAGTCCCTTCCCCCGCTTGCGGGGGAAGGTTAGGATGGGGGCGGTCTCTATTGGCTTCCCAGTTATGATGCTGAATAGTTACGGTTAAACAAGCTAAGCCACTAAGCCAGGAGCCACTTTAGACTCCAAATAACTTTGTTCTGCCAGGGCAATAGAACCCAAGATACCGGAGTTTTCTCCCAACCCTGGAGTGACAACATAGGTGTCAGTAAATTTCGCTACCGTGTCATTCAGGATATAGCCATTTAAAGTCTTCAACATCTCGCTACGAATTTTAGGTAGCAAATGTTGTTGCTTCATAACTCCGCCCCCTAAAATAATACGCTTTGGACATAAGGTCATAGTATAGGTAGCTAGAGCAACACCTATATAATGGGCTTCAATATCCCAGGCTATATGGTCTTGCGGCAGATCCAATGCAGAATTAACATTCCAACGAACTTTCATGGAGGGGCCGGAAGCCAAACCTTCAAGGCAATTTTTGTGGTAAGCGCAGACACCTTCAAAAGAATCACGACGCAGATCTTGATAAATCATAATATGCCCCATTTCTGGATGCTGGGCACCATGCAAGAGTTTGCCATTGATCATACCGCCGCCGCCGATGCCAGTTCCTACGGTCAAATATATGAAATCCGTCAGGCCTTGAGCAGCGCCCCAACGATATTCGCCAATAGCAGCACCGTTTACATCGGTATCGAGGCCTATAGGTAAGTTGAATTCTTTTTTCAATTCGCCGATGAGGTTGTAGTTTGACCATTCAACTTTCGCGGTAGGTAAGATGTAACCATAAGTTTTAGAATCTTCATCAAGGTTTAAGGGCCCGAATATAGCCACACCAATAGCTTTGATGTCGGCTTTCTTCTGAACCTGGCGGATATATTCATAAACTTCGGCCATCGTTTCTTGGGGCCCTTGGGTGCGAATAACTGTGCGGTCATGTAGATCATTGGGTCCAGAGCCATACACACAGACAAATTTTGTGCCACCGCCTTCAATACCGATGAATTGGTTCATAGTTACCTCTTATTTTTTGGTTTGATTTAAGTACCTTGCGGATGATATCTATCTGCAATACGCTTGATTTGCCTAATTTAGGTTACCCAGCCCGCAGTCAAAACGGCAAAGTTGCACCGTAAGCTAATATAATGACGGCTATAATTAGCGCTAAGATCGCTAGCAATGCCTTATATTTAATGGCTGGCCGGCACTCGGCCCACTCCTTATGTCGCCATCCCCAGCAATTGGAAGTGAGTATAATGGATACCATAAACAATGGCCATGCTACTACTGGTCCAAATTTACCAATTAACAGTGAGGATTTGCTGTATAGAATTAAAGATCCATACCAGAGCAGTCCCATCAATAAAGTAATACCTATATAACGCCAAGACTGTGGCTTGGTATAAATCTGCAGTGAGTTATTTTTGCCATGCAGATACAGCATAAATCCCCCATACGGAACGAAACTGCACAGCAAAAAAACCGGCCAGATAATAATCGCAGCCGCTAAGGAGCTGGTGCCTGAAGCCAGTGCTAATTGTTGCACATTACTAGTCATTGCAAAAGTAAGGTTCTGTCCAGCCGAGAACAGGCCGGCTATGGTAGCGAGTAATATGCCTAATTGATAATTCTTTTTCAAGGATAGTCTATGACTCTGGACATTTGCGTTAATCTCATTGTTACGCTGTTTTCCGGCATAATAAGAAAGCATTAGCCCAATCAGGATGAATACTATTCCCACCAAAGTTAATCTACCGGCTGGGGTCAAGACTTGGGCAGGGTGTAATATTAACAAAGGCAGCAGAAAACCAAGCCCAGTTCCAAGGCCGATATTAATAACAAACCCCAGACCAAAACCAATTATTTCTAGGCATAAAGCGAAACATATCTGACCTACCCCAAAAAATGCGCCGCCCACTATCAGAAAAATTAAAGTATAGGGTTGAATAAGGTGATAAATATGCATTACCTTTGGATCAAGCAGCAAAATAGTTATCCAGGGTATTAATACGAATCCGAATAAGGCAAAACCAAACCAGATATTTTCGAAATTCCAGTGTTTGTTATATTTAGTGGGTAGAGCAAAAGACCCATTCATCATGCCTGCTAAAACAGCGTAAATTAATGCAAATAAGATGGGTGACACCGTCAGGGTCTCCGAAAGGTTGCAGTTTAATGACGGAGGGGAGTATATCCTTACTAAAGAGACTTCACCAAGTCTTACCCTCTTCCCTTGCGGTTGAGGAAGAGGTAAGGCGTGGCAAGAACTCCGCCTGAGATAAAAACTATATTTCCGGATTAAATCTATGCTATCCCTTTTATAGACTATACTTAGAACATCAAAATATTTGGAGTAGGATGCCCACGGTGGTTAAGCTAAATTGCTGGAGAGTAACAGCCCTCATCCTGTTTTTGTTAATCTCGGCGTGCTCTTCTGAACATAACAAGCTTCAAGGCTATATTGAAGGCGAATATATAAATTTGTCTACCAATTATTCGGGTATTTTAAAGCAATTATTAGTATCACGTGGGGATTTGGTCAATAAAGGACAGCTCATTTATGTGTTGGATAGTGAACCCCAGGCCTCTGTTCTACAAAGAGCTCAGGATCAGCTAGATCAGGCAGAAAAAACCCTGGAGGATTTACAGGCAGGACAACGTTCCACCGTCCTACAGGCTATTACTGCCCAACGAGAACAAGCCTCAGCCAATCTGAAATTATCTACTTTGACCTTACAAAGATATCGCACCCTCTTCACTCAAGGCGTTGTGCCTCAGCAGCAGTTGGATCAGGCGCAATCAAATTATCAACATGACCTCAATTTAGTCAATCAATATGCAGCTAATTATGCTGAAGCTGTGCAGGGGGCGCGCAAAAATCAAATAAAAGCCCAGATTTCAGCCATCTCTGCAGCTCAGGCGGCGGTAAATCAAGCGAGCTGGGAACTAGATCAAAAGACCATGCATTCTCCAGCGGCAGGTCGCATCTTTGATACTTATTACAAGGTAGGCGAATTTGTTACCACACAGCAACCCGTTGCCTCATTGCTCACACCGGACAATATTTACTTGATTTTTTATATTCCAGAGCCCCAACGTAGTGAATTAGCGGTTGGGCAGACGGTCAATTATAGTTGTGATGGTTGCAAAGGTAATTTTATCGCGAAGATCAATTATATTTCTCCAGAGGCTGAATTTACGCCACCGGTTATTTTCAGTCGCGAGAGTCGAATAAAATTGGTTTATCGTGTGCAGGCCAGGCTTCCATTAGCAGAAGCAAAACATTTTTATCCAGGCCAGCCGGTAGACGTTTATTTAAAGTAAGAGGATTTCATGCCAGATCAAACTCAGTCGCAAAACACTGAAAGCTATTTAGACTCGACATCCCTCGTTATTGATATTAAAAATCTCTATAAAAGTTTTGCTGGCAAGCCCGCAGTTAAAGGCATTTCGTTGCAAGTAAAAGCCGGAGAAATTTTCGGATTTTTAGGACCCAATGGTAGCGGAAAAACTACGACTATACGCATGTTATGCGGTCTTTTAATACCCGATTCAGGACAAGGTTATTGCTTAGGTTATGACATCATCAAAGAGTCGTATGCGATCAAAAAACAAGTGGGCTATATGCCGCAGCGATTCAGTCTTTATGAAGATTTGAGTATTTATGAAAATTTAGACTTTATCGCACGCATTTATAGTATCGCCAATCGCCGCGAACAAGTAGAAAAAAATCTAGAAGATTTAGGATTACAGAATCGCAGTCAACAACTGGCGGGGACCTTATCAGGCGGTTGGAAACAACGTTTAGCTTTGGCCGCTGCAATGATCCATGAGCCAAAGTTATTACTGTTAGATGAACCCACGGCGGGAGTTGATCCGAAAGCACGTCGTGATTTCTGGGAGCATATTCATCTGTTGGGCGAACGAGGAATTACCGCCTTGGTCAGCACTCACTATATGGATGAGGCAGAACGGTGCCATCGTCTGGCTTATATTATGGAGGGCGTGTTGCTGATTTCAGGGACTAGTGAGCAAGTGATTGCTGCTTCAGGACTTTCGACCTGGCAGGTGACGGGCGCTCATTTGATGGAATTATCCAAACAATTACATGACTATTCATCTGAGTGGCAAACCACATTTTTTGGCAATACCCTTCATATCAGCTTCCCACGAGACAGCTCTGTGGAACGGGCTATTCCGAATTTCACTACCGAACAATGGCATTGGCAGCGGATTCATCCTAATCTTGAGGATGTATTTGTCCATCTAAGTTCAAGGCAAAAGGAAAAGGACGCATGAGAATTTTTTATTTTTCCTGGTCGAGATTGTTTGCTGTTATTCGCAAAGAATTTATTCAGATGCGCAGGGATCGGTTAACATTCGCTATGATGGTGGGTATACCATTGATCCAATTAACACTGTTTGGCTATGCGATCAATACCAATCCTAAAAATCTCCCCACTGCTGTTTTGGCGGAAGATAATAGTCCCTATACGCGTGCGTTTATTCAAGGTTTGAAAAATACTGAATATTTTAAAATCAGTCATGAGGTCAATAGTGAGCAAGAAGGCAGACGTCTAATTGATGTGGGTGAGGTATTATTTGTTTTTTCCATACCGAGTGATTTTACTTATAAATTATTACGCCATGAGCATCCTAATATTTTGTTAGAAGCCGATGCGACTGATCCAGTCACTACCGGCAATGCATTATCTGCGGTGCAAATTCTGGCGCAAACTGCATTAAACCAGACCATTAAGGGCAGTGACTATTATTTAAATCCACCGCCACCCCCGTTTAACGTTATTATTCACGCTAAATTTAATCCGGAAAGTAACACGCAATATAATATTGTGCCCGCTTTGCTAGGGGTGGTTTTGACTATGACGATGGTGGTCATTACTAGTCTAGCTATCACGCGTGAACGCGAACGTGGCACCATGGAAAATTTATTGGCGACTCCGGCCAGGCCTTTAGAAGTCATGGTTGGGAAAATCACGCCCTATATTTTAGTAGGTTATGTACAAGTGAGTTTGATCTTACTCATCGCGCATTTATTATTTAGCGTTCCTATAGAAGGCAGTTTATTTTTGTTATTAGCGGCTGTCTTTCCTTTTATTGCTGCCAATTTAGCTATGGGTCTGACTTTCTCAAGTATTGCGCAAAATCAGCTGCAAGCAATGCAGATGGCGTTTTTTTCTTTCTACCCTCGATACTCTTATCTGGCTTTATGTTTCCCTTTAAAGGTATGCCGCAATGGGCGCAATATTTAGGACAGATTCTGCCGTTGACACATTTTTTGAGAATTGTGCGTGGCATATTGCTAAAAGGCGTGGGCCTTGCGGAAATATGGCGGGAGTTATGGCCGATCGGTATTTTTATGGTGGTGGTAATGACGATTGGGTTACTGCGCTATAAACGAACGTTGGATTGATAAACTAATGCGTGATTTCGATTCTTAGGAGATAATGGAACATCTCTCATTAATAAATGGATAATCTCTTCAAAAACCTATCGGATGCACACATTTTTTTAGCCGCCAGAATTAGGGTTCGTCGTCCCCGCTTTACTGAATTATCCTAAAATATCAGCCTATCAAGCGGGGATCCAGTGCCTAATTTTCAAACAAAGTGAAGTAGCAATAAGCAGTCATGGCTAGCATTTGTGCGTTCCGTTGGAAAGGTGGGCACTAGATTCCTGCTTGATAGGCTGATATTTTAGGATAATTCAGTAAAGCAGGAACGACGTACTCAGCATTTCTAGTAATTACAAAATGTGTGCATCGGATAGCTTCAAAAACAGGTAACCAGTTTTTGTGGGCTTTGGCTACTTTTTTGAAATCGCATTTAAATGGATCTATTAATCACTAACAAAAATTTTCAATTTTTTCATAACAAATTATTTCGCCAGTTTTTCTTAAGTCTTCAACCTGCGTGGATAACTGCAATAATTCTTCATGAGTAATGACATAGCTGGGCTTATACCGTGCATCCACGTATGCTTTTTTAAGTAACTTGAATAATCTTTTGCTTTCCATGGTTTCTAATGGGAATACATGTACTAAACGCCCATCAACAGAGTTAACCAGCTTTCTTAAAATATACAAATCATGAGTATTAGGTTTATAACGTGTAAATACTAACAAAATTCCACTTAACAATCTTTCTGTAACTTGATGTAATTCAAAAGCAGCCTTACTGTAACTGCCCCTCTGAAAATCGTACTGAAATCCTATCCAAAACTCGTTCGCGCTGTTAAACCAATAATTAAAATCTTCTTGAGCTAACTTTTTCCGCTCTGATGGTAATAGCTCTCGTGCCTCTTTTAACTCAAACTGGTTAGAATTAAATAATAGGATGCCTTCCTTCTTAATATCTGTGAAAAAATATTGAGCCTTACTTAAGCGTCTATTTACAAAATCAATATCATGCACAATAACGGATGCAGGCGTTCTAATACCTTCATCTTTTTCAATTCTATCTTCTATATCACGCTCAAGTTTTGTTTGAGCCGATTCGCTCTGCGTCTTAATAACAACTAAAATATCAAAATCACTCTGATATCGGTAATGGTCTTCATCGTATTTATCTTCTACCCATTCATTACGCGCATAACTACCAAACAAAATGATCATCTCAGGTATAAAAATTTCGGTAATAATTCTTATTATATTAGTAATTTCTATTTGTTTATTGAGAGGCAAATAATCTACGCTAGTTTTCATTTGAACCTCTCACTGCTATATTGGAAAAAAGTGTTATCCTGAGTTAATCACCATGGCTCGTTTTGATCTAAAAGAATTAGCTTTTCTTCAAAAGGAATCTTAAAGTGTGTGAGGGTCAACCAGGCGCGAAGTGACCAGGAAGAATAATTTTTATTGGCGATGGCAAGTTGAAAATGGTTCACGATGATTTACTCAAGATATAAAGTTTAAATTTTTGTGACGATAGCTCCTAACCTTTTTCAGGGAAAGGATTAATTGCCCCGATTACTCCGCAAGCTATATTGCTGCCGGAATTGCCAGTTGGTTGAGTATGCAGATCATCGGCGCCGGACTGTATGATCACGCTACGACCTAGAATGCTATCGGCTCCATTTAATTGAATATCATTGCTTACCCATTCGTAATGCGCTTTGCCACTTGCATCCGCCACGATATTACCTAAATCACCGACATGATGGTGTGAGTCGTTTGGAGCGCCGTGAGGTTCTTTTAATGGATTAAAATGGCCGCCGGCAGAACTGAGGTCCGATACACTGCAGATGCCCCATTCATGGATATTGATGCCATGTTTACCGGGGGATAGTCCGGTTACGTCAGCAACTACTTTGACGCCATCGGCAAATTGATAAAATGTTACGGTACCCGTGATTTGGCTATTTTTAGTGGCGGTTAATACGGCCTGGGCTCGAGTGATCGTGGGAGTCGCAACAGCCAAACTGCTGGTTGTCAGAAAAATTATAACAACACCTAATAATTTCATAATATTTTTCATGATAAATCTCCTGGGTTTCTGAAACCATTTTAATCATTCAGTATGAATGTGGGTGCTTCTGAGCTGCTTGGTAATACATTGTGATTTCGCTTAAAAAGGTTATCCGGATCATAAAAAGATTTTACGTTGATTATTTTCGTCACTGTATTATCAAGAAGATTTTGAACCGCTCTTTGATCATCTGCTGGAGTATAATTTAGATAGGTAGCAGATAATCCGAGTGGATCTATTGCATCAAAACTCTTCCGCACCCAGCTAATATAAGTCTGATCCGTTTCATGGTCTTCCCATCGAGCAGAAATTAAAATACCAAAATTAGTATGTCTTAGTGGAAACGCAGAAGTTGTCTGATTATACGTCTTAAATGCTCCGTGTAAATGCTCTATCAGAATAGTGCACTCACCTAAAGGCGCTTTTTCAAACCAATGACATATAGTTTTTATTATTTCTGGGGTAAAAGTTTTTATATAAGCGGCTTTCCAATAACCTCTTTTTGGAGCAGCAAGGATGTGGTCGAATTCACTTTGCCACGCAGGAAATTTCCATTCTTTGACATTTGACCAGCTTATAAATGCAGACAAAGCCAGTAAGCTCCCTACATCTTGTTCAGTACCATTTGAGCAACAAAAGTCAATCCTTAGAGAGGGGCCACCCACTTTATTTCTTAAAAAAACAGGAGCAATTGTCATGGTTTGGGGGCATTTTTCTACGAGGTATTGACTCAACTTACTCATGACGCCGGCAGCATTTTCCCAAGCAACTTCGCCCATGCCGCAGATCACTTTAGGAAGTTTATGTAACTTATATCTAAAATTCAGCACTATTCCAAAATTACCGCCGCCTCCTTTCAGCGCCCATAACAAATCTTTATGTTCAGCATCTTCTGCTTTTACGAGTCGACCATCAGCCAACAATACATCTGCGCCATAAAGCTGATCGCAGGTAAGACCATAATTGCCAATTAGCCAGCCTATTCCCCCTCCCAGTGTTAAACCCGCTACGCCAGTTGCACTAACAGTTCCAGTGGGTATTACGTATCCATTATTACAAAGTACTCGATCTATATCGGCTAAACAGGCGCCGGGCGAAACAGAGGCGATGTTTTTTTCTGCATCAATCCTAATCTCTTTAAAAGGGGAAAAGTCGATTACAATACCATCATTGCACGTTCCAAAGCCGCCTATGTGATGCCCTCCGCCACGGATGGCGAGTACAATATCATTTTCAAATGCAAACTGAATAACAACTCGCAAGTGATCAATATTCAACGTTCGAACAATTAACCCGGGGTAGTAATCATGCATACGATTATAAATTAATCGCGCAACAGGGTATCTTGAATCGGATGGGGTTATCAAATCAACGTCTGGTTTATTTGATAGCAATTGCATTAAAGAATCAAAGCAATATCTACTTTTTTTCATTAACCTGCTCACTAAAAAAGTGAATGACATTGTTGATCGCCATGTCAACCATCCGACACCAACTCTGTGTTGTTTTTGCAGCCGTATGGGGTGTTACAACAAATTGACTATCTGGCAAAGAAAGAAAATGGAATGGGTCTTCTAATACATTTGGCAATGGTTCAATGTAGTAGCCATCCAAAGCTACGGAGGCAATTTTGCCATTATCAATATACTTTTTTAAGGCAAAAGGTTCTATTAATCGTGCTCCTGCTGTGTTAATGATAACAACCCCTTCTTTCATGGTTTTTAAAAGTGATTCATTTAAAAAATATTCTGTTTCAGCGTTAGTAGGCAAAGACAAGATGACTACATCAGATGAAGAAATTAGTGTGTCTAGGGGAACATGGGTAATATTAAGTTCTGTCTCTAAATTTTTTTTAGGCACTCTGCTAGTGTAAATAACTTCACTGCCAAAAGCATGGCGTAATATTTTCGCAACCCGTGATCCTATTTCTCCCATCCCAACAATACCGACTCTTAAAGATGATAGTTCCTCAGTGCGACAAGGTGAAACACAAGAGTTTTTTACTTGCCAATTTTGTTCAAAAAGCTTCCTTTTAATACCTATCAAAAGCCCGATGGTATGCTCAGCCACGGCAGGAGCCATGACGGCTGGAGTATTTTTAATGGTAATATTATATTTTTTTGCCGCCGCTTCATTTATAAAAGAAGTGTATCCCGTCCCAACAAATGAAACGACCCGTAATTTGGCTGCGGTTTGTAATTCTGCTTCATTAAGTTTCTCATCACCGCCAAGTACATAGGCATCATAATGCGGTAAAATCTCTTGAAGCTGTTGAGAACTCAGATCTTCTATTTTATGAGTGACATTAAATCCGGCAGCATGCAAATTAGTTAAATGCTGTTGACTATATCCATTGCCCGTAAGAATTATATTTAACATTTTTTCACCTCAGATTATTCAGTGGTCATCGCCAATCCTTCTTCGACATCAGTGAAGGCGGAATTTTTTTGACAATAAGTTTGCAAAATGCGTAATCCTGCCAAAAATATTTTTTGCGGTTTCATTAAACTGATGCGAATATTTTGCTGGTGATCGCTAAGATTTGATGAATTCCAGTAAAATTGTCTTCCAGGTAAAATAGCCAAACCCAGTTCTTTAAGCTCCTGGCAAACATGCAAATCATTTTTTTTATTGGTGTTACATTTAAGCCACTCAACCGGAAGATTTGAATTGATTGAGAATTTAGAAACGGAAAGGGTGGAATTTTTTATTGCTTTCCTTAGCAAAGATCGCCTAGCATCTACTAAATCCCAGATAGGCTCGCGTAATTCAATTTTAGTTGTTTCATCAAAGAAGGCTGCTAATATTGACAAGGAAAAATTAGAAACACACAAGTAAACCTCATTGTATATTTCAGTAAATAATTTTGCCATATCTTCTGAGAAATAAACTAAGCTTGCTTTTAAATCTTGTGTGGGCCAGGTTTTACCGGTGTCTTCAAATGCTATAAAACGCACTGAAGAATTAATTAAAATAGCATAATCATCCATAAAATTCCTTCTATATAAGCGGAAGGAATTATCCATAAGAAGGAGAACACCGTTTTTTTCACAAAAGGTAACAATATTCTTAAAAGCATTTTCACTTAAATATAAGCCAGTTGGATTGTTAGGGTTGACCAAAAACAATGCCCCATAATCTTTTAAAGAAGGAATGAGATAATCTAGTTCATTAGATTCTGCGGCAGCAAATAATTTAGCGTCATTATCAGCGCTAAGATTTACTCCACGACGTCTGAGTAGTAAAGCAAGATTATCAAAAGCCGGCTCTATTAAAACTGTTTTAAGTTGTAAACAATTTAGAACTGCAGCAATTAAATCAATAGAATTAGATGCAGTGGGACAAATTTTAAAATTTTTAAAATTTGCCAGCGCAGCTGATTGAATAAGTGAAGAAAAACTTAAACTAAACTGTCGTTCAACTTCGGGAATGGGTTGACTTGCCGCGTGCTGCCAAATTTCCGGTAACGTTTGGATTATTTTATGATAGCAGGGATGTAAATCTTGGTAAGCGTGACCATCAGCGAGACAAAATTGACTTTGTAAACCATCAATTTCAAAATCCGTAAGGGTTTTGTCTAACATGTTTATTCCTCCTGAAAATTCCAAGAAATACAGTATATTTATCTTGCACTTCAATGGAATAGCATAATTTTTTATTTGAATTGAAAAATACAGCGTAAAAAATTTTTAAAGTTTGGCAATTATGTGCAGATGGCTGGCAAGAGTCAATATATTATGTGATACAATTAACGAAATTTAAGCGGGAAAGTACAATATGCAAATTCATTTTGAAAAAATAGCTTTTGGTTATAGTGAAATTCTTTTTAAGGATGTAACTTTAACTATCAGAAATAATGATCGAATTGGAATTGTTGGTAACAACGGTAGCGGAAAATCGACCCTCTTAAAATGTATTGCTGGCTTAATTGAGCCGCTGGAAGGAAGAATCAGCAGCCCCAAAGGATCACAATTTGGTGTCATGGAACAAGATATGCCAGAAAAATTTAATGACATGAACCTACATGATGTTATTAGTGAGGCCATTCCCGTTGAAGAGAAGGGCTATATGCTATGGAAAGTTGATGCGACTCTGGATACATTTAAAGCACCCAACGCGATACGCAGAAAACCTGTCAAAGAATTGAGCGGAGGTTGGCAACGCTTAGCTTTAATCGCCCGCCTCGTTTTAAGTAATCCTGACGTCCTGTTGCTTGATGAACCGACTAATCACTTAGACATTGCAAAGATACTGGTATTAGAGCAATGGTTAAATGAACAAGTGTATGATATTCCGCTGATTAGTATTAGTCACGATCGATCTTTTCTTGCCAACTGCACCCATAAAACTTTTTTTCTCCGCGGTACGGAGATTCGTGAATATAGTTATTCTTATAATCGTGCTAAAGATTTGTTAGCAGAAGATGATAATGCTTCTGTCGCCCGTAGAACCAGAGAATTAAAAGAAATTAATCGTCTCAAGCGTAGTGCCCATGAACTGCGACAAATTGGTGTCAATAATTACAGTGATGCTGCATTGAAAAAATCAGTGCAAATTGCAAAGCGCGCTGCGGGGATTGAGACTCAGTTAACTAACATACATTGTGAAACTAAGCGTTCAATAAAGCTGAGTAATAGAGGCATTAAGACCAACAAATTAATTGAACTTAAAGATATTACAATTCGTTCACCCGATGGCGCCATTCTTTTTTGTATAGATCAACTTTATATTACGCAAGGCGAGCGACTCATTATTTTTGGTACCAATGGAAGCGGGAAATCACAATTCTTGAAGTTCCTTCAGAAAGCCATCAGTGATGTTGAAATTGCCAGAACAAATGGGGCGATAATTACCCCCAGTGTAAAATTAGGATACATCGACCAACATTTGTCCCATTTGCCGTTAGACAAAACGTTGCATGATTACTTCAATGAAGAAATACCCTTGGGCGATCAAAAAATAACGAGCACGTTAGTGGGTGCTGGCTTCCCGGTTTCTATTCAGCGAACCAAGCTGAGGCTGCTGAGTCATGGGCAGCGTGCGCGCGTTGCTTTTCTAATGTTACATCTTATACAACCCAATCTTTATGTGATGGATGAGCCGACTAATCATTTGGACATTGCAGGGCAAGAACAGTTGGAAGCTGAAATTTTGGAACAGGAAGCTACTACCATCATCGTGTCGCATGACCGATTTTTTACTCAGAATATCGGCACAAAGTTTTATGCAATCCGCAACAAAAAATTGATTATGATTGATAGTCCAGAAATTTTTTATAAACAAATTATGTCCGAAGGCTTCGATATTTAGCTATTAGAATAGTCCAGCGATATAAAATGCGTCAAATATACATTTTAAGGTTGTAGATAAATCTCGCTTAATTTATAATCCCCAGCGGAAGAGTGGCTGAGTGGATTAAAGCGTTGGTTATCTAAACCAAAATACAGTTTTCTGTATCGTAAGTTCGAATCTTACCTCTTCCGCCATCTTAGGCTCTGTAACAAGCCTTACACACAAAGGATATTATGCTATCTAGACCCCCCGAGAAAAATCCTCTCTCAAGTTCTCCATCAGCTTCAGATGAAACGTTTAACAATAAGCTCGAAGCTAAAAATAGAAATGGAGTGTTCCCACCAGTAAAATTTAATCCAATCATGCCGGAATTTTATGTCTCTGATTTTCAGAAAAGTATTAATTTCTATACTAAAGTTTTGAGATTTAGAATTGAATATCAACGTCCGAGTGAAAACCCTAGATTTGCATTTTTATCTTATGGCGGATGTCAGTTAATGCTTCAACTGGAAGATGACGACGAAGATTGGCATAACGGTAAAGCTGAATATCCATTTGGCAGAGGAATAAATTTCCAAATTGAAACAAATGAGGTGCAACGACTTATTGATAATCTGATAAATATACAACATCCATTGAAAAGGGGATTAAAGGATAGTTGGTATCAAGTAAAAGGCACGGTATATGGTTGTAGAGAATTTTTAGTTATGGATCCTGATGGATATTTACTGCGCTTTTCGCAACCTCTCTGGAGTTTACTATCCAAGGATGTTTTACATTTACACGATCACCTTGAATTAAGCGCTTCATCATTCTTGCCCCCCAAAATTAACTATCTAATTGCATCCTATGTGCATTCTTTGCCCGATCTGGATAAGATGCCAGACCAACAAAAAGAAAATCCACAGCGCACGCTGCATGCTTTATATCAAGCAAAAGTTAGTCAAGAACAGGTTGTTACGGCATTAGTGAAAAATTCTTTTATTAATTCCCATGATCTGCAACATGCTCCAAAAGAAAAAAACATGAGCTCTGAAGAAGAGCAGCATAATCATCTAAGGTCGCGTCTCTAATTAAGACGCCGAGCCGCGACCGTCAGGGAGCGTTTACGTTCTCCAGTAAACGCTCCCTGACGGTCGCGGCTCGGTTCAGGATGACAGCCGTAATTAACCTATCTTCCAAACGTCATCATTTCTCTCACATTCAATCAAATGGTTAACACGCTCGTATAATCTTTGCTTATTACCCTGAGATGAAAGTGCCTCACAGATAATTTTTGCAATTTCTTTAAAATCGGCTGCACGATAGCCACGCGAGGTCGCCCAAGCAGTTCCCAGGCGAAGACCGCCGGCCTCAGCCATTTTAGGGGATGTATCTGAAGGAAGAGTCTGACGGCTGGAGAGTATACCGATTTCTTCTAAACACTGTTCAGCTGCTGTACCATTGATACCAAAAGCCTTCTTAACATCCAATACTATATAGTGTTTGTCCGTGCCACCTGTAAGCAATGTTTCAGGGAAGCTTACGAATCCATCTGCCAATGTTTTTGCGTTAACAAGAACATTTTTTGCATATTCTCGGAACGCTGGTTCCTGAGTTAAAATCAGTGCATTTGCTGCGTCGGCAATTTTGCGAACTGAAAAACTGGATTGAGTGCCTGGATGAACCGCCCTATCTATGGCTGCAGCTAGATCTTGACGACAAAGTATTGCACCACCGAAAGGACCTCTTAAAGTCTTATCAAGAGACATGGTCGCTATATCGGCTAATGGAATAGGATTCGGAATGACTCCAGCGGCAATAAGCCCCGCCTCATGCGATAAGTCGAACATTAAACGAGCCCCCGCGTGATCTGCAATTTCCCGTAAACGTTGAGCATCGAATAAACGAGGATAGGCAGAGGAGCCACAAATGATGAGCTTAGGTGAAAACTTTGCCGCTAAATTAGCGGCACTATCATAATCGATCAATCCATTCGGCGTGGTTTCATAAAAAATAAAGTTATAAGCGCGTCCGGAGAAATTTAATTTGAGTCCATGTGTTAAATGGCCGCCAGCCTTGAACCCAAGAGCAAGAACATTATCTCCTGGTGTCAGTATGGCATGATAAGCCGCTTGATTTGCTTGACTGCATGAATGTGGCTGAAGATTTGCGTGCGCAGCACCGAAAACTTGGCATGCAGCGCGGGCGGCTATTGCTTCAATTTTATCGTGCAAGTCTGCCCCCGCAAACGGACGTCTCCCTAGGAGGCCTTCTTGAATCATATATCCTTGATAGGGCGGGTTGCTTAAAACTTCTTGTGGACGCGCATTATCGCTAGCGATCAGGTTAATAACTTTGCGTTCATAACCAATTAATTGAGCTCCATATTTATATAAATCATTTTGCATTACTTCCCAATCAGTACTTACAACTGCTGACATAAACTTCTCCTATTGTGAATTATCCTGTTGTGAATTGTATTTCATAGGTAAGGCTTTCTTAGATATTGCTGCCAAAAAAATCAAACAGAATAGAGCAGCAATTCCTAAACCACCTGCAATATAAAATATATAGAGCGATGGCCAATTCTGAATCATTGGATCAACCAATAAAGGCGTTGCCGCTTGTGCGATTAATACAGGCAAAGCTAATTTCCCCAACAAAGCTGCATAACCTTTTGAGCCAAATAAAATCATAGGTAATATACCCATGGTAATACTCAGCACGCCATTGCTCATACCATAACCTATTGCAAAAATAGAGGCTGAGGATGTCCCAGCAAAAATTAATAGTGCAACAGATAAAGGTAAAATAGCAGTCCAGAAAATAGATGAGTTTAACGGATCAAAATTACGTCCAAAATAAATCTCAATTAATCGACCCGCAATTTGGGAGGGCCCAATTAATGAAGCAACAAAAGCAGCCGCAGTTATCGTTAGTCCTAGCCCCGTGAACATACGCAAAATATCAACCGAAACGGTAGTGCCAACAATAGCGCGTAAAACTGCATAAATGGCAAGTAAGTTAAAAACAAGTTTAATTCTGTCACGAGCCACAAGTTGATCGGAAACCTGTGTCTCAGCATGTTCTGGTACCCAATGGGGGATTTTGAAAAAAAATAAGGGCGCCCAAACAACTAGGTGGGGTATTGCATAGATCATTACCATATTGCGCCAACCAACCGCTTCGATTAAATAGGTTGTAACCGGCCAAAAGAGAGTAGCAAAACCAGAAATTAAAGTTATCCGGATTATAATTTTCTTCGCGTCTTGCTTCAGCAAACGACCGATCGCGGCAAAGGCTGCGTTAAATAATCCGAGGGCCATACCTAGGCCCACAATTGTCCATCCCAAATACCAAATAAGCAAACCATGCGTTTGAGATAATAGGATCAAACCAAATCCCATTAATAAACTACCTGCAGCAAGAGGACGCCTACCTCCTTCGGACTCAATCCAAGCACCTATTTTAGGTGCACACAAACCACCGATCAAAAGAGCCCAGGAAAATCCACCAATAATAGCCAGAGTGCTCTGGCCGGTTTCATCGGCCACAATCTTTACCAATGTCGCAGGAAGATAATAAGTTGTTGCCCAAGCATAAATTTGAGAAAACCCTATTAAAAAAGTCAGAAAGTGTATGCGGATTTGATTATTATTGGTCATTGTAATCCCTAGTTATTCATGACTAATTCAGAAAGAGGAAGGGTATTTTCGTTATCAACAACATTTTTTTGGATAGATATCAAGGCTCCCCTTACAAATGCACCATTACTTTTTAAGAAGGATTCAAGGTAAGTTTGGCATGGATAAGGGATAAGTTGATTCGCTGTAGTGATGGTTAAAAAACGAGAAACATAATCTATTTTATTTTGTCCCTTTAAAGCTTGCTCAACATAACCTATGAATTTTTTGGGTGTGGTATTAAAATCCACTTCATAATTCATCTTAATTTGTTTCAGACCCAGCCAACGCGCATACTCTATTACTGCGGCCATGACTAATTCGAATTTTTTTTGACTCTCAATTATCCTTTCGCTACCATCCACACAATCCAGTAACAATAGGGGATTGTTTTCAGTATCTTTAATTAGACAAAGATGAATTCGACCCACTCTGGCACCATTACTCCAGATGTCTAAATTATTTAGGTTCAAATCCGCCATAAAGGCTGGCGCATTACCCGCATTATATTCCCCCAAACTTGTGCAAGAAAATAACTCATCGGATCGACCATAATCTATCCAGGGATCCCTCTCGCACGCTTTAACCACAAGGGTGGTTTTGCTCAAAAAGTTTTTCAAGGAATTATGATGACCTGAAATAAAGTCCGCCATAGCGGATAACTCATGCACAGTAGCCTCATCAATACAATAACTTAACAAGATGCTAAGCATGTTGAGCACTCGCTCGCCACTGTATACACTATTCGATCTATCAAAAACCGTCTGATGCCTTTTTACGATTGATTTCGATTCAATCGAGAATTTTTTTGGATCTTGGAGCATTAGGCGCATTCTGTTTCTAATATAAGATAGGTCTATAATTTCTCCACAAAACATCCAAGAATCTAGCCATTTTGATCCTGTAACTTGGTTAATTTTGTTGCGCGGCTCTTCTAATTCTGGGTGTGTAATAATATAGTTTTTATAATTATCTTTTTGTAGTTGAAATAGAATATTGCTTTTGACCGAGGGTTTTAAAATTGGCCACGACATCATCAGAGACAAATAATCTTCGTCTTTAAATAAAAAGGGGTTATCTAAAAAAGTTAAATAATCTTCTGTCTTCAATAAATCAACTTTGAAGTTTTTTATATCTTCAGCACTGCTAGACTCGAAATCAAATATCTTACCTTGTGAACCGGCTAACGACGAAAAGAAAAGATCGGGATAGGTTACAAAAAATTCAACAGATACTAATGACTTTTTAGACAAATCATTAATCAAAACCCAATGTTTTTCTAATGGCAAAAATGAAAGGATTTTATAGGCATTACTAATATATTTCTCAGTTATTTTTACGCCGTAATTTTTAAATAAAGTGGAACATACATCCAAGTAGGCAGCAATATCCTGTTCACGAACAACAGGCTCGATTTTAGCTGCGTAGCGCATAATATAGGAAGAACATATGCCAAACTCAACGTGTCTGGCATTAACGGCGGATAATAAAGTTTTATAGAAAGAAATGGTTGATTGTTCTAATATATGAAGCAAATCGTCAATTTTTAACTGATCACAGCCTATATAATAGGCAGCCGCTCTAGAACCATAATCTTTAATAGTAGATAAAAAACCGCCCACTTCTTCTGCTATATCATAAAAAATTAAAGTGGGAATTTTTTCAAGCAACAAAACAGGGACAACCGCACTTGCTGAGGATAATTCTAGCGCAAGCTTAATAAAATAAGACGCTTGATGCTTTTGTAAGGTAAGTAAGTTTTGTAAATTCAACCATAAATTATTATTAATATAAACGTCTTTGCCTGACACTTTTTCAATTAATAAAAGAACATCATTTGTTATCTGTTCGCCAAATTTGTTTAACAAATTGACTTCAAATTCTTTTTTGATCGCCGATTGATCATTGTACATCAGGGCTGCTCCTTAAATTCCATTATTGTTCGTACAGCATTCAGGCCAATATACAACATTCTTCTTATAATCACCAAGAAAAATAAGCTAATCTATTGCATATAATATTATCTAATAAATCTGTATTATTATAGAGCAGGGTTGTCGAGACAATTCGGGACATATCATAGCTTTAAAATATATGTGCAACGGATAGCCTATGCAGTTTAATTTTATATTTCTTCAAAGAGGTTACTATGCAAAAACTGACTGGCCGTTGTTTATGTGAGGCGATCGTTTATGAAATTATCGGAGAGCTGGGTCCGATTTTTAATTGTCATTGCTCTAAATGTCGGCGTTGGCACGGCGCTGCATTTAGAACACGTGCTTCAGTGAAAAAAACTCAATTTAATTGGGTGACAGGTGAAGAGCATTTATCCAAATATGCTTCATCTGAGAATGTGACCAAAACTTTTTGTTCTATTTGTGGTTCAAGTCTGATGACGTTTTATAAAAATTTTCCGGATATTATTGGTCTACCTTTGGGTGGTTTAGAACAAGATCCAGGGGCAAGACCACAAGCCAATATTTTTATCGATTCCAAAGCGCCATGGTATACGCCTTGTGACGGGTTACCTCAATATGCAACGTGGCCGGATTCTGAAGAAAAAGTCAGAGAAACCAAAGTTTGATAATTTTAAAGGTAATTACTTACTCCGTCGTCCTGCGGCTTGTCCGCGGGATCCAGAGATGAGGTTTCTCAGCTTTTTCTTGGATCCCGCGGACAAGCCGCGGAACGACGGGACGGAGTTGGCTATGGCGTGAGCAGTTACCTTTAAAGTCGTATTGTGCAAAAAAATCCTATCGAGAAATGTTATTAAAGCAACTTCCTTAGTGTATTTTTTTGTTTGGCTTTGATGGGTTAATTATCGTTCATAAAGCGCGTTTTATTAATCATTCTTGTTAATTCTACTTTAATAATATCATGATAGGATTCGTAATCTTTCAAAATAAATTCGTTTCGGTGAAAAATTATGGGTCAGAGTTATGCCGCTATCAGCGAGGATCAACTAGTCCCGAAACTGATTTACAAGCTCATATGCTCTGTGTCAGAATTTTGTAAAAGATGTATATTGTAAAGATGTTTGTGAAAATTTAGAGGTTAATTATGCCGCGATCAGCTAGTTCAAGAGAATTGATTAATAAGTTAATTATAGCTATGAAAGATGAAATTGGGCATTGGAAGCGATTTTGGGATGGGGTTAGTCTTGATGACGCTATTCCCCATGCCAGGAGATTCCAAAAGTGTTTAGAGAATGTACTTCGTGACTTAGAAGATTACTCGGAGTTAGCGGATCTTCGCTTAAAAATTCAAGTTACCTACATGGCTATAGCCTTGCATGGTACTATACTTGAGTCTGGGCTTTTAAATAAAATAGGTAGGGTTCTAGCAAATGAAGTAAATTCAAATACATCAAACTTTGAATGGAATGGTGTTAATCGTCACAATTTAAACGAATTTTTTCCTCCAGAGTGTTTAGAACTTAGCCAAAAACTCTTTGATTTAGAATTTGTTGAGTGTAATTATAAGGATCCAGTAATACCTAACTTATTGAAGCTACTCGAGCAGGAGAGAGAAAGTTATGAATCTTTGCTACAAGCAGCCAAAGAACGTGAAATAAAGAACAAAAAGAATGAGATAGTGAACACTTTAACGGTTCCGTCCGTAACAACGTCGATGGATTACGGAAGTCTATCTCACATTTTTCAGTATGCTGATCTAGAAAAACCAAAACCTGATAAAGAAATTATTGATCCGCAACGACAGTATGAGCAGGATTTAAAAGAAATTAAGCAGGGGGAGCACAAGAAGATACAAAAAGTCGAGGACGGTTCTGCAGAATTTTGGAAAAAAAAACTTATGAGACCTAGGGACAAGTTAGAGGCTTGGAAAAAAGAACAAATAGAAATAAAAGAACGCAATAATAAACGTGATAGTGAGCGTATTAATGGACCCAATAATGAGCAAGAACGATCTACACAACATTCCTTTCCTGGCTAGGATAAGTCCAGATCTATTAGGCTATTAATCTTAGGCACTCATTATTAATAAAGGGATAGGTAAATAGTTTGCTAAACGTCAAAAATGTCTTTCAGCGTTTTGGCGTCTAACAAGCGCTCGCCCCAAAGCAGTAGTTGGTTATCCTCCGCCTTATCCAAACGCTCCTGGTAATGTGTGGGCAATGCCCCAAAGCGATGTTGCAATTGGCGCTGCAACAGTGTGAGCTGACCTTTCTGTTGGCTTTTACGATAACTAAAATTTACTCGTTGGATTTCGTCCTGTATGTATATGCCGCGCATGTCGTACAATTCCAATGAGGCTTTATCCCAATTCAAACGATTGACAATCTCAAACGCTTCCTTGAGAGCGACTTCATGAATCACGGCAGGTATCGCTTTTAACTTCTTGGCATGTTTTAGAAAATATAGCCATTTGTCTTCAACTGTTTGTAATTCAGTTTCCATTTTCAGAAATTTCGGCAGTTCAACAAAGGTAAAACGAAAGTCTTGTAGCACATGCTCTTTGGTTTCCACATCCTGAACACAATGCGTTGAAAGATAATGATTATTTTGGGTAAACTCAAAATTCAGGATACCCAGAAAGATCACCGGTTTTAGCTGGTAATAGTCTGAACCACTGCTTAACTGGTGCGCATAGGCTTTAGACGCATAATACAATACCCGCTTGTCGAAAAATTCCTGTGGCAACACTTGCATTTCCACAATATATTCTGCACCGCGTTGATCGTGGCAGCGTAACTCAAGCTGAAGGTGCTTGACGATAGACTTGCAGATGGGCTCCCAATATTATCTAGGTTCAATTTCTCTATGTCTGCCAGTTTGAGATCAAAATTGACGTTATTTAAAGGGGGAGGGGTGGTAAATTTTTGTTAATTGGAGAAGAGTTATCTTTTTGCAATTCTATTAATTTAAAAGGGGCTAGCGTATTACCATTTTTAGCAGCCTGCTCAAACCAGTATTTTGCTCTCCGATTTAGTTTAATGTCCCGTTTTTCCATATAATACAGGCCTAAATCAAATTGAGCTTCGGCATAGTTTTGTTTAGCAGCACGTTTTAACCATCTCTTTGCTCTGTCTTCATCTTGGCCGGCGCCACACTGGCCTTCAAAATAACAGATGCTTAAATAATACTGAGCTTCAGGGTAGCCCTCCTTTGCCGCTGTTCGATACAATTTTATAGCTTCTGTTACGTTCTTGGGATAATTATGCTCGCCGTGCTCATGCCAAGCGCCCAAACGATACATCGCTTCGGGAGAAGGCTTGTCAGCGCTAGCCGCTTTTGTATACCAATCAACTGCTTTTTTAAAATTTTGGGGAAGTGCCCACTCGCCTTTTTCAAAATGTACAGCCATACGATACATGGCTTCAGAAAAGCCGTGTCCAGCAGCTTCTTCATAATATTTCACTGCAGCTTGGGGGTTTTTATTAAGGCCGTCGCGTCCATACTCATAACAAAGACCTAAATGAAATTTGGCTTTCAGATAGCCCTTGTCTATAGCGCGTAAAAACAAATTTGCAGCTTGTTTTACATTTGTATGAATATTGCGGTGACCGCCATATAGACAATACTTAGCTACACGGAATTCAGCTTCTCCTTCCGGGCCACCGGCGTGGGCAAATTCTTTTATTATATCTTCGAGTTTCGGTTTGGTTTTTGCTAATTTAGGCTGGATTGTTATCATTGGTCTCTGGCTTATTTTTGCTAGCCGAGCTAAATCCGATTCTAACTTTTGTTTTTTTTCAGGAGTTGGAGCGGCGTAAATTGTTCTTTTCCTTGTTGGGGTGGAAGCCGTGTCCTGAGATCGATGCTGATTTTCTTTATAATGTTCCTCTTTCTTTTCGCCAACGCTTTTTTTTTGCTCTTGAGACATTAATGTATCCTCGTTAATTCTTTGGATTAATGGGGACATTGAGTTGGTATGGGTTCACCCACACTACAACCATGAGCCCTTGCTAGATCTAGGCTCTCTCTCTTGTTGATCTTTAGTACCCCCAAAGTTACCCCCAAAAATTTTTATGACTCCCTAAAACCGAAGTTGCCATATTGTTCTTTAAAGGTGTTCGTGGTTGTTCTCGGCAAGTGTGTGGAACTGGTCAATGGACACAATGCCATCTGGGAAGAGCGCACGAATTTCCAGATCACCCCCCATAGCACGTATAAAGTTCCGCAGAGTGCTGATATACATATCGGTACGCCGTTCAAGTTTTGAGATAGAGGCTTGCTGGACGTGTAAGATACCTGCCAATTGCTCTTGCGATAACTGGCGCGCATGTCGCAATTCCTGTAGTGGCATGGTGGCAAGCATATCTTGAGCTTTTTTTCCAGCAGCTGCTAATACAGCAGGTTTAATTTTCTTGCGGACGCTAGATAATGATTTAGCCATAATTATTGCTCCACCAGGTTTTCCAGATGTTGATTGTATAGTTTTTCAGCAATGGGGATATTTTTTGTACCAGCGATCATCGCCACCTTTGTTTCCACCAATCAGTAAAATTGCCGCTCGTTCCGGATCAAAAGCATACAATATTCGATAAGGTTTGCCTTTGTGCTGTATTCTAAGTTCACGCATATGCGTGAGCTTGGCGCCCTGGATTTTTGAAGAGTAGGGATAGCCAAGGCGATGCCCCAGTGTTTCCAGCAGCTTGATAACGGCAAAGACATCAACTTGTTCTTTGTCATTTAAGCCGAGCAACCACTGCTCGCATTCTTCGGTTAGGTTGATTGTACATTCCATTAAAGGAATATAGCATGGGAGACAAGTGGCGGCAACGGTTGGGTTCGTATGAGTTTGCGTGTGCCTACAATTGATTAAATCCGTTTTAACCCTTCATGAATTCCTGATATACCCGCGAGGCTTCTATTGGGTCATCTGGGAATATAAAAGCAGGCGTATGCTGTGAATTGGTGTGAGTCTGTTCTTGAGTTGATTTTATTAATTTTTCGGCATCGTCCACACCAATTTTCCCATCTATAACAGCTTGTAGCACTTCGGCTTTAAATTTGAATATGTTTCTTGTTTTTTCAAATTTACCTTGAGTATTTTTAGGAAGTATCATTGCTATTCTACTAGGAGCTATTTTAAACATTTACTGCTTAGGCCGTTGGAAGATAATGCTCGTAGGAAAATACTTTTGGTTGCGTAGCATCTGCGCTTCTGGAATTGGCGAGGCTGTTTTTACCTTTCTTGCTTTCATAATAGAATTTTTTGGCACTTTACCATTTTCAGAAATAAATAAAATGGCATTAACCTCACTAATTATTAAGTTAGTTTTTCTTCCCATTGCAGCTATTCCTACTTCTCTTGCGTGTGAAATTATTAAAAAAGTAGAAGGAATAAAAGAATATGATTTGGAGTCTGATTTACGAGAATTTAATCTATCTCCTAACTCCGTAAAAGGCTGAGTTAACGAACATGTTTACCCTAACGTTGCATAAATTTTAATAAAAATGCTAAGCCGCTTGCTCTAAGGTTTCAAGAAAATGTAACAATTCGTTTTGTACAGACCTATTATTGTTCATGGTGAGCTTTAATTTTCCTTGGTCGCGTTAAACGCCCTGCGCATTGTACTAATGTGGATCGCAACGCCCCTAATTGTTTAAATCCCCAAAGAGCAGATCGTTTTTCTGTTGTATTTCTTTGTCTTTCTAAAGTGCTCATTTGTAATTCTCGTCCCAAATTATGGGCCAATATTCCAGAAATAAAAAAAATTTGATTACCACATTTTTTTCGTACTGGAACCAAATCACATTGAGAGTAAATTTTCAGTTCTCCAATGATCCCTTCTTGTGATCCTTACTAATAACAGAATAAAAACATAAATTTGATGCATGGGTTAATTATTTTGTATGCGATGGAGGATAGGTTTTGCATGGATTAACTTTCTTGATAATGAATAAAAGGGAGTTGTAGCTTGATTCACATTGTACCAATAGAGGCAACCCCTCTCCCTAACCCTCTCCCGCAAGGGGAGAGGGGATATAGAGCGGGAAGAAAATACAGAGCGAGGTAAAGTTTGGCGCCACTTTTGACTAGCGCTCCCTCTTTCCTCTAGCTACCTTTTCCTCTAGCTATCAATTATCTCCAGGCAGCATCTTTTCCTTTGGCTCTATATCCGCTCTCCCCGGGGGGCATTGTTGAATAATTCACTTCCTAACTATCTGAAACTCTATGATCCCCTCTCCCCTTGCGGGAGAGGGGTTGCTTCCCACAAGCACTCTTTGCCCTGCTATTGTTTTCTCGCTACCGTTAAAATACGTTCCTTTTTTTGCGCTGAAAATTTAGAGCCATCAATGCCATATTAACCCAGATAATTTAAAAGACGGCAAACCAGTTCTTTTTCTACTGCCGCGAGGACCAGGATTTGACCATGAAGGATATAAAAAACATTCGCGAAGCTTTGAGGAATTTGCGCATGTAGTATATATTGATCCTCGAGGTTGCGGGAAAAGCAGTCCCTGCAGTCTGGCTGCTGAATACAGCATTCAGATGTATATCGAAGACGTAGAAGCTGTGAGAAAACATTTTAAATTTGAAAATATTTCCTATAGGGACTTCATATGGCTCAATGGTAGCTCAAGGCTACGCGGTAAGGTACCACCGACAACTAAAAGGGCTCATTCTTGTCGGCGGCGCCTCATCCTCAGCATTTCTTTCAATAGCTCAACAAAATTTAAATTCTTTTGGTACTAGGACCAAAAACAAATTTGCAAAGATCTTTTATGGCAAGGTAATTTTAAACGAAAAGACGTTTATTTATCTTTAGTGAAGAAGTTTGTTACTTTCGCCCCAAAATTAGAAAATAAACCACCTGATGAACTGCCAATGTATCGCTCAAAACTGTAATGGGTCTCGCAAAATAAACCATTTAAGTGCAAGTTAAATATTTTAATGTTTTCTCAATATATTCTTCACGCTGTTGCCAAAGTCCAGAGTCCTCTACAAAGTGAAAATTGATATTTAGCTTATCATTAAATGAATGGATTGTTGCTCCAGTGGAGTTGGGATGACCTAGAAGGCCATGGCAATTTACAGCAGTATGCATGTTACTAACTTGAAAAGTTGAGTTCTGTTCCAACTCGGTTTTTCTTAAGTTGCTCACTAAAATAGCCTAATTCGTTGCTGTCGAGATTGAGTTTTAACTGTCTCCGCATATCGACTGGGCTAATGTAGGTAATTCGACCTAGGTGACTTCTTTTGGCCAACTATCATCGTGGGCAACATATAGCCTCACTCACGGGTATAACCGAGAAATTAGGATTAGTTATAAAAGAATAAGGTTGAGTTTCACTAATGATCATATTTAAAAGAGGATATTTTCGTTGAAGACACAGCACTACCTCCTTAACTTCGTCCAGAAAGATTCCTCCTTTAACTTGTATTATTGACACACAAATTTGAGAACAATTAGAAGATGGAGCAACAACTCGGTGTTCCCAGGTCTTCTGGCAATGGTCATTTTTTTCTTTCCCCAGGTTACTATTGTAATTGTCGCCAATTAAAAGAGGTTAAATTTAAACTAGATAATCTGGTAGGTATTCTGTAGGGTTAATTAATTTTTTTACTCCAAAGCTGTATTTCGTCAGTATTTGAAACTCAGAATCATCAATAGTTATAATTTTTAAAATTTGCTAGGAGGTAATTGATGTTTGATATGGGTGTCAAATTGAGGTTTATTTGGAGTGCGGATGCCTCTCTTTTGTAAGAAACCTTCCACTAATTTTGTACTTATGTTTGGAATGTAGAAGTTAATTTTATTTGGTATTAAGGCAGGTCTAATTATACAGGGCTTGCTGGCAGACATAACAATTGGCCGGGAAATTTCATCGATTTCATGGCAGTTATATATAGATTCACCACCCCAGCCCCTAAAAAATTTATAAACCCCACTTTGATCTTGAAGCATAGATACTTCGCAAACAAACCATAGCACTCCTTTTCTATATTTTCAGAACGCAAATTATTTGCTAACAAATGAGAAGCTACATTGTAAGGAATAACACCATCAGCTTCTGCCTTTTTGACCCTTTTGGTAAGAAGTTCAATGGATAAAGGTTCAAGTCCATGGGCTTATACGTTAATAATTTCATTTTCTAACAATCTAGTGCAGTGGTAACCAACTAGATTATTGCCACCTAGTTCCTGTTCAAGCTGCTCAATGATTTGCTCATATTGATCGCAGTATGGGTTAACTGTGTAATGTCGTTCGGGGTAGGGAATATTTGGATAATCAATTTCTTCGGCGGCATACGAAGCAAGAAGACGAGAGTTTTTTTCTAAAGTTCTTTGGACTTGAGTAGGCCATGTATCTGGCTCTTCAGTTTCAATATTTAGCATCGGCCAAGAAAGATTGAATTATAATTGCACTTCATTTGCACTTAGGTTTTTATTTTTAGATATTGAAAACCTAATTTTCCACCATAGTGCTTGATTTTAATGGTGGCTATGGGTGGACTCGAACCACCGACCTCAGCATTATGAGTGCCGCGCTCTAACCAACTGAGCTACATAGCCATAGAATTGAGTTCGTGATTTTGGCGGGAATAGGGCGGATTGTCAATGTTGCCTAATCGTTTTATATAGATGTCTCATAAGAACGGTCGAGCAACAGGGGGAATGTGGATTAAGTGAAAAATCATGAAGGGATCCTTCACTGTTTGAGTTCTATAGTTTATTGGCGGTGTAGTTGCACCTGGTTTATAAAGTATTGATGTAGGCAGGTGTCTTCGGTCAGCTCAGGATGAAAAGTTGCCAGCAGAAAATGGTTTTGTTGCACGCATACTGGCTCATTTTCAAAGGTGGCGATTATTTCGACACCCGTGCAAGTTGTACTGATGCGCGGGGCTCGAATAAAGATCATCTCTAGGGGTTCAGCTTTGAGGGTACATTCGCCATACCCTATACGACTGGCCAATTGTCGACCATAGGCGTTGCGTTGCACGGTGACATCCACGAGCTCCAGACTGGATTGAGTGGGTGCAAAGACATAACGAGCTAATAAAATGGTACCTGCGCAGGTGCCAAAAATCGGTAACCCATTCAGCCCCGTGGTTTTGATGGCGGTAAACAGGTTGGCCTCGTGTAATAATTTTAACAAAGTAGAACTTTCTCCGCCGGGCAGGATAAGTCCATGTGCTTGTATTAGATCTTCAGGTTGGCGCACATAATGCCAGGACACCCCCAAGCGGGTTAACATCTGCGCATGCGCAGCATAACCCCCCTGTAACGCTAATATACCAATACTCATTTCAACACCTCACTCGCCGCGCGTTTGTAACAATTCTTCCTCTCGCAATAATCTTATATCCAATCCTGGCATTGCTTCACCTAGATTGGCTGAGGCTTCAAGCACACGCTGTGGATTATCATAGTGGGTGGTAGCCGTTACGATGGCGCGGGCGCGGGCTTCCGGATCGCTGGATTTAAAAATACCTGAACCCACAAAAACTGTTTCAGCCCCGAGTTGTCGCATTAGGGAGGCGTCAGCAGGGGTAGCAATACCGCCTGCGGAAAAATTAGGTACGGGTAATTTGCCATGTTCTGCTACCCAGCGCACTAGTTCTAAGGGTGCATTTAAAGTTTTGGCAGCAGTGACTAACTCTTCAGGATCCAGTACGGTTAATTTACGGATTTCACTAATAATTGTGCGCATATGTCGCACTGCTTCTACTACATTGCCCGAACCGGCTTCACCTTTAGTACGGATCATGGCGGCGCCTTCGGCAATACGTCTTAGTGCTTCACCTAGATTGCGGCAGCCGCAAACAAAAGGGACTCTAAATTTATGTTTATTTATGTGGTGTTCTTCATCAGCTGGTGTCAATACTTCGCTTTCATCGATGAAATCTACCTCTAAAGCTTGCAAAATCTGCGCTTCGGCAAAGTGTCCAATGCGCGCTTTAGCCATAACGGGAATGGAAACCGCTTCCATGATGTCACTAATGATTTTAGGTGATGCCATACGCGCTACTCCGCCCATGCGGCGGATGTCAGAGGGTACGCGTTCTAAGGCCATTACGGCACAAGCACCGGCCGTTTCGGCAATAATGGCTTGTTCTGGGTTGGTTACATCCATAATAACCCCGCCTTTTAACATTTCGGCTAAGCCTACTTTAACTTTCCATGATTCGTTACTGATTAAATTCATAAAATATGACCTCTTTTTGTTCGAAATTGCATTTTGAGATTATTGTATCATGATATTTACGGAAATTCTCGATACTGTTTTATACAATTCAGTGGTGATCCGCATGATTTTTGTCCCATAAATTTAATTATTTTTTTGTTACTTGAGTGGAGATTGTTTGGGAAAATATACCTTACAAGTTCTCTCTATCATCTGATATGAGGCACACTCATGCAATACAATTTAGGAGTGGGATCATTAGGCTCTGTAAAACAATAACTTATCTTTTTAGCATCCCAGCTGAGACTCAGATTTGCAGGCGGGAGGGTGTAGAAAAATGCGCGCATAGTTGTTCTATGTAAGTGTTTTTCTACACCCTCCCGCCTGCGAAGATGAGTCTTAGATGGGATGCTAAAAAGATAAGTTATTGTTTTGCAGAGCCTTAATACGGTATTGCCTTATTCACAGCGGTGGATTAGGGTGCAGTGAACTTATTAAAACTAAAGGACAATTATGACTACCGGCGCAATTGCACCTGTCAAAAAAAGTATGCCTCGCGCTGATTTTGATACCCCGTGGAAACATAGCCTACAATTCTATTTTCGTGATTTCCTGGAATTCTGCCTGCCGCAAATTGCAACAGAAATCGATTGGAGTAAAGGCTACGAATCGTTAGAAAAGGAATTAAATGCTATTACGCGGGATGCAGAAATTGGCAATCGGGTTGCTGACAAATTAATCAAGATATGGAAAAAAGATGGCCTGGAAACCTTGATACTATGTCACCTTGAGGTTGACGGCGACCCTAAAAGTAAATTGCCGAAACGGATGATGATTTATCGCTATCGTATCTATGACCTGCGTCGCCTACCAATTATTAGCATTGCCATACTGATTGATGATGACCCTAACTGGAGGGTCGATCATTACCGGGAAGAGTGTTTTGGCAGCTATCAGGAAATACGTTATATTGTGGTGAAACTTTTGGACTTTCAGGAAAGACGACAAGAACTGGAAGCCATGAACAATCGCTTTGCTATCGTCATATTAGCCCAATTGACGGTGCTGGAAACCAGGCGCAATCCCGAAAAGCGGTTTAATGCCAAAACTGCCCTGACCCGTCTACTATATGACAAAGGTTACGCTAAACAAGATATTATCCAGCTGTTTATCCTGATTGACTGGCTAGTTACACTGCCGGAGGAGCTTATGGTAAAATATAACAAAGCAGTTAAACAGATTGAGGAGGAGAGAAAAGTGGAATTCGTTACAACCCCTGAACGCGTTGGTAGGATGGAAGGTTATAAACAAGGTTTAGAACAAGGTTTAGAACAAGGTTTAGAACAGGGTTTAGAACAGGGTTTAAACCAAGGCTTGCTTCAAGGCGAGGCTGCCATATTGATACGCCTGCTACAACACCGTTTTGGCCACATACCGTTAAATTATCTGGATAAAATCCAACAAGCTGATGCTGAAACCCTCCTCATATGGGCAGAACGCATTCTCGATACTGCTTCCCTAGAGGAAGTGTTTAATTGAAAGCCAATATCAGGAACATAGCCTTCTCTATCAGCTAGATTCCCTGGAATTAACATCATTTGAGCATATCTTCTCCTAAATGCATCTTAATTTACTATTAATCCATTCACCTTTGTGATCGCAGTAAAATAACGCAAAATATTATAAATATCTTCTAATGGAGCTTGATGTAATCCAAGAGTCACCGTAGTTAGATGATACCTTTCAATGTCAGATTCTCTAGGCTTCATAAGATTAGATATCTACATAACGAACATCAACAAATTTTAAATTTTTCTACTGTTTTATTTTGTAGCTCAAATCATGAAAATAATCCATTGCCATCAATAATGGCTATTATTTTTGATGTTTTTAAGCTGCCGGATTTTTTCCGGGTTTAAAAAGTAGTGTATGAAGTAAGAACCCTTTGCTATCAAGGACACTCCCCTGGAAACCAACTAACAATGGATAACTAGCTTCGCAACAGATATACTAGCTGTCTATTTAACAGACAGAACCTAAGCATATTAACAACTTTTTTTGGCCGAAGGATTATTAGTGGAAACAACCGCCCTGTGGCAGAAGTGCATGGATCATTTGGAAAGCGAGATTACGCCTGAAGAATTTAATATTTGGATCCGTCCCCTCCAAATTGAAATGGATCAAGAACAACTGCTGTTGCTAGCTCCTAACCGCTTTGTTATGGATTACATTAACGACAAATTTATTGAGCGCATTACCCGTTGTATTTACGAATATAGCGCCAATTCGCAGTTGACAGTTCGCTTACAGATCGGCAGTAATAAGCTCCAGACTATCCCAGTGGCTCCTGTGGCGCTGCCCAAAGCCGTTGCAGCTACTACCAAAAGTTTTGGTGATGGCGCGCCTAATAAACCCAATCCCTTGTTTAATTTCGACAATTTTGTTGAGGGTAAATCTAACCAATTGGGGCGGGCAGCGGCAGTTCAAGTGGCCGATCATCCGGGAGTTGCCTATAATCCATTATTTATTTATGGCGGAGTTGGTCTTGGTAAAACCCACCTGATGCAGGCGGTGGGCAATTATATCCTCACCAAAAATCCAGCCGCTAAAGTGCTTTATCTGCATTCCGAGCGGTTTGTCGCAGATATGGTGAAAGCGTTGCAGCGTAATGCTATGAATGATTTTAAGCGTTATTATCGTTCGGCGGATGCTTTGTTAATCGATGATATACAGTTTTTTGCTGGCAAGGATCGCTCTCAGGAAGAATTTTTTCATACATTTAATTCATTGCTGGATGCACAACAGCAAATCGTATTGACCTGCGATCGCTATCCCAAGGAAATTAATGGTTTGGAAGAACGTCTTAAGTCACGGTTTGGCTGGGGCCTGACTGTAGCCATAGAGCCTCCAGAACTGGAGACTCGAGTCGCCATCTTAATGACAAAAGCTGAACAATCGCGTATTGATTTGCCCAACGAGGTCGCTTTTTTCATTGCTAAGCGTATCCAGTCAAATGTCCGGGAACTCGAGGGTGCGCTTAAGCGCGTTATTGCTAATGCCCACTTTACCGGACAGCCAATTACGCTGGATTTCACCCGTGAAGCACTCAAGGATCTGCTCGCGGTGCAGGCTAAGTTGGTATCAATTGAAAATATACAGAAAACGGTAGCAGATTATTATAAAATCAAACTCGCCGAACTGTTATCCAAAAGACGTAGCCGCTTTTTAGCACGAGCCAGGCAAATGGCTATGGCGCTCGCTAAAGAATTGACTAACCATAGCTTGCCAGAAATAGGCAATGCGTTTGGCGGTCGCGACCATACCACGGTGTTACATGCTTGCCGTAAAATAAAGGATTTAATTACTTCTGAGGTCAGTTTAAAAGAAGATTATATGAGCTTGTTGCGCATATTATCTACCTAGGATTGGGCGCGGTCTCTTTATGCTTAAATCTGGTCCAAAAATAACTTAACAAAATTGTGAACTTTAAAGGTTATGTATTATGAATCTCACTATTCAACGTGAAGCATTGCTTGAACCCTTGCAGTTGGTCATCGGTGTAGTCGAACGTCGGCAGACCATGCCCATATTGGCAAATGTCTTATTGACGGCTGAAGAAGACACCTTATCTGTTACCGCTACTGATACTGAGATCGAACTTATTGGGCGCTCCCGCTTGGAAGCTCCTGTTCAAGGGCGTATGCAAATCACGGCTTCTGGTCGTAAATTATTAGATATTTGTCGCACCTTGCCGGAAAAAGCCAACATTGACCTATTACAGGATAAAGAACGCTTAATTGTACGTTCAGGCCGCAGCCGCTTTATATTAGCGACCCTGCCGGCGGATGATTTTCCAGCTTTTGAAGAGGGCCACGCTAACTTGGAGTTCAGTGTTGACCAAGGCCATTTTAATACCCTGCTGTTGCGTACGCATTTTGCAATGGCGCAGCAAGATGTGCGTTACTATTTAAATGGCATGTTGTTTGAAATAAAAGAAGGAAAAATGCGCACCGTCGCTACTGATGGTCACCGGTTTGCCATGACCAGTATAGCGGCACCTATTGCAGGTCAAGAAAAAACGCAAGTTATTATGCCGCGCAAAGGCGTGCTGGAGTTATTGCGGTTGCTGAAAAATGAAACCTCCGAGGTAGTAACTGTCGTGGGTGAAAATCACTTGCGCATTAAGGGCGAAGCATTTACCTTTACGTCTAAACTGATTGATGGCCGTTTTCCGGATTATGAACGTGTTCTTCCCAAAAGTGCCGGCAAATTTGTGGCTATGGATCGTGATGCATTGCGTGAAGCATTGCTGCGGGTTGCTATTTTATCTGGTGAAAAAGTTCGCGCCATACGCTTGCAATTGCGCGCCAATTTATTGCATATACTTGCCAACAATCCAGAGCAGGAAGAGGCTGAAGAAGTTTTAAACATTGCCTATGATGGTGATGATATGGAAATCGCGTTCAATGTTAACTATTTGTTGGATGTGCTCAATACAGTGGCGCCAGGCGAAATTAAATTAACTTTCTTTGATGCTAATAGCCGTATGTTTATGGAAGAAACGGGAAATGAGGACAGTTTGTTTTTAATTATGCCCTTGCAGATATGAGCCTAACGCTGCTGGCGATTAATAACTTGCGTAACCTCGCTGCTGTTAAAATCCAGCCCGCGAGCAAATTTAATTTATTTTACGGTGCTAATGGCAGTGGTAAAACCAGCCTGCTAGAAGCTGTCTATTATTTGGGGCTAGGCCGCTCGTTCCGTAGCCGTCTTAATACGCGAATTATCCACCCCGAGACAACACATTTTTCTTTATTTGCTCAAATTCAATCCGGTATTCATCTTATACCTGTAGGCATGGAGCGACACGTCAATGGTGATAGCCGTATCCGTGTATCCCAGGAAAATGTACGCTCTATTGTCGAAGTGACCAAAATACTTCCCATTCAATTACTTAATCCGGATAGCCGGCTTTTATTGCTAGGCAGCGCAAAATTACGGCGACAATTTGTTGATTGGGGAGTGTTCCACGTGGAACCTTTGTTTTTTAAACATTGGCAGCATGCGCAGCGGGCACTGAAGCAAAGAAATGCTGCGTTGAAATCACAGGCTAGCAAAGTTCTTATACAACTATGGGATAGCGAGCTGGACACGGCTGCCCAAGAGTTAAACCGATTGCGAAAAACCTATGTTGCAGAGTTATCCATTATCTTTGCGGAGATTATTTCCGGTTTTTTGGGAGCAGACACAGCTGTTTCCTTACAATATAAGCCGGGATGGGATGAGGAACAGGGATTGAATCAGGTTTTGACAAAATCACTAGCGCGCGACCTACAAGTTGGATATACCCAATATGGTCCGCATCGAGCTGACTTGGTCATTCGCATTAACCGTAGCATTGCTGCGCAAGACTTTCTTTCACAAGGTCAACAAAAGTTGCTGGTGTATGCCTTGCATCTGGCGCAAGGCACTTTGTTAAAACAACAGACAGGCAAGCGCTGTATTTATCTGCTGGATGATCTGGCGGCGGAGCTGGATACGGAGAATCGCTATCGAGTGGCCATGGCATTAAATAACATAGATGCACAGGTATTTGTGACTGGTATAGAGCGTGAGGTATTGGTAGATTTAGCACAAATTGCCGGCTCAAAAATGTTCCACGTGGAACAGGGCAACGTGACAGCCATTCTCCAATAAATGCTCCCTAACGGTCGCAGCTCGGTTAAAACTGCTGTGACGGAATCAAAATAATCTAAAACAAGGAGGAAGAATAATGATGATTGTAACTGGCGGGGCGGGTTTTATAGGTAGTAATATTGTTCGTGGTCTAAATGCTCGTGGTCATAAAAATATTCTGGTGGTAGATGATTTAACGGATGGTCATAAATATCAGAATATTATGGATTGTGAGATCCAGGACTATATGGATAAAAATGATTTTCTGCAAAATCTCCAGACAGGGAAAAAGTTTCCTTCCCATATTCAAGCACTATTTCATGAAGGCGCCTGTTCCACCACCACGGAGTGGAATGGTCAGTTCATGCTGAAAAATAATTATGAATATACTAAAACAGTCTTACACTATGCCTTAGAACGCAAAATTCCCTTATTTTATGCCTCCAGTGCTGCCGTATATGGTAATAATCAGATATTTAAGGAGGATATAAAACATGAAGCGCCCTTAAATGTGTATGGTTACTCTAAATTTCTGTTCGACCAGTATCTGCGCTACTTGCTTCCAAATCTCCGCAGCCAGGTCGTTGGGTTTCGTTATTTCAATGTTTATGGGCCGAGGGAACAACATAAAGGTTCTATGGCCAGCGTAGCTTTTCACTTAAATAACCAATTGCAACAAGATGGTATTGTACGCCTGTTTGAAGGCAGTGGTAGTTATGGTCCGGGTGAACAACGGCGCGATTTTATTTTCATTGATGATGTTGTCAAAGTCAATTTATGGTTTTTCGATCATCCTGAAAAATCTGGCATTTTTAATGTTGGAACCGGCCGCAGCCAAACTTTTAATGATGTAGCTAATGCAGTTCTGGCGTGGCATGGTAAAGGTAAAATTCAGTATGTACCTTTCCCTGAGCATCTACGAGAGCATTATCAGAGTTTCACTGAAGCGGATATTAGCGCCCTGCAGCAGGCAGGTTATAATGAAAAATTTAGTTCAGTCGAGGAGGGCGTCAAGGCATATTTGGACCGGTTGGAAGAGCGTAAAACTTAAAAAAGTGGGATAATTCGCTTCCATCTGTTATAAATCAAGTGCTTACGAGCACTGTCTGCTAAACATGCCTAGTGGTGCCAATAAACGGCTGCCGGATAAGGCGGGGCTCAGCGGACACGCTGTGAATACGTCTCTGTACGCTCGACGGTTTCATCCGGCAGCCGTTTGTTGGCACAAATATTTCCCTGCTAAACACACAACCTCTTATTCTTTTAGCAGTTTACCAACTTCTGCTTCTTTGTTGCGGTCGGCAGTCTTATTTGCTTGAATATTTTGCAATACCATTACCGATAACGTAGCTAAAATGCGCTCGTTTTGCATTTGCGCTTCGTGATTTTGCTTTTCAATTTCTGCCAGAATATTCAATGTTTCCTTCATGACCGTAGAGTCAGAGGCTACTGCCATACTTTGATACCAGGTCTGGTTGTCAGCGCGACGGGTGGCCAGGTAGGTTTTAACTTCTAATGGACTTGCATCTTTTTCCTTCATTCCCGCAAGTTTACCTAAGTCGGTTTGCGGAATACGTTCGGCATACATTCTGAGTAAGTTGTTGGCTGCTAGTGATCGTGCTGCCACCACGCCGCGGATATAACGCACATAATATCTTCCGGTATTTGAGGACTGTAGTAATCTGCGCTGCTCACTAGTCAGCGTGGACATATTAATTGAAGAAACCGGATCAGCTAAGCTGGTAATGAATTGAATATAATTTTCAGCGTTTTTCTTGGTATCCTCGTCAGTATAGGACAAAGAAGACAATAGGGAACTTACATCAAAATTCGCATCGCCGGAAGGTTTTTTAGCCTCGTCCTGCTTGCCGCCTGAAACCGGAGCAGCGCCTGTAGCTGAGTTGTTCGCTGGCGGCGGATTATCACTGGCTGGCAATGAGGATAAAACAATGGTTTGCTTGTCTTCATCTTCGCGGGTGAGTGCTTCCTTAAGTTGGGCAACACTTTGTTCATTCACCTCATCTTGTGTTTTTGTTCTTACGCCATCATTTAATGAGGTATTGGCGGCTACCGTGGCAGGATAATTTGGGTCTTCTTCAAATAATAGACCCACGTAGGATTTAATAGTACCTTCTACTACGTCCAGTGCTCCTTCCTGAAAATTATTGAGAACATTAATCACATCTTGCAACGTTGCAGCTTGCGCAGGAAGTGGTGCGGCTAAGCCGAGGCAGGAGAGGAGTAAACCATTTCGGATTAAGTTATTGACGGGCAGTTTGAGCTTTTTCATAGGTAACCTAATTAGTAATATTTTACAGTTTTAGTGGAAGAATTTGCCTTGGAGGTAGTATTAGGAGCTGTTGTGTTATCCGTAGGCGGTTGCACAGGAATAGGGGGCGGTGGTGCAGCAGCGGGAAGCTCATTCACCGGTGCTTGTGGCGGATTGATAACGGGAGCTGTTGCGGCTGGGGGTGCAGGGAGGTTCCCAGGCATAGCCCCCGCGCCAGCCGGCCCCGTAGGCATACCATTGGCTGGGGGAGTGGTCGCTGCTGCAGCATTCATAGCCTGTTGCATTCTGGCGTTGCTTATACGTGCCCTGGCTTTATTAATACCCTCGGAAAAATTATCCGTTACTTGCTTTATCTTTTCTTGTATGGCTTTTTGCATATTAACGCAGGAATCGTGCATAACCGGATTATCTTTATATTCCGGTGCGTCACAATTTAATTCGGCATAACCAGTTACAACAGTAAATAAAAGCAGCAAACCTAATAAGCCAGTCTTCATTCTTTATCCTCCAAAATCTTCATCACCAGGGTAAATCTATCCGGCGAAAATACCCGAGTTAATAAACGTAAGCGCTCAAAAACAATATTCCTACGTAAAAATAATCCGGCAACATCGTCACTAGAGATACTGTTAGATTCGGCGTGCATTAACAATTTTGAAGCAGCTCCGGGATGAGCTGTATCCAAGCATTGCAACAACCGCAAATTGCGACTGGCCTTAATATAGGCGGCCAGTCTTATAAAATCATCTTCACGCTGCAAGTCAATCCCGCCTATGTCCTCAAGGGCAGCGCCTAATTTAGCCATAGCGGCTTCAAATTCAGGATTTTGATCCAAGGTCCATTCTTCTACGCCTTCCATAAAAGTAACAACCCGATAGATAATAGGATCTTCGTAGTCATTCCAAAAACGATGTGTGGCTTCCAAGCTTAGATCTGGCATAGAATAAGAACTCCAATAAGAATCGAACTACTGCGAATACTATCGCCTGGAATCAGTTTAGACTTTTTATTCCAGATGTTAGAACATTATACACCAGATTTCCTTAGGGTTTTCTTAAAGTTTGGTAAAAATATCCGTGACATTCTTTTCAAGTGCAGAGATTCGCTTAATAAATATTACTTTTAAACACCCTTATCCCAAGAAATCAACTCAGATCCTTCTTCAATTAAATCCCCCGTTCCATAAAATATATCTTTAACTTTACCATCAATGGGAGCATAAAGCGTATGTTGCATTTTCATGGCCTCTACCACCAAAAGCCGGTCACCTTTTTTTACGTATTGCCCGGGTACCACAAAAATTTCGCTAAGTGTGCCCGGCATAGGGGCAGTGATCTCTAGCGAGAGGGTAGTCTCTTTTGGTGAGCCTAAAGGGTCATTGATATTAAATATCACCTGTTGGCTCAAAGCGAAAACTTGCAGGTTATTATCAGTAAAAATTAAAGTACCCCTGATTTTTTGTTGGTTTAATAGCACAACCATTTCATTGCCATGCAAACTAAGATCATTGATCTGGTGGATCTTCCCTTCTATCTCCAAGGCAGTCACTTTACCTGCTTGTAGGAGCGCTGTAATAGTGAATAGTTTTTGCTCTACATGCAGATGAATGGTTTGCTGAGCGTTAAGGTTTAAGCGCCAATTATCCCCCAATAACCAGGGTGAATTAATGTCAGGTGTTTCTGCTAATAAAGATGTGAGTATTTTGCGCTGCTCTATAAGTGCTCCCAAAGCCCCAAGTGCCAATAGCTGTTCGCATAGGGGTGGGGGTGTAAAAAGCCGGTCATGCTGACGTTCTATAAAACGGGTATCCAAATCCATTGCCTTAAAAGCTGGATTATTGGTAATAGCTGTCAGTAAAGGGATATTGCTGGCGACTCCCACTATTTGGCATTCCCCTAAAGCTTCCCGTAGGCGCTCTAGGGCGGCATCACGGTCTTGGTCCCAGGTGATTAGTTTTGCGATCAATGGATCGTAATAAATACTAATACTATCTCCCGCCATAACACCGGTATCTACCCGCACGTTGGCATTCTCGGTCGGAAACTTTAAGTGCTGTAAAATTCCCGTTGAAGGCATGAAATCTTTCTGCGGATCCTCCGCGTAAATCCGTGCTTCAAATGCATGTCCTGATAGCACCAATTCGGATTGTTGGGTAATAGGTAAAATTTCACCACTAGCAACACGCAATTGCCATTCCACCAGATCTAGGCCAGTAATCATTTCTGTGACCGGATGCTCAACCTGTAGTCGGGTATTCATTTCCATAAAGTAAAAATGTCCCTCAGGCGTTAGTAAGAACTCAATGGTACCGGCCCCTTGATAATCAATCGCTTTGGCAGCATTCACAGCAGCCAGACCCATTGCGCTGCGTAATTCTGCTGTCATGCGAGGTGCAGGTGCTTCTTCGACTATTTTTTGATGTCGGCGTTGTACAGAACAGTCACGCTCAAATAGATAAAGCACATTTTGGTGGGAGTCAGCAAATACTTGCACTTCTATGTGCCTGGAGGTCTCAAGGTATTTTTCCAGTAAAACCCGGTCATCGCTGAAACTAGCTTTAGACTCATGGCGTGCGGCATTTAGTGCTTCCATAAAGTCTGTTGGTTGGGTCACCACCCGCATCCCTTTGCCGCCGCCCCCAGCAACGGCCTTTATTAATACTGGATAACCTATGGCGGCAGCTGCTTCTTGTAAGATTATGTCGTCCTGTGAGTCACCATGGTAGCCCGGGGTAACTGGGACCCCTGCCTTTTGCATCAATTGTTTAGCGGTGCTTTTCTCACCCATGGCGCGAATCGCTTCGGACTTAGGCCCGATAAATACAATCCCTGCTTTCACACAACTCTCAGCTAAGTCAGCGTTTTCAGATAAAAAACCATAACCGGGATGAATGGCTTGTACTCCAGCTTTTTGAGCTACTTGAATGATGGTATTCCCTTGCAAATAACTTTCGCTAGATGGGGCTGATCCTATGCAATAGGCCTCATCAGCCAATTTAACGTGCAGGGCATGTACATCAGCTTCAGAATAAACCGCTACTGTATGAATATTGAGGCGTTGTGCAGTCCGTATTACACGACAGGCAATCTCGCCGCGGTTGGCGATGAGAATTTTCTTAAACATAAAGGTTTTGTCCATCAGTAAGAGTAATAATGCAATAGCGCCTGGCTTAAGCTAGCGCCATTGGAGTAATAAAGTCATTTTGCGGGTTAATGCCTTAGGCGTCAAACAAACAGTATAGTGGTGTTTTTTTAAACTTATGGCTCGGGGAGTAGAGATACCTTACAATCTCGTAATATAAATTATAACTATTTAGCACTCCAGATTGATGGTCGGCTTTCTCCCCTCTCCCGCAAGTGGGAGAGGGGAGAAAGTTAGCCTATGCTGAGTACTTCGCAAAAAACGGAATTTTGTTAGGAATTTTAGACTTATGTCATCAATCTTTTCTTTGTTACAGATCATCTTGATTTACGCTATTCCGATATTATTTGCTATTACCGTGCATGAAGTGGCGCATGGTTGGATAGCCAGTAAATTGGGAGATCAAACTGCGCGGATGATGGGCAGATTAACGCTCAATCCAATCAAACACATTGATGTACTGGGGACTATCATTGTCCCCATTATATTGCTATTGCTCGGAGGCTTCCTGTTTGGTTGGGCTAAACCCGTGCCTGTTACCTGGAGCAATCTGCGCCGCCCACGACGGGATGCAGCGTTAGTTGCCAGCGCTGGACCTTTGGCAAATTTGCTAATGGCTTTTTTGTGGGCTTTTCTGATTAAAGTAGGAGCTTGGACTGGCGCAGCTGCATTAATCTCCATGGGACAAATAGGTGTGATGATTAATTTAATATTATTAGTATTAAATTTTATCCCTATTCCCCCCCTTGACGGCAGCCGTGTAGTAGCAAGCCTATTGCCGCCCAGAGTAGCGGCTAATTACAATCGACTTGAACCTTATGGATTTTTTATTTTATTAATCTTGATTGGATTTGGTATTTTAGGTTTGATTTTGAGTCCCATTGTAATGGTGCTGCGCAATTTTATTTCAGCATTGTTTGGAGTTTAGGCTCTGTAAAACAATAACTTATCTTTTTTAGCGCCCAGCTGAGGCTCAGATTTGCAGGCGGGAGGGTGTAGAAAAATGCGCGCATAGTTGTTCTATGTAAGTGTTTTTCTACACCCTCCCGCCTGCGAAGATGAGTCTTAGATGGGATGCTAAAAAGATAAGTTATTGTTTTACAGAGCCTTAGTCGACCAGACAAGCAGTATCTGGAATATTTGCCTGCAAAGAATCATTTAACGCCTTGGCTAATTTTTGGCATTGCAAGCGGTCGAATGCGGCCGGTTGTTTGGCAAAGTAGGGCAGGGTATCAGTCCAAGCTTTATGATTTAATTCATCGTTTAATTCAGGATGGGCTTTAGCAAATGCTTGCCAGCTAACCTCTGGATTGGCTTGCAAATACTGAACCCCTTTTGCCAAAGCTTTTAAGAAAGGTGCAAAACGCGGGTCTTGCAGCTGGTCTTTGCGTGTAACCAGCACCAATTCACTATAAGAAGGGAACCCATGTTCCTCTGGGAAAAAAGCCCGCGCTGGATGTCCAGCCATCGCCAGCTGTGTTAATTCAAAATTACGCATTAGGCCAATGGCCGCATCTACCTTGTGCGACAATAATGCCTGACTCAACCCGTAACCCACTGCTACTAGCTGCACATCCTGCAAATTTAAACCGGACTGCTGCAACATAACCTGCAACATCGCCGTATCGATACCAGTGCTAGAATAAGCTACGCTTTTGCCTTTAAGATCGGCAAGGGTGCGGACCGGATTATCTGCCAGTACTGCGAGGCAAGCTAAGGGGTGATCAATTAAAGTACCGAGTTGTTGCAGGGGTAAGCCTTGAGCAATCTCTAACAGCAAATGTGGTTGATAATCTACCGCAATATCTGCTTTGCCAGCTGCAACCAGTTTTGGAGGGTCAGCGGGATTAGCGGGGGCAATTAACTGGACCTTCAGCCCCGCCTCTTTAAAATACCCTTGTTGATCTGCAACAAAAAGCGCCGCATGATTTGGATTTACGAACCAGTCCAACACAACAGTCAGGGGTTTGAGTGTACCTGCTGGCTCCGCCGATGCAGTAAAAAAAAGATTGCAGATCGCAAAGCAGATTGATAATAAAAAAATGGAAAATTTCTGTTTAAACATGATGGGATCTCTAAGATTTGTATTTAAGCTGCTCGTTTAGTGACTTTGCGTTTGAAATCTTCTTGTGCATCGAAAGAGACCATTTCTCCCCCCACATTTAATAGACGCATCAAGTCTGGCCGTGGTATATCTTCTTGCCGGGTAAAAACTAACAGTGAATCAAAATCTGCGTTTTCTCTTAAAAGGTGCTCCAAAACGATTGTAACTAATCTGGCTTTATCTTTATTAGGAATTCCAAATACAAAAAACCACTGCTTATCCTCCTTAGTTTTAATATTGAAGTCAATTGGGTAATCTTTGGCTTTAGGCATGTTAGGATAAATAAATTCTTTTTCAATATGATCAGCTCCTACTATCTGTGCTAAGGAATCATATAGATCATCGTAAAAGGTTGACTCGACACGAAATCTATTTAAAAAACTTAAATCATAAATTTTAGTTAACGCTTGACCAAAACGAAAAAGATTACTACCTAAATCTGATATTGTACTATCTAGGTAGAATTGTCCTTTATTTTCATTTAAACCAATATCACTTAGTATTTGTTCAAAAATTCGACCACGGGTTTTTTCGCGAAGTTTATCTATATCCATCTCGTAGCTGAGATGCATTAGGGTATGTCCGCAGTCAGTGATACGAATTCCTCCGGTTAGTTCTTGTAGGTAAATACAATAGGTGTCCCCATCCGGAAAAGTAAAAGGGGTTTCAACAAATAAAAGGTTATTATTTTTGCGGTGTACGGTTACATTAGCGCACAACGCATGGCAAAGTTCTGCTTTTAAAAGTTCAAGGTCAATAGTCATGAAGCGAACTCCACGATTTCGATTTGATGTTGTTTTGTAAATCCTTTAATACAGCAGTCCGTAAGTAGGCATCGAAACGCCCCTTGTAAATCTTGATAACGCTCAGTGGCTTCTGCATATCCTTCAGGTTTTTTACCAGCCCGTATGTATTTCTCAGTTGCTCTATGAATGTGATATTGAAAAGGTATAGTTTGATGTTCTAGCCGGTTTGGATGAGTATGACTTTTGCCATTATAGCGCACTAAATGAACTTCTTCCCCACTGGGCATTACCCAAGTTAATCCACAAGAAAAATCATCATGCTCAATTGTGTTTTGACGAGAGTAAAGTCGAAATTGATCAGAGGGGTTTTGTTTACCAATAACATTATAATTTAGCTCCCAATGAGCACCTTTTTCTTTTGGTGTAATGTTCGGATTAGTAATTTTTTTTGGCAGGGTTAATAATGAAATAATTTTTTCATCAGTAAGCGATTCATATCCCATTTAACCTCCTTATTTTGGCCAAAATAATATAAATTATGCTATAAATTAACATAGTGGATTTTATATTACAATCTTATATCTCCTTTTGCCACGGTAGTGCCAAGCGCAGTAAATAATTAACAATTCCATACAAAGCCAATGCCATAATAACCAGCGTGAACAAACAGGCGAACATCACGTCGATCTGTAGTCGGGCATTGGCGTTGAGCATCATAAAACCCAACCCGCGGCTGGCGCCAACCCATTCTCCGATCACTGCTCCAATAGGAGCAAAAGCGGTTGCCATACGTAACCCAGAGGCTAAGGCGGGTAAAGCGGCAGGAGCGCGGATAAACCAAAGCGTGCGCCATTTGGAAGCGCCCATGACAGTGGCCATATCCAGCCAGGCCGGTTCGGTGCGGCGCAAGCCATCGTAGAAAGCGCTGGCTACAGGAAAAAACAACATTAAGGTAGTGACCATTATTTTAGATGACATACCGTAACCTAACCACAAAACCAACAGTGGTGCTACTGCAAAGGTGGGAATAGCTTGGCTGACTAATATAATCGGTAACATCCAGAAGCGGACCAGACGAAATAATGCCATCGAAAAAGCAACTATAATTCCCAAAAGGGTGGCAAACAGTAACCCTAAAACGGCCTCTGCCAAAGTAACCGCAGCCTGCTGCAGGATAACGGGACTAAAACGGAACCAGGCTGCAAATACTTTTAGGGGTGGCGGCAATAAATAGGGCGGGAGTTGTAGCCCCGACACGATAATTTGCCATAGAAATAAGAAGACGCTTAACAACATTATGCCCCGCCAGACCATCATTCCATGCCCTCTTTTGCTTGTTCCAACTGCAATAATAATTCTCCCTGTAATTGCAGTAAGGCACTATCAGTCAGTGAGCGGGGTTTGTGTCCCACAGGGTGTAAAGGATTCCCTAAGGTGGCAGGTCTGCCGGACATGACATATACATTATCACCTAAGCGCAATGCTTCCAGTGGATCGTGAGTAACGAGTAATACTGTGCGTCCGACCAGCAGTTGCGCCGCCAATTCTTGAAGTTGCAGGCGGGTAATCACATCCAATGCGGAAAATGGCTCGTCCATTAATACGACAGGTTTATTTTCAAGCAGAGTTCGAACCAGGGCTACACGCTGCCGCATGCCGCCTGATAACTCAGCGGGGGGGTTGTTAATCACACCCGCAAGACCTGCTTGTTGCAGTAAGGTTCGTGCTTGTTGAGTCAAATGCTCTTTGTTTCGGGAACCTCGTAGGGTTGAGCCAATTAACACGTTTTCTATTACGGATAACCAGGGCATTAACAAATCTTGTTGGGGCATATAGGCGAGTCTGTCCTTTAGTCCTAATCCATCTGAGGTACTAACCGGCAACGCGATGTGCGCTGGAGTATTTAAGCCAGCAATTAGGCGTAATAGACTGCTTTTACCAACGCCACTGGGGCCAAGTAATACAGTCCACTGTCCTGCTGGTAGGATTAATTGCAAATCCTGGAACAATACGTTGTCAGCGAAGCATAAGGAGGCTTTAGTTAGTGTTATTGTAGGGCTCGATTGGGTTTGTGGGTTCATTAAGTGGGGGAGGTCCGCAATTTGGGAGAGATAGGATGGCACAACTTAATAAATTACGTTTATTTCATCAACCCTTCCGCAATATTTTCACAAATGAAATCGATGTCTTCAGCAATCACCGGTAATCCAAGTGCCCAGAAGATGCCGCTATGTATCATCTTTTTCATGCAATGATATACCGTAGCTACCCCAGCCTGTTGTAAGCGTTGTGCGTAATTTGCTGCATCATCTCGTAACACATCAAATTCCGAGGAGATGACTAAGGTCGGAGGTAAGCCAGTTAAATCAGGGGCAAGCAAAGGTGAGGCATAGGGATTAAGCGCATCGGTTTCATCAGCTAAATAACATTGTTTAAACCAAATCATTTTATCGCGTGACAAACCAAATTCAGAATAAGCAGCATAGGAAGGGGTATCCAATTGGCTTAAATTGGTAACTGGGCAGATTAAAGCCTGATAAATGATTGAACACGGCTGGTGATTTTTGCTCATTAAAGTCATTGTGGCTGCTATGTTGCCACCGGAACTATCGCCAGCAACGCCTATACGCTGTGGATCACCGCGAAATGTCCGAGCCTGTTGATAGGCCCACGCCAATGCCCGGTAGCATTGTTGAATAATTTCCGGAAATTTGTGTTCGGGTGCTAAGGGATAATCAACGGAAATAACAATGCAGTTACAGCGTTTGGCCAGTAGTCGGCAAATATTATCATGCGTAGTCACACTTCCCGCAACCCAACCACCGCCATGATAATAAACTAAAATTGGCAAATTTTGTTGGTCGCTGGTTGGAGTATATATACGCACTCTCAGGGGATTATTCCCATCAATAGAGTAATCTTTCACGCTATCCACAGCGTAAAAAGTAGCATGCGGGCTGAATCTTTCGAGGTTTTGCTTCTGGGTGGATCTTATTAATTCCGGCGTCAGTGGGACGACAGCGGGGGTGCGCTTTAATTCCTCTAAATAAACAGCGATTTCTGGTTTGACCAAATTAGGTTTGAAAGTCACTTCTTGCATAAATATTTTTTTAACTGAAATAGGTTTTTCCCGGCAATAAATACGGTTTCCGGGAGTGAATAAAATCAGCAATCGCCAAAGGCTTGCCTCCGGGCAGCTGCACTTTGAGCAATCGCAATAACCCCTCTCCAGTGGCAATGTCTAATCCTGCGGGATTGACGGAAAATAAAGTACCAGGAGCCATCTGTGAACTGCTCTCGGGGAGCGCTATGGCATGCCAGATACGTAGTAGGCCCTGATCCCATTCAGTAAAGGCGATCGGCCAAGGATTAAAAGCCCGTACTTTTCTGGCCAAATTTAAGGCCGGTTGCGACCAATCCAACTTGGCCTCGGCTTTGTCTAACTTAGCAGCATAAATAGCATCGGCATTATTTTGCTTTATAGGATGTAAGCCACTCAGTTCCAGTTGATCAAGGGTCTTAACCAATAAATCAGCACCCAGCTGGGATAAGCGCTGGGTTAATGTCTCACCCGTATCTTCTGGCTGAATCTTGGAGGTAGTTTTATTCAACATATCACCGGTATCCCAACCTTGATCAAGTTGCATAATAGTCACACCGGTCTCAGTATCTCCAGCTTCAATAGCACGTACAACAGGTGCGGCTCCCCGCCAACGAGGAAGTAAGGATGGGTGTACATTGATGCAGCCATAGCGAGGAGTTTCTAATATCGGTTTAGGTAATAACAAACCGTATACGACTACCGCCATCACATCAGCACCCAATGCAGCGAATTGTTGTTGTTCTGGTAAATTGCGTAAACTGGCCGGTTGGTAAAGTGGTAGCTGATAACGTAATGCTGTTTCTTTGACTGGGCTAGGCTTGAGCTTGAGACCACGTCCGGCAGGTCGGTCAGGTTGAGTGTATACAGCAATGATTTGGTGTTTAGAACGCAACAGGGCTTCTAATGAATCCACGGCGAATTCTGAGGTACCAGCAAAAACAATTTTTAAAGTCATTATTATTAATACTCAAGCCCCAAGACACTGTAAAACAGTGCCTTAGTTCAATTATTTTCCCAACGCTTATGCTTGGCAAATTTTTTATCTACACGCTCGCGTTTGAGCCGGGAAAGACGGTCTATAAAAATTACCCCATTTAAGTGGTCCAGTTCGTGTTGGATGCATTTGGCCATAAAACCTTCTGCTTCTAATTCTAAAGGTTTGCCAAAGCGGTCCTGGGCGCGAACTTTTATTTTACTGGCGCGCTGGACTTTTTCGTAAACACCGGCTATCGACATGCACGCCTCACCCTCAATCATAGTGCCTTCAGCATGGATAATTTCAGCATTGACTAGGCATAGCGGTTGGTTTTTTTCCGCTGAGAAATCAATAACGGTTATATGTTTGGGGTGTTGCATATCTAACTGGGTGGCAGCTAAAGCCGCACAATTTTCAGTGCCATAGTGAGTTTCAAACATGTTATCAATGATCTTCTGTAATTCAGCATCAAACTCGGTCACGCGCTCAGCTTTTATATTTAAACGGGTATTCGGATATTGGAGTATGTTTAGCTTAGTCATAGCGGTTTCTTAAGAGCTGATATTTTCTTTGTTATAATCGAAGGGTCTAATTTACGGCGCTGTCGTCCTGAGCGTACCGAGCCGCGACCGTTAGGGAGCGTTTATTGGAGAACGTAAACGCTCCCTAACGGTCGCGGCTCGGTACGCTCAGCAATGACAGCAAAGCCTTCAGTTAGTAGCGGTAATGATCTGGTTTATACGGCCCTTTCACAGAGATTTTTAGGTAATCAACTTGTGCAGGAGTTAATTCTGTCAATTGAACGCCGAGCTTGTCCAAATGCAGGCGCGCCACATGTTCATCCAGGTGTTTAGGTAACACGTAAACATCTGTCTGGTATTTGCCAGTATTTTGCCACAGTTCAATCTGGGCCAATACTTGATTAGTGAAAGAGGTGGACATCACAAAACTGGGATGACCATCACCGCAACCTAAATTAACTAGACGGCCTTCAGCCAGCACAATAATGCGTTTTCCATCTGGGAATACCACTAAATCTACTTGCGGTTTCACGTTAATCCATTGGTATTTGCGTAGGCCGGCAATATCAATTTCGATATCAAAATGCCCAATGTTGCACACTACGGCACCATCATGCATTTTGTACATATGATCATGAGTAATTACATTTACATTTCCAGTCGCGGTAACAAAAATATCAGCATGAGGCACTGCATTTTCCATGGTGATGACCCGATAACCTTCCATGGCCGCCTGCAATGCGCAGATAGGATCAATCTCAGTGATCCAGACAGTAGCGCCTAAACTGCGTAAAGCCTGTGCGCAACCCTTGCCCACTTCACCAAAGCCAGCGATAACAGCAATTTTTCCAGCTATCATCACATTGGTGGCGCGTTTGATGCCGTCTAGTAGCGATTCACGGGCACCATATAAGTTATCAAATTTAGATTTGGTTACAGAATCATTAACATTGATCGCAGGCATCTTCAGTAGGCCTTCTTTGGCCATTTCGTATAAACGTTTTACACCCGTGGTGGTTTCTTCGGATACACCTTTGATATCACCTAATAGTTGCGGGTATTTTTGATGAACGATCTGTGTCAAATCGCCGCCATCGTCCAATAATAAGTTAGGCTGCCAGCCTTCTGGGCCAAATAAAGTTTGCTCAATACACCATTCATATTCTTCATCAGTTTCGCCCTTCCAGGCAAAAACCGGAACCCCAGCGACAGCCATAGCGGCAGCAGCAGTGTCTTGAGTAGAAAAGATATTGCACGATGACCAGCGAACTTCTGCGCCCAGTGCTAATAAAGTTTCGATCAAGACGGCCGTTTCTTTAGTCATGTGCAGGCAGCCTGCAATTCGCGCGCCTTTTAAGGGTTGTTGAGGGCCATAGTCAGCACGCAACGACATAAGACCTGGCATGTCAATTTCTGCCAGGTTAATTTCTTGGCGGCCTATTTCCGCAAGGCTGATATTAGCTACCTTATAATCAGAATTTACTTTCTCGGCAGTCATTGCGTGCATGAGTATTCTCGCATAGTTAATCTGTGGGAGGGAGGATCGTCAAATTTCCCCTGATCAGCCATTCTAGCTTACTCAAAAAAGCTTGCCAACCAGTAGAGCACCAGTAGAGCTAATTAATCAGTTGTAAAGCGCGGGTTAAATTCTTATTGAACCAGGAATTACCAAATAAGTTGATATCTGATACCATCGCTTTCCCCCTAATATAAAAATTATTATTGCACAACCCCTAAGACAACGGAGAAATTTAGATGGGTTTTAAATGCGGTATCGTTGGACTTCCAAATGTTGGCAAATCTACTTTGTTCAATGCAATAACTAAAGCGGGTGCTGAGGCTGCGAATTACCCTTTTTGTACCATTGAGCCTAATATTGGCATTGTGCCTGTTCCTGATCCGCGCCTAACCATGCTCGCGGAAATTGCCCATCCAGAAAAAATAATTCCAGCGACCATGAAGTTTGTAGACATTGCTGGATTAGTGTCAGGGGCTGCCAAAGGGGAAGGGTTGGGCAATAAGTTTCTAGCTAATATCCGTGAGACACAAGCAATCGCACATGTGGTGCGGTGTTTTGAGGATACAGATGTGGTGCATGTGTCAGGCCACATTAATCCACTGGCAGATATTGAGGTTATCAATACCGAATTAGCCCTTGCTGATTTGGAATCAGTAGAGAAAGCCTTGTTCAAGGCAGCAAAGGCAGCCAAGAGTGGTGATAAACAAAGTATCGCGGAACAGACTTTATTGACGAAAGTAAGTGCCCACCTCGATGCGGGTAGGCCGGTACGCAATATGACACTCGACGCTAATGAACAGCTAATCCTAAGTGCGTTGCAATTACTGACCGCCAAACCCACACTGTATATTGCTAACGTCACTGAACACGGGTTTACTAATAATCCTCATCTAACAGTTGTACAGCAGCTTGCCCAACAAGAGGGAGCTATCGTTGTGCCGGTATGTGCGACGTTAGAATCCGAAATAGCAGAATTGGCCGATAGTGATAAAGGAGAATTTTTAGCAAGTATGGGTTTAGAAGAACCGGGACTGGATCGAGTCATTCATGCAGGTTATCGATTATTAGGATTGCAAACCTATTTTACTGCCGGAGTTAAAGAAGTGCGAGCTTGGACAATTCCATTAGCTTGTACAGCCCCCCAGGCAGCTGGTGTCATCCATTCAGATTTTGAAAAGGGATTTATTCGCGCTGAAGTTATTGCGTATGAAGATTTTATTCGTTGTAAAGGGGAGCTGGGAGCCAAAGAGGCGGGTAAGCTGCGGCTAGAAGGTAAGGATTATATGGTTCAGGATGGCGATGTAATGCATTTTAGGTTTAATGTTTAAGGTGTACGCTCAGGATGACAACATTAAAAATCATTTAACAATTTTCAAGTTAGGTTTGCCATGTTTTTGGGGGGGAGACTTGTCGGACTCTCCGTCACCTTCTTCTGTAGAGGTGGGCTCCTCAGGAAACGCTATTCCCTGCCCGTTTTCTTTAGCATAGATGGCAGTAACGGCCTCGGTTGGGACATAAACTTGTCGTGGGACACCGGCAAAACGTGCGCTAAACTCAATAGCATCATTTCCTAACAGCAGTCCATGCACCGCCTGGGCGGCTATGTTTAAAATAATTTGATCATCTTTGATGTGTTCTTGTGGAACCATGCACCCTGGTAAGATTGTATTCACTACCAAATAAGGGGTCATGCCGTTATCGGATAACCACTCATATATGGCGCGTATTAGATAAGGTTTATTTGAGGTCATCATTAGCTGCTCTCAGTTCGCGTTCGGCCTCTGTCAGGCTAGCCTGAAAAGAATCTCTTTTAAACATACGTTTAGCATAAGTAGCTACTGGTTTTGCGCGGGGTAGTAAGGAGATTCCCAGCACAGGTAACCGCCACAATAAGGGAGCTATACAGCAATCTACGAGGGTGAATTCATCGCTTAGAAAATAAGGAGCATCATTAAAAACCGGGGCGAGTCGAATCAAGCTTTCTTGTAATTCTTTACGTGCGGCATCAGCATCTTTTTTGTTAGAACTCTCAATGCGTTCTGCCAGGCTATACCAGTCTTGTTCTATTCGATACATCATTAAGCGGCTTTTGGCGCGCGCAACCGGATAGACAGGTAACAGAGGTGGATGTGGAAAGCGTTCATCCAGGTATTCCATGATGATGTTTGATTGATAGAGTACCAGGTCGCGGTCAACTAATGTAGGTAAAGTATTATAAGGATTCAGGTGTACCAGGTCTTCCGGTAATTGGTGGTTACTGACGCTGAGTATATCCACTGTTACGTCTTTTTCAGCAAGCACTATTCGTACGCGGTGACTATGCAAATCCAAGTCCCCCGAGTAAAGGGTCATCACAGATCGTCTCACAGCTGTCACACTATTCTCCTTAAAGTCTTCCAAAATGCAGGAATCATCCGCTATTTTTCGAAAAGAAATTTACCGGGCTTCATTCCGGCTTACATTGTGATACCAGATGCGTTTGAGAAAACCAGCACCAGGGGATGGCTGGGGGACTAGGATTCGAACCTAGGTTGGCGGAGTCAGAGTCCGCAGTCCTACCGCTAGACGATCCCCCAAATCGTTTGCTCATTGTAAGCGTTCAGTCTGATGGTAGCCTGCAACCAAGAACATTTGTGAATTTTAACGTTTGGAGTATTGTGGTGCTTTACGCGCTTTGTGTAATCCTACTTTCTTACGTTCTACTACGCGTGGATCTCTAGTCACAAAACCAGCTTGCCGTAAGATTTTACGCCAGGAAAGTGGGCCACCCGATGTGCTTTCGCCACCCTCTTCGTCATAATCAATCAGTGCGCGAGCGATGCCATGACGTATGGCTCCTGCCTGGCCACTAGCTCCACCGCCAGCAACAGTAACATATAGATCAAATTTGTTTAAAATATCCAGCGCTGCTAACGGTTGGCGGACGACCATGCGGGAAGTTTCTCGACCAAAATAATCTTCAAGTGAACGCTTGTTAACTGTAATGCGACCTTGGCCAGGTTGGATAAAAACACGGGCACTGGCAACTTTGCGCCGCCCGGTTCCGTAATGTTTCGCAATGCTTGTTGCCATTGATTATTCCTCTATATCTAATTTCTTGGGAGTTTGAGCTTGATGAGGATGATTGCTTCCTACGTAGGCTTTAAGTTTCTTAAACATTTGTTTTCCTAAAGAATTTTTAGGAAGCATACCTTTTACTGCTTTCTCCAACACTAATCGCGGATCTTTATTCATTAAATCCTGAAGATTGATTGAGCGTAGTCCACCAGGATATCCGGTATTATGGTAGTAAATTTTATCCTGCATTTTTTTACCAGTGACGCTAAGTTTTTCTACATTAACAACGACGATATAATCGCCGGTATCAACATGAGGTGTGTATGTCGCCTTATGTTTGCCGCGAAGTCGGCGGGCGATTTCAGTTGAAAGGCGGCCCAGTGTTTTATTGCTGGCGTCAACTAAGTACCAGTCATTTTGTGCTGTATCCGCATTTGCATTGTAAGTTCCCATAAACTGCTCCGGAAAGTCTAAAAATCAAATTTGCTGTGCCCTGTGGTAACGCCACAAAGCCGCTTGTGTGTATTGAGGGCGGTAAATCTTACCCGAGTTGCGGCGAACTTACAACCCATATGATCTCCTTGCTTTCCCCTGCGAGGGTTTAGCGAGCCGCGACCCTTTAGGGAGCGTTTATTGGCGCAACGTGAACGGTCGCGGCTCGGTAAGAAGGTAACTAAAGGTGGGCGGTAGTAATAATAAGGTATTTATATATTGCGCAGGCGCCCGAAGAGTTAAAATTTGCTCGTTGCAAGTTAGGGAATGGGAAACGGACTGTGGTATGGTTTTCTGTTAAAAAAACCGCATAAAATAGCATCTTTTGCGTGCATTCTGTTGACAATGATGATATGGTTCCGCGTGATTTTTTAGCCCTTTTAATGATAGTAGGGCAGTAGTATAGTTTTCCGCGTAGTCATTAAGAACGATTAAGTAACTGGACTTATCCAGGCAATTCAGGACTTGAGCAGGGCTTATTGCGCATAAGCCTGTTTAATTTAAACTTAAAGAGGACTTTTCATATGGCAATAACCAAAAAATCTTCGAAAAAACCACCATTAGTAAAAAAACCAACGATCAAAAAAACAGTTAAACCTGTTGCAAAAGCAAAAGCTCCCGCTAAAAAAACTGCATTGGCAGTAAAAGAACCTTTTACTAAGTCGCAGATAATTAGTTATCTTTGTACCTCCACCGAGCTAAAGAAAAAAGATGTCGCTGCTTTGTTTGAAGCCGTGACCGATCTGATGGAGGCTCATTTAAGTAAAAAAGGTCCAGGTGAATTCAATTTAATTGGCTTATTAAAATGCCGTGTGATTCACAAGCCCCCGACTAAAGCGAGGAACGGTGTTAACCCATTCACTGGTCAACCCACTGTGTTTCCCGCAAAACCCGCGCGCAATGTGCTGAAGGTGCGACCTCTAAAGAAACTCAAAGAATTGGTGGCTTAAGCAGTTGCTGGATGCCCAGCGCCACCTTTCCGTCGGTGGGGCCGGGCTTCATTTCAGGATCTCGTGGTATTATGAAAACATTCGAAATCAACAACCTTGAGCTTAAGCTTGATGCGCTAGTGCGTGAATACTATAAAATTCTAAAAGAAAATAAGTATCTGCGTGAACAACTGGCTACGCTTAAACAAGATCACGGTGTGTTAGCCGATAAAAATCAATTGGCGGTCACCAAGATTAAACACGTTATTAGTCAACTAAGAGACGAAATCCATGAGCGAATCCTATAATACGGTTTCCCTCAGTATTCTGGGCAAAATTTATAAAGTGAAATGTCCGCCAGAAAAAATTGCTGAGTTGCGGGAATCAGCACAATATCTAGAAGATAAAATGCGAAAACTGGCACAGACAGCGAAAATAATGGGTGCAGACCGGCTCGCAGTAATTGCTGCATTGAATGTTGCGCATGAGCTGTTGCTGGAAAAGAAACAAGTGACTACCTACATGGATGCTATGAGCCGCCGCATTCGTGATTTACAAAATAAAATTGATGATACTTTAGCTGAATCTGATTAGGGCTTCTGCAACGACCTGCGACATTTGTATAAAGCACCCATAAAAGCTATACTCATATTGCCTCTATAATATTTGCCAGCAGGTGAGTCATTCTTGAACCTATATTCATTTAGAGAGGGATTCAGATTGTGGCTACCGTTGAGCATGGCCAGTTTAACTGGCAAGCCTGAAGTAACCCTGAGAATCCCACCTGGACCTTCCGGTTCAGATGTAACCCCTGCAAGCGGTATTCTGGAGGCACATTTCTGAGTGACTTCTCGACAGTCTATAAGACGCGTTATTCAACATCAGCGCCGTCAATTATCCCTAATGGTTCGTCAGCAGGCTTCTTTAGCAATCAGTCGTCATATCGCTACCTCCTCCTGGTTTTTGCGTAGTCGGCATATTGCTTTTTATTGGGCGGTACGTGGTGAAATTGATCCTTATCCGCTACTGCAGCGTGCCTGGTCAATGGGAAAAACTTGCTACTTGCCACTATGCCACCCCTTGGATAAACAAACTCTGGTATTTGTGCCATATTATCCAGGCGAACCCCTGGCGCCTAATGGTTATGGTATTTTTGAGCCGCCTATAAAAAACTTATATCTGGCTCGCAAGCCGTATTCGCTGGATTTAGTTTTTACTCCGCTGGTTGCTTTTGATATTGAGAGAAACCGTTTGGGTTCTGGTAAAGGTTATTACGATAAGACTTTTAGCTATTTAAATCAGCGTGTATACCAGCATAAACCTGCTTTAATTGGTTTGGCGTATCAATTCCAGCAGTGCGAGCAAATTTTAGCCAAGGTCTGGGATGTACCTTTGGATAAGGTAGTTGTGTACGATACTGAACGACAATGGGTAACGGATAAATAGAACTACTTTGAAATTACCTTGATAATTGGAAGTCGTAGTTCCAATTATCAAGGTAATTTTCAGAAAATGTCACTGGCCAAGGTCTCTAGAAAGATAGATTGAAATTTTGTAACAAAAGTAGCGGGTATGGAACATCATCCTGGTTACGGTTATTTCCTGTAGGGAATGGTATAATTTTGCAGAGTCAGCCAGGCAGTCGCTGTGCTGTGCCTAAAGGCAATAGCATAGAGGAAAGTCCGGGCTCCATAGGGTAAGGCGCCAGGTAACGCCTGGGAGGCGTGAGTCTACGGAAAGTGCAACAGAAAAAATACCGCCTGCTGTCTTTTGGCAGTAGGTAAGGGTGAAATGGTGCGGTAAGAGCGCACCGCGCGGGTGGTAACATCCGTGGCAAGGTAAACCCCGCCTGGAGCAAGACCAAATAGGGATTCGAGTGGCTAAGGCTTAGCTTTAGCAACAGGCGTGACCCACGTCCGAATCCGGGTAGGTCGCTAGAGGTGTGTGGTGACACACATCCCAGATAGATGATTGTCCAAGACAGAACCCGGCTTATCGGCTGACTCTTTTTTATTTTTGGAGCAGGGGGCCATTATTAAGCCTATAGGGTCCCCTTTTCCCAGTACACCATGAAGATCCTAATGTGTGGTATGAGTGTGATTGGATATGTGCCATCGGAGGCTACCCCCTTCCTAACCTTCCCCCGCAAGCGGTGGAAGGTTAGGAAGGGGGCAGCTTCTAGTGGCGCACACGTCGAAAACCCTTCTGGCAATCTCATTCCTGCTCCGCCTCCACCGCTTCTTTAAACCCACATTCTTTCTGCGGACAGACTTTCTCTGTGCCCCAGCGTTTGGTGACTTTAAGCGTTAGAATAGGCCAACCACATTGCGGACATTTCTCTGTTAGAGGTTCATTCCAAATGGCATATTTACAGGTGGGGTAGGTAGAACAAGAGTAAAAAATCTTGCCGTAGCGCGATTTGCGCTTTAACAAACTCCCTTTTTTACACTCGGGACACTCAACTCCTGTATCAGCCGGTTTCTCCAATGGCTCAATGTGTTTACAGTTGGGATAGTTGCTACAGCCAATAAATTTGCCATAACGACCGACTTTAATCACTAAAGGAGATTCGCAGAGGGGGCAGGTTCGGCCTTCTACAATTTCCGGTTCTGTGGGTTGTTCTTCACCTTCCATGCTGCGGGTATAATCACAGTCGGGATAACCGGTGCAGCCTACAAAGCGGCCGCGGCGGCCCAGTCGAGTAGCCAAGGGTTTGCCACATTTGGGACAATTTTCGTCCATCAATTCCTGGGTGACATCACTGCGTTTAACAGTTTCCTGAGTTTCTGCTACTTTTTGCTTAAAGGGATCCCAAAAATGTTCCAACATGGGTGTCCAAGCTTCTTCACCGCGAGAAATGGCATCCAATTGATCTTCTAATTTTGCGGTAAAATCATAGTCTACATATTGGGTAAAATATTGCGTTAAAAATCGATTAACTACCCGACCAACATCGGTTGGTTTAAAGCGCTTTTGGTCTAAAGTGACATATTCTCGATGTTTGAGGGTATAAATAATGCTTGAATAGGTCGAAGGTCGTCCTATGCCGTGTTCTTCTAATGCTTTTACCAGGCTAGCTTCGGAGTAGCGGGGTGGTGGCTCGGTGAAGTGTTGCACGCTTTGAATGCTTAGCAACTGTATTTTGTCACCTTCCTGCATGGGGGGTAACAGACGCAACTCACTATCATCGGTTTTCTTGGGATCGTCCACGCCCTCTTGATAAACAGCCATAAAACCTGGGTTGGCTATGACCGAGCCGTTAGCACGAAAACGGTTGCCATTGCCACAGCTTAAATCCACCGCCACCGTATCTATAGTCGCAGGAATCATCTGGCAGGCAACTGCTCTTTTCCAGATTAGATCATATAGTTTAAACTGTTCTGGATTGAGCGCCTCTTTAAGTTGTTCTGGAAGACGGGCAATATCAGTAGGTCGAATGGCTTCATGTGCTTCTTGCGCATTTTTAGCTTTGGTGTGATAAATGCGAGGGGCTTCAGGAACGTTATCTTTACCATAACGTTGCTGAATAAATTCCCGAATAGCCTCTATAGCCTCTTGGGCTAAGTTGACAGAGTCTGTACGCATATAGGTAATTAAACCTACCGACCCTTCCTTACCCAGAGAAATACCTTCATAGAGCTGTTGAGCGATACGCATAGTGCGATCAGTAGTAAATCCCAATTTGCGGGCTGCTTCCTGTTGTAAAGTGGAGGTGATAAACGGGGGAGAGGGGTTACGCTTGCGTTGCTTCTTTTCAACTTTTATAACCAGCAATTCGCCCTTGGCTGCTTTAAGTAATGTTTTCTCAGTCGTTTTGGCTTGTTTTTCGGTGGTGATGGAAAATTGCTCAAGTTTTTCATTTTTATATTCGGCTAATTTTGCGGAAAAGACTTGTTGGTTGCTGCTGGCTTCGGCTTCGATTGTCCAGTATTCCTGGGTCTTGAAGCGCTCGATTTCTTCTTCACGTTCAGAGATCATGCGTAATGCAGGACTTTGAACTCGTCCTGCGGACAGACCGGGACGTACTTTGCGCCATAGAAGAGGCGAAAGACTGAAACCCACTAGAAAATCCAATGCCCGTCGGGCTTGTTGCGCATTAACCAGATCCATCGCAATATCGCGTGGATGGGTTACCGCCAGGTTAATGGCAGACTGGGTTATTTCATGGAACACAATACGGAAAGCCGGTTTTTTAGCCAGCGTTTTCTGCTCCCGCATCAGTTGCAAAATGTGCCAGGAGATAGCCTCGCCCTCTCTATCAGGGTCAGTTGCTAGGTAAAGGGCATCTGCCTGTTTCAGGGCTTTAGCAATGGCGGCGACATGTTTGGCGTTTTTTTCAACCAGTTCATATTTCATGGCAAAACCATGTTCTGTGTCGACAGCGCCTTCCTTGGGCACTAAATCGCGGACATGGCCATAGGAGGCGAGGACTTCAAAGTCTTTTCCCAGGTATTTTTTAATGGTTTTCGCTTTTGCAGGGGATTCTACGACGACCAGGTTTTTAGCCATTGCATTACTCGAATGTGAAAAATTGAGATTGCACTAATTAGCATGAGATGGGATCAGTTGCAAGGTAAACCCCCTTTGGCTTAAATATAAATCTAACCTGAGTCAGGAAATTTTCTCTCTGAGTCGCAGATATACGGTTCATGATTGATAGGCAGTCGTTAATGCAAACGATTCATCTCTGTAGTCAACAAAAAACGTTCCATGCAGGCTGCAGCTTTTTTATCAGGCTGATCACAGAGAATGCCTAATACCACCCATTTAACTCTGGAGATACTAATAGATTCCGGTTCCATCTGCAGTAGCTCATCGAGTACAAGTTCGCGTGTGGTTGCTGACAACACGCCTGATTGTTCTAAGGTTAATAGAAAACCTCGGCATTTGCGACTTAAGTGTAGGCATTCTATGGGTGAAAAAATGCGTGTGCCTGTAGGGTTTACTTGTAGGGGGTATTCCTCAATCCGTTTTTCTGGTTCGGGTTGAATCAAATCCGTCATCCAGGTTAATACTCGCTGTATTTTATCTGGCGGAATGCCCAATTCTTTCAGTTCAGAAACCAAAAATTGTTCTTCTTTAGGGAAAGGAGATCCAGTTTCAATTTTGTCAAAAAAATACATTAGTACTTGTAGAACATCGTTCATAATTGATTTAAACCCTCAAAATTTAGTTTCCAGTTTTTCAAACCAGTCAGCTGGCCTGTTTTGGGATATTTTTTATATACCCGCCAGGGACAGCCGTTATAAAATCTTGCAGCTCTAAGACCAAGAGCCCGGAAAAAACCACTTGGGTCATCAATCCACTCCTTGCTACCATTTGATCGACAGTGGTAGCTTCGTACCCCACACACTCTAACAGCTGCTGGCAATTGGCATCAAGGAAATTTTTCTTGTTCGTCTCTTCAGTCTCCTGCAGGGGATCCTGTTTGGCAGCGGCAATAGCGCCTAATTCTTCTAAGATATCCGTCACGTTCTCGACTAACTTGGCTCCCTGGCGTATCAGCAAATGACAACCCTGTGCTAAGGGATTGTAAATGGAACCTGGAATTGCAAATACCTCTCGCCCCTGTTCAGATGCCAGTCGTGCCGTGATTAATGAACCGCTACGCAAGGTGGCTTCCACCACCAGCACCCCCAGGCTCATACCGCTGACCAGTCGGTTACGACGCGGGAAATGGGCTGCCTTTATTCCAGTGCCTATTGGAAATTCTGAAACCAGTGCACCCTGTGCAGTAATCTGTTCCGCCAGTTGCCGGTGTGTGGGTGGATAAACCAGGTCAAGTCCACAGCCTTGCACTGCAATGGTCGGCTGCCCATTCTTTAATGCGCCTTTGTGGCTTGCCGCATCTATGCCTAAAGCCAGGCCGCTGGTGATGGTCAAACCAGACTGAGATAAATGGGCAGCAAATTGCCGTGCTGACTCTAATCCTGTGGGTGTTGGGTTTCTGCTCCCGACCATGGCAAACTGCCGAGTGTGCAATAATTTGGGATCACCAGCGACAAATAAAATCGGTGGCGCATCGGGTATTTGCCTCAGCAAATAGGGGTAGCGGTCATCCGTCCAGGTGACGATATGGTGCTGGGGAGATTCAGCCCACTTAAGATCAATCTGCACACCAGTCCAATCCGGTTTTGTTACACCCTGAATGATCCCTTCTGGCAAACCCAAAGAGGACAAGCGCGCCACTGAGGTATTAAATAATGGGGATAGTTGCGGAAAAAGCTGCAATAACTTGAAAAACCGTAGAGGGCCTATGCCAGGAGTTCGCCACAAAGCCAGCCAGTAATGCAGATCTTCGGCGAGTTGTTTTGCGGTCTGTGGTTGAAGGGTAGTCTGTGAAGTGTGGGTTAGCAAAGGCAGTTCTTTTGACAGAGGGTTTTAAGGATGACCAAATGAACCATTGTTGCAGGACGTCGCACTAGGGGCAATACCGTAACCTCTTCTTCAGCTTCATTCAGCACTCCAGATTGAGGGTCGGCTTTCTCCCTTCTCCCGCTTGCGGGAGAAGGGTCGGGGATGAGGGTGTATCGATCTGCATTTGTGCCCGAGGAAACACCCTCACCCCCCGCCCCTCTCCCGCAAGCGGGAGAGGGGCGAAAGCTAGCCTATACTGAATAGTTACTAAAATATTTTGTGTCGATCCTCAGCCTGGGAGAGGGGATTACACTGCATAATCTGGCATTATTCAACAATCTAAAATTACTGCGCCAATACCGAAATATCCGCCACCTGCAAAAACAACCGCTGCAGCTGATAAAGCAAAGCCAGGCGGTTGTTACGCAATTTTTCATCCGCCACCATGACCATGACTTCATCAAAAAAGCGGTCTATAGGGGCGCGTAGCGCAGCGAGGTTAGTTAATACTTCTGTATATTGGGCTTTATGGAATAGAGGTTCTACTTCCTTATTTTTTTGCTCCATCGCTGCTAACAACTGGTGTTCGGCTGCATCGGTCAGTAGGGTAGGGTTAACAGGATGATTTCGCCACTCTCCGTCAGGGTCTTTTAAAATATTGCTGACACGTTTGTGAGCTGCGGCCAACGCTTTAGCTTCCGGTAAAGATTGAAAATGTTGAACGGCCTGGACTCGATAATGAAAATCCAGTGCCTGCGTGGGCATACGGGCCAATACTGAAGAGAATACTTCGGGCTCCACACCACGGTCCAAATACCAGGCGCGTAGCCTTTCCATCATGAAATCGAAAGTTTGTTCGACTGCGGAGGGATTAACCAGTTTAGGGCCATAACCCGCAGCGGCTTGATTCAGCATTTCAAGCAAATCTAAGGGCAGTTTTTTTTCGATTAGTATACGCAGCACCCCCAACGCGGCGCGACGTAAACCAAAGGGGTCTTTTTCTCCGCTGGGCGGTTGGTTAACACCAAACAAGCCAATAAGGGTGTCAATTTTGTCAGCAATAGATACCAGGCAGCCCATGTCAGATTCAGGTAGTGTATCTCCCGAAAAACGGGGTTGGTAATGCTCGCGCACTGCTAGGGCGACTGCTTCAGATTCGCCATCTTTCGTAGCATAGTAATAGCCCATTACACCTTGTAGTTCAGGAAATTCGCTCACCATAGCTGTGACGAGATCGGCTTTTGCCAGCAGACCGGCACGTTGTGTTTGTTTAGTATCAGTGCCCAGCTGTTGTCCCAGATATCCGGCCAGCATTGAAATGCGCTGGGATTTGTCAAACAATGTGCCTAGCTTGTGTTGGAAAAGGACTTTTTTTAATTCCTCCAATCGCGATTCCAAGCGATGTTTTAAATCAGTATGATAAAAAAACTGCGCATCTGACAATCGCGCACGAATCACACGCTGATTACCGGCAATCACCCGTGCCGGATCTTTGCTGGCAATATTGCTGATTATCACGAAATAGGGCAGAAGTTTATGCTGGTCGTCCACCACTGGAAAATATTTCTGATGACTTTGCATGGCGGTAATAATCGCTTCAGGAGGTACTTCAAGAAATTGCGCTTCGAATTCGCCCAACAAGGCGACTGGCCATTCTACCAGGCTGTTCACTTCATCCAGTAACTCCTCATCTATCACGGCAATGCCTTTATGCCTAACCGTCTGTTGGATTAATTCCCGTATGCGCAGCTTGCGTTCATTGTAATCAGTCAGCACCTGTCCAGATTCTTTTAATAATGCTGCGTATTCGTGCGGGTTGGAAATAGTAATGGCATCAGGATGGTGAAAGCGATGACCATAGGTGAGGTTAGAGGTGGTCTGTCCTAAAATGTCAGCAGCTATTATCTCTTTATCAAACAACAGCACCATCCAATGCACTGGCCTAATAAAGGAGAAGCTGTGATCACTCCAGCGCATAGGTTTGGCTACAGGCAGTTGTTGTAGTGCCTGAGTTAGAATGGCGGGTAATAATTTGGCTGTTGGCTCGCCAGATTGTTGTTGGCGGAAAAATAACCACGCGCCCTTGTCAGTTTCTTGGGTCATAAGCTGATCTACGGTGGTATTACAGGCATTAGCAAAACCCAAACAGGCCAAGGTGGGGTGACCTTCGCTATCAAATGCAGCTTTGACTGCCGGACCTCTTTTTTCCACCACGTGGCTCGGTTGTTCAGTGACTAGATCTTTGAGATAGACGGCCAGGCGGCGCGGTGTGGCAAATAGCTTGATTGCATTATAGCCTAGGCCGGCTTTTTCCAGGCCAGAGCATAAATTGGCGCCCAAAGCTTCAGAAAGCCTTTTTAATTGTTTGGGAGGCAGTTCTTCAGTACCGATTTCAACTAATAAATCACGCGAGTTCATGCTTCTTGCTCCGTAGCAGGGGGAATCCCAATTGTTCACGCGACTGGTAATAAGCGGCCGCGACTGCGAATGCCAATTTACGTACCCGCAGAATATAGGCTTGCCGTTCAGTGACAGAAATGGCGTGACGAGCATCCAATAAGTTAAAACTGTGGGATGCCTTCAGCACCATATCATAGGCAGGTAAAGGCAGGTTGGTGGCGATCAATCGGTGACATTCCTGCTCATAAAAATTAAAGTGTTCAAATAAGACCGGCACATTAGCTTGTTCAAAATTGTAGGCTGACATCTCCACTTCATTTTGATGGAAAACATCACCATAAGTGACTATACCTTGTGGGCTTCGTGCCCATACTAAATCATACATGCTGTCCACGCCCTGTATATACATAGCCAGACGCTCTAATCCATAGGTCATTTCTCCCGTCACGGGTTTGCATTCCAAGCCGCCCACTTGTTGAAAATAAGTAAACTGAGTGACCTCCATGCCGTTTTGCCACACCTCCCAGCCTAAACCCCAGGCGCCCAAAGTGGGCGATTCCCAATTGTCTTCCACAAAGCGGATGTCATCTGTTAGTGGGTCTATGCCCAATGCGCGTAAGGAATCTAAATACAATTCTTGTATGTTGTCGGGTGAGGGTTTTAATATGACTTGAAATTGATAGTAATGCTGACCACGGTTGGGATTATCGCCATAGCGACCATCAGTAGGCCGACGGCTAGGTTGCACGTAGGCAGTACGCCAGGGTTCTGGACCTATGGCACGCATAAAGGTAGCAGGATGAAAGGTGCCGGCGCCTACTTCAGTGTCCATAGGTTGCAATAGTACACAGCCCTCGGCAGACCAATATTGTTGCAAGGCCATGATCAAACCTTGAAAGGTTTTAATGTCCGAACTTTTTTGTGATGTGAGGAGGGTCATAGTGCGCTCGAGGTTATTAAATGCGAGCAGGAAGTATAGCTGAGATTATGAGGTGTTTTCTATAAGGTAGGGTCTCAAGTGGGGTCAAGTCTGGTTTTGTGCTCTCGACTTTTTTACTATTCCGAAATCGAGAGCACAAAACCAGACTTGACCCCACTTCAGTCATCCTGAACCACCCGCACAGCGGTAAACCCACCACCCCGAGTTCTAAAATTAGTTACCTGACCCTGATACAAGCGCGCGACAATATTTAATACCCGCCCTTGATAAGTATAATTGCGGATATCCATTTTAAACGTGGTCGCTCCTTCTTCTTCCAATTGAACTATTTGCTCGCTAGGGGGCACTAGCTCTTGGGCAATATAGCTGCCCGCCAGGACCTCAGCAAACACTTTTTTGGTGATACTTTGCCCGCGATAAGCGCCTTTGCCCGCATAGCCAGCCACTGGTTTGAAGAACAGTTTCTTGCGTTCTGTCCATAAGAAATCCGCTAATAAGGGGTCGACCAGCAATGTATGTGGAACTCCCTGTTGTAAGCTTGCGATTATATCAGGACTGACCCCCCAACTACTTAACAATTCAGGATTAGACAAAACCGTAAGGTTGCGTTTATCAGCATACAAAGCATGGGCATGGGGATCTGGAGTGACTACGACAGCATTCTCCCTATAAGCTTTTAATAATGTGGCATGGGCCGGTTCAGTCAGAGAAAAATCCGTTAAGCGATTATAAACCAGGTCGATATTTAAACCGTTTTGTTGCAGCTGTCCATTTTTGTAGGACAATGTAGCCGGGTCAGCGATGACGGTATCTATCCCTCTGGATTTAAACAGGGTCTGGAATAATACAAATTCTGGATAATAATATTGTTGTAGTGGTTGATGGTCGATGATGGCAATGCGCGTTAAAGGTGCGTTGGGATGCGCGCGACGCCACTCTTCTTGAAACATGGAGACATATTGTTCTTGCCACAGTGTGGGTCTGTCGAGAGGGAGTTGATTTTCTGCCCATAAGGCCATCTCTAATAAGGCAATGAAACCGGCACCGCCAGCATTAGTATTTATTTCAATCAGTTTGGGTCCGTGAGGTGTTAGATGAAAGTCATAACCAAAAAAAACTCCTGGTACCTTGTGGTGTTTATTAACCTTTGAGGGGGCCCAGGATAGCACGTGCTGTTGGTATGCTGGCAATGCTATAACCGTTTCTATAGCACTTATTAGCTGCTGCATGGCGGTAGCTTGCTCAGGTGATAGCTCAACCATTGCGTTTGAAAAGAGTTGCGGTCGCTCGCGCAGCCATTCTTCTGGCAAATGATAATCTGCCCCCACAAGCTGGAGTCGTTGGTATAGTTGGCTTAAATTAATCATGATTCCTGGGTTCCCAGCGTGAAGAGTTGTATGTAAGATTTCAAACTATTTATTATCCGCTTTCAAGGAGTTTCATGTCTTCTAATATTCATCCTATTTCCCCTGATATTGTCTCCGCAATTTCCGCCTTAAACAAAGGCAAAGTCATTGCTTATCCAACCGAAGCGGTTTACGGTTTGGGTTGTGACCCATTAAATCAGGCTGCGGTCACGCATCTGCTAGCATTAAAAAATCGTCCCCAATCGAAAGGACTGATTTTAATCGCTGCTAGTTGGGATCAGCTTGCGCCTTATGTCGATCCAATTCCACCACAAGCCATGGCTCGGGTGTTTGCAACTTGGCCAGGGCCGGTGACCTGGGTGTTCCCTGCTGCGGCCAGGGTTCCCCAATGGATCTGCGGTGCGCATACCACGCTGGCTATACGAGTGACTGCACACCCCATTGCACGTGAACTATGCATTCAATTCGGCCGACCGCTGGTTTCTACCAGTGCGAATGTAACTGGCCAGGTGCCGCTGAGGAGCAGTGATGAAGTCAGCAAAATTTTTATCCCCGGTGTAGATGTGGAAGTGATAGTTCGAGGAGAGATTGGCAATTTATTAAAACCTACAGAAATCCGTAGCGCTGTCACGGGGGAAGTTATTCGCGTCTAATCTTCACTAACCCCCTGGAAGAGGGGGTTAGTGAACTCGCTGAATCTATAACCCCGGCTCATTTATACACTGTATTAGAAAGAAATAGCGATTTAACTGCTGTACAAAGATTAGGATTTTTACTTGAATACTTAGATCAAAAAAATAGCTGCCACTATTTATCAATACCTTAATTCACTAGCTTTCCGTGGAGGCACAGCACTTAATAAATTATTTATCACTTTTAAGTTTCCCGATTAAGATAAATTTAAGATTACTATTGTAAAATTAAGCCCCTTTCAAATCCCAACAACCATTAAAAGTATGTCAAATTCAAAAACCGAAACACGCTCCGGCATTGGAGTTCGCTCGAAACGCCATCAGGCTGAGTATGAATCATTCGAATTAGCAGAGGCTAAGGAAGAGCATGAAGAGAATCAACACAGCTTTGATGTATGGAAGCCTTTTGAGCCTATTCAACCCAAAATTGACAGAATGGTATCTGAACAACCTGAGCGGGTAAGATCAAATTCCTTCTTCGATCTATTAAATTTAACTTCAATGCTAATAACAGTCTTCAATTTTGGAGATTTATTCAAGGCACGCTGGCCTGCCTTTCCTCCCGTTGCCTCGGCTGAGATGATACCGACGCCTAAATTAGACAGTAAATTCAATGAAAACAAAATTCCCGGCGGTTCCGCTTTTATATCGTCAGAAACAGAGGTTTCATCTCGTTCACGCCCAATAAATCCTGATGCACCCCCTTTTGGCTTTGGCGATAAAGCCAGTGACGAACTAAGTCTTTTAGCCGGTATTAACACGGGAGACTTAGCAAGTGTGCAAAACTTACTAAAAAAACCTCATATTGTACAAAGAATAAATGTGCCGGCGATGAGGGGCTATCCTTTGCTTGCCCTGAGTGCTATGAAAAGCAATAAATTTATTATTAAAGAATTAATCAAAGCGGGGGCTGAAGTTAACGCACAAACTCCATCGGGTGATACAGCACTTACTCTGGCAGCGAATGCTCCTATGATTAATCATGAATTTCTAAAACTATTATTAGATCATGGGGCTAATGTTTTTCATAAAAATAAAGCTGGATTGGGAGCTCAGGACATAATTGATGGCGCACTTGAAAAAATACCTGAGCAGCCTATGACTTCCCAGCGTAAACTGGCTGAAGCAGCTCAGGTGCATATAACTGTTTATGAGCGTTTCGTTTTCTATGAATTGGAATTAAATCAAAATGCTAGTGATGAAAACATACTACAACATTATGCAAACATTGAGCCCTATCGTGAATGGTTTTTAAAGCAATCTTTTGGCGGCAGGAATCATTTAACTCTCGCTGTCAAACATAATAGACTTGAGGTAGCAAAACAGCTTGTTGAATGGGGCGCGGATGTTAATCTTGGTCCAAGCCTTGATGAGGTCAGAAGCCCTACACCATTGCAAATCGCTCTAGACCAATCGAATTATGATATGACCAAATTTTTACTAGCTAAGGGAGCAGATCCTGATTTAACTTATAATAAAAATCCATATCCCATTATTATCGCCATGAATTTGCGATTTAATAGTCCGCAGCACGATAATCTTGTGGAAGAGTTATTGAATTACCCAATTAATCTCCAGGTTGAAGTTCCTTTTAAAATAGAAAGTATGGGTGTAACTTTTAATTTGTTAGACTGGGCATTAACCCTCCAGGATATATCGCTAGCAAAAAAATTCATAGAAAAGGGACTCACGCCAACCATCATGAGTTTTATCCCAGCAATGGCGCAAAATGGCAGTGCATCAGTTCAGTTTCTAGTAGACCTAAATTTAGTCGATATTAATCAAAAATTCCCTTATGGCTCATTTAAGGAATACACCCCGTTAGAATATGCGACAATGCATCGTTTTTATCCTGCTTATAAAGTACTGGCTGATGCCAATGCAGATTTGGGAGATGGTACAACTGAAAAGGATTATCTCAAGCTTAAAAAACCTGAGGATAAGTCAAAAATTCATAGCCCCATCTCTTCACCGTCGCCACAAGATGAGAAAGGAGAAAGCCATCAATCTTCCAATTATTCCTTATTAACTCCTGGAAGTTTAGTATTAATTATTCTGGCAGCTCTCTATATATTTAGGAAAAAACTAGCCAAGAGTTTTGAGAAAAAACCCTCAGTTATACCGCTTGATGCCAAGGAAATTAAGCAAAAAGCTAAAAAAATGGAACAATATCTTGTCGATAGTCAAAAAGATATAAACCATGATAAAAACAAGCATTTGGGTTTGGATAATAGCATTGCAAACCTTAATCAAGATATCAATAAAGCAAAGGACTTTATCAATGAGCAATTAGAATGTTTGTCGGGCAATGATGCAAAACAACAGGTGAGTCTATCTCAACTTGATGACTGGCTTAACCTTAATGATTCAAAAGATGGAGAGATAACAAAACAAATTGCCCGTTTTCGCAAAGAGAAAGAAAAAAAAGAATTGAAGCAAAAACAAGATAAACAACAAAAACAAAAGATGACACAGGGTCTTAAAGAATTAAGTTCCAAAATTGAAATACTAAATGAACGTTTTCAAAAATCAATTAAAGAAAATCCTGAGCTCGACTCTTTTAAGCATGAACCGTCTAAAATCAGAGAAGAAGTAGCAAAAAGAAATTTCCCTAATGATTCTAAAGGATTTGATCAATTTTCCCATGAAATTCAAAATAAAATTGCAGCATTAGAGCAGCAATTTGAATTAATTTCAAATCGGATTGATGTATCAAAAGCGATTAATAATTTAAAGATTAGCTATCAAAATAAGCTCAAAAAAATCTTTATTAATTTGGCAGAATATAAACACATCAGTAGACAGGATTTTCCTATTCACAATGTTATTCAACATTTATCAAGCACTCGATCTTTACTTCGAACCAGCGATGCGGTTGAAGAAGCAAATAAAAAAATAGCTAAGCTGACTGATATCGAAAATAACTTGGAAAATTTGGAAAAAGACATTAATGCTTTAATGGCTGAATCTAATAACTTGCTTGAGGTTAGGCAATTAAGTGACAAAGTTAATAATCTGGAAGTTATGGCGATAAAAGACAGTATTGCCGAGGCAAACCAGTTTATTGTAACATCAGGGTTGCCTGAAATAAAAATTCCAGCTAGAAGAGGCAGTGTTGCAAGCTTTTTGGATAGGGTAGAGCAGCAGACTTCCACTTCATCCAGTCAGCAAAGTACGCTTCCTATTCCTAAAGCATCTATTGGAAAATTTGCTCCTAAGGATAAGAAGAAATTCCCTGTTACTCAAACTTCTTCTTCATTCTATCAAAAAGGAAAAAAATTAAAGTTAAAGGATGAGAAAAAACCGTTATCCACCGCATCTAAACAGCCAAAGAAGATCAACCAGCTTAAAAATGTTCTAGAAGCAGCCTTGAACGTAATTTCTGATATTGAGCCCATTTTAACTGGCGGTTATTTTACGGCCTATCCACAGCTTTGCCGGCAAGCCATGCTGGGCGCGATGATGTTTATTTGTAAAGATCTGTTTAATGTTTTACGTGAAAATCCTATTGGTAAGAAATGTATTTCTATGCATATTAACATCAATCATTACGCAGGCTTGTTAGATGGGATTTCCAGCCCAGAAGAAGTTGCAAAAGCATTTGCATTATTTTCTAAACAGATAAAACTTTTTCAAGATTCAAAAGATAAAAACCCTGACCCAGAAAATCCTGATGTTTTCCCAGAGAAATTAAAGGAAAATCCGATTTTGAACAAACTTTTATTGCCGCGAAAATACAAAAAAACTGATAGAAGAAGTTATTTCCCATCAGTGGAAGAGGGTACATTTTCTATTTTAAGTCAAAATTTCGCAGATGCTCTGGATAGAGTGAACAAGTCGCAAAAAATCACCCCAGGAATCAGACTTATTAATCAGTTGGCAGGTGATTACATTAAAGCAAAAGCGAATGACCAGCATGAATCAGGCGTAATAGATATGGAAGAGGAAGATTTTAGTTTACGGAATCCCGAAATTTCTCTCTCAGGTGATCGTAAATATGGCAATCAATTAAGACATGACCAACCTTCCCAGTCCCAGATGCCTTATATCGAGGAGTTATATCATAACAATTTATATGCAGAATTTCATGATTGTGACTCAAAAGGAATAGCGCCGTCCAAATCTAATGCGGACTTAATCACTTCTGTGAGAAGTTTCAGCCATAGCCCGCTTAGTTCTACATTATCCACTTCCTTTGCAATTCTTGAAATAACTCCACCGCCTCCTGTGCATTCGCAAGAAAAGAAGGAGATGTCAAGTCTTGACATTTGACATTGCTGACATAACCGTTTAATTTTTCTCAAAATGATCCTGTTAATGTCAAAAACCAAGACTTGACGCCTTGATCCTTTTCCTTGGAAACACCCATGCATCCAAAATTCGAAGACAAGCATTATACTGGCACCCTGAATAAAACCGGGTTTATGACCCCTTCTTCCCCCTGAACCTATTCGCGGGAGAGAGGGGTTTTACAGTGCTATCGTCTAGACTTGTGGGTAATCATATACGGCGAGACAAACCTCTTGCCAGTTTTAATAAATTCCTAATAAATCTAATTTAGACTGTCTTGGTATTTTGAAAATTTTCCATAGATGAGAGATTTTTATGACTCAAGAAAATACTAAAAAGCCTTTAATTGAAACTTATAAAACTCTTTTTCCGGCATTTATATCTGCTGCAATAAAAGGAAACGCCCAAGCGCAACACAGCCTTGGCTTTTGCTATGAAAACGGAATAAGCGTAGTTCAAGACTTTCAATTAGCTCTTAAGTGGTATAAATTGGCTGCTGCGCAGGGAGATAAACAGGCAGAACAAGCCCTTAGTGTTTTATCCGAGAAGATGCAGGAAGCAAAAGAAAGGGAACCCTTAGTTCAATCGCTAGTAGAATCTGATAAAAAAAATAAACCTCTACTTAATAATTTGCCTAAAGTTGCCTCCCCGCAGCAAACAAATACGAATGAAGAAATCGAAAGCTTAAAGCTGGCTGCAGAACAAGGGGATGCAGCGGCACAATACAACCTTGGCATTGCCTATTATAATGGATGTGGAGTCCTTCAAAATTATCAAGAGGCTATTAGGTTGTTTGGGTTGGCTGCAGAACAAGAACATGTTTGGGCGCGATACTATCTTGGCCTTTGCTATGAAAAAGGAGAAGGGGTGGATCAAGACTATAAAGAAGCTATTAAGTGGTATAAATCGGCTGCACAGCAAGGAGCGCCTGAGATTCAGTGCAAGCTTGCCTCTATCTATTATAACAGAAGAAAACAGTTCGAAGAGGGTTTTCATTGGTATCAAATGGCAGCCAAGCAAGGATATGCAACGGCCCGAAATAGCCTTGGTTTTTGCTATGAAACCGGACAAGGAGTAACTCAAGACAATAAACAAGCTTTTTATTGGTATAAACGTGCTGCCGATCAGGGGTATGCAAAGGCCCAAAATAACCTTGGCCGTTGCTATGAAAAAGGAATAGGGGTAGCTCAAAACCATGAAAAAGCTGCCAAGTGGTTTGAATTGGCTAAGGAGCAATTCAAACTTCATAGCAATTCAAAACAACAAAAAGTAATACCGCCAGAAGATCCCCATAGCAGTTCGAATATGAATAAAAGCTCAGGAATTGCTCCACTTAATGCTTCATATAGTTCTTCTTCCTCTTTCTTTTCTCAAGAAGAGAGTAGTATAACGCCCATAGATTCTAGATCATACCAATCCTCGACAGCGATTTTAACAGGTTTTAAAGGATTGTTTGAAACTAGATAAGATTAATACTAAAAGGAATACGAGTACAACCATTCGTTGACGGGTTGAATTCCTTTGCTGACCCTAACGTGAGTTTATCACGCTAGGCAGTTTGTGTAAAAATAGATTCCTTTGCAGCGTGTAGTCTCTCTTCGATCCTTGAGCGTATACCCGCAGCATCCAAAGCGCACTCTGCGAGCAATAAGTGTGGGGTGCCATGTTCTATGAACCGGTCCGGCAGGCCTAAGTTCAATACGGAAATATACAAGTTATTATTGGCCAGATACTCATTAACAGCGCTACCGGCTCCGCCTGCTACGACATTTTCTTCCACTGTGACCAGCAAAGTATATTGCAGTGCCAATTCCCTGATTAATTCTTCATCCAGCGGTTTCACAAACCGCATATTGATTACTGTAGCGTTCAATTCTTCTCCCGCTTGGTATGCGGGGGCTAGCATAGCACCAAACGCCATAATGGCGATGTGAGTTCCCTGGCGTCTAATTTCCGCTTTGCCAAGGGGCAATAGTTCCATGCTGGAAGTGATGGCTATGCCGGTGCCTACCCCTCGGGGGTAACGCACTGCGCTCGGCCCGGGATAGCAGTAAGCGGTATAAAGCAATTGTCGGCATTCATTTTCGTCGGCGGGGGCCATAATCACCATATTAGGAACACAGCGCAAATAAGTTAAGTCAAAGCTACCATTATGCGTTGCGCCATCACCTCCTACCAAGCCCCCGCGATCAATTGCCAAGGTCACATCCAGGTTTTGCAAGGCGATATCATGTATCAGTTGATCGTAGGCGCGTTGTAGAAAGGTTGAGTAGATGGCGACTACGGGTTTTAAATTTTCACAGGCCATTCCCGCGGCTAGCGTAAGGCTGTGTTGCTCAGCAATGCCGACATCAAAATATTGTTCTGGATATTGTTTGGCGAATGCCACCATGCCGGAACCTTCACACATAGCGGGTGTTATGGCCATTAAGCGATGGTCTTGTTGCGCCATATCACATAACCATTGCCCGAAGATTTCGGAATAAGTGGGAGGAGTAGGTTTGTTAGAGAGCAATGGAGCCGTGGAAGTTTGGTTAAATCCGGCTTTGACTGCATGGTATTTAATGGGATCAGCTTCTGCTAAGGGATAACCCTTACCTTTTGTGGTCATGACATGTAATAAGCGGGGTCCTTTCAGATCGCGTAGATTGCGTAACATGGGCAATAAAGTATGCAAGTCATGACCATCAATAGGTCCAAAGTAATGAAATCCCAATTCCTCAAATAGCGTGCCTGGGGTGATCATGCCTTTAAAATGGGTTTCGGTACGTTTGGCCAGGGCTTTAACTGAGGGTAGGTGAGATAATACTTTTTTGCTCCCTTCGCGGAAATGGCTGTAAACCTTACCGGATAATATCCGCGCCAGATAATTAGTCAGTGCGCCGACATTTTTTGAGATCGACATTTCATTATCATTTAATACCACCAGAATATCGGCATCTAAGCTGCCAGCATGATTTAAAGCTTCAAATGCCATTCCGCCGGTCATGCCGCCATCACCAATAATGGCTATCGCTTGGCGATTTTGTTGCTGACGCTTGGCGGCAATCGCCATACCTAAAGCTGCGCTGATAGAAGTCGAAGAGTGGCCGACGCCAAAGGCGTCATATTCACTTTCATTACGGCTAGGAAAGGGCGCCAGTCCTCCCTGCTGACGAATAGTTGTTAGCTGATCGCGGCGGCCGCATAAGGCTTTATGGGCATAGGCTTGGTGGCCCACATCCCATATGAGTCTATCCTCGGGGGTATTGAACACATAATGCAGGGCAATGGTTAATTCCACCGCCCCCAGACTGGAGGCGAAGTGCCCCCCACACGTATTGAGGCTATGTATAAGAAAATCGCGCAGCTCATTTGCCAAGCTGGGTAGGCTGCCTTCAGGTAACTGGCGCAAATCGGCTGGCGTATCGATTTTTTCCAGCAGAGTGAAAGTAGGTTGGGTAGCCATTAATTATTCTCATAATTCAAAACCCCCTCCACAAAGAGAGGGCGACGCATCAATGATTTTGCCCACGTGAGAGCAGTTATCGTAGTATTTCTAGGGCTAATTGCCGTAGCATATCCGCTTTTTCGTTGCAGGTTGCCAGTGCTTGTAATGCTTCTTTCCGTAATGCACTCACGCGCATTTTTGCTGGCGCTATCCCCAACACGAAAGGGTAGGTTGGCTTGTCATGTTTATAATCATTGCCGGGCTGTTTGCCTAAGCTAGCTACATCTCCTTCAATGTCCAGGATATCGTCCTGAATTTGAAATGCCAGTCCTAAATGCCGAATATAGTCTCTGAGGGAATGCGCCCACTCAGTATGAGAAGTGTTAGCAGCTAATATACCCATTTCTATACTGGCGGCAAATAGCGCGCCAGTTTTAAGACGATGCAAAGCCTCAACGTTATCTGCGGCTAAGGGTTTGCCCGTGGCTTCTAAATCCAGTGCCTGGCCGCCCGCCATGCCGTAAGAACCGCTGGCCTGTGCTAAAGCTTGAATCATACGCAGCCGTTGCTCTGCAGAATTTTGGTCTGGGCCATTTGCTATTACTTGAAACGCCAGGGATTGAAGTGCGTCACCCGCCAAAATAGCGGTAGCTTCATCAAAGGCTCTATGACAAGTAGGTTGACCGCGTCGCAAGTCATCATCATCCATAGCCGGGAGATCATCATGAACCAGGGAATAGGCATGGATCAATTCAACGGCTGCTGCGGGAATATCTAAATGCGTTAGTGGGGCGCCCAATGCCTCGCCAGCTGCATAGACTAGTAATGGGCGCAAGCGTTTACCCCCGTTTAAAACGGCGTAACGCATCGCTGTGTGCAAGCGAGTGGGTTCTGTATCCGCAGGAGGTAGGATGTTTTGCAATACCTGCTCAATGCGTTCACGATGGAGTTTGGCAAATTCAGCCCAAGAGGTCACTCGATTTCATCCACAGTCGGTTCATACGGAGTTAATATCTGCTGGCCATTTTTTTCCAAAAGAATTTCAACTTTCTGTTCGGCGGTTTTAAGTGCTTGCTGACATTGGCGGGTCAAGGATATACCGCGTTCAAAGTCAGTGAGAGACTCTTCGAGGCTAATGCCGCCGCGCTCCATTTTTTCTACCAATTGGTTAAGTTCAGCCAGAGCAGCCTCAAAGTTAAAATCGTCATTTTTTTTACTTGCCATGGAATATCTCGAGAGAAAATTTGCGGTTATTGTAAGCGATTTGTCACATTAATGGAAAAATTCGTTGTTAGGCCTCACTGATACGAATCATATTTAAGAGCGCTTTTTTTGCATCAGCAACTAATTGCTGTTGCTCAGCTTCACTTAGCCTTTGGCGGCGGCCAGTAAATTCATTGACCACATCTCCAGGCTTTACCTGATTGTAGGGAGGGGCTTTACCCTGTCGCAGCAGATCCAATAGCGCTACCAGATGGGGTGGATCATTGCGCGACATGGTGGCGCAGCCGCAACCCATGCCACTCTCGTCAGATAGCTGAGCATTACCCACATTCACCACGGTGATCCCTTTAGCAGCAGCAGCTTGCTTTAAATTTTCAACCATATGATTTTCAGTCCCTATGGCATATTTTGCGGTGTGAGCGCGATCCTGCATGACTTGATCCCAGATGAAGGCAGTAGAGCCGGCTGTATCAGCGATATCCACCACAGTTTTTCTGCATTCCGGATGAGCAATGACGTGATAACCTTGTCGTTGCCAGTAGGTTACCATTTCCGGTTGATAATAAGTGTGTACACCACACTGGCTGGAAAATAAAATAAGCTGCGCATTGTCAAAATGCTGCAAGGTAGTGGCGTCTTGCGTGGTTAAGCGGTAATGAGCCCCTTCCGTTCCCGCTGGCCAATAAGCGATTTTTTTTGCTGGAATACCCACCCAGCCGGCAGCATTTTCGCCCATGTGTCGGTCGGGGATAAACAGGATTTTTTTATTTTGTGCCATTGCCCAAGTAAAAATTTTCTTAACGTTGCTACTGGTACATACCACACCCTCTTGTGCACCGGTTAAAGCTTTAACACGTCCTGAAGTATTCATGTAGCAGATGGGGAGAATATTTTCTTTCCCATAACGTTCATTTAATTCTAAAAAAGCGGGTTCTACCATGAAATCTTTAGCAAACATTTCCATAGTACAACCGGCTTTAGGATTGGTGATATACACTTGTTGGTGTGGCAGGGCCAGCAGGCTGACGGCTTCTGCCATAAAATGTACGGCGGATTTAACTATGATGGATTTTTCGGGCCTGCGAGATGCAATGACAGATAATTGGTAAGAGTCACCGATATATCCCCCCAACTGCTCGATTAGTTTTACGATTTCACCGCCCATATAATAATGTGCGAGCAGCAACAACGACTCACCAAAATGTTGTTGTGCAGCAGTGATATAAGGCCGCATCCAATTCAATACCGTTTGAAACTGGCGATTAGGTAATGCTAAATATTCTTCAGCATAGGGGATGAACTCAGCTTGATACCAATCCAGTGGATAATCGTTCTGACATAGCTCCATGTCAGCTGGAACTAACAATTGTGTTTGCGGGAGGGTGAATTCAGAGGTAGAACTAAGGGACATAAGTATACTCCGGGCAGGTCGGTTAGGGCTTCTTACATAAGCCCTTAAACAGTATTCAATGCGAAATCATTATTAGATTGAAAAACAGTTTCCTCAAAACAGCTAGACTTCTGTGGAAAATCCTCGCGATAATGCCCACCCCTGCTTTCCCTGCGTTGTAGGGCTGAGCGTACAATCAGTTCGGATAGCAAGATAATATTTCGCAACTCCAGTAGGTCGCGAGTGATAACGTGCTTCCAATAATATTCCTCCACCATTTGCCGACGCGTCAAAATTAATTGTAATAAATCTTTTAATCCGGCTTCCGTGCGCACAATGCCAGCATAGGAGGTCATTTCCCCGCGCAAGCCATGCCAGTGGGCATTGATCTGGCTTGCGCGGCGCAGGTCAGTGACACCTTGTGAATCCCAGTCGCGCGGCAGATGATGCACAGCCAGCGGTCGTTCAATCCAGCTAAGACAATCTTTTGCAGCACTGCTGGCCATAACGCCCGCTTCCAGGAGGGAATTGCTAGCCAGCCGATTTGCGCCATGCAAACCAGAAAATGCGACTTCACCTATAGCATACAGACGATGTTTGTCAGTTCTGCCATGGGTATCAGCCAGAATACCGCCACAAAGGTAATGCGCAGCTGGTACTACGGGCACCATATCTTGGCTCATATCTATACCTAGCTCAAACAAGGTATTAAATATATTGGGGAAATGCTTTTCTAAAAAAGGCCTGGAGCGGTGAGTTATATCTAAATAGACATAATTGTGCGCGCTATTTTCGATTTCTGTGAATATGGCACGAGCGACTATATCACGAGTGGCAAGTTCTTTGCGCAGAGGAGCATAGCGCTGCATAAAACGCTCCCGGGTATCCGGCAAGCGTAAGTATCCGCCCTCGCCGCGTACGGCTTCTGAAATTAAAAAGTTATGGTATTGGCGGTGATAAAGTAACGTCGGGTGAAATTGATAGAATTCCATATTGCCTACCCGGGCTCCCGCCCGATAGGCCATCGCGACACCATCGCCGGTAGCGACATCGGGATTAGTCGTATAACGATAAGTTTTACCCGCTCCACCTGTGGCCAAAACCACTGCCGGCGCAAAAAAAGTGTGAATTAGTCCTTGACCTATATCCAACACATAAGCTCCTACCACTTCGCCATAGTCGCCAGGCTGATGGCGGGAAGTTTGTAGCAACAAATTAACGGCCACATGGTGCTCAAAACAGATAATATTAGGTTGACTCTTAACGCGGGCTGTAAGCGCGTTGATCATTTCACGACCGGTGTGGTCGCCGCAGTGGAAAATGCGGCGTTGGGTATGGCCGCCTTCTTGTGCTAGATCGGGTTGGCCTGCGGTATTAGTATCAAATTTTACACCATAATTTTGTAAGTTTTGGATAAGTTGTTTGCCTGCGGGCAGGATTTTTTGTATGGCCTCTTTATTGCCCAAGCCATCGCCGGAAGCCAAAGTGTCTTCAATATGCTGCGCTATAGAATCCTCTGGGCTGTAAACAGAAGCGATGCCTCCTTGGGCATAAAAACTATTAGACTCGCAAAGTGCGGTTTTACAAACTAATGCTATTCGGGTTAGGGGGCGCAAGCGCAGCAATTCGAGAGAAAATAACAATCCTGACAAGCCGCTACCTATCACTAATACATCAAAAAATTCACGGGCGCCCCGTTGGGAAATAGTATTCATGCGAGTTGGCCTATGGATTGCATTGATAAATCAACTTGACCTGCGCCATAGGTTAATTCACCAACGGAAGCATAGTTAACGCCGGTCTCGGCGATATCCAGAATGGAATCCAGTGAAATGTTCCCCGACGCTTCCGTATCAAAAATGCGCTGACAAGCGGCAACGCAAGTCCGCATATTGGCAAGGGTCATGTTATCCAAAAGCACTCGATTGACTTTTGTTTGTCCTAGGGACAACACTGTGTCCAGTTCCTTTATAGTACGAACTTCGACGATGACTGGAAGAGATTGTAGGGTAAGCTCGGGTAATTTTTTTATGGTTTGCTCCATGCCACCCAATAAATCGACGTGAGTATCTTTCACCATGATGGCATCAAACAAGCCCATACGATGATTAACGCCGCCCCCACAATAAACTGCATATTTTTCCAAACGACGCAAACCAGGTGAGGTTTTGCGGGTGTCGAGTATTTTCAAAGCGCTGCCTTTAATACGGTCTACATACTTGGCTGTCAGTGTGGCTATGGCGCACAAATGCCGCAGGAAGTTTAATGCGGTTCGTTCTCCCTTTAAAAGTGTGATGGCATCACCTTCAATAATTAACAATTCTTCATCGGGGTGTAACCGTTGGCCATCAACATATGAGGTGCGGATATTGCAGTGTGGAGAAAGCTGTGCGAACAGCAGGCGCAACCATTCAATACCGCAAATAGTGATGCATTCTTTGTGTTTGGAGAGAATTTTTGCCTGGTAGCGACGATTATCTGCTACGGGAAATAACCATTCGGAGGTATTATCCCGGCGCGGAACTCCCAAATCCTCATCTAAAGCAAGGTTAAGTACTGTGAGATCTAAATGATCGGGTTTCCAGGACATGTAATTAAATTCCTCGGTTATCGTTACACAAGCCCACCAGCCGTTCAAATGCGTTCAATACTTGATTGACTGTAATAAAATATTTCCAGCCGCGTTCCTTAAGTGGGCGTATTATTAAGGGCATCCAGGGTAATACCACTTCACCCACTGCCCAGTCCGGTCGCCAGCGTTGCATAATTTTACGTCGTTGCATCAGCGAAACCGTGGGGATGCCGAGATTAGATGCCAAATGGCCTATGCCGGAATCATTACCAATAAACCATCCACAGCCGTATAAATATTGGGCCAGATTATCTAAAGAATCCGTGGTTGTAATAGTAAATCCTTGTTGTTCAATTTGTGAAACCTGAGATTTCTCTGTGGGGGCAATCACAAACTCGGGTTGGTAACCGCGCAGCTGTAATTGGGTCCCTAAGGCAATAAAGCGGTTGGGCAGCCAGCATTTGGATGGTTCTGATGCTGTTGGATGGATAATGATGCGTTGTCTATCTGCACGCAATTGTAACCCAGGGGGGGCAATTAAACCATTGTCGGACACTACGTCTGCAAGAGCTAACAGTTCGCTGCAGACGGCCATCTGTATGGCAACCATGGAAATTTGCTGCCGGTATAATAAAAAATGGTCCAACACAACTACGCGAGGGTGCCATTGCTCCGCTTGAAATAAAACATCACGTGGGTAGCTGTGTAACAATAAATCAAATGTTAATAAGACTTCTTTGCCATGAGCAGCCTCAGGATAAGGTTTTATACAGACTTCTGGAAACCAACGTTGTAATCCCAAAAGGTAATTGCTAAAAACAGTCACCTGGTAGCCATTGCGTCGCAAATTATTAACCACAATCATAGCTAATAAAGAATCCCCCAGGCGCGGGGACATGACAAAAGCAATTGACTTAACAGAAGTTAAAGAGATGCGCATGATCTTATGCCCATTTTTTTATTTTATTGTTTTCTTTTGGGGGGCAATACCCTGCAAAAAGCAAACTAGCACATAGCACATAAAAATGGCCGGTCACACTGGTGTATAAAAAAGCGTTGAAACAGCAACTTATCATTCCTGACAATATGAGTGCTTGCGCTATTTGCCAGTCTTCACGCATATGAAAACTCACCAGCCACTGGCTCAAAAAAAAATACAACATTGCGCTCAGCCCAACTAATCCCCCCTGTACCAGCATCAGCAGATATTCATTATGAGGAGTGTTTAAAGTGCCCCAGCCTGGAACGATAGGATGTTTTTTATAGGCCGCCTGAAAGGAAGCTGTCCCCATGCCCATAATGGGATGCTCTTTGGACAAATCCAGAGAATATTTAAAAAAGGTTATTCTTAATTCAGGCGCGTGATCTTTTGGTTTGGCGAGTTGTTGTGCGGAGCTATGCAGCAAATCCTGGGTTAGCCAATAAACACGTTTGTGGAATGAGGAGGATAAATTATAAACAATTACCGCAAGCAATAGCAGAGTTATAGTTCCCAGTGCAATACCGCGTAAAAATATCTTTTTATTATAATATCTTAAGGATTCATTGTTAGCGGCAGTGAATGCGCGTTGTACAAAAAAAAGTATTACCAGCCCAAAATAGACCATCCAACCCGTGCGGCCGGAATTTATAAAGAATTCCTGGAAGGTAAACACGACTGCTAACATCGAGTATAGCCATCGATATTGTTTACCGTAGATTGCTCTTTGGGCAAAAATGTAAGTAGAAAATGCTACGAAGTAACTGGTTTCAATATGGCTGTGAAATACATAACTTCCATTGTTTGCTTTCCCCATATGCAATCCAGCATATTGTTTTAAATAAGATAAGACAATGGTAACCACCATCGCTAGTAGAAAGGCATTGATGGCTCTCTGGCGCCAACGGGGGTCAATGCAAAGTGGCAGCAAAAAAATAAAATATAACAGTTTTTGATATTTGTGAAATGCTTCCAACCTGTCATGCCAGCTTGCTATGCTCCAAAACATGGCAGCAAAAATAATAATAATTAGAATCAGAATGCTAAGAGTAATGGGGTTGGTGCGCACCATTTGAAAGCGGACAAAGAATTCGCCCGAGATGAGGCAAAAGACCATTGCAGCTACTATGCTGATAGCGGTGCCGGTAATGGTAATGGGGCATAAGAAAGCGGTCATAACCATGCTAATGTAACCGGCTAATAACAAATATTGACGTAGACGGTTGGGGTAGCTTTCTTGGATCTGGGTAGTAGACATCATGTTGAGTTTTAGCCTTTAACGGAGCGACTAACCTTAAAGTTCATTGAAGTCATCTTAAAAAATTAGCTTTCAGGACGGCTGCTACCGAGCCGCGACCGTTAGGGAGCGTTTAAATTAGATTGTTTAAACGCTCCCTAACGGTCGCGGCTCGGTACGTAAATCAAACTCTGCATAAAGTGGGGCATGATCGGAAAGCTTGCGCCAGGGTAGTTTAGTAAAACGTTCACAGTTTAATACTTCTATCCCCCGAAAATAAATGCGATCCACTGGTAATGCAGGGCCCCATACCGGAAAAGATCTGGCATATTTACCAGTTAATACTTTAAAAGCTTCTCGCAAATTCAAATGGGTTTCCAGGAAATGCTGTGCATGACTTTGCCAGTCATTAAAATCACCAGCAATAATCAGGGGTTCATTTGCGGGCACATGCGACTCAATACGATCACAAAGTGTGCCTAATTGCTTTTCGCGTTCCGTCCTAAATAGCCCAAAGTGTATACAAATAGCATGAACAGGGGTAGTGAACCCAGGGATGTCCAAGACACCATGCAGCACACTGCGGCTGGCCATTTCATGCTGCGATACATCAATATTTTCCCATCGTATAAATGGAAATTTACTTAGAATGGCATTGCCATGATGCCCGCGCTCATAAATGGCGTTTTTTCCATAAATAAAATGCGGCCATAACTGCGCGCCTAAAAATTCAAACTGCGATTGTTTGGGCCAGTTTTTTATAGTGATTTCATGACTAGTATGTTCGCCCTGTATTTCTTGAAGGAAAACCAGGTGGGGGTGAATTTCATCGATGGCTTCCTTAATATGATGTAAAACAAAGCGTGAGTGAGTAGTGCTAAAGCCTTTATGGATGTTATAAGTCATTATTTTTAAGATATTATTTTGTAACATATTAAATCCAATATTTTATATATAGTAACAATCGCCCTACCAGTTTTTGATGCCAGGGGCGTTTATACCAGTTACTTAACTGTATCTCTTTTGAATGGGATAAATCTTCAATAAATTGCTCTAGCAGCATTTGTCGCGAATGTCGTGAGCGTACATTGGCATCTACTTCCAGGTCATGCAATAAACTACGGTGATTCAAATTGCTCGAGCCAACAATATGCCAGTCATCTAGAATCAGCGATTTGGCATGCAGCATGCTGGGCATATATTCAAAAATCCGCACTCCAGAAGCCAGTAAACGTTCATAAAAAGTAGCGGACGCCCATGACATGATAAAAATATCGCTATTTTGTGGCAGCAGGATACGAACATCTACTTTTGCCTGGGCCAAATCAACCAATTTTCTTAATAAAATATTATCGGGTACAAAATAAGCGTTGGTTATCCATACCCGTCTGTGACATTTAGATAAGTGCCGTAATAAATCTTTATATAACACACGACGTCGATGACGGGTGTTATTTAGCCGGATAATAGCATGGGTATCTACATGGCGGAAAACATTATGCAGCCGTTCCTGAATGGCCGTATGAGTCCACGAGACTTCAAAGGCCATTGTTAAATCATCAACAGATGTGCCAATAAGTCTCACGCCTGTGTCGCGCCAGCCACCTCCGCCTTGAAGCAGGCTAAGATGGCAGAGGCTGATATTGGCACTGCCCAGGTAAACAATGCTGTTATCTATTATGCAGACTTTACGGTGGTTTCTTTTATTGATTTTAAAAATGAAATAGATGCTTTTAAACAGCAGCGATAGATGAAGAAAGCTGTGGCGTCGCCATTGCCAAAGATGCCAGGGGAAAGGATGAAAAATTCGCGTTTTTATGCCAGCAGCTTCCAGGGTATTTGCCAATGTTCCTCCCCAACCTGAGGTGCCGGCCCCATCGACTAATACTCTTACCCGTACTCCCCTCCTAGCCGCAGCAACCAAAGCCTCAGCCATCCGCTGCCCCATTGTATCATTGTCAAAAATATAGGTTTCCAATTCAATGCTGATCTTGGCGCGGCTGATGTCATCTAATAGCGATATGAAATAATCATCTCCAGTTAAAAAAACGGTTTCTGATATATGGCGATCTTTCATGGTGTTCTATTAATATAAGCTAATGCGTCATCAGGGGAATCTGTGACTAATAATCTTTCAATATCTTCAGGAAAAATAGTACCACTTTTCAATAAGGTATCGCGCATGAAATTAATAAGAGGGGACCAATAATCCGAGCCCATTAATATCAATGGAAAATTTTTTACTTTGTGGGTTTGTATCAGGGTCGACATCTCAAATAGCTCATCCAATGTCCCCAGTCCTCCCGGCAGAACGATAAAAGCGGAGGAGTATTTGGTTAGCATGACTTTGCGGACAAAAAAATAGTGGAAAGTAATTTTTTTATCAACGAATAGATTGGGGCTCTCTAATGCGAGATTGATGTTACAACTAATGGAGCGCCCTCCCCCCTCTTTTGCTCCTCGATTGGCAGCTTCCATAATTCCAGGCCCGCCACCTGTCATTACCGTATAGCGATTCTTAGCTAGCAAGTAGCCTAGAGTGTGTGCCATTTGGTAATATTTGTGGGTTTCAGTAAAACGGGCGGAGCCGAAGATGGTAATGCAGTTATGAATATTCCTAAAAACATAAAAACCGTGCATATACTCAAAGAATATACGTAGCGCACTCCATAGACCCGTGAAGAAATTCTCCCTGCGAGCTAAAAAATGCTCTTCCTGCGCCTGAAACGTGGGTTCTTGCAGGTGCGCTTTTGGCTTCGAGGGTCTGATTTTCTTCATCGTTGATCTCTGTAATGCTCAGGATAAGGGGTTGTGCAACCCCTAAGTACCATTATAACCTTAAATTAACCTAACTGTTCAGTACAGTAACTTAGTCTGCCTTGACATCTCAGGGCGAAAAACTGTATTAATTAAGTCTCAGTAATCAGAGAGAATAGCATGAGCACAGAAAACGATGGTTTACCCCGGGGGCGAGGAATATATCTGCTGCCTAATTTATTTACCCTAACTGCGTTATTCGCAGGCTTTTATGCCATTGTAGCGGCCATGAAAGGCAATTTTGATTATGCGGGTATTGCTGTATTTATTGCTATGGTAATGGATACATTGGATGGTCGTGTGGCGCGGTTAACCCACACCCAAACTGCATTTGGCGCTGAATTAGACAGCCTGTCGGACATGGTATCATTTGGAGTAGCTCCCGCGTTGATTGTATATACTTGGGGCTTAGGTACGCTTGGCAAAGCGGGGTGGTTGGTAGCGTTTATTTTTACTGCTGGCGTCGCCTTGCGTCTTGCGCGATTTAATACTCAGTTAGGTGTTGCGGATAAACGTTATTTCCGTGGTCTGCCTTGTCCGGCTGGAGCGGCATTAATAACCAGTCTGGTATGGAGTTTGCAGGAATTTGACCTGAATAACCCTATGCTGCGTGTACTAGTTGCTATTGTTACTGCGATCACGGCGCTGCTGATGGTCAGTAACATAATGTATTACAGTTTCAAGGATTTCAATCTAAAAAATCGCGTGCCTTTTATTGTTATTATATTAATAGTATTAATTTATGTATTGATTTCTGTAGATCCCCCCTTGGTGGGGTTGGTTTTGTCCTGTGGTTTTGTAGTGTCGGGGCCGGCGTTATGGCTGTGGCGCTTTAAGCGTCATTGGCGCGGAAAGTCTGGAAAGGAAAAGTAAATATTATAAAGAGGGTTCTGTTACTTAACTGATCAAATAACACTGATGGGCTCAGAGCCAGTAGAGGCTGCCCCCATCCTAACCTTCCCCCGCAAGCGGGGGAAGGGACTTGCTCGAGCCAGTATGGGATTGGGCGCATAACTTAACTTATTGCCCAACCAGTTCCTTCCCCCGCTTGCGGGGGAAGGTTAGGATGGGGGCAGCCTCTACTGGCACTGGATTCGGCCATGTATCAGGTTCAATAAATATATGAGTCCCATCACCTAAGCAGCTGAACTTATGTCTCCGCCAGATTCCCTTTCTGTTCCAGCCAAGCCTTCCTGTCAGAGGCACGTTTTTTCGCTAATAACATATCCATCAGGTCAAAGGTTGTCTCATCTCCCACCAGCAGTTGCACTAAGCGACGGGTATCGGGGGACATAGTCGTTTCACGTAATTGCGAGGGATTCATTTCCCCCAAGCCTTTGAAACGCTGAATATGTACGGTGCCTTTTTTCTTTTCTGCAGCGATCCGGTCCATAACGCCCTGCTTTTCTTCATCATCAAGCGCATAAAACACTTCTTTGCCAATATCAATGCGGTAAAGCGGCGGCATGGCCACATGGAGGTGGCCGGCAGCCACCACGGGTAGGAAATGGCGGAAAAATAGGGCGCATAATAAGGTGGCAATGTGTAACCCATCCGAATCGGCATCAGCCAGAATGCAGACTTTACCATAGCGCAAGCCGGTTAAATCGTCCGCGCCTGGATCTACCCCGATGGCCACAGCGATATCATGAATCTCCTGGGACGCCAGCACCTGCGAGGAATCTACTTCCCATGAATTGAGGATCTTGCCACGTAGGGGCATGACTGCCTGAAATTCTCGGTCTCTGGCTTGTTTGGCTGATCCGCCAGCGGAATCCCCTTCAACTAAAAACAATTCCGTGCGACCAGGATCTTGATTGGTACAATCAGCCAATTTGCCCGGTAGTGCAGGACCAGCGGTGACTTTTTTGCGTAGCACCTGCTTGCTGGCACGGCTGCGTTGTTGGGCATTTTGAATGACCATTTCCGCCAAAGCTTGACCCAGTGTTACATTTTCATTGAGCCATAGGCTGAAAGTATCTTTGACCACCCCAGTCACAAACGCAGCACACTGTCGTGAAGTCAGGCGTTCTTTGGTTTGACCGGAGAATTGCGGGTCGCGCATTTTGATGGAGAGTACGAAATTACATTGATCCCATACGTCTTCGCTAGAAAGCTTGATGCCTCTGGGTAATAACTTGTGGATTTCACAAAATTCCCGTAACGCTTCTAAAAGACCGGTGCGGAAGCCATTCACATGTGTGCCACCTTGAATGGTCGGAATTAAGTTAACATAGCTTTCAGTGACGGTTTGGCTATCTTCAGGCAGCCAGGTCACCGCCCAATCCACCATTTCAGTATTTCCGGCTGCATGGCCCAGAAACAAATCTTCTGGCAGGCGTACCGCATCATTTAGGGCGTCATGTAAATAGGCTTTTAGTCCATCTTCATAGAACCAGGTTTCAGATTCGCCATTGGCTTCTTGGGTAAACCGCACGGTTAATCCCGGGCATAATACCGCTTTGGCGCGTAACAAATATTTTAAAGGTGCAATGGCAAATTTAACGGAATCAAAATATTTGGCATCAGGCCAAAAGTGCACGCTTGTGCCAGTCTCAAATTTGCCGCAACTTCCCGTTATTTTTAACGGCCCATCTGGATCGCCGCCTTTAAAAGACATTTGATGCACTTTGCCTTCGCGTTTTACCTTGACCTCCAATTGTTTTGATAGTGCATTAACCACGGAGATGCCAACGCCATGCAGCCCTCCAGAGAACTGATAGTCTTTGTGGGAAAATTTGGCTCCCGCATGCAGACGGGTCAAGATCAGTTCTACGCCGGAAATCTTTTCTTCCGGATGCATATCCACCGGCATGCCGCGGCCATCATCAATCACTTCTAGCGAGCCATCAGCATACAGGATTACGTCAATACTTTTAGCATGACCGGCAACTGCCTCGTCTACACTGTTGTCTACCGCCTCCATCGCTAGATGGTTGGGGTTGTGGGTGTCGGTATACATGCCGGGACGGACCCGCACGGGATCGAGCCCGCTGAGGACTTCGATAGATTCCGCGGAATATTGACGTGGGGCTTGGGGTGTCATAAGGATTTCGCCGAGTAATTTTTAAAATCTTAGCTCAGCGAGGGAATTTTTACTAGCATTAGTAGCCTTAAACCTATGCCATAACATCTGGGGGGTAATTTCTAGCAAGCAAAGGGGTTCTGGATTTATTTTATTGCCAAAATCACAGCTGTGCTTATAACAAAGCGTACATTTAAACGGTGAAACCTGATGCTGTTGATTTTGGCCAACTGTGCCATTGAGATTCTCGTCGGTGGGCCCATACATTGTCACATGGGGCACACCCAAGGCCGCCGCTAGATGACTTAAGCCGGTATCGCCGCCAATAGCACCAAAAGCTCCTTGCAAAATTCGTGCCTGCTGTGACAAGGTACAAAATGGTAATACCTGGGCATGAGTCAGGCCATCACTAATGCGAATGGCGCGTTGTTTTTCAGCTTCGTTTCCCCAGGGTAGCAGCACATGGAGTCCTTCATTAGCTGCATAAGCTATCAGCTCGCGCCAGTATCGCTCTGGCCACATTTTAGTGGACCAACTGGCATTGTGTATCAAAACCAGATAAGGGGTGGGTAGTTCAAAGGGCAAGGGCGGGAAGGAGTAGTTGGCAATGCCGTAATCTGGCGGCGAAGTAGGACAAGGATAATTAAATGCGGCTGCGAATAATAAACGCAGACGGGTAACGGCATGTAGGCTTCTGGGTGCGCGGTGACGTTTATGGTACGCCAGAGGTACGAGCTGTTCGCGGCAGGATTGCCGATCCAATCCGTGGCGTACTCCTTTAGACAATAACGTAACGCCGGCACTTTTCAATGAGGACTGTCCATCAATAACTATATCGTAAGACTGTTGACGGAGTGCTTGCAAGAATTGCTGGATTTCACGGGTTTTCAAGGAGTGCCAAAAATTCTGCCGCCATTTACGGTGCGATGTGGGGATGATCCTATTAATGGCAGGATGCCACAGTGCAATATCGGAGAAACTTTTTTCAATGACCCAATCAAAAGATACATCAGGTATAAAATGACGAGCGTCAGTAAGAGCGGGCAGCGCTTGGATTAGGTCTCCCATCGAGGTGAGCTTAACGAACAACACTTGCATGAAGGGGTCTCGGCTAAACACAAGCCACTATTTTAGCATGAATTAACATGTTAATCTTTACCTATGGACATATCTAACATTAGTGTAATCATTATTACCAAAAATGAATCCGCATGCATAAGGCGTTGCCTCGAATCTATATGCTGGGCAGGTGAAATTATTGTACTGGATTCTGGTAGTACTGATGATACAGTCGCTATCTGCCAAGAATATACTACCCAGGTTTACGTCACAGACTGGCCGGGTTTTGGTCCCCAAAAAAACCGCGCTTTAGAAAAGGCCCAAGGTCAATGGATATTTTCGATTGATGCAGATGAGTGGGTAGGTGAGGCATTGCGACAAGAGATTACTACCATCCTTGCTTCAGATGCTGGAAATTCAGTAGATGCTTTTTTTGTTCGCCGGCGCACAAAATATTTCGGACACTGGGTATACCATGGCGATGTGGGTAGGGATAAAGTCCTACGCTTGTTTCGTCGTGGACGAGCAAAATTTACCGATCATATAGTGCATGAAAGCGTGACTTTAGGTGAGAACGGTCCTATAGGTGAGTTAAAGCAGTTTTTGTTGCATGACTCATATCAGACCATTGAAGAATTACAGGACCGGATGAATCACTACACCACGTTGACAGCTGAGATGCGTTATCAAAAGGGCCGGCGCTCTTCCCTGAAGAAAGCAATCACCAATGCAGTATGGGCATTTATTAAAGCCTATTTTCTACATGCTGGGTTCCTTGATGGCCGTATTGGCTTTGTTGTAGCTGTATCCAGCGCAGAAAGTAGTTATTACCGCAATTTAAAATTACTGTGGCTGGGAGAGGCCTCTGAAGAAAAAAATTAAACTATTTACGGAGTATCTGTCTACATGATTATACAACCTAAAGTTCGTGGTTTTATCTGCACGACTGCACACCCTGCCGGCTGCTTTAAGTCCGTTGAAGAACAAAGTCATTACGTAAAATCAAAGGAGGCGCTACGCGGACCCAAGAATGTATTAGTGATTGGTTCTTCTACTGGCTATGGTTTAGCTAGCCGCATTGCTGCCACTTTTGGTGCAGGTGCCAATACAATAGGCGTATTTTATGAGCGTGAGGCCGATGCCAAGCGCACGGCCACTGCAGGCTGGTATAATACCGCCGCATTTGAAAAACTGGCGCATAGCAGCAATTTTTACGCAAAAAGTATTAATGGTGATGCGTTTTCTAATGAAATAAAACACCAAGTCGCTGACCTAATTCGACGTGATTTAAAGCAAGTAGATCTAGTTATTCACAGCCTGGCATCTCCCAGGCGCGTACACCCTGAGAACGGCCAAATATTTTCTTCCGTTTTAAAACCCATCGGTCGTTCCTTTACTAGTAAAACCGTGGATCCATTCCGCGGTGAAGTAAAAGAAATCACCATAGAACCCGCTTCTAAAGAGGAAGTGGAGGAGACCATTGAAGTAATGGGAGGTGATGATTGGGAGCTGTGGATTGATTTCCTGGAGCGAGAAAATTTGTTGGCTGAAGGGGTAACCACACTGGCATATAGCTACATTGGCCCTGAGCTCACCCACCCGATTTACAAAGAAGGGGCAATTGGTAAAGCAAAACAACATCTGCAGCAAACCGCAGACCGACTTCAGCTAAAGCTCAATAGTCACAAGGGGAGAGCGCTGGTTTCAATCAATAAAGCATTGGTTACTCAAGCTAGCGCTGCAATACCCGTAGTACCGCTATATATTTCCCTGCTATATAAAATCATGAAAGAAAATGGCACCCATGAGGGCTGTATCGAGCAGATTTATCGCCTATTTAATGATTATTTATACGCACAACATCCCCAGCCGCTGGATGCAGAAGGCCGCATCCGCTTGGATAATTTTGAAATGGAACCCGAAGTGCAACATAAAATTGCCGAATTGTGGCCGCAAATTTCTACGGAAAATTTGGAGCAGTTAACGGATATCAAAGGTTACCGTGATGATTTTTATCGGCTATTTGGGTTCAATTTTGCCAATGTAGATTATAGCGCGGAGATAGATCCAGAAGTCGGTATTGATTCAATTGCCGCAAAGGAGAAAGTTTGATATTGCATTCTCCTTGGAACAGCTCCACTACGTCGTCCCGCGAACAATCCCGGATCAAGTCCGGGAGCAGGACGACGGACTGACAGATACAGGTAGCATATGAAAAATATCCCATCTCCTAGCTCAATACCTTTTTACATTAAATATCTTGCCGTGCTCGCCAGTGTAGTATTAACCTGCTATGCATTAGTCGTTTCAAAACCGATTATAATCTCTTTGTTGCCAGCCATTATATTCGCACTTTTGCTAAGGCCGTTATGCACCAGGATGGAGCGGCTAAAAATTCCCCGTGCTCTTAGCACTATCCTGTCAATTTTATTGGTCATAATAGTTTTCCTCAGCTTATCATTCTTTTTTTCATCACAGGTGGGAACCATCACTTCCAATATGGATTCACTGGTAAATACTTTTACCAGTTTGTTTGACAAACTACAGCAATGGACAGCCCATCAATTCGGAATCGAACCGCAAGAACAGATTGCCTATATAAAAAGTTCGTTAACGGCGGTTTTAAAAAACAGTTCTGCTTTTTTCAGCTCCACATTGTCCGCGACCGCCGGATTTTTTACTGCCTTTTTTCTTTTTATTCTTGCGTTATTTTTCTTCATGTATTATCGAACGTTTTTGGTATCTTTTGTATATCAACTTTTTGCCAGAGAGCATCACAAAAGTCTTGGTGCAACTTTAACAAGAATTGAAGAAGTAGTAAGAAAATATGTGCTGGGATTATTCCTGGTAATCCTAACGATGGCAACATTGAACACCATTGGTCTTTTGCTGTTAGGTATAAAACACGCATTCTTTTTTGGAGGCTTGGCCGCATTATTGACGATCATTCCCTATGTTGGCATTCTGATTGGATCGATATTACCGATATTGTTTGCTTTGGCAACGACGGATTCTTTATGGTATCCCATCGGGGTGTTAATGGTGTTCGTAGTGGTGCAATTTCTCGAGGGAAATTTTATTACGCCGAATATTGTGGGCACACAGGTCAGTATCAACCCTTTTGCTGCCATTTTAGGCTTATTTATTGGGGGTATGTTGCTGGGGGTTATCGGCGTTATATTTGCCTTACCGATATTGGCCATCTTAAAAGTTATTTGTGATGCGATAGACTCTTTAAAACCCATTGGTTATGTGTTGGGCAATCCTTCGCGGGCTGCGCCTAGATTACAGAAGAAGCTGGTTAAAATCGTGCGGAAAAAAATTAGTAAATAATGGTGCCCTTAAATCCTCATGATCCCTGTAGAAAAATTACCCTCGGGTGTTAACTCAACCCAACGGTATCCAGGAGTGGCCGAAGTATCAATGGCAAACTTTGCTAATCGAGGAGCAAACTGCACGCAAGTGGACGGTGCGCCTAAAAAATGCACCCCATTATGTAATAATGAAAATTCCTGATGGATATGGCCGAATAGCACTAGACGAATTTGTGGAAATAAGCTTAATAACTCCAAAAATCGATCTGCATTAATCACCTTTATGGCATCCATATAACAGTCAATCTGCACTGGATGGTGATGCATAACTATCACTGCTTCCCGATCTGGATATTGTGTCAAGCAACGTTGTAAATGCGCGAAATCCAGAGTGCCAAGAAAACCATCGTCCAGCCCTGGAGCAGTGGAATCGAGAAATATAATCTGCCATCCATCCAACAAAGCTGCTCCACCCGCTATCAAGTGGTTTGCGGTTAATCCAACATAAGCATTTTCCAGGTCATCATGATTTCCAGGCACCCAATAAATAGGACAGGTAAAATCAGAAACGCTTGCGGCAAGCCGACAATAAGAAGCTAAAGAACCCTCTTGCGATAGATCACCACTCATAACTATCAAATCTGGCTGCTGCAATCGTACCTTCTGCAGTACTGCCTCCAGCGACTGTTGTGTGTTGACCGCACCTAAGCAGTCTGTAGAATTTGCCAATAAATGCAGATCAGATATTTGGATAAGTCGAGTCATCGCTCAGCCTTGTCTCTTTCTGACTTAACCAGTTTGCTCTGAGTTCCTCTTTATGTAGTTGGAACCATAATAAGCCCATTAAACAAAGGGCATTTTTAATTTCTCCACGGTGCATTCGTTTCAGTGCCTCTGCTGCATCCACTACATGAACGCGAATATCTTCGTGCTCATCCGCTAGACCATGCACCCCGCCGGCATTGCTGGCGTCAACACGAGCGCAAAATAAAGACACATATTCATTAGTTGCACCTGGACTGGCCCAATAATCAAAAATGGGTATCAGGTCCAAGGCTACTAAGCCAGCCTCTTCTTGCACTTCGCGACGCGCTAGTTCTTCAGGAGTTTCTCCCTCTTCCAATAATCCGGCCACTATCTCAATTAACCACGGGCTGGCCTTATCTTCGAAAGCCCCCAGGCGGAATTGCTCCAGCAAGACAATTTTGTCTAATACTGGATCATAAGGCAAAACCGCAGCGGCATGATGACGTATGACTAATTCGCGGGAAAATGTCTGACTCCATCCTCCGGCAAATAGCTTATGTTGTAAAATGTATTTTTTTAGCGTGATAAAACCTTTATATAACAGGGATTCTTCAATAATTTTTACATCATTTCGGTTCATAAATACCTCTGAAGGTTTACCTCGGTCTGTTCCTGTCGTAATATACTCAAAACGTTTAAAATCTAGGTGTTGGAGTAGTTCAGGTGATTTCAAATGCTTTTGAGTATTCTAGCAGCGTCCCTATCATGCTGCACTTTAAGGTACTGTAAAACAATAACCTATCTTTTTACAGCACCTAACCCAGCCAACTTCTTCTACACTTAATGATAACTCAATGAATATTGAACAAGCCCGCCAAAATATGATTTTTCAACAACTTCGAGCTTGGGGGGTTCTGAATGATCAGGTTTTGGATTTATTTGTGCGGTTACCGAGGGAAAATTTCGTGCCCTCAGCTTATCGCGATTTGGCTTTTGCCGATATAGCGATACCACTAAATAAAGACATTACCATGCTGGCGCCTGCGGAAGAAGCACGCATGGTGCAAGCTCTTGACCTCAAAACAACAGATAAGGCGCTGGTGCTAGGTACTGGAACTGGCTATATTACGGCATTATTAGCTAGTTTGGCACATTGGGTATATAGCATTGATGATGCGATACGATTTACTAGAGGCGCGCAACAGAAATTAGCGGCGGTGCCGATTACCAATGTCACTTTGGAAACTGCTCCTGCAATAGAAGGTTGGGAAGTAGCAGCGCCGTATGATGTAATAGTATTAACAGGCTCGTTGCCGTGGGTGCCGAGGTCTTTAATGCGAATGCTGGCGAGCAACGGTCGACTATTTGCTATTGTTGGTTCAGCGCCAGTGATGGAAGCTATGCTCATTACCCGTTCGACTAGCAATCATTGGCAAACTGAAAAACTCTTTGAAACTTTACGGCCGAGATTGCCTGGGGTAAAGGAACCGAACGTATTTATTTTTTGATGTAAAAGAAAGAACCTTATCCTTCAGGTGGAAGAAGGAATAAACAGGGCAGTTCAATGAGAGGTTTTATGAAAACGCGTATAATTAATTTTTTCCTGGCTGCTAGTATTACCTGTTGGTCGGTGACAGGTTTTGCTGAAAACCTTATGGAAGTTTTTCAGCAGGCTTTAAATTATGATCCTACGTTCAAGGCTGCTGAAGCCCAATTTCTTGCTGTAAACGAACTTATCCCTATTACGCGAGGCGCTTTATTACCGCAAATAACTACTGGGGGTACTCTGGCGCGGTTACATGAGGACATTGATTTTATTACGCGACAGAAATTTTACGATACCTCTACACAATATAATATCACTGCTAATCAGGCTATTTTTAACTATAGAGCCTGGGCACAATTACAAAATGCAAAAGCGCAGTCCAAGCAAGCCTTTGCAAGTTACAGTGCCGCCTCACAGGATTTGATGGTGCGAGTGGCTAATGCCTATTTTAGTGTACTGCAGGCTTATGATGAATTAATGGCAACTGAAGCTAATAAACGTTCATTGGAACAGCAATTACATCAGACCGAAGAGCAGTTTAAAGTGGGCTTGATAGCTATCACTGGAGTGGATCAGGTTAGGGCGAGTTATGACTTGGCAGTTGCTCAGGAAATTGTGAATCAGAATACCGTAGCAGATAAATTGGAAGAACTCCGCGCTATTACTGGCATTTTCTATACCTGTTTAGCAGGGATAAAAGTGAATTTCCCGCTAGTGTCACCGCAGCCGGAAAATATAAATGATTGGGTATTGGTAGCCGCTCAACAAAATTACACGTTGCTATCAGCCTACTACGCAATGATTGCCGCCCAGCAGAATGTCAAAGTTCAGCGCGCTGGTCACTTCCCGACGATTACCGGCTCTGCCAGCTATGCCTACGACAATGAAACTGCCAACCAATTGGGTATTGGTTCAGGGACTTCCAGTGGCGCTCTTGTCCCGGAAACTACTCGCATTGCCACAATAGGAGTCAATGCCAGCCTGCCCATCTTCACTGGTGGTACGGTAACGGCGGAGACTAATCAAGCGGCTTGGCAATATGCCCAGGTAAGCGCTCAACGCGAACAAACCTATCGCAATGTGACCACGCAAACGCGTGAATCTTTCTTGGGAGTGCTATCTGGTATCAATAAAATTAAAGCAGATCGGCAATCAATTCACTCTAATGAAAGCTCCTTGTCAGCCACCAAAGCTTCTTACACTGTAGGCACCGCAACCATCGTGGATGTGTTGCAACAACAATCTAATTTGTATAGCGCACAGACCCAATATGCCGTGGATCAATACGCCTATATCCTTAGCACATTAACCCTTAAAGAGGCGGCCGGGACGTTAAGTGTCAAGGATATGCGGCTGGTTAATCAGTGGTTGGGCAAAAATTTAGATTTTTCCAAATTTAATTTTAATGTACACCCTATTCAATATGCTTCCGATACGTTGCCAAAAATATCTCCCACATCCAATTCCTACAATCCCACTGAGCCGATTGATCCTGGTGCGCCGCAAGATTACTCTGAAGGGGCTCCACAGCAACGCCCACCCGCAGCCATCCCGAACACGGGTGTACCAGCAAATACTAGTTCAACTAGTAATGCTAAAGTTTCCATGGCACCGACTGCTCACTCATCTAAGTCCGGTGCCGCTAATAAAAAATTAAGTTCTAAACATAAAACTAAAAACCATGCAAAGCTCACCCACGCTCCCCTTAAGAAAAAACTCTCTACCGGGTAGACGGATGGTCTTGAAAATATTATGCCATCTATGAGCCAATCCAACTCTCCCTACCTGCAGTTTACCAGAGAAACTTGGCAACAATTTCGCCAAGACACGCCTTTGACCCTAAGCGAAAAGGATCTGGCGCAACTTAAAGGGCAAAATGAGCCGGTTTCATTGCAGGAAGTAGTGGAAATCTATCTACCATTATCGCGCCTTTTAAATCTATACGTTGCCGCAACCCAAGATTTGTATAAAGTGACTACCCGATTTTTAGGACACCCTGAGCCCAAAGTCCCCTATCTGATTGGCATAGCTGGCAGTGTTGCTGTAGGAAAAAGCACAACTTCGCGTATTCTACAAGCATTGTTGGCACGTTGGCCTAATCATCCGCATGTGGTACTAGTCACCACAGATGGCTTTCTTTATTCTACCGCCACTTTAAAAAAACATGATTTATTAAACCGCAAAGGATTTCCAGAAAGTTATAATCGCCGTGCCTTAATTAATTTTCTAGCTGACCTAAAGGCGGGCAAACCTAATCTACAAGTGCCAGTTTATTCGCACCATCATTACGATATTATTCCTAATACTTTTCAAGTGGTGGATCGGCCGGACATTGTTATTGTAGAAGGTTTAAATGTATTACAAATTCCACCCCCGCAAGTCACTGCGCCACCGCAGTGGTTTGTTTCTGATTTTTTTGATTTCTCTATCTATGTTGATGCAGATATTTCAGTGATAAAAAAATGGTATCTAGATCGTTTTATGGCCTTCCGCGCCAAAGCACGAGAGGATCGTAATGCTTTTTTTTATCAGTTTGCACAATGGGATGAGCAGCGAGCATTAGAATTTTGCAATAAGGTATGGATAGATATTAATGAACGTAATCTGCATGAGAATATTTTACCTTTTAAGCGACGGGCGCGCCTTATTTTGGAAAAAGCCAGCGATCATTCTGTGCAGAAAGTTTATTTGCGCAAGTTATAGACGAGCTGTCATCCTGAACCTACCGAGCCGCGACCGTTAGGGAGCGTTTGCGTTGCTCCAATAAACGCTCCCTAACGGTCGCGGCTCGGTACGTTCAGGATGACAGTTCCCTCAGTCTTATAAGGTCAGCGCTATGCCCAGTAAACTTTTATTCAAAACACAGACCTCTCTTAGCCGTTATCTAGTTATCGCTATGCTTTTCTTCTCAGGCCAAGCTTTTTCTTGGGATGCAACGGGCCACCGCATCATCGCAGCGATCGCGTATAGCCATTTGATGCCCCATGTCAGAAATACCGTGGACTACTTAACCGCCATAGATGATAAGGGTTATTCCCCCTTATCAAGATTTCTCTATCTAGCAACCGTGCCAGACAGTTGGCGACAGGCCGACGGCGGTCAGTCTGCTGCTTGGCATTATCTCAATATTCCGTGGAGTACTGATGGCTTTCCTATTACCCCTGCAACAAGCCCCAATCTAATCTCCGTTATGCAGGAAAGCGAAAATACGTTAATGAGTACTCATGCCACAGATAAACAAAAAGTAACCGCTTTGGCTTATGTGTTACATTTAACTGGAGATGCTCACCAACCGCTACATTGTATAAACCGTTTTAGTGCACAATTCCCTACAGGTGATCGAGGTGGAAATCTATTTCCCATTAAAGATAATCGTGTGGACAACTTACATGCGTATTGGGATCAAGGGGCTTTGTGGCTTACCCCTGCTAGTTGGCGTTATCCTTTAACCAATAAAAATGTGCAACGTCTCGCCCGACAATTACAGCAACGCTTCCCAGCAGATTTTTTTGCCGCTAAAGTGCAAGATCTACAGGTTAGCGACTGGACTCGGGAATGTTATAACATTGCTCGAGAGACTGTTTATCAATTGACCCCGAATGCCCGTCCTTCGCTACAATACCGAGAGCGTGCGGCAACGATAGTGGGAGAGCAGTTGACATTGGCAGGTTACCGCTTGGGGAATTTATTAAACCAGCTGTTAGCTAGTAAATCATAATAGATAACTATTTGTGCGCCATATTAACCAAAGAGCCAACAGAGACTGCCCCCATCCTAACCTTCCCCCGCAAGCGGGGGAAGGAACTGTTGGGCAGAAAACTAAAAGTCCGCACCTTACAGTCCCTTCCCCCGCTTGCGGGGGAAGGTTAGGATGGGGGCAGTCTCTATTGGCTTCCCGATTATGATGCTAAATAAAAATAAGGATGCTAAACATGAATTTATTAAAACAATTAAACCTGACGGCAGAAAATTCAGGCGTCAGTACAGGTATCCCAGGATGGTCAGCTACACATTCCAATGATGTTCTATCTTCAATAAATCCGGCCACGGGAGAAGTAATTGCGCAAGTAAAAACTGCCAGCCTAGAAGATTATGCCATGGTGGTTGCAGAATCATTACGTGCCTTTGAAAAATGGCGTCAAGTACCCGCGCCACAGCGTGGAGAGTTGGTGCGGTTGATCGGCGCAGAATTACGTGTCCACAAAGACGCGTTGGGCACCCTGGTTTCCCTGGAGATGGGTAAAATTAAACAAGAGGGCGATGGGGAAGTACAAGAAATGATAGACATGGCAGATTTTGCCGTGGGACAGTCGCGAATGCTTTATGGCAAAACCATGCATTCTGAGCGGTCTTCGCATCGCATGTATGAACAATGGCAGCCACTAGGACCTGTGGGCGTCATTTCAGCGTTTAATTTTCCGGTGGCGGTGTGGGCTTGGAATGCATTTATCGCTGCTATCTGTGGCGATACGGTGATTTGGAAACCTTCCCCCAAGACACCATTGTGCGCCATTGCAGTGCAGAAGATCTGTGAGCGGGTGATGGAGCGTGCAGGACATCCGGGTATATTTTCACTTTTTATTACTCAGGATGATGCCCTGGCCGCGGATTTCGTTGCCGACAAACGCTTGCCATTGATCTCATTTACTGGCTCGGTGCCCATTGGCCGTAAAGTCAATGAGGTGGTGGCACATCGTTTGGGTAGAACGCTACTGGAACTGAGCGGAAACAATGCCGTGATTATTGACCCATCCGCTGACCTTAAGCTGGCAGTGCCGGCGATTGTGTTTGGTGCTGTTGGCACTGCCGGCCAGCGTTGTACCTCGTTAAGGCGCTTGATTGTGCATAAATCCATTTATGAATCCCTGCTGCGGGAACTAGTGAATGTATATAAGAAAATACTCATTGGTGACCCACTTAAGCCGGAGGTATTAATGGGACCTTTAATTGACCAGGCGGCGGTGAAAAATTATCAAGCTGCATTAGAGGCAGTGCGTCAGCAAGGGGGCGAGATAGTTTTTGGTGGTAATCCCATTTCCGGAAAAGGATTTTTTGTAGAACCGACGCTAGTACGTGCGCAACCCCATTGGCATATTGTGCAATGTGAAACTTTTGCTCCTATTTTGTATGTAATGCCGTATGAAGATTTAGAGCAGGCTATAAAAATACAAAATGACGTACCGCAGGGATTATCCTCAGCTATTTTTACTGAAAATCTCAGACATGCTGAATATTTTCTATCGGCTAGTGGCAGTGACTGCGGAATTGCCAATGTTAATATCGGCACTTCGGGCGCTGAAATCGGTGGTGCATTTGGTGGAGAAAAGGAAACGGGAGGTGGCAGAGAAGCGGGTTCTGATGCCTGGAAAGCGTATATGCGCCGTCAGACTTCTACCATCAATTGGGGCAGTGCGTTACCTCTGGCGCAGGGGATACGCTTTGAAATAGGGGTTTGAATTTTTGAAAGCTATCCTGAGCGCACCGAGCCGCGACCGTTAGGGAACGTTTACGTTCTCAAATAAACGCTCCCTAACGGTCGCGGCTCCGTGTCGCTCAGGATGACTGATTACCAGGCAAAACCAAACGTCGCTCTGACCACATCCCAAGTGGTGATGATATTTACGGCTAGAATACCAGCCACAATATGGACGATACTCTTGGTGAGAGTACCCTGATGTGATTGGCTACCCATTTTGGACAACAGTATCCAACCGCGTACAAAGGCAATTAGGCCCACCAGCTTGACGATATCTATAACCGCATCTTTCAAGTGGTCGTAGGTCATTCCCGCTACGTCACTATCAGAATAGGAGAATAGGGATGAGTCACCGCCCATAAAAAATATGGTCCCATTAGACACTTGCAGGGTTGATGGCAGATAAATCAGTGCCGTTCCGGTAATAACATAGGCCAAGGCGCTGATCATGCTAGTATGAGATGTGGAGGAGGAGCTCTTGCTTTCACCGATTTGCTTAAACTTTGATATACCTATCATACAAAACACCACACCAATCGTGTAACACAGCGCGAATACTAAGCGAATTAGCGCTGGAATTTGCGTGCGCAGTGAGTCTAAGAATTTGTCGGCATCAAATGAACTAAAACCCTCACTCCCCCAATCAACAGGAGTTGCATTGTTTGATCGGCCGGAAGCAATAGCCTCGTCTATTTTATCGCGAAATTCACTGTAGCAGGCATTCTGGTCATAGCAGGTACCATAGCCAGGCATAGTGGTTTTGCCCAATAGCCAGTTCATATATTGTTCCGTAGTCCAACCCAAAGTTAGTCTATGTTTTTCAAAATCATTCCAGCTGCCAGTATAGGTCGAAAGATACTTTAATAGGTTGTAGAGGTCAGTAGGCGTATATAAATTAGGATCCAGGCCCATGCGTCTGGCTATATCAGCCCAGTCAACTTCTTCGCTGTTATTGATGGCATTATTTACTTCATCCCATAAATCTCCATAGTTTTTTAACTCATTGTTCAGGTTATTATATTGATTGATCAAAGCCTCTTTTTGAGCCTGCAAATCAGTTAGAAATTGCGCGGCGCTTTTGCCAGAATTCAGTGCCCCCTGTAAAGCAGCATCGAAATCATTGGGATCGTTGCCCATGGCGACCCATTCATCCTTAAGTTGTTGCAGTAAAGATTGAGGAGTGCCGCCATTGTTGAGCAGGGTTGAAAATTCCTGTGGGGTCAACCCAAGGTCACTAGCGCCTCGCGCGGCGTCTGGGAAAGTGGTTGGATCATTTCCGGCATCAACCCACGCTTTTTTCATGGCGTCAAAATCTGCAGCAGGATTAAAGGTGGGTGAGGTGACTGATGATTTAAATTTAGAAACGGGTATGCCCAATGTTCCGGCAGCGGCAACTGCTGCTGCAAAAGCATTTGGATCTTTTCCGGCCGCTATCCAGGCTGCTCGCATATCAGCGGTCTGTTCCGGGGTATAGGAAAAAGTTTTTTGTTGATCAACAGGGTTCCAAGCTCCTTTACCCGCAGTCGCAGCATTTATAAACTCAGTGGGGCTGTACCCCATTTTGGTAGCAGCATTGACGGCGGCAATAAAATCCTCGGGCCGAGCTCCTGAAGCTTCCCAGGCCGTTTTCATGGCACTAACTTGTGCAGCCGGATCAAATGTACCTCCTTGAGAATTTGCGGCAGCATCAAAATCTGAAGGAGAACCACCGAGTACTGACCAGGCTTCGATCGCGGCCGTGAACGCATTGGGATCTCTTCCGGATTTTATCCAAGCTGCTTTCATATATTCAGCCGCCTCAGTAGTATACGCCTGATTGGTGTAATTATAGTCCGCAGCTACGGCCGTAGACATAAAAAAAGCGGATAAGATAAGAAAGCCGGTAGCGAATATTTTTCTGTGAATGTGCATATATAGTCTCACTGTTCTAAATCACCCATAGGTGTTTAAGCCATGTTTGCCAAGGCAGCCCTGACTAGGCTAAGTTCTTTCCTCCAGGTTCTGTCACATTAGACAAAAAACTAAAGGTTCATTAATGAATGTTAAAAACTATATTACCTGAATAAAATTAAGGAAATATGAATGGGAGATTTTTTATAAATCTGCCCTGTTAAGACTTAAGGCTCCTCATGATTTATTGTTAAGGTCTACCAGCTTGATGGTATTATGATACAGAAGCAACATTAAGGACTTCTTAAGAGAGTAGTTAGAAATTAAAATTTTCCTCGATTATCAGGCTGCAGATAGCTAAAAATTCCTTTATGAGGCCATTATTATGAGCCAAAACCAAATCTTTAAACAGGTTGCCATTATCGGCCGTCAGCGTCAGGATAGTAATCAGGAAACTTTTATAGCCTTGTATGAATACCTGAAAACGCGTGGATATAAGGTGGTTTTTGAGCGTGATACTGCGCCCCAGTTACCTTCCATCAGCGACCGGGATCGCATTCCAGGTGATCGTCTGGCCGAAGCTTGTGAGATCCTATTGGTTGTAGGTGGTGATGGTAACCTATTACATGCGGCACAAATTGCAGTGGCACAGTCACTGCCAGTTATTGGTATCAATCGCGGCAGATTAGGTTTTCTTACGGATATTTATCCTCATGAGTTCGCTAAGATTGAGCAGGTGTTAAATGGCCAATACCGAGAAGAACAACGCTTTTTATTAGCTGCTCATATACTGCATCAAGGGCAAGTCATTGCTAAAATTGAAGCTTTAAATGAAATTGTGCTGTCTCCCGGCAAGATCGCCCATATGGTCGAGTTTGATATAGTTATTAATGAACAACCGGTATGTGAACTACGCGCGGATGGTTTAATCGTTGCCACCCCAACTGGGTCTACAGCCTATGCGCTCTCCGGGGGAGGGCCTATTTTACATCCCAGCCTGAACGCTATCGTAATGGTCCCCATGTTTCCACACACATTAAGCAATCGCCCGATTGTTTTAGATGCCAATAGCCATATCACCATTACTATACCCGAAAGTAATGAGGCGACCCCCTATGTCAGCGGTGATGGGCAAAAACGTATTGTTGTATCCAGGGGAGGCATTCTCACCATAGAAAAAAAATCACAATGGCTACGCCTTATTCACCCACTTGATTATAATTACTTTGAAACACTACGCTCTAAGCTAGGCTGGCAGGGTAGTGGTATAACGACGCGGCGGACATCTCCATGTTAAAACACTTACATATCAAACACTTTACGATCATTACGGAACATGAGTTGGAATTAGGCAGTGGGCTTACGGTACTGACAGGAGAAACTGGCGCGGGAAAATCTATCTTAATAGATGCCTTGGGCATTGTCCTGGGACAACGAGCGGATGCCTCACTCATACAAAATAGTCGCGATCGCTGTGAAGTAACGGCTATTTTTGAGATAAGTAATATTAAAGCAGCTCAAGAATGGCTCACTGAGCAGGAATTTGATGAAGGGGAAGAATGTTTGATCCGGCGGGTAATTAATCGTGATGGTCGTTCGCGCAATACTATCAATGGACGGCCATGCACGGTACAACAAGTGCGGGAATTGGCAACTTTATTAGTTCATATTCACGGCCAGAATCAGCATTCATTGCTATTAAAAGCCGATTATCAGCGCCAGATATTGGATAGTTTTGCGGGCCATGAGGACCTCTATCAGCCAGTGCGCGACTGTTATGCAAACTGGCGACAACTGCAACAAGCATTAGGGGCGATCGAGGCTGCTGACGATTATAGTTCCCAACAAGAACTGTTGAATTTTCAGTTACAGGAATTTATTCAATTGGATTTGCAGCCCGCGGAGCTAGTGAAGCTAAATCAGGAACAGCAGACTCTGGCGTATGCAGAGCAATGGCTTATGTCTTGTCAGCAAGTCATTGCCCTGCTCGCCGAAGATGAATGCAGTCCAGTATTAACGAGTTTATATTCCGCCAAGCAACTATTGAACAATCTCTCAGGCGCCAACCCCAATCTGTCAGCCGCTGGTGAACTATTGCAGCAGGCCATTATTCAATCCGAAGAAGCTATCAACGAAGTCCGTAAAGCACAAAATACCATAGAACCCGATCCACAGCGTCTGACTGCAATTGATCAGCGTTTGGCCCTCATCCAGGATTTAGCTCGTAAACATCGCGTTGAACCCGAAGCCCTATTGCAAAAACAACAAAAAATCAGTGAACAATTACAACAACTCTGCTCGCGGGATGAACGGCTAGCCCTGTTAAAGCTGCAAATCGCCGATAAAGTTGCCCAATATAAAACTGCAGCTAAAAAACTCACCGCCAGCCGCGATAAGGCGGCGCAACGCTTAAGTAAGGCGGTTTCGGAGCAAATGCGTGTTCTGGGTATGCCTAATGGTCGATTCACCGTCCAATTAACCTCCCAAAATAGGGATAGTCCGCACCCTTATGGAGATGAGGGGGTGGAATTTTTAGTAACTGCCAATGCTGGGCAGCCCTTGCAACCCTTAAGTAAAGTAGTCTCTGGTGGCGAATTATCACGTATTTCTTTGGCCATGCAAGTAATAACTGCTAAAGCCAATGCAGCTCCGACCCTTATTTTCGATGAGGTTGATGCGGGAGTAGGCGGTCGAACAGCGGAAATTGTAGGGCAACAATTGAAAAAATTAGGCCAAGCAGCCCAGGTGTTATGCGTGACCCACTTGCCCCAGGTGGCCGCTCAAGGAGACCTGCACCTATACATCCAAAAAGTGGAAAAAAATAATGCGGTAGAGACAGTGATTCAGCCTTTAGGCTCTATGGAAAAAATTGCCGAGATTGCACGTATGCTGGGAGGAGTGACCATCACTGAGAAAACGCTGGCTCATGCTAGGGAGATGTTGGGGATAGAGGTTTAAAAGTAGACAGGCCGGGTACTACGGCCCCTCCTTTAACAAGCCTGTGAAATGGGTTATTATGCGGCAGCAATAAATAACTCACCCGATCAGAGATCGGACGCTCTACACGATTCAATAAAATTTTGTTTGGATACCATTATGCGCAGGCTAACAATAATAAGTTTATGTTTAACTAGTTTTTTACTGGCTTCCTGTTCGTGGATACATCCCTACCAACCCAGCGTACAACAAGGGAATATTTTAACCAATACACAATTGGAACGGGTGCGGGTGGGAATGAGTAAGGACCAAGTAGAAGAAGTATTGGGATCACCCGTTCTGGTAAATACTTTTAATGATAATTACTGGCCTTATGTTTATACCTACCAGCGTAATGGCGGCCCCATTATTAAAAAGCAGCTGGATTTGTATTTTAGTAATGACCGTTTGGTGCGCATAGAAGGAAATTATCGACAATAGTGATCTGTCATCCTGAACAAGCTGTCATCCTGAACGCAGTGAAGGATCTCCATAGGGTGGCTTTTCAGCAATATGTGCCACCATACGGAGATCCTTCACTGTGTTCAGGATGACAGCATACCCAATCTCACTCCACCGTCACAGATTTAGCCAAATTGCGTGGCTGGTCTACATCAGTCCCCTTCAAAACTGCCACATGATAGGCCAGCATCTGTAACGGAATTGTATAGACGATGGGCGCAACAATGCTCCCTGTGTGCGGCATGGGAATTAGAGTTACATCAGCGGATTCTGCAAATGTTTGACCCGCTTCTCCGAACACAATCAGCTGGCCGCCACGTGCGCGTACTTCTTGTAGATTGGAAGTTAATTTTTCTAATAAGCTATCATGTGGGGCAACCGCAATAACTAGCATATTTTCATCAACTAATGCCAAAGGCCCATGTTTAAGTTCACCTGCGGGATAGGCTTCAGCATGGATGTAGGACAATTCTTTAAGTTTCAGTGCGCCCTCCATGGCGATCGGATATTCAATGCCGCGTCCTAAAAATAAAGCGTGTTGTTTCTCCACAAATCTTTTAGCCAATTCAGCAATGGTTTTATCCAGCAATAAAACTTGTTTAATTTGGGTTGCCAGATCACGTAATTGCGCAACAACCTCTGTTTCCTTGTCCGCAGTGACTTTATAACGCCTGCCCAATACAGTAGTTAACATTAAGAGCGCTACTAATTGCGTAGTAAATGCTTTTGTAGAAGCAACCCCAATTTCTGTCCCTGCTCTCGTCAGCAAGGTGAAATCTGCTTCACGCACAAGCGAGCTTTCTGGGGCATTGCAGATAGCTAGGGTGCTTTCATAACCTAATTCTTTTGCTTGGCGTAGCGCTGCTAATGTGTCTGCGGTTTCTCCTGATTGTGACAAAACCACAAATAAACTTCCGGGCTGGACGACTGGCTGGCGGTAACGAAATTCGCTGGCAATTTCAACTTGGCAGGGAATTCCCGCTAGGCTTTCTAACCAATAACGCCCTACCATACCTGCATGATAGCTCGTTCCACAAGCGGCAATTTGTACTTGTTTAATTCGGTCGAAATGAGCTTCGGCTTCAATGCCAAAAGCGGGTTCCAGGATTCGGTTTTGGGTAATTCGCCCTTCCAGCGTATTGTCAACCGCAGTGGGTTGCTCAAAAATTTCTTTCAGCATAAAATGGCGATAATTGCCACGATCTATTCCACTGTTGTCTTGTTGGGAAATATGTAGGTCGCGCTTGACCTCTTGTCCTTTGATATTATAAATAGTTACATTGTGCTGACTCACGTCAGCGATGTCGCCATCCTGCAGAAACATAAACTGGTTGGTGACTGGTAATAAGGCGAAACTGTCAGAGGCAATAAAATTGGCCCTCTCGGTAATTCCAATGGCCAGGGGTGGCCCGTTGCGTATAGCAATCAATCGTTCCGGTTCGCGGCGATTTAACACCACTAATGCAAATGCGCCCTCCAATTGCTGCGCTACCAGCCGCACGGCGGTTAAAAAGTCATGTTGCTGCAGGTAATGATGTATGAGATGGGCAGCTACCTCCGTATCTGTTTCGGAGGAAAATTCATATCCTTGCTCAATTAATTTTGGCCGGAAATGATCATGGTTTTCAATGATACCATTGTGAACAATAGCAATATCACTCAGCGAAAGAATGGGGTGGGCGTTTTGTTCAGAAGGCACGCCATGTGTTGCCCAGCGGGTATGGGCTATACCGGTACAACCGGTCACAGGATGCTCTTGCAGCGCTGCTTGCAATCGAGACACCTTACCCTCAATACGCACTCGCTGAATTTCTCCAGTAGAATCCAACACCGCTATTCCAGCTGAATCATAACCACGATAAGCCAGCCGTTTCAAACCTTCTAAGAGGATGGGTGCTACATTCTGCGCTGCCGCAGCTCCGACGATGCCACACATAGACTATCTCCTGTAAATTATGCTGTAGGATACCTTATAATATAGTTTTTTAGCAATTTCACCGAGCCGCAACCGTTACGGAGCGTTTATTGTTAAACCTCGGCCATAACCTTAATTGAATTAGCGCGGATCTAGCACTAGGATGAATGCAACACCCAGCCACATAGCTTATAGAGTAAGCGTGCTCCAACATTTGCATCCCATTCGGAGGCGGTATCTGGTTGTGTATTCGGGGAATTAGGAGGGGAGCCAGGAGCGATTTCATTCAAATCAAAGCCAATGATCCTGCGGCCTGATAAGGCAACTTGTTTAATTAAATATAAAGCTTCACTTAATTCAAGGCCCCCTGGTACTGGCGTGCCGGTATGAGGGCAGAAGCGTGGGTCCAGGCCATCGATATCAAACGAAATGTAAACTTGTTGTGGCAATTGCGCGATAATCTGCTGACAGATATCAGACCAGCTAATGCCGCTGAGTTTCTGCTCTACCATGGCTGTATCATAAAAAACTGCGACTCGCTCCGGAAAACGGCTCATAAATTCATATTCTTCTTCGCAAAAATCACGAATACCCACTTGCACCAGTTTAGCTAGAGATGTTTTGGTTAAGACGTTGTACATGATAGAGGCATGGGAATACTCAAAGCCTTCATAAGCCTGGCGCATATCCGCGTGGGCATCAAAATGTAGAATCCCCATATCAGGATATTGTTCCAAAAATGCTTTAATGGCACCCAAGGGAATAGCATGGTCACCACCCACAAGGCCCACGCATTTTCCTTGCTGCAGCAAATGCTGGGTTTGTGTGTAAACATAATCGTTTAAACGAGCGCTATAGTCATTTACTAGTTGAATGTCTGATTGTAGTTCGAAATCGTTTTCATCCAGATTACCGCCGACGGCAATAACCTTTTGGGCATGTTGGCGGGCTAAGGTATTCCACTGCTGCACATTGCTTGATTCCTCTGCCATAGCGATACCTGCGCTATAAAAATTACCTAAATCATAATCAAACAGATCAACCTGCTTGCTAGCCTGCATAATGGCTTGTGGGGCATTGGCTGTGCCACCACCATAAGAGGTGGTTGCCTCCCAGGGGACTGGCAGCAATACTAATCGCGCTTCTTGCACGGTATAGGGTAAGCCGAAGATGCCGGAATTTTTAGTGGCGGCAGCGTTTGGGTCAAAAGTTTTCAAGGACTTCTTCTCCAATTTATAGAATATACCTGCTTAAATCCTCGTTCTTTAACAAAGTAGTTAGTTGTTTATCAACGTAATCTGCCGTAACTGTTAAAGATTCCCCACTGCGGTCAGTTGCATCGAAAGAAATGCTCTCCAGCAGACGTTCCAGGATAGTATATAAACGTCTGGCACCAATATTTTCTGAGCGCTCATTCACTTGGAAGGCAATCTCTGCAATGCGGCGAATGCCGTCAGGAGCAAAGTCTAATTTAAATCCTTCAGTACCCATTAATTCAGTATATTGAGTGACCAAAGAGGCTTGGGGTTCGGTAAGGATGCGGGCAAAGTCATCTGTGGTTAGGGCCTTCAACTCAACGCGGATAGGCAACCTGCCTTGTAATTCTGGCACTAAATCTGAGGGCTTAGATAAGTGAAAAGCGCCGGAAGCGATAAACAAAATATGGTCCGATTTCACCATGCCATATTTGGTGGATACCGTTGATCCTTCTACCAATGGTAGCAGATCGCGTTGTACGCCTTCGCGTGAAACATCAGCGCCACCGTATTCACTGCCGCGGCGCACAATTTTGTCAATTTCATCAATGAATACGATACCATTTTGTTCTACACTTTCAACGGCCAACTTGCGGATTTCATCTTCATTTACTAGTTTGGCGGCCTCTTCATCACTTAATTGCTGCAATGCATCTTTAATCTTCATCTTGCGTCGTTTAGTGCGCTCTCCGGCCAGAGATTGGAACATGGTTTGTAGCTGGTTGGTCATTTCTTCCATACCAGGGGGGGCCATAATTTCTACGCCAACCTGCGAACTCACTTCGATTTCAATTTCCGTGTCATCTAATTGGCCTTCGCGCAATCTTTTGCGAAATAGTTGTCGAGTTGCGGAGTCTTTTTCTTTTTCAAGATCAATAGTGGGTTTGGTAGTAAGAGTGGAACGCGCTGGCGTGAGTAAAACGTCAAGAATACGTTCTTCAGCAATTTCTTCGGCGCGGGTGCGTACTTTTTCCATTTCGCTTTCTCGTACCAGCTTTACAGCTACATCTGCCAAATCACGGATAATAGATTCAACGTCACGTCCCACATAGCCAACTTCGGTAAATTTCGTGGCCTCTACTTTGATGAAAGGTGCTTTGGCTAACTCTGCCAGGCGACGGGCAATCTCGGTTTTACCTACACCGGTCGGGCCGATCATTAGAATATTTTTTGGAGTGATTTCTTTAGCCAGTTCAGCGGGTAGCTGTATACGACGCCAGCGGTTACGCAATGCAATAGCCACCGCGCGTTTTGCCTCATCCTGCCCTATGATATATTTGTTTAATTCTTCGACAATTTCTCGAGGGGTCATAGTAGATTGGATATCAATAGAAATTTGTCTATGTCTATATGCCATTTTATATTCTCTGTAGTGGGTTTAGGTTGGGCGGTTGCGTTTAGAATGACAAATAATTTTTTGAACTAAACAGTCTCTGTAGGAAGCTCTTCTATCACGAAGTTTTTATTAGTAAAAATGCAAATTTCCGCTGCGACGGTCAATGATTTTTCGACAATGTCGCGCGCTCCTAGCTCAGTATGGCGTAGCAAAGCCCGGGCTGCAGACTCAGCAAAAGCGCCTCCTGAACCAATGGCCATGATGCCTTCTTCAGGTTCAATAACATCGCCAAGGCCTGTAATAACTAAAGAGTTTTTGGCATCAGCAACTGCAAGTAATGCTTCTAGCCTGCGCAACATTTTATCAGTGCGCCAATCCTTTGCTAACTCAACTGCAGCACGAGTCAGGTTTCCAGCGTGCTTTTCAAGTTTAGCCTCAAATAATTCCAATAAGGTGAAAGCATCTGCAGTGCCGCCTGCGAAACCAGCGATGACTTTGTCATTGTATAAGCGCCGTACTTTGCGGGCATTGCTTTTCATAACCATTGATTTGCCCATCGTCACTTGGCCATCACCGCCAATAACTACTCGATTGCCACGTCTTACGGAAAGGATGGTGGTGCCCCTGAATTGTTCCAAAGGAAGTCTCCTATGATTTTTTATAAAAGGGATCTATATCAACTATATATGGTCAGTAATAGGGATTATTTCAAGAGCTTGGGCAGAGTTCAATTGAATTAGGGTTGGTTGGCATAGCGGGGGAGCTGTGACGACACACCCTAGTAGACTAGGGTTGTTTAATCATAATGCTCGCAACATTGTTCTGTCGTAAAGCTTGTTGTTTCTCTAGCGCCAGCTGTTTAGAGGAAAAAGGCCCTACATAGACCCGGTTCCAAGGCTGACCATCTAAAGTATTTTTTTGAATAGTCACACTGAATCCAAGCATTGAAAGCTGGGCTTTAAGTCTGTCCGCATCGCTATAGTTTTTTACCGATGCTACTTGCAACACATAACTGCCAGCATGGGCCGAATTTTCTTCTTGCGACCTTATGGCTTTGGCAGAAGTTGGCGCAGGGGATGAAGAGGGTTCAGAAGGAGCAGTTGCTTCTCTGGGCACAATGGAAGTGGAAGGTCTGGTGGTCACTGCGGGAGTATTTGCTGTAGCAGCCACTGGTGGGGAAGACGGCTTTCTTGTTGGGGGCGTGGATGAATCAATGGGGATATTGCTAGAATCTACCTGCATTTTTGGCAGAACAGTGTAGAAGTCAAATTGTGGAGCGTGCGATTGACCGGCAACTGTATCCGAGCTGGCGTTTTGTCTTTTAGAGGCTAAATGAGGGTGTCGCGGTTGAGGTGATTCTTGCTTGAGCGGGGCTATTTCATGGGCATACTCCCAAAAAATAGCTAAAGCTATAGTTACTCCAAGTAAAATTCCAATAATTGCCCATTTTAGGCCATTTGGAGCATTTTTGGCTGATGGTTTTTCATAACGGCGTGTTGTCGTGCGGCTTGGTCTGGTTTTGCGGTAATCTCTGGCCATATAGGGTTTCACATTTAATGTTGCAGCGGTGGTAGTACCGCAGCTTCCTGGGTGACGGGAACGCCATTCGCCATGAGCTGCTTATTTTTATAACTTATCTCTGACTGATAACTGTCATCTTCTGGGGTTAACCACTTATTTTGCACCCATTTTTTTATTTGCTGATTAGCATGTTGTTCTACTGCGGTGGGGGTATTGGCTAAATTATCAGTAGCGGTGATCCCCAGTAAACGGCCCACAGCACTTTGGTTAAAGTAACTTATGAGTCCTGAAAGCATCGGAGCGGGTATTTTTAAATGTGCTGTTGCCTCTAAATAATCTAAAAAAGTTTTCAAGTTGGTTGCCATAGCACTTTGCGGTGTTAACTTGAGCTGTATAGTTGCCGCAAAGATACCTGATGGCATGACTAAATTCAATTTGTCGATGTTAAAATCTAGGCCCTTGCTGACCAACATCATAAATAAATCATTATATAATAAAAGTTGCGTGGTCGAGAGGGCTTCAGCACTTGTAATTTGCGTAAGTTCTTTACGTATGGCTAATAAAGTCGGCACGTCCAATTGATTGATAATCAATTTTATTTGGTGCGGTCCATAGCTACCGTTATCAAAAACAATTTTATTCAAAATGGCATTTAATCTATAACTCATTTTAGCGCTTTGCTCTGCACTTTGTGATTGCATCGTAAGTCCATCTAGCTGTATACGGGAGCTATGGTCGATGGTTTCCCAGGATACATTACCGATTTTCGTTGTTCTCCAGCCAAGAAAAAGGCCGCTTGGAGTTTTGCGTAAGCTGAATTGTTCGCTTAAATTAGTTATTTGTTGCAAAAATTCTGGGGTAGTGATGTTTCCCGTAGGGGATTCAATGCTGGCGAAGATTTGGTTCATGTTAGGTGATAAAAGTAAGGTGGCGGTGAGAGAGGTCAGCTGTGCAGTTATTCCTTTACCTTGATTATTAAGATGTAAATTGGGTGCATTAATAGCAGTTAATAGGGACCCATCTAATTCGGCAAAAGTGATGGTATCAATCAGGCCCAGGGCGGTTTTGATAGTGCTTTTAATGACAGCTCTTCCCAATAAAAACCGATCTTTTGCTTCTTGTGGAGAAACCCATAGAAAAGGGCCGTGTTCTATGTGTTGATTAAGGGTGAGTGGAATGGCTCCGGGATTTTCATTGCCGAGCCATTTTTTGATTTCCATCAGGGTGGGATAGCTCAGGTCTACCTGAACTACTGCATCGGAGTTGAACCAGCCGCGTTTATAGCTCACCAGTTTCAGCTTTATATTTTCTTCCCTAGACCAAGTCTCTAAAACTTGTGAATATTTTTTTTCTACAGCCATTCCCATGGCAAGAGGAAGCAGGGCAGTGATAATAACAATGATAATCACAGCGACGGATGTCCATATCAACCATTTCTTCATTAGCTAACCTCAGGGCTTGTGCAAGAATAATTCTTCACATTAGGCGCTCATTATGGCATCATCTTCAAGCGCTCCTCAATCGAAAAACCTCGAAAGACGTCAAGTATTCCTGCGATTTTTCGTGATGAAGGTGCGTTTAAATCTAATACCCTGACTTCCCGCCTAATGTGAAGAATTATTCTTGCACAAGCCCTTAGGCTCTGTAAAACAATAACCTATCTTTTTAACATCCCATCTAAGACCCATCTTCGCAGGCGGGAGGGGATAGAAAAACACTTACATAGAACAACCGACGTAGTCGTCCCGGCATGGAAGCCGGGATCCAGATCGCAGGAAGTGAAAGTTTCGCTTTCCTGCGCCCTGGATCCCGGCTTCCTGCCGGGACGACGTTCCGTCGACTATGCGCGCATTTTTCTACCCCCTCCCGTCTGCAAATCTGAGTCTCATCTGGGCGCTAAAAAGATAGGTTATTGTTTTACAGAGCCTTAATGCGAATCACATGATTTCCGGTGCAGTTAACCCCAGTAGATTTAACCCATTATGTAAAACTTGCTTCGTACTGACAATCAAGCTCAAACGCGCATTGCGCAAAGTAATTTCTTCAACTAAAAAAGCGTGTGCATTGTAGTAAGCATGAAACTGATTGGCTAGTTCCTGTAAATAATAGGCAATAATTCCAGGTTCATAGGCTACAGCCGCTGTTTCTACTACCTCCGGATACCTTGATAGGCCACGCAATAACTCTTTTTCATGCGGTGTAGTTAACAAGTGCAGGGCTGCGGTGCCTTGTTGACTATCCCAGTGCCATTGTTTTTGCCGTAATTGCCTTAAAACACTGCAAATACGTGCATGTGCATACTGGATATAATACACCGGATTATCACTCGATTGCGATTTAGCCAGTTCTAAATCAAAATCCAGGTGTTGATCGCGTTTGCGCATAATATAAAAAAAGCGGGCGGCATCATTTCCTACTTCATTGCGCAGCTCACGCAAAGTGACAAATTCACCCTCACGAGTTGACATGGAAACTCGGGTTTTGCCACGATAAAGTATGGCAAATTGGACTAATAATACTTGTATTTTGTTAACATCATCTCCCAAAGCCTGAATTAATGCGCGTAATCGTGGAATGTAACCATGATGGTCTGCCCCATAAATATCCAGCAATTCATGAAAACCGCGTTCTAATTTATTGAGATGGTAGCCGACGTCAGAGGCAAAATAAGTGGGCTGCCCATTCTCACGGATAACAACGCGGTCTTTTTCATCGCCAAAATCGGTGGATCGAAACCACGTGGCCCCTTCTTTTTCGTATAAGAAACCTCCTTGACGCAGCTTTTCAATGCCGCGCGCAATATCACCCGTGAGGTGCAATTGGCTCTCGCGGAACCAAGCCTGGCAAGTAACACCAAACTCAAGTAGATCATCGTGGATATCGCGCAATATACTATTTAAACCGTGTTCAAATACGACGTTAAATTCAGGGGTCGTTAGCAAGGACTCTGTCTGTGTTATTAATGCGTCGACATAGGCTTCTTCATGGGCTTCGTCATCAGAAGGTAATCCAACATAAATATCATTAGCTGCTTTATAAAAACGTTCACCTTCCTGTACCTTCAGCTTCTTGGCGATATCGATAATATAATCGCCTTTATAACCTCTTCGCGGAATAGTGACCGGTTCGCCAAATAATTCCAAATAACGCAACCACACGCTCAAAGCGAGGATACGCATTTGTCGGCCGGCATCATTAACATAATACTCGCGATGAATCTGGAATCCATTGGCTTCCAATACATTTGCCAGACTGGCGCTATAGGCTGCAAGGCGACCATGTCCTACGTGTAAGGGTCCTGTAGGATTGGCGGAAACTACCTCAATATGAATTCGTTGCTCTTTACCGCGTTCAGAGCGCCCAAAGTCAGTGCCTTGTGCCAGAATGTCCGGAACCACCTGCTGAAACGCAGCTTCTTTTAAAGAGAAATTAATAAAGCCGGGAGCGGCTACTGTTACCTTTTCAACATCCTCCAGGTTGGGCAATGCGGCTACTATGGCATCCGCTAGTTGTCGGGGGTTTTGCCGACTCTGCTTACCGAGAATTAAAGCAATATTGCAGGCAAAATCACCATGTTTAACATCACGGGCGCGTTCAATTTGTATGGGTACAGTTAAATCCCGTGGAAGTTTGCCTGCTGTTTGCAAGGCGGTTATCGCGTGGCTGATGGCATCTTTGAGTTGTGTTTTCATATTTAGGTGCTTTTAGTGCTTTGTTTGAGTGAGTAGCGCCTGGCTGAATAATAGTAATAAATGCAGTTATCGTTACGCTCGTGTGGATTGAGTATAGGTTAGGTTAAAGGGTGATGGGCGTCAAGCTGAGCACCCAGGAGTCATCCTAATAAATAATCCACCGCCACCTGACACAATAATTCCGCTGCCAGTGGCAATAGCCCATCATTAAAATCATACTCAGCATTATGGCAGGAGGGTGTATTGATACCATTACCCATAAAAAAATAACTACCCGGAATTTTTTGCAGGTAGAACGCAAAATCTTCCGAAGCGCGTGCTGGCTGAGGTTTAGTTCGAACTTTCTCAGTTCCTAGCAAGCGTTTTGCTGTGGCAGTGACCAGGGCTGTTTCAGATGCAGTATTTATCGTAGGTGGGATATAGTCCGTAAAAGTGATCTCCACTGCGGCGCCCTGTGCTTGCGCCAAATATTGTGCCATCGTCTGAATGCGTAGTTTAGCCAGGTCCCTTTGTTTTAGGCTGGCGGTGCGTATTGTGCCGCCCAATGTGGCGGTGGCAGGAACCACGTTGCGGCTAGTGCCGCTGTTAAATTCCGTTATCCGCATGACCACTGGCTCATCTGCGGTAGATAATTGCTGATTAATTATCGGAAATGTTTGTGCAATTGCAGAGCCAATCAAAATCGGATCAATGTTATGTTCTGGGGTTGCTGCATGTCCGCTTTTTCCATGGACAATGATCGTTATATGGGTATTTCCGGATAAAGCACTGCCTGTACGAGTGAGCACTGTGCCGGTCTCTATCCCCGGATGGTTGTGATAGGCGAAGATGGCATCAACAGTCGGATTCTCCAATATGCCGGCTGCTATCATTGCCGGCGCCCCTAATTTGCAGTTTTCTTCAGCTGGTTGGAAGATCAATTTCACTTTACCTCGGAACTGGTCTTTACAGAGGGTCAAAGCCTGTGCTGCGGCCAACAATGTAGCAACATGTCCATCATGGCCGCAAGCATGCATCTTCCCAGGGTGACGTGATTGATAGGATAAAGCGGTTTGTTCGCTGAGAGGCAAGGCATCCAGTTCGGCGCGTAACGCCACCGTTTTGCCTGGTTTCCCAGAATCTATGACGGCCACAACCCCAGTACCGGCGACACTAGAAACTACTGGCAGACCCATTGCTTGTAGTTCACGAGCCACTAACGTCGCTGTATGTTGCTCTTCAAAGCCCAGTTCGGGATTAGCATGGATAGTATGTCGCAGTGCTATAAAATGGACGGCATTGGCAGAAATAATTTTTGCGAAGGATGGTTTAATGCCCATTGTGGTATGCATATGGGTTGCCTAGATTAAAGAGACCAGTGTTTACTGAATTTAGCGCCTCTTCGTCCGTGATTCAGTGCGATTTCATATTCTTTAGTAAGTATTCAGCCACTAGAATTTGGTTTTTGATTTAACGCGGCTTGCAGCATGGTTGTATATTTTTTATCTTGTTCGGTGATGATTTTTAAATTGGAAAATAAATGAGGTTAAAAAAAGAAAAAATAGCCGCTGCATAATTAATGCCAGCGGTGCATGTGCCAAAATTTTTTCGTTCCGTAAAGCCATAGGAGGTGCGGACTTTACTTTGCTGAGGACTATGTTTGGTTTTTTGCTTTGTACAGCTGTTCTTTTACCTTAGAGCTTATAAATATAGATTTTGCAACTGACATGGAAAGTCTCCTTTGCATATATTTTGAGCCATAAAGCAGTTTGTCAGCATAGTATATTACGAAATTAATTTATTTTGCATTAAAGCACGCGCGCAGGCGCCTGTCAAAACATTCCTTAAAACAAGTCGATGCAGCAAAAACCAAAGCACATAATAATACTTTAATAAAAAAGGCGTGTAATGTAAGTCATGTTAAAAAAATCTTTGTATATAATTCTCATCGTTTACCTTGTAGCTTTATTGGCGGTTTATACCTTTCAAAGAAAGCTGCTCTATTTTCCAGCCGACACTTATGTATCGCCGCAGGCTTTTAGTACATCTGGGAAGTTCAAGGAGCTGGTCGTTAAGACGCAAGATGGGTTTGATTTGAAAGGTTGGTATGCTCCAGCCAGCAGCAAAAATCTCACGCTGGTCTTTTTTCATGGCAATCGTGGCAGTTTACGGAGGACAGCCTTCGTGTCCGAGCCTTATATAGCAGCAGGTTATGGTTTTCTCCTGGCCGAATATCGTGGCTTTGGTGGAATGCCCGGAAGCCCTACAGAGCAGGGTCTTTATGCTGACGCGCGGGCTTTTATCAGAGGTCTGATCGCGTCTGGCGTTAAAGAAAAAGATATCGTTCTCTTCGGACATTCTCTGGGAACAGGAGTCGTCACGCAAATGGCGAGAGAGTTTAATGTGCGGGGACTCATTTTGTTTGCCCCCTATTTATCCATTCCCAAAATAGCGCAAATCCACTACCCGATTTTTCCTGTGGAATATTTGACCAAAGATCGTTATGAAAGTTTCAAAAAAATACCTGATATCCATGCGCCGATTCTTATAGCCCATGGGGGAAGGGACGCCATAATTCCGCCTGCGCAAGGAAAACAACTTTTTGACCTAGCTAATGAACCCAAGGAGTTCCTTTTTATTCCTAATGCCCACCACAACGATTTATTGGCGAATGAATTTGTTGCTTCAAGTTTGGAATGGCTGCGCACACTTTCGCCGATCCTGAGGCTTTCAAGATCCCCACAGCTATTTCCCCCAGTTGAGCTAGATGAAGAGTATTAAAGCAGTTTAGTTGAGTGTATCGTAAAAAATAAAAGGAGTTAGGGTTTCTGCTTCAATTCCGTTGGCCAAATCTTAAAATGTAAAGCGGTATGTGGGCAGCAAAAACTTTAGTTTGTGCTTCCATCGTACACCTCATCATTTGATTGGTTTATAATCATAATTATACAGTATGATTGTAAATCAAGCATCCAGTCATGCTTCCCAAAATATAGATATTACCCATTCCTTAACAGCGAGTCGGAATGCTCTGCGCTTAGCGTTAAATGCGCCGGAGAACGATTTAAGTTGATCATTTATAATAAGCAAAAGCAAATTGCATGGGATAGAGCAAGTGCTATAGCCAGTGAAACCTAGGGTGGCGCAGACGATAGAAGAATTGGTGAAAACCGAGTGGGCTAGATAGCAGCTACTTAAATGCTATTCTATTAGCATAGGAAAATGCTATAATTTTAGTATAATAGAAATTATTTGAACACCTGTGAGGAAATTATTTATGCAAAAAAAAGGTTCATATCTGCTTAAACCAGTTGTTTTGGCGATTGGTCTGCTAGGATTGGCCCCGTTGGCTAGTGCTGCCGATTTTTACTATGGTGGCGTATATTATCCAAGTGTGGCTGCTTTTTGTTCATCGGCGGTGGTTCGCGCTATGTATGTTCCCCCCGCTTGGTATATTCCCCCCGCTTGCGTGCAGGCAGGGTATACAGAATATTATTATGGTCCCCCCAATGAGAATTATATTTACTATAATAATGGAGCATACCCCAGTGGGACTACTTATGACTATAATAATGAAGCTGCTTACCCCAATTACTATTACAGCAATCCTAGCAATCCCAATAATGCTAATTATCATCCAAGCAATTCGAGCACCTATCAATATCCAAACTATACTAAATACAATGGGGCCTATGGTGGACATGAATACACTTCCCCCCATGCACCCAATAGCGAGGCTTACACTCATTCATACAACTCTTCCACACACCAGGGTCATGGTGAGGAATCTATAGGTAATTCAAATGTCTTTTATGGCCGGGGCCATTCGGTTACTGTGCATCATAATAGATAACCAAAAATTAACTTGGTAGTAAACAGCAAAAGCCCTTCGTTAGAAGGGCTTTTTTATAAAATTTGACCAACAGCGGACGGGTCTTATTTGATTATCTTCTGTTAGGTCAAACGTGACAGAAGGGAAGTCCCCCTATCTATTTTTCTTCGCATTCATAATGACAAATCAAGCGGCCCCATACCGGCTTAACCAAAACAAATACGAGTTAGCCCTATTTATTTTTCGCCGTGATCTGCGCCTGGAGGATAATGCGGCTTTAATTGCTGCAAGTTTGCAAGCTAAACAAATTATTCCCTGTTTTATTTTCGATAGTTGTCAGGTTACGGCCAAGAACCCATATAAAAGTAAACATGCAATACAATTTATGATTGAATCCCTGCGTGATTTAGAACGGCAGCTGCTCAAGCGTGGTGGAAGATTGTTTTTGTTTTATGGGACTACACAAAAAATAGTTACAAAATTGCTAAAAAATTTAGCAATTGAAGCGGTTTTCATCAATGCGGATTATACTCCTTTCAGCCAGGAGCGAGATGGTTTATTGGAGGAGGCCTGTCGTGAGCGCGCTGTAGAATTACATTTGTTTGATGATGTGCTGATTAATCCGCCCTATGCAGTAAAAAAGCAAAATAATACAAATTATGCTGTGTTTACAGCATATTGGAAAGTCGCTCAGAAAATGCCTGTGGCGTTGCCCCAGCAGTTAAATAACCCTAATTTTTTTTTAGATGAAATGGATCAGCCGTTAACCAGCGCCGAACTCTATCATAAAGTATGCCCAATAAATAATGCTAAGCTTTATATTAGTGGCGGGCGCAGCAAAGCGCTGACTATTTTAACGCAGATGAAAAAATTTAAAGAATACGAAAAAAACCATAATATAGCTGCGCTTGATAATACCTGTCTTTCTGGGCATCTTAAATTTGGCACGGTTTCGGTGCGCGAGGTATTTCACAAAATAAAACATACTCTCGGAGAGGCTCATCCCTTGCTGCGCCAATTATATTGGCGAGATTTTTATACCCAAATCGCTTTTCATGCGCCCTACGTGTTTGGTCATTCATTTCAAAAAAAATATGAACGACTATGGTGGAATACCGACCAGGTTGCATTTGCTAAGTGGTGTAGAGGTGAGACGGGATTTCCATTGGTTGATGCTGGGATGAGGCAGTTAAATAAAACTGGCTTTATGCATAACCGAGTGCGTATGGTGGTTGCTTGCTTTTTAATTAAGGATTTACATATTGATTGGCAATGGGGCGAACGCTATTTTGCAAGAAATTTACTAGATTATGACCCCGCCGTGAACAATGGCAATTGGCAATGGTGTGCATCAACCGGGTGTGACCCGCAGCCTTGGTTCAGAATTTTTAATCCCTGGTTGCAACAAAAAAAGTTTGATCCGCGGTGCATTTATATAAAGCGTTGGATAAATGAATTAAAAGAAGTTGATTCAAAAATTATCCACCATTGGAATGAAAAAAAAGATTCAATTATACAAGGATACCCACGTCCTATGGTGGATCATTATCAGGAAGCCGCGCTTACTAAAAAGATTTTTATGGATGCAGGAAAAATGCCTGTTCAATAGCTGTCATCCTGAACGCAGTGAAGGATCTCCTTGAGGTGCTAACCAGATGGAGATCCTTCACTGCGTTCAGTGATGACAGCCCATTCAGGATGACAGTAAATTTTAGCCGTTACATTGTACATTAATCCGCTGATGATCCAGGGCTGGAAATTTCTTTCTGGTTGCTTGTTGAAATCCTAGGTCAACCTTTGCGGTGATAACTCCTGGTCCTTCAGGTATTTCACTTAAAACTTTGCCCCAAGGATCAACGATCCTGCTATGCCCATAGGTAGCTTTCGTCGAGCTATGTTGCCCAGTCTGACAAGCGAAAATAAAATAACTAAGGCTTTCTATGGCGCGGCAGCGTGTCAGACTTTCCCAATGATCCTGACCTGTTTTTACGGTGAATGCGCAGGGCACAGCTATAATTTCAGCTCCTTGATTAACTAAGCATCTGAATAATTCAGGAAATCTAATATCATAACAAACCGCAAGACCTAATTTTCCGAATGGCGTATCTACCAATACGATCTCATTGCCTGGAGAAAATGCCTTCGATTCGCAGTAACTTTCTACTCCTGTAATGACCGTCACATCAAACAAATGAATTTTATCATAACGGGCGACGACTGCTCCTTGTTCATTGTAAACCAGGCACGCTGCGCGGGCTTTATTATTATCCGTGGTCTTGAGGGAGATCGTTCCTCCTACTAACCAAATCTTATGCAGCTTAGCTTGTGCAGCTAAAAAGTTTTGTATCAAACCTTCGCCCAGTTCTTCCTGATGTTGCAATTTAACACTGTCCGCGACACCCATCAGAGGAAACATTTCAGGCAATACGGCCAATTGCGCGCCTTGGCTGGCTGCAATGGCTATCAGGCTGGAACAGTGGTTGAGATTTTCTTGTAAATTAGCCGTAGAGGTCATCTGAATGGCGGAGACTATTGTCATAGGGTGCCTACTTAATAAAATAGTTAGGAAGTTTTTAAAATCTTTGCAAATTAAATTTCAACGCTTCGAGTATATACCCGATACACTTTGTATTAAAACTCAAACTAGGCTGGGATTAGGATAAAAAATGTGTCCTATACTTTTAACATTTTCCGGCTAAAGACTACATTTTTAAATAGATAATTATGTTGTAATGATGGTCGAACTCGCAGGTTAATAGGGAAATCTTAGGATAATACCCTCCAAGGAGGGAGCCGCGGACGGAACTGAGCGTTAAGGCCCGAATGACCTGAGTGATATGTTTTGGACAATGTGAGTTGAAATTATGTTCGCTGATCTGCCAACGCCAATACAACAAAAAATATTAAGTTATCTTGCAACCGATAATTTTCGGGCCGCTAAAGAACTACATGATGACTTTATTTTGAAAAACAAACAACGTTGTCACGATAAAGATGCTGATTGCGACGATGAAATAGAAGATTAAATTCAATCTAAAATCGGAGCCGCGCGCTTCAGCAAGCGTTGCCCAAGTTTTAGCAATCATTATCCTCTCTAAAGTACCTCGCTTCCAAAACATACCAACCTGAAAAAATACCTCTCCCTACTCAAGCAAGCCTTGCTTTTAGTTTTGAAATACTCCACAAAACATAATCCTAGTGATATACCCCATCAACGAGCGCTGTACAGCTCGTATAGCGCTTGCTGACGTCTGCGGCTCGGATTTCTTCTTTTGCATGAAAAAGCGTATGTGAAATACTGTCCCCAAAATCAAATTTTTCTTTGCTTTCATCGATAGATTTGCTGCCAGGTAATATACAAAAAGGGCTAAGCAAAGCTGTCATCCTGAACGAGTGAAGGATGACAGCTTTGCTTAGCCCTTTTTGTGAGATTGAGTAAATTTATTGAGATGAGCCCATGCCGGTTGCGCTGGTATTTGCACCATTATTGTTGGTGCCGGTAGTCATTCCGGTAGCATTGGGATTTGCACCGTTATTATAGGTGCCGGTAGTCATTCCAGTAGTCTGGGCATTATTGTTTGTTGCAGCTGGGTCAGTCTCGCTTCCCCCTGCCTTTAAACAACCTGATTTACTCTTCAATAAAAAGCCTTTACCTTTACAGCTGTTCTGGCCTTTGCAAGAATTACTTAAAGTTTTACATGCGCTTTGTCCTTTGCAGGAATTAACGCCAAAGCATTCCACTTTTGAATTTGAATGAGCTAATGCCAATGTAACGGGAGCTGCAGCGAAGGTCAGTGCCACAGTGGTAGCCATAGTGGCCCCGAGTAAATTTTTCCTGATATTCATAAAAACTCCTTTTAAAATGAATGTTATAAGACAAGTTATACCCGAAATCCTAAGTGTATCGGGTATACATTGTACCGGAAATTCAATCAAAATAAAAATGTGGATCAATTTCGGTAATTTATTCTCTAGGTTAGCTCTATGAAATTATCAAGCCGAACAGCAGTTATTTTTTCGGAATGTGCATCAAGACCTTTTAAACTGATTATTTCCCATTTTCTTTCCAGTGCTATCTGCCTAAGATTATTATCCGGATCTACTGCAATCGGCTTATCAACTTGACTTAGTAAAGGCAGGTCATTAATGGAGTCGCTATAGAGAATAGTATAGGCAGGTGCGATGCGATTGGCTTTGAGCCATTGTTCCAAGCGCACTGCTTTTCCTGGCCCAAGGTTGGCAACCCCTTCGAGTTTACCAGAATATTCACCGTCGATTATTTCCGCTTGTGTCGCAATCAAATCATGTACGCCAATATGAGAGGCGACGGTAGTAGCGATATACGATAGGGTGGCAGTGATCAGTATGACCAATGTGTTAGGCTGATTTTTATAATCCTCGATCAGGCGCAGGCCTATACTGGATATATGCTTTTTAACGTGGTTAATAAAAAAATCTTCTACCCAGGGTTGCCTTAAAGCTAAGGGTATTTTTTTAATCATAGCTAATTCAAATTCATAACTGGCAGTGACATCCAGTTTGCCCGCAATATAGTCACTATGGAATTGGGCCCAGCGTGCGTATTCCGCTTTGCTGACCATACCCTTTTTATCTAGGTACTGACCCCATAACTCTGCTGTATTAGCAGAAACTAAAGTATCATCCATATCAAAAAGCACAATATTTTTCTTTTGCATTAAATTGTCCTGTATTTTGAAATACGATAGGTGGAGTAAGTTGTAGTTTTATTATACAATTATTTCGGTATCTTGTCTTGAGATTTTGGTTCATTCTTCTCCCGCCAGACTGAGGGAACACCAGGCCTATTTTATGGCCTGTAAGCATCCTTCACTAACGAGTTCAGTTGCTTGAGACATTGCCAGGGCGCGCGCATTAGTAGCCATCTCCAATAAACGACCTCTATCCTTGCTTAATTCAGCCAAAAGCGCAGCAAGTGTTTCTTTGCTAAGCATGCCTTGTTGAATTGCAATAGCGGCATTAGCCGTCACTAGCCATGCAGCATTTTTGCTTTGATGGTCATCTACAGCATGAGGAAAGGGGATCAAGATACTGCCAATACCCGCCGCTGCCAACTCGGCGATAGTTAAGGCGCCGGAGCGGCAAATCACCAGGTCGGCCCAGGCATAAGCATGGGCCATATCATCGATAAATTCGACCACTTGTGCAGTAACGCCATAACCGGCATAGGTAGCGCTAGTCTCTGCAGCATAATGTTTGCCTGCGGAATGCAATACTTCGGGTCGTAATTCTGCAGGTAGAGTAGCAAGTCCTGCTGGAATAATCTGGTTGAATAAGGTTGCTCCTTGGCTACCTCCCAGAATCAATACGCGCAGGGCTCCTTGGCGCCCCCGAAAACGCAGGGTAGGCTCAGAAATTTGCATAATTTCTTCACGCACAGGATTGCCACTGGTTACCGCTTGGTAGCGTGGGGCAAAAGTATTTGGAAATGCTTGGAACACTCGTTGCGCCAAGCGAGCTAGATAACGATTGGATAATCCAGCGATAGCATTTTGTTCGTGCAGTACTAAGGGTTTATGTGATAACCAGGCAGCCAATCCACCCGGAGCGCTGACAAAACCACCAAACCCCGCAACTACATCAGGTTGTAGACGCTTGATTATTTGTAGTGTTTGCCATGTTGCATGTATTAATCGAAACGGTGCGCTTAGCAATTGTAACGCCCCTTTCCCTCTTATTCCCTGCATATCAATACAATAAAGAGGTATGTTAGAAGGTGGTACCAATTGCTGCTCTAACCCCTGTTGGGTTCCCAACCAATGGACTTCTAAATCGGCAGATTGCAAACGTTTGGCTACGGCTAAAGCTGGAATAATGTGACCGCCGGTGCCACCTGCTAAGATAAGTATGCGTTTAGCCATAATTAAAAGCTCTGCTCGCTAGGTTCTTGCTGCCCGCATTGGCCGGGCGCGTTCGATGGAAGGCAAATTGACATTTTTATAGGGCGACTCATAAGCGAGACGAAATAGTATCCCCAATACCAAGCAGTTTGCCAGTAAGCTGGTGCCCCCATAACTCATTAAGGGCAAGGTGAGGCCCTTTGTAGGTAATAAACCAAGGTTAACCCCAATATTAATCATGGCTTGCAGCCCCATACAAAGGCTTAGCCCGGCGCCTAAATAGGCGCTGAATAAATGGCCATTGCGATAAGCGCGATAACTGACGAGAAGTGAACGGATTACTAATATTGAAAATAATATAACTACCGCTAGCTGGCCTACAAGACCCAGCTCTTCTCCGATAACGGCAAATAAAAAATCCGTGTGCGCTTCGGGCAGATAAAATAACTTCTGCACACTGTTCCCTAGTCCCACTCCAAAAACCCCGCCACGACCAAAAGCGATTAATGATTGGGTCAGTTGATATCCAGTATCAAACGGATTTGACCAAGGGTGCAAAAAAGTAGTTAAGCGCAGCAAACGGTAGGGTACTGAAATGGCAAGGACCCCTAAAGCACAAATCGCCATAATCAGGAGAAAAATAAATTGCCATAACCTGGCCCCTGCTATAAATAGCATGCCAAACGCCGTGGCTACAATCACAACCGTTGCGCCGAAGTCCGGTTCTTGTAGTAATAACCAGGCGATTCCTGCCAGTATCAGCAGTGGTTTAATAAAACCTCTCACTCGCGTCTGAACTTCATCTTGCCGCCGCACCAGATATCCCGCCAGAAATATGATCGTCGTGAATTTCACGAATTCAGACACCTGAATTGAGAAGGGTCCAACGATAACCCAGCGCATACTGCCATTTACCTCCCGGCCGACACCAGGCACAAGCACTAACAATAAGAGAAAAAAACTAAACAAAATAGCATAACCGCTTATTTTTTCCCAAAAAACCATGGGAATACGCGTGGAGAAAACAGCAAGTGAAAGGCCAAGTATCAAATAAATCGATTGGCGAATTAAATAATAAAATGGGTAATTAAAGGCGCGGTCAGAAATGACAATCGATGAGGAAGCCACCATGAGTATGCCCAATCCTAGCAAAGCCAATGATGAGGCCAGCATCCAGGGATCATAATGAATAGATCTTTTTGTACGTTTTTTCATGGTAATGGTTCTATACTCGAAATCCTAAGTGTATCGGGTATAGTTCTCCTGCATATGGATTGCGGTTACAGTGCATAATCTAAAGCCCTAACAGCGGCCACAAATACTTCGCCGCGGTGTTCAAAATTATTAAACATGTCAAAACTGGCGCAGGCGGGTGCTAAAATTACTGCATCACCCGCCTGCGCGTGCTGCTGAGCAATATTAACAGCCTGTTCCAGGCTGGAGGCATGATTAATATTAACACTCCCTGCCAATGCATTCTCAATAAGCGGGGCATCTTTGCCAATTAATATTAAATGGCGCACATACTTTTTCATGGTATCTCGCAGTGGAGAGAAGTCAGCGTTCTTACCTAATCCGCCCGCGATGACTACTAATTTGCCACTAATATCCGCTCCGAGCCCCTCCAGGGCTGGCTTTGCTGCCCCGACATTGGTGGCCTTGGAGTCATTATACCAGTCAACTCCACGGTAATGGGCTATCCATTGGCAACGGTGGGGAAGGCCGTCAAAGTGCTGCAAGGCGTTGAGCATAGCAGACATAGGTAATCCGATTGCGTCACCTAATGCCAATGCTGCTAAGGCATTAGCCAGCTGATGCCGTCCTCTGATCTTAAGGGCACTGGTGGGTAACAGGTTTTCGGAACCCCATGCTAAATACGACTTTTCTTGAATTTTACGCACACCAAATTGATTGTAATCAGGTTCATCCAGGCCGAATGATACCGATTGCGGCAAATCAAGGCCTTGCCAGGTGATGGGATCATCGCGGTTAATGATCGGACTAGCACAGCCTTGATAGATTCGCTGTTTTGCCTGCAAATATTCAGCCATGCTGTCGTAGCGGTCCATATGGTCTTCACATAAGTTCAAAATTACTGCTGCAGCCGTTCGTAAAGAGTTGGTTGTTTCTAATTGAAAGCTGGATAGTTCCAGCACGTAGAAATCTGGATTTTTTATAGATAACAAATCCAAAGCCGGAGTCCCTAAATTTCCTCCGACTTGCACCTGTTTATTGGCGGCGCGCGCCATTTCGCCAACTAGGGTAGTCACAGTACTTTTGCCATTAGAACCAGTAATGGCGACAATGGGTGCAGCTGCCGCTTGAGCAAACAATTCAATATCACCAATAGCAGGTATACCTTGCGCAATGGCTGCTGCGACTGCAGGCTCACGTAACGCAACGCCGGGACTGACGATAAGTCGATCCGCCTTCTGGCAAAGGGCTGCATCAAAGTGACCGGTGATGATGTTAACGTCGGGGAATTGCGCTTGAACTTCCTTAATTCCTGGCGGATCCTCGCGGCTGTCAGTTATAGCAAGCCGGTAGCCTTTGGGCGCTAAATAGCGCGCGCATGATAAGCCGCTCTTGCCTAAGCCAACGATAACTTGCAAATCTGTGGAGGTTAAATGGGTGTGATCTATTTTCATGGGATGTATTATGCCATGAAAATTAGGCATAATAGGACTATTTCTGGCTAAAACCCCTATCCTCGGCAGACGGCATTGAAACTGTCTTCTTAAATTGCCGACCCAGCCTTTGTTAGCTGTGATGCGTGATCACGCCAAAATTAATATCAGGTTGAATGAATGATTAGGCTCTGTAAAACAAGCCCTTAGGGTTATTTTAAAAAACGGGTAAGTACAACAAAAGCCGTGCGAGGTAGCATTATGCGATTATGGCAAATGGTATGTATATGTTTGTGGGGGTGTTTGCTAGTAAGTATGGGGGCGTTAGCAGCACCGACCTCCTGGCAAAATTTACAACCAGGACTTGAGTATGCGCGCATTAGCGGATTTCCGGGTTTCCCAGAGGGATCATTGCAGGTTTTTCGCATTGATCTGAAATATTATGATCTGAAATTGGCCTCGACTCAGGAAGGTAATCAGTCCAGTTTAATCCCAGATTTAATGCAGCAAAATGATGCGGTTATTGCTACCAATGGCGGCTTTTTTTCCCCTGAATTTAAACCACTTGGCTTACGTATTAGCGAAGGGCAAATACTTAATCCTTTAAAGGGTACTGACTGGTGGGGTGTATTTTTTATAGCCCAACAGAAAGCAGGGATCGTTGCGAGAGGGTCTTATCAACCCGCTATTCATGCTGATTTCGCTATTCAAGCTGGCCCACGCTTATTGATTGATGGCGCTATCCCAAAGTTGAGCCCCAATATTGATCTAAGAACTGCATTGGGTATAACGCAAAGCGGTCAGGTTATTCTGCTCGCTACTGATAATGTTTTACTTTCAACCAGTGATTTGGCGGATATTATGCGTAGAACCGCAGCAGAAGGTGGTCTAGATTGTGTTTTCGCTCTAAACCTGGATGGGGGGCACTCGACTCAGCTTTATACTCGCTTGAGTAATTTGTCGCTGCAAGTGCCAAATTATGCGCCAGTGGCAGATGCCATTCTGGTGGTGCCTCGTCAGGAACAAAAGTAATTAATAAAAAAGGCCACCTATGAAACCCACTGATCCGTCCGAAAAAAACCAATCCACTGATTTTGGTTTCCAACAAGTTCCATTAGCCGACAAAGCCAAGCAAGTTGCCGCTGTGTTCAACTCGGTAGCAGGCAAATACGATCTGATGAATGATTTAATGTCTATGGGGGTGCATAGGTTGTGGAAACGTTATGCTATTGAATTGGCCAATGTTCGTTCGGGTCAATACATTTTAGATTTAGCCGGCGGCACGGGTGATTTGGCAATGAAGTTCGCCCCTCGTGTGGGTGCAGAGGGGTTAGTAGTTTTAGGAGACATTAATGAATCTATGCTACACAAAGGCAGAGAACGCTTAATCAATAAAGGTTTGATTGGTAATGTAAGCTACTCCCAGATGGATGCGGAAGCATTACCCTTTCCTGAAAATAGCTTCGACTTAATCACGATTGCTTTTGGTCTGCGTAACGTAACCCGCAAAGAGCGTGCCCTTGAGGAGATGTGGCGGGTATTAAAACCTGCTGGAAAAGTACTGATTTTAGAATTCTCCAAAGTAACCGTTCCTGCATTGGCTTCTGTTTATGATACCTATTCATTTAAAATATTGCCTTTACTCGGGAAGTTAATTGCCAATGATGCAGAGAGTTACCGTTATTTGGCGGAATCTATACGTAAGCACCCAGACCAGGAATCCCTGAGGTCAATGATGATGGCAGCGGGTTTTGAAAATTGTGATTATCAAAATCTCAGCGGGGGTATCGTCGCACTACATCGTGGTTATAAAAGCTGATAAGGACTAGCCTGGTTATGTTAACAATTGTTTTAGAGCGTGCATTACGCAGTTATCTCCAATGGGATCCAGAAACCCTGGCGAAAGTGGTAGCCCTTTCTGGTAAAGTGATCAAGGTGGAATTAACGGGTTGGAGCCTGATATTGTATCTCTGCCCAGGAGCGGATGGTTTAGCTATAAGAAACAGTTATGAAGGCGAAGTTCATGCTAGCATCAAGGGTTCACCCCTGTCGTTGTTGCGAGTAGGTATGGCTGCACCTCATAAAAAAGCACAACGGATGGGTTCTTTGGAAATTAATGGCGACGTTGAGCTAGCGCAAACTGTGAGTCAGATTATGCAGAACTGTCAGGTAGATTGGGAGGAGCCATTATCACGAGTGACGGGAGATTTACTGGCCCATCAAATTAGCAGTATAGGTCGACGTTTTATGGGTTGGAGTAGGGAAGCAGCAGATCAAACCTGTCAAAATATCAGCGAATATTTGCAGGAAGAATTACATTTGTTGCCACCACGACATGAAATTGAGGAATTCTTTACGGATGTATATCGGTTAGGGGATGATGTGGAGCGGGTTGCGGCTAGAATACAGCGTATGAGGGTAGCACAGTCACTCCACTAGAAGCTGCCGCCGTCGGGGTGAAATTCACAACTAACAAGGAAGGCATAAAGAGAAAACCATGCGTCGTCCCAGTCAGCTATTAAGATTACTTTATATCAATTACGTAATGGCAAAGCACGGAGTAGACCGCGTGGTATTATCAGCGCCGGCATTTTCCCCCGTACGTTTTCTCAGCTATTTTAATCCATGGAATTGGTTGCGTCCTCAGCAGCAACCTCGTGGGGAATCAGTTCGTTTAGCTTTAGAGGCTTTAGGGCCCATTTTTGTCAAATTTGGACAAATACTATCTATTCGCTCTGATTTACTGCCACCAGACATTATCGCGGAGCTGGAAAAATTGCAGGACAGTGTGCCGCCATTTCCTGCTGAACAAGCTCGGCAAATATTAGAGGTCGCCTATGCACGACCCTTGCAAGATGTTTTTTGTGAATTTTCAGCCGCGCCTTTTGCCTCCGCATCTATTGCCCAGGTTCATGCAGCCAAGCTACATGACGGTCATAGGGTCGTAGTGAAAATCCGCCGGCCAGGGATTGAAAAAATTATCCGTCGCGATGTAGGTTTAATGTATACCGTTGCCAAACTAGCTGAGCAATTTTGGTCGCATGGTAAAAGACTAAAGGCAGTGGAGTTGGTGTCTGAATTTGAACGCACCATTAAAGATGAATTGGATTTCACGCGAGAGGCAGCGAATGCTTCTCAGTTAAAGCGTAATTTTCTACACTCGCCATTATTATATGTCCCGGAAATTTTTTGGGATTACACTATGCAGAACGTAGTGGTGATGGAGCACATCTCTGGTATCCCCGTATCTGATAAAGCGGCATTGATTGCCGCTGGGGTAGATTTAAAAAGGTTGGCGGAGCGGGGTGTGGAAGTATTTTTTACCCAGGTATTGCGCGACAGTTTTTTTCATGCAGATATGCATCCAGGCAATATTTTTGTATCTCGGGACCATCCAGAAGATCCACAATACATTGCGGTAGATTTTGGTATTATTGGCATCCTCAGCCCCAAAGACCAGCATTATCTTGCGGAAAATTTGTTGGCATTTTTCAAACGTGATTATCGTCGAGTGGCGGTTTTACACGTTGAATCAGGTTGGGTGCCCCCGACGACCCGAGTAGAAGAGTTTGAGGCGGCTATACGCAGCGTATGTGAGCCGGTCTTTGAAAAACCTTTGCGAGATATTTCTTTTGGGCAATTATTGTTGCGGCTTTTTCAAACGGCGAGTCGGTTTAAAATGGAAGTCCAGCCGCAACTTTTTTTATTGCAGAAAACATTGTTAAATATTGAAAGTCTAGGCCGCAAATTATACCCACAACTAGACCTATGGGTTACCGCCAAGCCATTTCTAGAGCGTTCAGTCCGTAAACGTTATAGTTTGAAAACCATGTTGAAAGGGTTGTATCTAGAGACCCCGCAATTGGTGGAGAGCCTAGTGGCTATTCCTAATTTATGGCGAGAGATTTTAGTCTATCAGAAACAGCGGCATTCAGCCCAGGAATGGGAATTACGCGCGCAGCTCACCGCTAAAAAACCGGGCAAAATTGCGGTTAAATATTTTTTAGTTGGGGTAGGGCTAGCGTTGCTCGGGATTGCTGCTAGTAGCTATTTCTTTATTTTGGGTCCAACGCAAATGCCACGTTTGTGGTTTGAGGTAACGGGTGGGTTAGGGATAGTTTCTCTGATGCTGGGATGGATGCGGTGAAGATAAGTTATTATTGCAAAACCCCTAGGATGAAAAAATGACAAATAAATTAAAAAAATTACTGATCTTAACTTCAGGTGGTGATGCCCCAGGCATGAATGCTGCGGTTCGCGCTGTGCTGCGCACGGCAATGTCGCATGGCATTGAGGTTTATGGTTGTGAAAATGGCTATAAAGGATTAATAGAGCAAAACGTATTCTCGCTATCATCCCGCGATGTTGCAAACTGCATCCAGCGCGGTGGTACTATCTTAAAAACTGACCGATGTGTTGAATTTTTACAAAAACCAGTGCGTGATAAATGCCGTGAATATTTAAAAAATTTGGAAATAGATGCATTAGCTGTCTTGGGTGGTGATGGTAGTTTTCGCGGTGCCTATATACTTGAACAAGAGGGCGGTCCAAGATCTGTAGGTATTCCCTGCACCATTGATAATGATATCGTCGGTACTGAATATACCATAGGGTTTGATACTGCCTGCAATACCGCGCTGCAGGCCATTGATAAAATTCGTGATACAGCCTTTAGCTTGAATCGCCATTTCCTGGTAGAAGTGATGGGTCGCGCCGCTGGTTTTTTGGCGGTTGAAGTGGGCATTGCCGGTGGTGCTGAATTTATTTTAATACCAGAAGCTCCTATCTCGGTAGAAGAACTGGTTCGACGCATACAAAACCGGCCTCGCAAAAAACTGGCTTCTATTATCGTAGTCGCTGAGGCAGAAAAAACGGGTAGAAGCTTTACTATCGCTGAACAAATTCGGGAATTGAGTAATTTGCATTACAAGGTTTGTGTTTTAGGTCATATCCAGCGCGGCGGTGCACCCACAGTTAAGGATCGAAAAACAGCCTCTTTGATGGGGTACCATGCCGTAGAAAACCTGCTAAGTGGGGATAGCCAGAAAATGATTGGAGTAGTCAATGATAAGCTGACCCCAGTACAATTTCCTGACCCCGCCAAAGGGGCTAGGCCTTTTAATGAAGAAGAATTGATAAAGATTAATCAGATTATTTGTGGGATTTGATTTTTCTTGTCATGCAAGCGTAACCGAGCCGCGGCTCGGTACGCTCAGGATGACAGGCCCTTACTCAATATTCTGCACTTGTTCGCGCATCTGCTCAATCAACACTTTCAATCGGATTGCGGCGTGGGTAACTTCGGCATCGGCGGATTTAGATCCTAGAGTATTGGCCTCACGATGTAATTCCTGCATTAAAAAATCCAATCGCCGGCCAACGGCACCCGGAGTATTCAATGTCTGGCGTACCTCTGCCACATGGATTTCCAGTCGTTCCACTTCCTCTGCAACATCCATCTTTTGCATTAACATTAATAATTCTTCTTCTAATCTATTTTGGTCAATGGCCAGTTTGAATTCTTCAATTCGTCCTTGAATTTTATTACGCTGATGGCTGAAAACAACTGGTAAGCGCTGCTTCACCGCAGTGACTTCAGTTAACACCTGATCTAAACGTTCTTCAATCCGTTGTTGTAAGGACTGCCCTTCACGAAGTCTCATCAGGCCAATTTCATGTAGTGCTGTATCGAATAGGGTAAGTATATTTTGGTGCAAAGCTTCTTTATTCACCTCTAGGCTTTGTAATACGCCGGGCCATGAAAGGATTCCCGTAACCGACGGTGTCATGGTTTGACCCCAGATCTCTTTTGCTTCCTCAGCCGCTTTAGCCAGCTGGCGCATCAAATCGCGATTAATTGAGAAACCAATACTGCCTTCTTTCGGTTTGTATTTTAGATGGCATTCAATTTTACCTCGATGTAAATAGTGGGAGGCACGTTCCCGCAGCGGCATTTCCAGCTCCCGCAAAGATTCAGGAAGCCTGAGATCTAATTCAAAATAACGATGATTTACGGTGCGCAGTTCCCAGGTAATGATACCCCAGTCTTTTTGTAAACTGTGGCGGGTAAAGGCGGTCATGCTGTGAATCATAAAATTTCCCTCGGCGGCGGTGTTTAGCAATAATGCGCAATCTGAATCTGCGTGTAAGAATTTGATTACATTAACATTTTCGCTGGATTGCTCCATCTGAACCTTAAGTCAAGTCGTACTGTAGCATTTTGGGAGAACTGCGCATAGATCCTGAGCAACGCCTGTCATCCTGACGTACCGAGCCGCGACCGTTAGGGATGACCGTAACCAGCAGGAGGGCCCAGCTTAACTATAATTAAATTAGATAGTACAAGAGGATAAATTTATGTACGCTAATTATACAAAATTACATGTATTAGCCTTTGGTTTTGCCTTCGGCATTTTAGGTGCTTTTTCTACGTTTATTATGGGATTATTTGCTATGCGCGGCTATGGAGTAGCTTATGTGGCAATGGTATCATCTTTATATATAGGCTTTGCACCTACTTTCTTAGGTAGTGTTTTAGGCGCGATTTGGGGATTTTTTGACTTATTTGTCTTTGGCATACTCCTGGCTGCACTCTATAACTGCTTTAGCTGTAAGGGTATGTGCAGGAAATGTGGCCATATCGAGCAAAAAACTCAGGTTGATGAGCCCCCTATCAATCAAATCAGATAAATAACTATACCCCTCCCGCAAGGAGGGGTAGCCGGTTAGATCACACTTCTTTGAGGAATAAATGGTGCGAAGAAACGGTTTAAAGTGGTCATATCTATTCGTGGTTATCTTGGGTTTTTTTTTACTTTGGGGGCCGGGTGAAGTTAACGCTGCCTCTAATACAAAACAGCCACAAGCTACCCTATTAATGGTGCGCGGAGCCATCGGCCCCGCGGTGGCTGACTATATTCATCGTGGTATAGAAACTGCTAAAAATGCCGGCAGTGTAGTGATTATAATCCAGCTTGATACGCCAGGTGGGTTAGATACATCCATGCGTAATATCATCAGCAATATTCTGGCTTCGCCCATTCCGATTATTACTTATGTTGCTCCAAGCGGTGCACGGGCTGCCAGCGCGGGAACTTATATATTATATGCCAGTCATATTGCTGCTATGGCTCCAGGAACCAACGTCGGTGCTGCCACGCCAGTGAATATCGGTGATCTGAACGGCCAAGGCAAACAACCAACCTCTGCTCCTCAAGAGACTACAGAAGAGCGCAAGGTAGAAAATGATGCGTTGGCTTACCTGCGCAGTTTGGCGCAATTGCGTGGTCGCAATATTCCCTGGGCTGAAAAAGCCATCCAGCAATCAGCTAGCCTCACCGCCACAGAGGCATTGAAAATGGGGGTAATTGATGTAATTGCCCCTGATAGTCAAACTTTACTAAAGCAGGTAGATGGCAAGACTGTATTATTGCGGGGCCAAAAGGCCGTACTGCATACCTCAGGCGCCAGAGTTGTTACCGAAACGGCAGATTGGCGAGTGCAGTTTCTGGCTGTTATTACTGATCCGAATGTTGCTTATATTTTATTATTAGTCGGGATTTATGGACTATTTTTTGAATTTTTAAATCCGGGTTTTGTACTGCCGGGAGTAGCGGGAGTGATTTCCCTATTACTGGCTTTATATGCTTTTCAGCTGCTTCCCATCAATTACGCGGGTCTGGCATTGATTCTGTTTGGCATCGGATTTTTGATCTCAGAGATATTCTTCACCAGCGGTGTATTGGCTATTGGAGGTGTGGTGGCTTTTGTATTTGGTTCAGTTTTATTGCTGGGCCCCGATGCTGTAGGATTTAGGATAGCCTGGTCGTTGATAGCGGGAATTACAGCTGTGACCGTGGTGTTTTTTCTGGTGATAGTGAATATGGCAATGCGTGCTCGTCGGCGTCCAATAGTCAGTGGACGTGAGGAGTTGATAGGCAGTGTAGGGGAAATTGAATCAATTCAAGAGGGCTTAGTATTGATGCGACTGGGGGGAGAGTTATGGCAGGTACGTTCCAAAGTCCCGTTATTATTAAAGCAGAAAGTCATCGTCACGGCTAGGGAAGGGCTGGTATTATCCGTAGTGCCGCAGGAAATTGTGAAATAGATTCGTGAGGCTCCCTCGGGCGCTTCGGATAGGTAGCGTTGTTGCGCAAGTCGGCAGAACAATGCTTGGCGCAGATCATTTTCAACTGAAGTTATTTGCATTATCGGAGAAACTGTTCATGGTAAAAAAAATTATTGTTCTTAGTGTGGCCTTGACGTTGTATATAGTGAGCTTCCCGCTACAAGCCGCTATACCCAAAACAATCAATTTTGCAACGGAAGCAACGTTTCCTCCTTTTGAATACATTGACGCTTCGGGGCAGATTAAAGGTTTTGAGATAGATCTAGCCAATGCTATGTGTCAGCACATGAAAGTCAAATGCACTTATAGCAATCAACCCTGGGTAAGCCTTATCCCCAGTCTAAAAATTGGTAAATTTCAGGCAATAATTAGTGCCATGTCAATAACGCCGGACCGTCAGAAGGAGATAGATTTCACCGAACCTTATTATGCTGATACTACTCATTTTGTAGTCCCCGCCAATAGTCAACTAGTTATCTCGCCTGAGGGTTTGAAAGGCAAGGTGGTGGGCGTGCAAATTGGTACAACTTCATCAAATTACGTGGAAGCTAAATATGGTAATATCCTTACCATTAAGACTTATCCCAATCAACAGGAAGCCTTGCTGGATCTGGTTTCTGGAAGAGTCGACACTGTGTTAGGTGAAACCCCAGTGACATTAGAGTGGCTGCGGCAACGGGGTATGGCAAAGAAATATATTTTTGCTGGGCCAGCCATCGATGACCCGAAATTTTTTGGTGTAGGATATGGTATTGCGGTTAAAAAAGGCAACAAAGAACTACTGGATGCATTGAATGATGCCCTGGCTGCGATTAAAGCAGATGGAACCTACCAAAAGATCGTAGATAATTATTTTAAGGAATAGAGCCTAACTATTATTTAGCCATTCAAGGAGAAAATATGATGGGTTATTTCATGTATGTAATTTTAATTATAATTGTATTATTTTTGTTTGGCTCTTTACGTGTTTTGAAGGAGTATGAGCGGGCGGTTATTTTCACTCTAGGCAGATTTTGGAAGGTGAAAGGCCCTGGGTTGATTATCCTGATACCCATAGTGCAGCAGATGATGCGTATAGAACTGCGGACCGTGGTGATGGACATCCCGCCGCAAGATGTTATTTCCAAAGATAATGTTTCAGTGCGCGTGAGTGCGGTGGTGTATTTTCGTGTAATTGATCCTGAACGCTCGGTAATACAGATTGAAAATTTCTATGAAGCGACTAGTCAATTGGCGCAAACTACGTTGCGTTCAGTACTGGGGCAGCATGAATTGGACGATATGTTGTCACAACGTGAAAAGTTAAACTCTGCCATCCAAAAGATTTTAGATGAGCAGACTTATGCCTGGGGTATTAAAGTCAGCGTGGTTGAAATTAAACATGTCGATATTAATGAAAGCATGATCCGGGCCATTGCGCGGCAGGCAGAAGCTGAGCGTGAACGACGCGCGAAAGTTATTAATGCTGAGGGAGAATTACAGGCCGCCTCTAAGCTGTTGGAGGCATCACAAGTACTGGCGCAACAGCCACAGGCAATTCTGTTACGTTATCTACAGACTTTATTGGATTTGGCTGGAGATAAAACGTCTACAGTCATTTTCCCTGTGCCGATAGACTTTATTTCGGCACTGCAAGCTACGTTGGTTAAAAAAGCTGAATAAGGTCAATTCTATGATCCCCTCTCCCTTGCGGGAGAGGGTTAGGGAGAGGGGTAATATTAAGCATTTACCAATTAATTTAATTAATGAATGCCACACCAACCCCCTTAATAAAAATTTAATTCTTTTTGATTTCCAGCTATCAATTGGAGGAGCTAAATGAATTTACACGAGTATCAAGCTAAAAATCTATTTGCAAAATACGGACTTCCAGTGCCTGCAAGAGGCGTAGTGTATAGTGCGGAAGAAGCTATAGATCAAGCCAATAAAATGGGTGGAGACCGCTGGGTAGTTAAGGCGCAGGTGCATGCAGGCGGTCGAGGTAAGGCAGGTGGAGTTCGTATTGTAAGCAATAAAGAAGAGCTTAAACAGGCGGTTAAAGGTCTATTGGGCACCCGATTAGTTACGTACCAAACAACTGAGCACGGGCAGCCGGTCAATCAGATATTAATTGAAGAACCCTGCCAGATTGAGCGCGAATTGTATTTGGGTGCTGTGGTTGACCGAGCGCAACAACGCGTGGTCATTATGGCATCTACTGAAGGTGGGGTTGAAATTGAAAAAGTGGCTCATGAAACCCCAGAAAAAATTATTACAGTGGCGGTGGATCCTTTGGTTGGCTTACAACCTTACCAGTGTCGCGAACTGGGTTTTGGCTTGGAGCTGACACAAGAGCAAATTAAACGATTTGTACCCTTGCTGCTGAACTTATATAAAATGTTTATTGAGCGCGATTTGAGCTTATTAGAAATAAATCCTTTAGTCGTAACTAAAAAAGGAGATTTATTATGCTTAGACGGCAAAGTAAACGTTGATGACAATGCGATGTATCGACAAACTGAAATGCGTGAGATGCGAGATACCTCTCAGGAAGATGAGCGTGAAACCCGCGCCCAGCAAGCTGATCTTAATTATATTGCCTTAGAGGGTGATATCGGTTGCATGGTGAATGGCGCAGGCTTGGCGATGGCTACCATGGACTTAATCAAACTCAATGGTGGCAATCCCGCCAATTTCTTCGATGTCGGTGGTGGAGCTACCAAAGAACGTGTAACTGAAGCATTCAAAATTATTTTATCTGATCCTAAAGTTAAAGGTATTCTAGTCAATATTTTTGGCGGCATAGTGCGCTGCGATTTAATCGCTGACGGCATTATGGCGGCGGTAGCTGAGGTGGGCACGCATTTACCTGTGGTAGTGCGTTTGGAAGGTAATAATGCCGATATTGGGGCGCGCAAACTCAGTGAAAGCAGATTAAATATTATTGCAGCCAAGAGTTTTGCAGACGCTGCTGTTCAAGTGGTCAAAGTGGTTAAAGAAGGGTTTAAAGAGGGAGCATTGGCATGAGCATATTATTAGATAAAAATATCAGAGTTATCTGCCAAGGTTTTACTGGAAAGCAGGGCACGTTCCATTCAGAACAAGCAATTGCCTATGGCACCCAAATGGTCGGCGGTGTAACGCCGGGCCGAGGAGGAGAAAAACATTTAGGGCTGCCGGTGTTTGACACGGTCCGTGATGCAGTCAAAGCCACAGGCGCCAATGCTTCGGTCATATATGTACCTGCGCCATTCTGCCAAGATTCAATTATAGAAGCTGTTGATGCCGGTATTTCTTTGGTGGTATGTATCACTGAGGGTGTACCCGTGTTAGATATGCTGGTAGTTAAAAACTATATTGATCAAAAAGGGGTTCGTCTTATTGGCCCGAATTGTCCTGGAATTATCACTCCGGGCCAGGCCAAGATTGGTATTATGCCCGGTAATATTCATCAACAGGGAAAAGTGGGTATTGTTTCGCGTTCGGGCACTTTGACGTATGAAGCCGTGAAACAGACCACTGATTTAGGCTACGGTCAAAGCACTTGTGTAGGTATTGGTGGTGATCCTATTCCCGGTATGAATTTTGTCGATGTATTAAAGTTATTCGAACATGATCCGCAGACTGAAGCTATTATTATGGTTGGCGAAATTGGTGGTAGTGCCGAAGAAGAGGCTGCTGAATTTATCAAGCATAATATAACTAAGCCTGTGGTTTCATATATTGCCGGCGTAACAGCCCCAGCGGGTAAGAGAATGGGACATGCAGGCGCTATCATTGCCGGCGGCAAAGGCACAGCAGCTGAGAAATTTGCGGCTTTGGAGGCCGCAGGGGTGCATACTGTGAAATCTCCCGCTGAGATTGGCAAGCGGGTGGGAGAGGTGATGGGTTGGTAGTGATAACGTTAGCTGTCATCCTGAGCGTACGGAGCCGCGACCGTCAGGGAGCGTTTATTAGAGAACGTAAACGCTCCCTAACGGTCGCGGCTTGGTACATTATATTCCTTAGTCAATTGCTCAAACGTGTTAAATACCCGTTCCACAGAAACAAAATATTTCCAATAATTTTTTTTCCAAGATTTCAAAAGCAATGGCATTGAAGGTAATAGCACCTTTCCAGGAGCCAAGCTGGGTCGCCAACGCAGCATTACACTTTTGCGAGACATTAAGCTTACCGTGGGTATGCCTAAACTGGAAGCCAAGTGACCAATCCCTGAATCATTCCCTATAAACCAGCCCGATTCGTGTAAATACTGTGCTATTACATTTATTGATGAAGGTTCTATCATGGTAAGGCCGCTGTCCCTAATCCAGGTGGCCTGCTGTGCTTCTTTAGGCGATACTATAAAAACCGGCTCATAACCTTGTTGCTGTAATTGGTTGGCAAGGGACACAAATTTTTTTGGCAGCCAGTGTTTATTTAATGAAGAGGCGGTAGGGTGTATTGCCACACGTTGTGGATAAAAACGAAACCGATCATCGGTATTTCTCAGCATCCCATTGGAACGTTCGACATGGGAAAGACCAAATAATTCTTTGCAAATAGAAATTTGGATATCAGCCATCGATATCTGCTTGTGGTACATTGAATAATCATCGAGGAACATAATTTGCGGATGCCATTGTCTGGCTTGAATGCGTTTATCATTATAGCGGTAGACATAGAGCAATAAATCAAAAGATTTTAACGTCTCACGGCTGGTGGCAGGATCGGGCCATGGCTGGATATCAGCCTGGGGAAACCAGGAGCGCAGTGCATATAAATAATTATTAAACACAGTTGCTTTAAAGCCATTGCGGCGTAAATTTTCTGGAATTATCATTGAGAATAATGCATCGCCTAGATTGGGCGACATAATAAAACCAATAGATTTAATTTGGGTTAAGCCTTTTTTCATTGATTGGAAATTCCCTCGATTATTCCGACTTTAATAAAACATTGATGTATTGTAAAGAATTTGACGCAACCTTCCATGGGTTTCACCCTGCAGTTTTATGCCAAGTAGCAGCTTGAAGTAATAAATTCATGAATATCGTTGCCTGTGCGTAAATTTGGTAATATGATGCAGAGAATTAATGATAATGCTGTGTCAGGCAGGTATTGAGTTATGCCCAAAAAAGATCCAAAAAATCTCATCGTCGGATTAGACGTTGGGACTTCAAAAGTAGTTGCCTTAGTGGCTGAAGTGGGCTCAGAAGGACATGTCGAGGTCATTGGCATAGGTTCGCACCCCTCTTATGGCCTTAAACGTGGTGTGGTAGTCAATATCGAAGCCACAGTCTCCTCTATTCAACGTGCAATTGAAGAGGCTGAGTTAATGGCTGGCTGTGAAATACATTCTGCTTATACCGGTATCGCTGGCAGCCATGTGCGCAGCTTAAATTCACACGGCATGATTGCGATCCGCGATAAAGAAGTGTTGGCGGCTGATATCGATCGTGTGATTGATGCGGCTAAGGCCGTTGCTATCCCAGCAGATCAGCGCATTTTACACATTTTGCCACAGGAATATGCCATAGATAATCAGGAAGGTATTCGCGAGCCTGTGGGGATGTCTGGGGTGCGTTTGGAGGCTAAAGTCCATATCGTCACCGGCGCAGTCAGTGCTGCACAAAACTTAGTAAAATGCGTGCAACGTTGTGGCTTGCAAGTTGAAGATATTATTCTAGAGCAGCTGGCATCCAGTTATGCCGTTTTGACAGAAGATGAAAAAGAATTAGGTGTATGTATGATTGATATTGGTGGTGGTACCACTGATATCGCCGTATTTACCGCAGGAGCTATTCGCCATACAGCCGTTATTCCAATTGCTGGCGATCAGGTGACTAATGATATCGCCGTTGCTTTACGCACTCCAACCAAACACGCGGAAGAAATCAAAATAAAATATGGTTACGCATTGCTCCAATCGGCTGATGAAACCGATACAATTGAAGTTCCCAGTGTAACTAAACGTTCACCGCGTCAATTATCACGTAAAGTGCTTTCTGAAGTGGTTAATGCACGCTATGAGGAATTATTCGCCTTGGTATTGGCTGAATTGCGGCGCAGCGGCTTAGAAGAATTAGTAGCTTCGGGTATCGTTCTCACCGGTGGCGCAAGTCAGGTAGAGGGTGCGGTGGAATTGGCTGAATCAGTGTTTCGTATGCCGGTACGCCTGGGTATCCCCCAACATGTCAAAGGTTTAACCGATGTCCTGGATAGCCCGGTATATGCAACCAGTGTAGGTTTGTTATTGTATGGATACCAGCAACAATACGAAGGACGTCCCGAGTTAGTCGTCCGCAATGGTATGAAAGGCGTTTGGGGGCGTGTCAAGAACTGGTTTCAGGGGAATTTTTAAATACTGTATCGAGTATATAATCCTAGTTTCTCCGCAGAAAGGGGGCCCCCCGCCTGATAACAATAGTAATCTTAAATTCTCTGATGAGGAATTAAGTATGCATCCCTATGAAAGGTTGGGGGTGATAGTATAATAAGCACAAGCGCTACATATTATGCTCGCAATAGCTGAAGAAACATAAATCTACGGCTGACATCTCGCATCCGCTATGGGTGAATAAAAAGAGATGATCAGCATTGAAAGTTCACATAGGGGCGATGGATTTGCCGATGGATTAGACTGGCTTTAACAGCAGGGGCGAGGTCAAAAAGCAAATGTTTTTACTTTTCGTTAGGAGATTTGGCGATGTTTGAATTATCTGAGGGTTCTCCGCACAGTGCAGTCATTAAAGTCATAGGGATCGGCGGAGGCGGTGGGAACGCAGTTGAACACATGATGCAAGAAAACATCGATGGTGTTGAATTTATCTGCGCGAATACCGATGCTCAGGCACTGAAAAAATCAAGTGCTCAAGTTATTTTACAACTTGGGGAAGAAATAACCAAAGGATTAGGTGCTGGAGCTGATCCTGAAGTGGGACGCAAAGCGGCTGAAGAAAACCGCGAGCGCATTCATGAATTGTTATCCGGGTCTGACATGGTATTCATCACCGCAGGCATGGGTGGTGGAACGGGTACAGGCTCTGCACCGGTATTTGCCCAAGTGGCAAAAGAATTGGGGATCCTCACGGTCGCAGTCGTGACCAAGCCATTCATGTTTGAAGGTAAAAAACGTTTACAAGTCGCAGATCAGGGTATACAAAGTCTTTCACAATATGTGGACTCTTTAATCACCATTCCTAATAATAAATTATTAACTGTCCTTGGTAAAAATATCACTCTGCTTAACGCGTTCAAGGTCGCTAATAATGTATTGTTAGGGGCTGTGCAGGGGATTGCTGAATTAATTACCCGCCCCGGACTTATCAACGTAGACTTTGCAGACGTGCGCACGGTTATGTCTGAAATGGGTATGGCCATGATGGGTACCGGCGTCAGTACTGGAGAAACCCGCGCCAAAGAAGCAGCAGAAGCTGCTATCTCCAGTCCGTTACTTGAAGATATCGATATCACTGATGCTCGTGGCGTACTGGTCAATATCACGGCTGGCCTGGATATGTCCATTGGTGAATTTGAGGCGGTCGGTGATGTAATAAAATCATTTGCTTCAGAAAATGCGACCGTGGTGGTGGGAACAGTTATTGATCCGGAAATGACTGATGAGCTTCGCGTAACTGTCGTAGTAACTGGCCTGGGTAAAGGAAGTCAAGAAGGCAAATCTATGGCTGAACCACAAGTGAAGCTGATTGAGAGCACTAAAAATGATGGCACTTTGGATTATCATAACCTGGAGCGGCCTGCAGTTATCCGTAAACAACCCGTAGCGCCTAAGGTGGCAATGGAGTTAGGAGCTAAAGATATAGATTACTTAGACATCCCAGCATTTTTGCGACGCCAGGAAGAAGATTAGTCGAAGATGAATGAATCTGGCTGAATGTACCGAGCCGCGACCGTTAGGGAGCGTTTATTGAAGCAACGTAAACGCTCCCTAACGGTTGCGGCTCGGTACGTTCAGGATGACGCTATGCCCCAGCTACTTACAACCCTCTCTCAGTGACATGCTATTGAAACAACGCACCCTAAAAACTTCTACTCAAACATCTGGCATTGGTATACACAGCGGTAAACCTGTTCAATTGACTATACACCCGGCACCTGAAAATGTAGGTATCATTTTCCGGCGTGTAGATACACAAGCCTGCGTCAACATTCCTGCTATTTCAAAATATGTCAGCGATACCAGACTAAATACTTCGCTTAGTAAAGATGGGGTTTCGGTTGGCACTGTAGAGCATGTGCTTTCCGCATTTGCCGGGTTGGGTATCGATAACGCCTATGTAGATATAGACGCTGCAGAACTGCCAGCAATGGATGGCAGCGCTTTACCCTTTGTAAAGCTAATTCGAGCAGCGGGCATTGTAGAACAAAAATCTGCTAAAAAATTTCTTCGCATTAAACGGCGGGTATCAGTCAGTGAAGGTGATAAGTTTGTAAGTTTAGAACCTTATAATGGATTTAAATTCTCAGTTTCAATTAGTTTTGATCATCCAGTTATCTGTGCTGGTCAGCAGACGGCTAGCATTGATTTCGCTATCGCTTCATTTGCTAATGAGATTAGCCATGCTCGAACCTTTGGGTTTCTTGCAGAATACGAAATCATGCGTAAAAATAATTTAGGATTGGGGGCCAGCCTAGAAAATGCCCTAGTATTAGATGACCGGCAAGTAGTCAACCCTGAAGGATTACGCTATGCTGATGAGTTCGTCAGGCATAAAATTCTTGATGCTGTGGGTGACTTATATTTGCTGGGTCACAGCGTTATAGGTGCTTTTACCGGCCATAAATCGGGTCACAAATTAAATCATCAATTGCGGGAAGCCTTATTTGCAGATAGCAATAACTGGGAGATAGTGAACTTAACACAACCAGATAAGTTGACAGCGCCTTTTTTGGAAATGCTCTAAATGGCCCCACACTTGCTTAATGAAGCTCTCATTCGCCAACAAATCAAAAATAAACAGCCCATAACGATTGAAATATTCCCGCAGATTAGTTCCACCATTGACCATCTAAAAAATCAAAGTGAAGCTTTGGATTATCCCCATATCTGTTTAGCAGAGGTACAAACTCACGGTCGCGGACAACTGAACCGACCCTGGCATGGGCCTTTTGCAACGAATGTGCATTTATCCTGTAGCTGGTTATTCCAGAAAGCTATACCCCAACTGGAAGGGTTGAGTTTGGCAGTGGGGATTTGTGTAATCAGGGCCCTTATTGCTTACGGCCTCACGCAGCAAATCAGCGTGAAATGGCCCAATGATATTTATTGGCAAGATAAAAAATTAGCCGGAATTCTCATTGATACTGAAAGTAGGGGGATAGGAAGTACCTTAGCTATTGTTAGCGTGGGTATAAATGTCAACATGGAGATTGTCCCAGAAGGACAAATTACGCAATCCTGGACGTCCTTAAGTAAGATTCTCGGGGCAACCCAGGATAGGAATAAAATGACTGGCTTGTTAATTGATCAATTACTAACGGATCTTGCCATTTTTGATGCGCAGGGCTTTGCGCCATTTCTTGTTGATTGGGCAGACTATGATTATCTGCGTGACAAGCCGGTCGCTTTAAAAAACGTCCAAGGAATTTGCTCCGGTATCGCAACGGGGATTGATGCTCGGGGGCATTTACAAATTTGCACTGCACAAGGTGATATAGTAACTCATGCTTCTGGTGAGCTTCTGAAATACAACCCCTAAAACATCTGATAAACAAATTGCGATAAAATACCCACAATAACTACCAAAAACACCACCCGCACAAAGCGACTGCCTTTTTTGATTGCTAATTTTGCACCAATCAAATTACCCAAAATATTGCAAGCGGCCATGGGCAACGCCAGCTTGTAAATAATATGGTGACCACTGGCAAACATGAGTGAAGCCGCCACATTAGAGGCCAAATTGGTAAGCTTAGAGTAAGCAGATCCTTGTAAGAAGCTACAGCCCAACCATCCAACAAAACATATTATTAAAAAACTACCGGTCCCAGGGCCTAAAAAACCATCATAAAAACCAATGACCGCGCCAATAATCCCATAGTAAAAAGGAAGTTTCGCAGCCGGGATTTTAATCTCTTGATGGGTGAGCCCTAGATTTTTTTTGTACAAAGTGTAAATTCCAATAAGCAACAGCAACACAAATACAATGGGCTTAAGTAATTGGTTATTAATAAGGGTAGCCAGCATAGCGCCTAAAGCCGAGCATATAAATGCACTCGCGGCTGCAGGAATAACTGGTTTAAAATCAATTTTCAATGTGCGCACAAAATGGAAACTTGACATCATAGTGCCGCAGCAGGAAGCCAGTTTATTAGTGCCCAAAAGGGTGGCCACCGGCACATTTGGGAATAATAAAAGTAAACCCGGAATTTGAATAAGGCCGCCGCCGCCGGCTATAGCGTCAATCAAGCCGGCGAAAAAAGCGAATGGGAGTGTATAGAGTATTTCCATTTGATATCACTATGGTACTTTTTAGAGGGAGAGTGTTGCAGGGTGATACACTTGCTATAATTTTGTGGAATTCGAGTAAGTATACTGGCAATCACTTACAAAGCAACTGTGCTTTTTCTTTGAGCAAAGACTTAGCCGAGGATAATTATGAAAATTATTTCTTACCGCAGCATCAGTGGATTTGGCTTTATAGTTTGCTGCTTGTTATTGGCGATAGCCTATTATATGCAATATGTGCAAGCTATCCAGCCCTGCCCATTGTGCATGCTACAACGTATAGTATTTATGGGATTGGCAATCGTTATGCTGATAGCTGTATTACATAATCCTAATAAAACGGGTAGGCGCGTCTATGGCGTTGTTAACTTTATTTTGGCTTTGATAGGTATGTTATTGGCCTGGAGGCATATCTGGCTGCAACACCATCCCACCGCGAGTACAGATATTTGTGTGCCGGGGTTGGGTTATGTGATGCGTCATTTGCCTCTTAACCAAGCTGTACATTTCTTGTTGGAAAGCTCTGAAAATTGCAGCAAAGTGACTCAGATCTGGGGGGTGGCCATTCCTGTTTGGACATTGATCTGTTTTTTCTTGGTTGGATTACTGGCGGGAGTTCAGATCATCTTTGCGGAAAAATTTCGTAAGTAATAACTGGGTCAATAGTGCATGATCACTAGCATTTGCTGCCATCAGCGGCGATAACTGAAAACCAAGTTCTTTGGCTAGAACTGTCATGCCAGGACTAATCACCAGTAATTGTTGTTGACGCAACCAGGGTTGATTGTGCTCAGCTATCTGCCACAGATTAATCAAACTCTCGCGGCTAGTACTAATGATTAAATCGACAGGTGGCTGTCGCTCTATAATGTCTGGTGGCAACGCTATTCTGGGTCGCGCACGTTGATACACGGCTATTTGTTGCACCTCTGCTCCCAGTGTTATCAACGCCTGCGCCAATACTGTTCGGCCACCCAATCCTGAAAAAACAATAATTTTTTCTCGCGCCACGGATTGCAATTCAGGCAAGGCAAGTAACCCTTCACTAGTAAACTGACCTTCAATAGGTAATTGGCACTCCACTTTGTGCTCGGTTAGCGCGGTGGCAGTGCCAGGACCAATAGCGAATACAAATGGTTTATAATTCATTGGCCAATAAGACATTACTGGATGCACCGCATTGGCACTAACAAATATTATCTTATCAATTTTAGAAAAATCTATATTAGCTAATAAAGATTCATGGCCAGGCAGTGGCAAAATCTCGACAGTGGGAAATGCAATGCAATGCCCTCCTAAAGTTTCTATACTGCTACATAAGTTTTGTGATTGATGCGCGGGGCGAGTGATTAGGAAAGTCAGATTAGTCAGAGGCTTAAGTGTTGAAAGGGTAGTCATGGGGAATATTATAGCTGAATTCAATAGTGCCCGCTAACCAGCGAAATTAAATCTAATAAATAAATCCCATCGAGAATTCAAGATGAATAGTTCAAACGACGTGCTGCTAACTAAATCTGCCACTGTCTCGCGGCCTACGACGCTACCATTGATCTGCTTAATTTTAGGTGCCATTGGTATTGGTTTTGCTCCCATTTTTGTGCGACTCAGTGAGGTGGGTCCATTTGCTACCGGATTTTGGCGGGTCACTCTGGCATTACCCATGTTAATGCTGATCAGCTCATGTCAGTCCCGCAAAGGCGAGGAATTAGGGCGAGCCAGACTATCTGATTATCTCTGGCTATTGCTATCCGGAGTATTTTTTGCGGCGGATCTCGCTGTCTGGCACCTTTCCATTAATTATACCTCGGTAGCTAATGCCACAATGCTGGCGAATTTTACCCCGTTACTGATAGCTTTATGGGGTTGGTTGGTATTAAAAAAGCGTCCAAAAATCATGCTAATCTGTGGGCTGTTATTAGCTTTTACAGGCATGATATTACTAATAAATCCTCATGCAGGCACCACACATAAAGCGATGCTGGGTAATATTTGTGGGTTAGGAGCCGCAGTTTTTTATACAGGGTATTTTTTAATTATAAATCAAGTCCGACTTCGATTTAACACATATACTTTAATGGCGTGGTCAGCATTTGGCAGCATGATAACATTATGGCTAATTACTTGGATTTCGGGACAAACTTTCTTTGCAGGCTCGCTAACTGCTTGGAGTGTATTATTTGCTTTGGCATTCATATCCCAGGTGCTGGGGCAATCATTGATCGCTTATGCACTGCCATTTCTATCGCTTAGCTTTTCTTCAGTAGTACTATTTCTACAACCCATGGTAGCCGCAATGGTAGCTTGGATTTTATTTGCAGAAGCATTAGCCATTAACCAGTTGTATGGCATACTGGTGGCGCTGCTGGGCATTTATATAACCCGAGTAAATAGTTAGCTATTTTACAAATAGGAGAATTTTGATGACTAAATTATTTGCAGTGATGCTCGGTGGTCGAGCTAAGGGATGTAATGTGGAATTACATGATGTGGTTTTTACCGTCGGTGACTCACTGGAAGCAACTTATCCGCAATTAGTAAAAAAATGGTTCGGATCACCACGCCGTCTTCATATTGATGTATTTGTGGAATTAAAATACATTGATGGCCATGAAGTGATTTTACATTCTAAACCACCTGCTAGCAGTGAAGATAAAAAATTATTTTTTATCAATTATGGTGCCTATAAATCGGGTTTTTTCGGCGAAATACATGAGGTGGATTTTTATGTTGCTGCATCAAAAGAAGAGGTGGCGGCCAGAGCGAAGCAACATTTGTGCCAATCTTTATTGTCACCCCATTGCGATGATAATCTAGTTGTTGCGGAACAAATTAACACCCCAGACGCTATGGTAGAAGATATCATTGCCCTTGATAGGATAGGCCAACACTACATTCAATTGCTGCCAACCAAGCAACCCAGTGTATTAAATATCGTGCCTGGCTATAGAAAACTTATCCTGCCCGAAACTATTGTTTGATGGACGAATTTAAAGTTCAACCATGCGGAATTTATTTAAGGGGAACAAGTACTATCTTTAAAATAAATATTAGTATTATTATTAAGTAATGTAAAAATACCAGTTACATTTTCCAAATTGCCGTCCGCCCCCATCCAAGTTAAGCCGCTCACTGGTTTGAAAGCTGGATTAGAATAGCTCATGGTGGAAGTTTTTGCATCGAGGTTAAGGGTAATGGTTCCACCGTCTATCACAATGGGGTGAAGGTTCTTATCAAGGCCCCCAACAGTTACAGTGCAATTGCTAGTGGTTACATTGCCCAGTATTGATTTAACAAAACTATAGCCATAGTAATCTGCTGTATTACCTGTTACCTCTATTAATGCCTTTCCACTACAAGTCAAAGTAACTGTGTCTGCTGGAATGGTTGTGCATTGAGACAAACCAATAGTACCTTCTTGTGCAGCATATGCACCGCTGGCAAAAGCCAGGCAAATCAAGGGGAAGAATAATTTTTTCATAAGATAGCCTATTAAAGAGTATATTTTTATTTTCTATTCAGCGCCGCTTTTCATCTACCATAATCGGCATTGTATCCGTTCGGTAATCTACATCCACAAACTGCCATTTGATTGGGTACGGTTGTTCGCCACTGTCCAGTCCAGGTTCCTTGGTTATTTTGACAAATGGTGGGACAAATCTGTTCTGCATGGGGTTGATTCCAAATTGGACCGGCCTGAATATCAACAGTATGGTGGGAACGGTTGGGGGGTAAGAATCTTCGCCATTGTGAACAGGTTAATTGACCATTAATATTCTCTACTGAGCGGCAATACCTGGCATTAGGTAAAAAGGTATTGCGTGGTATGCCGAAGTGATCTGCGCAGGCGCACAGTAGAGTATTGCTGGAGTCAACATAGCAGCTCGAACAAGTCTGAGAGTAGCTGCCTGGTGGCATTCCAGAAAGTACAGGTGAGGACCAGGACTTGTTATTAGTCGAGGCATGAGCGGATACTATGCAAATAAAACAAAAGCTGATAAGAGGGAGTATTATTTTTTTCATAGAATTTAACTTGGGAACTTAGGCTCTGTAAAACAATAACTTATCTTTTTAGCGCCCATCTGAGGCTCAGATTTGCAGTCGGGAGGGTGTAGAAAAATGCGCGCATAGTTGTTCTATGTAAGTGTTTTCTACACCCTCCCGACTGCGAAGATGAGTCTTAGATGGGATGCTAAAAAGATAAGTTATTGTTTTACAGAGCCTTAAGTTAGGGTTCTCTTTAGGGTCAAAGGGTAAAAACGTATAATAATCCCCGGCGCTAGATTGCGCTACATTTATTTTGAAGGTGGCTATGATAGTTTTGTTTGCCGAATCCTTAGTAAAAAAGAAGTAAAATAGGTCTCTGGCGTCACTAGCTCTCCTTTTAGATTCAATTCTATTGTTGCTTTTTCTAATGCTGCTGTTTCACGCGCCAAGGTGTTTTCATCCTGTGCATCCCAACACGCTTGGATTAAATGCATTTTTCCTAGAGGGTCTTGTGTGAGGAAATCAACTTCCAGTCGTGGTTGAGAATTAGTGAGATAATAGTAAATAGTGTGTGGGCCGGCTCTGCGTAGATCTAAGTAGATCAAGTTTTCAAAATGATGGCCAATATTATGGGTGCATCCTAGTGTATTAGCATTAATTAGCCCACTATCAATGGTATAAATTTTTTTTGGATTTGTTTGTACTTTGCGAGGTGATTCGGAAAAAAGAGGGACGGTAAATGCTAAATAGGCATCTTCAATATAGTTAAGATAATCATGAATTAGAAACGGGTGTAAAAACATTTGATTACGAGGGACCTTAAACTTTGATAATGATACAGGCAGGTTATTCATAAGGATGGTTTGTTTTCTATAATGCTATATCCCATAGCTTCTAGGCAGCCACGTCTGGTCAGTGGGTTTCTGGTGCACCGCGTTGCATATTGGAAGTCGATAAACCGATAGGGTAAATGAGGGTCGCGGCCCTTTGGTATTCCTAAGCGGGTCGTCTGGATAATTTGTTGGGGATGATAGCCTACATCTTCCACGTAAAGACGTTTAGGGTCGAAGGATTTCTGGTCCCATTGAGGTACTTTCAGCGCTAGCGAGCGGCACAGTAGAGTTTGTCCAGAACATAAATGTGAGGTGAGGCGCAATTTGCCACTACCTTGAATAGGATTCAGGCGCAGCATTTGTTCTAGCATAGTATGAGGGGTATGCGAATCCAGGTAAGCAATACCAGATTTTAGCAATACCGCATTACCTTCGCCGTGGCAACTCACATTTAGAGAATCTCCACCCCGTGCATAATACATATAAATAGTTCCGGGGGGCATAAATAGGGCCTTGCGTTTTTCCGTGAAACCTAATGAAGCATGGCTTCCTTTATCTGCAAGATAATAAGCTTCGGTTTCAATAATCATGGCGGACAGCCATAGGCCGTGGTAGCGGTGGCGTAGTACCTTGCCTAATAAGTTTTTAGCGACAATTTGGGGGTCACGGTCAAAGAAATGGGATGTTAAGGGCTTGTGCAAGAATAACTTCCCTTTTTAGGGTTTAGATTGGGTTCAGATTTGGATGTTTTGTTTTTCAGAAAAATGTGCGCATAGTCGTTCTATGTAAGCGTTTTTCTGAAAGACAAAACGTCCGAAGATGAGCCCAAAATGAGCCCTAAAAAGGGAAGTTATTCTTGCACAAGCCCTAAGATCATGTGTATTTATAAGTTAGGGACTAGCAATGAATCCTCTTCCTAATCTTCTCCTCGTGCTAATAATAAATTAGCACCTTGCGCTAATAAATCCTGGGCTAATTGGTGACCGAGGGCTGCAGCAGAATGGGCAGACCCGGATCCCAGGGCGGTTATTAATAGCTTATTTTTTAAATCGCCAACTAAACCACGTAAAGTAAGTTGCTGCGCCAGTATAGTGGCATACCCTGCTATAGGTAATTGGCAGCCGCCATTTAATGCAAGGTTCATACTACGTTCAGCAGTTACACATAATTGGCTAGGAGGGTGGTTAAGTGCCTCAACCAAGTTTAATACTTCTTGGTTTTCGCTGTGACATTCTATGCCGATAGCACCTTGTCCGACGGCGGGAATCCAGACATTGGGGTCTAAGTACTCACGGATGCGTGAGGTGGCGCCTAATCGTTTCAACCCGGCAGCAGCCAGAATAATGGCATGATAATGACCCTTATCAAGTTTTTCTAGCCGGGTACCCACATTGCCGCGCAAATTCTCAACCCGAAGGTCGGGTCGAGTGGCAACCAATTGACAAGTCCGCCGGCTGCTGGATGTGCCTACAATAGCCCCTTCAGGTAATTCCGCTATGGAAGAAAACAGGTTGGAAACAAAAGCGTCTCGCGGGTCTTCGCGCTTGCAGATGGCAGCCAGGGTCAAGTGATCAGGTAAAATTACCGGTAAATCTTTAATGGAATGGACAGCAATATCAGCGCGGCGCTCAAAAATAGCTTTTTCCAGTTCCTTAACAAATAAACCTTTGCCACCGATTTCAGTTAAGGGGGAGGCTAATAGTTTATCGCCTTCGGTAAGTAAACCATGGATTTCGACGCTGATATGGGGATGGGAAGCGATAAGCAAAGTTTTAACGTAATTAGCCTGCCACATGGCCAGCGGACTTTTGCGAGAAGCAATGCGCACACAATGCTGCTTGATGCTAGCGCCATTTTTAACCACGTCTTAAATCCTTCCATTAGTAATCGCTGTCTATCGGGCTACCTTTGTAAAAATTGATTTGCTCATAGAGGTCAGTATGGCTATTATCCGCGCGGGTAGTAAAAAAGCGGCATTGTTTTGGATCTACCGCGTTACAGTCTTTATACCCGCCCTTGTCTGCAGTCCAACCGCCGCCAGTAGGGGAAACGGTTAATTGGGGGCGTTGCAGATTTACCGGAAAGCGGTTTTTGCCACCTTTAGAATAAATGCAAATAATTTCGCCAAGGTTAACGCCGATCCATTGTGCACCTACAAAACTGGTAATCGATTTTAGAAACGATGGACTGTTACTTTTCCAGCCGCCAGGTGCGCTCCAGGTATTATCCGCATTTTGGGTCATTGATTCGACAGGAGGGCACAGTTCTTGTGCCAGTTTTGTATTTATATTTGCAAGGGATTGGGGTTCAGAGCCTGCTTCATTCGCCATAGCTGAAGCAAAAGAAATGACGCTTAATAGGCCAATGGTTGTTTTGTTCAGTAATTTCAATAACATAATGCCTCAAATAATCGTTTGCGTGTTGCGATGGAAGAAAATTTGTTGAATTGGAAAAAACCAACTTTCTACTCACCTTCATTCACATGTCTGATACTATACCAAATAAAGATTAAACTAACCTTAAGGGGCCTTTGTCAGATTAAAAAAGGCCCTGATGAGATGATTAGAAGTGTAGTGATAACCGCTTTAAGGTACAATACTAGCATGCAAGAATCTCCCCTTCTCGACACTTTAAATGACGCCCAGCGGGCTGCTGTGTCTGCGCCACCAGAAGAACACTTTTTGGTTTTAGCAGGTGCAGGCAGTGGCAAAACACGGGTATTAGTACACCGAATCGTATGGCTGGTGGAAAATGAAGGCGTCTTTCCAGAACAAATATTAGCCGTGACTTTCACCAATAAAGCGGCCACTGAGATGCGCGGCCGCATTGAATCTTTATTGCATCTGCCGGTACAGCACCTTTGGGTCGGCACTTTTCATGGTATGGCTCACCGTTTGCTGCGTCGGCATTGGCAGGAAGCTGGATTACCCCAAGCTTTCCAGGTGATCGATAGCGATGACCAATATCGCCTGGTACGACGTGTACTTAAAAATCTCAACCTTGATGAGGCGAAATGGCCACCCAAACAAGCGCAGTGGTTTATCAACTCTAAAAAGGAAGAAGGCCTGCGCGCCGATCAAGTACGCCCTGAAGGCGATAGGTTTACTGAAACTTACCGTCAGGTCTATCAAGGCTATGAGTCAATTTGTCGCACGGGTGGTCTGGTGGATTTTGCCGAACTCTTATTGCGATCTTATGAGCTGTGGGATAGCCATCCAGCACTTCTTGACCACTATCAACAACGCTTCAAGCATATCCTGGTTGATGAATTTCAAGATACGAATCAGATTCAATATCAATGGATCAAAAGACTGGCCGGCCAACAAAGCAAGCTAATGATGGTAGGTGATGACGACCAGTCAATCTATAGTTGGCGTGGTGCTAAGGTGGAGCATTTGGGTCAATTTGTCCGAGATTTCCCCAGTACGCAAACTGTGCGCTTGGAGCAGAACTATCGTTCAACCAGTACCATTTTAGGCGCCGCCAATGCAGTGATTGCCAATAATCGTAACCGCCTGGGTAAAAACCTGTGGACCCAAGGGCGGGAAGGTGAGCTGGTATCCCTCTATACGGGCTTTAATGATCGCGATGAAGCACGATTTATCGCCCATCAGATCCTGCATTGGGTGGAGCAGGGGGGGATGCGGCGTGATGTGGCAATTTTATACCGCTCTAATGCGCAGTCCCGAGTTCTGGAAGAGGAACTCATCTATTCCGAGATTCCCTATCGTGTGTATGGCGGCCTGCGTTTTTTTGACCGGGCAGAAATTAAAGATGGTCTGGCTTATATGCGTTTAATTATTAATCGCGGTGATGATGGAGCTTTTGATCGTATAGTTAACGTGCCAGCCCGCGGTATAGGGGATACTAGCCTTGCAGCCGTGAGAGAATGTGCGCGAGACGCTGGTATTTCTTTGTGGCAAGCTGCAGAAAAATTAATAACTGAAAATGCGCTAGCCAGTCGCTCTATAAATGCCTTGCGAGGTTTTTTAGAATTAATTACTGCGTTAAGTGCAGCAAGCCAAGGGCTGTTATTGCATGAGCAGTTCAAACTTGTTTTGGAAAATAGCGGCTTATTGCCTCATCACCGTCAGGATCGATCGGAAAAAGGTTTATCCAGGATGGAAAATTTAGAAGAGTTAATTAACGCTGCTTCTCAATTTACCCCAGATGCTGAAGAAACTGAATTATTACCATTGGCTGGGTTTTTATCTCGCGTAGCCCTTGAGAGCGGTGATCACCAGGCCGACCAGGTCAGTGACGCCGTGCATTTAATGACCCTACATTCTGCCAAAGGCTTGGAGTTTCCCATTGTATTTTTATCAGGTATGGAAGAAGGTTTGTTTCCACATGGCTTATCAAATCAAGATCCTTTACAGTTAGAAGAGGAGCGCCGTTTGTGCTATGTGGGCATGACCCGAGCGATGATTCGACTCTATTTGACCCATGCGGAGTCTCGACATTTACACGGCCATGAGATGCGACAACGTCCCTCGCGGTTTATTCGAGAAATTCCAGCGGAATTTTTATCTGAAGCCTTCCTAAAAACTAAAGTTTCCCGCCCGTCATATTTGCCGCAACGCTTGAAGGATAGTTCATTGGTTACGCCATCTATTCCTGGATTACCTTTGGGTGGGCGGGTGCGACACTCTCAATTTGGTGAGGGCGTGATTTTGAGTCTGGAGGGCAGTGGGGCACATGCGCGAGTTCAAGTGCGGTTTGCTTCAGGCGCGAAATGGTTAGTGGTAAACTATGCCAAGCTGGAGTTGATTTAACCCTTTGCGCTGTATCCCCTCTCCCACAAGGGGAGAGGGGATATGGTGAGTTTCTTGAAGAGAACCTGATATGGAACAAATACCAGAAAATACTCACATATCCCCCCAGGAGGCTACCTCCTTGCATGAGTCGGCACCCGAAACCCCGCCACTCAAAACCCGAAAATCAACGGGGATTATATTAATCGCGCTGCTTAGTCTAATAGTAGCCTTAGCCTGTGCGGCAGGAATGGCATACGCCTGGTTACAGTATCAAGCTGTGCAAGCCAAAACCGCTGAAAAAATTGCCAGGCTTGAAAATGTGGCAAGCAAAGAACAGACTGCATTAGCCGAGCAGCGTAACTTGCTTAATAGTACTAAACAGGCATTGCAACAATTGCAAACCCAAGTACAGCAACAGGCAAAGCCTAAAGATTGGCTGCTATCTGAAGTGGATTATTTGGTTAAGCTGGCTGCATTAAACTTGACGGTTGATAATAACGTTTCTTTAGCGCGAAAACTGTTACAAGCTGCTGATCAACAATTGGCAGATAGCAATAATTCTGCTTATTGGCCGGTGCGCCAAGCCTTGGCTGACGATATTTCCACCTTGAATACCGCTCCGCAAGTGGATTTAGTGGGTATAATCGTCAGATTAAATACCTTGAAGCAAAATATAGAGAAACTGCCGCAGGTACCCAAAATTTCCAACAAGCCGGAACAGCAACCACAAATCAATAGCACAGCAGTTACCACTGTCTCCCCAACAGCATCCTGGAGTGACAAGGCAAAAGAAATAGCATTACAGGTGTGGGAAAGTCTCAAAGAATTAGTTGTAATACGTCAAGATGGTGCACAATTAGCTCCCTTATTACCGCCGGATGCTTTTGCTTTTGTGGTAGCCAATATACAGGCGCAACTTACCATGGCGCAGTGGGCAGCGCTTCATCATCAGCGCATGATTTATCAGCAAAGCTTAGCGCAGGCTAGAAGTTGGATAGCACGTTATTTTGCGGCAGATAGTGCTCAAGTGAAGGCTGCACAAGGGTTATTAAATAATCTCTTGGCTATAGATATCAGTCCCGCGTCACCCGACTTATCTCAGAGTTTGCAGGCTATTGAAAAATTACTGCAACCAGGCTCAGGATGACAGCTTACAAACCGGACCCTGCTACATGAAAAAACTGATTATTTATTTCATTGTGCTGCTACTGGCTGTTTGGCTAGGCATACTGATGCATGGCCATCCAGGATATGTGCTGATTGGAATTGCCAATACCCGCATAGAGACTTCATTTTGGTTGGCACTTTTTGTATTGTTACTGTTATTGGCAGTGCTGTATTGGTTATGGCAGCTGATGCGGGGTACCTATCATATTCCTGGGCGATTCCGCGCTTGGGGAAAGCGTCGCCATAAGGCTAAATTGCAGCACTTGACTGAACAGGGCATTTACCAGCTACTGGCAGGGAATTGGCATAAGGCAGAGTTGGATCTGTCTAAAGCAGCCAAGCAACAGCCACAAGGAGTTCTCAACTATTTGGGTGCAGCAGAAGCAGCACAAGGGCAAAAAAATTATGCCCGTCGTGATCAGTACCTGGAACAGGCGCGACAAGTGGCTGACAAATCGCAATTACTGGTAATCACAAGGGCACAAGTCCGCTGGTATATTGAAAGTGCGCAATGGGATGCTGCATTACAATCCTTATCCAGCTTGCAAGCATCCTCACCGCGCCACCCCTTTCTATTGAAAAGTTTAGAACAAATTTATTACGCTCAGCAGAACTGGGAACAGCTCCATCGATTGCTGCCAAAATTGAAGCAGCAGCATTTATTTGCAGAAGGTGAAGTAGTTGAACTGGAGCACAAAGTTTATTTGGCGTTAATGGTGAAAGCTCGGGAAACCAATCAACCGGAGTCCTTAGAACAGATTTGGCATACGCTACCGGACTATATGCGTAAAGAGCCAAAAGTATTAGCCACTTATACAGAATTCTTAATTGAAGAGGGGAGTCAGCAAAAGGCTGAATCACTTCTTAAATCAAGGCTAAGAAGATCCTTAGATCCATTGTTACTGCAGCAATATGCCAAAGTTGTGAGTGAAAATTCAGCCCGTCAATTATCCAGAGCCGAAATCTGGCTGACAAAAAATCCTGATAATGCTGCCCTTTTATTGTGTCTTGGTAAATTGTGCATGCGACATCGCTTATGGGGAAAAGCGCGCAGCTATCTCGAGGCTAGTAATAAACGACAGCCAAACGCAGAAGTTTATATTGCCCAAGGAGAGGTTTTAGAACATCTTGGAGAAAAATCTGCTGCATTGGAGAGTTATCGTGATGGATTGAAGCTGATTTCTAGCGATTGAATAGGGGCTGTCATCCTGCGGGTTGACTGTTAACCCGCAGGATGACAGCCAGTCAAATCACCCACACTCAAACACTTAGGCTCTGTAAAACAATAACTTATCTTTTTAGCATCCCATCTAAGACTCATCTTCGCAGGCGGGAGGGTATAGAAAAACACTTACATAGAACAACTATGCGCGCATTTTTCTACACCCTCCCGCCTGCAAATCTGAGCCTCAGCTGGGCGCTAAAAAGATAAGTTATTGTTTTACAGAGCCTTATGTATATCTTAAATTCCCAGCTTGGCAATTCACAATGAAAAAAATTTTCTTACAAACCAAACTTGAATCACTGACAGAACGTCATGAAGAACTGGCGCATTTACTCGGTGATCCTCAGGTGATAGCTGATCAGAACAGGTTCCGTTCCCTCTCCAAAGAATACGCACAATTAGAACCCATTGCCGCATCTTACAAAGCCTACATAGCTGCTACAGAATCTTTTGTTAGCGCACAAAAACTGTTAACAGAAGCTGATTCTGATATGAAGCAATTAGCAGAAGAAGAAATGACGTTACAGCAGCAGACGCTAGATTTATTGGAACAACAGCTGAAAATTTTATTACTACCTCAAGACCCCAATGATCAGCGCAATGTATTTTTAGAAATCCGCGCTGCGGCGGGGGGCGATGAAGCAGCTATTTTTGCTGGAGATCTGTTGCGCATGTATACGCGTTATGCTGAACAACAAGGCTGGAAGTTAGAAGTGATCTCGGAAAGTTCCAGTGAACAGGGTGGTTATAAGGAAGTTATCTCGCGCATTTCGGGCACGGATGTTTATGCCCGGCTTAAATTTGAGTCAGGCGCACATCGGGTGCAGCGGGTGCCTGTTACAGAAGCGCAAGGGCGAATCCACACTTCAACTTGTACGGTAGCTATTCTTCCCGAAGTAGAGGAAGTCGATACGATTATAATTAATCCAGCCGATTTACGCGTAGATACTTATCGAGCCTCAGGCGCAGGGGGTCAACACGTCAATAGAACTGAATCTGCCATTCGTATCACGCACCTACCTACTGGCACAGTGGTGGAATGCCAGGACGAACGCTCCCAGCATAAAAATCGTGCGCGCGCTATGAGCCTATTAAATGCGCGCTTGTTAGCCAGTGAACAGGAAAAACAACGGCGCGAACGTAGTGAAACCCGCCGCAGCCTGGTGGGTACCGGTGACCGTTCCGAACGTATACGCACTTATAATTACCCCCAAGGACGAGTCACCGATCACCGCATTAACTTAACGCTGTATCAATTAGACCAAGTCATGGAAGGGGGCTTGGCGGATGTAATTGAACCCTTAATTCGTGAATATCAGGCAGATTTGTTGGCTGAGATGTCAGGAGAATGAACATAAAAATTATGAATTATCTTGTCTTAATATGGCTGCGATGAAATACATTACTGCCCTTGAACAAACCCGCAAACTGTTGCACAACACCACCAATCCGCATCTGGAAGCCCAATTGCTTGTCTCCCATATTCTGGACGTGTCCCGTAGTGTGTTAATAGCCTATCCTGAGCGACAAATGCGTCCTGAAGAATGGCTGCAAATAGAACGTTTAGGGCGGCGGCGTGCAGCGGGAGAACCTTCCGCCTATCTCCTGCAAGCAAAAGAATTTTGGACCTTATCTCTGAAAGTCACTCCAGACACGCTTATCCCTAGGCCTGAGACCGAACTATTGGTGGAACTCATTTTGCGGATTTTGCCGGAAAATAAACGACAAACTATCGCTGATTTAGGTACCGGTTCTGGCGCTGTGGCTCTGGCGATTGCTACTGAACGCCCCCATTGGCAGTTAACTGCTACTGACCAATCTCCTGCCACTTTGCAAGTGGCAAAGGAAAATGCTGCTCGATTAACATTATCCAATGTGGCTTTTTTTTGCGGATCTTGGTGTGCTGCATTACCACAACGTGGATATCATGCCATCGTCAGCAATCCACCTTATATCGCCCAAAACGATGCTCATCTCCTAAGTGGCGATTTACGATTTGAACCCGAGGCTGCTCTGGTGGCGGGAGCAGAAGGCCTTGATGCCATAGGTAGGATCATCTCCGAATCGCCTGAGTGGTTGTTACCCAGGGGGTATTTGCTATTGGAACATGGTTACAATCAGGGCGCAGCGGTTAGGCAGCTTATGAGGGAAGGGGGATTCAGTAAAGTGGCCACGCATCGAGATTTAGCCTCGTTGGATCGAGTGACTATGGGGTTTTGTAGTAATTAACCTTTGCTCCCTATAATCCCCTCTCCCCTGGCGGGATACAGTGCTTTTCCATAAATGGGAACGAATTATTCACCAAAGCCCCCCTGGACTATCATCCTCAACAGATGCCTAAAAACCAAAATTAATATATAATCAGTCAAATCAGCTTAAACTCCCCCACTTATGACAACAGGTCATTAAATGATTCACAAAAATCCTCCTCCAGTTGTATTAGCAAGTAATAATTTAGGTAAATTGAAGGAGTTTCGCGAAATCCTCGGAGATATCCATATCTCCATTATTCCTCAGTCTGATTTGGGCGTGCCTGAAATAGAGGAAACCGGTCTGACTTTTGTTGAAAATGCCTTGTTAAAAGCACGTAATGCAGCAAAGCACACTGGCTTGCCCGCGTTAGCTGACGATTCCGGATTAGAAGTGGATATATTAAATGGCGCGCCTGGCATCTATTCAGGCCGTTATGCGGGGCCTAAGGTAGATTTTGCAGAAAATCGACAAAAACTGCTTAGCGATTTAATTGCTGCTTCCGCAGAAGAGCGTACTGCTCGTTTTCAATGTGTACTTGCCTTTCTTAAACATGACCACGATCCTAGCCCACTCATTTGTCAAGGTTCCTGGGAAGGTAGCATCTTAATGACTCCCCAAGGAGACAATGGCTTCGGATATGATCCCTTATTTTTTGTGCCTTCCCACGGCTGTTCAGCAGCCCAGTTGCCATCTGCGATCAAAAATCAAATAAGCCATCGTGCTAAGGCAATTGCACATTTAATCCAAGAGCTGCGAATCAAACTCTGATGACTACAGAGCGTAAAGCTACTATCAACGTAGATGCGCAAAACCGCGAGATACAGTGCGCTGGTAGATGGACTCTTTCCGACATTGAACCGATTGCTGATCAGATTAATAGGCTTAGGTCCAAAGTCCCAGCACATCCAGTGATAAACGGTCAGGAAATTTCCAGTATGGATAGCGCTGGAGCCTGGGTTTTATATCAATTTACCCAGTCTCTTGAACAAAGTGGTAAAACCGTGGAGCTATCAGGTTTTAATGAAGAGCATTTGTCACTATTCAATTTAGTAAAAGAAGAAGCGCAAAAAACAAAAGAACTCCCTATCCCTCCCAAAAAACTCTGGCTGGCCGAAATTGGCAGAAAAACGATGTTCTGGGCCAATGAAGGAGTGGAGTTGCTATCTTTTTTGGGAGAATTTATCGCTACGGTGCTGAATAATTTGCGGCGTCCCGCACATATTCAGTGGCGTAGTTTTCTCAATGCAATCGATGAGACGGGGTTTAGAGCATTATTTATCGTTGGCTTATTGTGTTTTTTAATTGGTGTAGTGTTAGCTTATCAGATGGGCCAACAATTAAAAGCCTATGGCGCGAATGTTTATATTATTAGCATGTTGGGCATAGGGATACTGCAAGAGTTTGCACCGTTAATTACCGCCATAATCGTTGCTAGTCGCACCAGTTCAGCTTTTACTGCGCAGTTGGGTACCATGTTAGTTAACGAGGAAGTTGACGCTTTGCGTACCATGGGCTTATCACCGCTGAACCGTTTGGTGTTACCAAAAGTATTTGGTCTAATGGTCTCTTTGCCGCTACTAATTATTTGGGCTGATATTTTTGGTCTATTCGGCGGTATGGTTATTGCCAAACGCATGCTAGGTATAAATTTTTATAATTTTATTACGCAATTTCCTCAAGTTGTTCAATTAAGTACGTTTTTTCATGGATTAATTAAAGGTCCAGTATTTGCCTTAATTATTGCCGGCGTTGGCTGTTTTCAAGGATTCCGTGTGTCTTATACCGCGGATAGTATTGGTAGGCAAACGACTAAAAGCGTAGTGCAAGCCATATTTTTGATCATTGTGGCGGATGCTATTTTTTCCCTTATTTTGCCCTGGCAAAGTATATAATTCTGTCGTTAGCGGGTGTTGTCCTCTAAATAACCCGAGTTTGCGACGGTTTCTCCCAATGCTTACAAAAATAATGGGCTGAATCGAGTTATAATTCGCTGAATAAATTAGAGAATGAACAATGACTGAACATGAAACCCCTGTGATTGAAGTTTCTGACTTAAAGAATAACCTCGGGGGACAGTGGGTTCATAACGGCCTTAACCTGAAGGTAAATAAGCGGGAAATACTCGCTATTGTCGGTGGTAGTGGGAGTGGAAAAACCACATTACTGAGAAGTATATTGATGTTAAGGCGCCCCACAGCGGGTAATATTCGGGTATTTGGCACAGAGATTACGCATTGCTCGGTCGCTCAATCATTAGCGGTGCGTCGACGATGGGGGGTTCTGTTTCAGTATAATGCACTGTTCAGTTCCCTCACCGTGCGCGAAAATGTACGGTTTCCATTACGTACTTTTACGCATTTGCCATTAGCCATGCAAGAACAAATGGCAAATTTAAAAATCGTCATGGCGGGATTGAGCGTGGATGCGGGAACAAAATACCCTTCGGAATTGAGTGGTGGTATGCAAAAACGCGCGGGTTTAGCGCGTGCCATTGCCTTAGATCCCGAATTGTTGATTTTGGATGAACCAACCACGGGACTGGATCCCCAAAGTGCCGAAGCATTAGATGAATTAATATTACAGTTACGCGAAGGCTTGGGGCTGACGGTGGTGATGGTCACGCATGATATGGACTCTTTATGGCACGTTACTGATAGAGTGGCGTTTTTGGGGGAAGGCAAGGTATTAGCGGTGCTCCCTATGCCAGAGTTGGTAAAGCATCCACACCCCTTAATTCAAGCTTTTTTTAGTGGATATAGAGCTAGAAAGCCTCAAGGCAGTACAACTTCCCAAAAATATTTGAGACCAGAGAAAAACAATGGAACCTAAAGTCAATTACATCATTGTTGGCTCATTTGTCGTTATTTTAATGGCAATATTACTAATCGGGATCATTTGGTTATCGGCCGGCCAACGCACGGAGCATGAAATTTACATGGTCTACATGAACGAACCGGTATCTGGTTTAAGCTTGCAGGCGCCGGTAAAATTCAACGGGGTTGATGTTGGGAATGTGAGTGATATCAATTTAAATCCCGACAATCCCCAGCAAGTTCGCTTACTGTTAGCAATTAACGAAGGCACACCAATAAACCAAAGCACCACTGCCATGTTAATGTCGCAGGGACTTACAGGTATTACTTATGTGGGTTTAAAAGCAGAGGCAGCAAAAGCACCACCGTTAAAAGTCCTGCCAGGGAATTTATATCCCATTATTCCTTCCACCCCCTCATTTTTAGTACAATTGAGCACGGTACTCACTACACTTTCTGATAGTACGGAAGAATTAAAAAAGGTATTAGAAAATACATTTAATTCTGAAAATCAACGGGCGATTCGTGATAGCCTACGAAATATCTCCGACATTACAGATACCTTTGCCCAGAATTCGCAACGCATTGTAGATACATTCGATAGCGTTACCCATACCTTTCGGCAAAGTCAGGGCATAGTGCAGTCAATCACACAACAGACATTGCCTAGCATTCTGCAGATGGTTAAACAGATCAATGATGTCATGGGTAATATGCGACAGCTGACCACCACTTTAAAGAGCAATCCCAGCGCACTAGTGCGAGGACAAACTCCGCTGCCAAATGGGCCCGGGGAATAACACCGTCAGCCATTTGGCTGACTGGAGAACAAAATGACAAAATATCAAAGTCCATCGGTGGTGTTGCGAAAGCGAGGGATATGGGGTTGCTTAGCCATTCTGAGTATGAGTCTATTAAGTATCACCGGCTGCTCAATTCTAGGACCAGTCAAAACCCCTCCCGCCAATAACTATACTCTCAATCTGCCAGAAACCGGCAAAGCTAGGACTGCAGGCCAGGGACGCACACTTTTAGTCGCTGCACCCGTTGCCAGCCCAGGATATGACACAGCTAATATGATCTATATGATAAGACCCTATGAATTGAGTAGTTATGCCAATAATCATTGGGTCTCCCCGCCTGCAGAAATATTGGCGCCCCTGATGGAACAAAAGCTCCATAACAGTGGATGTTTCCGTGCTGTGGCGTCCGCTCCTTTTACTGGTATTACGGATTTAACATTGGATACCCAACTATTAGTTTTGCGACAAGAGTTTATTGACAATATAAGCCAGGTGCGCCTGGTGTTATTAGCCACGATAGTCGATAGCGCCACTCAGCATGTCGTTGCGCAGCGCCGTTTTGAGTCCGTGGTTCCTACGCTACAAGCAAATCCTTATTCAGGGGTTATAGCCGCTAATCAGGCTGCTGCAACTGTTATGCGAAAATTGACAACTTTTGTGTGTCATTATGGTAATTAAAGAAGAATTCGAGCCGGATTCTTCTTTATTATTTCTTTATTATTTAACCAGCAAATAGCCTAAATATGATATATGCTTTTTATATGGGACAAATATTTTTAAAAGATAGATAAATATGATGAGAAGAATAATAACCTTGGTCCTAATCGGATTGGTCTATGGGAGTTCAGCTATGGCCATGACACTTACCAGTACTGTATTTTCTAATGCGGGGAAAATTCCAGCTGTGTATACCTGCGATGGCAAAAATATACCCCCCGACTTAGAGTGGTCAGCAGTGCCGGTGGGGACTCAATCATTTGCACTCATTTTAGATGATCCAGATGCTCCAAGCGGAGTATGGACGCATTGGATCTTATTTAACATCCCCGCTAATCTAACAAATTTAACCTCCGCTAAAGAAGGTCCTAAAGGTTCAATTACAGGAAAAAATAGCTGGGGGAAAGCTCAATATAGTGGTCCTTGTCCGCCATATAACAGTACGCATCGTTATAATTTTAAACTTTATGCTGTAGATGGAACATTAAATTTACCTGCGGGCGCAACCATTGCAGAAGTAACAAGTGCACTTAAACAACATATTTTAGGACAAGGGGAATTAACGGGGAAATATCAGAGGAGTCATTAAGTTATGGTTGGTTTAAATTCAAAAAATACACATGTTCTGGTAGCAAATTCAAGCGAAGCAAAATTGTATAAAACAACACGATTAGGTGAAAGAATGGATTTGATAAATGAATACATCCATCCCGAAAGCCGAGAAAAACGACTGGATTTAGTTTCCGATCGTTCAGGTCATTTTGAATCCCGCGCAACTGGCATTGGTCGCGGAGCTTTTGTTGAAAGTGATCCTAAACAAATTGAAGCGGATCGTTTTGCGCAAGAATTAGCAAAAATAGTTATAAAAATCTGCGGTGGTCATCCTGACGATAAGCTGGTTATTGTTGCTTCGCCGCATTTCCATGGATTGCTTAATAAGCATTACAACGTACAGGTTAAGGGACAAATAACTTATAATGTAGAAAAGGATTACACCAAAATACCACTCAAACAATTAATGTCCTATTTGGGAGAATTGCCTAAATTAACTTAAGCCGAAGATAGTCGTGTATACCGAGCCGCGACTGTTAGGGAGCGTTTGTGGGAGCTGCTTTAAACGCTCCCTAACGGTCGCGGCTCGGTACAAAACTAGTGATTTACATAATGCTGCAAGAAGGCTAGGGTTCTCTGGAACGCTACGTCAGTAGCAGCGATATTATATGTGGTTCTATCTGAATTAAAGAAGCCATGGCTTGCTTTTGGATAGATCTCGATTTGTACGTCACGTCGGCCATTGAAAGCAGCTTTAATTCGTTCCACTTGTTCAGGCGGAATGGTTTCATCTTCTTCCGCAAAATGCATAAGAATAGGGCAGTGGATTTCATTAGCTTCTTGCAAATCCTCAGCAATACGGCCACCATAAAATGTTACACAAGCACTGAGGGGATATTTTGCTGCAGCAAGATAGGCTAGTCTGCCGCCTAGGCAAAAACCTAATCCGATTATTTTATTCTGACAATTCGGGTTTGCCCGCAAATGTGTAATGGCGGTATTGATATCCGCTAACCCCAACTCGATATCAAATTGATGGTAATAATTAAAAGCGTCTTCAAGATCTTTCCCGGTATAACCCAATTGTACTCCCGGCTTTAAACGCCAAAACAAGTCTGGCACTAGCACATTATAACCAGCTGCAGCAAAACGATCAGCGCAGGTCCTCATGCTTTTGTTTACCCCAAAAATTTCCTGCAGCATAATGATGCCCGGCCCGGTAGTTATTTTTGAGGGGGCGAAATAGCTGGTGGCAAGAAAGCCTTGATTATCTGAATGGGTTGCGATGGATTCGGACATGGTGGTGATCTCCTTAAACTCATAAAACTATCTCGCCGCGATGGCGAGGATAAGTGCTGGGGATTTGTCCTCAGCTTTTCTTTGGTCAATATACTCAAAGCGTTTGAAATTTATCCGCATTCCATCATTAGGTGGAAACGGTAACTGCTCGACGTACGAGTAGTTACCTGGAAACAATCATTTTCTCAATCTCACCTTAAAAAATCTACTATTTGTGTCTGTTCTGATGAAGTGGCCAAACGCTTGCATCAATCTTACATTCTACTCCATAACGAGATTGTTTGGGGTTTTCGGTTCGGTAAAATCAGGGGTATGGGATTCAGAGTCCGGCAGCTGATTTTTCTGCCCACTCTCCCAAAAGGTTTGACTTATCGAAGTCGAAAAACTAGATGAACTCATGTTGCTAGATGAGCTTGAACAGCTGGGGGAAGCTGAACTCCTTGAAGAGTTTAGATTGCGGGAAGGAGCAAAGTTTGTCGTTGAAGACAGAGGTTTCAATTTATGATCACATTGCTCTTCAGTCTCTCGCCGGAAAATGGTTGGATACTCCTTCCGTAACGTTTCTAACAGAAGACGTAAGTTGCTAGGTGTTTGGCCTGCTATAGGTAGTGAATGAACTATTAAATCCAACTTAATTTCTTGTAATTGTGCTATTTGTGCAGCCGTCAGTTCCTTCGCATGAAGAAGTTTTTCCAACTGTGCAATAGCCGCTTCAATATATGTTAAGTCGCGTTTGTCTGCTAAAGGATTTAGCTTGCTTGGTATGATTAATCTGAGTTCCCTGATTAAAAAAATAACTTCCATTCTCTTAATAAACGGCTTGGCAATATATTCACCTGCCTTGATGAGAATAGACAATCTGGCATTAGGAATTTTATCAAGTTCTTGATTGGAGCCAAGCATTATGAGTTTCCCTGCTGCAACCAAACATGATCTAGCGATATCCAGTGATCTTTGTTGTGCCAGTAATTTATATGCGCCTAATAAGATGCTGGCATTAAAACCTTTATCAACAATAAATCCTAAATTTAGCATGCGTAGTATTGCTTCGGCTGGAAATGGTTCTGTTTTAATCGCTAAATCGATAGCAGTATTTTCACGTTGTCTGTGCTCTATATCCTGATATATTTCTCGAAAGTCACGGTGTCCTTTGCAGCGAGTGACTGAAACCGTAAAGTTTTCAATCCAAGGCTTATTGATATCCAATCCATGATGTTTAAGGAAACGAATCAATGCAAAAGCGTTTTTTATAATCGCATTCTGCAATAAAAGCACACGTAATTTATGATTGTTCCCTAATAAAAAAGGTAAATCCTCCGCTGCGGGCTCCTTTCCAGGTTTAAAAAATTCTTTAATGTTTTTGATCTGACTTAATTCATTCCATTGTTGCTCCACTTGTGCCAAATCCAATCGCCTCTTATTCATTAAAGGAGTTAAAACGAAATGGTTTGCTTTATTAGTTTGAAGGTGCGCATGAAGAGTTGCAGAATCTTCGAAACCTCCTATGTAATGAGTCAGCGTCGTGGGTAAGCTTTCAGTTTCTTGAGCTCCTAGTGGATAAGGAGGCAAGGAGGGTTTTTTGCTTTCTAGAAGTAAAGTTGCCACCATACGCCGATCGGTAATGGCTTCTGCAGATGAAGGGGATATTTTTTGATGAACTAAAGCACGATTATGATAGTAAGAGTGTATATTGGGTTGAAGCCGAATCGCCTCAGAATAAAATAATAATGCTTTATGAAACTCCTCTTTATTCTGTTCAAGAAGCGCAAGTTTGGCATAATTTTCTGCCATTAACTGATCATTTTTGGGAAAGGGGAATTCTTTATATTCTTTTAACTTTACAGAATTTTCTTGGTTTTGCTGCAAATTTTTTATCGCAGCAGTAGCTAATTTGCAGTGATGATGCGCTTGTGAAGAAGGCAGGAGCTTGATAGATTTTGTAAAATCTTCAATCGCTTTTTCATAGCGCCCCTGGAAAACTATGCAAATCCCCCTCTGCAAGTAAGCCTGAGCCAGATAATTGCTAAAGTGATTCCAAAAACCTAATTCAACTTCATCCAAAGGATTAATTTCATTGGGAGCTAAGTTGATAATTAAGTCGAGATCTGAAACTGCTCGATCAATATTGCCGCTTTCATAATGCAGGAAAGCACGATCCCAGGCTGCTTTTGCTAATATATTTTTCGCATTATTAACCTCTGTTGAATATTCCTGCAATATTTCTGCAGAGCGTATATTCTCCGCATTTTTTTTTCTTTGCGTAAAAATAGGGATTCTTTTTTCTTCGGTCATTGCTATCACCTTTTTTATTCTCTTGCTCCTATCCGCTATAGGGCTTTGTCAAACAATAGCTAATATTTCAGCATCCATCTAAGAGCCATCTTCGCCAGCGGATGATGTAGAAAAACACGTATATAAAATAACTATGCGCGCATTTTTCCTGCAAATCTGAGTCTCATCCGGTCGTTAAAAATATAAGTTATTGTTTGACAGAGCCTAAGTTCACTCTTTGGAAAATTTTGTGTCGCGTATATTTGCTTGTTAGTAATCAAAATTTCATAGACTCATTGGCTTACAGAAATTTTTGAATTAGGTTTAAACTGAAGTTTTTTTCACGGTTTTGATTAAAAAAGAAGCCGCCAATTTAGTATCATTGATTTAGCCTATAAATCAAAGCACGATAACCAAAAAGGAGCTTTTAGATGTTATTTTATGATCATTGCTAGGCCCATTGCAAAACAAATTTAAAGATATTAAAGAACGAGGGACATGGTTTATCTATATGCTATTATCCATTATTTTGTCATATACAGCCTGCAGAACCTCAAGTTTACTATGAAGCCTAGTCAATGTATTGGTTTTGAAGTGGCTGCGAGATGCTTTTTTACATTTTCATGGCTTCCCCAAAATTGGCCTGGGAAACTTTGTGGCGGTTGATCTGGAAACTGATCCCTCCTGCAATTGAAGGCCGAATTTTATGAGCTGACGATGGACGAACAACACCAGTAAAAATTGTCTGGATGTTTTACCGTAAGCAGTGGATTGCCTTGTTTACGACTGATTTAACGTAGAGTATGGAACAGATTATCACTTGCTATAGAACTCCTCTCCTAGAATAGTGGGAGCAATTGGTAGATAATGGATAGCTTGTTTTGCTGCCTTAATCCGAATTTAGGCATTAGCAATTTTAGGAGGAATGGTGAATTTTGGTCAAAAACTACAAGTAAGCAGTGTTTTGACAAAGATTTATGTTGTTAGATAGTCGTTAAAGCAAGAAAAAAAGTCCACTTCCTTCACTTTCCTTTAAAGCGGCTTTCTGATAGCATCAATTTTTTCACCCAAAATTTTGTCGGCATACTAATAATTTCAAATGAAACGCTAAAATTTATTTTTAGAATAACAACAATTGAAAAATTAGCCAACTAAAATAGAAGTAATTATGTTGTTCTTTAGTTATCTAGGAATATTACTCCATGAAACTCACTTCATTGCACATAAAGAATTTTAGGGTACTTGAAGATTTTAAAGTTAAGAAGCTGGGACGTGTTAATCTCATCGTTGGAAAAAATAATTCAGGAAAAAGTACAGTTCTGGAAGCATTAAGAATTTACGCAGGTAATGCTAATCGTTTATTGCTAACTGAAATTGCAGATGACCATGACGAAAAATATCAGATGAGTAATAAAGAAAGAGAAAATGATGATGGTGCATTACCCTTTGAATCTTTTTTTACAGGTCGATGTTTTCCAGATAACGAAGCAGAAGCTATTTTAATTGGGTCAACTGAAAATTCATCTGACTCTCTTAGATTACACCATGCTTATATGGGAATAATTGAAGAAAAATTTATAGATGAAGATGGTACAGAAAGAGTTCGAATGCGTAGAAAACAAATTCCAAAATTAGACCTACACGGAGAACAAAACGGAAATATTTTTCACGCCATTCGCGTATCCAAGAACAATAAAACATTCGTGATTTACTTGGATGACCCTCTTCGTCCAAGAGGTTTATTGCGTGGTTCATTAGATGAAACTATAGAAACTTTTGCCTCAAGAGGTTTATTACTTGGTTCATTAGGTGAAACTATAGAAACTTTTCCCTGCAGTTATATTCCCACACAATTTGTTTCTTTAGACGAATTGGCCGATGAGTGGGATAAAATTATATTTACTGAATATGAAAGATCCACACGGACTGTATTGAAGTTTATTGACGATGATTTTGAAAATATTGCTTTTGTAAAAAATAAGGATTTTAAAGGGAATTTCAAACGTTCTGCCAAAGTAAAAATGGCTTGCATTAAAAAACCGGTTCCTTTAAATAGTATGGGTGATGGGATGTTACGAGTGTTACAATTGGCTATAAAAGTCTTCCCTGCTAAAGGTGGTTTTCTGCTAATTGATGAATTTGAAAATGGTTTACATTTCAGTGTTCAGGAGAAAGTTTGGAATTGGTTGTTTAATTTGGCTAAGCAACTCAATATTCAAGTTTTTGCCACCACTCATAGCTGGGATTGCGTCGAAAGTTTTATAAAAGTAGCACGTAAAGAAAAGGATTCGGAAGGCGTATTATTTCGTGTTGGCCGCAGCGTGAGGACAAGTGACAAAGATAAAATAATTGCTACAGAATTTGATGATTTAGCAGTTATCACTCAATCAGACGTTGAGGTGAGATAAGCTAATGAGTGAAAAGATTTTACTGGTTGAAGGCGAGAGTGATAAACAATTTTTTAGAGAGCTGCTAAAAAAAATATCTTTGAATCATGTTGAAATTAAGATTTATACACCACTGGATTCTGGCGCTGAGAAAAATGGAAAAGTAGGTGCTTGCGACATCCTTTCAATATATATGCAAAATCTTCCCGATGGAAGCACTAGTCATTTAGCGATAGTTATGGATGCTGATTATATCTCCGATGGTTGGGGATTCGACAACACGTTTCAAAAAGCTGAAGAAGTTATAAAAAAAAATGGATATGAAAAATCAAATAAGAATTCTTATGGAATTTTATTCAACCATCCTGATGGGCTTAATGATGTTGGTTTATGGGTCATGCCAGATAATCGCTTGGAAGGAATGGCGGAAGATTGGATTAAGGCTGTTATAAAAAGTGAAGAAACTTCTCTTTTTGAACACGCTATCAACGTGGTAGGCAACCTGCCAAAGCCATTGAAATTTAAAGAAATACACAGAAGTAAAGTCCAAGTGGCAACATGGATGGCATGGCAAAAAATACCTGGACAAGGTTTAGATGCTGCAGTGACCAATCTCATTGATATGAAGCACTTAACTCAAGTTTAAAGTTATAAGAACTTATGGCCTTTTAAACATTCACATAACCCAAATACTTTCAATTATTATTCGAATGCCCTCCGTTTTTCACCGAAGCTGTAAAGTTAGCTGCACAGTTGCGGTAGAAATTTAAAAACGGGTGCTACGGTCATCAATAATTCTGGGTGTTACAAAAATAAGCAATTCTTTGCGTTGTGCATGGTGTTGTTTGTTGGTGAATAAATAACCTAAGATAGGTATGGAGCCCCAAAATGGGATACGTTCGCGAATATGGCTGTCGCTCTCTTCATAAATACCCCCTAATACGATGGTTTCGCCATTCTTAACTAGAATTTGGGTCTGAACTTGTTGGGTACTGATAGCGGGAACTCCATTAACCGACAGGGGGCTGATCTTATCCTGGTTTACAGTGAGGTTAAGCAAAATTTTGTTGCCGGGGGAGATTTCGGGGGTTACTTCCAGACTAAGTACAGCTTTTTTGAAGGAGATGCTTGTGGCGCCACTAGAAGTTTTTTCTTGATAGGGAATTTCCTGCCCGGATTCGATAGAGGCACGCTGACGGTCAGAGGTAATTAGCTCTGGATTGGAGATAAGCCGTGCACGCCCTTCACGTTCCAGTGCTGATAATTCTAAGTCCAACAATGTGCCTTCTCCTAATCTGGCAATGGCAACGGTAAAATGCCCTATATCTTCAATGCCAAGGGGCATATCCATATGAAGTTGATTGTTATTTGCAGATCCCGCTGCAGTAATAGTGCCGAATTTAAGTCCCAATTCTTCAACAGAGTCTTCATCTACATTGACGATACGTGCTGCAATGGATACCTGTTTGGCGGGTACATCCATGTCATGAATGAATTCCTTTATCTGGGGTATTTGCATTGCAGAGTCCTTTACCCAGAGGGTATTGGTGCGCGCATCGGCGATGATGCTACCGCGCTCCGACAATAAATTATTAGTTTTGTCTTGTAATAAAGTTGCCAGATCAGCCGCTTTGGCAAAGTTAATATGAATTAAGGTATTGGTTAATTGCTGAGTCTGGAGGTTTTGTTGTTCATGCGAGTTTATTTCCTGCACTGGAGCGACAAACAAAATTGAATCATGTTGTTGTTTGCTTAAACCTTGCATAAGCAAAATGGTATTCAATGCTTGTTCCCAGGTAACCTTTTCCAGTCGTAAGGTAATATTTCCAAGGACTGAATCACTTAAAATCAAATTGATACCTTTGAATTCTGCCAACAGCTCTAATAAATCACGTACTGGGATATCGTGAAAATTAAGTGAAAGGCGATCGTTTTGCGACTGAGCATAGCTAGCCAACGATTCTGTGTTTGCTAATGATATGATGGGATAAAGAAAAATAAAAATGCAGATAACTATTTGAAATAGATATTTCCTAGACTGGAGTTGCGAAATGGTATGCATTTGTGCTGGGCTCTTTAGGGTAACTGTAAAATAATAGAACCCAATGAATTCTTTGCCGCATCACCTGGCAAGGCCAGCAAAATTTTATCGGGAAAAATCGCAGTGATTTTTGCTTGTTCAAGGCCGACCACATCACCTGTTTTTAAGGGATACAGACTACCGTCTTGGTCCCGCAAGATGGCCAATGATTCATGTTGTTGCTGGAAGACTCCACAAAGCGCAAGTTTGCTCAGAGGGTAACGGGTCAAAGGGGGTGCATCCGAGTAATTGGAAGGGGTTTCCAAAACCAATTTAGAAAAAGGATTGCGGGTATTGATGGTCGCTATAGTTTTATTTGTAGCATAACTAATCGTATTAATAGCTAGAAGTAAAACAAGAACAAATAATAAATTTTTAATAATGATTAGGTTCATTAAGGATTATCTTTTGAGTAAAAATGGATAGTCATCGACAACTGTAAAGCTTTTTCCGTCGTGATATCAGCTGCGACAGGTTTTAGCGTAATGTTATCCCAGATATTTATAGAGTGAAAATGGGTTAGCTGAGAAATAAAATTAATTATTTGTGGATAATGACCGATGGTTGAAATTTGTATGGGTTGCAGCAACAAATTAAATTTTTTCTCCTCTGATAGCGGTTTTATATTGTCAAATTCCAAGTGATTTTTATCGGCGAGAGCTACTAACTCATTTAATAAAAGCGACAAATTATTTCTTTGAAGTTTGGTAGTTGAAAAATTATTAAGCTCGACTTCCATTTTATGCAGCTCCGACCTTTCGGCATGCAAAGTTTTATTTTGTTCATTTAGTTTTAAAGTCAAATTGTTGATAAAATTAACATTATGTTTGAGTTGAGTTTTAATGGGTAAAGTTATAAATTTGTATAAAAATAACCAGATACATAAGCAGCAGATTAATGCTATGCATAGTTGTATGGCTTTGGGTAGGTAAATAATTTTTTGCACATTCAAATAGGTACGTAAATTTATTAAATCCATAGAAGTCATTTTAGGGTTTGGTGGTAAATCAATTCAAAATCAATTTCTGGACTTGATATGTCTGGATGGCTAGTTTCAGTTAGTTGAAATTGTCCCTTATCAGCCAGATCATTAAGACGTTTGAGCAGCGCTGTAATTTTCGCGTGTGACATTGATTTTCCCAAAAAATACAATGTATTATTTTTTTTCTGTATTTGTGTTAAGTACATATCAAAAGGCATGTTTTCTGCGAGTTGTTCTAGAAATTGTAACAAAGCCTGATCAACCGCTAATTCATTTTTTAAAAAAAGAGTTTGCTGCAGTTGTTGCAGTCGTTGATTTTTAACCGTAAGATAATTTTGATAACTGTGGCTTATAGTATTGATTTGTTTTTGCAGAAGATTAATCTCCTGCTTTTGCTGCCATAATATCCTAAAATGCTTAATGGAAAAAAATGACCAGATTACTAGGGTAATTGTTAGGCATAATAGAAAAAAAATTTGTAGCTGTTGTTTTTTTTCTTTGCATTTTTTTTCGCGCCAAGGAAGTAAATTAATGGCCATGCTAGATATTCTTTTTAATGATGATGACTATTGACGCGCATAGCCAACCCAACGCTCAACATGAATTCATGTGTGGCATCAAGTGGTGAATGAGTGCGCGTCGATGATGAGGGGTTCTTATCAGTTATTGAAAGCCTATTCGGAAAATGAGCTTCTTTTTTGTGCCGCATAAGGCCTGCGGTTCGCTTTAATTGCTTAGGACGACCTAAATAATTAAACGGTGTGGCGAGTTCAGCGGCGATTTGGGTTTGTTGCTGTATAGCAGTTATGATGGCGGGATTAGGTATATTGCCGCAAAAACAAAGTAGAGTGACGGGTTTTTGAGCCTCTGATTGGTAATACAGCTGTAAAGTCCGCAAGATAAACATCGAAATTATTTTGCTAATTTCAGTATTGTCGGTAGCAAAGACTTTATTATTCTCACACATCGTAAATTGCGGGGTCTTCCCGTTTGAGATGGTCACTAAAATTGATTCGCCGCTCATATAAATGACAGCTATATTTTGTTCCAGTAAAGGGCTAAGGGACGCCGGGGATGATTTGCCATAGCAATAGTCTGCAGCGCGTTGTAAAGCATATGAATTGATGTCGACAATAGTGGTAATGAGGCCGGCTTGTTTTAATATATGGATGTAGTCAGCAATAGCCTGAGTTTTGGCGGCTAACCACCTTACGACTATTAGGTTAGGATGGCTCTTTGAGCGCCCTAAGCATTCAAAATCAAGTAGTGTCTCAAGTAAAGGTTGATTAAGATACTGGCCTGCGCGTTGGTGTATATGCGTCAAAATCTCTTCTTCAGTCAGGCTAGCGTCAACTTCTAAGGTTTTGGTTAGTACGGCTGAATGGTCAACCGCAAGCGCTGCATGTTTAACCTGAACGCTAAGTTTAGCCAAAGTTTGTTGTAATAAGCTTACCCGATGCTTTGTATCCTGACTGCTGATGCCACTAGGCAGCACGGTTCTTGCATAGTCCTTAAGGATAAAGCCTGTTTTATCCTGAGTGAGCACCGTTACACAGATGGCATGTGAGTTAATGTCTACGCCGAGTAAAGGCTGTTTTTTAGAGTACCAGGGTAAAAATAACATGCAGGGTTATTCCTATGTAAAAAACTGCTCCTATTGTTAACTGCCAAGCAAACGGGTTCAATACCGTAATTGTCTGTGTCGTGAGACATGGTAGGCAAAAACCAACCCAATCTCCTCAAATGATCAAGACGTGCAATAATTTTGCTACTTAACGTGTGTTTTAAAAAGGGTCAAAAATTAGGGTGGTATTGATATGGGCGCAGGATTTAATTTTTGGATTAGGATTCTACATATCATTGATAGCTTACCAAATATTTCGCTATTAAATTGAAACTAATTGTCGCAGGAATCTGATTGTTGTAGTAATTTAGAATGGTAGCTATATTTTTTTCAAAAAGGACATATCTGTCCGTAATTTAAGGTTTTGATACATGGTTAGATTTACGTCGTTATTAATTTATTATTAAATGGCTAAATATATTAATATCTACTAATTTATTGAAAAAAATCGATGTAATTAATTGTTTCAGAAATTATATTTTACAGCTAATTCCTCTTTGTGGTATATTTATGTAACGCCGTGACTGCGTCGATACTAGCAGGTACAGGTTTACTGACACGGCGTCATTTCTGTTTTTTAGGCCATCTTATCAATCCATACCCGTCGATTTCACCCAAATTATTTTTTCTAAATGATGTTTTTATAAGATCAAAAAAACGCGAATCTTGCCTAGCAAATTTTCTATAGACAGCTCCAGCCACCATGTCAGATAATTGTATTCCTACGCTTAAATGAGAGGGAGCAATAAAAACACCTTCAATTAAATTTTTGTAGATCGAAAAATTTCCCTTTGATTCGGACAAAAGATTTTGATGTAAATTACGTAGTTGATGGTCATCTTTAGGTTGCCTATGGTCGCAAATAATAATCCCGTTAATTTTGCTACCAATGGTACGAGATAAATCTTGTAAATAATATTGAAATCGTTCTGTTATTTGTTTGTAAGCAAACCAATATAAGTCATTCTCGCATTCAACATAGTCGATACTATAAGCAGCTTTAACGTCAACAAGTGCACATATTAAGCGAACTGATTTAAACTTCGTAATTAACTTGTATAATTCTTGGCGTAAATTTTCTTTTGATCAGCATTAAGATGTGATAGTGGATTTGATTTTATCCCGGGCTTCTGTGGTGAAAAAGACCGCCATTTAATTTCTCCAGTAATTTGAAAGCGTTCTTTCAAAATGACTAATTCTTTGTTAATTTCATGCCAAATGTCTGCTGGAATAACAATGCCGCCTAAAGTAAAGAAACCTACATTGCCAATTTTATTCTTTGGTGGAATAGTTCCAGATTCATCTATAAAAAGTAATTGCATAATTAATCCTAAATATTCGTATTCTTCATGAGTCAGTGTAAAAAATAACTTAAAAACATAGATACCTTATTATTACTTAAATTCACATTAAATAACTATATATTCCCTACGGGTTGTTTAGTCTCAAAAGTTTAAATATAAAATATTTAGATGGTAGCTCAGAGGACAAATCTAGGAAGGGTGGTTTATTGTTTAAATGAAAAATCTCAAGCTTTGGCGCTTGATAATTTTTGTCATCTTCTATTTTTGCTAGGGTTAAATCAATGCAGGGTACTTGTGTTATATTATGAGCCATAAAAAAATTCCAAGGTTATATCACTAATTTAAATGCCCTCCATTTTTCCTTGGCAAAATTTATTTGGCAAATAGATATTAAGTTACTTGAGAAATTCCTGGAATCAACAATCTGTGCTGAATACCATCTTTCTCAATAATCACATTTCCTCCGCTGCAAACTGCATCTATAATTAAATCAGCGATGTCTATTGCAGAACGGATTGAGTTTGTCCGCGTGTCGGTGCATAACCGTTCCCTTATCTTGCTTACTTTATTCAAAGTTTCTTCAGTCATGTTAACTTGTACTAATCGGTAGCCCATAGCAGAATTACTCATCTTAAATAATCTCCATATTTTTTTTTCAGCAATAATCAGGCGGTCATTCAGATTATTGAGCCATGCCTTTTATAATTGTAACGTAATGTTTATATGATGGCTAGAACATTACACCGTTGATGTGAAAAGGTCAAGCTCCAGTTATAATTTTATTTTCTACTTCGCAGGCTACTAAGCAGGTTGCTACTTAACAAATTTTGTCTTACAATCCCCAACCCTTTAGTTTAAAATCACGGAGTTACCCCATGCATGCGGTTATTATAAGCGGTGGGAAGCAATATAAAGTGGCAGAAGGCCAGCGCTTAAAACTGGAAAAACTGCCCATCGAAGTAGGTGATACTGTCGCCTTCAAACAGGTGCTGCTTCTCACCAACGGAGAAAATGTGACACTTGGTGCGCCTTTTATTGACGGAGCCCAGGTTAGTGCTGAAGTTATTTCGCAAGGTAGGCACAAAAAAATCAATATTATCAAGATGCGTCGCCGCAAACATTATATGCGTCGTCAAGGACATAGGCAGGATTTTACTGAGGTTAAAATTACCGAGATAGTAGGTCAATAATCTGGATGTAACAGATTTGTTGTCTGGGTGATATACTCAAAGCGTTCCAGAGGCAAGCAAAACATAGTTTTTGGCTAGCATTCAAATAAAGTTTCCCACTGTTTTCAGGGGAAACTGCTGAACCGAGGTTATTAAAATGGCACATAAAAAAGCCGGTGGTAGTACACGGAATGGTCGTGACTCTAATCCAAAGTACTTGGGAGTCAAAAAATTTGGGGATGAATGGGTAATTGCAGGCAATATCCTAGTTCGTCAACGTGGTACCCGTTTTCATCCGGGTGTTAATGTCGGCCTGGGTCGTGACCATACCTTATTTGCAACGGTTGATGGTTTCGTCAGATTTGAGACCAAAGGTCGGTTCTCGCGCACTTTTGTCTCGGTTATACCCCAAGAAGGCCAGGAAGAGCAGAGCGCCTAATTAATCTTAGTGGTTGAGCCTACCTTTTTTATCTAATCTTCCTCCCGTGAGACAGGGCATAAATACCAGAAAGTATTCTGATTATGTTTATGCCCATAAACGGTACAGTTAAAACAAAACTTTTAATGGGTTCAATGTTTCCCCTATTAACTTATCTTAGTTCCTTACGGTAATGTGTTTTTTTAACCGCAATGCCCTCATTCTTAAATATTTACCCAACCAGATCAATTCACCCTTATGAAATTTGTCGATGAAGCATACATCCGCGTAGAAGCTGGTAATGGCGGCCATGGCTGTCTGAGTTTTCGTCGGGAAAAATATATCCCTTGGGGCGGACCCGATGGGGGTGACGGGGGTGACGGGGGCAGTGTTTTTCTCGAGACAGTGGCCAATATTAATACCCTCGCTGATTTTCGTTATCGCCGTGTACACCGCGCTGAGCGTGGCCAAGATGGCATGGGAAGCCAATGTACAGGTAAAAGTGGAGAAGATTGTATTGTACAGGTGCCTGCAGGCACTTTGGTATATGATGCGGATACTGAGGAGCTGATATGTGATTTAACAGTGCCAGGCCAACGAATCTGTGTAGCCAAAGGTGGTCATCATGGATTGGGCAATATCCATTTTAAAAGCAGTGTCAACCGTGCTCCACGTCGAACAACCAAGGGTACCCCAGGCGAACAACGTAATTTGCGTCTGGAGCTTAAGTTGCTCGCTGATGTAGGATTATTGGGTCGCCCAAATGCTGGCAAATCCAGTTTTATCCGCGCCATATCCCAGGCCCATCCCAAAGTTGCAGACTATCCCTTTACTACATTGCATCCCCATCTGGGTGTGGTACGAATAGACCATAACCGTAGTTTTGTGGTCGCAGATATTCCAGGTCTGATTGAGGGTGCAGCAGACGGGGTTGGGCTTGGAGTGCAATTTCTCAAACATCTGATGCGTACTCGCGTACTTTTACACCTAGTTGATGTAACCGCTGCAGATGGATTAGAGCCGGTTGAGGCTATCCGATCTATTCTTGTAGAACTTGAGAAGTTCAGCCCGGAGCTTGCTACCAGAGAACGTTGGTTGGTTTTTAACAAAATTGATTTGCTACCCCCTGAGATGACGGATGAATTGTGCCGATCTGTAGTGGAGCAGTTAAACTGGCAAGGGCCGGTATTTAAGATTTCCGCATTAAAAAAGCAGGGTACGCAGGAATTGTGTTATAGGCTCATGGACGACTTGCTGAAATCTGTTGATCTGATTGAATAAAAACCCAGGAGTAGTCCGGTTCTATTTCGTGTTTTTACGATTGAAGAATTGCAGGCTTGAATAATAGTATGAAAAAATAGGGCTATGCTAACATAAGCGCCTTTTTAAAGGATCATTACCATGTCGCTACAAGGTAAACCATTAGCCGCCAATTTTACAAATCCTCCAGCTGATCCACTGTTATTATTGAAACAATGGCTACAAACGGCAGAGCAATTAAACGTCAATGAACCTTATGATTTAGTGTTGAGTACCGTTAATGCTGAACATCAATCTTCCAGTAGGGTCGTATTAATAATCGACTGTGATGACACGGGTGTGGTTTTTGGAACCAGTGAAAAAAGCCGCAAAGCCAAGGAGTTTGCTCAGAACCCGCAGGTGGCAGGTACCTTATGGTGGCGTGAAACGGTGCAGCAGATTAATTTCAAAGGCAAAATCACTCAGCTTTCTCAAGAACGCTCAAAAATCTACTTTGCCCAGCGTCCTCGTGAAGGGCAGGCAGTCTCCGCGGTTGTTCATCCCAGTATTCCTATGCTCGATGAAGCAAGCTTGCGCGCTGGGGTTTTGGAGCAATTGAATCAAGCTGGGGAAATTCCTTGTCCTCCCGAATGGCATGCCTTTCACATGGCCATTGCCTCCATTGAATTTTGGCAGGGAAGTTCGGATCGGTTTCATCAGCGGTTGAAATATGATTATGTTAAGGATGTTTGGCAGCATCGTAGGTTACAACCTTAAGAGCTCTCGGATGCACACATTTTTTTTAGCCGCCAGAATTAGAGTACGTCGTCCCCGCTTTACCGAATTATCCTAAAATATCAGCCTATCAAGCGGGGATCCAGTGCCTAATTTTCAAACAAAGTGAAGTAGCAATAAACAGTTATGACTAGCATTTGTGCGTTCCCTTGGAAAGGTGGGCACTAGATTCCTGCTTGATAGGCTGATATTTTAGGATAATTCGGTAAAGCAGGAACGACGTACTCAGCATTTCTAGTAATTACAAAATGTGTGCATCGGATAGCCTTAAGAGAGAGCACAAATTGAGTGGTTATTATATAGTGTTAAAATCCTTAAAAAATTAGAGATAATTTAGAAGTCGCGCTAGGCACTCTCCCCAACCCTCTCCCCGCGAATAGGTTCAGAGATTTTATTCAAACTCCTTTCGCGGGAGAGGGGGTGCGGTGTTGGGTTTTAGGTTTAAGCTATTTAAACTTCTGGTAAAACCTTGTGGGCTTCGTCCAACAAGTCCAGGAGTAAATAGCAAATTGATATTACTTTGGTTTGACTTTCTGGCCTAAGTTCGCAACGACCATCGACAACCCAATCTGAAAACATGGAAATAATAGAATGGCTCTGGCTTAATTTAAAATGAAGGTTCTCTAAATCTTTGGATTCAATGCGATAGTAAGCGTCTGGGTTAATGTACGGTAAGATAGGATTAGCCATTGCTAAAGCTCCATATGGTTTTGGTGGTCATATTAATTTATACCCAGGTTGATATGATTAGCATCGCAAAGTGGATGCAACATTTTGCGATGTGCCGCAAGCAGTCTATATGTTGCTTATATGAATTAAATATCGCACAAATGGCGACATCGGTCAATGGTTTTTTGACAAAGAATTTTAGACGCCTTCCTCTTAGCTAACAATCGAGTTAATAGCGGAAACCAGCAGGTATAGATATGAGTAATTCAGGTAATTGGGAAAAAATTGCTAGTAATGTTTTAAGATCGGAACTTGCCAAGCGTGGTCTGAGTTATAATGATCTCAAAGACAAATTAGCCATTATAGGGGTTAATCAATCGACAAATGGTATAAGAAGTAAGATGTCCCGCGGGCGCTTTATGTTTACGTTTTTCTTGCAATGCATGATGGCTATCGGCGTAGAAAAAGTAGATTTATCCGATTATTTTAAAATTTTTCGCGATAATTAACAAAATGGGTAACTCATTCTTTTAACGCACCTAAATATACTCAAAAGAGACTTAGCATTAAATTCTTACTATATAACGCCATAACCACAATGTTGCGCATAGTCTTGATTGTTGCGCACACACCTGTTTTAATTGCGCATAAAAATCTACGCGCAACGTAAAGCAAATTAATGGCCAGACACCTGTTGGAAGAAAATTTGAAAGCGATCGAAGCTGCTGTTCAGCTTCATTCTGGTGGTTTGACCACGCAGGAGATCAGCAAAACCTTGAAAACGGTGGTTCCTCTTCGCACCCTTCAATACCGCCTCAAATACCTGGTCGACAACAAGCGGCTTATCAGAAAGGGCAGCGGGCGCTGGGCGAGATATCATCTCCCGTCGGGAGAGCGGACGAGCCATTTACCCTCGAAAGAGCAACAAGCCGTCGTCATCCCACTCTCTAAAACCGCCGTTGAAATCCAGGCCTATATCAATCTATCCGCTATAGAACGCCAGCCAGTCGGATATAATTGGGCCTTTCTCAACGCCTACCGGCCTAATTCCACCGCGTATCTGACCGAGCAAGAGCGAGCGCACCTCAGACAAATCGGCGCTCCGATTGAAGTAGCCAGTCAGCCAGCCGGGACTTACGCCAAACAGATATTGAATCGCTTACTCATCGACTTATCATGGAATTCGAGCCGCCTCGAAGGCAATACTTATTCACTCATCGATACTAAGCGTCTTGTTGATTTTAGACAGGAAGCGGACGGGAAGGGACATCTTGAAGCACAGATGATCCTAAATCACAAAGATGCAATCGAATTTCTCGTTAGCTCAGCAGAAGACATCGGCTTCAACCGATACACGATCCTCAACCTCCACGCTCTTCTAGCTAACAATCTATTGAACGATCCGAGCGCGGCTGGCAGGCTTCGCCGCATTCCTGTGGGCATCGAAAAATCCGTTTACCATCCACTCGAAATCCCGCAGCTTATTGAGGAATATTTTAACCAGTTCCTCGCTACCGCTGCAGCCATCAGAGACCCATTCGAGCAGGCTTTCTTCGTAATGGCACAACTACCCTATTTACAACCGTTTGATGACGTAAACAAGCGTGTCTCGCGCGTAGCCGCGAATATTTCCTTCATAAAGTCAAATCTTTTGCCGCTGTCATTTACCGATGTTCCGCGAGCAATCTATACGGATGCCATGCTTGGCGTTTACGAGCTACGCAAACTCGATCTCCTCAAGGACGTGTTTATTTGGGCTTATGAACGATCCGCTGCACGTTTTGTTGCCGTCAGACAATCACTCGGAGAACCTGATCCTTTCAGACTTCGTTATCGCGCACCGTTACGTGAGATCATTGCAGAAATCGTGCGTGGGCAAATGACTCGAAAACAAGTGCTTTCTCACTTAAGCATCTGGGTAGCAAAAAACATAGATGTCGCCGACTGTGAGAAATTTAAGGAAATCGTCGAGGACGAGCTTCTCAGCTTACATGAGGGAAATTTTGCTCGTTACCAGATCAAGCCATCTGAATTCGAAGCATGGCAAAAAGTGTGGAGCGTATGATACTGCATCGTCAGGTATCCAGGGGGGTTAAGGAGACGTGTTAATATTTTCAATGAGAAAAAAGGAATTCAAAACAAGTTGTCGTATTATGTCTTTTAGAAAATTTAATAACTAAATTTACCTTCTAGTTGCATAAATTCTGACGCTAATACGAGAATTACGCTTGTTTTTCTGACATAAAAACTATTTTTATCCTTAAAACAAAAACTCACCATTGGTGAGTTCTAAAAAATTTTATTTTTTCAATAAATTTATAAACAAGATGAAGGAATTTATATATTTGATATTTTTAATTTAACTTAGGCTCTGTAAAACAATAACCTATCTTTTTAGCGCCCAGATGAGACTCAGATTTGCAGACGGGAGGGGGTAGAAAAATGCGCGCATAGTCGACGGAACGTCGTCCCGGCAGGAAGCCGGGATCCAGGGCGCAGGAAAGCGAAACTTTCACTTCCTGTGATCTGGATCCCGGCTTCCATGCCGGGACGACTACGTCGGTTGTTCTATGTAAGTGTTTTTCTATCCCCTCCCGCCTGCGAAGATGGGTCTTAGATGGGATGTTAAAAAGATAGGTTATTGTTTTACAGAGCCTTATGTGAATCACGACGACAATATTAGTAAGTTATCACTCGAACGGATTAAAACGCACAAAGACACCAAAATTCGTGAAATCCAGCACAGCGTGCTCGATAGCAAAGGCATTCTTACTTCATACACTACTTTTTATAACCAGAAAAAATCCGGTGCTATAAAGACATCAAATATAATAGCAACCTTGCAACTTTATACAGCAAAAGAATTACGGGAAATGTTAGCCAGGAACGGATTTAAAGTCTTAGGTCAATATGGCAATGATGGCTCTAAATTTTCAGCGCAAAAAAAGGAACGTATTTTAACGGTAGCGAAAAAACAATAGCAGGGCAACGAGTGCTTGTGGGAAGCAACCCCTCTCCCGCAAGGGGAGAGGGGATCATAGAGTTTCAGATAGTTAGGAAGTGAATTATTCAACAATGCCCCCGGGGAGAGCGGATATAGAGCAGAGGAAAAGATGCTGCCTGGAGATAATTGAAAGCTAGAGGAAAAGGTAGCTAGAGGAAAGAGGGCGCGCTAGTCAAAAGTGGCGCCAAACTTTACCTCTCTCTGTATTTTCTTCCCGCTCTATATCCCCTCTCCCCTTGCGGGAGAGGGGTTGCCGCTATTGGCACAAGGTGAATCAATCTACAACTCCCTTTTATTCATTATCAAGGAAGTTAATCCATGCAAAACCTATCCTCCATCGCATACAAAATAATTAACCCTGCATCAAATTTATGTTTTTATTCTGTTATTAGTAAGGATCACAAGAAGGGATCATTGGAGAACTGAAAACTTACTCTCAATGTGATTTGGTTCCAGTACGAAAAAAATGTGGTAATCAAATTTTTTTTATTTCTGGAATATTGGCCCATAATTTGGGACGAGAATTACAAATGAGCACTTTAGAAAGACAAAGAAATACAACAGAAAAACGATCTGCTCTTTGGAGATTTAAACAATTAGGGGCGCTGCGATCCACGTTAGTACGATGCGCAGGGCGTTTAACGCGACCCCAAGGAAAATTAAAGCTCACCATGAACAATAATAGGTCTGTAAAAAACGAATTGTTACATTTTCTTGAAACCTTAGAGCAAGCGGCTTAGCATTTTTATTAAAATTTATGCAACGTTAGGGTTTAGAGAAATAATTATGAGTATATTGGTAGATTCAAAAGGCAAGGTTTTTGCAAGAGAGGATTTAACCAATCAAAAGCTTTCTCCGGTTCAAGTTGGAAATTTTATAATTTCACATGTCTGATAAAGCCCCTCTTGACATAAGAAGTAAAATTCATGAAAATTGTAAGCATGCCTACCAAATTTCGTGAAATTAATCGCTCGGTTTTTCTGCGGGCAATCAAAGATCGCTTTGAGGTCAACCCCGTGGTGGCCTTACTAGGGCCTCGTCAATGCGGAAAGACAACTTTGGCAAGAGCTTATTTAGAGCACTGGATAGAGCCTGGGATTGAGCGACTATGGACGAAAGCCAATTATTTTGACCTAGAAAATTACCAGGATCTACAACGACTGGCTGACCCTTTGCTTACCCTAAAAACATTACGTGGCTTGATCGTTATTGATGAAATCCAACGGAGGCCGGATTTATTTGAAACACTCCGAGTATTGGTGGATAACCAGGAGCACCAGCAGCAGTATTTGATTTTAGGAAGCGCCTCTCGAGAGTTAATCCGCCAATCTTCAGAAAGCCTTGCTGGTCGCATCAGTTACTTGGAGCTCACACCGTTTAATTTATCCGAAGTAAAAGATGAATCACAGTTGTGGCTTCGAGGGGGATTCCCTGCTGCTTACTTAGCCAAAAACGATTTACAAAGCATGATTTGGCGGCGAGATTATATACGGACTTATCTTGAGCAGGACATTCCTAACCTGGGCATTAAAATTCCCACAGAAAATTTACGTCGTTTCTGGTATATGCTAGCACATTACCATACAGGCCAACTTAATTCTTCAGAGTTGGGACGCGCTTTAAATTTAACGCATAATACTGTAAAAAACTATATAGATATTTTGGCAGGCACTTTTATGGTCCGACAATTACCCGCTTGGTATGCAAACTTGAGCAAAAGACAAGTGAAGGCCCCGAAAATTTTTATTCGCGACAGCGGTATTTTTCATGCGCTGATCGGGATAGAGAATCAAGAGCAGTTGCTTTTGAATCCCAAAATTGGGGCTTCCTGGGAAGGGTGGGTCACTCAAGAAATTATTCAGCTCCATCAAGCGATAGAGGGTGAATATTTTTATTGGGGGATCCACGAACAAGCCGAATTAGATTTGTTGCTGATTAAAAATGGTAAACGTTTGGGTTTTGAAGTTAAATATAGTGCAGCGCCATCTTTGACGAAATCTATGCGTATAGCGCTGGAGGATTTAGAGTTAGATGCATTAACAGTGATCTGTCCTGGGGAGATTGCCTATCTGCTGACAGATAGGATTGAGGTAATTGGATTACAAACTTATTTAGCAAATAATTCTGAGTTTGACGGATGACTTGTCAGACACTTTTCTGCTAAATATGTTGAACTCAGAAAAAAGCCAGCAAATACACAAGACACATCAGGTATATACGCCGGTAAAAACGTTGTTTACCTTTATTAAACAGGTACTAAATCCGGATAAATCCTGTAAAAAAGCGGTTGCTGGTATTGTCGTGAGGCAGGTGAAAAGCCGAAAAGATAAGTTCAAATACAGGCCCCTATTGTAAGGTTAGACAGCGACTGCCTGAAGATATGGTTAAAATGCCAGATACAAAAGCCAATCAAAAAGAGTTTCCTCAGTATGGGAATCAAAAAAAAGGGGCTGGATTCCCTATAACTCGGATAGTGGCTGTTATGTCATTGCAATTGAAAAAGAGAAATTGTTACGGAAAATAAATAAAAGGATTTTAAAACATTTAGCAGCTTAAGGTAGTGTCATTGCTCTCTTAATCATTTATCTAAATATTATTATAAATCGCAATTTATACATTACTACTTAGGATTTCGGTGTTAGAGTAGTCCAGCTTGTGCTGAGATTTATGAAGTACATCCTGTACTTCACCCTTCGGGCCGCTGTCGCGTTCAAATTTGTTCCTACAAATTTGTGTTCGATCTGATTGAGTAAAAACGTGATTAAAGAAAGCTGATACCTAAGCTGAATCCCGTGGGACAGAAATAGTCGACTTGTCGTCCCGGCAGGAAGCCGGGATCCAGTTCACAGGATGTGAAAGTTTCGCTTCCTGCGCCCTGGATCCCGGCTTCCTGCCGGGACGACTACGTCGGTTATTCTTGTTTCGAGTTTTTACGATTGAAGATCGGACGAAGATTAGTGCAAGATGGGCTGCTCTAACACCGAAATCCTAAGTGGAACGGGTATATATGTATCGAATATCTCTATGGCCTGTTGAACTCAGATCAAGCTGCATAGTGGGCACATCACAAATTCATCAAATCCCGGTTTTAGATATTCATGAACTCGCTGCCGGCAAGCTCCCAGCTTACTACAATGGTATATAGCTTTGACCTGGCTCCTCAAGTTCTTGCAACGCTTTTTTAGCACCTTTATGACCTTGCGCAGCAGCTAATCTATAGTATCTTCTTGCTTCATTAGGATCCTTAGGAAATAATCCAATCCCTTCTTTATACAGATTCCCTAAATGATTTTGAGATTCACAGTAACCTTGTGCTGCAGTTGATTTAAGGAATTCCGCTACTTCTTTTGCTCTTTTTTCTACTGCATTTTTAGGATCTTTACCACCATCGTTAGGAAAAAACGATGAGGCCGAAGAAAGAAGACTATCGTTTTTACTCTGTTGTTTTTCATCTGTCATAAAATATTTCTAATGGATGTAATTATATTTAAAATAAGTAATCATTATAATGGTTAAAAATTAAGGCAATATTAAATTGTCTGGTTTATTTCGCGGAACTGCTGAATATCAGCCCTATCAATATGCATTAATCAAATAACAAAGCCAAATAAGCAAAAAATATTAATAAATGAATCGCTCCCTAGATCAATAGCACTACCTTAAGCTGCTGAATATTTTAAAATCCTTTTATTTATTTTCCGTAACAATTTCTCTTTTTCAATTGCAATGACATAACAGCCACTATCCGAGTTATAGGGAATCCAGCCCCTTTTTTTTGATTCCCATGCTGAGGAAACTCTTTTTGATTGGCTTTTGTATCTAGCATTTTAACTATAGTTCCATCCAGCGCTTTCCTTCCCATGGTCTTCAGCTAAGTGATTATAACAATGCGTTATCGTTATAGACCTCACTATTCAGCAACTGACGCTAGCATCCTGATGGATGCTTCTTGCACAAGCCCTAAGCGTAATGAAACGGACTTGATTAGCTTTTGAGTATCTTGCCAAAAATCTTTTAAGTGTATTTCATCTATATTGAGCTGCTTTTTGCGTAAAAAAATACTGAGGGGTAAGGTTTCGGCGGGTAGAGCGCGTTGAGTAATGAGTTGTTGGATTTGTTCTGTAGATAATGATGAATTCTCTATGAGATCGCCTAAACCTTGTTGCCAGGCTGCCGCGATTAGCAGACATTCAACGGCTTCACACCAAGGTGCTAAAGCCTCTTCATAAAAGCCACTGGTAAATAACAAACCGGCCAAACGCAATGGCCGATCGGCCTTTTGTAGTTGTTGACGCGCATGCGCCAACTCATGCTCAGAAACTACAGGCAGATCGGTGGTGATCGCAGAAGCATCACCATGAAGTGCACGGAGCTGCGGATGCAGGCTGAGTAGCCCTGCCTGAGCCAAACGTTGGATAATTATGAAAGTTTGTCGATCCAGAACTTCTAGTGTGGGAGTTTGCTTGGGATACTGCGCATTCAACACGGATTGAATCTGCTTGCGCAAGGCAGGTGAATCGGATCCTGATACAGCCAATATAACCGGTTGAGCGGGGTTGGTTTCACACGCCGCTAAATAATCCACAGCGCCGGGTAATGGTGCAAGCAATGCAGGCTGCGCCTGTTTCGTCGCGGCCAGGGGTTTTTGCAATAAGGCTGCCATGCGTTCCAAAAAGGCCTCGCGACCGGAAGGCAATTTCATTTCTCGCAAATCATTGTCGCCGTGCAAGACACTCTGCGCTAGACTTTCTTTTTTATTTAAAATATGTAGCATCCGATGTTCAATGCTGTGTTCAGTGACTAAATTGATAACCTGAACATGTCGGCTCTGATGTTTGCGCCAAGCTCGTGCAATACGTTGGGCAAGCTTGGCGGGATTCCATGGTAAATCCAGATTAATCACAACATTAGCGGCTTGCAGATTTAACCCTACGCTGCCGGAATCACTCGATAAAAACAATCGACAGTGGGGATCTTGTTTAAAACGATTGATTTCCTGACGACGTTTTGATTGTGGCACCGAACCAGTATGCCAAGCCGCACCAAACCCCATTATCTGTGCTAATTCACGTACTAACTGCAACATTTTCACCCACTCAGAAAAAATAATGATTTTATTCTGAGGACTCATCAATAATTCAGTTAATACATTTTCCAATTCAATGAGTTTGGGGCAATCCCGACAGTTATTATCAAGAATATACGGCGTATCACAAAGCATGCGCATACAAGATAAGTGAAGTTGTAATTTTTTAAATTCTTCTGGGGATAAAGGGCGGCGTTCTGCGATTTTTGCTAAGCGGCTGACATATTTTTCCTGTGTTTCATAGCGCAGTGTCTGCTCTTCAGTCATGCCGACAAAAATATTTTTCAGGGTACACGGCGGCAATTCTTTTTCGACGTCACTTTTACGTCGCCTCAATAAAATGGGACATAACCGCAAATAAAGTTGATCCAAATTTTTATAAGCGACTGGTTTACCTTTGTCATTTAGTTGGTAAAAATCCCGATTAAAACGAAACAAAGGCCCAAATAAAGTGGGATCAAAAAATTGAGTGATGGAATAAATATCATCAATGCGATTTTCTAATGGCGTGCCCGTTAACACAAATGCATACCGACTATGCATTTTTTTAATCGCATAAGCGGTTCTGGTTTGCCAGTTTTTAATGCGCTGCGCTTCATCTAGAATAATCACATCCGGTTTGATGAGGGATTGAATATCAGCGGCATCAGTAATCACTTGCTCATAATTGGTGAGAGAGAAAAAGCAGGGTTGTTGATATTGCTGTAATCTGTGAGCTCGATCTCCGATGATGATTTGATAAGGTAAATCGACAAATTTCTGAATCTGTTCTTCCCATTCGGATTTTAAGGAGGCAGTGGTGACGACGAGTACTCTTTGAATACCTTGGGTCTGCCGTAATAATTCACATGCTGCGATTGCCTGAATTGTTTTACCAAGACCCATTTCATCGCCTAATAGCGCTCGTTCATTTAATGCTAAGTGCAGGATTCCCTCTCGTTGATAAGGATACAAAGGCAATTTAACTACATCTAAGCGTTGGGGGTTTTGTTGGATCTCCCGCAAAAGAGCTGTTTTAAATTGATGTTTTTGTTGTCGCCGCTGACATTCTTGAAAAAATAGCTCAACCTGATTGGAAATGCGGATTTTTTTTCGCAGAACTGTTTTAATCCCGCTTAAACACTGACGTAGCTTCGGCCAGGCAATGAGGGGGTCTTCTAACAAGCGACCGTTGTCAGCAAAAAAATGGGTTAATAAATTTTTTAGTGATGAACGCTTGGTTAATGATCTCGGCCATAAAATTCGGACTCCTGATTGCGATTCACGATTATCTAAAAAAATTTCAATCCGTTCACTGCCCATAGCTTGAGCTTGTCGCCAGCTGGTTTGACGGCGTCGGCGTAATTGCCAAAGGACTTTCTCGATATGTTTACAGATACCTAGGCCATTATGTTGATAATCCGGGCAATCGCAGGAATTAAACAGCTCTGATGAATGACGAATTTCAACGCAATAGTTTTGCTGTTGGGTAGATTGCACCGAAAATGTGCCGAAAAAGGGAGGCTTGGTTTCCAACGCTTGTACTTTCATCGGCTCGGTTTCACCACGCCATCGGCGCAACGCAATTTCATCTTGGTCGGTAGTATTCCATCCCAGTGGTTTAGGTTTGACTGCGGTAATCGGTTTGCTTTTAGTTGTAGTTTGGTTCATAAGTAAGTATATTCATTTTTTAGTTATAGATAAAAAATAGTCTTTTAGTGACCATTCTAGCCCCATTTCCCTCTAAGACCACTTGCGATAGAGTGGCGGATAAAGTGTATTATGCCCGCTCTGTATTCCAATTGACATGAGAAACATATGCACGAACAGCAAAACAAAGCTATTGGCTCAGGTGTATTGGCGGGAGCATTTTGGGGAACACCATTTTTAGCTCCATTAATCCTTACGCAATTTTCTTCCATTGAAATTGCTTTTGGCCGTTTTTTATTTTTTGGTATTGTCAGTTTAATTGCCTTACCCAGGCTTATGAGATTAACCCGACAATTTTCTTGGGTTGATTTACTGCAAGCGATTGCTATCAGCGCCGCCGGGTTTTGGCTCTATACTATTGTGTTGTTTACTGGGGTTAAGCTGACTAACGGTGTTGTTGGATCGTTGATCATTGGTATGTTGCCATTGACTATCACAGCATTCAGTAAACCAAAATTTAATCATAAGTTTGTTTCAGGCATGGTGTTAATATTGGCGGGGATTGTTTTCTTGTTAATTGTCCCATTAATTTTTTCAGATAGTTCAAAATCTACTTTAAAGCATATTCATTTGACAGGCGTAATTTTATTATTTCTGGCATTAGCTATATGGACATGGTATGCCATTTACAATGCGCGCTTTATCTTGAAACACCCGCGGATGAGCGCAGTAGATTATTCTTCATTAATGGGTATTTTAAGCCTAATTTGTATGTTGCCTATTTTTCTATTCGCCAATGATTTCAAGCATATTATCGAAAGCATACAACTGCCGGCATTTATTTTATGGACAGCAATACTAGGTATAGGTGCCTCATGGATTGCTAATTTTTTCTGGGCATACTGTTGTAGAAATTGTCCACCTTCAATTTATGGAACGCTCATTGTTTCTGAAACTATATTTGGATTAATTTATAGTTTTGCTTTCCAGCGCCGATTTCCTTATTTCAATGAATATATTGCAATTATATTGTTGGTATTTGGTGTAATAGTAACGATTAAGTCTCAGATCGAACCCAAACGGAAGGAAGTCCCCTGACTTGAGAGCGCGTTTGAATTCTTTTTGTAGGCGCTGATTAAGATTCTGATGGAGGATGGAAAGAAAATGAGTGCAATCTTTGCTTGGATCATGACATTTGGTAGGCATGCTTACAAATTTCACGAATCTCGTATCTTATGAACCATTTCCCACCCATTGAGTTTAGAAGTAAGGGCGTTCTTACTAGCCAACTGGTTATTAACCACTTGCCTAGTAACTGGTTGGCAAGTAAAGTTTGACTAATATCTTTGAAATTAGCAGAGTTTTATGAAGGAACAACATTTTCCTTTAGGGGTTGCAGAGGGTCAAGCTTTTTTAGGGCGTAAAGAAAAAACTCGCCAGCTGATGTATAATACAACTCCAATTAAAGCCCAATAATCACCAGGATATTGCAGGTAATCTTTTGCAGCTATTCAATGCATTAGAATTTATTCTCTCTAAGCAGAAAAAGAAAGTTGTAATATTTGTGGATGAATTTCAGGAAATAAACAAAATAAATATGGGCAAAGCCATTGAGGGTGCAATTCGGCATTTCGCTCAAGCAGCTAAATATGTCATATTTATTTTTTCAGGAAGTAGCCGTCATCTATTGCTCGATATCTTTGGGAGTTCTAGACCTTTATACAAATTATGTGATTGGATTATTTTGTCGCGACTAGACAGAAATCTGTATCAAAGTTACCTTAATAAAGTTGCACAACAAACCTTTGGCAAGCCTCTAATAGAAGAAGTTTTCAACGAAATTATGACGCTAAGTGAATGTCATCCTGAAGCTACTTATGCTCTTTGTGGACAATTATGGTCGAAAGCGGCGAATAAACAAACTCTAGTAAAACAGGATGTACAAAAAGCTTGGGAAGATTATATTACCAAACATCTCAAACAAACCCGCCAAATTTTATCGACTTACAGTTCAGGTCAACTCAAGGTGCTCATGTTGATTGCGATGGGTATAAAAAAAGGAATTACCGGTAAAGATTCGCAAGCCAAACTGGGCTTAACCAGTCCTTCAATAAGTAAGGCGTTACAACTCCTTGAAGCTGAAGATTTAATTGAAAAAAATGTTGACGGTTTTTATAGTATTATTGATCCTGTCATTAAGACTACACTATTGAAATTTTATTCTGATTATTTGAGAGAATAATTAAAAACATTTGATTTTTGAAAAACATGAACGCACTTCCGTATTGAAGCGAACACAAAGTAATGAATAATCAGCCAATATTTAAGAGAGCGTAATCTAAGATGAGCATTGCAATGAAGTTTCCCTATTCCCTGATCGATCTGACGCATACGATTGATGAAACTATGCCAACTTGGGAGGAGGGTTGTGGTTTCCGGCATACTATCAAATTAGATTATGAAGACTGTACCAGTGAAGTAAAATTTAGAGTAGGGCAGTTTAAGATGCCTGCCGGTATTGGTACTCATTTGGATGCGCCTGCACATTGCATACCAGGCAGCATGACGATTGAGCAAATTCCACTATCTCGATTAGTAGCTCCCTGCATAGTTGTTGATGTCTCTGCTGATGCTCATGAAAGTTATCTTATTTCAACCAATGACATTAAAAATTTTGAAAAACAATTCTCTCTTATTTCTCCAGGTACGTTTGTGATGTTTAAAACGGGATGGGAACGTTTTTGGCCAGATTCTGAAAAATATAGAAACCATTATCGATTTCCCTCCGTTTCCAAAGATGTCGCATTGATGTTGTTAGAAAGAGAAGTGTGTGGTTTGGGTATTGATACTTTATCGCCTGATCGCCCAGAAGATGGCTATCCAGTGCATCAATTATGGTTACAGTCTGGTAAATTAATTGTGGAAAATGCTGCCAATTTAGAGAACTTACCCATCGTCGGTAGTTATATCATGCTGGTTCCCATTAAAGTAAAACAAGCAACCGAGGCGCCTATCAGATTGCTAGCGTTAGTTAATGAATAGTGAGGTCTATAACGATGGTGAGTTCAAGCTTAAAGGATGGGAAGTCCCTGAAAATGGTCTGTATGAATGTATTGACTTTCTAATGGGGGTGTTCAAGTTATTTTATTTCATGAGACTCTAAAATTTTTGAAAAAAACAACAGGTGATTATGAGTAAGATTACTATTCAAAGACATATTGTACAACGTTAGTTTATGGCAGGAGTAAAAATTAAGTGAGTGCTATAATAATTCGAGAACCTAGGCGAGAAGATAAAGATGCTTTTATTACTGCTATGCAACGCAGTCAGGATTTGCATCGCCCGTGGGTTAAATCACCACAAACTCCGCAGGAGTTTAGCGATTATTTTCAACGTTATCAACAAAGCAATCAAAAAAGCTTTTTAGTTTGTGATCAATTGGGGGATATTGCTGGCGTATTTAATGTTAGCGAGATCGTGCGTGGGTTATTCCAAAATGCTTATTTAGGATTTTATGCGGTGACTGATTATGATGGTCGGGGTTATATGAGTGCCGGACTAAAATTGCTTTTGAAAAAGGTTTTTAAAGAAATGGAGTTGCACCGGCTAGAAGCGAATATTCAGCCAGAAAATATTCTCTCAATTAATTTAGTAAAAAATAATGGGTTTAGAAAAGAAGGATATTCACAGCGCTACTTAAAAATTGATGGCCAATGGCGTGATCATGAGCGTTGGGCAATTACTTATGAAGACTGGCTAAAAACCTAAAAGATTATTCCTGGATTTTGTTATGAGTGTCCCTGAAATTAAGGAACCTCACGTTGGTATACATACTCGTGATCGAATTATAGCGACGATTGATAGGGCTGAATCTTTTAAATAGCCCTTTCCACACTTTTGGTTGGCATGATAAATATGAATCTTAACCATTATCACCTACGTCCCTTGCAGAAAACTGATTTTAATGACTTGAATAAGGCATTTGGTGCAAAAACAGTGTATAAAAAATCTGTTTCACTGTGGAATGATTGTTTGAAATTTCAAGAACAGAACCAGCGTGCTATTCGAGTAGCGCAAATTAATCATCAAGTGGTCGGTATCTGTACGTTGAAGTGGTTATCAGATTATCCATCTTTTGCCGTCCAGAACATTCCTGAAATTAATGATTTGTTGGTAGCACCACACCATCGTAATCAAGGTGTTGGGCGTGCTTTAATCACCGCCTTAGAAGAGGTAGCCCGATCGAATGGTTATCAGCAGATTGGTTTGGCGGTAGGATTGTATCAAGATTATGGAGCAGCTCAAAAATTGTATACACACATGGGTTATATTCCTGATGGTAGGGGCATCACCTATGCTTACCAACCGGTTGTGCCAGGTCACGCTTATCCGGTCGATGACGATCTGTTATTATGGTTTATCAGGGCATTGTGATTTATCGTGAGTATTTTTATATCATTACCACTGCTATTAATCAGATAGAAGAACTGCGTATCGACTGGATAAAAAATTGACTGTGCGCGAGCAGCCCATCAGGTTGTTGGCGTTAAGCGATCAATAGGTGAGGCCTACAAAGATGGTAAGTTCAAGCTTAAAGGATATACTTTCACGGATTGATTCTTTTGAGCAATATGAGAAATTTAAATCAAACGTGGATTTACTAAAAGAATTAGCGCAAGCAGTTGTTAATCGACACCAATTGCCTGTTGGCTCTTTAGAGCTATTTTCTGAGGGAACTAATATTGTATTTTCCTATAATCAAGATTATGTCATTAAAATTTATCCCCCGATGCATGTTGACCAATTTAACAGTGAATCACTCGTTACTCAACATTTGGTTGATAAACTCGTCATAAAAACACCCAGCATCTTATATCAAGATGAAATCGCAAACTGGCCATACTTGATTATGACGCAACTGGAGGGTCAACTGTTAGAAACTCTCTGGGAAAAATTAGATTATGATAATAAGGTTTCTCTTATTCGCGAATTGGGGTTACTGATTAAAGAGGTTCATGCATTACCGACGAATGGGCTAGAAGTAATTGATTGCCATTGGGAACAATTTATTACGCAGCAAATTCATCATTGCATTGAGCAACATAAAACAAAAAAATTGCCATCCCATTTATTAAAGCAAATTTCCAGTTATTTGGAGCCGGTTCAGGAACGCTTAAAAGAAATCAAAAACCCAGTGATTTTGACTGGAGAATATACTCCGATGAATTTATTGGTTAAACGAATAGACGGGGTTTGGCATATCAATGGCTTGATTGATTTTGGTGATGCTATGCTAGGGTTGCCCCAATATGATTTATTAGGCCCAGGTGCTTTTTTAATTCAAGGCGATAAAAGCCTGTTAAAAGAATTTTTAGTGGCTTATGGGTATTCAGAAAACCAGCTTTCCCCCGAATTAAGCCATCAATTGATGGCATTGATGTTATTACATAAATATAGCAACTTAAATGTACAAATTAGGATCCAAGATTGGCAGAATAAAGTTAACTCCTTACAAGAATTAGAACAATTAGTCTGGGGATTTTAGGTTTGAATGAGCGAGATGCCATAGCCGCTTTTATTTAAAGAAAATTCTTTAGCACTTAAAAACTAATAGAGCAAGCAATGATGAATATAACGCAAGCTTCATTAAAACAATTTTTTTTGATGTCATGCGGCCGTATAAATAGTATGTGGCTTCCAAAATGCTTATTTAGGATTTTATGCAGTGACTGATTATGATGGTCAGGGTGGGACTTAATAAAGCGATCGCGGAATCATTTGCAACATTCATTTAAAAATAAAGTCAGTAAAATCGGGTGAGAATTATGAAAAATACAACGCATCAATCAGTTCCTCATTTTATCATGGGTCTTCTCAAGCCTTATAAAGGCTATGTTGCGATTTTTGCTGTTGTTGCATTATTTTGGGCGATCACAAATACACTGCTACCTTATACTCTTAAACTCATCATCGACAAAGTTGCTGAATTTCAAGGCAATAAGATCGCCGCTTTTACTGCTATTGAACCTTATATTTTTTTATACATCCTCTTGTGGGTAGGCTTATGTCTTAATATGCGATTTTTGGATTGGGCCAAACTCAAATTATTTCCCAGTCTTAGACAAGACGCAATGTCAAAGATGTTTGCTTATTTGAATCAACACTCTCATCAGTATTTTCAAAATAGTTTTGCGGGAAGCTTGATTAACAAAATCGTAGACATGCAGGGAGGTATTGTTGATATCTTGACTATCTTAGATGATATTTATGCCCAATCATTGGGTCTTATTATTGCAACTAGTACGTTGCTATTCATCCATCCCTTATTTGCATTGATTCTACTCGGCTGGGTCATTTGTTTTCTGCTGATCACTTTCATATTTTTAAAATCAATTCAGAATCTATCCCATGTTTTTGCAGAAGCGCGTAGTTCCTTGGTGGGGAAAATGGTAGATAGTATTAGCAATATTGTGAATATTCGCTTATTTGCCAGGCATAGTTATGAAAATAATTATATCAGTGGTGAGATTGCCGATACGGTACAGAAAGATCGGAACATGTTGGCCAAAATTATTTACATGCGTATCGGATGGGACGCTAGTATTGTCGCTTTACTGGGGATAAATCTGTGGATGCTAGGAAAAATGTACAGTCAAAACCTGGTGACAATCGGGGATTTTAGTTTCGTCATGGCATTATCCATTAGCATTTTATGGAGTTTATGGTTTCTTGCAGGACAATTTGCCTCTTTTTCGGAACAAGTTGGTAAATGCAAGCAGGCATTATCTATTGTTAACGCCCCGCATCAAATTGTGGATACTCAAAATGCCAAATCTCTTGTAGTATCGCGCGGTGAAATTCAATTTAGGAATGTCAGTTTTCACTACAATAGTGGCCCAAAACTGTTTCAAAATAAAAATGTGTTGATTCATTCTGGAGAAAAAGTGGGACTTGTTGGCTTTTCCGGTAGTGGGAAAAGTACTTTTGTAAACCTTATTTTAAGATTGTTTGAAGTTGAATCAGGTGTGATTACCATAGATCATCAGAATATTAATCATGTCACTCAAACTTCTTTACGCGAACACATTGCTTTAATCCCACAAGATATCTCTTTATTTCATCGTACCTTAATGGAAAACATTCGCTATGGACGTGCCAATGCTACCGAGATGGAGGTGATTGAGGCCTCAAAAAAAGCACATTGCCATGAATTTATTAGTCAACTGAATGAGAAATATCAATCGATGGTGGGAGAGCGCGGTATAAAATTATCGGGCGGCCAACGCCAGCGTGTTGCTATTGCGCGAGCCATATTAAAAAATGCACCTATTCTGATTTTAGATGAAGCCACTTCTGCACTGGATTCAGTCACTGAAAAATATATTCAAGAGGGTTTACGCCATCTAATGCAGAATAAAACGACCATTGTGATTGCCCATCGTTTATCCACGTTGGCTGAAATGGATAGGATATTAGTATTTGACGAGGGTAAAATTATTGAAGATGGGACACACGCAGCACTCATGCAATTAAATGGACATTATGCCAACCTATGGCATATGCAAGTGGGTGGATTTTTACCTGATCAGCATATAAAAGAACAGATGGATGATTGATCCAGGAAAAATAGTCACACGCTTCAAGTATATTATTACGGTATTGTAACGCCGGTCCCTATGAATTAGCCTGATATCCAATATGTATGCTAAGGATAAATTTATGGCTAATAATGCCATTGCACTTATCAAAAAAAATACTACCCGTGCTAATTTTGATAGTCCCTGGAAACACAGCTTGGAATTTTATTTCCGCGATTTTATGGAATTCTGTTTACCAGCTATTGCTGAACAAATCGATTGGTCAAAAGGGTATGAATCACTGGATAAAGAATTAAACGTTATTACACGAGACGCGGAAATTGGTAATCGTATTGCTGATAAATTGATTAAGGTCTGGAAAAAAGATGGCCATGAGACTTTAGTAATATGCCACCTTGAAGTGGACGGAAATCCTGCCAACAAACTGCCAAAGCGTATGATGATTTACCGTTATCGCATCTATGATGCTCGCCAGCTACCCATCATTAGCATTGCCATATTGATCGATGATGATCCTAATTGGCGCATTGATCATTATCGAGAAGAATGTATGGGTAGTTACCAGGAGATAAGTTATATCATTGTGAAACTACTGGATTACCAACAGCGGCGGCAAGAATTAGAAGCCATGAACAATCGCTTTGCCATCGTTATATTAGCGCAATTATCTGTTTTAGAAACAAAGTATGATGCAAATGCACGCTTAAAAGCTAAGACCGCGCTTACCCGCCTGCTGTATAATAAAGGTTTTGTCAAACAAGATATTATACAGCTATTTACTCTGGTCGACTGGCTAATCACACTGCCCGAAGAACTTATGGTAAAATATAATCAGGCACTAAAACATATTGAGGAGGAAAGACAAGTGCAATTTATTACTACCCCAGAACGTGTTGGTTTTCAGCAAGGCTTACAACAAGGCTTACAACAAGGGGAAGCCACCTTATTAACCCGCCTGTTGGAGCGCCGTTTTCATCATATTCCCCCTCATTACCTCGCGCGAATTCAACAAGCAGACATAAATGCTCTATTAGTCTGGGGTTATCGCTTGTTTGATGCTAAAACCTTAGATGAAGTGTTTAATTAAACGCCCGCATGCATCAGCGCAGCGGCTAGTTCTTTCTGATTTTAGCTATAATAATTCCAATATTTCGAAATGATCCGGATAAAACATCCAGTGATCTGCATTATGTTAAGCAGTCAGAATTGAGAAGAAAGCGCATGTTTTTCTTAAAAAACCTTTACCTAAAAAGCCGTTTGATTCTTATTGTATTATTAGGATTGCTAGGCTGTCATGTTATTTCAGCAAACGCTGTTCAGGCTAATTTGCCGAGCGGTTTTGTATACCTCAAAGACATCGATCCCAGTATTATTCAAGATATGCGTTATGCTGGGTTCCACAATTTCATCGGTCACCCCATGCCGGGCTATGAATCAGCTGAATGTGTCCTCACGCGTCCGGCTGCCTTGGCATTGGCGCGGGTACAGGGTGCCTTAAAATCCTTTTCACTCTCTTTAAAAGTTTATGACTGTTATCGCCCGCAAATGGCGGTCAATGAATTTATAGCTTGGAGCCAGCAGCCGGATTTACTGCAAATGAAAGGAGAATTTTATCCGCGGGTAAATAAGGCTGATTTTTTTAAGTTGGGTTATGTTGCGACGAAATCAGGCCACAGTCGAGGGAGCACCGTTGATCTGACGGTCGTTCCCTTAGCGACTAAATCCCAAGAGCAATACGAAGTTGGGCAAAAACTTGTCAGCTGCTTTGCACCTTATCAACAGCGATTTAATGATGGTAGTATCGACATGGGGACAGGTTTCGATTGCCTCGATCCGACGGCAAGTTATGCAAGCCATGCAGGAGGCGTTAAATCGGTTAAAAATAGGTTATTCTTGCGATCCTTTATGCAAAAATATGGATTTACTCCCTATGCCCTCGAATGGTGGCATTTCACACTAGCTGCAGAACCATTTAAAGATAACTATTTTAATTTTCCGATCCGTCCCAGTTACAGAAACGGACTTTCATCTCTTTCACTGTCATCCTGAATGTTTGGCTGTCATCCTGAACGCAGTGAAGGATCTCCATGAAGTGCTGCTAGATGGGAGAGCCTTCACTGCGCTCAGGATGATAACCAAACATTCAGGACGACAGTGAAAGAAAGGATGACAGCGTCTTGATGGCAGCGCGTTCAGGATCCCGAATCAAGTCCGTGAATGGAGGACATAACGGGGGAGAGGGGATCATTGAGCTTCCCCTGGCGCGTAGAGAATGACAGCTATTTGTAGAGCTTATGAAGAAAGTACCAATTTTTTCAGGCTGGCATTTAAGCGGCTTTTTAAGCGACCCGCTTTATTTTTGTGGAAAATACCTTTAGGTACCATTTTATCAATTTGGGAAAATGCATTTTTAACGGCGGTTTGAGCTTCACCTTTGGCGCCGGCCGCAATAGCTTTACGAGCTTTTTTGAGATAGGTATAAACCCTTGAGCGCAGGGTGGTATTACGTGCTTGGCGCTTGATTGTTTGTTTTGCGCGTTTTTTGGCAGATGCAATGTTAGCCACTTTTATACTCCGAACAATAATAATTTATGGGCTGGTAAATATGCCGTTTTATATGACATTTGTCAATTAGGCGCTGCACTAAAAAAGATAAGTTAAATAATGGAGCCAGCTGCCTTAAAGCATCAGGCGGTTTCTTTATTTACTTAAATAAGTGTTTACTTAAATAAGTGAGCAGATGATCCAAGCTGCGATTTGGCAATATCCGTTTTAATCCTGCCATTACATACGCCGGCACCGTTACATAATAGCGGATCTTCGGGTGGCGGCTCTCTAAGGCATGCATAATTTTGCCTACGACTGCTTCTGGCGGTAAGGTAAATCGAGAAGTATCTTTGATTTGTTCTATATTGCTCAGCATATTGTTGTAAAAGGGTTGGTGGACACTGGGTTTTGTCTGAATATTAGCTTCATAGGCAGTACGAGCCCTATCACGGAAGCTCGTTGCTATAGGACCTGGCTCAATTAAACTGACCTTTATCCCGCTATCTTTCAATTCTAGACGTAAACAATCCGTCAATGCCTCCACAGCATACTTAGACGCACAATAAGCTCCGCGGTAAGCCATGGAAACCAGGCCAAGTATTGAACTGATATTGATTATTCGACCATAACCCTGTTTTCGCATGATAGGTATTACTAAATTGGTTAATTCTAGTGGACCAAAAACATTGGTCTCAAATTGAGTTCTCAAAGCTTCCCGAGTTAAATCTTCAACAGCGCCGGGTTGACCAAATCCGGCATTATTCACCAAGCCAAATAATTGACCGTTAGTTACAGATAATACCGCATCTACGGCTGCCTTAATGGTTTGGGAATCATTTAAATCTAGTATCAGACTGTATAAACCTTCGGCCTCTAAGCGCGCTTTATCTTCAGCTTTACGGACTCCAGCAATCACTTGATAACCCGCTTGCTTTAGTCTTTTGGCAGCTGCATAACCAATGCCGGAGGAGCAACCGGTGACCAAAATATATTTTGATTCAAGCATAAGAATTTCCTTGTTTTACAGAGCCTTAATAAATGCCTCATCCTTTGCGGAGGAAACATCGACAAAGTGAATAGTAAAAAAGCAGTTATTTTAAAAACAAAAGAATTATTCCTTAGATCAAAAAATCTTTTTTAATTTTTCGAATATTTTATGGGTAAAGTAACTGGTTTCAGATAAGTTAGCAATAATTAAGCCTAATCAAATCTTTTTTCCTTGACAGAGATTTAAGTCCTAATGCAAAATGAATAGTTTTCCCGAAAAATATTTGGGAAAAAATGAAAAAAATCATAATTTTGCTGCAAAGTAGTTAGAAGATATAAGCAGGAGCGTTGGTTGACTACTTGCTCAGTCGAAAATAAAAACTTGAACAGCTAATAAAAATGCAGTTACTCAAAACAAGCAAGGAAGCTAGTCTGAAGTAGCAACTTTCAATTTCCTTATTCAAGGGGGGTGGCCTATGAGCGAAGCTACGCATCATTCTTCAACCATCGATGTTCCTTTTATCCGCGCTGAACAATCTCTGCCAGAAATTACTTTTAAAGCTGTTATTCTAGCTATCATCATCACCGCCGTTTTAGGTGCGGCCAATGCCTATTTAGCCTTGAAGCTGGGTCAGACCATCTCCGCTTCAATTCCCGCCGCCATTATTTCAATGGGCGCGTTACGTTTTTTTAGAAACCACAATGTATTAGAAAACAATATTGTGCAAACTGCAGCCTCTGCAGGCGAGGGCGTTGCATCAGCAATCGCATTCATTTTGCCTTCATTATTGATAATTGGTTATTGGAATTATTTTCACTACTGGGAAACTATGTTGATAACCCTGGTAGGTGGCCTTCTCGGCGTCCTGTTCTCTATCCCGTTACGTCGTATTATGTTGAATTATCCTACCCTGAGTTTTCCTGAAGGTACCGCTATTGGTAATGTATTAAAAGCCAGTGCGACCGGCAAAGCAAAAATGAAACATTTGATTCAGGGCGGTACGGTAGGCGCGCTAATTAGTATATTTCAGACTGGATTTAAGCTGTTATCTGAAACTCTACCGCTGTGGAATGTCAGTGGTAAAACTTTGTTTGGAATGACAGTGGGGTTTTCACCGGCATTATTAGCGGCTGGATTTATAGTGGGTATTCAGGCCTGTATAGCTATGTTGGTGGGGCTAGTATTATGTTGGGGTATAGGTATTCCCTTATATTCACATTTACATGGGTTGCCACAAGCGACTAGCTATTATGATATGGCAATGAGTTTACGTGCTGATCATATCCGCTATGTAGGTGTCGGTACGATGTTACTCGGTGGGCTCTGGACCTTGTTGACTCTGATTAAACCGATTGTATTGAGCCTGTCAGCGTCAGTGCGTTCATTGCAGGAAGCGCGTCGAGGAAAAGTAACTAGCATTATTCCGCGCACAGAGCGTGACATTCCTATCACCTACGTTGGCATTGGCACGCTGATCATGCTCGTCTGTGCATTCTTTACCTTTAGGTATTTATTCGCAGGAGAATTCCCGACCTCTTCCTTATGGTATGGCATTAGTATTTTTGGTTCGATTTATCTACTAGTCGTTGGATTTTTGTTAGCGTCAGTCTGTGCTTATTTGTGTGGCCTGGTGGGGGTAACCAATAACCCGTTATCGGGATTAATATTAGGTTCAATATTAATTGCATCACTACTGATGTTGCCGGTGTTTGGTCATATTATCCAGCTAAATCCGGCTGCTGCCAAATCGGTCATCGCCGCTGTAATCATTATTACTACAGTCACTGCTACTGCTATTGTGATATCAGGTGAAAACTTGCAGGATCTCAAAGCGGGAAAGATGGTGGGTGCTACACCCTGGAAACAGCAGGTTATGTTGCTGGTAGGTGTAGTAGTGGCCTCTTTGGTAGTGGGCCCGGTATTGGAATTATTATTTAAAGCCTATGGTATAGGTGGGGTTTATCCGCGTCCGGGTATGGATCCATCGCAAATGCTGTCTGCACCCCAAGCTGGGCTGGTAGCTGCTGTTGCTCAAGGTGTATTTGGTGGTTCACTCCCTTGGGTAGATATTAATGTGGGTATTGGCATTGCTGCAGTCGCTATCGTAATTGATGAGTGGCTGAAAAAAAGAAATAAACGTCTGCCAATATTAGCTATTGGCATTGGTATTTATCTGCCACCCGAAATTACCTCGGCGGTCATTCTGGGTGGAGTACTGAATTATGTATGTAAATTAAGATTAGCTGCCCGTTATAGCAGGCAAACTAATGACAAGCAGTTTTTAGAGCACTTCGAACAGGGCACCTTGTTAGCTTGTGGTCTTGTAGCGGGTGCAGCATTAATGGGGGTTATTCTGGCGATACCTTTTGTATTAAAAGGAAGCTCCGATGCATTGCGCCTGGTCAGTACTAGTTTTGTGCCTGTTGCAGATGGATTAAGCGTAGTAGTGTTGGTCCTGTTGTGCACCTGGTTATATAAAATAACCGTGAGTAAAACTAGTTAAAAATACCCGGTGAGACAATCTGGGTATCTTGCAGAGTTAACATAAAAATTAGATATATGAATATTAACTGGGAATGGAAAGCATTTGCCGAGTTCACCGATCCTTATGTGCTATATCGAGTATTACAACTGCGAGAGCAGATTTTTATCGTTGAGCAGCAATGTGCGTATCATGACTTAGATGATAAAGATCAAATTGCGTTGCATCTTTTAGGATGGGTCACCCATGAAGAAAATAAAACGTTAGCCACTTATGGGCGCGTATTTTTGCCTCGGCAAGCAGAGGGAGAACCTTCAGTAAGTTTTGGTCGCATAGTGGTTGATCAACGGTTCCGGGGATTAGGGTTGGGGGAACGATTGGTTGGTGAAATTCTGGCCTACTTAAAAACCACGCCTTTTTCAAATAGCCCGATCACAATTTCTGCACAATATTATTTAGTAGCGTTTTATAAAAAATTTAATTTTGAAAACGTGGGTGAGCCTTACGATGAAGATGGAATTTTGCATGTTGAGATGATCAAGGTTTAATTAGGGGCTGTCGTCACAGCTTTTCCTTACTACACTAGGTCGTCCCGCGGCTTGTCCGCTGTCCTCTGTAATCCTGAGCGAAGCGAAGGATCTCCATGATGTGTCACTTACATGGGGATCCTTCGCTTCGCTCAGGATTACAGAGGACAGCGGACAAGCCGCGGGAGACGTAATCTAGTTCGGTGTTTAGGATGCTCATTTATTGAGGATTTTCCAGACTAAGCACGCCAGAATTATAATCATAAGCAAACAATTCCGCATAGCGTCCCCAATCGATCACTACCTCCAGCACTTCTCCAGCAGCTTCTTCACTGAGGTGATCTTCCAGTTCACGCAGAAACCGGTCTTCAGACGCGCGGTGCCCAGGACGTTCGTCCAGCACGCGGCGAATATGACGGGCTAGAGGTACATATTTCATAAGATGGGCAGCAAAAATTTGCTTGCGATCCAGGATATCCGCTTCCGAAAATTGCCGGCCAGCGCGGGTTAATTCAATGTCACCTTTGGATACATTGGCAAAATGCAGAATTTCTAATGCTTCAGTGGTTAGGAACAATTTATCCACATCTAAATTTAGATCATCCGCCAATTCTGGCAAATCTACTTTTTGTTGATAATCGGGTGAACTGAGAGTTTCTAAAAATCCGGTTAGCTCAGAAACGCCCACCTTGGGTAAGCGATAACCCATACCAATAGGTTTATGTTTAGTTATCCCGGGAGCTGTCCCGAGAGCAGCAGTGGTCATTAGCATATACACTTCATCTACTACCTCGCGTATTTTCTCCTCTTCATCTGAACGGGGTTGTGGTATGTCGACTTTAATCTCTCCACGAATCTGTCCTGGGTTGCTACTGAATACTAAGATGCGGTCCGCAACTAAGGCAGCCTCTTCGATATTATGCGTTACTAGTAGGATAGAGCGAATATTGGTTTTTTTATCTTGCCATAAGTCCAACAGGTCACTGCGCAGATTATCAGCAGTCAAAGCGTCTAATGCAGAAAAGGGCTCATCCATTAACAATACCTCAGGATTGACAACCAACGCGCGGGCAAAACCCACACGTTGCCGCATACCGCCAGATAATTCTTTAGGATAAGCAGATTCAAAACCGTCCAATCCAATAACGTCAATGGCTTCCAAGGATCGGGCACGGCGTTCAGAACGCGAAACGCCTTGAGCCTCGAGACCCAATTCCACATTTTGTAATACTGTCAACCAAGGAAATAATGCGAAGCTTTGAAACACCATAGACAGCCCTTTTACCGGGCCACGAATGGGCTGGCCACGGTATAAAACTTCGCCAGTACTAGGGCTGATTAGCCCTGCGATGGTGCGCAATAAAGTTGATTTTCCGGAGCCTGATTTGCCTAATAAAGCGATGATTTCGCCTTCATAAAGAGAGAAATTGACGTTATCGAGAACCAGCAATTCCTGATAGTCGCTTTTCTTAAATGATTTACACAAGTTAGAGATAGTTATCAATGGACTAGGAGTATTTGCAATATTCATTGTGTGGTTCTCATTCACGGCAGCGCTCCAATCTACTTATTTAATGTGAAAATGTATAGCAAGTTTGCGACTCATGACAACTTAAATCTTTCCACCGCCAGTCGATATAACGGCCGCCACAATATGCGGTTAATACTCAATACATAAAGACACATCACCGCTATCCCGAGCGTCAGGCGGGCAAAATCACCTGAGCTGGCCTGATCCGTGATATAAGCTCCCAAGCCAACCGCGCGTAATTCCGTATGCCCCCAACGGACTACTTCCGCAATAATGCTGGCGTTCCACGCCCCCCCAGCTGCCGTAATCGCGCCCGTTACATAATAAGGGAAAATCCCGGGTAAAATAAGTTTGCGCCACCATAACCAACCGCGCACACCTAAGGAACTGGCCGCTTGTCGCAAATCTTTGGGTAGTGCGGTAGTGCCAGCAATTACATTAAAGGCAATATACCACTGTGCACCTAGAATCATCAGGGGAGAGATCCATATATTAGTATTTAGATGAAAGGTGACAATGATGACCACTACTATTGGGTAGACCAGATTTACCGGAAAAGAAGCTAAAAATTGAATAACTGGTTGGGCAAAATTAGCATAACGTGGGCGCAATCCTATCCAAACCCCGATCGGAACCCATACCAATGAGCTTATAAATATTAATATAAGCACACGTAGAGCAGTAATAAAACCCAGCCAAACGACATGCCTTATTTCTGCGACTGAAACTTCACCTAATACAAATTTTGCTAAAATTACTATAGATGCGCACAGGGCGATTGTTAGCAAAACATACCAAATTATTGTTACAAGAAATCGCCAGCGGGAAGGCGCATTGTCACGACGAACTAATTGAACTTTAATAGAAAAAAGACGAAAGTTGACAAAATATTCCCAAAGCAAAAGTAAAAAACTGCCAATGTTGCGCGTCCATTTAGTGCGCCGGAATAATCGCACTACCCAAGAATTAGTTTCAGCTTTTTCACCCACTTGTTCAAATTTAAACTTATCTATCCATTCACTTAACGGGCGAAATAAAATTTGGTCATAGAGCAAAATGACGATAAACATAGCAACTATGGCATAAATAACTGAGCTCATATCTGCATGCAATACGGCCAGAGCAATATAAGAACCAATACCAGGTAAAGTAATATTTTGGTGATTAACGGAAATAGCTTCCGATGCGACCACAAAGAACCAGCTGCCGGACATAGACATCATTACATTCCACAATAACCCGGGCATAGCGAAAGGTACATCCAGACGCCAGAATTTCTGCCAGGTAGATAGTCGGAAAATAGTGGCAGCTTCCACTAAATCCTGGGGTACAGTGCGTAGGCTTTGGTAAAAACTTAAGGTCATATTCCAAACCTGCGCGGTAAAAATAGCAAAAATGGCTGCACATTCGGGACCTAACAGGCTATTGGGAAATAACGCAATGAATACCACAACCGTTATGGATAAATAACCCAGCACGGGGACGGATTGTAGTATATCAATGAGTGGAATTAAGAATCGTTCTGCATGAGTACTTTTAGCAGCGGCAGTGCCAACAATAAAGGTAAACAGCAGTGAGAATACCAACGCAAGCGCCATGCGCAATACACTGCGAAATGCGTAATAAGGCAGATACACGGGATCAAGTGAAATAGGGATGGGTTCGCCGAGATGATAAGGCGAAGCCATGCCTTTGGCGCCGAAGGAAAATAATACGATGAGGGCTAAGACCAGACAAATCGCAATAAAATCCCAGTAGTTAGGATAGCTCCAGTTTTTTAAATCGCTTTTAGCATAGGTCCATTTGGCAAAAATTGGCACGGGTTTAATTCCTACGGTCTCTCACTTTAGGGAAGGTCATTGTTGCACAAGTTAAGCACCGTAATCTCTTTGCACGAGAGGATAATAAGTATTTCAGCCTAAAACCTGTTAAACCTTAGTGCCAACTTCCCCAGAAGCCTTTGCCGTGCCTGTAAAATACAGCCAAGCACAAATGCCGATTAAGCTGAGAACACCTAATATATTAGCTATCGGTTTAAAATTGCTGGAAACTAGCTTAATGGCGTCAGAACTACCGGCAATGACAAATGGAATTGCCAAAATCACTCCCATCAATGCTGACCCGGCTACTATACCGCAGGCTAACAAATTGGCATTTTCCGTGACCACATGAACTTTAGACTTATCAGCATGGCGTTTTTGCAACTTGGAATTAACCAACCAATTAGTAAACCCGCCCAAAATGATGGGTATCATAACTTCGGGTGGGAGATAAATAGATAAACCCATCGCCAGTGCCGGTAAACGTTTGCCTTTAGTTTTTAACCATTCATCTAGAATTATGCATACAAAGGCAACTCCCATGCCCATAGAAATATCGCGCCAGGGCAATGACCCGCCGAATGCACCTTTAGCGACGGCGGCAATAAGGCTAGCTTGAGGCGCACCAAGGCTTTGCGATGGATTCATTCCAGGGCGAGGAAAAACACCACCCATACCATAAGCTTGAAACAGTAATTCCATCACCGGACTGATTAAAAATGCCGACACCACGACCCCAACTAAAAGCATTACCTGTTGTTTCCAAGGGGTGGCACCAACCATTTGACCCGCCTTTAGATCTTGCAAGTTCTCGCCAGAGATAGAGGCTACAATTGCGACTATGGTGGTAATTATTAAAACAACAGCTACTGCTTCGGTAATCATGCTGTTATTAATATGTAAGCTATATTTAAATAGGGGTACCAGAAAGATGGATATCAATAACACAGAAATTAACATTAATCCTGATAAGGGGTTATTAGTCATCCCAACCAGGCCGCTCATATACGCACAAATAGAAGCAATCAAAAAACCGCCAACCACAATGTAAACTGCACCCACTAGGCCTACCCCATAACCGGAGTGACCGGTAGCAGCAGTTATCCCGCTGGCGCTCAAGGAGTGCAGGATCATAAAAAAAGCTAAAATGGCAAGCACTATTGAACCCCAAACCAGATAATGCATAGGAATATCACGGTCGGTGCGCAACAATTCTGGTTTGAGACCGTTTTTCTCTGCATTGCGCAGGGCTCGTAAAGGTTCAATTAGACCCTTAAAAATCGGTTTTAATAAGGTGGCTAAGGTCCAAAGCCCTCCTAACAGCATAGTGCCCACCCCAACAAAGCGCAGGTGATGGCTCCATAGATCCATTGCCATATCATAGGGGCTGCTGGCGCCAGCTGGTAAGCCATAAATATGTGATAATACCGGAATTCCAACTAACCAACCGACCACGACACCAACCAATATGGTCATTGCAGTTTGGGCGCCCACAATGTAACCGGCAGCAATAGCAGCAGGGGAAAAACCAAAACCGATACCATAGATTAATGACTTGCCGCCAAGAAACCAAAACTGCAGATTGTCAGAGAAAATTTGAAAACCCGCCTGACATAGGCTGATTAATCCACCTATCGAACTGCCTGCTATTAAATTTTTGATTTGTGATCGTCCAGAAGCAGTAGCCTGCAAAACCCGGCCAACAGCAGTTCCTTCAGGAAAAACTAGATTTGGATAATTTAACATCACCCGTCGCAAAGGGATGGAAATTAAAACCCCTAAGACACCACCTAAAGCTATTAAAGATGCAGTAGTCCAGTAAGCAAAGTGTTGCCAGTGACCGATAATCAGTAAACCCGGAAGTACAAAAGCCACAGCAGCCGCAATCCCTTCCCCAGCAGAAGCCGTGGTTTGGACAATATTATTTTCTAGGAGATTATAATTCTTAAATAGACGCAATACTCCCATAGAAATCACTGCAGCAGGAATAGAAGCCGCAATGGTGGTCCCGATTTTTAAAGCAAGGTAAGCATTGGAAGCCCCTAAAACACCCGCTAAGATAATCCCTAATATGACAGCTTTAATAGTAATTTCGGGGGGAGATTGCGCGGCTGAGAGAGAGGGTTTGATGGGAGAATTAATAGAATTTGTGGGCATAAAGACCCCTCCCTATGAAAGCCATTGATTTAAAGTTGACCAGGCTAGTTCCAAGCCGGTTCGGTCTAGAGAAGAAAATATCTGTGCGCTGATAGTACCTGGACGTGATTGTAATTCTTGTTCCACCTGTCGTAATACAGATGAGGCAGCGCCATGGCTTAATTTATCAGCTTTAGTTAACAGGATGTGTAGTGGCACATCACAGCGGCCGATCCAGTTAATGATCTGCTGATCAGAGTCTTTCATGGGGTGACGTATATCCATGATTAAAATTAATCCTCGCAATGATTGTCGAGTTTCCAGATAGTCATTTACAAATAGTTGCCATCGTTGCTTCACGGAGAGTGGTACTTTTGCATAACCGTAACCAGGCAAATCCACCAGCCGTCGATGGTCATCCAAGCGAAAAAAATTGATAGTCTGGGTTCGCCCTGGCGTTTTGCTGCTGCGTGCTAATCCTTTTATGCCGGTAATGGCATTGATGGCGCTGGATTTTCCGGAGTTAGAGCGTCCTATAAAAGCTACCTCTTCACCTGTATCCGGTGGTAGGTGCTCTGGTGCTGCAGCACTTAACAAAAAAGTAGCGTGATGGTAAAGATTTTTTGAGGTCATAACTGATCTTTAATGTACCTGCTCAAGCAATAAAGAAAAATGTCACATGTGGGCACACTTTTGTTCCTTATGCCCAACTGTGTTGCTTGGAGATACGTGAGTTTTAATGGACACGGGGAACTAATTCACCCGCTGCATAACGTTGCGACATTTTTTCAAGAGAGATGACGTTGATCTTAGAAGCTTGGCCAGCAGCACCGAACTCTTGATATCGATCTTTGCAGATTTCCAACATGGCTTTAGTGGCTGCACCCAGATATTTACGAGGATCGAATTCTTCCGGATTCTCTCCTAGGATGCGGCGAATAGCTCCAGTGCAAGCAAGTCGCAAATCCGTGTCGATGTTGATTTTACGTACACCGTAACGAATTCCTTCTTGAATTTCTTTTATAGGCACCCCATAGGTTTCACGTATTGAGCCGCCATATTGATTGATAATGGCTAACCATTCCTGTGGCACTGAAGAAGAACCATGCATCACTAAATGGGTGTCAGGAATGCGGGCATTTATGGCTTTAATACGTTCAATGGCGAGGATGTCACCGGTAGGTGGCCTAGTAAATTTATAAGCCCCATGGCTGGTACCAATAGCTATTGCCAAGGCATCAACTTGAGTGGCTTTGACAAAATCCGCTGCCTGGTCTGGATCGGTAAGCATCTGTTCGTGTGATAAAATACCTTCTGCGCCTGAACCATCTTCGTCACCCGCAACTCCAGTTTCCAGGGAACCGAGGCAACCCAGCTCGCCTTCCACTGAAACACCGCCAGCATGGGCCATGGCGGTGGTTTGTTGGGTTACTTGGACATTGTATTCAAAAGAAGAAGGAGTTTTCATATCTGCTTCTAACGAACCATCCATCATAACTGAAGTAAAGCCCAATTGGATGGAGCGCTGGCAAACAGCTGGAGAAGCGCCATGATCTTGATGCATACAAATGGGCAAATGCGGCCATTCAGCAGCGGCGGCTAGAGTCAGTTGACGAATAAATTCCGGACCTGCATATTTCCGTGCGCCAGATGAGGCCTGGACGATAACCGGGCTGTTAGTAGCATCAGCCGCTTCCATTATCGCGCGGATCTGTTCAAGGTTGTTCACGTTAAAGGCAGGAACGGCATAACCATGCTCAGCAGCGTGATCTAACAGCTGACGTAAAGAAATAAGGGCCATAAGTTTGTCCTATGTTTTTAGAATAAACGTGACTATTTAGCGTTACAGCAATGGAACCCCATAGAACTGCCGAATAGCATCTCACTTTTTTAGCCTTTTTAGCCTTTCTTGACGCTGCAGTCAACCAAATTGGTTAAGATAAGGTCAAATATGTTACTATTACTACCTATAAATAGTGTGGGGGTATTTTAAAAATGCAAAGTAAATCAGGCAGTCGGGACGGAAAAAACCCAACGATAGACTTAAATACCCTATGGGAAGAACGCATGTTGGGCGAGGATATCCCGCCCATAGATTGGAACCGCCCGATCACTCATCAGGAAGTGGAATATTTATTAAGTCTTTACCCCTATTTGCAGGTCATTAGTAGCGAAGCTATTTGGGAAGAGGAAATAATCCCGCAATTCAAAAAAGCTCCAACAGGATGGCTCATCCACGATTACGGTCAGGCTATGAGCACTTCTCCTGGAAAAAATTTGTATGGGCCAGGCAATCCTGAATTGCATGAGGAAGAGGAAGGTGGAAGCGGGCAACGCGGCACCGGCACTATTGTCAGGAAAACATTTATCACCGCCGAGGCAATGATTGAATTGGCAATTGAAAAGGGTTGGCCCGGCGTTGAAATTGTATCCGGCACCCCTTTTATGCAATGGGCTGCATGGATGGCAGCACAGGACAGAGGATATACGTTAGTGGGTTATAACCCTACTGAAAAAGAAAAGAAAAAGCGTGAGCGTATTGTGCGCCTAAGGAAAAGTGTGGGAGTTGGTTTGGGTGTAAGACCGTCTAAGGGGTAGGTGTTATGCAGTTTTTAACCGAGCCGCGACCGTTAGGGAGCGTTTACGTAGCTCCAATAAACGCTCCCTAACGGTCGCGGCTCGGTTAAAACTGTGTGCCAAAATGTCTAATAAGTTTGATTGGGTTTTTTAGGAACTGTAGAGAACGGCGTCGGTGGTGGCGGTGGTGGTTTAACAGCCGCATTTTCTCTTTGTTCTTGTTGTTTAATAGGTTGACGAATCCAGCTGCTCGTTAGAGTCTTAGTCTCAGGTTTGGCTGCATTTGTGGGTGCGGGCGTAGGTTTGGCTGCATCTGTGGAAGAAGGTGTATTGGAGTCATGACGACGTGCGACATTTGCCAGGGTACTTGATTTAGTGCCTGAGGGTGCCACACCCGCTGTAGGAATATTCCGGCTATCCAGTTTTATCTGACCTCCTCCTTTGTTCATCTTTTGATTTTGCATAGCCGTTGCCTCAGGAGCGCCCCCATCAACATTGGCATTGGCTTCTAATTGTAATGGCTTAACGGCAACATCCTCTTCGGGTCTTGGCTCATTCTTGTTTTTTTGCTCTTTGTCATTTTTTTGCTTCTCTTGTTTAAGAGCAGCATATTCTTTTTTGAACTCATTCGCCAAAAGCGTCTTGAAGACTTGTGGAGGAATAGGCTTATTGCCAAACTTTTTCTGCAATGTTTTAACTGCAGCTCCTAAAGCTTTTAGGGAGGTTAGGTCCTTCACCTGGTCTCCCGCTAACCCTAAATTTTTAATAGCTATTGGTTCCTTATCTTTTTTTTGTTTTTGAACATATTCAATGCATTGCCGCAGAGTTTTATCCAGTAGGAGTTGCTTGGTAAATGTATCTTGCTGAATTAAAAATAATTTTTTGCCAATTTCTATATAGGGAGCCTTGACGCGATCTAGTTGTTCTTTTAGGGCTTCAGCTGCGGGTTTAGGAGGAGTGAGACTTCGTTGTCGCATGAGTTTACCTTTAGGGACACAATAAAGTTATAAAATTGTTATTATTGTAGAGTATTAACCTTAAGTTAATATGAAAGGAATTAAATTTTCTATTCGACTAATAGCTCCAATTGTAGTTGCTTCTGGACCAATTTGTTTACTTGATTCTTGCCCCCTAATACTGAGCGGCATAAATTTAGGGCATCGTGTGCGCTTAATTCAGGAAACACGGTGCTTAAAACCTCGCCCAGGCTGGTGCAATCTACATCATCAAGGTAAATGTATAGCACCTGACAATAGGTGACAATATTTTGGCAGGCATGGGCTGCCCGTTGTGCATAAGTGCGGCTGCGGTTACGTTGCGCTTTTTTAGGTGCCGCATCAACAATTAACAGTTCTTCAATTTGCTCTGCTGTCAATTCTGTAGCTAATACTTCAGAGCGAACGGGATCTGTCCAATCAGGGCCGGCATAAGCTTTTTGCAGGGTATTACGCAAGTGGCGCAGGGGCATGACGATGCGTTCATGCCAAGTATGAATGCTGGTGAGGAGGTGTTTTAGTTCCTGTTTGGTTAATAAACCGTGATTATTAGCCGCAAACCAAAGACAAAACAGCAGCATATTGACGTTAAGATTGTAACGGTTCTGCAATCCGAGCAGATTTTCTTTGGTATCACCATAAATCTGGCAGGAAAAGCCCCAGAATGGATGGTTTGGCAATAAAGTGGTGGTTTTTATTGTCATGTGGTTAACATCCTATGCCAAGCAGTATATACTGAGAAAATAACACTAAAATTCTTAAATAACAAAATTATTATAACCTAGAACAATCTAAGCTCTGCTGCGAATAATTGTCGGATGAGAATGACAGATAAATAAGTTCTTAGTGCTTGCAGTTAGGTTGCGTAATTCTGCTACACAGCTGCACAATATTTTGTTAAACAACCGGAAGGAACAAATGTATGCACCCAATCCTTGAAACAGAAAACCGATATTCAGCACCTAATTACCATCCCCTGCCTGTTATATTGGTCAAAGGTGAAGGTGTCTATCTGTGGGATATTAACGGCAAGCAATACATTGATATGATGAGCGCTTATTCCGCAGTTAGTCATGGCCACTGCCATCCAGTGCTGGTTGATGCCTTAACGCAACAGGCGCGGCAGTTATGCATAACCTCACGTGCTTTTCATACCGATAAGTTGGCGCCATTCCTTGAATATGCTTGCGAATTGATGGGTCAAGATAAAGCGCTGCCTATGAATACGGGCGCTGAAGCAGTAGAAACAGCAATCAAGACCGTGCGTAAGTGGGGCTATATGGTCAAAGGTATTCCCGATAATCAGGCCGAAATTATAGTATGTGAAGGAAATTTTCATGGCCGCACTACGACCATTATCAGCTTTTCTACAGAAGAACAGTATCGTAATGGTTTTGGCCCGCTAACCCCAGGTTTTAAAGTAGTTCCTTATGGCGACGCCGAGGCACTGGAAAACGCTATTTCCTCTCGTACCGCTGCCTTCCTCGTGGAGCCTGTGCAAGGCGAGTCAGGCATTCGCGTTCCGCCCGTTGGATATTTGAAAAAATGTGCGGAGATCTGTGCGGCCAATAATGTATTGTTCATTTCAGATGAAGTTCAGACAGGTCTTGGCCGAACAGGCAAAATGCTGGCTTGCCAACATGAAGATATCAAGCCAGACGGGGTGATCCTAGGGAAAGCTTTGGGTGGTGGTCTGCTGCCAGTTTCACTATTCTTAGCGAAAGCGGAAGTGATGGATGTATTTGCCCCAGGTGACCACGGAAGCACCTTTGGTGGAAATCCACTGGCCGCTACAGTAGGGTTGGCTGCTTTAAGAACGTTAATCAATGAAGATATGGTGGCAAACTCAGCCAAATTAGGCAGCTATTTTTTGAAAGAATTATCCGCAATTAACAGCCCGCTAATTCGTGAAGTACGCGGTAAAGGATTATTCATTGGTGTAGAAATTGATACGCGTCAAGCTTCTGCACGTGAAGTATGCCTACAGTTAGTAGCCGACGGTCTGCTGACTAAAGATACGCATGGCACTGTCATTCGTCTTTGCCCACCGTTGATTATTACTCGCCAGCAAATTGATAACGCATTGAAAATCATCAAGCATAGCCTGCAACAAGTTGAGCATGCAATGGCATAATTTTAGCTTCCTATATGACAAAACAAACCAGACAAATTCTGATCACTACTGCCTTGCCGTATGCTAATGGCTCAATTCATTTAGGACATATTGTAGAATACGTTCAGGCCGATATTTGGGCCCGATTTCAAAATTTGTATGGGCAAAATTGTCTGTTCGTTTGCGGTGAGGATACTCACGGTACGCCGATTATGATCAGCGCGGAAAGGCAGAATATAACTCCTGAGGCATTAATCGCCAAAAGCAGTGAGGAGCATCGAGCAGATTTTGCAGATTTCAATATTAATTTTGACTACTACTACACCACGCATTCCCCGGAAAACCAACGGCTGTCTAATCTGGTTTACCAACGCTTGCGCGAACGTGGCGACATTGAGACACGCACCATTGAGCAAGCCTTTGATCCTGTCAAAGGCCTATTTTTACCCGACCGTTATGTTAAGGGGGAATGCCCACGCTGTGGTGCTAGTGATCAATATGGTGATAATTGTGAGGTCTGTGGGGCTACGTATCAGCCTACTGAGCTAAAAAATCCTCTATCAGTTTTGTCTGGTGTCACCCCTATTCAAAAAGAATCGGTACATTATTTCTTCCGTTTAGAAAATTATACTGCAGCTCTGCAACAATGGATGCATTCAGGGTGCCTGCAGCCACAGGTAGTTAATAAATTGGCGGAATGGTTTGAAGTGGGTCTGCAATCTTGGGATATTTCCCGTGATGCACCTTATTTCGGCTTTGAAATCCCCGATGCCCCAGCTAAATACTTTTATGTGTGGCTAGATGCTCCCATTGGATATATGGCCAGTTTTCAAAAACTTTGTGAACAACGTCCCCAATTAAGTTTTGACGATTATTGGGGCCAAGACAGTAAAACCGAGCTATACCACTTTGTCGGTAAAGACATTATTTATTTTCATGCACTATTTTGGCCGGCGATGCTACAAGGGAGTGGATTTCGCACGCCTTCAGCCGTATTTGCGCATGGTTTTCTGACTATTAATGGCCAGAAAATGTCAAAATCTCGCGGCACATTTATTACCGCACGCGATTATCTGCAACATTTGGATTCAGAATATCTGCGTTATTATTTTGCAGCTAAACTAAATAGCCGCATTGAAGATATTGATTTAAATTTTACCGATTTTACTCAGCGTATTAATTCTGATCTGGTAGGTAAGGTAGTGAATATTGCCAGCCGCTGTGCAGCATTTATTAACAGGCAATTTGCCGGACAACTAGCTGCCGAACTGGATCAGCCAGAACTATTTACTGAGTTTGCTTCTGCAGGTATCAAAATCGCAGAGCTATATGATGCACGCGAATATCAACAAGCGGTGCGCGAGATTATGCAATTGGCAGATCGTGCTAATCAATATATTGATTCCGTAAAGCCTTGGGTATTAGCGAAAGAAGCAGGTCAGGAGAAAAAAGTGCAACAAGTGTGCACCCTGGGCATCAATCTATTTAAAGTGATTATGACCTATTTAAAACCGGTACTCCCTCGCACTGCATTGGCAGCAGAAGCTTTTTTAAATACCGATCCACTGAATTGGAGTAACGTGGCGACGCCATTATTAAATCATCAAGTGAATACCTTCCAGCCGTTGTTGCAACGCATAGATCCGGCAGCTATTACTGCTTTATTAAAACGGTCTGACGCGACTTGCTAGACTCTAGGATTGAATGTCATTCTCCCACCCATTTTTGGAAAATCACTGTATCCCCTTTCCAGAGGGCTTTATTAAATAATTCTCTTCCTAACTATCCGAAACCCTATGATCCCCTCTCCCCCCGCGGGAGAGGGTTAGGGAGAGGGGATGGTGTGGCATTCATCGGTGAAAATTAAATGATAAATGGCACCCTCCTAAAAGTGACCTAGAAAACACAAAAAATGAAAACACTACAACGTGCTCAAATACGAGAAAATGAATGTATAGGCTGTGCCAAGTGCTTGCCCGCTTGTCCGGTTGACGCCATTATCGGTGCAGCAAAATTCATGCATACCGTGATCACTAGTGAATGCATAGGTTGTCGTTTGTGCGTCGCGCCCTGTCCAGTCGATTGCATTGAAATGTATAAGATACCCTTACCTGCTGCAGAGGAACGAAAACAAATAGCGCAGCTGGCACGCAAACGTGTGGTCGCGCGTGCCAGACGGTTAGCAGTTGAATCTGAGTCTAAACAGGCAGAAATGACTGCCTATGCCGCGAGAAAAACTGAAATTGCTGCAGCTGTGGCTAGGGTGGCCCAAAAGCTTAATTAAGGGCTGACGATCAAACTATGAACAAAAAAAAATCCTTAGAAATTTTTCAACGTCTTCAGTCACAAAATCCCCATCCAGAAACTGAGTTGCATTTCAGCTCTGCTTTTGAGTTATTGGTTGCAGTGATTTTATCCGCCCAAGCCACAGATAAGCGCGTCAATATCGTGACTCAGGAATTATTTCCGATAGCCAATACTCCAGAAAAAATTCTGGCCCTGGGCGAGGCGGGATTAAAAAAAACTATTCAAAGCATCGGGCTTTATAATACCAAAGCGGCCAATATTGTGAAAACTGCACAAATGTTGGTAGACAAGCATCACTCACAAGTGCCGAGACAACGCGAAGAATTAGAATCCTTGCCAGGGGTGGGAAGAAAAACCGCCAATGTGATTTTAAATTCATTATTTGGTGACGAGACTATTGCGGTAGATACCCACATTTTTCGGGTGGCTAACCGTACAGGGTTAGCGCCCGGCAAGAATGTGCGCGAAGTGGAGCAGAAATTATTAAAAACCGTACCTCCCGAATATCGGAAGCACGCACACCATTGGTTAGTATTACATGGACGTTATGTATGTATCGCACGAAAGCCAAAGTGCCCAGAATGTTTGATACGCGACTTATGTGAATATAAATATAAGACAGAATGATATGCAACCACACCATTATCTAGTAGCCAACTGCGTCAACATAATAATAATTGAAAAAATAATAATTAACACCATGACCGCTTTGCTAATATTTACCCGATAGCCAGTAGCAATTTTTTTCCAATAACGCCCACTCCATAGCATCAGAATAGGTAAAATCCCAAATAAAATCGCGACAAAAATTCCAGCATAACCTAAAGCGAGAATGAATCCGTTTGGAAAATAATAGGCAAATAGTAGGGGGGGAAGAAAAGTAGCAATAAGAGTGAATACTTTATTTTTCTGCGTTCGTTTAATTTGAAAACTATCGATTAAAAAGTCAAATAAACTGAAAGAAACTCCGATAAAAGAAGTAGCAATAGCACAGAAAGTAAATGCTTTAAATAAAACCGAAATCAATCCTTTACCTAGAATATGATCAAGCGATTGTGCAAGCCCTGTTGCAGGTTGCCCTGATGCCAGTACTTGTAATAGCCCTTCTTTGCCATTGACAGGAACTACTCCGAGAATAACTAATTCCCATAAAATATAAACCAATAATGGAATGCTACTGCCTATTATGATGGCCTTACGCAACCTTTTTACATCATCATTAAGGTACACCCTAAGGCTAGGAAGAATGTTTTGAAACCCGAAAGAAGTAATGACTACAGGCAAAGCCAGCCACATTTTATTGACGGTTGCCTGTTCCAAGTGAGGGAGTTCGATATGGGGTGCGAGAAAAATAATTACAATTAAATAGGTGATAGCTTTACCCATAAAAAATAAGCGGTTCATATAATCTACAGGCCGGGTACCTATGTAAATCGCAGTACCCACCAGTAAAATTAATACCAGGGCTCCGGAGCCATTATACATATTAGTATGGAATACGCTAGCTACGATTTTTTGTACTAAATCGCCCATGCCAGAAACATAGGCTGCCATAATAGAATAGAACAGCATAAAATAAGTAATCCAAGCAATAAGCTTCCCCCATACCCCCAGAGTATGGCTTGCCATTGAGACAATGTTAGTTCCAGGTTTTAACCACAGATTCACTTCCAGCATGATGAGACCAGTCGCCAGCATGCACAACCAGCATAATACAAATAGTAGGATCGAGGGCAGAAAGCCATACGCAGCAGTAGTCACTGGTAGCGCGAGCATGCCAGCGCCGATAGAAGTTCCGGCAATTAATAATATGGTTCCGAAATATTTATTGGTTTGCATGGGAAATATTTTTCCTGAGTGGAGTTGCTTATACAGTTATTTTCTTATCAATCTGTTCTTGAATCGTATTGCGCAAATAAAAAGGCTGAGGCAAGTCTTGAAATATATCTGTACTGCCGCCCGTCCCGCTGACCATCAAGTCCCCATAATTGAAGACCCTTCCCAAAATGCCCTGAAAAATGCTGACGCTCTCGATACGTGGTAATAAAATCTCGCCGGTCCTACGCGTGAGTAGTCCTTTTTTTAATAACACGCGCTTATTAGTAATAATAAAAGAAGTGGAAATATACTTTACATAAGCAGGTATACCTACAATGATAGCCAAAATCAGCAATATAAGGGGAATAAGTTGATAAAGGGGTGGAAGTGATGAGAGCAATCGTACATGGCCGATGTGAAACATCGCAGTGATAAAAAATATCAAAATTGCCAATATCAGCCACAACGCAGCTTTGGAAAAGATTATCCAGTGAGGTCTTATGTGACAGACTATTTTTTCATCCTGCATTAAACTTTGTTTGAGATCACTCATAGTTTTTCCTTGTTTGAGTAATTATACCCGAAATCCTAAGTGTATCGGGTATATTCCTTTGGATCAGAATCCTAAGTTGCTTCAATTCGTTCCGGCCGTTCAAACGCGCGTGGAAGTTTGTTGCCTCGCCGACCGCGTTCACCTTGGAAGTTTGCTAAATCGCTAGCACTTAAAGTCAATTTTCTTTTACCAGCATACAAGGTTAAGGTGCTGTTCGCATTAATTAGGCCGATATTAGTTATAAATTCTTCGTGTTTAGCGATTTTAGCGGAAGAGATAGCAATAATTTTATTGCCCTTGCCGCGAGGTAGCTGTGGAAGATCTCTTAACGGAAATATTAACATACGGCCTTCGTTGGTGGTGGCAACGACCCGCTGTTTTTCATAGTCCGAAATCAACTGCGGCAACAGAATTTGTGCTCCGGATGGAATTTTTAATACTACTTTACCTGCGCGGTTTTTACTATAAAGGTCTGCTAATTTAGCGACAAAACCATATCCGGCATCGGAGGCTAGTAAATAGAGCTGTTCAGGGTCTCCTAGAATCACTGTGACGAAATTGGTGTTGGGTTCAGGTTTTAGGCGGCTGGTCAAGGGTTCCCCTTGGCCTCTGGCAGATGGCAGGCTGTGGGCTGGCAGTGAATAACTGCGTCCGTTGGAATCCAGAATGACTACCGGTTGATGGCTGCGGCCTTTAGCTTCTGCCTGCAACTCATCACCTGCGCGATAGCTGAGAGTAGCGCCTTCTATTTCATGTCCTTTGGCTGCACGGATCCAACCTTTTTGTGATAATACGACCGTGATAGGTTCCGAAGGTAAAATGGATTCTTCAGACAGTGCTTTTGCCTCATCACGTTTGACGATAAGAGAGCGGCGGTCGTCACCGAATTTTTTTGCATCAGCTGCCAGCTCTTTACGAATTAATGATTGTAGTTTGGCTTTTGATTTTAATATACCTTCAAGATAATTACGTTCCTGGTCCAGTTCATCCTGTTCGGAACGTATCTGCATTTCTTCCAATTTGGCCAAGTGACGCAATTTGAGTTCCAGAATCGCTTCGGCCTGATCTTCACTGATATTAAAGCGCGCTATTAATACCGACTTGGGTTGATCCTCATGACGGATAATGGCAATTACTTCATCAATGTTGAGAAAGGCGATTAGCAAACCCGCTAAAATATGTAAGCGTGCTTGTACTTTATCCAGTCGATATTGCAGCCGCCGTCGCACAGTTAGTGTGCGAAACTCCAGCCATTCGCTGAGAATCATCTGCAGATTTTTGACCTGTGGTTTGCCATCCAGTCCGATCATGTTCAGATTGACACGATAGGTGCGCTCTAGATCTGTGGTTGCAAATAAATGCGCCATGACTGCGTCTGCGTCTACTCGGTTAGAGCGGGGAACTATAACCAAGCGGGTTGGATTTTCATGATCGGATTCATCGCGCAAATCCTCTATCATAGGTAATTTTTTAGCTTGCATCTGTTCTGCGATTTGCTCTAATACTTTCGAACCCGATGTCTGATGGGGTAGGGCAGTTATCACAATGTCGCTATTTTCTCGTATATAAACGGCACGCATACGCAAACTGCCGTTACCGGTGCGATACATTTCCTGAATTTCATGGGGAGGAGTAATAATTTCAGCATCTGTAGGGAAATCTGGTCCTTTAACAAAACCGCATAGTTCTTTTAGGTTTGCAGTGGGATTATCTAGTAGATGGATGCAGGCTTCGGCGACCTCCCTGAGATTATGTGGAGGGATATCAGTTGCCATGCCTACAGCGATGCCGGTAGTGCCGTTTAATAAAATATTAGGCAGCCTTGCAGGAAGTAGAGTCGGTTCATCCAAGCTGCCGTCGAAATTCGGTGACCATTCAACGGTTCCTTGTTCTAATTCTTCCAATAATAATTGAGCGTAGGGAGTTAATCTTGATTCGGTATAGCGCATGGCTGCGAAAGATTTCGGATCATCCGGCGAGCCCCAATTTCCTTGGCCATCGACAAGTGGATAACGATAAGAGAAATTCTGCGCCATTAATACCATTGCTTCATAACAGGCCGCATCGCCGTGGGGGTGGTATTTGCCTAAGACATCACCTACTGTGCGGGCTGATTTCTTATATTTAGCCGTATTTTTTAGTCCCAATTCAGACATGGCATATATAATTCGACGTTGCACAGGTTTTAAGCCATCACCAATCTGTGGTAGGGCACGATCAAGGATTACATACATCGAATAATCGAGATATGCCTTCTCAGTAAATTCCCGTAATGGCTGATTTTCGATATTTTCTACCGTCATGAATTAATTTCTCTGTATTTTGAATCGGTTTTTGCGTAAATTATAACGTTATTGCAGTCAGGTCAAATAAATCTCTGCAAAAATAAAATTACCTCTGCCTAAGGAATCCATAATTATGCGAATTATTTTGTTGGGTAGTCCAGGCGCCGGTAAAGGAACCCAGGCCCGTCTCATTGCCAAAAGCTATCACATTCCACAGATTGCGACCGGTGATATGCTGCGTGCTGCGGTTGATGCCAAAACCCCATTGGGGACAATGGCTAAAAAAGTCATGGATAGCGGTAAACTGGTTTCAGATGACATTATTATTTCTTTAGTCAAAGAACGTCTGAAACAGCCAGATTGCGCACAGGGATTTTTGTTTGATGGTTTTCCACGTACCCTGGTGCAGGCAGAAGCATTAAAGTCGGAAGGAATAGAGATCGATTCTGTGGTTGAAATTTATGTGCCAGATTCAGAAATTATCCGACGTATGAGTGGCAGATTAGTACATCCTGCTTCAGGCCGGGTTTATCATTTAGATTATCATCCCCCCCTTGTTGCAGGTAAGGATGATGTAACAGGCGAACTTTTAATTTCTCGCGATGATGATGCGGAGGATACTGTGCGCAAACGTTTAGAAGTTTACCATCAGCAAACAGAGCCGCTTATTTCTTATTATAAGAAACGTGCAGAAGAGGGGGAATCTGGGCTGACATTTAAACGTGTTTCTGGGATAGGTTCAGTAGAGGAGGTGCAAAAATCTATTGTGGATGCTATAAGCGGATAATGTATCGAGCCGTGAGTGTTAGTGAGGGTTTTGTTGGGGAGCATTTACGTTCTTTAATAAACGCTCCCTAACGGTCGCGGCTCGGTAGGAAGCCGTTATTTATTCAGTTGTTTCGGTGGGAGTTGGTTTTGTTGGGCGTCCACGTTTGCTAGCTTTGGAAGGCTTTTTCGCGGATTGAGTAACTTTGCTGGTAGGTTTTTTCTTGGGATGCTTGGAACCTTTTTTTGCATAACGCTTTTCAAATTTTTCCTCAGCAGCAGCGAGGATTTTCTTTTTAGCTTCTTCTTTCTTAGTTACTTCTCGTTCTAAAGTTTCTAACGCTTTGGCTAAGGCTAAGGATTCAACTTCCTGAATTTTTTTCTTAAATTCAGCAGTTTTAGCCTTTAACTTGGCAGTTAAATCTTTTTTGATTTGCTTTGTGCGATTCACAGCTTCACGTAGTTTCGTGCGGTTGGAATCAACTGTTTTACGCCCTCCCTTGGGGGTTATTTTTTTTGTAGAAGTTTTTCTTGCTTTAGGCATTGCTATCTCCTGAATAATGGGTGAATTAATCATGTGTTAAATGCGCTTCAAGTATATTTATAGACCTTAATAAAGTCTTAAACAATTTTCTCAGATTAATTTTTAATGATACTGTTAAAAATAATTTTATTTTTTCTAAAATATATTTTTAACAGTACGTTATTAAAAAATATTTTTAAATCGAGGGTAGTTTACTATGAAAACGTGAGATGTAAAGAAAAATCTGCCAATTTATTGCATTATTGTTCGGTTTTTTTAAGATTTGTGATCATTTTTTGAAGTGAGAATATCTATGTTGAGTCCAGAAATATTTTCTGATGATCTTTAAAAATTATGACGAACAAATTCCCTGCAAGCTCTTCTTGAAAAAAAATCTCAGTATTCGTCTCTGTTGATACGATAAAATAATTTTTAGTTGCAGCCCAAGGTGTGTCAGAATAGTTTGTTATTCTTACACAAGTCCTTAAAGGAGTTATCATGAAAAAAATTAACATTTTGAGTCAGTCGCTTTTTGTAGTATGTGCTTTAATTTTTTTATTTATCACACCGGCACATGCAGCCAGTGACTCGCCGGTAGGTTATTGGCAAGTGTTGGATGAGGACACGAATCAACCCACAAGCGTAGTTCAAATTTGGGATGATAAAGGTGTATTACAGGGAAAGGTCGTTAAACTTTATGGCAACCCGTCAGCGGTTTGTTCAGAATGTGCTGGTAGAATGCGTAATAAGCCAGTAATGGGTATGGCCGTATTATGGGGATTTACTAAACAAGATAATAACTGGAAAAATGGCAAAGTTTTAGCAGTTAAAAGGGGTAAAGTATACAACGCTGATCTGGCTTTACAGGACGCGGGACAAAAACTTGCGGTGCAAGTTTCAGTCTTTGGTAGTAAACATGTAGTAACTTGGACTCGAGTAAATAATCCGAGAGGCACGAGATAAATTTTTTAAGCTGTCATCGCTGTCATCCTGACGTGGCTGTCACATTAGGATGACAGCCACGTCAGGATGACAGCTTGCGAGATAATAAGTACTGCTGCAATGCCGCCACTTCCTCCGGATTCAAAGTCAAACCCAGTTTAGTCCGGCGCCATAAAATATCTTCTGCTGTTTGAGCCCACTCATATTTAATCAGATAGTCTACTTCGGCTTCGTACAAACCCCCGCCAAAATATTTTCCTAAATCAGTTAAACTACCAGCATCGCTTAAGAATTTTTTTTGTAAAGTCCCATAACTTCGTGCATAACGGTATGAAACATCTGCGGGTAGCCAAGGATATTGTTGCTGAAACTGTTGATAAAACTTAGAGAAGTCAGCATTCGTAATATCTCCTCCGGGTAAAGGAGAGTTTTTGGTCCATGCGGCACCTGCTTTTGAGAAAAAAGGTTGTAGATCCTGCAAAGCATGTTCTGCCAGTCTTCGGTAGGTAGTGATTTTGCCCCCGAAAATTGATAATAAGGGCGCCTTACCGCCATCGGTATTTAACTCCAAGGTATAATCTCGCGTAATAGCAGATACGTTGCTAGTTTTTTCACTATGTAAAGGTCTGACCCCCGAATAAGTCCAGACTATTTGTGATGTGATTATCGATTTTTCAAAATAACGATTTACGACCTCTAATAAATAATCTATTTCTTCTTGAGTAATGGCTGCATCGGCAGGATCCCCTTGGAAAGGTATATCGGTGGTACCGATTAAACTGTATTTTTCCAGAAAGGGTATTACAAAAATCACCCGATTATCAGTATTAGTTAGAATAAATGCATAATCTTCCGGGTATAAACGCGGTACAACGATATGGCTGCCCTTGACTAAAGTCACGTGATTTTTGGATTTAACGCCCAGGACATCATTGAGGTTTTCCACCCAGGGTCCTGCAGCATTTACCAAAATTTTGGCCTGAATAATTTGTTTTTCCCTGCCTGGTTGTGCCAGTTCTATATCCCAGTGATTAGTTTGTCGCTGAGCTGAGATAAGACGGCTGCGTGTGAGAATGGTAGCGCCCAGCTCCCTGGCCTGTATGGCATTGAGCACAACCAGGCGCGCGTCATCTACCCAGCAATCTGAGTAACTAAAACCACGCGTAAAGATTTTTTTTAAAATACCACCTGCACTATGCCGATTAAAATTCAGACTGTGGGAGCTTTCTAAAAATTGTCGGGCGCCTAGATGATCATATAAAAATAAACCTAATCGTAACATCCAGGCCGGCTTAAGTTGTGCATTATGTGGCATGATGAAACACAAGGGGCGGACAATATGCGGAGCTTTCTTCAGCAGCACCTCACGTTCTTTAAGCGCTTCTCTAACCAGTCGGAATTCATAATATTCCAGGTATCGCAAACCACCATGTATTAATTTGCTGCTTTTAGATGAGGTTGCGATTGCCAAGTCTTCTTGCTCGCACAAGATAACTTTTAATCCGCGTCCGGCTGCATCCGCAGCTATACCTGTTCCATTGATACCGCCGCCGACGATAAATAGATCAGTATAATTATCAGCTGTGAGCATTTCATTTCCTCAGAGGGTGTGTATATACTCGATACAGTTGGCGATGGGGTCAAGTCATGGCATTTGACATTGGCAGGGTCATTTGAAAAATCAAACCAATTCATTGCCAATGTCAAATGCCAAGACTTGACCCCATCGCAGGAGCTCTAACGCCGAAATCTCAACTGTACCTAGTATACTTGAATTTTTATTTAACTTTAGAATAACATTAATTGCGAATACTACTATGCACGAGAACATTCTTTTCTATTCTATTTTTCTGATTTTTACCGGGGCAGCTATTTTATCAACGTTGGCTCTATACACTCGTCAGTCATTATTGGTTGCCTATATGGTGCTGGGGATTCTATTCGGACCCTGGGGGCTCAAATGGATTACTAATGCCCATGTTATTCAGCAAATTGGTGATGTGGGAATTATATTTTTATTATTCCTATTAGGCTTGCATCTCCAACCGCAAAGCCTGTTACATATGCTGAAAAAAGTCAGCTGGGTTGCCTTAGTTAGTTCACTATTGATGGCGCTGATTGGCTTCAGCATAGGCTTTATATTTCACTATACCCTGATGGAATGCATAGTCATTGGTGCTGCGGTCATGTTTTCCAGCACTATCATTGGCTTAAAATTATTGCCTACCACGGTCCTCCATCACCAACATACCGGTGAGGTAATGATTGGTGTTTTATTAATGCAGGATTTGATTGCGATATTTGTGTTGTTAATTGTTCATAGTGGTCCATTAGAGGCTTTTAGGTGGACTACCCTATGCTATATATTTTTGTTGTTACCGACCTTGGTTGCATTGGCGTTCCTTTTTGAGCGGTTTGTATTGCGTAGGTTCTTTCGTCGGTTTGATCGTATCCGCGAATATATGTTTTTATTGGCTATTGCCTGGTGTTTGAGCCTTGCACAGATAGCCCATATGGTGGGTCTGTCTGCGGAGATTGGTGCATTTATCGCCGGGGTTTCCATTGCCACCAGCCCCATTGCAGTTTATATCGCCGAAAGTTTAAAACCGGTTCGTGATTTTTTCCTAGTATTGTTTTTCTTCGCCATTGGCGCCGGTTTTGATCTAGGATACTTTCAGCAAGTCGCTATTCCGGCCGCTCTCCTCGCGGCAATATTGCTGTTAGCCAAACCCTGGATTTTTCGAATCCTCTTAGGACAGGTGGGAGAAACAAAGGCTGTTGCCTGGGAGGTGGGGGTTCGTTTAGGGCAGATTAGTGAGTTTTCTATTTTATTAGCCTATGTCAGTGTCCAAGAGGCACTGATCAGCCAAGCAGCATCTACCCTGATTCAGATGGTGGCCATATTAACGTTTATAGTGTCTTCTTATCTGGTTGTGTTACGCTATCCAACGCCAGTAGCTATATCAGACAAGCTTCGGCGCGATTAAGCGGTGGGGTCAAGTCTTGGCATTTGACATTGGCAGGGTCATTTGAAAAATCAAACCAATTCATTGCCAATGTCAAATGCCAAGACTTGACCCCATATAAATAAATATTTTGTGTCGATCCCTCAGCCAGCAGGAGAGAGAGGGTTACAGTGCCTAATCTAGAATTATACAACAACGCCGCAATGGGAGGAGGAACTATAAAGTCCCCCAGGTGAGGGCAGTAAATTATAACTGGTATACAATATGACTTTATTTGTGATTTTAATTTGCTTAGGAATGCAGCATTTTTTTGCATCTGAACGGTATGACCCCTTTTATATATTTCAACGATATGCGCGGGCGGGTCAACAAATCTTGTCGTGGCTACGGATTAAAAACGACCTTGTTGGTGTTATATTATTGTTAATCCCTGCCGTGGTGATAATCACAGCTATCAACACTATTTTGCATGGAGTATGGTTTAATTCGCTGGATTTTTTACTTAACATAGGAGTGCTATATTATTGCCTTAGCGCTTGCAATATACGAAAGCGGCTGCAGGATTATTTTTATGCCTTGGAGCAAAATAACCAGCAGGCTGCTTTTTATCATGGCACGGCATTTTTAAAAGATGAACCCCCCGCAGACAATGCAGTGCTCATTCGCAGTATCACTTGCAAAATATTTATCCTGGCAGACAGGTATATTTTTTCTGTCCTCTTCTGGTATATTCTCTTTGGTACAACTGGGGCGGTTATATATGCCCTGATCAATTATTTATCAAATCATATTAATCCCCCTGAAGCAGTTATTGCGAGTCCGATTGGGCATGCTGCGGCCACTTTGCAGGATTTATTAGAGTGGATTCCAGTACGATTAAGCGGTCTGGCTTATGCACTGGTGGGGAATTTTGCTAATGCCATTGTAATATGGCGCAAATATTTATGGACTGGCTTAAGTGATTCTCATGAGTTAGCCCCTAAAATAGGCCTGGCGGCCTTAGATCTTGATAAAAAAGATACTGCGTATACTGACGTTGAAGAAAATAAGCGCGCCCTGGATCTAGTAGAAAAGGGTGTAGTGCTGTGGGTGGTAGTAATTGCTATATGTACGCTGTTTTCATGGCTAGCCTGACGGGGCTTTGCTTGACGCGTATGGCTGCCCGCTCTACACTCATGCCCAGAATTGAATCTAACAGTGAGATCAACCATGTCGAACCAAAATAATCTCTTATCGCCTGATGTAGATCCTATCGAAACAAAAGAGTGGTTTGATGCGCTCTCATCTGTTATCAGAATAGAAGGTAAGGAAAGAGCAGGATTTTTGCTCAATGAATTATTAGCTAAGGCTTCAGCTTCAGGCGTGCCAGTACCCACCGGTTTGACAACCTCGCATATCAATACTATACCGGTTGATCAGGAAGAAAAGATGCCGCACGAAGGGCCTGAAGTGGAACGCTTGCGCGCATTAATACGTTGGAATGCTGTCATTATGGTGTTGCGTGCAGGAGAGAAAGATCACGCGCTTGGCGGACATTTGGCCACGTATGCCTCTGCCGCTATGTTGTATGAAATTGGTTTTAATTATTTCTTCCGTGGACGTAATGAAAAGCACTTAGAAGACTTAGTCTATATTCAAGGCCACTCAGCTCCCGGGATTTATGCGCGCGCATTTTTAGAAGGTCGCCTCAGTGAGGAACAATTAGAGCATTTTCGTCGCGAAATGGGCGGAATAGGCCTATCTTCTTATCCACACCCCTATTCAATGCCAGATTTCTGGCAATTTCCTACTGTTTCTATGGGCTTAGGCCCCTTACAGGCTATTTATCAGGCTCGTTTTTTAAAATATCTGGAACACCGTGGCCTTCAGGCCAGTTCAGACAGAAAGGTTTGGGCATTCCTGGGTGATGGGGAAATGGATGAGGTGGATTCCTTAGGGGGCATTTCAGTCGCTGCCCGGGAACAACTAGATAATTTGATTTTTGTCGTCAATTGCAACTTGCAACGCCTAGACGGTCCTGTGCGTGGCAATGGTCATATTATTGAAGAATTAGAGAGCGATTTCCGCGGCGCTGGGTGGAATGTCATCAAAGTTATCTGGGGCAGTCGCTGGGATCCATTAATAGCCAAGGATAAAAGCGGGTTGTTAATCAAACGCATGAATGAATGTGTAGATGGCGAATACCAGAATTTCCGCGCTAAAGACGGCGCTTATGTGCGCGAGCATTTTTTTGGCAAATATCCAGAATTGTTAGAATTAGTTAAAGATATGTCCGATGAAGATATCTGGCATTTAAATCGCGGGGGGCATGATCCGCAAAAAGTCTACGCCGCCTATGCCAAGGCAGTGAAACATAAAGGCCAGCCTACCATCATTCTCGCCAAAACGATTAAAGGGTATGGTCTGGGTGCAGCTGGTGAAGGCCTAAATATTGCCCACAATGCTAAAAAAATGGCCATACCCGACCTTAAATTGTTTAACAAACGTTTTGATTTGTCGTCGATTCCAGAAGAAAAGATTCCAGAATTACCTTTTATTCGTCCAGCGGAAGACAGTCCAGAAATTCAATTTTTAAAATCGCGGCAAAAAGATTTAGGGGGGCCGCTGCCGAAACGCTTTCATGAAGCGCCTGCTTTGGCTGCGCCGCCACTGTCCATCTTTGATACCCTGTTGAAAGGCACCGAAGATCGTGAAATTTCTACTACCATGGCCTTCGTGCGAGCCTTGGCGGCTTTGCTTAAAGATAAAAACATCAATAAACATATTGTTCCGATAGTAGCCGATGAGTCACGCACCTTTGGTATGGAAGGACTGTTTCGTCAGATCGGCATCTATTCAATTGTCGGCCAGTTATATGAGCCAGAAGACAAAGCGCAGGTCATGTATTATCGGGAAAGTAAAGACGGCCAGATTTTGCAGGAAGGCATTAATGAAGCGGGATCCTTCTGTTCCTGGATAGCAGCTGGCACGTCCTATAGCAGCAATGCATTGCCAATGATACCGTTTTATATCTTCTATTCGATGTTTGGTTTCCAGCGTATAGGCGATTATGCCTGGGCTGCTGGAGATATACGTGCGCGAGGCTTTTTATTGGGTAGCTTGGCGGGTCGAACTACGCTCGCGGGGGAAGGCCTGCAACATGACGATGGCCATAGCTTAATTCTCTCCAGCGTAATACCCAGCTGCATTAGCTACGATCCTACCTTTGCCTATGAAGTTGCCGTTATTATCCAGCACGGTTTGCAGCGTATGTATGCCGATCAGGAGGACGTTTACTATTATTTAACGCTAATGAATGAAAACTATACGCATCCAGCTATGCCAGAGGGTGTAGAAGAAGGTATTCTTAAAGGCCTTTATCGTTTTCAAGAAGGCTCCAACAAGGCAAAATTAAAAGTACAATTACTGGGATCTGGTGCTATTTTGCGTGAAGTAATTGCTGCAGCCAAGATACTAGAACAAGATTATGGGGTTAGTGCTGATATTTGGAGTGCGACCAGTTTAACCGAGTTGCGCCGCGAAGCTTTGACAGTCGAACGTTATAATCGTCTGCATCCCCAGGCCAAACCCCAAGTGAGTTATGTCACCCAATGTTTACTAGAAACCAAAGGTCCGATCATTGCAGCTACCGACTATATGAAAATATATGCGGATCAGATTCGCGCTTTTGTTCCTCGGGCCTACCATGTACTAGGAACTGATGGCTATGGTTATAGCGATACCCGCACTCATCTGCGCAATCATTTTGAAGTCAGTGCAGAACATATTACCTATACTGCACTTAGAGCTTTGGCGGATGAAGGCCAGGTGACTACCGAACAATTGGAAAAAGCAGTGAAGAAATTAGGTATAAATCCAGATGCTCCTGACCCGGCGCGAATCTAACTGAAGGAGATTTCCTTTGTCCACAATAAAAGAAGTAACCATTCCCGATATCGGGGGTGCAAAAGATGTTGACGTTATTGAATTACTAGTTGCTCCTGGTGATCAAGTTTCGATAGATAGTTCCTTGATTACCTTAGAGGGTGATAAGGCTACTATGGAAATCCCTTCCCCTTACGCGGGTGTTGTGGCGGAAATGAAGGTGAAAGTGGGGGATAAGGTTTCCCAAGGTTCGTTGATTTTAACTATAGAAGCCGCTGGTGAAGCAGAACAAGCCAAACGGCCGGCACCAACTGCGCAGGCTTCAACTCCAACCCAATCTACGACAGAAACTCAAGCAGCACCTACTGCTAAAACCCCAGCCCCAGCTGCTCCGCCACAAGCCCCTTCTGTGACCGAAGAAATCCATGCCGGGCCAGCTGTGCGCCGCTTAGCAAGGGAATTCGGCGTTGATTTGACTCTTGTTAGACCAACAGGAGAAAAAAACCGCATTCTCAAGGAAGATGTGCAAGGCTTTGTCAAGAGTGCGCTTGCCAAAGGGCCTGGCACTGCGGTAGGTGGCCTTGCGGTGGCGTCGGCACCCGTGATCGATTTTTCCCAGTTCGGTGAGATTGAGGCCAAACCTCTCAATAAAATTAAAAGACTGACTGGCATTAATGTCCATCGCAGTTGGGTAACTGTACCGCACGTAACTCAATTTGCAGAAGCTGATACTACTGAGCTGGAAGCTTTCCGTGAACAACAGAAAAATGCGGCTGAGAAAAAAGGGGTCAAACTCACCCCGCTAGTTTTCATTATGAAAGCCGTAGTAGCTGCATTAAAAGCTTTTCCTCATTTTAATGCTTCTTTAGATCCAAGTGGTGAACAACTGATTTTGAAAAAATATTTTCATGTCGGCGTGGCCGTTGATACACCTAATGGTCTGGTAGTTCCCGTGGTGCGAGATGTAGATAAAAAAGGTTTATATACCTTGGCGGAAGAATTGGCAAAAATCAGTACCAAGGCCCGTGAGAAAGGATTATCTTTAGCTGAGATGCAAGGTAGCTGTTTTACCATTTCCAGCCTGGGAGGTATCGGCGGTACTGCATTCACTCCTATTGTTAATGCACCCGATGTGGCGATTTTAGGTGTATCCAAGGCCAGTATAAAACCTGTATATCAAGGTAATGCCTTTGTTCCGCGACTAATGCTACCGCTATCATTATCCTATGATCACCGCGTGATCGACGGAGCAGACGGCGCACGTTTTATCGTTTACTTAACGGAGCGGTTGTCGGACATTCGTACTTTGTTATTATAAAAGGTCAGGATTCACCATAGAAGTTTACATTAGCTTTCTCCCTTCTCCCGCTTGCGGGAGAAGGGTCGGGGATGAGGGTGCATCGGGTTTGCATTTGCGCTTGATGAAACACCCTCACCCCCGGCCCCTCTCCCGCAAGCGGGAGAGGGGAGAAAGCCACTGTGAAGCATTAAAATTAACCTAAAACCAGGTTCAGGAACTAAAAAATGACATCAGAAATCAATACACAGGTTGTAGTAATAGGCAGCGGGCCTGGCGGCTATTCTGCAGCTTTTCGTGCAGCTGATCTTGGCAAAAAAGTCACCTTAGTAGAGCGCTATGACTCCCTGGGAGGCGTATGTCTCAACGTGGGTTGCATACCCTCTAAGGCTTTGCTGCATGCCGCTAAAGTCATTGATGATGCCCATGATATGGGTGAGTTTGGTGTTAGCTTTAGTGAGCCGAAGATTGATATTGAAAAGCTTAAAGGTTGGAAAAGTAAAGTCGTAGGTCGTTTGACCGGCGGCTTAAAAATGCTGGCTAAGCAACGACAAGTGAATGTAATTACTGGCGCTGGCGAGTTCGTTTCTCCCTCGCAGTTAAAGGTGAGCGGCAAAGAGGGCGATACCTTGATCATCTTCGAACAAGCTATCATTGCTGTCGGTTCACGCCCAGTGAAGTTACCGTTCTTGCCTGAAGATCCACGTATAATGGATTCAACCGGCGCATTGGACTTGCCCGATCCTAACAGCCGTTTACTGATTATAGGGGGGGGTATCATAGGATTGGAAATGGCCACGGTATATCATGCTCTCGGGGCTAAAGTGAACGTAGTGGAATTCATGGAACAGCTGATCCCCAGTGCCGATAAAGATGTGGTGGCCCCCCTGCACAAGCGTGTGCAAAAACGTTATGAAAATATTTGGCTAAAAACTAAAGTGACTAAAGTTGAAGCCAAGAAAGAGGGTTTGTATGTCACATTTGAAGGTGAAAATGCACCTAAACAACCAGAACGTTTTGATCGCATCCTGGTGTCCGTGGGGCGACGACCCAACGGTGATTTAATTGCAGCAGAGAAAGCGGGATTAACTGTTGATGCCAAGGGTTTTATTGCGGTCGATAACCAATTGCGCACATCGGTGGCCAATATTTTTGCGATTGGTGATGTGGTCGGCAATCCTATGTTGGCACATAAAGGCTCAGCGGAAGGACGCCTGGCTGCTGAAGTTATAAGCGGTTTGAAACATTATTTTGAACCTAAATGTATCCCTTCGGTAGCCTATACCGATCCTGAAGTTGCTTGGGTGGGGTTGACTGAGCGTGAAGCCAAAGAAAAAGGGGTTGCTTATGGTAAGGCTGTATTCCCGTGGATGGCCAGTGGCCGCGCCTTGACGATGGGTCGCGATGAAGGATTAACCCTGTTATTATTTGATGAAATCTCACATCGCATAATTGGTGCTGGCATTGTTGGCCCAAATGCGGGAGAATTGATCACTGAAACGGCATTAGCTATTGAAATGGGTTGTGATGTAGACGATATTGCGCTGACCATTCACCCCCATCCGACATTATCCGAAAGTGTTATGATGGCTGCTGAGATTTTCGAAGGTACTATTACTGATTTATACTTGCCCAGGAAGAAAAAACAATAAGGAGGGATCCATTTCTCCTCCTCCGTGCCTGCTATTCATGTAGGCCGGGTGGCCCGGGGAATAGTTATGCCCACTTCTTGCAGAATTCCTTTACTATACCCGATACACTTAGGATTTCGGGTATATAAAAATCCTTCACTCCTTGTGGCTAGACAACAATTCCACCAATATTTGTTGGTAAATGCGCGTCAACTTTGCCAGATCATCAATTCTGACCCGTTCATTAATTTGGTGGATTGAATCATTGCCCGGGCCGAATTCTAATACCTCACATCCTGTCGGCGCTATAAAGCGTCCGTCTGAGGTTCCTCCTGCGGTTGATAATTTTGGTATCAACCCAGTTACCATATCAATCGCCGAGCACGCTGCAGCTAAAAGTTTGCCATTATTGGTTAGGAACGGCTTTCCCGAATGCTTCCAAGTTAAATCATAGCGTAAATCATACTCATCCAGGAGAGTAGTGACGCGTTTTTGCAATTCTTCCACACTGACCTCAGGGGAGTAGCGAAAATTAAATAAGGCTTCCAAATGATCAGGTATAACATTCGTAGCGCCAGTGCCGGAATTGACATTGGAGATTTGCAGTGAAGTGGGAGGAAAACTTTCGTTGCCATTGTCCCAATGGTTATTACACAAAGCAGCTAGTGCAGCTATGCTACGATGTATAGGATTGTCTGCAAGATGAGGATAGGCGATATGTCCTTGCTTACCAAAGACCTTGAGCTTACCGTTCAAGGAACCGCGGCGACCAATTTTTATGGTATCTCCCAATGCATGTTCACACGAAGGCTCACCCACAATGCACCAGGTGATTTTTTCTTGGCGTGCTTGCAGGTGTTCTATGACTTTTTGGGTGCCATTTAAAGCGGGACCTTCTTCATCGCTGGTAACCAGAAAGGCAATAGAGCCTCCATGGTCAGGGTATTGCTGGACAAAATTTTTACAGGCAATGACCATTGCTGCTAGGCTGCCTTTCATATCTTGCGCACCGCGCCCATATAAAAATCCATCGCGAATGGATGGAGTAAATGGAGCTGAAGTCCACTGTTCAAGTGGTCCGGTGGGTACGACATCGGTATGGCCAGCAAAAACAAATAATGGTGCTGCGCTGCCTCTGCGCGCCCACAGGTTATCCACTTCGGCAAAACGCAAAGATTCAATTTGAAAACCTAAGGGTTCTAGATGCGATGCCAACAGCGCTTGGCAGCCGGAATCTTGTGGTGTAATAGAAGGTTTTTGTATAAGGGCTTTAGTGAGTTCCAATGTTGGGTCAGGTTCATTCATGTTGATAGTCCGTATAAGTGTAGTTGTACGATTGTGAGGCCCTGTAAGCCTTAAGGGACTTGCTCGAGCTATCCGATGCACACATTTTGTAATTACTAGAAATGCTGGGTACGTCGTTCCCGCTTTACCGAATTATCCTAAAATATCAGCCTATCAAGCGGGAATCTATTGCCCACCTTTCCAACGGAACGCACCAATGCCAGTCATAACTGTTTATTGCTACTTCACTTAGTTTGAAAATTAGGGACTGGATCCCCGCTTGGTAGGCTGATATTTTAGGATAATTCGGTAAAGCGGGGACGACGAATTCTAATTCTGGCGGCTAAAAAAAATGTGTGCATCTGATAGCTTGCTCGAGCCGGTATGGGATTGGGTGCATAACTTAACTTATTCTGCCCAACCAGTTCCTTCCCCCGCAAGCGGGGGAAGGTTAGGATGGGGGCAGCTTCTAGTGGCAAAAAGTTACGACATGCAAACTAAAAACCCCGTAACAGCTCATTAATACTCACTTTGCTCCGTGTTTTCTCATCAACCCGCTTTACAATAACAGCACAATAAAGACTATACGCGCCATCTGCTGAGGGTAGGTTTCCTGGTACTACTACGGAACCTGCGGGAATACGTCCATAAGTAACAACCCCCGTTTCACGATCATAGATGCGGGTGCTGGAGCCAATATAAACGCCCATGGAAAGCACTGATCCTGCTTCTACAATTACGCCTTCAACCACTTCTGATCGGGCACCGATGAAACAGTTATCTTCAATAATTGTTGGATTGCTCTGAAGAGGTTCTAAAACACCACCAATGCCAACACCGCCTGACAAATGCACTTGTTTGCCGATTTGCGCGCAGGAGCCTACGGTGGCCCAGGTATCTACCATAGTGCCCTCACCAATGTGGGCGCCGATATTAATAAAGCTGGGCATAATGATGGTATTGGGTGCGATGTAGGCACCTTTACGTATAGAGGCGCCAGGTACGACGCGTACACCAGATTCGATTAGTTGCTGTTTGTTTTGTGCGCTGAATTTCAGAGGAATTTTATCAAAAAATAGAGAATCACCGGCCTCTATAATCTGGTTTTTTTCAATTTTAAAATATAGCAAAATTGCCTTTTTAAGCCATTGATTAACTTCCCAGCTGCCGTTATTCTTTGCTGCGAGTTTTAAGGTGCCTTTGTCTAGCAGTTCTATCGTTTCCAGAATGGCAGACTTAGTTGATGCTTCCAGATTATCAGCATTAATTTCAGCACGGCGTTCGAAGGCTGCCTCGATTATATTAGCCAAGTCTTGCATTTAAATTCTCCTCGGGTGTTAGAACGCTTACTAAAATATAACGTAATATACCCGAAATCCTAAGTGTATTGGGTATAACCTTATGCTTTAAAAATCTAAGTTGCAATTTGAATTAGTTATCTCCGACACTATTTTAATGAAAACTGCCACACTTTTGCAGACTAAACATTGACGCTACCGAAGCGGGTGAGTATTATGTTCAGTCTCTTACGGGGTATAGCGCAGTCTGGTAGCGCGCCTGCTTTGGGAGCAGGATGTCGGGGGTTCGAATCCCTCTACCCCGACCAGTAGGCTGAATTTGTGTTAGGCTCTGTTTTACAGAGCCTTAATGACCCGAGTGCCCGTAGCTCAGTCGGATAGAGCATCAGCCTTCTAAGCCGAGGGTCGGGGGTTCGAATCCTGCCGGGCGCGCCATTGAAGTCACAATGCCTGAGTAAACTCTTGCTCAGTGCTAGAGTTGAAAACAACTTTTGTAAAATAGCTTGGTGGACGTAGCTCAGTTGGTAGAGCCCCGGATTGTGATTCCGGTTGTCGTGGGTTCGAGCCCCATCGTTCACCCCAGTTTCTAAAGAATAATCTCTTAGTTCAATAAGCTCTTCGCGATTCGGTTCGTGGAACCTTTTTAGATATTTCCATTTTCTCTAGGACCTATCGTCACAGCCCTCCTACTACGTCGTCCCGCGGCTTGTCCGCGGGATCCAGAAAGAGCCTAAAACCTGCTGAGAGAGTAAGGAACATTTGCTAAGCCCAAGCCCCCTGGATCCCGCGGACAAGCCGCGGGACGACGTAGCAGGGGGAGCTGTGACGACACACTTAGTAGAAACCAAGTCTCTGCTACTCCTACAAGATACAGAAATTAATTTCAATTTTTTTCTAATATATAGCCTAATACCCCTTTTCGTTGAAGTTATTTTCTAGGATACTGTGCTTCAAGTATACTATTTTATAAATATCTTTTTTTTGCAAAGATTCAAGGTTGTAAATTCAGGGTTCTATCGTGATTGACAGAAAAGGGCTAAGACCAAACGTAGGTATTATTCTGATTAATTCAGAAAAACGGGTATTCTGGGGGCGCCGCGTTGGTAATCTCAACATATGGCAATTTCCACAAGGTGGGATCATACAGCCTGAAACACCAGAACAGGCAATGTATCGTGAATTAAATGAAGAGGTGGGTTTGCTACCTGAACATGTGCAAGTTTTGGGAATTAGCAAATATTGGTTGTCGTATTATTTGCCTGCGCATTTACGACGCTATTCACACAAACCATTTTGCATCGGTCAAAAACAGAAATGGTTTTTGTTAAAGCTATTAGCCAATGATATCACCATCAGTTTTGATCAGACACCATCGCCGGAATTTTGCAGTTGGCGTTGGGTGGATTACTGGTATCCATTAAATCACGTAATTGCATTTAAAAAACAGGTTTATAAAAAAGCCTTGGAAGAATTCGCTCAATTGCTGTGAAATCTCACCGTATCGAGTATATATACCCAGAGTAGCAATATGCTGAAAACATTGCGTCGCATCGTACAAGAAGTTAATTCAGCCCAGGATTTACCTGAGGCGCTGGGTATTGTCGTGCATGAAGTAAATGAAGCGATGGGGACTGAAGCATGCAGTGTATATCTAGTTGATGAAGAGCGCGGCGAAAATACACTGGTGGCTACCGAAGGACTGAATAAAGATTTGGTAGGAAAAGTCAGGTTGAAATTGGGCGAGGGTCTCATTGGTTTGGTAGGAGAGCGTGCCGAACCCATTAATATAGATAATGCTGCCGGTCATCCAAGATATGTAAGGTTTCCAGGGTTGGGTGAAGAATCCTTGAGAGCTTTTTTAGGTGTACCTATTATCCATCAACGTCAGGTCTTGGGTGTGCTGATGGTCTTGCAGCGTGAGTCGCGTTGCTTCGATGAATCAGAAGAGGCTTTTTTAGTCACTTTATCAGCACAGCTGGCTGGAACTATTGCTCATGCCGTCGCTGTGGGAGCCATTCAGGACTTTAATCGTTCTCACGGCGCGCCGCTACGTGACGTTGTGTTGAGTGGTATTTCCGGAGCACCTGGCGTTGCAATTGGTACTGCCGTAGTAGTTTACCCGCTGGCCGACTTGACCGCCGTCCCTGACCGCAGAATTGAAATTGAGGAAATTGATGCGGAAATTGCGCTGTTCCAGTCTGCAATGGAAAATGCCCGCGACACGATTTCACGCCTTGGAAATAATATAGCGGCTGCCGGCCTTCCCGAGGAAGAGCGCGCCCTATTTGACGTATACCTACGTATTCTAAACAGCGAAAGCCTGGTTAACGAGATAGTTCATGAAATTCGTAATGGGCAATGGGCTCAGGGTGCACTTAGGCGCGTTACAGAGCAACATATCGCTCGTTTTGAAATGATGGACGATGCGTATATGCAAGAACGTGCTGCAGATTTTAAAGATCTGGCTGAGCGCGTATTGTTTCATTTGCAGTCACGGGAGGGTATGACACCCAGTTTCCCAGAGCGCACTATCCTGGTGGGGGAGGAAGTGACCCCGGCTGCCCTGGCGGAAGTTCCCGAAGGTCGATTGACTGGCGTAGTATCCTCTAGAGGTTCTACTAACTCCCATGTTGCTATTTTAGCGCGCGCGTTGGGCGTCCCCACCGTGTTGGGGGTGTCGGGTATCAAAGTGCCGCAATTAGAAGGCGAAGAGCTAATTGTCGATGGTTACTATGGACAAGTTTATCGTTCTCCATCTATTGCATTACGGCAAGAATTTATGGCGCTTATGCGCGAAGAACAGGAGTTTGATAGAGAACTTGAAGCTTTGCGTGACCTGCCTGGTAAAACTCTTGATAGCTATACTATCGGTTTATATGTCAATACGGGGTTAGCGCCAGATGTTGGCAATGCATTAAGCGTGGGAGCTGAAGGCGTGGGATTGTACCGCACCGAAGTCCCCTTCATGACGCGTGACCGTTTCCCGGGTGAAGAAGAACAACGGGTAATTTATCGTCAATTATTGCAGGCCTTTACTCCGCGCCCAGTTACTATGCGTACCCTGGATGTCGGGGGTGATAAGGACTTACCTTATTTTCCTGTGGATGAAGATAATCCTTTCCTGGGGTGGCGAGGAATTCGAGTTACGCTGGATCATCCAGAAATTATGTTGGTTCAAATGCGTGCTATGTTACAAGCCAGCGTTGGGCTGGATAATTTGCAAATCATGTTTCCCATGATTACTACTGTATCTGAGGTAGAAGAATCACTGCGGCTATTAAAGCAGAGTTATGAAGAAACTGTGGCGGAAGGCTTTGCCGTAAAAATGCCGCGCATTGGGGTCATGGTGGAGGTTCCATCTGCCGTTTATCAGGCGCAGATTATAGCTAAACGGGTAGATTTTTTATCAGTGGGTAGCAATGACCTCACCCAGTATTTGTTGGCAGTAGACCGAAATAATGCGCGCGTAGCGGGTTTATACGACAGCCTGCATCCAGCCGTATTACGGGCTTTAATGCAGGTAGTTGCCGGAGCACATCGTGAAGGCAAACAGGTCAGTATTTGCGGAGAAATGGCGGGTGATCCCGCAGCCGTCATTTTATTGCTGGCAATAGGTTTTGATACTTTAAGTATGAATGCTACGCGCCTGCTGCGCATCAAATGGGTGATTAGAAAATTTACTCTTAAGCGCGCCAAACAATTATTGGAGGAGGTATTAACTATGGATGATGCTATCGAAATTCGTAATCACATGGAATTAGCATTGGAAGAAGCTGGCCTCGGCGGCTTAATGCGAGCGGGAAGATAAATGCTTGTGGTATGTACTTGCTATTGAATATATTCTCATAGGTGCGGTCGCCGGCACGGTGGCTGGTCTGTTAGGCGTAGGCGGTGCTATCTTGGTGGTGCCAGCCTTGGTCTGGGTATTTTCTACTCAGATTGATATTCCGCAGCTAGCATTGATGCATTATGTAGTGGGTACTTCGCTGGCGGCAACTATTGCTACTACTCTTTTTTCACTCCGCGCGCAATATCACCGTGGGCTATTATCCTGGAGCCTGTTTTTAAAATTGTTTCCTGGAGTGGCGATAGGAGTTATTTTAGGCACCATCTTAGCTAGCTTTCTGCAAAGCCATATATTACGAACCTTATTCGGCGTTTTTATGATACTGGTTTCAGCACAAACCCTGTTCCGTTTTCGTGAAAGCAAAGAACCTAGTTTGCCTGGAAAGCTTAATCGCTGGATTGCTTCTTTATTTATCGGCTTATTCTCTGGATTATTAGGAATTAGTGGAGGAGCCCTCACTATCCCCTACTTAACTTATTTTAAAATCCACATACGTCAAGCGATGGCAATCTCTACAGCTTGCGGAGTGGTAATAGCGATTACCGGAACCATTAGTTTTATTATTTCCGGTTTATATAATACTCATGTGCCAGTGCCTTGGAGCAGCGGTTATGTTTATTGGCCCGCTGCATTGGGTATAGCCTTTGGCAGCCCTCTTTTTGCTACTTTAGGTGCTTCTTGGTCGCACAATCTGCCTGTGAGGCATTTGCGACATATTTTTGCTGCCTTTTTGTTGCTGGTGGGATTAAATATGCTATTGGGATGAGTAATCGCGCTGTCATCCTGGTAATGGGGTCAAGTCTTGGCATTTGACATTGGCAATGAATTGGTTTGATTTTTCAAATGACCCTGCCAATGTCAAATGCCAAGACTTGACCCCATTACGCTCGGTACGCTCAGGATGACACCAAAACTCACGATGACAACACCTGAGTACCCATTGACTTTAAAAAGGAAATAACAGTGATAATGTATCCTCATTTAAATCCAATCGTTTTCAAAATTGGCCCTTTAGCAGTGCACTGGTATGGCATTATGTATTTGGTAGGTTTTGCCGGTGCCTGGCTGCTGTGTCAATTTCGGGCAAAAAATCCGGCGAGGGGCTGGACAGCTAATCAAGTGAATGATCTTATTTTTTATTCTGCCTGCGGCGTAATTATAGGCGGTCGACTGGGCTATATGCTATTTTATGATTTTCCAAGCTTGATCGCTAACCCGCTAACAATTTTTGCGATTTGGACGGGCGGTATGTCGTTTCATGGCGGAATGATAGGTGTTGTAGTCAGTTTTTGGATTTTTGCTAGAAGAAATCATAAATCATTTCTGACTGTAGGTGACTTTTTGGCGCCCGCTGTATCCTTTGGCTTGGGGGCAGGGCGTATCGGTAACTTTATCAATGGCGAACTTTGGGGGCGGGTGACAGACGTTCCCTGGGGTATGATATTTCCTGCTCTAGGACCACCCCCACGACACCCATCTGTGGTTTATGAGTTTTTACTTGAAGGAGTACTGTTATTTCTTATTTTATGGATCTATTCAGCCAAGCCGCGGCCTACCGGAGCAGTTAGCGGATTGTTTTTAATCTGTTATGGTGTATTCCGCATCATCATTGAATTTTTCCGACAACCTGACCCGCAGTTAGGATTTGTTGCACTGGGTTGGGTGACCATGGGCCAAGTATTATCAATACCCATGGTGATTTTAGGCATTGGGTTGATGGCATGGGCTTATAAACATAAGAATGGCAATGTGCCACAGGAGAAGGTAGCTTAAAAAGTGAAATTTATAGCCTCTTTTTTCCTTTCTCCCTAACCCTTTCCCGCAAAGGGAAAGGGGATAAAGCCAGAGGAAGAGATGCTGCCTGGAGATATAGATAGCTAGAGGAAAGAGGTACCGTTAGTCAGAAATAGTAGCAAATCTTACCTCGCTCCGTATTTTCTTCCTGCTCTATATCCCCTCTCCCCTTGCGGGAGAGGGTTAGGGAGAGGGGTTGGTGTGGCATTCATTTGTGAAAATTAAATGCTAAAAGCTTATATTACCCTCTCCCGCGGGAAAGGGGTATATAGTGCTTTCCCACATGGGTGACATTCAACAATGCCCGCAAGGGAGGAGGGGCTACACCATAAACTATGCAAACTTATCTAAACTTCCTACAACATATCCGCGATCACGGCGTCGTCAAAAACGATCGCACCGGTACCGGCATCATCAGCGTATTCGGTTATGATATGCGCTTTGACCTAACCCAAGGTTTTCCCTTAGTCACTACTAAGAAACTCCACCTGAAGAGTATTGTCCATGAGTTATTGTGGTTCCTGCGTGGTGACACCAATATACGTTACTTAAACGATAATGGCGTAACCATATGGAATGAGTGGGCTGATGCAAAGGGCGATCTAGGCCCGGTTTACGGTCAGCAATGGCGCTCCTGGACCACTGCGGAGGGTAGGGTCATTGATCAGTTGCATGAGGTAGTGCAACAAATTAAACACAATCCTGATTCTCGCCGTTTGATTGTCAGTGCATGGAATGTGGGGGAGCTGGATAAAATGGCATTGCCTCCCTGTCACTTATTGTTTCAATTTTATGTTGCTCAGGGCAAGTTATCTTGCAAATTGACGCAACGTTCAGCAGATGCCTTCCTGGGTGTGCCTTTTAATATGGCCTCTTATGCTTTACTCACTCATATCATAGCGCAACATTGTGAATTGACCGTGGGTGATCTTATCTGGTCAGGAGGAGACTGTCATATTTATCACAACCATTTGCAGCAGGTAGATTTGCAATTATCGAGAAAACCATACCCACTTCCACAGTTATTAATTAAACGCAAACCTAGCACTTTAGCTGAGTATAAATTTGAAGATTTTGAAGTTGTTAATTATCAATTTCACCCCGCGATTAAAGCAGCTGTTGCAGTTTAGTTTCATGTGTTAAATAACTCCGAAATCTTGTCAGTAGGGTAATAGAAGACATTTCTGCCGTGTTTTTTCTTCAATAAAAAACCCTCGCTACATAGCAATTTTAAATCTGCAATAGCCGTATTTTTCTTTACCAGATAAATATTTTGATGAGCAACAATGCTAGTGCGTGCTTGTTTGTTTTTATTAAAGTACTGCAGAAGCTTAATTTGACGTTCATTCAAATGAGAGTCTTTCTGAAAGCTAAAAACAGCAGAACGATTTTGCTGTAATTGTTTTTTAATATATTCTTGAAACTCTGTTCTCGCCAATGCTAATCGATGGAAGTTGTAGTCTAAAAAATAAGTTAAATCATTATCATCCTGCTCACTATAAATATAGGCCATACTATATTGAGCGGGAGATTTTTTTATTTTTTCAGAAAGAGATATGTAGGCGAACGCCCAATAGCCATTTTTAAGCATATACCAATAAAACAAAATCCTCGCCAGTCGGCCATTGCCATCTTCAAAAGGATGCAGTAATCCTACCCAGAAATGTAGCATAATGGCTTTAATTAGAGGATGTAGGAAATCGCCTGCATTGTCGTTAGCAAATGCAATAAGTCTGGGTAATTCGGTCTCAACAAATTCTTTGTCGGGAGCGATATAAGCTATCTCCCCATCGCCTGGTTTTATCACTTTTAATCTTTGGCCTGTTTTATCGAACGTATCACGGAGTTTGCCTTGATTTTCTGCTTCAAGCGTTTTATCAGTTATCATCGCGTGAAGCTCACAAAGCAACTCTAGAGAAAGAGGTTCTTTATATAATTCCTGCTCGATACGTAGCATAGTTCTGTGATTATTTACGATCATGTGTTCGTCATGATTTTGCGGCTTTCTGCCTTCGATTAGCATTTTTTTTGCTACGACTCTTGAGGTATTAGCTCCCTCGAGTTGCGATGATGCAATGGATTCTTCAATCAAATTTTCAACCACTACACGTTTTTTATCACTTTCAGACAGATCAGTGACACCCATAAAATTTCCGGCCATTTCCTTATCCGTAATGTGAAGAAATTCCTCATAAAGATGATTCAATATCTTAAAGTAATTCCCTTTAGCATCTTTGATTGGTGTGGGAGTTGAGCTCATTTTGCGGAAAAATTTTAAAAGAAACCAGAATGATTCTTTTTTAGGGAATAAATGTTGCGGGATCCAGTTTTTATATCTCAGTTGTTCCCAGTGTAAATAAGTGGGACGGTTGGCTCTCTGTATTGCATTTTTTACTTCAGGGTTGATTAATTTGTTGAAGAACTCATTTAGATCTAGCTGATTGTCTTGTTCTTGTGGAGGGGGGGTAAGGACTTTATAGATTGATTCGGTCATAATAGGTCCAATATGATTTGATGTTGGACCTATTATGTACCTATTGGATTGATTTGTCCAAAATGAAAGAGATCAAGTATTCACATGACGCATATTTAAGTAATATCATGTAAATACAGAATACAAGCCTCCGTCCTGGCTATTGTTTAGCGGTAGCTATGCCCTTTAGTATATCCAACGCTTGATAAAGCTGAAAATCCGAATAAAGCAAGTCTTCAACCTTGCCATCCGTTTTGACTTGACCTGGTTCCGCTTCTGTCGTCGCACTACCATTCGCCAAATGTTTATTCAGATCTGCTTCAGTAATATTAAGAGTGTTATCCCCTTTGCTACCTTTTGGAATGGTCAGGTCTGGTATGCCAATATCAGGCACTATACCCTTGGCTTGGATAGAACGTCCCGAAGGTGTGTAGTAAATCGCGGTCGTCAGCTTAATCATAGTGTCATTATCCAGCGGTAGCACCGTTTGCACTGAGCCTTTGCCGAAACTTTTTTCTCCAACGAGGGTGGCGCGTTTTTGGTCCTGTAGTGCGCCAGCAACAATTTCGGAGGCGGAAGCAGAGCCACCGTTAATCAGCACAACCATAGGAATTCCATGCAGAACGTCACTACTATCTGCTTTGGCTTTTATATCAGAACTGGGTATACGTCCCTTGGTATAGACAATTAACCCGCCATATTTAAGGTGTTTGCTGTCTAAAAACATATTAGTTACGTCAACGGCGGAATCCAACAGACCGCCTGGGTTATCACGTAAATCGACAATAACGCCCGCCAAGTGACCCTTAGCTTGCTGCTGTAGCTGATTAATGGCATTGATCAAATCACGTTTCGTGTCATTCTGGAAGAAAGACAGACGAATATACCCATATTGATTGTCCAGCAGTTCAGTTTTCACCGTCTGGATTTTGATGATTTCACGGGTTAAAGCGAATTCCATCGGTTTTTTGGCATCTTTACGCAGAATGGTCAGCTGAACTTTGCTGCCAGGATCGCCGCGTATGAGATCAATAGCCTGCCGCAAGGTCATGTCACCCACCAGTTTATTATTAATGCGCACGATGAGATCGCCTGCTTTAATCCCTGCTTTATAAGAGGGGGTGCCATCGATGGGGCTGATAATTTTAATGAAACCATTTTCTGGCACCACCTCTATACCGATGCCGCCAAATTTTCCAGTCGTAGCCATTTGCAGATCTTGCACGGCATCTGCGTCTAGGAAATCAGAATGGGGATCTAAGTTGGAGAGCATGCCGGAAATGGCATAATTAAATAATTTGTCATCATCAACGGGTTCTACATAATAACGCTTGATTTGCGCTATAGCAGTGGCCAGGCGTTGGATGTCTTTAAGTGGCAGATTTATGGTATTGCTTTGATTTGCTGTTGGATCATCGGCCAGAGCTGATGAAGTAATAATAAAGCAAAACAAGCCTATCCATAGGCTGAAGAATGGAATTAAGTTCTTTGTGGTAAAGCGCACGAAATTCTCCGCATTATCGATTTAGTCTGGGGGACTGCCAAAAGGGCTATTATATACCTCTTTTATGCCGGTTTCAGGAATTATTTGCTAAAGAACATCGGTTTTTGCTGCTTTAAAGTTTTATCGCTCAGCTTTATTTAAATATCTCAAATTTTATTAAAAAAAATAAAAATAGAGCAAAAAATTTGTTAATCTGCAGTTAAAATGTCCGGCTAGATGGGAACAAAAAAAAGTTGTTCGAACTCATTTTCCAAAATTTTTTTTCTCTCAAGGCATGCAAAACTCCCAAAAGTGATCTATATATTTAAATACGACCGTAAAAAATCAGGTTGGATGCACACGATGAGGGGGTCCATCCCATGAAAAAAATAATAATATCATTCGGGCTAATTCTATTTTTCTTTTCTTTTGTTTCCATAAACTCTTATGCAATGCGCTATGGTGCGCGCATGTGCCAAAGTGATGCCAATGTCAGTTGTATTCGCGTTCACCCAGGCGACAGCTGGGAATCTCTATGGCCAGACTCGCAACAACGTGATCTGGTAATGCGGCTAAACCGCATGAATACCGAATTATATCCGGGGATGATTATTGCAGTTCCCACTGACTTGAGCTTAAATGTAATGAGTCTTGCACCTTTTAAACAAAACGTCGGTTATTTAGGGCAAAAGCAAGTTGTGGTAAATCCCAATCAGCTAGCTTGGGCAGCTTATGACAGTAATGGAAATTTGGTACGTTGGGGACCCGCTTCTGCTGGGAAATCTTATTGTCCAGATGAAGATCAAAAATGTCGCACACCCGTAGGTACATTCACGGTTTTTGATAAGCAAGGCGAGGATTGTGTATCTTCTAAATTCCCTCTACCAGATGGTGGGGCGCCTATGCCTTATTGCATGCACTTTCATGAAGGAGATGCATTGCATGGCTCCTACGAAGTTACAGGAACTAATGATAGTCATGGCTGTGTAAGAATGTTTCCTGAAGATGCCGCCTGGTTGAACCATAATTTTGTCAGCATAGGGACTAAGGTGATCATAGAACCTTATTATGAATCGTAATGTTAAAATTTAATTAATTGTTTTTCCCAAGCGCCGCGCCTCCTCTTTCAGGAGGCGCTTTTTTATCTGTAAAATTGTATAGGGGGAGTTTGTTTAATTGGGAGCCAGTAGCGGCTGCCCCCTTCCTAACCTTCCCCCGCAAGCGGGGGAAGGGACTCACTCGAGCTAAATGCGGGATTGGCGCATAGCTTAACTTGTCCTGCCCAACCAGTCCCTTCCCCCGCTTGCGGGGGAAGGTTAGGAAGGGGGCGGCCGCTACTGGCTCCCAGGCTTTAATAACCACATCACAAAAAAACCTGTAACAAATCATTCAAATAACGCTTCCCTAAATCGGTAGTGGCTAAAGCCTTTTCATTAATTTCCAACAACCCCCGAGCCTGTGCTACCAACAATTGTCGTTGAATTACCTCAATATCCAACCCACAGTGTCGTATAAATAATTCCACCGCAATCGGTTGATACAACCGCAGCGCATTCAGCATAAATTCAAACGGAATATCCTTAGCAGACAAAATTTTTTGTCCGTCGATATAAGGAATAGATGGATTTAAATAATCTTTGGGATGCCTGGTTTTCCAAGTACGGATAATACGCTGGGTATTCAAATCACTAATCTTCCCATGCGCCCCCGCCCCAATACCGAGATAATCGCCGAAGCGCCAATAATTCAGATTGTGCTGACACTGCAATCCATCGGGCAATTGCTTAGAATAGGCTGAAATCTCATAAGGATAAAATCCATGAGCAGCGAGCAATGCCTGTCCGGCGAGCTGCATGTCCCAAAGGGTATCATCCGTTGGCAACGGAGGTGGCCGATGATGGAAAGCCGTATTAGGCTCCAGGGTCAATTGATACCAAGAGATATGTGTAGGAGCCAGCGCCAACGCCATTTCCAAATCTCCCAGGGCTTCGGTAATCGTTTGTTGCGGCAACCCATACATTAAATCTAGATTAATATTAGTAAATCCCGCTTTTTGCGCAGCCTTCACCGCATTAATGGCTTCCCTCTCATCATGAATGCGTCCTAAAGCTTTGAGTTTTTCCGCATGAAAACTCTGAATACCCAGGGACAACCGATTTATCCCCGCCCGCAAAAACCCTTCAAATCGTTGTTGTTCAACCGTGCCGGGATTTGCCTCCAGCGTAATTTCTATCCCCGCAATACAGGCTATTTGCTGCCTTACACCAGCTAATAATTCCGCCAAACTGTCAGGTGACAATAGGCTAGGCGTGCCACCACCGATAAAAATACTCTGTAGTTCGCGTCCGGCAATTGGAAATTGCGCTAAGTCTTGTTGTAAGTCTGAGAGCAGTGCGGCGATATAAGCTGTTTCTGGCAACTCGGCTTTAAGGTTGTGAGAATTGAAATCGCAGTAGGGGCATTTTTTCACGCACCAAGGGATATGAATATAGAGGGAGAGAGGCAGGGAATTTTTTAAAACAGACATAAATATCCGGAATTTCTTAATATCCCCATAATAATAGCATGCTAGAATAGATGCAGCGAGCAATAGGTTTGAACGTAAATATTTTTATGTCGGGAATTATTATGTCTGCAAGAAGGCCAGAACAAAATAAAAAAATTTTTCTAAATCTGCTTGAAAAATCTCAAATAAAGATAGATTTTTTAAGTCATTTTTTCGCGTTAGCGCGCGATGCAATCTCTATTGATAAGTCAGTAGCACTTGCAGGACAAATACAGAAAGAAAACGGCAGCAAGCGATCAATTCCTGCTGGATTTATAGCAATACAACCTCATCTAGAAACTTTTGAGGGCTTAGGTAATTCCAAACAGCAGAAAATCAAAGTTGCGGGTTTCACCCTTCTTCTGGAAAGATTAAATACTACCTGTGAAGCTTATGGTGTAAATTCGAAGGATGCATCACTAGCAGATAAAATAATTCTACATTCCTTAAGCCACGAAAGTGATGTGGCTGTCATTGCAAAAAATTTAGGCGCAACATCTCAAAACGGTCCATTGAAGCAAGAGTTAAGTTCTATTGGCAAACAAGCAATGCATTCGGTATTTGCGCGAGCAGAGCTTGTCCCCGCGGCAGGTTTGTTTTATCGCAAGGGCGCAATCGAAACTCATCCGCAGTTAAAAAATGCGATTAAATCAGAAATAACTCACCAGAAACAACAGCAACAACAGGTATATGGAATATGCGCCATGAGCCTAGTTGAAATGGGGCTTAGATTTAAAATAGCGCGCAATGGATTTTCTTCTAAAAAAGCGGTTGCTACAGCAGATAATGAGCATGATGCCGCAGCAAAAGCTGAGAAATTTAATGCGATTTTGCAGCCTCTTACTGGTCTTACCTGTAAGGTGAATAAAGGATTTTTTGGCTACTCTATAGAAGTTCCGTTAGATGAAAGGATGCAAGGGGTTTTAAATGAAATGCATCGTATTTCTCCAGCAATGCTAGATGAAGATAAAAGTACCAGTCACCAAGGTAGGTTTTTTTCTACCAAAAGAGCATCCCAAGTGCGAACTACTGCAATGGATGTTGGTCCACCTCCAGATTTAAAAAATCCTCCTATGCGTAGCTTTTAATCAATCGCGCGCCTCATTAATTAGCTATGAAATAAATCAAATTTTACTAAGGCCTGTCGTCAAGTAACTCTACACTGCGTCGTCCCGCGGCTTGTCCGCGGGATCCAGAAGGTTTGGCAAATAGTTTTCTGGATCTCTAAATAAACTCCACTCTTTCTGGATCCCGCGGACAAGCCGCGGGACGATGTAGTGTAGAGTTAATTGACGACAGGCTCTAGTCTACACCCTTCACAAATCGAATTTCAGTTTCTATTTTCCTACTAAGTTTTAGGCGTTAAAACCCTATAATTCGACTATCACCTAATAAAAATAAATCCGAGCCGCGCGCGTCAGCAAGCGTTGCCCAAACTTCATTTATCACCTCCCGCTATAGCTATCCGATGCACACATTTTGTAATTACTAGAAATGCTGAGTACGTCGTTCCTGCTTTACCGAATTATCCTAAAATATCAGCCTATCCAGCAGGAATCTAGTGCCCACCTTTCCAACAGAACGCACAAATGCCAGTCATAACTGTTTATTGCTACTTCACTTTGTTTGAAAATTAGGCACTGGATCCCCGCTTGATAGGCTGATATTTTAGGATAATTCGGTAAAGCGGGGACGACGAACTCTAAATTCTGGCGGCTAAAAAAAATGTGTGCATCCGATAAGCCCGCTATAGAGCGCTATCAGCTTGGCCAACGCTTGCTGACGCGTGTGGCTCGAATTATCCCAGAATATTCCCTAAAACCCCTAAATATCAAACGTTTCAGGTGTAGGTAAATAAATCCTTAAGATTAAATAATGGCTTCGAGAATTAGGAGTTTTAGTAAGAGGTTATCAATAACTATTTTTAAGTTTTAATGTGGTTCAATTTAATATTGCCATAATAATAGTATGAGAAACTGGCATTAATAAAGGGTTGTCACGAAAAATCAAATTGCATTATATTAAATAGAGATTGGTAATTATGTCCGATAGCAAACCAGAAAGAATATTAGATTCTCTGCAGACATTACAGGCTAAAATTAGAGCTTTAGAAAAATTTCAAGAAATAGCAAGGAATAAGAGTCCTCAAACAAGTATTGATAATGCTGTATTATTGACGGGGCAAATCCTCAAGAATAAAGAATCAATCGATTTTAAAACCTTTCAGCCGCATATGGAGCAATTCCAAAAGCATTGGGAAAGTGCGCGAAGAGATTTCCATGGGCTTAATGAAAATGGATTTGGCGATCGGGAAATTATTAAAGAAAAGAAAGCTAAAGCTCGAGAATTTCTGAATGCCGCAGAGCCCATTGTAGGAGGTATAAAAATCAGGTTGGCCAGATTTGATGGATCAGCTGAAAAATATGGTTTAACTAGAAGTGATCCATTGGGTAACATTACTTCTCAACAACTTCAAGATCAAATTATTATTGATGCCGTAATATCTGAAGTTTATTTTGATTTAATTTTTAGAGAATTTGCTAAACAAAGAGCTGATTTGCTTAATAAATCTGAAACGGCCTCTGTTGATTCGGATAATGATCAACCTCTCTTAAAATTTGAAAATGAGTTGCGACAGGTAGCTACTGATGCTTGGTTAGTAGTTAAAGGAAAATTTGGAGAAGCACCTCTATTCCCTAATACAAATTCAGAGCCAAAAATTAATCCTGCTTTAAACGAAATTATAGAAAAGGAACTAGTAAACCTGAGGTACTTATTAGGAAAATCAATGGCAACACCTGCTGCAGCTGATACAATTGCTCGATCTGGTGTTAAGCTCCAACTTGACGCTGATAGTTCAGGTAAGATGTTCGTTGTTGGTAAAGTGAAAAACCAGGTGCAAGCTCAAGAGGTTGCCAAACAATGTAACGCTATATTGAAACCATATGGCATCGAGTGTTTTGTCCACCCACCTAGTCGTCTCTCCTTTTCCTCTACAATTGAATTTGATGGACTAGGCATGGATAATGCACTTGCTAAACAACTGGTGGAGCTTGTCGGGTCGAGAAATAACACGACCAAAAAAACCAAATCTCCATCTTCCTCAACTGCTGATTTAGATGCTAGTGCAAGTAAGATTATAATTCCTGAATCACCCTCGCCTCGAAGTAGTTCGTCAAGCATTCCAGAGAGCCCGAGGCCTACATCTCCATCTTCGCGATCGCCTTCTCCTGACTCACCTGTGGGTTCAGGTGGCGGATTTAATAGATTTACCACGTCTATTAAGTCCTTTTATGATGAATTCCGAGAAAGGAGCCAGGGACAACAACCTCCAAGTAAAAAAAATACAGTTGTATTAAAGTCTCAGGATGAAACAACACCAACAACACCAACTTTAGAGTAAGGTCAGCCTAGGCATCATAAAAAAAGTACCGCAAAGGGAGAGGGGATTTTAGAGTTTCCCATAAATGGGGGAATGATACTTCAACAATGGGCCCTTCCCTTCACCCGTACATGGCAGGAAAGTTTCTTTATCGCTCAAAGTTAATTGTGCTAGCATACGCCCATGCTAGATTTCCTTCGACTTCAACCTGATCTTATTATCCTCGCTAAAAATGCCGGAGCAGCCATTCTTCATATATATGAGGTCAGCCGGCAATTCGACATCCAAACCAAGCCCGACCATTCCCCCCTGACTCAAGCTGATTTAATGGCCAATGACATATTGCTGGCCGGTCTGAAAAAATTGACGCCCGATATCCCTATATTATCTGAAGAGGGCCTGCAAACTCCTTGGGCCGAGCGGCAACGCTGGCCGATATATTGGCTGATTGATCCATTGGATGGCACGCGTCAGTTTATCCAGCATAGTGGTGAGTTTACGGTCAATATTGCCTTGGTGCAGGCGCATCAGGTTATTTTTGGCTTGATCTATGTACCGGTGACGGGGGAGTGTTATTATGCCAGCCATGAGACGGGGGCTTATAAGCAGGATGCAGCGGGGATAGAGACAGCGCTGCATGTGCGCACTTGGCAGCCTGAAGCCACTATTATCCTAGCCAGCCAGGCAGCGCGCGAGGAGCGGATGCAGCCGCGGTTTGGGCACCTTGGGCATTATACGCTGACTAAAATGTCTAGCTCGTGGAAGTTTTGTCTGTTGGCAGAAGGTAAGGCTGATATCTGTCCGCGATTTGGTGATACCTGTGAGTGGGATACTGCTGCGGGCCAATGTATTTTGGAGCAGGCAGGGGGAGGTATATTTAATTTGCAAGGGGAGTTATTGAGCTACAATACCCGCGCGTCTACTTTAAATCCCCATTTTATTGCTCTAGGGGATGTGGCAGCGTTGCACCCACAGATGCTGTGGGGTGAATGGCCAGAGTTGCCGCCTATCCTTTAATATGCACTTACCGAAAGATACTTAAAACAACTAGATATCTAATATAAAAGGAGAACATCTGGTTATGAATATCAATAATAATTCCGAAGGAGTCTGTTATATGACAAAACCCAGAGTAAAAGTCGCCATTACCGGTGCAGCGGGGCAGATAGGTTATGCCACTTTATTCCGCGTCGCCAAAGGGGATATGTTTGGTTCCGAAACTGAGGTTGAATTACAGCTGTTGGAATTGCCAGCAGCCATGGGTTCATTGCGAGGAGTCGTGATGGAGTTGGAGGATTGTGCCTTCCCTCTGCTGCGCAATATTGTGGCTACTGATGATGTCAATACCGTCATGCGCGATGCGAATTGGGTCGTGGCGATAGGATCCGTGCCACGCAAGGCGGATATGGAGCGTTCCGATTTGTTGAAAATCAATGGTGGAATTTTCACCCAGCAGGGTAGGGCCATCAATGAAAATGCGGCGGATGACGTGCGGGTGTTTGTCGTAGGAAATCCCTGCAATACCAATTGCCTAATCGCCATGCATAACGCACCCGATGTCCCTCGTGACCGTTTTTATGCCATGACTTTATTAGATGAAAATCGGGCACGTACCCAACTGGCGCAAAAAGCACGCATGGGTGTCGGATCAGTACAAAACATGATCGTGTGGGGTAATCATTCAGCGACCCAATATCCAGACTTTTACCACGCCACTCTGGATGGCCGGTCTGCAGTAGAGGTCATCGATGATGAAAGTTGGCTGCAAAATAATTTTATTACTACCGTACAAAAACGGGGTGTTGAGGTGATTAAGGCGCGCGGTGCTTCCTCCGCAGGTTCAGCGGCGAATGCGGCTATTGGTACTGTGCATCGGCTCACGCATGATACCCCGGATAATGACAGTTACTCGGTTTCGGTATGTTCCCAAGGGGAATATGGCGTAGACGAGGGCTTGATTTTCTCGTTCCCTTCGCGAACCAAGGGTGGGAAGCATGAAATAATCCCCGGTATTGAGCACAATGAATTTGCTCAGCAAAAAATTGCCATCACTCTAAATGAATTACGGGAAGAAAGGGAAGCTGTTAGGCAGCTGAAACTTATTGAGGGATAAACTATGAATCTCAATTTTTTGGAGTTTGAACGTCCCATCGCTGAGCTGGAAGCTAAAATTGAAGAGCTGCGTCGATTAGATGCGGATACTGAGATTAATATTTATGAAGAAATCTCTAAATTAGAAGCCAAAAGTAAAGAGCTGACGCGTTCCATATTTGCCTCACTGACTTCAGCGCAAGTGGTGCAAATGGCGCGTCATCCGCTGCGTCCCAATTTTCTCGAATATGTGGGAAGGATTTTTACTGATTTTGATGAGTTGCATGGTGATCGCCACTTCTCCAGTGGTTTTAGCATTATTGGCGGCCTGGCGCGGCTGGAAAATGAGCCGGTAGTCATTATTGGTCATCAGAAAGGCCGCACCACCAAAGAAAAAGTCGAGCGTAATTTTGGCATGCCCAAGCCGGAAGATTACCGTAAAGCGCTGCGCCTAATGGAGTTGGCGGAACGTTTTAAATTGCCAGTGATTACTTTTATCGATACACCGGGGGCATACCCTGGCATTGACGCTGAGGAACGCAACCAGAGTGAAGCCATCGCCCGCAATCTGGCGGTTATGTCGCGGTTGCGCACGCCTATTTTATGCGTAGTAACGGGTGAGGGTGGTTCGGGAGGCGCTTTGGCTATCGGTGTCGGTGATCGTATTTACATGCTCCAATACAGCATTTATTCGGTCATTTCGCCGGAAGGCTGCGCTTCCATTCTTTGGAAAAGTGCCGATAAAGCAGCGGATGCGGCAGCTGCAATGGGGGTGACCGCAGATCGGTTGCATAAGTTGCATTTGATCGATCAGATAATTGCTGAGCCATTGGGAGGAGCGCACCGAAATGCTGATCAGATGGCGCAAAAACTGAAGCAGGTACTGGCGGGAGGATTGACTAGATTAAAGGAGATGCCGTTGCATGATTTATTGGAAAAACGCTATCAGCGGTTAATGTCTTACGGGGCGGGTGAATGATTTACTTCCATTTTTTGGAAAAGCACTGTATCCCCTTTCCGAGGGCTTTGTTGAATAATTTTCTGCCTAACTATCTGAAACTCTATGATCCCCTCTCCCGCGGGGGGAGAGGGATCATAGAGTTTCAGATAGTTAGGCAGTGAGTTATTCAACAAGGCCCTCAAGAAGGGAGGTTATACTTGAAGATAAGTTTCTAATAAATCGCAACACCAGAATCCACTTCCTGCGCCCAAGCCACAATACCTCCTCTCAAAGAATACACCTGCTGATAACCCGCCGCCTGCATCAGCCTGGCGGCTATTTGGCTGCGGATGCCGTGTTTGCAATAAACCACCGTCGGTATTTGCTTATTCAGCGTTAGGTGGGATAGGTTAAATTGCGAAAGCGGTAAAAATTCTCCCCCTATATCACAAATGGCGCGTTCGTATGATTCACGCACATCAAGTAATTGCACAGGTTCAGAACCGCCCAGCCAAGCCGACAATTGTAGAGGTTGGAGTTCAGCTACTACAGGTTTGTTACTGCAAACGGCTGTAAATAATTGATCCGACAGCTGGTTATGGCAGCATAAGGGGCATTGCGGATCGGCATGTACCACATACTCCTTAAAGCTCATATTGAGCGCATCAATAGTCAACAGGCGGCCAGCCAGAGATTCTCCTCGTTTAAGAATTAATTTTATAGCCTCTGTGGCCTGAATGGTGCCGACAATCCCCGGCAAGACGCCTAATACCCCGCCGGTGGCGCAGTCGGGCATTAATTCTGCAGAGGGCGGAGTAGGGTATAAACAGCGATAACAAGGCCCGTCATTGAGATTAAATACGCTGACCTGGCCTTGAAATTGAGAAATACTAGCGGACACCAGGGGTTTTTTTGCTTCATGGCATATATCATTAATTAGGTAACGCGTTTGAAAATTATCACTACCATCAAGCACAATACTATAATTGCTAATTAGCCGTTGGGCATTATCGCGGGTCAAGAGCAGCGGGTAAGCTACGACTTCGATATGTGGATTCTGTGCCAACAGACGTTGTCGCAGGCAATCCACTTTAAGTTGTCCGATATCGGCTTCAGTAAATAAAATTTGTCGTTGTAAGTTACTGATTTCAACGCGGTCATCGTCAACAACTCCTAATTTACCAATGCCAGCTGCTGCGAGGTATTGTAGCGCTGAAGAACCTAACCCGCCTGCGCCAATGCATAAAACGGCTGCGTTTTTAAGTTGTTCTTGGCCTGCTAGGGTAATAATAGGAAAATGTCGAGAGTAGCGGAGAGTTTCTGTCGGGGTCAGTTGCATAGTGAGATCGAAGTTTTTACAGAGGAGGTAGTTTAACTAAAAACTTGCCTGCTGAGCAATTCTTTACTTGAAATGTATTTTTATTGTAAGGATTCACCATATGAGTTTAAATTAGCTTTCTCCCTCTCTCGCAGGAACGAATTATTCAACGATGCCCTCACCAGAGGAGAGAGCAACAATACTGTATCCACTTTACCAATCAGTTTAGAGATGACCCCATGAGAATCGATATCCCACCTTTTGAAAATGTGCGCGTGCTGATAGTGGGCGATGTCATGTTAGATCGCTATTGGCATGGGACTGCCCTGCGTATATCGCCTGAGGCGCCGGTGCCGGTGGTGCATGTGAATGAGTTGGAAGAAAGACCCGGTGGCGCTGGGAACGTGGCATTAAACCTGGCGGCCCTGGGATGCAAAGTTACCCTGCTCACCATTGTGGGTCAGGACAGCGAGGCAAATTCCCTTGAGACTCAGCTGCAAAAAGCGGGGGTTAACTGTGTATTCCATCATTTGAGCGGGTTCCCCACCATTACTAAATTGCGGGTGATAGGGCGGAATCAGCAATTGATGAGGCTGGATTTTGAACAGGCTCTGGATGCCTTGCGCGCACACAATTTATTGCCGCTGTTCCGTGAACAAATTCAACAGACAGAAGTGCTGATATTATCAGATTATGGCAAAGGGACTTTACACCATGCTCAGTCTATTATTGCCGCCGCTCGTCAGGCGGGTGTACCTATTTTGGTGGACCCGAAGAGCCGTGATTTTAGTAAATATCGCGGTGCAACTGTAGTCACTCCTAACCAAAAAGAATTTGAGGATGTCGTGGGGCCTTGCGCTGACCAGTCTGAATTAATTGCTAAAGGATATGGATTAATGCGTGACTGTGAGCTTTCTTCCTTATTAGTGACGCAAGGCGAGCACGGTATGACCTTGTTGCAGGAAGGAGAGCCGCCATTGCATTTGCCGACTCGTGCCCGCGAAGTATATGACGTAACGGGGGCAGGGGATACGGTGATCTCGGTATTAGCAGCTTCTTTAGCGGCAGGCGAACCCCTGTCTTCTGCCGCTAGTCTGGCTAATTCCGCCGCCGGGATCGTTATTCGCAAATTGGGAGCGGCGACTGTATCTGTTCCCGAACTACGTCGCGCCTTGCAACGTCAACAAGGCTCAGAATTTGGGGTGCTGACGGAAGATGAATTGATGGTGGCAGTTGAGGATGCGCGAGCACATCATGAAAAAATTGTCATGACCAATGGCTGCTTTGATATTTTACATGCAGGGCATATTCAATATCTGGAACAAGCTAAAGAATTGGGCCAACGGTTAATTATAGCCGTCAATGATGATGCCTCCGTGCGCCGATTGAAAGGCTCAACGCGCCCGATAAACCACCTAAAAGAGCGCATGTCTGTATTATCTGCGTTGCGTGTGGTTGACTGGGTGGTGTCATTTTCAGAGGACACACCAGAGCGGCTGATTCAACGTGTTACGCCAGATATATTAGTTAAAGGCGGTGACTATCAACCCCGGGACATTGCGGGTGGCGCACATGTAATAGCCCAGGGCGGGACAGTGGAAATTTTGCCATTCCGTCAAGGGTGTTCGACTTCGGCAATTATTGATAAAGCACGCACTGAAGGGTAAGTTTATTTGTGAGTTAGTCCAGAAATGCCATCCCCCTCACTTCTCCCGTCAAAAAGTGGGAGAAGGAGCTAAGGGGTTGTGCAATAATAACCCTTAGGGGAACTATTTATAAAATGACTTTGCGGTAGAAACCTTAACCTTAAGCACAAAAATTAAAATGGGGACTTCCAGGATTGGTTAGAATTGTCGAGGTCGTCGTCGCCCTTAATCACATCATATTCATCCTTGTCTATGCGTGTGTAGCCTCGTGAGCTAATGCTATTATTAGTAGATGATACATCCGAGTTATTTCCCCAATATTGCGCAGCGCAGCAATATTCTAAAAAGCCAATAAGCAGGGTTGTCCCTGTGCTAGATATAGCAGCTGGCACTAAAGCTAACGTGCCGGTGAGTACAAGACTTACCCCCATTCCAGCTCCCGCTAGCACAGGAGGGGTAGCATACATAATGCCTTTACCAATTTTTTTAGCTGCCACCTTTGCATAGGTTAAACATCCTGGTTTGGAATCGAAAAATCGCTGGGTATATAACGATCTTGAATTACCATCCTCCATCTCTTCTAGGTCTAAAATCGAACTTACATCGCTCAAGGATCTGCTCGTACCCTCACTATCTTCATAGCTCACTCAAATTACTCCTTAAATTTGTTAAATTGAAAAATGAAGAAAATAGTAACTATATTAAAGTTCCAGATTGAGAATCGGCTTTCTCCCTTCTCCTGCTTGCAGGAGAAAGTTGTGAATGAGGGTGCATCGATCTGCGTTTGCGTCTAAGAGAACACCCTCACCCCGACCCCTCTCCCGCAAGCGGGAGAGGGGAGAAAGCTAGGCTATGCTGAATAGTTACAAATAATCTTCTCTATTTCTGTCCTGCTGACAAAGTATACTTTGAAAGCGGGCAGAGGGATAAGTTTAATGAGTCGCCTTTTTATGTGCAAAAATAATAAATGATAAATATAAAATATTAATCTTGGCTATTTCGTGAAAATTTCCCTTGACCTCAAGGGTAACAGCCGTTATTTTAACGCGCCATGTATACGAAACAATATTCAGCAAAATGCTTTGCATGGGCGTTAATCATCGCATTCCTGCTACAACTGGCAGGGTGCAATACGGTGAGTGGACAATATTCCGGCAGGGATGGCGCACCACCTGGAGCATTTAACGCCAATGCTGTGCCAGATGCAGTACCCAAAGCCGAGGCGACAAGTCGTTACGGTAACCCTGCTTCATACAAAGTCGGCGGTAAGCGCTATTTTGTTATGAAAAACTCCAAGGGTTATGATCGGACAGGCTATGCCTCGTGGTATGGCACCAAATTTCATGGGCAGCGCACTTCCAGCCGTGAACCCTATGATATGTTCAGCATGACAGCTGCCAGCACCACATTGCCAATTCCCACCTATGTTCGGGTGACCAATCTGCAGAATGGGCGTAGCGCAATAGTAAAAGTAAATGACCGTGGGCCGTTTCATTCTAATCGTATTATCGACTTATCTTACGCCGCTGCCTCAAAATTAGGTTATGCCAATCGGGGTACAGCATTGGTAAGAGTGACTGCAGTCACTACAAATGATATGCCTAAAATGTACGCCGCTAATGATAACGCTAAACAATCGCCAGCTCCTAACTTCTATCAGCCAACCAACCTTAAGCAATCTAAAACTAAATCCACACCTAAACTAATAGTGGCTGAAAATCAGCCGGTGTACCTACAGGTCGGAGCCTATCATGATCGCAGTAAGGCCTTGAGTGTCAGTAAGAAAATCGCTGCTCTCACTCAGGCCGAAGTTTCAGTTAAGTCAGGCTTTCGTAATCACGAACGGATTTATCGAGTCCATATTGGACCTCTAGCCGACGGTGACCAGTCAAGTAAAGTGACTCATGTATTGCAAAAAAATGGTTATGAAAAACCAGTGCATGTAGATGGCTAAGCGCGGTGACTAGATCAGTGGCTGGAATTTGAGCAAGAAAAAAGTTAAGGGCTTGTGCAAGAATAACTTCCCTTTTTAAGGTTTAGATTGGGTTCAGATTTGGATGTTTTGTTTTTCAGAAAAATGTGCGCATAGTCGTTCTATGTAAGCGTTTTTCTGAAAGACAAAACGTCCGAAGGTGAGCCCAAAATGAGCCCTAAAAAGGGAAGTTATTCTTGCACAAGCCCTAAGATAAATCAAAACGGACTTTAGTTTTCTTTCCTAATCAACTCAAAAAGGCGCCTATGAACATTCATTGCAAATTTGGAAAAATCCTGTTCACAACCGCAGTTGGAGCATTCTGTATCAGCGTTTTTGCTGCTACGGATACGTCACCATTGACAAGTGTCGCCTTGCCGCCACCTAGTGCGGAGATTTCAACAGGTGCTGTAGCTGTAACCGCGGCAACTCCGCAAGCTGCTCCCAAATCAGCCACAGCACCCAATATTGATTTGGCACTTAATTCATCACAACAACCGGTAACCCCTGCCGCAACTACACCTCCAGCAACAACAGCAGCTCCGGCGCCAACTCCCAAGCCAATGCCAGTACCTAAGCCAACCGCAAATCGGGCTGCTCCCTCATCGAACCCAACTATTGTGCCAATCCCACCTGAAGTACAGGCTAAGGGCTATGTATTGATAGACGCCGATAGTGGTTACGTTATTGCGCAGAAAAATGCCAATACAAAAATGGCACCAGCCAGCCTGACCAAGCTGATGACTATGTATGTTATTTCTGGCGCATTACAGAATGGCCGTATACATCTGACTGATCCGGTATTGATCAGTGAAAGTGCTTGGCGAACGGGTGGCTCACGAATGTTTGTGCAAGTGGGGACACAAGTGCCCGTTCAAGATTTGATTAATGGGATCGTCGTTGTTTCGGGCAATGATGCCTGCGTTGCGATGTCCGAACACGTGGCAGGTTCAGAATCTTCTTTCGTTGATCTGATGAATAAAACTGCAGCCATGTTGGGTATGCAAAATACCCACTATACAGACGCTACCGGCTTACCTGACCCTCAAAACTATACTACTCCGCTTGATCTATCAAAATTGACCCGTGCAATCATCCATAATTATCCAGAAGACTATCAATGGTATAGTCAAAAATGGATGACTTTTAATAACATCCGTCAACCTAATCGCAACCTGCTCCTATGGCGTGATCCGACAGTAGATGGATTAAAAACAGGTCATACCGATGATGCTGGTTATTGTTTAGTGGCCTCCGCCAAACGGCAAAATATGCGGCTGATTGCTGTTATTATGGGAGATACCAGTACTCACCAACGTGCGACTGATGCTATGGCATTGCTGAATTATGGTTACCAGTTTTTTGAGACTCATCAGGTGTATGCCAAGAATACCAAGGTGACTGATATACGAGTATGGTTTGGCAAGCAGAAAACCACTCCGCTGGGATTGGACAACAATTTCTACGTCACCGTCCCTGTTGGCCAATACAGCCAATTAAAAGGTGGATTAGCGGTTAATCAATCAGTTAATGCGCCTATAATTCAAGGGCAAGCTTATGGGAACCTTGAAATTAGATTAAACGACCAGCTGATTGCTTCTCAGCAGCTGATTGCTCTAGAAAATAATCCGATGGCGAATATATTTTCCCGTTTATGGGATCATGTGTTACTGAAACTTGATACCTGGTTTCATAAGTCATGAGTAATAATCCATCCCGTACCGTTTATTTAAATGGGAAATTTCTACCAATCGAACAGGCATCCATATCCGTTATGGATCGAGGGTTTCTATTTGGTGATGGCGTATATGAAGTTATACCCATTTTTAACTCACAATTATTTCTACCGGCGGCACATTTACAGCGCTTGAAAAAAAGTCTGGCAGCTGTCCGCATAGATTTAGATATCGAAGCCGAGAAGTTTCAAGATATTTTTGCAGAATTGTTGCGGCAAAATGCAACGCAAGGCAGCACCCAAGCTTTATATTTGCAAATCACCCGCGGCGGCGGATTAACCCGCGATCATTTATTTCCTGTGGATGTTAAGCCAACCGTATTTGCACAATGTACGGCGGTTAAGCCTTTAACCGAACAAGAATTACGCCACGGTAGCCAAGCGATAACGGTACAAGATATACGTTGGTCGTGGTGTTATATCAAAGCTATTGCTTTGTTACCCAATGTTTTATTCGCTCAACAGGCTAAAGAAGCGGGTGCCCGTGAGGCGATTTTATTACGCGATGGCATGGCGCTAGAGGGCAGTAGTAGTAACCTTTTTATCGTAAAAGATGGCGTAATTATCACTCCCCCTGCAAATTATCAAATATTGGGCGGTGTAACTCGGGATTTAATATTGGAGCTGGCCAATGCAAATCAGATGCCTTGGCAAATAGCTTCCATCTCAGAAGCTATGTTACGGCAGGCAAATGAGGTATGGATGACAGGCTCGCTGAAAGAAATCCTGCCGGTGACTTATATTGATGACAAGCCCGTTGCTGATGGCAAAGTCGGTCCTGTCTGGGGAAAAATGTACAAACTGTATCAGGATCGGAAAGAAAGCTTTTTCTGATGCATATCCTTGGCCCTCTCAGGATGAGGAAGATCAAATATCCACATTAAGTATTCCATTATGCCTAATTCCAATGAACCCTCGGCCATTCCATTTCCTTGTGATTTTCCTATTAAAGTAATGGGCAAGGCAGATCTCGAATTCCAAGCTGCAGCGCTCGGGATTATTCGCAAATACGTACCGACGCTGGGAGAGGCTGCTGTAGATGTCCGTTACAGTAAGGGGAATAAATATATATCTTTGACAGTCATTATACATGCTGTTAGTCAGGAGCAGCTTGATTCTATTTATAGTGAATTGAGCGCTGATGAACGGGTGATGATGGTGCTTTAGTGGTTTTTTTTAGATTCTTATAATGTGGATGAAAGGGGTGGTTTTGTGCCTTCGCCGCTCCCTAACCCTCACGCAAGGCTGAGGGATCAACATAAAATATGTAGTAACTCTTCAGCATATTAACCAAAGAACCACTAGAGGCAGCCCCCATCCTAACCTTCCCCCGCAAGCGGGGGAAGGGACTGGTTGGGCAGAATAGGTTAAGTTATGCACCCAATCCCATACTAGCTGGAGCAAGTCCCTTCCCCCGCTTGCGGGGGAAGGTTAGGATGGGGGCTGCTAGGGCAGTCATACATAAGAAGATAGCACTAATTAATAAACTGATTTGCCATTTTAATTTCATGTGTTTTTTCTCCTTCACTGCATTCAGGATGACAGCTTTGGTTCAGGATGCAACTGCGACTAATTCATTTCCACAACACGACCTGCCAGCGGAATGGAAATCGTAATGAAATCTGATAGTGCTTAACCCCGGCTGCGTCTAGTAACAATTCCCACTCTGAGCGAGTAAAACCGCGTCGGATTGAAATAAGCCCGTCATGGTAAATCAACCGGCTAAATAATAGTGGGCTTAACAAAGCGTATAATCCTTCTGCCAGGCGATGCCGATACAGATCATTAATAATGACTGCCTGTTTAGCAGATGTCATGGCTGAACGCAAAAAATCGATTAATGCCTCATCACTAAGATGGTGGCAAACCAGTGTGGCTAGCAATAGATCCACGCTGTTCTCAGGTAGTTGCAGCTGTGGTTGTGGTTGCAGATAAAAGCCGACATTATTCGCGGTTCTAGTTTTAATCCAGGATTCCAATGCCTGAGAGGCGGCCCCAATCGCCTCTTTACTGATATCCAACCCAATCAATTGGAGCTTGGGAAAATGTTGACTCAGGTGCAGCAAAAATTGTCCACCGCCGCAACCAATATCAGCTAAAGAAGTAGCATTAGGAAAATCTTTAATAGTGGTGATTGTGTCTCTGAGTATTCCTGACAGCTTGTTAATGATAAATATTTTCCGCAGGAATTTTAAGTATTCCTGATCGGTATAATGAAGCGGACCTAAGTCAATCAACTCTTTTTCTTGAGAACGGTTTGTCAGCATTTTTAGTTCCCTAACAAAATACCTTCCACTGCCAGTCCTGGTCCAAACCCAAGTCCCATAGACCAGGCGCAGGTTCTCTGCTGCTTGCTCAACGCATCCAGTACAAATAAAAAAGTAGCGCTCGACATATTGCCATGCTGCTCCAGAATTTGCCAAGAGCAGCTAAGGTGATCCTCAGTTAGGTTCAGTGCGTTCTGTATGGCATTTAAAATTTGTTTTCCACCTGGATGTACTGGCCAGTGACAGTCCGTGAGATTGGCTTTAGCCGGTAATAAGCGGTGCGCGAATGCAGCAATATATTCGAAAATAAATTGTGGAACATCGGGCTTCACCCCCATAAGAAAACCAGTATCAATGACTTCCCAGGTCATTTTGTCGGCAGTATTGGGTAGGGAATAGCTGAGAGTTTGCTCTATGGAAAAAAGCGATTTTTCAGAGGGCAGTGGTTGCGCTCCGACCACACAGGCAGCAGCACCATCCGCAAACAAGGCATTACCGATTTGTTGCTCCCGGTTATTAGTAGCTTGTAAATGTAAGGAACAAAGCTCACAGCAAACCAATAAAATACGCGCGGCGGTATCTTGTCGGGCGTAAGCGGCGGCCAGATCCAAGCCTTTGAACGCCCCATAACATCCCATCATGTTCAATCCGATCTGATTGACATAGGGACTTAAGTCCAGTGATTTTTGCAAATGCGACTGCACCCCAGGCGCCATGACTCCGGTGCAAGAGACAAAAATAATATGGGTAATGTCAGTCGCCGATCCACCCCATAAATCTAGCGCTCGTTTTGCGGCTTGGTGAGCAAGTTGAGGCGCTTCTTGTTTGTAAATTGCATTACGCGCGGCCGTTCCCGGGGGATTTTTGTTGCCAAATATCTGCCAGTCGGCCACATCGCTGGCAAAGGCTGGAACCACGCTGTAGCGGCGGTTAACGCGTGAATTACTATATAGGCGTTGCAGCCACTTGGTCTCTTTTTCATTCAGACCGCTGATGGCAGCCATTTTCTTCGCGGCTGATTTTTGCTCTACGCCATAAGGAGGCACATGGGTTGCCAGGCTGAGAATATGGGGTTTGTTGATCATTTTATCAGCGGTTACAAAGAGACCATCCGTGGTAGTGTTCATTTAAAGCGCCTTTAGTGCGTGCACCAGTTTGTTAACGACTTCTTGTCCATCGCCATACAACATATGCGTATTGTCCATGGTGAACAGACTGTTTTCAACTCCGGAAAATCCTTTACCCTGGCCGCGTTTTATGACCAGTACATTGCGACAAGCGGCGATATTTAAAATTGGCATGCCATAAATTGGGCTGTTAGGTTCATTGCGCGCTGCTGGATTAACCACATCATTCGCGCCAATGACTAATCCAACATCAGCCGTGGGAAATTCAGCATTAATTTCATCCAGGTCAAAGATCTTGTCATAAGGAACTCCCGCCTCAGCCAACAACACATTCATATGGCCAGGCATACGTCCCGCCACAGGATGTATAGCAAACTTGACGATGACACCACGCTGTTCCAGCTGCTGGGCTAGCTCCCATATTTTATGCTGAGCTTGAGCTACAGCCATGCCATATCCTGGAGCTATAATGACTTTGTTGGCATAAGCCATCATGACCGCCGCATCGCTGGGTTCAATGGCTTTCATGCTGCCTGTAGTCTCAGTGCCAACGGTATTTTGTGACTTAGAAACCTTCGAGAACAAAATAGAGAATACCGACTTATTCATGGCTTTGGCCATTAATTGTGTCAGCAAGGTACCCGATGCGCCGACCACAGTACCCGCAATGATCAATGCGGCATTGTTTAAGACAAAGCCATTAAACGCCACTGCCAGGCCAGTCATGGCGTTGAATAGTGAAATGACCACCGGCATATTAGCGCCGCCGATAGGCAAGGTAAAAGTAACACCCAAAATAAGCAATAACACAAAGAATGGCAGCATGAGCGCAACCAGATTGGGAAACACTAGCAATATTAAACCGCAAATAAAAGCCGCCACTAAAATAATGATATTTATCATAGTGTGACCAGGCAATACGATAGTTCGTTTCAGCCATTCCTGTAATTTTGCAAACGCCATCAAGCTGCCACTGAAAGACAGGGTGCCAATAATCGCACCTAAAACAGCCAACACGCGAATAGCAAAGGGTACTTGTTGATGATGTAATAATTCTGAAGCGGCGATGATCGCTGCTGCGCCACCGCCCATGCCGTTATAAAGCGCAATCATTTGCGGCATGTTAATCATGGCCACTTTTTTACCGCTATACCAGGCAATTCCTCCGCCGATCAAAATCGCCATCAGAATTAAAATATAATTAACCAGTCCTTGGATACTAGGTAGAAAAAATGTGGCTAAGACCGCCGCCAACATACCCCAGCCTGCAAAAATAATACCGCTGCGGGCAGTTTTTGGAGATGACATTTTACGTAAGCCGACGATCAGCAGAATAGCCGTAATAAAATAAATGAGCTGGATAAAATTATTCATTGGGTTTGCGCTCTGTTTTGAACATACCTAGCATGCGTTCAGTCACAACATAACCGCCAACCGCATTAATCGTCGCGATGAGCACTGCAAAAAAACCAATGATTTGTTCCAGCGGGGTAGTGGCCTGGCCTAGGGCGATCATAGCGCCTATTAAAATAATGCCATGAATGAAGTTAGTTCCTGACATGAGGGGTGTGTGTAGAATGACGGGCACACGGTTAATAACTTCATAACCGGTGAAAGCCGCCAGCATGAAGATATAAAGAAATGTAATGAAACCTCCGGTCATGGTTGGCTCCTTTTAGGTTAAAATTTTAAGTGTATTCACCCACTCTACTTTTTACTTGTGGGGGTGTTGAATGTCGTGAGGTTTCAGAATGGCTGCCACTAGAAGCTGCCCCCATCCCTTCCCCCGCAAGCGGGGGAAGGGACTGGTTCGGTAGGATAAGTTCAGCTATGCAGCCAATCCGATACTAGCTCGAGCAAGTCCCTTCCCCCGCTTGCGGGGGAAGGTTAGGATGGGGGCAGCTTCTAGTGGCACTTATCTGAGTCTTCCTTCAAAAATAGTGCGTGATTTTTATTATGCAACAACAACCCCCTTTGTGGAGGAATAACTACTCTGCCAACTTAACCATCCCATCCCGAGTCACCAGACTCTCAGAAATAATGACATCCTCCCAATCAATCGCAATCTGGCCATTTTTGAGAACTAGTTTTAGAAAATTTGTTAGGTTTTTTGCATACATACTACTAGCATCATGCGGCAAACTACTGGCGAGGTTGGTCGGCCCATAGATCGTGATGCCTTGGTGGTTGACGGTAGTGTCAGGTTGGGTGAGTTCGCAATTGCCGCCGCTTTCTGCCGCAGCATCGATAATCACGCCGCCAGTATGCATTGCTTCCACCATTTCGCGGGTAATAATTTTTGGTGCGGGTTTGCCTGGAATGGCTGCTGTAGCAATAATTACTTCGGTTTTGCTGATGGCGTCTGTTAAGGCAGTTTGCTGTTTTAGTTTTTCATCACTGGCAAGTTCCCGTGCATAGCCGCCGGCAGCTTCTGCTTTTACATCAATGGTGATCATTTTAGCACCCAATGATTCCACTTGTTCTTTAGTGGCGCTACGAATATCGTAGGCTTTGACTATTGCTCCCAGGCGGCGTGCGGTAGCAATAGCTTGCAGACCTGCGACACCGGCGCCCACGACCAGCACACTCGCTGGTCGTATCGTGCCGGCTGCTGTGGTTAACATGGGGAAAAAACGGCTAGTCATATTGGCGGCAAGCAATGCCGCTTTATAACCGGCGACGGTCGCCTGTGAAGAGAGGGCATCCATGGCTTGGGCACGCGAAATGCGTGGTATGAGCTCTATAGCAAAGCTAGTAATATGCTGTTCACATAAGGCGGCGACCACTTCGGGATGGCGAGCAGGGAATAAAAAGCTAATTACAATGGAGCCTTTTTTATAGTTAGCAATTTCTGTTACGGTGGGCGGCTGGACTTTGAGGATAATATCTGCGTTTTGATAAAGCGAGGTATAGTCATGGCAAATTTCTACCCCCGAATAATCTTTATCTGGATAGTTGGCCGCTGCCCCCGCACCCGATTCTAATAGAATAGTAGCACCTGCCTGTTTAAGTTCAGGAATTAAATGGGGGGTCAAGGCAACGCGTTGCTCGCCTGGGATAATTTCTCGAGGTATGGCAATGTGCATGAGAGGCTTCCTAATTATTTAACTCTTCAGTGCAGGAGGGGGGCGATTTAATCAATCTGACCATTTTTTGATGGGGGAAGTATACAGTATTTGTAGTTTCCAGCAATTGACTTTATTTCTCTGGTCACTTATAAGATTATCTCCAGTTATGACGAAGACGTTCCCCCATTGAGAACATGGTTGCATATCTCCTGCACACTGCCGGGAAAGCAACTGTATACCCTCTCCTCGAGCTTTGTTGAATAATTCCCCTCTCCCACTTGTGGGAGAGGGGTCAGGGGTGAGGGTGTATGAATTGGCTTGGGCTAGTAATAATTTTGGTAACTATTCAGCATCGTAACTGGGAAGCCAATAGAGACTGCCCCCTTCCTAACCTTCCCCCGCAAGCGGGGGTAGGAACTGTTGGGCAGAAAACTAAAAGTCCGCACCTTACAGTCCCTTCCCCCGCAAGGGGAGAGGGGATCATAAAGCTTCCCCTTATGGGTAGAATGACATGCAACAACGATTACTAATAGTACGCCAATTCGAACTGCTTGATTACCAGCAGACCTGGCAGGCTATGAAAGATTTTACCGAACAACGTAGCGACACTTCAGCAGACGAAATTTGGCTATTAGAGCATCCGCCGGTATTTACCCAAGGTTTGGCGGGAAAACCTGAGCATTTGCTGAATCCTGAGAATATCCCAGTGATACAGTCCGACCGTGGTGGGCAAGTGACTTATCATGGACCAGGGCAACTGGTTGTTTACACCATGCTAGATTTACACCGATTAAGTATGGGCACACGTAATTTAGTACGGTTGTTGGAGCAGTCGGTCATTGAAGTATTAAAGGGTTATGATATTGTGGCAGAAAATCGTTGTGATGCTCCCGGTATATACATTGCTGGCGCCAAAATCTGTTCTATAGGCTTGCGGGTTCGCAAAGGTTGTTCGTATCATGGTATTGCGTTCAATTTAAATATGGATCTACAGCCATTTTCACGCATAAACCCCTGTGGTATCCAGAATTTACGTATGACACAGTTGGCTGACTGGGTGGCAGCTAGCGATGCTACTCAGGTTAGAGACCGGATGATCCGTCAGCTGGTGAAAAACTTTGCTTATCAAGAAAACTTAATAACCTATCTTCCCGTCAATAGTGCTGAATCTTTAGTTTCTCAGTTACAAAAGGGCAGAACTATATCAAACAGCGTGCCAAAATATGACCTCCTTAGTTAACGATCCCAATAGCAAGCAACGTGCGGCTGATAAGCTGGCACGCATTCCCATTAAAATTGCTATGAGTGAAGATATACTGCGCAAGCCGGATTGGATCCGCGTTAAATTACCGAGTAATAATAAAATAGCTGAACTAAAGAACTTATTGCGTACCAACCGCATGGTGACCGTATGCGAAGAGGCATCCTGCCCGAATTTAGCAGAATGTTTCACCCACGGCACAGCTACTTTTATGATTATGGGTGATAAATGTACCCGCCGTTGCAGCTTCTGTGATGTGGCGCACGGGCGTCCTGATCCTTTAGACCCCAATGAGCCTGCTAACTTGGCGCAGACTGTTAAAGTGATGCAATTGAAATACGTGGTGATCACTTCCGTTGATCGTGATGATTTAAGAGACGGGGGGGCAGCCCATTTTGCCGCTTGCATCAGTGCAGTGCGCGAACAAAATCCGCACATTAAAATAGAAATATTAGTACCCGATTTCCGCGGCCGTATGGAAAAAGCGCTACAGGAACTGGCTAAAGCTCCTCCCGATGTATTTAATCACAATATAGAAACTGCGCCCCGGCTCTATAAGCAAGTGCGGGCCGGTTCAGATTATCACTGGTCTCTTAAACTGTTGCAGGAATATAAGCTGCTATTTCCTACCATTCCTACCAAATCGGGTTTAATGCTAGGGCTAGGAGAAACCATAGAAGAAATTGAACAGGTGTTGCTGGACCTGCGAAAACATAATGTAGACATGCTGACCATTGGACAATATTTGCAACCCAGCCGTCACCACATGCCGGTTGCTCGTTATGTAACACCGGCGGAATTTGAACAGTTGCGAATATTCGCAGAGCAAGTCGGTTTTACGCAGGTGGCTAGCGGCCCATTAGTGCGTTCTTCCTACCACGCTGATAAACAGGCGGCGGGCGAAAAGGTTTCCTAAGCCTATGGCATTCCCTTCCTTTCATGACTTTATCTACTATCTGCACCAACATCCGCATATAGGCGGATTCGTCACCTTCCTGGTTGCATTTGCAGAATCGCTGCCTTTGATTGGGGCAGTTATCCCAGGATCCGTGACCATGACGGCTATAGGTGCATTGATAGGATCAGGGGCCATGCCCCTGACAACCACCTTGTTATGGGCTATTGTGGGTGCTTTTTGCGGGGATTTTCTGAGTTACTGGATTGGGGTGCATTATAATGAACGGTTAAGAAGCATGTGGCCGTTCCGCAGATACCCGCAGTGGCTCTCTAAGGGGGAATCTTTTTTCCATAAACATGGTGGTAAAAGCGTAGTTATTGGCCGTTTTTTTGGACCCGTGCGCAGTGCAGTTCCTTTAATAGCAGGGTTACTGCATATGAGTCTGAGTCGTTTTATTATTGCTGCTATGCCGTCTGCTATTCTTTGGTCTTTGGTGTATATAGCACCAGGAATTGTAGTAGGCGCGCTTTCTTTAGGTTTACCCCCTGCTACCGCTACTAAATTCATCCTCGCCATACTAGCTATTGTCGCTTTTGGCTGGATCTTTTTTGTGTTGCTGCATATCTTTTTCCTAAAGATGGTAGCTATTATTGATAAGCTCATGTCAAGGTGTTGGCAATACTTGGCAGAACACCATAGTACCCACTGGATAATGTGGTTACTGTGTGATCGCACTTTGCTGGAGACCGGTAATTCTCCTTCATCTCTCCCCCTGCTAGCTGAAGATCTGTCTGTACCCCATTGGCGCCCCTATCGCCAGCTCACCTTATTAATTTCCTCACTGATATTTTTAATTTTATTCGCGATAACGTTTATTAGTGTCAAGCTACAGATCGGTCTTAGCTGGCTTAATGAGCCTTTATTCGAATTATTTCGCAGCCTGCGTACCCAACTGGGTGATCATATTATGGCCGCTATTACTTTATTGGGTAGTGGTTATGCCATGTCGATTGCAGCGGGGTTGATCCTGGCCTGGATGTGGGGGCAGCGTTACTTTCGGGCTGCTGTTTGTTGGATTATTGTAGTGGCTGTTAGCCTAAGCCTTACCGTTATTATTAAATCGCAATTTTATTATCCGAGACCCCCTGGTTTGTTACGTGGGCCTATAGACTCGGCTTTTCCTAGTGGTCATACTTTTATAGCCGTTATGATATTTGGATTTTTGGCTGCCTTGATTGCGCAGAATTTGACGCCGGGTCGACGGAAAATCCCATTTTTGGTTGCGAGTTTATTGATAATATCAGTAGCGCTATCTCGTCTGTATTTGGGGGTGCACTGGCTGACAGACGTCTTTGGTGGGATATTGCTCGGGATAGCCTGCGTATTGTTCCTATTTATGCTCTACCGTCGCAAGCTTAGCCAGGCTATCTCACCTAAAATGCTTTCACTAGTGGCTGTGTTGGCTATTTTAATTGGTTGGGGTGGTTATGGGATCACGCATTTTCGTTCTTTGGAATACGATTATACCCTCTATTGGCCCGAGGTGACTCTCGATACCGAGGGATGGTGGCAACAACGTACCGAAGAAATTCCCTTATTTTTAGTGTCTCGTTTAGGTAAGCCGCGTGAGGTGCTCAATGTACAGTGGCTGGGTTCGCTGGACGATATTGAGCAATCTCTGGTCAAGCAAGGATGGCAACCTCAGGCGTTGCAGTTGAGCCTTAAAAACACCCTCCATCGTTTGTCGCCGCGCAATAACCCTCAACACGTACCCGTGTTGCCAACGCTGTATCAAAATCAGGCACCCGAACTTTTGCTAACCAAATTAGACTACCAAAATCGGCAAATTAATCTGATGTTCTGGAAATCTAACGTTACTTTATTAGATAACAACCAAACACTGTGGTTGGGCAGCATTTATTATTATAAACCACGCCATACGATGGCCTCTTTAAGCCCAGAACAAATCGAGCAATTATATAAAAATGCCACTCAGCAATTAATAGCATCATTGCCAGGATATCAGTGGAAAACATTAACCCTGAATCCCAGCCGCCAACCGCTGCTGATGCAGGATTTACATTGGGATGGGATTTTGTTGTTGGTTCGTAAAGAAGGTATTTAAAGTATCGTATGGCTGTCATCCTGAACGCAGCGCAGGATGACAGGGCGTTGTTGCATAATTCACTTCTATTTTTGAAGAAGCACTGTATCCCCTCTCCCCTTGCGGGAGTTGCTATGCTGAATAATAGGGAAAGAGGTATGTGCCTTCGGTTAAAATATAGTTTTAACCAATAACCTCGACAGGAGGAGGCACATACCATGAGAGATTATACAGGAAAAACCGTGTTTGCTGGAATTGATGTTCACAAAAAGACATATGCAGTAACGTGTATCTGTGAGGGTATGGTAATGAAAACAGACACCCTGAAGGCAACTCCTGAGGAGTTAGTGCATTATTTACATAAATACTTTAAAAATGCGCAGATTAAAACGGCTTATGAAGCAGGGTTCTCAGGATTTGTATTACACCGTCATTTATTAGAAGAGGGAATAGACAGTCGGGTGGTTCACGCGGCTAGTGTAGAGATATCAGCCCGAGATAGGGTAAAGACAGATAAGCGAGATTCATTAAAATTGGCAACACAATTAGCCGCAGGGCGTTTAAAGGGCATTCATGTACCTAGCGTGGAGCGAGAAGCTTACCGCGAAGTCAGCCGCATGCGGGAAAAAATCGCTGAGGATAAGCGTCGAGTAGGAAATCGCATCAAGAGTTTGCTCTACCGTCAGGGTTTAATAGGCCCCGACGAGACCCCCGTCGTGAGTTGGAAATGGTTACAAAAAGTTCGGGCGTATGATTGTAATCCTTCGGTGAAGTATTGTCTGGACACCTTGATCTCTCAATGGTGGGAACTGGCGAACCGATTAAAAAACATAGAGCTAGAGTTAGCTAAACAGGCGCAAGCAGATAAAGAGCTGGAAGTCATTTATCAAAGCACTCCGGGGATAGGTCCAACCCATGCCCGTGTGTTGGCGAATGAATTAGGCAATATGGAACAGTTTAAAAACGAGAAGCAATTATTTAGTTTTACCGGATTAACCCCGAGCGAGCATTCTTCAGGGGAGCATAAACGACTAGGACATATGAGTCGTCAGGGTCGATCTATTCTACGCAAAACATTGGTAGAAGCTTCATGGACAGCGATAAGAAGAGATAAATCATTAATGGATATTTATCAGAGGATCAGTATCACTGCTGGTAAGAAGCGGGCGATTGTTGGGGTAGCACGACGCTTAATTGGACAGATTCGGAGTTGTTTCAAGTCGGGGCAACTCTATCAAATACGCAAATCAGAAAGCATTTGCAAAAAGACGGGTGAAGTACTTCCCACGGCCCTTTAGGGTGGTAGAGTTTAAATAACAAGGAGGTTTTGCTATGAATGGATTGAAATGGGGGCCTACCCCAAACCCCGAGATATTTGTAGACGTGATACAGGATAATCGAATCTGTCTCAAGTAACAGGGCAACCTCGAAGCTGCCCTGGAATCACGTCACGGTCATCGGCGTCTCCGCCTGTACCGTGATTAAATTATAGCAGAAAGTATAAACAGGAATGTTTTTGTAAGAAGTACCGTAACAATTATCTGTGACCTCGTCATACCCTGTTGTGAGGCGTAGTTTGGCCACCACGTGCGGGAGTTTGGGGCGCAGACTTTTATTCCGTCCGAATGGACAACTTGTGGCGGTTTTACGGAATTGACCACGAATAGCAGATTGGGCCAATAAGGCTTTGCTAGTTACGGTAATCTAAATAAAAACAATAGAGTTTTATGCTTAAACTGGCTTATGTAAATAAATAAACTTTATTTACCGGAGGCGCTCGTACCCCTATTGACAAATCACATAGCAGAGGGTTAGGGAGAGGGGTAATAATAAGCATTTACCATTTAATTTTCACTACTGAATGCCACACCAACCCCCTCTCCCTAACCCTCTCCCGCGGGGGGAGAGGGGATCATAGAGTTTCAGATAGTTTAGAAGTGAATTATTCAACGATGCCCTGTCATCCTGCGCTGCGTTCAGGATGACAGCCATTTAGCCAACAGCTGGCCAATACGTAAAGGATTTAATTATGCCGCAGCCTCCACCCCCTAGATTTATTGACAAAATCCAGAGTCTGGCCAATCCTCGGATATTAGTCACTTTGCTGCTGGCTTTTTCCTCTGGGTTACCGTTATCTCTAACGGGTAGTACCTTACAAGCCTGGTATACCGTCAGCGGCGTGTCCATTATGACTATTGGTGCGTTATCTCTAGTGGGACAACCCTATGTCTATAAGTTTTTATGGGCACCTCTTTTAGATAGATATCTTCCACCCTTTCTAGGCCGCAGACGCGGTTGGATAATTATTTTTCAGTTCAGTTTGGTCATCTCCTTAATTATCATGGCCCTGCTAAATCCAAAAATTACACCCTGGTGGCTAGCGGGAGTGGCATTGGTAGTGGCTTTTTTATCCGCCACCCAGGATATCGCGATTGATGCTTACCGCACTGAATTGTTGCATCCCGGAGAAAGAGGTTTGGGTGCTGCGGTGACATCATTTGGTTATCGGATTGCTTTGATCTTATCTAGCGGTATAGCTTTAGTCCTGGCAGATTGGATTGGTTGGCGTGCCACTTATTTAATTATGGCTGGGCTAATGGCGATAGAAATGTTGGTAGTCAGACTTGCGCCAGAGCCTGAACAGCAAGGACGTGTTCCCGCTAGCTTGATGATAGCCATTGTTGAACCCTTTCGTGAATTCCTATCTCGGCGTGGTGCGGTTGCAGTGTTATTGTTTATATTGTTATATAAACTCAGTGACGTCATCGCTCTATCCCTTAGCACACCTTTTCTGCTCAGAGGCCTAGGCTTTACCTTGACTGATGTAGGTGTGCTGTATAAAACAGTGGGTTTAATAGCCACTTTGTTGGGCGCTTTTGTCGGTGGTATGTGGTTGGGAAGCTTGCGGATGTATCGGTCTTTAATGCTATTTGGTATTTTGCAGGGTGTATCTAATGGCATGTTTGTGGTGCTGGCAATTGTGGGCAAAAGTTACCCCTTACTGATCAGCACCATATTCATTGAAGGATTTTGTGGTGGCTTGAGCAATGTGGCTATCATTGCTTTTCTTATGGGTTTATGTAATGTTCGTTTTACCGCGACTCAATATGCATTATTGTCAGCGCTATCCGCTATACCCAGGGTATTTATCGGACCTTTAGCTGCCTGGTTAGTGGAGTACGTGGGTTGGGTAAATTTCTTTTTAGTTTCGGTTGTTTCCATGATTCCTAGCCTAGTCCTTTTATGGTGGTTGAAGCAACGCATTGATTTTGATAAGTCGCATTTGGGTGAGGGCTAGTACTTTATGAACAAACCAAATTACGTTTATGGCTTGCATACAATAAGCGCTATATTAAATAACGATCCTCAACGGATTGTAAGACTGTTAATACAAGTAGGGCGACGTGACGCGCGCATACAATCGCTCATTGATCGTGCCAATAGTAGCGGGATCGAAATGCAATCCCTGCCACGTGCGGCTCTTGATGAATTCAGTAATCATAAAGTGCATCAGGGAATAGTCGCAGAGTTGCACGGTGCCAGACAAAATGTGGAAGTTAAATTAAATGAACTATTGGATAGCTTATCTGAACCCCCCTTTCTGTTAGTCCTAGATGGCGTACAAGATCCCCATAACCTAGGTGCCTGTTTGCGTTCAGCCAATGCCGCAGGCGTCCATGCCGTTATTATACCTAAAGATAAATCAGTGGCCTTAACGGCTGTAGTCGAAAAAGTAGCCAGTGGTGCGGCAGAAGTGACACCGCTCATTAAGGTCACCAACTTAGTGCGAACCTTACAAGAACTTAAGGAACGTGGTATCTGGGTATATGGAGCTAGTGATCAAGCTGAGCAAAGTCTTTTTGCAGCCCCTTTGCGCGGCGCAATAGCTTGGGTGCTGGGCGCTGAAGGTTCTGGATTACGCCGTTTAACCCGCGAAACCTGTGATGTGTTATTGAGCATTCCCATGCGGGGTATTGTTTCTAGTCTTAATGTAGGAGTAGCTGCAGGCATTTGTTTGTTTGAGACTGTGCGGCAGAGAGACTTCTTACCTGGTAAAGGGAAGTAGTAGCCAAAATGAATAATCCCCTCACCAGTTATTGTTTAAAGCAAATGGGTATTGAAACTTGGCACAGCCGATATCCATTGCTTGGCGCGTCACAGAAGCTTGATTGTCAACGATATCGATTACGCCGTTATCAAAGCAATGAAGTAGTGGCTACCTTATTGCTACAGGTGATGGCCACCACCCCTCTACAACAGCAAAAAATTCACAGTTTATTGGATAATATGATGTTCGCTATAGGATTAGAGGCACAGATAGGGGCTGAGCGAATTCAGCAACCAGAAGGGGTGTTAGTTATTTGGGGCTTACCCTTAGCACAGAAAATTTTACAAAATGAACTACCGTTAGATCAATTACAGCAAAACACGTCAGGGGCGGTGGTAAGTTATCATCCTTTAGAACTTCTACAACAGCCGCAGCTAAAAGCTAAAGCTTGGCAGGATCTGCGGTTATTGTCGCAATTGATTGCTTCAGGGTTGTAGGTTGTTGCTGACTGAGTAAGATTTGTGCCTTCCCACCCCCTCTCCCGCAAGGGGAGAGGGGATCATAGAGTGACTCATGCTTGGGAGGATAGCATTCAACAATGCCTCCGAAAGGGGGGGGTGCTATGCTTGAAATAGCAGCATATCTCTTCTGCGGGGGGCTTTGTTGAATAATTCACTTCCTAACTATCTGAAACTCTATGATCCCCTCTCCCCTTGCGGGAGAGGGTTAGGGAGAGGGGGAAAGGAAGGCACAAATCATCCTTTCCTCCAATGCCTCTAACTCATTCTCACTCCTCTCAACTGCTCTGCCGTTAATACAAATACCCCATGACCACCGCGGGTAAATTCTAACCATAAAAAAGGTAACTCAGGAAAGCGCTGCTCTAAGGCAGGTGCACTATTGCCCACTTCCACAACTAAAATACCCTGTGGCGATAAATAGTGGGGGGCTTCAGTGATAATCCGAGCGACCACATTCAATCCATCGTCACCAGCCGCTAAGGCTAATGCGGGTTCATGTTGAAATTCGGGGGGAAGTTGCGCCATGTCTTTCAGGTTGACATAAGGAGGGTTGCTGATGATTAGATCATAGCTAGAAGGATTCAAGTTGGAAAAAAGGTCAGACTTAATTAGATTCACCGCAGTTATTAACTGGTGACGATCTACATTCTGTCGAGCTACTGCTAAAGCGTCAGCGCAGATATCGACTGCGTCCACTTCAATTCCAGGAAATCCTAACGCACAAGCAATAGCAATACACCCACTGCCGGTGCATAAATCTAATACGCGGTTTATGGGCACATCGTTGAACCAAGGTGAAAAACCCCCTTCTATAAGTTCAGCAATCGGGGATCGAGGAATAATGACGCGTTCATCTACATAAAAAGGCAGGCCGGCAAACCAAGCTTCTCGTGTCAGATAGGATGCGGGTTTACGCTCAGAAATCCGCCGCTGGAATAATTGTGCAATCTGTTGTCGTTCACTGGATAACAACCTGGCATCTGCAGCTTTTTCATCTTCAGCGGGAGTGAGATGCAAGGCGTGACGCGCTAGAAATAATGCCTCATCCCAGGCATTATCGATACCATGGCCAAATGCCAGGTTAGCAGCATTAAACTGACTAGCTCCCCAGCGCACCATATCACGCAGGGTTTGCAATTCACGGATGGCATGGTCTAAACTGGAATTTTTCAAGGTTTTAATCTCTAGCTTGGGTGGTTAAAGGATAGGTATATAGGATATTGGTCAGAAGCCATTTGCGCTGCTTATGGAACCTGACTACACGATTATACCTCATGTGAATATTTATGAGCAAAAAACCCCGCATAACTAAAGAAGAGCGAGACCTATTCAAGGCTTCTATGGCTGGCGTGACGCCCCTTGAGCAATCTTCGCGTATCGATGCTCCCAGCGTCGATAAAAAAAATATCCCCTTTATACCCAGGGCAGAACTTGAGCCGGAGATTATACCCCTTAGCGAAGACCCAGCAATTGAACCCGTACATAGCGAAGACTATTTAAGCTTTGCCCGCACCGGGTTGCAATATCGAATAAGGCAGAAATTACGTCGGGGCGAAATCGCAATTTCTGCCCAATTGGATATGCACGGGTTAACAGTGGCCCAGGCAAAATTGGCTCTGCAGCAGTTTTTAGCAAAGGCAATTCGCGAGCATTATCGTTGTATATGCATTATCCACGGCAAGGCCGCTCGTATTGAAGATAATCGTCCCATATTAAAAAATAATGTAAACCAATGGTTACGGGGCTATCCAGGTGTGTTAGCATTCTGTTCAGCGAAGCCAGCGCATGGAGGGGTGGGGGCTGTTTATGTGCTACTCAAAGCCGATAACAGCCGCTAGGTAAGGATTAGCAAAATCACATGAATATTCAGAGTGTGACTCCTTATGAAAAATAAAACCTTGATCATTGGTATTGCAGGTCCGTCAGCTTCCGGAAAAAGCCTACTCGCCAATACCATCGCCCAGGATATGGGTTCCAACCAAGTTGTAGTTATCTCCGAAGATTCTTATTATAAAGAACGTAGTGATCTGCCGTTCGCAGAACGTGAAAAAATTAACTACGACCACCCCGCAGCCTTTGATCATGCGTTATTAGCTCAGCATCTAGAGGCCCTGCAGGAAGGAAAATTCATCGAAGTTCCGCTCTATGACCATTCCCAACACTTACGTAGCAAAGAAACGAAGACTGTTGGCAAGCATACCATTATTGTTCTAGAAGGAATTTTATTGCTAGCTGACGCAACGTTGCGGGAAAAAATGGATATCCGGATCTTTATTGATACCCCGTTGGATGTTTGTTTAGTGCGCAGATTACGCCGCGATATCATAGAACGCCAACGATCTATTGATTCGGTGCTAGAGCAATATGAAACCACTGTGCGGCCTATGTATCTGCAATTTGTAGAGCCATCAAAACGTTATGCCGATATTATTGTGCCGCGCGGTGGGGAAAATCGCATTGCGATTGAACTTATTAAATCTAAAATGCGCGAGTTATTGAATGGTGGGTATGCTGAGGTAGTGGGCTGTGGATCTTCTAAAACCTGAGGGGCTTAAAAATCAATCATGCTCCCGCGTAGCAAAAAACTCAATATCCGGCCAGCGTTCTTGCGTCAAATTTAAATTCACCATATTCGGTGCTAGATAAGCTAAATTATTCCCATTATCCAATGCTAATTGTGCCGGTAAATTCTTTTTGAACTCTTCTAACTTTTTAGCATTATCACTGCGGACCCAACGAACAGTGGCCACTGAAACCGGTGCGTAAGCGCATTCCACGTTATATTCATTCTTCAAGCGGTAGGCAACCACATCAAACTGCAGAATTCCCACTGCTCCTAAAATATATTCATTACTCAATAGGGGCCTAAAAACCTGGGTAGCGCCTTCCTCGGAAAGTTGTAATAAACCTTTTTGCAGTGCCTTCATTTTTAAAGGATCTTTCAAGCGCACCAATTTAAAAATTTCCGGTGCAAAATAAGGAATACCGATAAATTTAAGATCTTCGCCTTGGCTGAAGGTATCCCCTATCTGAATGGTGCCATGATTGTGCAGGCCGATAATATCCCCCGGAAAGGCTTCCTCTACGTGTTCGCGATCACCAGCCATGAAGGTCAGGGCATGATGTATCTGAATATCACGTCCCATTCGTACATGACGCATTTTCATCCCATTGAGATAACGACCGGAACATACGCGCATAAATGCAATGCGATCACGGTGGGCAGGATCCATGTTAGCCTGGATTTTAAACACAAAGCCGCTGAATTTTTCTTCCTCCGGCCAAACTTCACGCGTTAGGGTTTGGCGTGGTTGGGTAGCAGGCGCATAATCCACCAGTGCGTCCAGCAATTCACGCACGCCAAAGTTATTAAGTGCTGACCCAAAAAATACCGGCGTCAATCGTCCGGCCAGATAATCTTGTAATTCAAAGTCCGGACTTGCCCCTTGTACTAATCCTAATTCTTCACGGAATTGCGCGGTACGGTCACCCAGTAATTCATATAATTTCGGGTCGTCGAGATCAGTAATTTTGTCGATGTCCTGAATACGTTCGCCTTTTCCTGGTCGGTAGTGATAAATAGCCTGTTGCAGTAGATGGTAAACGCCTTTAAATTCTTTCCCCATGCCAATAGGCCATGTCATGGGCGTGAGACGGATGTTAAGAATGGATTCTATTTCGTCTAACAGTTCGATAGGTTCACGGGTGTCCCGGTCCATTTTATTAATAAAAGTTAAGATGGGGATATTGCGCATCCGACACACTTCCAGCAGTTTGATCGTGCGCGGCTCAACACCTTTAGCAGCATCGATCACCATCAGGGCTGAATCCACAGCGGTCAGGGTGCGATAAGTATCTTCAGAGAAATCTTCATGGCCTGGTGTATCGAGCAGATTAATAATGCAGTCGCGGTAAGGGAATTGCATCACCGAAGTGGTAACCGAAATTCCACGTTGTTTTTCTAGCTCCATCCAATCGGAGGTAGCATGGCGCGAAGATTTGCGACCTTTAACCGTGCCAGCTAAAGTAATGGCGCCGCCAAACAGCAATAGTTTTTCGGTGAGTGTAGTTTTACCGGCATCGGGATGGGAGATGATGGCAAAGGTACGACGTTGAGTTATTTCTTGAGGTATTGGGTTCATTGGTTTTTAATTTATAGTCATTATGATTATTGGAATTCCCACCCATGTATAAAATCCGCTTTCCCGGAAGCTATGTTGAATAGTCCGCTCCATTTTTTTGGGAAAGCACTGTATCCCCTCTCCCGAGGGCTTAGTTGATAATTCTTTTCCTAACCATCTGAAACTCTATGATCCCCTCTCCCGCAAGGGGAGAGGGGATCATAGAGTTTCAGATGGTTAGGAAAAGAATTATCAACTAAGCCCCCGGGAGAGGGGCACAGTGCTTTTCCAAAAATTGGCAGCGAATTATTCAACAAAGCCTCTTGCGGATTTTTACATGGCAGAATCCTGGAGTTTGCTGAAAGAATAGCTACATCTCCCGCAATAACTGCAAAAAATCTTCTTCAGATAATATCGCCACTCCCAATTCCTCAGCTTTAGTCAGTTTAGAGCCTGGATCTGCACCTGCAATTACATAGGTGGTTTTAGCCGAAACACTACTGCTTACTTTTCCTCCGAGCGATTGAATGCGTTCTTTAGCTTCATCGCGAGTCATAGCGCTCAAGGTTCCGGTAAGGACAAAGGTCTTGCCAAACCAAGGTTGTTCACCACGTGACGCGCGGGCTTGATTTTCCTGCCAGTGTACCCCAAGTTGTTGCAATTTGGCGATTAATTCGCGGTTATGCTGTTGTCGGAAAAAAGCAGCTATGTTGGCTGCCACGATTGGACCGATATCGTTGACTTCTTCCAGCGTGAGCTCATCGGCGCGCATAATATTATCTAAACTGCCAAAATGGTGGGCTAGACTTAAGGCAGTGGCCTCACCTACCTCACGTATCCCGAGTGCGTATATGAAGCGCGGTAAGGTGGTGGCTTTGCTTTTCTCTAGGGCAGTGAGGAGATTATTCACCGATTTTTCGCCCTTTCGTTCCATAGATAGCCATTGTTCGGCAGTGAGCAGAAACACCTCGGCTATATCACGCACCAAGTTAGCAATGACTAACTGTTCAACGATCTTGTCGCCTAGCCCCTCTATGTCCAGTGCTTTGCGCGAGGCAAAGTGTTTAATCGTTTCTTTCAATTGGGCACGACAAAATAGACCGCCAGTACAGCGCGCCACCACTTCGCCCTCCGGTTTTATCGCTTCAGCGCCACAGATGGGACAATGCTTTGGCAATAGGACCGGCTGAGACTGTGGTGGGCGTTTAGCCAAAATGACAGAAACCACATCGGGAATGACATCTCCGGCGCGGCGTACAATGATGGTGTCACCCACCCGCACATCTTTGCGCCATAATTCATCCATATTATGGAGCGTAGCATTACTAACGGTAACACCACTCACAAATACGGGGGTTAAGCGTGCGACTGGGGTCAGTGCACCGGTACGTCCCACTTGGAATTCAATTGACTCAACGCGTGTCATTTCTTCGCGCGCAGGAAATTTATGCGCAATAGCCCAGCGTGGTGCGCGCGAGATGAAGCCAAGTTCGCGCTGCAAATCAAAGCGATTTACTTTAAAAACTACCCCATCGATTTCATAAGACAACTGATCGCGTAGCGCGGACAGGTGTTGAAAAAAAATGATACATTCGTGAATGCTTGGGAGTACCTTGATCTCAGGATTAACCGGCAACCCCCATTGTTTAAAAACCTCCAGCATATCGCTATGCTTATCTGCAACATGACCCTCTGATACCTTGCCCAAAGCATAACAAAATAAGGCTAATGGGCGGCTAGCGGTGATTTTGGGATCCAGCTGCCTGAGACTGCCCGCAGTAGCATTACGAGGATTAGCGAATTCTTTCTCGCCCATTTGGCGGGCTCTGATATTATAATTTTCAAAACCAGTGAGGGGCATGTAGATTTCGCCGCGAACCTCTAATAATGCCGGGTGATCATTCCCACGCAAGTGCAAAGGCACTGAAGGAATAGTGCGCACATTTTGCGTAATATCCTCACCGGTTACGCCATTACCGCGTGTTGCGCCACATACCAGTACCCCGCGTTCATAGCGTAAGTTTACTGCCACCCCATCCAATTTTGGCTCACCCACGTATTCAATAGGATGATCCATTTCCAGTCGCTGTCGGACCCGTTTATCGAAAGCAATTAGCTCAGCATCGGTGAAAGCGTTTTCTAATGACAGCATGGGAGCTTCATGAGTGACGGATGCAAATACTTTGAGTGGAGCTGCGCCTACCCGCTGCGTGGGTGAGTCAGGGGTAATTAGCTCTGGATGCTGTGCCTCCAACTCTTGCAGCTGACGAAATAGGCGATCATATTCAGCATCGGGGATGGTGGGGTTATCCTGGACATAATAATGATAATTATGCTCGTCGATTTGGCGGCGTAGTTCTTGAATGTCATGTAGGGTTTTATGAGCGGGCATAGCATTTGTCATTAAAAAACGCGGGCATTTGGTTCTATAATTCCCTTTTCCGCAAGGGGCGTTGTTAAATAATTCGCTCCCATTTTTTAGACAAGCACTGTATCCCCTCTCCCCTTGCGGGAGAGGGTTAGGGAGAGGGGTAATATTAAGCATTTACACTTTAATTTTCACCAATGAATGCCACACCAACCCCCTCTCCCTAACCCTCTCCCACAAGGGGAGAGGGGATCATAGAGTTTCAGATAGTTGGGAAGAGAATTATTCAACAACGCCCCCATAAGGGAGAGGAGATCAGTGCCAAACTCATTGCACATACGAACGCCATTTAGCTATTTTTTCTTCATTCAGGGGCTGTCTATGATCATCCAGCAGCTCACCGCCGAGATCTTCAATTAATTCTTTAGCTGTACTCAACATCAATTCAAAAGCTTGGCGCGGATCTTTCACGACGGGTATCTGCATAAACAAGGTTAAGCCAGTAGTGGTGAAGCTGCCCATTTTGGGTAAATCGAAGGTGCCAGGTTCAATGGAAGATACTAGATTAAACAATATCGACCCGCGTCCAGTCAGATCTTCATAACGGTGGAACATGCCTTTCCTACTGTATCGTAGACCTGCAGTTAGTAGTGCTTGTAATAGTTCATAACCACGATAGGGCTGTTTTGGATCGGCGGTTAAGTTGATAATGATCAAATCAGTGAGTTGCAGCGGGGGTGCTGGCTCGGTGGTGGTTGTGTTTTCAGCATGGGGTCGGGGGTGATCCAGATGAGAATCCAATGGTTCAGGTGGTGGTGGCGCGATTTCATGCCGTTGATCAATGGAATATTCTGCATTATGGGGGTGACGAGTGGGTTCGCGTTGTGAGTTACGGGGCTTAGTAGTAACTTGTGGTTCAACGGCGACGGCTTCTATGGGATCATTATTCCCCAGGAAAGGCTCACGGTGCTGACGTTTTTTAGGGTCTCCCTGCCGAGTAGCCCTCACTACGCCAATGATCACCAGTCCTATCAGAGCAAATAAAAGAATGTAGGTCACTAATCTTACCCCTCAGTTATCGGAATGGTTATTGTAGATTTTTATTTGGGTGGTTGTAAAATTTCTGTGTAAAAAAGCCAAAATTTGAACTCTCTTCTCTTTCTCCCGCAGCCACCGAGGGTGTCTCGGTTAGCGCTAAAGCCCCAACACCACTACCTACTCCGCCAAAGCCATCGCCTGATCAATATCTACCGTCACCAGCCGCGACACCCCCGGTTCCTGCATCGTCACGCCCACCAATTGCTGCGCCATCTGCATGGCGACTTTATTGTGACTGATATAAAGAAACTGTACCGATGCCGCCATGGATTGCACCAAACGGCAAAACCGTCCCACATTAGCTTCATCTAAGGGAGCGTCCACTTCATCCAACACGCAAAAGGGCGCTGGATTTAATTGAAAAAGAGCGAATACCAGCGCAATGGCCGTCAGCGCTTTTTCGCCCCCAGACAACAGGTGCAACATGGTATTGCGCTTGCCCGGAGGCTGAGCGCGGATGACTACCCCGGCATTCAGCAGTTCATCACCGGTTAATTCCAGTTCCGCATGACCGCCGGTAAACATATTCTGATAGAGATTTTTAAAATTCTCATTGGCGCGTTCGAAAGTATCTTTCAGGCGATTTCGGGATTCGCGATCAATTTTGCGAATGGCCTCTTCCAGAGTGGTTAGCGCCTCACATAAATCTTGATTCTGATTATCCAGGTAGGTTTTACGCTCCAGCACAGTATTATATTCATCGATAGCAGCCAGATTAATAGCGCCCATGCGCTGAATGCGGTTATCCGTCTGCTCCAATTGTTGCTGCCAAGAGACAGTCTCTGCTTCCGCTGGCAGTTCTTGTAACAAATTTTCCAAAGTGAATTCAGCCAGTCGAATCTGCTCCAGGTGATTTTCCCGATGCGCTTCCGTTGTGCCTTGTTCGATACGGATTTGCGCCAGGGTGTCCCTGAAGCCTTGGGCTTCGCGTTCTGTGGTCGCGCGCTGCTGTTCCCATTCACGTAATTGTTGCTCCAGCTGGCTGACTTGCTGGCGTGCAGTATTTAATTCTTTTTCCACACCGCTGCGGTTCAAGAGTAGACGTTGCAAGTTGTCTTGTAACTCAGGCAAAGGTGATTGAATTTCTTCATGTCGGGCTAGTAAATCATCGCGACGTTCTGCCAGCTGCGTCAGCTGCTTCTGGGCACGAGTGATATTCTGCTGCAAATAGTGTAACTGGTTTTGACAGGAAGCCAGGCGAACCTGCTGTTCATCGGCATTTTGTTTGGCTACCTGGGTGCGGTGGCGTAGTTCTTGGTTAGTGGTCGCATGGGTATCGCGTTGCTGTAATAATTGATTGCGGCGGGCGTTAAATTCCTGTTGCTGGAGCTGAGCTTCTTCAGCTAAATCTTGCGTAGCCAGGCGTTGTGTTTGGGTTGATTCCAGCTGTTGCTGTTGCTGACTTAAATCTTGCAAAAGTGTGGCTTGACGCTGACGCAGTTGTTCAAGTTTGGCGCGTTTGGCGCTTAATTGTGCGTGCAATTCGCTATATTCGCGAGAGTTTTCGCGGAACTCGCGTTGCTGGTGGTCACGCTTCTCTTCATATTGTCGCAGCGAGGTTTGGGTTGTGGTGAGTTGGCTTTCCAATAATTGCAACTGTGACTGATGCTCATTAACAGCGGTCTGGAGCTCTTGCAGGGCCTGTTTGCGTTGTAACATGCCGCTGGATTCATCTTGGATTCTGCTAATGCGCACCCAGTAATTGCCAAACCAGATTCCGTCTTTAGTGACAATAGATTCGCCAGCCGCTAAGGAATCGCATAACTGTAATGCTTCAACCGTGGATTCAACCGTATAAATGCCATGCAATAAAGCCGCGATGGGTAAGGGGGTGGTGATCTTTTGAATTAACGGTATGAGTGCCTGGTTGTGCGCAGCAATAGGGGCGGTGAATTTGGATGTTGCGGGTGAAGTCATATGGCACACCGCCAACCGACCTTGAACAGGACTTTGCGCTGCCAACAACAGGTCTTCTGCATTATCGGTACATATAGCTTCCAAGTAAGGCGCCAGCACAGTCTCAACTGCCGTCTCCCAGCCTGGAGTCACTTGCAGCCCATCCAATAAGCGAGGCTTTTCTGTCCATCCTTGCTGAGTTAGCCATTTGGCAGTGCCTTGATCTGCTTTACCCAAGGCAGCTTGTTGTAACGCTTCCAGCGATGCCTGGCGGCGCAATAGCTGCTGCAAATCACGGTGCTTGGTATCCCGCTCGGCTTGTAGTTGCTGATGAGCCTCGCGTAGTTGTTGAATCTGGGTATTTAATTCCGTCGCTAATTCCTGTTCTAAATCCAATTGCTGTTTTAGCGTGGAAGATCGTGATTCCTGGGCGTTAATTTCTTCCGGTAATTGACCGAAATCCAACTGCTGCTGCTGTTGCTGCAGGCGATGTATTTGCTGTTCGATCTCTTGAATTTTTTGAGTAAAGTGCGTTAAGCGGGTTTTTTCAAGCTGTGCTTTTTGCTCAATTTGAGCAGATTCCGCCTGGAAGCTATCCCAAGCTTGCTGCCATTGTGCCCGTTGTTGTTCTGTTAGGCTAAGCTGTTCTTGTAGGTGAGCGGCTAAGGTAGCAGCTTCTGCGCTTTGCGGTTCTAGCTCTGCTATTTCTGCGGTGAGTGTCTCGATGTTGGATTGGTCATCATTTAAGTTTTGTTCCGCCTCTTGCCACGCTGTCTCCATTTGAGTTAAATCGTTGGCTAATTGTCGTTCGCGCTCTTTAATATGCGTGATGTGCTGTTCCTGGCTGGCGATGTCTGCACCCAATTGGTAGAAGCGCCCCTGTACGGCATTAAAGGCATCATTGCTTTCTATTTGCTGTTCGCGTTGTTGCTCAATCTCCAGCTCAATTTTTCTATGCGTGGCGATTTTTCCTTCCAATTCAGTGGTGGTCTGCGCTAATAACAACTGCTGGCTCTCTAACTTGGCATTTAAGGTTTTGCAGTGTAGGGCGTGTAATTGTGCCTTTACCAGGCGCTGTTCCTGTTTCAAAACTTTATAGCGCTCCGCTGCATTGGCTTGGCGCTTAAGATGGTCTAATTGTTTTTCCATTTCCAGGCGTAAATCGGTCAGACGTTCTAAATTTTCACGCGTACCGCGGATGCGATTTTCTGTTTCGCGGCGACGTTCGCGATATTTGGAGATGCCGGCCGCTTCTTCTAGATAGACGCGAATGTCTTCTGGTTTGCCCTCAATCAGCTGTGAGACGACCCCCTGTTCAATAATGGCATAGCTGTTCGGTCCAAGCCCGGTACCTAGAAATACATCCGTGATATCCCGCCGACGGCAGCGTGAGCTATTTAAGTAAAACTGAGATTGCCCTTCGCGGGTGATTTCGCGCCGGATAGATATTTCGCTATATTGCGCATAAGGCCCACCTAAACTTCCCTGGCTATTATCAAATAATAATTCTATAGCGGCCTGACCTACGGGTTTACGCTGCGCCGTGCCGCTGAAAATGACATCAGTTAATAATTCTCCTCGCAACTGCTTGGCAGAACTTTCTCCAATAACCCAGCGAATGGCATCTACAATGTTCGATTTCCCACAGCCATTAGGCCCCACAATAGCCGTGAGGTTGCTTTGTAAGCTAACGGTAGTGGGATCCACAAAGGATTTGAAACCGGCCAATTTGATAGTTTTAAGACGCATTATTGGGAAAACCCTGCAGCTGTGATATTGGCTGAATTCTAGCAGAAATTTGTCTTTTATTTATAGGAGTTGCTGATATTTATATTAGGGGTTGTGTTAGTGAGGTCTGGCTGTTGTCTTTGCATGGCTGTCTCTTGTATGGCTGTTCTTCCTGTATAGCTGTCATCCTTGTAAATGGCTTTCTCCCTTCTCCCGCTTGCGGGAGAAGGGCCGGGGATGAGGGTGCCTCAGTTGGCATCTGCGCCAGATCAAACACCCTCACCCCCGACCCCTCTCCCGCAAGCGGGAGAGGGGAGAAAGCCGCGCAAGGACGACAGCCGCATCAGGATAACAGCCGCCTGTACTAAGTAAAAAATGCGGCCATCTTTCCCCTCCAGGGTAGGAGTCAAACACAAATTGTGCATGTTCCTTTTCATATCCTTAATTTTCACTTAAGATTCATTTGCTAAAATAAGCCCAAAACTGGTGAAAACAAGTTTCCAGACGAAATTATTAAATAACTGCTAATAAATATTTAAGGGGTAACTCAGATGGCTCAACAACAATGGCAGCAACAATCGCAGCAACAATCGTTAGATCATCATATGAACAATCTGATGGAAGACAAGCGTAGAAAAATTGGTGAGCCTGGAATCAATGGTGCTCAGGCGACAGGACTTGTAGGAGAAATTGAGACCGTTGAACAGCAAATTCAAGCCAAACAAACAGCACTAGAAAAATTGAGACAGGACCATCTGGCAGAGGCAGCAGGTCCGGCAAAAGATGCATTAGCCGCGAAAATACTATTAGCTGAGCGGAAACTAAATGAGCTTAAGCAAAGTCTTGGCGACCTGAAAGGAGAAAAGGGCAGTTTAGAGGGGGAGATTACTCAATGGCTAAAGGAACGTGCTGACAAGGAAGAACAAAAGGCCGCGCAAGATAGGGCTAAGGCAGAAAAGCAGGCCGAAAAGGATGAAGCCAAAGCAGAAAAGCAGGCCGAAAAAGATGAAGCCAAGGCAGAAAAGAACGCCGACAAAGGTACAGCCGAGGCTAAACGAGATGAACTAATTGCCGGAGCTCAAAAAGAGGAGGAGGATGCAGATACGTATAAAAAGATAGCTCTTGGCAGTACGCTGGTTTGTCTTGCGCTGATAGCAGTTTGTCCTCCCGTAGGAATTATAGGTGCAATGGTATCTTTTTTGGCTGGTTATGGGCAAAGCAAGGTTCAGGAGCAGGCAGCCAGTAAAAAAGCTGATTTTGAATCGCAAGCATTTAGCAAAACCTAATACAAAATAGTAATAATTAAAATAGATTAGGCTTTTTATAGCCTGGACGTTTGGAAATACACCCGTTTTATTCCCTAAGATAATCGGGAAATAACTATATTTAAATTTAAGAGAAAACCCATGTCACAATCGCCAAACCCCGCCTCGGCCCCAGGTAGTAAAGCACCTGAAAAGCTTCATATGCTATCCGTGTTGGAAAACAGTCTCAGGAATCTTGATCAGAAAAATCCTGAAAAAGATCTCGTAAAAAATTCAGTGATAGTGTTTCTTTTGATATTGGAAATGCTATTCCGCATGTTGAAGCCAGCAGGCAAGGGCAACGAGAACGAGGATGAAAAAAACCAAAACAATAATCAACAAAACAATGCGCAAAAGAAGAAATTACTAGAGCTAAAGGAAAAGTTGGACAATGGAGACAACTTAACATTAGAAGAAGTGGAAGAAGTGGTAGATATTGGAAAAGGACTGCAACAGACAGTGAAAGATAGTCTTGAATTAGAAGAAGAGGTTGATGACAACCTTGAATTGGGAGAAGAGGGTGATGACAGCCTTGAGCTAGAAGGTTTGGAGGGTGAGGCTCAAATAGAGGGTAAGCCTAACGAAACTGAGTTGGGTGAAACGGGCGAGGATACCCTTGAAACAGGTGAGAGAGCCGAGGGTGAGCCTGAACCTGAACCAGCAGAGCCGGGGGCACCTGCGCCGGATAAGAGAGCTGAGGGTGAGCCTGAATCAAATAAAACAGCTAAAAATTCAGCTGACGCAACAGTTAAGGCGGTGGCCAAGTCTGATACGGTAGTTAAGTCGGAGGGTTCTGCAAAGGACAGTGGTGCTCAGGCAACTTATAGTCATTCGAAGGTTTTCGTGGATAGTTTTAAAAAGCAGGAAATTAATAATACTAGTAAAAATAATACTAATAAAGAAGGCGAAGGCGAAGAAGCTGAGAATACATATTCTTCAGGGCCAGGCGGTCCCGGTGGTAGTAGTAGCGGCGGTGAATCCTCCTAAAGGGGAACTTGCCCTAAAGTTATAGAAAAAGCACTGTATCCCCTCTCCGCTTGTGGGGGCGTTGTTGAATAATTCGCTCCCATTCTTGAAGAAGCACTGCATCCCCTCTCCCCTTGCGGGAGTTGCTATGCTGAATAATAGGGAAAGAGGTATGTGCCTTCGGTTAAAATATAGTTTTAACCAATAACCTCGACAGGAGGAGGCACATACCATGAGAGATTATACAGGAAAAACCGTGTTTGCTGGAATTGATGTTCACAAAAAGACATATGCAGTAACGTGTATCTGTGAGGGTATGGTAATGAAAACAGACACCCTGAAGGCAACTCCTGAGGAGTTAGTGCATTATTTACATAAATACTTTAAAAATGCGCAGATTAAAACGGCTTATGAAGCAGGGTTCTCAGGATTTGTATTACACCGTCATTTATTAGAAGAGGGAATAGACAGTCGGGTGGTTCACGCGGCTAGTGTAGAGATATCAGCCCGAGATAGGGTAAAGACAGATAAGCGAGATTCATTAAAATTGGCAACACAATTAGCCGCAGGGCGTTTAAAGGGCATTCATGTACCTAGCGTGGAGCGAGAAGCTTACCGCGAAGTCAGCCGCATGCGGGAAAAAATCGCTGAGGATAAGCGTCGAGTAGGAAATCGCATCAAGAGTTTGCTCTACCGTCAGGGTTTAATAGGCCCCGACGAGACCCCCGTCGTGAGTTGGAAATGGTTACAAAAAGTTCGGGCGTATGATTGTAATCCTTCGGTGAAGTATTGTCTGGACACCTTGATCTCTCAATGGTGGGAACTGGCGAACCGATTAAAAAACATAGAGCTAGAGTTAGCTAAACAGGCGCAAGCAGATAAAGAGCTGGAAGTCATTTATCAAAGCACTCCGGGGATAGGTCCAACCCATGCCCGTGTGTTGGCGAATGAATTAGGCAATATGGAACAGTTTAAAAACGAGAAGCAATTATTTAGTTTTACCGGATTAACCCCGAGCGAGCATTCTTCAGGGGAGCATAAACGACTAGGACATATGAGTCGTCAGGGTCGATCTATTCTACGCAAAACATTGGTAGAAGCTTCATGGACAGCGATAAGAAGAGATAAATCATTAATGGATATTTATCAGAGGATCAGTATCACTGCTGGTAAGAAGCGGGCGATTGTTGGGGTAGCACGACGCTTAATTGGACAGATTCGGAGTTGTTTCAAGTCGGGGCAACTCTATCAAATACGCAAATCAGAAAGCATTTGCAAAAAGACGGGTGAAGTACTTCCCACGGCCCTTTAGGGTGGTAGAGTTTAAATAACAAGGAGGTTTTGCTATGAATGGATTGAAATGGGGGCCTACCCCAAACCCCGAGATATTTGTAGACGTGATACAGGATAATCGAATCTGTCTCAAGTAACAGGGCAACCTCGAAGCTGCCCTGGAATCACGTCACGGTCATCGGCGTCTCCGCCTGTACCGTGATTAAATTATAGCAGAAAGTATAAACAGGAATGTTTTTGTAAGAAGTACCGTAACAATTATCTGTGACCTCGTCATACCCTGTTGTGAGGCGTAGTTTGGCCACCACGTGCGGGAGTTTGGGGCGCAGACTTTTATTCCGTCCGAATGGACAACTTGTGGCGGTTTTACGGAATTGACCACGAATAGCAGATTGGGCCAATAAGGCTTTGCTAGTTACGGTAATCTAAATAAAAACAATAGAGTTTTATGCTTAAACTGGCTTATGTAAATAAATAAACTTTATTTACCGGAGGCGCTCGTACCCCTATTGACAAATCACATAGCAGAGGGTTAGGGAGAGGGGTAGTATTAAGCATTTACCACTTAATTTTCACCAATGAATGCCACACTAACCCCCTCTCCCTAACCCTCTCCCGCGGGGGGAGAGGGGATCATAGAGTTTCAGATAGTCAGGCAGTGAATTATTCAACAAAGCCCCCGGCAGGAGAAGGGGAAATTTGTGACTGTCATCCTGAACATAGTGAAGGATCTCCGTCTAGTGGCACCTCATGGAGATCCTTCACTGCGTTCAGGATGACAGTTACAATCAGGAAGACAGTCCCAATCAAGACGACAATCAATCGCAGAACGATAGCCCCGCTTAACCACTATAATACATATCAAACTCAGCAGGATGGGGTAATGCGCGCATACGGCTCACTTCTTCCATCTTTAGATCAACATACGCTTCGATTAAATCCGCAGTAAACACGCCGCCTTCCAGTAAAAATCCTGAATCTGCTTTTAGGGCATCTAATGCTTGATCAAGAGAAGAGCATACGGTGGGGATGTGGGATAGTTCATCCGCAGATAAATGGTATAAATCTTTATCCATAGGTGCACCCGGATCAATTTTGTTGCGAATACCATCCAGGCCAGCCATGAGCACCGCGGCAAAACCTAAATAAGGATTGGCAAGGGCATCAGGAAAACGGATTTCAATACGGCGGCCTTTAGCGCTGTGCACATAAGGTATGCGGATGGAAGCGGAACGATTACGGGCGGAATAGGCTAGTAGTACTGGTGCTTCAAAACCTGGTACTAAGCGCTTGTAGCTGTTAGTGGTGGGATTGGTGAAGGCGTTTAGTGCGCGCGCATGTTTGATAATACCGCCAATAAAGTGGAGTGCCTGTTCAGACAAACCGGCATATTGGTCGCCGGCAAATAGGTTTTCTCCGCCTTTAGACAGAGACAGGTTACAGTGCATACCACTGCCATTATCGGCCGCCAGTGGCTTTGGCATAAAAGTTGCGGTTTTGCCATAGGCATGTGCTACATTGTGCACCACATATTTGAACATCTGTATTTCATCGCCTTTGTTTAACAGGGAGTTGAAGCGAAAATTGATTTCATTTTGATTGCCAGTAGCCACTTCATGGTGGTGGGTTTCTACTTTCAGCCCCAGTTCCTGTAAAGTCATACAGATGGCGGAGCGGATATCTTGGGAGGAGTCGACAGGCGGAACTGGAAAATAACCGCCTTTAACACGGGGTCGATGACCAATGTTGCCGTGGTCATATTCTGTAGCAGAATTCCAAGCAGCTTCAGCAGAATCAATCTGGAAAAAAGAATGTTCCATATCAATTTTCCAACGCACATCATCGAAAATAAAAAATTCCGGTTCCGGCCCGAGAAAGCACGTATCAGCGATTCCGCTGGATTTTAAATAAGCTTCAGCACGGCGCGCCACATCGCGGGGATCGCGTTCGTAAGGTTGCATAGTGTTAGGTTCGATAATATCGCAGCGTACCACTAAAGTGGTTTCGTCAAAAAAGGGATCTAAAAAAGGGAGAGCATTCAAGTCTGGCCGTAGAATCATGTCAGAGTCGCTAATATTTTTCCAACCGGCAATAGAAGAACCATCAAACATTTTGCCTTCTTTTAAAAAATCAGCATCGGCTATCTCTGCAGGAACCGAGACGTGCTGCTCTTTGCCGTGAGTATCAGTGAAACGCAGATCAACGAATTTTACATTATGTTCTTCTATATAACTAAGGGCTTTATCTATTAAGGCGTCTGACATTTTTTGCGACCTCGTCAAATGATGGGTTGGAAAGGGGACGGGCAGCTTTTTTTAAATGTAAGCAACTACCGTCTGACGGCTCTAGATTTTGAAGCAAAAATGCATTATGCGCAATGGAAGAGTTGATTAAAATTCAGCCACGCAGCTGACTATCTTAAAACCCACAACAAAAATCCCCCCACCAGAGCAAACACTATAATGGGGGTGGCTGCGGCCCACAGGGGAGGGACGTTATAAACCAGGCTAAAGGGTCCTAAAAATTCATTTAAAGTGAAGAATCCAAAACCAATAGCAACGCCGATAACAATACGTAATCCCATAGTCATGGTGCGCAATGGGCCAAAAATAAAGGGCACGGCTAAACCGATCATAACCAGGGTCATCAAGGGTTGTAACAGTCGCTCCCACAGGGAAAATTCAGCTGCGTTAGTCGATAGGCTAGTGGTTTTTAAATAGTTGATGTACTGATAAAGCCCTAATAAAGTAGTTTCGTCGACGTTAACTTCAGCATTAGCTAATAACTTGGGGTCAAATGCCACTGGCCAGACTTGCTGGGCGAAATGCTGGGTAGTGACTACTTTGGGTTGCAGGGTGCTTACTGTCACATCAGAAAATAGCCATTGGCCATTTTTTTGCACCCCAGTTTTAGCTGAGCTGGCCGTCAGTAAATTCTGTTTATCAAACTGATAACGTAATATGCCGCTTAATTCTCCCTGCGGTGAGGCGCGGTCAATATAAAGAAAATTGTTACCACTGCGTATCCAAAAACCCGTTCGGGAAACGGAAGATTGCTCTTTGGCATATTCCGCCTTAAATTTATATTGTTCCGCGTAAGTTTTGATATGAGGCGCAATCCATTCACCTATGATGGTAGCCACAATTAACATAATGATGGTTGCACGCAATACAGAGCTGGTTATTTGTAATTTAGAAACCCCCGCTGCACGCATCACAATCAGTTCACTCTGAGACGCCAACCGTCCCAGACCAATCAGGCAGCCAAGTAACGCTGCAGCAGGAAATAAGGGGTAAATATCATGGGGTAATGACAAAGTAATAAATACAAAAGCTTTCCATGCGGTGTAACTGTGCCAGCCAGTATGATGTAATTCCTCAATATAACCGATAAATGTTTGTAACCCTATTAATACCAACACAACCAGAGCGGTCATGGCGATAACGGTTTTGCTGATGTGCCGATGTAGAATCTTCAATTGCCAACTCCGCAGCAGTTTTTGCTGAAACAGAGGGAACGCCGTGCTTTTGTCATAATTATCTCGTCGATGATTTTGTAAACTTTAGCAGTGAAGCGATGCGTCCCCAGCCAATAAAATTTGCGATTAAGACGAGTGCAATCACGAACATGACTAAGTGAACCGGCCATAAGCCAATATTAGCGGGAATTTTGCCGCTTTTAACCCAAGCTTTGCCAATAAAAAGTAAATTCAAATAGAGAATATAAAGTAAAAAAGCGGGTAATAATTGCGCATAGCGTCCCTGGCGTGGGTCGACTTTACACAGGGGTGGTGCCAATAAGGCCAGGATCAAAACGGTCAGCGGTAGGCTGAATCGCCATTGCAGTTCTGCCTCCATGCTAGGGGTCTGGTGACGTTGTTGCCAAAGTACGGAAGTAGGCAAAGTCTCCACGCGTTTATCGGCCGGTACGGCGTTAGATTGAATGCGGACACCATAAGTTTTATAACGAGTGACTTCAAAATCAGCTTGGCCGGGTTCGCCGCTGTAACGGTAGCCATTATTTAGCACGACAAATTTATCGCCAGTTACTGGGTCGATCATTTGATGTCCGTTATCCGCAACCACAATATTCCAGTTAGGTACACCAGGTTTTGCGTGGGCCACTGGCTGTGCAACGAAGATATGTTCTAGGCGCTGATGGTCACTGGATAATTTTTCAACGTAAAACTGCAGGTTGGTGGTATCAACCGTAGTAAATTGGCCTTGGAATACTTTCTCCAGAGGAGAAGCAGAAGCTGCATCAATCAGAATTTGCCGCTTGTAACTTTCCACCTTAGGTTGTATCCATAGCATTAATGCGGCAACAATAATGCAGATCACAGATGAGAATGCCATGGTCATACCGAGCAACTGCGCTTTACTTAACCCACACGCAGATAATACTGTCATTTCGCGGTCGACATATAGGCGGCCATAGGCCATTAAAATCCCCACGTATAATCCTAACGGTAGCAGCACCCCCAGTAGTAAAGGTATTTGAATCGACATGATCTGCACGACGGTGCGGATAGGGATAAGACCGGCAGCAGCTTGAGTCAGATAGTGCACGAACTGATTACTTATGAGTAACAGCAATAAGATAATAGTGCTTGCTAATAATGTGCCGTAAACTTCTTTAACTAAATAGCGAAAAATAATCATGGGGTCAGTATACTATTGCTGGTTAAAGGTTGGTACTGCCTATGAATTTTAATTTCACCCTAGTATTTGACGTTTTATGAAAACAAGTATCAATTTCTATTTAATCAACGCCCTCAGCACCGAACAAATGCTGCTTGCTGCCTGTCAATTAACAGAAAAAGTCTTTCGCCAAAAGCGTCGCATTTATTTATGTACAGCCTCTGAAGATAACCTGCACGTTTTAGACTCTATGCTATGGACCTATCGGGATGATAGTTTTCTACCGCATCAGCTATGGTGTGGTGACGAAATGTCAGCGTCGGAAGCTGCTATTTTATTGGGACATTCTGACTCACCAGCCCCGCCTGAATTAGATGTTCTAATTAATCTTATGCCGGGAGTACCCGTTTTTTATCAGCAATTCCAGCAAGTATTGGAATTAATTCCACAAGAGCCTATTGCCCGTCAGGCGGCGCGAGAACGTTATAAGTATTATAAATCCCAGGGATGCGAGTTAAGTACGCGAGAGGAAATGGAGTTTAATGCGTAGCATTCTTTTGGGTCTGGATCTACAAAAAGATTGTGCCTGTTTTGTAAGAAGGTAAAATCAGGTGTGGATGGGCGTTGTTGAATAATTCACTTCCTAACTATCTGAAACTCTATGATCCCCTCTCCCCCCGCGGGAGAGGGTTAGGGAGAGGGGGTTGGTGTGGCATTCATTAGTGAAAATTAAATGGTAAATGCTTATTATTACCCCTCTCCCTAACCCTCTCCCGCAAGGGGAGAGGGGATACAGTGCTTTTCCAAAAATGGGAGCGAATTATTCAATAATGCCCCCGAAAGAGGGTTTCAGCTCTGATTTGACACCAGGATCAATAATGAGCAAACGCTTACTTTTAAAAAACTCACGGCGATATTATGGAAAAAACATACGATCCACAACACCTTGAACAACGCTGGTACCAAACTTGGGAACAAGCGGGCTATTTTATCCCCCAAAGCAATGACGAGGACGATGAACCTTATTGCATTATGTTGCCACCGCCTAATGTCACAGGGACATTGCATATGGGCCATGGTTTCCAGATCAGCCTGATGGACGCCTTGGTGCGCTTTCAGCGCATGTGTGGTCAGAAAACTCTGTGGCAAGTGGGAACTGATCATGCCGGCATCGCCACACAAATGGTGGTTGAGCGCCAATTATTACGAGAAGGGAAAACCCGCCAGGAATTAGGGCGTGAGAGGTTTGAGCAACGCGTCTGGCAATGGAAGGAGCAATCTGATTCGACTATAAAAGATCAGCTAAGGCGCATGGGGGCTTCAGTTGATTGGACGCGCGAGCGTTTCAGTCTGGATGCGGATATAAATAATGCCGTAGTTAAAGTATTTATCGACCTTTACGAACAAGGATTAATCTATCGCGGTAAACGTCTGGTGAACTGGGATCCTTCTTTACTGACCGCAGTGTCGGACTTGGAGGTGGTTTCTCAGGAAGAAGCCGGGTTTTTGTGGTATGTCCGTTATCCCTTGCAGCATGGCAAAGAGTCATTGATAGTGGCTACTACCCGACCAGAAACTTTGTTGGGAGATACTGCAGTTGCAGTACATCCTGAAGATACACGCTATAGCCATCTCATCGGACAGCAAATCAACCTGCCGTTGACCGGTAGGACAATCCCCATTATCGCTGATACTTATGTTGATCCCGCCTTCGGTACCGGTTGCGTCAAAATCACGCCCGCCCATGATTTTAATGACTACGCAGTCGGGCAACGGCATAAGTTGCCCCTGATCAATATTTTTACCCGCGATGCACATTTAAACGATAACGTGCCTGCTGCCTATCAAGGGTTGGAGCGCTATGCAGCGCGCAAACGTATTGTTGAAGATTTAGAGCAACAGGGCTTGCTTGAAAAAGTTCAGCCGCATCGTTTGCAGGTTCCCAGAGGCGAAAAATCAGATGTGGTCATAGAACCTTTTCTTACCGATCAGTGGTATATAAAAATGCAACCTTTGGCTGCTGCGGCTATTGACGCTGTGCAAAAGGGAGAGACACAATTTGTCCCAGAAAATTGGACTAAAACTTACTTCCAGTGGTTAGAAAATATCCAAGACTGGTGCATCAGTCGGCAATTATGGTGGGGACATCGCATCCCTGTTTGGTACGACACGGAAGGTAATACCTATGTTGCGGAAAATGCAGCACAGGTGCGACAAAAATATAATTTAGCACCCGAGGTGGTTCTAACCCAAGATGAGGATGTGTTAGATACCTGGGTATCGGCCAGCTTATGGCCCTTTGCCACTCTGGGTTGGCCTTCACCTACGCCAGAATTAGCCACTTTTTACCCCACCAATGTATTAGTCACCGGCTTTGATATTCTATTTTTTTGGGTGGCCCGTATGATCATGATGGGATTGAAATTCACCGGTCACGTGCCATTTAAGACCGTTTATATTACGGGCCTTATTCGGGATAGTGAAGGGCAGAAAATGTCCAAGTCCAAAGGCAATGTATTAGATCCCATTGATCTGATTGGCGGTATTGATTTGTCAGCATTAATTGCCAAACGTACTCAGGGGTTAATGCAGCCGGATAAAGCTAAAAAGATTGAACAGGCTACCCGTAAAGAATTCCCCGAAGGCATTCCAGGGTTTGGTACGGATGCACTTCGGTTTACCTATTGTGCGTTGGCTAATACCGGTCGCAATATCAATTTTGATCTGGGACGCATTGAAGGTTATCGTAATTTTTGCAACAAAATATGGAATGCGGCGCGTTATGTATTGATGAATACTGAGGAACATGTGCGGGATTTAACTGCAGGGGAGATGGAGTTCAGCCTGGCGGATCACTGGATACGTTCGCGCTTGGTTGAAACCGGGAATAATGTAATCCGTGCATTTGCGGACTATCGTTTTGATCTATTGGCACAACAACTGTATGAATTTACTTGGAATGAGTATTGCGATTGGTATTTAGAATTTTCCAAGCCGGTATTAATGGGAGCTAAGGCTACACCCGCACAGCGGCGTGGTACGCGTTTTACTTTATTATTTGTGCTAGAGGCTACGTTGCGGCTCATTCATCCAGTTATGCCATTTATTACAGAAGAGATTTGGCAGCGCGTGGGTAAATTATTGGGTAGGCGCGGCGACACGATTATGCTACAGCCTTATCCGATATTTACTGATCTAGAAATAGATAATGTTGCGATTGCTGAGATCGATTGGCTTAAACAGGTCATTTTGAGCATACGGCAAATCAGGGGCGAAATGAATATCTCTCCTGGAAAACCGTTATCCTTATTGTTGCGCAAAGGTGAAGCGGAGGATAAATTACGGGTTCAGGCAAATCAGCTAACACTAATCACTTTGGCCAGATTGGAATCCATTAACTGGTTGGCCCCAGATGAAGCCGCACCCCCTGCAGCAACCGCGGTAGTTAACCAGCTGGAATTATTTATACCCTTGGCTGGATTGATTGATAAGGGGGCTGAACTGCAACGCCTGCAGAAGGAACTGGATAAGCTGCGCAAAGAGTTAGCGCGGACTCATCAAAAGCTGAGTAATCCAGACTATGTTGAGAAGGCCCCTACTGCAGTTGTAGACAAAGAACGTCAACGTGCCCATGAGGTGCAGGAGCTATTAAGTAAGCTACAATTGCAGCAAGAGCGTCTGGAAAGCGTTTGAGTTAAAGGGGTCAAGTCTTGGCATTTGACCCCTTTAATGACGAGAAAGACCAGATAAAGCGCCACTAGAGACTGCCCCCTTCCTAACCTTCCCCCGCAAGCGGGGGAAGGGACTTGCTCGAGCCAGTATGGGATTGGTGCATAGCTTAACCTATTCTGCCCAACCAGTCCCTTCCCCCGCTTGCGGGGGAAGGTTAGGAAGGGGGCGGCCTCTAGTGGCAACTATTTTGTAACCTCACAAAAATAAATATTTGTGTCGATCTGTCAGCCTTGCGGGAGAGGGGTGTAGAGTTTTTTTCGCAAGGGGAGAGGGATCACATCACAGAGGAAACCCATAATGAGCCTTGCATTTGATATCGCGATACTCGGCGCGACCGGCATCGTCGGTGAAGCGTTATTATCAATTTTAGAACAGCGTAGTTTTCCAATTGGCAAGATTTACCTGCTGGCCAGCGAACGCTCAGCAGGAGAAACCATCACCTTCCAAAACCAAACCCTTACCGTAGAAGATGCAGCGCAATTTGATTTTTCCAAAGTGCAACTAGGGCTATTTTCCGCTGGTGCGGGTGTTTCTGAACGTTATGCGCCCTTAGCGGCAGAGCAGGGTTGTGTGGTTATCGATAATACCTCCCAATTTCGCTATGACCCGGATGTGCCCCTGGTGGTGCCGGAGGTCAATCCGCAGGAGATTGAGAACTACCGGCAGCGGCATATTATTGCCAATCCTAATTGCTCCACTATTCAGATGGTAGTAGCGCTAAAGCCAATCTATGATGCGGTAGGTATTGAACGCATTAATGTAGCTACTTATCAGTCGGTATCAGGCACTGGCAAAAAAGGAATAGAAGAATTAGCCATGCAAACGGCTCATCTATTGGGCGGTCAGCCAGCCCATCCCCTAGTTTACCCCGCGCAAATTGCCTTTAACGTCATCCCGCAGATCGATACTTTCCAGGACAATGGCTACACTCGGGAAGAAATGAAGATGATTTGGGAGACACGCAAGATTTTAGGTGATGACAGTATTCTGATTAATCCCACAGCAGTCAGGGTACCGGTATTTTTTGGCCATTCCGAAGCCATCCATATTGAGACGCGCGATAAATTAACCGCAGAACATGCACGCGAATTGTTACGCCAGGCGCCAGGTATTATTGTAATGGATGAGCCGTTATACCCCACACCAGCGCATGAAGGTTCGGATGGGGATGCGGTTTATGTGGGGCGGATCAGGGAGGATATTTCCCATCCGCACGGGTTGAACCTGTGGGTAGTAGCCGATAATGTGCGCAAAGGCGCTGCTTTAAATGCTGTGCAGATCGCTGAATTATTAGTGAGTGAGTATTATTAAGTAAGCAATTGAGATTGAAACTATTCAGCATGTTAACCAAAGAGCCAATAGAGACCGCCCCCTTCCTAACCTTCCCCCGCAAGCGGGGGAAGGAACTATTGGGCAGAAAACTAAAAGTCCGCACCTTACAGTCCCTTCCCCCGCTTGCGGGGGAAGGTTAGGAAGGGGGCAGTCTCTATTGGCTCCCAGTTACGATGCTGAATAGTTACAATATCTTGAACGAATTGCATTGTGTAAGGAAAAAATTGCACTACTAAAGATAGGAACAGAGGAAACTAGTTCAAATACTGGACCGAGTCTGTCATAGGTATATCCAGCTTAAGATTGTATTAAGTTAGCCATGCTAAACTAGATAAACATGAAGGTAACTATTTATCACTTCAGATTGAAAGTCGGCTTTCTCCCTTCTCCCGCTTGCGGGAGAAGGGAGGGGATGAGGGTGTATCGATCTGCATTTGCGCCCGAGGAAACACCCTCACCCCCGACCCCTCTCCCGCAAGCGGGAGAGGGGAGAAAGCTAGCCTTTGCTGAATAGTTACAAATATTAATTCGTAAGCAAGGTACTTATGTCCCGAGAAAACAAATCTACAGCCATTAACCCCTATGACCTAGGTTCACAGCGCCACAAAGAGCGCTATGGCTTGGTTTTGTCTGATTGGGACGACGAGGATGATGGTGAGGGGAGCAGTGGACATGCCGGTGGTCAAATAGAAAGTGTTATCCCTTTTAGCGAGCAGAAAAGTGACCAATATGCTCCCCTGATTGATGAATGGGGGCAGCAACTCACGCAATGGGTAGAAGATAAAGCTGATGAGTTTATCCAGTTATTGATGGAAGGTGAAAGTAAGTTCGGTGCAGTCTCCACCAAACGCAAAAAGCATAAAAAAACCCGCGAACAGGCAGCGGATAATAAAAATCAAGCCACTGCATCACAGGGTCATGCTGCTGGTGGGGACCTACCACAACATCCGCTGTTAAATGGTCAAAGGTATGATGGCATGAGTGATAATGATGCACCGCTGGCCTCAAGAAGCTCCCAAGATGATTTATTTGAAAATCTGGCTGAACAAATAGAAAAGAATCCGGAATTGAAACTCAGCCCTGAGCTAAGCAATAATCTAAAGTTAAGAATTGACCTCTATAACCAGCAGAAACTGGAAAATGCCCTCAAAAGCCGGCCTGCTTTAGTCATGGATCGCGGCATGGGAAGATAGGTTCATGACTCTCACCGACGCAATTTTAAAAAATAATCTTGAGGGTGTATCCCAACTGCTTGCAGCGGGTAAAGATATTAATGAAATCGATATCTATGGGTTTACCCCGCTGATTGAAGCTGCTATCGCTAATAACACCGAAATTGCAACCTTGCTGATCCAGAGCGGCGCAGACGTGCGCAAACAAGATCTAACGGGTGGCACGGCATTACATTGGGCAGTAGAGAACAATAATCTCCCACTATGCAACTTATTGCTGGATAAAAAAGCAGACCCCAATGCCTATAATAAATCAGCCCAACCTGTGTTGTTGCAGCCCTTATTGCGTCGTCAGCAGGACTTAAAAGAACTTTTATATCGTTATGGCGCCGACCTGAAATTTGCTCAGGACTATATCAATACCAAGCTAATCGGCCATCGCTTTGAATTAGTAGGCCGCGTGGATATTGTCGATAATAATAATACTTTTATCGAATTGGATTTTGAGGGCTTTGTTTTAGAGTTTAGTATGGGGGTAATACAGGATTCTTTGCTGCAGTTTAAAAATAATTTTGCTGCCCGCAACCTGCGTTCCCATTTTCTGGATTTGGAGAATATTATTGGTGCTTTCACCGCTGCCGGTGAATTAATAAGATATCAGCAACATCTGGTGAATATTACCCAGCAGCAACACCGGCTTGAGGCTTTGTCACAGCGCCCCTTATTATTAATGCCGGTGGGATTCGAAGGCCATGCCATCACCTTTATAAAATGCGGCAATCTATTTGCCAAATGTGACCGTGGCGCTTATAGCTTACACCATCCGAGCGTTGCCATTTATCGCATTGGCAATCCCCGCGCTTTTAATACCGAATTGCTCAAGCACTTGCTGTATAAGAAACAACACAGCCGATTTGTCAATGAAGGTATTTTTAAGGTGCTGGAATTAGAGCGGGTGACAACATTGCCCTTGCAGTCACAGTTAAGTGGTAATTGTTCCTGGGCGAATGTGGAAGCGACGGTTCCTGCTATGTTATTAATGCAATGGTTGCAGCAGGGTTTACGTACTGATATCAACCATTACCAAGAAGCCGCAATGGCCATTTATAAACAATGGTTGGAATGGGATAAAGATTGGGCACTGCATCAGTGTGTAGAAAGTTTTTATGATGCCAGTCCAGCCCGTAAAGCATCAAAAGTAGCCGTGTTGGCAGCCGTATTGTTTCAGACTTGCCGTTATACCCAAACCAAAGATATAGATCGGGCTAATAAGATTTTGGCTGTTTTGGCTACGCCCGACTATCGTTATGTATTGGATAGTTATTTGAAGGTATACAAAGATACGGCAGCCGGGCGTAATTTGATGGAGTTGGTGGATCTTTATAGTAAGTAGGCCAGCTGTCATCCTGAACGCATTGCGAGGCGTTGTTGAATAATTCCGCTCTAATCTATCGGAAACTCCATGATCCCTTCTCCCGGGGGCTTTGTTGAATAATTCTCTTCCTAACTATCTGAAACTCTATGATCCCCTCTCCCCTTGCGGGAGAGGGGATACAGTGCTTTTCCAAAAAATGGTAGCGAATTATTCAACAACGCCCCCGCAATGCGTTCAGGGCGACAGCCAACCACGCGTTATCTCAATCCCCACACTCTTCGCCGTAGCCAAAGAATTCCTAATAGCATCCGGTTTATGGATGCGCAGCCGGACCCCCCCTGCGCTAAACTCCTGCATCACCGACTGCGCCAGATGTTCAGCCAAAGCTTCCAACAAAAAGAAATGACTCTCAGCGGCCAACTGCCGTACCCGCATGGCGAGTGCATCATAATTGATGGTATCGGTAATAGCATCACTGCTAGCAGCTTTATGGGTGTCGATGCAGAGCTCAATATCCAGCAAGAGTGGTTGTTGGGCGGTGCGTTCTTCGGGGTAAATACCAATCATGGTTTGTATTTCTAATCCCGAGATAAAAATTTTGTCCATTTGATTTCTCTTCTCTGGCGACTTTCCTAAATTTTATATAACATGTCCGCAGCTTCCAAGAAAAACTGAGGGATATCTCATGAAAGTTGACAGGGTAAAATGCGGGTTGATTGCTATGATGATGGCAGTCCCATTAGTCGCGCTATCTGTTCCCAATGCCGATCCCAATGACCCAGCTGACGTTGAAAGTGTATTTTTACATGCTTTTGATAAAATCAAAGCGGGGATAATTAATGTCAACCCGGAAACAAATCAAGATCAAAATCCAATCCCCAGTGCTAAAACTCTAACGGTAACGCCAACCCATTTGCAGCATACCACAAGCGTAACCGCTGCTACTATTCCGGCAAACAACACATCGCCATCTGACCAGCAGATTCAGACCGAATTGACTAATTTACGTAGACAAAACGCCAGCTTGCAGACCCGCGTGAGCGGTATGAATCAAGAGGTGAATCAGTTGCGTGAGGCTCTGGTAGAATCACAAAAGTTGCTATCGCAAAATTTAAATGCCCTACAATCTTCTAGTTTAAAACCGCACAAAGCAGGGGTATCAGCAACGCTCACAGCTGTAGCGCCACAGCCACATACCCTAAATCCGCAGCTGGGTAAAACAGACGTGGAGTTGCTCCCCCCGCCCCAATTGCCTGAGGAAACACCCCCCGTCCTACCTGAACCCCGCGTAACTGCCACCCCTGTGAGTTCGGTAACGCCTTCAGCATCCGTCCAGCCCGTTACCAATGCTGTATCAGAAGCTGCGCCACCACAAAATCCGGTTGAAGAGGAAACTATGCCTACAAGTTTTTTGGATAATACGATGTTTTTGTTGAGTATTGGTTTAGTGTTGATATTAGGTGGTTTATTGCTCCTCATCTGGTTATTTTGGCCAAGAAAATCTATTCAAGAGGAGCCTTTGCCTATAGAACCAAAAGCACCTATTCCCCCGACTCCGGAGGTTCATAGCGAACAACCCGCTTTCTTGGTACAGCCGGAAGAAGTTCCTCTGGAAGAAAAAATACAAGAAGAAGAAATATATGCAGACGAGGAGGAGGAATTAGAAGAGGAAGAACTTGATCAGGAGCCTTTGAAAATTTCTGAGCTTGAAAGCTTTGAAGAGTTAATAGAGGAAGAGCAAGAATATCTCGGCAATAAGCAAGGTACCTATGAAAGATTTGCAGACGATGATATGGATTACAGTTTTATGGATAGTAAAGACGCTATCCCAGTCAAATTAGATTTAGCTCGCGCTTATCTGGAAATGGGCGATTACGATTCAGTAAATGAGACGTTAAAAATGGTTTTACAGTCAGGCTCAAAAGCGCAACAGCGTGAGGCGGAACTATTGCTCGAGCAAGCCAGGTTAGCCCAGGGTGATTAGCCATGCGTTGGGCGTTGGGTGTTGAGTATGAAGGTACCACTTATCATGGATGGCAAAACCAGCAGGGTTCGTTAATTACGGTTCAGGGTTGCCTGGAAAAAGCATTATCCTGCATTGCAGATTCCCCCGTGCAAGTGGTGTGTGCCGGGCGCACTGATAAAGGTGTGCATGCCATCGGCCAGGTAGTGCATTTTGATACCGAGGTACGGCGTGATAGTCGAGCCTGGAGCATTGGAGTCAATCGATATTTACCAGCGGATATTCGCGTTATTTGGGCTAAACCAGTTGCTGAGGAATTTCATGCACGTTTTTCGGCCGTTTCGCGGCGCTATCACTATTTTATTTATAACCACCGAATTCCCCCCACCATTTTCCGTAAGCAGTTCACCCGATTTATTTACCCCTTAGATGAAAACAAGATGCAAGTCGCTGCGACTTATTTATTAGGGAAGCATGATTTCAGCGCTTTTCGTAGCGCAGATTGTCAAGCAAAAACCACCTTGCGTTGTATTCGCCAACTCAGTATTTTGCGTAACGAAAATTTAATTAAGATAGATATTGAAGCCAACGCTTTCCTGCATCACATGGTACGTAATATAACTGGGGTATTATTGGAAATAGGGGTTGGTAAACAGGCTCCTAGCTGGGCACAAGATGTATTATTAGGGAAAGACCGCAAATTAGGAGGAATAACCGCGCCACCGGAGGGGCTTTATCTGGTCAATATAACCTATCCGTCACTGTATGAAATCCCCGGTAGTCGGTCCAGCGTTTTGCTATGAAAGTGGTGCTGTCGGTTGCTGTCATCCTGAACGAAGTGAAGGATCTCTAGCTAGTGGCACCTCATGGAGATCCTTCACTTCGTTCAGGATGACAGCAACCAAGTTAAGCTTGCTTTTTTTAAGTGATGGAAACAAAATGGCTTTTTTCCTTTCCCCGGTGATATACCCGAAATCCTAAGTGTATCGGGTATATAGTCTCGCTTCCCTTTAATGAGAGCAGGGGGTTAGGAAAGGAACTGCTGAAAAGGTGATAAGAGCCAGCTAGCAGTCTGTTAAATAAGTAAAAACAAAAGGAACTTTAATATGAAAACCTTTCCCATCAATGCGATCATTTTCAGCGTATTAACGGCTATTACTTTTACTAATGCTCAGGCAGAAGTCACAGATCAGGGAACGACTGCCCCAGCAGAACAGCAGGCCGCTGTTGGTAGTGACGCCAGCCTGCAAAACAAAAAAGCAGGAGATACTTTTATGCAAGAAAATTCCAAAAAAGAAGGCGTGGTTACTTTACCCAGTGGTTTGCAATATAAAATTGTGAAAGCAGGTACAGGTCCTAAACCAGGAGCCAATGATACCGTTACAGTGAATTATGAGGGAAGCTTGCTGAATGGTCAGGTTTTTGACAGCTCTTATAAACGCGGTGAATCTATTACTTTTCCCGTTTCCGGTGTGATTTCTGGATGGCAGGAAGCTTTACAGTTAATGCCCGTCGGTTCAACCTGGATGTTATACATCCCGCCCAATTTAGCCTATGGTGAAGCTGGCGCTGGGGATGTAATCGGTCCGAACGAAACGTTAGTTTTTAAAGTTGAACTACTCAGTGTTAAGTAGGTCAGCACAGTCTTTCTCCCCTCTCCCGCTTGCGGGAGAGGGGTCGGGGGTGAGGGTGTTTCATTAAGCGCAAATGCAAACCGATGCACCCTCATCCCCAGCCCTTCTCCCGCAAGCGGGAGAAGGGAGAAAAATAATGTAAAACTCATATGGTGAATCCTCACCATTGCTGCAATCTGTTGTCTGTTGAGGGAAATCCGTCATGACCTGGTTCAAAAAATTATTCCCATCTAAAGTTGAGACAGCGCAAAAAAAAGGTGTTCCAGAAGGGGTTTGGAGCAAATGTCCGGAATGTGGAGCCATCTTGTATCGGGCTGAGCTGGAACGCAATTTAGAAGTTTGTCCTAAATGTAACCATCATGAGCGTATAGGTGCCAGGACCAACCTGGATTACTTTCTGGATGCGGATGACCGCATTGAGATTGGCTCTGAAATAGAACCAGTAGATATCTTGCGCTTTAGAGACACTAAAAAATATAAAGATCGTTTAATAGCGGCTCAAAAACAGACTGGGGAAAAAGATGCGCTAGTAGTCCTGCAGGGAAAATTATATGGAACACCCCTGGTAGTTGCCGCCTTTGATTTTAATTTTATCGGTGGATCTATGGGAGCTGTAGTGGGTGAACGTTTTGTACGCGGTGTCGAGACCAGTATTCAACAATCAATCGCTTTTGTGTGTTTTGCAACCAGCGGCGGCGCTCGCATGCAGGAAGGTTTGATTTCCTTAATGCAAATGGCAAAAACCAGCGCGGTGCTTGCAAAACTTTCCGCTGAAGGATTGCCCTATATATCTATTATAAAAGATCCAACCATGGGCGGCGTTAGCGCCAGCCTGGCTATGCTCGGGGATGTTATTATTGCTGAACCCAAAGCGTTGATCGGTTTTGCTGGCCCCCGGGTCATAGAACAGACGGTGCGCCAGACTTTGCCAGAAGGTTTTCAGCGTAGCGAATTTTTATTAAAATTTGGCGCTATTGACATGATTGTGGATAGGCGCGAAATGCGGGAACGGGTAGCTGCTATTTTGGCGAAACTTTTGCGTCATCCAAAACCGGAACAGGCGGCTTGATTTAGGGCCTGTCGTCAATTACTTCGAAGTCCGTCGTCCCGCGGCTTGTCCGCGGGATCCAGGGGGCTTGGCAAATGTTCCTTGCCCGCTCAGCAGGTTTTAGGCTCCTTCTGGATCCCGCGGACAAGCCGCGGGACGACGGACTTTAGAGTAATTGACGACAGCCCCTAGTATTCAGTTACTATTCCACATAAAAATGTATAGACCTAATGCGATTTGACACCCTGCCTGAATGGCTATCCTATATAGAAACCTTACATCCTCAAACCATTGCCTTAGGGCTGGAACGGGTGCAAACAGTTGCAAATAGGCTGGGGGTAAGAGAAAGTAGCTGCCCAGTGGTAACCGTGGGTGGCACCAATGGCAAAGGTTCTTGTGTCACTTTTTTAGCCGCCATACTCCAAGCTGCCGGTTATAAAGTGGGAACTTACACTTCACCACACCTATTGAATTTTCAGGAGCGTGCGCAGATAAATGGCGAGAGCATCGCTGATCAGCAATGGATAACTGCACTAGAGCAAGTAGAACAGGCACGGCAATACATAACTCTGACTTATTTTGAAATGACCACTTTGGCTGCTTTGTGGTTATTCCGGCAAGCAAAATTAGAAGTGATCATTTTGGAAGTGGGCCTGGGCGGGAGACTGGATGCAGTTAATATTGTCGATGCCGATGTGGCTGTGATTACTACAGTCGCAATGGATCATATGGAATGGCTAGGCAATAATCGTGAGACCATTGCTAGCGAAAAAGCAGGTATTTTTAGGGCCGGTAAACCCGCCATTTGTGGCGATTTTAATCCGCCGGCTACTCTTATAGAATATGCTGAAAAAATTAATGCCCCCTTATATTGTATTAATCGGGATTTCAGTTATCAAAAAGGATTAACAACTTGGAAATGGCAGGGAACTAAAATAAGTTATACCCAATTACCGTTGCCTTCTCTGCCTTTACAGAATGCAGCTACGGCACTAATGGCGCTGGAGTGTCTAACATCCTTAGGGGTCTCTCAGCCAGCGATTACCCAAGGGTTAGTTGTTGCCAATTTGCCAGGACGCTTTCAACAATTTCACCATCCCATAAATTTTATCCTTGATGTGGCGCATAATCCGGCCGCAGCAGAGTTATTAGCTGAACAGCTGCAAGCCCAACCAGTCTCTGGCAGGACTTTAGGAGTAGTCAGCATTTTAGCTGATAAAGACATTGCGGGAACTTTGCAACCCTTGCTGCCATGCATTGATGATTGGTATGTGGCAGGGTTGGGGGTGACAAGGGGCGCATCTGCTGACACAATGGCCATGCAATTGCAGCAATTGGGGATCAAGGCTTGTAATAAAGCTGTTTCGGTAACCGCTGCATTTTATGCAGCAGTGGCGGCTTGTGGCAAATCAGACCGCGTTATAGTTTTTGGATCATTTTATACAGTGGCAGAAGTGCTTAGGGCTTGTGCAAGAATAACTTCCCTTTTTAGGGTTTAGATTGGGTTCAGATTTGGATGTTTTGTTTTTCAGAAAAATGTGCGCATAGTCGTTCTATGTAAGCGTTTTTCTGAAAAGCAAAACGTCCGAAGATGAGCCCAAAATGAGCCCTAAAAAGGGAAGTTATTCTTGCACAAGCCCTTAGTAAGCAATTAGAACAATCAAGAGCCGTTTCCATCTAGGGGCTGAACACTTACGTGCTCTCATCAATTCAACCCTTACCCATTTTTATGATTAGAGGAGGAATCCGTGGATTTAAGACTTAAAAAACGTATTGTGGGTGGTCTCATTTTATTGGCTGCAGCATTAATCATAATCCCTTTATTTTTTAGTCATTCTGTTCCTTCCAGTGAATTACAGTTATCGGCAGACATACCGCCTCGTCCCGCTAAGCCAGATAATTTAGCATTACCTATTCCGCCTAAAGAAGCTACAGTTCCTGGCAGCGCCAGTTCTAGCAAAGCCATTGCAACGAATTATGCTAACAATCCTTCGTCGAGCATTGTATTCGAACAGCTACCACCCTCATCCCCCTACAACAATAATAATGCCCGTCCCACTCCTACTATCAGTGCACCTGCTCCAACGTCCTCTGCAGCACCGGTGTCTGTAGTCGCACCCCTTGCTGCCAATAATAAAAATATTCCACAGAAAACTACAGTGCCAGTAAATACCGGGGCAGTAACAAGTGCACCAACTACTGTAAAACCAGCTGAGGCTGCACCATCACCGCTCGACATCGCGGAGCTTGAACAAAATACCACAGGTTTATCGACCTCAACGTCTACTTCCAAAGTAGTATCTGCAAGTCCATCAGCAAGCACTACTTCCCAGTCCTCAGCTACCGCGCACAAAAAACCGGTAAAAACGCCTAGCCTTCAGACAAACAAAACGGCCGTCGATAAAACCAAAAATGTGGCACCTAACCCAGAATCCTGGGCGGTGCAGTTAGGAAGTTTTTCTGATAAACTGAACGCAGAAAATTTAACCAAAAAATTACAAGCGGAAGGATTTTCAGCATACACTCACACGAGCAAAACTTCTCACGGAGATTTAATTCGGGTTCTAGTAGGTCCGGAGTTACGCCGTACCGATGCTGAAAATTTGTTGACGAAATTGCAAAAACAGTTGAATTTGCAGGGAATGATAGTCAAAGGGATGTAGTAAGCTACCGGCCCGTGAAGCACTGTATCCCCTTTCCCGCAGGGGGCATTGTTGAATAATTCACTTCCCAACTATCTGAAACTCTATGATCCCCTCTCCCCCCGCGGGAGAGGGTTAGGGAGAGGGGGTTGGTGTGGCATTCATTAGTGAAAATTAAATGGTAAATGCTTAATATTACCCCTCTCCCTAACCCTCTCCCGCAAGGGGAGAGGGGATCATAGAGTTTCAGATAGTTGGGAAGTGAATTATTCAACAAAGCCCCCGCAACGGAGAGGCTCACAACGCCTCAAAACTGTGATAATTTTACAGATATGCTTAAGCTCAATGAGCCCTAAGCGCAGAATCAGACATTACCCAAGCTGGTGCCAACAACCATGAACCTTCAGAATTTTAACTGGGCAGATTATACCATTGCAGGAATTATTGTTTTTTCAACCCTGGTTAGCCTGGTACGAGGCTTTGTGCGTGAAGTTTTATCGCTAGTTGTCTGGATTCTTGCTCTATGGGTCGCCTACCAATACTATGCAGAATTTGCCGCTCGCTTCCTTGGCGGCATCTCATCAGAAAGTTTAAGGGCCCCATTGGCCTTTTTAATTATATTTTTAGCTATCTTAATTGTGGGCGCCATTATTAATTTCATTATCGGTGGATTAGTATATAAAACCGGCCTGTCTGGCACCGACCGTGTGCTTGGTCTGGTTTTTGGTCTGGCGCGTGGTGTATTGCTCGTTGCTGTTTTGATTCTGGCTGCGCAAATTACCGCGATGCCTAAAGAATCCTGGTGGAAGGAGTCACAGCTAATTCCGCAGTTTGATGGGATAGCCCAATGGATACACAGTATTTTACCAGAGGAAATCCAGAAACTGGGCAAAGAAACAGAAAAAGAAAAAGCAGCTGCACCCGCGTCAGAGACTCCGGCAGAGGGTGAACAACCCGCTGCACCTGGCGTAACAAAATCCCCGCAACCAACACCAACACCAACACCTGCCGGAGCACCGCAACCCACCCCGCAATCTAATCAATGAGAAACCCCATTTATGTGTGGCATTATAGGTACAGTAGCTCACGCCAATGTAAATAAGGATATTTATGACGCTTTAACCCTTCTTCAGCATCGTGGCCAGGATGCTGCCGGTATTATGACTTGCGACGATAATCGTGTATTTTTGCGTAAAGCCAATGGCTTGGTGCGTGATGCAATACGCGCCGAGCATATGCTGCGCTTGCAAGGCCCTATGGGCATAGGACATCTGCGTTACCCCACGGCAGGATCAGCTGATGCCGCTGAGGCGCAGCCGCTATACGTCAATTCACCTTATGGCCTGAGCATCGTACATAATGGCAATTTGATTAACTCTGAAGAACTGGCCAGGGATCTAAGATTTGGCGATCGACGGCATTTAAATACTGATTCAGATTCTGAAATTTTATTAAATGTCTTTGCGCATGAGCTCCAGAACTTAGGTAAAGCAGAATTGACCCCTGAGGATATATTTAAAGCTGCCCGCGGCGTTTATCGCCGTTGTGAGGGGGGATATGCAGCTATTATGCTGATTGCTGGCTATGGGATTGTTGGCTTTCGAGATCCTTATGGCATTCGCCCCTTAGTGTATGGGGTCCGTGAAGGCATGGGTGGCAAAGAGTATATGTTGGCTTCGGAAAATGTAGCCTTAGATGCATTGGGGTATCAATTAGTGCGGGATGTGCTGCCAGGAGAAGTGATCTGTATTACTGCGCAGGGGCAACTTTATCAGCAGATTTGTTCTGAACATCAGCAACGTTCTCCCTGCTTGTTCGAATATGTCTATTTGGCACGGCCAGACTCCATATTGGATGAAATTCTGGTTTATAAATTCCGTCTTTCTCTGGGTCAGAAATTGGCGGAAAAAATCCGTCGTGAATTTCCTGAACATGATATAGATGTGGTCATTCCCATACCGGACACTAGCCGCAGCGCAGCTTTATCTCTGGCACAGACCTTGGGTCTGAAATATCGCGAAGGTTTTGTAAAAAACCGCTACATTGGTCGCACCTTCATCATGCCCGGTCAAACCATCCGTCAAAAATCAGTTCGTCAAAAACTCAATGCCATTAGTTTAGAATTTCAAGGGAAAAATGTATTACTGGTTGATGATTCTATTGTCAGAGGCACCACTTCGAAAGAAATTATACAAATGGCGCGTGACGCGGGTGCCCGTAAGGTATATTTTGCTTCGGCTGCACCTGAAGTACGTTATCCTAATGTGTATGGCATTGATATGCCCGCTGCGCGGGAATTGATCGCCCATGGCCGTAATGCGCAACAAGTCGCTGAGATGATTGGTGCCGATCGGCTGATTTATCAAGATTTATCAGCGCTTTATGAGGCCGCAAAAGAAGGCAACTCCAGTATCGAACGGTTCGAAGATTCAGTGTTTACTGGCGACTATATTACTGGCGGTGTAACTCCAGAATACCTGGTTAAGCTAGAAAAGCATCGTGGTGACAAGATGAAACAAGCCCAAGCTTTGAACAGCGCGCAGATCGTCGAAGTTTATAATGCGGGTTAGTTAAAATACAAATCCCCTTTGCGCATTGGTTGCCAATTAGGTAATATTGCTAGCTTTCACCAACCTTGCCTCACCATCCCAATATGTGGGAGGCGATTATGGGCTCTCTTAATATTAATTTAGAGCAGCTCAACTCACCATAAGGAATCTCTATGAGACATTATGAAATTGTATTATTAATCCATCCCGACCAAAGTGATCAGGTTCCGGCTATGATCAAGCGTTACAAAGCTATTATTAAAGACAGTGGCGGCCAGGTACACCGCTTTGAAGACTGGGGTCGTCGCCAGTTAGCTTATCCTATAAACAAAATCCATAAAGCGCATTATCTATTATTCAATGTTGAATGTAACAAAGCTGCTTTGGACGAACTAGCCACTGCTTTTCGTTACAACGATGCTGTTATGCGCAATTTAGTTCTGAATCGTGATGATGCAGTGACTGCGGCTTCGCCGATGATGCAGGAAGCTACTCATAAGAAAACCGGTCGTGAGGGTGAAGCTGAAACTAAAGAAGCTGACGTTGCCCAAGATGCAGGATCTGCAGAATAAATTTCATTTAAATGCTGGGCAAAAACTAAAGTTTTTGCTGGCCTCAATTTTTAGGAGAGTTTGTTGTGTCTAGTTTTTATCGACGTAAAAAGTATTGCCGTTTCACTGCCGAAGGAATTAAAGAAATTGACTATAAAGACATAGTTATGTTGCAGAACTATATTATGGAATCTGGCAGAATTGTTCCGAGTCGCATTACCGGTACTAGTGCGCGTTATCAACGTATGTTGGCGAAAGCCATTAAAGTAGCGCGTTATTTGGCGTTATTACCCTATTGCGACCGCCACTAAACGCAAAAGGGGTTTTGGTTTTGGTGATTGCTTATGTTTAGAAGCCTTGGGTTATATCTAACTAATAAACGGCAAAACGTTATTTGTGTTGCACTTGTATGTGCGTTATTACCGTTTGTTGGCTTGCCTACTTTCTGGATCAGCATCTTATTATTGGCATTGATCACTCTTTACAAAGGTGCTAAAGAGGGGTTCTGGTTATTATTATGGGTTGTACTGCCGGGGTTAGCCTGGGGGGTAATAGGCGATACTTCACAGGTCATTGAGGTCATTGCACTACGTGCAGTGGCTGTCTGGCTATTAGCCATACTACTGCGTCGAACGGGTTCCTGGGGAATAGTTTTACAATGTGCTGCCTTAATAGGGATAGTGGGTATAACTAGCCTGCATCTAGCCATATCGGATGTTGCAACCTGGTGGGTCCAGCAATTAACGGGATATTGGGACAGCATTGCGGTACCCATGCATATCGCAACTGATCAAGTGCAAGCGCAGCAGTTGTTACAAGTTATATCGCAATTTGCCACTGGTGCAATGACGGTTTCTCTGTTAATTATCGATCTTGTGCTCTTGTTATTAGCCAGAATCTGGCAGGCTGCATTATTTAATCCCGGTGGACTTGCCAAAGAGCTGTTGCAGATACGTATGAGTTATCTCGCCAGCGCTGTATTACTGATTATAGCAATCGCTGCCTGGTTCGGCTCTGCATTGGCGCTGGACACACTCCCCGTTGTAACGTTGCCCTTTACTCTTGCAGGCTTGAGTTTGATTCATGCGCAGTTAAAATATAAACCACAAATAAAGATACCTGTATTGGCAGGACTTTATTTTGCCTTGGTATTATTTTTACCTTATTGTGCATTATTATTAGCATTTGTGGGATTTATCGACAGTGGATATGATTTCCGTTCGTTGCGATCTATGGGTGCAGAGGTAAAGTAAGGCCCTGTTTTACAGAGCCTAAGCATTCAGCACAATTAATTTAATTTTATAGAGGTTATAAGCAATGCAAGTTATTTTGTTGGAAAAAATTCGCAATTTGGGCAGCCTGGGTGAGCAAGTAAAAGTTAAACCGGGACATGGCCGTAATTATTTAATTCCTCAGGGAAAAGCTGTACGCGCTACTGAAGAAAATATTGCCAAATTCGAAGCTCGCAGAGCAGAGTTGGAAAAAGCAGCTGCAGGTGCTTTAGCCGCAGCCAAATCACGATCAGAAAAACTAGCTAATCTGGTAATAGAAATTAAAGCTAAGGCTAGTGAAGAAGGCAAACTGTTTGGTTCTGTTGGTTCGCGTGATATCGTCGAAGCCATTAATGCCAAGGGTGAGGAAGTAGAAAAAAGTGAAATTGAACTACCCAATGGTGTCATACGCCAAACTGGGGAGTTTGAAGTGTTTGTGCAATTGCATACAGATGTGAGTGTGGGTATTAAAGTGAAAGTTGTGGCTGAATAGGCTGTCATCCTTCACTTCGTTCAGGATGACAGCACCGGCTTTTCCGCAAGGGGGCATTGTTGAATAATTCGCTTCCATGTATGGGAAACTCTATGATCCCCTCTCCCGCAAGGGGAGAGGGAATACAGTGCTTTTCCAAAAAATGGGAGCGAATTATTCAACACCCCGCTTCGAAAAAGGTATTGTTCAACCCAATCAATTATTGCTGCAGCCAAATCCAATGCCTAAAAAAACCGAACAAAAATCTACCCTCCCTAAAAAGTCTAAAGCTGCTGATCCTCAGGCAGATGCCATAAAAGTCCCACCTCATTCTATTGAAGCAGAGCAATCAGTATTAGGCGGTTTATTACTGGATAACAAAGCATGGGACAACGTAGCCGATCAAGTAGTAGAAAATGATTTCTATCGTCCTGAACATCGACTGATCTTCAAAGCTATTCTTAATCTTACTGCTAAAAATAGCCCCTTTGACGTCCTGACGGTGGCAGAGACCCTAAAACATCTTAGCTCCCTGGAAGAAGCAGGCGGCGAAATGTATTTGTTTGAGCTGGTCAAAAACACCTCCAGTACCGCCAATATCACGGCTTACGCCAATATTGTCCGTGAACGCTCTGTCCTGCGGCAACTCATTGGGACAGCCGGAGACATCGCCGACGCCGCTTTTAATCCCCAAGGTAGATCCAGCAGTGAATTGTTGGACGATGCAGAACGTAGAGTGTTTCAGATTGCTGAGCAAGGGGTGGCCCGAATGGAACCCCGGAAGATGAGCCAGCTTCTGGCTGCAGCGACCGAACGCATGGATACGCTATACCATTCCACGGAATCGATTACTGGGCTTGCTACCGGTTTTGCAGATTTAGATGAAATGACCTCGGGATTACAACCGGGAGATTTAATCATCATAGCAGGTCGTCCTTCTATGGGTAAAACCGCATTTGCGATGAACATCGTAGAAAATGTCGTAATGAAATACACAAAACCTACATTAGTGTTTAGTATGGAAATGCCCGGGGAACAGTTGGCCATGCGTTTGATCTCTTCGTGGGGAAGATTGGATCAACACAAAGTGCGTACTGGTAAATTGGAAAAAACAGATTGGCACCGTGTTGCAGCAGCCGTGGGTGCTTTATCAGCTGTCCCCCTGTATGTCGATGACAGCCCCGCACTCAACCCAGGAGAGGTCAGGGCGCGTGCACGGCGCTTGGTGAGAGAAGCAGGTCAATTAGGGTTGATCGTGATCGACTACCTTCAATTAATGCAGGTTCCAGGTTTCAAAGAAAATCGCACCTTAGAAATATCCGAAATTTCACGCAGCCTCAAAGTGTTGGCCAGAGAGTTAAATGTTCCGCTCATCGCTCTTTCACAGCTAAACCGCAGCCTAGAACAACGTCATGATCGTCGTCCCGTGATGTCAGATTTGCGTGAGTCCGGCGCCATAGAGCAGGATGCTGATCTGATAGGTTTTATATATCGTGATGAGGTATATGACTCCAATAGTCCAGACAAAGGCATAGCGGAGATCATTATTGCTAAACAGCGTAACGGCCCTATTGGCAAAGTAAAGCTGGCATTTCTTGGCCAGTACACTCGCTTTGAAAATCTGGCGCCAGCGTCATATACCACCCTGCCTGCTAATACGACTCAGGCTTCCAGAGCTGCTGCATTTCCAGGCGCTGTAGCTGGCCAGACTTTTAAGAGATCGCCTACGGCGATTGACCATGATGAATTTTCAGAGGTTTAGGAACTGGGTTGAGTGTCATCCTCCCATTAAAGGGAAAGCATGGTATTCTCTCTCTTATTACGGGCGTTGCTGAATAATTCTCTTCCTAACTATCCGAAACTCTATGATCCCCTCTCCCGCAAGGGGAGAGGGGATACAGTGCTTTTCCAAAAATGGGAGCGAATTATTCAGCAACACCCCCGCAAGAGAAGAGGGGACACAGAGCCTTCCCCCTAAAGAAAGATTTTGGAAAAATTATGCCTTTGCCCACCGCTTATATCGATATCGCCGCACTAAAACATAATCTCCAGCGTGTTAAAACCCTAGCCCCAGACACCGCTGTACTCGCCATGATTAAAGCCAATGCTTATGGACATGGTTTACTGCGAGTAGCGGCAGCTTTGCATGAAGCGGATGCATTTGGCGTTGCTCGCCTGGATGAAGCATTGCGCCTGCGTCAGCACCATATCCTGAAAACAACCGTGGTCATGGCTGGCTTTCGCAATGCAGAAGAATTGCAGCAAATGGCTGAACATGATTTGACTGCCGTAGTACATACTTTATCCCAGGTAGAATTATTAGAAAAAACTACGCTTAGTAAACCCATCAATATCTGGTTGAAAATGGATAGCGGAATGCATCGCCTGGGACTTAATGCCATTAAGATCACTCCAGCTTACGAGCGTTTGCAACACTGTGCGAATGTAACAAAGCCAATAGTCGTACTGACACATTTCGCCAGCGCAGATGAACTGAATCCATTCACAACGCAGCAACAAATGCAGACGTTTTACCATACTGCGCAATGGCCTGATCCTAAAAGCCTGGCTAATTCTGCTGCCATCCTATCCTACCCACAATCACATGCCGACTGGGTTCGTCCAGGGATCATGCTCTATGGCGTCTCGCCATTTGCGGAACGCCAGGCAGCAGAATTTGCTTTAAAACCCGTCATGACGCTTACCTCCGAGCTAATTGCCATCCAGGATTTTCATAAAGGGGATGCAGTGGGCTATGGGGGGGCCTGGGTATGTCCTGAAGACATGCGTATTGGGTTAGTGGCCATTGGTTATGGGGATGGCTATCCCCGCCATGCGAAGAGTGGGACGCCAGTGCTGGTGGATAATGTGATGTGCTCCTTGGTCGGACGAGTTTCAATGGATTTGATTACTGTAGATTTACGTAACCATCCCACCGCTAACCTGGGTGATACCGTTATTTTGTGGGGTAAAGGGCTGCCGGTTGAGACTATCGCCTGGTATGCCGATACCATCAGTTATGAGTTATTGTGTCATGTAACTGCGCGAGTAACGTTTATAGAGTGTTGACAGTTCTGTTAGTTTATAGCACCATCTTTTTAGGAAATGTATTTTTTTCGCTCAAGGTGCGACGCAATGATAGAGACCGCTTTCAACCCTCCCCGCTTTTCGGCATTGGTTAAATTCAGACAAAGCAAACGTACTAATAAATGGCGTTTGTTAATGCTGTTACCGCTGAGTATCACATTACTTTTATCCGGCTGCGCGCCTCCCCCCCGTCCTAATAATGTAGAAAATATATGCAGTATTTTTGCGCAATATCCTGATTGGTACTGGCACGCTAAAGAGACCGAGGCTAAATGGGGAGTTCCAGTGCCGGTGCAAATGTCCATCATTTATCATGAATCGGCTTTTACTGCCGATGCTAGACCGCCACGCAAAAAACTGCTGTGGATTATCCCCTGGAAGCGCCCCACCTCGGCCTATGGTTATTCTCAGGCGCTCAATAGAACTTGGCAGGATTATCAAAATCAAACGAATAATATGCATGGCAAGCGCCAAGAATTCGGTGATGCCTGTGACTTTATTGGTTGGTATAGTAAGCAAGTAAATCGAAAACTGGGCGTAACTCCCAACAATGCCTATGCTCTTTATCTAGCCTATCATGAAGGCATGGGTGGCTACGGCAATCGCACTTATCTTAAAAAACCCTGGTTGATCCGTGTAGCGCATAAAGTTTCTACTCGCACTTCAATTTACCAGCGGCAATTAATAATTTGTGAGAGTACGATTCCTAAACCGGCTTGGTGGAAGCTTTGGTAAACTGTCATAACAATGTCATCCTGAGCAATAGCTGTCATCCTGAGCGCAGCGAAGGATCTCCAACTAATGGCTTCTCAGGGATGTGTACCACTGGTTGGAGATCCTTCGCTGCGCTCAGGATGACAGCTATTGCTCAGGATGACAGAATAAAAAATACTAAAGGAATCCCCATGCTTGACAATGAAAATTTATGCCGATTACGTTGGCACTGTCGTCGCGGTTCTCTAGAATTGGATGTATTGCTAGGTTATTTCCTAGAGAATCGTTATGCAGAACTATCCCCTGAACTGCAGACAGCCTTTACTATTTTATTGGCACATAGTGATCAAGAGCTAATAAACTGGCTGGTAGCAAGAGATAGCCAACCTGAAGATGCGAATTTACAACCCATCGTGTCTTTACTAAGGAGCATAAAACTAGTTAATCCCTAAAAGACCCGTTAGCCCATCAAATTCTAAATGAAATCTGCTCGCCCTGCGCCTAATAAAAACGCATTCACCTTAATATTCAGTTAATAAAATTTCACTACACTGTAAGTCTTAAGTTAAGGCAAATAAATTTACTATTTTAGTTGTGAGGTTTATAAATGAATGAAGAAAAATCCCGTAATGAAGAGGTTCCAAAAACACTAAGTCGAGATGCAAAGCCTTTGCATCTCCCCCGAAATTTCAAAAGGGAGTTGGCTGGAACAGTAGGTTTGGGTCTGGGTTTAATACTTCTCGTATTTGCCCTAGGTTATTCGATAAATCCTAAAGATAAAAATCAGCAGAAACTTGATAGTAAGCCTGAAAACGAAGGTATGGGTATGGGTATGGGTAATGTCATTACCATTCTCTTATGTTTATGGATAACCCGTTATGTATATCAAACCGCCCAAGACTATAATAGACGTGATCGTACTAAAGAAACTGGAAAGAAGCTTCTTGGTCTGTGTAGAGATCAGCAACTTGCCGTCGAAGTACTACATAAGAAGCTGGCAAGAATGGCTAAAATAAGCTATTCCCTTGCAGCTTTAACAAGTATAACTCACAGGCTTACAGCGCAGGACACTCAAATTAAACAATCTGCTGAATATTTTCAAAAAATTCTTAGCCAAGATCAAGATGCACTCACTGAAAGGTTTTCAGAATTTAAATCCGACGTGTTAGCAACCGGCGAAAATATAAAAGGCATAGTAACTGAAATAAATACTCTGGAGAAGAATTTAGCTGAGAGGATGAAATTAAAGGAGCGGATTGACACCCTCGTCAAAAGTTTAAAAAATTTAAAATTTGCTATTAAAAATAATTATACAATCTCCAAAGAAAAAGATTTCTCCTTAAATTTAGCTAAATATAATAAGCAGTTGGAAAGTCTTACAAAAAATTATAGAGAGTGGTCTGAATTAAATTCATGGCGCAGCCCTTCACAAAAGCTTAGTGATAATGATGGTGATAGGGGAATAAATAGCTGCGAAAAATTAATTGACGAAATAACAAAGCAGTTAAAAAGTCAGTTAAGTAGTCAATTAGACGCGAAACTAACTGCTCAGCAAAAGATAAGTGACTTGAATCAAAAAAAAACAAACAACTTGGAAGATGTTGGACGGGATCTGCTAGAAACCGCTGGCTACAAGCTCCCGAAATCTGATACTCCCTATGGTCGACTTTTTAAGCTGATTGATTCACAGCAAACACCTAAAGAACGGTTGTCCCTAGCAAGTAAATGGTTTGTAACACTAAGCAGCTGTTGTACAATGCTTGATAATTCACTGGAAAAGTTGACTGCGGAAAGCTTTCTAAAACAAGAAAAAGAAATTGCAGCACAAATCCATGAGATCCATGAAGCAATTAGCGGAGCTAACAATTTTCTTAAAGAATCAGCGGAACCAGCGAAAAAGGTATCGAATCCTCATTATGCCCGAACATTTGACGATGAGAAAAAAAGAACCGAAAATACCGCCAGTAGATCAACGAGTCAGGCATCGCAGAGTTCAAGCTCAAGCTTAACTTCTAGTGTCAGCAGTTCCTTTATGGCTACTAACAAGCACAGAAGAATCGACGAAAGTTTGCCCAGTATGAGTTCCAGTCAAAATAAGAATAGGCTATGGGACGAAAAACGTCCTGAAGCAAAAACACGTAACACGGTTCCGAATTTATCAGAAACTAATGGGGCTGGTGAATGGCTTGAAAAGCTGCTGACTAAGTCAGCCATGAAACTTAATCCTGTGCAAAGGTACTATGCTTGTCTAGCGGCTTTGTTTTTTCTTGCGGAATCCACAAGACAATGGTTTTCCAACTGTGAACAACTACGTAGATTGCGCCATAACCTTGCGGGAAATTTGGGCGTACTTTTAATCAAACCTGTAGCATTCGAAAATTTGCTGGATGCGGTAAAAGAATTCACCCAAATGATAGCTGCAGCTGATAAGGAGCCAAATCAAGGGGCCATACCATTTCAAACACCTGCTAATGCTACGTTAAAGTTACTTATGAGCCACGATCCCGATGACAATTTTTCCGGTCTTCCCTTTAGCCAACAACTGCACCAATTAAATGCAGAAGGTCAATCGTCGGATCCGCATACACGCGCATTAATTGAATTAGTGAATAGCTTTCGAAAATCACAGAAACAATTTTTAGTATTACTGAAAGCAAAAGAAGATGTTGAGCCGGCTACATATAATTTTGTAGTAGAAGATGCTAAAAAATACCGACATGATAAAGCTTTTCATTTTCTTAATGAATTGCATGGCATATGGGAACGTGCTGTCTGGGACGCGACTTCGGAAGAAACTACCCACTCTAATTCAGAGACCGCTCTGCTATCTTCCTAAATAGCAGAACGACTGAAATCTAAATTCTGTTGCGGATATAAAACAAACTCCTCCACTGGCTTTCCTGCAATTAAATGCTCCTGAATAATTCTTTCCAGAACGGCTGGCGTACAAGAGTGATACCAAATCCCATCTGGATAAATCACTGCAATCGGTCCACTTCTACACACACGCAAACAGTTTGCTTTAGTCCGTTGGATGGTAAACAAATCCAGTTCTTTCAAACGTGATTTTAAATAATCCCAGGATTCCAGGCCCTCTTCCAGGGAGCAGCATTTGGGTTTGGACTGGTCACAGCATAAAAAAATATGGTATTTGAGTTGTGGTAAATTTAATTTAGCTACTCGTTTTTCTAATTCATCAGACAAAGCTGGCATAGGTTAAGTCCACCCTGGAAATATTTGTTGAAGTCCTCTTACCATGAGGCTCATAGCAATGGCTGCCAACAACAACCCCATAATACGCGTTACAATCTTAATGCCGGTTTCGCCTACCATATTGCCGATACGGGTCGAAAAATATAGCATGAAGCCGATTACCAGAGAAATAAATAAAATTCCCAGGCAAATATAGATCTTATGTATGAACCCAGGGAATTCGCGGCTGAAAATGATGGTATTGGTCATAGCCCCGGGACCTGCGATAATGGGAATTCCCAAGGGGACTACAGCGATGGATTCTCTGACATTTTGCTGCTCCAATTCTCCGGCGGTTTTGGAAGTGGGGGTTTCTTTAGAATGTAACATCTCTAAACCCCGTAGCAAAATAATCAAGCCACCCGTGATTTCGAATGCGGGTAAGGAAATACCAAAGATTTGTAAGATAGGAATACCGGTCCAGGTGATAAGCACTAGCACGATAAAAATAGTCAGCGTGGCGGTTAATGCCACATGATGCCTCTCCTGCTCGGTTTTGTTATGGGTCATGCTTAAAAATACAGCGAGACTGCCGGCAGGGTTGGTGATGGCAAGCATGGAAATGATAAAGCTAATAAATTGGGTCCATTGCATATGTAGTGTACTCATGCGGTATTATTAAGTGCATATAATGACGGAGAAACCACAGGAGCGCTATAGATTTTATGAAACTTTATTTGTCAAGACATGGGGAAGCGGCGTGGGCAGAAACCGATCGCGAGCGCCCATTAAGCAGTTCGGGAAGTGCGCAGGTTAATCAAGTAGGTATAGCTTTGCGCGAACGGGGGGTTATGGTAGAGGATATATACCATAGTGGAATTTTGCGCGCTCAACAGACGGCAGAATTGCTGGCGCCCCATGTAGGTTCGAATCATATTATCCCACTGTCAGGGTTATGCCCTGAAGATCCAGTTGAACCCATGGTGCTGGAAATTACCACCTGGAATAAACCTAAACTGTTGGTGGGGCATTTGCCTTATATGGGCTATCTGGTGGAGGCACTGACTTCTGCATGGGTTCTGTTTGATACTGCTACTGTAGTATGTCTTGAAGGCGGAGCGGGTAGCTGGAAGGTTCAATGGGTGTTGCAGGCGCATGAGCTACCCTAATGTCAGGTCCTTTGATATTGCGAGTCTCTCGTCAGTGGTGTGCGGTGCTGATCGTGCTATATCTTGGCGCATTAGTTTGCGTGTTATTGTCTATGGCCCCTGGTGTAGTTAAGTTAGCGGTGGCATTGCTATGCCTGTTTTGCCTCATCATTAATTTGCGTTATTCTACATTACAGGCTGCTGCTGCGGTTGTGTCTTTGTGGGTAACTGAGGATGGACTGTGGCATTTACAAAATCGCGCCGGTAAGGTGACTGAGGTGGAATTGCGGGGTGATAGCCTGGTTAGCCGGTTTTTGGTTGTGTTGAATTTTAAGGCGGGTAATAAAATACGCAATATTCCGGTCATTGTTTGTTCGGACAGTATGGATGCCTGTAGTTTTAGGCGTTTTAAGCAATATTTGTATACGCGGCGGAGTTTGGCATAGCTGGGATTTAGGTACGTTCGTCCTTAGGTTTTTGAGTTTGAACGAATTTTTAGCCGCGCCAGCCCCCTCTCCCTTACCCTCTCCCGCGGGGGGGGGCTGGCGCGGCTAAAACTCTCCTTACCCCCACCACACCTAAAAACATTTACTAAACTAATGACTCACCCCACAAGTCTAAGCTAAACTCCTCCCATGAAATACATCAGAAACTTTTCCATCATTGCCCACATTGATCATGGTAAATCGACCTTGGCAGATCGTTTCATCCAGCGTTGTGGTGGGTTATCCGAACGCGAAATGAGCGAGCAAGTGCTCGATTCTATGGACATCGAACGCGAACGCGGCATTACTATCAAAGCCCAAAGTGTGACTTTGAACTATAAAGCCAAGGATGGTCATAATTATCAGCTCAATTTTATCGACACGCCAGGACACGTTGATTTTTCCTACGAAGTATCCCGCTCCCTTTCGGCTTGTGAAGGGGCTTTACTAGTGGTTGATGCTGCGCAAGGTGTCGAGGCGCAAACTGTAGCTGTATGCTATACCGCGATCGAACAAGGGTTGGAAGTATTGCCAGTGTTAAACAAAATTGACCTGCCGCAGGCTGATCCGGACAAAGTAATACAGGAAATTGAAGATATCATTGGTATAGAAGCGCACCATGCCATTCGCATTAGTGCCAAAACTGGCCTGGGAGTCGATGATCTGCTGGAGCAGTTAGTGGGTACCATACCGGCGCCACAAGGTGATGACAAAGCGCCCTTACAAGCACTGATTATAGATTCCTGGTTTGACAGTTACCTGGGCGTAGTCTCTCTGGTGCGAGTGATGCAAGGCATCCTCAAAGCTGGAGAAAAAATGTTGGTAATGTCAACTGGCAGGGGATATTTGGTAGACCAGGTAGGCATTTTCACCCCCAAACGGCAGGATACAGGTATATTAAAAGCGGGCGAGGTCGGCTATGTCATCGCAGGCATCAAGGAAGTCAACGGCGCACCGGTCGGAGATACCTTGACCCATGCGCAACGCCCAGCGCAAGAGCCATTACCCGGCTTTCAGAAAGTCAAACCGCAAGTATTTGCTGGATTGTTCCCCATTAATGCTGAAGATTACGAAGCGTTCCGTGATGCGCTAGCCAAGTTACGACTCAATGATGCCGCTTTATTTTATGAACCGGAAACCTCCGAAGCTTTAGGTTTTGGCTTTCGCTGTGGTTTTTTAGGTATGCTGCATATGGAAATTGTGCAGGAACGCTTAGAGCGTGAATATCAGTTGGATTTAATTACCACCGCTCCCACCGTTGTTTATGAAGTGCTGACGCACAAAGGTGAAATTAACTATATCGATAATCCGTATAAGTTACCGCCAGCAGCGGAAATTGCAGAAATGCGTGAACCTATAGCTCAAGTCAACATACTGGTGCCTCAGGAGTTTCTGGGTAATGTGATTACCTTGTGTGTAGAGCGTCGTGGCGTACAGAAAAATATGCTCTATGCTGGCCGCCAAGTCGCGCTAACCTATGAAGTCCCAATGAGTGAAGTCGTTTTAGATTTTTTCGATCGGTTAAAATCAGTGAGCCGCGGTTACGCTTCATTGGATTACTCCTTTAAGTTTTTCCAGGCAGCCCCGCTGGTCAAGCTGGATATTTTAATTAATGGCGATAAAGTGGATGCGTTGGCCAATATTGTGCATCGGGATAAAGCGCAGCATCGGGGGCGCGCGCTGGTAGAAAAAATGCAAGAGATTATTCCGCGACAAATGTTTGATGTGGCCATTCAGGCGGCCATTGGCTCACAGATTATCGCCAGGCAAAGCGTGAAAGCCTTACGGAAAAATGTGACGGCGAAATGCTATGGGGGAGATATCACTCGCAAACGTAAATTATTGGAAAAACAAAAAGCGGGTAAAAAGCGCATGAAGCAAGTAGGTAGAGTGGAAATTCCACAAGAAGCATTTTTGGCTGTGTTGAAAGTAGATCAGAAAAACTAAAATCAGCAGAATTTTGCAACATAGCCGTAACAGTTAAAAGAACACTCGCGAACTCCCTAGTTCACATTAATTAATGGATATACTAATGATTATTACCAAACAATACTTACTCATAATTATTCTGGCTATTATTATTATGCTATTCACCTGGTTCATAGACTCGCCCTGGCTTACGCAACGTTACCCGCCAAAACATTTTAAGAGTTTGAGTACGGCCGGATCCATTTTGCTGGTGCTGTTGATAATTTGGTTATGTGTAATGAATTTCCCTGCCACGCTAACCGCATTGGTAGCAGGTTGTGGTTTAATTGCATTGATAGATATACTGTTTTTTCGTCGCAAACGACTGAAAGCCGGTTATAAAGAGTCCGTGATTGTCGAAAATGCCCGTTCATTTTTTTGGGTTTTATTGCTGGTATGGGTCATTCGTTCATTTATCATTCAACCGTACCGCGTGCCCAGTGGGTCGTTACAACCCACGGTTGAGCCGGGCGATTTCCTGGTGGTGAATCAATTTGCTTATGGGTTGCATTTCCCGGTGACCAATGACAAGCTGGTTTCAATCGGTGAACCCAAACGTGGCGATATCGTATTATTTTATGCGCCCCCCAACCCTTCCATCGTGTTTGTGAAACGCTTAGTGGGCCTGCCTGGCGATCATGTGAAATATCAGGATAAGGTGTTGTACATCAATGGCAAGGAAATGGCACAGCAGGATATGGGTAATACTGTGGATGATGAACCCCCTCTTGGCGGCAATCCTGAAGAGCATATCCCGGTGAGTCTAAAAAAAGAAAACCTTGATGGAGTAGTACATTCTATCTACGTCATGCCACCCGACACTGGACTCACTGCAAATGTAGATGTGATAGTGCCACCCGGTAATTATTTTATGATGGGCGATAACCGTGATAACAGTGATGATAGCCGCACCTGGGGCACTGTGCCGGAGAAAAATTTAATTGGTAAGGCCTTTAGGATCTGGATGAGCTGGGACTCTCTTAACCACCGTGTCAGGTGGAACAGAATAGGGATGGCAGTTAGGTAGGAGAGATAGGGTATGAAAACATCGTTAGATAAATTAGGTGAAACTTTAGGTTATAAATTTCACGATATTTCATTGTTGGAAACGGCGCTGACGCATCGTAGTTGCGGCCATAACAATAATGAACGCCTGGAGTTCCTTGGCGATGCTCTATTAAATTTTTATGTCGCTGATAATCTGTTCCAACAATACCCCGACATGACTGAGGGTGGATTGAGCCGTATGCGGGCTAATTTAGTTAATGGTGATGCTTTGGCGGTGCTGGCTAAGGAGTTTATGATTAGCAATTATTTGCGTCTCGGAGCGGGCGAGCTTAAAAGTGGTGGGATACAGCGCAAATCCATCTTGTCCAATGCGATGGAGGCAATTATTGGTGCCATTTATCTGGATGGGGGCAACGATGTTTGTCGGCAGCGCATATTAAGCTGGCTTTCCGACAAAATTGACGCGATTACCACCGATGGGGTGCAGAAAGATCCGAAAACTTTATTACAGGAATATCTGCAAGCTAGAAAGATGGCCTTACCCCACTATCAGGTTTTGGCGGTGGATGGTAAAGAGCATAGCCAGGTTTTTAAAGTAGACTGTCGGGTACCTGGGGTGCCGCACGTAGCCATTGGTTTAGGTAGCAGTCGTCGTCGTGCTGAGCAGGATGCAGCACAGAAATTTTTAATTTCATTTAGTGTGATGGTATGACTAAAAAATTTCAATGCGGTTATGTAACAATCTTGGGGCGACCCAATGTGGGCAAGTCTACCTTATTAAATAATCTAGTAGGGCAGAAAATCAGCATCACATCGCGCAAACCCCAAACTACCCGCCACCGCATTCTCGGGATCAAAACCCTGGATGCAGCGCAATTACTTTACATTGATACTCCGGGTATTCATAAACAGGCACACCATGCTTTGAATCGCTATATGAACCGGGTCGCCAGTGGTGCGATCGCTGATGTAGATGTGATTTTATTCATGGTAGATGGTTTAAATTGGTTTGAAGACGATGATCTGGTGCTACAGAAGATTAAAACGGAGTCGATACCGGTCATTTTAGTGGTGAATAAAATAGATAAAATTCCTGACAAATCAGCCCTTTTGCCCTATCTGCAACAGCTAAATGAAAAAAGAGAATTTGCCGCAGTAGTACCGATATCTGCTAAAAGGAAAGCTGATGTAACCGCTTTAGAACAGCTTATTATAAAGCATCTACCAGAAAATGACCCTCTGTTCCCGGAAGATCAGGTGACAGACCGCAGTGAGCGCTTTTTGGCCGCTGAGATTATCCGTGAAAAACTAATGCGCCATTTAGGTAAGGAATTGCCCTACGCATTAACGGTGGAAATCGAACAATATAAAACAGTTAAAGACTTGTTGCGTATTGCAGCGGTAATTTATGTAGAGAAGCAATCGCAGAAACGCATTGTCATCGGTGAGGATGGCGATCTCCTAAAAGCAGTAGGCACTGAGGCACGCCTCGATATGCAGCAATGGTTGGCTGATAAAATTTTTTTACAGTTGTGGGTGAAGGTGAAGAAAGGATGGTCAGACGATGAACGTAGCTTGCAAAGTTTGGGGTATGGTTTGTAGGGGAAAGAGGTTGGGTATTGGTGTTAAGCAACCCCTCTTTGCGGGGGCTTTTAGGAAGAGAATTATTCAACAATGCCCCCTGGGCGCTTCTATTGGCACAGGTACATACAATGAGAGTCACTCTACAACCCGCTTTTATTCTCCATAGCCGCCCATTAAACGAAACCAGCTTTCTACTAGAAGTATTCACTCTGCACCATGGCCGCGTTAATTTAATCGTGCGTGGCGGACGTAGCCGTTTTCGTGGATTATTGCGACCTTTTGTCCCCTTGTTAATCAGCTGGTCCGGTAAAACTGAATTGATGAACTTGGGTACAGTCGAGCACGGCGGCCTGCCATCAACCTTGTTAGGGCCGGCCCTATTGAGTGGTATATACCTCAATGAGCTATTAGTGCGCTTGTTACCTCGTTTTGATCCGCACCCGCAATTGTTTGCGCATTATCAGCAAACATTACAATGCTTACAACTGCCTGGTTCTCCAGAACATAGTCTGCGCTTATTTGAAAAGAACTTGCTGATGGAGTTAGGTTACGGTTTATCGCTTGATCAGGAAGCAACCGGCGCCGCTATTATGGCAGAGCAATATTATGTATTTACTACCAGCGTTGGTTTCTCCAGTAACCCATTGCCCCATTCGAAGATATCTACATTTAGTGGCAGTAGCCTGCTAGCTTTTCATAATGAAAAATTAGACTCTGCAAAGGATCTGCAAGCAGCCAAGCGGTTAACCCGATTGGCTATTGGCGCACTATTAGGCAACAAGCCGCTAAAAAGCCGAGAATTATTCATCAGTTAAAATTTAATAGTCTGTAATTCATATTGTCCATCAGCATAATATATCAGCGTGCTACCCTGCTGATGCCAATCACCCAGTACGATACGCTGCGCTGCTACCCCTTCACTATTCAAGTGATGGATATTGGGTTGATGGGTATGTCCATGTATAAGTTGTTTTGCTTGTTCATTGCCTAGTATGCTTATCACTGCTTCGTGCGCCACGTCCATCATACTTGGGGCAGAACGGCTAGTATGCCGCTTGCTCATGCTGCGTATGATATAAGCAATGAAGCGCCGTAATTTAAGCGGAAGTTGAAGGAATATTCGCTGATAGCGTGGGTTTAAGGAATAATGACGAAATTTTTGATGTTTAATGTCCTGAGTACACAACCTATCACCATGGGTAAGTACTATGGGAGTACCGTAGAGCGAGATTTTGTGAGGATCGGGTAGCAGTTTGCAGCCAGTGTTTCGGCAAAATTCTTGGCCAATCAAAAAATCACGATTACCAGGCAAAAAATAGACTGGAACTTTTGTGGCTACTAACTCTTTAATAGCTGCCAGCACTGATTGGTTAAATGGCGACAGATCGTCATCGCCGATCCAAACTTCAAATAGATCTCCTAATATATACAATGCGTCGGCGTGAAGTGCTTGATTTTTCAATAGATTAAAAAAACATTGTGTTATGTCAGGGCGGTCAGCTTCAAGATGAAGATCAGAAATAAATAGTGTATAGTTCACGCGCAGGGCCTGGGAGTGAGGAGTCAGAACCTTAGAAACTGCCCCCCCATTACGTCGTCCCGCGGCTTGTCCGCGGGATCCAGGGGCTTGGCAAATGATTTCCTTGCGCTCTCAGCAGGTTTTAGGCTCTCTCTGGATCCCGCGGACAAGCCGCGGGACGACGTAACGGGGGGCTGTGACGACAGGCCCTAGCTAAAGGTATTAAATAGTTATGCAGCAGTATTATAAGAGCCTTTCTGCCTAACTGTCACCCAGGGCGTATGGCAAGCAACAAAAATAATATAGTCTTTGGATCGACCCCGAATGAATCAAGCCTCTTTAAAAACCCGTTTTTGTCCTAGTCCTACTGGTTTACTCCATCTGGGGAATATCAGAACAGCACTATTTAATGCATTATTAGCCAAAGGGCAGCATGGGACTTTTTTACTGCGAATTGAAGATACTGACAAAGCTCGTTCTGACGCCCAATATGCTGCCGCCTTACAGACAGATATGGGCTGGTTGGGGTTGGATTGGGATGAGGGGCCTGGCCGTGAAGGGACGGCGGGGCCGTATTGGCAATCCCAGCGCCAATTTATTTATGACAAATTTTATCAGCAACTGGAGCAACAAGGGAATGCCTATCCTTGTTTTTGCACTGAACAACAGCTGGCCCTAGCGCGTAAACTGCAACGTTCGGCAGGGAAACCACCACGCTACCCGGGAACTTGCCGAGGCTTGACCGCAGAAATGATTGCAGAAAAGTTAGCTCAAGGTCTGCAGCCTACATTGCGTTTCCGCGTACCTTTGGATGAACAAACCACATTTTATGATTTGGTCCGTGGTGAGCAGCGGTTTAATAACAATGATATCGGAGATTTTATAATCCGGCGAGCGGATGGTACTCCCCCCTTCATGTACTGCAATGCAATCGATGACGCACTGATGGGTGTGACTCACGCCCTGCGGGGTGAGGATCATCTAACTAATACTCCAAGACAAATCATGATCCTGCAGACGCTGGCATTGCCAGTGCCGCAATACGGTCATATTTCCCTGATCATTGGTGCTGATGGAACGCCTTTATCAAAACGTCATGGCAGCCGTAGTGTCGATGCCTTGCGCGAACAAGGTTATTTGCCGATAGCCATTAATAATTATCTGGCACGTTTGGGCCATTATTATGCTGCTGAGCAGTTAATGGATCTGCAGGGGTTGGCTGAGCGATTTTCATTAGAATCGTTGGGTTCTGCCCCAGCGCGATTTGACGCCAATCAGTTATTGTACTGGCAGCGGGAAGCTGTGTTGCAGCTAGATACTCAGGCATTCTGGGAATGGGTAGGTGAGCCGGTGCATCAATGGGTGCCAGAAGAATTTAAAGAGCTTTTTATTATCAGCGTGCGCCCCAATGTAACCTTTCCCGCCGATTGTGCCCATTGGGCGAAGGTGTTGTTTACCGAAGACTGGTCATATGGCGAGGAACAGAAGGCAATCCTGCATGAGGCTGGAATAAAATATTTTGCCATTGTGGCTAATGTTTTGCAGCAACCAGTGGCCGATCTAAATGCTATTACCACAGCCCTGAAAACCGAGTTGCAGGTTAAAGGCAAACTTTTATATCAGCCGCTACGGGTGGCGCTAACAGGCGAGTTACATGGCCCAGAATTGCTAAATATATTTGAAATACTGGGTTTGGATCGGTTGCGGCAACGCATAGACAAGGCAACGGAGGCATTGTAATCTCCTAGTGGCTGTCATCCTGTGTGATGGGGTCAAGTCTTGGCATTTGACATTGGCAATGAATTGGTTTGATTTTCCAAATGACCCTGCCAATGTCAAATGCCAAGACTTGACCCCATCACACCTTCATCCTATCCACAGCCACCCGCCAAAAATCAAATCCAGCCACCGTTTCAAACCCGCACTGTTGATAAAGTCGTAAAGCACCCAGGTTGTGGCATTCCACATCCAACGTAATCACTCGCATGCCACGTTGACGTAATAAATCCATTGTTTGCAGAATCATTGCTGAGGCGAGATTTTTGCCGCGATGTTCTGGAACTATGCAAAGATCATGGATAAAAGCAACCCTGTTTTCGTCATATCGCACATGTATTTTGCCAACGTTTTCAAATTCTGGAGTAGAAACCAGCCACGCCAGGCGATTTTTTTCCTCAGCATTTTCGGTAAAACGTTGCAACGTTTCAGAAAATGAGGAATTAAAGCTCACGGCTCCCATTCTAGCGAGGGTGATTAAATCTTGTGCATGTGCTTCGCGCATTATAATGGGGGGAAGTTCTTTGGGCACGGGTTCACGAGTAGCCGTCATTTCTACCTGAGAAAAGTCGTATTGCCCGCCCCTAGTTTTTAGATAGTCATCATTTAAGGGTGATTGTTGTGGGCGAATCCATACACAGTAGGAAAGGTGACGCTGTTTTAGTTCTAATACCGCTTCGGCCAATAATTTTTTGAAGATATTTTGGTGGCGAAACTTGGGATGTACTACCGCACTCATTTCTGCTTCGTCATTTTCGAAGGTATATAAGGCTAGATAACCCACCAGGTTCCCGTCTAAATAATAGAAAAAATCGTTGAACTCCATAGTCAAACGGTTTTCAATAATGTGCCAGTAAATTTTTATTTTGAAGCCATCATGATCGGCACTGCGATCAGCTAGATTTGAGATATTGCGGAAGTCGGATTTATGTAGGCGGGATACTTTGGTCAGTTGTTTTATCATGTTAAATAATCTAAAAATCACCTATGGAATATGTATATTATACCACATCTTTCTGGCAATATTACTTTCTAGATTTCAAGAGTTTTATGGAAAAATGCCCTTATTTAAGGGGGCTCTGCATTGAATCTTTTCCTCCAGTCACGCAGAATGAGGTAGCTAATGTTACATATTTACAACACCTTAACTAAAAAGAAAGAACCATTTCAGCCTCTGGTCCCTGGAAAAGTGAGCTTATACGTGTGCGGCTCTACCGTTTATGATTACTGTCATATCGGCCACGGACGCAGCATTATGGTGGTATTTGATATGGTGACACGTTATCTGCGTTCTTCAGGTTATGAAGTACGTTATGTCCGCAATATTACTGATATTGACGATAAGATTATCAATCGCGCTAATGAAAAAGGTGAGCAAATTAGCAGCTTGACTGAACGTTTCATTGAGGCGATGCACGAAGACGAGCGTGCCTTAAATGTAATATTACCGGACATTGAACCGCGCGCGACAGCACATATTCCGGCGATTATTTCCTTAATAGAGCGGCTAATCGCTAAAGATTATGCTTATGTGGCTGAAACCGGCGATGTGTTTTATCAGGTGAGTCGCTTTGCTGACTATGGTAAATTTTCTAATCAATCAGTCGATAAGTTGCGCAGTGGGGCGCGGGTGGATATTTTAGAAACCAAACGCGATCCACTGGATTTTGCCTTGTGGAAGTTGGCTAAACCAGGAGAGCCGAGCTGGGATTCTCCTTGGGGCAAAGGCAGGCCGGGTTGGCATATCGAATGTTCCGCTATGTGCGCTGAATGCTTGGGTGAACACATTGATATTCATGGTGGTGGGCTGGATTTAGTATTTCCTCATCATCAAAATGAAATCGCCCAGTCTGAAGGGGCATTTGGGGGCCGTTTTGTCAATACCTGGATGCATGTGGGTTATGTGCAGATAAATCGCGAAAAAATGTCAAAGTCGTTGGGTAATTTTTCAACCATCCGCGAGGTATTGGCACAGTATAAAACTGAAGTGGTACGTTATTTTTTATTAGCCAGTCATTACCGCAGCCCCATAAACTACACCCATGAAAACCTGGCCAGCGCTCAGGCGGCATTGGAACGTTTGTATACCAGCGTGCGTGGGTTACCCGCTGCGGCTGAACCTAAGGGAGGTGAAGAATTTAGCCAGCGTTTTCATGCGGCCATGGATGATGATTTTAATAGCCCCTTGGCATTTTCGGTTTTGTTTGATTTGGCGCGTGAAATAAATCGTCTGCGTGATGAAGGTCAGATAGAAAAAGCTTCGGGATTAGCTGCGTTATTAAAAAAATTGGCTATTATTTTTGGCATTTTGCAGCAGGATCCCGTGGAATTTCTGCAATCGGGCATTGCTGCCGACGGGTTCGTTGAAATTGAACGGTTAATTGCCGCGCGGAACGAGGCACGCAAGCAAAAACAATGGGTCGAGGCTGATCGCTTACGAGATCAGCTGTTAGCTATGAAAGTGGTGTTGGAAGATGCAGCAGAGGGGACTATCTGGCGCAAAGAGGTGAAATAGTTAAATTGTGCAAGGGAAAATAATTCGCTTCCATTTTTGGAAAGGCACTGTATCCCTTCTCCCTCAAGGGGCATTGTTGAATAATTCTCTTCCTAACTATCCGAAACTCTATGATCCCCTCTCCCGCAAGGGGAGAGGGGATACAGTGCTTTTCCAAAAAATGGGAGTGAATTATTCAACAATGCCCCCGCAAGCATTTACGGAGCCGCGACAGCGCAGCCAACTACTCCCCATGTAAATTTTCCGCAGCATAGAGTGTATTTTTCAACAATATAGCCCGTGTCATAGGACCAACCCCGCCTGGTACGGGAGTAATCCACTCAGCGCGTTGTTTTACCGCAGTAAAGTCTAAATCACCACAAATCGTACCATCCTCACGGTGGTGAATGCCGACATCTACTACAATTGTTCCAGGACGGATCCAATCGCTATGTACAACCTCCGTCTTACCCACTGCAACTACTAAGATATCGGCGCGTTGGACATGTGAAGCTAAATCGCGAGTAAAACGGTGGCAAATAGTTACTGTACATTTAGCCAGCAAAAATTCCAAAGCCATCGGGCGTCCAACAATATTTGAAGCGCCTACTACTACCGCATGCTGCCCTGCCAATTTGATCCCGGCATGTTTGAGAAGGGTAATAATTCCAAAAGGGGTACAGGGGCGCAAGGAGGGACGTCTTTGCGCAAGATGGCCCAAATTGCAGGCATGGAAACCATCTACATCCTTATCTGGAAGAATGCGATCCAGAATTTCACCCGTATTAATCTGGGGGGGTAAGGGCAATTGCACCAGAATACCATCCACACTGGGATTTGCATTTAACTGATCAATAAGTCCGAGTAGCTCTTTATGGCTGATATCCTCTGACAAATCGTAAGCCATTGAAATTATCCCAACGTCTTCACAATCCTTCCGCTTGTGGCGTACATAAACTTGCGAGGCAGGGTCATTACCGACCAATAGGACGGCTAAGCCTGGGCGTCTTAAACCAAGGCTGAGTCTTTTTTTAATTTTTATTGATATCCCATGACGGATTTCAGCAGCAAGCGCCTTACCGTCGAGAATTCGCGCAGTCATTGAGTTGTTCCTGAGGGTAGCAAGATAGGAGGAATAATAGTTGGTATATGCTTTTAATGCTAGAAGTGGTCAGGGTAAAGTAGTTATTGTTCTCCCTTTAGGGGCAGGGTTGAATAATTCACTTCTATTTATGAGAAACTCTATGATCCCCTCCGCAAGGGGCATTGTTGAATAATTCGCTCTAATCTATCCGAAGCTCTATGATCCCCTCTCCCCTTGCGAGAGAGGGGATCATAGAGCTTTCCACAATTGGGAGGTGATTATTCAACAAAGCCACCCCAGCTCCAACCCTCAAGCCTGATCGTGGTTTTTGCTATCAGTACCTGGAAGTGTCACACCAGTCAGCAGCCATTGCCCTTCTTTCAGAATTGCATTCACTAAAGTGATGCGCCCCGCCGGATTTAAGCTAGTAGCCACACTCACAGAGGCTATTGCCTCATCAGTCTTTGCTTTGCTGGTAAAGCTGGCAGTGGTCCCTGCGGATGCTATTACTGGGGCTTCAGGCTTTAATGCTCCCGATTTATCAATGGGTACCAACAAGGTATTAGGTGCTCCCGGGGCGGTGGCCATGTTGCGGTAACCCGGATTTAGGCGGCGCATGGTCTTGATGCTGATCCCGGAAGATAAGGCAACCTGTTTTAAATCAACTCTCGCGCCCACTTTAACGGGTTGTAATTGCGGGGCATCACCGACGGCGGGTAATTGAATATGATAACGCGCAGGATTTTGGATTACTTCTGCTAATGCTAAGAGTTTAGGGAGGTAATTTTCGGTTTGGGTCGGTAAATGTAAATCCCAGAAGTTAGTTTTTTTATACCATTTGGTTTGATGATGGACAGCGTATTGCATATTACCAGGCCCCCAATTATAAGCACCTAGTGCTACTTCCCAATTACCGTGGAAAGTTTGGTGTAAAGTAGTGAGGTAATTTAAGGCGGCGGTAGTTGAGGCTACCACGTCCCGGGAGCCGTCATAGGCGCGATTGTTTTTTAGGCCTAAGCCAGGGGCAGTGTTGGGCATAATTTGCCATAAGCCATTAGCGCCGGCTTTAGAATGGGCGTAGGGATTGAAACCGCTTTCGACTATAGGCAGTAAAGCCAGCTCAGCAGGCAGGCCCTGTTTTTTAGTCTGTTCATACACATAAGAGATATAAGGGGTTGCGGTGCGTAAAGTGTTATACAAAGCGTTCTGGTGATGCTGTAACCAGGCTATTTGTGTGTCAACTTGAGAATGGTTTGTCTCATGATTAAGATCGAAATGTTGACCCATGCTAGCCCATAAAGAGCTGGCACTAGCTGGAGTTCCAAATCGACTCTGTTCCAGACTGACTAATGATAGTTCAGTATTAGAGCTGCAGGCTGTTAGTAGACTACCGCACAAGACGCCGCCCACAATAAATTTGCTAATTTTTAGTAAAATCATCGAACTTATGCTACAGCAAGAATTTGCCTAAGTCAACATTGGACGCCCCACAAGGGAAGATTTTATTATATATTCATTTGATTTTAAAAGAATCTTTCCATAAACGGATAACCCGGAATACATCCTCAGGCCTTGGTAATGAGATCTGCGCGTAAGCCTCTGCAGCATTTTTAATGGGGAATTCGTGGCAGCGTAAAAAAGGATTAGTTAACCTCTCCAGCGCTAAATTAGCCGGTACAGTGGGTAAATTTTGTTGTCGCAGCTGTTGGGTTGTAGAAATACGTGAGGCAAGTGCAGGATTATCGGGTTCAACCGTAAGGGCAAACTGCAAATTGGCGGCGGTATATTCATGTCCACAATAGATTAATGTGTCATCGGGGAGGGCGGTTAGACGTTGTAAAGAGTGATACATTTGCTCCGCTGTTCCTTCAAATATTCGTCCGCAGCCTCCAGTAAATAAAGTATCACCGCAGAATAACATGCCGGCCAAGTAGTATGCGATATGGCCACGGGTGTGCCCAGGAATAGAAATAATAGATAAATCAAGACCCATGCTTTCCATTTGACGAACTTCATCTCCCACTAGGGGCTGGGTAACCGAGGAAATATGATCTGCAGCTGGGCCAAGGACAGGAACGGGATGAGGATACTGTTTGAGCAGACCCGCGACTCCATCGATGTGATCATAATGATGATGAGTCAATAAAATGGCAGCAGGCTTTAAGTTGAGTTCGTTAATGGTCGCGATGACTGGTTCCGCTTCTCCGGGATCAATGATAAGGCATAGTTGGGAGCTTGTGTGTATAATCAACCAGATATAGTTATCTCTAAAAGCGGGAATGGGGATAGTTTTGAGCAAAAGTTAATCTCCTTAAATTAAGCCTAATTCTACAAAAATTTAAAAATCCTGGTAATAAAATGCAAAAGCATGCCAATGATTCTATGGAAATAATTCTGAGACGCATGGATTTGTGGTATCAGTCTCTCCTTGGATCTGAACTGCTATTAGCTGAACGAGCAGAATTGGACAAATTTCTTCCGCAGTTTTTTGGTGGTCAATTATTACAGGTGGGTGGTCCCAGTGAGGCTTACTTATTCGAAAAAAGTCCAATATGGCATAAAATCCGTTATAGTCCAGAATCCGCCCCTGTTTTTCGTGGTCCCAGTGTACAGGGCAAATTGGGTCAATGGCCATTTTTGCCAGAAAGTATCGACGTAATACTATTGCCGCATGTGCTGGAATTCACTGATAAACCAGAACAGATACTACAGCAATCACAATTGACATTAACGCCGGAAGGTCATCTGCTAATATTAGGATTTAACCCTTTTAGTTTATGGGGTTTAATGAAATGCATTAGAGGACATAAAACTCTCCCCTGGCGTGGTTATTTTAACCCGGCTTGGCGGGTGCGCAGCTGGCTGTTAAAGCAGGGGTTTGATATTGAAGAAAAACGCACTCTGTTTTTTCGACCCCCATTCGCGTCGAAAACTTGGTTACATAGACTATTGGCATTTGAGGTTATTGGTCGCTTATTATGGTCTAACTGTGGTGCTGTGTATCTTATCATAGCGAAAAAAAGAGTGGTGCCATTGATACCGGTTAAAACTTCCTTTTGGCGAAGACGTACCGCATTTCAGGGTTCCCTTGAGAGAACAGCTCGGGTGCGCTAGATTATTTATAAATTGTTTGATGACCAGGCAATCGAGCCGCGCCTGGTTTTGATTGCCAATTTGTGTATTGAAGATTGTTTCACCCATCATTAGGCTCTGTAAAACAATAACTTATCTTTTTAGCGCCCAGCTGAGGCTCAGATTTGCAGGCGGGAGGGTGTAGAAAAATGCGCGCATAGTCGACGGAACGTCGTCCCGGCAGGAAGCCGGGATCCAGGGCGCAGGAAAGCGAAACTTTCACATCCTGTGATCTGGATCCCGGCTTCCATGCCGGGACGACTACGTCGGTTGTTCTATGTAAGTGTTTTTCTACACCCTCCCGCCTGCGAAGATGAGTCTTAGATGGGATGCTAAAAAGATAAGTTATTGTTTTACAGAGCCTTAATCCTAACGAGATAAAATTTTGCGCCTGATACAAAATAAAACCGTTTTCATCTTCACGGACGGGGCTTGTCGTGGTAATCCAGGCCCGGGAGGGTGGGGCGCTTTGTTGCGTTATGATGGTCGAGAAAGAAGTTTATATGGCGCAGAACTACAAACTACAAATAATCGTATGGAGCTGTTAGCTGTCATCTCGTCTTTAGCAATATTAAAACGATCCTGCACCATAGAGGTGACCACTGATTCGCAGTATGTGCGCAACGGCATAACCCAATGGGTGTTCAAATGGAAACAGAATGGCTGGCGTGGCAGCGACAAAAAACCAGTGAAAAATAAAGACCTATGGGAAAGACTAGATCAAGAAGTCCAACGCCATGAGGGGATAAAGTGGCATTGGGTGCGGGGACATAGCGGTCACCCTGAAAATACCATTGCTGATCAATTAGCTAATCAAGCCATCGATGAACTGTTGGCTAAGGCACGCTAAGACAATTTAGATATATAATTAAACTTCCACAGAAAATTTTGCAGATCCGCTGTCACAAAATTATAGTCCTTTCATAACTCTCATGTTATATTACCGTCCTCAATTGTAAGAACTTAACAAAACATTATTATCATTTTTTAAAAAATGGCTAAAAAATAGCCAAACCCTATAATTATAGGCTTAAACAGTTGCACCAATTTTAAAAAAACGCTTGCATTTTTTTAAATACTGTTTAGTATATGCCGGAACACAAGGTTGTGTGTGGAGGATTTTGGCTTTTGGAAAAATGTTAATTAACATTGGTTGATTAAGCATTTGCCGAGGACGCGAACCCCGAGAATACATAACAATTGTGTAATAATAAAACCTGTTCTTTGGAATCATCATGGAGGTTACAAATGAAGAAATTTTCCGTAGTTTTGGCCGCTGCCGGTCTCACGGCTTCTTTGGGTGCTTACGCTTCCCTGCCGACAGACGCAGCTCCTTTTAGTCTTAACATCCCTAACTTGAAAAGCGGTATTGAAATTACGTTGGAAGGATTATTACTCCGTCCACACGGTTCGAATTTAGATTACGCTACAACAGATAATTTTACCGCTAACGACGACGATACCTTTCCGTTGTTTAATCTTAGCAATGATCAGGACGTAAAGACCGTTAATCCAAATTATCAACTTGGTTTCCGCGTCGGCTTAGGGTACGTCTTTGCTGATTCAGGTAATGACCTTCAATTGAATTGGACTCACTTTCAACATACTTACAGCAACAGCTCAAGTATTGGCGATAACCAATTTCTAGTGACTGGTGCTGGCGTACCTCTTATCAATCCAAATCTGTTTGATTTCCTTACTGGTGATGTAACTGCCTCCAGCAGTGTCAAATTCCAGTTTGACTCTATTGATTTAGATGTTGGGCAATATGTAAACGTTGGTACACGTTTGCAGACTAGATTATTTGGTGGCTTACGTTATGCTTATGTCAAGCAGAACACATCAAATGACTATGACGCTACTTACGCCGATGCCGCTGATCCAAATTTATTTATTACTTACGATGAAGATGATACCTTTAATTCCAAGTTTAACGGTTTAGGTCCACGCTTAGGTTTTCAAGCAGCCTATAACGTTTATGATTGCTTTGGAGTTACTGGCAGCATAGCTGGTTCGTTATTGGTTGGTAAGGTTAAAAGCACTTCCGATCAGAACTTTGAACTTAATTTCGTCGACAATGACATTGCCCCACCAGTTGACGTCCCTGTTTCATTTTCTGTAAGTAATGATAGCAATGTTTGGCGTATCGTTCCTGAAGTTGATGCCAGACTTGGTGTAAATTACACCTGGTTATTTGCTAATCAGTCAGCTTTGACATTGGAAGCCGGATATCAGGTTACCCAATACTTCAACGCTGTTGATAAAATCGAAACCCAGTTCAGTCAAACTGGTGGCGTTTTGAGCACGAACAGAGTAACCAGCGACGTTGGGAATGAAGGTCCGTACCTCAGTCTTAACTACAAGATGTAATAAAACTTGTATTTCTCCACTCTTATTTGAGGGTGGAGAAAGTTCTGAACAAATGTTGTTACCTCCGGAACAGGCAATACAAAGGGCGCCTTCATGCGCCCTCTGTATGCTCTTAGGATAATAAATTAAAACCTCTCTTGTTACTTCTACTGGTTGCTAATTGTTGCTTCAGCTTCCTTCACTCGTATAGACAAATCACCAGCATTTCCGTATTATCTCTTCTAAATTTTAGAACACTTCGATTTTTTGGGAGAATCACTTGCGACAGGTCGTACTAGACACTGAAACCACGGGTTTAAGCGTTGCCGAAGGCCATCGTATTATTGAAGTAGCTGGAGTCGAGTTAATCAATCGCAAGCTAACTGGACGTCGTTACCATCAGTATATTTGTCCACAGCGGAAAATAGATGCCGGAGCACAGGCTGTGCACGGAATTACAGAAGAATTTTTAGCAGATAAACCCGTCTTCCCTGCAATTGCTAAATCCTTAATAGAGTTCATCCAAGATGCGGAACTCATCATTCATAACGCCCCCTTTGATATAGCATTTCTAAATAACGAACTTCAGCGCGCAGGTGCAGGTTTTAAAAAAATTGATCTGTATTGCACCACTACCGATACACTCAAACTGGCAAGAAAAAAACATCCAGGTCAGCAAAATAGCCTTGATGCCCTCTGTAGACGCTATAGCATAGATAATTCTAGGCGTACCTTCCATGGCGCTTTATTAGACGCCCACCTACTAGCGGATGTTTATCTAGTAATGACAGGGGGGCAGACTACGCTATTTGGTGAAACTATTAGTGATATAAAGCCACGTATTGAATTCCCATCCACATTACCTATAATTAAAAAGAAAGTTAAAATTTTCAAGGCTAGTGCTGAAGAATTGAGGGCCCACTCTGAACGCTTACAAGCTATAACAAAAATCAGTGGTGGTGTCTGTCTTTGGGGGGATGAAACTGCAGAAAATCATGCTGAGTGAAGATACCTGTAGGAATTTTTTGAAGGATTGGTGAGTATAGGGATAGGGTTGGAGCTTTTTGGAAGATATAAATAATTTATTAATCTTAAAATATAACTGCTCACACCATAGCCAGCTCAGTCCCGTCGTCCCGCGGCTTGTCCGCGGGACGACGGAGTGAGCAGTTACCTTAAAATAATAATAAATAACCGCGTCAAGAGGCAGATATGATTACAGGAATAAAGAAAACGATGGGCATTACACTCAAAAGTCTAATTTTATTGGGGGTATTGTTACCAGTAGCTCATGCAGGACAATCCCGTGCTTGGGGCTATGAGGGCAGTATGGGACCAACTAACTGGGGTGGCTTAGCCTCCAGTTATGGACTTTGTGCCACAGGCAAGCAACAATCACCAATCAACATAACCCAGAAAGGAACAAAAGCTTCAGAAAATGAAATTGATTTTCATTATACAACTGACACTTTTAGCCGTGTACTAGATGGTCATGACTTCTCAGTTGAAGTTTTGCCTGGAAGCAATGAGTATATTATTTTTAATGGGGATAAATACAAATTACAGGGATTACATTTTCATGCCCCTGCTGAACACCAAATCGACAGAATTACCTATCCTTTAGAAGTACATTTTATTCATACAAACAGTCAGGGGAAACTTCTAGTAGTGGGTGTTTTCTTTAAAGAGGGTAAGGAAAATAAAAATTTACAAAAATTATTTGCAGGACCGCTGCCCCCACTAGATAAAAGCCATACTAATATGCAGAATAAGGTAGTTTTTGACCCTGCTCAACTCATTCCTAAAGACAGTGGCTATTACATATACTCGGGTTCATTAACAACACCCCCTTGCACTGAAGGAGTAACCTGGCTTGTCATGAAAAAAATTCTGAATGCTTCAACCGAACAATTAGATTTTTTCCGTCATCAAATAATCGATCATAATGCTAGGCCGGTGCAGCCGCTTAACCAGCGAACCATTTATGAGTATGAAGATTAATATACCCGTTCCACTTAGGATTTCGGTGTTAGAGTAGTCCAGCTTGTGCTGAGATTTGTTCGATCTGATTGAGTAAAAACGCAGGAATAGTTATTCTTTTCGAGTTTTTACGATTGAAGATCGGACGAAGATTAGTGCAAGATGGGCTGCTCTAACACCGAAATCCTAAGTGGAACGGGTATAGATAAATCTTCCGAGCCGCGACCATTAGGAAGCGTTTATTGGAGAACGTTAACGCTTCCTAATGGTCGCGGCTCGGAAGCTCGTTCAGAATGACGCCACAAATTACCCCTCTCCACTGAGGCAACTAAAATAAAATGACCCCAGCCATCCCAAAAAGAAGAATTAAACCCTTACAAATAATTGCTGAATTCATCAGGCTTGAAACAAGCAGTGGGATCATTCTTTTTGCTGCGGCTGTATTAGCTATCGTATTTGCCAATTCATCTTTAAGTGGCCTTTACCAGCATCTATTGCATACGCCCTTTAGCTTGCAATTAGGCAAACTTCATATTTCTAGCACATTGACTTTCTTCATTAACGATTTTCTGATGGCCATATTTTTCTTGTTAGTAGGTCTAGAAATCAAGCGTGAAATTATCATTGGTGAGTTGAATTCTTTAGCTAAAGTGGGTTTGCCTGGCATTGCCGCTCTAGGTGGCATGGCAGCACCTGCGTTAATCTATATTTTATTGAACCGGCATGACAGCTTTGCGTTGCAAGGTTGGGCCATTCCGACAGCTACAGATATTGCCTTTGCACTTGGCATCATAGCTTTGGTAGGAAAGAGAGTCCCTCTATCCGTTAAATTATTCTTAATGGCTCTAGCCATTTTTGATGACATAGGCGCTATTATTATTATCGCCGTATTTTATCTGGGACATCTTTCCTGGCTACCCTTGGTAGGTTCTGTTATATGTGTAGGGCTGTTATTGCTGCTCAATATGCGAGGAGTAAATCGGTTATTACCTTATCTAGTGGTTGGAATTTTATTATGGGTTTTGCTGTTAAAGTCTGGGATTCACCCTACGTTAGCCGGGGTTTTATTAGCATTAACAATACCCGTCAATGGGAAAATCCAATCCCCTCTTCAAGTCTTAGAAGGGAGGATACATCCCTGGGTAGCCTATGCAATTTTACCGTTATTTAGCTTTGCTAATGCTGGCGTCTCTTTTGCCGGTTTTCACTTTAAAGAATTATTTACCCCACTTTCCGTTGGTATTATGGCGGGGCTGTTTGTGGGTAAACAAATTGGCGTTTTTGTAACGACCTGGTTAGCGGTGCGTCTACGAATTGCGCCCATGCCAAATGGCGCAACCTGGCTGCAAATATTTGCTGTATCTTTGTTATGCGGGGTAGGCTTTACTATGAGTCTGTTTATTGGCCAATTGGCATTTGGTGATGCGGATTCTAGTTACCCGGTTATGGTTCGTTTCGGAGTTATGGCGGGATCTTTAATAGCAGGTTTTTGTGGTTATTGCTTGCTCCGTTTGGGTACCAGAAGGCATAATAACTCCCCTCTTTAAAAAAACCTGTTTATGATCTATGCAGGAATATGTAGTATTTAGAAATATGAGCTCCCATTGCACCAGTCTGACAGTGGCACTCTACAAGGTAGCGTAAAAGAAGCGCCGGAAGCGCTCGTTACGTTATTTATACTCACAAAATAAAATACAGGGAATAATAATATGCACAGCCATCCTCCCCAAGTCCATAATTTAACCGATTATAAACCCAGCGATTTTTTACTTGACCATGTATTTTTACATTTTGATCTGCACGAAGATCATGCGCTAGTCAAAGCTATTCTCAACCTGCGTCGGAATCCACAAGGCCTTACAGAAGAAACTACTCTGGTGTTAGATGGGCAGGCTATGGAACTTAAAAATGTATTGTTAGATGGGGTTAAATTGGCCCCCGGGCAATATCAGACGGATGAACAGCATCTTAAAATTTTTGATGTGCCTGATGTTTTCACTTTAGAAACTGAGGTTCGCATAAAACCTCAAGAAAATACGCAATTATCTGGTCTCTACAAAAGCAGGAATATTTTCTGTACTCAGTGTGAGTCACACGGTTTTCGGCGCATAACTTATTTCTTAGACCGTCCCGATGTGTTAACGCACTTTACCACTTGCATCACTTCAGATAAGTCCAATTACCCGGTCTTGTTATCTAATGGCAATTTGGTAGACAGTCACGAATTAGCCGACAATCGTCATTGGGTGAAATGGGAAGACCCAACACGTAAGCCTTGCTATCTATTCGCCTTGGTCGCCGGAAACCTAGACGTTATAGAAGATGTATTCATTACGCAATCCGAGCGCGCCGTCAAACTTGCCGTGTATGTTGAGCCTGGTAAGGGTGAACAGGCCACACATGCGATGCATTCTTTAAAACTAGCTATGCGGTGGGATGAAGATAATTACGGTCGCGAATATGATTTAGATATGTATATGGTTGTGGGGGTCAGCGATTTCAACTTTGGGGCTATGGAAAATAAAGGACTGAACTTATTTAATGATAAGTATATTCTAGCCAAACCTGAAGTGGCTACTGATGAAGATTATATCAATATCTTAGCTGTGATCGGACATGAATATTTCCATAATTGGTCTGGAAATCGTGTCACAGTACGCGATTGGTTTCAGATCACCCTAAAAGAAGGGCTTACAGTGTTTCGTGAGCATCAATTTACTGCTGAAAATACCTCCAAAACGGTCAAGCGAATCCAAGAAGCCAAGACCATCCGTAATGTGCAGTTTGCCCAAGATGCCGGCCCCATGGCGCATCCAGTTTATCCTGATTCATATATAGAGATTAATAATTTTTATACCGTCACAATTTACGAAAAAGGCGCCGAAATTATTCGTATGTTACACACTATATTGGGTCCGAGTTTATTTCGCAAAGCGATGGACATTTATTTTACCAGAAATGATGGTAACCCGGTCACAGTAGAAGAGTTTGTCCAAGCGATGGAAAGTGCTTCTGGATTAGATTTAACTCAATTCAGACGTTGGTATAAGCAATCCGGGACACCGGTTTTAACTATCAAAGACGATTATGATGCCAAGTCACAAACCTATAATCTGCAGGTGATGCAATCTTGCCCGCCCACTCCAGGCCAGCCCGTAAAGGAAAACTTTCATATTCCTTTGGCAATCGGCTTAATAGGTGAGGACGGCCAGGAAATAGCGCTGGAACGACAAGGAGAGCCAGAGTGGGGGGTAGGTTCTCAAATATTAAATATTAAACAACATACAGAATCATTCAAATTTTTTAACGTAACATCAAAACCTGTGCCCTCATTGCTTAGGGATTTTTCAGCACCAGTGAAATTACAATACAACTACTCAGAAGAAGACCTTATCTTTCTGATGCTGCATGACACAGATGCTTTTAATCGCTGGGATGCCAGCCAGCAGTTAGCATTGAAAATTATGTTGCGCTTGATTGAAAATTACGAGCAAGAATTGGAGATGCGTGCGCCATACCAATTTTTAGATGTATTAGGGAATATATTCGAGAATGAAAGCTTAGATAAAGCTCTAATTGCAGAAATGCTAATATTGCCAGCTGAAACCTATCTGATTGAACAAATGGGTGTAGCAGACGTGGATGCAATTCATGATGTGCGCGAGTGGCTACGAAAACATATCGCCTTAAAGCTCAAACCGCAACTGCTTGCCTATTATCATAAACACAATACACCAAATTTTTATACTCTAGACCCTGCATCAGTGAGCCAGCGGCGTTTAAAAAATCTCGCATTAGCCTATCTGGCGCATTTGGGCGATAGTGAGTTTTACAGTTTGTGTTTAGCACAGTTCCATGCGGCAAATAATATGACTGACGTAATGGGAGCCTTGCAAGCTTTAAACAATATTGATTGTGATGCCCGAAAAGAAGCGTTGTTTGGGTTTTATTACCGCTGGCAGCACGAGTCATTGGTGGTAGATAAATGGTTTAGTCTGCAGGCGCAATCTTCGTTACCAAATACTTTGCAAGTAGTGAAATCGTTTACCAAGCATCCGGCATTTGATATTAAAAATCCTAACCGAATCCGTGCGATTATCGGTGCTTTTTGCACGGGCAATCCTGTTAATTTCCATGATATTACTGGGGAAGGTTATACTTTTCTCGCCGATCACGTGCTGGAAATAGATCATTATAATTCACAAATGTCAGCACGCCTCCTAGAACCTTTGACCCGCTGGAAAAAATTCGATACCACCCGTCAGGCCCTAATGAAGCAGGAGTTGGAGCGCATTGCGGCTAAACCTAAACTTTCGAGTGACTTGTATGAAATAGTCACTAAGAGTCTGGATTAATGTCTATACCCGATACACTTAGGATTTCGGGTATAGTTAAAAAAATGTCCATAAGGAGGAAAATATATTAATAACTGGGAACCTTAAAATAATCTTAATAAATACTTGCAATAAATTAAGAAATCAGTTTTAATTTATCCTATCTGCCAATAGATTGGTGGGAAAAAATTAAAGATAATTGCTAGAATATAATAAAATTACTTATCTTATATAGGAACCCTTATCAGCATATTGTGCAGTCAAAATTATATTTAAACAGATTTTTAGGCAAGGATGCCGTTGTTAGTCTGTGAGCATTGCCAGGGAGTGGGCGCTACCTTAGGTTTTGGAATTGTGAAGGGCGCACGGAATGAAATCTCTTATATCTAGAATATTACTATCAGTTTTTCTAATTGCAGCTTGTATGGCTGTTCCTGCACCCTTGAGTTTGGCCCAAAGCGATCAAAATGTTTCCGCTAGCAATACTAATAACGTTGATTGCAATCTGACTCCTAATCCAGATTTATGCTGGCGCCAGAAATCGCAGCAAACCTGGAACCCTTCCGATATTCAAAGCCTGCCTTTGAATTCCAGCACTTGGGGTCTTGAGGGGCCTTTAACTGCCAGCCTTAGATATGATTCCGATTTGAATTGGATATTTGGCTTGGGTTACCTACAAATGTTTAACGAAAGCTTAGGTATTGCAGCTAAAGCTTCTTTGGGTGGTAATGAATGGCGTGCCAATATCACCGGCGGATATAAAATCAATGACAGACATCAGATTAAATTAACTTATGAATATTTAAGCCAAAATCTCCCTTATGATTTTGAAAGTGGCAGTATAAACAACTGGGTATATCAACATGGTGTCGGCGCCACTTATCAATATTTGCTACGCCAGGGAATAGTTCATAGCCTGGAAATAAGTGGAGTTTTTGCTAAGGCGCAAAGTAAAAATCTTTCTGACATTATATTTTATGAGGGCGATGATGCCCTTGTGAATTTACGTCGAATAGCCGGTGGCCAAGAAACCACCGGATTGGCAACAGTTAATATTTTGCCGCTGTCCACTACAACCCTAGCTTTGGGAGCAGGTTATAGCCAAGTTATCTATGACACGATGTATGAAAATGGACAAAATAATTCTACGGTGGCATATAAAGTAGAGCTTGGCCATGTATTCCACCCCACCCTAAAAGTATCAGCTTCGGTAAATAATACTGCTTCCAGCACGGAATATAACGCTAAAGTCAGCAAGTTGTTGCCAAAAAACTTTGAATTATCCCTGGGAGGGTTACGCCAGGATAGTCGTGGTAATTTACCAAACGCCAATAGCGTTGTGTTGGGCCTCAGTTACCCTGCTCCAAAAACATACTCAATGGATAATTTAGCTGGCGGCGGCTTTGCTGAATTAAAAAGCTGGATAGACACACCGGTTCTTTACTATAACCGTGTTTTGGCAGTCAAAGATGAGGCTGTTAAAAAATTCTTTATTGCTTCTCAGGCTATTCCATCCCAGACTAAAGCTATTGGGCAAACTATTGATCCTGTTGAGACAAAAAAATATTTTCAATTTGATCAGAAAATGTATGATCAGGTGAAATTTACATTATCAATTACGCCTGCAGTTGCTAACAAAGCAGCCGGCAAGGCTAAGACCGCGGCAGGGCAAGATTATGCCAAAGCATTAAATATTATTATTACTCAAAAATCGCCTTATGAGGCAACAGTATCCTCAAAAGCTCCTATTCCAGGCGATCAGAATCTGGAGGGGCAATACAACGTCAGCATTACCGCTATTGGTACAAAATCCGGTTTAAAACAACCTATCACTGAAACCCGCACTTTTGGCCTGACGGTGATCTATGCTGGTCCTGAATGGACTAACAAATTTTTGCCGGCAGCGACTATCAACACTAATTATCCTTACCCAGATACCGAAGTGGATCTGGAAAAAAATAGTGGAACCTCCACAGGATTTGTTAGCACGCCAGATCTGCCCAAGGACACCTATACATTCAAACTATTGAAGGGCCCTTCTTGGATTCAGCTAAAGGATCAGCATTTATTGGTAGCTAATGGCAGTGTGCAGCAAGCAGATACAAAACCGGTTCCGGTTGAGCTTGAAGTGACTAGCCAAACCTTGCACCAATCCAGTGCAAAAACATTTGAATTACAGGTTAATGCAGGCGCGCCTGTTTGGTCCGATAAATTGCCGGACGGCCAATATGGCGTAACTTATTCAACCATTAACCTGAAGGCTTACGTGAGCTCTCCTGGGGATGCTAATACCCAATATACTTTTAAAGAGAATCAACCTTTGCCGGTGTGGCTGCAGCTAAGCAGTGATGGCACCTTAAAAGGCGTGCAAAATATCCCTGAAAGTGCATCCAAAGATTTACAGCTGTATGTGACGGCAAATGACACGCAAACGGGCCAAAGCACCTCTGGGATATTAACCATAACTATTCAGCCGGGCGTTCCTGTTTGGACAGACAATACTTTGCCAGATGCACAAGAAGGAGTGAGTTACGGAACGATAGATTTGTCGCCAAAATTGCATACCCCTGGATTGCCAGGCGATTCTTATCAAATGACTTTGACGCCTACTGCAGTTAATCCAGCGTGGCTAAAGATTGTAAATGGCCATTATTTAACATCTGATGGGCCTATTCCCAGCAATGCTTCTACTGCAGTGAGTGTCACAATAACTGCCCTGAGCCTGGGTGCCAAGGGTAATCTTAGTGCCACTCAGACATTTAAATTGGATATAACTAAGCCGGGGGCACCAATATGGAAGCAGACAGATTTGCCCAACGGTCAATATGGTTCTCCCTACATCACCACTAACTTGCACCAATATGTGGAAACCCCCAATAACGCGAATGACCAGTACAAGTTTTCCTTGAATCAGCCCTTGCCCTCATGGTTGAAATTAAATGATGACGGCACTATTACAGCCACCCAGCCTATCCCGGATGGTGCGCCGAAAGTGCAGGAAATTTATGTAACTGTATTCAGCGTTATATCTAACGCAAGTACCTCAGCAACTTTGATAATTAATATAGGGCCAGGAAATCCAGTTTGGATAGACAACACTTTGCCTGATGCCCAGCAAGGTATACCTTATGAGAGTGTAGACTTATCGCCCAAAATTCGTACACCTGGCCTGCCTGGTGACACATATAAGATGACATTATCGTCTAACAGTCCCTCTTGGCTAAAAATTGATAATAATCATTATTTAGTAGCGAACGGAGATGTGCCAAGCAATGCACCTGACTCTGTAAAGGTTACCATGACTGCAGTCAGTGAAAATGCGCCTAATACTACAGCCGCTATTCACACTTTTGATTTAACTATAACTAAACCGAATTCCCCTATTTGGACACAAACTGATTTACCTAATGGTCAGTACAATACGGTTTATCCATTGGTGGATTTGCATCAATATGTAACTACACCTAAAAATAGTGACGACAAATACTCTTTCAGTCTAGACCCATCCCAGTCTTTACCTTCTTGGTTAGGTTTTGACAAAGCTAATGGAACATTTAAAGGTTTACAGAATATTCCAGATACTGCCCCTCGGATTTTTGAGGTTGCTGTTATTGTGACTAGTACTGTAACTGGAGCAAGCACTTCCGCCACCTTAGTAATCAATATCCAGCCGGGGATCCCTGTTTGGATAGATGAAACGTTGCCCACTGCGCAGCAGCAAATAACTTATGAAAGCGTAGACTTATCTCCGAAACTGTACACGCCGGGACTGCCTGGGGACACCTATCAAATGACGTTGGATTCAGACAGCCCCAGTTGGTTGAAAATTCAAAATGGTCATTTTCTGGTGGGCAATGGGCCTGTGCCAGCAGATGCTCCTGCATTTGTAATTGTTACCGTGACGGCGTTTAGCCAGGCAGCTTTAGGTAATCTAAGCGCTACTCAAAAATTTAAGTTGATAGTGACCAAACCCGGCGCTCCTGTCTGGAATTTAACCGATCTACCGGACGGACGTTATGGCGCGATATACAGCTCAACTGTAGATTTAAATACTTACGTCAGTACCCCCACTAACCCAGATGATACTTTTAGCTTTAAGTTTATTCAGCCTTTACCTGCTTGGTTAAGCCTGGCAAGTGACGGCCATACTCTGACGGGAACTCAAGTTGCAATTCCTGAAAATGCTCCAAAAGTGGTTGAACTGCATGTGGTCGTAACTAATAGCGAACTGATGAGTGTCCCCGCCGTATTAGTGCTCAATGTTCTACCAGGTTCCCCTATCTGGAGCGGTAATCTGCCTGCTGCTGAATATAACGTAACTTACAGCGGCGCTGATTTGCTGCCACTACTACGCACCCCGGGTGTGACTTCCGATAATTATGAGTTTACTCTGGATCAAGCGCCAGGTTGGTTGAAATTAGCCGCAGATGGACATTCTTTAATTGGCCAATCACCCGTTCCTGATACGGATCCAACTCCTGTAACCGTCTCGATCAGCGCAAAAAGCACTACTTCGTTATTGACCACCTCGCATACATTTAGTGTAACTATCAACCCAGGTGCGCCGGTATGGACGGATAAAAACCTGTCTGATGCACAGCAGGGGGGCACCTATACAGAAGATCTATCGGGCAAGCTATTTACTCCGGGCATACCAAAAGATACTTACAAAATGGAACTAGAGTCACCTAGCGTATCGTGGTTGAAGATTGGCGCGGATGGTCATTCCTTAACGGGAGAAGTACCGAACAATCAGACCTCACCAGTAGAACTGAAGGTAAAAGCGACCAGCAATGGTGATGGCAAGTCAGCTGATCAAGTATTCAGCTTGACGGTAACAGAAGTCGGGGCCCCCATCTGGAATTTGACCGACCTGCCGGATGGACATTATGACGCAGTGTATAGCTCAACTGTAGATTTAAATACTTATGTCAGCACCCCAACTAACCCAAATGATACTTTTAGCTTTAAGTTTGTTCAGCCCTTGCCCTCTTGGTTAAGTCTAGCCAGTGATGGCCATACTCTAACGGGAACTCAAGTTGCTATACCTGAAAATGCTCCTCAAGTGCTTGAGTTGAAGGTAATCGTAACTAATAGTCAACTGATCAGTACGTCCGGCGTATTAGAACTCAAAGTTCTGCCAGGTTTCCCTATTTGGAGCGGTAATCTGCCTGCTGCTGAATATAATGTGACTTACAGCGATGTGAATTTGCTGCCACTAGTACGCACTCCCGGTGCGCCTTCTGATAACTATGAATTTACTCTGGATCAAGCGCCAGGTTGGTTGAAATTAGGTGCGGATGGCCATTCCCTTATTGGCCAATCACCTGTCTCTGATACGGATCCAAATCCTGTAACAGTCTTGATCAGCGTAAAAAGTGCTGCCTCCTCTTTAACCACCCAACACGCATTTAGTTTAACTATCAACCCAGGTGCACCGGTATGGACGGATCAACACCTGTCTGATGCACAGCAAGGGGTCACCTATACAGAAGATCTATCGGGCAAGCTATTTACTCCGGGCATACCAAAAGATACTTACAAAATGGAACTAGAGTCACCTAGCGTATCGTGGTTGAAGATTGGCGCGGATGGTCATTCCTTAACGGGAGAAGTACCGAACAATCAGACCTCACCAGTAGAACTGACGGTAAAAGCGACCAGCAATGGTGATGGCAAGTCAGCTGATCAAGTATTCAGCTTGACGGTAACAGAAGTCGGCGCCCCTATCTGGAATTCGACCGACCTGCCGGATGGACATTATGACGCAGTGTATAGCTCAACTGTAGATTTAAATACTTATGTCAGCACCCCAACTAACCCAAATGATACTTTTAGCTTTAAGTTTGTTCAGCCCTTGCCCTCTTGGTTAAGTCTAGCCAGTGATGGCCATACTCTAACGGGAACTCAAGTTGCTATACCTGAAAATGTTCCTCAAGTGCTTGAGTTGAATGTCATCGTAACTAATAGTCGACAGATCAGTACGCCCGGTGTATTAGAACTCAAAGTTCTGCCAGGTTCCCCTGTCTGGAGCGGTAATCTGCCTGCTGCTGAATATAATGTGACTTACAGCGATGTGAATTTACTGCCACTAGTACGCACTCCCGGTGCGCCTTCTGATAACTATGAATTTACTCTGGATCAAGCGCCAGGTTGGTTGAAATTAGGTGCGGATGGCCATTCCCTTATTGGTCAATCACCTGTTCCTGATACGGACCCCAGTCCGGTAACAGTCTTGATTAGCGTAAAAAGTACTGCTTCCTCTTTAACCACCCAACACGCATTTAGCGTAACTATCAACCCAGGTGCGCCAGTATGGACGGATCAAAACCTGTCTGATGCACAGCAAGGGGTCACCTATACAGAAGATCTATCGGGCAAGCTATTTACTCCGGGCATACCAAAAGATACTTACAAAATGGAACTAGAGTCACCTAGCGTATCGTGGTTGAAGATTGGCGCGGATGGTCATTCCTTAACGGGAGAAGTACCGAACAATCAGACCTCACCAGTAGAACTGAAGGTAAAAGCGACCAGCAGTGGCGATGGCAAGTCCGCTGAACAAGTATTCAGCTTGACGGTAACGGAGACTGGTTCGCCCATTTGGACTAATACGGATTTACCAGATGGATATTATGACGCTGTTTATAATGCTAACAATACCCCTATAAACCTTAATAACTATGTAACCACACCAAATAATATTAATGATCAATACACGTTTTCTGCAGATTCATTGCCATCATGGCTAGCTTTAGATTCAACAACTGGTATCTTGCAAGGAAAGGGTGATATTCCTGAGTCGTCACCCAAAGAAGTTCAGATACAGATGACCGCCGCCAGTAACTTCACCCATAAAAGCATAGAAGGCACCCTGGTGATCAATGTTCGGCCAGGCGCGCCCATTTGGAGTGGCGACTTAAATCCAGCGCAATACAATGAAATTTATTCTGGCACTAACCTGCTGTCATTAGTCCGTACTCCGGGCGCTGGCTCTGATACCTATCAATTCAGTCTGGATAACCCGCCCACTTGGCTTAAATTAAGTTCTGATGGCCATACTTTGGTTGGGAATGAAGCTGTTCCAGAAAACGCTACTTCCCCCATGGTGGTGCAAATAACGGCTAAAAGCACAGCCTCCCAGCAGAGCTCATCTATATCATTTAGTCTGATTATTAATCCAGGCATCCCCGTATGGACTAACAATACCTTGGAAAATGCGCAGCAAGGGGTAACCTATCCTACGATAGATTTAGCGGACAAGTTATATACGCCAGGTCTAGCGAATGATACCTATCACATGACTTTAGACACGAATGTATCTTGGTTAAAAATTGGTGCTGATGGACATTCATTGGAAGGTGTAGATCCGGTGCCAACTGATGCTCCCTCATCAGTTCAAATCACCGTAACCGCCACAAGCCAAAAAGCGACTGGGAATCTAAGTGCGTCGCAAACTTTCACCATAACCATACTCGATGGCTTAGGTTGGAGCGGGCTAAATCCAGACGCAACTACTGCCGGTACCGATTATAATTATACTGTGGATCAATTAGTCAGTTGTCCGGTTAATCAGCAATGCACTATTGGTTTGTCAAACCTGCCCACTTGGCTGGATGCGAAGGTCAACCCAGATGGCACTACCTCACTTATAAGTAATCAGCCAGTTCCTGCCGCCGCCCAAGATCCTTCAGGCACAGTGAGCTTTGATGTCGCTGCAAGTACCAAATCCGGCGGGACCTTACCTGTTAAAACTTTCAGTATTCTAATTAACAATGTGTTACCGGTTTGGCAGGATCCAGCTAATATACCAAGCCTAAATTTCGATGGTAGCAGTGATCCGCATTTAATACCGTTGAATAGCTATATCATTCAAGGCAGTGATGGACTAACCATCGCCCCTGGAAGTAACTTTAATGCCACTAATTGGAAAATCGTAAAAGAGGGTACAGACTACTATCTGGCGCGCCTACCCACAGCTACCACTGATGATATTGGCAAACAAATCAGTGTACCTGTAGTCGCCACTAACAGCACATCACACACAACCGAACCTCATCTGGTTAAAGTTAATGTGACGCCCAATGCAGATTTGTCACCGCCAGCTTGGAGTGGAGCTGCAGTTCCTCCTACCACAGCGGGTGATGTTAAATACAGCTACGTAGCTAATGAATTGGTTACATGCCCAACGGGCGATCAATGTACCCTTGCTCTAACCAATGTACCCAAATGGTTAGACGTGCAAGTAGCTACCGATGGTACCGTTACGCTAGTTAACAATCAGATAGTTCCGCCCGCAGCACAGGATCCTTCAGGCATAGTTACTTTTGATGTTGCAGTAAGCAGTCTCAAATCAGGTAAAGTGCTTCCTGCAAAGACTTTTGATATCGCAGTAATTAATGTTTTACCAAAATGGAACGATTTGCCGCCAGTCGACATTTATTATGATGGTACCAGTCCTGATAATACGATCCATCTGAATGATTACATTACAGCAGGAACTAATGCAGGAGTTGCCTTCGCTCCTGGCACAAATTTCGATTCTAACCAATGGCAGATCATACATCAGGCAGGCAGTAGCGATTACTATTTGAAAAAATTGGGTCCTGGCGATCCTGGGGAGATTGGTAATAGTCTGTCCATTTCCCTATTAGCAAAAAACACTACTTCAATTGATGGTGCTGAGGGTGTGGTAGCCATAAACTTGATTGCTGATCCTGAAATCGGCCCACCTATATTGAAGGGGGATATCCTGGATGCGGATATGGGCTACCCTTATGCTACAGTGGATTTAAATGAGGTGTTTTCCGCTCCTGCGTCAAACGATACCTTGACCTTTAGCTTCCCGAACGGCAACCCCTCTTGGTTAGCAATACAACCCTGCTCCATTGGCAATCAGCCTTCGTACTGTCTCATGGCAAATGGTGACGTTCCAACATCAGCCGGTCCAAGTTTCACAGTAACCATTCGTGCTTTAAGCAAGGCTTCGGGTCATTATATAGATCAGTCATTTACGAAAAATATTATTCAGAAACTGCCTGGCTGGATAAACAATCCAAGTGGAGTTGTACAGTTTAACGATAATACTACAAGTATTGCGTTGAACCCGTTTATTACCAGCAACTCCGGCAACCAAGGTGGAAGTGAGCAACCGGCTTTATACTTCAAAATGCATAATCCCAACGATCCAAACTGGCAGGTAACTGAAACAGCAGGCACCTATTACCTGCATATGACCACTAACAACCCCGCTTACAATAACGCAAACCTCGTTGGCCAACCCGTTTATCCTGAGCCAATAATAGATGCTTATAATAATACTTCTAACTCCGCTGTAATTCATAGCATTCAAGTGATCTCAACACCCGATTCACAATTAAATGGTCCCGAGTGGAGTAACAATGTCCCCGACGGCGCAACAGCTGGACAGCCTGTACAAAGCTATTCTTATCCTCTTCATGACCTATTTAACTGCGCAGCAAATGATTATTGCTCAATTGCAGTGGATTTAAGTCAGATTAATTGGCTGCAGTCTCATTATTTAAATGGCGCTCAGCAGGCATTCTTAGAAAATTCAGCGGAAGTCCCGGCAGCTGCAGTCGATCCCGAGGGACCTTCAGCACCCATTACTGTAACCGTACAGAGTCTGGCGTCCGGTAAGGTTATTAGTAAAGCCTTTAACATACAGATTACCAATGTATTGCCGATATGGGATCAAACGTCTATAGCCAGCGTTATATATAACGGCACAAGCCCCGATACAATGATTCATTTGAATGATTATATTTCTGTGAACACTAATATTGGCTTAACATTTGCGCCCTCCACTGATTTTGATCCTAATAAATGGCAAATTATCAATCCGACCGGTACCTCGGATTATTATTTGAAAAAATTAGCTCCTGGTGATGTGGATGAAATAGGTACCCAGGAAGCAATTCCAGTTTTAGCTAAAAACCTGACTTCGGTCAGTGGCAAAGCTAGTGGCGTGCTAGTTAATATTCTCGATGATGGTAGCCTGCCCGGGCCGGATTGGACGATCACTAAACTTCCTGATGCTAAAATGGGTTATACCTATGGTGATGGCACTAACACGCCCATAGTCAATTTAAATAACATGGTTATCACAACAGGCGAAGCCAGCGACATCTTTACCTTTGCTTTTGACGATAAGATAAATCCACATCCTTCCTGGTTGAATATTGATCAGAACGGTCATTTAGTAAGTTCTAGCTTAGTTCCAACTACTGCCGGAGCGACTTTTACGGTAGCCATAACCGCAACTAGCAAAGCATCTGGCAATCAAACTACCTTTACCTTTAGCAATGTGCCGATTATTGAAACATTGCCCGGTTGGGATTCAAACCAGGATTATACGGAATGGAGCATACTCTATGACGACACTAGTAAAGGTATAGAGTTAAATAAATTTATCACCTCAGGGATTAATAACCTAAGCATCAGCTTCCCCAATCAGCAAATGGTAGATGGCAACTGGAAAATAGAAAAAGACGCTAGCGGCAATTATTATCTCCGTCGCACAACGGGCTCGGACCCTCTGCCTGCTGATCTGGATACTATTGTTCCACTGAGTTTAGTGGCTCATAACAGCACCTCGAGTGATCCTACCCAGGAAACACATCCACAGTTAATTAAAGTGCATGTCTTGCCGGATAATAACCTGGGAGCGCCTGTTTGGAATGGCACCTCTATTTCTGATGCCTATATGGGATTTAGTTATGGTGATGCTGATAAGACTGGAATCGTTGACTTAAATGAGAAAGTCTCTACCTCTAACGTGGGCAGTGATAGATTTACCTTTACATTTGACGACACGGATGCCGCTATTGGTAAACATCCTGACTGGTTAACTCTTAATAACGGTAACTTAAGCAGTGATCCCACCGTTGATAATGGATTGGTGCCAAAAACTAGCGCCGCCCCATTTTCGGTGAAGATCATAGCTAAAAGCACTGCATCTGGATTAGAGACTAGCTTCATTTTTAGCAATATCCCGATTATACAAACATTGCCTAAATGGGATAGCCTGCCTGCTGTTGACTTGTACTATGACGGCACCAGCCCAAATACCACAATCCATCTAAATAATTACGTGGTGGCCGGTACTAATGCCAATATTTCCTTCGCACCCGGAACCGGTTTTGATAGCAGTAAATGGCAGATCCAGCATCAACCAGGCAGTAGTGATTATTACCTGGTAAAACTTTCTCCCGGCAATCCTAACGAAGTAGATACTCAGCCATCCATTCAAATAATGGCTATTAATAGTACCTCCATAGATGGTGATGGTGGCGCAGTGGCTATTAATTTAATAGCTGATCCCGCATTGGGCACGCCCATCCAGATCGGCAATCTATTAGATGCGGATATGGGCTACCCCTATTCACAAACCGATTTAAATGCAGTATTTACCGGTCCGGTTTCTGGGGATATCCTTAGCTTTACATTCCCAAATGGAGATCAGCCGAACTGGTTACAAATCCAACCGTGTACAATAAATGGCAATGCCTCTATCTGTCTGGAGCCGAATGGCGACGTGCCCACTTCAGCTGGTAATAACTTCATAGTGACAATTCGTGCTCAAAGTAAGGCATCTGGTCTTTATTATGATCACCAATTTACCGCCCCTATCAAAGCAACCCTACCAGCATGGATCAGCAATCCCAGTGGCGACATTCAGTTTAATAGCACTACAACTGGAATAGAATTGGGTCAATTTATTACCCCGAATACAAGCGGAAATCAACAGGGCACCCAACAGCCTGCATTGCATTTCGCCATGGCGAATTCAGCAGATCCTAATTGGACCATTTCGGAAACCGGTGGCAAATACTATTTATACATGACCGAAAATAATCCGGCCTATAATAACGCCGCTAACGTGGGCACCCCGATTGATGCTCAAGTAGTCGCTTATAATAATACATCGGACGCACCGGTTTCTAAGTTCATACAAGTCACGACTACAGCTGATTCACAACTGCCAGGTCCCGGATGGAATAACAATTCACTGGCGGGTGCAACTGCAGGCCAAGCGATACAAACTTACAATTATCCGTTGAATAACTTGTTTATTTGTCAGCCAAATGATGCTTGCACCATCTCAGTAGATTTAACCAATGTACCTTGGTTGACCTCAAGCTATGACGGTGCAACTCAGCAAACCTTGCTGGAAAACTCAGAAATAATACCCACCGCAGCCACTGATGCTGGAGCCCCCACATTGCCCATTACCGTAACGGTAAAAAGCTTGGCCTCCAATAAGACTATCAGTAAGGACTTCACCATACAGGTTAGTAATCTTTTGCCGGCTTGGGATCAAACAGCAATTAGCGACTTAAACTATAATGGCACCAGCCCTGAGACTACTATTCATTTAAATCAGTACGTGACTGCAGCCACTTCAGCGGGATTATCCTTCCTGCCGGGAACGGGTTTCGACCCTGATAAATGGCAGATTATGCATCAGCCAGGCAGCAGCGATTATTATCTGGTTAAACTAGCCCCTGGTGATCCAAGCGAGATAGGTAGCCAACCTTCTATCCCGGTATTGGCTAAAAATTCCACTTCAGTAAGCGGCAAGGATAATGGCGTGTTGATCAATATTATGGCTGATAACACCCTGCCAGCACCGGATTGGACCACCGATATTCTCCCCAGCGCTAATATGGGCTATTCCTACAGCGTGGATTTAAGTCAGATTGCTAAATCTTCTATAGCAAACGATATTCTCACCTTTGAGTTTGAGGGGACAAATCCTTCCTGGCTGAGTGTTAACGGCAATCAATTGGTTAGTAATGGTAATGTGCCAAACGATCAAGGTACAACCTTTACTGTGACGCTGAAAGTTACCAGCACAGCCTCAGGTAATTCAAAATCAATTACCTTCACTAATGTGCCTATTATTCAAACATTACCCAAATGGAATACCTTGGCTGCACAAGATTTGTATTATGACGGCACAAGTCCACAGACGACCATACATCTCAATGACTATGTGACGGCTGGCACTGATCTTAATATCTCATTTGTTCCAGGTAACAACTTTGATAACACGACGTGGGGCATTGTCCAATCGGGTACTGATTATTATTTAGTGAAAAAAGCCCCGGGAGATCCTAGTGAAATAACCGATGGCCAGCCGCCTATTGACGTTACAGTTATGGCCAAAAACAGCACTTCCATAGATGGAGCGGGCGGTACAGTAGCGGTGAATTTAATTGCAGATCCGGCCTTAGGGAATCCCGCGCCATCAGGTGATATCTTAGCTGCACAAATGGGTTATCCTTATTCTGAATTAGATTTGAACTCATTATTTACCGGGCCAGTAACCAATGACACATTATCTTTTTCAGTACAAAATGGTGATTTACCCACCTGGTTACAAATTCAATCTTGCACAATAGCTGGCAAGGCTTCTACATGCCTGGAGCCAAATGGCGACGTGCCAACTTCAGCGGCTAGTAATTTCACAGTGACAATTCGCGCTCTAAGCAAGGCCTCGGGTCTTTACATCGATCACCAATTTACCAATACCATCCAGCAGACCCTGCCAGCTTGGGTTGATAAACCCAGTGGCAGCATCCAGTTCAATAGTACAACCGCTGGAATAGAGCTGGGGCAATTGATTACTACCGATACCAGGGGGAATCTAGATGGAACTCAGCAACCTGCGTTAAAATTCGCTCTGCAAAACCCCACAGATCCCAATTGGACAGTTTCCGAGTCCGGAGGCAAATACTACTTATATATGACTGTGAATAATCCGGCATACAATAATATTGCGGATATTGGCACACCGTTAACCGCTCAGGTGTTGGCCTATAATAATACCTCTAATACCTCAGTTCCCATGGGCGTCATGGTCACCACGACCGGAGATACCAGCAAACCCATTCCAACCTGGACTGGTAAACTTTTACCGGTTATTTACGGGGGAGAGCCTGGTCGGTTCCAATATGCTGTAAATATTGATTCTAGCTATGTGACCGATACTTCTGGTGCAACAACCTCTTATAGCTGCAAAATACAATCTAATGTTAGCTGGCTGGTGCCGAATCCAAATAATCCAGCAGGATTTATTAACGATCCGAATGTTAATGTGGGTGGTTCACCAGCAAAGGGTGGGGTACCAGCAACCGACACCCCGCCACAAATTCAGTTGACCTGTATTAGTAATCAGACGGGTCAGGCTACGCAACCCAAACCTTTTACAGTGGATGTTGCTCCCGTGTTAAAACTGGCAACAGATTCTGATATTCCATCATCAATCAAGTTTGATGATATCGATAATGGTATTAAGCTCAGTGATTTTATGGTTTCGGGACGGACTGGCGCTAACTTCACCTTGACTGGCGCGGATTCCGGCTATAAAGCTGCCAATTGGGTGGTTGCTACTGACAATAGTAGTAATCAATACCTGCGTAGGCAATTAATTAACTCCCCCCAGCAAATCGATGCTTCTGAATTGAGTAGTAATAGTGGCCTGGTTAATATCAATTTACAGGTAAAGAATACCACTTCATTGATAGCTGACAGTGCAACGCGTGCGGTCACTGTAACGCCAGATCCGACTTTGTTTTATCAATATACGGACCCGACATTCCAAAGCGCGGTGGATGCTATAAACCCAGACGCAGGAGCGGGCGTTTACCAGTCGGCTGCTATGGTTAATTCCAGCACGGTACAGGGTTTTATGACTGCTGCTAATTCCGTAAAATATCCAGTAATCAATGATAGTAACTTTGGGTTTACTGCGCCTAATAATGCGCCGAGTTTCATTAATTACTCTGCAGTACCAAAAATTGCCATTGGGTTTCCATCCTATAGTGACTTGGGCCAAACTAATCTGCAATGGACCGTGAACGTTAATAGCCTAGCTAATGGACAAACAGCGAACACTATGCAAATGCCGCCGCTATCAGTAAAGGGTTTGGTATTGACTCCTCCTGCGAGCTATAGCACCAGCGGTATTATGACCTTAGGTATGACTCATCAAGACAGCAATCTTCTACAGGTTTTTTGGACTTACTTACAACTAAGCTTAAAGCCAAATACCACTTATAATATAAAACAGGTTAAATACTTTTTGACTGCTGATAATGGTTATTATCGCCAGATTTGCTCCGGCCGCGTCACTCAGACACCAGGTAGCACTTCGTGTGGTAACGGCAGTACGCAATTAGGTTTCCTGCCAGATATGAATGGCAATAACGGCAGTGCCTCCTTTACCACAGACAGTACCGGAGTAGTTACCTTCATTGTGGCATCTATCAATGGTGATGGTAATTCGAAACGTCCTGCTCCAGTGTTTCTAACCGCTCCTGACAATCCGATGTCTTTAAATCAAAATACAGTCTTAACGTTGCCGTAAACAATTCCTCGCCCCCTTGGGGTGGGGCTGTGTTGAATAATTCGCTCCCATTTTTGAAAAAGCACTGCATCCCTCTTCCGCAAGGGGGGGTTGAATAATTCACTCCCATTTTTGGAAAAGCACTGTATCCCCTCTCCCGCAAGGGGAGAGGGGATCATAGAGTTTCGGATAGTTAGGAAGAGAATAATTCAACATAGCCCCCGCAAAAGGAGATACAGTGCTTTTTCAAAAATGGGAGCCAATTATTCAACAACGACCCTTACGAGAGAGGGCACACAGTGCTCCCCCCCAACATCATCCCTTGCGCAGAAGGTTAGGGGGAGTATATTATTAAAGCAGACTTAAATTTCATAAGTTCTTCTTCTACCAAAGACTTGAAGATATAGGCTCAACTTCCCGCCTACGGGTAAATAACCAGTTCGAGCTATTTGTCCTTTTACAATGCCTGCCTCAAAGGATACGGGGCACAGCATATTCGGCATGGAACTCAGCCCCAATCGATTACAGGGTCATATTACCCACAACATACTTGGTAAATGCAATATTTTGCCAATTTTTTAAGAATTTTTCTGAGGTTTTTCATGGCAGAGCAAAATTTAAGCGAGAAAGTTAACGAATCAAAATCAGAACTTCCCGATCAATCCCAGCTAGTATCGGAACAGGACGAGAAGTATAAAATCTCATCATCATCTTCATCCTCCTCTTCCTCTTCTAATCACAGCAGTAGTGCGCAAAACACCCCAGTTGTTCCAATTCCTTCAATGGATGATATAAAAAAGAAGGCCCAGTTGCTCCGAAAAGAAGAATTTTTAAGAGATATCGACCTTCTAAAGTATTGTTACAATGTGCTGATTTTTGCAGATGAATATTACCAATGCATTTGGGATGAGCAGATTAAGGATAAAATAGGCGACTGGCAAACCAAATATATTGAGAAGCTCGCCAGCCTTACCGCAGGCAACTCAAGCCTATATGCGATTATGGAATATCTGCATGCCAGAGCTGAACTAGCCGTTATAGAAGGGCACGTCGTGCGTGCGCAAGTGTCAGTTAATAAACTGGAAGCAATGAGCGATACAATAAATGATAACCAGCAGGCTAGAGACACAATAATTTATAAAAATCGACAGCAACGTATAGACAAGGTTCAAGAACGAGTAAACCATTTTCAAGAACAGACATTAATATATCACGATACATATTTGGACTTTGAAAAAAAATGGACGGAAATAGCTAAGGAATTACAAAATAAATTAACAACACAGAATTTGAGTTATACCGAAGCAACTGAATGTTGGCTAATGTTAATGGAGATAAATCAGTCAGCTATTAATTTAGTTGGAGGAAGATTTGGTGACAAACTAAAACCAAGGTTGATCAACATTGAATCGATGTTACTAACAACCTCATCGTATTTTTATAACATGAATAAAAGCTTGGCTGAAGAAAAACCCAAAGAATTAGAAGAAAAAAAATATGAAGTAGTAACCAAGGACGGAATTGAAAAATTTCTCAGCGATTTTAAGAGTTTTAAAAATGAAGCAAAGACCAGTTCATCCAAAGAAATTAGTACTGTGGATGAATATAAGAGCAAGGTAGCAGTTGCTATAAAAACGTTAGAAAAACATCTTACCCCGGAAGCTGTTTTGCCTGACGCTCAAGTTTTAAAAAATTTAATGAATCACGTTCAGAAGGCAGTCGTAGCTTATCGAATAGAAAAAATACTTGAAGATAGTAAATTAACGAAAGATAATGCCTCTTTTCTCGAGAGTAAGTTAATAATAAGCAAGTCCGATTCATCCGGTTTACAAACGGCGAAATCAACCATTACAGCTGCCCTCGAGCTGCAGCAATCAACTGAGCAATTGCCAGCTAATTTTTCTTTGGCAGATTATGAATTCAAACTAAGATACCAGATTGCGTTTCTTCAAGCAGAGCACCAAATAGGCAAATTCAGCGCGATTGGTGAAACAATTAATTCTGCTTCAGCATTAAGCTTAGAAGAAAAGATCAAGTCTCCGTTTGCCATCGCGAAACAGATAACGGATGCAAAAGCTTATGAAACGGATGCTTGGGGAGTCTTTAAAGAAAAAAGTAAAGTTATCGAACGCATTGAAAAGGCTAATAAAACAAAAGTAAATGCTGAGTTGTTAATGGCTGAATTGGAAGAAGAACTCCTTGAACATAAGTGGGCCTATCAACAAGCAATAAGGAAGTTATTTGAGGCAGAAATGCAGCTTGGAATAGCTAAAGAAATTGATAAAAACTCGATAAACCCTGAACCCCCAATCGATCCACATCCTAGTGTTTTAAATGTAAAAAATCCTCATGAAGTGAACTCTCCATTACAAAAAGCTATAAACGCTTTGGATTTTGCGCAAGCTGAAGTTAAGGCGATTGCAGAAAAAATCAAAGCTATTGAGCTTCCAATCGCAGATGCCAAAGATAAAATAAAAAAACTTGAAAAAGATTTAAAAGAATCAAAAGACATAGCTGAAAATTATCCTGAGGAAAAAGAGGTAAAACGCTCTGGATTCAGTTTCTTACGAAGTCCGTTCTCAAGTAATAATTTTTCATCACCCTTTAACTCTAGAGGAAAATTGGATTCTGCTACTCTCTCAACTCCAGGGTTAGAATCGTCGATCACCTCACAACGGTCTCGACAAGGCTTTCACGAAAAAGAACCATTTTCTGCCACGCCATTAACTCCTAGAATAGGAAGGCAGTCTACACCCGTCACTGAAAATTCTCTGACAGAAATATCCCAATCCAACCTTCACTCGCAAACTAACGACCTAGTCTCTAAAAAGTTAACCGAATTAACCCAAAAGCAAGTTGCAGAGAAGAGCAAATTATTAGAGGTTGGATTAGAGATTATAGCGAAGGAGCAGAAAATTCGTCAGGCCAGTTCTTTCGAAACGGCCAAGCTTCGCCAGGAGCGGCAAATATTGGTGAAAAGTCAGGAGGCGTTAATTTATGAAGTGCAGCAGGTCAGTAAACAAATTACTGAGTTAAAAAGAAAGCCCGCAATTGCTCTTTCAGAAGATCTAGAGCAGGAGGTGAAAGAAGAAAAACAAGAGCTATCAGTATCAGAAGCAAAATCGTCTATCTTTCAACCTCTATCAATACCTGTTTTCAATGATGCCAATAATATTACAGCTCTCGAACGGGAAATGGCCCAGCGTGCGATCGGTTTATTTACTAGGATTTTAGACGAACAATTAAAATTTGTCGCTGCAGTAAAAAATTATAAATTAACTGAGCAGATTAAATCACAGTTACAAAGTATTACAGAGGATTTAGGGGCAATAAATGACTGTGTAGATTATTTGCGTGGACGTTTTCTGGAGAATGGGCCAATAACGATCATAGATCCAGACAAAAACAAAACGAAAGTATTGGGTGTTAATAAATGCCATCAACAAATACAGAAACTAAGACAAGAAATAGATTTCGTTAGTTCACCAAAGACCAAAAATAAGAAGGATCTAACTGACAAAAAACAAACAGAACTCACTGCATCTCTGACTCGAATGGGGCAGTTGGGTGTCAAGCTGCAAGTACTATGTCATAGTAAATTTTCTGCGTTATTGCACCTGTATAATGACTCATTTGTAGATGTAGCCAATAGAAATGCGCTGGGGGAGAGTTCTGAAGACTTCAAACGCCGGCTGCAAACCTTTGTAGAACAACCCGCAAACCTAAGGAAACAAACAGCTGCCTTCATTGATAAGCAAAAACCAAAACCCGGGATTTTTGCATTAGCTGACTTTTTTGCTCGTTATGGTCAAACGCTGCAGCAAGGCTTCCCCAGCTCATCGCCTGACCAACAAAAAAATGAACCTGAAGAAGAAAAACTATCTCAACCTCAAACTTCGGAATTGTCTCAGCAGGCTATCAGAGAGGGGCAGAATGACAGAAAGCAACAAATAGCCGATTATAAAGCAGCTACTCAACATTTAACTGCAGAATCTCCGGCTTTGCGAGCAGCCCTGGAAAATTTAGACACAGATTTCGCTCATATTACTGAGGGGTTTGCAGATACGATCAGCAAATTGAGTACGACGAAAGACCCTCATACCATAGCTGACATCATGATGAGTGTCCGTCAGAGATTTGCTAAATTTGATCTCTTGGTTAAACGGGTGTCAGTTTTAATGGAGCAATTGTCACCGACCTCTTCGCATCCTTTAATACCAGACAAGCAACAATTCATTACCACCCCTGAAGAGAAGTTTAAAGCACAATTACAACGTTTTGACAGACTAGCCGCCTATTTTGAACCGGCAGAGTCAAAGTTGCATAATCCTGAAGAGACTATAGACGATGATGAGCCAGATGCAATAATAAATGAAGTAATAAAAGAAAATAAATATGAATCACCTTCAGAGGACGAGTATGGAATTCTTAATGCGGCTCTCGACAATTGGGAATGGCAGGATCAAGTTATCGCGAAAAATAACGAGGCGCTATTGAATAAAGCCCAGGCACTAATGAAAAAATTAGATGCCGGCCTATCAGGAAAAAATAATCCAACCCTAAAGATTCAACTCTACAACAAGACAGTGCTCGAAATGTTCAAGTTGGAACATAAAGCCTCGCAAAAACGCTCAAAAATAAGTGTGGATCAGGAAAAAACTCAAGAGCTAGAAGTTCTAGGAAATATTAAAACGCAACTCGCCAGAAAAATTTACACCTATTGTAATCAATTAACACCTGAATCCATGCAACGCGGGAAGAGTGAGCTTTCAGTCCGGGCAATAGTCACTTTGGCAAAGAACCTCACCCAATTGTCCGCTTATTTTAAACCACATGAGCTTAAGCAAGCCTTCACCAGCGTCATAGCCATATTGGATCATTTTTCTTATAAATTGCCTATAGAAGCGCAAAAAACCTTACTTCAGTCGTTGCAAGATCTAACGATGGGATCCTTGTCCCAGAATGTAGAATTAATGCCCGAGCTGCAAAAATTAGCAGCGTTAAGAAAGACCCTACAGCACAGATTAAATACATCCGTATTTTCAGTGCCCGATAAAACGCAGGATTTTAAAACCTCTGGATCTTCCAGCGGCATTGAACAGCAGGAGTTAAAAGCAAGCTTTGCTAGCGATAAAGAAGAAGTAAAAGAAAGAAAATCTAAATCTCCTGCGACAGCACCCAATTTAATATTAATGCAGGCAAATGCAGAACAGTTGGTAAAAGCAGTAGTTGATCACAAATTACAGCAGGAAATTGATGTGACTCAACCCGGCTGGGATCTACCCTGGCAGCAGAAGTTTATTAGCTTTATAGATGACATACGTGACTTTAAACCTGCTGCACAAATTACCGAGCCTTCTGCCGAATTAAAATTAGAATCAAAAGGTTCCGCAGTAGCAAAACTTCCTGCCAAGCTAGATTCAGAAATCACTGCCTTGGATGATTTGTTAAAAGATTACCAACAAGCTGCATTAGGCCGTATTTCAAAAATGGTTGAAGTTCCAACTGTCGGTCGGGTGCGTTTTTTCCCTCCCAGGACCGGTGGTAATATTTTGCTTGAGAAAGCCGAAATTTTTACCAATGCTCTTGATACAGCTCGCGCGGTTTTAAATCATCTCCAAGATTTTTTCCCACATTATCGTTCCCCCGCCGCAGCACAACAAGTCCTGCTGGAAGTAAAAAAATGTCTAATAAAATTTCATAAGAACATCTCTCATGGCACAGTAATTGAAGCAGGTAAGGAACTGGAAAACTTTAATGGCGCTTTATGTTCATCTTTAGTTACCCATGGATTGCGTAAAAATTTTAAACAGGCAACTGAAGTTGTTGCCGAGTCCCGAGATTTGATGCTGGAAAGAGAACAATTTGCTTCTGTAATACCGGTACCTAAAATGGTTAATTTAGACAAGGAAGAGGAAAAAAAGGAGAATAAAAGTACCGTATCTGATAATCAGAACAATGGTTTTATGGTACGTTTTGCAAGACCTGCAAAACTAGGTTTGCCCGCAGATGTGAATGATCCATATGATGCATTTAAATCGCGTGGTTGGTTTACCGCAGCGCAAGAAAAAATTCCCGGGTTAGAATATTTTATAGAAAAAAACCAGCATAGATTAAGGACTGAGGGACGCACCTCCATGCGTCGTGTTTTACCAGGCGCAGCCAATAGCTATTTCTCAAGTATCTTGTTGGGAGATGACGAAGGCCACTTAAAGCTATACCTCAATAGTGGCCACGTGGCCATCACGGAGTCTATAGCCCTTGGTGGAGAAGACCGATCTTTGACGGCAGCAACCAATCAATTTGGTTTTTTGATTGGCGAAGAGGGTGAAATCTGGGAAAGCATTATTAAGCAATCCCATGAGCGATGGAAGTTCCTGGATGAGTATAGGGATGAAAATGAAGAAAGAGCTCACACTTTACTCGTGAATCATCAAACTTTGGTATCAGAAGTTCCGCTCATTTCAGCAGACATGAACAAAAGTGGCACGATGCTGATCACTAAGGAAAGTGCGAATCGTAATGTAGCCCAATGGCTGGGAAATAAACAAACCTATTTAGTAGATGGTGAAGTACAGTATTTTACCGGTGACAAAAAACCACCTGCGCGCGAGGGCGTACTTAAGGTCAATACTAAGCTATTAGAGACTAACATCAATGTGAATAGGACCAATGTAATCCAAGCTACTCGTAGAACAGTGGTGGGTCAGCAGCGGGATTCGGATGCTAGTAAACAAATCGTAAGTCTTGCCGCCGAACTATTGCTCCTTGTTTCAAAGCATCCGGCATTAAATCCACAGAAAGCTAATTTGTTAAAAGTAATAGATTTTTTAAATGGCACAAAAAAACCCGTATTTTCAAAAAATGACGCGGAAAGTGATATTTATAAGGCTATCAAAGAATGCACAAATTATTTAAGGCAACCTGATCATGAAAAATTTGGTGGCTTAAATAAACAACAAAATACCATGATTGCCATGGTAATACAGGCTGCTGCTGAAATACACAGCATGCAGATGGGAGACAGTCTGCGGCGTAGTAAACTCTCCCAAAAAAATAAATTACGTCATACGGCTAAACGCGCCATATATGAAGCTCTGTTATCGGAATTAATAGGCTATCTATTGGGTGGCTGTGCTAGCTCCCAAGACAGAGCCCAAAATAATAAAGGCGGGGTGATGGCGCAAATTTCCGCCAATGAAAACAGCGGATCTTTCATAGATCTCGATAGCTCAATTTCAATCGAGCATGCCCAAAAGATAGGACTTATTCCAAAATATCCTACCCAGGAACAGCACAATTTCGCCTTCCAAACTACTAGGACGCCGCAGACTAAAACGGGCGAATTAAGAGGCGGTATCGGGTTGGTTGGAACCGCTAACCTTGAATCTGCTGAAGAGCGTGAGCTGTCCAAGATTTTACAACGTAAGTTCACAGCTAATGAAATTACAGTACAAAAATATCTAAGCAAACGGCCGGCAAACATTCAAACTAATACAGAAAAATTAAAACCTAAACCTACCGAGATGGAGCTTACCGATCTTCCCGACTTCAAAGAACCCTTAGCTAACAGATCTATTTTGGAATTAAAAAATCGACTGCAATTTGTAAAAAATTATATAGACCGTACTGGAACAATCTCCAACCAGCCATTATCTATTAGTTTCCAAGCAGCAATGCAGGCTATCGAAGAATTACAGGCAAAGGGTGCATCAAACGATTCCCTGGCGGATGCAATATACGCACCTGTCCTGTTAAAAATGGTTGATTTCTTTAGCAAAGTTCAGGCTACTTTAAATAATATTCATCGAGAAGAATTATTGGCCCTAATGGTTCCTTTTATCGATGAGGTAACTACGGCTTTTCAACCCAAGCATGATGCAGGTACTCTTTCCAAAGACCAAGAAAAAATACTGTTAAATCTGACAAATTTACATGAAAATTTACAGGGCTTCCTGTCGCTATCACCAAGCGAAACTAAAACACTTGGGCAGAATTCATTCATAGAAAGAACGCTTTCGCGATTCCCTTCTCAATTATTTAGCAGTTTCAATCAAAGTATTACGCCAATTGTTGTCAATCGTCCTGGGAACAAAAATACTAACTCAGATTCAGAGGAAGAAATTGAGCAAACCTCACCTAAAATTATTACTGTAAAAGAACTCCCCTCAGAACGAAAATCCAGGCAGGAGCGGGAGGAGAAAAGTGTCGCTCGACGGGGTTCAGAGTCTTCTTCTTTATCTGCAGTAGATCCAGATCCTAACAGCAGAAATGTTACGCCTCCTGTTATTAATTTTTCTGTGGAAACAAATACTGACTCAGATTCAGAGAAGGAAATTGATCAAACCTCACCTAAGGTAATCCAACAGGGCTCAGCACCCTCGTCTTTATCTACAGTGGATACCAATTCTAATAGTTCGATTCCCGCCACCGGACCACGCACTCCCCAGTTAACTATAACGCCGCCATCTCCGCCGAATAACCCTTCAACGGAGACGGATCATTCATCTATATTGTCTTCAGTGAGCTTGGTAAATATATCTAGCGATCTTAAAGGTCATGAAAATTCGAATAATAATATTGATACAGCCACCAATAGTTTTTTATCTTCATCTGTGTCGTCAGCCTCTACAAATATTGTAACGCCACTGCCGGCAAATACATCTTCTGTTCTTGCAACGACGGTTTCAGATGTTAAAGAGAGCAATGAAGATGGTGAAGAGGATGAAGTTGATCGGGAGGAATTAAAAGCTGCCAAAGTTCTTTCAAGGGAACTAGATGCGACAAAAAATATACCACCAACGGAAGTTACAATACCGGCTGTTACACAAGAGCAGAATGATGACGATGATGATGAAATTATTATTCTAGATATAAAGGAACCAAAAGATCAAAAAGGATCGAAGATCGCTAGTACACCAAGGGCGACCCTATTAACGTCTTATGCAGAGGCCTTAAACGCAGAGGCCTTAAACCTGGCCATCGAAAATTCAGTGCGAGACAACATAAGTGTTGATAAAAAACGAGGAATCCCCCCGGGAAGACCAATAGATCTAAGTGAGTTTAAAGTTGACGGTGAGACTGGTATTGAAATTTTCATTACTGATCCAAGCCTATTTCTTAGTTCTGAGGATTTGGATGACGTTGATTTGTTATCAGATCCTAAGGATAACCCGTTCCCTAAAGAACAGCCCGAAATAGAAAAAACCCAGCCGCTTGTGACTCAAATTCCTGCTGTGGGCGCAGACCCGACTCATTCAGGCTCTAGCTCCTCACAAGTTGCAGGAAGTTCTTCTGCGCCAGTTAATTTATCAGCTTCTAATAACTATATGATACCAGGCAATGGTTCAATCGACCCAAGCGGGTCAAACGTCTCTTCTTATGGATCTAATACAACCGAACCATCTGAATTTGAAGGAGATATTCCTGATGTTGAAGAAGCTATTCGTAGACAACATTCTCTTTGGGGGGCCGGTGGATTGTTCACTGGGGGAAAGAAAACCGACCTTGAGGAACCTTTGCTAGGTGAATCCAAAGAACACAATAAGGGTGGTAACAATTCTATTTGGGCGCGAATAATATCGTTGTTCACGTGGTCCCAGACACCCAAAACGGTTCCAGAAAAGATAGGATCAAGGTTCAGTTTCAGCAATGACGATCTAACACCTATTTATATTAGTCAACCTAAGGAGAGAGATAGCGAGAATGCGGAAGCTATTAGCGAGATATCATCTCATAGAGAGAGATCATTGGTTGGTAGCGATGTCGGATCTGAGGATTTAGAACGTGGGGATGACAAAAATAAGCTTGAGTCCCGTTCATACTCAGCTTCACGACCATTAGAACAAGCTGTCAGCAAAGATTTTAAAAAGAAAAAAGAGCATAAATACGAGCAAGACGAAAATGAATATATAGGCCAAGGTGGCGGCAATAACCGACCCCAACAGGATATAGATGAGGTAAGTCGGTACCTCGAAGATAAAGAGGAGCTGATCTTTCAGCCACAAGCAAGGGATGACCAAACTCCTCCCCTGGAGTCACAACCCCCGCGCGGATTTTGGCAGAAAGCTGCTACCTTTTTTACTGAGAGAAGTTTTAGTTCAGTTTCAGAACCCTTACTTACCCAATCTCGCAGCCTTGATCTAGACGAACGAGATAATAAATCCGAGCAAGATGCAAAAGAAAATAAAAACCCAGGCGGTGGCAATAATCAACCCCAACCGAATATAAATAATGATGGCCGACCTGATGCAGATCGGGACCTCGAAAATCATGAGGGGCAGAACGCTCAGCCAGAAGTATTGGATGACGATGACCAAGTTCCTCCCCCCTGGCCACAACCCCCGCGTGGATTTTGGCAGAGAACTGCTGCCTTTTTTAGCAGTGGTGACAGTTACTATCAACGACAAAACACTTGGATGCACCGAGGATCTTTAGCGCTCAGCGTCGGCGGATCTCTAATGGTAGGAATTGGCGCTGCAGCAGCTGGCCCATTGCCGTTGTTTTTCATGGCTGTTCCTGATATTCCGACCTTAATGGGGGTTGGTGCATTCCTCTATGGGGTAACTTTTAGTCAAAATATGGTCAGATATCATCGCACCAATGTGGACATTGCTTTATTAAAGCTCGCGCAGATGCAATACATTCTCGAGCAAGAAGAAGAGTTATCTGACCGCGATTTACTGGAGATTCGCCGCTTTGCCAAACATTTGTTTCATACCATTGATCCAAATACCGAAGACGGACGTAGATTTTCTATCCAGCAAGATATGGGAAGGGGTCAAGTTTTAGTGGTAGATACTTGGAATAGCCCTAATCATTTAGGACGTAATCGTAATGCCGATGGCAGGTTGCTGCAGAGAATTGCCAACTCTCCAGTTTTGACTGCAAATGATCGTGGTGAGCTGCTGGCTATTGTGAACACTTTAGCATTAAGGCCCAATTACATCGGACCTCCTGAGCCTGGATTTCTTGATCGCCATCCTTCAGTAAAAGCCTCGTTGAACCCAGTCGGGCTGGTCGGTGGGTTAGGGGTGATGATGGTGCCATTAGTTATGGGGCTAAATGCCGGTGGCGCCGCCACTCACTTTATAGATTTGCGGCCAGCACCCGATATTAGTTTTGCTGAAGACTTAATCAGATTGGTTAATAGCTTTATAGTGCTTGGGACAGTAACTAGCGGTTATGTATCATTTATCTGTCGCGAAGCAGCAGCTCGGCTCCGAATGCCATTTAGAGATTTGCAGGATTTTGCAAAACTCCCCATCAATAATGGGGATAGAAACCCTAGATGGCTGCAAATGGCGGTTGATGACAATGGCAATATTCTTCATTTACAAGCCATAGATATGACGCGCCCATCGAAGCCTCTCTTAAGCTGGCTAAAAGAATTGGCCAGTAAGATATTCATCCTGCCTTTATCTAAACGCTGGGAAAAATTGCCTCCTCGCGGAATCGTCTTGCGCTACGTTAATATAGGCGTAGGGGCTATTGTAGTGGCATTACCTATTGCTGTGCCAGCTTCGACCCCTTTCGCCCTAGCGACAGGTATAGGTTATTTTGGTGGTCAATTGTTTAAAGAAATGGTAGACGCCGCAAGTAACCGTTTATTTTATCCACAGGGCGTGCCTTATGCCCCTAATCCAGCGCCACCCCGCCTACCGGGTCAACAACGTCAAGATATACAATTAGATTTCGTTGCTGATTTGGGACTTGATCAAAGGCCACAACCACAGCAAAGGCAAGCTCCTCGGCCTATGCAACCGCTTCAGCTTCTACAACCCAGAGATCGTCCAGTGTCAATTGTAGTTCCTCCAAGGGATGTAGGGCCAAGCTCGCCTCTGACGGCCATATTACCGCCACCAGCCAATTTCGGATCGGGGCGGTCGGATTTGGTCGCTCAAAATGGGCAGGAGGAAATAAAGGAGCGAACACCCATGAGCCTCTTCTTCACGCCGGATCCGAAGCCCTCGGTAATTGTTCCTCGTTCGCAGTCTGAGCCCTTACCACAACAGCCTTCTGTACCTTCTGGTGATGTGAAGGAAATACCCGCTTCTGAACGGACAAGATTACTACCTCAAGCTCATTCATTTGCAATTAATTCTGCCAGTTCAGGTATTCCAGTAACCTCGTCATTTTCCAGTTTTTTACCCATTCAAGAGGGCAATTTACCAAGTCCCAATGCATTGGATTCGTCCTTCGTTTTTTTCTCACCACCATCCTCATCTCATTCATCATCAGCGGCGCCTTCTTCTTCCTCAAGCACTTCGAGTATATCTTCGAGTGCATCCTCCCAGCCTTCGGAAATAATTCCTGGCCTAGCTATAACTGATCTTTCACTGGATACTCCTAGAGACGGCTCTAATCTGACGGATGAAGCAGAGGATGATATTTTTCAAATCTAGGGGGCTTTGTTGAATAATTTGCTGCCATTTTTTGGAAAAGCACTATATCCCCTCTCCCATGGGGGGCATTGTTGAATAATTCTCTTCCTAACTATCCGAAACTCTATGATCCCCTCTCCCCCCGCGGGAGAGGGTTAGGGAGAGGGGGTTGGTGTGGCATTCATTGGTGAAAATTAAATGGTAAATGCTTAGTATTACCCCTCTCCCGCAAGGGGAGAGGGGAATACAGTGCTTTTCTACAAATGGAAGAGAATTATTCAACTAAGCCAGTGTAGGGGAGGTGGACACACTTAAAACATACAACAACCCACCATTATTTTTTGCTATTTTTTCCCCAGCACTGTACTCTATGCGCAACTTCTAAAAGATTCTCGCCGTTTGTCCAGACATTCCGAATATCCTCACAGGAAATAAGAGAATCATCTCGAACTATCAGAAGTTATTACCCTTCCGGTTTCTGCACATGACAGCGGTGCCGGACATAAGTTTATAAAATCAAATCAGACTGGAGACTATTATGTCATTGAATGCTGAAGAAAAAGCTAAAGTTATTGAAGAGTATCAACGTTTTGCCGGAGACACAGGCTCTCCTGAAGTTCAAGCAGCTTTGCTCACCCACCGCATCAATAAGCTGACCGGCCACTTTAAGGATCACAAAAAAGATCACCATTCACGCCGTGGCCTGTTACGCATGGTCAGTCTTCGACGCAAGCTGCTCGATTATCTGAAACGTGAGAATGTAGAACGTTACCGCAGTCTGATCGGCCAGCTGAATATAAGGTACTAGCAGGTTGTAGAAAATTGCTAACTAGGGTGTGTCATCACAGCTTTTCCTTACTACGTCGTCCCGCGGCTTGTCCGCGGGATCCAGGGGGCTTGGCAAATAATTAGTTGCCCTCTCAGCAAGTTTAGGCTCTTTCTGGATCCCGCGGACAAGCCGCGGGACGACGTAGTAAGGAAAAACTGTAACTACACCCTAGTTACCATAAACAATTAATTAATTTTAAATAACCACAGGAATCTTTTGTGACTTTAGTGAAAAAAACATTTAAATATGGTGACCATCAGGTCACATTAGAAACCGGCGTCATCGCCCGTCAGGCCTCCTGCGCTGTCAGAGTACAAATGGGCGATACCGTCGTTTTGGTCACCGTCGTAGGCATCCCCTCAGCGGGTCAAGCTCGCGATTTCTTCCCTTTAACCGTCAATTACCAGGAACGCACCTATGCCGCTGGAAAAATACCAGGCGGCTACTTTAAGCGTGAAGGTCGTCCTACAGAAAAAGAAACGCTGATATCGCGTCTGATTGATAGGCCTTTACGCCCATTGTTCCCGGCAGATTTTACTGACGAAGTGCAGATTACCGCTACGGTTATGTCTTTAGATCCAGAGGTTGACACCGATGTCCCAGCCATTATTGGCGCATCAGCCGCCTTGGTCTTATCCGGCATTCCCTTCAATGGTCCGGTTGGTGCAGCGCGAGTGGGTTATACAGAGGGTAATTATCTGATTAATCCCAGCCCTAAACGCCTTGCCACCTCCCGTCTAAATTTGGTTGTCTCCGGAACGGAACATGCTGTATTAATGGTAGAGTCCGAAGCGCAAGAATTATCCGAAGAAGTCATGTTAGGCGCCGTAATGTATGGCCATCAGCAGATGCAGGTAGTGATCAATGCCATCAAAGAAATGGCCGCTGAAGCCGGTGATAAAGCTCCCTGGCCCTGGCAGCCGCATGTCGTTGATGCCCATTGGGAACAACAAGTCAGACAACTGGCTGAAGCTCAGATCCGTGAGGCTTATCAAATTCGTGAAAAACTGGCTCGTAGAAGTCGCCTGATTGAAATCAGCACACAAATAGTCGCGAGCCTATGCCCCACTGAAGATTCCGTACCTTCAGCAGACGCGGTCAAAAAAATAATTGAACGTCTAGAAGAACAAGTGGTTCGTCATACTATATTGCAAGGACAGCCAAGAATTGATGGTAGGGACAATAAAACCATACGTCCCATACAAGTATCTACTGGTGTTTTACCGCGTACCCACGGCTCTGCCTTATTTACCCGCGGCGAAACTCAAGCCATTGTGGTAGCAACACTAGGTACGGAACGCGATGCCCAAATCATTGATGATCTGGCCGGTGAGCGCAAAGAACCCTTTATGTTGCACTATAATTTCCCCCCCTATTCTGTCGGCGAGACGGGGCAGATGGGCTCACCCAAACGACGCGAAATCGGCCATGGTCGTTTGGCCAGGCGTGCGATGCAGGCAGTTATGCCCACACAGGATTTTCCTTACGTCGTCCGCGTCGTTTCGGAAATCACTGAGTCAAATGGTTCCAGCTCAATGGCCAGCGTCTGCGGCTGCAGTTTGGCGTTGATGGATGCCGGTGTGCCGATTAAATCCCCAGTAGCAGGTATCGCTATGGGATTGATTAAAGAAGGCGATGCGTTTGCTGTCATCAGCGATATTCTGGGTGACGAAGACCATCTGGGAGATATGGATTTTAAAGTAGCCGGCACTGCAGCCGGTGTAACCGCTTTACAGATGGATATCAAAATTGATGGCATCACTGCTGAAATTATGCAACAAGCATTAGCCCAGGCGCGCGAAGGCCGGTTACATATTTTAAACATCATGAATCAGCTTATCAGTTCCTCGCGTGAAGAGATTTCTTCTTTCGCGCCGCGTATCACTACTTTCAAAATTAATCCGGATAAGATCCGCGAAGTGATCGGTAAAGGGGGTGCCACTATTCGTGACATTACCGAATCTACTGGAACTGTAATTGATATTAGCGATGATGGCGTAGTCAAAATCGCCGCTGTAGACAACAATGCTGCTGAAGAAGCCCGTCGTCGCGTAAATGATATTGTAGCAGATATCGAAATTGGCGCTATTTATGATGGTACTGTGGTCAAAATTATGGATTTCGGTGCATTTGTTGCCATTACTGCCAATAAGCAGGGCTTAGTACATATTTCACAAATCTGCCGCGAACGTGTAGCCAATGTGCAAGATAAACTGCAAGAAGGCCAAGCAGTCAGAGTAAAAGTGCTGGAGATTGACAAACAAGGCCGCATCCGCTTGAGTATGAAGGAAGTTGAAACTTTTATTGAGGTTTAAGTTTTATATGTGGTGGGGGTAAGGTGAAGCATTTAGCTTTAATTTAACGATGATGCCACATCAACCCCCTCTCCCTAACCCTCTCCCGCAAGGGGAGAGGGGATACAGTGCAGAAAGAAAATATAGAGCGAGGATAAGCTTTAGTGCTACTTCTGGCTAGCAGGGTCTCTATCTCAGATATCTATCTCCTTGCAGTATCGCTTCTTCTGGCTCTATATCCCCTCTCCCCTTGCGGGAGGGTTAGGGAGAGGGGAAAGAGGCTAAAAAAAACTCATACCTTACCCAGCTTCTCAGCAATAATCATTAATACTCCCTCTAAATTTTCAGTGATCTCATTATTCCAAAATCTAATAATTTCAAAGCCTCTAGCTCGTAACCAGCGCGAACGCGCATCATCATAATACGCTTCTAATGCATGCTGTCCTCCATCTAATTCAATAACCAGTTTAGCTTTAAAGCATACGAAATCCGCAATATATCTACCTAATGGTTGCTGTCGTTTAAATTTAAAATTATAAAAACGGTGGCTGCGTAATTGGTACCAGAGGATTTGTTCAGCATCGGTGGAATGGGTGCGTAGGTTTTTAGCGAATTGGAGTAGTTTTGGATTTGGCATGGGATCGTTTTGTGGAAAAATAATAGTGTTGTGCCGACCCTGCCCCCTCTCGCAAGGGGAGAGGGGATCATAGAGCCAGAGGAAGAGATATTGCCAGGAGATAGATAGCAGAAGATAGAGACATCGCTAGTCAGAAATAGCACCAAATTATATCCTCGCTCTGTATTCTCTGCCTGCTCTATATCCCCTCTCCCCTTGCGGGAGAGGGTTAGGGAGAGGGGGCAGGGTCGGGCACGCAGCATTATTATTCCTTCCCCTACCAAAAAAATAATACCGTAATAAAATCTCTCCTTGACACCATTCTTGTACTTATGTAACGTTACAAAAATTCAGCAGAGCAGGGCACGATGACTAAACATCCCACCGGTTGGAAAATTTTTATTGATTTATCCCTTAGCATGAAAGATGCCAAAACCCTTACGGGCTTGTATGATCTGTTGTTAACAGCAGAAGAAAAAGACAATTTAGCGACGCGTTGTCTAATAGTGCAAAGCCTATTACAGCAACAGCTGACGCAACGTGAAATTGCTCAGAATTTGCAGGTGAGCATAGCCAAAATTACGCGTGGTTCTAATGAGTTGAAGCGCACGCCAAAAAAATTATTGGAATATTTACGATATAAACTTAAACTAATAGGATAATTATGTTTCATTCTTTAAGCAAAGACAAATTCCTGGAACTCGCGCAACAAAGAAAATACGTTGCAGTTTACCGAGAATTATTAGCCGACACATTTACTCCCATTGCCGTATTCGAATCATTAGTGCCTGAAAATTCACATGCTATGTTACTAGAATCAGGCTTAAAATTTCGCGAAAGCGGCTCTTTTTCATTTATTGGTTATCATCCCTACGCCACATTTCAAACGAAAAATGGTACTACCCAGACCAGTTTTGCAGGCCAAACTGAATTGCACCAACATGCGCCAATAGAATTACTGCGAGAATTTCAAGGACGCTTTCATTGCGCTAGCGATCAGCATTCCACGCTTGCAGGGCATATGATGGGATTTTTTGCTTATGATGCTGTGCGCTATTTTGAAAAAATTCCAAACCGTCATACAGATGATGAGAACATACCTGATATTTTGTTTCATTTTTATCGCGTAAATTTCGTATTTGATCATGACTCTAATAAATTATTGGTGGCAATTATTGCGGATGTAAATGCCTTGGCGCCAGAATCTGCTTATGAGCAAGCGGTCAAAGAAATTGAACAAATTATCGTTAAGTTGCAGCGATCATCACCGTCAATTTCGTCGGCCACTCATAGCCACGCCATTGGCATTGAAGAACAATTATTTACCCCTGATTGTGATGACGCACAGTATCAGCAGCAAGTGTTACAGGCCAAAAAATTTATCACCGCCGGTGATGCATTTCAAATCGTGTTATCCCGCAGTTTTACCAAGCCGCTTAAAGCCTCACCACTGACGATTTATCGCATTTTACGACATAGTAATCCGACTTCTTATATGTTTTATTTTACTTCTCCTTATTTCGTTGCCTTTGGTGCATCTCCGGAAAAATTAGTGAGTGTGCATGAAGGCGAAGTCACCATTGCACCTATTGCTGGCACCATGCCGATAACCAATGACCCAACAGAAATTATTGCACAACACCTGCGTGATGATGACAAAGAACGCGCAGAACATATGATGTTGGTTGATTTGGCCAGAAATGATATTGGCTCAGTATGTGAACCAGGCACTGTCAAGGTGACGGATTTGATGACGGCTCTTCGGTTAACGCACGTATTACATCTGGTGAGCTATGTTAAAGGCAAATTAGCTGCGGATTTTGATGCATTCGATGTATTAAAAGCCGCGTTTCCAGCTGGAACTTTAAGCGGCGCTCCGAAAATTCGCGCGATGGAAATTATTGATGAATTAGAAGCCTCAAAACGTCATTTGTATGGTGGAGCAGTCTGCAAATTTGATTCCAGTGGCAATATGGATAGTTGCATCATAATTCGTAGTGGCGTAATCAAAGAGGGAACTATTACCGTGCGTGCAGGCGCAGGTATTGTTTTTGATTCCAATCCCGCTAAAGAAGCTGAAGAAACTCGGCATAAAGCCCGTGGTGTTATGCGCGCAGTAGCGTTAGCAGAAGGTGGCATATTATGATTTTACTGATAGATAATTACGATAGTTTTACTCAGAATTTATACCAGCAGCTAGCGCAGTTTGAAAAAGTGGTGGTGTTTCGCAATGATCAATTGACTCTGGAAGAAATCGCAGTGATGCAGCCAAAGGGGATTGTAATATCCCCAGGACCAGGCCGCCCCGAAGATGCAGGTATCTGTATTCCCTTGATTCAGCAATTCAGTGGTCAGATTCCGATCCTAGGAGTTTGTTTGGGGCATCAGGCGTTGGCAATTGCCTATGGCGGTAAAGTAATTTCAGCTCCAGAAATTGTCCACGGTAAAGATGCTGCTGTTTTTCACTATCGCCAGCATCTTTATCGTCAAATGCCTCTGCCATTTATGGCGGCACGGTATCATTCTTTATTGGTGGAGCGGGAGAATTTGCCAAAAGAATTGTTGGTGGAAGCAGAAACTGCCGATGGTTTGATTATGGGGGTGCGGCATCAATATTACCTGACTTTTGGTGTGCAGTTCCATCCCGAATCGGTTTTGACTCCGCAGGGAAATATATTGCTGCACGAATTTGTGAAGCTATGTAAGGCACCTAAATGATCACACGAGAGCCATTATTATGTTATTACTATTAAAACCAGATATTACGCCAACCGAAATTGAGCAGTTGATTCAAAAATTAGCCTGGATGGGGTTGCAAGCTGTGCCATCCCATGATGAAGGGCGTAATGCCTTGGCTGTGGTTCATGGAGAAAATAACCAAGTACATCCGGAACAGTTTAGTAATTTACCTGGCATAGATTCGGTATTGCCCTTTTCCCAAAAATACAAATTGGTTAGTAGCACCGCGAAAAAACAACGTACTATAATCCGTATCGGTGACAGAACCATTGGCACTGACAATCAGGTAATTGTTATGGCCGGCCCCTGTTCAATTGAATCAGAAGAACAGATTGAGACTACTGCCGCCCAGGTTGCCGCCGCTGGTGGCACAGTGTTGCGTGGTGGTGCATTTAAACCGCGCACTTCGCCGTATGAATTTCAGGGTCTAGGCGAACAGGGCTTGCAGTACATGCAAAATGCTGCGCAAAAGCATAATTTATTGACCGTTACTGAAGTGATGAGTTTGGAGCAGATTGAGTTAGTGGCTTCCTATATCGATATTCTACAAATTGGCGCGCGCAATATGCAGAATTTTAATTTACTCAAAGCGGTAGCAAAAGCAGGCAAGCCAGTGTTGTTGAAACGGGGTCAAGCTGCCACCTATAATGAATTTTTGCTGGCGGCGGAGTATATTCTCAGCGCAGGTAACCCGCAAGTCATGCTATGCGAGCGCGGTATCCGTACTTTTGAAACCTACACCCGTAACACCCTGGATCTGGCAGCAGTCCCCGTGTTGCAAGCGCTTAGCCATTTACCGGTGATTATTGATCCCAGCCACGGCATAGGCATAAGGCAATTTGTTCCGGCATTGGCCCGAGCAGCAGTCGCCATTGGTGCAGATGGTATTATAGTGGAGATTCACCCTGATCCGGAAAAGGCATTATCGGATGGGCCACAATCGCTGACATTTCCGCAATTTAGTGAAATGATGGTGGAATTAAAGAGGGTGGCTGAAGCTGTTGGAAAGCAAATAGCGGTATAAAATGATACCTTGGCGTTAGGTTAAGGGTTAGCACTGTAACCCCCTCTCCCGCGAACAGGTTTAGAGATTTTATTCAAACTCCTTTCGCGGGAGAGGGGGATACAGTGCTAATCCATAACTTAACGCCAACGCCTACAAAACTGTATCATTTTTATGCAAAATTCTATAGGCAGAGTAGCCTTGCGGGCGAAGGGGCACAGTGTGCTGGGGGGGGGGCCACAACCACAGTAAATTTAAGGAGCCTCCTATGCGCATCGCCAGCATAATTGCCAACAACCCAGTTTCTGCTCGAATCCAGATTAGCAAAGCACAGCCAGTAGCTGATGCCATTGAACTGCGCCTGGATTATTGGCCCACTATCGACCTACAAGCCTTGCAAACTCTGCGCAGCGAAATCGCTCTACCCGTCATGTTTACCTTGCGCAAGCGCTCTCAGGGAGGCAATTATGCTGAAGATGAACAGCATCGTCTCGCACTCATCAATCAATTAGCAACTTTAGAACCGGATTACCTGGATTTAGAATATGATGTCAGTAGTGACTTTATCAATGCGCTACACACCCGCTATCCGCAGATACAATTAATTCGTTCTTATCATGATTTTACCCAAACCCCCAATGACCTGGAGGCTTTGTTCAAGCTGGTTTTCCATCCAGCAGTAGCCATTTTTAAAATAGCCACCTATGCTCATAATATTTGTGATACTTTGCGCCTGTTAATTTTCCTACGCAAAATCTCTCAACAACACCGGGTTATCGGTATGGCCATGGGGGAATATGGACAAGCCAGTCGGATCTTAGCGCCCATAGTGGGCAGTGAGTTTACTTATGGCAGTATTGACACAGAAACTACTGCGGCTCCAGGGCAATTAACCTTAGAAGAACTGACGGACATTTATCATGTTCAGCAACTTAATCGCAACACCGCCATTTTCGCTTTATTAGGGGATCCCATCGCGCAGAGTCGCGGCCACCTATTGCATAATCAGGCATTTGCGCGGCTGAATAAAAATGCCGTGTATGTGAAATTAAAAGTAGGGGAGGCCATTCTGCAGCAAGCTATGCAACTACTGCGTCAGTTGCCGTTTGCCGGTTTTAGCGTAACCATGCCGCACAAAGAAGCTATCCTACCTTCAGTTGATGAGTTGGCAGAAGATGCTAAGGCTATGGGTGCGATCAATACCATCAAGCGGCAAGAAAACCGGTATTATGGCTTTAATACTGACAGTCAAGCAGGTGCTGTTCTGCTGAAAAATAAGTTGGGTACGCTACAGGGACAGAAGATTTTGATTTTGGGGGCGGGTGGTTCAGCGAAAGCCATCGCTTATGCATTATTAACTGCAGGGTCTGAAGTGACTTTATGCAACCGCACTTTGCAGCGCGCCCAAGCTTTTAATCGTGAGCACGGAGGCGACTGTCTTTCATTTGCTGCTTTATTCGCCCTAACGGACTTTCCCTACACCGGCATCGTCAATACCTTACCTGCCACAGCTTTTGCTGAGCAGTGTGAGTCATGGGTTATACCCCACGCCAAGGGTCTAAAGCCACAAGTCGCCCTAGATATCGTTTATAGTTTTTCTAAAGACCTCAATCAACCTGCGATTACACCATTCTTGCAAAAAGCAGATGAAAGGGGATGGGAATGCATTAGTGGAGATAAATTTTTTAACGAACAGGCTCAGCAGCAATTACAGATCTGGTTTACAGAGCCTAAGTGACCAAAACCGTTGGAGTCGGCTCATAAGTATCGTTTTTCTGATCTGGGGGCGAAGCACAAGAGGTTCTGGGTGTTGCTTCTGGGTGAGTAAAGAAGCTGTAGCGCTTAATGGCGTCGCTAATCTCATCTTGATCCAGGAGATAGGCTCCAATGATCTTTTCTATTACCGTAGGTAATCCGGCAGGTTTGACCCGGTCCGTTTGTGTTTGCAATATTGAACTATAAATTTCATTAGCTGGCAAAAAGCGTAGTTTGCTTTCTCTTATTTCTACATAGTTGTTCGGGCACCGCATTAGATCTTCCAAAATCGCACGACAATTCTTTTCTGTTACCGGCGTTTTTCCTGGTTTGAGATACTCTTTAACATACAAAGTACCACCCTCGCATTCCCGGGTGAAGCTAAAAATTTTACCAGTTGATTTAGGAAAGGCCGCTCGAAAAGCGTCCAGCGGTGGATAATATTCGGCTGAAGATAATTTATTACGGTTATTTACCAAAGGCTCAAGTAAGAATAAAAGGTCATCGTTAGAGTAATCAGAGAAGAAATCAGGCATTAAAATTCCGCAATAGGTGATATGAGCTTAATAGTCCATTAATAATTGGGGCTTATAATAATCCTTATTGTCTGTTTATTGGTGAAAGAAAATGGTAGAAAATACAAAAGAAAGGTCCTTAGCTGACGAAATGTTCAAAGAAAGTTTATCTGAGTTACTGGAGCACGCTGAGAGTGAAATACCTAAGTATAATGCCTTGTCACAAAATAAAACGGTCGATAGTTCCGGCGAGCTGTATCGGCAAATGGTATCAATTGAGCAATTATATTCTCCGTTAAGCGCTGCGCTTACGAACCAGACAATTTCATTACCTGATGATACTAAAAACAGAATTAAGGCTGTTACTCAGTTCTTAAATACTCATTCCCAAGTAATTGAAAATCCCGAGGATTTAAAAGAAAACCTGCAACAACCTTATCACGATTTATTTACAGATTCTAGTTCCACCACAAAGTCAGCTACTAGTCCTTCTGGTTCGAACGCCGCCTCTACCTCAAATCTGAGTCCTAATACGAGTACATCTTCTAGCTCCAGCGCTCGTTTATATGGAGTAACTGAAGAGGAAATGGAAACGGCAAAAGAATCAGAGAAAGACCTAGCCAGCGTTGAGCGACAATTGTCGGATATAAAAAACAAACTTAAATTTGTACCAAAAATTCTCCTTAAAACACCCTATGTACAACAGCGAATTTCCGCGCAATATCCTCTAGCGGCAGAATTTATGGAGCAAAGCATATTCTCGGGACGAACCAAATGTATCGATAGGAATGCAAAGCTGATTGATGTGCTTTCCAAAGAACTGACTAAGAGTTTTTTGCAAGGTGTTATTTTCCCCGGAAAAACTTATAGTGATCATGCGGGTCGAGTACATTTTCCTACAGATAAAATCGACCGCCCCTTGGCACAGTCACGGAAAGCAACTAAGAAGGATGAGGAGGAAACAAGGGTAGCACGCGAACAGCTGACTGCAGACAACTTTAGAGCGACCATTAAAAGCAAATCTGAGGAGATTCCTGATAAAGACAGTATCATCTCCCGTCTTCCGCAGTTGTTTCTAAATTTTATGCTTTCCAAGAGCGCACAAGAAGAGAGCATTAAAAGAAGATCGAAGTTAGCAGAAAGGGAACAAGAAGTTAAAACAAATACATTAGATCCTGCAGCGGTGAAGGTTGCAATAAAAAATGATTACACTACTGTTCTCACTGCCTTAACAGATGTACTAAAGCATCTGGATCAAATAATGGTACAGCTGTTGCTTCATCCTACGATTAATCGACAGAAGGTATTTGATACATTAACGAGACGCTTGGAGAAATTCAGAGACGCTGGGATTTTTCAGGAGTTGGTGGCTCATGAAAGATTTGCTAAGGTTTTGTCTAGTTTGTATACCACCTATGTGGATCTGGCGGCAAAGTTACCCATTAAGGAAAAAGATACTCGGCATGATAAATTATCTGGGTATCAAGAGCGGGAATCCATAAGCTTCCTGGCATTTGCGCATATGCAGCTGGCTACATTAAAAGGCAATAAAGAAGTTAAATCACCTGGAGCCCCATCCCTCAGGCCAGATTCGCTTTTTTTGGATTTGTCTTCTAGCTCTCGGCCCGCATCTCCCCTCAGCACTTCGCTGCCGTCGTTCTCGAGCTCAGATGAAACACCTAATTCACCTAGCGTGCTAGATAATTCTGGAATAATTTCTCCCTTTAATTCTAGTGCTAGCTCAAGCTCTAGCATGGTCTCTAGTTCTAGTGAGGGCTTTAGGATACCCGTTGGCCAGACTTTTCTAGCACCCCCAACGCCCATGAGGATTAGGTTGCCAGTTAACGTCAGTGGTTCGTTACTAACTGTAAATCAAACAAGTTCTGGGAGTCCTGGTATGGGGTTTGGGGATAATTCGGAAACTTAATGTGACAACTGTCATCCGGAACGGACGTTGTTGAATAATTCGCTGCCATTTATAGAAAAGCTAAGCATTTACCATTTAATTTTCACTAATGAATGCCGCACCCACCCCCTCTCCCTAACCCTCTCCCGCAAGGGGAGAGGGGATATAGAGCAGGAAGAAAATTCAGAGCGAGGTAAGATTTGGTGCTATTTCTGATTAGCGGTGTCTCTTTCCTCTAGCTATCTATCATCTCCAGGCAACATTTCTTCCTTTGGCTCTATATCCCCTCTCCCCTTGCGGGAGTTGCTATGCTGAATAATAGGGAAAGAGGTATGTGCCTTCGGTTAAAATATAGTTTTAACCAATAACCTCGACAGGAGGAGGCACATACCATGAGAGATTATACAGGAAAAACCGTGTTTGCTGGAATTGATGTTCACAAAAAGACATATGCAGTAACGTGTATCTGTGAGGGTATGGTAATGAAAACAGACACCCTGAAGGCAACTCCTGAGGAGTTAGTGCATTATTTACATAAATACTTTAAAAATGCGCAGATTAAAACGGCTTATGAAGCAGGGTTCTCAGGATTTGTATTACACCGTCATTTATTAGAAGAGGGAATAGATAGTCGGGTGGTTCACGCGGCTAGTGTAGAGATATCAGCCCGAGATAGGGTAAAGACAGATAAGCGAGATTCATTAAAATTGGCAACACAATTAGCCGCAGGGCGTTTAAAGGGCATTCATGTACCTAGCGTGGAGCGAGAAGCTTACCGCGAAGTCAGCCGCATGCGGGAAAAAATCGCTGAGGATAAGCGTCGAGTAGGAAATCGCATCAAGAGTTTGCTCTACCGTCAGGGTTTAATAGGCCCCGACGAGACCCCCGTCGTGAGTTGGAAATGGTTACAAAAAGTTCGGGCGTATGATTGTAATCCTTCGGTGAAGTATTGTCTGGACACCTTGATCTCTCAATGGTGGGAACTGGCGAACCGATTAAAAAACATAGAGCTAGAGTTAGCTAAACAGGCGCAAGCAGATAAAGAGCTGGAAGTCATTTATCAAAGCACTCCGGGGATAGGTCCAACCCATGCCCGTGTGTTGGCGAATGAATTAGGCAATATGGAACAGTTTAAAAACGAGAAGCAATTATTTAGTTTTACCGGATTAACCCCGAGCGAGCATTCTTCAGGGGAGCATAAACGACTAGGACATATGAGTCGTCAGGGTCGATCTATTCTACGCAAAACATTGGTAGAAGCTTCATGGACAGCGATAAGAAGAGATAAATCATTAATGGATATTTATCAGAGGATCAGTATCACTGCTGGTAAGAAGCGGGCGATTGTTGGGGTAGCGCGACGCTTAATTGGACAGATTCGGAGTTGTTTCAAGTCGGGGCAACTCTATCAAATACGCAAATCAGAAAGCATTTGCAAAAAGACGGGTGAAGTACTTCCCACGGCCCTTTAGGGTGGTAGAGTTTAAATAACAAGGAGGTTTTGCTATGAATGGATTGAAATGGGGGCCTACCCCAAACCCCGAGATATTTGTAGACGTGATACAGGATAATCGAATCTGTCTCAAGTAACAGGGCAACCTCGAAGCTGCCCTGGAATCACGTCACGGTCATCGGCGTCTCCGCCTGTACCGTGATTAAATTATAGCAGAAAGTATAAACAGGAATGTTTTTGTAAGAAGTACCGTAACAATTATCTGTGACCTCGTCATACCCTGTTGTGAGGCGTAGTTTGGCCACCACGTGCGGGAGTTTGGGGCGCAGACTTTTATTCCGTCCGAATGGACAACTTGTGGCGGTTTTACGGAATTGACCACGAATAGCAGATTGGGCCAATAAGGCTTTGCTAGTTACGGTAATCTAAATAAAAACAATAGAGTTTTATGCTTAAACTGGCTTATGTAAATAAATAAACTTTATTTACCGGAGGCGCTCGTACCCCTATTGACAAATCACATAGCAGAGGGTTAGGGAGAGGGGGTGGGTCGGCATTCATTAGTGAAAATTTACCTCTCTTTCCTAACTAAACACAATGGCCCTCTCTTCCCTGCGTTCAGGATGACAGTTGTCACGCCAGCTCAAAATCAATCTGTTTATCATCCAAATTAACGCGCGCAACCAATACCCTAATACGATCACCCAGACGATAACTAGTCCCAGTACGCTTGCCTTTTAACGCATGCTTGATGGGATCAAAATGGTAATAATCATCTTTCAGGGAAGTAATATGTAATAACCCCTCGATATAAATGCCACTTAATTCTACAAATACTCCGAAACCAGTGACACCACTGATAATGCCATCAAATTCTTTACCCAGCTTATCCTGCATAAAATGACATTTTAACCAATCAGTCGCATCCCGTGTTGCTTCATCAGCACGGCGTTCAGTGCGCGAACAGTGCGTCCCGAACTGCGCCATGATAGCTTGGTCATAGGGAAATGGGCGTTTTTTTGTTTTATTTTGCAGTACATAACGAATCGCACGATGCACTAACAGGTCTGGGTAACGTCGTATTGGCGAAGTAAAATGCGTATACACTTCATAAGCCAGGCCAAAGTGGCCGGTATTTACCGGAGAATATACGGCTTGCATAAGCGATCGTAGCAGTACGGTTTGAATCAAATGTGCGTCGGGCCGTCCTGCGATGCGTTTTAACAATTTATAATAATCCAGCGGTTTGGGTTCATTCCCGCCTGACAATCGTAATCCCACACTCTTTAAAAAGTCCTGCAAGGTTTGCATCTTATCGGGATTGGGCCCAGGATGAACGCGGTATAGGGTAGGAACTTTATTTTTTTCTAGGAAGCGAGCGGTTGCTACATTGGCAATCAGCATACATTCTTCAATGATTTTATGAGCTTCTGTACGCACCACGGGTACAATTTCTTTAATTTTTTTATTCTTGCCAAAAACGATACGGGTTTCGGTGGTGTCAAAATCTAAGGCGCCACGCTGAGCTCGCAAGCTATGCAGTTTTTTATAGAGGGTTTCTAATGACTGCAGGTAGGGTAATAATGCTGGTTGTGATTTCTTTTTGCCGGCCAACATGTCACTGACTTCATTATAAGTTAATCGGGCGCGCGAGCGCATGACGGCGTCATAATGTTGGAAACGAGTCAGTTTGCCCTCTTTGTTTATAGTCATATCGCAAACCATACATAACCGGTCTACTTGCGGTTTTAACGAGCACAATTCATTAGATAATACCTCGGGCAGCATGGGAATAACCCGTCCCGGAAAATAAACGGAATTGCCGCGCTTAACAGCTTCTTTATCTAGCGCAGTATGCAAGTGTACATAGTGGCTGACGTCCGCAATGGCCACGACTAATCGCCAACCACCACGGGGTTTAGCTTCGCAATAGACGGCATCATCAAAATCTTTGGCATCTTCGCCGTCAATAGTCACCAGGGGTAAGTCACGAATGTCTTTGCGGTCAATTAGGCTTTCTTTCGGTATTTCGGTATCCCAGTGGGATAATTCTTTTTTGACTTCGAGTGGCCACTCCAGTGGCAGTCCATGCGCCCGTATGGCTACCTCTATTTCCATCCCCGGGGAAAGGTGGTCGCCGAGAATTTCAATAACCCGACCAGTCGCTTGGCGGCGTGAAGTGGGTTGGTGGGTAATCTCAATTACTACATATTGACCGTGTTTTGCTTTACCCTGTTCGCCGGGAGGAATGACGATATCCTGATTAATATCTTTGTGGTCGGGTTGCACGAAGGCGATATTTTTTTCTTCGTAATAACGGCCGACTAATTGTTGGGTATTGCGTTCAAGAATTTCGACGACGACTCCCTCACGTTTACCGCGTGTTCCATGTTCTGTGCTGCGCGCCAGTACGATATCGCCAGGAAATAGTGAACGCATTTGATAGGGTGTTAAGAATAAGTCCTGGCTGCCATCATCGGGGATCAGAAATCCAAAGCCGTCTTTGTGTCCAGTCACTCGTCCGCGCACCAAATCCATTTGTGCCACCAGTGCGTATTTGCCGCGCCGATTGCGGATCAATTGACCATCACGCTCCATTGCCTTCAGACGAAAACGTAGCGCCTCTTGTTTTTCTTCATCAGTGAGGCCGAACATGTCAACGATCTTTTCGGCATAAAGCGGTTCGCCTAGTTCATCCAGGCACTGCAGAATATATTCGCGGCTGGGCAACGGGTTGGGATATTTTTCTGCTTCGCGGGCGGCGAATGGGTCAGTTTTTAGGTAATTTTTAAACACGGTGAGGGAGTCTTCCTGAAAGTTGATGAATTTTTAACTATTTGTGTCTTTTAACGTCCTGTGAATAGTTTGGATGTTTCGAAGGATTGTGATGTTTCTTATTTCCAATATTTGGTCTTCAATTGCTTTACTATAATAGTATATTTGAGCCTTGTCTCATGCCGGGATTATAGGGTTTATGCATTTAATGTCAATAGATTGCGCTTATGCTTAATTTTCAACATAATCTGTTTATTACTTATTACCTACAGTTCGTATCTTTATTTTTTGCAGAAGGCGTGGGCTGTAAGTGCCACTAGAAGCAGCCCCCATCCTAACCTTCCCCCGCAAGCGGGGGAAGGAACTGGTTGGGCAGAATAGGTTAAGTTATGCACCCAATACCATACTGGCTCGAGCAAGTCCCTTCCCCCGCTTGCGGGGGAAGGTTAGGATGGGGGCTGCTTCTAGTGGCACTATAGTTAAAAGTAGTGGCAAACCAAGCCAGTTTTCAATTAAAATCAGTTTAAATCTTCTTTAAATCCTACGGCTGTTCAGAACAAATATTATTTTTTCCGCATCTCTTTTGCAAGGAACAGTCTAAATCCCTTTGGATTGTAAGTTTTTTCAAGTAAATCAGCTACTCACAATACGGAACAACCTATGCGAATTATCCCAGACGAAGCGCTCACCTTTGATGATGTATTACTCCTCCCGGGGTTCTCCCAAGTCTTGCCCAAAGATGTTTCCCTCAAAACCCAGTTAACCCGTGGTATTTCCCTGAACGTACCCTTGATCTCCGCTGCAATGGATACTGTGACCGAAGCACGATTGGCCATTACTTTGGCGCAAGAGGGCGGCATTGGCATTCTGCATAAAAGTATGAGTATTGAGAAGCAGGCGTTACAAGTGAGGGCGGTGAAAAAATTTGAAAGCGGAGTAGTCAAAGATCCGATTACGGTGACTCCTACCACATCCATCCGAGAATTACAGGCATTGACGCAGGCACACCATATCTCTGGTATGCCAGTAGTGGATGGTGAACAGCTGGTGGGGATTATTACCAACCGCGATGTACGCTTTGAGACACAATTAGATCAGCCGGTTGCGAATTTAATGACCCCTAAAGAGCGCTTGGTGACTGTGTTAGAAGGAGCAAGTCGGGAAGAAGCTATTAGTTTGCTGCAAAAGCATCGTATAGAGAAAGTACTCATTATCAATAACAACTTTCAGCTACGCGGGATGATTACCGTTAAAGATATTCTTAAAGCTAAAGAAAAGCCCAATGCCTGTAAAGACTCTCAGGGACGACTGCGCGTCGGCGCCGCCGTTGGCACTAGCCATGATACCACGGCACGTGTGGAAGCATTAGTGCGTGCTGGCGTTGATGTTATTGTGGTTGATACGGCTCATGGCCATTCCAAAGGGGTATTGGAACGCGTTCAGTGGGTTAAACAACATTTTCCTGAAGTCCAAGTCATCGGCGGTAATATTGCCACTGCTGATGGAGCGCTAGCATTAGTTGCTGCCGGCGCTGATGGAGTAAAAGTAGGAATGGGTCCGGGTTCTATTTGTACTACGCGGGTTATTGCCGGCATAGGCGTGCCACAGATTACTGCCATTTTACAAGTGGCCTCTGCCCTCAAGGGTACTGGTATTCCGTTGATTGCCGATGGTGGCATCCGTTTTTCCGGCGATATGTGCAAAGCAATCGCCGCGGGTGCCTGGTCGGTGATGATTGGCGGGTTATTTGCCGGAACAGAAGAAGCCCCAGGGGATATTGAATTATATAAGGGCCGTTCGTATAAATCCTACCGCGGTATGGGTTCTGTAGGTGCTATGTCGCAGAGCGAAGGGTCAAGTGACCGTTATTTTCAGGATAATACCGCAGAATCTGAAAAACTAGTGCCAGAGGGAATTGAAGGCCGCGTACCTTACAAAGGTAGCCTGGCGGTGGTAGTGCATCAATTATTGGGTGGGCTGCGCGCCTCTATGGGTTACACGGGTTGTGCGGATATTGAAACCCTACGCACCGAATCTCAGTTTATTCGTATTTCTAATGCGGGTATGCGCGAGAGTCACGTGCATGATGTTATGATTACTCGCGAAGCACCGAACTATCGGGTGGAGCGAGAGGATTGAGGATTTTATTGAATAATTCGCTCCCATTTTTTGAAGAAGCACTGTATCCCCTCTCCCGCGGGGGGAGAGGGGATACAGTGCTTCTTCAAAAAATGGGAGCGAATTATTCAACAAAGCCCCCGCAAAGTAGAGGGGGAGAAAGCTACTGTGCTGAATAATAACGAGGATCTTATGGTTATATATTGCTATAACGGTACTGCGGCTTTATCCGATTTCCGCCGACAGAAACTATTATCTAAATTGCGTAGTATAAAGTCTGGCATAGAACGTATCGAGACCCAGGCGGTCTACTTGGTGGAAGCTGTCAGCGAGCTATCTCTAACGGAGCAGATGCAGCTTGCAACTTTGCTGCAAGCGGTTTGTCAAGGAAGATTGGGTCTGCCTAATGCAGGACAGCAAGCATTGGCGGCTGTGGGGGCTGGCCCAGAGGTCAGTGATAAAACACCGTCTTATCACCCGTCGCCCCTGGCTCCGCAGAGTCTAGAAGTGGAACATTTGGATGCTACGGATATATCCTGTTTAGTTTTTCCACGGGTGGGCACACTTTCCCCTTGGTCGTCCAAAGCCACTGACATTATCCAGAATTGTGGCTTAATCCAAGTGCGGCGCATTGAACGCGGCATCGCCTATAAATTCTATCCTAACCTTACTCAAGCTGATGAAATCCTGCGCCAGCAGTTCTCAGCGCCGCTGCATGATCCGATGACGGAATCCGTATTTTTTGATTTAGCGGCGCTCAATGCGTTGTTTAATCATAAGCCGCCTGCGCCTTTGCGCGAAATCGATATCTTTGGGCAGGGTAAAGGAGCATTAACGAAGGCTAATGACAGATTGGGCTTGGCGCTGAGCGAGGTTGAGCTCGATTACCTATTTAATAGTTTCAATAAATTCAAACGTAATCCTACTGATACAGAATTAATGATGTTTGCTCAGGCCAATTCTGAGCATTGCCGGCATAAGATTTTCAATGCTGCATGGATTATTGACGATCGGCCAGAACAACATTCCTTGTTTGCCATGATCCGTCATACCCATAAACAGCACCCGCAGGGCGTATTGTCTGCCTATGAGGACAATGGGGCGGTATTGGCGGGGAGTATGGGAGAACGTTTTTTCGCAGATCCCCAAAGCCACATTTATCAATATCACCCAGAAGAAGTGGCGATTGTGATCAAGGTAGAAACGCATAATCATCCTACGGCCATTTCCCCTTTCCCTGGAGCTGCCACCGGCGCAGGCGGAGAGATTCGCGATGAAGGTGCAGTGGGTTGTGGTGCCAAACCAAAAGCAGGATTAAGCGGTTTTTCAGTATCTAATTTGCATATCCCGGGCTTCACCCAGCCATGGGAGTTTGTCTATGGTAATGCACCTAATCAGGCGACGGCATTAGATATTATGCTAGAAGCTCCTATCGGTTCTGCATCCTTTAACAATGAATTTGGCAGAGCCGGCTTGTGTGGTTATTTCCGTACCTTCGAAACACATATGAAAAATGTGCATGGCGCAGTTCGTGGCTATCATAAACCCATTATGATAGCGGGCGGACTAGGTAATATTCGTACCCAGCATATTGCTAAACAAGATTTTCCGCCTGGCACTAAAATCATTGTCATTGGTGGTCCGGCTATGTTGATCGGTATCGGCGGTGGAGCGGCGTCATCTGCCACTGCTGGCACGCGCCAGGCGGAGTTGGATTTCGCCTCAGTACAGCGCAGTAATCCGGAAATGCAGCGTCGCTGCCAGGAATTAATCGATGCTTGCTGTGCGCTAGGCGAGCACAATCCTATTTTGTCAATCCATGATGTGGGGGCAGGGGGCCTGTCTAATGCGATTCCAGAAATACTGCAGGGTAATAGTTGTGGAGGAGTATTGAACCTGCGTGCCATACCCAGTGCAGAATCAGCCCTATCACCCATGGAAATTTGGTGTAATGAAGCGCAAGAGCGTTACGTGTTGGCTATTTTGGCAGCCGATCTACCGCGTTTTGACGCTTTGGCGCAGCGTGAACGTTGTCCGTATGCCGTTTTGGGAGAAGCGACTAAAAAACCCGATTTATTAGTACAAGATGTGCAGTTTGCTAATAATCCGGTAGCGCTGCCGCTAGCGGTATTATTTGGCAATGCGCCTAAGCTAACTCGCCAGGTTAAGCGTGATTTTATCGAACCAGCTAAGTTTCATAGCCAGGAGATTGATTTGGCGGAAGCCGCCAAACGTATCCTGCAGCTGCCTTGTGTAGCGGATAAATCCTTTTTAATTACCATTGGCGATCGTACTGTAGGCGGTTTAACGGCACGCGATCAAATGGTTGGGCCCTGGCAGGTGCCAGTCGCTGATGTGGCCGTGACCGCCAGTGGTTATACGGGTTACACGGGTGAAGCGATGGCAATGGGCGAGCGTGCCCCTATCGCATTAATTCACCATGCGGCGTCTGCGTTGATGGCTGTGGGTGAGGCAATCACTAATATGGCCGCTGCTGCGATTGTTGACATTTCTAATATTAAATTATCGGCTAACTGGATGGCGGCAGCTGGTTATCCTGGAGAAGATGCCGGCCTTTACGATGCGGTGCAGGCAGTTGCTATGGATTTATGTCCCGCTTTGGGGATTAGTATTCCCGTCGGTAAAGATTCTCTCTCCATGCGCACAGTCTGGGAACAAGACAGCGAACGCTATAGTGTAGTTTCGCCGTTGTCTTTGATTATTACTGCTTTTGCCCCCGTTACTGATATCCGCAAGACTCTAACGCCACAACTACGCTGTGACAGGGGTGATACAGATCTACTACTCATTGATTTAGGTGCCGGTTGTAATGCGCTGGGTGGATCGGCTTTAGCGCAGGTATACCAGCAGCAGGGTTCGGTGCCACCGGATGTCGATGATCCTGAAGCGTTAAAGCAATTTTTTCATGCGATTCAGGCTCTTAATAGTAAAGACTTATTATTAGCTTATCATGACCGTTCCGACGGTGGGTTATTTGTCACATTGTGTGAAATGGCCTTTGCCGGACATACCGGATTGACCGTTAATTTAGATGAGGTGGCTGAACAGCCATTGGCAGCCTTATTCACTGAAGAATTAGGGGCGGTTATTCAGGTGCGGCGTCAGGATACGACTCAAGTCTTAGCCCTGTTAAAAACTTACGGTCACTTGACCAAGCATAGTCGGGTTATTGGCACGCTAAATGGCAGCGATACCCTAGAATTTTATTGGCAAGGAGAACGTATTCTCGGGGAATCTCGCGTATATTTTCAGCGCTTGTGGTCAGAAACGAGTTATCGGATGCAGGCCTTGCGAGATAATCCTGAATCTGCTGAAGCAAGCTTCGCACACATCTTAGATACTAAAGATCCAGGCTTAAACGTAAGCCTGACTTATGATCCAGCTCAGGATATTGCTGCGCCTTTCATAGCGCGGGGAATACGCCCCAAGATAGCTATTTTGCGCGAACAGGGTGTTAATAGTCAGTATGAAATGGCGGCTGCATTTGATCGCGCCGGTTTCTCTCCAGTTGATGTCCATATGACAGATATCATCAATGGGCGGGTCAGCTTGCGAGAATTTATAGGCTTAGCCGCTGGCGGCGGTTTCTCCTATGGTGACGTATTAGGGGCTGGGCAGGGGTGGGCGAAGTCTATTTTATTCCAACCCAGGGCTCGCGATGAGTTCGCTGCTTTTTTTGCGCGCCCGGAGTCTTTTACTCTTGGGGCTTGCAATGGTTGTCAGATGTTGGCGCATCTTAAGGACGTCATTCCTGGCAGTAGTCATTGGCCGCAGTTTATACGCAACCGCTCAGAACAATTTGAAGCGCGTTTAAGCCTGATAGAAATTCAGCAGACGCCGTCGATTTTTTTCCAGGGAATGGCTGGATCACGACTTTGTATGGCGAGCTCGCATGGCGAGGGTTATGCGCAATTTCCTGAGGTTAATGATGCTGTTTCGGTGTTGAATCATAATCTAGTACCGGCACGTTATATTGACCATTATGGCAATACTACTGAACAATACCCTTTCAATCCCAATGGTAGTCCGCTGGGAATTGCTGCTTTAACCACGACAGATGGCCGCGTAACCATCATTATGCCGCATCCGGAGCGGGTGTTTCGTACCGTGCAGAACTCATGGCATCCTGGGGAATGGGGCGAGGATGGGCCAACATTGCGTATGTTTAGGAATGCACGGGCTTGGGTGGGTTAGTTTTATGTAAGCGACAACCATATGTTCAGGATGACCGTCACACTCTGGTAACTATTCAGCACTCCAGATGGGTCGGCTTTCTCCCTTCTCCCGCTTGCGGGAGGGTCGGGGATGAGGGTGTATCAATCTGCATTTGCGCCCTAGAAAACACCCTCATCCCCAGCCCCTCTCCTGCAAGCGGAAGAAGGGAGAAAGCCAGTTTGCTGAATAATTACACGGATCAATTAATAGGTGAAAAACAACCACTATGACCGCTTCCTACCCAACTATTCGCTTACGGCGCTTACGTCAGCATGAGAAGATTCGTGATCTGGTGCGAGAGACCCAGCTTACAATTAATGATTTGATCCTGCCTTTATTTATTAAAGCCGGTAGCAATCTTAAGCTTCCCATTTCTTCCATGCCGGGTCACTTTCAGCTTAGCTGTGATCATCTCCCTGAAGAATTAAATATCATCAAAACTTTGGGTATCCCTGGGGTCATTTTGTTTGGTATCCCTGAATATAAGGATGCAACAGGCAGCAGCGCGTGTTGTGAAAAGGGAGTTGTCCAGCAAGCCATCAAAACTATCAAGGGCCATGCGCCTGATTTATTAGTCATCACAGACCTGTGCTTTTGTGAATATACGGATCACGGTCACTGTGGAGTGATTAAGGAATGCCAGGGGAGCTGGGAGGTCGATAACGACGCTACTTTGGAATTGTTAATTAATCAAGCTATTAGCCATGTTCAGGCGGGTGCGGATGTCATAGCGCCGAGTGGTATGATGGATGGTATGGTAGCGGCGCTACGTTGTGGTTTGGATGCAGCAGGATTTCCAAATACGCCTATTCTGAGTTATTCAGCGAAATATTGTTCGGCATTTTATGGGCCATTCCGTCAGGCAGCCGAAAGCGCCCCACAATTTGGCAACCGCCGTGGCTATCAAATGGATCCGGCCAATGGCGCTGAGGCGCTACGCGAGGCTGCCCTGGATTTAAAGGAAGGGGCGGATATGCTGATGGTCAAACCCGCCGGCGCTTATCTGGATATTTTATTTCGAGTGAGACAGGCATTTCCTGGCGTGCCCTTGGGGGCGTACCAAGTCAGCGGGGAGTTTGCGATGATTAAAGCGGCTGCGGCCAATGGCTGGATAGACGAACGCCAAGTAGCTTTGGAATCATTATTAGCTATTAAACGCGCGGGAGCGGACTTTATTTTAAGCTATTTTGCAAAAGAGGTAGCGCACTGGCTCGGGGCTAGGTAGAATTAGAACGTTTCTCCTTTATTAAAAAGTGAGCAGTTTTAGCAACTTCATAGTAGTTTCTAGAGTCGGTTAAGAAAACCCTAAGGTTTCAGTGTTATAATAACGTTGGTTACGGATAACAATAAATACATGCCTATTTAGGGTTAATTTTTATTGGAGATTATTTATAAATGAGTATTTTGAAGCGTATCAATTGGACCAATACCCTGTTTTTGACTATTACCCCCCTAGTGGCGATCGTTGGAACAATTGTTATCATTACTAGTGGTAATCTTCATTGGGCAACAGTCTTATTAGCCTTAGTATTTACTGGGCTCACCGGCTTATCGATTACTGCTGGGTATCATCGGTTATTTTCGCATCGCAGTTACAAAACCGTCTGGCCAGTGCGCCTGTTTTTTTTACTATTCGGTGCTGCTGCATTTGAAGGCAGCGTAATGGAATGGTGTACCGATCACCGCCGTCACCATCGTTATACAGATACAGACAAAGACCCCTACAGCATTAGCAAAGGCTTCTGGTATGCTCATATAGGTTGGTTGTTTGTATTAGATTCTACAAAACGTGATTATTCGAATGTCGATGATTTAGCAGCTGATCCGCTGGTTAAACTACAGCATCGTTTTTTTGTGCCAATAGCCGTTTTTATGGGATTTATATTACCGACCGCTTTAGCAGCGTTGTGGGGAGATGCCTGGGGTGGGTTATTTATCGCCGGTGCTTTACGTATCGTTTTCAATCAGCAGATGACTTTTTGTATTAATTCAGTGTGCCATATGTTTGGTGAGCGTACCTACTCAAAGCAGCAGAGTGCGCGTGATAATTGGATTACCGCTTTGTTCACTTACGGCGAAGGGTATCATAATTTCCATCATCAATTTGCAGTGGATTATCGTAACGGTATCCGCCTTTATGACTATGACCCTGGTAAATGGTTAATTCGATTTTTAGCATTTTTTGGTTGGGCTACCGATTTAAAGCAGGCTACTAAAGAGCAGATAGTGCGTTACCAACTACGGGCACATGAAGGCGAAAATTCGGAATTGACGGCTCATTCTCAGGTATCTGAATATTTACAATCATTTTCCGCTTATTTGCAGCGTTTGCGCGAACGTATTCTTGAAGTTGCTTTACATATTGATCAATTGGAACAAGACTACCTGGCGCTCAAAAAAGAGAAGATTCGATATTTAAAAGGGAAAATGTCAGAATATCGCACTCATCTGCTAACACAACGTGAACGGTTGAAGAAAGCCAGGCAGGAGCTTAAAACTTCTTTGGGTATTTGGACTAATATAGTTCGGCATCAAGGTGGGTTTGTGGCGGTTGATGGTGCGAAGTAGGTAGTAGTTAGCCATGCCATGATAATTTTCTTTTTCCCGCGGCTGGGGATTAGTTATAAAATGATTGCCACTAGAGGCTGCCCCCTTCCTAACCTTCCCCCGCAAGCGGAGAAGGGACTGGTTCGGTAGGATAAGTTAAGCTTTGCAGCCAATTTCCTACTAGCTCGAGCAAGTCCCTGCCCCCGCTTGCGGGGGAAGGTTAGGAAGGGGGCAGCCTCTAGTGGCACTTTATATGAGTCTTCCTTCAAAGCAATTTATAAAACCCACATCCCCATAAACGCATCCACTGCCATAGCTTCTAGCTGTTTCTGATCTTCAAATATCCGCAATAATTTTTCAACTCTAGCCTTAGGAAACCTCGTCAAAAGGTTCTGTTGAAATTTCATTTTTAGTAGGGGAATACCTTCTTGGCGTCGACGTCGGTGTCCTACGGGATACTCTACTATCACCTCTTCAGTGGCACTACCATCTTTAAAAAATACTTGGATAGCATTACCAATAGAACGCTTTTCAGGATCGAGATAATCGCGGGAAAATTCTGGATTTTCAGCTAATTCCATCTTACTACGCAAATCATCTATACGCGGATCCTCAGCTGTGTCATCCTCGTAATGGTCTGCATTTAAGGCACCATAAATTAATCCTATAGCGGCAATATATTGTAAACAATGGTCACGGTCAGCAGGGTTATAAAGTTGTCCTTTTTTGTTCAGGATACGCATGGCTGCTTCCTGGGTACGGATAGTAATTCGAGAAATATCAGCTAAACGGTCTTTAACTTGGGGATGCAGTTTAATGGCTGCTTCAACAGCGGTCTGAGAATGGAATTCCGCAGGATAAGAAATTTTGAATAATACATTCTCCATGACATAGCTGCCATAAGGACGCTGGAATTTGAAAGGCTGACCTTTGAAATATACATCGTATAAGCCCCATTGCTTGGCGGTCAAGGCGCTCGGATAACCACTTTCCCCGCGTTGGGTTAAAAATGCCAGACGGACTCCACGTGCTGTCGCATCTCCAGCCGCCCAGGATTTTCGAGAACCGGTATTAGGGGCATGGCGATAAGTACGCAGGCTCTGGCCATCTACCCAGGCTTGGGACAAGGCCTCACAAACCGATTGGGGTTGGCCACTAAGCCAACCCATAACTACCGCAGTGGTGGCCACTTTTACATAAACCACATGATCCAGCCCTACGCGGTTAAAACTATTCTCTAACGCTAGCACCCCTTGAATTTCATGCGCTTTAACCATTGCTGTTAACACATCCGCCATTGTGAGCAGCGGGCGGCGGGTTAGTAGAGCTTGGCGGTTGAGATAATCGGCAACCGCTAAAATTCCTCCTAAATTATCTGAAGGATGGGCCCACTCTTGTGCCAGCCAGGTGTCGTTATAGTCCAACCAACGAATAAGGGTGCCGATATTGAAAGCAGCTTGGACGGGATCTAGTTCAAATGAAGTACCTGGCACGCGCGCACCATTTACCAGCCCGGCACCCGGCACAATGGGTCCTAGCAATTTAGTGCATTCCGGATAGCGCAATGCCAGCATAGCGCAGCCCAGGCTATCCATTAAACAAAGTTTGGCAGTTTCATAAGCTTCTGTACTTTGGATTGGGTAGTTGAGCACATAGTTGGCGATGTCCTGAATTTCAGGGTCAAAATCGGGTCGCAGGTTATTGTCTGGGGTGTAATGGGTCATGATAGGTCCTTAGCTTTGCTTCGATGATCCCCTTTTCTGCAAGGTTGAGGGGTTATACAAGATATTTAGTAACTATTCAGCACATTCGAGAATTGTCATTCCCGCTTTACAGAACAATCCAAGAATGATGGACTTTCAAGTGGGAACCTATTGCCTACCTTTCCATTAAAACTGCCAGGTGCAGTTAACAATTGGGTTATAGGTTCCCGCCTGAAAGATCAACACGTTCGCTCCAAATTGTGCCAGCGGGAATGACATTTCCCTGAATTTGGTGAATGGTTACGATATTACAAATGGGTGCCACTAGACGCCGCCCCCTTCCTAACCTTCCCCCGCAAGCGGGGGGAAGGGACTGGTTGGGCAGGAAAAGTTAGGTTATTCGCCAACCTCATACTTAGCTCGAGCAAGTCCCTCCCCCCGCTTGCGGGGGAAGGTTAGGAAGGGGGCAGTTTCTAGTGGCACAATACTATGCCAGGGCATTAATGCCGCAACATGCCCCGCAATACAAACTGCAAAATGCCGCCGTGTTTATAATAGTCCACTTCATTTAAAGTACTCAGGCAACACACTAAGCTGGTCTCGGCTGTCTCTCCAGAGTCATAGTGAATAATAGCCTTCACTTTCATATTGGGTTTTAGATTCTCACTCAAGCCGCTAATATCAATGACTTCCGAGCCGGTCAGGCTCAGGGAATGGCGATTGGTCCCGCGGGGAAATTCCAGTGGCAGTATACCCATCCCAATCAAGTTTGAGCGGTGAATGCGTTCGAAACTTTCGGCAATAATGGCCACCGCGCCCAACAACTTAGAGCCTTTAGCTGCCCAGTCACGAGATGAGCCGGTACCATATTCGGCGCCAGCAACAACTATGAGTGGGGTATGTTGCGCTTTATAACGCATGGCTGCATCATAAATAGATAAAATTTCTCCGGTGGGAATGTGTTTAGTGAAGCCACCTTCAACGCCTGGAACCATTTCATTGCGAATGCGGATATTAGCAAAAGTGCCTCTAACCATGACTTCATGGTTACCGCGTCTTGCGCCATAAGAGTTAAAGTCGGCCACTGCTACGCCTTTGGAAATTAGGTATTTTCCAGCGGGACTGTCTGGTTTAATTGAGCCTGCAGGTGAAATATGATCTGTGGTTATACTATCGCCGAATAATGCGAGTATGCGGGCACCTTTAATATCCTGCACTGCTTCCGGATAAACGCTCATGCTGGAAAAAAATGTAGGATGCTGGATATAAGTGGAATCATCCCGCCAAGTGTAAGTTTGGCTATCTGGAACGGTCATGGCCTGCCAACTCTTATCGCCGGTGAACACATCGGCGTATTGTTCACGGAACATTTTTTGACTAAGAATAGTCACTGCGTCCGCGATTTCTTTACTGCTGGGCCAAAGGTCTTTAAGGAATATGGGTTTGCCGGTATTACTGTGTCCTAAAGGTTGTTGGGTCAAATCAATACGGGTGGTGCCGGCTAGGGCAAAGGCGACTACTAAGGGGGGGGAGGCTAACCAGTTGGCTTTTACTTGCGGGTGAATGCGGCCTTCAAAGTTACGATTGCCCGATAATACTGCAGAAACCACTAAATCAAATTCACTGACCGTTTTAGCAACCGCGTCAGGCAAAGGGCCAGAATTACCAATACAGGTAGTACAACCATAAGCTACTAAGGAGAATCCTAATTGGTCTAGATAAGCCTGTAACCCAGAGGCTTGTAGATATCGCGTGACCACCTGCGAACCTGGGGCCAATGAAGTTTTAACCCAGGGTTTGGTGGTTAATCCCTGCTCGACCGCTTTCTTAGCCAGCAGGCCTGCTGCCATTAATATGCTGGGATTGGAGGTATTGGTGCAGCTGGTGATTGCTGCAATAACCACATCGCCGTGGCTTAGATCAAAGCCTGCGCCCGTGGCAAATTTGGAATTTATTTCATTGCTGCGATTGTTTTCTGTTAGTAATTTATCAAAACTGACATTAAGTTCGGGTAAAGGGACTCTATCTTGAGGGCGTTTAGGGCCGGCTACACTGGGCACCACGGTACTTAAATCTAACTCCACTATTTGAGTAAATCGTGGGTCTGGAGAATCTTTTTCATGCCATAACCCTTGGATTCTGGCATAAGCTTCCACCAAAGCTAGCGTTTGTTCATCGCGCCCGGTGAGGCGTAAATAGTCTATAGTGATTTGGTCAATGGGAAAAAAGCCACAAGTGGCTCCATATTCGGGTGCCATATTGCCAATAGTAGCACGGTCTGCCAGTGGTAAATCGGCCAATCCCGGACCAAAATATTCAACAAATTTACCAACAACTCCCATTTTGCGTAGCATTTGCGTTAAGGTCAGCACTAGATCGGTGGCTGTTACCCCTTCACGCAGCTTGCCAGATAGTCTCACGCCTATGACTTCAGGTATTACCATAGAAATGGGCTGTCCCAGCATGGCAGCCTCAGCTTCAATGCCGCCTACTCCCCAGCCTAATACTCCAAGGCCGTTAATCATAGTCGTGTGACTATCGGTCCCTACCAGGGTGTCGGGGTAAGCGAGGGGCTGACCATTAACAGAGTGCGACCAGACACATTTTGCGAGGTATTCCAGATTGACTTGATGGCAGATGCCAGTATCTGGCGGTACTACGCGGAAGTTATTAAAGCCTTTTTGGCCCCAACGCAAAAACTCGTAACGTTCAAAATTGCGCTCCATTTCCAGTTTGGCATTGACGTGCATAGCCTCTTTAGTATTAAACTGATCGACCTGAATCGAGTGGTCAATGACCAGGTCTACCGGCGACAAGGGGTTTATGCGTTGGGGATCACCACCGAGTTTTTTGATGGCATCGCGCATGGCTGCCAGATCAACTATAGCGGGAACCCCAGTAAAATCCTGCATTAGCACCCGGGTGGGACGATAGGCGATTTCATGGTCAGAATATTTTTGTTTTAACCATTCGGCCATAGCGACGATATCTTGCTGGGTAACGGTCAGGTCATCTTCATGACGCAACAAGTTTTCCAGTAAAATTTTTAACGTAAAGGGCAGTTTGGATACCCCCTTAAGTCCTGCAGCTTCTGCGGCGGCTAGGCTGAAAAATTCGTAGTGGGTATCATTTACATTTAAGGTGCGGCGGGTATTTAAAGAATCTTTTGACATAATAGGTGCTCTCCTTTTTTGTTTGGCACTGTATTCACTGCTTATTATGGTCTGTGAAACGAGCCTTCTCCTCTACTGGTCCTCTCTTCGAAGCTCGATATCCCCTCTCACTTGCGGGAGAGGGGTAATATTAAGCATTTACCATTTATTTTCACTAATGAATGCTACACCACCCCCCCTCTCCCTAACCCTCTCCCGCAAGGGGAGAGGGGATACAGTGCTTTTCCAAAAAATGGGAGCGAATTATTCAACAACGCCTTCGTAAGAGGAGCGGGGATCGTGGAGTTTCCCCGCAAAATAAAGGGCTAAGGCTCTGTAAAACAATAACCTATCTTTTTAACATCCCATCTAAGACCCATCTTCGCAGGCGGGAGGGGATAGAAAAACACTTACATAGAACAACCGACGTAGTCGTCCCGGCATGGAAGCCGGGATCCAGATCACAGGATGTGAAAGTTTCGCTTTCCTGCGCCCTGGATCCCGGCTTCCTGCCGGGACGACGTTCCGTCGACTATGCGCGCATTTTTCTACCCCCTCCCGTCTGCAAATCTGAGTCTCATCTGGGCGCTAAAAAGATAGGTTATTGTTTTACAGAGCCTAAGGGAGAGTGATAGTGGTTGTTATCCTGCAATCCCAGTAATCTTAATATGGATCTTCGAGCAAATAGAATTGGCAACAAAACAATGTTTGTGGGCGCTTTCTTTTAGCTTATTAATTTTGTCATCATCGGGTAGGTCTTCAAACAAGATTTCCGGATTTAATTGAATCTCAGTGATGCACATCCTGCCTTCGTCATTATTACCTATGATGCCAGTTGCTTGGTCGGTATACTTTTTGATTTTATAGCGTTGCTTGCTAGCGATCGCCAGCAGGGTATGCATAAAACAAAAAGATAGGGCAGCGACAAATAGTTCTTCTGAATTGGCAAAGCGCGAGTCGCCGTAAAATAAGGTCGAATTGGAAACTATTATCGTTTCACCTCCACCGAAAGTTAGCGTAGCATCACGATTGTAACTCTCATAGAGGAAGTCAGCCGTATTTCTTTGCCAGGCTAATTTAGTTTTAGTCACTGTCTCGTGAGGGGGGGCATGCTTTTTGGAAGGAGTCCAGGCAGGAGAATCACTGGCTGGAAAAGACTCTTCTATGGCCTCATCGATAAAATCTTGAGTCGCTTCAGAAGTCTGTTGTTGCCAGGGCTGCTCTTCATCGGGTGGTTTTTGGGAGTTACTCATTGTGATTACCTCCTTATATAATGAGTTGAATGACCTCTTAGCGCATTAGGATGAGGATTAAAACTTATCACTGGATTATTGCTACGTTTTGACTAGAATAGCACATAAAAAATTTGCCACCAAGGCTAGTACCGCCTGTCATCAGAGGAATTATCATGGCCATAAAAATCCTGTCCAGCAGTAGCGTGCTGCCAAAGCGTGTGGTGAGCAATTCTGATCTAGCAAAACAGGTAGATACCTCTGATGAATGGATTCAAAAAATGACCGGTATCCGGCAACGTCATTTGCTGAGTGAGGATGAAACGTTCTTAGACTGCACATTGCAAACTGCTCAGCTTGCAATTCAACAGGCAAAATTGCTGCCGGAAGAATTGGATGCCATTATTATTAGCACTACCACGCCTTGGCAGATTATGCCGAGTACTGCAGCTATGGTGCAGGGTGCTTTAGGTATTAAGCGCTGTATTTCCTTTGATTTACAAGCCGCTTGCGGCGGTTTTATGTATGCGTTATACAGCGCCTGGTGTTTTATGAAATGTGATCAAAAAATCCGCCGTATCTTAGTGATGGGGTGTGAAGCAATGTCGAAAGTAATCGACTGGAAAGATAGAACCACTTGTGTGCTGTTCGGTGATGGTTTTGGAGCGATGATATTGGAGCGCGATGAGGAAAAAAATCAGGGAATTCTTTCTTGTAGTATCAGTTGTGATGGTGTGGGCAGCAAAGATCTGGAAGTTCCTTGGGGGGTGGGCCGTGGCTATGAAGCATTAGAGAATGGGGGACGCTATATCTTGATGAAAGGGCGTGAAGTATTCAGAAATTCTGTATCCTATTTTGTTTCTTTAATTAATGAAGCGCTCGCAGAAAATAATCTGCATGAATACGACATTGACTGGGTAATCCCACATCAAGCCAATATACGTATTATCGATGCAGTTGCAGAACGCGTCCATATTCCAAAAGACCGCTTTGTAGTGACCTTACAGAATCATGGTAATACCTCAGCTGCTTCGATTCCGCTGGCATTCGATGCCGCTGTTAAATCTGGCAAGATCAAAGCGGGCAATTTAGTGCTGCTGATTGGGTTTGGGGCTGGTTATACTTGGGGGACTGCTTTGATTTCAATATAGGATTTTACTGAGCCGCGACCGTTAGGGAGCGTTTATTGGAGCAACGTAAACGCTCCCTAACGGTCGCGGCTCGGTAAATTTCTCTTTATAAATCTCCCCACGCCAAACACAATAGTCCCCCAAAACACATAAACCAGGCTCAAGAAGTAAAGTAAAAAAACGGTGGTGTACCTGAATACGGTTATGATAACAGCCCCTTCCAACAGGTTCAGCCATGCCAATATTGTTAATGACAAAACCAAATAGATTAGGCTGGTAACTCTACGTATGTAACTCAAAAATAGAAATAAGGCTGATAAACCCATCAATACTAAACACAGGTATCCATTTATCAGCATGAAAGGATAAAAGAAAAATCGAGTATTAATGCCATAGTTGGTTTTAAAATGGCCAGTCAGGCCATTAATCACGGCAATAACCACTGTATATATTTTCATATTGTAGAGCGATGCCATGGTACTGGTATTATTTTTCCACAACTGCAGATAATATTTTAAGATAGCTGTGTCATAATCATTGGTATATAACATCTCTAGTTGCGGATTTATTTTTTGCGCAAATTTTAAATTGTTCAAATCATTCCATTTGATGCCCTGTTGTTTTGCAAAATCATTTTCTGGATCTGTTAATCCGAGCATCAACATATGGGCTACGGGGTGTGTTCTATTGGAGGCTTTAGGGCCTAGTTCAATGGCTGAAAGAGTGCTCAGGAGAATCACTACCAGGCATTTAACACCTATCAATGTGAAAATGGACTGTTTACTTTTAGCAGTTTTGAATAAGAAGATTAGGTATAAAGTAATTAAAACCACCAGCCCAAATAATTCAGAAGATCGTGCATAAAACAACCAGAATTCTAATGCGGTTACTAGGATTATGAGCAAGCTATGGGCGACTACCCGCCGGTAAAGAGCAAACCGTATGCCCAGACCATACAATGCCGTGATAGCTAAGACAAAAGGCAGCACGAAGCCATGTACATTGAGAGCGATAACGTTAGAATTAATATTCACCAGCATGGCCAGGAAGGTCACAACGGCTGCTGTTGGCAAACGTATCCCAATACATAATAAATAAAAGGTAAATAAACTCATTAATAAAATTTGCAGCCAGGCAAATAGGATGGCCAATTGATGAACGGTTATGTCGCCGGCCAGGAAAATCATACTGCGATCCAACCAATAGATCGGCATTCCTTCTTCTACATCCCAGCTGTGAACTATTTTTGCTGCGGTGGGAAGGTCCACAATGTTTTGTGCGCAATAGGCTGCTACAGAGGAATTACTTATTTTGTATAAATCGAACAACCGTATATTTATATCGGACGGTTGCTGCTTATACAGTTTGTCTCCTATGGTAGGATCCATCAAATGTTGGCTATGGCATAAGCTGGCATTCACCGCAGCAGATAATTGGTATAGAGTATTTTTGTAAATGAAAGGAAAAGTGAAGCTGCGTGTAATATTTCCATGCAGAATTAGGCTGGAGAATAAAATAATAACCAAAGTCCATAAAAATGACCTTCCTGCTGGTTGTTGCTCCCTGACTATCCAAGAGAATAGTTGCATAAAATCTCCGTGTGCATTCACATATTGCGACCTATTTATTTAAGTCATTAAATAAATGGGAAGCTTCATGATTCCCTTTCCCCTTGAAGAGGCTTTGAATAATTCCCCTCTCCCACTTGTGGGAGAGGGGTTAGGGGTGAGGGTGTATGAATTGGCATTGGCTAGTAATGGCTTTGAAGTTTAAAATGGAATGAAATCACAAAAAAATGCCAACCTTGACACCCTCATCCCCGGCCCTTCTCCCGCAAGCGGGAGAAGGGAGTCCATCTGGGAATTATTCAACACAGCCCCTTGGAGAAGAGGAGTTATAGCCTTAATCTAGAATTATGCAACCACACCTTTCTAAACCACAATATTCACCAATTTCCCCTGCACCACAATCACTTTTTTCGGTGTTTTATCGCTAAGATAGGGTTGAATGCGTGGGTCCGCCAGGGCCAGGCTTCGCACTTTATCCTCGTTGGCGTCAGCAGGTGCATTAATATTACTGCGTAATTTACCATTAACTTGAACCACTAGGTTCACTGTTTCAGTTTTTAAGGCTTTACTATCCACTTTAGGCCAAGAGACCTCTACTAGGTTTTCTCCATAGCCCAAATCTTGCCATAAATAATGGCAAATATGTGGAGTAATAGGCGAAAGAATCCGCAATAAGATACTAAATCCTTCATGAATGAGGCCCGTGGTATTCCCGGTTTGGATAGGTATGGAAGTCAGGGTATTCAACAGTTTCATTCCAGCTGAGACGACGGTGTTTAATTGTAGGCGTTCCATATCCTGATTGGCCTGATGCAAAATGGCAAAGATTTCTTTACGCCAATGCTTTTGTTCTTCTGTGAGATCTTGTGTGTCGACTGGTTGTTGGCTGCTTCGCAAGGAATGGATATGTGGCTTCACTTGCTGTGCATAGGCCCATAGCCGTTTCAAATAACGGTAAGCGCCTTCCACACCGCTATCAGACCATTCTAGTGATTGTTCAGGTGGCGATGCAAAAATGGTGAATAAACGGACGGTATCCGCGCCATATTGTGCAATCAAATCCTTGGGTGATACTGTATTGCCTTTAGATTTAGACATTTTGGCGCCATTTTTAAGCACCATGCCTTGAGTCAGTAAGCGCGTGAAGGGTTCATTGCTGTTAATCAGGCCTTCATCGCGCATCGCTTTGTAGATAAAGCGAGCATAGAGCAAATGCAAAACCGCATGTTCTATGCCACCTATGTATTGATCAACCGGAAGCCAGTAACGGGCTCGATCATCCAGCATGGATTGCTGCTGATCCCAACAGGTATAGCGGGCATAATACCAGGATGATTCCATAAAAGTATCAAAGGTATCCGTCTCTCGCGTTGCGGCGGTGCCACATTGTGGGCATCTGGTTTCATAAAACTTCGGTAGGGATTTTAAGGGAGAAACCGGGGCGTCTAGAGTAACATTTTCTGGCAAAATTACTGGGAGATCTTTCTCAGGGACCGCTACTACCCCGCAATGCGGGCAATAGATGATGGGAATAGGTGTGCCCCAGTAGCGTTGCCTGGAAATACCCCAATCGCGTAAGCGGTAATGTATTTGTCGTTGCCCATGGCCGTGTGCGATAAGATGATCGGCGATAGCTTGAAAGCCTTCGGCACTAATCAGGCCATCAAATGCGCCGGAATTAACTAGAATGCCGGGTTGGGTATAAGCACCGTGGGTGAAATCCCAGGAGGAGCCATCCTGCGGTTTAATGACCTGCTGCAGTGGCAGATTATATTGATTAGCGAATTCAAAATCGCGTTCATCATGTGACGGTACTGCCATTACCGCGCCTGTTCCATATTCCATAAGCACATAATTGGCAACCCAAATGGGAATTTCCTGTTGATTTATGGGGTGAATTGCGCGCCAGCCAGTATCTAGACCCTGTTTGGCCAATGTGGCCAATTCAGACTCAGCTACTTTCGTGTGCTGATAGTCTGATAAAAATTGTTTAATGGCGGTGTTTTTTTCTGCTGCCGCTATCGCCAGTGGATGCTCAGGCGCCACAGCCAAATAGGTAGCGCCAAGTAAAGTATCAGGACGTGTAGTATAAACCTGCAGAATCAGATCAGAATGCTTAACATCAAAACGAATCGACACCCCTTCAGATCGCCCTATCCAGTTTTCCTGCATGGTGCGCACCTGCTCTGGCCAGCCAGGGAGATTCTTTAGTTCATTAAGCAATTCTTCGGCATACGCGGTGATTTTGAGGAACCATTGGGGAATTTCGCGTCGTTCCACTAACGCGCCGGATCGCCAACCGCGGCCATCAATTACTTGCTCATTAGCAAGTACGGTATTATCTACCGGGTCCCAATTGACGACTGCAAGCTTGCGGTAAGCCAGACCCTTTTTGTAAAGCCTGGTAAACAGCCATTGTTCCCATCGGTAATAATCTGGGCTGGAGGTAGCGAACTCGCGCCGCCAATCATAGGCATAACCCAACCGCTGAAATTGAGAGCGCATTTCTTCAATGTTTTGATAGGTCCATTTGGCTGGAGCTACTTTGTTTTTTAAAGCGGCATTTTCTGCTGGTAAGCCAAAAGCATCCCATCCCATGGGTTGTAATACATTCTTGCCACGCATACGTTGATAGCGGGTAATTACATCGCCTATCGTATAGTTACGCACATGCCCCATATGCAACTCGCCGCTCGGATAGGGCAGCATGGAAAGACAATAGAATTTTTCTTTATTAAGATCTTCTTTAACGTCAAATAGGCTGTGTTCAGTCCAATATTTTTGGGCTGTTTGTTCGACGATTTGCGGTTGGTAAGTTTTTTCCATAATGTGTCTTTAATTAATTGGAGAGAAGGATGGGCATTGTTGGCACTGCTCAGCAGCTGTAACCAAATGCTATTTTGTAGTATACTCTCGACAATACAACTTTGTCAGCTCATCTGCCTCGTTGCGTGTATTTAGGGGTTGTGCAATAATAACTTTTCACTTTTAGCACTCATCTTAGGCTCATCTTTGAACGCTTTCTCCCTAAGAAAAACGCTTACATAGAACGACTATGCGCACATTTTTCTTAGGGATAAAACATTCAAATATGAGCCTAATATAAGCACTAAAAGTGAAAAGTTATTATTGCACAACCCCTTAGCTTTTCTATGGAATGAATGAATGTCTTTTCTTAAAATGGAGTTTGCCAAAACCCCAAGTGGTCAGCAATTTAACTATCCTATGCCTTCAGAATCCAAAATTACTCTCTATCCGATACTAACCGCTGAGCGGCTGTTAGCTCATCCTAAGCGACGCTTGTTATTAGAAAAGATCAAAAAAGTCTGTGGGTTAGAGCTGCGTTATTATCAAATGTGTTATGAATCATTGATTTATCAGTTTGCCGAATTGGTGCAAGGACTGCCCTTTCAGGTAGGGGGTGGCGTTGGCACTTTAATGGATTATGGGTTAGAGCGCGCAGAGCTTATATTACAGCTATACAAGATTGATGCGGGGGAGCAAATGGATCCTATGATCGCCTATGTGCTGGTCATTGCCGCGTTAGTGCAGGATGTGGGCAGAATCACTGGTAACCAGAAAATCATGATTTGTGATCAAGCAGGTACTTTCATTACGAACTGGACCCCTTATGAAGGCTCAATGGTAGGTAAGGGGGATTGTTATAAATTACGCTATTATGAAACTTCCTGGGATAACCTCGGTCGCGAGGTTACCACCATCCTGGGACGCCAAATTATTCCCCTCATTGGTTTTATCTGGATAGCTCAAGAAAATCGTCTGCTGCAGATGTTGTTAGGTGCTCTGGGTGATGATGCTACTACTGGCGGACCGATCTATCATTGGCTGCAATTGGCAAATAAACGACTGCAGAATCGACCTCCCAAGGATCGATTGCCACCACTGGCTTTAAACCTTAAACCCTCGCCGGAGACTGAGTTTGGTGAAGCATTCCTTTCCTGGTTAAATCGAGGTCTGAAAGATGGCACTATCCTGATGGATAGGCCGGACGCAGTTGTGTTTAAGTTAAATTCTGGAGAAGTATTTTTGGAATGCCCCAGGATTTTTGAATATTTTTGTAAATATTATAGTGCTGATGGGGCGGGAGGTGTGAAGTGGAGTGTGGCTTGTCAGCAATTCATCAATACCGGACTGACGACCACACCCGTGGGCACCTTTAAGTTTGTCCAATATTATTTTAAATACATTAAAAAAGGAAGCCAGATCTCTTATATTTTTCAGGCACAGAATAAGCAACGTTCTGCTTTTAAAATTACTGGTAAATCTAAAGTCACTCAACCTATGATACGTGAAGGTTTAGTAATACCGGAGGAATTTACAACGCTGATTCATGAACCTGTAATTACGCCTTCGGCAGAACCTTTAGAACTACAACCCGTTGATCCAGCTCCTAGTCTTAAATCGCTGGCAGAAAAGAAATTGGTATTATTATTGGAACAACGTAATGCGGGTAAGCTGCCGGAGCAGGGGTTAGGATTACCGAGCCGAGACCGTTAGGGAGCGTTTATTGGAGCCAAGTTATGTCGATTAAGCAAATGAACGTTTTTTATGTTCAAATGTTGCCATTGTAATGTAATAAACCAGTGGTATGGTTCTCTTGCTCGGTTAAGAGCTGTAAACGCTCCCTAACGGTCGCGGCTCGGTTACGGGTCGCGACGTGGTTAAAAGCTGTGCATTACTAATCGCGGTTACCCGAAAAAGCACCCAGAATATTCAACAAACTAGTAAATAAGTTAAATAAGGCAATGTAAATCGAAATAGTTGCCATTATATAGTTTTGTTCGCCACCGTTAATGATTTGGCTGGTATTGAATAAAATGAGTCCAGCGCTTAATAAGGCAAAAGCGCCTGATACAACCAGTGATAACATAGGCACGCTGAATAATGCGCCAGCAATTCCGGCTATAAAAGCGACCATGATAGCTGCGAACAGAAATCCACCCATATAACTGAAATCTTTGCGGGTGGTTAATACATAACCTGAAAGCGCTAAGAATATGAAGCCGGTTGCCCCCAGTGCGGTCATAATAATCTGACCACCGTTGGCAAAAGTATGCATAAAGCTGTTTAACAAGGGCCCCAAGGTGTAACCCATAAATCCTGTAAATGCGAAAGCAGCTGCAATACCCCAAACGCTATTGCGTAAAGCTGTTACTAAATAGAGCAAGCCGAACATGCCTGCCAGAGTGACAATAAATCCCGGACCTTTGGTATTACTGGCCATGGCAAAAGCAGCTGTAGCTGCGCTAAAAAGTAAGGTAAGGCTAAGTAAGAAGTAAGTGTTTCTCAATACTGAATTGGTAGCTAAAATAGATTGCTGCGATCTTATGATGGCAGTATTTTTAGATTGCATTTTTTATTAACTCCGTAGTTAAACTAATGGATTATTATACCATAGAAACAGCTGTGTTTCTAATAAATCATGATCACATTGGGTTTCATTCCTACTGAAGAAGTTGCGTTGTATCTCATGTGTTGTATACTCTTGATCCTTAGGGCAGTCCTTAGGAGAGGTGGCTGAGCGGTCGAAAGCGGCGGTCTTGAAAACCGTTGAGGGGCAACCCCCCTCCCAGGGTTCGAATCCCTGCCTCTCCGCCATGCTATAGCCTGAAACATTCAGCCACAATATCATTTGTTCAAATCAAGGGTGCTCACTAATGGATCAAAGCCTGTGTCCTTGCTTCCTTTTTTATTACTTTGAAATTTTAGGCTTCGAAATCATAACATCAAAAACAGGTGAACCTGTTGAACGTTTTCGCAAATTAATATAAAATAATTCATAATTACTTCTTGAATTTTGTTGAATTAAAATTCTGTCGGCATGGCCCTGCCGTCTGGTTTTACATATAGATAAGGAAACTAACTTGCAACCCGATATTCGTGTCCTTTTAGTAGACGATCATGACTTAGTGAGAACTGGAATAAAACGCGTTTTAACAGATGTTCCATACATTAAGGTCGTCGGTGAAGCCAATTCAGGCGAAGAAGCGCTGAACGTTGCGCGCGAAACTAACCCAGAAGTCATCTTGTTGGATTTTAAAATGCCAAATATGGATGGACTGGAGACTACCAAAGAACTACTAAAAATTGATCCTAATCTTAAAATTTTAATGGTTAGCGTCTGCTTAGATGAGTTATTGCTACCGAAATTGTTCAAAGAAGGAGTTTGCGGCTACTATAGCAAAAGCGGTAGCGTAGAAGAAATGATCAAAGCCATCAAGCTGGTGTATGAAGGACAGCGTTATATTAGTCCAGTGCTGACCCAACAGCTAGGTTTGAAAAGCCTTGATTCTGGGGATTTGTTTATCTTCGATGTGTTATCTGAGCGTGAGCTTCAGGTTGTATTGATGATTGTAGATGGCCTGACGATTCATGAAATATCAGAAAAGTTGAGTATAAATCGTAAAACAATTAACAGCTACCGCAGTCGGTCCTTCCAGAAGCTAAATGTGAAAAACGATGTAGAGCTAACGTTGTTAGCTGCGCGTCAAGGATTGATAGATACGTTTGATCCAACATCTCAGGAGCAATCTCCCTCTGAAACTGAAACATGAGCTCATTTGATCCGAAGGCATTTGTGGAAACGCTTCCAGCGCGTCCCGGTGTTTATCAAATGTGTAATTCTTTAGGACAAGTATTATATGTAGGGAAGGCGCGTAATCTTAGAGATAGAGTAGGGAGTTATTTTCGTACAGTAATACTCGACACCAAAACGCGTGCATTGGTGCAGCAAATTAGTGCAATTACGGTCACTGTAACGCATAGTGAGAATGAAGCGTTACTGCTAGAAAGTAACCTGATCAAAAAATTACATCCGCGCTACAATATTTTATTGCGGGATGACAAATCTTATCCCTATTTATTCCTTTCAGCTCATCAAGATTTTCCGCGCCTAACCTTTCATCGCGGTCCACAGCGAGAGAAAGGAGAATATTTTGGGCCATATCCCAGTGCTGCCGCCGTTCATGAAACGCTAGATTTATTGCAAAAATTATTCAAGATCCGCCAATGCAGCGATCCCTTTTTTAAAAGCCGTACCCGCCCCTGTCTGCAATATCAAATTAAACGTTGCACGGCGCCCTGCGTCGGATTCGTAGATATTACTAACTACCAGGAAAATGTACATCACGCGCGACTGTTTTTGCAGGGTAAAAATGAAGCCGTAATGCAAGAGCTTGCCAACAATATGGAACAAGCAGCTAAATCACTGCAGTTTGAACAGGCAGCGCGTTATCGCGATACCATCACTACTATGCGTTCTATCCAAGAGCGTCAATATGTCAGTTTGCATGAAGGCGATGTCGATGTAATTGCTGTGGCTACTAAAGAAGGGATCGTATGTTTAGAGGTACTTTATATTCGCGGTGGTAGATTATTAGGAAATAAATCTTTTTTCCCTAAAGCTCCGCCTGGGTCTGGAGAAGAAGAAGCTTTGTCGGCATTTTTACCGCAATACTATTTAAGTTCACAACGCGGTGAAATTTTACCGCAAAAAATTTATATCAATCTGAATTTAGCCGAAGGTCAATGGATAGAGGATGCGTTAAGTGAGCAATGGCAGCGCAAGGTGATTTTAACTACTCCTTTGCGTGGTCAGCCACGGCGCTGGCTTAATATGGCATTGCTCAATGCTGGGCATTCTTTAACCATCCATCTCTCCAATAAGTTACATTATTATCAGTGGCTGGAAGCCCTACAAAAAGAATTTCGCTTACCTAATTTACCGCAGCGACTTGAATGCTTTGATATTAGTCATACTATGGGCGAAGCGACTGTGGCTTCTTGTGTAGTGTTTGGTGTCGAGGGTCCATTAAAGAGTGATTATCGGCGATTTAATATCAAGGGTGTGGTTGCTGGAGATGATTACGGGGCTATGAAGCAGGCATTGGTACGGCACTTTACACGCCTAAAAACAGCAGGGGCAGAGGTGCCGGATATTTTAATTATTGATGGCGGTAAAGGGCAATTGGCAGTAACTGAACAGGTATTGGAAGAATTGCAAGTAGTAGGTGTCACCTTGCTAGCTGTAGCCAAGGGCCCCACTCGCAAGCCGGGGTTGGAGACCATTTTTCGGTCGGGGCAACTTGAGCCTTGGCATCTTGCACCGGATTCTATGGTTCTGCATCTAATCCAACGTATTCGTGATGAAGCCCATCGCTTTGCCATTACTGGGCATCGTCAACAGCGCGGCAAAGCAAGATCGGTATCGCCGTTAGAGGCGATTCCTGGAATTGGCCCTAAGCGCCGCCGAGAATTGCTAAAACATTTTGGCGGTTTGCAGGGGATTTTACGTAGTAGTGTCAATGAATTGGCCAAGGTGCCAGGCGTTAATTTGGATTTGGCGCAGCGGATATATGATAGCTTGCATGGGGAATGATGAGGAATATCGGTCAATTCTTACCTTGCAGGCCTCTACGGGCACTCTGTATCCTGAAAGACCAGATAATTAAAGCTTTCAAATAAACCCCGCTCATTGGTAGAATAGCAGTATGACTATACCTAATTTACTTACCTTTTCACGCATCCTGCTAATTCCCATATTCGTGGTATTTTTCTACTTACCCGTTTCATGGGGACATGTGGGTGCCGCTATACTATTTACCGTTGCTGCCATCACTGATTGGCTGGATGGATATTTAGCGCGCAATCTAAAGCAGGGTACGCGCTTTGGATCCTTTTTAGACCCAGTTGCTGACAAACTGGCCGTTGCTGTTGCCTTGGTATTGATCGTAGGCGAAATGGGTTCAGCCTATGTGGCGATCCCCGCTGCGATTATCGTTGGACGCGAGATCGTTATTTCTGGATTACGTGAATGGATGGCTGAGATTGGTAAACGTACCAGCGTTAGCGTCAATTCGATGGGGAAAATCAAAACCGTAGTACAAATGGTATCGCTGATCATATTGTTATTATACAAACCTAGCGGACTGATGTTAGTGAAAGTATTGGGTCTGGTTTTATTGTATGTAGCAGTTTTATTAACTTTATGGTCAATGATTATGTATTTAAAAGCTGCATGGACGGACTTGACTTTATCCACAAATAAAGAATAATACACATCCCTCATCCCTTTGGCTGATTTAGAATGCTAAAGGACAAATTCACCCCGCGGGAATAGCTCAGTTGGTAGAGCACAACCTTGCCAAGGTTGGGGTCGCGAGTTCGAGTCTCGTTTCCCGCTCCATTAAAATCAATAAGTTATAAATTTTTTCCTCTCATGAAATTTCGTGTGCTTCCATAGTAAATATACCGTAGGTATCACAATCAGGGTTAACGCCGTTGCGGTGACCATGCCGCCTATCATGGGCGCTGCAATACGGCGCATGACTTCTGATCCAGTGCCACCAAAAAACATGATAGGCAGTAAGCCGCCTATGATGGCAAAAACAGTCATCATTTTGGGTCTTAAACGCAGCAGTGCGCCTTCAACCACGGCACTCTCTACATCTTCCCGGGTCAGGGTGCGTTTTTCCTCGATAACCTGTTGTTGCCGCTTCGCCCATGCTTGGTTGAGAAACACCAGCATGATTATGCCTGTTTCCGCCGCAACGCCCGCTAAAGCAATAAAACCAACACCGACAGCCACAGAGAAGTGATAACCCAGTAGATACAATAGCCAGATACCACCGACCAATGCCAGAGGCAATGTAGCCAGGATAATAATGACTTCTGTAAAGCGTCTGAAATTAAGATAAAGCAGCAGAAAAATGATTGCCAGGGTAACTGGGGCCACCATAGTTAAACGCTCTTTGGCGCGTTCTAAATATTCGTATTGTCCCGACCAGGTGAGGGAATATCCGGCCGGGAGTTTGATCTGCTCATTAATCTTCTGTTGGGCATCATGCACATATGAGCTAATATCACGCCCAGCCATATCGATATAGACCCAACCATTTAAACGCGCATTTTCACTGCGAATCATCTCAGGGCCTTCAGTGATTTCAACTTGCGCTACTTCACCCAGAGGAATCACAGCACCCATAGGCGTTACAATAGGCAACTGGCGCAATTTTTCCAATGAATCACGTAAATCGCGGGGATAACGCAGGTTGACGGGATAACGCTCTCTGCCCTCGACGGTTTGCGTTATATTCATGCCACCCACAGCGGTTTCGACAATGTCTTGGATATCTTCAATGTTGAGTCCATAACGTGCCGCCGATAACCGGTTAATATCAATTGTGATATAGCGGGCGCTACCTACGCGTTCGGCAAACACGGAAACAGTGCCGGTTACTTGTTTGATCGCAGTTTCGATTTGCTCGCCAATGGTTTGAATGACATTTAAATCAGGGCCAGCAATCTTGATTCCCACTGGTGTTTTGATTCCCGTTGCCAGCATATCAATGCGCGTGCGTATCGGCATCACCCAAGCATTAGATAAACCAGGTATTTTTAACCTTGATTCCAATTCCGCACGTAATTTATCCATAGTCATACCCGATCGCCAGGTATTTTTCGGTTTGAATTGAATGGTAGTTTCAGCCATAGACAATGGCGCGGGGTCAGTGGCGGTTTCCGCACGACCGATTTTGCCAAATACGGTATCTACTTCGGGAATGGTTTTAATGAGCTTATCTGTTTGTTGCAGAAGTTGCTGCGCCTTGCCGATTGAAATGCCAGGAAATGTCGTGGGCATATACAACAGATCACCTTCATCCAGTTCCGGCATAAATTCAGCACCCAGATGAGCAGCAGGCCAAAACCCGATCAATATGATCACCAGTGCAACAGCCAAAACGATTTTAGGCGCTTTTAATATCATCCGGATCACTGGACGATAAGCCGCGATCAATGCGCGGTTTAAAGGATTTTGTTGTTCTGGTTTTATTTTACCTCGAATCAGATAACCCATGAGCATAGGCACCAGCGTAATGGACAGGATCGCAGCCGCCGCCATCGCGTAAGTTTTGGTATAAGCCAGCGGGGTAAATAACCGTCCTTCTTGTGCCTGCAGTGTAAAAATGGGCAAAAAACTGAAAGTAATAATCAACAGCGAAAAAAACAAGGGTGGCCCAACTTCCAGCGCGGCCTGTTGCATGATCTGCCAGCGGTTTTCGGTAGTCGCGGGCGTGTGTTCTAAATGCTTATGCGTGTTTTCAATCATGACGATGGCGGCATCGACCATCGCACCGATCGCAATAGCGATACCGCCCAGTGACATGATGTTGGCATTAATGCCTTGCAGGTGCATCACAATCAAAGCCATTAATATGCCGATGGGCAGACTGATGATAATGACTAGCGACGAACGAAAATGAAACAGAAATGCAATACAAATCAGCGACACCACTATAAATTCTTCAACTAATTTATCTCGCAAGGTATTAATCGCCCGCTGAATTAAACTGGATCGATCATAAGTGGTGATGATTTGTACGCCAGGCGGTAGGCTTTTTTGTAGTTGCGCCAATTTTTCTTTAACGCCGGCGATGGTTTGCATAGCGTTTTGTCCAAAACGCATGACGATAATGCCCCCCACCACTTCCCCTTCACCATTTAACTCAGCAATGCCGCGGCGCATTTCTGGCCCAAGTTGTATGGAAGCCACATCTTTCAATAAAATGGGTACGCCATTTTTTCCTAAACCCACCGGGACTTGCTCAATATCCTGTATGGACTGCAGATAACCCTTGGCTCTGACCATGTATTCGGCTTCGCCCATTTCAATCGCGGAGCCTCCTGCCTCCCGATTACCCCGCTGCACAGCACGCTGCACTTGATCGAGTGTCATACCATAAGCGCGCAGAAGATTGGGATCTAAGGTAATCTGATATTGTTTGACCATGCCGCCCACCGTGGCCACCTCAGCCACTCCCGGGGTTTTTTGCAGTTCATATTTGAGAAACCAATTTTGCAGACTGGTTAATTGCGCCAAATCATGTTGGCCGCTGCGATCGATGAGCGCATATTCATACACCCAACCCACACCTGTGGCATCGGGGCCGAGGGAAATTTTAGCGCCGGAAGGCAAGCGGGGAGTGATGCTGCTTAAATATTCCAACACACGCGAACGCGCCCAATACAAATCCGTGCCATCTTTGAAGATCACGTAAACATAAGACACACCAAATCCTGATTCGCCGCGCACCGTGACTGCACCAGGCACTGCCAGCATCGCAGTGGTGAGAGGATAGGTAACCTGGTCTTCTACTACCTGTGGCGCTTGCCCCGGAAAGTCCGTTTTTATAATGACCTGCACATCCGACAAATCCGGAATCGCATCCACCGTGGTGTTGCGAAGGGTGAAAATTCCCCAGAATACTAATAACGCGGTCATTAACAAAATCAGCAATCGGTTTTGTATTGACCAGCGAATGATGACTCCAATCATGGGGCAGTCTCTTGCTTTGCATTCTCTGTCGGCTGCGACAACCGCTCCGAACCCGCTTTTAAGTTAGCTTCCGAATCCAGGAGAAATTGCCCGGAGATCACTACAGATTCATTAGCTTGCAAGCCAGATAGAATTTCTACCTGATTGCCGGATTCCAGCCCGGCGACAACTTCGCGCACTTGAAACCGACCATTTCCCAATGCCACAACCACTCGATCACCCTGGCCGCTGCGAATGAGGGCTTCTAAGGGAATCGTTAATACATTTTGTTTAGGTTGCGCCTGCAGGGTGATCGTGGCATACATATCCGGTTTTAACAGGTTGCCGGGATTATCAAAACGAAACCGTACTTTCAGGGTGCGTGTGGTCGGATCAACCTGGGGATAAATATAATCCACCATGCCATGCCACACCTTGCCCGGGAAAGCAGATACCTGGATTTCAGCGGGTTCACCCGCTTTCACCCAGGCTGCCTGATCTTCGAAAATCTGCGCTATAACCCAGATAGTGGATAAATCCGCCAGGCTCATGATTTCTTTATCAGGTGTCACTTGCATACCTTCGCGCACATTCAGCACGGCTACAATCCCATCCTGTGGTGAATAGATATTAATTAATTGGCTCGCTTTACGGGTAGTTTTTAACTCCTGTATCTGTGATTGCGCGATCTGTAGTGCCTGCAATTTTTTATAAGAAGCTGTGATTAAGTCCCTGTCACTGCTGGCTAAGGCAATGAGATATTCTTCTTCTGCATTTACTAACATGGGAGAATACAGTTGTAATAATAATTGGCCTTTTTTTACTGGCTCCCCTGATGACTTTATCAGCAGATTTCTTATCCAGCCATCGGCGTAAGTATGAATGTGACTGATCTTATTTTCATTGGGCGTTACATAACCCACGGTATTGATGCTTTGAGCCAGCGATCCCTGAATGACAGGAGCTGTGCGCACACCGAGATTATTAATCACGTCGGGAGAAATACGCACGATGGATTGATCTTCACTGGCTGCGTTATTCGCGTAGACCGGTGTTAATTCCATTCCCATATGTGATTTACCTGGACCCGGGTAATGCACTGTGGGTTCCATGGTGTCAACCCAATATAATGGTTTTTTTTGTTCCACAGTGACGTTAGTGTTTGAGAAAAATAGGTGATGACCCAGCAGGATGACCACAAGGATAATTAACAAAATAATGATTATTTGTTTACGTGCATTCTTTGGGTTCATGATAACAGCCCTTCAAAATAGAGTAATGCCACACGCGCCTTGGCGCGTTCTACCTGAATCTGTAATTGTTCTAACTGAATGGCAAGCACATTTGACTTTGCTCGTAGCACAGAGGTGAAATCAGCCGTTGTGCTTTGATAGGCAAGCAATGTGGCCCGTTCATTTTGAATAGCTTCGGGCACTAATTGTTTTTGATATAGCGTGACACGTTTGGAGAGTTGTTGATATAAGGCGTATTGAGTCTGTAAGTCTTTTTATGGAGAAATTTGTAACTATACAAATAATTAAGACTTGCACGTTGCATATCGATATACCCGTTCCACTTAGGATTTCGGTGTTAGAGTAGTCCAGCTTGTGCTGAGATTTGTTCGATCTGATTGAGTAAAAACGCAGGAATAGTCGACTTGTCGTCCCGGCAGGAAGCCGGGATCCAGTTCACAGGATGTGAAAGTTTCGCTTCCTGCGCCCTGGATCCCGGCTTCCTGCCGGGACGACTATGTCGGTTATTCTTATTTCGAGTTTTTACGATTGAAGATCGGACGAAGATTAGTGCAAGATGGGCTGCTCTAACACCGAAATCCTAAGTGGAACGGGTATAGAAATCTTTTTATTCACTTTTCACCTTAACTTGAGAGTCCTAAGTTCCAAGCCAAAAATTCAGGATGCTGGAGAGAAATATTAAGCGAAGAACACATAAAGAATTTAGTTCCATTTATAATGGAAAAATTGCAACCGTTTTTAAAATCTCATATAAATACTGATCCATTCATTTTATGAAAATAAAAATTTTAATAATTCAATTTACATTTGGACCTAGAGAATCAAATCTGGCTTTGTCCCCCTAACTGCTTTAAAAGATAAAGAGTCGCTCAAAACCAGCAATGCCTCAAAGTCCGTCATGGTATGGCAGTTTGGTAGCTCTTTAAAAATATATTCAAAGTAAGCTCCATTTCATTCCTCGATACAAGAGAATAATTAACAACTGCCAGCATGCGCGTGGACGATTAGATAACATATTTAATAAACTCTTAATAAATCTCATTTATAGTGGAAAGCAGTGGCAAATTTTCACTTCCTTATTTGTTTTTAATAAAGTAGATTTTGATGGATGAGCGTAACAAAGGTAAGAATATAGGGCTTTTTGGCAAGGTCGCAGAAAACCTAGACGGAGCAATATCAGCAGCTTATCAAGGAGACCCGATAGCCCAATATAATTTAAGAGTTCCTTATTTCAATAGTAGTGGGGTGAAAAAAAATCTTATAGAATTGGCGCACTTATATCGTTTAGCGGCTGAACAAGGAGATGCGTCGGCCCAAACTAATTTAGGCATTTGTTATGCTCAAGGACAAGGAGTAGATCAAGACTTTAATGCGGCTGTTAGGTTATTCAAATTAGCTCCAGATCAAGACTTTGCATCAGCCCAATTCAATCTTGGCGCTTGTTATGTAAAAGGACAAATAGCTAAAGATTATGAATTGGATTTTAAATGCTTTAAAAATGCTGCTAATAACGGGTATAAACAGGAAGAAAAGGCTATTGAGCAATTGAAGAAAAGAAATAAAAAACTCAGCGATTCTAATCTGTCAGCTCAAACAAATGTGGAAATCCAATATGATTTAGGTCGTAGTTATCAGAAAGGAAATGGGGTAACCAAAGACCCTAAGGAAGAAGTGCGAATAAATGTACGTTATGAGAATAGCCTTTGGGTGAAAAAAAAACCCGCCCAAAATAAATCACAAACTTTGCCTATAAATAATGACGATAAGGCAAGAACAATAAATACAAATTCATATTGGCGTAAAAAAGTTCGAACTCCTTCATCATCCCATTCCACAAATGCGGGCTCAGATGCGCCAACTCAAGGTGATCCTACGCTAAAAATTAAAGATGGTCTAGAGAGTTAAATTTTGGATTTATGAAAAAAATTGCTGAAAATCTCTGTCCCTGCGGCAGCGGTAAAATTTATGACAGCTGTTGTAGTGATTATATTTCCGGGCGGCTTATTCCGCAGACGGCAGAAGCCTTAATGCGTTCAAGATATACAGCATATACCCAGGCAAACATTTCCTATATCCAAGCCACAATGCGAGAAACGGCGCTGGAAAATTTTAATCCGGCAGCGGCGGAACAGTGGGCCAAGGCGGCAAGATGGAAATGGTTACGAGTAATAAGAGCCTTCCCACATGCAAGTGATGAGCAATATTCTTACGTTGAATTCCTCGCGTATTATATCTTACATGGCACCCCGCAAAAAATAGCTGAAGTCAGTGAATTTAAGAAAATAGGCGAGAGGTGGTTTTATATTCGGGGAGTGTAAAGAGTTATTTTAGATAATTCATTAGAACCGGCGTAATTAGATTTATACATAAATTTGGTTCTAGCACCGTAATCCCCCCCCCCTCTACCGCGAACATGCTTAGAGCTTCATTCCATAGAAAACTCCTCTTGTTAATTATGTACCGCTGTGTACGCAACAACAAAAAGATTTTCTTTTGTCAAAATCAACCCTATAATTCGATCACCCCTTATTCAGCTGGAAATATCTTCAAAGACGTTCTTGTGGCTATCCAGCACTTCGTAACTTTCTCCCTTCTCCCGCTTGCGGGAGAAGGGTTGGGGATGAGGGTGCATGGGAAATTGTGACAGAGATAAATGAACTTTTTGTAGCAGATTAGCTTTATGTTTATGTGCAGTGATTTTGTCTGGGGCTTGGGGACTTATTCATTGTGCCAGTCAGCAGGAAATCGCCTAGGAAAATCCCTATAAAATAATACAATTATTTTGAGAAACTTTGTCATCAACAGGGTGATCAACTATTTTTTGGGTTGGTTTGGGAATGCCAAGGTAATATTGCCAAATGCAGGGGTATAAAACTTTAGGCAGTATCTGTAATTCCTCCATACATACCATAAAAGCCAACTCTGACTTTTTAAGAAGCTCTCTATGTTCTTGGAAAATTAGAGAGATCTTTTTTTTATTTTTTTTACTTTCTATATCTTCATCTTCTTTATCTATTTCCTGGCACAGATTCCAGGGGGTTTTATAATTATAGAGCAATGAATTCTAAATGGGGGCGTAGGCGCCTTCATTATAAATAGATGGGAGCCCACAATGATGAAATAGGGGCGGAGGCGCTTTGTTTTTAAGGTCGGGTAAATCTTGATCGGCGCCATAAGTCAATAATAATTTGACCATATCTTCCCGCATGGAAGTAATCGCTACGTGCAAGGCACTTTCTCCTGACCCATTCTGAACGTTGGGATCGGCCTCATTTTCAAGCAGGATTTGCAGAATATCGAATTTGGCTTTTCTAGCCGCCAGAATCAATGGGGTTTCTTTAGGAAAACGGGTGTTTTTTAGATTAACATTAACAACAGGTTTGTTTTTTAAAAATAAAGAAACCAATTCAGAATTTCCAGTTTGTACCGCGATAAACAATGGGCTGTATCCCAAATGATTAGGTTCATTGATGTTTTCACAAGTAAGTAGTTCTTGAAGGATGTTAGTTAAATTTTTTTCTTTCGGTTTCACTGTAGAGAGTTGATTGCATAATGGATCGTTCGGCATTGATGTTACGACCTCTTCCCAGAATTCCATACCATACCTCGTTTATTTGTTGTAATAAAATAAATAATGATACTAGGCAATTCAAATGTCAAGACGTGGAGTAAGACGCCGAGTAAGCCCGTCGCATTACTGCGACGGGCTTACTCGGCAGTAAGACTTGACCCCTTTTGGGCCCACAATCTTATTAATGCTGTAATTGCTTCTGGCCTTTCAATCGATAACAGATGTCCGCATTCTTCGATAATAGTTAATTTATACCCGTTCCACTTAGGATTTCGGTGTTAGAGTAGTCCAGCTTGTGCTGAGATTTATGAAGTACCTCCTGTACTTCACCCTTCGGGCCGCTGTCGCGTTCAAATTTGTTCCTACAAATTTGTGTTCGATCTGATTGAGTAAAAACGTGATTAAAGAAAGCCGATACCTAAGGAGCTGTGTAAAAATAACTTATCTTTCTTGAAGCGATGAGCTATCATTCATGAATGGATGAAAATATAAGAAATTTAAGAAAAAAATTATCTGGGATATTGCCACTTCTTGATGAAAGACATCGTCGCTTATTGGTTGGAGCTGAGGCATTATCTCTTGGGTACGGTGGAATAAAAATTTTATCTGACATCACTGGAATGACTTGTGTAACGATTCGCCGAGGTATTGAAGAGCTAAAAAAAAGAGATAATAAATTTGAAGGCATACGAATTAAAGGTGGCGGTAGGAAAAAAATATCAGATCAAGAGCCTAAAATTAAAAAAATAATTCAAGATATGATAGAGCCAGATACGCGAGGCGACCCTGAGTCACCATTGCGATGGACTTCTAAAAGTGTCAGGAACATCACAGATTTTCTGCAAGAAAAAGGATACGCTGTAAGTCATAATACTGTCGCATCAATCTTACATGATCTTGAATACAGTTTACAAGGAAACAGGAAAACAAAGGAAGGAAATAATCATCCTGATAGAGATAGTCAATTTAAGTTTATAAATGAGTTTGTTAAAAAATTTCTTAGGGCAAAAGATCCTGTTATTTCAGTAGATACAAAAAAGAAAGAGTTGGTTGGAAATTATAAAAATGCCGGAAAAGAGTGGAGAGGAAAGGGTTCGCCAGAGAAGGTTAATGGGCATGATTTCCCTGATCCAAAAGTTCCAAAAGCAGTGCCATATGGAGTTTACGATATTACCAATAACTCAGGTTGGGTTAATGTTGGAATCAGCGCCGATACGGCAGAGTTTGCTGTTGAAAGCATTCAATATTGGTGGAAAAAAATTGGCAAAGAAAATTATAAAAAATCAAAGAAGCTTTTGATTTGTGCTGATGCAGGCGGGAGCAATAGCTATCGATCACGTTTATGGAAAAAGAAAATACAGGAATTTTGTAATATAGAAAAAATCGAAGTATCCGTTTGTCATTTTCCACCAGGAACAAGCAAATGGAATAAAATAGAACATCGATTATTTTCATTTATTAGCATTAACTGGAGAGGTAAGCCACTTTTAACGTATCAAACAATTATTAATTTAATAACTGCGACTAAAACAAAAACAGGATTAACTGTACAGGCAAGATTGCATAAAAAAAATTACAAAAAAGGAATTAAAGTTTCAAAGGAGGAAATGGAAAAAATAAATATCCACAAAAATAAATTTCATGGTGAATGGAATTACACGATAAAACCGACAAAATAATTATTTAAAGAAAGATAAGTTATTTTTACACAGCTCCTAAGCTGAATCCCGTGGGACAGGAATAGTCGACTTGTCGTCCCGGCAGGAAGCCGGGACGACTATGTCGGTTATTCTTATTTCGAGTTTTTACGATTGATTCGGGACTCCTGTCCCTCACCCTTCGGGCGGCTTGCGCCGTCCAAATTTGCTTTCCTGCAAATTTGTGAAGATCGGACAAAGATTAGTGCAAGATGGGCTGCTCTAACACCGAAATTCTAAGTGGAACGGGTATAGTGTCAGATTAAGTTGAAACGGATATAAATAAGACAATCAATTTTCTCCATACAGCTCTTAATTTCGGGGGTAGATTTGGGGGTATCTGTACGTGCGACCTTCAAACACAAATCCAATTTTTGTCCAGTGCGGGGCGTTCATCAACGCTAGTCACTTTATTAGACTTATCTAAGCTAATGGAATTTGAAGCAGTTTCGTTTAATATGGGTGGTAGCTGCCATAAACGGTCCCTCCCCGTTTGTCTAACACTGGGAATAGATTTTTGAGTCAGTCGACTAATCCACTTCTTTAATTCATCAGCGAATGTTTTTTCTAACCCTTTTTCTGACGTTGAATGGCTTGATGGGAAAGGGTTTACACTTTGTGTTTGAATCTCACTTCCCAGATTAGTAATTAAAGTGTTTAGATCCGTGAAAGAATTACCCATGCTGTTACAAACCTTGTTTAGAGCCTCTTTCATTTTTTTAACGCCTATTCTTCCTCTAGTCATTAAACTTAAAAGAAGTTGAGATGTGAATTGATATTTTAGCAGCTTGGGAAGATGTTTTTTAATCAACTTCAGATTGCGAGACCCACCGTCGTGAGAAACCATTTGCACAATCTGATCAGCATCAAAGCCCAAGGCCTTTAAGGCATCAAAATTCTCCTTAACGGCCGCCAGATTGCGAGATCCACCATTATGAGAGACCATTTCCACAACCTGATCAGCATTAAAGCCCAAGGCCTTTAAGGCATCAAAATTCTCCTTAACGGCCGCCAGATTGCGAGCCCCCCCGCCATGAGAGACCACTCGCACAACCTGAGCAGCATTAAAGCGCAAGGCCAGTAAAGACTCCAAATTCTCCTTAATGGCCACTAGATTGAGAGACCCACCGTCATGAGAGACCATTCGCACAACCTGGGCAGCATTAAAGCCCAAGGCCTGTAAAGCCTCCAGATTTTCCTTAAGAGCCACCAAATTGCGAGATCCCCCCTTATGAGAGACCATTTGCACAACCTGAGCGGCATTAAAATGCAAGGCCTTTAAGGCATCAAAATTCTCCATAACGGCCGCCAGATTGCGAGATCCACCATTATGAGAGACCATTTGTATAATCTGAGCAGCATTAAAGCGCAAGGCCTGTAAAGGCTCCAGATTCTCCTTAACGGCCGCCAGATTGCGAGCCCCACCGACATGAGAAACCATTCGCACAACCTGATCAGTATTAAAGTCCAAGGCCTGTAAGTCATCAAGATATTTCTTAACGGCCTCCAGATTGAGAGATCCACCAATATGAGAGACCATTTGCACGACCTGATCAGCATCAAAGCCGTTGGCCAGGAAGTCCTCAAAATTTTCTATAACGGCCTTTAGATTGTTAGACCCACCGCCATGAGAGACCATTCTCACAATCTGAGCAATCTTAAAGTGCTTCTTTAAGGCATCAAAATTCTCTATAACGGCCTTTAGATTGTTAGACCCACCGCTACGAGAGACCATTCGTACAATCTGAGCAGCATTGAAGCCCAACTTCTGTAAGGCCTCAAAATTCTCTATAACGGCCTTTAGATTTTTAGACCCCCCGTCATGAGAGACCATTGGCACAATTTGAGCAGCATTGAAGCCCAACTTCTGTAAGGCCTCAAAATTCTCCTTAACGGCCATCAGATTGCGAGCCCCCCCGATATGAGAGAGCATTCGTAAAATGTCTTTTTTACTAAAAATTCGACTAAGCGTTGGGTAATATGTACTATATGCCTTAATCTTTTCCTTACCTCCAGGTTGATGCTTGAATTTTTTTAGCTCGGGAAATTTCTTTAAAATCGAATTTTCTTCATCCTGTGAATTGGGAATAAACGCGGGTTGTATATTGACCTCTCTTTTTGCATCCTTGCTTTCCGGATAGGAAGAAGCTGAAGACAAGTTGGAATCTGTACGAACCAACAGACTATCTGCAAATAAAATATTAGCTGGGTCATTAATAGAAAATGAAGTAGTAGTGAATGAGGGCCATCCATTTTCTCCACAAAACGTGGGTGGAAAATCTATATGGCTTGAAGAACTCGCCTCGCTATTAGGGATTTGCCAAAGTGATGGTACGCTTGAAAAGTTTGTCTGGTTTTTTGCATCTTCGCTCTCAGCGTATGGAATAGGATGACTAAAGGATGGGATAGGATCAAAAATTTGAAAGGATGGATCTAGCATTGATGAGCTCATCGAGCTAGAGGAACCTGATAAAAATGAGTTAGAAGCTGTATGAAGTCCCTTTAACCAATTATCATAAAGTATACTATCTGACTCATTGATAGTAGGCGCGGGAGAGGGGGGGCAAATGGAAGAAAAACTCTCGCTTGCTTCACAAAAGCTAGTTAGAAAACCTATAAGGTTTAAATTATTATACATTATAGTGGGGGACTTCCGTATAGTTTCCAGAATACTCTTGCGACAGAAGTTAGAAACTAACATTCCCAAGATTAAAATCGGAGGGGGCTTGTACTGGAGTAATTCATTTTGATATCGATTCAATAAACCAAAAACTTGCGGATTTTGAATATGGCTGTGTAATCGTGCTAATTCTCTTTCGTCGTAACCCAGACTTTCTAACCATAGCTGATGGCCCTCAACAGCCATCTGCCAATGGACAGAGGTTTGAGCCACGTTCAAAGATACTTCTAATCTATTGCTCCTTTCGCCAGGATTTATTGAAAAAGATTTTTTTTCTTCTAGTACCCGCTGCCTTTTTTTCTTTGGTTGCTTTTTGTTTTGAGATGAGAGGGCAGTTTGTGTTTTCTTTTTCTGTTTAGGTGCTTGTTTTTTTTCAGCGCGGGAGAAGCTGTTGTGTTCGGGAACAGAGGGGTAGCTGCCCCTAGGAAATATAGGATTTAAATCTTCATTTGTCAGCGTGAGTGATGGAATTTCCTTTTCCTCCCATATAGGTGTTTGGGGCATTCCATGCAGGAAGGTTGTTGGGCTAGTATCAAGAAGCTCTGTTTCTGATCGATAAAGAAATGAATTGGTCTCTTTCCTTTTTTGCATAACGCTGTTCTCTTTTTAGATTTTGAGGTATAAGGCATTGAGAAATATAGTATATCTTGCCAAAAGGAAAATGTCCCCTTTGAGAGATCTATTAAGATTAATGGAACTTACATTCCATTTTCGGAATACCCTAGAATTTTAGCCATTTCTGCGGCTTTTTGTGGGCTTACTTCTTTGCGATTATGTAAATTGCTCTATAAGCTTTACTCAAGCGATTGATCTTTGACCTTTCCGTTTTCCTTTTAGTGGCTCATCATGGTAGGATTTAATTTTTCTGGACTCCATCACGCCTTCTGTTTCAACCAAATCGATCCATATTTTAAGCTTATCAACAATGTAGGAAGGAACTTTCATTAAGTTTCCTTCCAGCCTTCGCCTGCTCGTATACACTATACCCGTTCCACTTAGGATTTCGGTGTTAGAGTAGTCCAGCTTGTGCTGAGATTTATGAAGTACATCCTGTACTTCACCCTTCGGGCCGCTGTCGCATTCAAATTTGTTCCTACAAATTTGTGTTCGATCTGATTGAGTAAAAACGTGATGTTAGAAAGCCAACACCCCGCGGGACAGGAATAGTCGACTTGTCGTCCCGGCAGGAAGCCGGGATCCAGTTCACAGGATGTGAAAGTTTCGCTTCCTGCGCCCTGGATCCCGGCTTCCTGCTGGGACGACTATGTCGGTTATTCTTATTTCGAGTTTTTACGATTGAAGATCGGACAAAGATTAGTGCAAGATGGGCTGCTCTAACACCGAAATCTCAACTGTATCGAGTATAGTAGAAAGTTCCACTAATTTTGCTGATTTGGGCTGTGCGGATACAGAGTCCCGTCTATGCAGCGCCCCTGGGTAAGGGTCATTCTTTAATATTAGCCATCACGCACATAATAATTTGGATAGGTTGTTCATAAAACTTTAAGATAGATCGTTTAGAATAATTTAATCTGCATAATTATATTTTTTTTAGCTGTTAAATCTGGAGGAACTACGCGCATGCAAGATAAAAAAAGTCCTATAAAAGTAAAAGAGACCTTACCTAAAGGTGAAGCGCACAAACTTTATATTAAAGCTCTTAATTATATCAATGGCGGAGACGGTTTTAGCAAAGATCCAATAGAAGCTGCGCGGTTGTTACATTTGGCAGCTGAACATGGCGATAAGGATGCGCAATACTATTTGGGAAATTGTTATAAGGAAGGCAGCGGTGTTGAAAAACATCAAAGAACAGCGGCACAGTTTTACAGATTAGCTGCTGATCAAGGTCATGCAGGCGCTCAGTGTAATTTAGGACTTTGTTATGAGACTGAGCTCGGTGTAGCAAAAGATGAAAGAGAAGCTGCAAAGTGGTATCGTTTGGCCGCTGATCAAGGCCATGCAAACGCTCAATATCGTTTAGGACTTTGTTATGAGAGAAGTGTCGGTGTTCTAAAAAATGAAAAAGAAGCTGTGCGGTTGTATCGTTTGGCCGCTGATCAAGGCCATGCAAACGCTCAATATCGTTTAGGACTTTGTTATGAGAGAAGTGTCGGTGTTCCAAAAGATGAAAAGGAAGCTGCGCAGTTGTATCGTTTGGCAGCTGTTCAAAACCGCCCAAGTGCTCAATCTAAGTTAGAATTTGATTTTGCATCGGTGTCTTATGTAGAAAGGGAACTATTCATTGTCAAACGAGATCACAGTGGTGAAGACCTACCTAAAGCCATTTACTTGTTGTTGTATAGCGATAATAAGGTTACACGAGAAAAGTTTACACAACATTTGATAGAACTTATGCAATTTTATGGACGATATAAAGATTCTGCTTCGCTCTCTCCGGATATAATGAAAATTCTCAATACAATCCTACAGAACGAAAAGCTTTATAGTTTGAATATAAAACTAGCAGCGGTAATTTTAAATTATCCCAATCTATATATGGGTTTTAAAGACAAGCAGATTCTTAGTCTTGCCAAGAATTGTAGGTTTGAAGATACAGATGGTGCAAATGTCATTATAAATGCTTTGAAAACTGGGAAAATGGACATAACACATTGGTGGAAAATCTTTGATAGTCTAAAAAAAAATAAAACCGTTCAAAAAGATATTCTAGACCATTTTTCGCGATGTAATAATGATCCAGGGAAAAAAGCATTTATTAAAGCGCTTCACAAGCATCACCCTGAAGATGGATTTATTTTTGGCAATTCAACATCCGCGTTAATGTTAATTTGCAGAAAAAATCCATTATTCATCGCCGCCGTGCAACGTGCCGCTAAGGACTTAGAAAGGGAAGGAGAGCGACTTTTGTCTAAAACAGAGGAGCATGAGCTAACTGCGCTGCAAAGTAATGCATTATCGTCTGCTGAACGAAAAGCGCGACCTAATAGTACTACAACAGAGCTGGGGTGGATTGATATACATGCATTCGTACAAAAAGTATGTGGGTATAATCAAGCGCTCTTTTTGTCAAATAAGAAGTATTCAGGAGAAATTCAAGATGGAAAACAAGAAAATCGTTATGACCACTTAAATCCCCAAAAAAAGGCGTTGTTGCTCTGTATGGACGAACATTTAAAAGGCGGCGCTGATTATCTAAACCCAAATAAACAAGTTTCGGAAGAGGATGCGGCAGCGCTTTTTTTAACATTATTAAATGATTCGAGATATAGTAAAAAACTGATGCGTCATAGTTTTACCTATGGAAGTTTTCAAGAATATATTAAAAATTACCCACGCTTAAAATTAGTGGGGAAATCAGTTACGGATATCATGAACAATATCAAAAAATTGACTCTAAGTGAGGAAAGTACTGGCACGATAGGTCAAAAAATTCTTGCGGCGTATAAAAAATATGAAGATAGCCCCCTTACAATATCTGAGGTAGGCACTGAGTTACAAAGAGTAACTTTAGGAAGTTCGAGTACTTCTAGCATCTTATTAAGCATCACTAGCGGCAGTAGTAGTTCAAGCCCCAGCAACAGCAGCAGTAACGACGGTTCAAACGGGATAAGCGTGAGTAAGTTAGAATATGACGGCACTAAGTCATTAGGTTTAACTGAACCTAGTGTAGTAAGTGCAAGTTCGAGTGCTTCTAGCACGCTCTCAAGCATGAGTAGTGACAATAATGATAGTAGCAGTAGTATTTCAAGCGCCAGTATCAGCAGTAAAGACCTTACCGACCAGAGAAAGAAAAGCCTTCCTGAGCCTATAATATTTTGGCCGAATAATGAAGGTATAAGGACTCAAGATACTATACCACCTTCTAGGGAAATGGAATTAACCTCATTAAACAAAGGAAAAGAACAGGATCCTTCTACTATTGAAAACACTGGCCCGGGATAAAAACAAGAGGATAAAAAATAAAATCTGTCGCATAATTTCTTCTCCTCCTTGTCTTGAGAATGATCATGCAAAGTTGTAACTATACAGTAAAAATAGTTTCAAGTTTTACTTGACACGTTTTTTCACCTTTTTTCAAACTATATTCAGCAAGTCTCTTATCCATCTATTTTATCAATTAAACACTCCGTAACCCCTAATAAAGCAGGGTTAATTCTATAAGCATCCCTAAAAGCGGTTATTAAGGTTTTAATGCTCAAGAAACGTCCAGCATCAGACCCCAGCTCAGCAAATGAATATACCCAATTGTTTGTGGCGTTGGTGATTATGCTATGGATCTTGATGAAGCACAAAAGCTTTGGAACTTGAGCGCAGATTTAATTGGAGTCAATGCTTTTTTTGTGAGCCAGGATGAACTTTTGTTGAATTCTAGCCAACAATTAATTATCCTTAGATTACTGAATCTTATCCTTATTCCTAGCGAACCTAGTTATTAATAAACTACTATTAAGAGCGAAATTTATCATGACAGAATCAAGCAGCGAATCAAGTTCTATCTCATCCTTGTCTTCTACTCCCACTTCAACCTTAATGCCTTCAACTTTACCTCTATCTACACACCCTTTAGCGCCCCCTGAGGATAAAAAGACTTCTGAAATTAAGGATGAAAAAGAAAAATTAATGGAAGAGCCCAAAAAAAGTGCTAATAAAGCTAAATTTTTAGACGATATAAAAGAAAAAAAAATTAAGAGTAATTTGCCACCATCACATAGATTGTCAGCCGAAGAACTTCCCATATTGGTATATCATTATTATGAAAAATCAGGTACTCCCATTGTGATAAATGGTAGTAGTCCTTATGGCCAATCCATTATCAGCTCAAAAGACCAAGCTTGGGTAAAGGCTTGCGCCAATTTTAGAAAATACCCTGAGGCTAGTTACCTAACTCAAAATTTTGGGGAGGGTTATAGTGCCTCGCCAGCTGATCCAACTATGTTTATTAGAAGAGAATGGCTTACAAATAAACTCACTAAAGATAAATTACATTTTTTGGTAAAAGATCTTTTTCAAGAGGCTGGAATTAGTCGTGATTTTAACTTACGGAATGCTGCAAGCCTCACCGAGCTGCAATTACAAAAACTACAAGAAGCGCTTAAAAAAACTAAGTACGTGCCTATCAAAAAAGAAATTTCTAAACGAATAAAAGAAGACAAAACTCAGGAAGAATATGAATATGAAACAGAACTCAAACAGATGGTAGGTTATCAAAGCTTAGAGCAACAAGAGGTCAGAGAGGAGATGTTGCGAATACAAAAACACCTAATCGAAAAAGGCGATGAAAGGGTTGTGGGTTATGTACACACCGGAGGAAGAAGAATTTCAAAAGGACACTCGGAATATTACCTGATTTTTAAAGACTATATAGTAAAACCTCTTTCTTGGGACGATATGCCAGATAGTACCTATTTAATTAAACCCCAAGATTTAATCGATGCCACCGGGCAACCCTTCTACCAAACTAATCCTGAGGTCTTTTTAACAAAAGATGCACCAAATCTATTCCCTTCAATGCAGGCAGATAGGTTTTCATGTAATCATTTAGTTTTTGCCAATATGAAGCAACTTTCAAAAAAAAAGCAGTTGGGAAATTTTACGTTAAAATTTGAGTTTTACGATTCAAATAAACAATTGCAGTATTATTTTTTAAATTCGCCTCAAAGTTTACGCTATTCGCACTCTACTAAATACCTTGAATATATGAATAACATTGTCATGAATGACAAACCATTCACCATATTTGCAGATAAGAAATCTTCTTTAGTGAATACTATTTACAGCGCGTTGCAGCAGTCTATAGAGTTTGCAAAAGAAAATGGCCAAACAATTATAGAAAAGAAAAATCGAAATACTCTTGCTCAATTGATAGAGTTTAGGAAAAAATGGGCGGGTGCATACAAATTTATGATGGAAAAGCACGGTGAATTACAGTTTGATCCATTCAACTATACCTTGCTATATCGCGCTTTTAAGAATAAAGAAATAGTGGGAAAGGAAAAAGCTAAAGAAGCTAATCTGTTCGGTATTATCTTTCCCAATTTTCCTAATGAAATAAAAGAGATTAAATCTGAAGTTCCTGCTCTTGCTCGAAAAGACCTCATCAAGGAAGACAAAAAAGAGCTTAAAAAATCGGAAGGGCAAATAGCTCTTCGATCCCTCAAGTTATATGCTCCTATTTACCAGGCAGCCAAGCATGTCAATAAAGAATATCTAAGCACGCCCTATCTTGGTGACACACCTTGGGGTGATCAAGCTGATGATAAACCACGTCTCGGAGTTAATAGACACAATAATGGTATTGCTAATGCATTACGTTGTGTGGCCCATGTGCCTGTGATAATAAATTTTTTAGGAAAAAATGCTAAAAATTCTGAGCTAAAAGCATTCTGTCGTTCGCTTTCTCCAATGCAAATAGTAGGACTACAAATAGCCATACTATTTTCTCAAACCGGAAGAACGTGTGGATTAGGTCCTACCGATAATTTATCGAAATACCAACAAATGAAGACATCTTCTGAAAAAAATTTCGAGAGCTACATTGATACAGCATTTCCAGATAATCAAAAAAACGCAGCCATGAGAAAGTTTCTTATCGAACTGCTTAACCCGCTTAAAGAATTAGGTAACCCTAAGTATGCTGCTCAAGATTCGACCTCCAATGTTAAAAGTCCAAGTCTAAACCAAAAAAATTTCCAATTAATATTGACTTTGGCTCATACCTTAGAGTTTATTCGAGTATCTAATCAAAAAAGTTATCATAATCGTTTATCAGATATTTTAAAGGGTGCTGGAGGCGTAGATAATGAAACTGATTTATTTTTATCGGAGGATTATGCCATAGATCTTTTATCCGCAACGGGCAACCGCGTGCCTGATTTTAAGAAGAGCGATGGGAAAAAAGTTCAAAAAAGAGATTATGTACAACCTTTCGGAGAAATAAGTCATAGCATACCTGAATGTATGGGGACTATTGCCGCCGTTAAATTACCTCAATTGATTATGTCTGAGAGTGATAGAAATGAAGTTTTATTGACAACTATTCAATTATCTTCTAACTCTAATCCATCCAGAAAGTCGACGTTTTTGCCTTTTTTCAAACCAGAGGAAAAAATTAACCCAATAAAAAAATTAACCAACGAAGCTGTTGATCCACTATTGAATCAATTTCTAGAATATTTTCCATCGTCAAACTTGTATCTAGCGAATGATGCTCAATCAAGCTTAAAGGTTATCAGCGACATCCCTACTGTTAAGGATTTAGGTGCTCTAGACACAATCATCTCTGGGTTACAACAGTTGGCTAAACCTTTAGGTATTGAGCTTATTTTGGCACATGATAGTGATATGAATTATCGAATGCTTATTTCGTCAGACCCTAAAACGTTGTGGCAACTTATTGCTCGTTTAGAGGATTTAAAAGAACAATCCTCTCTTCAAAACACATCTTCCAATACTGCGGACCTATGACCCCCTTTGAATACTATCAAAAAAAAATTGCCACGGGAGAAATCCTTAATGACCCGCAACAATTGGCAGTAATTGAAAAATTTCAGACAATATATAAAGTACTGCTGCAGCAACCGTTAGGCTTCATTTCCCGATTCCGCAAAAAACACCCGCCTCGAGGATTATATTTATGGGGTAGCGTGGGTATTGGTAAAACCTTCCTGATGGATACTTTTTATTACTCTCTCCCGTTTGAAGAAAAACAAAGAATTCACTTTTATGCTTTTATGCAAGAAGTGCATCATCAACTGCGTACACTACAAGGTACCAAAAATCCACTGCAAAGCATTGCAAAAAACTGGGCGCAAAAAACCCGTGTGCTGTGTTTTGATGAATTAATTGTTAATGATATTGCAGATGCATTATTGCTGGGTGGTTTATTCAAAGCGCTTTTCGAGCAAGGGATTTGCTTGATTATCACTTCTAATGCACCCCCTGATGATTTGTATAAAAATGGCCTGCAGCGAGAACTGTTTTTACCAGCAATTGCGCAAATAAAAACCAACCTGGAAGTCGTGCACCTGCAGATCATTGATGATTATCGTACTTATTATGGTAAACACAGTGATTATTACTGGTATCCACTGACTACAAAAACCTTAGAAAATATGGAACAGAGTTTTTTAAAGTTTTCGCAAGGAGCCTTGCCAAAGCTAACGCCATTGCAGATCAATGACCGCATGATCCGTGTCAAGAAACAAGCTGATGCTATTGTCTGGTTTGATTTTATGGATATTTGCGGGATACCGCGTAGTCAGGAAGATTATTTAGCGCTCACTAAACAATTTCATACTATTCTAGTGAGTAATCTCACTAGGATTGGTGCTCATGAAAATGATTTAGCTCGCTCTTTCATACGTTTTATTGATGTGCTCTATGATAATCAGATTCGTTTGGTTATTGCTGCTGCCCAGCCCATAGAGCAAATTTATACCTCGGGTCAACTGTTGTTTGAATTTGCTCGTACTCGTTCCCGACTTACACAGATGCAATCAGGTGATTGGTTGTCATCCTGAACCCGAGCCGCGACCGTTAGGGAGCGTTTACGTTGTCCAATAATCGCTCCCTAACGGTTGGGCTCGGAACAAGGGAATAAAAAATCCAAATGCGTATTTAGAGTTAGGTAGCCTCTGTAGGCTCTGTTTTTTTCTTATCAAGGTTACGATAAATAATGCGCCCTTTAGTCAAATCATAGGGTGTCATTTCAACAGTGACGGCATCACCCGTTAAAATTCGGATATAATTTTTACGCATTTTTCCGGAGATATGCGCAGTAATAATGTGGCCGTTTTCCAGCTTGACACGAAACATAGTGTTAGGGAGGGCTTCAATAACTATCCCTTCCATTTCGATTTGATCTTCTTTTGGCATAATATATTGGTTTACCAGGGTTAAAAAAGAAATAATGCCTTAAAAACATGAAATAAGCAACGCGGATCTGCAGATTTGCTGTGATCCTTCGCTAGGTTCAGGATAATATACCCAATACACTTAGGATTTCGGTGTTAGAGCAGCCCAGCTTGCACTGATCTTCGTCCGATCTTCAATCGTAAAAACTCGAAATAAGAATAACTATTCCTGCGTTTTTACTCAATCAGATCGAACAAATCTCAGTACAAGCTGGACTACTCTAACACCGAAATCCTAAGTGTATTGGGTATAGAAGTCATTTAAACTTGATCAGTAGCAGAAGTTTGGCTGCCAGTGAGCTGCATCTCTTGCGAATTCAGCTCTTCCAAATATTTTTCTGCATCTAACGCCGCCATGCAACCAGTTCCTGCGGAAGTGACTGCTTGACGATAAACAGAATCAGCTACATCTCCAGCAGCGAATACACCTGGGACGCTGGTTGCAGTCGCATTACCGTGTGCACCGCTTTTTATAATAATATAACCATTTTTCATATGAAGTTGATCAATAAAGATATCCGTATTTGGCCTATGGCCAATAGCGATGAACACCCCCTGCAGGTCGAGGTTTTGCTTCTGTTCAGTAGTAACGTCTTTGATGCGAATGCCGGTAACGCCACTTGCATCGCCTAAAATTTCATCGGCAACGTGATTCCAAGCGATAGTTACTTTGCCATTTTTGCTTTTTTCCAGTAAACGATTAACCAGTATTTTTTCAGCACGAAATTTATCGCGCCGATGAATAACGGTGACATGTGCAGCAATATTAGATAAATACAGCGCCTCTTCAACGGCTGTATTCCCGCCGCCGATTACAGCAACGCGCTGATTCTTGTAAAAAAATCCGTCACATGTGGCGCAGCCAGATACTCCGCGACCCATAAAGGCTTGTTCTGATTCCATACCTAAATACATAGCGGAAGCGCCAGTGGCGATAATCAGCGCGTCACAACTGTATTCATGAGATTCCCCGACCAGGCGTAGTGGGCGATGTTTGAAATCCACACTGCGGATGTGATCAAAAATTACCTCCGTTTCAAAACGCTTGGCATGTTTCAGCATACGCTCCATTAGCGCGGGACCCTGTAATCCTTCCACATCACCAGGCCAATTGTCGACTTCTGTCGTTGTCATTAGCTGACCGCCTTGCTCCAGTCCAGTGATAAGGACCGGTTTTAAATTGGCGCGAGCGGCATAAATAGCGGCCGTATAGCCAGCGGGACCAGAACCTAGAATGATCAGGGGGTGATGTTTGATGGTAATCATTTGGATTTACTCCTAAAGCTTGTTCTGCGTCATGTGCATGATCTATACAACAGCACCACTTAAAATATTACGCCTCATTTTCCCACTTCAGCGCTCCCCCCGTCTGATATTCTGTCACGCGAGTTTCAAAGAAATTCTTCTCTTTTTTCAGATCCATCATTTCGCTCATCCACGGAAAAGAATTTTCCGCGCCAGGGAACAACTCCGGCAAACCAATTTGTGCACAGCGGCGGTTAGCAATATAACGCAGATAAGTATGAAACATTTCTGCGTTTAATCCCAAAATACCGCGCGGCATGGTATCAACCGCATAGCGATATTCCAGATCCACGCCAGCGCGTACCATATCTTGCGCTTCCTGTTGTAGTTCTAGCGTCCATAAATGGGGGTTTTCGATCTTAATCTGGTTTATTACATCAATACCAAAATTCATATGCATGGATTCATCACGCAAGATATATTGCAATTGCTCTGAGGTTCCAGTCATTTTATTACGTCTGCCTAGCGACAATATCTGGGTAAAGCCGACATAGAAAAATATCCCTTCAAAGATGACATAAAAGGCGATCAAGTCGCGCAGCAACCGCTGATCATCTTTAGTTGTCCCAGTTTGAAAGGTGGGATCACTCAGGCTTTGTGTGTAACTCAATGCCCAGGCAGCTTTATCTGCGACCGAGGGTACTTCGTGATACATATTGAACACTTCCCCTTCGTCCAGTCCCAGACTTTCGATAATATGTTGATAGCTATGGGTATGCAGTGCTTCTTCGAAGGCTTGGCGTAACAGGTATTGGCGGCACTCAGGATTAGTGATATGTCGATATAGTGCCAATACTAAATTATTGGCTACTAGAGAGTCTGCTGTAGAAAAGAACCCCAAGTTGCGTTTGATAATACGACGTTCATCTTCGGTTAACCCATTGGGATCTTTCCATAGAGCGATATCTGCCGCCATATTAATTTCCCCTGGCATCCAGTGATTGGCACAGGCTGCCAGATATTTGTCCCAAGCCCAACGATATTTAAAAGGCACTAGCTGATTAAGATCAGCACGGCAATTGATGATTTGTTTATCATCAACGCGTACCCGTGCGGCGCCTAATTTAACTATTTCTAGGCCCGTTGCGCCGCCTGCTATATCAGAGCCTCCTGAGGTGGTATTTAGGTTTGGATTCAGCTCAAGGGATGGCTGATTAGGATTATCGTTAAATTCATTCCAATTTAATAAACTCATATGCTGCTCCGGTACGGATTTTTAGTTTTTTGGCGTTTACCGAGCCGCGATCTACCGAGCCGCGACCGTTAGGGAGCGTTATTGAAGAACGTAAACGCTCCCTAACGGTCGCGGCTCGGTAGATCGCGGCCCAGTTCGTAAATGATTACTGACATGACTCACAGTCGGGGTTATCAATAGAGCACGCCTGGGCACTGGCTACCATCTTAACCGCGTTTAAATTATCCGTAGTTAAAGTTGATTTCTCAGCATTAGTAGCCCCCAAAGTCCGCAGGTAATAAGTTGTTTTTAAGCCGCGTAGCCAGGCCATGCGGTATAAAACATCTAATTTTTTGCCGGAAGGCTCAGCCATATAAAGATTGAGGGATTGCGACTGATCTATCCATTTCTGCCGTCGCGAGCCGGCTTCTACTAGCCAGCGCGGTTCGATTTCAAAAGCAGTGGCATATAGAAGTTTTAACTGATCCGGTATGCGATTGATTTGTTTGACGCTGCCATCATAATACTTCAAGTCGTTAATCATCACTTCGTCCCACAGTCCCAGATTTTTGAGATCGCGTACTAAATAAGGGTTCACAATAGTGAATTCACCGGACATATTGGATTTAACGTACAGGTTCTGATACGTGGGTTCAATTGACTGGGAGACACCGCAAATATTGGAAATGGTGGCCGTGGGTGCGATAGCCAATACATTGGAGTTACGCATACCTATAGTTGCAACGCGACGCCTCAGAGAAGTCCAGTCTAGTGTCTGACTGCGATCTTGTTCCAGGTATTGGCCGCGGCTCGCTTGTAGACGCTCTATAGAATCAATGGGTAATATGCCTTGGCTCCACAATGAGCCTTCATAACTTTCATAGCTGCCACGTTCCTCTGCCAGGTCAGTCGAAGCTTGTATAGCATAATAACTCACTGTCTCCATGCAACGGTCTGCAAATTCCACTGCTTCTTCTGAAGCATAAGAGAGATGCTGTTGATAGAGTGCGTCATGAAAACCCATTATCCCCAGGCCAACTGGACGGTGACGCAGGTTAGATTGACGAGCCTGCGGTACGGTATAGAAATTAATGTCTATTACATTATCCAACATGCGCATGGCGGTTTTGATGGTGCGTTTTAATTTAGTGACATCTAAACTATTATTGGCTTGCAGATGATTGACTAGATTAATGCTGCCCAAATTGCATACAGCGATTTCATTTTGCGAAGTATTTAAAGTGATTTCAGTACACAGATTGGAGCTATGTACTACGCCGATATGTTGTTGTGGGGAGCGCAGATTACAGGAATCTTTAAAAGTGATCCAGGGATGACCGGTCTCATAGAGCATGCTGAGCATTTTACGCCACAAAGTCATGGCGCTAATGGTTTTACTGCGTAACTCTCCTCGTTTAGCTCGCGCTTCATAGGCGATATAAGCTTTTTCAAAGTCCTGGCCGAAACGGTCGTGTAAATCGGGTACATCACTGGGTGAGAACAGCGTCCAGTCCTGGCCTTCGAATACCCGTTTCATAAATAAGTCGGGTACCCAGTTGGCTGTATTCATATCATGGGTGCGGCGGCGTTCATCGCCTGTGTTTTTACGCAATTCCAGAAACTCTTCTATATCCAAATGCCAGGTTTCTAGATAGGCGCATACTGCGCCTTTGCGCTTGCCACCTTGATTAACTGCAATAGCGGTCGCATCCGCCACATTCATAAATGGCACCACGCCCTGAGATTTACCGTTAGTACCTTTGATATGTGCGCCCATGGCACGCACAGGCGTCCAATCGTTGCCTAGACCTCCAGCATATTTAGACAAGAGTGCATTATCGCGAATCGCACCATAAATACCCTCCAGATCATCCGGAACCGTGGTCAGGAAGCAACTAGAAAGTTGCGGACGCAACGTTCCAGCATTAAACAGGGTAGGGGTGGAGCTCATAAAATCTAAAGAAGATAGCAGTTTATAAAACTCGATAGCGCGTTGTTCTTTATCTTGGGTTTCAGTGATAGCCAATCCCATAGCGACGCGCATAAAAAATACTTGTGGCAGCTCAAAACGTGTGCCGCGTGAGTGCAGGAAGTAACGGTCGTACAGCGTTTGTATGCCAATATAGGTAAAGAGTAAGTCTTGTTTGGCATTCAAGGCCGTACCCAGCTTATCCAGGTCAAAACTGGCAAGTCTTGGATCCAGCAGCTCCAATTCAATCCCGCGTGCGACATAGCGTTTAAAGTAGTCTGGATAAACCTTTTGCATCGAGTCAAGATTATAATGCGCCGTTGACATACCGAAAAACCCCAAGACCTCGCTGCGCAATAGCTCTAGCAGCAGGCGGGCGGTGACATAAGTGTAATTGGGCTCTTTTTCAACCAGGGTGCGTGCGCTCATGATTAACGCTTTTTGCACATCGGCCAGCGGCGCGCCGTCGAATAGATTGCGACGGGTATCTGCTAGAATGAGTTCGGGTTCTACTTCGGAGAGATTTTGACAGGCATCTTGCACGACCTGATTTAACCAAGCATTGTCCAGTGCCACCCGTTGACCATCGGGCAAGGTGACAAATAGACCGGTAGCCGCCTCTGCCTCTGTTGTAGATAGTTCTGAACTGCGGGCCTTGCGGCGTTCTTCACGGTACAGTACATAGCTGCGAGCCACCTTGTGCTCTCCTGCGCGCATCAAGGTAAGTTCAACCTGGTCTTGGATAGTTTCAATGTCGATCGTGCCTCCCAGGGGCAGGCGGCGTTTGAATACCTGGGTAATATGGCCCATCATTTCTGCGACGATAGTATGCACGCGGGCCGAGTCAACGACTTGATTGCCTTCAACTGCCAGGAAGGCTTTGCTCATAGCAACAGCGATTTTACTGTCATCATAAGGAGTTACTGTGCCATTGCGGCGGATAACACGGAGTATGCCTGGCGCAGTGACGTCTAAATGGGAATTGTCTGATTTTTGTTCAAGTGTTTTGGGTGAATTAACGGCGATGGTGGTAGAGGTTTCCATCTATATTTTCTCCTGTTGATTAATCGATGCCTGTCCTTTGGATGAGTTCGGAAGAAGCAGAATCCTAAGCTGTGTGTGTGTAGTACTGTCAAGTTATTAAAAAGTTTCCAAACCCAACATATTGTAGTTGGCTACGGAGAAAACCACAAGATGATGTGTTTGATGTTTTAGAAAAAAGGTAAGGGGTCAAGTATTCACATGACACTTGCCATATCTCATAAGAGGTCACAGTCACATGGGCAAGTGTCATGTGAATACTTGACCCCTTACGCGGGAGAGGGGGGAAGCATAGCCTATGCTAAACACACCGGATCATGTGCTTTTTGGGTTAGATTGTCTGGGATCGTTAAGATTTTAGGTAAAGCGGACTCAATCAAAAGCTGCACTGATTTGAGTGAATTTTTACTGACTTCACCTGTTGCACGATTAGCAACCAATACAGCCATGGAGCAGCAATGGTGCCCCAGCATCTCTCCCAGGCCATAGATGGCCGAAGCCTCCATCTCCAGGTTAAGAACGCGTTCGCCATTGAAAGAAAAGCTGCGTAAGTCATCTAAAAGATTAGGAAAACTCGTGGCAGCTCGCAGCAATCTGCCTTGGGGGGCAAAAAAACCGGCGGCGCTGACGGTAATACCTTCAAGGCATCCTGTTTTGAGGTGGAGGTATAGTTGCTCGCAACTTTTAACAAAATATGGCTTGGTCAGTTCCCGGGCTTTGGGTATCGCGTTTAGGAAAGTAGATAATCCATCTATTTCTTCTGGGGTAGGCTCAAATTGGTAAAAATTCAACAACAGGTCCATACCAATGGCATAATGAGCAATGATAAATGAATCCACCGGTACATCGGCATGTAGGCCGCCGGAGGTACCCAAACGAATAATATTGAGGGGTTTAAATTCAGGTTTAACGACTCGTTCTTTGAGATCAATATTAACCAGGGCATCCAATTCATTAAGAACAATATCAATATTGTCAGTGCCTATACCGCTAGAGATGACAGTCAGACGCTTTTTTTCCAGGTATCCCGTATGAGTGACAAATTCCCGATGCTGCTGTTTTAGTTCAATTTCATCAAAATACTGACTTATCATCTCCACTCGTTCAGGATTGCCGACGCAGATGACTGTATCTGCTAGCTCTTCGGGTCTTAGACCTAAATGATAAATACGACCATCGGATTGAAGCATGATATCTGAGGGTTTTATAGGTTTATTCATAAGTAATGTACCTTTCTGCAGCTGCTGTATATAAAAATCTTATTATTAGAATTGTTCATAGCCCATTGGAGCTTATATTAATTTTTAGCAAAATGACATGATCCGGGGTGGGGAGTCCTGCAGCTAAAAATGGTGTAACTATAAGAAGATATTAGCACATTTATTGAGAAATTATTTAATATATTAAATATTTGTGATGACAGGTTTTTAGACACATAATATTGGGATAAAAAGCTTGGCAAAGGAGTGAAAAGTGTGTAAAATAAACACAAATCTGGCTTTTTCTTATGATTTAAAAGGTTAGAAACCATGGGTGCCCAACACCACTATTAGTATACAAATCGTCCAGTTAAGAATTAGCTCGCTGACGGTTATTAAACATCTAAGAGAGGTAAATTGATGAAACGATGGTTAGTTCCTTTTATGGTTGTGTTGGCCCCCCTAGCACATGCAGACAAAACAAACGTCGGGTTTAGTTCAAGCACTACTACGGAAGTACCCAGTTTAAAAACTGATAATTTAAACCCCTCTGTCCTCAAGCTAGCGCTAGAAGCTTACAATTGCGCTAAGCTTTCAGGTCTGTCCAAAAGCCAGACTTTAACTATTATCGACTATTCCCTACCCGCTGCCCAAAAACGTATGTGGGTGGTAGACCTCGCTAGCAAACAGGTACTGTTCAACAGTCTGGTGTCACATGGTCAGGGGTCAGGTGATAAAGTATCCGCTAATTACTTCTCCAATACAGGGAAGACTCACGCTTCCAGCATTGGTCTTTACCTCACCGGCTATGTTTATCAAGGACATAATGGGTATTCGCTGAAACTTCATGGATTGGATAAAGGATATAATGATAGGGCTGAATCACGTAATATCGTAGTGCATGGCGCTCCTTATGTTAACGAGCAAATCGCCCAAACAGGTCAATTAGGTCGCAGCTGGGGTTGTCCTGCTGTGCCCAAGAATCTGGCGCAGCCCATTATCAACACCATTAAAAATGGAACCTTGGTATTTGCTTATTACCCAGATAAGGGTTGGTTAAAAAAATCTGTATATCTGAATTGCCCTGCTAACATCTTGGCGAGTAACCAGGGGGCTGATTCGAGTAATTCTGAGGTTTAAGGGGTATTGTTGAATAATACGCTCTCACTATGATCTCCTTCCCCTGCGGGGGCGTTGTTGAATAATTCTCTTCCTAACTATCCGAAACTCTATGATCCCCTCTCCCCTTGCGGGAGAGGGGATACAGTGCTTTTACAAAAAATGGGAGCGAATTATTCAACAAAGCCCCCGCAAGGGGAGAGGGGATATAGTGCTTTTTCCAAAAATGGGAGCGAATTATTCAACAACCCTAGTTTAAAGTGGCAGGTAACTGTCACCTAATCAATTATATCCAACTCATCCAAATAAGGCCGCAGTGCATGAGGCACCACAATTCTGCCTTTTTCATCCTGATAATTTTCTAAAATGGCGACGAGCGTGCGCCCCACTGCTAAAGCCGAACCATTCAAGGTATGTAGCGGTTCAGGTTTTTGCGTTTCCGGATTGCGCCAGCGGGCTTGCATACGCCGTGCTTGAAAGGCTTCACAGTTGCTGCAAGAAGAGATTTCTCGATAACGATTTTGGCTGGGTAACCACACTTCTAGGTCATAGGTTTTAGCAGAATGAAAACCGATATCACCCGTACATAAGGCAATTACGCGATAAGGTAATTCCAAGCGTTGTAGCACGGACTCTGCATGGCCGGTTAATTGTTCCAAGGCATCATAAGAACTGGCGGGAGATACGATTTGTACCAATTCCACTTTTTCAAACTGATGATTGCGGATCATCCCGCGTGTATCTTTGCCATAAGACCCGGATTCGCTGCGGAAGCATGGAGTATGCGCCACAAATTTCAAGGGCAGGTTTTTGGCTTCAACAATGCTATCGCGCACTAAATTGGTTATGGGCACTTCCGCGGTAGGGATCAGGCTATAACCCCCCTCACCTTGAATTTGGAATAAATCGGCGCTGAACTTGGGTAATTGACCTGTGCCATAGAGACTTTGATTATTGACTAAATAGGGCACATAGACTTCCTTATAGCCATGCTCCTGGGTGTGTAAATCCATCATGAATTGAATTAATGCCCGCTGCAAGCGCGCCAATTTATCGTGTAATACAACAAAACGTGCGCCAGAAATTTTTGCACCCGCGGCAAAATCCATTAGCGATAATCTTTCACCCAGATCGACATGGTCTCTGGGAGTGAAATCAAAATGCCGCACTTCTCCCCAGCGCCGCACTTCCACATTATCGGTCTCGCTTTTACCTGCGGGCACCGAAGTATGTGCCAAATTAGGAATCTCCAGATAACGCTCCTGGAGTTGCTGCATCACAGCCGCTAATTGGGCCTCATGTTCTGAGAGCTTTTTATTATAGGTTTCAGCAGTAGCCAATAGCTCATCCGCGTTTTCACCTTTAGATTTTTTATGGCCGATCTGTTTGGCGATTAGGTTGCGTTGATTCTGTAATTCTTGGGTTGTTACCTGCAGTGATTTACGGGTGCCCTCTAGCTGTTCAATCGTATTTACATCTAGCACATAACCTCGCGCAAGAAGTCGTGTAGCCACTTCGGCTAATTGGTCACGTAAAAGTTTTGGGTCTAACATAGATATGCTCGCTTTGTTTAGATAATTTTATTGGGTTTTATAGCAGGATTAATAACCTTTTGCTTCCCAGCTAACCACATGACCTGATCCCACCAGAGGCACAATAAATTCCAGGGCTGTTTGAACTTTTTCCGGTATATCGAAAAATTCGATCACCAATGGTAAATTCAAAGACATGCTCAGTATAGCACTGCTATGCATAGCGCCGGATTTACCAAAACCACTAATTGCCCGGAATACAGTAACTCCGCGCACCTTAATTTCATTATGCAGATAATTCATTAAGGCATTCAGCAGCTTATCACCTTCGGTTACGTAGATCCGTACTAGAGTCACCGTAATTTCTTTCATAAATTTCTTCCTATAAAGGCCCCGAAAATAGTTGCCAGCAGGCACAGGATTAAACTAAGTGTTGCATTCAGCACTGCGCTGCTCCAGAAACCCTGTTCCAATAAATTAAATGTTTCGAGGCTGAAGCTGGAAAAAGTGGTAAATCCACCCAAAAAACCGATTAATATAGCCGCACGCCAGATGGAAGATACGGCCAGACGCTCCATAAATATAACGCTTAGAAAACCAATTAAAAGGCAGCCCAATATATTCACGCATAATGTGCCGTATGGAAATTTAATGCCGGTCCATTGGTTGATGATTTGTGTCATCACAAAGCGTAAAATAGAGCCAAAGGCACCACCTATACCTACAACGAGCAGTTGCCCCATTGGTACCTTCCTTAAAAAAAGTGAATTTGAAACACACTGATGACTATTTCAAACAGAATCAATAAAATAATAATGGTTTCCAGCAGGCTGGAGTGACGATGTTGTAATTGAGTATTGAGTACATCAAATATTTCGTGCAGAACATCTAATTTGCGATTTAAAGCATGGGCGCGTCGGGTGACTTCTAAATATTTTTCAGTCATAACATAATTTCTTTCTAGATTGGGAAGTTGCCAAAAATATTCCGGCATCTCCAAGTATTCGCTGCTCAGGTTAACATAGCTGCGTTCAATAAAAATCTTACCCGTACGTTTAAGGATAGCGCTTCGGGTGAGGTTAATTTTGCCACGGGTGGCTAACTCTTCTGGAATTTGCTCATTATGTTTTATCATTTTTTGGATAGATTCTTCGTAAGAAGCGAGCTTTATAGATTGCGCTAGGCCGTAAGAGATGGCGAGCTTAATCGTAGTGTTGTTCGATTCCAGCTCGATGATATCTATATTAAATCGATCGTGAGCGTGGATATAGGTAGTCTCCCCCATACGAAAAGAAAATCTATCCATTTCCACTCGTTCAAATGGCTTGGAAGAGAATGGTTTTAAGTTGTCTAATAGACTTAATTCGGCCTTTCTGGTTAAACCCCAGACCACTACACAGCCTTGTTGAAAAAGAAAGATATCATCCAGACCCGTCTTAGAAAGATGCAACACGTTGCGATAGAATTTTGTTTGATATTGCTTGTTCTTAAAAAAAGAAGCGATTGCATTTAATTGAAAGCCTCTGGCTGTGCAATAGGATATACAGCGCATTGTTTCTCCTTGTTGAGAATATTCCTTTAGGGCTGTGACATGGCTGTCGCACCTAGCTGTCATTCTGAACGTACCGAGCCGCGACTCGGTACGTTCAGAATGACAGCTGGAGTATATAGCTAATATATAATTCTGTTAAGTCGAGTCATATGAAAATTTAGTATTTCCAAAACTAGGTCCTCAGTATAATACTATAATAATTAGCTATATTTTCCCAGGCAGCAGTGCAATGAGCCTTGCACACCCTAATGCGGAACGTATATACTCACCGCATTTAAAATAGTGACTTTTGTTTAAGGAAGTGGTTATTTTCTTTATTAAATTGCTGTGCTCGGGCATGCTGTTCACAGTAAACCAGGGTCAGAATGGCACTTTTCTTCCAAAAACTCCTAATACCTTGTTACATTAGAATCGAAGATCAACCCTCTTCGGTGTGATGTGGATACGATATACTAGCCAATTAATCAATGCAAAAAACATACTAATAAGGATGAAGGATGTACAGCTATTATTACTCAAAAACAGGATTTAGCTTTAGAAGCCGCCGACGTGTAGCGCGCCTTCTACAATGGTTGGTTTTGGGTTTTTGCCTGGTTTCCTCTTTAGTAAGTTTTGCCGACGAACCAGCCAGTGTAGTTGGTTTTGCCGGTGAACCCGGGGCTAGCCCGGATAAGTATGCTGCAGTGGAATATCCTCTGGTTAACTATGGCAGTGGTGCTAAGTCAGACCAAATCAAACACGGTGAATATTTGGTTAAAGCCGGTGACTGTATAGCTTGCCATACCAATGTAGGCGGCAAACCTTTTGCCGGAGGCCTGCCTATTGTCACTCCTTTTGGCACGATGTATGTTCCCAATATTACCGCTGATAAAGAGACTGGCATAGGTAGCTGGTCAGATGCAGATTTCACTCGTGCTATGCGCGAAGGTATTTCTGAAAAAGGCCATTATTATTTTCCCGCATTTCCTTTTATGTATTTTACCAAAATGAGCCCGCAGGATGTGCTGGACGTTAGGGCCTACCTCAATGCTATTCCTCCCGTGCACCAGCAAAATCACCCATTAGATATGCCATGGCCTTTCCGTGTGCGGCTACTGCAGAGTTTTTCACGCTTTTTGTTCTTTGATTTCGATAAGGGTGAATTCCAGCCGGACCTGCGCAAATCGCCAGAATGGAATCGGGGCGCTTATCTAGTTCAGGGGCTGGGGCATTGCGCTATGTGCCATAGCCCACTCAATTTTTTTGGTTTTGCCGAAAAGAAATATGATTTGACGGGTGGTTTTGTCGAAGGGTATTCAGCGCCTAATATTTCTGCGTCAGCATTAAAAGACATACCTACTCAAAAAATACTGGATGTATTTCTAAAGGACCAAAAATTTACTGGCGGTATGGTGCAGGGTCCCATGTTGCAGGTAAATCATGACAGCCTGCGCTATCTGAGCACGGATGACTTAAATGCGATCATCACTTATCTAAAAACTGTTGAAAGTAAAACCCCACCGGCGCCTAGCGTAGGAACAGGTGCAAAAGCGGGGGCTGCTATTTACCAAAAATACTGCGCGGGTTGCCATATGGGCGGTGGCGGTGGGGCGCCTAAATTTGGTGATGCCAGTCAATGGGCGTCTTTTCTTGCCCCGGGAATGGATAAGGTATATGCCAATGCCATAAAGGGCATTGATGGCATGCCGCCCAAGGGGAATTGTGATAGTTGTACCGATGAACAAGTAAAGAATGCGGTGGATTATATGGTTGATAATAGCCGTGGTAAGCCTGGTGAAGCAGTAGCCCCAGCCCAGGCGGTACAATCTATTACTTCGTTGCAGCGCGGACAGCAAGTCTATAATCAAGTCTGTTCTATCTGTCATACTAAAGGACAGCTGGGGGCACCTAAATTAGGTGATAAAGCTGCCTGGACGCCAATACTTCAAAATAATCTTGATGTATTAATTGAGCGTTCCATTAAAGGTTATAAAGGTCACCCACCCTTGGGCGCATGCTATCAGTGCTCGGATGCTGATATTATTGCTGCAGTAAAATATATGGCCCAAGAAAGTGGAGCAGGTAATTATACTTTATGGTAGGGTGGCAGCATTGTCATCCTGAACGTACCGAGCCGCGACCGTTAGGGAGCGTTTACGTTCTCCAATAAACGCTCCCTAACGGTCGCGGCTCGGTACGTTCAGGATGACACACAGAATGACAATACGGCATTCAAAGACTAAAGGTACTGTAAAACAATAACTTATCTTTTTAGCATCCCATCTAAGACTCATCTGGGCGCTAAAAAGGTAAGTTATTGCTTTACAGTACCTAAAAACTAAAGATCTGTGAGAGAGTAAAATCATGCGCTTAATGCGTAGTCTAAAATTTTTGTTCGTTATATTCCTTGGCCTTCTTGCTACTAATGCGTTTGCGGAATACACCTTTAATCTCACGCCTGGCGTTACTCCGATCAGCCAAGATATTTATGATCTACATATGACGATTTTTTGGATCTGCGTCGCCATCGGGATAGTCGTGTTCGGTGTGATGTTTTACTCCTTGTTCAAGCATCGCAAGTCTTTGGGGGTCAAGCCAGCCACATTCCATGGTAATGTGCGAATTGAGATCTTTTGGGCGATAGTACCATTTTTAATACTAGTCATAATGGCAGTGCCAGCTACGTTAGTTTTGATGCGTATGGAAGATAGCAGCAACGCCGATGTCAATATTAAAGTGACTGGCTATCAATGGAAATGGCAGTACGAATATCTGGATGAAGGCATCAGTTTTTACAGCAACCTCGCTACTCCTATGGATCAAATAAAAAATAAGGTCCCTAAAGATAAATGGTATTTGCTAGAGGTTGATAAACCCATGGTGGTACCCGTTCATAAAAAAATCCGGTTCCTGGTCACCTCAAATGATGTTATCCACTCCTGGTGGGTACCGGCATTGGGCATTAAACGTGATGCGATTCCTGGTTTTATTCATGAAGCTTGGGCGCGTATTGAAAAACCCGGTATTTATCGCGGCCAATGCGCTGAACTATGCGGCTTAAATCACGGTTTTATGCCAATAGTACTCGATGCACGCAGTGAGGAAGACTACCAGAAGTGGGTTCAGTCACAGAAAGCTGGGGTTGAACAGGCCCAGGCAACTGCGGTGGCTGCCAATAACAAGACCTGGACACAACAAGAGTTAATGCAAAGTGGTGAAAATCTTTATAATGGCCAATGTGCTGTGTGTCATAAACCCAATGGCAAGGGGATGCCGCCAGCTTTTCCAGCCTTGGTAGGTAGCGCTATCGCCACCGGGCCGGTTAAAAATCATATTGATATCGTGTTGAATGGAAAGCCGGGCACTGCTATGGCGGCATTTGGCAATCAGCTTAATGATGCCGATATTGCTGCTATTATCACCTACGAACGTAATGCTTGGGGTAATGGGGATACTCAGAAATATGGCCAAGCTGCGGGTGGTTTAGTACAACCCGCCGAGGTAGCGGCTGCACGTAAGAAATAAATAATTGTGAGTTATATCAAGAGAGAAATACAAAATGAGTGAAAACTCCGTAGCACATGAACATGAAGCACATCATGCAGAACATGGCCCCGCCTGGTACGGCAAGGGTTTTAACGCGTGGGTAAAGCGCTGGGCTTTTACCACTAATCATAAAGACATCGGAACCCTATACCTTTGGTTATCCTGTATCATGTTTTTTGTTGCAGGGACCATGGCATTGCTGATCCGTGCGGAATTGTTTCAACCCGGTGAAAGGCTACTTAATCCCGATTTATTTAATCAAATGACCACTATGCACGGGCTGATTATGGTATTTGGGGTAGTCATGCCTGCTTTTGTGGGATTGGCCAATTGGCAGATCCCTTTGATGATAGGGGCACCGGATATGGCATTGCCCCGCCTGAATAACTGGAGCTTCTGGATATTACCCTTCGCATTTACTTTACTGTTAAGCACATTTTTACTTCCGGGTTCCGCACCTAACTATGGTTGGACTTTTTACGCTCCTTTGTCTACCACCTATGGTCCACCTAGCACCGACTTCATGATTTTTTCCATCCATCTAATGGGAATTTCTTCAATTTTGGGTGCGATCAATATCATTGCTACTATTATCAACATGCGCGCTCCTGGCATGAAATATATGAAAATGCCGGTATTTGTCTGGAGCTGGTTTATCACGGCCTTTTTACTATTGGCAATTATGCCAGTATTGGCAGGAGCAGTGACCATGATGCTGACAGACCGTCATTTTGGCACTACCTTTTTCAATGCGGCCGGGGGGGGTGACCCAGTCTTATTCCAACATGTATTCTGGTTTTTTGGTCATCCTGAAGTCTATGTGCTTATTTTGCCTGCTTTCGGCGTAATGTCACAAGTCATCCCAACCTTTAGTCGCAAGCCATTATTTGGTTATTCGTTTATGGTGTATGCCATTATTTCTATTGCCATATTATCTTATATCGTATGGGCACATCATATGTTTACCGTAGGTATCCCATTAGCAGCGCAGCTTTTCTTCATGTATGCCACCATGTTGATTGCCGTGCCTACCGGGATAAAAGTCTTTAACTGGGTCAGCACTATGTTTCGTGGGGCAATTACCTTTGAAACACCGATGTTATTTGCGATCGCTTTCGTATTTTTGTTCACTATTGGTGGATTTTCAGGATTAATGCTCTCCATCGTGCCGGCAGATTATCAATATCAGGATACCTATTTCGTCGTGGCACATTTCCATTATGTGTTAGTTCCGGGTTCCATATTCGGTATCATGACGGGCGTTTACTATTGGCTCCCTAAGTGGACTGGAAAAATGTATAGCGAGATACTGGGCAAGTGGCATTTTTGGTTGTCTGTTATTGGGCTGAATATTACTTTTTTCCCAATGCATTTTTTAGGGTTAGCCGGCATGCCGCGGCGTATTCCTGATTATTCCTTACAGTTTACGGATTTTAACGCCATTGCCAGCGTGGGCGCTTTTATATTTGGTTTTTCACAACTACTATTTTTAATTAACGTGATCCGCACCATTCGTAAAGGTCCACCAGCCACTGCTCAAGTTTGGGAGGGGGCGCAGGGATTAGAGTGGGAACTTCCTTCTCCCGCTCCTTACCACAGCTGGATAACGCCACCTACTAAAATCCCCTCTCCCCTGGTGGAAGAGCATAATGATTGAAGGCGTCTCACGTAGCAGAAAAAGCAAACGTTTGGCGATGATATTGTTAATTTGCGCCCTGGCTATGTTCGGCTTTGGTTATGCATTGGTGCCCCTATACAACGTATTGTGTCAACGTCTGGGATTTAACGGCAAAACCAGTGGTATGGCCTCAGCAGCAGTCGTTTCATCCATAGATGAATCGAGAACAATTACAGTACAGTTTTTAGCGACCAATAATGCCAATCTACCTTGGAAATTTCACCCCTATCGCACCAGTATTGAAGTGCATCCAGGTGAGAATACTAAAGTGGCCTATTTTGCGAAAAATCTGTCAGATCAAACGATGACTGTCCAGGCTGTACCTAGCGTCAGCCCTGGCTTGGCTGCAAAATATCTGAAAAAAACTGAGTGCTTTTGTTTTGCGCAGCAGACTTTAAAAAGCAATGAATCAATGGATATGCCTCTTTTATTCCATCTTGATCGAGATTTGCCTGAAAATGTACATACAGTCACTTTGTCATATACTTTATTTGATACTACCCATATGAAAAAAACGAAACCGTTAGATGAGACGGGAAAAATCAGGTGATGCAAAAATACACGCAAGTCATTGAGGAATAAAATATGCCACAACCATCCAAAGGCGGTTATTACTTACCAGGCCCGAGTTATTGGCCGATAGTGGCTTCTATTGGGCTATTTTGTATCATGTTTGGGGCTGCCAACTGGTTACATGGTATTTATTTTGGTCCCTATGTATTTCTCCTCGGTGCCGCCATTATAATTTTCGTAATGTTCGGGTGGTTTGGTATGGTTATTCACGAAAACCAAGCTGGTCTTTACGATAATAAACAACTCGACAAGTCCTTTCGGCTCGGGATGTGTTGGTTTATTTTTTCTGAAGTCATGTTTTTCGGGGTGTTTTTTGGCGCATTGTTCTATGCTCGCGTCCTCTCTGTGCCTTGGATAGGCGGTGAAGGCCAGGGTGTAATGACGCATATATTGTTATGGCCAAGTTTTGATGCTATTTGGCCAGTATTACACAATCCAGATCCTACTAAGTTTGTTGCCCCCAAAAGTGTCATGGAAACCTGGGGTTTACCAGCATTAAACACACTTATTCTATTGACTAGCGGTGTAACCATAACCATTGCACATTGGGGTATATTGCAGCATCGTCGTGCCCAGGCCTTAGTGGGCCAGGCTATTACAGCCATCCTGGGTATTTGCTTCCTCACTATGCAGGCACACGAATACACCATCGCCTATTTACAAAAGGGCTTAACCCTAGGTTCAGGGATCTATGGCACTACCTTTTTCATGTTGACTGGTTTTCATGCCTTACACGTCACTATCGGCACTATCATGCTGATCATTATTTTCTTTCGAATATACAAAAAACATTTTGACAAGCATGGCCATTTTGCCTTCGAAGCAGTTTCATGGTATTGGCATTTCGTTGATGTGGTTTGGTTGATGTTATTTATATTCGTGTATTGGATTTAGTCTTTATACATCGATTTAACAATATCCCGCGAATAGAATTTTGCTACCTGAGAAATAAATTTTGGAAAATCGATGTGTGCACTGTGATCAGCTTTATCTGAAATAGTCCGTATTACTGTAAAAGGAATATTATGTTCGAAACAGACTTGGGCAACTGCAGCGCCCTCCATTTCTACTGCCAATACCCCGGGCATTTTGGTTTCTAGTTCAGTTTTATGGGTATTACTCGCCACAAAACAATCGCCGCTGGCAATAATTCCATGATGGCAATGAGGTTGAGCTATAAAAAATGCTTGCAAAACTTCCGGCGAAATTACTTTTTTAACTTCATTCGTACAAAAATGGCTAGCAGCTTTTTGTGCGGCAGCAGATAATTGCAAATCAGTATCTATCAATGTGAGGCCGGTGAGAGGAATCTCAAATTCTTTAAAAAATGGTCTTGCATCCATATCATGTTGATATAATTGGTTAGCGATGACCACATCGCCAATGTTTAACTGGTCACTGATTGCACCTGCAACACCGACAAAAATCAGAGCATTCACCCGATATTTCGTAATAAGAGTAGTTGCTGCTATCGCAGCAGCCACTTTGCCCCAACGTGAAAAAACCAAGGTGGTTTTTTTTCCATAAAGCATTCCGCTGTAATACGCTCTAGAAGCAATTTCTTCGCATACTAAATTAGCCATATCTTCCCGCAGAATAGCAACTTCTTCTGGCATCGCGCCGATAATTCCAATGTGCATGTGATTAACCTATTAAATCGTTATTAATTTTAGTGACGAAAGCCAATTATGGCGAAGTACCAGTGATTTATTCCCACACTTAATTAGTAAATAAATAACGTAAGTGTTTACAGCGTAATAGACGTGAATACTTACCAATATTTTAATTAACACAGTTAATTACGAAATTAACATGAGTATCAGATAACTCTAAAAGTTTGAAGGGATTCAGGCAAGGTTGAATCTTTCTCATTTTTCCCTGCTGTGTCCGTGGGGTTTGGATGAGCCAAACGGTAATAATACGTTGCTTCATTGGGATCTTTCCGGGTACCCATTCCATACTTATAGCACGTAGATAAATGATCTTGAGCCTCCTGATCACCTTGGGTTGCTGCCAAACTAAAAAATCTCACTGCTTCTTTGAAATTTTGCTTAACTTGCAGAAAATATACGCCATAATCACAATTGTCCTTTGCACTACCTTTCTCTATTTCTGTCAGAGAAGGTTCAACTACTTTTTTTCCGTTTTCGTCGACTTTATTGAGACGTTCGATTACTCTTTTTTGTTTATTGGACAATGTTGATTTTTCTTCTCGTAGTGATTCTTTTTTTTCAACTAATGTTCCCATTTTATTCTCCAATTATCTAACTTTAAATTATGAGGAGCCAATCGGATCAAGTATCTGAAATATGATAATAAAATTATTTTTTTCCACTAATAAGAATATTACGGAAAAACCCTATCAAATTAGGCTCTTGTTCAAAGAGCTTTAATCTTGAAACAAAGTCTTGTAGCATAGCTTCATTCATTATATTTTTTTCCAGAATAGATCGTTTGCCGGCCAGAATTGCAAGATGAAAAATTTTTTTATCTTCAATTTTAGTAATAAGCGGCTGGCTAGCTACAAGACGGATATTGTTAAAGCGAGTTTTTTGAAATCTGTGATATAAAGTATCACTAAATTTTAATGAGAGATTATTTACTTTTAGCATGGTTTGGAAAAGATTACACCACTCTGTAATCACAGGGGTATCGGGATAACTAAAAATACCATGATTAATGGCATCAGCATCCTCAATGACTAATACTCCCCCCGGTTTTAGATGTCGTTTAACACGCTCTAAAGTTGTATCTGGGTCAAGCAGATAAATAAAGGTCCAACGAGAATACACCATATCAAATTGCATATTAAGAGTATCTAAATTTTCTACTGTCAAATTCACAAATTCAATATTGTTGATTTTTTGTGACTGCGCTGTCTCTTTTGCAATTTTAATTTGTTCACTGCTTTGATCAATTGCAGTAACCTTTCCAGAATTTCCTACAGCTGTAGCCAACTCACAGGCAAATTCCCCCATTCCACACCCAATTTCAAGCACATGCATGCCCGAATGTAAGCCATTTTCTTGCATAAATTGTAATGCCGCGGGATTATACAAAGAATTTAGGATACATAGCGCTCATAGTCAATTTTGCCAACCCCTAAGTAGTATTGTTCATTTCTTTGCATTTTATATCCTTTACGATTCCAATGTGCATAGAATTAACCTGTTAAATTGTTATTAATTTTAGTGGAGGGAGGGGATTCAAGCGCAGTTTTTTGGCGGAATCTCAGATCATTAAATTGCACTAAAATTACTGAATTGAACCAGGGGTACAATAAGGTAAGCACGCACAAATTGGAGATATTGGCGGCTATTCCAATCCTGGGCATCACTAAACTCATCAAAAGATTAAAAATTTGCGTTATTAAAAATATAATAATAATTGGGACTAAGAGTATGCCAAATGTGCGCCACCAATGACCCCAGACTAGCTTAATACTGGCCTTGATGGATTGGATGATTTTATTATTTTCAAATAATATAAATAAATTAAAAAAGAACATTAATGTAATTAAAAAAGCACCGACAATCAGCATGATAAAAATAATAGTATAGAGTGCACCGGTATATCCCCCGCTGACCAGAGATAACAGAAAAAATATCAATCCAAAAAGCAGTCCAGCAATAATAATTACTGCTAATAGAATTAACCAATTTATTACATAACCACCGAGTATGGGCAGAAATTTGTTTTTAGCGATCAGGAAGGACTTTTGATTACTGCTATCGCCTTCTATACCCATATTATAAATTTTGTATAACAGGAATGTTTCCCCGAATATGGTAAAAATTAAGGCCAATAGGGAATAAAATATCAACAAACCATTTGCGGAAGGAGCATTGAGGTGGGCAGATAAAATACTTGTTACGCCACCGGAATTCAGGCCTCCTGAAGGTAAAAAAACCATGGGTATTAGCCAAAACAACTGCCAACGCCAGACGGTACGAAGACAGGCTTTGTATAGCTGTATACTATCGCTAATCACCTTTAAAAAATTTTGAGGTTTGTGGGCTAAGGTAAACATTTATAAAGTCCTTGTGCTAATGTTAGTGGTTGTTGGCCTGGAAAATACCTTAACTAATAAAATCTTAGGTCCTTTAATTTTTAAAACTTCAATATCAAATAATTCAAAACTGATCTGTTCGTGTTGCTTGGGTAGCCGTTCTAATGTTGAAAGCAGCAAGCCCGAAATGGTATTTGCCTCCATTTCTGGAAGGGTGATGTTTAAGGCTTTTTCCAAAAGGTACAACGGAGAATTGCCCTTCATCAATAGGGCTCCGTCCTTTGTAGAAATCCAATCAGGGATATGCTTACTGAATTCATCACGGATTTGCCCGAGCAGTGCATTTAGTATATCAGTTAACGTGACGAAACCCACTAAGGTGCCTCTATGTTTCACCATAGCAAAATGGGTTAATCCAGCACGGAATTTTCGAAACAGGTTTAAAGCGGGTAGGTCGGTGGTAACTGTTAAAACAGGCCGTATCTGGTTTTGCAGAGATTGTTCTGGTACTGCATTAAAGAAAATGTCCTTAACGTGGACTATTCCAACAATCTGATGCGGGTCTGTCTCATATAGGGGATAGCGGCTATAACGATGGAGGCGCATCGTATTAAGATTATCTGGTAGTGTTGATCGTAATGACAAAGCAATCATTTCTTCTGCGGGCCGCATGATGTCAGCTACCTTTAAATCAGCAAAATCCAGGGCATTGTCTAATATTTCGGCTTCTTCTTTTTCGATTTCTCCATGTGAATGGCTGCCATGCAGAATCAATTTTAATTCTTCTGAAGAATAATAAGCGCTTTCCGCCTCATGATGAGCCGCTCTGCCCATGAATTTTAACATCAGGTTGGCGCTCTTGTTGAGCAGCCAGATAAAGGGATACATCAACCAATAGAAACAGTAAAGGGGGATGGCTGTCCATAGCGATATTTTTTGCGGCTGACGAATAGCTAGTGTTTTAGGAGCGAGTTCTCCTACCACGATATGGAGGAATGAAATCAGGAAAAAGGCGCAGGCAAATGCGATGCCGGATAGGGCGGTGGGTGAAAAAATACCCAACCGATGCAGCAGGGGTTCAATTAGGGTGGCGAAGGCAGGTTCTCCTACCCAACCTAGTCCTAGCGATGCCAGGGTTATGCCAAGCTGACAAGCTGACAAATAGGCGTCTAATTGGGTATGAACCCGGGCAAGAATTTCACCACGCAAACCATAAACGGCTCTGATGGCTTGCACCCGGGTATTACGTAATTTTACCAGCGCGAATTCTGCTGCTACAAAAAAGCCATTGAGAAGCACCAGAAATAGTGCTAAAAAAGTGAGAGTAAATTGCATCATGAATTAAGGGGCGCGTTCAGTTTAAGGCATTTATCTGCTAACCGTTCAGATCCTAGTGGCTGAATGTTATCTGAAACCTGGCGCAGAGGGTTTTTCTGGTTCAACACCTGGCAAGGCTCCTTCAGGAGGCGCAACCTTATATTTATCCGTTACAGATTCTAAAGTATCCCGGGTAGCTTTCAGAGCCGGGACCGTTGTTTGTAGAGGCATAGCAATAGTAGTCTCTAGATCGTCGCGAAGACGACTAAATACTGCTGTATTCTTATCATGTAACACAATGCCTTCTGATTGTGGATCAGTTTTTAATGATTTTTTCAAAACCTGGGTTATGTCTTTCGCTGAATGGGGTAGTTTCCGCCTTTCTAGATAGCTATTCATGACCAGCATAGCCTTTAATTTAAATAACGTCGTAAAATCTGGTTCAGCGGCCCAGGCGGGTAGGGCGAGATTACTTGCCTTAAAGCGAGATTCCAAATCTTCCAAGGATTGATTAGTATTCAGCAGATCTGCGACTTCTTCCTCATTTAAATTCAGGCCCGCTTGTTCGAATTCAGTGCGCATTTTTTCTGCATAGGTCTTTTTGAAAACATCCCAAAGTTTTTCTTGCTCTATAGCATTTTTTTCAATTCTATTGTCAAATGTGGCCAGCCGGGTCTTTAGATCCGGTAATTCTTTATGTTTATCGACTGTTTTTTTATAGGTGGTTTCTAATTCATGTATTGCGCTTTGCAATTCTGCTAGCTGTACCGGATTGATCGTATTGGGTGTTCGATCTTTCAATTCTTTTATAGCCGCTCGCAACCATTTCCGGTAACCGGTAAATTCCTCGTCTGTCTGGCTAATATCACGACGAATCGCAATCTCTTTGGCATAAGTCGCCATAGCGGGTTTGATTGCGCTCTGTGGATTCTGTAGGGACGCTTTAATTTGTCCCGCAGTAAGAATCTTAGGTAGTCCAGCAAAATCCTTGGGCGTAGTATCACTTTGAGAGCCAGAATGGTTACGAATAATATCAGCTAGTGGGGTTCCACTGAGTAGGATTGTGGCATAGGTTGAAAACCCAGTGTTTGGGAATATTGGCATGTTTTATAAGTCTAAAATAATATTTGCATAAATTTTATTATAACATAATTTCAGAAGAAAGATAAAGTGAACAGATTGCCTTAGGGTCTCTTTGGCAATAGAATAATGATTCAGAAATTGATACACCACACAGGAATTCATCATGTTAAATTGTTTTACACGGACAGAAGAGGGAAGGACTATCCCCATTATTCCCATTTGTGAAAACCAACTGGAAAACTGGTCTGGACAGCAGGAAGAGAGGGTTAAAAATTGGATAAAATCTACCAACTTCCGTGCTAAATCTGCTAGTTTCGGCTTGTTATGCGATGCTACGGGGCAGCTCGAGGCTGTATTAGCGGGCATGGCGCATCCTAAAGATTTGACTGTATTTGGCCAGTTGGCTAGTAGCCTTCCCAAGGGGATATATAAAATAGCTGCTGAATTTGACGAAAAGCAATCCTATCTCGCTTGTTTATCCTGGGGCATGGCCAGCTATCAGTTCACCCTTTACAAAAAAGTGGCGCCACTAGAAGCAAAGTTATTATTACCTGGCCAAGGAGTCGATAGCGCCTATTTAGAAGCTATACTCCGCGCGATTTATCTAGTGAGGGATTTAATCAATACTCCCACCGATGATATGACTCCGGGTGATCTAATGGGTATGGCTGCGCAAATTGCTGAGGAGTTTGATGGTAAATTAAAACATATTTTTGGTGAGGAATTACTCAGACAGGGATATCCGGCCATTTATAATGTGGGCCGCGCCAGCCAACATGCCCCCGGGTTAATTGACCTGCGTTGGGGTAATCCTGACCATCCTAAAGTGACATTGGTCGGCAAAGGGGTCTGTTTTGATTCTGGGGGACTAAATATAAAAAATAGTTCCGGTATGGCCCTAATGAAAAAAGATATGGGTGGGGCGGCTCACGCTTTAGGCGTGGCGCGAGTGATTATGGCTTTGAAATTACCTGTCAACCTGCGAGTATTGATTCCTGCCGTTGAAAATGCAGTTTCTGGCGATTCTTACCATCCAGGCGATGTTTTATTAACCCGTAAAGGCCTATCTGTCGAGGTCACCAATACTGATGCTGAAGGCAGATTGGTGCTATGTGACGCCTTATATGAAGCCAGTACCGAAAATCCGGAGCTGTTACTAGATTTTGCTACTCTAACCGGGGCTGCGAGAGTTGCTTTAGGCACTGAAATTGCTGCTTTATTTACTCCTGATGATGAACTGTCGGCTAAATTAATCGCTGCTGGACAGGAAGAAAATGATCCTATATGGCGCCTGCCTCTTTATGCCCCTTATCGAAAAATGTTAGACAGCAAAATAGCTGATATGACAAATTCCGCTCAGGCTCCTTTTGCGGGCGCTATTACGGCAGCTATATTCCTCAAGGAGTTTGTGCCAGATAATATTTCATGGGCTCATTTTGACATTATGGCTTGGAATACTAGCTCCAAACCTGGAGCTCCCGAAGGTGGAGAGGCTTGTGCATTACGTGCGGTGGTGCGGTATCTTTACGAAAGGTTTGGGGAAAAAAAATAGCGTTGTAGTGCATCGCTGTGGAAAAGTGATGAGGTATTCTCTGCAAAGGTGTTGTTGAATAATTTCAATTCCCCCATTATGGGAAAGCACTGTATCCTTCTCCCCGCGGGGCATTGTTGCATAATTCGTTCCCATTTTTCAGAAAGCACTGTATCCCCTCTCCCCTTGCGGGAGAGGGGATCATAGAGTTTCGGATAGTTAGGAAGAGAATTATGCAATAAAGCCCTCTTGCGGAAGGGGGATACAGTGCTTTTCCCGAAAAATGACAGCCAATTACTCAATAGCACCCACAGGAACAAAGGATTTTTGTGCTTAATCACCCCAGGACAACCGCATGTTATTAGAAATCATCGCACTAATCGCCATCACTTGGGCGCTGGCTTTTTTTAGAGCATCGCCTAAAGTGTGGACTCCCCTACTTGCTATCGCATTAGTACTCATAACGCTAGGGGGTAGTTTTTTCTGGCCAATATTGGCAATGATATGGATCATTTTTTTAATTCCCGCCATTTTCTGCAATATCACTGCGCTGCGTAAACTTTTAATTACCCCTCATGTGCTGAAATACTTTCAAAAAAATCTACCCCCCATTAGCCCTACCGAACGTGAAGTATTGGAATCTGGCGGTGTATGGTGGGAACAGGAGCTTTTCTGTGGGAGGCCTGACTGGAAAAAATTAAGCGCTATTGGAGTTCCTCGGCTCAGTGAAGCTGAGCAGGCTTTTTTACATACCCAAGTCGAAAACTTATGCGCAATGCTCGATGACTGGAAGTCAGTCCATGAAGAACAGAATTTTTCTCCAGAAATCTGGGATTATTTAAAACAACAGGGATTTTTAGGGATTAGCATTAGTAAAACATATGATGGGCTAGGTTTTTCAGCGTTGGCGCAATCACAGATTGTCAGCAAAATTGCCACTCGTAGTACCAGTGCAGCCATTACCGTGATGGTTCCAAACTCGCTGGGAACCGGTGAATTTTTGCAGCATTATGGAACTGATGCCCAAAAACAATATTATCTGCCGCGCTTAGCACGGGGTGAAGAAATTCCCGCGTTTGGATTAACGGCTCCCGAAGCGGGAAGTGATGCCAGTGGCATTACTGATAAAGGTGTAGTTTGCAGGGGTATGTTTGCAGGTGAAGAAATTATTGGGATCCGGCTCAATTGGAACAAACGTTATATTACTCTTGCGCCTATCGCTACTTTATTAGGATTGGCATTTAAAATGTACGATCCAGAACATTTATTAGGTGAGCGGGAAGTTATAGGTATTACTTTATGTTTAATACCAACTGCGCTACCTGGAGTTGAAATTGGCCTGCGCCATAATCCGGCAGGTTTAGCTTTTTTAAATGGGCCAACTCGCGGCCAGGATGTGTTTGTCCCCCTGGATTATATTATTGGCGGGGTTGAAATGCGTGGCAAGGGCTGGCGCATGCTGATGGAGGCTTTGGCGGGTGGCAGAGGTATCTCTTTGCCCGCATTAAGCACGGGTATTGCGAAATTGTGTTATCGCATGACGGGTGCTTATGCGCTGATTCGAGAGCAGTTTCATGTCCCTATAGGCCAGTTCGAAGGGGTAGAAGAATCATTGGCGCGTATGGGTGGTCTCACCTATTTATGTGAAGCGACTCGTCACTTTACCTTATGTGGTATCTATGCGGGCGCAAAGCCTGCCTTGGCAGCAGCAATAGCCAAATACCACTTAACTGAAATGAGCCGCACCATTGTCAACGATGCTTTAGATATACATGGTGGGCGCGGGGTGCAATCAGGACCGCGTAATTACTTATGGCACTTGTATCAAACAGTCCCCATCTGCATTACTGTAGAAGGGGCAAATCTGCTGACACGCAACTTGATTATTTTCGGGCAAGGGGCCATCCGCAGCCATCCCTTTATAAAGCATGAAATCGCTGCTTTAGCTGTGTCTGATCCCAAGAAGCGTTTAGCACAATTTGATAAATTAATCTGTCAGCATAGTGGTTATATTGTCAGTCAATTTGCTCGGGTATTAGCCTATGGACTAACGGGTGGCCTTTTCATTGCAACGCATCAAAGTGACCCATTACTTACCCAATATTATCGACAACTCACGCGCATGAGCACCGCCTTAGCATTATCCGCTGATGTGGTTATGATTATGCTAGGGGGTCAACTGAAGCGAAAGGAGCGACTCTCCGCAAGGTTAGGTGATATATTGAGCCAGCTATATTTAGCTTCTTCCGTCATAAAATATTATCAAGACCAGGGTAAGCCGCAAGAAGATTGGCCTTTTATGCAATGGGCCTTAGAAAAATGTTTGTTTGATATCCAAAAAGCTTTTAATGGGTTGTGGGATAATCTCGCGCCCCGCTGGATTTCTCGCATATTGCGGCGCATTATTTTTCCTTGGGGCAGCAGAGCTTATCGTTTGCCTCGTGATAGCTTAGAACAACAAATAGCTTCTGCCATGATGTATAATTCCTTGCAGCGTGACCGGCTGACTGAACATTGCTATGTGGGTCATGGGCCACAAGATGCTACGGGTTTAATTGATTCTGCTTACCATGCTATTACAGCAGCTGCAGCAGTATTGAGTAAGATGCAGAAGGGATTGGCGATTGATGGAATAAAACATGGCAGTAGTCTTGAGCAAAAAATTACCCTAGCGGAACAAAGAGGCATCCTGTCTCAAGAGGAAGTAAAATTATTAAACGAAATGGCAAATCAGCGCTGGAATGCAATTCAAGTAGATGAATTCTAGGAAGTCCCAGGAGGAAACACAGTATGACAATGAACGCTTTACCTTCAGCCCGTCCCGTCTATATAGTCGATGGATTAAGAACCCCCTTTTTAAAAGTGCGCGGCAGACCTGGGCCTTTCTCGGCTTCTGATTTGGCAGTCAGCGCAGGCAAAGCTTTATTACTGCGCCAACCTTTTGCCGCCAGCGATCTAGGTGAAGTTATTATCAGTTGCATGATACCCAGTCCAGATGAGGCCAATATCGGTCGCATCGTTTCATTGCGGTTAGGCTGCGGCAAGTCAGTTCCTGCTTGGACAGTACAGCGCAATTGTGGTTCGGCCATGCAGGCTATCGATAGCGCTGCTAAAGATATTGCTATAGGGCGCCACCAATTGGTTTTGGCGGGAGGAACAGAGGCTATGAGCCGTGCTCCCCTCTTATGGCGTATGGAAATGGTCAATTGGCTGGCTAATTGGAATTCGGCGCGTAATTTCAGTACCCGACTAAAAACCCTCGCTGAATTCAGACCGCATTTTTTAAAGCCTGTTATAGCGCTTCTGCATGGGCTTACGGACCCACTGGTGGGTTTGAATATGGGCGAGACGGCAGAAAACCTTGCGTATCAATTTCATATCACTCGCGAACAAATGGATGCTTATGCCGTGCGCAGTCATCAGCGTCTGGCAGCTGCACAAAACTCAGATTTGGATGAAGTTACACCCATTTATACCGACAATGGTCACTTATTTGCATTAGATGATGGGGTCAGGCCAGATTCATCTTTAGAAGCTTTAGCTAAACTCAAACCATTTTTTGATAAAAAATTTGGCATGGTCACGGCGGGTAATAGTTCGCAAATTACCGATGGCGCAGCTATGGTATTGCTGGCCAGCGAGGAAGCAGTTACGCGTTATAATCTTCCCGTACTGGGCCGTTTGGTCGACGTGGAATGGGCGGGTCTAGCACCTGAAGTTATGGGTCTTGGGCCAGTGTTTGCTTCAACTCCGCTGTTGCAGCGTAATGGGCTTAAATTGGAAGACATCGATTATTGGGAAATCAATGAGGCATTTGCCGCTCAAGTACTCGCTTGTTTAGCCGCCTGGCAAGATAGAGAATTTTGTCGCAACCATTTGGGGTTACAAGAGGCCTTAGGCAAAATAAATGAGGAACGGTTAAATAGTGATGGCGGAGCCATCGCGATAGGCCATCCTGTAGGCGCAAGTGGTTCGCGAATTGTATTGCATTTGCTGGATGTTCTAAAACGCAATAATGCTAAACGCGGTATAGCCACTCTGTGCATTGGCGGAGGTCAGGGCGGAGCAATGCTGCTGGAAAGAGTCTAGGGCTTATCCAAAGGCTATTTTACAACTTTAAAGGATGAAGATATGCTTGAAAAAACCTATGAAAACTGGAAATTAGACATTGACCAAGAGCATATCCTGTGGCTTTCCCTGGATAGAAAAGATTCTGCTGTTAATTCCCTAAACCAGGAAGTCATCAGTGAATTTGATCAGATATTAGAGCAGATAAAAATCGACTCAACTTTAGTGGGCGTAATTATCTTGTCGGCAAAATCTTCTGGATTTATTGCCGGTGCCGATATTGAGCAATTTGTTAAGTTACAAAATGAAAATGAAGCCTTTACCTTAATCCGTCAAGCGCAATTGGTATTCGACAAACTGCAAGACTTAAAAATTCCTTCGGTAGCCATGATTGAAGGATTTTGCCTCGGCGGTGGGCTTGAATTAGTATTAGCCTGCCGTTACCGAGTGGCGGAAGAAGGGCCAAAGACCCTATTGGGGGCTCCGGAAGTCAAACTAGGATTGCATCCAGGCTGGGGCGGAACAGTACGCCTACCCCGTTTGATCGGTGTGATGCCGGCTATGGACATGAATTTAACCGGCCGCATGGTATCTGCAAGAGCGGCTGCTAAATCCGGTTTAGTGGACGCTGCAGTACCTAAACGCCAACTGCAACGAGCTGCGCGTTATTATGTATTACATAAGCCGCCAAAGCATCGTCCGCCGATGTGGCAGGAAATAGCGAGCTACAGCTGGATAAGACCTCTGGTTGCGCAACTGCTGAATAGAAAGTTGGCAGAAAAAGTCAATCGGGAACATTACCCTGCTCCTTATGCCACTGTAAGTAATTGGGTTAAAGATGGACCTTACGCTAAACAAGCCATGGAGAATGAAGCCAAATCCATTGCCCATCTAATGATGACTCCCACCAGCCGTAATTTGGTGCGCGTGTTTTTTTTACAGACGCGTCTGAAGGGATTAGCTAAAGAAGTACGATTTAAACCCCAGTGGGTGCATGTAATCGGCGCGGGTACGATGGGTGGCGATATCGCTGCTTGGTGCGCACTACGTGGTTTGCGCGTCACCCTGCAAGATCGTGTTCCCGAGCTGATCGCTCCTGCGGTTAAACGCGCCCATGAGCTATTTGAAAAAAAACTCAAACACCCCCGTTTAGTCCAGGCTGCTATGGATAGATTTGTGCCTGATGTGGAAGGCAAAGGGGTCAGCAAAGCTGATGTGGTTATAGAAGCGATTTCTGAAAATCTCACCACCAAACAGGCTTTATATCAAGCCATAGAACCGCATTTAAAGCCGGATGCGATCCTGGCCACTAACACCTCAAGCTTACCGCTGGATGAATTAAATCAAGTACTGAAAAATCCAGAGCGTTTGGTCGGTATTCATTTTTTTAATCCCGTGGCCATGATGCAATTGGTTGAGGTGGTCACTGGGGATAAAACGGATCCAGGCATTGCTGATAAAGCGATAGCATTTGTCCGTGGTATTGATCGCTTACCTTTACCGGTTAAAAGCCGCCCCGGCTTCTTGGTAAATCGAATATTATTGCCCTATTTGTTAGAAGCTATGTTAATGCTGGAAGAGGGAGTGCCGGCAGTGAATATCGACGCTGCGGCTGTTAATTTCGGAATGCCTATGGGACCGGTTGAATTAGCAGATACCGTAGGTTTGGATGTATGTCTAGCTATCGCGGAGATTATGGTAGGCCATTATGGCAGCAGTGTGCCGGAAGCATTGCGTCAAAAGGTAGCTAAGGGTGAGTTGGGACGTAAATCGGGTCAAGGATTTTATAAATACATTAAAGGTAAGCGAATAAAAACCCCAGTAACGGAAACCATGCTCAACCCAGCAGATATCAGTGACCGGCTGGTCTTGCGACTGCTCAATGAATCAGTGGCTTGCTGGCGTGAAAAAATCGTTGCTGATGCCGATCTATTAGATGCAGGGATGATTTTCGGCACTGGTTTTGCACCTTTCAGAGGCGGACCCATGCATTATGCGGCCTCAATAGGTATTCCTATTTTGACAGAAAGACTGCGCGCATTACAAAGTAAGTATGGAGATCGATTCCGTCCCGATACGGGTTGGGAGGAGTGGTCTAGCCAAGGTTCGGACGCAGTATCATAAATTGCTGCCCATTATTAACGGCTCGGCAGTTTAGTTCTCTCCTCCCATACCGAGCCGCGACTGTTAGGGAGCGTTTATTGGAGCCGTTTATGCCGATTAAGCAAATAAACGTTCTCATTCTAATGTAAAAGCTCCCTAACGGTCACGGCTCGGTTGGGTGTGAATATCATGAAAGTTATTGTTACCCAACCCCTTAATACTCCCCTAAGAAACTCTGAATAAACTACATGATCATTAGGTTCAGTAATCAAAAATCGTTGGAGCATTTGCATGACAAAAATAACAAAATTAAAAAGCAGCAAGATGCTGCAGAAAACGGATATTACAACACTACCAAGCCTGCCATTATCCCCCCAAGAAAATTTAAATAAGCTGAACAAACAACAAAATATAGATGCCGAAGATCCTTTGATTGCATTTAAACGTGATTTCTTAAGTTGGATCCGTGCTAAAAATCCAAATAGTGTCGAACGAAGGATAGCTCAGGGTTTGCAAGCGCGGCTGCAGAAAAAATATTCCACAGAAGACCCGGATAAGATGCAATATCTTACTAATGCTGCATTTAAAGCAGATTTATATGCTCCCCATATTACGGCTAATTTTAATGCAGCTGGGGTTGCGATTTCCATTGAAGAATTTAATGAAGTTTTTATAGATACATTGAGCGCCGTTGAATTTAATCATCGAGCCAAACATTTCAAAAAAACCCTGCAGAACTACTCTAATGACGTCATTCAGTTTGGATTTAATCTATTAAAAACAGCCATTTATTATGGGAAAGGTAAAGAATTAATTAATGCCGGAAAACCTGAAATAAATTTAACGCTACGTGACGGTAAAACGATAATTAATAGCTCATTTAAAGGGCCACTTGGCATCCGTAAACAAGGTCCACCTGCGGTATTTGAATTAATTCCGTTAGAGCAGCCCTTCGAAATAGCGATGCAATGGCTACCCAGGTTGGGTTGGCATTTTCATCTGCCTCAGTCGTTTGAATATCAAAAGATGTATGAAAAACTTGGTGTAATCACCTTAGTTGAGTTTCCTAATCTTTATAAAAAAGAAATCATGAGCGGCGCGATAGGTTTTTCTTTAAGCGGACTGAGCTGGTTTTTCCGCGAAAATATTGACATTAGCGCTTCATTAGTATTATTAGTAGTCGGAGGGGCGGCTGTATTAGTTAGTGGCATTTCTTCTTGCATCAAGTATCGAGAAGCTATGGTGGAATAATTTTTATCTCCTATCCTCAAAAAGTAAATATTTGGTTAACACGTAAAAATACTGCGCCAATAAATGGCTGCTAAGTGAAGTATCACGCTTCACTTTCTTCTGCAGAATATACCGAGATACTGTCCAATTCTCACTCGCATCAACGCCTATGAGCTGATAGCCCAGCGTAATCAAAAATTGTGCGATGGGTTCTCCGGTGCTGCAGCCAAAAGCCAGATCAAGTCAGGCTCTAGCTGCCATAACTATCAGTTTTTTTATCAGTTGAATTTAACGAAGTAGACTCATCTAAATCATTTAATTCCAGATCTTTTCCAATTTTTTTTGAATCTGACGTTTGTTTGTTTTCTTGATTATTTTGCTTAAATTCGTTATCAAAATCCACAGCTGTTTTGGTAGGAAAAAATTTAGAGAACTTATTTGGAAAAACACTGCGACGATTAATAACAGAATTTACGTCATTTTTAACGCTATCAGCTAAATTATCACATTGCTCCTTGCTGAGTCCCGAGTTTTTAATTAATTGCACGAAATGAAGACGGGCCATGCGTTTAATATTGCTGATATCTATAACAGGTAGGTCCGTTTCTGGCTTAAGCTGGCGTTTATAAATATTCTCTAGCTTATTTAACATGACTTTTGCTTTATCAAAACGTTGCTCACTATTTTCTTCTTTTTTAATAGCCTCTAGAGCACCGGAAACCCAAAGCTCAACAACACTTGGGTGACTAAACAAAAGGTTAGCACAGAAATACTTGTCTTCTAGTTTTAATATAGCTTGAGGGGGGAGCTTAACACATAAGTCTTCGTATTTTGCTACGCTGATATCAACAAAAATTCCGGAATTTATTATTCTCCATATGCTATTTGCATCTAATTTTTGTCTGACTGTTTTGCTGGCAAGAATTTCTTCAGTTAAAACAATATTATAGCCTCTGGTGATTGCGGCCAATAAGATATTAACTGGCAGGTTTTCATATAACTTATTTCTTTTCAAAATTAATGAAATTAACGCATCAATATTAGAAGTCTGGTAATAATTAGAAGAAGTCAAATATTGTTTGTTACTCAGAAGTTCAATTAATATATTAGCAGCACATTTATCCAACAGGTCATGATGCTGAACTAGAGCATAAGCTGCATCCAAACTTATATTTACGATCCTCAAAATATGAGACTGAAGTAGCTTTTGTCGCAACGCTATATTATTCAACATTGTTCCAATGATTACGCCAGATATATCAAAATCTAAAGAATAATTTTTGTAAATCTCTGCATACAATAAAATAGAATCAATACCATTGGCATCTAATTCATCTATCAATCTTCTATTATTTAGTAAGTTACTAAAATCTCCAAGATCCCTAAGTGGTATTTCTTTATTTCCTATTTTTATTGTTTTTTTTATAGAATATTTTGCATCGACTGAATTAGAATTTTCTTGAATTTTTTTTATGCTCCACAATAAATTTACTTACAATTTTCTCAACCGATTTGAGATGACGGCTCAATTATTTTGATGCAGTGCTTTGTTACTTTTATGGAAATCGCTTCAAATTATAAAACGCTTTTCCTAATAAATTAACTTTTTAAAAATTGCAATCAGCAGAAGCCTATTTTATCAGTCGTTACCTGCCGCAAACGAAAGTGTTTAACGTGCCTGTTTTTCTGGAAGTATACAAGCGCTATAAAAAATAGTCCATTCAGCGGTTGTTTTTCTTGCCTACCGTATTGCAAATTTAGACACTGACAGCCAGAATTTCTTCCCCATTCATGGTGTCTTTAAATACGGTCAAACGCCTATGAAACAAACCAATAATGATACGCCGTGGAAAAACATTCTGACCCGTTTTTTACAGGCGTTTATGGAATTTTGCCTGCCTAAAGTCGCCACCAGCATTGATTGGTCAAAAGGCTATACTTCCTTGGATAAGGAATTACGCATCATCAGCCGCCAGCAAGCGATCGGCAAACGGATTGCGGATGCGTTATTTCAGGTTTGGCTAAAAGATGGGAAAGAACTCTGGCTGCTGGTGCATTTGGAAGTGCAGGCACAGAAAGAAACGGCGTTTCCCGAGCGGATGTATGTTTACAATTACCGCATTTTTGATCGCTATCAGATGTCAGTGATGAGTGTGGCCATTTTAGCCGACGGCAATCCGAATTGGCGTCCTGGCTGCTATGAACGTTCAATTTGGGATAACCGCCTGCGTTTTGAATTTGCAACCATCAAGTTGCTGGATTACGCCAATCAAAAGGAGAAATTGACTCGGCAAACCAATCCCTTTGCGATTGTCATTTGGGCCCATCTGGCGGCACTGGAGAGCCGCCGGGATGTTGATCTGCGTTTGCAGTCTAAATTGGCGGTGACTCGCGCCTTATACGCGCATGGTTTTGGCAAAGATTACATTCTTCAGTTATTTTCATTCATTGATTGGGTGCTGGCACTGCCTGAACCATTTGAGTTAGAATATGCACATTATATTGAACAGTTAGAAGAGGAAAAACAGGTGAGTTATATTACTTCAATTGAACGTATTGGTATTCAAAAAGGCATGCAGCAAGGCATGCAGCAAGGCGAAGCCACTATTATTCTGCGACTAGTCCAGCGACGCTTTGGCCCTATTTCTAAAACCTATAAACAACGCATTACTCAGGCAGACGCCAATACCCTGCTCGCCTGGGGAGACAAAATCTTGGAGGCGCAAACCTTAGAAGACTTCTTTGAAGAAGGCGAATAAAGCTGACTTCCAGACAGGGTGGCGATGTCGTTCCCTTAATAATAAGCCGCTTTCATGATACTCTTTGCAAAGCTTCTTGTGCTATTAATCCAACCTCCCCGTCACTTCCCGATAGGCGTTTCACGCTCCGCTGATTACTAATGTTAGGCTTTTTAACCAACCCCTTCCACTTTAATTTTTGCTATCATTTTTCGGACACACCGAAGACAAATATTATACACTTTATTTGTCTTCGATGTGTCCATAAAAAGGTTGCAAGATTACAGGGGGGCTGTGTATCAAGCTTGTTTATAGCTAAAAAGAATGTATGATAACGTCATTACAAAAAAATTAGTTATCAAAGCAAAGGGGTTATATATGAGCACGATTGATATACTGGAATTAAATCTCACCACACAAAGCTGTTTAAATTTAAAAACGGTTTCAATAGACCCGGATAAAAAAGGTAGGATTGTAGTCGATTTTATGCGAGGTGTTTTTGGTCAAAATACCCAGGCGAAGCAATGTATTAAAGCCCTTGAAAAGTTGGAAAAGGAGAAGAGGAAGAAAAAGGATAAAGAGAGGGTTATCGTAAAACAACAATATGAATTGATAAACCAATATTTTTTGCAACGCTGGGGAGTTAAAGTTCCTTTGACAGCTTTGCCTGGATGCGATCAGGGACTTTGGACAGCTCCGGTACAAGAAATGCTTAGGATTTCAGGTGATCAAGGTTATTTGCTACAACCAACAAAACAAGAAGTGGCTTTCGGAACAGATCAAGACTCGCTTTATGCGGTTGTGACCTTGAGTGGATTTAACAAAGGACTACCAAATAATTTAGAGGACGTCGAAGGACAATTGAAGATTGTTTATAACATAACTGGAGAAGCGCTTATACCTGTGGGTCAGTGTATTAATGGTCAGGTTGCAGAAGAGTTCAATATACTTCAGCGCCAATCCTTAGAGGATTCTAAGTCTCTGGGGGAGCTGGAACCCGCGACACTAAAATTGCCAGTTAAGTTTAAAAGGGAACCAGTAGCCGGAAAAAGTCTGTTAAACCATATAGGAGATTTTTGTAACAAAGTGAAAGGATTCTTCTTAAGGCCATTCAGAGGATCGCCACCCAAAGCTACTCCTATTGAAGCAAAAGAAACCAAAAGTAGAGTTAATAATATTTACGAGCAAATGCAAAAATCTTCTACGTCTGAGACGTCGCACACCCCAAGAATTGTTAGCTCGATTTTTGACTGCTTTAGACGGCGCCCTCCCGTTATTGCGAAGCCTTCAGTAAAATACAAACCACAGACTATCCTTTTTGATTCGCCTCGTAGTCCAAGTCTAACGCCAACTCCTATAGATAAAAAAAATCAGCTAACTACACCATCGGACGGGATAATAATTAAACAATAAAAATAGCTCTAAGATGTGGGATAAACGAGAGTTGTATCTTTGTCAGTTTTCTGTTTCGTTGTTGGGTGAAAATTTTGGATTTCCTGTTTTTCAGGCTCTTTAGATTTCTCCTTCTTTCGCCAATGGGATGACGAATTGGAATGCTGCGATGGTAATGCCAAGCTATGGGTCGGCCAAGATGTGGAAGAGGATACAGTCAGAGATGAAGAGCTGAGAAAATTGCTAGCTATATTTTTATCAGCTTCAACTTCGGTTTCTGGGGTTGTTAACTTAAAATGCTCACTTATGCTGTTATAAGCATCATCAAGGATACCAGGCAAACTTTTTGTCTGAACCTGCTGTAAAACAGGAAATTGATTAATAATTTTCATGATCTGTTGGTGAAAATTTTCTCTTTGGGGAAGAATGATCGGGTTCTGCTGACACCAAATGGCTATTGCCAGAGGAAGCATTTTATCAGCCAAAGTTGGATATAATGGAACAACATTTAAGTTGATTTTTTCTTGGAAGGAATCTAACAAAGCTATAAAATTTAACTTTACAAACCTGGCAAATAAAAAATCTTTCATACTATCGCTGCTAAATTGAATCGCTGATTTTTCTTTCTGTTCATTGCTAGCTTGATAGGAATCACTATCCGTAAAAAGCCAATCAGCCGCATTGGCGATTTTTTCAGCAAAGGCAGGCGTTGCTCCTGCTTGTAATGCCAACAATAATAGATGCCGATAGTTGGCCTGCTTCCAGCATTCTGCTAATTTTATGCTTGCCGTTGAAGCATCCGTTTTAATTACCTCTTTTACAGAAACGGTAGCAATCACAGAATCTGCTTTTTTGTCAGGAGGGCTTTTACTTTGCGCCGACTTCTCAGTTGCAGTAGATTTAGGGGCTAATCCTTGCATGAATAAAGCTTTGAGCACACCTTGAAATCCAAGAGCTGCAGATAAAATATTTTCTTTTTTTAATTTAATACTTGCCAAAAAAATGTCTTGCATTAATCCAGGGTATGAAAATACATTTTTTATAGCTGGCGCTACTTGATGCCACGTTATCTTACCGCCAATCAGAAATTTAAGTACTCGTAATAATCTGTTTGGATCATCGATATAATTTTTAACGGTGTGTTCCAAATCAGCTCTTAGGGATGAATCATCCCACAATTTTTTGTATTTAGTTTTGAAATTAGATATGTAATTTTCAATATCCTTTCCTGTCAAGTGTCCCGGAGAAGCTTCTACGATAATACCATTGCTACCTTTTTGTATTAAATGACGCGGGTCAATAGAACTCTTAATTAACTTTTCAATTTCAGGGGTAGTAATAGGGAATTCTCCATTGCTATCAATAAAAATCCCATTAAATGTAGCGTCACGTAGTTCTGAATTATGCAGCAAGGATTTATGGTCTACTTCACCATTAGCGCGCAGTTTTACGCGAGGATCAGCTTGTATATCAAATTTTATGCCTTTATAGCTAAATTGAAACACAGCGACGTTTTGACATTTAAGCTTATTGTATGAAAAATTTTTATCTTGTTTAGCTAATTTTTCAAATTCTTTGTTTAACTGGTCGGCATCAAAATTGCAAACAAGATCAATATCATTGCTTTTTTCCGCTCCTGACAATAAATCCCGTGGCAACCCACCCACTATGAAAACCTTACATTTGGGTTGAAGAGATGTTTCCAGCATTTTCATTAATATAAATGCTGTTATTAATGTAGATTCATGGGATGGTTTACATTGTGTAATCTGCTTTATATCGTTATCTTGCAATAAAGAGCTATTCTCTATAATTTTTTTTCTTTTTAAAGCGATCGTGTTAAACAAAAAATCCTTGGCTTCATTAGGACTTCGATTTTGGTAAAGCACTCTGGGACTCATCGGAGGTCTGTTATTGTTAGAAGTCACAGGTGGCGACTTTTTTTCAGATACAGATGCAGTTTTTAACTTGTCTGAAGATTTATTTACCGGCGGTGGAGTAACGTTTTTATTTCTAGACTTAATTTTTTGCTTTATTTTATTCTTGTTAGCAAATTTTTTAAATTTATTTTGGTAATGAAAATCTTGAACAAATGCTGTTTCCATTTGACTAGGTGAAGATGTGAAAGAAATTACATTAGAAGCATTTGATTCATTAACTCTGTTTTCACTTATGGTTTTATTGTCGTGCAAATTTTTTGGCGGGACATAGGTTTCATATTTAAAGTTAAATTGAACCCTTTTTTTTGAACCCATCATTTCAAGACATTCTTTAGCTAGCTTTTGTAGCCTTTTTGTATTTTTGATGGTTGTAAAAGGCTGCATGAGATCTTTAAAAGTGTTATTGATCAAAGCAGGGTTTAATCGGTTTTCAGTGATTTTATTCAATAAGCTGATAAACGATTTTCTAATTTTATCATCATCTTTAACTGCATCTGTCAGTTCTCTTAAGTTTATTTCTATAGCTTTGTAGGTTGTATCGATTGCCAGGTCATATTGATAGTTAAGATGGCTCATTAAAAACAGATATCCTACTAAGCAAGTTCCATATACAGGTATAGTGACCTTCTCAGGGTTTTCAAAATCTGTAAGAGGGCGAATTACATAGGCAGCAGTTAATCTTTCCAAAAAAATGGCTGCGAATATGGCGATGATATTCGATAAAAAAATACTACTAGCGGAAGCAGGGATTTCTTCTAATTCGTTTAACTGCTTACAGAGGCGCGTTATTTGATCTATTTTAGATTGCAAGCTTATTCCGTCAAAATCTAAAATATAAAAGTGAGATGATTTATCTTTAGAAAAATTTTTTTTTGCTTCAGACACGGGGGCCCCAACCAAGATGAGAAAATAAGCCAATAATACCGAAGAAATATTAAGGTATTTTTAACGCCTATTTTTCATTAGATCTTTTGTATAAATTGAGTGTAACTGTGTTCAGAAAGCAACTTTTATTTTACAATTATGCTATTTACAACGCGTGAAGCATTCTGTCGCGCTAGGTCTGTATTTTCTGCATAAGCTAATGCCACGCCCATACGCCGTTTGACAAAAGATTGCGGCTTGCCGAATAGTCGTAAATCGCTTTGGGGTATATTAAGGGCTTGTTCCAGATTACTAAAACTTAAGCTCTGTGCATCTCGTCCACCATAAATTACATGGCTTGCACCAGTCTCTTTAACTCGTGTGTCAACTGGCAATCCTAAAATGGCCCTGGCATGTAGTTCAAATTCATTTTGATACTGAGTAACCATGGTAACCATGCCAGTATCATGCGGGCGCGGGCTGACCTCAGAGAACCAGGCCTGCTCATCTTTAACAAATAACTCGACGCCAAATAAACCTAAACCGCCTAGATTATCAGTAATGGTGCGGGCAATTTGCTGCGCTTTAACTAAGGCATTAGCGCTCATGACTTGCGGCTGCCAACTTTCCACATAATCACCTGCGACTTGCAGATGGCCAATGGGTTCACAAAAATAAGTAGCAATTCTGCCACTGGCATCATTAGCTCTTACGGTTAATAAAGTAATTTCAAAATCAAAATCAATTTTGGATTCAACAATGACTTCACATTTATTAACGCGTCCTGATTGGTTCGCATAATCCCACGCCTGTGCTACGTCTGTTTGGTTTTTTATTAAAGATTGTCCTTTACCGGAAGAAGACATGACTGGCTTCACGAAACAGGGAAAGCCAACTTCACGACAAGCGGACTCTAACTCCAGCAAGCTCTTAGCAAAACGATAATGGGAAGTGGGTAGTTTTAACTCTTCAGCCGCCAGTCTTCTGATACCCGCGCGGTTCATGGTTAGATTTACAGCTCTGGCATTGGGGATAATTGTAGCTATTTGCTCTTGTTCAATAGCAAACAAAACCTCAGTGGCGATAGCTTCAATTTCTGGAATGATTAACTGGGGTCTTTCAGCCTTAATCAAGGTATAAAGCGCGTCCGCATCAGTCATATTGATTACGTGTGACCGATGGGCGACTTGCATCGCCGGTGAGTTAGGATAACGATCAACCACTATGGTTTCTATGCCCAAGCGTTGTAAGGCAATCACTAATTCTTTTCCAAGCTCGCCACCACCTAGTAGCATGGCCTTAAAAGCATTTGTTGATAGAGGAGTTCCGATACAAGTAGCCATGATATGATCCTTATCTTTAACAGAAATAACGCAGTATACTGGAAGCGTTTGAATGAGAACAAATAGCGAGTGCACTATGACCCAAAAGACCAAAAAATTTCGCAGCTCCCAATGGTATGGCAAGTTGGATCGCGATGGTTTTATCCATCGCTCATGGATGAAAAGCCAGGGTTTTCCGGACCATGTATTTGATGGCCGTCCTGTCATTGGCATTTGTAATAGTGCCTCGGAACTTAACCCCTGTAATGTACACTTGTGGGAAGTGGCTGAAGCAGTCAAACGCGGTGTATGGGAGGCTGGTGGTTTGCCGCTGGAGTTTCCCACTATGTCATTAGGTGAAACCCAGATGCGTCCTACTGCGATGTTATTCCGAAATTTAATGAGTATGGATGTTGAAGAATCGATACGGGCTTATCCGGTTGATGGAGTGGTCCTGCTTGGGGGGTGTGATAAGACGACGCCGGCGCAGATTATGGGCGCATGTAGTGTCAATTTGCCCACCCTGGTTATCAGTGGGGGCTCCATGCTAAATGGCAAATACCAAGGCAAAGATCTGGGTTCTGGCACGGATGTTTGGCGTTTAAGTGAAGCTGTGCGTGCCGGCGCTATGTCTCCACAGGATTTTTTTGCGGCCGAAGGTTGTATGTCACGCAGCCACGGACACTGTAATACCATGGGGACCGCTTCCACCATGACTAATTTATCCGAGGCTTTAGGGTTGCAGCTGCCAGGATCAGCGGCTATACCTGCGGTTGATGCGCGGCGTTACCAATCGGCACACCTTGCCGGACGGCGGATTGTAGACATGGTGTATGAAGATTTACGCATTTTAAATATTCTTACTCGTAAAGCATTGGAAAATACTTTGCGAGTTAATGCAGCCATCGGGGGTTCTACTAATGTAGTAGTGCACTTATTGGCAATTGCAGGCAGGGCAGGGGTGCCTTTGGTATTACAGGATTTTGACGATTTAACACGCGATATCCCACTGCTGGTTAATCTACAACCTTCTGGTAAGTATTTGATGGAAGATTTTTTCTATGCCGGTGGGTTGCCTGCAGTGATGGAAGAATTGGGAGATTTATTGCACCGAGATGCATTAACAGTTACTGGTAAAACTATGGGTGAGAATGTGGCAGGGGCGCCCATTTATAATGCTGAAGTCATTTTTTCGCGGCAAAAACCTTTGCATGAACAGGGGTCAACTGTGGTGCTGACGGGTAACCTTTGCCCGCAAGGAGCAGTCATTAAGCGCTCTGCTGCTTCTGAACATTTATTAGTACATCGTGGGCCGGCCGTGGTATTTGAAACTATTGAAGATTTCAAATTGCGTATTGATGATCCAGAACTGCCCGTTACTGCAGATAGCATTTTGGTGCTGAAAAATTGCGGCCCCAGAGGTTATCCTGGTATGCCGGAAGTGGGCAATATGCCCCTGCCAAAAAAAATATTACAGCAGGGGATCACTGATATGGTACGCATCAGCGATGCACGCATGAGTGGTACTGCCTACGGCACTGTGGTGCTGCATATCAGCCCTGAGGCTGCTATAGGGGGACTATTAGCCTTAGTCAAAACGGGTGATATGATTAGTCTGGATGTTCCAGGGCGTCGATTACAGTTAGAAGTAGCTGAACAAGAATTAGCGAAACGCCTCGCCCAATGGCAGCCACCGGATTTAGGCATTAAACGCGGTTATGCAAAGCTTTATGTTGAGCATGTTACCCAGGCCGATCAGGGTGCAGATTTTGACTTTCTGGTGGGAGGAAGTGGCGATAGGGTGAATCGGGAATCGCATTAGATATTCTGAGAAAAACAGTGTTCTTTTAGTACTTGTGGAGGCCTTCTTTTATCCCTCTCCCTTTGCGGGCTGAGGGATCGACTCCTGTTATACCCGAAATCCTAAGTGTATCGGGTATAGCTTAGCACAACCATCAATCACATCTATTTTAGTCCGCGCGCTCCCATCAGCCGAACCTGTATTTCCTCCCGCTGAAGTAGTATAATATTCCCAGTTTTATAATAAATTCACGTGCCGTGCCTATGTCAATTCAATCCTTTAAACTCCTTACATCTCGACGTTTTTTCCCTTTATTCCTGACCCAATTTTTTGGGGCTTTTAACGATAATATTTTCAAAAATGCCTTGGTGATTCTAATCACCTATCGTCTAGCAGTTCACCCTGGTGACAATGCCCAACTTTTGGTCACCCTGGCTGCAGGACTTTTTATTCTGCCTTTTTTATTATTTTCCGCACTAGCGGGTCAGTTGGCAGATAAATATGAAAAATCGCATTTGATGAGGATTATCAAACTGGCAGAAATCTTCATCATGCTACTTGCTTGCCTAGGCTTTTACTTTCAGAACATGCCACTATTGATGACTGTTTTGTTTTTGCTCGGCGTACAATCTACTTTTTTTGGCCCATTAAAATATGCAGTATTACCCTACCACCTTCGTGAAAATGAATTAGTTTCAGGCAATGCATTAGTTGAAACCGGAACTTTCTTAGCTATCCTAATTGGCACGATATTAGGTGGCATACTCATTCTTAAGGACACAGGGGTGTTAATGGTTTGTTTGTTTACGCTAATAGTGGCAGTGGCTGGATGGTGGAGCAGCCGGTTTATCCCACCTGCTTTGGCAGCAGCACCCGCGCTAAAAATCAGATACAACGTTTTTTCACAAACCTTGGATATAGTACGTTATTCCCGCAGATCCAAAGCCGTATTTCTGTCCATTTTAGGAATATCCTGGTTCTGGTTAGTCGGAGCAACATTTTTATCGCAGTTCCCCACTTTCGCCAAGCAGACTTTAGGCGCTGATAGCGGTGTGGTTACTTTGTTTCTCACGCTATTTTCAGTGGGTATTGGCTTAGGGTCTATGTTATGCAGCCGCCTATCACGTGGCAAAATCAATGCCACATTCGTTCCTTTCGCTGCCCTGGGTATGACACTATTTATAGTCGATCTGTTTTTTGCCAGCAGAAATATGGATATTGCAAATGCCCCTTTGCAATTAGCCACTGTTCAGCAATTCCTTTCCTCATTCACTGGTTGGCGGATTGTGACAGATTTGTTGCTGATGGCCATTTGTGGTGGGGTTTATATTGTACCCTTATATGTAATTATGCAAAGCTGGAGCGAAGAAAGCCATCGCTCACGGACTATTGCCAGCAATAACGTGATGAACGCCTTATTTATGGTGATTGCAGCGCTAACGACGGTTGTTATGTTGGCTACCGGTTTTTCCGTAACTCAGATTTTTTTAATGGTTGGTATTGCCAATGGTTTTGTGGCGATTTGCATTCGTAAACTACTGCCAGAAGCCTCAATCAAAAGTTCAAAGGGGTCAAGTCTTGGCATTTGACATTGGCAATGAATTTGTTTAATTTTTCAAATGATCCTGCCAATGTCAAATGCAAGACTTGACCCCTTTGACGCAGAAGTTTTTATGTCAAATACAGGGATCGCCAATGAAACAATTCCATAAATCTCCAGTTATTACCACGCTAGCCGGCCTAGTCGGAAATACCCTGGAATGGTACGACTTCCTGCTGTACGCCTATTTTGCCCCAATAATTGCGCCTTTATTTTTCCCAGCAAAGACCTATTTTTTATCGCTAGTTATGGTATTTGGTGTGTTTGCCCTGGGTTTTCTAGTGCGTCCTATTGGCGCCCTGGTTATAGGACGCTGGGGAGATATTTATGGGCGCAAACGCGCGTTAATTTTTACTATCTCTCTTATGACCTTGCCTACGGTCGCTATCGGCATTTTGCCTAGTTATCAGGCCATTGGAATTGCCGCTCCCCTATTGCTGACGATGATAAGATGCCTACAGGGATTTGCGGTGAGTGGTGAATTTACCAGCTCCGGCAGCTTTTTGGTTGAGCATGCACATCCTAATCGCCGCGGTTACGCTGGCAGTTTGATTTATGCAGGTGCTTTTGTCGGCATTGTATTAGGCGCAGGCATCGCAACGTTACAAGCTCAAGTAATGTCGCCTGAGTTATTGAAGTCCTGGGGCTGGCGTATCCCTTTTTTACTGGCAGGTGTTTTCGGTTTATTGGGTTTAGCTTTGCGTTTATTGGCCATAGAATCCCCGCAATTTGCCGCCATCAAAAATCAACCTGCTGCACCTATAAAAACCTTGTTGACACAACACCGCAGCAGTTTGTTGCGCGCCGTGGGGTTAACGGTTGCCATGGGGATTGCTAATTATTTTCTAATTGGATATTTCACTACTTATTTGACTGGCGCCAATGGGCTGCAGTTGAAACAAGCTATGCTAATCAATGTGCTGAGCATGATAGTATTTATATTCGCCATGCCTTTTTTCGGTTTTCTCTCCGACAAGGTGGGCAGAAGACCTGTTTTTATGGTCGGTTGCATCGCATTTTTTATTTGTCAGATTCCGGTTTTCTGGCTGCTGTCTTATAAAACCTTTGCTTATGCCCTTATTGCAGAATTAATTTTCGTAATTCTGTTAGCAACCATTAATGGTGTAGTACTCACTTGCCTGGCAGAGTTGTTCCCTACCGAAGTCCGCATTACAGGGGCCGCACTAGGATATAATATCAGCGTCACTATTTTTGGGGGGACGGCACCGCTAGTTGCCTTGTGGTTAACTAAAATAACCCATACGGATTTAGCTCCGGCTTGGTATTTGATGGCGGGAATAGCATTGTCATTTATAACCATACTGTTTACAAAAGAAACTTATCGGCAACCCCTTTGAACTTGATCCTTCGCTGTGTTCAGGATGACAGTGCATGTTCAGGATGACCGCCACGCGTCAGACAACCGATCCAACCCTGCTAAAATTTCTTCAGGTTTTAAATCTAGCATACAGCGCCAATGCCCCAAAGGGCATACCCTCTGAAAGCAGGGGCTACAAGATAAATCCAAAGACACGATAGCAACTTTATCTGATAAGGGCGGAGTAAATTTCGCGGAGGTGGAACCAAAGATAGCCACTAATGGTTTTTGTAATGCGGCAGCGATATGCATTAATCCCGAATCGTTACTGATGACGGCTGTTGCCAAAGAAAGCAGATCGACCGCTTCAGCCAAGCTGGTTTTTCCAATTAAATTTACGACTTTTCCATCAGTAAGCTTTTCAATTTCATGTGTTGCAGCCATGTCATTTGTAGAGCCAAATAACCAAACATCCCAGCCTTGTTGTAATTTAACCTTAGCTACTTCTGCGAAGTGCGTTGCTGGCCAACGTTTACTGGGCCCAAATTCTGCACCAGGTGCTAAGGCTAAAACTCGTTCAGGACGGGATAAGTTCAATTTCTGCAATACAGCCGTTAATTTCTCGGCAGAGATTTTCAAGGCAGGTCGGGGTAATGGATCTGGCAGTTTAATCTCGGCGGGAAGACCGAGGGCTGCAAACCGTTCTACCATCAATGGGGTGTGTGTTTCATCCAGCTCACGTACATCATTTAATAACCATTGTCGCGGCCATTCACCGCGCAAGCCGGTTCGTAGTGGGATTTTACTAAAGAAAGGGATTAAAGCCGATTTTAACGAGTTGGGTAGAATAATGACTTGATGATAGCATTGTCTGCGCAATTGCAGCGCTAATTTGTAACGTTGCTGCAGACGTAATTCTCCATGTCTAAATGGGGAGACATAAGATTTATGCACCTCCGGCATACGTTCCAACAAACCCTGAGTCCAAGCTGGCGCAAGTACATCGATCACCGCTTCTGGCTGCTGCTGTTTTATAACCTGAAACAATGTTTGTGCCATTACCATATCGCCAACCCATGCCGGAGCTACGACTAGTATTTTGTTAGCAGGTTCACTCATCACCATAAACGATTTCCTTACAGAGCCTTACTCTACTTCTGGCTTAAAATCGATCAAGATATATTCCGTGCCACAATAAGGACAAACTGCCTGGCCAGTCGCTTTAATTGGCAGATATACCCGCGGATGTGCATCCCATAAACGACAGTCGGGTAAAGGACAAGATAAAGGCAAGTCTGCCTGGGTTATTTCATAACGCCTGGCGTTACAGGCAAGTTGTTCAGACATAGGTTGATTCCAGTGCGGAGTTTTAGTTTTCTGCCCAACAGTAGCTTGCGGGGGAAGGTTAGGAAGGGGGCAGTCTCTATTGGCTTCCCAGTTATGCTGAATAATTACACTAGTAAAAAAGGCGGGATAGCCCGCCTTTTCTATATTACCAGTTGATACTACCTAGGAATAGCTGGTTGGGAATTTATAAGACAACCCCAAGAACACGGCATCTTGTTGTGGTTGATAATCGGAACTACCCACTGTGCCATCACCACTAAAGCGTAACCAATCCACACCAATAGCCAGATTGGGAATAACTTCATAAGAAGCACCCACGCCATAAGCTGGGCCAATGTGGCTGAGATTCCCGCTTGGACCGTCAATACCCGAACCCACTTTAGAATATAAATAACTACCGCCAGCTTTCGCGTAAATACTAAATCCGCTGGTTACCGGCCAAGACAATTTGCCTAACAGGTCAATGGCATAATTGTTAATGGTGTCACCATCATCATCGGTAGCTTTGGGTAGGTAGGTGTAACCATTCTCAATTGCGAAATATTTATTAAATGCATAACCCAGATAACCACGGGCTGTGAATCCTGTTCCGGATAAACCGGGATTAATATATTCTATATTGTCCCAATGTGTGTTTGCATAACCACCCTGCAGGCCAATTACGAAACCAGATTCTGTATAGTCATAAGGGGAAGGCACCGCAACTGGAATGGGTGCTGGTGTATAGTAACCACTGTTACTATTTTCATAACCATCGGCAAAAGCTGCCATCGTTAAACCTAAAGCAGCAAGACCAATTGCTACATTTAAAACAGGTTTTTTCAACATTATTTTTATCTCCTAAAGAGTGTGTTGTTTAATAAAAAACTCTGTACATCCTCATAATTTATCTACCTAGCTAAGCGCTGAAAAGCCTACGATATAAAGCTGCGACACCCTTTCACCTCTCCTTGACAAAGGTAAACTTTGAAAGTCTAATCACTGGTATTGAGAAAAGCAACCGTTTTGTCATTATGCGGATTGGGCGTAAGCGTTTACCGAGCCGCGACCGTTAGGGAGCGTTTGCTCCAACAAACGCTCCCTAACGGTCGCGGCTCGGTAAATACTTGCGGGAGAGAGGTCTCCAGCAACTAGGAGCAACCCAAGCACACAACAACAGTAAACTGAAAAAGGATCACTATGTTCAACCCCGCCTCTCAACACCCTGACAAACAAGCGCATTATCGAGAGTTAGCCACTCAACTAAAGGCTCTCCTTACGGGCGAAACCGACTGGATTGCCAACTGCTCACAATTTTCAGCATTTTTATTTTATAGCCTAGCAGATTTAAACTGGGCGGGATTCTATTTAGTTAAAGACAATACCCTGGTTGTGGGACCTTTCCAAGGCAAACCGGCCTGCGTGCGTATTGCCTTTGGCAAAGGAGCCTGCGGCAGCAGCGCGGAAAAACGTAAGCCTATTATTCTGCCGGACGTATATGCCTTTCCAGGCTACATTGCTTGCGATGAAGTAACCCGTTCAGAAATTGTATTGCCACTGGTTAAAAACGGCCAATTGCTGGGCGTTTTAGATTTAGACAGTCCGCTGCTGAACCGTTTTGACGATACCGACCAGCAAGGCCTACAGATATTAATCGATGTTCTACTATCTATGTCCCTAGGTTTCCACGCTTGAGTTGCAGAAGCCAGACACTGGTAACGTGAGGGGTTGGCTGTTATTATTTCTAAATTAATTTTCACTACTATTCTATTATTCATAAGGATTAACCATTCATGATGAAAAATTTTCTGATTAAAAGCATCTGCTTTGCAATGACTTTATTTGCATTGAGCGCGCGTGCAACTCCCGCTGATGACTTGACCCAGCTGTTATCTAGCTTTCAGTCAATGTCTGCAGGGTTTCAGCAGGTACTTTATAATGCGAACGGTAGACCCCAACAAAAAAGCACCGGCCAAATGGCGCTGGTACGTCCCGGCAAGTTTCGTTGGCAGGTTTTCAAGCCAAGCCCACAGCTGTTAATTGCTAATGGCCATTATTTATGGATTTATGATCCAGACCTTTCGCAGGCAACCCAACAACGCTTGGATAAAACTAGCAATAACAGCCCTGCTTCTTTACTCAGTGGTTCGATTCAGGACTTGGAAAATCGATTTATCGTAACTACCAATAACAGGCAAAAATCAACTGGCCAGTCTTTCCAGTTAAAACCTAAAAATCAAAATGATTTATTTAAATGGATTGAATTAACATTTAATAATTCTAAATTGACGGATATGCGTCTGATGGATAATTTAGGTTCACTGACTGATTTCCACTTCAATAATGTGAATATTAATCCTAAATTAAGCCCCGGCCTCTTTCAGTTTAAGGCGCCCAAAGGTGTACAGGTAGTAAAAAATTAGAGTAATGTATTGCTTAAATTATCTCTATCTCGCAAGAGGGGCATTGTTGAATAATTCATTTTACCCATTATGGGAAAGCACTGTATCCCCTCTCCCCTTGCGGGAGAGGGGATCATAGAGCTTTCCACAATTGGGAGGTGGATTATTCAACAAAGCCTCCGCAAAGGGGAGAGGAGCTGCCCCTGTTAAATTAAATCTACCCTACCCACAATAAATTATGTCAACCACCACCTCATTCCAACCGTTGGCTGCGCGCATGCGTCCACGCTCCATTGATGAATTCTTTGGACAGCAGCATTTGCTAGGTAAGAATAAACCTTTAAGACAAGCCATTATCAGCAATAACCTCCACTCTATGATTCTCTGGGGTCCGCCCGGCAGTGGTAAAACTACTTTGGCTCGACTATTGGCGGAGCACGGACAAGCCAATATAGAAAAAATCTCAGCAGTGCTCGCAGGCGTAAAAGACATCCGGCAGATCGTTGAGCGAGCACAGCACGCCAGAAAGACTGCGCAGCGCAACACAGTATTATTTGTAGATGAAGTACATCGTTTTAATAAAGCCCAACAGGATGCATTCTTACCTTATGTAGAAGACGGCACATTAATTTTTATCGGCGCTACGACTGAAAACCCTTCTTTCGAACTGAATAACGCTTTACTGTCGCGTGCACGGGTCTATGTATTAAAACGCTTAGAGCAAGCAGAAATATTAAAAATTATCGATGCGGCACTTGCAGATAAAGAACGCGGTCTTGGCGAACGCAACTTAGATTTTCCACCAGAACTAAAGCAACGCTTAGCTCAGTTTGCTGATGGTGACGCGCGCCAGGCTTTAAACATGTTGGAAATAATTGCTGATTTTGCTGTTGAGCAGGATGGGCGAGAAAAAATTACTGAAGCCAGCCTAAATGAAATTCTATCTGGCAGTGTGCGGCGGTTTGATAAACAAGGGGATTTATTTTATGAGCAGATTTCTGCTTTGCACAAATCAGTGCGCGGTACTGCTCCTGATGCGGCGTTGTATTGGTTAGCGCGTATGCTGGAAGCTGGCTGCGATCCAGAATATATTGCTAGACGAGTATTACGCATGGCCAGCGAAGATATCGGCAATGCCGATCCTCGCGCACTGACACTGGCCCTCAACGCCTGGGAGACCTTTCAGCGACTTGGCAGTCCCGAAGGAGAATTAGCAATTGCTCAGGCTGTGGTTTACCTGGCGTGCGCCCCCAAAAGTAATTCGGTTTATACTGCCTTACATACCGCTGTGGATGATGCCAAAAATTTTGGGTCTCTGGATGTGCCTATGCATATCCGCAATGCACCCACTCGTCTGATGAAAAATTTAGGTTATGGCGCGGGTTATCGCTATGCGCATAATGAACCTGATGCTTATGCGGTTGGTGAAAGTTATTTTCCGGAGGAAATGGGAGAACGGCAGTATTATTATCCAGCGCCACGTGGATTGGAGATTAAAATTGGGGAAAAACTCGCACACACGCGAGCTGGATCAAAAGGGCAAAAAAAAATAAGTTAACGGATGCGTTGTAAAATACCTTCCAGCTCATCTAAATTATAATAATGGATCACCAGCTTACCTTTGCCTTTTGGCTGATGTTGAATGCTGACCTTCGCACCTAACTTGTCACCTAGTTCAGATTCAAGGCGCATTACATCCGGACTGATGGCTGCTTGCCCACCTTTTTTAGTGACACCTGCTGCCACACTTTGCCATTTGCGTGCCCACTCTTCCGTAGCTCGCACCGACAAACCCTGTGCCACAACCCTATGAGCCAACTGTATTTGTTGCGCTGCTGGCAAAGATAACAGCGCCCGCGCATGACCCATATCCAAGGCTCCCTGCTCCAGCAACGTTCTAACCGCAGCTTCCAGGTTCAAAAGGCGCAGCAGATTACTAATGCTAACACGCGATTTGCCTACCGACTTGGCAATTTCTTCATGGGTTAAGTCAAACTCTTCACTCAAACGTTTCAGCGCCACAGCCTGCTCCAACGCATTTAAATCTTCGCGTTGGATATTTTCAATCAGTCCCATCGCCATCGCGGTTTCATCGGTAATCTCCCGCAGAAACACCGGCACTTTATCTAAGCCTACCAGCTGCGCAGCACGCCAACGCCGTTCACCGGCAATAATTTCATAATGGCCAGGTTGCAAGGCGCGCACCAGGATAGGCTGTAAGATACCTTGGGCACTAATGGAATTGGCCAGTTCCTGCAATGCTTCCTGATTCATCTCGCGACGCGGTTGATATTTTCCAGGTTGTAACACTTCAATAGGCAGGTATTGTGTGGCTTGATGCTGCTCTGGCTTTAATAAAGTGGGTTGCTGGGTACTACTGAGTAATTCACTGAGGCCGCGACCGAGGCTGCGTTTAGTTTTAGTAGGGGGGAGAATAGAAGATGTCATTGGTTTTGGCTGCTTTCTGGGTGAAAATTTTTTTAAGGATTTGAAGTTAGTTTTCAATCGACTAATGAAGAAGCCCATAGAGGCTGCCCCCTTCCTAACCTTCCCCCGCAAGCGGGGGAAGGAACTTGCTCGAGTTACTATGGAATTGGCTGCATAGCTTAACTTATCCTACCGAACCAGTCCCTTCTCCCGCTTGTGGGGGAAGGTTAGGAAGGGGGCAGCCTCTATGGGCACATGACTAAAAAAGCTAAATAATTACCAGATTTGTAGCATAACCCATTATCAAAACTCTCTCAATTGACTTTAACTGATTGATTATCTTGTCGCCGCAAGACTTCTCCCGCCAATGCTAAATACGCAAGAGCTCCAGGTGATTTTCGATCATGCAATAACGCTGGCAATCCAAAACTAGGTGCTTCAGCCACACGAATATTGCGCGGGATTACTGTGCTATATAATTTTTCGCCAAAATGGGCTGCGAGCTGTTCATTCACTTCATGGGTCAGTCGGTTACGGCCATCATACATGGTACGTAACAGTCCTTCGATCTGCAGATTGGGATTAGCCGACTGACGAATTTGTTCTATGGTTCTCAACAGACTGGCCAGGCCTTCCAAAGCAAAATATTCACAAGGCATGGGGATCAGGACAGAGTCTGCAGCCACTAATGCATTGACTGTCAGGATGTTCAATGCTGGCGGACAATCGACTAGAATATAATCGTACAAGTGATGGACTGTGGACAACCGATTCTGCAAAAAGTATTCACGCTGATTCTGCTGCAAAAGCTGAAGCTCTGCCACAGTTAAATCCCCATCAGCGGGCAGCAAGTCGTATTGTGCGACAGTATGCACCAACGCCTCTAAAATAGGTACTTGATCCAGTAACACCTCTTTAACGGTGGTCACCTCCAGGTCCTTGGTGACGCCACTGCCCACACTGGCATTACCTTGCGGGTCTAAATCGATCAATAGTACCTTATGTCGAGTAGCTGCCAATGATGCCGCCAGGTTAATACTGGTTGTCGTCTTGCCCACACCCCCTTTCTGGTTGGCGATGGCGATAATTTTTCCCATGATCTTTTCCGGTTATAAAATACCCAGGCTGAGGATAACACTTGAGGTTATGTTTGCATATTATCAACAGAGATACAAACCAGATGTCGCTGTTCGGCCAGGCCAGGCACATGCAAGGGATGCACAGTAAACGGCAAAGTAACTGAGCACAATTCTTCCTCAGGGTATACGCCCTTCAGTGCCCATAGACAGCCACCCGGACAGTAAAGATGAGAGGTAGCTGTGAGCATATCAGCCAAATTTGTCCAGGCCCTGGCAATGACCCCATCAAAACAATGCTCCGGAGTGAAGTCCTCTACCCGCGCTTGCACCACCGTAATATTCTGTAAATTCAGCAATGCCTTTACCTGTAATAAAAAACGGGTTTTTTTGCCATTACTGTCCAATAAAGTCCATTGCTGCTCAGGAAACGCCAGCGCTAGTGGGATCCCTGGCAAACCTGCGCCGCTCCCTACATCAAGCCAACGTTGCCCTTTTAAATAAGGTGCAACCACCAAGGAATCTGCAATATGCTTATACAGCATTTCCTCAGGATCACGGATTGCGGTTAGGTTATAAACTTTATTCCATTGTTGTAGTAGGGCAAGGTACTGGAGGATTTTTTCGGGGGCGTGAGGTGGTAATTGGATATCCAGTGCGGTTAGGATTTGGTTTAAGGTTTGACTGATTGGGTTTGCTGGTTCGGACATGTTCGCTCCGGCACATTTACGATTGCCTGTTATTAATTTTTTCTCACTTCAAAATAGGTACTGTAACCCCCTCTACTCGGGGGCTTCGTTGAATAATTCTCTTCCTGACTATCCGAAACTCTATGATCCCCTCTCCCTTGCGGGAGAGGGTTAGGGAGAGGGGATCATAGAGTTTCAGATAGTCAGGAAGTGAATTATTCAGCAATGCCCTCGTCAGGAGATACAGTGCTTTTCCAAAAATGGCAGCGAATTATTCAACAATGCCCCCCCTACAGAAGCAAGCAATCACCTCTGCAATTTTTTCAGATACACCAGCAAAATAGAAACAGCTGCTGGCGTCACCCCGGAAATTCTCCCTGCCTGGCCGATATTCACCGGTTTAACCTGATTCAGCTTCTGGATCACTTCCGCTGACAAGCCTGGAATTTGACTATAATCAAAATTAATCGGCAAAGTGGTCTCTTCATGACGCACCTGGCGGGCAATTTCGGCGGTCTGGCGCTGGATATAGCCTTCATATTTAACCTGTATTTCCAGCTGTTCTTTTACTTCATTGGCTACAGTGGCAAGCCCAATCTCCGGTAGCTCACCCAGCAAAGTATGGGTAATTTCCGGCCGACGCAATAACTCCAATGCACGGTATTCTTTATCTATCTGCTGCCCAGTCATGGAGCTAATATAAGTGGCTGCCTCGGTGTTGGGGCGTATCCATACATCACGCAAGCGTTGCTGTTCGCGTTCTATTGCTTCGCGTTTAGTAACGAATTGCTGCCAACGCTTAGCCTCCACCAACCCCAGTTTATAACCCGTCTCTGTCAAGCGTAAATCCGCATTGTCTTCACGCAAAATCAAACGGTACTCAGCGCGGCTGGTAAACATCCGGTAAGGTTCTTTAGTACCATGGGTGGTTAAATCATCGATCAACACGCCCATATAAGCCTGGTCACGGCGTGGATACCAAGCTTCTCTACTCTTAGCGTGTAATGCGGCATTAACCCCGGCAATCAAGCCCTGTGCAGCCGCTTCTTCATAACCGGTAGTACCATTGATTTGTCCTGCGAAAAATAATCCCGGCATTAATTTAGTTTCCAGCCAAGGGTACAAATCCCGCGGATCAAAAAAATCGTACTCAATCGCATAACCAGGACGGGTGATATGCGCCTGAGTAAAACCTTTAATACTGCGTACTACCTGCAACTGCACATCAAATGGCAGGCTAGTGGAAACACCATTGGGGTAAATTTCATGGGTAGTCAGACCTTCCGGTTCAACGAAAATTTGATGAGAAAGTTTATCCGCAAAACGTACTACTTTATCTTCTATTGAGGGGCAATATCGCGGTCCTATGCCTTCAATCTGGCCAGTGTATAAGGGAGATCGATCCAAGCTATTGCGGATAATATCGTGTGTGGTTTCATTGGTATGCGTAATAAAGCAAGGTACTTGGCGCGGATGATCGGTGTAAGACCCCAGAAATGAAAATACCGGCGTGGGTATATCGCCTGGCTGCTCCGCCAACTCAGTAAAATCAATGCTACGCCCGTCAATCCGCGGTGGCGTGCCTGTTTTCAGCCGATCAACGCGGAAGGGTAAAGCGCGCAGACGTTCCGCCAAAGCGTTAGCAGGCGGATCGCCGGCGCGACCGCCCTGGTAATGACTCGCGCCAATATGAATATAGCCACCTAAAAAAGTGCCCGTAGTCAACACCACCGTTTTGGCGCGGATGGTCATGCCCATCTGGGTCACTACCCCTACTGCGCGCCCACTTTCTACCAGCAAATCATCCACTGCCTGCTGGAATAATGATAAATTGGGCTGGTTTTCCAGCGTATAGCGTATCGCCTGCTTGTACAAAACCCGATCTGCTTGCGCTCGCGTAGCGCGCACAGCGGCACCTTTACTGGCATTTAACTGTCGAAACTGTATCCCTGCCTTATCGGTGGCTAGTGCCATAGCTCCACCCAGCGCGTCAATCTCTTTGACCAAATGCCCTTTGCCGATCCCACCAATGGCAGGATTGCATGACATCTGCCCCAGCGTTTCGATATTATGCGTCAATAACAGGGTGGAAACGCCCAGACGAGCGGCAGCAAGCGCCGCTTCAGTACCTGCGTGCCCACCGCCTACCACAATTACGTCATATGTTTTATCGAAGTTCATAGGGTTATATTGATAGCATATTTAACGAAGGGGAGAAAGCGAAACGAGTAGCTGCGACATGAACTATGGTTGCCACTAGAAGCAGCCCCCATCCTAACCTTCCCCCGCAAGCGGGGGAAGGGACTGGTTCGGTAGATGAGTTCAGCTATGCAGCTAATCCCATACTAGCTCGAGCAAGTCCCTTCCCCCGCTTGCGGGGGAAGGTTAGGATGGGGGCTGCTTCTAGTGGCACTTATCTGAGTCTTTCTTCAAAATAAAGATATTTTAAATGCTTGCTTTAAGCAAATATGTGTAGATCCCTCAGCCGCAAGGGCTACTGTGCCTACAGATCTTTGTGTTAGCATTGTACAACGCCCTGTTTTTTTATAAATACTCCCCAATGACAAGGAACTTCGCATGACCTATCTCGTCTCGCATTTTATACAGGGAAAGACTGTCACCAGCCACTCTAATCGCAGCCAATCTCTATACAATCCAGCCACTGGGGCCGTGATAGGTGATGTGGTAATAGCGGATCATCAGGAAATACTAGATGCCATTGCTACTGCCAAGTCAGCCTTTCCTGCCTGGGCGGCCACTCCCGTTACCCAGCGAGCGCAAATTTTGTTTAAATTTGGCAACTTGCTGCACCAACATCTGGATGAGCTGGCTGAACTTATTACGCGCGAACATGGCAAAACCCTGGCAGATGCCCGCGGCTCAGTACTACGGGGGATTGAAGTTGTAGAGTTTGCTTGCGGAGCTCCCAACTTACTCAAAGGGGCCTACAGCGAAAATATTAGCAGCGGTATAGACAGTTACTCTATGCGTCAGCCGCTGGGGGTATGTACGGGTATTACGCCCTTTAATTTTCCGGCTATGATCGCATTGTGGACGTTTCCACTGGCTATCGTGTGTGGCAATACCTTTGTGTTAAAACCTTCGGAAAAAGATCCCTCATGCTCAGTGCGGCTTGCAGAATTATTTCTGGAGGCGGGCTTACCACCTGGTGTTTTGAATGTCATTCAGGGGGATAAAACAGCTGTGGAGGTATTGCTGGCGCATCCAGACATTGCCGCAGTCAGTTTTGTTGGCTCCACTGCGGTAGCGGAATATATTTACAAAACCGCTGCTAGCTATGGTAAGCGGGTACAAGCGATGGGCGGAGCCAAAAATCATGCAGTGATTATGCCAGATGCTGATCTGGATCAAGCTGCCGAGGCGATTGTGGGAGCGGCTTATGGCTCAGCCGGTGAGCGTTGCATGGCTATTTCCGCTGTGGTTACCGTGGGCGATGCCACAGCAGACGCTTTTGTGGCTAAACTTAAACCGCGGGTTGCGCAGCTAAAAATTGGCGATGGGCATACCCTGGGTGTGGAGATGGGGCCTTTGATTACCGCTGAACATCGCGAGCGGGTCAAATCTTATATCGACCTGGGAGTGGCTGAGGGCGCACAGTTAGTCGCAGATGGCCGCAATTATCAGCACCCCACTCTTAAAAATGGATTTTATTTAGGCGGCTGCTTATTTGATTATGTAACTCCAAAGATGCGTATTTACCGTGAAGAAATTTTTGGACCCGTATTGTGTATATTGCGCGCCCCGGATTTTCAGACAGCCTTACAATGGGTCAATGAACACCCCTATGGTAATGGTACTGCCATTTTTACCCAAAATGGCCATAGTGCACGTGAATTTGCCGCTCAGGTACAAATTGGCATGGTAGGAATCAACTTGCCTATTCCAGTGCCAAGCGCAACGCATAGTTTTGGAGGTTGGAAGCATTCATTTTTTGGCGATTCCGGCATGTATGGCATGGATGCAGTGCATTTTTACACTAAGTTGAAAAAGGTGATGCAACGCTGGCCGGCAGAGAAGAGCGTGCAGGCAAATTTTAATATTCGAGAATAGGATAGATTACGATTGCGCCCGGCCTTAAGGTGGTATCGAAGCGAGGCTGGTGAGGATTTTGGAATAGCATGGGTTTACTTTTTAATTGGCAAAGTTGCCTTTTCTTCATCATATTCTTCTTCTGCTGTGTGATCTTGCAAAAGCGGTTGAGTTAATTGAGATTTATTATCAATAGCGTGGAGCGAGTGACGGGCTAGTAATTGCGAGATACTAGTACATGCATCCCAGCTCTTTCGTGCTCTATTAAGAACATAGCCGTCTCCAATCACACCAAAAACTAAAAGAAATGCTCCAACTCCATAACAAATGTCTTTATCAGTACTAGATTCTGGTTCTTTACCTTTCGCGATAAAAAATCCTCCTAAAGCAAGGAGAGTACTAAAGAAGAGCAAAAATGTAAAACCATTCCCAAAAAACTTGGCTCTATAACAAATAGAAAGATTAGGTTTTTTTTCCTTCAATTCCGCGATTGAAGGGAAATCCGCAGTTAGACTCAAATATCCATCGTTGACTTTGCTTCTTGCTAGTTTGAATTGGTGATCGTGAATAATTGTGTTAAGGCCAATAGGTATTGGTTTATGAGTACTTAAAAACGCGAGTATGAGACGGTTAATATTCTTATTTACCCCTTTAAATCGGCAGATATCCTTCGCGTCTAAAAATTCGGCTGTTTCCCAATTTATTGCCTGGTATTCAAGCATTCCGTTACCTGTATAAAAATTCTTTTTATCCTTTCCATCCTTTTTATCCTGACTCATAAAACGGTTATCCACTTTAATTAAAGGATGGAAATTCTACTTTTAAGTCCCCCTAATGTCAAAACCTGGGCATCCTGCCCCAAGTTCTAATACACAAATTTGGGTCATTGAAGATTATCTCAATCTAAGCTCTGTATAATGGATTTCTGATATCTTAGTCACGGGCTAAGTTTGTATCTTTTTGTAGGTTATGACATAATTAAGAAAATATGTCATAATTTATGGAGTCTGCAAATGCTTCAACAATATGCCAAAATAGGGGAAGGTGGGCGTTTGATTATTCCAGCGAGTTATCGGAAAGCACTTAACTTGCATGTGGGAGATGAGTTAATCATGCAGCTCGAAGAAGGGGAGATTCGTATTTTTCCTCAGTCTCAAGCACTCCAACGCATTCGCACAGCTTTTAGAAAAAATATAGCTAAAAAAACCAACTATACTGACGACTTTATTGCATTTCGAAAAAAAGACTCTGAATAGATATGTCAAAAGCAATTGTTCTAGACTCATCTGCACTTATTGCTCTAATTGGAGAAGAAGAGGGCAGTGTTGTGGTAGAAAAATATATCACAAACTCAGAAATCTCAACTGTCAATCTAGCTGAAGTTGCCAGTTACATGATAAGACATGGAATGGAAAAAGAAATAGCTACCAGCTTGCTGAAAGACCTAGCCATACCAACGGTTGATTTCGATGTCTCTCAAGCATTTATAGCCGCAAGTTTAATTCCAAAAACAAAATTCAAAGGTTTATCTCTAGGTGATCGGGCTTGTTTAGCACTTGCAATGCAAAGGAGCGCTATGGTGTTAACTGGAGACAAAGCTTGGACTGAGCTTGGTTTAAAGGTGAAAATTAAATTAATTCGTTGATCGCATTGAATGGAGGCATCCATGAGTTCCATTGCATTTATTGGACTTGGCCATATGGGTCTACCTATGGCAAAAAATCTGCTGCAAAATGGGCATCAAGTCCATGTCTATGATCTATCTCCACAACCGATTGAATTGCTGAAATCACTAGGAGCAAAAGCAATCACCTCGATAACTGAAAATATCTCAGAGGTGGAAATTATTATTACTATGTTACAAACTGGGCAGCAGGTTCGTGCTGTTTGCTTGGGAAACGCAGGGGTATTCGCTCATGCTAAACCCAGTAGTTTGTATATCGACTGCTCATCAATAGATATTAATACCAGCCGAACATTGCATGAATTGGCAACTAAGACTGGCTTAGCAATGATAGATGCGCCGGTATCAGGAGGTGTTAAAGGTGCAGAAGCTGCCAATCTCACTTTTATGGTGGGTGGGAGTGAAGAAGATTTTCAGCGTGCTTACCCGATATTAACGGCTATGGGGAAAAAAATTTTTCATACTGGTCCTCCCGGGAGTGGTCAGGCAGCAAAAATCTGCAATAACATGATCCTGGGTATTTCAATGATTGCTGTATCGGAAGCATTTGTGTTGGCAGAAAAGCTGGGGCTTGATGCTGAAAAATTTTTTGAAGTGTGTGCTAATGCTTCGGGGCAGTGCTGGTCATTAACTTCTTACGCACCTGTGCCTGATGTCGTTCCCACTTCGCCAGCTAATTTTAATTTTGCGCCGGGTTTTACGGCTAAGATGATGCTGAAAGATTTATTGCTCAGTCAGAATGCGGCGCAAAATTGCAGTAGTGCCACACCATTAGGAGCCGAGGCGACAGCGCTCTATACCTTGTTTGTGAATCAGGGTTTTGGCGATAAGGATTTTTCTGGGATCATTCAGATGTTGAAGGGAGAGGGGTAGGCAGGGAAGGCTGTCATCCTGAATGTCGGCTGTCATCCTGAACGCAGTGAAGGATCTGCTTGAGGTGCCACCTTGATGGAGATCCTTCACTGCGTTCAGGATGACAGTCAATGTTTAGGATGACAGCCAACGTTCAGGGATCGACACAAAATATTGATTTATAATGAGGTTACAAAGTGGTTGCCACTAGAAGCTGCCCCCATCCTAACCTTCCCCCGCAAGCGGGGGAAGGAACTGGTTCGGTAGGATAAGTTAAGCTATGCAGCCAATTCCATATTAGCTCGAGCAAGTCCCTTCCCCCCGCAAGCGGGGGAAGGAACTGGTTTGGTAGGATAAGTTAAGCTATGCAGTCAATTTCATATTAGCTCGAGCAAGTCCCTTCCCCCGCTTGCGGGGGAAGGTTAGGATGGGGGCAGCTTCTAGTGGCACAAGATTTGAGTTTTAACCCAGAAGTCATATACTCAACTCTTAAACACCAATCCCTCATCATCTTTCGTAACCAAAATCTTATCTCCCGGCATAAATCTACCCGATAAAATATCCTGCGCCAGTGGATTTTCCAGATACTGCTGCACGGCACGTTTCAGAGGTCTTGCACCATAAACAGGATCAAAACCCGCTTCGGCTAGAAAATCTAGGGCATCATCGGATACTTCTAGATGCAAATCTCGTTCCAACAATCGAGCTTCAACCCGTTTAATCTGTAAATAAGTAATCCGGTGAATCTGTTTTTTATCCAGAGGATGAAACACGACTAACTCGTCCACTCTATTGATAAATTCGGGTCGGAAATGTTGCGATACTACTTCTAAAACCGCTTTTTTCATCACTTCATAAGATCCCGCGGCTAATTCCTGGATCAAATGTGAACCTAAATTAGAAGTCATGACGATAACCGTATTGCGAAAATCTACGGTACGGCCTTGGCCGTCGGTCAAGCGACCATCATCGAGTACTTGCAATAGCACGTTAAATACATCTGCATGGGCCTTCTCTACTTCATCCAATAAAATCACGCTATAGGGTCGACGACGTACCGCTTCTGTTAAATAACCCCCTTCTTCATAGCCGACATAGCCAGGGGGTGCTCCAATTAAACGGGCTACAGAATGTTTTTCCATGAATTCCGACATATCAATGCGCACCATGGCTTCTTCAGTATCAAATAAAAATTCCGCCAATGATTTGCATAATTCAGTTTTACCCACGCCGGTGGGACCCAGAAATAGAAATGAACCAATGGGCCGATTGGGATCGGACAGGCCTGCGCGCGAGCGGCGTATCGCGTCTGATACTACTTTAATAGCTTCATCCTGACCAATTACGCGTTGATGTAGCATATCTTCCATTTTTAGCAGTTTTTCGCGTTCTCCCTCAAGCAACTTGCTGACAGGAATATGTGTCCACTTGGAAACTACTTCGGCAATTTCTTCTGCGGTTACTTTATTACGCAACAGATGGGTTTCTTTTTTCTCCATTTGCATGGCTGCGTTCAGCTGTTTTTCCAGTTCGGGGATACGCCCATATTGTAATTCAGACATGCGCGTCAAATCAGAGGCGCGTCTGGCGGATTCCAGTTCTAGGCGGGCGCGTTCCAGTGCTTCCTTAATCTGTTGAGCGCCCTGTAATGCCGCTTTTTCACCCTTCCAAACTTCTTCTAAATCAGAGTACTCTTTTTCCAACTTTTTGATTTCATCTTCTAACTGTTGTAATCGTTTTTTACTGGCTTCGTCATTTTCTTTTTTGAGGGCTTCACGCTCTATTTTCAGCTGGATTAGCCGCCTCTCCAATTTATCCATTACTTCTGGTTTTGAATCAATTTCCAGACGAATTTTACTGCCGGCCTCATCCATAAGATCAATGGCCTTATCAGGTAATTGCCGATCGGTGATATATCGATGGGATAAGGTGACGGCGGCAACAATGGCGGGGTCAGTAATTTCTACGCCATGATGCAGTTCATATCGTTCTTTCAAGCCGCGTAAAATGGCGATGGTATCTTCGACACTGGGCTCATCCACTAATACTTTTTGAAAGCGTCGCTCTAATGCTGCATCTTTTTCAATATACTTGCGGTATTCATCTAAGGTAGTAGCCCCTACGCAATGCAATTCTCCCCGCGCCAAAGCCGGTTTCAACATATTGCCGGCATCCATTGCACCCTCGGCTTTGCCGGCACCTACCATGGTATGTAGTTCATCGACAAACAATATGATTTGTCCTTCCTGCTTGGCCAAGTCTTTCAATACTGCCTTCAACCGTTCTTCAAACTCCCCACGGTACTTAGCGCCAGCAATTAAAGCTCCCATGTCCAACGCTAATACACGTTTACCTTTTAAGCCTTCGGGAATCTCATTATTGATGATGCGCTGGGCCAGGCCTTCAACAATAGCGGTTTTACCCACACCTGGTTCACCGATCAAAACTGGATTATTTTTGGTGCGTCGTTGCAATACCTGAATGGTACGGCGTATCTCATTATCTCGACCAATGACAGGATCAAGCTTTCCTTGCTCGGCGCGTGAAGTGAGGTCAATGGTGTATTTATCCAGTGCCTGACGCTGTGATTCGGCCTCAGGGTTATCGACTTTTTCGCCACCACGTAATTTATCAATAGCCTTTTTTACGCCTTCTTTAGTAGCACCGCATTCACGTAATATTGTCCCTAATTCTCCCTTATCTTCCAGGGCTGCTGAAATAAATAGTTCTGAGGATATATAAGCATCACCCCGTTCTTGGGCCGCTTTATCCGTCACATTGAGTAAGCGATTTAAATCATTGGAGATATGCAGCTCCCCGCTCACCCCTTGCACCTTGGGTAGGCGCTCCAAGGCCTGATTAAGACGATTCTGCAGCTGCGAGACATTAACTCCAGCCTGGCTCAACAGCGGATAAGCTGTGCCACCTTCTTGTTCCAGCAAGCCCTGCATTAAGTGCAAGGGTTCTATAAATTGGTTATCCAGACCGACCGCTTTAGATTGGGCATCGGCTAATGCGGTTTGCAAAGGGGTAGTGAATTTGTCAAAGCGAGGCATAGTCGTCTTCCTATATTAGATCAAACGGGTTGATGCTCAAGGTATCGGGTATATTCTGATAAATAAATTGGGATTTTTCTTTAGATTTTCAAGGTAGATTTTTTAAGCGTCTCCTTAAATCCACTCTATAAAATATACATCCAGATACTAGCAATATCAGCCCCCACCATAGCGAAGGGTCTAGTTGATACAATGCTGTGTAGATGGGGGGATGAAAGAGGTAATAAATTCCGGCGCCACTGATGATCACTCCATAAATAATTAAAATAAATCCAATGAAGGTCCAGATAGTAAATTTAGCTTTTTTTGTGGCTTGCATAAGATTTGTTCCTAAAAATTACCGGGGTCGCTTTCTCCCTTCTCCCGCTTGCGGGAGAAGGGCCGGGGATGAGGGTGTATTGATCTGCATTTGTGCCCGACGAAACACCCTCACCCCCGACCCCTCTCCCGCAAGCGGGAGAGGGGAGAAACCCAGTTTGTGCTGAATAGTTAAAATAACTTCCCCCTCTACCAAAACACGATATTTAAAATAATAAGTATGGCAAAAGAGATGCTAGCCCACAGACCCGGTTTTTTATACCATAATAGTGGCGGACCCGACTGGGTGGGTTGAGTGCCTATGACCAAGCCACTGATAGATTCCAGTGGTTGCGGTTGGGTTACTAAGCTGATGGCGATGGTTAATACAAAAGTAATAATCCAAGCCCAGATAGCGCGCCAAAAATCCGCTGCCATTGGGCTTGCAACTGCTGAGAGGGTGAAGTCAGCGGGTGACATAAGATTAAATTTAACTAGCAGAAACATGGCCGTTGAAACAGTCATTCCCACCAACAATCCCCAAAATGCGCCTGGCCCATTGGCGCGCCTCCAGAACATACCTAACAGAATCGTGGCAAATAGCGGCGCATTAACAATAGAGAACAGCGCCTGCATGTATTCCATAATAGTCGGCATACCCATAGCCCAATAGGCAGTCAGGATGCTGACTAACATGCCCACTAAAGTAGCTAGGCGACCTATCCATACATAGTGCAAGTCACTGCCATTTTTAACCAGATGCGCACGATAAATATCGTAAGTGAAAACGGTATTAAAGGCGCTGATATTGCCAGCTTGCCCCGACATAAAACCCGCCAATAATGCCGTAATACCTAAACCTAACAGCCCTGGTGGATAAAATCGTTCAATTAAAATCAGCAATGCCTCATCAGGACGATTAAGCGCATTCACATCATGCAGTTTCACTAAGGCCAATACCACTAAACCTGCGGTAATAACAATCAACGGAATCGTCATTTTAAAGAAAGAAGCCAGAATAGGACTTAATTGCGCGGTACGTACATCTTTAGCTGAGAATGCACGTTGCACCACTAAAAAATCTGTAGTCCAGTAGCCAAAAGCTAATACGAAACCGAGACCCATAGCCATTCCAAACCAATCTATCAGCATAGGGTTATTATGCGAGCTGCCCGTATTAGCCCATAAATGGGTAAATCCGCTTGGAATGCGCGCTACTATTTCATTCCACCCTCCCACTTCGATTAAGCCTAAAATAACCGCTAAAAACAATCCGCCCCATATTAGAAAAAATTGCATGACCTCTGAAAAAATGGCTGAGGTTAAACCGCCTAGCGCAACGTAGATACCTACCGTTAAGGCAGAAATCCACATGCTGGCGTAGATATTCCAACCTAAGAATACGTGTAATACCAATGCCATCGCATATAAATTAATGCCACTGACTAGGAGTGTCATAACAGCGAAGGCAATGGCATTTAAGGTACGAGTTGATTCGTTGTAGCGGGCTTTAAGATAAGAGGGTACGGAATAAATACCACTGTGGTAATAGAAGGGCATCATGTACAGCCCTAAAAACAACATGGCGGGAATGGCGCCTATCAGGTAAAAATGGGCGGTTAAAATACCATACTGATAAGACTGACCCGCCATCCCTAACAATTCCAGGGCACCCAGATTAGCGCTTAAAAAAGCGATACCCGCTATCCAGGCAGAATTTTTTCTGCCGGCGAGGAAAAAATCTTTTCCGGTCTGGGTCTGTTTTTTTACATAAAATCCTATACCCAGCACGAATACAAAATAAATAACGATGATGAGCCAGTCAATAGTGCCCAGGTGTGAGGTAACCATTCAGTGCTCCATAGGAATATGTTTATGTTATTGTTTGAACGGTGGATTTTGAGGATTGTTACATAGTTTATTATGAAACGCTATGAATCAGGCATTTGTAGATAACACAAAACAACTTCGTGCTTATTCGGAGTATAAAATAGCGCATTATTTTGAGGTATACTAAGTTCACACCATTAAAAACAACCTGTTATAGGGAAAAAGTGTTATGTTTATTGATTCTCACTGTCATTTAAATCGTTTAGAACTGGCCAAGTATCAGGGAAACCTAGAACTAGCATTAGACTTTGCTAAAGCACAAGGGGTAGTGGGATTTTTGTGTGTCTGTGTGGAACTTACCGATTTTCCTGAACTTATTTCCATAGCAGAACAACATGACAATATTGCCGTAACCGTTGGTTTGCATCCCACTGAAACGGTTGTGCAAGAGCCAGAAGTCGAACAATTGGCTGAATTGGCTAGTCATTCCAAAGTATTGGCCCTTGGCGAAACCGGTCTTGATTATTATCGTTGTGAAGGCGATATGGAGTGGCAACAGCAGCGGTTTCGCCGACATATTATAGCTGCCAGAAGGGTGCAAAAACCGCTGGTTATTCATACGCGTCAGGCTGCATCCGATACGCTGCGAATTTTAAGAGAAGAGGGTGCGGATACTATCGGGGGTGTATTTCATTGTTTTACGGAAGACTGGCAGGTGGCCGAGCAAGCGTTAGAATTAGGTTTTTATATTTCATTTTCTGGAATTATTACTTTCAGCAATGCTAAGGCGCTACAGGAAGTAGTAAAGCAGGTGCCTTTGTCCCGCATCTTAATTGAAACCGATGCGCCTTATCTTGCACCGGTACCCTTTCGTGGTAAACCGAACGAACCCGCCTATGTGCGCTATGTGGCGGAAAGTATAGCGCAATTAAAAAACACGAAATTAGAAGAGGTAGCTACACAAACTTCGGCTAATTTTCGTCGCTTATTTCAAGTTACAGAAGATACTTTATAAAATGGATTATACACAGCCTTTGCCCCAACTCTTTGTGCATTAGGAGCTTAGCCGAAAAAATCCAGCAGTGCCTGAGGAATACACTTTAAGTAATTGATTTTAATGGGTGTTTATGGATTGGTTATTAAGTGGGCAATGTGATGCAGCAGCCCGTAGATTCAAGTATTTGGCACAATCGCAAGCATTATATCCACAAAGTTATCCACAGATTCTGTGGATAAGGTTTTAAACTAGGTGTCTCGTCACAACCCTCTCACGGCTACGTCGTCCCGCGGCTTGTCCGCGGGATCCAGGGGGGGGGGCGCCTAAACGCACTGTCATCCTGAACGCAGTGAAGGATCTCCATCTAGTGGCACGTCAGGGAGATCCTTCACTGCGTTCAGGATGACAGCCAGTTTAGTTAGGCTCTTTCTGGATCCCGCGGACAAGCCGCGGGACGACGTAGTGCGTGGAAAAGCTGTACGACACACCTTAGATTCAAAATCTGTTCCGCCGTACCCTTCAAGGAGCTAACACCTTCCTTACCGCCAACTCCCAGCTTTGATAGAGCCCCTCTGCCACTTCAACGTTCATACGAGGTGTATAATTTTGCTCACACTGCCATAAAGCACTAATCTCTTGCAGCGATTCAAACACACCCATTTGCAGACCTGCTAAATAGGCCACGCCTAAGGCAGTTGTCTCACTAATTTTTGGTCGTAGTACAGGTAGATGTAGCATATCGGCGAGAAACTGCATTAACCAATTATTGACGACCATTCCCCCATCAACCCGTATTTCAGCGAGCGTCATGGGGCTATCCGCTAAAATGGCATTCAATAGGTCACGGGTTTGATAAGCTACTGCTTCTAGTGCGGCACGGACTATGTGGGCTGCCTGGCTGTCACGGGTTAGACCCTCTATGCTGGCACGGGCTGCAGGACGCCAGTAGGGGGCGCCGAGTCCAGTAAAGGCAGGGACAAAATACACTCCGCCATTATCAGGTAGGCTCGCAGCTAACTGTTCAGTTTCTGAAGCATTTTTAATTAATTGCAGTTGATCACGCAGCCATTGAATAGTACTGCCAGAAGAAAAGATGCTCCCCTCGATGGCATAGCAGATTTTACCCTTTAGCCGGTAAGCAATGGTAGTGAGTAAACGGTTTTTCGAAATAACCGCCTGATCACCCGTATTGACCACCAGGAAAGTTCCGGTGCCATAAGTGCTTTTTACCATTCCCGGTTGGAAACAGGTCTGTCCAATTAAAGCGGATTGCTGATCACCAGCCACGGCTGCTATGGGTATTTCATGACCAAATAAGCTCGCATGAGTTACACCAAATTCTGCTGTATTGTCGAATACTTCAGGCAACATACTCGAAGGGACATTAAATAATTCCAGTAAACTGCTGTCCCACTGTAAAGTATGAATATTAAATAGCTGGGTACGTGAGGCGTTGGTTACGTCGGTGGCGTGGCGTGTTCCCTGGGTCAGACGCCATAAAAGAAAGCTGTCAATAGTGCCAAAAGCCAGCATACCTTTTTCCGCCTGCGCTCGGGCCCCAGGTACGTGATCGAGCACCCAGGCAATTTTAGAGGCGGAGAAATAGGGATCGAGCAGTAGACCGGTTTTTTCTTGCACTATTGCCTCATGGCCGGCGTGGTGCAATGCCTGACAAAAATCTGTGGTTCGCCGATCCTGCCACACAATAGCACGATGCACGGTTTTGCCTGTGGTTCTATCCCATACCACTGTAGTTTCACGTTGATTGGTAATTCCTATGGCAGTTATATCTGCTGCTGAGAGGTTGGCCTTTTTCAAAGCAGACTTACAACAGGTTAAAGTAGACTGCCAAATTTCCTCTGGATCATGCTCAACCCAACCAGGATGTGGGAAATACTGTGTGAGTTCCATCTGATGCAGGCTAATAGGTTGACCGGCTTGATTAAAGATAATAGCCCGGGTGCTAGTGGTGCCTTGATCTATAGATAATAAGAACTTTGGCATTCTGTTTTTTCTCCAGTAATAATTTGTTATGCACAGCTTGGCAGACACTCTTTATTTATGAACGAGTTAGCCAAAAAATCCAGCTACATCTGAGGAACTCTTTATAACTTATTGATTTAATTTATAATTATGGGGATGACTAATATATAGGCAAAGTGAGGCGCTGGCTTGTTGTTTCAACTAGGTAGCTATCTATCCAGGGGCATATCCACAAAGTTATCCACAGAATCTGTGGATAAACTAGGGCATGTCGTCACGGTTCTCCCCCGCTACGTCGTCCCGCGGCTTGTCCGCGGGATCCAGGGGGCTTGGCAGATGTTCCTTACCCTCTCAGCAGGTTTTAGGCTCTTTACTGGATCCCGCGGACAAGCCGCGGGACGACGTAGCAGGGAGAGCCATGACGACAGACCCTGGAAGGCTGCGTTATCTGCGGTCGACTTTTAATGCAGCTTAAAGTTTTCCATAATGGAAAAGTGCTAAAATAACGCGGCATTTAAACCGCTAGTTACACTAGCTAGCATAAAGTATATAATCTTTCCAGGATTTCTCATATAGGATCAGAAACATGAACACTCCAAACAAAGTCCTGGGAGCAGCGGTTGCGGTTGCTGTTGGTTTGGCATTGAAAGGCTGCGCAACCAATACCGAGACTCAAGTGTACGGACCGGAGACAGCTACTTATGTAGGAGATCAATTGGTATTATGTTCTGGTTTTAATAGCGGTATGGCGAATCCTTATGCCGGTTTGAATGGCTGTCAATCTTATGGTGGTTGTAAATCATATAACGCCTGCGGCGCTCACGGCTGTAGCACTAGTGCTTGTGGTAGCAGTGGTTGCCAGACTTTTGCTACCACCTACGTTGCTGTTAATAACGTTGCCACTTGCAGTAGTGTGAATGGTTGTAATAACAAGTATTCTTTCCACAAAAATAATAATGTTAAGTGCAGACTGGTTGGGTATGTTGATCCTTGAGGCAGGGTTTTGGGTATATTTTTTGCGGAATTTGAGTTTTAGCCACTAGATGCTGCCCCCTTCCTAACCTTCCCCCGCAAGCGGGGGAAGGTTAGGAAGGGGGCAGCATCTAGTGGCAGAGAAAAGAAGAGATAACGCCTAGCTGTAATTATTCAGCACAGGTTAGTTCATCAAATATTTAAGAAGGTCTATGCTTCCTCCCCATCAACAACCACGTTAAAGCCGCAATAGACAGAAGGCTACTAATTATCATAGTAACCGCCAACGGCGTAGTAGACGAAACCTGCCATCGCATGACGAACGAACCAATCAACCCTGCGACTAAAAACTGCAAACAACCCACTAATGCAGCTGCAGAGCCAGCTATAGTAGCAAAAGGTTGCATAGCTCCGCCCACCCCCGCACCCATCATAAATGAGCCACCTAGGCCTGCTAACATGCAGGGTAACAGATACTGTGCTGCGCCTAGCCCAGAGGATAGATACCATAGCTGCATTGTAATGCCTGCTGCCAGCATTAGAATAGAACCACTGAGTGCAGTTTTAAAGGGACCGATATTCTCGGCAATCTTTCCGCTGATCATGCTGCCTAAAAAAAATGTGAATCCCACCGTAAAGAAATAATAGCCAAAATTCTGTACCGGAGCGTGTAATAAGTTAATGATTATGTAAGGAGAGCTAGAGAAAAAAATAAAGAAAATAGTCATCCCGGCTGAAGTGCAGCAAGCATATGAAATAAACACAGGGTGGGTGAGGATACCCCAATAACGCCGAAAAATATGCCGATCCACCTTCACTCGTTTGTCAATGGTTAACGTTTCCTTTATTTTCCACAACGCTAAAATGAGTACTAATGCGCCTAATACAATTAAAAAGATAAATTCCGCCCGCCAATTAAACCAACTCGCCAAATAGCTGCCAATAATCGGCGCAAACAGCGGCGACATAGCCAGTCCGCAATTTAAAAAGCTATACACTTTTGCACTGTCATTGCCAGAGAATTTGTCGCGCACAATGGCAAATGCCACCACCATCATTCCGCAACCGCCAAATGCTTGTATTAGCCGGCCAAGAATTAACATCCCAATTGAAGTGGCCAGTACACATACTAAAGAGCCCACGATAAATGAAAGCACACCGAGTAAAATCACTTTGCGCCGGCCATACTGATCGGTGAGAGGACCCATAAACAGCTGACCGACGCCAGTCACCAGCATAAATAAGGTCAAAGTCATCTGCACATTTTCTTGACTGGTCTGAAAATATTCTTTCATTTCCGGCACTACCGGGATGTACACATCCATGGCGAAGGCAAAACTAAATACAAATGGCGCCAACAAGCAGACGGTGGGTAAAACTTTTGAATGGGTAGTCATGGGCGTTCCTAACATGATTTTTTATAGAGAGAGGGGGGGGGGTTAAATTTTCCTACTATACCAGTTATAGGATCACTTGACAGTCCATTAGTAGTTGCAATGGTGAGCGCAAACTTTGAATGTTTAAAGAAGCATTAACCAACTATAAAAAAATACAAACGAAATCTAATCACGTGATCTCTCAATCAAAGGGTGGATCGAGTGACCCTATTAATAGCTAGTATTAAATTAGGCACGATAAACTAGCACAGCCGCAAATTTTCCCCTAAAATCTCAGGTTATCTTGTTGCAGTTAACCCACAGGTATCTCGATGAGCTTATGGAGCACTCCCCTCGACTTAGCCACGGTCAATGCTCGTGGTAAAAATACTATGGCAGACCATCTGGGAATTGAGTTTACTGAAATCGGGGCAGATTATTTGGTTGCGCGTATGCCTGTTGACCCGCGCACCCGGCAACCGCTAGGCATAATGAATGGCGGTGCTTCCTGTGTGTTGGCGGAAACAGTAGGCAGTACGGCCGCTAATTATTGTGTTGATAGTTCACGTTTTTACTGTGTCGGCTTGGATATTAATACCAACCATATCCGCTCAGCGCGTTCTGGATGGGTGACCGGCACAGCTAAGCCGTTTCATATGGGGAAAACGACTCAGGTTTGGGGTATAGAGATTGTCGATGAGCGTGGCAAATTAGTTTCCGTTACCCGCCTGACTTTGGCAGTCCTTAAGCGGCAAGCGGGCCTGGCATGATTGCTACCTGGTTACTAGGTCAACCCCGCAAGCCAAGTAATGCTTTTTTCTGGACATTGCTGATTGTGGTTTCGACGTCATTGCTGCTAATAAAAAATATCCTTTGGCCCACTGATTTTCAGTTCGTATATCGCGATACCAATTATCAATTATCAGCTGCCATTAATGCGCAGCTGTGTCATAGCCGTCATTTTATTGATCCGCAAATTGCTATTAATATACGCTCGGGAAAAGTCACGGATCATACTCCTCTATTTGATTTACCTAAATTTAATTTGATGCCTTTAGACCAATACTGCGTGCAACATATTAAAGATATGCCCACCACAGTAAAGCTGGTAAAAAATCTAGACATAGCCGAAGGTTTGCCATTATATTGGCTTGATAAAGCGATGATTAGCACCTTTGGAAATATGACTTTTCTACAATTTGCTATTGCCATGCGTTTATTGCAGATAATGCTGATAGGGGTATTTACCTTTTATTTACTCAGCCTTGGGGTGCGCTGGCCTACGGTTTGGGTAGTCAACTTACTGGCGATTTTCAGCAACGTTAATCCCAATATCCAGGCATTAAATATTCATGGGTTTGTGCTGCCTGGTATGTTAGCTATTGTCGCTATTTATGGCTTATTAATGCGTTATGGTTTATATCGACACTGGCGATACTCTATTCCACTTTTGGTGATTAGCTCTGCATTGGAATTGTGGTTATTTTATGGGCGCTCGTCACTGCTGTTTTCCTTGTTGGCAATAAACTTCGCCTATTTATTTTATGTGCTCAAGGAAAGCGCAACTAAATTTAAAGGCTGTTTAATTTTTCTTGTAGTAAAAATATTAACCATTAGTTGCTTATGCTATTTAGTGGCTGTGGAGCTAGGTCCTATATCTCTGACTAGAACTCACCCTGTCATTCACTCGGTAGTACTGGGTTTGGCAACCCCTAAAAATGCCCTTTCCGAACGAGAAAAAATTATTTGGAATGATTTTGTCGGCTTAAAAATCGCGCAGCGGATTGATCCGCGGATAGATACACTGTATACGACGGCTTATAACTCAGCTTTACTTAGTTATTATTCCTCATTATGGAAAAATAATACCCAAGAAATGTTGCGGGTTTACTATTTGAAATTTTATTACGTGACGCAATATATTATTAAAGGGCTGGCCCAGAATACTACACGTTACTACTCCATTAACTTAACAGGGTTACTTTACCCATTTACGTTGCTAAACGGATTCATAGCGTTGTTTTTGATGTTGAGTGCGTCTGTTTATTTTGCGTATAAATTTGTTCTGCAGCGCTGCGGTATTATGTATATGCTATTTTCAGTGACGCTGCTGGCATTTTTGAACTTGGCGGAAAATGCATTGGTGAGTTCGGTGTTTAGTGTGCGTTTTCAAACTATTTTTATATTTGGGTTTTTAGTCTGGGTGTATATTTTTTGGGGAAGTGTAATCTATGGGGGGGTGTTGTTGTTAAGAAAAAAATTTGTTAAAGGGGTTTAATTGCAGGATAGGTGGTTTCAGCCTTCGGCAACCCCTCTCACAATTCTATTCATAATAAACCAGCATCATTGCCAGCACTTGTAAGATAACCAGAGCATAAATCGCAGCCAATAAATCATCTAACACTATCCCTAACCCCCCTGTTACTTTGCGATCAATCCAGCGGATCGGCCAGGGTTTCCAGATATCAAACAACCGAAATAACAAAAAGCCTACGATGATCCAGAAGAGCCCTATGGGCGCACCCAACATGGTGAGTAGATATCCCACAATTTCATCGCTAACCATCCCCGGATGATCATGCACCCCAAGATCTTTAGATGCAATATCACAGACAACTATTGCGCCGATGATAAATAGTACGGTTAAGGTGATATACCATATCAGAGGTAGATTCATCATTAACATATAAAGCGGAATAGCCGCTAAGGTGCCGAAGGTGCCCGGAGCTACAGGTATAACACCGACGCCGAAACCAAAAGCAATAAAATGTATGGGATTTCGCCAAATGCTGCGAATGCTACTGGCTGGTGGATAAGTATGTTTCATGAAGATATGCCTTAATAAGGGTCTCAGCTATTTTTAGCAAAAAGGAATTTTAAGCGTTTATACCTTAAAATGAAAGCATTAAAAATGCTCATATCCCCTATGCTGCAAGTTAAAAACTTGTCCACCTGCATCTTTTATCTCTAAGCCAGGAGCACCTTCAATAACGCCAATTCGTTGACAATTGCAGCACAACCTCTCGCACAAGTTACTAATGGCTAAGCGCTTATCCGGCGCAGCAGTGAAACATAATTCATAGTCGTCGCCGCCACTTAACGCCAGTTCCCAGGCGGTAGTTGAGGGTAGCGTTAATAAAGTGAATGAGAGTGGCAGGTTTTCTGCAATAATCACTGCGCCTACCTGACTTTGTTTAAGAATATGTCCTAGGTCGGCGGCTAGCCCGTCTGAAATATCAATGCAAGCGCTGGCGATATTCCTTAAGGCCAATCCTACTGCTATCCGAGGGGTTGGGTATTCCAAGCGGTATATCACTTCCATTTGCAATCTGTGCGGCAAAGCGGACTGCTTTTTTAGACAGCGCAGTCCCAATGCAGCATCTCCCAAATGTCCGGTTACATAAATATCATCACCCGGTTTAGCGCCGTTTCGCTGTAGCGCTTTGCCTGGCGCTACAAAACCAGTGACATGGGTGGTTATGCTAAGAGGGCCGGCGCTAGTATTTCCCCCGACTAGTTGTAGCTGATAATCGTCAAGTAAGCGGAAAAATCCTACGCAAAAGTCTGCTATCCATTGCTCATCAACCAATGGTAGCGAAACTGATAACATAACCCAGGCGGGCTCTGCGCCCATTGCGGCAAGATCACTTAAGCTAACCGCCAGACTTTTATGACCTAGAGCGTGAGGATTGGTATTCGGTAGAAAATGGATATTTTCCACCATTGTATCAGTGGAAACCACCAATAATTGGTCTACTGGTGGTCTTAATAGGGCGCAGTCATCACCGATGCCTAGGATTACATCCGCGCGTTGTTTATGTTGTGATTTAAAATACCGCTCAATCAAATTGAACTCATGCATATTGGCCTCGAGTGATAGTCCTAATCTTCGAAAGGTGGCGTGTTTATGCCAAGAAAAAAACTTGCAGCCTAAGGTGCAACTTCTCAATTTTATTCTATAATAAAAATAGAAAAAGGAAATTCTCTGCGTCCCAGAAGGAGTGAGTTTATAAGTATTATCAAACTCACTGAAAGTATGTTTTGGATCACATGCAAAGAGGTAGAGGTGATTGCATCGTGATCCAAAGCAGATTTGGTACGGGTATTTCATCTCCAGGGTTTATTGAAGTCCCCTGGAGAATGAAATAATCAAAGAAACAGGAAAGCTAGTATATTTATACTATAATTAAATTGTAAGGAGAGGTTCCCGCAGTCTTTAGAAAAGGTGTTAAGACAAAGGGATGCTCCAAGAACTTGCCTAAGTGGTTCTGGTTCCAGCGGTAAAACGCAGGACCAGGATCAAAATAGGCATTTTTTTTGCCTAACTTTTTTGTTGAGATTTTCCTGATCCTTGAACCTCAGTCGAGCGTAACCTTCGGGCAACAGTATCCAATACACCATTTACATATTTAAACCCTTCAATAGCTCCAAAGGTTTTTGCGAGACGTAGTGCTTCATCAATAACCACCCGATAGGGAATATCTACACGGTAGGCAAATTCATACAATGCGATGCGTAAAATAGCCAATTCCACCGGATTTAACTCTTCAATACTACGGTCCAGTACGGGTTTCATATGTTCATCTAAATCAGGACAACATTTAACCACGCCGCGCAATAATTCCAGAAAATAAGGAACATCGACTTTATCCAGAGGATAATCCTGTAAGAATTGGTTTTCGATTTCGTGTGAGGACGCTGCTGCTAATTGCCATTGATAAACCGCTTGTAAGGCGAGACGGCGGGCCTGACGGCGTGGGGCAGGTGATTTTTTTGTCATAAGAGTCTCTTGAGGTAGGGCACTGTAAAACAGTGCCTAAGGCTTTTACTCCGATCGCTGCGAAGTTTCTTTTTCTTCTAACCGATTAATTTCATCCCGAAATGCGTGCACATCCTGAAAACTACGATAAACTGAGGCAAAGCGTACATAAGCTACCTGATCCAGCAGGCGTAATTCCTCCATCACCAGCTCACCTAGATAAGCCGAACTGATTTCCCGCTCGCCCGTATCACGTAAGCGATGGGTAATATGAGCTACGGCGGCTTCCAACTTATCTGCGCTCACAGGACGTTTTTCCAGAGCGCGCATCATACCGGAGCGTAGTTTTTTTTCGTCGAAAAGGGTTCGCGTCTGATCACGTTTGATAATCTGCGGCATGACTAATTCCGCGATTTCATAAGTGGTAAAACGTTCATTACAAATTGTACACTCCCTGCGCCGTCTCACGCGATTATCCTCATCAACAAACCGAGAGTCTATTACTCTGGTGTCTGGAGTGTTGCAGAATGGGCAACGCATAAATGTTAACCATAGACCGGAAAATGATTGCAAATATCCAGCGCCTGGGATTTCACCCGTTCTATAACTTGCTGGTTCTGGTGATCGTCCAGTATGTCGCATATCCAGCTGGCTAACGCTGCAGATTCAGCTTCTTTAAAGCCACGGGTGGTAATCGCCGGCGTTCCCAGGCGAAGACCGCTGGTAATAAAGGGTGAGCGCGGATCATTGGGGACAGCATTTTTGTTGACTGTAATATTAGCTAGTCCTAAAGCCGTCTCAGCATCTTTACCGGTCATTTCTCTCTGAATAAGGTCTATGAGAAACAGATGGTTATCTGTGCCGCCAGAGACTACCTGATAGCCACGATCCATCATAACTTGTGCCATTTTACGGGCATTATTGATCACCATCTGCTGGTAAGTTTTGAATTCGGGTTGTAAAGCTTCTTTGAAAGCAACCGCTTTGGCAGCGATGACATGCATTAATGGACCGCCCTGTAGTCCTGGAAAGATGCTGGAATTTATTTTTTTCTCAATTTCCGGATTAGATTTTGCCAAAATAAAGCCGCTGCGCGGACCGCGTAAAGTTTTATGAGTAGTCGAAGTGGTTACATCAGCAATTTGCACCGGAGAGGGGTAGACACCGGCGGCGATCAGGCCCGCTACATGCGCCATATCTACTACCAGATAAGCCCCAACTGAGTCGGCTATATCGCGGAATTTTTGCCAGTCAGCAATACGGGAATAGGCTGAAAAACCGGCCATTATCATACGTGGACGATGTTCTGCTGCCAGGGCGGCGACTTGTTCATAATCGATTTCCCCGGTATCAGGATTTAGACCATATTGCACTGCGTGATATATTTTGCCAGAAAAATTAACTTTAGCGCCATGGGTTAAATGTCCGCCATGTGCCAGGCTCATGCCTAATACGGTATCCCCTGGATTAAGTATCGCCATATAGACAGCAGCATTGGCTTGAGAGCCGGAGTGTGGCTGAACATTGGCAAAATCGGCTTTAAATAGCTCTTTTACGCGGTCTATAGCCAATTGTTCAACGATATCTACATATTCGCAACCACCGTAATAACGTTTTCCAGGATACCCTTCGGCGTATTTATTAGTTAGTACAGATCCTTGCGCCTCCAGAACTCTGGGACTGGTGTAGTTTTCAGAAGCGATGAGTTCTATATGCTGTTCCTGGCGGCGTTTTTCTCCTTCAATTGCCTGATATATTTCTGGGTCAAAATCCTCAATTTTCATTTGGCTGCTAAACATGGGTTCTCCAGATTAAAAAATAATGTTGTTAGTTATTGTTTGACAGAGCCTTAATGCCACTGACTATCTGCGTCAATTAATCCTTGCTCAATAGCAATCCGCGCAGCTTCAACGTCCGTCTTCACGTGCAATTTTTTAAAGATATTGCTCCGATAACCGTTAATGGTTTTATTAGTTAGAAACAATTTCTTGGCGATTTCAGTTACCTCCATACCTCGGGCCACCATTAATAAAATTTGCAGCTCTCTTTCAGATAGCTTTTCTAGGGGGGGAGAGGAGGGGTCTTTGGTATTAAGTCGAGGCATGACAAGGCTGTCTACCATGCTCGGGTCAACATAGCGGTTTCCAGCATGGATGGTTTCAATGGCTTCGATCATCTGTTCTCGAGAGGCATTTTTACTCAGGTAGCCTAGGGCACCCACACTGATTAATTTTGCAGGCAGAAAGTCATTTATATGGGCGCTGATAATCAAAATTTTTGTATTAGGCTCATTGCGTAATAGCCGCATGGTCGCCTCTAACCCACCGATCCCGGGCATATTCACATCCATTAAAATAATATCCGGTTTAAGGTCCCGGGCCATATGAATAGCTTCTTCTCCATTTCCGGCTTCACCGACAATTTGAATATCTAACGCATCAATAAGCAACATTTTAATGCCGGTGCGGACCACTATGTGGTCATCGACTAATAGAATTCGAATCACTTAAAATAACTCCGAATTTAGAGTAAGGCTGGTAGTAGGACGGCGCAAACTCAGCCATTTTAGTAAAAAAATCTCGATATCCTAACATTTCCTCAAGGCTCTGTACAAAATTCCACTTAATAAATCCATTTGATGCCATACGTCCGGCTGTCATCCCCAACGTTTAGGATGACAGCAATTACGTTAACGCCGAATTAACAGAAGGTTGGTAAAACCCCATAAATTCGCTATATTTAATAAAGGTGGGCGTTTTTTTCTTATTACTAAAAACCAAATTCCCGCTGTGTCCCTTTTTGCGGGACGTGGTTGGATAATTCTTTGCCGATTTTGGGGTGGGGCAATCTAAGATCAGTCCACAGGGAGAATATCAATGCAGAAAAGAAAATTATGGGGATGCACTTTATTATTTTTAACTATCTCAAGCTTTGCGGAATTTCCCCTTACTATCGAGATAACTAACACGGGTTGGGTGACACCCTTATATACTAGCGCCTATGTTACTAGCATTCCCACTCTGTTTAACAGGTCTTTTTTGTATACTGAGTTATCCCCACAAATGTCGAAGGAATATTATGTGATTGTTGATAGATCAAGACCTCCTCCTCCCGAGAAGCTGGAAATTCATTTTTATGACACCCCTGATCTACAAGGAGAGCCAGTTGCCAAATGGGGATATTTCGAAATGGAGAATCCGACCACAGGCAAATGGGAGAGTAAACTTTGTGATTTTTTCGTCGATAGTTATGTAAATTGCTTTTACACAGGCGATCAAAAAAAAGGCTATTACATTTATATTACTGTTAATGGCGATCAGGTGAGAAGGACGCCATAATTTTTTATACTTATCATTCTTTTCTCATGTGGGCTGAGGGTCGATCCCGCAGCCTTGGGGAGAAGGGATTGCCCCTAAAAATTATTCTGGTTGTTGCACCATTATGAAAGTACTGGATAGGCTCAGTGCGCTTCATCCCAATTGTTACCCATGCTTATATTTACTGCTAAGGGTACCGCCAATTTAATGGCCTGTACCATATGTTTCTCTATCTGTGGTATGGCCATTTCAACCAGTTCTTCAGCCACTTCAAACACTAATTCATCATGTACTTGCATAATCATTTTAATATCCGCTTTACTTACTTTCAGCCAGTTATCCAGTGAAATCATAGCTATTTTGATAATATCGGCAGCGGTGCCTTGCATCGGGGCATTAATGGCGGCGCGTTCGGCGCCGCGACGACGTTGCATTTGGCTACTATTAATTTCTGGAATAGCTAGTCGGCGGCCTAATAGTGTTTCTACATAGCCCTGCTTGCGTGCTATAGCACGAATGGCTTCCATATAAAATTTAACGCCTGGATAGCGAGCAAAATATCTATCAACATAGGCCTGAGCGACTTCCCGCGATACTCCCAACTGTTGGGATAAACCAAAAGAAGACATGCCATAGATCAGTCCAAAATTGATGGTTTTGGCATAGCGGCGCTGTTCAGATGTTATCCGCTCCAAAGGCAGCCCAAACACCTCCGCCGCGGTAATAGTATGAATATCGTTATTCTGCGAAAAGGCTTTTAATAATCCGGGATCCTGAGACAAATGGGCCATAATACGTAATTCAATCTGGGAATAATCTGCTGAGATGATTTTATAACCGGGAGGGGCGATAAAAGCCTGGCGGATGCGGCGGCCTTGTTCGTTACGGATGGGGATGTTCTGCAAATTAGGGTCGGTTGAAGACAGGCGCCCAGTTGCGGTTACCGCTTGATTATAAGAAGTATGCACTCTCCCTGTCCTAGGATGAATCTGTCGAGGTAAGCTATCGGTATAAGTCGATTTGAGCTTGCATAAACTACGGTGTTCCAGAATGAGCTTCGGTAATGGGTAATCCAAGGCTAACTCTTGCAACACTGGTTCTGCTGTTGAAGGTACCCCCCCAGGAGTTTTGCTTAATACCGGCAGCAGCAATTGTTCGTAGAGAATAGTTTGTAATTGTTTGGGAGAAGATAGGTTAAACCTATTGCCTGCAAGTTCATAAGCCTCAGTCTCAAGAATTGTTATGCGTTGTGCCAAGTCTGCGCTTTGCTGAGCCAGGTGATGTGGATCAATTCGTACCCCATTACGCTCTATATGAGATAAGACCTTAAGTAATGGTACCTCGATATCTTCCAAAACAGATTTTAAATCTTCGTTACCTGCAATTTTGGGCCATAAGATATGGTGAAGTTGTAAGTTAAGGTCCGCAACTTCAGCTGCATAGGGTGCAGCGTCTTTAAGATCGATCTGATTAAAACTTAGTTGTTTAACTCCTTTTCCAGCCAAGGTTTCAAGGCTTAAGGATTTTTGACCTAAGTACTTTAAAGCTAGGGTGTATAGGTCGTGTCGGTTATTACTGCTTTCTAAAATGTAGGATTCCAGCATGGTGTCGTATAGCTTCGCGCCCAGATCGATGCAGTAATTCGCTAAAACACCAATAACGTATTTCAGATTATGTCCAATGATAGTATTTTGCGGATCTTCCAATAAGGGGGTCAGCTGCGCCAGAACGTATTCACGTGATAATTGTGGTGCAGCTCCGATATAGTCATGTGCTACTGGCACATACGCTGCCTGATTGGCGCTAATCGCAAATGATACGCCGACCATTTGCGCATCTAATGTATTTGAACTGTTAGTTTCTATAGCAAAGGCAAATTCTTTTGCCTGTTTAAGGCGTTCTATCCACAAGGTTAATTCAGCTATAGTTAATACGAGCTGGTATTCCACCACGGGTTTCTCGGCTGACTCATGCTCTAGCAATTCTTTTAGCCAGTTTTTAAATTCTAGTCGTTTAAATAATTCTAACAAACGTATGCGGTCTGGTTGACCGGGTTTGAGCTCGGTTATGGAATAAGGTAAAGGTTCGTCTAAGCGTAAGGTGACGAGGTTGCGCGCCAAAGGCAGATGAGCGGCACTTTCCCGCAAATTGTCGCCAATTTTTCCGGAGATTTTCTCGGCATTTGCCAAAATTGCTTCTAGGGAGCCATAATGTTGCAGCCATTTTGCAGCTGTTTTAGGACCGACTTTAGGAACGCCAGGAATATTATCTGAAGTATCCCCAATTAAAGCCAGATAATCGACGATATGTTCTGGAGCCACGCCAAATTTTTCCAATACACCTTTAGGGTCCAGTAGTGTTCCAGACATAGTATTAATCAGGGTAACCTGGTCATTGACCAATTGCGCCATATCTTTATCACCCGTAGAGATCAACACCTGCCAATTATTTTTTAAAGCTTGTTGTGTCAAAGTAGCGATCACATCGTCAGCCTCTATTCCTTCTACGCTGATTAGAGGTAAGCCCATACATTTAATCGCTTCGTGTAGCGTTTCAATTTGCTTTCGTAGGTCATCAGGCATGGGGGGGCGGTTAGCTTTATAGGCTGGATAAATCTCATCACGGAAGGTTTTCCCCTTCGCGTCAAACACGACTGCCATATATTCAGGGTTATAGTCTGCTAATAACTTACGTATCATATTAAGAACGCCATAGACCGCCCCAGTAGGTTCGCCATGCGAGTTGGTCAGTGGCGGTAGGGCATGAAAGGCCCTGTATAGATAAGAAGAACCGTCTATTAAGATAAATGGTTTTTGGGGGGTATGGTTGAGCATAGCGTCATTTTAGCCTGTCTGCGGTATGGATAACTATAGGGTTAGGGAAAAAAATGCCAATGAGTATTTATTCTAGTTGCAAAACATTTGTTTTACGACAGGTTAGCACTTGTAATTTACACATATCCCGGCTATTAAAACTATTTAGTAATGTTTCTAATTTTCCTAAAATGACGTAAAGAAGAACTTGATGCGCTTTTCAATAGATACTATAATATCAATTATAAGCTACATATATATTTAGAGGATATTATGATATCTATTGATATGGTAATGCCACAAGAGATGCGAAAGAAAATCGCTGAAAAAGCACGCGTCAAAAGGCTTTCCCTTGATTTAAGTCAGCAAACTTTATCAGAGAAATCGGGGGTGAGTTATGGTGTTTTAAAGAAATTTGAGCGAACTGGGCAGATATCTCTGGAATCTTTATTAAAATTGGCTTTGGCACTTGGATCAATGAGTGATTTTCATACTTTATTTTCTACTGATAAACCAGAACAAGTTTTATCGCTTGATGCGTTAATGAAAGATGGGAAAAGAAAAAGAGGTAGAAAATGATATTTACGCCTCAAAATCTAGTGTATGTTTATTACCACCGCTCTGGTGCAAGGCAGTTCATTGGGCGTTTGCTTCTTAAAAGTAGGCAGATATTTTTTGAATATGATGTCGCTTTTATCAAAAGTGGCCTTGAGTTATCGCCTTTTAAATTACCCCTCAAAACGGGTGTGATTTCATCCACAGACCGAACTTTCGAAGGTTTATTCGGTGTTTTTAACGATAGTCTACCAGATGGTTGGGGACGATTGTTACTGGATCGTAAACTGATGAACTTGGGAGTGAATCCAGGTAGCCTCTCTTCGCTTGATCGCCTTTGCTTAGTAGGCTCTCACGGTATGGGGGCACTTTCATATGAACCTGAAAGTCGGGAGTCTTCTGTAACTTTAGTAACTGACCTCGATGAAATTGACTATGAGATACAACAAACATTTGAAGAAAATGATGAATATGTTGATAATTTGCTTGCTTTAGGCGGCTCCTCAGCAGGGGCGCGTCCTAAGGTATTGTTGCGAATTGAAAATGAAGATTGGCTCATCAAATTTAGGTCCAGTCTAGATTCTAAAGATATTAGCAATGTTGAATATGCTTATCATGTGATGGCTGACCGTGCAGGCCTTGATGTTCCAGACGCAAAGCTTTTTCCATCAAAAAAGGGATCGGGCTTTTTTGGGGTTAAACGCTTTGACCGTAAAAATAGTCAGCGTATCCATATGCATACTATGGCAGGGCTTCTCCATGCCGATCACCAAGAACTGTCTCTTGATTATGAAACAGTCATAAAGGCAACCCTTTATTTGACGCGTGATGTAAGACAATGCGAGACTCAGTTTAGAAATGCCGTCTTTAATGTGCTCAGCCATAATCGTGATGATCATGCTAAAAACTTTTCATTTTTGATGGATGAAGAGGGTACCTGGAGCGTGTCCCCAGCTTATGACTTGACATTTTCTTCCGGCCCTGCCGGCGAACATTCCACTATGATAATGGGTGAAGGGAAAAATCCAAAGAGAGAACAGTTATTAGAGCTTGCGGCTATCGGGAATATAAAGAAGGATAAAGCGTTGGAGATCATAGCTCAAGTTTCTGCGGCTGTGCGAGAATGGAAAACTTTCGCAGCAAGTGCAGGTGTTTCAAAATTACAGACTAAAAATATTGGAGATACTTTGGATCGTCTTGTAAAAGACATTGATACTTAGGCTCTGTAAAACAATAACTTATCTTTTTAGCATCCCATCTAAGACTCATCTTCGCAGGCTGAAGGGTGTAGAAAAACACTTACATAGAACAACCGACGCAGTCGTCCCGGCATGGAAGCCGGGATCCAGATCACAGGATGTGAAAGTTTCGCTTTCCTGCGCCCTGGATCCCGGCTTCCTGCCGGGACGACGTTCCGTCGACTATGCGCGCATTTTTCTACACCCTCCAGCCTGCAAATCTGAGCCTCAGCTGGGCGCTAAAAAGATAAGTTATTGTTTTACAGAGCCTTAGGGGTTGTCTTTATAAAACTATTGTTAAAATCCAAAGTTTTTGAAACTATTCTAGTTGAACATATACTCGATCTGTATTAAAACACTTGTTTTTTCCTTCGGTTTCTCTATTATTTGGCAGATAATTTTTTGCAGAAATTCATTATTCCAGGGAGGCATGATTAATTTTTATAGCTGAGGTTGTCATTGAAACGCCTAATTTTTTTAGCAGTGTTCCCAATATTGATGGTATTGAGTCCGCCTAGTCTTGCTGTTACATCATCCGCTCCTACCTTGCAAATGACCGATCTGCCGTGGGCTGTTATGGGTTATTATGGTCGTATGACCAACAATACCTTGGGTCAAGTCATTATTCAGGATTATACATTTGCTCAAGAAACACTGTATTCGATCGAGTTTTCCCATCAGCTCTCAGTAGATAATCCATTGCGGCGTTTTTTACAACCAATAGTTACCACTGTAGAAGTTGTAGGCAACTTTACTTATCGTGATGACCCAGTGGGTCCCATTTATGAATTCAATCCTTATGTATCTTTTCGCTGGGGGCATTTTCCGTGGGATAAGTATATCACTACCACTTTTGCTTTAGGGGAAGGTGTTTCTTTTGATAGTAAGGTCCCTTCTATCGAAGTGGGTAATGATGCCGATGATAAAACCGATTCCCCTCAAAAGGTTTTAAACTATTTAATGATGGAAGTTACATTTGCAGTTCCCAATCATCCACATTGGGAATTGGTAGCGCGCATTCACCACCGATCGGGAGTTTATGGCTTATATAATGCAGAAAATAACGGTTCTACAGCAATTGGTCTGGGTATACGTTACAGATTTTAAGTAAGTTATTGTTTTACAGTGCCATAAGATATTAGATGGAAACGGGGCATATACAACCGCCTGCTAAAAGCGTTAAAATCCAGCCCGATTTACTGATAGATAAATTCATAATAATCCACCAAGAGGTAACAAAATGATTACAAGACTACGTTTATCTTTTTTGGCCATAGTTCTCAGTAGCGTCGTATTGCTCACTGGCTGTACTACCAACCCATATACTGGCCAGCAGCAGGCAAGTAGAACCGGAATTGGAGCAGGGCTTGGAGCTGCAACGGGTGCATTAGCGGGTCAGTTGATTGGTCATAATACTACGGCTACCCTAATTGGCGCAGGTATAGGCGCTGCCGTAGGCGGAGTTGCCGGAAATATCATGGATAGACAGGCGGCTGAGTTGCGACAACAGTTGCAAGGGACAGGTGTGAGTGTAGTGGAGAATGGGAACCAGGTTAAATTGATCATGCCCAGTGATATTACATTCGCTGTTAACAGCTCTGATGTTAAGCCACAGTTTTATAACGTGCTGAACTCAGTGGCCTTAGTGCTCAAAAAGTATAGCAGCACAGCAGTATTGGTTGCTGGCTTTACTGACAATTCCGGAGCTGCTTCCTACAACCAGCAGTTGTCTGAAAGACGTGCACAAAGCGTGGCCTCTTATTTGATTAGCCAAGGAGTTTCAGGTGGTCGCTTTAGCGTAATGGGTTATGGTGATCGTAATCCGATTGCTAGCAATGCCACTTCCTCTGGTAAGGCACAAAACCGCCGTGTAGAAATTACACTGCATTAAGCTTGACGTTGGTCAGTTCCCGCTATTTTTAAAGGCGGGAACTTTTGCCCGCTAATTTCAGTAAAGCATTTTTCAATCTGGGGTCAACAATAGCTTTCGCTACTTCAGCGATACAGGCTGCACTTTCCGCATGAATGGGATTAGGTTGGGGTGATGTGGCTGGCTGAATAGGTGTCCGATCAGGATATACATAGCAATTAATACCTTTTAAACTACTGAATTCCGGATGCGACCGTAATACTTTGACTAAATCAGGCGTATTATAGCGCACATGAGTTGCCCAATTGGCATCGCGGACGCCTAAATTAAGATATCCATTATTGAATTCCAGTACTTGGCAGTGCTGTGCCAATTCCAGATCTGCCCCCTGTAAAAATAGGGTTTGCAGATGATTAACCTGTCGTACTCTTGCAGCTAGCTGTCGATACCAACCGTTCTGCTGCACCTGCTCAAGCAGCTTCTTCGGTGCGGTTTGGTTCGGGTATTGACTGGATTGGGTGGGCATTTTATGACATACTCGTTGCGGTAATTATTGAAAAATAAGCTGTCTTTGCGGCCAGTGTGCCATACTTTTGGTAACTATTCAGCTGTTTTGGTGGGTTTGGCAGCGTAGTGTTTTATAGTGAATCATCGAAAAATTATTTATTGCGATTTCTTCTAGATCTATTTTAAAAGGCATTTAAAAAAGAATGTTAAAAATACTCAGCAAAATTTTTGGCACCCGCAACCAGCGGCTTATAAAAAGCATGCATAAACTGGTTGAAAAAATAAATAGCCTGGAACCTGAATTCCATAGCTTAACTGATATTGAATTGCGTGCTAAAACCGATGAGTTTAAACAGCGCCTGCAGCAGGGCGCAGCATTAGATAGCCTACTGCCAGAAGCTTTTGCTGCAGTGCGAGAGGCGAGTATACGTACCTTAGGTCAGCGCCATTTCGATGTGCAGCTAATTGGCGGTATGGTACTGCATTCAGGGAAAATTGCGGAAATGCGTACTGGGGAGGGCAAAACTTTAGTCGCCACTTTGCCAGCTTACTTAAATGCCCTGACTGGCAAAGGAGTCCACCTTGTCACCATCAACGATTATCTGGCGAAGCGCGATGCGGCCTGGATGGAACCGGTATTTGAGTTCCTTGGTTTAACGGTAGGGGTTAACCTGCCCAATATGGATCCCGATCAGAAGAGACTTGCCTACCAGGCAGATATCACTTATGGCACCAATAATGAATTTGGCTTTGATTATCTGCGCGATAATATGGCCTTCCTGACAGAGGTCAAGGTACAACGCGAACTGCATTATGCCATTGTGGATGAGGTCGATTCGATCTTGATTGATGAGGCGCGTACCCCGCTGATTATTTCTGGTGCTGCGGAACAAAGCTCCCAGCTATATCAGCAGATAGACACCATCATTCCCAAGCTGACGCGACAGCTAGAAGAAAATGGACCCGGTGATTTTAAGGTGGATGAAAAAACCCGCCAGGTTTATTTAACTGAAGAAGGTCACCAACAAGTCGAAACTCTGATGGCGCAGCTCGACTTATTAAAAAATGGCACCAGCCTGTATGACGTAGGAAATATTTCTCTGATGCATCATCTTTATGCGGCCTTGCGAGCGCATACGGTATTTCATCGCGATGTTGATTACATTGTTAAAGACGGGCAAGTTATTATCGTTGATGAACATACGGGGCGACTCATGCCAGGGAGACGTTGGTCAGAAGGCTTACACCAAGCTACTGAAGCTAAAGAAGGCGTCGATATCAAAAGTGAAAACCAAACCTTAGCCTCAATTACCTTCCAGAACCTATTTCGCTTATATCACAAACTAGCGGGTATGACAGGCACCGCCGACACCGAAGCTTATGAGTTTCAGCAGATTTATGGTCTAGAAGTTGTAGTTATACCTACCAATAAACCCGTTATCCGCAAGGACCTGGGCGATCAGGTATACCTCAATAAAAAAGGTAAATTTGAAGCAATCATTAAAGATATAAAAGCTCGAGTTGGCCGAGGTCAGCCCATTCTGGTAGGTACGACATCGATTGAAACGTCAGAATATCTGTCGCAATTCTTAAATTCTGAAAAAATCCCTCATCAAGTTCTCAATGCCAAATTTCATGAGCAGGAAGCGAAAATTATCGCCGAAGCAGGTCGCCCAGGAATAGTCACTATTGCAACCAATATGGCTGGCCGCGGAACAGATATCGTGTTGGGCGGAAATTTGACTGCCGACTTGGCTGAATTGGACAATCCCACGGCTGAAACTGAGCAAAGTCTGCGCGCTGAGTGGCAACGGCGGCATGAGCAAGTCATGGCTGCCGGTGGACTGCATGTATTAGGGACTGAACGTAATGAATCGCGACGTATTGATAATCAATTACGTGGTCGTTCTGGTCGTCAGGGTGATCCCGGATCTTCACAGTATTTTTTATCTCTGGAAGATAACCTAATGCGTATTTTCGCTTCGGAACGCATGGGAAATATTATGCGCCGATTGGGAATGCAGGAGCATGAGGTCATTGAAAATACATTAATCTCCCGCGCTATAGAAAATGCTCAGCGTAAAGTGGAGGGTCAGAACTTTGATATCCGTAAACAATTGTTGGAATTTGATGATGTAGCCAATGACCAGCGCAAAGTGATCTATCAGCAGCGTAATGAATTAATGGCAACTGAAAACATTTCCGATACCATTGAAGCTATTCGTGCCGATGTTTTGCAGGAGGTTATCGATGAATTTATTCCGCCGCAAAGCTTAGAAGAAGAGTGGAATATTGCTGGCTTAGAACAGCAATTAGAACAAGAGCTTAGCTTGCGTATGAATATACGCACTTGGTTGGAACAAGATGAGACATTGCATGAAGAAACTTTGCGAGAACATATCATCGAGGAAGCAACCAAAGTTTATCAGGAAAAAGAAAGGCGCGCAGGCGATCAGACTATGCGCCATTTAGAGAAATCCGTCATGATGCAAAGTCTGGATAGCCATTGGCGCGAACATCTCGCCGCAATGGACCATCTACGTCGCGGCATTCATTTGCGCGGTTATGCTCAAAAAAATCCTAAGCAAGAATACAAGCGCGAAGCTTTCCTGATGTTCAGCAGTATGTTGAACAGTATCAAGCGCGATGTAGTATCGACTTTATATACCCTGCAGGTACAGGAACCCACTGATGCTGAAAAGTTGGAAGCACAGCGTCTTAAAGAAGCGACTATACATAATTTGCAATTTGTCCACGCGGAAGCGGCCAGTTTATCGCTCGCACTTGAGGCCCCACCGCCCCCTTTGCCATCTCCAGGCGTGGTTACGGGTGAAACCTTCGTGCGAGAACAACCGAAAGTTGGCCGTAATGATCCTTGTCCTTGTGGTTCGGGTAAAAAATACAAGAATTGTCATGGGGCATTGTGAATAATTCGATCCCATTTTTGGAAAAAGCACTGTATCCCCTCTCCCCTTGCGGGAGAGGGTTAGGGAGAGGGGTAATATTAAGCATTTACCATTTAATTTTCACCAATGAATGCCACACCAACCCCTCTCCCTAACCCTCTGCTATGTGATTTGTCAATAGGGGTACGAGCGCCTCCGGTAAATAAAGTTTATTTATTTACATAAGCCAGTTTAAGCATAAAACTCTATTGTTTTTATTTAGATTACCGTAACTAGCAAAGCCTTATTGGCCCAATCTGCTATTCGTGGTCAATTCCGTAAAACCGCCACAAGTTGTCCATTCGGACGGAATAAAAGTCTGCGCCCCAAACTCCCGCACGTGGTGGCCAAACTACGCCTCACAACAGGGTATGACGAGGTCACAGATAATTGTTACGGTACTTCTTACAAAAACATTCCTGTTTATACTTTCTGCTATAATTTAATCACGGTACAGGCGGTGACGCCGATGACCGTGACGTGATTCCAGGGCAGCTTCGAGGTTGCCCTGTTACTTGAGACAGATTCGATTATCCTGTATCACGTCTACAAATATCTCGGGGTTTGGGGTAGGCCCCCATTTCAATCCATTCATAGCAAAACCTCCTTGTTATTTAAACTCTACCACCCTAAAGGGCCGTGGGAAGTACTTCACCCGTCTTTTTGCAAATGCTTTCTGATTTGCGTATTTGATAGAGTTGCCCCGACTTGAAACAACTCCGAATCTGTCCAATTAAGCGTCGCGCTACCCCAACAATCGCCCGCTTCTTACCAGCAGTGATACTGATCCTCTGATAAATATCCATTAATGATTTATCTCTTCTTATCGCTGTCCATGAAGCTTCTACCAATGTTTTGCGTAGAATAGATCGACCCTGACGACTCATATGTCCTAGTCGTTTATGCTCCCCTGAAGAATGCTCGCTCGGGGTTAATCCGGTAAAACTAAATAATTGCTTCTCGTTTTTAAACTGTTCCATATTGCCTAATTCATTCGCCAACACACGGGCATGGGTTGGACCTATCCCCGGAGTGCTTTGATAAATGACTTCCAGCTCTTTATCTGCTTGCGCCTGTTTAGCTAACTCTAGCTCTATGTTTTTTAATCGGTTCGCCAGTTCCCACCATTGAGAGATCAAGGTGTCCAGACAATACTTCACCGAAGGATTACAATCATACGCCCGAACTTTTTGTAACCATTTCCAACTCACGACGGGGGTCTCGTCGGGGCCTATTAAACCCTGACGGTAGAGCAAACTCTTGATGCGATTTCCTACTCGACGCTTATCCTCAGCGATTTTTTCCCGCATGCGGCTGACTTCGCGGTAAGCTTCTCGCTCCACGCTAGGTACATGAATGCCCTTTAAACGCCCTGCGGCTAATTGTGTTGCCAATTTTAATGAATCTCGCTTATCTGTCTTTACCCTATCTCGGGCTGATATCTCTACACTAGCCGCGTGAACCACCCGACTGTCTATTCCCTCTTCTAATAAATGACGGTGTAATACAAATCCTGAGAACCCTGCTTCATAAGCCGTTTTAATCTGCGCATTTTTAAAGTATTTATGTAAATAATGCACTAACTCCTCAGGAGTTGCCTTCAGGGTGTCTGTTTTCATTACCATACCCTCACAGATACACGTTACTGCATATGTCTTTTTGTGAACATCAATTCCAGCAAACACGGTTTTTCCTGTATAATCTCTCATGGTATGTGCCTCCTCCTGTCGAGGTTATTGGTTAAAACTATATTTTAACCGAAGGCACATACCTCTTTCCCTATTATTCAGCATAGCAACTCCCGCAAGGGGAGAGGGGATCATAGAGTTTCAGATAGTTAGGAAGCGAATTATTCAACAAAGCCTTTAACAAGAAAAAGCGTTTTATTACCGGAACTCTATGCCTAATACGCCCACTATCCCCGTTGCTGTCGGTATTGTATTTAATCCAGAAGGCAAAATACTGGTCTCGCTCAGGCCCTCTCACCAAGTCCAAGCGGGCAAGTGGGAATTCCCGGGCGGTAAAATTGAAATGGGAGAGAGTGCAGAACAGGCATTAAAACGTGAGATGCTCGAAGAAGTGGGAATTATCGTGCACCGCGCAACGCCACTTACCCAGTTCAGTTACAATTATGCCGAACGTCGAGTATGGATCGAAGCCTGGCGAATTGAAGAATTTTCGGGAGAAGCGCAAGGGTGTGAGGGCCAGGAAATTGCTTGGATGACTTTTGTACAATTACGTGATCTAGATATGCTCTCAGCAAATAAGCCGATTCTTGAATTATTGCAACAGGCCGTGAATGTATAATTATTAGGAAATATTCACGAGTGGCAAACAACAGGTCAGGTCAAACGGAATATCTTCAGCACTCTGACTAGCGCGATCATGTACATTCAGTTCAAGAAACCGCACGCTCAATCTATGCTTCCCCACACTGATTTCTGGGTAAACCAATGATTCTAAAGGAACGGTCACACGCACCAGATGATAGGCATTTTTTGAGTCCAGGCCTTGTTGGTAAAAACCGCTTAATGCCAGCAAAGATTGCGGTGAGGTACTGCCACGGGTCAATTGCAGTAACAATTTAACGGCTACTTTCAATTGATCGAATTCACTATACCAATCCAACAAATTTTTCAGGCGGACGTTGCTAGGCTGCTGTAACCATAAGTAATAGGCAGGGGTGCTGAAAGGGCTGGCTCCCCCCGGATTAGCCATGTGTTGGCGGATTCCATTGAGAAAATTATTGCTGCGCAGCGTATGGCCCATTTTATCCTGATTTTTATAGAGGTTCTCTGTCAGTTGTAACAGCTCTGCAAGAATTTCTTTTAATTTTTCGCGATTCACATGTGGTTTTTCTTCAAGTTGAGAAAGCGCATGGGCATGTTGGGTCAAGGCTTGGGTAATTTTAGATTTTAAATCAGGCCGGTCAATAACATTTAATGCTTCTAGCATACCGGACACGGCGCTCCGGCATTTCCACAAACTCTCACCTTCAAGATTCTGGTCGATTTGGGCAAATAAATGCTCCAAGCGCAGGCATACCCGGACATATTCATTTAATGGCTGCTCAAAAGTAATAGTTAAGTCTGGCATTATTTAGTTACCTGTGACCTTGTTAAGGATCATTGCAATATTTTTAATTTGGGAATGCATGAACATTCAGATAATGCCAGAAAAATACGATCCTGTCCTGGTAATTGTGAGTTGTTTTACAGTGCCTAAACTAATTCCCTCCCAGCAAGGCGTTCCAATATTTTTAACGGAGACTGGTCGCGATTCGCCATAGCGAAGACAGGCAAATAAAAGGTCTGTTCCAGCATATGTTGGCCACTTAAGGCAGCATGGGATACTTGATCAGTCTGAACTATCCAACTACTACCTGGAGGGAAGCGTAGTTCAGTCTGTTTCACTTGTCTCTGGTAGGAGGCATCTTGTTTCATACGATTATGGAGCTGAAGCATAATATGATCATATTCAGTACGTAGGCTTTTGGTAATTTTCAATCGCTGTAATAATTTGTTGCTTCCAGGCCAAGGTCTAGGGATAGCGGGTAAAAAACGTATTGCAACAGATTCAAATGGTTCACCGATGCGCCAAACCCGATCTTCGCCCTGCGGATTGATGTTGCTGAATACGCGTAAAATACGGCGACCTTGATTGGGGTTGGCAGGGAACGCATCTACATGTAATAGCCGGTCGTCCTTGCGCGGGGACATTTGTCGTGTGCTGACCTGAACTGGTCTGAAGCTGGTGCGGCCAATTTGGATTGCCCCTTGGTAGTGAGGGAAAATACGGTTGATAAGCAAGTAGGCCTGTTTTGCAAATCGAGCCAGCATTACCTTAAGTTGTTCGCATTGTTCAGGAGCTGCGAGCGCACCTTTTATAGTGTTAGATTGACTATTGAAACTAATATTTTTAGCTTTGGTGTCGACCAACTCGGGCGCTAAGAGATTCTTTTCTACAGAGGTTAAGTTAAAAGCTAACTCGGGGAAAAACAATAATTTTCCTATTTCTACGGCTTGAAGTGCTTGTAATTGTGTCTCAGGTAGGAATTCAGCATCCCATTGGGTACTTGCAAAGGTTTCAAGTGTGGTCATTAGGATTTTATCCGCCGATAAGTAATTTTAGCTACGCCCGGGTAGGGAGATCGATATTGTACTCCGCTCAATTATACTATTTTTGCTACCTTTGGGTAGTGTATCCCTGAATGATTTTGTGGTGGTAAGCGAGCGTAGGCATTAACTAAGGCTGGGTCGGAAATTCTCCCGCTTGCGATAGCGCCTGGGAATAGTTTACACTGCCGGCTCTCGGTGAAAAACAGGAGCTATCATTAGTGTTCAAAAAGCTATTACCAAAACAGGACAATTTTTTTGAGCTTTTTCAACAGGCTGCACACCAGCTAGTGAGTGCAGCTGAGCTGTTCGTGCGTTTGATGCAAGACTTAGCGGGTACAGAGCAATATGCGAAAGACATCGCAGAGCATGAGGCCATTGCAGATAACTGCGCGCGTGCTACTTTTGACTTACTGCATAAAACCTTCATCACTCCTTTTGACCGCCATGATATCCACCAGTTAACGCGTAAACTGGATGATATATTGGATATGATTAATCGCACTACACAACGTATTGCACTTTATCAATTAACTTCACTGCCTTTAGGTCTGCAGCAAATTTCCCAATGTGTATTAGAAGCTGCTGTTGCCACTAGAACGGCTTTGAAACAGCTTGAATATCTTAAAAATGCTCCGGAAATTATTCGCTTATGTCGCGCAATTAGCGAAGCAGATAATAAAGCGGAATTGATCATGCTACAGGGTGTAGGTGATTTATTCGCGCAAGAAATGGATTTCAAATTATTACTTAAAACAAAGGAAATATACGAATATAGCACTTACATTGTCCGCGAATGCCATGATTTGGCTGACATTGTTAAGGGTATCGTGTTGGAGTATTCCTAAATGCATTCTGAATTGCTTCTGGTCATATTGTTGATCGGTTTGGCGTTGGTGTTTGATTTTCTCAATGGGTTTCATGATTCTGCCAATTCTATTGCTACCATCGTATCAACGCGTACTTTAAAGCCTCATTGGGCGGTACTGTGGGCAGCTTTTTTTAATTTTGTTGCCTTTTTATTTTTTAAATTACATGTAGCCAACACGATTGGCACCGGTTTAATTATGCCGGAAATCGTTGATCGCCAGCTAATTTTTGCCACATTATGTGGTGCCATCTTTTGGAATATTTTCACCTGGTTGTATGGTTTACCTTCCAGTTCCTCACATGCATTAATTGGCGGCTTAATAGGTTCAGCTCTAGTAAAATCTGGTTTTCATTCTCTCAACTTCCCCGGCATCAGTAAGGTAGTGGCTTCCATTTTTCTATCGCCATTATTGGGTTTTGTGCTCGGATTATTGCTGATGTTTTTAGCTACGCGGCTGTTTTTTAAAATTACCCGTCATAAAGTAGATAATTGGTTTAAGAAATTACAATTTATTTCATCGGCATTGATGAGCCTTGGCCATGGCGCTAACGATGCACAGAAAACAATGGGTATTATTGCCATTTTATTGTACTCATCACATATGCTGGGCGACAAATTTTATGTGCCATTGTGGGTCATTGTGACTTGTAATTTTGTGATGGCACTGGGAACTTTTCTCGGTGGTTGGCGTATTGTCAGAACCATGGGTATGCGCATTACTAAGCTTAAACCCATCAACGGCAGCTGCGCCGAATTCGCCGGTGCTTGCACCTTATTTTTGGCGACCGATTTGGGGATACCCGTATCTACCACCCATACCATAGCGGGCGCTATTTTTGGAGTAGGGGCAACCCATAGTTTATCTGCTGTGCGCTGGGGGTTGGCCCGACGCATTGTCCTTGCCTGGGTAGTCACTTTGCCAGCAGCAGGATTAGTTTCTGCTGGGGTTTGGTCTTTGGTGAACTTGCTGAAGTAATATGTGACTGTCATCCTGAATATTGGCTGTCATCCTGAACGTAGTGAAGGATCTCCATCAACTGGCACTTCAAGAAGATCCTTCACTTAACTGTTGATATTTATCCAGCAATTGCTGTTTAGTTTCTTGATGAGCTGGATCCTGGGGAATACAATCAACAGGACAAACTTGTTGGCATTGCGGTACGTCAAAATGGCCAACGCACTCAGTGCATTTACTGGGATCAATTTCGTAAATCAATTCGCCTTGATAAATAGCCTGATTGGGGCATTCGGGTTCGCATACGTCGCAATTAATACAATCTTCAGTTATTTTAAGGGCCATGGCTATAGTTCAAGATTAATTTTATTGGTTGTAAAGTGATGCTTCTATGATTCCCCCTGGGGGGGCGTTATTGAATAATTCGCTCCTATTTATGGGAAACTCTATGATCCCTCTCCCCTTGCGGGAGAGGGGATACAGTGCTTTTCCAAAAAATGGGAGTGAATTATTCAACAATGCCCCGCACGGGAGAGGATCATAGAGCATCGAAGACAGGCAGTTACCCACTATGACTTCCCACGCTGTTGCAATGCAGCCACTACCTGCTCCGGCACAAACGCCGATAAATCCCCTCCCATATGCGCAATTTCCCGAATAATAGTCGAAGAAATATGCGCAAATTTTTCATCGGGTTTTAAAAAAATAGTCTCCATTTCCGGATACATGTATTGATTCATAGTAGCGAGGCGGAATTCATATTCCATATCGCTAACGGATCTGATACCGCGCAACATAACCAGAATATGTCTCTGCCGCATAAAATCAACGATTAACCCTGAAAAAGTTGTGACTTGTACCGCTGGGTAGGCTGCAAATACGGTTTTAGCGAGCTCTTCACGTTCAGCTAGTGATAATAAAGGAGCTTTAGCAGCGCTGGCGGCAATTGCCAGGATAACATGGTCAAAAAGGCGTAAAGCACGTTGCACTAGTTGTACGTGACCATGAGTCAGGGGATCAAAGGTCCCTGGATAGATAACGGTTTTTTCCATAACAATTATGCTAGCATACTATACAACAGCCGTCATATGACTTTATTTAGAACTTTACAGGTACACACTATGCGTTCCAGCAACAGAAATCCACAAGACATGCGTAGCATAAACATTACGCGCCGCTTTACTAAACATGCTGAAGGTTCAGTATTAGTCGCTTTTGGCGACACCCAAGTGTTATGCACCGCCAGCGTCGTTCCAGGCGTACCTCGTTTTTTGAAAGACAGTGGTCAGGGATGGGTAACAGCTGAGTACGGGATGTTGCCACGAGCAACGCATGAGCGCAGTGATCGCGAAGCCAGTCGTGGTAAACAAGGTGGGCGTACCTTGGAAATTCAGCGGCTAATCGGCCGGTCTTTGAGAACGGCTGTGGATTTATCGCAGTTAGGAGAAAACACGATTACTATTGATTGCGATGTATTGCAAGCCGATGGTGGGACCCGCACGGCGGCTATAACCGGAGGATGCGTCGCCTTGTTTGATGCGATTACCTATTTGCAACAGAGGCAACTCATTAAGACTAACCCATTTAAATGTTGGGTAGCATCAGTTTCAGTGGGTATTTTTGAGGGCAATCCGGTGATTGATCTGGATTATAAGGAAGATAGCAATGCGGATATGGATATGAATGTGGTGATGTCGGAAAGTGGTGAGTTTATTGAAATACAGGGGACGGCGGAGAAGGCGCCATTTTCTAAAGATCAATTAAATGTTTTGCTGGGATTGGCGGAAAGTGGCATCAAAAGACTTGTAGAGCATCAGAAGTCGGCGGTGTTGACTTAGGCTCTGTGAAACAATAACCTATCTTTTTAGCGCCCAGATGAGACTCAGATTTGCAGACGGGAGGGGGTAGAAAAATGCGCGCATAGTCGACGGAACGTCGTCCCGGCAGGAAGCCGGGATCCAGGGCGCAGGAAAGCGAAACTTTCACATCCTGTGATCTGGATCCCGGCTTCCATGCCGGGACGACTACGTCGGTTGTTCTATGTAAGTGTTTTTCTATCCCCTCCCGCCTGCGAAGATGGGTCTTAGATGGGATGTTAAAAAGATAGGTTATTGTTTTACAGAGCCTTAGTATGACTAAGCCTGCTTTCGCAACTTACCGAGCCGCGACCGTTAGGGGGCGTTGTTGAATAATTCACTCCCATTTTTGGAAAAGCACTGTATCCCCTCTCCCCTTGCGGGAGAGGGGATCATAGAGTTTCGGATAGTTAGGAAGAGAATTATTCAACAACGCCCCCCCCCCCCGCAGTGAGGGCTACAGAGCTTGACTCTTAGAGCTACTCCGACCGCATGGCCCTTTTGCGATCTGGCTCTTTGAGGAATTTTTTTCGCAGTCGTATAAACGTGGGGGTCACTTCCACCAGCTCATCCTCATTAATAAATTCCAGTGCTTGTTCCAATGACATCTTAATCGGTGGGGTCAGAATAATATTTTCATCGGAGCTGGCGGCGCGGATATTGGTCAATTGTTTGCCTTTGATTACATTCACCACTAAATCATTATCTCGGGAATGAATGCCGACGATCATTCCTTCATAAACTTCCGTCTGCGGACCTATCAACATGCGGCCGCGTTCTTCAAGATTCCATAGCGAAAATGCTGTAGCTTTACCGGGCGCATTGGCAATCATAACGCCGTTTTTGCGTTCGCCGATATTGGCGTTGACCAGGGAGCCATAGTGATCAAATACATGATATAACAAACCAGTACCCGAAGTGGTAGTCAAAAATTCAGTGTGGAAACCGATCAAGCCGCGGGTGGGGATCATATAATCCAGGCGCACCCGTCCTTTTCCATCCGGCACCATATCGCGCAGCTGACCTTTACGGGCCGCCAGTTTTTCCATAATGGCGCCTTGATGGGTCTCTTCTAAATCCACTAATAGATTTTCATAAGGTTCTTTAGGTTCGCCATCCATAGTTTTGATGATGACTTCCGGTCGCGATACACCCAATTCATAGCCTTCGCGACGCATGGTTTCAATCAGAATGCCCAAGTGCAACTCACCCCGTCCCGAAACCCTGAATTTATCAGGATCGGCTGTATCTTCGACGCGCAGGGCCACATTGGCAATTAATTCACGCTGCAACCGATCGCGAATTTGTCGGCTGGTGACATATTTGCCTTCTTTGCCGGAAAATGGAGAATTATTGACCTGAAAAGTCATGGAGACAGTGGGTTCATCCACTGTAAGCGGTGTTAAGGCGGCCACACTGGTGGGGTCACATAAGGTATCGGAAATACGTGGATTCTCAATGCCGGTGATGGCAATAATATCTCCCGCTTCAGCTTCGGGAATTTCGGTACGTTCCAGCCCGGTATAGCCTAGAACTTGCAAGATACGACCATTGCGAGTTTTGCCATCTGCACCGATCAGGGTAATCTGGGTATTAGGCTTAATTTTGCCACGGGTAATGCGACCAATACCGATGGCACCCACATAGCTGGAATAGTCAAGTGTGGTAATTTGCATTTGGAACGGGCCGTCGACATTGACTTCCGGAGGTGGGACTTTATCGACAATAGTCTGAAACAAGGGTTCCATATTAGTGCTGGTTTGGCTGAGGTCTAAAGTGGCATAACCCATTAGCGCCGAAGTATAAACGATAGGGAAATCCAATTGCTCATGGGTAGCACCTAAGCGGTCAAACAGATCAAATACTTGGTCCACGACCCATTCTGGTCTGGCACCCGGTCGATCAATTTTATTGACCACCAAAATGGGTTTTAAGCCATGTTTGAAGGCTTTAAGGGTAACAAATCGGGTTTGTGGCATGGGGCCGTCAACGGCATCTACCAATAGTAATACGGAATCAACCATCGATAGAATGCGCTCTACCTCGCCACCAAAATCAGCGTGGCCGGGAGTATCTACGATGTTAATGCGATAATCATGCCACTCCAGAGAGGTATTTTTCGCCAGAATAGTTATGCCGCGTTCCCGCTCCAATACGTTTGAATCCATTATGCGTTCGGTCTGTGCGGATCGGCCTTTGAGTGTTCCGCTTTGTTGCAGTAGTTTATCTACTAGAGTAGTCTTGCCGTGATCAACGTGAGCGATAATGGCGATGTTTCTTAAGTGTTGGTTCATAGTTTGCTCTGGCGCTCTATATAAGTAGGGGGCAATTGTGAAAAAACAATCTTCCTTCTTAGGCTTTTATGGCATAAAAGCAGGAAGTTATTAAGAGTGTAACGGAATTCTGCAAATTCTACAAAGTGGATTGGAAAATTCATAGTGACAAATAACACCCGAAAATAAATACCGAGAGGAACCTTCAATGCTGCAAAATGCCAATGAGTATGCAAAAAGACGCGAATCATTATTAAAACAAATAGGTCCTGGCGGAGTTGCGATTCTGGCTACAGCCCAGGAATATTTTCGAAATGGCGATAGTCATTATCCCTATCGGCAGAATAGTGATTTTTATTACTTAACTGGCTTTAAAGAGCCTGAGGCAGTTGCAGTATTCGTCCCTGGTCGTACTCAAGGAGAGTTTATCCTCTTTAATCGCCCCCGTGATCCTGCCAGAGAAACCTGGGATGGTCCCCGAGCGGGTCAGGAAGGAGCCTGTAATGTTTTTGGAGCCAATCAAGCTTTTTCTGTTACGTCATTGGATGAAGAACTGCCCAAATTATTAGAAAATTGTGATCGTTTGTATTATCACATTGGCAGAGACATGCAATTTAATCGTCGCGTATTAACTTGGATCAAGAAAGTGCAGTCTAAAGTTAGGTCGGGAGTTAATGCCCCGCATGAGTTTTTGAACATTGAAAGCATCGTAAATGAAATGCGCCTGATTAAAAGTCCGATGGAACTGGATTTGATGCGTCAAGCAGCCAGGATGTCAGCTGAAGCACACTGCCGTGCGATGCAGACTTGCCATCCAGGTAAGATGGAATATGAGCTTGAGGCTGAACTGCTCTATGGATTTACTAAACACGGTAGCCGCTCGCCAGCTTATAATAATATTGTCTGTGCCGGTGCCAATACTTGTGTTTTGCACTACAATGATAACAACGCCAAAATCAACGATGGCGATTTGATTTTAATAGATGCGGCGGCTGAGTATGAGTATTACGCTGCGGATATTACCCGCACTTTTCCTGCTAACGGCCGTTTTACGCCTGAACAACGCGCTGTCTATGAAGTAGTATTAGCTGCGCAGATGGGTGTGATTGATCAGGTTAAGCCTGGAGTTCCCTGGGTAAAGTTACAGGAAATTTCTGAGCGGTTAATAACAGAAGGGCTGCTACAAATTGGCTTGTTAACCGGTGAACTCAATGAATTACTGGCCAGACAGGCTTGTCGCAGGTTTTATATGCATAATATCGGGCATTGGTTAGGAATGGATGTGCATGATACTGGCACTTATAAGTTAGGACGAAATTGGCGAGTTTTGAAGCCAGGTATGGTATTTACAGTAGAACCAGGGGTCTATATTCCCCAGGGTAGTGAGGGGGTGGATCCAAAATGGTGGAAGATAGGCGTGCGTATAGAGGATGATATAGTAGTTACAGAGGATGGCTATGAAGTATTGAGCGCGGGTGTCCCTAAAACAGTAACGGCTATTGAGCAGTTGATGGCAGAGAAACTTTAAAAAAATGTAACTATACAGATCCCATGATCCCGGATTAGGAATGAACGTAACTGTTCACACCCTTGCCAGCTCAGTCCCGTCGTCCCGCGCTTGTCCGCGGGATCCAGGAAAAAGCTAATAAAAACCTCATTTCTGGATCTCGCGGACAAGCCGCGGGACGACGAAGTGAGCAGTTACGAATGAACCAAATAAACAACCTTAAGGAGAGAGACAATAAATGATAAAATATTCTACTAAACCGCTGTCTCTGGTAGGCCTGGTACTTACTATCATTAAAGCATACCCCACTATATTCGCCCAAGCCTGGCTTTTAGTGGCACTTTCCGCTGCGGTGCATCTGGTAGTGCCCTGGTTTTTTGTCATTAATCCTATTTTCGGTTGTGTGGCTTTGATTGGTTTTGTACTGTTTACCTGGTACTTATATATTGTGATTTTGACGCTATCCAATGTGGCTTTATTGGGTGGCCACATGAAACCTGAAGCTGCCTTCAAGGTGGCGAGAAAGCGTTATCTGGCAGTGCTAGCTAGTAATCTCATGTTTTTTGGCATCGGGGCATTTATATTTTTATTTGAATATGCGCTTAACCTGCTTTTTAATTTGTTCACGCAACATCCCGTATATCTAGTCGTTAGTGCGATCATAAATGTATATATATTTATCATATTTTATTTTGCAATACCTCTCATTGTGCTTGAGCATTCTCGGGTGATCCCCGCATTTATTCGCAGTACTCATTTGGTGAAGGGCAGTTGGTGGCGTAGCTTAATCGTTCTTGGACTAGTCGGCGGGGCTATATTGGGGGTAGAAGCATTGGGAATTCTCTTCACAGGTCAGGCGCGGATGTTCTTATTCACTGGCTACCATTTTATTTTGCAATTGATATTTTATCCCTTGATTATATCGGCTACATTAATTTTGCTGAATGACTTAAAGTTACGTGCACGGGCAAAAGAATCAGCTATAATTTCGTCGGTCGAAAGTCACCCCTGATGATTACCAGACCTGCGGTGGGCCATTATGATGTGTTGATAGTTGGCGGTGGACTGGTGGGGATTACCTTGGCGTTGGCTTTAGCAAATCAGCCTATTAAGGTCGGTATCATAGAATCGACTGATATTAATAAGATTGCTACTAACCGTAAAGAAGAAGGTCCCGCATTAGCTCTTTCTAAAGCCAGCTGTAATATATTCAATACCTTGGGTTTGGCTGACAATATACAGTCGGTTGCGACGGCTATTAAATCCGTGCATGTCTCAAGCGCTCAGCATTTTGGAATCACGCAGTTCTGGGCGAAGGATCTGCATATGGAAGCATTGGGACAGGTAATTCCTGCCCCTTCATTACTCAACGCTTTGCGTACAGCGGTCCTTAAAAAAAATCATATTGACTTGATATCTCCAGCACAATTAGCGTATTTACAGCGATCTCATACCGGTTATAACGTAACGATCAAAACGGCGGCGGGAGAGTCCCTATTGTCGACTCGGTTATTAGTAGCGGCTGATGGCAGTGAATCATTAGTAAGGCGCTTACTGGGCATTACAGTAAAAACCTGGGATCATGACCAGGTTGCGCTAATGGCTACGCTTAAAGTTTCGGGGAATTCTCCCCATATGGCCTATGAGCGATTTAGCAAATTAGGTCCTTTGGCCGCATTGCCTTTGCCAGATCATCAGTATGCGCTGGTATGGGTACTTGAAACCGCCCATGCTCAGCTGCTGCATAGTCAGCCTGATGCAAAGTTTCTGCAAGAATTACAGCGTGCTTGGGGTTACCGATTAGGTCGCCTACTAGAAGTAGCACATCGACGTGCAGTGCCTTTGCGCAGTCTATGTGCCTTACAGCAGATAACTCCCGGTGCAGTATTGCTGGGCAATGCAGCACATACTTTGCATCCCATAGCCGCACAAGGTCTGAATTTAAGCCTCCGTGATACAGCAGCATTAGCACAGGTCATCGTGGAAGCTATAGCAGTCGGGCAAGATCTGGCTTCATTAACCGTATTAGAAAAATACCTCGCCTGGCGCCAGCCAGAACAGATGCGGGTGCTGCACTTCACTCATGCATTAAATAATATTTTCTCCAGCACTCTGCTGCCAGTGAAACTAACCAGAAATCTGGGACTTTGCAGCTTAGGTATGGCTTCCCCCGTTAAACATTGGTTAGCAAAACAAGCAATGGGATTATCAGGTAATTTACCGAAATTGGCTTGCAGGGTTATGTTGTAGTCAAAGACTATGATGCAATGGCAGTCTCAATACATGTAAAAAACTTGAAATGGAGTTAATTTAAGTCCGGTATTGTCAACAAACCAGCCAATTTAGCATGTTAAAACTATTTAGAAAAATGGATGATTGCTCAGGAAAAAGCTGCATAGACAAAAGTGGTTAGTCTGCCTATAATGTCGACACTTGATTAGCATTGTATACCCAAGCATTTGAACCATGAAAGCAGATAAAACCATCGCCAGCTACCGACGTCTACGTTCCCAACCGCTTTGGAAACTGCTGGCTGCTGACAATGGCCCTACGATTATTGCTCTGTTACAAACCCATCTTTATGAAAACGAAACCAAACTGCCCGCTTCCATTTTTTATGAGCGTATTGAGCGCGAGCTGGAAGGTTTGCGTGCACAAGGTCATGATTTTCCACAAACTGCGCAAGCCTATATCTCCAGTTGGCTTGCAGACGGTTATTTAGAGCGAAGTTTCTCAGCCCATGCCACGGAAGAAGAATATGAGCTATCCAGCGCCGGGATCCAGGCAATACGATTTGCAACCAATTTAACTCAACCTTATTCCGCCGCCACTGAAAGCCGTTTGACTTTGGTAATTGAAGCGCTGGTGCGCTTGGCGGAAGATACTGACACCGACAAATTCCGACGTATTGATAGACTCACCATAGAACAGAAACGCCTCGAAAAAGAAATTGATGCCATTCATAATGGCCAGATCCGCGTGCTTGCTCACAACACTGCTTTGGAACGGATACGAGAGATCATCACCCTGGCTGATGGGCTGACCGGTGATTTTCGCCGAGTGCGGGATGAATTTGAGCAATTAAATCGGCATCTTCGTGAGCACATTATGGAGAGTGATGGCAACCGCGGTGAAGTATTGGATGCATTATTCGCTGGCATCGATTTAATCGCTGATAGCGATGCTGGAAGGACTTTCTCCGCCTTCTGGCGCTTGCTCACTAATCCAGAGCAAGCCAGCACCTTGGAACAGGCGCTGGATAGCGTGATGTCGCGTGAATTTATAGTGCAGCTAGATGCGAAAGAACAGCGCTTTTTATTGCGACTGACGCAAATTTTGCTGGAGCAGGGAGGTACGGTGCATGAAGTCCTCCAAACGTTCGCCCGCAGTTTGAAGAATTTTGTGCAGAGTCGCGAATATCTGGAACAACGACGTTTGAATTATCTGTTGAACAATGCTCAACGCGCTGCACTCACTATCAAAGATGAAATCAGTGCAACTGAAACTCTACATTACAATTTACAACTCACCAGCAGTCGACTTTCCTCTTTATCGCAATGGACGTTGTATGACCCGGCATTACAAGCATTGCCTGAATCCATGATAGAAGGCGAGGCAGCCGGTATTAATATTGCATCTCTCAGTGATCTCATTGCCCAATCCGAGATTGATTTTCGGACTTTAAAAGCCAATATCAGGGCGGTACTGGAACGGCAATCGCAAGCGTCCATCGCGGAAATCTTGCAGCAATTTCCAGCAACTCAAGGCTTAGGGAGCGTCATTGGTCTATTGGCGCTAGGCAGCAGGCATGGCTATAAAGTAGAACAGAATGAACAAGTCGCCTGGGTTGGTCAGGACCAACAAGGACGCAGTGCACGAATTCCCCAAATCTGTTTCTTGCGAGATCGAGCCCATGAGCTGGCTTAATGAAGACATCCCTCCCTCTGCAGCTGAAAACATCGCCGACACTGCGCCAGAATCTGACGCTATGGCATTATATTCTGGTGATCTCGGCCAATTGCCACTGTTAACACGTCGCGCTTTGGTGCAACTGCTTTCCGGGCCAGCGCTGGATGGTTATCACCACTCTCGGCTCTGGCCTATTCTGTTGCGTGATGAAACGGTGATACGCCGCCACCTGGCTGAATTGTTTTTAGAACTGGTGATCGATGTCGACCTGCAAGTCGCATTTATTCGTCAGGCGGATACAGGTGAATTAGAAGCTCCCACTTTACTGCGTCGCGTAGCACTGACATTTATTGATTCGGTGTTGTTGCTTCATCTGCGACAGCGATTAACTCAAGCGGATGCACAAAATCAGCGCGCCGGAATATCGATTCAAGAAATCATAGAATATCTCAGCTTATATCAGCATGCAGAAAGTACAGATAAAGCTGGTTTCATCAAACGAATTTATGCTTCGGTCGAGAAGATTAAAAAATATAGTATCCTGCGAAAAATGCGCGGTAATCAGGATCGTTTTGAGATTTCACCTACGTTGAAATTACTGTTCTCTGCTGAGGAGATACAATCGTTGACTAAACTCTATCAACAACGTGCGACTCTTGAAGCAAAATAACAGCTGCTCAGTAGGGCTTGTGCAAGCCTTACCTCAGGCTGTTATGGGACAGTAAAAAACTTTCATGATCTTACAAAGAAAAAATATTTATGATAACAACAGAATCTAAAAACTTAAGCTTGCTCATGCGGGAACAATTCCGCATCAGTCAATTACAAGTTTTTAACTGGGGAACTTTTTCCGGCATCCATTCTATCCCGATTGCCGAGCGCGGATTTTTATTTGTCGGTCGATCGGGAACTGGGAAATCGACTTTGTTGGATGCATTCTCGGCGATATTAGTGCCACCTCGCTGGATTGATTTTAACGCTGCGGCACGCGAGGTTGATCGCTCTGGTCGTGATCGCAGTCTGGTGACTTATGTGCGCGGTGCCTGGGCGGAACAAAAAGACAGTGCATCCGGTGAAATCGCCGTACGTTATCTGCGCACCAGCACTACCTGGTCTGCATTAGCGTTACGCTATCAGAATGCAATTAATCAATGCATCACTCTAGTGCAATTATTTTGGCTTCGCGGCAGTACGAATAGCCATGCAGATGTCAAACGTCAATATCTAATTTTTGAAAGGTCATTTGATTTGCATGAATTGGAAGAGTTCGGTCAATCCAACTTTGATGTTCGCAAGCTTAAAGCCACATTTCCTCAAGCATTTATCCGCGATGAGTTTCGCCCTTATTGCGAGCGATTCAGCCGACTGTTGGGGATTGAAAGTGAAATGGCGCTGCGTCTGCTGCACAAAACTCAATCGGCGAAAAACCTCGGAGATTTGAATATTTTCCTGCGTGATTTTATGCTGGATAAACCTGAAACTTTCGCAGTCGCTGACCGTTTAGTTACTGAATTTGAGGAGTTAAATGCCGCGCATCAGGCGGTAGTTACCGCACGAGAGCAAGTGCAAACCTTGATACCGGCGCGCGAACAACACCAGCAAATGCAGTTGTTGGAGGCGCAAAAAACTCAATTGCAGGAGCAGCAACAAGGTCTCAGCCATTACATTGAACACCAGCGTATCGCGCTGTTGCAACAGCATCTTACTGCATTACAGGTACGTCATGAAGGCAAAAGCGGTGAAGTCATCGTTAAACAAGGAATAGTGGATAATCATAAAGCCACGCTGCGTGATTTGGAACAACAGCATCGTGCTCTGGGCGGCGATCGTATCGAGCAATGGGAAGCGGAAAAGAAAAATTTGGAAGGACAGCGTGATAAATGCATGCACAAATATCAGCTGGCGCAAACCGCTTGTACTGCATTAGCCTGGACATTAGCAAATTCTCCGCAGGGTTTTGCAGAAATCGTCGGCGACGCCCGTCAGGAAATAGAAAGCTGGGAGCAACTCAGCACTCAGACTTATAATGCTCGGCTGGAATTAGACAAACAGAAAGACGCCACCGAAAAAGAATTTTCTAAAACCAGAACAGAAATAGCAGCATTAGAACGTCAACCCTCTAATATTCCTGCCGAGATGTTGGAATTGCGCGGCCACATCGCCAATGCTATCGGCGTTTCAGAACAAGCACTGCCTTTTGTGGGAGAGTTAATTGAAGTAAAGTCCGATGAAACTGCATGGCAAGGTGCAATCGAGCGTGTTCTGCATGGTTTTGCCTTATCATTATTGGTGGGAGATCGTCATTATACGACGCTGGCTAATCACATCAATACAACCAATCTACGTCGACGTTTGATTTACTACCGCACAGTGCAACCGGAGGTTTGGCAAAACAAGCCGATTACCGCAAATTCGTTGGTGCTAAAACTCAATGTTAAGGAAGATCATCACCGAGAATGGCTACAGACTGAATTGCGCCAACGTTTTGATTACGCCTGCGTAGATTCCATGCAAGCTTTACGCAATGCTGAGCGCGCATTGACGCAAGAAGGACAGGTCAAACACAATAAAACGCGTCATGAGAAAGATGATCGCAGCCGGGTCGATGATCGCCGCCATTGGGTGCTGGGCTTTGACAATCGCGAAAAACTGGCTTTGTTTAAGCAACACGCTCAGCAACTGGCGCAAACCATCAGCCAGCTTGAATCCGCTATCCACGACCTAATTCAGCAAGAAAAGGTTCGCAGTAGCCGAATATTACACTGCCAGGCCTTAGTTAATCTGCAATGGCAGGAGATTGATCCCGCGCCGCTGTTGACTCGCATCGCTAGTATTGAGCAGTCATTAAATAACGCTAGACGCAGCAATATTTCCTTGCAACAAATCAGTGATCAAATTAAGCAGCAAGAGCAAACGGTTCAAAGCGCAGAAAAAAATCTAGTTGACATTAGAGTTGAACGCGACAAAATTAGCAGTGATATTGACAGCACAAAAACAGAACTTACCACATCGCAACATAATCCATCCATTGTATTGCTCACCCCCTATCAACAACAGGAACTGGATCGACGTTTTATTGGACTTCCCGACGCCATTACTCTGAAAAACCTCGATAAACTCAGCAGAGTGATACAAGGACAAATGAATGAAGAATTGAACCAGGTGGAAAAGCAAATCAACAGTTGCTGCAAAAATATCGAAAACAGTTTTGCGCATTTTATCCGCACTTGGTCTGCTGAATCGGATGGGTTGGATGCTACATTGGCGGCTGCCGATGATTTTTTTGCGAAATTATCGCGACTGGAATCCGACGGCTTACCTGCATATGAACAACGCTTTTTCGATTTATTGCAAAACCAGAGTCATCAAAACCTGGCTGCACTTTCCACTTATTTAAATAATGCCAGGAAAACGATTTTAGAACGCATGAATCTTGTGAATGAGAGTTTACGTCAGGTCCCTTTTAACCAAAGCACTCAGCAACGCACTTATCTGCATATTGACACCAGCGATCGGCAATTGCCGGAGGTGAGGGATTTTAAACAGCAAATTGTTCAGGTGCTCAGCCACGCCTGGAGTGAAAGTTCTGAATTCGCTGAACAGCGATTTCTCATCTTACGCGATCTGGTACAACGCTTGGGCAGCCAGGAGTCTGAAAAAAAACACTGGCGTGAATCGGTATTGGATGTCAGACAACATGTAGAATTTATCGGCCGTGAAATAGATGAGAGCGGCGTGGAAGTAGAAGTGTATCGCAGTGGCGCGGGTAAATCCGGCGGCCAACGCCAGAAACTGGCTACCACTTGTCTGGCGGCCGCTTTAAGATATCAACTCGGTGGCAATGATTATGGTGCGCCCATGTATGCGCCGGTTATTCTTGATGAAGCTTTTGATAAAGCTGACAATGAATTCACTGCTTTAGCCATGAACATCTTTGCGAATTTTGGCTTTCAAATGATCGTCGCCACGCCGTTAAAATCGGTGATGACCTTGGAACCCTTTATCGGCGGCGCTTGTTTTGTCGATATCAGCGAACGGCGCGTTTCCGGAATTTTACTGATTGAATATGATGCCGCGCTGGAGCGTTTAAAATTATCGCCACAAATACGCATCGAGGCGGATAATGAAGTTCCCTGATGATGTGCGTAAATTACTAACTCGCCAATTTCAAACTAAACATCGTCTGTGGTTGAACGCCGATTTCGCGCAGTGGCCTTTAGAAATCCGCTTGGGAACTCCCTCTGAAGCAATTGCCAAACAACAATCTGCAGTGGTCTATACTTGGGCAGCAACTTGGCGGCAATGGCAAGGCAGCGGTAATCTGCTATGGCAAGATCGACACTGGCGGTCATTGGGCAATCAAAGTTTACCTGATAAATTGTTGCTGCAAGGGCCGGAGGAAGTGGCCGCCTGGGCGGGTAGACTCAGCCATTGGCAGCTGGGCCATTCGCGCTTTAAACAACTCATAGCACGCTGGCCAAATTTGCGGGATCAATTACCGAAATATTTTGCAACATTAGCTGATTATCATGCCACTGATTTTACCCGCCTGATTGATACGTTGGATTGGATTATTACCAATCCCAACTCCAATCTATATCCTCGGCAATTGCCAATTGCCGGTATTGACAGCAAATGGTTGGAAAAACACAAAGCGTTGCTGCGTGATTTGGTGGCAGCTATACAACAGGATACCCGGCTTACTCGCAACTTTTTTCAACTCTGTGGTCTGCAAGCACCGCCACAATTAATTCGTATGCGCATATTAGACGTGAATCTTAGTAAGCCTCTCAATGGACTCTATGATATTAGTGCTCCGTGGCAGCAGCTCGCTGCCTTAACAATCCAGCCCAGAAGAGTATTGATCGTCGAAAACCTACAAACTGGGCTGGCTCTGGCTAATATGGCAGGCACTGTTGCTTTTATGGGATTGGGTTATCAGGTAAATCTACTTAAGCAAATCCCTTGGGTTGTTCAGGCGAAATGCCTATATTGGGGAGATCTAGACACCCATGGTTTCGCGATTTTAAATCAAGCCAAAACTTGTTTGCCTAATGTCCAATCCATTCTGATGGATGAAAATACATTGCTTGCACATCAAGCATTATGGGTAGAAGAGAAAGAACCTCATGCTGCTACTTCTTTGTCTATGCTCAATGCTAAAGAACAAGCAGTTTATCAAGCAATTCGACGACATCGCTGGGGGCAAAATGTACGGTTGGAGCAGGAACGCATTGCTTGGGATTATGCCGTTCAGACATTAACTGCTGAATTTGGTTAACACGTTGAGTTCTGTTTTTCCTGCTGATTGACAAAAATCTCAATTCCATAAAGCAACAACATAATCAAACTAACTCCCAAAAAAATCAGCACCAATTCATAAAAATAGTGCAGCACAATAAAATTACAACATAAGAGCGCGACCCCACTAAAAAACATTCGCATACTCCCTTGAACCGCACTGGCCGCCCCCTTGTTTTGTTGAAAGCCCTGTAAGCAAAGGGTGAGCGTTAAAGGTGCTGCGACACCGCAGATTAAAGCCAGGGTAAATGAGAAAATAATGATGGCGAGGATATTAACTTGATAAAAGAAAAAGGCAGCGGCAATGCTTCCTAGTAATAAATAACAAAATAAAGCATTGATAAATGTTTTGCTGGAATCAAATTTATGGAAAACCAATGATAACAAAAATGCTCCGGTCATTAATCCCACAGCATAAGAAATATATAATAAACCGTTGAGGGCGGGTGATATACCCAACTGATGAAAAATAAATGGCGATAGGCTGTAGAAACCTATAGTAAATACCAGAATAAGGGATGATAATAAATTGTAGACCAGAAAGCGGCGTATTTTTAAATAACCGAGATATACCCTTAATTGCTGATGCAAATCCTTTTTTGTTTGTGGAATGGTATGGCTTTCCGGCATCAATTTAATCAAAAGCAATACAGAAATAAGACTAATTAATCCCAATACTACAAAGGATACCCGCCATGTTGAGTATTGCTGAATAAGACCGCCTAATGTTGGCGCGATTGCCGGTGAAAGTTGGCTACTCATGGCGAAATAAGAAAAAGCTTTTTTTAATGCGACCGGTTCATGGCATACATCAGCAATAATAACGCGGGCGATGACAGGGGAACCAGCAGTGCCCAAAGCTGTAATGAAACGTGCCAGATACAGCATTTCTAAATTCTGTGCAGCGGCTGAAAGAATAAATCCAATAATGGCGATAAAAAAAGACAGCACAATGGCCGATTTTCTACCATAGTTATCACTGTAAGTACCATAAAAAAGCTGTGCTACACCTAATGCCATTAAATATACCACCATCATACCCTTGGTCGCATTTTGCGAAGCTGAGAAATTATGCATGATATATGGCAATGAAGGGTTAATAAAATCGCTGGCCAATAAACCAACTGTAGAAATAAAACAGGCAAAAAATACCATTTTTTGGCTATAAGAAAATGTGTGTGGTCGTGACATGTGAGTTCGGAAAGATTATTACTTAATTATCTACTCAAAGCGTTCGTTATAATCACTATCTTGTTTTTGATGCAAGGCTTTAATTTGTTCCAAAGGTAAATCAGTGATAGCAGCGATTTTTTCATCGGAAAAAGCTTCTTTAAAGAGTCGAGCAGCCACTCTCTCTCTCAGCCCTAAGATTAGGCCTTCTGCTCGCCCTCGTCTAAACGCATCACTGATCAAGGTTTTTTCAACACTAACTGCATCCCAATAGCGATCATAACTGGTCGGTGCATTTCACATCCATGATAAATTTAAACACCGGAATAATGGGGATTCGTTCACTGGGTAGGTATTCTAAACTGACGATAAGACCGTCGTCCGGCAACGGTAATACGGCATTGAGAAAACTCCTCAATATTTCATGTTGGCTAAAGATTTTCTTAAAGACTATGTCATTTTTTGGGTCAAGATAGCGCGACATAAACAATTTTCCATAGGTTATGATTCATAGCAAAAAGCTTTGGGCAAGTAAAGTATTTTATTACTCTCTGCCTTGTTTTTGGCGCAAGATTTTTACTTGTTCCAGAGTTAAATCAGTAATAGCGGCGATTTGTTCATCGGAAAGGGCTTCTTTAAAGTATCGTGCCATCAGTCTCTCTCTTTCTAGCTGACTGCCTTGCTCTAAGCCTAAGGTCAGTCCTTCTGCTTTCCCTTCTGCTCTCCCTTCTGCTCTCCCTTGTGCTTTTCCTTTTGCTTCCCCTCTCCTAAGTGCATCATTGAGCAAAGTTTTTTCAATGCTAACTGAATCCCAATAGCGATTGTAGCTGTCCAATTCTGCTGGGGTGTAAGCTGCTTCTTCGGCCAATTCCAGCGCTTGCTTAATTTCAGCCACCTCTAGTAGTTCCGCAGGGGCTTGGTTAACTTTCTCATTTAATTCTGAGATAAAACGCAGCCATAGCACCTGCAATTTTTTTTCTGGATAATGCTTGGCTCTAAATTTAGGCAATTCAATAAAGATTAATTGCAAATCTTTTATCTCAGCTTGCGGCTTTTCGACATTGACGATTTTATAGTGGTGATACCAGTGATCTTCGTCAGAATCAAAACGGGTATTGATTAAACCTAGGCCATAAATGGGCTTGAGCTGTTCATAATTTTCCCCCCGTTCCAGCTGGTGCACGTAAGCTTTACTGGCGTTAAATAAAAGACGCTGTTTAAAACTAGCGGTCCATTGAATTTGCATCTCGACAATAAATACCCTGCCTTGTTGGTCGGTGCATTTCACATCCACTACGGTAAATTTAAACGCCGGAATAATGGGGACTTGTTCACTGGGTAAGTATTCTAAACTGACGATAAGACCGTCTTTCGGCAAGGGTAAGACGGCATTGAGGAAACTCCTCAATAGTTCAGGATGTTGGCCAAAGATTTTTTTAAAGACTATGTCAGTTTTGGGGTCAAGATAGCGCGCCATGAGCGATTTTCCGTAGATTAGTTGTGATTAACCATAGCAAAAAGCGCTGAGCCAGGCAATACAGCTATTAGTCAGAATAATCACCATGCTGTAAAAAAGATTCAAGGTTAATTTTCATGTTAGCTAGATGCTGCATAAATTTTTTTACATCAGTGGCAGACATGCGGCCCAGGATAGCAGGGCGAATCGAGTCGCCAATAGCATTTATTTTAGCAATAATATCCTGAGATTTAGCTGTCAAATAAATACGTTTGACCCGACGATGGGTACCCTGGGCACGGATGGTAAGCACAGCGCCAATAATGGTTAGTAACATGCCGGTACCGGCCAAAAGCGTGATTTGGGTTTGCCAGATAACTATACCAACTAGGGCGGCAAATAATATATTAGATAAATATAAAGTGCTGACAGTTTGCACATTGGCATATTTTACCGCATAGATCAGTGCTAATTGTACTACAAAAAACAATGCCCCTATACCGATTAATACCCACCATAATTCAGGTGCAACCGGAGTCCAGAATAGGGCTGCTCCCAGAGCTGAAATGGGCACGTGGAATTTTCTGAACAGACTTATGGGCCGGATGGCAGAGGGGAATTGGTGACGGTGGATTTCAGCTAGAGCTTGAGATATTTATTGGAACACACGCAATTAAGCTGCAGCCTTACTTCCAAAACGGAAATTTTTAAACCCTAAATAACTGATAAAGCACAAAGCACTAATCCAGAAAGAAACTGGCCAGTCAGTTATATAGGCCAGGATAATTCCCAGCCACACCATCATAACACCTAATAGGACGGCTAAAGCCAAACCTCTCCAAAATGTGCGAATACAGCATAAAGCGCTGGCTGGTGGGCCAATTAATAATGCAAACACCAATAGAATTCCAACCACCTGGCTCGCTTCAGTAATCGCTACCGAAACCAGCATAAAAAATAGGATGGATAAATTGCGTAAAGAAATCCCTTTGGCTTGTGCCAGCTCTGGTTCTAGGCTGGAAAACAATAGCCGTTTGCCAAGCAAAGCCAACCCCAATAGGCTGAGAATGGAATAAATCAGCATATTGTGAATGGTGCTGATAGATACGCCAAATAAATCACCGAATAAAATTACCGTCGCATGGCCCGCATAGTTAGTATAAAAGTGTAAAAACAATACGCCTAAACCTAAAGAAAATGCCAGGGTGATGCCAATAGCTATGTCGCTTTTTGCGGCCCTCTCCCCCAGACTGCCCATGCCAATGGATGCCAGCAAGGTGAGGAGAAGTTGTCCGGTTGCGGGTGCCAGCCCTAACAAACCAGCTCCAGCTGCGCCTGCAAAACTGATATGACTTAATGCATGGCCAGCAAATGCCTGACTGCGCAAAACCACAAAATAGCCAATAATAGCAGAGGTAATAGCGGCAATTGTGCCGGCTGTAAAAGCATTGCGCATAAAATCATAAGCAAATAGCTGGCTAAACATGATGATGATCCTGAAAAATACCGGATTTTTTGTGAACGACTAAAATGCTCTGCTCCCAGGGAATGACTTCCAAGGGGGTATCATAAAGCCAGCTTAAGGTAGCGCTATTCACAACTTCCGCAACCGTGCCGATAGCTGCCTTGCCATAGGCCAAGTAAATGATGCGATCCATCATACCCAGCAGGGGATTGATATCGTGAGCAGTAAATAACACGGTAATTTTTAATTGTTGTTGAATACTTTTAATTAGCGCCACCATTTTTCCTTGCTGCTTAAGATCCAGGCTACTTAATGGCTCGTCTAATAATAATGCCTTGGGTCGATTGATTAAGGCTTGTGCTAACCCCAGACGTTGTCTTTCGCCGCCGGATAGTTGAGCGTAGGGTTGATCGATAAAATCTTCTAAACCTGTTAGGGCAATAGTTTCAGCTATGCGAATGCGTTGTGCTTTACTCACCAATGGCAAACCCCAGCCAAGCCCGATCAGAGAAGACTGCAGATAAGTTCTTGCGGTTAGAGGGTGGGATAGTTGCTCGGGTCGTTGCTGTGGCATATAACCTATATCGCGATTGCCGCGTTGAGGTGAGTTACCATAGAGCTTAATATTCCCCGCATTGGGGGTAACCAAACCTAGTATAGTGCGCAACAGAGTGCTTTTACCCGCACCATTGGGCCCAAAAATGCCAATGAATTCTCCTTGTGCTATCGACATAGTAAAATCAGTCAATAGATTTTTTTGAGGAAAACTCAAGGTAATATTTTGAAATTCGATGGCGGTCATGGGGAAACTTTAGAGCCTTAATGGTTTTGGTTGCTCAGGTTTAGGGCGGCAGCCAGTGCATCTAATTGCGTTGTCATCCAACTGAAATAATCCTGCTGTTCAGGTTGGGTTTCGGTAACCCCAACCTGGGGAATACCTGCTTTTTCTGCTAGTGCTCGCATGTTTTCTGTCAATGGATTGCTTACTTGATTGTTATAGATTAATACCTTCACCTGGTGTTGGTTTAATAGATCTTCAAAATTTTTAGTGTCGGTTGCGCTAGGTTCAGTATCATTCATAACACTGAGTTGAAAACCAAGGCCATACATCTTTAAACCCAACCTATTAGCCATTTCATTAAAAACAGGCTCGGTTGCGATAACTGGAGTGCCCTGATAAAGTTGCCTTAAATGGATTATTTTTTTTGTTAATTCGTCATCATGCTGTTTAAAATTGGCCAACTGCTGTTCAAAATAGGTTTGGTGTGTTGGATCTAATTGCGTCAATTGGCGGGTCAGATAGTCAGCATACGTTAATATTGTCCGCGGGTCATACCAAATATGCGGATTATCTCCTTGCTGTTTCTTCACTAAACTAGCGACTATAATAATTTGTCGTGTTTTAAGCGCATTAGGAGCTAATAGATTAATCATCCACGGATCATAGTCAATGCCGTTATATATCACCACATCAGCTGCAGCAATCATCTTGGCAGTGCTGGGGTTACTACTAAATAAATGCGGATCTTGGTTAGGGTTCTGCAGAATACTGGTCACGCTAACAAAAGGGCCACCAATTTTCTGAACAATATCTCCATAAAAATTTTCAGCGGCGACGATGGGGATGGGCTGAGCAAAAATGCTCGTACTGAATAATAGCAGCAAGCTAGTAAAAATCTTATTTAGCATACTAAAAGCCTTCCTTATTATTTTTGTTATGTTATAACATAACAAATTATCGCGCACTGGATTTATTGCAAAAACAGCAATTAAGGGGTTGTCTAAAAACAACTTTCCTTTAGACATCTCATTTTGGACGCATCTTCGAACGTTCACTCCTCAAGAAAACACTTACCGAGCCGCGACCATTAGGGAGCATATTCACTCCCCGATGGTCGCGGCTCGATTAGGATTTACTATGCAGAAAATAAAAGTAGGCATTATAGGTTTTGGATTGTCAGGCGCGGTGTTTCACGCGCCAGTCATTCAGGAAGTCAAGCAACTTGAATTAACAGCGATTGCTTCTTCACGCCCTGAAAATATCACGCACAAATACCCGGGGGTAAAAATATATTCAGAGCCAGCGCAACTTATTAATGACCAAGAAATCGATTTGGTAGTGGTCTGTGCGCCCAATGAGTATCATTATCCACTCGCCAAACAAGCGTTAATGGCCCATAAACATGTTGTCATAGAAAAACCTTTTGTTTTAAACGCCGAGCAGGGTATTGAGCTCATTGCACTGGCTAAACAAAAAAATCTGACTTTGAGTGTTTATCACAATCGGCGTTGGGATAATGATTTTTTAGCACTTCAGGAATGCATCGAGCATGATCGCTTGGGGGATATCAATCATTGTGAAATCCGTTTTGAGCGTTTTCGGCCGCAAGCAAATACTGCCAGGTGGCGTGAGCAGCAGCAGCCAGGTGCGGGCATTTTGTATGATTTAGGCTCTCATCTTATTGATCAGGCCTTATGCCTGTTTGGCTGGCCGCAGGCAGTTTATGCAGAGCTCGCAACACAACGCATTTCTGCGGTGGTTGATGATTATTTCCATATTGTTTTAAGTTATCAGCATTTGAATGTGGTTTTACATGCTAGCACTTTAGTAAAGAAGCCGGGACCCAGATTTCAGGTGCATGGTTCAAAAGGAAGTTTCGTTAAATATGGCTTAGATCCACAAGAAGCAATATTGCGTGCGTTGCATGAAAAACCTGAAGCGGATGCAATGTTTAACATGAGAAATTTTTTTGATAATGTTATTGAAATCACTTTCGATGCAAATGGTCAGGATATAGAGGGTAAAATTAATCTGCCCATGGGACGTTATCAGGAATATTATGAAAAATTATATTATGCTATCTTAGGAAAAAACACTCCGCCGGTGAGTGCTGATGATGGGTTGAATGTGATTAGAATTATTGAATTGGCCATGCGCAGCAATAAAGAAGGTAAAAAGTTGATTATTTACTAGGGTGTGTTGTCACAGCCCCCTAAGGGGGGCTTAAAAATCTATATATTTTATATTCCGGTTCACAGGATGGTTCCGGCGCTTCGGGGGCGGCATTTTGATTTGAGCTTATAACGGATGCCCTAAAAGCAGCAGCTAAATCTACTATTGAGGTGACCAAAAACCCCACGGCTGCTCCATTATTTCCGCCTAAAAAAGAACCTAGGCTTATCAGAGCAAATCCATAGAACGAAGGAAATAAAACATACTTAGCCGTGTTGGCGCCTCTATAAAACCTTTGTCGATGCTCGTAATCCTGATGATTATTTGCTGCCAGCATAACTTCGTTCAGATCGTTTTCCATAGGCTTCCTCGTCGTTATCAATATAAATAAAGAAATAAATTAAGGATTGGGAAGCATATATACTTGAAGCGTTTGAAATTTAGGTGTTGGAGCAGCCCATCTTGCACTGATCTTCGTCCGATCTTCAATCGTAAAAACTCGAAATAAGAATAACTATTCCTGTCCCACGGGATTCAGCTTAGGTATCGGCTTTCTTTAATCACGTTTTTACTCAATCAGATCGAACAAATCTCAGCACAAGCTGGACTACTCCAACACCTAAATTTCAAACGCTTCAAGTATATTACCCTGAAAACATCGAACTTACCGATTCCTTATGATTCACCCGATAAATGGTTTCTGCGAGCAATTCACTAATACTCAATTGACGTATTTTGGGTATTTGTCGAGCGGCGTCAGTCAGTGGAATAGTGTCGGTAATGACCAGTTCATCCAATGCTGAGTTCTGAATGGTTTCCAATGCTTTGCCGGAAAGAATGGGATGTGTGCAATAAGCCGTGACCGTTTCTGCTCCGCGTTCTTTTAATGCTGCAGCCGCTTGACACAAGGTGCCGCCGGTATCGACCATATCATCGACAATAATGCAGTTTTTGCCGTCGGCATCACCAATGATATTCATAATTTCCGCTTCATTGGGGCGTGGGCGGCGTTTATCGATAATAGCCAGTTCGCAATCATTGAGTTGTTTCGCCGTAGCGCGGGCACGCAATACACCGCCAACATCAGGAGAAACCATTAAAGGCCGTGGATAATTTTTCAGGCGTATATCGTTAAGTAACACCGGGGTTGCATAAATATTATCAACCGGAATATAGAAAAACCCCTGGATTTGGTCAGCGTGTAAATCCACAGTAATAATTCGGTCTATACCTACTATCGAAATCATATCTGCGACCACTTTTGCGGTAATGGGAACCCGCGCCGAACGCACACGTCTATCCTGACGACCATAGCCAAAGTAGGGAACTACAGCAGTAATCCCAGCCGCTGAAGAACGGCGCAGTGCATCAGCCATTGCCAGCAATTCCATCAGATTATTATTTGCAGGCGCACAGGTGGGTTGGATAATGAAAGTTTGTTGGCCACGCACATTTTCGAAAATTTCCACCATAGTTTCACCATCGCTGAAACTGCTGACTAGTGCTTTGCCTAAGGGAAGATTGAGGTGATGCGCGACGTGTTTAGCGAGTTCTGGATTAGCATTCCCAGTGAAAATTTTTATTTCGGACACTGATAATTCCTCAATCATAGGGAAGATTAGCTAAGCTGACTGCAATATATCAGCAGACTGCAGCTGTAGTGGCTGGGGTGCCAGGATTCGAACCTGGGTATGCGGGGATCAAAACCCCGTGCCTTACCGCTTGGCGACACCCCAAAGATGGATGCGTATTCGTAAACGTTCAGACGCATTCTAACGAAAGCTTTCTGTCGGCTCAAGATAATTGAACGCTGAATATAAAGGGGAACGGTTAACCCCTTTAGCAATAAAATGTTTGTACCGGTCGGGAGCCCGCTCCGCTACTCCAAGGGCCTGATTAAAACTTGGAAAAGCAGCAAATATACAACTGCCCGATCCAGTCAATCGCGCTAAGCCAAACTGCGTTAACCAGTTTAAGGCCTCATTTATTGGAGGATATTGCCTTCGCACAATGGCTTCAAAGTCATTATGCCCGTTGCCTGCTAGAAAGTCGTGTATTGTGATACGTGGTGTATCGCGTGTCAATTCTGGATGTGAAAAAATTTCAGAAGTAATAACTTGACAAGGGGGCTGTAAAATTAGATACCACAAGGATGGCAGATCGACTGTTGTTAATATTTCACCGATGCCTTCACCCCAGGCAGAGTGGCCGCCAATAAAAACGGGTACATCTGCGCCAATTTGCCTGCCTATTTCGGCAAGCCGATTAAGAGGTAGATTAATATTCCACAGCCGATTGAGTGCGACCAAAGTAGTGGCTGCATCGGAACTGGCGCCACCCAGCCCCCCTCCAGAAGGTAAACGTTTTTCCAGCTGGATAGTAACGCCACAGCTTTTATTGGTTAGCATGTGTAAACTTTTAGCAGCGCGCCACACCAAGTTTTGTTCCATTGGCAGGTCAAGGTCGGAAAAGAGCAGGATTTTATTATCGGCGCGTGGCTGAAGATGTAGGGTGTCCCCATAGTCCAGTAGTTGAAATACCGTCTGTAGATCGTGGTAACCGTCAGCACGCAGACCATTAATATGTAAAAATAAGTTGAGTTTGGCAGGGGCGGGCAGGGTCAAGGTGTGCATAGCGGATACTCATCGGCTGTTTACCGAGCCGCGACCGTTAGGGAGCGTTTACGTTGCTCCAATAAAACGCTCCCTAACAGTCGTGGCTCGGTAAAATGACAGCCAAACCAGGACAATTGAAATTAGATCTACCTACCCATCGCCATTTCAGTTGGCGGCTGGATGGTCCATTGGCGTATGGCCAATGTAGCCTGCAGATCTGGATGGGATAGGGTAATTTTTTGTGGTAAGTCCACGTTGTTCACGTGGGTATAGTTTAAATATTGAATTGTCCAACCATTTTGAGCCATTGTAATGATATGGTTTGATTTATCAAACTTGAAGTCAGCTGTGGCGCCAGGTGCGGCTATACCACGTACCCAGTAATAAAGGTTAGAAACAGGTATGGCCCATCCCAGCTGTTGCTGCATTAATGCTTCAGCGCTCTTGGCGGATACGGGCGGATGACCGGCTTGCTCTAATGTGACTAGATTAGGTTGGCCGATGATGGAAACCTTACCTAAACTCAATGGACCGTAAAGTGCCAATGAATATCGGGAGCTGTATTGTTGGACCCAGGTTAGAGAAGCCATATCGGTTTTATTTTGATGCTGGATGCTGACTGAACCAAGGATATTCCAAGAATTAATATCCCTAAGCTGAGCATAACGTTGTGGCCAGGAGAGGATTTGGGGGGCTGCGGGGGCAACTGCAACGTTAGTAGGCTGCTGCGGTGGCGTCGTTGCGCAACTCATCAGTAATAAGCAGCTGGAAATAATTAAGAGGGGGCGGGTAATTTGAATTTTCATTGGCTTAACCTGAGTCCATTTAGTTAAAGGATACCAAACATAGGCTTAGTTTACAGTGCTTGCCACTACACCGCAAGATAGTTTATGCTAAATCATGGCCTTAATTGCGTGTGGAATCAATCATAAAACTGCATCTGTCGCATTGCGCGAGCAGGTGGTGTTTGCCGCGCAAAATACACAGGACACTTTGCGTCAACTCCTGCAATTAGGCGCAGCCAATGAAGCCATGATTTTATCCACCTGCAACCGCACGGAAATTTATAGTCACACCTTGGATCCTGGCCGTCTTGGCTACTGGTTGAATGAGCATCCCCAAATAAAACAGCTTGCCGGCACCGATCACTGGTATTGTCATCAAGATCAACAAGCAGTCGGGCATATTATGCGCGTCGCCAGCGGCCTTGATTCTATGATTTTGGGCGAACCGCAGATTTTAGGTCAGATGAAACAGGCTTTTGTGCTGGCACAGCAAGCGGGTGCAGTGGGGACACATTTGCAAAGACTGTTGGGGAAAGTATTTGCAGTCACCAAACAGGTACGCACTCATACTGGAGTGGGTGCTAGTCCAGTTTCTATAGCCTATGCAGCCGTCAGTCTCGCCAAACGAATTTTTGCTAAATTGTCTAAATGCCAGGTGTTATTTATTGGCAGTGGTCAGGTGATTGAGCTGATGGCATTACATCTGACTGATAAGGGTGTTAAGCAAATTGTTATAGCAAACCGTTCGCGCGCCCGAGCTGAGAAATTGGCGCAGCAGTTTTCTGCGCATGTGATTGGTTTGGAAGAAATACCCATTTATTTGCAAAAAGCCGACATAGTTATTGCAGCCACTGGCAATCCCCACTCTATGTTAACTAAAAGCACGGTGGGACATGCGCTAAAATCAGGGAAACGCCGGCCATTATTAATGATTGATATGGCGGTGCCGCGTGATATTGAGCCGCAAGTGGCTGAGCTGGAAGATGTTTATTTATACAACGTGGATAATTTACAAGAAATCATCGCTGAAAATCTTAAAACCCGCAGCAGCGCGGCGCAACAAGCCGAATGTATGATTGATATCCAGGCGCGTTATTTTATGCGCCAATTGCAAGCCTTGGACGCGGTTAGCACTATTCGTGCCTATCGGGAAAAGCTAGAGCGATTACGCGAGGATGCATTAAACGAAGCCCTCGCGGGATTGCACCAGGGAATAGCTCCAGAGGCAGCTCTTGAGGAAATGGCTCGGACTTTGACCAATAAAATTATGCACGTCCCCAGTGTGCAATTGCGACAGGCGGCATTCGATGGTGAGCTGGGGATGCTAGCAGCGGCTCATAAATTGTTCGATCTTTAGGGTTGAGGGATCGACACAAAATATTTATAACGAGGTTACAGAATGGTTGCCACTAGAAGCAGCCCCCTTCCTAACCTTCCCCGCAAGCGAGGGAAGGAACTGGTTGGGCAGAATAAATTAAGCTATGCGCCAATCTTATTGCTAGCTCGAGCAAGTCCCTTCCCCCGCTTGCGGGGGAAGGTTAGGAAGGGGGCTGCTTCTAGTGGCACTTTATCTGAGTCTTGCTTCAAAAAAGATACTTTTATACCTATTAAATTTATGAATAAATGCCACCCAACCCTCCTCCCCCTCAGTGACAGCTAGTAGGCTATTTTGTTATAATTGCCAAAATTCACCCCCTCCTTCCATGAGAAAACCAGCGTAATGAGTCTATATGAAATTGAAACGTCACAGCAGATCAGAATGCAAACATCGTCCACTCCAATTATAACAGGAACTCTATATGTGATAGCTGCGCCTTCGGGTACAGGCAAAACCAGCTTGACCAGTGCTTTGGTGCGCACTTTAACCCATATAAAAATATCAATTTCGCATACAACTCGCGAACAGCGTCCTGGAGAACAGCACGGTGTCCATTATTGGTTTACCAGTGTGGCAGAATTCAAAAAAATGATCGCAGAGAATGAATTCCTGGAATATGCTGAAGTTTTTGGCAATTATTATGGAACTTCTAAGCAGTGGGTGGCACAACAACTTAAAAGCGGTTTAGACGTAGTCTTGGAAATTGATTGGCAGGGTGCGCAGCAAGTCCGCAAAATTTTTCCACAATCCTTAAGCATTTTTATTTTACCGCCATCAGCAGATTTATTGCGTAAACGGTTACAGACTCGAAAACAAGATAGTGCGGCCATCATTGAGAAACGACTGGCTGAATCGGCCAATGAAGTGGCTCATTACCACGAATTTGATTTTTTAGTGGTTAATGATAATTTTGATGATGCGTTACTCGATATACAAGCTATTGTGCGGGCTAATCGATTAAAGTTATCAAATCAATCGCTGAGGTGGCAAAAGTTACTGGCGGAGTTGCAGCAAAAACAGTAATATGGCTAAGTTTTGCTTTTCGATGCGAGATCATCGTCAATAAATTCTCATCACACAAAATAATTTTACTTTAGAGGTCATTATGGCACGAGTCACAGTTTCAGATTGTTTGGCACGCATTCCAAACCGGTTCGAATTAGTTATGATTGCTTCCAAGCGCGCAAGACAACTGGAGATGGGTGCTGCAGACCCTTTTGTCGATTGGGAAAACGATAAGCCAACAGTAGTTGCATTGCGCGAAATTGCTGAAGGCAAAATTGATGCAGGTATTTTAGAAGATGTCAGTTCAACCACCACACAGTTTTCGACAGAATATATTGAACATCCGGTTTCTGGAGAAACCGGTGAGGCTGTTTAAAAAGCTGCAACAAAAACTAGAGTATTTACCTAAAGAAGCGGTTGAAAAAATTTTTCAGGCCTATACTCTTGCGGCAGATGGCCACAAAGATCAAAAGCGTTTTTCTGGTGAACCTTATATTACTCACCCATTATCAGTGGCTGGCATTTTAGCAGATCTGCATATGGATCCGCAGACCCTGATGGCCGCATTATTGCATGACGTCATCGAAGACACTCCCATTACTAAAGAAATGCTGGCCAAGCAGTTTGGTGGTGCAGTGGCTGAATTAGTTGATGGCGTTAGTAAACTCACCCAAATAGAATTTCGCAATCGTGCGGAAGCCCAAGCCGAAAATTTCCAAAAAATGGTTTTGGCTATGTCGCGCGATATTCGCGTTATGATAATCAAGCTCGCTGACCGTTTGCATAATATGCGTACTTTGGTGGGTTTGCCTCCAGAAAAACGTCGGCGCATTGCGCGTGAAACCCTGGAAATATTTGCTCCCATCGCCAATCGATTAGGTATGCATGCTATTTTTGTAGAGCTGGAAAATCTTGGATTTGCCGCCCTCTACCCACAACGCTATCGCATACTTAAAAGTGCTGTACATCGCATCCTCGGTGATCAGAAAAAAATCATGCACGAAGTGGATAAGATGCTGCGTGAAGCTATCAGCCGTCACCATCTTCCACGCTCTGAGGTCATTGGCCGCGAGAAAAACTTATACAGTATTTACAACAAAATGCAGCAAAGACGCGTTTCTTTTAAAGAAATCACCGATGTCTATGGCTTTCGCATTATTACAGATTCAGTAGATAGCTGTTACCGTGTCTTGGGGGTTGTACATTCGCTGTATAAGCCCTTGGCAGAACGATTTAAAGATTATATTGCAATTCCTAAGGCCAATGGTTATCAATCGCTGCATACGACTTTGTTTGGTCCATTTGGTATGCCTATTGAGGTGCAGATTCGAACCTATCCCATGAATCAAGTTGCTGAAAGCGGCATTGCGGCACATTGGTTATATAAATCCGATGAAAAAACTTTAGACGATGCCCAGGTTCGAGCGCAGCAGTGGGTAAAAAACTTGCTGGAAATGCAGCAGAAAACAGGCAGTTCATTGGAATTTATTGAAAATGTAAAAATTGATCTATTTCCCGATGAAGTCTATGTGTTCACTCCTCGAGGCTCTATTATGGAGCTACCAAAAGGAGCAAGCGTCGTTGATTTTGCGTATGCTGTGCATACTGACGTAGGCAATACCTGTGTAGCTGCCAAAGTTGACCGCCAATTAGCGCCGCTATCTACCATATTAAGTAGCGGCCAGACCGTTGAAATAATTATTTCTGCCAATGCACAGCCTAATCCTGCCTGGATGGATTTTGTAGTGACTGCACGCGCGCGTAGCGCTATCCGCCATCATCTGAAAACCCAACGTCGTCGCGAATCCATTGCTTTAGGCAAAGAGTTATTAGATAAAGCGTTGGAGCGTCTCTCACTCAGTCTTAAAAAAATCTCCACCCAAGCTGCGCAAGCGGTATTGCACGAGGCTCAGGTAGAGACCTTTGATGACTTGCTTGAAGAAATTGGACAGGGAAACCGCTTAGCCCTGTTGGTTGCACATCAGATAGCAGTGGCGATTAAAGGAGTCAAACAAACAGAACTCATCACCCTGGCTGAAGCCAAACCTTTATTAATTAAAGGTACAGAAGGTGTGGTAGTGCATTTTGCTACTTGTTGCTACCCCATTCCAGGCGACCCTATTGTCGGTATATTGAGTGCTGGGCAAGGCTTGGTCATACACGTTGAACAGTGTAAACGCATTAGTAAACAACGCCAACAGCCCGATAAATGCCTGGCAGTTTCTTGGGCTCAAGCAGTTACAGGTGAGTTTATCGCTTCCATCAAAGTCACTGGCCTAAACCAGCGAGGTGGCCTGGCTAGACTGGCCCAATCTATTGCCGATGCAGATGCTAATATAGATGACATTTTGGTATTAGAGCGTGATGCCCGTCATTATGTAAATCAATTTAAAATTCATGTACGCGATCGCGGGCATTTAGCACGGGTAATACGTAATTTACGCCATGTAAAAAACGTGATAAAAGTAACCCGCAAGTGATATTTATCAGAAAACCTAGGAGTAAAGCATCCCTATGAAACAGATTATTCAAACCAGCGAAGCACCTGCTGCCATTGGCACTTATTCACAAGCAGTAAAGTCAGGCAACCACGTTTATTTTTCCGGTCAAATTCCCTTGGACCCACAAACAATGGAACTCGTCACAGGTGATTTGAAAGTTCAATTACAGCGTATTTTTGATAATCTCAGCGCCGTGGCTAAAGCAGCAGGCGGCAGTCTGGCAGATATCGTCAAATTAAATATCTATTTGCTGGATCTGCAACATTTTCCGGTGGTAAATGAAGTAATGACCACTTATTTCAGTGCTCCCTATCCGGCGCGAGCTGTAGTGGGAGTAGCTGCATTACCTAAAAACGCTGAGGTGGAAGTTGAAGCCATCATGAAGTTGCAGGATCTGTGATGCAGAACTATGAAAGAAAGCCTTAAATTAAAAAAAGCTACCCAGCCCTCGGCTGCTAATAGCAATACAATCAGCAAAGCGCTCTCGCAGTTACCCTGTTCTAATTTACGTGGAGTAGGCCCACAACTCACCTCACATCTGCAAAAATTAGGCATCCATACAGTCCAAGATTTACTATTCCATTTACCTTTACGTTATCAGGACAAAACGCGTATTGTGGCTTTAGGTAATCTCCGTCCTGGTGATCACGTGGTCGTGCAAGGTGAAATAAAAGAAGCCCAATTACGTTATGGCAGACGCCAAAGTCTAATATGTTCGATCGAAGATGGTACAGGAACGCTGACCTTGCGTTTTTTCCATTTTAATAAAGCGCAATCTGATGCGTTAGCCCGAAACGGCGCGCATCTGCGCTGTTTCGGCGAGGTGCGTTGGGGTGCCATAGGTTATGAAATAGTACATCCAGAATACAGATTTGTAGATCCTGAAGAGCCACTGACAGTCGAGGAAAATTTAACGCCGGTTTATCCAACCACAGAAGGCTTGCATCAAGCTAGTTTTCGCAAATTGACGGACCAGGCCCTAACTCTGTTACAACAACATAAAGGGTTAGATGAATACTTGCCACCTACCTTGTTACAGTATTTTAAGTTGTCTGATTTAACCACTGCCATAGTCTATGTGCATCGTCCTCCACCCGATGCATCTCGTACTAAGTTGGCTTCTGGCCTGCATCCCGCCCAACAACGTCTGGCATTTGAAGAGCTTTTAGCCCATCAGCTTAGCTTGCGCCAGTTGCGGTCTAACTTTCAACAGCATAAAGCTGCACAGCTAAATGGACCGCAGACATTAACTAGCCAATTTCTGCAACAGTTACCCTTTAAATTGACCGGTGCCCAGCAACGGGTGGTGCAAGAAGTGTGGGCGGATTTACGTAAGGAGCAACCCATGCTGCGGTTAGTGCAGGGCGATGTCGGTGCTGGCAAGACTGTTGTAGCAGCCCTCGCTGTGCTCCAGGCTATAGCCAGTGGTTATCAGGCCGCCTTAATGGTGCCAACCGAATTGTTAGCCGAGCAACATTATAAAAATTTCATGGCTTGGTTAGAACCGTTAAATCTCAGGGTTACGTTCTTGGCCAGTCGTTTAAAAGCCAAAGAACGTAAATGCGCCATAGATGCCATTGCTAGCGGTGCTGCACAATTAGCTATAGGTACGCACGCTTTATTTCAGAAAGAGGTTAGCTTCGCCCGCCTGGGTCTAATCGTGATAGACGAACAGCACCGCTTTGGCGTTCACCAACGACTGGAGCTATGGGAGAAAGGGCGTCAGCAAGATGTGTTCCCCCACCAGCTTATCATGACCGCTACCCCCATCCCCAGAACATTGTCTATGACCGCTTATGCCGACCTTGACTGTTCAATCATCGATGAACTGCCACCCGGACGTAAGCCGATCACCACCTCATTAATTTCCAACTTGCGGCGTGAAGAAGTGGTGCAGCGTATCTATGCTGCCTGCCAGCAGGGCCGACAAGCTTATTGGGTTTGTACCTTGATAGAAGAATCTGAAGTTCTTCAGTGCCAAGCAGCTGAGGCGACCGCTGTCATGTTGACGCAAAGTCTACCAGGATTACGGCTCGGCCTAATACACGGACGACTGAAAACCGCTGAAAAAGAACAGCTTATGGTGGCCTTCCGTGCAGGTGAAATTGATTTGCTGGTTGCAACCACCGTGATTGAAGTAGGTGTTGATGTCCCCAATGCAACCCTGATGATTATTGAGAATCCTGAAAGACTGGGCTTAGCGCAACTTCACCAATTACGCGGCCGAATTGGCCGGGGAGGGGAGGCGAGTTATTGCGTATTGCTCTTTCAATACCCACTATCGCAGCTTGCTAAACAACGACTACAAGTTGTAAAAGACAGCCAAGATGGCTTTGTCATTGCGCAACAGGATTTAGAGTTGCGTGGTCCTGGAGAAATTTTAGGCACCCGCCAGACCGGTCTTTTACAATTACGCATTGCGGATCTCTTGCGCGATAAAGCCTTATTGCCGGATGTACAGCAGGCCTGTGAAGTGTTATTGCAGCACTATCCCGAACAAGTTAAGTTATTGATTGCCCGTTGGATCGCAGCTGGCGGTAAATACGGTAGCGTCTAAATTTGACTAAATTAAGCTGGCAACTTAAAATAGTCAAATGTTTATCAATCGCGATATTGCCCATCAGCTAACTCAACCCTCCGCCGACATACAGGTTCTGCTCGGCCCCAGACAGTGCGGAAAAAGCACGTTATTCGCCTCTCTAGATTCCAGCGCAGCGCATCCATTCCAGGAAATTAACTTCGACGATCTACAGTTGCGGCAGCTCGCCAACCGTGACCCTGCTTTATTCTTGCAGCAATTTCTGCCGCCCTTATTATTGGATGAGGTGCAATATGTACCTAATTTATTTCCTGAGTTAAAAAGAATGGTTGACCAATTAAAGCGGGCCGCGGTATTTGGTACCCTAGAAACCCCAGCGTCCCCTGTTCTATTCCGCTTGACGGGCTCCAACCAAATTTTGATGGATCAAAACATAAAAGAAAGCCTAGCGGGTCGAGCTTCATATTATTTATTAAATACCCTTACAGTTCATGAGATAGTGGCTACGCTCCCTACCATCCGGATTAATGATATTTTATTCCAAGGAGGTTGGCCGGAGCTATACACCCAAAATGCCTTACCCGTGAAAGCTTACTTGAATGATTACATCCGTAGCTATGTTGAAAAAGATATCGTAATGAGTGCAGGCATTCAAAAAGTGCCGGAGTTTCACACGGTTCTGGGATTATTAGCTGCGAGGACCGGATTACTCACGGATTATTCCGCTATAGCACGGGATAGTGGCATTCGGTCAGTGACTGTCAAGGATTGGATTAACCTTCTGGCAACTGCGGATCTGATCTATTTGCTAAAACCTTACTTCAATAATCTTAGCTTACGCTTGATCAAAACGCCTAAACTTTATTTTTTGGATACGGGATTGGCTGCAAGATTACAAGGATGGTCTGATCCCGTACCTTTGTTCAACAGCCCGCAAATCGGCTCCCTTTTTGAAACGCTAGTGTTAGCGGAGATCGTAAAGTTTATACGTAATTATCGTAAAGACTGGCAATTATTTTTCTGGCGCACCAAAGATGGCAAGGAGGAAGTCGATTTTGTGCTCAAAACCGGTGCTAGTGGCATTCATGCATTTGAGTCGAAACTCTCCATCCAGGGAATTTCACATGCGGTTTCTTATCCGCCGGCATTTAAAAAATATTTTGCTCCGACAAACCCATTGATAGTGGTGACTTTTGGTGGGCAGCGGCTGCAATTGTCCAAGGAATGTACTGCTTTGCCCATTGCACAATTGCATGACTATTTGTTGACGTTATGATCTGGGTTAATAATTGATATCTGTTACTTAAAATGGGAAGATTTCTAACCGGGAGCCACTAGATGCCGCCCCCTTCCTAACCTTCCCCCGCAAGCGGGGGAAGGAACTGGTTGGGCAGAATAAGTTAAGTTATGTACCCAATCCCATACTGGCTCGAGCAAGTCCCTTCCCCCGCTTGCGGGGGAAGGTTAGGAAGGGGGCAGCATCTAGTGGCAATAACAATGGAAGCTCCTGATCAAACTGTCACCCGACTTTGCTCCTTCCCATAAATCACCGTCTTAAACGGCGGCAAAGCTTTACGTAATTGTCGTCCATAAGGTTTCGTAACCAGACGCGTATCCAGAATGCTGACCATGCCTGTATCTGTTTCTGAGCGGATGAGCCTCCCCACCGCTTGAATTAATTTAATACTGGTTTCTGGCAGCGTTAAATCGACGAATGCATTCCCACCCCGCAATTCAGTCCATTCTGCCAAGGTTTGGCTGACGGGGTCATCAGGTACGGCAAAGGGTAGTTTGGCAATGATTAAATGGGTACAGGCTTTGCCAGGTAAATCCAGTCCTTCGGCAAAAGACGCCAATCCGAACAAAATGCTAGGCTGCTGTGCGTTGATACGAGCGAAGTGGTTGCTGAGTAATGCTTCTTTTGGTTGTGTGCCTTGCATTAAGAGGGCGGCTATTATAGGGGCTGGTAATGCTTGAGCCACGTCCAGCATCTGTTTTTTAGAACTAAATAACACCAGGATGCCTTCTCCGGGAGTTAAATTCAGCATTTGTATTAGTAAGGCAGTGACTTCCTTCGTGTGCGCTTCAGGATTTTTAGGATCATTGCGCATGGCCGGAATATTTAAAATACCTTGTTCTGGTAAGTTAAACGGTGACTCAAGAGCAATACAAGTCGTTTGCGCATAATGGTTTAGACCTGTTTCACGCAGTAATTTATCAAAAGTCCCTAAAGAGCGCAGTGTGGCAGAAGTTAATATTGCGCCAGCGGCTACCTTCCACAGACGTTGTGCCAAGACATTAGCGGAACTTACTGGGGATGCGGACAATAGGTGTTCAATCTGGAATGTCCGGCTAATGGATTGGGCAGTGATCCATTTAGCTATAGGCGGCTGCTGGGGGGGCAAGTCAGTCGCTAGTAACATCCAAACGGCTGCCAGGTTTTCAACGCGGGTAATGAAAAAACCTAACTCTGCTGCCAACCGGTCAAGTAAAGCCTCTTCAGATGGGCCTTCCATTCTAGCTTTTTTGCGGCGTAAAGTTTCCTGAAGTGATTGCAAATTAGTCAGCAGAGATTTGATCAGTGGCGACAAATGGTCACAATATAGCTTGAAACCTTCGGGTAAAATCCCTTGTGGGCAAAGATAAAGCTGCGATGTCCCCTCTTTCAGTTTCAGCGGCGGAAATTCCTTTAGTGATAGGCTTAATTCTTGTAACTTAATCGCGATGCCCTCGGCCAGTGTGGCGATTTTACTGCTGGCATGAGATTCTTTCAGGCATGCCTCAATCTTGGCGGCGGTGTTGCCTAGTTTTTCTAGCCAGCTGAGGGTACCCAGCAGGCTATGAGAAGCGCTGAATTGTTTGATGGCTTTATCGGCCAAGTGGTGCGCTTCATCTATGCAATAGAATGTATTTTCAGGCGCAGGCAGGATGATTCCGCCACCCATAGCCAAGTCCGCCAGTAATAAATCATGGTTGGCAATGACAATATCGACACTGTCTAACTGCTCGCGGGCCTTATAAAACGCGCAGTTATTAAATTGCGGACACTCCCGCTTCATGCACCCATGCCGGTCATTTGTAATACATGACCATAGCGCATCGGGTACATTTTGCTCCAGGGAATCGCGATCGCCCGACCAGGTTTGATTATGTAACCGAGTGGCTAATTGCTGCAGACTGGCAATTTCTTGTGGTTCTGGTTTACGGTCCCAGGGTGGCAGTTCTGAATCGTGACCTAATAAATCTGTCTGGGTGGCATGAGTAGTATGTTGATACAGCTTATAGTTGCAGGCGTAACGCCCTCGGCCTTTTGCAATGGCATAGCTAATATCCAGCCCGGCATGTTGGGCTAAAAAAGGGATATCTTTTAACGCTAATTGTTCTTGCAACATGACTGTGGCGCTGGACACGACTAAATGCTTGCCTAGCGTTTTTGCGGCAATGATGGCTGGTAGTAAATATCCCAGACTTTTGCCGGTGCCGGTAGGTCCTTCAATGACTAGAATGGATTCTCCTTGTCGAGACGGCATTGGCTCATCGAGGGTGGGTTGAGCTTGTGTACTGCGCATTAGAGTTGCATACACTTCGTTAATCATACGCTGTTGTGTGGGGCGCGCCTTGAAATTGGGCAAGCTTTTAGCAATATTGCTCAGACAGTGGTCAAGGATGTTAGCGTCCTGTTTTGATTGCATTTTATTCTCTTTATAAAAATCACTGGTAAAGACAGAGCCTTAATAGACTGAATAGTTATGGTTGGAAGGAGTGTGATATAATATTTTTTAATGTATGCCGTTAACTTAAGGCTCTGTAAAACAATAACTTATCTTTTTAGCATCCCATCTAAGACTCATCTTCGCAGGCGGGAGGGTGTAGAAAAACACTTACATAGAACAACTATGCGCGCATTTTTCTACACCCTCCCGCCTGCAAATCTGAGCCTCAGCTGGGCGCTAAAAAGATAAGTTATTGTTTTACAGAGCCTAAAGCAGCTAGTATCGCAAAAAGCTAAATAAGATATCTGCAGCAGGCCCCCTAAAATATGATTTTTATGTTATATGAAGCGTAAACTATTCCTAATTTTTGGTATTCCTTCTTTAATAGTTATCATTCTCGCTTTTTTCATCACCTTCCACCCTAAACCTCATCCAGCTCCTGTGGATGTATTAGTTGCCATAAGCCCAGCAGTGCAAAAAAACGTTAAAATTCAAGCCCAGGCTATTGGCACCGTTGAGGCAGCCGCCACGGTTTCCGTCCGCTCTCTAGTAGACGGGCAACTAGAAACCGTAGGGTTTAAAGACGGCGATAGGGTGCTGCGGGGTCAGGTACTATTTACTATCGACTCGCGCCCATTCCAAGCCCAATTGGCTCAGGCACAGGCTAACCTGGAGCGTGATCAGGCGCAACTGAATAATGCTATTAACATCTTAGCGCGTAATGGAAAACTTTTGAAAAGCGGTTATGTGGGTAAGCAAGACTATGATACCTATAACACCAGCGTGGCCACCCTCAAAGCCACAGTAGCAGCCGATAAAGCGGCACTTGCCACCGCTACACTACAATTGGAATATTGCACCATCCGCGCGCCGTTTACAGGTCGTGCCGGCGAAGTGCTGGTTCAAGCGGGTAATCTGGTTAAAGCCAGCGATCCAAATCCATTGGTAGTGATTAAGCAGATTAGTCCAATTACCGTTAAATTTTCCTTGCCCGAGCAACAGCTACCCGTTTTACAACAGCAGGCAGCTGCATCCGTCATTTCGGTATTGGCTAAAGCGGGTAAAGATGGCCCAGTGTTGGCACGGGGGCAATTGAGTTTCATAGATAACGCAGTGGACCCAGCTACGGGCACTATAGCTCTAAAAGCTACTTTTGCTAATACTGACCACAAATTATGGCCCGGACAATTTATTACAGTGCAATTACCCATTCAGCAAATCGCTAATGCGGTGCTAGTGCCAACACGGGCAGTGCAAAATGGACAGTCAGGAAATTATTTATACGTAGTAAATGAGCAGTCTAATGTTAGCTATCGCACTATCGAAATCGGTCCTGAAATCGAGGGTGATACGATAGTAGAGCAAGGGTTGAAGCCAGGGGAACATGTGGTCACCGATGGACAGCTTAATTTGAATAATGGGATGAAGGTGCGGTTGCGTTAAATTGGCCAAAATTTACTATGAGTAATCACCAACAATGAACCTTAGTGAAATTTTTATCCGCCGACCAGTAATGACCCTCCTGCTAATGCTGGGTCTTTTGGTGTTAGGCATTGGAGGTTATAAAAAGCTGCCTATCAGCGACCTCCCTAACGTGGATTTACCCACTATTCAAGTCAGCGCTTTGCTGCCTGGCGCCAACCCCGAGACGATGGCCACAGCCATTGCTACGCCTTTAGAGCAGCAATTTTCTAGCATTGCCGGGATAGATTCCATCACCTCCAGCAGCACATTGGGTAATACCCAAATTACGCTCCAGTTTGACTTGGATAGGAAAATAGATGGCGCGGCTCAAGATGTCCAAGCTGCTATTTCGGCTGTATCAGCACGATTACCCAATGATATGCCAAGTCTACCTACTTACCGCAAAATCAACCCTGCAGTGGCGCCGATTATGTATATGGTGCTTCGTTCGCCCAATTTACCTTTAGCCACAGTTGATGAATATGCTGAAACTTTGCTGGCGCAACGTATCTCCACCATTAAGGGGGTGGCTCAGGTAAGTGTATTTGGTTCTCAGAAATATGCGGTGAGAATTCAATTAAATCCCGATCTGTTGGCTGCCAGGCAATTAGACCTTAATTCGGTCATGCAATCGGTTCAAAGCAATAATGTCAATTTACCTACTGGAACCTTAAATGGTCCTCAACAGAACTATCTAATACAGGCTAATGGTCAGCTGGAAAATGCCGCAGCCTATCGTCCATTGGTAGTCGCCTATCGCAATGGCTCGCCAGTCAGGTTGCAAGAACTAGGTAAAATCACCGACAGCGTAGAAAATACCCGTCTGGCCAGTTGGTATAATGACAGACGCGCGGTAGCATTGGCTGTTTTGCGCCAGCCAGGTACTAATACCATCGAGATCGTGAATTCCATCAATAAAATGCTGCCGGCATTTCAAAAACAGCTACCTGCAGATATTGAGCTTAAAGTCATTTATGATCGCTCTGAATCAATACGCGCTTCCGTTGATGAAGTGCAATTCACGCTGCTATTAGCCGCTTGCTTGGTGGTGATGGTAATTTTCTTGTTTTTACGCCGAGCGTCTGCAACCTTGATACCCAGTATCGCCCTGCCAATATCTATTATTGGCATATTTGCCTTTATGTACTGGCTAGGTTTTAGTCTAGATAATTTATCTTTATTGGCACTCACGCTGTCAGTCGGTTTTGTGGTGGATGATGCTATTGTGATGTTGGAAAATATCGTTCGTTATACTGAGAAGGGCGAAACACCTTTCGTCGCGGCGTTGAAAGGTTCAAAAGAGATTAGCTTTACCATTTTATCGATGACCTTATCGCTCACGGTAGTGTTTGTACCGCTATTGTTCATGGGAGGATTATTAGGGCGGCTATTCCACGAATTTGCGGTAACTATCTGTATCACTATTTTACTATCAGGATTTATTTCCTTGAGCCTGACCCCGATGTTGTGCAGTCGCTTACTAAAACCGCAAATGCATAAACAACAACCGAGCCGTTTTTTTGTAGGGTCAGAAATTTATTTCAATAAACTTTTGCAGCTATATGAGCGTAGTCTTCAGTGGGCCTTGCGGCATCGTCGTCTCATGTTGGGGGTATTTACTGCAACCATCGTTATGACTGGGCTGCTATTTGCTATTGTGCCCAAGGGTTTTTTACCTAGTGAAGATACCAGTCAATTGTTTGCTTATACTGAATCTGACCCGTCGATGTCCTTTGATGAAATGTCCAAACGCCAGGGCCAAATCGCGCGCCTGATCCAGCAAAATCCTGATGTCGCTGGGGTTCTGTCTAGTGTCGGGGCAGGGGGATTCAGTATTACGCCCAATTCTGGACGACTGTTTATTCGTTTAAAACCGCGTAGCGAGCGTAAGCTCGATTCTGACGCATTGGTGCAGACCCTGCGACCCATCTTAGCAAGCGTAGCGGGTATTAACGTCTATCTGCAAAATACCCAAAGTGTGCGTGTCGGTGGGCAGGTAACTAAAAGTCCCTATCAGTACACACTGCAGGATACCGATAGTAAAGAACTTAATCGTTGGGCAGCGATTTTAAATGATAAAATTAGTCAGCTTCCCGACTTACAGGATGTCACGACTGATGTGCAGAATACCGGCCCGCAAGTGTATGTGAATATCCAACGCGACAAAGCGGCGAAGCTGGGTATTACCCCTGAACAGATTGAAACTACTTTAGCGAATGCTTTTGGCGGTCGGCAAATTTCCACGATTTATACTAATATTGATGCCTATCAGGTATTGCTGGAATTGGATCCAGCCTATCAAACCGATCCTTCTGCCTTATCCCGGGTTTATATGCGTTCTTCCGCGGGCGAATTAGTGCCACTGAATGCCGTCGCTGAAATTACCCATGGCTATGGTCCCCTCACTATTAACCATCTGGGGCAACTACCGTCTATCACAATTTCTTTCAATGTCACACCAGGCACCTCCATTGGTGATGCAGTGAAAAAAATCCATAATATGGAGCTACAGTTAAATCTGCCAGCCACACTGACTGCGAGTTTCCAGGGCACAGCACAAGCGTTTAAAGATTCTACGCAAGGAATGGGTTTATTATTGCTATTGGCGATTTTAGTCATTTATATCTTGCTGGGGATTTTATACGAAAGTTTTATCCACCCGTTGACGGTACTATCCGGCTTGCCTTCCGCCGGGGTTGGGGCATTGCTGGCCTTATTGATCTTTCATATTGAACTAGATATGTATGCCTTCATTGGTATTATCATGTTGACGGGTATTGTCAAAAAGAACGCCATTATGATGATAGATTTTGCGATAGAAGCGCAGCAGAAACAAAATATGATTGCCTTTGATGCAATTTATCAGGCTTGTGTGACTCGGTTCCGTCCGATTATGATGACCACCATGGCGGCATTGGTGGGGGTATTGCCTATTGCATTGGCATTTGGCGCGGGTTCAGAAACCCGACGACCGTTAGGTGTAGCTGTGGCTGGGGGTCTGTTATTATCGCAGTTACTGACGCTTTATATCACCCCAGTGATTTATCTTTATTTAGAATCATTAAAGGATAGGTGGTATAGGCGGCGGAGTAAGAAGGTGGGGGAGATAAAGTGTTCCGCAACGGTTGTGACTGAGCAAGAATAGTGGCGTTGATGCAGGTCATGCTTTATGATCCCCACTCCCCTTGTGGGAGTAATATTAAGTATTTAACAATTAATTTTCACAAATGAATGCCGCACCTACCCCTCTCCCTAACCCTCTCCCGCAAGGGGAGAGGGGATATGGAGCAGGAAGAAAATACAGGGCGAGGTAAGATTTGGTGCTGTGCCTGAGTAGCGGTGTCTCTTTCCTCTAGCTATCATCATCTCAGGCAACATCTCTTCCTCTGGCTCTATATCCCCTCTCCCCTTGCGGGTTAGGGAGAGGGGTAGGTGCGGCATTCATTTGTTAAAATTTACCCCTCTTTCCTAACTAAACACACGTCCCTTTTTCACTCAATCATAGTACGGGGGAAGGCGGTTACAGTGCCTAAATTTAACAGGGAGCAAGACTTATGCTAAAAAAAATCTCTATCTTTCTATTAGCAATGATATGTCTCTACACTATCAGCGCATGTGAAGTGAGCAATGATAAATCCAAGAAATTACCCTCAGGTACGGTGACTATCAATAACCATGTATTTGCAGTGGAGGTTGCTGAAAATGATGTCACGCGGGCACAGGGATTGTCGGGGCGCGCTACCTTGGGTGAAGGGAAAGGGATGTATTTTGTATTTCCAACCGCCACGGTGCAGTCATTCTGGATGAAAGAGATGCACTTTCCTTTGGATATGATATGGATTAATGATAATCAGGTAGTGGGAGTGACAGCCGACATTCCCCCACCTGCCGCCGGAACGAAGTTGCAGGATTTAAAGCACTACACTTCAACCCAACCGGCAAATGCTGTCCTAGAACTTGATGTGGGAAGTGCTGCTGCTTCGCATATTCAAGCGGGAGATAAGGTTATTTTTTCACGTGCGGAAAGTTAGAATCTGTCATCACAGCTTTCCCTTACTACGTCGTCCCGCGGCTTGTCCGCGGGATCCAGGGGACTTGGCAGATGTCCTTGCCCCTTAGTAGGCTTTAGCTCTTTCTGGATCCCGCGGACAAGCCGCGGGACGACGTAGTAAGGGAAAGCTGTGACGACACCCTAAATAATTAGGCACTGCAAGACACAAAGGTATCCCTAGGAAAAACACAGCTAAACGTACTGCCTTTCCCCGGTTCACTGCTGATTTTCAAATTAGCTCTATGCAATAACAACACATGTTTAACTATTGCCAGTCCCAAACCTGTTCCGCCACTACTGCGTGAGCGTGCCTTATCAATGCGATAAAAACGTTCAGTGATACGCGGTATGTGTTCAGCCGCAATGCCAATGCCGGTATCGGTAACAGAAAGACAGGCATTATGGTCCTCTTTATACCAATGGACAATGATCTCCCCCTTCGCCGGAGTGTAGTTCACTGCATTGAATACCAAATTAGAGAAAGCGCTCCGTAATTCATTTTCCAAGCCAAAAATATTAAGTTTGTTATTGGTTATGAGTTTGATGCGGTGCTGGTTGGCACCGCTTAAGGCCTTCGCATCCGCAACAATGGCTTTGAGCAGTTGCGAAACCGCCACGGGTTTAAAACGCTCGTTTTCCGGGACATCGCTTTCCAGGTGCGACAAAAGTAATAAGTCCTCAATTAACTTCTGCATGCGCTGACTTTGCTGATACATTTGTTCCAGTATTTTTTTATAAGCCTGCAAATCGTGATTACTCTGATCCAACATCATTTCCAGATAACCATGAACTACAGTTAGGGGGGTACGTAATTCGTGCGAGACGTTAGCGACAAAATCCTGGCGGATTCGTTCTAGATGGTGCAGTTGCGTGACATCACGAATAATCAATAAATATTGATTAGTCTGATAGGCGACCAATGATAAAGATAAATCCATTTCTGGGTGATATAAAGGTGCAGTTTCAATGACGGGATGAGATTTTCTGCGAGAAAGTTTTTCAAAATTCACTTTGTCAAAAATTTTGCTAATGGGTTGGTGAAGATGTTTGCTGTCATTTAATGTCAGCATGTTTTCTGCGGCAAGATTCCATGATTGAATACATAATTCATGATTTAAAAAAATTAAAGGGATGGGTAAAAGGTCTGGTAATTGTTGATTAGGTTGGTTAAGGATTTTAGAAGTCATTATTTTCCGAGAACCGGTAACCGGTGCCATAAATAGTTTGGATCAAGTCATCGTAGCCATGATTTTTTAATATTTTACGCAAGCGGCGGATTTGCACGTCGACAGTGCGGTCATTGATATATTTTTCTCCACCCCAGACGTGATGCAATAATTGTTCGCGAGTGTAAACACGGTTTTGATGACGCATAAAGAAATATAACAAATTATAAATGGAAGGGGTCAACTCTAGCGCTTGTCCGCGAATGGTAGCGCTGTGCGTGTGCACATTCAGTATCAGGTCCTTAAGCGTAATAATGCCTTCGGTACTGACCAATGGGCCACGGCGTAACACCGTTTTAATGCGTGACAATAATTCCCGCGGAGAAAAAGGTTTGGTAATGTAATCATCCGCTCCGGCATCCAAGCCTTTAATTTTATTTTCTTCCTCTGCTTTGGCGGTTAATAAAATGATCGGTATATGCATTGTTGTAGCATGGTTGCGTAATTTCTTAATGAAGTCGATCCCACTTTGTCCGGGAAGCATCCAATCTAATAGAATCAGTTCTGGAATATTGGCTGCATTTTTTTCTTCTGCTTCTTTGGTGCTGCTGGCCATCATGGTTGCATAGCCGGAGACGATTAATAAATGCTGTAACATCTCTTTGATAGCGGCTTCGTCTTCAACAATGAGGATCAGAGGTTTTTTCATAAATACTCACCCCACTCGCCCCGTCACAAAGTCTCGTGTGGCAGGTTTTGCAGGATCGTTAAACATAATTTCAGTATTGTTATACTCAATCAACTCACCTAAATACATATAAGCAGTATAATCTGAAATGCGCTTAGCTTGATGCATGTTATGCGTCACAATGCATATGGTGTAATCGTGCTTGAGTTCACCGATTAATTTTTCAATGTGTCCGGTAGAGATAGGATCAAGGGCTGAGGTAGGCTCGTCTAACAAGATAACGTCAGGTTTAACAGCAATAGCGCGAGCGATACACAAGCGTTGTTGTTGTCCACCGGACAGACTTAAGCCGCTACTTCTCAGAATATTTTTTACTTCTTTCCACAGAGCCGCTTTATGCAGGGCCCATTCAACTCGTGCCGCCAGTTCGTCGCGGTGCAGTTTTTCATATAATTTTACCCCGAAGGCGACATTGTCAAAAATAGACATGGGAAAGGGAGTGGGTTTTTGAAACACCATGCCGATTCTACTGCGTAGCATATTCAAATCTTGATGCGGGTTTAAAATATTCTGTTGGTCTAATAGCACTTCGCCAATAGCATATTGATCATTATATAGCTCATACATACGATTGAAAGTACGCAAAAGGGTAGATTTACCACAACCCGAAGGTCCGATCAGAGCAGTCACACAATTTTTCAGAATGTTGATGTTTATACTTTTCAGCGCATGAAATTTTCCATAATAAAAATGCAGGTCGCGGGTTTTGATTTTTATGGATTTATCAGTTGGCATAAATTTTTTAACTCTTGGTTAATGTGCGTAATGGGGTCAAGTCTTGGCATTTGACATTGGCAGGGTCATTTGAAAAATCAAACCAATTCATTGCCAATGTCAAATGCCAAGACTTGACCCCATTACCAGCCATGCCCTAGGTAATTGGCGGTTTTTGCTTAAACACGACTCGAACTATAATATTCAACCCCAAAACACAACAGGTAATTAATAGCGCGCCAGCCCAGGCTAATTTATGCCAGTCATCGTAAGGGCTCATGGCATATTGAAAGATAACCGATGGTAAGTTCGCCATCGGATGGTTCATGTTCATGCTCCAGAATTGATTATTTAATGCAGTGAATAACAGGGGTGCTGTTTCGCCGCTGATACGTGCCAAGGATAATAAAATCCCAGTCAATACACCGGTTCGGGATACGCGCAATAAGATAGAGATAATGATTTTCCAACGGGGCGCGCCTAAGGCTGCAGCAGCCTCACGCAAGGTATTGGGCACCAGGACAAACATGTCTTCCGTAGTTCTTACCACAATGGGGACTACTAATAAGGCCAGGGCAAATGTACCAGCCCAGCCAGAAAAGTGTTGTACCTTCATCACATAAATTTGATAGATAAACAGCCCCAGTAAAATCGATGGGGCACTGACTAATACATCGTTGACGAAGCGTACAATATTGGCGAAACGGGTTTTTTTACCAAATTCAGCAAGGTAAGTGCCAATAAATAAACCCACCGGTGCACCAATTAATACGGCGAAACCCACGATCATTGCGCTACCGATAATAGCATTCGACAAGCCGCCTGTGGGAGTCCCTGGGGGTTGGGTGTCGCTGATAAATAAATGCAGAGAAAATCCAGGTAAGCCATTTTTTAATAAGCTGACCAGTATCCACGTCAGCCACGCCAAGCCAATCAGCATGGCGATGGTAGATAGTATTACACTAATAGTATTTATAAAGCGGCGTTTGTAGTAGAGAAAAGACATATTTTTTCCAAAAAAGGCTTGCTAGCGTTTTTGTAAACGTTTCATCAACAATTTGGACATCACAAATACAATCAGGGTAATTCCAAACAAAATTAAACCTAGTTCGCTTAATGATGAGTTATAAAGTTTACCGGTCGCCTCAGTAAATTCATTGGCCAATGTTGAAGAGATGCTGGTGCTAGGCATCAATAAGGAGCTTGATAATTCATGCGCATTGCCAATCACAAAGGCCACTGCCATAGTTTCCCCTAAAGCTCTACCTAGTCCTAAAATAATACCGCCCGCGACCCCAACTCGGGAATAGGGTAGGATGATATTCCACACCACCTCCCAACGGGTGGCACCTAAAGCATAGGCAGACTCTTTAAGTAGATCAGGAACAATTTCAAAAACATCGCGCATAACCGAGGCAATAAATGGAATAACCATAATACTCAATACAATGCCCGCGGTTAGTAAGCCAATGCCTAAAGGTGCCCCTTGAAATAAAGGCCCCAAAAAAGGACGGCTACCTAAGTGTTCAATCATCCAGGGTTGCACATGGTCGGCAAACAAAGGCGCAAAAATAAATAGTCCCCACATACCGTAAATAATGCTGGGAATTCCAGCCAAGAGCTCCACTAAAATGCGCAAGGGTTGTCTTAAAAACTGTGGGGAGAGTTCGGTAAGAAAAAGGGCTATACCAAAACTGATGGGGATACCAATCAACAAGGCAATAAAGGCCGTGGTTAAGGTGCCAAGGATGGGCACCAATGCGCCAAATTCTTTGGTAACAGGATTCCAGGCGGCGTTGAATAAAAAGTGGAATCCAAAGGCTTTTATACTGGGAATACTGGCTTGATATAATTTAAACGCAATGGCGAAAGCAAGCAGCAAAAGACAGGCAGCGAAAAAAGTAGCTGCCAGATAGATAATTCTATCGACGCGTTTTTGTCTTCGAAAAAGCTTGGTAATATTTGTATCAATCACAGTGTGATTATCCTGTGCTAACACCTTGGCACTATCTGATGCGAAGAGATCAGGCTTTAGTGCCATACAGAGTTACCCGCCTGGTCTTTAATCTGCTCTTTCCAAGCCGCACGGACCAGGTTTATGGTTTGTTCAGGCAGGGGAACATAATCCATTTCAGTCGCCATTTGTTTACCGTTCTGGTAAGCCCAATCAAAGAATTTTAAAACATTTTGCGCTTTTTCGGCATTGTCTTGCGTAGTATGCATCAGGATAAAGGTAGCACCTGTAATGGGCCAGCTGTTGGCGCCCGATTCATTAGTAATAATTTCAGCAAAATTGTTTTTGCTGTTCCATTTGGCATTGGCAGCGGCGGCAGCGAAACTGTCGATCGATGGACTGACAGGATTCCCCGCTTTATTTTTGAGTTGCACTAATACCAGGCTATTTTGGCGAGCATACGCATATTCAACATAGCCAATGCTACCTTTAACGCGTTGCACATAAGAAGCAACCCCTTCATTGCCTTTACCGCCAATACCTGAGGGCCAAGAAACTGCGGCGTCTGCACCTACTTTGCTTTTCCAAGTATCATTTACTTTGGATAAATAATTAGTAAATAAAAAGCTGGTTCCGGAGCCATCTGAACGATGCACGACGGTGATCGCTGTGTCAGGTAGCGTCACGTTTGGATTGAGGGCGCTGATTTTTTCGTCATTCCATTTTTTAATATTTCCTAAATAAATATCGCCGAGGATTTCTCCGGAAAGCTTTATTTGGCCATTTTGTACACCAGGCAAATTAATAACGGGCACAACGCCGCCTATGACGGTGGGAAATTGCATTAGTTTGTTTTGTTGTAGTTCGTCAGGATCAAGCGGTTTATCCGAGGCGCCGAAATCCACGGTATTTGCTTCGATCTGTTTGATGCCGCCACCCGAGCCTATGGGTTGATAGTTGAGGTTAGTTCCGGTTTCCTTTTGATAGACCTGCGCCCATTTCCCATACAACGGATAAGGAAAGGTAGCCCCAGCACCGGTAATAATTTTATTATCAGCGGAGGCGGCGGTGGCGGCTGTCAGAGCACAAGCAAGTCCCAACGAGGTTAATAATTTGGATTTCATTCAGGTGTCTCCGTTAGGGATGGGTGTGTAGCTATATTCTCTATAATTTTTAAGAGGAGAGACTATTTTCATGGGTTGGGTGCATTTAAAGCATTTTGCTTAGAATACAGGTTACTTATTACAAAATAATGACATTCGTGAATAACAGAGTGCCCCTTCCGGCTGCCCCCATCCTAACCTTCCCCCGCAAGCGGGGGAAGGAACTGGTTGGGCAGAATTAAGTTAAGTTATGCACCCAATCCATATTGGCTCGAGCAAGTCCCTTCCCCCGCTTGCGGGGGAAGGTTAGGATGGGGGCAGCCGGAAGGGGCACTTTCCTTTCCTTCCTTCAAAAGCTAACCTTCATTACTAATCATCCGCTCCGGCCTTACCGCCTGATCAAACTCCGCAGCGCTAAGATAACCCAGATCAACAGTGGCTTGTTTTAAAGTAGTGCTTTCATGGTGAGCCTTGTGGGCAATTTGTGCCGCCTTATCATAACCGATAACAGGGCTTAAAGCGGTCACTAGCATCAGCGACTGTTCAACATTATTACGGATTTTAGTTTCATCCGCTTTCATGTCACGCACTGCAAATGCAGTGAAAGAACGGCAAGCACTAGCCAGCAGGCGCACCGATTGCAGCAGGTTATGAATCATAACAGGTTTAAATACATTCAGTTCAAAATTGCCTTGAGAACCAGCGATAGTGATAGTGGTATCATTACCCATCACTTGCACGCATACCATTGTCATCGCCTCACATTGGGTGGGGTTAACTTTGCCAGGCATAATAGAAGAACCAGGTTCGTTCTCGGGCAGGATCAGCTCGCCAATACCGGCGCGGGGTCCTGATGCCAGCCAGCGGATATCATTGCTGATCTTCATTAAAGATACCGCCAGTGTTTTAAGTGCGCCACTGGCCATGACAATCGCATCATGTGCGGCCAGCGCGGCAAATTTGTTAGGAGCGCTAATGAATGGCAGACCGGTGATTTTAGCCATCTCAGCGGCGGCGCGCTGGCCGAATTCTGCCGGTGCATTAAGACCGGTGCCAATGGCAGTACCGCCTATAGCTAGTTCATATAATCCTGGCAGCACTATCTGCAGGCGTTGCATATTGGCATCTAATTGCGCTACATAACCAGAAAATTCCTGACCCAGGGTCATGGGAACCGCATCTTGTAAGTGAGTTCTGCCGATTTTGATAATATGGGCAAATTCCTGTTGTTTCTCAGCTAAAGCCGCAATTAATTCCGCTACTGCGGGTAACAGACTGTGTACTATCATTTCCACAGCAGCAATATGCATGGCGGTGGGGAAAGTGTCATTGGAAGACTGGGACAGGTTGACATGATCGTTGGGATGAATCGGCTTTTTACTGCCCAGCTCTCCACCGGTGAGCTCGATAGCGCGATTGGCGATCACTTCATTAGCATTCATATTAGTTTGAGTGCCGCTACCGGTTTGCCAGATTCTTAACGGAAAATGGTCATCCAGTTTACCCGCTATCACTTCATCCGCTGCCTCAGTGATTAAGCGAGTGTATTCTGCGGATAATTTTTCCAGTGATGCATTTGCCAGCGCTGCAGATTTTTTCAGAATACCTAAAGCGCGAATTAATTCTCGTGGCATTATTTCGCTACCAATATTGAAATGGTGCAGCGAACGTTGAGTTTGTGCACCCCAGTAACGGTCAGCAGGGACTTGTATTTTGCCCATGCTATCAGTTTCTTGGCGGGTTTGCGTGGTCATGTGGGTCTCCGGAGGAGTACAGTGCTTTTTCAAAAAATGGGAGTGAATTATTCAACAAAGCCCCTTGAGGGAGGGGGTAGGGCGAGGGGTAAAATGTGGCTGTCATCTACCGAGCCGCGACCGTTAGGGAGCGTTTATTGGAGCAACGTAAACGCTCCCTAACGGTCGCGGCTCGGTGAGATGCCGCCTGTTCACAGCAAAATATTAATGACAGCAGGCTTCTTCCGATGTGATGCCATTACGTACTAAACGTTCTGCATTCACTCCATCCAAAAAGCTCCACAATGCAGCGCAGGCAGTCTCAGTCGCTTGCTTCACTTCTTGATCGGAAGCGCCCAGCTCCTCTAGCATGACTTTTTCTTGCGCAGCATGCCAGGTATCAGCTTCTTTATGCACTTCAAAAAAGCTCAGGGTTTGTGGATCATCGATGCCATAGAAACGCTTCAGGCCATCAATTTTACTCTGGCTAATTTCAGGAAGCTGAGATTCATAGGCATATAGCATACTGAGGCCGACAGCAGGGTTAGAATGGGCTGCCAGATTCATTAGCGTACGGATGCACTGTATAGTTTCCTGATTTAAAGGAGCGCTCATGACTTCATCTCGGTTACAGCCTACCCCTTCGGCGAAACGTAGCCACAATTCACGGTGGTTTTCTTTGCCAAGTTCTTCTTCGTTGAGATTTTCTAGAATCATCTGGCGTATGGAGGGGTTGTCGCAAGAAGAATGGATGCGGCTTAACAGGCGTGGGAAAGTAGTTTCCAGCGCATAATACTGTTTGGCATAAAACTGCAGATCTTGCACGGTCAAATTTCCGGCAGACCAGGCAGTGTAGAATTCATGTTTTAATAATGATTTATTTTGTATGGTGGTGTCGATAGTATTCCAATCCATATTTTTCTCCTGTGGAGGGGATGTATTAAGTGTGGGTAAAGTGAGAGATGCAGCAACAGTGCGGATGATATTATTTATGGGAGGAAACGGCAAGTGTTGGGGGGGGGGGGGGGGGCGAGAAGGATCTGTTTTTGAAGGAAGGCTCAGATAAAGTGCCACTACAAGCTGCCCCCTTCCTAACCTTCCCCCGCAAGCGGGGGAAGGGACTTGCTCGAGCCAGTATGGGATTTGGGGCATAGCTTAACTTACTTCTGCCCAACCAGTTCCTTCCCCAGCTTGCGGGGGAAGGTTAGGAAGGGGGCAGCCTCTGGTGGCTTTAGTTAAAGGACAGGGAAAAGAACAGGATAAAGAATATAACATTGCCGCCCTCTCCTCAGTTCCTAAACCGGAGAGGGCGTCCATTTGCGATTTTACAAGGTTAATAATGACTTATGCGGCCACTTTCTCCAATCCGACTATGCTCAACTCCAGCTTATCGTCCCTGACCTGCACCCTTACCGCGCCACCGCTGTTTAGTTTGCCAAATAACAGTTCTTCAGCTAACGGTTTTTTGATGTATTCCTGTATGACCCGTGCCATGGGTCTGGCGCCCATTTTCCGGTCATAGCCGTGCGTAGCAAGCCAATTGCGGCTGTCGGTGTCGATCGTCAGTGATACGCTTTTCTCTACCAGTTGGGTCTCAAGCTCTAAGATAAATTTATCCACTACGCGGTGCAATGTTTCTTGAGTTAAATGCTTGAAGGAGATGATTGTATCCAGGCGGTTACGGAATTCTGGCGAAAACAGACGTTTGATGGCTTCCATATCATCAGTGCGAGTGCCTTGCTCGGTGAAGCCCATGGTCATCCTTTCAATTTCTTCAGCGCCAGCATTAGTCGTCATGATCAGAATCACATGACGAAAATCAGCAACGCGGCCATTATTATCGGTCAATGAGCCATGATCCATCACTTGCAATAATAAATTAAAGATATCAGGATGCGCTTTTTCAATTTCATCTAACAATACTACGGCATGAGGATGTTTGATAACGGCTTCCGTTAATAACCCACCTTGGTCATAACCTACATATCCCGGAGGTGCACCAATGAGGCGTGATACAGTATGGCGTTCCATATATTCGGACATATCAAAGGAATGAATTCAATGCCTAATAGATTTTGCCAACTGCCGAGTGACTTCAGTTTTACCCACGCCGGTTGGTCCTGAAAATAGAAACGATCCAACGGGTTTACCGGATCGCGCAAACCCGAGCGTGCCAGTTTAATAGCGGCGGATAATGCTTCAATGGCGTGTATCTTGGCCAAATACTTGCATTTTTAAATCACGTTCCAAATTTCTTAGTACTTCTTTATCGGAACTGGACACATGTGTTAGAGGGAATGCGCGCCATTTTTGCCACGATTTCTTCGATTTCATGGCACGCCAATCACTTTTTTACGCTTGGCAGCTGGCTGTAATCTTTGAAATGCGCCGGCTTCATCGACGACATCAATGGCTTTATCAGGTAAACGTCGATCAGTAATATAGCGATCCGATAATGACGCAGCAGACTTCAGAGCACGCAAGGTGTAGATCACGGCGTGGTATTCTTCGAAATTTTTGTTTGAGGCCTTTTAAAATTTGAAAAGTTTCGGTCAACTGTCTGGTTCAGTCACATCAATTTTTTGAAAACGTCGTGTTAAGGCATGATCTTTTTCAAAAATATTGCGATATTCTTGATAAGTGGTAGAACCCATGCAGCGAATATCGCCAGTGGCCAGTAAAGGTTTAATCAAATTAGAAGCATCCATCGCGCCGCCGGAAGCTGCGCCTGCGCCAATAATGGTATGAATTTCATCAATAAATACTACTGCATTAGGCATTTGCTTCAGCGCTTTTAGTACGGCTTTAAAGCGTTTTTCAAAATCACCGCGGTATTTAGTGCCGGCTAACAAATACGCCTAAATCCAGATTATAAACCACATTGTTTAGCATGGGTTCAGGAACCTGGCCTTCAACAATTAATTTGCTAATCCTTCCGCAATCGCGGTTTTACCCACACCAGCTTCACCTACAAATAGCGGATTATTTTTATGACGTCGACATAAAATTTGGATGGTGCGCGATACTTCTTCTTTACGTCCAATGAGTGGATCAATCTTGCCCATCCGTGCTTGTTCATTCAGATTAATGGCATATCTTTCCAGCAGGCTTTCGACTGGAAGATTTTCCAGATCCATCTCACCTGCGTCGTCGTTGATGTTCAAGATCCATATCTTGTTCATTGTAAGGATGCATTTTGGAGATGCCATGCGACAGATAATTTGCGACATCGACGCGGGTGATATTTTCTTGATTTAGAAAATAAACGGCTTGGCTTTCTTGTTCACCAAAAATGGCAGCTAATACATTGGCGCCAGTGACTTCCGCCTTTCCAGTGGATTGGGCCTGGAATACGGCGCGTTGTAGAACACGTTGGAATCCAAGCGTGGGTTGTACATTTAATATTTTATTGGCAGGGACATGAGGAGTGGTTTCCTCTACAAATATATCCAGGCCCGTTCGTATCCTTTGTAGGTTTGCTCCACAGGCGATTAATACTTCTGCTGCTTCGGAATTTTCTAATAACGCCAATAATAAATGCTCCACCGTCATGAATTCATGGCGTTTTTCTTTCGCTTTTGCGAACGCGAGATTTAGAGTCATTTCTAGAGATTTGCTGAACATGGCACTGACCCTCCCTTAACACCCCGCGAGTTTAGTCATAGGGTGAGATTGTTAACAACTGTGGGCAGATGTGCTAACGTATATAATCCTTCTCTAGATATCCTGCAATAGGATCACTTGCGGGTTTTGCAAGCAGGTCTTTGAATATCTTTCAGCCATTCTTTGTGTGATTTACTGTCTTCATTCCGGTATTTTCTTTGACTGCCCGTCACTGACTTTCCTTGTCGTAAGGCTTAGTAATGATCGCCTATATAAGTAACAGTAGTAGAGTATTGAGATTATTTCCTGTTAATAGGAAATTTTTTGTCTGAAACGGGTTTAATTGACCAATTTTTACACAAATATGCCCATATGCAGAGAAAAAGAGGAAGAAAATGAATTGTTTTTAACTTTTTGTAACTACTCACTCCGTCGTCCCGCGGCTTGTCCGCGGGATCCAGAAATGAGGTTTCTACTAGCTTTTTCCTGGATCCCGCGGACAAGCCGCGGGACGACGGGACTGAGTGGCTATGGCGTGAGCAGTTACCTTTTTTTGATCATTATCTCGTCACTACTCAGGATGGCGCTGTGTTCCTTAGTTCAATCTCGATATTAATGTTTAATGCTATCCTTATGTGTATTATCTACTATTTGTCGGCAGCTTAATTTCGGTAAGTTCTTGCTTAGTCGGTATCCATGTCATAGTTCTTTCGTTGCCAAGAGCTGCTAGCTTGTCTGATGAAGGGGTAGATCTTCAAATGGGTCGGCGGACATTTTTTATTTTTCCAAGTAGATTTAGATAATGGCATAAGCATAGCAGGTGCAGTTTAAAAGCGAATTTTTCTTGTTAAGAATCCGAGCCGCGCGCGTCAGCAAGCGTTGCCCAAGCTTCAGCGATCACTACCCTCTCTATAATATGCGTCACTTTCAAAGCGCACCAAACCAAAAAATTACTTACCCTTACTCAAGCAAGCTTTGCTTGTAATTTTGAAGTACTCCATAAATCATATTTCTTGCGATATCCCAAAAAAGAGCATACAGCTTGGGCAACGCTTGCTGACGCGCGCGGCTCGGATTCTTAAACTATGTTATTTCACAGCATATACTGCAAAACTTAACAAAGTCTTAGCAATCCACTCGCGTAGTTGAGAAAATTTATTCTCAGCTATGTTTGCCACTCCTGAAATGATTCCAATGCTTAAGGCTCTGTAAAACAATAACTTATCTTTTTAGCATCCCATCTAAGACTCATCTTCGCAGGCGGGAGGGTGTAGAAAAACACTTACATAGAACAACCGACGTAGTCGTCCCGGCATGGAAGCCGGGATCCAGATCACAGGATGTGAAAGTTTCGCTTTCCTGCGCCCTGGATCCCGGCTTCCTGCCGGGACGACGTTCCGTCGACTATGCGCGCATTTTTCTACACCCTCCCGCCTGCAAATCTGAGCCTCAGCTGGGCGCTAAAAAGATAAGTTATTGTTTTACAGAGCCTAAGTAAATACCCTAGAATGTCGAACCTTTTCTATAAATACACCCGGAGCAAAAAATGTCTTATTCTAAGGTAAAAATTCCTTCACAAGGCGAAAAAATAACTATTAATGCGGACTTTAGTGTCAATGTACCCGATCAACCCATTATTCCTTTTATTGAAGGTGATGGTATTGGTGTCGATATTACACCCCCGATGCGCAAAGTGGTTGATGCAGCTGTGGCCAAAGCCTATGCTGGCAAGCGGAGCATTGCGTGGGCGGAGATCTATGCTGGGGAGAAATCCACACAAATTTATGGTAAAGATGTGTGGCTATCAGACGAAACCCTAGACGTTATGCGGGAATACGTAGTCAGTATTAAAGGGCCATTGACCACGCCAGTGGGAGGCGGTATCCGCTCCTTAAACGTGACCATGCGCCAGGTGCTGGATTTATATGTTTGCCTGCGCCCAGTGCGTTATTTCGATGGCGTTCCCAGCCCGCTTAAGCATCCCGAAAAAACTAATATGGTCATTTTCCGGGAAAATTCAGAAGATATTTATGCCGGTATTGAATGGCCTGCTGATTCAGCTGAGGCAAAAAAGGTCATTGCCTTTCTGCAAAACGAGATGGGTGTTAAGAAAATTCGCTTCCCTGAAAATTGTGGCATCGGTGTCAAACCCGTATCTAAACAGGGTACTCAGCGTTTAGTAGCGCGTGCTATTCAATATGCTATCGATAATAATCGCCCTTCGGTTACTTTAGTTCATAAAGGCAACATTATGAAATTCACCGAAGGCGCATTTAAAGAATGGGGCTATGAGGTAGCTCGGGAACGTTTTGGCGCTCAGCCTTTAGATGGCGGCCCGTGGCATGTGATCCGCCATAATGGCAAAGATATTGTGATAAAGGATGTGATTGCGGATAACTTCCTACAACAGATCTTATTGCGCTCAGAAGATTATAGTGTAATTGCTACCCTCAACCTCAATGGGGATTACATATCAGATGCCTTGGCGGCGCAGGTAGGCGGAATTGGTATTGCGCCTGGTGCAAACCTGGGTGATAAAGTGGCTTGCTTCGAAGCTACGCATGGCACAGCTCCAAAATATGCAGGAAAAAATATGGCCAATCCCGGCTCATTGATTTTATCTGCTGAAATGATGCTACGTTATATGGATTGGAAAGAAGCGGCTGATTTGATTATTAAAGGTATGAGTGGCGCTATCAAGGCTAAAACAGTGACTTATGATTTTGAACGTGCTATTTCCGGAGCTACCTTGTTGGGATCAGCAGAATTTGGTGATGCAGTTGTGGAGCATATGGGTTAGATATCGGGTTGCGCTTTGCACATTTACAGCAACTGGCCATCTCTTAAGGTCAAAGTCCTATCCATTTTCGCTGCCAAGGTTAAATCATGGGTAACTATAATCAAACTGGTTTTTAAGCGTGAATTTAAATCCAACATTAAATCAATCACATGTTCTGCATTGCGATGGTCGAGGTTGCCGGTGGGTTCATCCGCTAGTACGCACACCGGATTATTTACCAGGGCACGGGCGATGGCGACCCGCTGGCGTTCGCCACCGGAAAGCTCGCCTACGCGGTGCAAAAATCGGTGACCCATACCCACTTGCTCCAGCATTTGCTTAGCGCGTTGCTCGGCTTCTTTCGGTGAGCAACTGCCGATGAGCAGTGGCATGGCTACATTTTCCACTGCGTTGAATTCTGGCAGTAAATGGTGGAACTGGTAAACAAAGCCTAAATAGCGATTACGCAACTGACTTTTTTTACTTTCTGACAAGGAGTGCAAATTTGTTCCGGCAATAAAAACCTGTCCGCTGCTGGGTCGATCCAGTCCGCCCATTACATGCAACAAGGTGCTCTTACCTGCTCCGGATGAACCGACAATCGCCACGCGCTCACTGCGTTGTACTATCAGGTTGACTTCCTTTAGGACTTCAACCTGAAGTTTGCCTTCAGAAAAGCGTTTGGCAATGTTGCTGCATCTTAGAACGATATCTGGAGGCGCATTGTTATTCATAGCGTAATGCCTCTGCAGGTTGTGTGCGTGAGGCCTGCCAGGCTGGATAAATGGTGGCCAATAAGCTTAAGCCCAGAGCGATGGCGCAGACATGCCACACATCCGACCATTCCAGACGTGATGGCAGATAGTTAATAAAATAAATGGCCGAAGAAATAAATTCCACATGAAATATTTTTTGAATGAAATTAACTACTGAGCCTACATTCCATGCCAAGACAACGCCCCCGACAAAGCCGAGAAAAGTACCGACCAGTCCTAATAGAACCCCTTGCACCATAAATGTTGCCATAATAGTGCGTGGGGTAGCACCGAAGGTTCGCAAAATAGCGATATCAGCTTGTTTATCATTTACCGCCATCACTAATGAGGAGACCAGGTTGAATGCCGCTACAGCAATGATAAATACCAGTAACAGGAAAATCATGGTTTTTTCCATACGCATGGCTTTAAAAAATGTGCCGTACTCCTGAGTCCAGTTGGTTACCACAAAGTCCACGGGCAGCATATCTTGTAATTCACGGGCTACGGCGGGTGCGGCATAAAGATCACTGACTTTCAGCCTTAGCCCAATGATTGCATCGTCCAACTGATATAGCACCTGTGCATCACGTAAATTGATAAAGGCCAAGCCAGTGTTCATAGTGGGATTTTCGTCGACATGAAACACGGCACTAATGGTAAATTGCTTAAGACGCGGATAAATTCCCAAGGGTGAGGAACTCAGCTGCGGTGTATACATAATCACTTTGTCACCTATACTCACCCCCAGGCTATCAGCTAAGCCCTCACCAATCACAATGTTAAAAGTGCCCGGCTGTAAACTGTCAAAACTCCCTTGCTCCAAGCGGGAAGACAGTGTGGAAACTTTGCTTTCTTGATCGGGCAGTATCCCTGATACCATTACCGGTGCAGTACCACCGGAACGAACCAACATTCCCTGCGCATTGACAAAGGGGGCTACCGCTACTACCTGGGGTTGCTGTTCTATTTTTTTGGCTAGTTGTTGCCAATCATTCATTCTGCCATCTTGGCGGGTAATGGTCACTTGATTGGCAAGATTGAACAAATGATTGCGGATTTCATAATCAAAACCGTTCATAACAGATAATACGGTAATCAATATGGTAACGCCGAGGGCAATACCTATCATGGATATCAGAGAAATAAATGAGATAAATTGGTCGCGACGTTTAGCGCGGGTGTAACGCAGGCCGATGTATAGGGCGAGGGGTTTAAACATGTCAGTTCATCTTGGGGTGGAGGGGATTAAGTTCTTTTTGTATTACTACGTGAGGCATTGTATTCCTCTCCCCTTGTGGCGTTGTTGAATAATTCACCTCCCAATTGTGGAAAGCTCTATGATCCCCTCTCCCCTTGCGGGAGAGGGGATACAGTGCTTTTCCAAAAAATGGGAGCGCATAATTCAACAAAGCCCATGCGGGCGAGAGATACAGGATACAGGTGCTTTCCTACAATATGTAGAATGACATATCACAACGCCGCCTAACTAATTTCAACATCCATCAGAACAATCAATTGGTGCCCGGGGCCGGAGTCGAACCGGCACGGGATATTCTCCCGAGGGATTTTAAGTCCCTTGCGTCTACCTATTCCGCCACCCGGGCGAGGCTGGGGTCGGAATCGAACCGGCGTCCACGGCTTTGCAGGCCGCTGCATAACCACTCTGCCACCCAGCCAAGGCGCAAATAATCTCACATTTGGGCGTAGGGAGTAAAGGGATGCGAACTAAAAAAGGTATGGGTGGCGCATATATTTGTAACTATGCAGCCTCTATTGGCTCTTTGGTTAACATGCTGAATAGTTACAATGTATTTAAAGAAGCTTAAACAACCCGACGCAAGGATAATTTATCTTGCCAATATAGTACAAGAACAGTACTATATTTGATCATTAGAGGGTATCTGTATATATGTTACGCATCAGCAAACTCGCCGATTATGCCACAGTTATTATGAATTATTTAGCTGCTCGTCCAGAAGAATTGGCTAGCGCCAATGAAATAGCCCAGCGCATTAACCTGGGAACTCCTACCGTCAGTAAAGTCTTAAAAATACTATGTGAAGCTAGCTTGGTTACTTCAGCCCGTGGCGTCGAAGGAGGGTATCGTTTAGCCAGACCAGCGCAGTCTATTACACTAGCTGAAGTAGTCACGGCAGTTGACGGTATACCGGCTTTAACCGAATGCGCTCAGGGCGCTCACTCATGCATCCAAGAGGGGGTGTGTGCGGTTAAGCATAATTGGCGAGCCATCAATCGCTTTATATTAGAGACCTTGCAAAATTTGACACTGGCCGATATGGCGCAGCCATTATCATTTCGAGCCATCCGGCGTGAATTACTATTTACAGTTAAGGATAAAACAGCAAATGCAAGATGAGCGTGATTATTTAGATAAACTGGTTAATAAAAAATACGAGCATGGTTTTATCACTGCTATAGAGTCAGACGCACTAGCTCCAGGCCTGAATGAAGAAACCATTCGGGCAATTTCCCAAAAGAAAAATGAGCCGGAATTCATGCTGAATTGGCGATTGAAAGCCTTTCGCCATTGGTTAACCATGCCCACACCCCAGTGGGCGCAGCTGCATTATCCGCCGGTAAATTATCAAGATATTGTTTACTATTCGGCGCCGAAATCCCAGAATAACGCCCCTAAAAGTTTGGACGAAGTCGACCCTGCGATTTTAGAAACTTATAAAAAACTGGGTATTCCGCTGCATGAACATGCACGGCTGGCGGGTGTAGCTGTTGATGCAGTGTTTGATAGTGTATCTGTGGCAACCACTTTCAAAGAGAAACTGGCCGTAGCCGGAGTCGTATTCTGTTCGTTCTCTGAAGCCGTGCAGAAATATCCGGAACTGGTGCAACAATATTTAGGCAGTGTGGTACCCTACCGCGATAATTTTTTCGCTACCCTGAATTCTGCTGTTTTTAGTGATGGTTCATTTGTATACATCCCCAAAGGGGTACGTTGCCCTATGGAGCTCTCCACGTATTTTCGTATTAATGCAGCCAATACCGGTCAATTTGAGCGTACGTTGATCATTGCCGACGAAGGCGCTCATGTGAGCTATCTTGAAGGTTGCACCGCTCCTATGCGCGATGAAAATCAGTTGCACGCTGCGGTTGTTGAGTTAGTCGCATTAGCAGGTGCGCAAATCAAATATTCAACTGTGCAGAATTGGTATCCAGGAGATAAAGAGGGTAAGGGCGGCATTTATAATTTTGTAACAAAACGGGGCGCGTGCCGCGGTGCGCATGCCAAAATCTCCTGGACGCAGATTGAAACCGGTTCCGCTATTACCTGGAAATATCCCAGTGTGATTTTGCAAGGTGATCATTCAGTAGGTGAATTTTATTCTGTGGCGTTGACTAATAACCGCCAGCAGGCGGATACCGGTACCAAAATGATTCATATCGGTAAAAACACCCGCAGTACCATTATTTCCAAAGGTATTGCCGCAGGCTATGGTCAGAATAGTTACCGTGGTTTAGTGCGGGTTAACCCAGGAGCCGCTAACGCCAGAAATTACACCCAATGTGATACGTTATTATTAGGAAGCCATTGTGGGGGGCACACTTTTCCTTATATTGAAGTGAAGAATAACACCGCGCGCGTGGAGCATGAGGCCACCACTTCTAAGATCAGTGAAACGCAATTGTTCTATTGTCAGCAACGCGGTATCAACAAAGAAGATGCCATCTCCATGATTGTTAATGGTTTCTGTAAGCAAGTATTTAAAGAATTACCGATGGAATTTGCGGTAGAAGCACAAAAATTGATGGAGGTTAGTTTGGAAGGGAGTGTGGGGTAGCTAACGTTCAGGATGACACCTATCAAAAATCTATTTTAACCAAGAGCCACAAAATGCTAAATATAAAAAACCTACACGTAACTACCGCTGATGGCAAAGAAGTACTACGCGGCGTTAATCTGCACATTAAGCCAGGAGAAGTCCATGCCATTATGGGCCCCAATGGGTCAGGAAAAAGCACCTTGGCGAATGTATTAGCGGGTCGCGAAGATTACCGTATTACCGACGGTGAAGTTGAGTTCTTACAGCAGGACCTATTGCAATTAGCCCCAGAAGTGCGTGCTGCAAAAGGGTTATTTTTATCATTTCAATATCCGGTGGAAATTCCCGGCGTTAATAATATGTATTTTTTAAAAGCGGCGCTCAACAGCATACGCAAACAACGCGGCGAACCTGAACTCGATGCGTTTGATTTTCTGCAGCGAACTAAAGGCTTAATCAAAGAACTGGATATGGACGAAAGTTTTTTACAACGCTCGGTTAATGAAGGATTTTCAGGTGGTGAAAAGAAACGCAATGAAATACTACAAATGTTAGTGTTGCAGCCAAAATTGGCGATCCTGGATGAAACCGATTCTGGTTTAGATATCGATGCGCTGCAGGTTGTGGCTCGCGGAGTGAATAGTCTGCGCAGCCAAGAGCGATCTATCATTCTGGTAACCCATTACCAAAGATTGCTTGATTATATTGTTCCCGATTTTGTGCATGTATTGCTAGACGGTCGAATAATTAAATCTGGAGGCAAAGAATTGGCGCTGGAGCTTGAAGCAAAAGGTTATGCCTGGCTGGATGCGGGCCAGCAGCAAGGGGCGAGGGTATGAGTGTCATGAGCGACGCGAATTTGCTAAAGGAGACTGATTTTTCTGCAATGTTTGAGCAGGCACAATTTCAGTTTATAGGTCAGGAATTAGTCTGGTTACCTGGGTTACGCACAGCAGCGCTAAAAAAATTTCTGCAGCAAGGCTTCCCATCGCGTCACCAAGAAAATTGGAAATACACCGACTTAACATTTGTAGCTAAACAGAAATTTGCTATTGCCGCAGCTCCTGGTAGGGTTGATGAGTTTGCAAATGAATTGTTTACTTTTCCTGTGCACCGATTGGTGTTTATAGATGGTCATTTTTCCTCCTCATTATCTTCAATTGAGCAGGTGGAATCTGGGGTCTTACTATTACCATTAAGTTCCGCTTTAGGGACTTGTGCAGAAAAAATTAAACCTTATTTAGAGCAACAGTTTCCGGAAGCTACAGCGTCACTGGCAAACTTGAATACCGCTTTTTTTTCCGATGGTATGGTGTTATGGGTGCCTAAAAATATTGTAATGGCAAAGCCTATACACCTGTTATTTCTGTCATCGTCTCAGGCAAATGCCTCTTTATATTGCCCTCGAAATATTGTGGTGCTAGAGGAAAACAGTCAGGCAGTTATTTTAGAACAACATGCTGCATTAGCTGAGAATCACTACTATAAGAATTCAGTGACACAAATAGAGGTGTTTCAAGGCGCTTCTCTTGCACTCTATAAAATTCAAGCGGAAAATGCCGCTGCATTGCATACCGCGGTGACTGATATTAACCAATATCGTGATAGCAAAGTGGTTAGTTATCATGTTTCTTTGGGCGGCAAGCTAGCGCGTGATGACTTGGGTTTTGCTTTGCGCGAGGCGGGTGCAAGCTGTCAGTTGCGCGGTCTTTATATTGCATCTGGGCAGCAACACGTTGATCATCATACTCGCATTGACCACTGCAATGTGCATGGCAGCAGCGACGAATATTATAAAGGCATTTTGTCCGATCAAGCGACCGGGGTGTTCAATGGTAAGGTGGTGGTTCATCCTGGAGCACAACATACGCGTTCGCAGCAGACTAATAAAAATATTCTGCTCAGCAAAACTGCCGAGATGAATACTAAACCAGAGTTAGAAATATATGCTGATGATGTGCAATGCACCCATGGCGCAACGGTGGGCCAAATCGATGATGAAGCGCTGTTTTATTTACGCTCGCGAGGACTAGATGAGCAAGCTGCTGTGTCTTTACTAACACAGGCATTTAGTAACGATATATTAAATCAGATACCGCAACCGGAAATTGCGCAGTTTTTACAGGGATTAGTAAAAGACAAATTAATTTGAGAAATGCAACATGCAAGCACCACAAATAAAAAACCCGCTAACAGGAATCGACCTCTCGCGTATCCGTGAAGATTTCCCCATCCTACACCAAAAAATTCGTGGTCAGCCTTTAGTCTATCTAGATAATAGTAATACGACGCAAAAACCCCTGGCAGTCATTGCTGCCATGAATGATTATTATTGCAATGACAATGCCAATATCCACCGCAGTGTTTATTTATTAAGCGAACGTGCAACTGCACTCTATGAAACCACTCGCGATAAAATACAGCGGCTGATCAATGCGGAACACCGTCACGAGATTATATTTGTAAAGGGTACGACAGAAGGTATTAATCTCGTCGCCAGTAGCTTTGGCCGCCTGCAAATCAAAGCAGGTGATGAAATCATTATCAGCGCTATGGAACACCATTCCAATATTGTCCCTTGGCAATTTGTCTGCCAACAGGTCGGTGCTAGCTTAAAGGTCATCCCCATCACTGATGCCGGTGATTTGGATATGCAGTCGTATGAGGCATTATTAACCCCTCGCACGCGTTTAGTCGCTATCAGCCACGTTTCTAATGTGTTGGGTACTATCAATCCAGTTAAAGAAATTATTGCCTTAGCCCATAAGCAAGGAGTGCCCGTTCTACTGGATGGTGCCCAGGGCGTGCCGCATATGCCAGTGGATGTGCAAGATCTGGATTGCGATTTTTACGTATTTTCCGCGCACAAAATGTACGGCCCGACAGGGGTTGGAGTATTGTATGGCAAGACGCGGTGGTTGGATGCAATGCCGCCTTATCAGGGCGGTGGTAACATGATCCGGCAAGTGACCTTCGAAAAAACTACCTATAATGATTTGCCGTATAAATTTGAAGCCGGTACAGCCAATGTAGCAGGGGTAGTAGGCTTTGGCGCCGCGCTGGACTATCTTGAAAACATTGGGCTAGCCAATATTGCTATCCATGAACAATCTTTGTTGGAGCAGGCTACGTTGCATTTGCAAGCGATACCTGAATTACGTCTCATTGGCACCAGTCAGCATAAAGCGGCAATTAATTCTTTTGTCTTGGAAAATATTCATCCGCATGACATTGGTACGGCACTGGATGCTTTTGGCGTAGCCGTGCGAGTAGGGCATCATTGCGCGATGCCATTAATGGAACGTTTTAATGTTCCCGCTACCGTGCGCGTATCGTTTGGTCTATATAATACTGCGGAAGAAATAGATATCCTGGTGGCATCCTTAGTAAAAGTAATCAGGTTGTTTCAATAATGTCCAGCTTGCATGAGTTATATCAAGAAGTAATCATTGATCACGGCAGGAGGCCGCGTAATTTTGGCGTCTCTACCACTGCCAATTGTGTCTTAGAGGGATTTAACCCGCTGTGTGGTGATCGCTTAACTGTTTATTTGACGGAACAAGACAGCACGGTTGTTGATGCAACTTTCCAGGGGACAGGTTGTGCAATTTCCATGGCCTCAGCTTCGTTAATGACAGAAGCGATTAAAGGCAAAACAGTAGCGAAGGTGAATGAAATTTTCCAACAATTCCATGCGTTAGTAACCGGCAAAGCCAGTGCGGAAGATACGCAACTATTAGGAAAACTTTGTGTATTAGGCGGCATTTCTGCTTATCCGGCGCGAGTGAAATGCGCAACTTTAGCCTGGCATACTATGATAGGTGCGCTTAGCCATGAGCGTAAGGTGGTGAGTACGGATTAGGCACTGTAACCCCTTGCCTTGCGGGGGCATTGTTGAATAATTCGCTTCCATTATGGGAAAGCACTGTGTCCCCTCTTCCCTACTATGATTGAGTGAAGAGGGAATAATTGTGTTTAATTAGGAAGGGGAGGTAAATTTTAAACAAATGAATGCCGCACCAACCCCTCTCCCTAACCCTCTCCCGCAAGGGGAGAGGGGATATAGAGCAGGAAGAAAACACAGAGCGAGGTAAAATTTGGTACTATTTCTGACTAGCGGCGCTTCTTTCCTCTAGCTATCTATTATCTCCAGGCAGCATCTCTTCCTCTGGCTCTATATCCCCTCTCCCCTTGCGGGAGAGGGTTAGGGAGAGGGGGTTGGTGTGGCATTTATTGGTTAAATGTAACTATTCAGCATCGTAACTGGGCAGCCTCTAGTGGCGCAAAGAACAGTTTTTCTACAGCACTCAGAAGCATAAATTTAAAATTCAGCGAGTCATCTATGTCAGCAAACGATACCAATCCCATCATTTCTATTACCGATAATGCCCGCAACCACTTCCAGTCTTTTCTTAATGATTTAGGTGAGACAGCTGGCGTCAGTCTAGGCGTAAAAAAAACTGGTTGTTCTGGTTTTTCTTATCTGGTGGATGTGGCAAAACAGCCCAAGCCCAACGATATCTGTTTTATCGAAAATCAGACGCGCATTTTTTTAGCGCCAGATAATATCGAAATTATACGCGGCACAGTGATCGATTTTGTCGATAAAGGTAATGGCCAAAAGCAATTAGTATTCAACAATCCTAATGCCGATGGTTTGTGCGGTTGTGGTGAAAGTTTTACCATAAAAAAGGAACCGAATAATCATGACTGAACATACTATAGTCATCCTATCACGCGATGTTGATGCATTGTTAATTCCCTCAGGTGCGCATATTTATCTTACTGTGGGCACAGAAGTTACCATTACTCAGGACTTGGGAAATACCTTCACAGTGAATGTCTATGGCAACCTCGCGCGCATTGATGGTAAAGACGCTGATGCATTAGGCAAAGAAGTGGATCCGGAATTTCTAGAACTTCCTGAAGGCGCCAGCCTCGAAGATCTGATCTGGGAGCGCTTGAAAACCTGCTATGACCCAGAAATCCCGGTTAATATTGTAGACTTGGGGTTAATTTATGGCTGCCAAATTAGCGAGCAAGCATCAGGTCAATACCATGTGGACATTAAAATGACATTGACTGCACCAGGTTGCGGTATGGGGCCCGTATTAGCCCAAGATGTAAAACAAAAAATTTCTGCTTTACCCAAAGTCACTCAAGTCCAGGTAGATTTAGTATTTGATCCTCCCTGGGACCGTAGTATGATGTCGGACGTTGCAAAATTAGAGCTTGGGATGTTGTAGGGGGGGGATCTTCTTCCAACCGAATTTTTTTAATCCACCACGAGAAAGTATGCTTGCCGTCGATCCAAAAATAGGTTTTGTAAGTTTAGGTTGTCCCAAAGCTCTGGTGGACTCAGAACGCATTCTCACGCAGCTGCGTGCACAGGGGTATCAGATCGTTCCGCAATATCAATCAGCTGATCTGGTGATCGTGAATACTTGCGGGTTTATCGATGAGGCAGTCGCAGAATCCTTAGAGGCTATAGGCGAAGCATTAGCAGAAAATGGCAAAGTGATCGTGACCGGTTGCCTGGGCGCTAAAAGTAATTTAATCCGCGAACAATATCCCGATGTGCTGGCCATTACGGGCCCACAAGATTATGCCTCAGTCATGCACGCAGTACATACTCACTTGCCGCCACCGACAGATCCATTTAGTAGTCTGGTTCCTCCTCAGGGCATTAAATTAACACCTCGACATTACGCATACCTGAAAATTTCAGAAGGTTGCAATCATAAATGCTCATTTTGTATTATCCCCTCCATGCGCGGTAAATTAGTGAGTCGCCCAGTAGCCGAAGTATTGCGCGAAGCGGAGCAATTAGTTAAAGCGGGGGTGAAAGAATTGCTAGTCATCTCCCAGGATACTAGCGCTTATGGTGTAGACGTGAAATATCGCAGCGAATCTTGGCGGGGACGTGAGGTTAAAACACGTATGACAGAATTGACTGAGGCGCTAGCGGATTTAGGCGCCTGGGTGCGCCTGCATTATGTTTACCCTTATCCCCATGTAGATGAAGTCATTCCATTAATGGCAGAAGGCAAATTACTACCCTATTTGGATATCCCATTCCAACACGCCAATCCACGCTTGCTAAAATTAATGAAGCGTCCGGCCAGTAGTGAAGATAATTTGGCACGTATCCAAGGATGGCGTAAGATCTGTCCTGACATCACTTTGCGCAGTACTTTTATCGTTGGTTTTCCAGGAGAAACTGAAGCCGAGTTTGTGGAGTTACTTGAATTTTTATCTGCTGCTGAATTAGACCGAGTGGGTTGTTTTAAATATTCTCCAGTTGATGGCGCAAACGCTAATGCTTTACCAGACCCGATATCTGAGCCAGTAAAACAGGAACGTTGGGAGCGGTTCATGGAAGTACAAGCCGAAATCAGCGCCAGACGTTTGCAACAAAAAATCGGCCAGACGTTACGTGTACTGATAGATGAAGTGGATGCACAAGGCGCAGTCGCGCGTAGTAGCGCAGATGCTCCAGAAATTGATGGTAAAGTTTTTATTGAAAATGGGTCTACTCTCAAGCTGGGAGATTGGGCGGATGTGATCATTGAGGATGCAGATGATTACGATTTGTATGGTAGGGTTGAGGTCGGCTAACCGAGCCGCGACCGTCAGGGAGCGTTTATGGGAGCAACGTAAACGCTCCCTGACGGTCGCGGCTCGGTAAATATATAATTATTCAACAATACCACACAAGGAGAGTGGAATTTAAAGATCTTCAGTATTTGCTAACGGAGCCCCCGATGGACAATCAAGAATCCTTTATCGAAAATGCCCCTTTTATTACCCAATTGCCCGGTGATACTTTCCTACCGTTAAGCGCTAATATCCACGACCAGCGCATCCTGATCATAGATTTTGGTTCGCAATACACGCAATTAATCGCCAGAAGAGTGCGAGAGTGTGGTGTTTATTGTGAGATTCTTTCTGATAATGCCTCGAACATTGAAATTGAAAGGGCCGCGCCTGATGGCATAATTCTATCGGGCGGTCCTGAGACTGTCACCCTGGCTGCAACCCCCAGAGCGCCGGGTATAGTTTTTGAATTAGGTTGCCCCGTGTTAGGCATTTGCTATGGTTTGCAGACCATGGCCTCACAGTTGGGCGGTGAAGTGGAATCTTCCAGTCAGCGTGAATTTGGTTATGCGCAAGTGCAGGTTCATGGTCATTCCTCTCTTTTAAGTGGCATAGAAGATCACGTGGGGGAAGACGGCGTTGCATTGCTAGACGTGTGGATGAGCCATGGGGACAAGGTCACCCGCCTGCCCCCTGGATTTGATTGCATTGCGAGTTCTAGCAATTCGCCTTTGGCGGGTATGGCAAATGAAGAGCGTCGCTTTTATGGATTGCAGTTTCACCCTGAAGTGACTCATACCCGTCAGGGAATGCGCATCATTCACCGTTTTGTGCATGATATTTGTGGCTGTAATGCATTATGGACACCAAAAAATATTGTGGATGATCGTATCGTACAGATTAGAGAGCAGGTGGGTAATGACAAGGTGCTGCTGGGTTTGTCAGGTGGAGTAGATTCCACTGTGGTGGCCGCCTTGCTGCAGCAGGCCATAGGGGAACAATTAATCTGTGTTTTTGTCGACACCGGCTTATTGCGAGCAGGTGAGGGTAATGAGGTAGTTACTACCATTAGCAATCACTTCGGCATTAATGTGGTACGAGTGAATGCTGCCGAGCAATTTTTTGCTGCGTTAAAAGGGGTGCACGATCCTGAGGATAAACGCCGCATTATCGGCCGTGAATTTATCCGAATCTTTGAGCAAGAGGCACAAAAATTTACTGACGTGGGTTGGTTGGCGCAAGGTACCATTTATCCTGATGTCATTGAGTCTGCAGCTACTAAAACCGGTAAGGCACAAATCATCAAGTCGCATCATAATGTAGCGGGGTTACCTGCTGATATGCGGTTGCCGTTACTGGAACCCTTGCGCGAATTATTTAAGGATGAAGTACGCAGCATTGGTCTGGAACTGGGAATACCCTATGACTTGGTGTATCGCCATCCCTTTCCCGGCCCGGGTCTGGGAGTGCGTATTTTGGGCGAAGTGCGGCCTGAATTTGTAAATATATTGCAATGCGCAGACAGTATTTTTATTGAAGAATTACGCAAAGCCGATCTTTACCATAAAATCAGTCAGGCGTTTGCGGTATTTTTACCCGTGAAGTCAGTTGGGGTGATGGGTGATGCGCGAAAATACGAATATGTCATCGCTTTGCGCGCAGTGGAAACCGTAGATTTTATGACCGCGCATTGGGTGGAAATGCCTTATCCAGTATTACATAAAATTTCCCAACGGATCCTCAATGAGGTGTCGGGGATATCTCGCGTAGTTTATGATATTTCGGAAAAGCCTCCTGCTACTATAGAGTGGGAATGACGCGCGCGGCTCGGATTCTTCTTACGAGAATATTTACAGAAAAATTGTCTAACATGTTCAATCAATATCCACAATCCTTATCCTTTGATCTCATTTGCGAAAATTTTCATTTAGGTCAATTACTAAAACCCCCCAGGCCTATAGCAAAATATTTGCACCAGGTCTGGCATATCACCACGACCCAAGGTGAATTTGCCGTAAAATTTTTTAACAACGCCGTTAGAAGCTTACAAAAAAATTTACTCCTCGGCCATAACCAGACCCAACAAATTGCTGCAACCCTAAAAGAGCAGGGCATTGCTACTGCTGTCGCCCTGCAAGCGGATAAAAATTCTGCGGAATATTGTCTGACTATTGACCAACAATGCATTATGGTTTTTCCTTGGCTCCCAGGCAGTAGTATAAATGGCGCTGCACTCACGGTTATCCAAGCTAAAACTATAGGCCATTTATTGGCGAAAATTCATGGTTTGCATTTATCTGCTGCATTAAATAGCCCACCTCTGTGGGGAGTTTACTCCGCAGATAAATGGCAACATATGCTGGCACAGATAAAATATGCGCAAATAACAGAGCTGACTTTCCTGTCAGATCGACTAGCGCACTTAATACATTGGAGTAATCTGGCTCAACAAGCCTTATCTGTATTAAATCAGGATTTGGTATTAAGCCATCGCGATTTAGATCCAAAAAATGTGTTATGGCAAAATGCTGTTGAACCCGTATTAATAGATTGGGAGTATGCAGGTCCCATTAATCCGCAACTGGAGCGCTTGATTGTAGCCTATAACTGGAGCGGCATAACCACCGGCCGTCCAAATAAAGAGTTATTTCAAGCAGTCCTGGCAGGTTATAGCGAGGGTGGCTGCCCATCTGAAAAATATTCGCAACAAGTGCTGATAGAGGGTTATGTAGGTTATGTTTTGGACTGGATAGTATTTAATTGTTGGCGGGCCATCCATATAAAGGATCAGCGCCAACAAGCCTGCGAGGAAGTGTTCGGATCGTTGGGCGCTTTGGATTATATTATTAACTTGCTATAATCTGTCATTTTTGTAAGCGTTTGTGCTTATTTAGAGCCTGTCGTCTTACTCCTGAGTTCGTCGTCCCGCTCCCGGACTTGATCCGGGATCATCCGCGGGATCCAGAAAGAGGCCAAAACTGCTGAGAGGGCGAGGAATATTTGCCAAGCCCCCTGGATCCCGCGGATGATCCCGGATCAAGTCCGGGAGCGGGACGACGGGCTTCGAGTACGACAACAGGCCTTAGTAAGGTGTCTGAAACGGTTACTATATTCTTCCCAAATTCTCTTAAGGAGCCCCCATGAGTTATGCAGATGTGACCGCTGGCAAAAACCCACCTGATGATATTTTCGCCATTATCGAAATCCCAGCCCTGAGTTCCCCAGTAAAATATGAAATGGATAAAGAGATGGGTGTGCTATTGGTAGACCGCTTTTTAAGCACCGCTATGTTTTATCCCTATAACTATGGCTATGTCCCGCAGACATTATCTGAGGATGGGGATCCATTGGATATTATGGTATTAACCCCGATACCCTTGGTGCATGGTTCTGTCATTCGCTGCCGTCCGGTGGCTATGTTGGCGATGACTGATGAGGCAGGGGTGGATACTAAAATCCTGGCCGTGCCAGTGGACAAAATCTGTGCGCACTACAAACATATTAAATCCTCAGCCGACCTACCCCAGGAACAATTGTCCGCTATCGCCAATTTTTTTGAAAATTATAAAGCACTGGAGCCTGGTAAGTGGGTGAAAGTAGAAGGTTGGCGAGGATTAAAAGAAGCTCAAGAGGAAATTATGAGCAGTATTAAGCGTTATCAGGAGATACATAAACCCTAACAGCAACTGCAGGAATCCTATATGAGCGCCTTCGTTTTTCCTAATGATATACAAAAGCAATCCCCCTTACGCGCCGCCCTAACGGAGGCTTACCGTAAAGATGAAACCGAGTGTTTAAAGGCATTGAGTCCGGCTGCAGAGCTTTCGGACTCCCTATTACACAGCATCAATCAGACAGCCGAAAGATTAGTCGTTGCCGTGCGTGAACAACGTATAGGCAAAAGCGGATTGGATGCTTTTATGTATGAATATGACCTCTCTAGCGAAGAAGGCATTGCCTTAATGTGTTTGGCTGAAGCTGCATTAAGGGTCCCAGATTCTGGTACTGTAGATCGGTTAATCCAAGATAAAATCGCCTCAGCTGACTGGGGTGCTCACCGTGGCAAGAGCGACTCCTATTTTGTTAATGCTGCCAGTTGGGCCTTAATGCTGACAGGGAAAATTATCAAACCCGAACAAACCGGTGGGGGCTATTTTGTGCCTGTGTTAAAGCGCTTGTTAAAAAGAACGAGCGAGCCGGTGATTCGCACTGCAGTTGCTGAAGCCATGCGTATTATGGGTAGTCAATTTGTCATGGGTCGTAATATAACGGAGGCGCTTAGCCGATCTAAAAACTTATCCAAACAGGGCTATCGATTTTCTTATGACATGTTAGGCGAAGCTGCGCGTACTACAGCAGATGCAGAGCGTTATTTTCAATCCTATCAGCAGGCGATAGCTGCTATCGGCAAAGTTGCGGCAGGTAAAGGAGCAGAACAGGCCCCCGGCATATCAGTTAAATTATCCGCCTTACATCCGCGTTACGAATTGGCCCAAAAAGAACAGATGCTCCCGGTCTTAATCGAGCGGTTACGCACGTTAGCATTACAAGCCAAAGCCGCCGATATAGGTTTCACGGTTGATGCCGAAGAGGCAGACCGTCTTGACCTATCGCTGGACATTATCGAATCCATTATCGCAGACCCACAATTAAAAGGCTGGAATGGCTTTGGGTTAGCGGTGCAAGCTTACCAAAAGCGTGCCTTTTATTTGATTGATTGGCTAGCCGATTTGGCGCGACGCAATAACTGCCGCTTAATGGTGCGCCTGGTGAAAGGTGCTTACTGGGATACGGAAATTAAAGACAGCCAAGTCAAAGGCCTATCAGGCTATCCAGTATTTACCCGCAAAGTGAATACAGACATCTCTTATTTGGCTTGTGCCAAAAAAATGATTGATTATGGCAGCTTATTCTATTCACAGTTTGCTACCCATAATGCCTATACGGTCGCTGCTATTTTAGGCATGATGGGCCAGCGTCGCGATTTTGAGTTCCAGTGTCTAAAAGGTATGGGTAATACCTTGTATGACGAAATTGTACCCCGCGATAAATTAGGTATCGCCTGCCGCGTATATGCTCCTGTGGGACGTCATGAGGATTTGCTGCCTTACCTGGTTAGACGCCTGTTAGAAAATGGGGCCAACACTTCATTTGTTAACCGCATCGTGGATGAAAAGACTCCCATTGCTGAACTAGTGGCTCATCCGCTGATTCAGGTTAAACAGCTAGAATACACACCACACCCGCGCATCCCATTACCGGTTGATATGTATATGCCGGAGCGTAAAAACTCTATGGGCATTGATTTCACACATCATCAACAATTACAAACGTTAGCCATAGACATGCTCAAAGCAATGAATAATTTATGGCACGCAAGTCCTACCTCTAGCGCCAAACAGGGGCGAGTACGGGAATTGAAAGGTCGTGAGGTAACGGATCCCAGCGATCGTCAGCGCATAATCGGCACAGGTGTTCTTGCTACAGCGGAAGATCTTGAGGCATCACTAACACGTGCTGTACAGGCGACAGCCAGCTGGAATAATGTCCCCGTAGAACAGCGCGCTGCTCACCTGGACCGCTTAGCGGATAGTGTGGCCAAGAACGTTCCCGAACTGATGGCGATGCTAGTGCGTGAAGGGGGAAAAACTTTACCGGATGCGCTCGGAGAAGTGCGAGAGACCATTGATTATTGCCGTTATTATGCCGCTTGTGCGCGTCAAACCTTAACACCGCTAACATTACCTGGCCCCACAGGGGAATTTAATCAGCTGCAGATGCATGGTCGAGGTGTATTCTTGTGCATCAGTCCCTGGAATTTCCCATTGGCGATTTTTTCTGGCCAAGTGTTAGCTGCAGCTGTGGCGGGCAATTGTGTGCTCGCAAAACCCGCTGAGCAAACCTCACTCATTGCCGCAAAAATGGTATCGCTAATGCACCAGGCAGGTATACCTGAGCATGTAGTGCAGTTATTGCCAGGCAAGGGTTCTGTTATCGGTGCGGCGGCGGTTGCCGATCTACGCATTGCCGGGGTTATGTTCACCGGCTCTACGGAAACCGCGCGCGGTATAAACCAGACCTTGGCTAATCGTGAAGGCCCTATTATACCTTTTATTGCCGAGACCGGTGGCCAGAATGCCATGATTGCAGATACGACTGCCTTACCGGAACAGTTGGTAATGGATGTAATTGCCTCAGCCTTTAATAGCGCGGGTCAACGTTGCTCAGCATTGCGAGTGCTATTTTTGCAGTCAGAGATGGCCGATCATGTGATTAAAATGTTACAGGGTGCCATGGCCGAATTGAAAATAGGTGACCCCAGTTGGTTGAACACTGATATTGGTCCAGTCATTGATGCTGCTGCTATGACTACTTTGGAAGAACATGCGCAACGTATGATGCAAGAGGGCAAATTGATTGGCGAAGTGCCATTGCCTGCGCAAACCAGTCATGGAACTTACTTTGCTCCCCGCGCCTTTGAAATCCCCAGCTTGAATATCTTAACCCGCGAGGTTTTTGGACCTATCCTGCATGTTATCCGCTATAAGAGCCGCGATCTGGATAAAGTGATTGCTGCAATTAATGCTACTGGCTATGGTTTGACCCTCGGTATCCATACCCGAATTAATTCAATGGCAGAATATATCCAGCGCCGTATCCATGTCGGCAACACTTATGTTAATCGCAATATGATAGGTGCTGTAGTAGGGGTACAACCTTTTGGCGGTGAAAACCTTTCCGGCACAGGCCCTAAAGCCGGTGGGCCGCACTATTTGCCGCGTTTATGCTATGAGCGTTCTGTGGCAGTTAATACCACGGCTGCGGGCGGGAATGCTTCTTTAATGTCGATAGGGGACTAAGGTTTAGGCTCTGTAAAACAATAACTTATCTTTTTAGCGCCCAGCTGAGGCTCAGATTTGCAGGCGGGAGGGTGTAGAAAAATGCGCGCATAGTCGACGGAACGTCGTCCCGGCAGGAAGCCGGGATCCAGGGCGCAGGAAAGCGAAACTTTCACATCCTGTGATCTGGATCCCGGCTTCCATGCCGGGACGACTACGTCGGTTGTTCTATGTAAGTGTTTTTCTATACCCTCCCGCCTGCGAAGATGAGTCTTAGATGGGATGCTAAAAAGATAAGTTATTGTTTTACAGAGCCTTATGTGCGACACGAGGCCGCGCAGATCGGTATCAGCACTTGCCGTACTGCTCCGGGAATATAGGCCATGCGTTTCATTCGCTTGAGTAATCCAGGAAGTCTTGGCATGCTGGATTGCTCAAACCTCCGCTCTTCGTAATGACGGCCCCTGAACTTCTATACAACGCTGTGTTCCCAAAACCCCAGCTGACCCTGCTTTTTTCCCCATTTTTTTGCAGTTAATTCAAACCACACAATCTAGCTAATAAAACCTTAATAATTTGTGGATATTATTTAAAACTAAACTATACGTTAAAAGAGGGTGATTCGCTTACAAGTAATTTATTAACCAAAATCAGACTTTATTGGGACGATGACATGCGTATATCTAAACATAAGCTTACAGCCCCACAACAAAGTCTTTGGTTAGAGTGGAAATTAAATCCAGAATCAACAGCCTACAACCTTCCCTACGCATTCAAGCTGAAGGGTGTATTAAATATTAATGCCCTCTCAAAAGCGTTGCATTTTTTAGTCGAACGTCATGATTCGCTGCGAACCTATTTTAAAGAAACTGCCACAACTCCGTTGCAGGTGATCAGCTCAGCAGTAGATTTCAAATTAAATATTATAGATCTCTCTGCAAATCAGCATGATGATAATTATGCAAAAATATTAACAGACACCATACTGTTACAATATAACACGCCATTTGATTTGCAAACATTGCCATTATTCAGATTTTCAATCATTAAAGAAAGTGATGAGGTTCATTATTTTATTTTAAATTTTCATCATATTATAGTGGATGGATTTTCTGTTCCTATATTGCTGCAAGACATATCAAGTTTCTATAATTCTATTATTAAAAATAATGAAATTATTTTTTTGCCAACCGAGACAACCATGCCTCAAGTGTTGATTGAAGAATCTGAATATCTACACTCGGAGCACTACTATAAAGATTTAGAAGCATGGAAATCCCTATTAAAAAATTCTAATCTTTATACTCAGCTACCGCAAAAATTTTCAGCTTCATCTGACATTCATTCCACTACACATTATTTCAAAATTTCAGAAGATCTCACAAAATCACTTAAAACACTTGTTCGTCGCGAACATAGCACCCTGTTTACACTATTAATGGCCTGCTTCAAGATTTTATTATTTCGCTATACAGGACAGGAAGATATCACCATCAATTACTCTGTTAATACCAGAACAAAAAAATCCAGAATATTTGTTGGACATTTTGTCAATATATTTTACTCAAGAACCCAGTTTCACGATGATCTGACATTCTCTACCCTAGTTAAATTACATTTGCAAGAAAGAAAAATTATTCCAAAGGATAGGAGATTGCCTTTGGTTAATTTGATTCAGGCGTTACGTAAAGAAGACCAAAGCAGAGACACTTTTATATGCAACGTCGTTTTTGGAACACGTTATTTTGGTAGAAAAGATTTAACTTTACATCATATTGATGTAGAAGCACAAGAAACAGATCTCAGCGATACACAAAATGAATTAACCCTGCAATATGAAGAGGAACCAGATGGAATAATATTTAAAATATGGTATTCAAATAAACGCTTTGATAGAGTCTTCGTGGAAAATATGGGAACACATTTCAGCATACTTTTGGCTGAAGTAGCAAAAGATCCAAATCAGTTGATATCTCAGATTCCTTTGCTTCCCGGCGAAGAAAAAAAGAAGCTATTAATTGAATGGAATGCTACCCAGGCAGATTATCCTCGAGATAAAACACTGCAACAATTATTTGAAGCTCAGGTTGAGCGCACACCTGAACATATTGCAGTGACCTTTGAGAACCAAAGTCTCACCTATCGCGAACTCAACGCCAAAGCGAATCAATTGGCACATTATTTGCGCGCACAATACCAGTTGCAGCAAGGTGAAGCTTTACCCCCCGATACTTTAATTGCTATTGCCATTGAGCGCAGTCTAGAAATGATTATTGGCATATTAGGTATCCTCAAAGCGGGTGGAGCCTATGTGCCAATTGATCCCGACTATCCTACACATCGTATCGAATACATGCTGCAGGACAGTCAAGTTAAATATGTTTTGATCCAAGAAAAACTAATAGCGCATTTACAGCCATTATTGAGCAGTTTACAGACAAGGCCAACCTATATCGCATTAGATCAAGATTGGCCTGTCATTGCCACAGCAGTTACAGACAATCCATCTGATATTAATCAACCAAAACATTTGGCTTATGTTATTTACACCTCGGGCTCCACTGGGCAACCCAAAGGCGCTATGAATACCCATAAAGGTATAGTAAATCGTCTGTGGTGGATGCAAGTTACTTATCAATTAAATCATCAAGATCGGGTACTACAAAAAACGCCTTTTAGTTTTGATGTGTCGGTGTGGGAATTTTTCTGGCCACTGATCTGTGGTTCACAATTAGTCATAGCACGCCCAGGAGAACATCAAGATCCAGCAGCACTTTTGAAAACAATTGCAGAAAAACACATCACAACCTTACATTTTGTTCCTTCCATGTTAGACGTATTTTTAGCAACGGAAGGTTTAGAAAAATGTAATCTAAAAAGAGTGATGTGCAGCGGTGAAGCATTAAGCTATGCTCTAAAAGAACGTTTCTATCAAAAAATATCGGCACAACTGCATAATCTGTACGGCCCTACGGAAGCTGCTATTGATGTGACTGCCTGGGATTGCAGTCAGGATGTAGATACTATTGTTCCAATAGGCAAACCCATTGCGAATGTTCGCGTGTATATACTCAACTCCTATTTGATGCCCGTTCCCATCGGTGTGGCAGGAGAATTATATATTGGTGGCATCGCTTTAGCACGAGGGTACTTAAATCGCTCCGATTTGACACAAGAACGCTTTATTCGTAATCCATTTAGCAGTGATCCTATTTCCCGTTTATACAAAACTGGTGATTTAGCACGTTGGTTGCCGGATGGCAATATAGAATATATTGGTCGAAACGATGACCAGGTTAAGATTCGTGGTTTTAGAATTGAATTAGGCGAAATCGAAGCGCAATTACTTTTGCACCCACAAGTACAGCAATGTGTGGTGCTGATCAAAGCTACAGCAGAAGAAAAACGTCTGATTGCTTACCTTGTTCCTAAAGAAAAAGATATTTTTGACGTACAAGAATTACGAAATTTCCTCAAACAAAATCTACCTGATTACATGGTGCCCAGTGCTTTTGTGGTGTTAGATGCGCTGCCCTTGACACCTAATGGTAAGGTAGATAAGAGGGCGTTGACTCAGCAAGAGGTCAATTATCTCATAACACTCACGCACTATGTGGCGGCGCGCTCACCGGAAGAACAGGCATTGATCGCTATTTGGGCAGAAGTATTAAATCAAAATCCGGATTCAATTGGCATTCACGATAACTTTTTCACCTTAGGCGGACACTCGTTACTAGTCATTCAGGTGATCTCGCGTATTCGCGCCGTATTTCAAGTTGAACTGCCCATGGTTGCTTTATTTGAGCACCCCACGGTGTTCACTTTGATAGATTGTGTTCACCAGCAGCGCCAACAGTATACGGCATTGCCTGCGCGACCCGTATTTACAACCAAGCCGGTTGATGCATCGCCGGTACTTTCTTTTGCCCAAGAGCGTCTGTGGTTTTTAGATCAGTTGGAGCCAAATAGTGCTTTTTATAATGTACCCATGGCATTGCGTCTGCAAGGGTCATTGAATATCACTGCTCTGGAAAAGGCTTTTTATACATTAATCGATCGCCATGAGTCTTTACGTACTACCTTCGTAGTTGTTAATGGCGTAGCACGGCAAATAGTTATCCCAATAACCCAATTGCAATTTATTTTACCGGTATCATTATTAACTGCTACTGATTCTCAGGCAGAACAATTGGAACGACTTGCCAGCATCGATGCGCAAACTCCGTTTGATCTCAGCAAGGGACCGTTATTACGGGTGAAATTGTATCAGATTGCCCCGGAAGATCATGTATTACTAATTACGTTACATCACATTATTACCGATGGTTGGTCGATGGGTATTTTTTGTCGCGAATTAAGTCTTTGCTATGCAGCGACATTGGATCAAAAACCTCATGGTTTGCCGCCACTGGCCATTCAATATACGGATTTTGCCTATGGGCAGCGGCAATGGTTGCAGGGTGAAGTTTTACAACAGCAGCTGGATTATTGGCGGCAGCAATTAGCAGATCTCGCGCCGTTACAACTGCCGTTAGATTACCCGCGTCCGGCCATGCAAACTTACAATGGTCAAACCTTATCAGTCAGTTTATCGATTGAACTCACCCAACAACTCAAGCAATTGAGCCAGAAAGCCAATGTCACTTTATTCACCAGCTTGTTTTCTGCGTTCTCACTGTTGTTGAGTCGTTACAGTGGCCAGGAAGATATAGCCATTGGCACACCCACTGCTGGACGCACTCAATTGGAAATCGAGGAATTAATTGGTTTCTTTGTGAATACCTTAGTACTACGTAGTGATTTATCCGGTCAGCCAGATTTTTATACGTTATTAAAACGCAATCATCAGATGACATTGGCGGCATATGATCACCAAGATACACCGTTTGAAAAAGTTGTAGATGCGTTGGTTAAGGAACGGGATATCAGTCGTTCACCGTTGTTCCAGGTAATGTTTATCCTGCAAAACATGACTCAAACTCCTTGGAATTTGCCGCATGTTGAAGTGATACCTATCATAACAGAATATTGTAGCGCCAAATTTGATTTAACGTTGGCGTTAGGTGAGCATGATAATCAAATCCAGGGCAGTATCGTATATAATACTGATTTATATAAGGCGGAAACCATTGAGCAATTATGGCAACATTTCCTGGTATTACTGCAAAACATTGTGGCCCAGCCTGAGTTACCAGTTGCAGCGCTGCCTATCTTGACTCAAGATGAACAGCAGAAAATCCTTGTGGATTGGAATTCGACCCAAACACACTATCCCAAAGATAAAACACTGCAACAATTATTTGAAGCTCAGGTTGAGCGCACACCTGAAAATATTGCAGCAACCTTTGAGAACCAAAGTCTCACCTATCGCGAACTCAACGCCAAAGCGAATCAATTGGCACATTATTTGCGCGCACAATACCAGTTGCAGCAAGGCGAAGCTTTACCCCCCGATACTTTAATTGCTATTGCCATTGAGCGCAGTCTAGAAATGATTATCGGCATATTAGGTATCCTCAAAGCGGGTGGAGCCTATGTGCCAATTGATCCCGACTATCCTACACATCGTATCGAATACATGCTGCAGGACAGTCAAGTTAAATATGTTTTGATCCAAGAAAAACTAATAGCGCATTTACAGCCATTATTGAGCAGTTTACAGACAAGGCCAACCTATATCGCATTAGATCAAGATTGGCCTGTCATTGCCACAGCAGTTACAGACAATCCATCTGATATTAATCAACCAAAACATTTGGCTTATGTTATTTACACCTCGGGCTCCACTGGGCAACCCAAAGGCGCTATGAATACCCATAAAGGTATAGTAAATCGTCTGTGGTGGATGCAAGTTACTTATCAATTAAATCATCAAGATCGGGTACTACAAAAAACGCCTTTTAGTTTTGATGTGTCGGTGTGGGAATTTTTCTGGCCACTGATCTGTGGTTCACAATTAGTCATAGCACGCCCAGGAGAACATCGAGATCCAGCAGCACTTTTGAAAACAATTGCAGAAAAACACATCACAACCTTACATTTTGTTCCTTCCATGTTAGACGTATTTTTAGCAACAGAAGGTTTAGAAAAATGTAATCTAAAAAGAGTGATGTGCAGCGGTGAAGCATTAAGCTATGCTCTAAAAGAACGTTTCTATCAAAAAATATCGGCACAACTGCATAATCTGTACGGCCCTACGGAAGCTGCTATTGATGTGACTGCCTGGGATTGCAGTCAGGATGTAGATACTATTGTTCCAATAGGCAAACCCATTGCGAATGTTCGCGTGTATATACTCAACTCCTATTTGATGCCCGTTCCCATCGGTGTGGCAGGAGAATTATATATTGGTGGCATCGCTTTAGCACGAGGGTACTTAAATCGCTCCGATTTGACACAAGAACGCTTTATTCGTAATCCATTTAGCAGTGATCCTATTTCCCGTTTATACAAAACTGGTGATTTAGCACGTTGGTTGCCGGATGGCAATATAGAATATATTGGTCGAAACGATGACCAGGTTAAGATTCGTGGTTTTAGAATTGAATTAGGCGAAATCGAAGCGCAATTACTTTTGCACCCACAAGTACAGCAATGTGTGGTGCTGATCAAAGCTACAGCAGAAGAAAAACGTCTGATTGCTTACCTTGTTCCTAAAGAAAAAGATATTTTTGACGTACAAGAATTACGAAATTTCCTCAAACAAAATCTACCTGATTACATGGTGCCCAGTGCTTTTGTGGTGTTAGATGCGCTGCCCTTGACACCTAATGGTAAGGTAGATAAGAGGGCGTTGACTCAGCAAGAGGTCAATTATCTCATAACACTCACGCACTATGTGGCGGCGCGCTCACCGGAAGAACAGGCATTGATCGCTATTTGGGCAGAAGTATTAAATCAAAATCCGGATTCAATTGGCATTCACGATAACTTTTTCACCTTAGGCGGACACTCGTTACTAGTCATTCAGGTGATCTCGCGTATTCGCGCCGTATTTCAAGTTGAACTGCCCATGGTTGCTTTATTTGAGCGCCCCACGGTGTTCACTTTGATAGATTGTGTTCACCAGCAGCGCCAACAGTATACGGCATTGCCTGCGCGACCCGTATTTACAACCAAGCCGGTTGATGCATCGCCGGTACTTTCTTTTGCCCAAGAGCGTCTGTGGTTTTTAGATCAGTTGGAGCCAAATAGTGCTTTTTATAATGTACCCATGGCATTGCGTCTGCAAGGGTCATTGAATATCACTGCTCTGGAAAAGGCTTTTTATATATTAATCGATCGCCATGAATCTTTGCGCACTCATTTCGTAGCTGCCAATGGCGTGACCCAGCAAATCATTACCCCTATATCGCAGCTGCAATTTACATTACCGGTAGCCACATTGACTGTTAACGATGCCACGGCAGAACAATTAAAGCAGCTGGCAAGTATCGATGCCCAAATTCCCTTTGATCTCAGTCAAGGCCCTTTATTGCGCGTGAAAGTATTCCAGATTGCGGCTGAAGATCATGTATTGCTAATTACATTACATCATATTATTACTGATGGTTGGTCGATGGGGATTTTCTGTCGCGAACTAAGCCTTTTCTATAAAGCTGCATTGGAACAAAGGCCACACGGCTTGCCACCATTAGCTATTCAATACGCGGATTTTGCTTATGTGCAACGGCAATGGTTACAGGGTGAAACGTTACAACAACAACTAGACTATTGGCAGCAGCAATTAGCGGATATCACGCCACTGCATTTACCTTTAGATTATCCTCGCCCAGCCATGCAAACTTATAATGGTCAAACATTATCAATCAGCCTATCAGTCGAACTCACCCAACAACTTAAACAACTCAGCCAGAAAGCAAATGTCACTTTATTTACCACCCTATTTTCAGCTTTCTCGCTGTTGTTGGGCCGTTACAGTGGCCAAGATGACATTGCTATTGGCACATCCACTGCTGGACGCACTCAATTGGAAATCGAGGAATTAATTGGTTTCTTTGTGAATACAATAGTGTTACGCAGTGATTTATCCGGTCAGCCTGATTTTTTTACCTTACTCAAACGCAATCATCAAATGACATTGACAGCATATGATCACCAGGATACACCCTTTGAAAAAATTGTGGATACGTTGGTCAAAGAACGGGATACCAGTCGTTCACCACTGTTCCAGGTGATGTTTGTATTGCAAAATATTACTCAAACTCCTTGGAATTTACCACAGGTTGAAGTGACACCCATCGTAATAGACTATCGTAGCGCTAAATTTGATTTAACATTGGCATTGGGTGAATACAATAATCAAATCCAGGGTGGGATAGAATATAATACGGCTTTGTTTAAGACAGAAACCATTGAGAGGTTATGGCAGCATTTTCTGGTATTGCTGCAAGGCATTATTGCCCATCCGTCGCTACCAGTTACGGCATTGCCTATCTTGACCCCAGATGAGCAGCAAATCCTGGTAGATTGGAATGCTACAAAGGCAGATTATCCGCAAAATAAAACACTGCAACAATTATTTGAAGCCCAGGTTGAGCGAACGCCTGGGCATATTGCAGTAACTTTCGAGAACGAAGAACTTACTTATCGCGAACTTAATACTAAAGCCAATCAACTGGCGCATTATTTACGTTCGCAATACCAGCTGAGCCAAGATGAAATCTTACCTCCTGATACTTTAATCGCCATTGCCGTTGAACGCAGCCTGGAAATGATTATTGGTATTTTAGGTATCCTTAAAGCTGGTGCTGCCTATGTACCGATTGATCCAAATTATCCCTCAGAACGAATTCACTATATTCTGAAAGATACAAAAACAAAATCTATACTCACACAAAGTAATTTATTGACCCAGTTTAAAACGAATCTTAAAAATGAATATCTAACTCGGATAGTAGAATTGGATAAAATCTATTATGAAAATCAAAATACTGATAATTTAAAGCTACAAAATAATGAAAATAATTTAGCCTATGTAATTTATACTTCAGGAACAACAGGAAATCCGAAAGGAGTGATGATTCCTCACAACGCAGTTGTCAACACCATTGTTAGTCAAATTGCAAATTTTCCTGTCACGAGCCAGAGTTATGTGCTGCAGTTTGCTTCCATAAGTTTTGATGCAGCAGTATCGGAAATTTTTGGTGCTTTGCTGGCGGGTGCCCGATTGGTTCTTGGCTCCCGGGAACGATTATTGCCAGGAGAATCATTGGTCTCCTTATTACAAGGAGAAAAAATTTCAGTGGTAACTTTGCCACCTGTTGTACTCAATGTGATTCCTTTGCAGGAGTTTCCTCAGTTGCAAACAATAGTTGTGGCTGGAGAAGCTTGTCCTATTAATTTAATAAACCAATGGGCTAAGCAGTATCGTTTTATTAATGCCTACGGACCTACAGAAGCTTCAATCTGCGCCAGCATGGGCCTTTGCCATCCTGATGATGAAAAAGCATCCATCGGTAAGCCTATCACGAATGCTCAACTCTATGTATTGGATAGAAACCTACAACTTGTACCTATAGGTGTTATAGGTGAACTGTATATTGGAGGTGCGGGCTTATCGCGTGGATACTTAAATCGTCCTGATCTGACACAAGAACGCTTTATTCATAATCCATTTAGCAGTGATCCTATTTCCCGTTTATACAAAACTGGTGATTTAGCACGTTGGTTGCCGGATGGCAATATAGAATATATTGGTCGAAACGATGACCAGGTTAAGATTCGTGGTTTTAGAATTGAATTAGGCGAAATCGAAGCGCAATTACTTTTGCACCCACAAGTACAGCAATGTGTGGTGCTGATCAAAGCTACAGCAGAAGAAAAACGTCTGATTGCTTACCTTGTTCCTAAAGAAAAAGATATTTTTGACGTACAAGAATTACGAAATTTCCTCAAACAAAATCTACCTGATTACATGGTGCCCAGTGCTTTTGTGGTGTTAGATGCGCTGCCCTTGACACCTAATGGTAAGGTAGATAAGAGGGCGTTGACTCAGCAAGAGGTCAATTATCTCATAACACTCACGCACTATGTGGCGGCGCGCTCACCGGAAGAACAGTCATTGATCGCTATTTGGGCAGAAGTATTAAATCAAAATCCGGATTCAATTGGCATTCACGATAACTTTTTCACCTTAGGCGGACACTCGTTACTAGTCATTCAGGTGATCTCGCGTATTCGCGCCGTATTTCAAGTTGAACTGCCCATGGTTGCTTTATTTGAGCACCCCACGGTGTTCACTTTGATAGATTGTGTTCACCAGCAGCGCCAACAGTATACGGCATTGCCTGCGCGACCCGTATTTACAACCAAGCCGGTTGATGCATCGCCGGTACTTTCTTTTGCCCAAGAGCGTCTGTGGTTTTTAGATCAGTTGGAGCCAAATAGTGCTTTTTATAATGTACCCATGGCATTGCGTCTGCAAGGGTCATTGAATATCACTGCTCTGGAAAAGGCTTTTTATACATTAATCGATCGCCATGAGTCTTTACGTACTACCTTCGTAGTTGTTAATGGCGTAGCACAGCAAATAGTTATCCCAATAACCCAATTGCAATTTATTTTACCGGTATTATTATTAACTGCTACTGATTCTCAGGCAGAACAATTGGAACGACTTGCCAGCATCGATGCGCAAACTCCGTTTGATCTCAGCAAGGGACCGTTATTACGGGTGAAATTGTATCAGATTGCCCCGGAAGATCATGTATTACTAATTACGTTACATCACATTATTACCGATGGTTGGTCGATGGGTATTTTTTGTCGCGAATTAAGTCTTTGCTATGCAGCGACATTGGATCAAAAACCTCATGGTTTGCCGCCATTGGCCATTCAATATACGGATTTTGCCTATGGGCAGCGGCAATGGTTGCAGGGCGAAGTTTTACAACAGCAGCTGGATTATTGGCGGCAGCAATTAGCAGATCTCGCGCCGTTACAACTGCCGTTAGATTACCCGCGTCCGGCCATGCAAACTTACAATGGTCAAACCTTATCAGTCAGTTTATCGATTGAACTCACCCAACAACTCAAGCAATTGAGCCAGAAAGCCAATGTCACTTTATTCACCAGCTTGTTTTCTGCGTTCTCACTGTTGTTGAGTCGTTACAGTGGCCAGGAAGATATAGCCATTGGCACACCCACTGCTGGACGCACTCAATTGGAAATCGAGGAATTAATTGGTTTCTTTGTGAATACCTTAGTACTACGTAGTGATTTATCCGGTCAGCCAGATTTTTATACGTTATTAAAACGCAATCATCAGATGACATTGGCGGCATATGATCACCAAGATACACCGTTTGAAAAAGTTGTAGATGCGTTGGTTAAGGAACGGGATATCAGTCGTTCACCGTTGTTCCAGGTAATGTTTATCCTGCAAAACATGACTCAAACTCCTTGGAATTTGCCGCATGTTGAAGTGATACCTATCATAACAGAATATTGTAGCGCCAAATTTGATTTAACGTTGGCGTTAGGTGAGTATGATAATCAAATCCAGGGCAGTATCGTATATAATACTGATTTATATAAGGCGGAAACCATTGAGCAATTATGGCAACATTTCCTGGTATTACTGCAAAACATTGTGGCCCAGCCTGAGTTACCAGTTGCAGCGCTGCCTATCTTGACTCAAGATGAACAGCAGAAAATCCTTGTGGATTGGAATTCGACCCAAACACACTATCCCAAAGATAAAACACTGCAACAATTATTTGAAGCTCAGGTTGAGCGCACACCTGAACATATTGCAGTGACCTTTGAGAACCAAAGTCTCACCTATCGCGAACTCAACGCCAAAGCGAATCAATTGGCACATTATTTGCGCGCACAATACCAGTTGCAGCAAGGCGAAGCTTTACCCCCCGATACTTTAATTGCTATTGCCATTGAGCGCAGTCTAGAAATGATTATTGGGATTTTAGGTATCCTCAAAGCGGGTGCTGCCTATGTACCGATTGATCCTGACTATCCAGCACATCGTATTGAATTTATGCTGCGAGATTGTCAAACAAAATTTGTGCTGACTCAATCACATGTGCTAGCTAATTTACAACATGTGCTGAAACACATAAAACCAGCGCCAAGCTGCATTGCTCTTGACACTGATTGGACTGAAATAGCTAAAGAATCAGAAAATAAAATACTATCATCGGCAACAGCAAGTGATGTAGCCTATGTGATATACACTTCGGGTTCCACGGGACAACCTAAAGGGGTGGCAGTGACCCATACCGGTCCAGTCAATCTTTTCACATGGATGATATCGCATTATCATTTTACACGTCATGATCGATTCCTACAGAGAACATCTCCTGCATTTGATGCTTCCGTGTGGGAAATATTTACACCTTTATTGACTGGAGCCACACTGGTTTTAGCGCCAAAAGATATCAATATAAATATTGATTTATTAATTAAAACCATAGAAGAATATCAGATAACCACACTGCAGTTGGTTCCCACTCTATTGAGAGAGTGGTTAAGAACTGCAAAAGTGGAGAATTGTGCTTGTTTGAAACAAATATTTTCTGGTGGAGAGAATCTTTCTTCAGAAGTGATTAATTTATTTTTCAAAAACTTTAAAATTAAGCTACATAACTTGTATGGGCCAACTGAAACGAGCATACAAGTAATTACGCATACTTATTCTAGTGGGGCTAAATCAGCTGGCGGCATCATTGGCAAACCTATAGCGAATATACAAGCCTATGTGCTGAATCAAGATTTAATGGCGCTCCCAATTAATGTGGTAGGTGAATTATACATCGCTGGTGCGGGTTTGGCGCAAGGCTATATAAATCGACCTGATTTAACTGCTGAGAGATTCATTGCCAATCCGTTTGCTGCCGTAACAAATAAAACAAATGGTTACACCCGATTATACAAGACCGGCGATTTAGTGCGCTGGCTACCCGATGGTAATTTAGCATACATTGGCCGCAATGATGATCAGGTTAAGATTCGCGGTTTTAGAATTGAGCTGGGTGAAATAGAAAAAATTCTCTCTAATTTTCCTGAAATTCAGCAAAGTGTGGTATTAGCAAAAGAGCGATTAGGCAATAAATATTTAGCTGCTTACTATGTGGCTGAAAACCCGCTTGAAACAGACAAATTAATTCAATATTTATCGGAATATTTACCATCTTATATGGTTCCAACTAGCTTTATGTATCTGGCTTCTTTCCCGTTAACTCCCAATGGTAAGCTGGATGTTAAAGCATTACCCGATCCAGAATTTCATAGAGATGAAAAAGGCTATGTAGAGCCACAAACTGAACTTGAAGTGAAACTGTGTGTTATTTGGCAAACACTCTTAGGAATCGAAAAAGTCAGTATTCACGATGATTTTTTTAGAATCGGCGGTGATTCTATTTTGAGTATCCAATTAATCTCCAGGATGAGAAATCAAGGTTTACACTGCAGCATTAAAGACATCTTTGAGTATCGCACTATTTCCAGACTAGCCATGCATATTGAGACTCAAACCACTCTGGTTAAGATTGATGTGGAACAAGGCAGCCTGACAGGATCATTTGATTTGCTCCCCATCCAACAACAGTTTTTTGAGCAGAATTTTTATAATCCAAATCATTGGAATCAATCATTCCTGATGAAAGTCCCTGAACTGGATACTGAAAAACTGGCTGCTGTGATTATGAAATTGGCCACACAACACGATGCATTAAGAATCAGATACTTGATTAAACAAAAGATACAACAAACCTATCATGGCGACATTCCGCTGCCTGCTTTGCAAAGCTTAGATCGATCCCACATCAATGATGAATCCCTTAATCAAATATTCACCGAATGGCAAAGTCATTTTAATATATCACAGGGTCCTTTATGGCAAATAGCCTATATTCACGGTTATCCAGATGGCAGTGCGAGGTTGTATTTTGCTTTACATCATTTGATTGTTGATACTGTTTCTTGGCGTATTCTCATTGAAGATATTAAAACATTGTATGAAGGAAAAAAGCTGGATTACAAAACCAGCAGTTACAGACAATGGGTGGATACAGTAAAAGCTTACGCGAAAAATAATGCTATGGAAATGGCGTATTGGCTGGAGCAGATAAAAGACCAATCAGGCAATTATTCTGTTGGCAAGCTAAGCCCGCAGTTGACTTATGTCAAACTATCGAAAGAGCACACGCAGCAATTAATTCAGAACGCCAATGCAGCCTTTCATACTGAAATTAATGATTTATTACTGACCGCATTAGCGTATGCACTCAAAGCCTGGCATCAATCCGATCACAGCTATATTACTTTAGAAGGCCATGGACGAGAACACTTGCAGGATAATATTAATGTAAGCCGCACCGTGGGTTGGTTTACTACAGCCTATCCGGTAAAGCTTTCCTTGCAGAAAAATTTATCGGCCAGTATTAAAGCTATCAAAGAAAATCTACGGAGAATACCTAATAAAGGCATAGGCTATGGCGCATTAAAATATGAGGGTGACAATGAAACCCTTAAATCGCATCAGTTACCGGCGATTAGTTTTAATTATCTCGGTCAGTTTGATAATCAAACGACAACGTTTTGGCAGCTGGCAGGAGAAAGTTCCGGCCAGAGTATTAATGCAACTAATAGTAATTATCATGCGCTGGATATCAATGGTATGGTCCTCAATGGAGAAATGCGTTTTAGCATTGCCAGTCAGTTAAGTATCACTGAGACCAATCAATTCACTCAGGCTTTGCAACAGACTTTAGTCGAAGTTACGAAACACTGCGTTGAAAAAATAGCGGAGAAACAAACAGAATATACACCCAGTGATTTTGATACGGTTAGTATCAGCCAGACATTATTGGGTAAGTTACAACAACGCTATCTTATTCAAGCGATTTATCCTGCCAATAGCTTGCAACAGGGTTTTATCTACCATGTGTTAAGCCAACCGGAAGACGACGCCTACCGCGTACAATTGCTGCTGGATTACCACAACCAATTAAATATACCCGCTTTTAAAAATGCTTGGGAAAACGCATTACAAACCTATCCGATATTACGTACCTGCTTTAACTGGGAAGAAGAACTGATTCAAATTATCACCAGACAAGGTCAACTTAAGTGGCAGGAACACGATGTATCAGCAATCACTGATAAAGATCAAGCCATTGCCCTGATTCAACAACAGGACCGTGTGCAACCTTTTGATTTAACTGAGCCATCACTGTTACGCCTGCACATAATTAAGCAAGCAGAAAATTTATATACATTATTATTAACTGTACATCACAGTATTGATGATGGTTGGAGTGGACCAATTTTACTCAATCATGTGCATCAAACTTATCTACAGATAATCAGAAACCTGTTACCACCTATAGAGGAAGAACAAGCCTATCTGAATGCACAAAGGTATTATTTTAAGCATAAATCAGAAGTGGATAGTTACTGGAAAACTAAAATGCAATCTGTAGGAGATGCCAATGATCTCAATAGTTTACTAAGTTATACTGCTGACCTGAATCGCGTTAAAGAAATCAAAGATCCTCAAGAAAGTGGTATAACGATAAAGGGTTCAATATATCAACAACTTAAATTGCTAAGCCAACAGAAAGGGATAACACTGAATGTGATGTTGCAGTTTGCCTGGCATAAATTGATTCATACTTACACACAGGACAATCAAACCATAGTCGGGACCGTCATATCCGGTAGAAATATTCCAGTTACCGGCATAGAAGATAGCATAGGTTTATACATCAACACCCTACCTTTAATCATCGACTGGGAAAATCAGACGACGCAGGCGCAATTACAACATATTCAACAAGCAGTGGTTGAGATCAATACGCATAGCTTTGTCAATCTAATCAATCTGCAAAAAGAAGGGAAACGGCTATTCCATAGTCTATTTGTGTTTGAAAATTATCCTGTGCCGGAAAATACACAAACTCAAGGGCTCAACATAGAATTTAGAAAGGCGATTGAAAAACTAGATTACCCGTTATGTGTTTTAGCTTATGAAAAAAATAATGAATTGCACATTGGGTTAAAGTATCCTAAAGAACTTCTACTGAGAGAAGGAGCAGAAAGACTGGTTTACCAATTCAAACTCATACTAGAACAACTATCCAGCAAGATTGATGAACCTCATCATAAAATTTATTTAATGGATACTGCAGAATATGATCTGACAGTAAAACAATGGAACGCTACCCAGGCAGATTATCCCCGAGATAAAACACTACAACAATTATTTGAAGCGCAAGTTGAAAGCACGCCTGAAAGTATTGCAGTAACCTTCGAGAACCAAAGTCTCACTTATCACGAGCTCAACGTTAAGTCCAATCAATTAGCGCATTATTTGCGTGCGCAATACCAGCTGGATCAGGGCCAAACTTTACCCCATGGCAATCGCACTAAACTAAACAATTGATTTTATTAAAATTTCACGGAAAATACACCCTGTAAAATAAAATGAAAACAGGGAGTATCTATGGAATTAACCAATACATTTTTCGTCCATTTTGAAGTTCTGAAAGATCCAAGAACAGATAACCATAACCGCCGTCATAATTTCTATGACATTCTTGTTATAGCAATCATGGGAACAATATGTGGTGCAGATGGTTGGACAGAGATCTGTGAATTTGCTGAAGCAAAATTAGATTGGCTTAAAACCTTTTTAGAGCTACCCAATGGCGTACCTTCACATGATACATTTGGCCGTGTTTTTTCATTATTAGATGCGGAGGTATTTGAAGAATGCTTTTTGGCGTGGATTGCATCCTTATCGATAGATTTGCAAAATGAGATAATTTCTATTGATGGAAAAAGCTTGCGAGGTTCGCATAATAAAAGAAAAGAAATCAAGATGTTACATGTTGTAAGCGCATGGGCGTCAGAGAATAAAATTCTGCTTGGTCAGGTAAAAACTGATGAGAAATCGAATGAAATAACCGCGATTCCTGAACTTTTAGACATGATTGATGTAACAGGTAGCACAGTTACAATTGATGCTATGGGTTGTCAGCAAGAAATTGCGAAAAAAATTGTGAAGAAAGGCGCGGATTACGTTTTATCTCTTAAAGAAAATCAACCAACTTTACATCAAGATGTGAAAAATATTTTTCTACAAGCAGAACAAGGAGAAAAAAAATATAAAAAAATGATTCATAAACAAAAATTAGAAAAAATCCGCAGCCACGGACGTATAGAAACGCGCAGATATACCTTGATTATGCCTCGTGAACAGCAATCATTTGGAATTCGTTGGCCCCATTTAAAAGGGCTTGGAATGGTTGAGGTTAAGCGAACAGTTAATAAGCAAACAGAAACTTCAAAGCGATTTTTTTTAACAAGCTTGGATGATGGATATGAGGTTTTATTAATGTCAGATTTGCCAAAAGGAGCAACGCCTGAAAAAAATAAAATTTACGTAGAACAAATTGAAGAACAATTACATTATATTTTACAGGCTCCTAATGGAGAAAAAATTGATTCCATCCTAGATATAAAAATAGCTGATTTTAATAGAAAAACCTTGATAGAATCAAAGCTGCGTATTTTAGCAGAAACAGAAAAACGCGGACATACTCTAAGAGATCAAGATATAAATAAATTTATGCAAGCTGTACGTAAACATTGGAATATTGAAATTAATCTTCATTGGTCTTTAGATGTAAGTTTTAAAGAAGATCTAAGTCGCGTCCGTATTGGAAATGCCTCAGAAAATTTAGCAATCATAAGACGTGTTGCATTAAACTTATTAAAACAAGAAAAAACAAGCAAAGTGGGAATAACAGCTCGTAGAAAAAGAGCAGGCTGGGATAACAAATATTTGTTAAAAGTATTAATGGCAGATTCCCCTTTAAAAAATGAGGATTAAAAAAATTAATTTTTATCTATAATTTTTTTATGGTTTTTCGTACATTAGTTTTATAAAAATGATATTTTAAAACCACTGAGATGAGGAAAATTTATAAAAAAAATTTACTCATAATATGATTTTATAAAAAATTAAAAATTGTCGATTTTGAGTGCGATTGCCATGAACTTTACCCCCAGATACTTTAATTGCCATTGCTGTTGAACGCAGCTTGGAAATGGTCATTGGAATATTAGGTATACTGAAAGCAGGTGCTGCGTATGTGCCGATTGATCCTGACTATCCGGCGCATCGTATTAAATTCATGCTCCAAGACAGCCAAGCTAAGTATGTCCTAACCCAGAAAAAATTAATCACTTCTTTACAACCATTGTTGAGTCTAAGGTATATCATTTTAGATCAAGATTCACCTATCATGCATACAGCAGCTAAAGATAATCCGGCTGTCCTCAATCAACCAGATTCTTTAGCTTATATCATTTATACTTCTGGCTCTACAGGAGAACCTAAAGGGGTAGAGGCCACTCATCTAGGTATTACCCGCTTAGTTAAAAATACCAATTACATTGAGATTAAAACTACAGACCGTATAGCCCAAGCAGGTAATGTCGCTTTTGACGCTGCCACCTTCGAAATTTGGGGTGCGCTTTTAAATGGGGCAACATCAGTTATTTTGCCACGGGAAGTGGTCTTAGATAGCCATGCATTTACTCAGGCTATTCAGCAGGGACAAGTCAATGTTCTTTGGTTAACAGCTGGTTTATTCAACAAACTAATCGATTTATGTCCATTAGCGTTTAGAAAGTTAGATTATTTAATTGTAGGTGGTGAATCTCTGAGTGTGCTCCATGTCAATCAATTAATGCAGCAGACGCAAGTTCCAAAATATGTGATAAATGGCTATGGACCGACCGAGAATACCACCTTTACTACTTATTATCTGATCAAATCTGTTGTTAAAGAAAACTCTATTCCTATTGGAAAGCCAATTTGTAATACACAAGTTTATATTCTTAGCCCGCATCTCAGCCCATGTCCGATAGGTGTACTTGGAGAATTATACATTGGAGGAGATGGTTTGGCGCGTGGTTACTTAAACCGTCCAGATTTCACCGAAGAACGCTTTATTCACAATCCATTTAGCAACGATCCCAACTCCCATCTATACAAAACTGGTGACTTAGTGCGTTGGCTGTCTGATGGTAATATAGAATACATCGGTCGTAACGATGACCAAGTCAAAATTCGTGGTTTCAGAATTGAATTAGGGGAAATCGAAGCACAATTACTTATACACCCACAAGTACGGCAATGTGTGGTGCTGGCGAAGGCAAGAGCAGAAGACAAGTGCCTGATGGCTTATCTTGTTCCCAAAGAAAAAGATAGTTTAGAAGTGCAGATGCTGCGAGATTTTCTCAAACATAATCTGCCTGATTATATGATCCCCAGTGCTTTTGTAGTGCTAAATGCCCTACCTTTGACACCTAATGGTAAGGTTGATAAGAAAGCATTGGCCCAGCAAGAGGTCAATTATCTCACTGCCCTGGCTCACTATGTGGCGGCACGCTCGCCGGAAGAACAAGCATTGATCGCTATCTGGGCAGAGGTATTAAAGCAGAATCCTGAATCTATTGGGGTTCATGATAATTTTTTCACATTAGGCGGTCACTCCCTGTTGGCGATTAGTGTTATTTCTCGAATACGTATTTTATTTCAAGTTAAATTACCATTAGCAAATTTATTTGATCATCCTACAGTATCAAGCTTGATGGAACACATTCATCAGCTAAGGAATGCCGAAAATCAACCAGCCATAAGTAGACCTCGCTTAACCCGTAGATCAGAATAAATGTGAGTGTAGGGTATAAAATAAACTATAATTATTGAGACTGGTTGCTGAATAGGGCTCTCTTGCTAGTGTTTGAGTATTCGGCGACTATCCTTTGGGGGTAAAAATACTATATATGAGGACAATAGGGTTTCCAGTAAATTATTAAGAGATTTCAATATGTTTTCTATATCTTCTTTTTCTCAAGAGCGTTTATGGTTTTTGGATCAATTGCAACCAGGTTGTTCTTTTTATAATGTTTCACTTGCTCTTTCTCTACAGGGGCCGCTGAATATCTGTGCTTTAGAAAAAGCGTTTCGAGAGTTAATTGAACGTCACGAATCTTTGCGCACTACTTTTATGCAAGTAGATGGCCAATTACAGCAAAAAATTACACCAATAGAACAAATTCAATTGCCTGTATTCATACTGAATATAGATAGGCAAGAGTCTGCTGCAGAATTAAAAAAAATCGCTACGGAAGAGCAACAAACTCCGTTTGATTTAAGCCAAGGTCCGCTATTGCGTATAAAATTATTCCAGATTGCTCCTGAAAATTATTTGCTACTTATTACCTTACATCACATTATTACTGATGGGTGGTCCATGAGTATTTTCTGTCGTGAGATAAACATTTTCTATCAAGCTGCACTGGAACAAAAACCTCACGGCTTACCACCATTGAGCATTCAATATGCTGATTTTGCTCATTGGCAGCGGCAATGGCTACAAGGAGATGTGCTAGAACAGGAACTCAAATATTGGCGGCAGCAATTAGCAAATATTACAACATTGCAATTGCCTTTGGATTATCCACGTCCACCCATGCAAAATTATAATGGCCAATCATTACCTATTATTTTATCTTTGGAACTAACCCAGCAACTTAAAGAGTTAAGCCAAAAAGCAAATGTTACGTTGTTTACTACCTTGTTTTCCGCTTTTTCTTTATTGTTGAGTCGTTATAGCGGACAAGATGATATTGCTATTGGCACACCAGTTGCAGGACGTACAGAACCTGAAACAGAAGAGCTGATAGGTTTCTTTGTAAATACATTAGTATTGCGCAGTGATTTATCAGGCCAACCTGATTTTTACGAGGTATTAAAACGTAATCACCAGATGAGTTTATTAGCTTATGACCATCAAGATGTTCCTTTTGAAAAGCTAGTAGAAGCTTTAGTCAAAGAACGTGATCCAAGACGTTCACCTTTGTTCCAGGTGATGTTTGTTTTACAAAATATTCCACAAAGTCCCTGGCAATTGCCGCAGATCAATGTGACTTCTTTTGTAACTGAATTTGAAAGTGCCAAATTTGATTTAACATTGACTCTAGTTGAGCAGGATAATCAAATTAAGGGAACCATGGAATATTGCACTGCTTTATTTAAGACAAAAACCATTGAGAAATTATGTCAGCATTTTCTGGTATTGCTGCAAGGTATCGTGGCCCATCCATCGCTGCCAGTTACGGCATTGCCTATCTTGACTCAAGATGAACAGCAGAAAATGCTAGTGGATTGGAATGCTACCGAAACAAACTATCCCAAAGATAAAACCCTCCAACAGTTATTTGAAGCTCAAGTTGAAAGTACACCTGAAAATATTGCAGTAACTTTTGAGAATCAAAGTCTCACTTATCGTGAACTTAACACCAAAGCCAATCAATTGGCGCATTATTTGCAGACACGATACCGGTTGGATCAAGGCAAAACCTTACCCCCAGATACTTTAATTGCAATTGCTGTCGAACGCGGCCTGGAAATGATTATTGGGATATTAGGTATCCTCAAGGCTGGCGCCGCGTATGTGCCGATTGATCCTGACTATCCAGTACATCGTATTGAATTCATGCTCCAGGACAGCCAAGCTAAATATGTCCTGACCCAGAAAAATTTAATCGCCCCTCTGCAGCGATTGTTGAGTGGCTTACAGACCAGCGCAACGTGTATTGCTTTAGATCTAGACTGGCCCATCATAGCTACGGTTGTTAAAGATAACCCGTCTGTCCTTAATCAATCGAATTCTTTGGCTTATGTCATTTATACATCAGGTTCTACCGGACAACCTAAAGGGGTAGAAACTACCCATCAAGGTATTACCCGCTTAGTTAAAAATACAAATTACATTGAGATTAAAACTACAGACTGCGTGGCCCAAGCAGGTAATATTGCTTTTGACGCAGCCACTTTTGAAATTTGGGGTGCACTTTTAAATGGGGCAATATTGGTTATTTTTTCACGGGAAATGATTTTAGACAGTCAAGTATTTACTCATGCTATTGTGCAACGACAAGTCACTATCCTTTGGTTGACGGCTGGTTTATTCAACAAATTAATTGACTTATATCCATTAGCGTTTGGAAAGTTAGACTATTTAATTATTGGTGGCGAAGCTTTGAGTGTGCAACATGTTAATAAATTAATGCAGCAGGTACAAGTACCAAAATATGTGGTAAATGGCTATGGACCGACTGAAAATACTACTTTCACTACTTATTATCAGATCAAATCTATTGATGCGGATTCCTCTATTCCTATTGGAAAGCCGATTTCCAATACGCAGGTTTATATTCTTGACTCGCATCTTAGCCCTTGTCCGATAGGTGTGCCTGGAGAATTGTACATCGGAGGAGATGGTTTGGCGCGGGGTTACCTAAACCGTAATGAATTGACACAAGAATGCTTTATTTACAATCCATTTGGTAGAAATTCCACTTCACGTCTATATAAAACTGGCGATCTGGTTCGTTGGCTGCCCGATGGTAATATAGAATACATGGGCCGTAATGATGATCAGGTCAAGATCCGTGGCTTTAGGATTGAATTAGGTGAAATTGAAGCGCAATTACTGCTGTACCCACAAGTGCAGCAATGTGCGGTTTTGGTTAAAGCAACGGTAGAAGATAAGCATTTGATTGCTTATCTAGTTCCTAAAGAAAAAGATGGCTTTGACGTGCAGATGCTGCGCGATTTTCTCAAACAAGATCTTCCCGATTACATGATCCCCAGTGCTTTTGTTGCACTGGAAGCAATGCCCTTAACACCTAATGGTAAGATTGACAAGAAAGTGTTGATTGAGCAAGAGATTAATTATCTTACAGCACTCACGCACTATGTGGCGGCACGTTCACCGGAAGAACAGGCATTGATCGCTATTTGGGCAGAGGTATTAAAGCAAAATCCGGATTCAATCGGCATTCACGATAACTTTTTCACCTTAGGTGGACACTCGTTATTAGTTATTCAGGTGATTTCGCGTATTCGCGCTTTATTTCAAGTTGAACTGCCAATAGCTGCGTTATTTGAACATTCCACAGTAGCTACGTTGATGAACTATGTTCACGAGCAGCGCCAGGAGCACATGGCATTGCCTACGCGATCTCTATTCACAACTAGGCCGGTTGATGCACCGCCGGTACTTTCTTTTGCCCAAGAGCGTTTATGGTTTTTAGATCAGCTGGAGCCAAACAATGCTTTTTATAATGTACCCATGGCTTTGCGTTTACAAGGACTCCTGAATATTCCTGCCTTGGAAAAAGCGTTTTATACCTTAATCGAACGCCATGAATCTTTGCGCACTACCTTTGTGGCTGTTAATGGTATAGGACAACAAATCGTCACCCCGATAGCCCAATTGCAATTTACTTTACCAATTTCGTTATTGGCTGTTACTGATTCTCAGCCAGAACAATTAGAGCGGCTCGCCAGCATTGATGCGCAAACCCCCTTTGATCTGAGTCAAGGACCTTTATTGCGTGTGAAGCTATTCCAAATCACTTCGGAAGATCATGTATTGTTAATTACGTTGCATCACATTATTACTGATGGATGGTCGATGGGTATTTTCTGTCGTGAACTAAGTCTTTGTTATGAGGCTGCGCTGCAACAAAAATCCCATGGTTTGCCGCCATTAGCGATTCAATACCCTGACTTTGCCTATTGGCAGCGGCAATGGTTGCAGGGCGAAATTTTACAACAGCAACTGGATTATTGGCGGCGTCAATTAGCCGATCTCACACCACTGCATTTGCCATTGGATTATCCGCGTCCGGCCATGCAAACATATAATGGTCAAATTTTATCAGTCAGCCTATCGGTTGAACTCACCCAACAACTCAAGCAGTTGAGCCAAAAAGCCAATGTTACTTTATTCACCACCCTGTTTTCCGTTTTCTCTCTGTTGCTGGGTCGCTACAGTGGCCAGGAAGATATAGCCATTGGCACTCCCATTGCTGGACGCAACACATTGGAAACAGAAGAGTTAATTGGCTGCTTTGTTAATACCTTAGTGTTACGCAGTGATTTATCCAGTCAACCAGATTTTTATACGCTATTAAAACGCAATCATCAGATGGCATTGGCGGCATATGATCATCAGGATACCCCGTTTGAAAGAGTTGTGGATGCGTTGGTGAAGGAACGGGATACCAGCCGTTCACCCTTATTCCAAGTGATGTTTTCTCTGGAAAATAGTCATAAGAGTGCATGGCAATTGCCAGCTCTTGAAATTACACCGATATCAACAAGTCTCAGCAGTGCTAAATTTGATTTAAGCTTAGGATTTGGAGAATACGCTGGGGAATTATTGGGTGCTTTAGAATTCAATACGGATTTATTTAAATCCGAAACAATTCAGTACATGTGGCAACATTTTATAAATTTATTGGAAGGGATTATTGCTTATCCATCGCTGCCGATTACTACCTTACCAATACTAACGTCAGAAGAAAATAGAAAAATTCTTATAGATTGGAATAATACCAGCGTTGAGTATCCCAAAAATAAAACACTCCAACAGGTATTTGAAGAACAAGTTGAGCGCACACCGGAACATATTGCTGTTAAATTTGCAGATAAGAGCCTCACATACTCAGTACTCAATGCCAAAGCCAACCAGTTGGCACATTATTTGCATGAGCAATATCAACTTTGCCATGGCGTAGCTTTACTGCCCGATACGCTAATAGCGATAGCTACTGAACGCAGCCTAGAAATGATTATTGGAATATTAGGTGTGCTCAAAGCTGGTGCCGCGTATGTGCCGATTGATCCCAGCTATCCATCGCATCGTATTGAATATATGCTGCAAGACAGCGGAGTGAAATATATTTTGACTCAGGCTCGATTAATGGCAGATTTGCAGCCCACATTAAACCAATTAAAACCAGAACCTATTTGTATTCAATTAGACAGCAATTGGCAAGCAATTGCTCAAGCTTCTGTAAATAATCCAACTTTTATTTCGCAAAATCATCACTTGGCTTATGTCATTTATACCTCAGGCTCCACTGGGCAACCTAAAGGGGTCATGATTCCTCACGTCAGCATTCTCAATACGATTCACGTACAAATCAAAGAATATCAAATTACAGCACAAAGCAGTGTTTTACAATTTGCCTCATTAAGTTTTGATAATTCCGTAGGAGAAATTTTTAGCACGTTGCTGGCAGGTGCAACTCTAGTTTTGTGTCCACAAGAACAAATAATGCCGGGAGAGGCTTTAGCAACCACATTGTCGGTAGAGAATATTAGCGTGCTTGTCCTAACTCCTTCAGCACTGAACGTAATGCCTTATCGCGAATACGTAAATCTACAGACCTTAAGTATAGGTGGAGAAGCCTGCCCCCCTAATTTAATAAATAGATGGGCACTGCGTTACCGATGCATAAATGCTTACGGTCCTACAGAAGCCTCTGTAGACGTCTGCATGGCTGTTTGTAGGCCTTCTGACTACAAGCCACCTATTGGCAAACCCATTGCAAATGTTCAAGTTTATGTGCTTGATAGTTACTTACAGCCAGTTCCAATCGGAGTTATCGGTGAATTCTATGTTAGTGGCGCGGGTCTAGCGCGTGGCTATTTAAACCGCCTTGACCTCACACAAGAACGCTTCATTCGCAATCCATTTAGCAGTGATACAAGTTCCAGGCTATACAAAACCGGTGATCTGGTGCGCTGGTTACCGGACGGTAATATAGAATACATTGGCCGCAATGATGATCAGGTTAAGATTCGCGGCTTTAGAATTGAACTGGGTGAAATAGAAAAAATTCTCTCTAATTTTCCTGAAATTGAGCAAAGTGTGGTATTAGCAAAAGAGCGATTAGGCAATAAATATTTAACTGCGTACTATGTGGCTGAAAACCCGCTTGAAACAGATAAATTAATTCAATATTTATCGGAATATTTACCATCTTATATGGTTCCAACCAGCTTTATGTATCTGGCTTCTTTCCCGTTAACTCCCAATGGTAAGCTGGATGTTAAAGCATTACCCGATCCAGAATTTCATAGAGATGAAAAAGGCTATGTAGAGCCACAAACTGAACTTGAAGTGAAACTGTGTGTTATTTGGCAAACACTCTTAGGAATCGAAAAGGTCAGTATTCACGATGATTTTTTTAGAATCGGCGGTGATTCTATTTTGAGTATCCAATTAATCTCCAGGATGAGAAATCAAGGTTTACACTGTAGCATTAAAGACATCTTTGAGTATCGCACCGTTTCCAGATTAGCCAGACATATTGAGGCTCAAACCACCCTGGTTAAGATCGATGCAGAACAAGGAAAACTGACGGGATCATTTGATTTGCTCCCCATCCAACAGTGGTTCTTTGACCAAGGTTTTGTTAAGCCTGATCATTGGAATCAATCATTCTTAATAAAAGTCCCAGAATTAAATATCGAACAACTCACTGCTGCGATCGAGCAGTTGATTGTGCTGCATGATGTATTGAGGGTCACATATACGAATGAACATCAAGTACAACAAACCTATCATGCCGAAATGAAGGCAACTCCCTTGCAAATATTAGATCGTTCCCAACTCAATGAACAAGCCCTTCATCAAATATTCACTGAGTGGCAAAGTCATTTTAATATATCAAGGGGTCCCCTATGGCAAATAGCCCATATTCACGGTTATGCCGATGGCAGTGCTAGATTATATTTTGCATTACATCATTTGATTGTCGATACCGTTTCTTGGCGTATTCTCATGGAAGATATAAAAGCATTGTATGAAGGGAAAAAATTGGATTATAAAACCAGCAGCTACAGACAATGGGTGGATACAGTCAAAGCTTATGCGAAAAATAATTCTGTGGAAATGGCGTATTGGCTGGAGCAAATAAAAGACCAGCCAGCCCATCATCCTGTTATTAAGCCAACTCCGCAGCTGACTTATGTCAAACTATCAAAAAAGCACACACAGCAATTAATCCAAAATGCCAATGCAGCGTTTCACACTGAAATTAATGATTTGTTATTAACCGCTTTAGCTTATGCACTCAAAGCCTGGCATCAATCTGAGCATAGCTATATTACATTAGAAGGCCATGGTCGCGAGCATTTGCAAGATAATATCGATGTAAGTCGCACCATGGGTTGGTTTACTACAGCCTATCCGGTCAAGCTTTCCCTGCAGAAAAATTTATCGGCCAGTATTAAAGCTATTAAAGAAAATCTACGGAGAATACCTAATAAAGGCATAGGCTATGGCGCATTAAAATATGAGGGTGACAATGCAACCCTTAAAAAGCATCAGTTACCCGCGGTCAGTTTTAATTATCTCGGTCAGTTTGATAATCAGACAGCAACATTTTGGCAATTGGCAGGAGAAGATTCTGGAGATAGCCTTAATGCAACTAATAGTAATTATCATGCCCTGGATATCAATGGAATGATCCTAGATGGGGAAATGCGTTTTAGCATTGCCAGCCAGTTAAGTATCACTGAGACCAATCAATTCACTGAGGCTTTGCAACAGGCTCTAGTAGAAATTACTACATATTGCGTTGAAAAAATAGCAGAGCAAAAAACAGAATATACCCCCAGCGATTTTGATACCGTTACCATCAGTCAAGAGCTATTGGATAAATTGCAGCAACGTTATGCTATTCAAGCAATTTATCCGGCCAATAGTTTGCAACAGGGTTTTATTTACCATGTATTAAGTCAACCAGAAGACAATGCTTACCGTGTACAATTGTTGTTGGATTATCACAACCAATTAAATGTACCCACTTTTAAAAAGGCTTGGGAAAACGCATTTCAAACCTATCCGGTATTACGCACTTGCTTTAATTGGGAAGAGGAGCTAATACAAATTATTACTAAACAAGGTCAACTAAACTGGCAGGAACATGATATAACAGCGATCTCCGAAAAAGACCAAGCCATTGCGTTGATTCAACAACAGGACCTCGTTCAATCTTTTGATCTAACACAGCCATCACTGTTACGGCTGCACATCATTAAACAAGCAGAAAATTTATATACGTTATTATTAACTGTGCATCACAGTATCGATGATGGTTGGAGTGGGCCTATTTTACTCAACCACGTGCATCAAACTTATCTGCAGTTAATCAGAAACCTGTTGCCCAACATAGAAGAAGAGCAAGCCTATCTGAATGCACAAAGGTATTATTTTAAGCATAAATCAGAGGTAGATCATTATTGGAAAACCAGGATGCAATTAGTGAAAGATGCTAATGATCTCAATAGTTTACTAAGTTATACCTCTGATCTGAATCGCATTAAAGAAATCAAAGACCCCGAAGAACAGAGTATCACTATATCAGGTTCAATGTATCAACAACTCAAAACGCTGAGCCAACAGGAAGGAATAACCCTCAATGTACTGTTGCAATTTGCTTGGCATAAGCTGATCCATACCTACACCCGGGATAATCAAACCATAGTAGGGACTGTCGTATCCGGTAGAAATATTCCTGTCGCGGACATAGAAGATAGTGTGGGTTTATACATTAACACGTTACCCCTGATCATCGATTGGGAAGATCAGACAACGAAAGCACAATTACAACATATTCAACAAACAGTGGTTGAGCTTAATACGCATAGCTATGTCAATCTGGCGAGTCTGCAAAAAGAGGGTAAACGATTGTTCCATAGTTTATTTGTCTTTGAAAATTATCCTGTACCAGAAAATACGCAAGCTCAAGGGCTTAACATTGAATTTAAGCAGGCAATAGAGAAATTGGATTACCTATTTTGCATTGCAGCTTATGAAAGAAATGAGGAATTACATATCAAATTAAAATATTCTAAAGAGTATCTGTTAAATGAAAAAGCAGAAAGACTACTTAGCCAATTAAAACTCATTTTGGAACAGTTACCTGACAGGATTGATAAACCTCATAAAACAATTTACCTGATGGATGCTGGAGAATATGATCTGACAGTAAGACAATGGAATACTACCCAAGCAGACTATCCTAAAGATAAAACATTACAACAATTATTTGAAGCCCAGGTTGAGCGCACACCGCTGTGTATCGCAGTGACCTTTGAAAACGAAAGTCTCACTTATCGCCAACTCAACGCTAAAGCTAATCAACTAGCACATTATTTGCGTTCGCAATACCAGCTGGATCAAAGTGAAATTTTACCACCAGATACTTTAATTGCGATTGCTGTTGAGCGTAGTCTAGAAATGATTATTGGGATTTTAGGTATCCTCAAAGCGGGTGCTGCCTATGTGCCGATTGATCCTGACTATCCAGCACATCGTATTGAATTTATGCTGCGAGATTGTCAAACAAAATTTGTGCTGACTCAATCACATGTGCTAGCTAATTTACAACATGTGCTGAAACACATAAAACCAGCGCCAAGCTGCATTGCTCTTGACACTGATTGGACTGAAATAGCTAAAGAATCAGAAAATAAAATACTATCGTCGGCAACAGCAAGTGATTTAGCCTATGTGATATACACTTCGGGTTCCACGGGACAACCTAAAGGGGTGGCAGTGACCCATACCGGTCCAGTCAATCTTTTCACATGGATGATATCGCATTATCACTTTACACGTCATGATCGATTCCTACAGAGAACATCTCCTGCATTTGATGCTTCCGTGTGGGAAATATTTACACCTTTATTGACTGGAGCCACACTGGTTTTAGCGCCAAAAGATATCAATATAAATATTGATTTATTAATTAAAACCATAGAAGAATATCAGATAACCACACTGCAGTTGGTTCCCACTCTATTGAGAGAGTGGTTAAGAACTGCAAAAGTGGAGAATTGTGCTTGTTTGAAACAAATATTTTCTGGTGGAGAGAATCTTTCTTCAGAAGTGATTAATTTATTTTTCAAAAACTTTAAAATTAAGCTACATAACTTGTATGGGCCAACTGAAACGAGCATACAAGTAATTACGCATACTTATTCTAGTAGGGCTATATCAGCTGGCGGCATCATTGGCAAACCTATAGCGAATATACAAGCCTATGTGCTGAATCAAGATTTAATGGCGCTCCCAATTAATGTGGTAGGTGAATTATACATCGCTGGTGCGGGTTTGGCGCAAGGCTATATAAATCGACCTGATTTAACTGCTGAGAGATTCATTGCCAATCCATTTGCTGCCGCAACAAATAAAACAAATGGTTACACCCGATTATACAAGACCGGCGATTTAGTGCGCTGGCTACCCGATGGTAATTTAGCATACATTGGCCGCAATGATGATCAGGTTAAGATTCGCGGCTTTAGAATTGAACTGGGTGAAATAGAAAAAATTCTCTCTAATTTTCCTGAAATTCAGCAAAGTGTGGTATTAGCAAAAGAGCGATTAGGCAATAAATATTTAACTGCGTACTATGTGGCTGAAAACCCGCTTGAAACAGATAAATTAATTCAATATTTATCGGAATATTTACCATCTTATATGGTTCCAACCAGCTTTATGTATCTGGCTTCTTTCCCGTTAACTCCCAATGGTAAGCTGGATGTTAAAGCATTACCCGATCCAGAATTTCATAGAGATGAAAAAGGCTATGTAGAGCCACAAACTGAACTTGAAGTGAAACTGTGTGTTATTTGGCAAACACTCTTAGGAATCGAAAAAGTCAGTATTCACGATGATTTTTTTAGAATCGGCGGTGATTCTATTTTGAGTATCCAATTAATCTCCAGGATGAGAAACCAAGGTTTACACTGTAGCATTAAAGACATCTTTGAGTATCGCACCGTTTCCAGATTAGCCAGACATATTGAGGCTCAAACCACCCTGGTTAAGATCGATGCAGAACAAGGAAAACTGACGGGATCATTTGATTTGCTCCCCATCCAACAGTGGTTCTTTGACCAAGGTTTTGTTAAGCCTGATCATTGGAATCAATCATTCTTAATAAAAGTCCCAGAATTAAATATCGAACAACTCACTGCTGCGATCGAGCAGTTGATTGTGCTGCATGATGTATTGAGGGTCACATATACGAATGAACATCAAGTACAACAAACCTATCATGCCGAAATGAAGGCAACTCCCTTGCAAATATTAGATCGTTCCCAACTCAATGAACAAGCCCTTCATCAAATATTCACTGAGTGGCAAAGTCATTTTAATATATCAAGGGGTCCCCTATGGCAAATAGCCTATATTCACGGTTATGCCGATGGCAGTGCTAGATTATATTTTGCATTACATCATTTGATTGTCGATACCGTTTCTTGGCGTATTCTCATGGAAGATATAAAAGCATTGTATGAAGGGAAAAAATTGGATTATAAAACCAGCAGCTACAGACAATGGGTGGATACAGTCAAAGCTTATGCGAAAAATAATTCTGTGGAAATGGCGTATTGGCTGGAGCAAATAAAAGACCAGCCAGCCCATCATCCTGTTATTAAGCCAACTCCGCAGCTGACTTATGTCAAACTATCAAAAAAGCACACACAGCAATTAATCCAAAATGCCAATGCAGCGTTTCACACTGAAATTAATGATTTGTTATTAACCGCTTTAGCTTATGCACTCAAAGCCTGGCATCAATCTGAGCATAGCTATATTACATTAGAAGGCCATGGTCGCGAGCATTTGCAAGATAATATCGATGTAAGTCGCACCATGGGTTGGTTTACTACGGCCTATCCGGTCAAGCTTTCCCTGCAGAAAAATTTATCGGCCAGTATTAAAGCTATTAAAGAAAATCTACGGAGAATACCTAATAAAGGCATAGGCTATGGCGCATTAAAATATGAGGGTGACAATGCAACCCTTAAAAAGCATCAGTTACCCGCGGTCAGTTTTAATTATCTCGGTCAGTTTGATAATCAGATAGCAACCTTTTGGCAGTTGTCGGGAGAAGGTTCCGGCCAGGAGAGTGATCTAAATAATAATATTCTGTATCTGCTAAATATCAATGGTATGGTCTTAAATGGGGAAATGCGTTTTAGCATTGCCAGCCAGTTAAGTATCACTGAGACCAATCAATTCACTGAGGCTTTGCAACAGGCTCTAGTAGAAATTACTACATATTGCGTTGAAAAAATAGCAGAGCAAAAAACAGAATATACCCCCTGCGATTTTGATACCGTTACCATCAGTCAAGAGCTATTGGATAAATTGCAGCAACGCTATGCTATTCAAGCAATTTATCCGGCCAATAGTTTGCAACAGGGTTTTATTTACCATGTATTAAGTCAACCGGAAGACGATGCTTACCGTGTACAATTGTTGCTAGATTATCATAATAAATTAAATATTCCTGCTTTTAAAAAAGCCTGGGAGAATGCATTTCAAACCTATCCGGTATTACGCACTTGCTTTAATTGGGAAGAGGAGCTAATACAAATTATTACTAAACAAGGTCAACTAAACTGGCAGGAACATGATATAACAGCGATCTCCGAAAAAGACCAAGCCATTGCGT
>CAWFAS010000002.1:0-394933 GCA_963813895.1 uncultured Gammaproteobacteria bacterium
AGAGCGCTGCTTAAACAAGCGCCGATATTATTACTGGATGAAGCAACTTCAGCATTAGATTCAATCACTGAAAAATGCATTCAAACCGGCTTACAGGCTTTGATGCAGAATAGCACGACAATTGTAATAGCTCATCGCTTATCCACGCTTGCAGAAATGGATAGAATTTTAGTATTTGATAAAGGCGACATTATTGAAGACGGCGCCCATGAACAGTTGCTAAAAGCCGATGGCCATTACGCTAAAATGTGGCGGATGCAGGCGGGTGGATTTTTGCCGGAACAAGAAATAGCGAGCATAATTTAATGTTTTAACTACCTGATCCTGGCTCATTACTAATCTGGGCAAGGCAAGAGATATTTTCTAATGGATATGCCCGATACACTTAAAGCATTTCAAGGTCGTCATTTACTAAGGCTCTGTAAAACAATAACCTATCTTTTTAACATCCCATCTAAGACCCATCTTCGCAGGCGGGAGGGGATAGAAAAACACTTACATAGAACAACCGACGTAGTCGTCCCGGCATGGAAGCCGGGATCCAGATCACAGGATGTGAAAGTTTCGCTTTCCTGCGCCCTGGATCCCGGCTTCCTGCCGGGACGACGTTCCGTCGACTATGCGCGCATTTTTCTACCCCCTCCCGTCTGCAAATCTGAGTCTCATCTGGGCGCTAAAAAGATAGGTTATTGTTTTACAGAGCCTAATGAACATTAACCCTGATCTTGCCCGTAACCTCATAGCCAAGCAATTTCCTGAATTCGCTCATCTACCGATCATATCGGTTGAAAAACAAGGCCATGATAACCGTACCTATCGTCTTGGCCACAATATGCTGATCCGGATGCCAACAGCTGAACCTTATGCCCTAAAGGTTTCAAAGGAGCAAGAATTATTACCATGCCTTGCGTCGCATTTAACAATTAATATTCCAGTGCCTCTTAAAATGGGAGCCGTTTCTACAGATTATCCATTCCCTTTTTCCATTTATAAATGGTTGGATGGAAGAAGTGCTAACCTTCTCGTTTTGGATGACGATTGTCTAGCAAAAATCGCGTTAGATTTAGCTAAATTTCTAAAGGAGCTACAAGCTATTGATTCCTCTTTTGGACCCCCTCCAGGGCAACACAATTGGTGGCGTGGCGATCATGTTAGCGTTTATGATAAAGGCGCAAGGGAGCAAATTGCAAAGCTCTCAAGTGTTATTGATGCAGATAAAGCAATAGCTCTGTGGGAGCGGGCCTGTAAAACAAGATGGGTTCAGTCTTCTGTATGGATTCACGGCGACTTTGCTGCTGGGAACATTTTGATTCAAGATGGTAAACTGTCCGCCATTATTGATTTTGGCGGCATGGGAGTAGGGGATCCTGCCTGCGATTTGGTCATCGCATGGACGTTTCTCAAAGATAAGGCACGAGAAATATTTATCCGAGATATGACTTTAGATGAAGATACTTGGCTGCGAGCAAAAGCCTGGGTTTTATGGAAAGCGACTTTTGAATTGTGCGAGAGTACAGATCAAAACAGCCCTGAAGCCTCTCTTCAAAAGACAATTATTGAGGATGTGCTGTATGAGTAATGAGAGTTCTATTAAACACCAAGCCTAACCCGCTATAAGATGCTTATGCGCCTTAACGAAAAAAACATGGTCATAGGCCGAGAAAATCATTAGATTACGCAACACCAAACGAAATCTTTAACCAACCTATCATCCAACTGGACAATAGAAAGGCTTTATAATTTTAAATTCAGCTCCATCTCTTTGGTTAGAAGCATCGGCAAAGTGTGGCAGTGAAAAAAATATACCTCTACTCACAGAACCAATGGCAGATTTTGATAGAAACCCCAACAACGAAACGTTTAAAAAAGCATTATTAGCTTGCGCTCCTTACTATTTCCCAGCAAATCATTTAGAAAATGGAATCAAGTTACTTGACCAAATTCCATTTAATTATCATGCTGCGATTTGGTGGCTTAAGCGGGTTAGCAGCACAAATTTTAGTGCCAAATGGATACCTGAAAAGGTATTGACCTTGATTATTGGATCAAGTGATGACTGTATGACACCCATAACTTTATTTGAACAAGACAAGCGTTTTTCCCGAAAGAACATCCATATTGAAAAAATAGACGATGCTGGGCATTTTCCTTGGTTAGAGCAGATGGAAGTTATTAAAGCTAAATTTAAATCGTTTGTTGATAGAATTTATGCCAATTACCCTTAAAGGAAGCTGTGCTGGAAAGGTAGATATTATTTTATTTTAAATATCCCGATAATTTTTCCAACCAGCAAATAAACTGGGTAAATTTTGTGTTTTAATACTGAAGGTTAGAGGAAAATCTAAATATTTTAATTCATACTGTGAACCAGCAGGCGGATTAGTGTCAATTTCTAATTTTATTTTTAGTTTTGGCTTATTGGAGCGCGCATCTTTTATTATCAAAACTCCGCCTTGTGAATCTGCTTTGAGAAAAGCAATTTTCACAGCTTTTTCTGATTTTTTACGATTTTCTACTTCTAAAGTATAGCCATATCCACTGAACTCTTCACGCATATTTTCTATATATTTTCCCCAATCAAAATTTACATCTGGTTTCACTAATACAAAATCTAAATCCTCAGAAAATCTTTCTAATCCATATAAAATTCGCAAACATGTCCCGCCTTGAAAAGCAGCATCGCGGAAAAATCCTGATCGAGATAATGCCATTAAGGCGATTTCCTGTGCAATTTCCTTGAGTGCATTTTCTTGTTCCAACACTGTTTGGCATTGATATGTTAATAATCTTTCTTGAATAATTTTGACACTCATCTGGTTAGATCTCTTTGGATAGCCTTTAAAAACCGGCTTAGTCTCTGTTGCTGGTAATAGTCTTGCAATAACCTTGCTTCATCACCACTTAGCTTGGGGAGATCTTCTAGATCAATACGTAAACTTGTGAGTGGTTCAATTCCGCGCCATTCCTTTTTATAACAAAATACATAATCACAAATAGCTTTCCAAGGTTTAGCCATAAAAAAATGATATTCACCCTCAGCTATTAATTCTACCTCAGTGTAAAAATTTTCAATGGGCAAATGCAGGTAACTATATACGCCTAAAGGTGTTTTAAATTCTTTGGAACGCTTTGTGCAAACGCTGGTGATTGTAGGCACTGCTTCTGGAATTAATTTATGATAGGCAAGCGCTGATTCAAGACTAATGTATGAAGGCCCATAAATATATGACGCCATCTCAAATGGGTGAGGTTTAATGGGATAACCTAATGTATCTGTCAGACAGTATAATCCTCGGCGTATATGGAGTAGTTTAGATTGCGCAGTTAGACGTTTTAGCTTGCCATGCCGGCTATTTGGACTGGCACCCCTAAGTAATGATTCCAACTCCGCATCCGTTATATAAGGACGAGGAAAATGGCGTAGTTTGCTTTCTATATTGTAATCCACGGTTTTTACTCAATATGGTTGATATATTACAGCATTATATATATGAATCACCAATCAATATATATTTTTTGCACGATACTGTCATAAAATGACAGTATCGTGTTTAATATGTGATTCAGCTGCATTAGCCTAGGTTCATGCCCAAACCATACCAAAAAAATGCCGCTAAAAAGTAGCATCCAGATAAGCTTCGTCCTGCGCCAGCGGTTCTTCTACCAGCGCGCTGTAAATTCAATGAATGCAACCATAATTACGTATTCTACAGCCCTTATTAGCATATCTGAAAAATGATAAGCCTCAGACGGAATCTTTCCAGCCTCGACGAGCCAACTACGCTGGCTCTCAAGACTCGACTTAATCTTGTAACCTTATCGCTTGCCCAACAATAGAGTACAATCCTAAAAGAAGAAAAACAAAGTCATGCTTTCGCTAGCCAGCAATACCAAGAAAGCATCAGCGACCTGGAAAAGCAAGTCGAACTGCTTACCAAACAATATCAGCAAGCTTCTAAGGAGGTCATCAGGCTGACTGAGCAATGTGTTTAAGACAAATCCAAGATTTGGAGAGTAGGGAAGAATCGACTTCCAATTTTGGCTAGCACATAGTTTTGTAGTTGATATGATCTTTCGATGCTGCCTGCGGATAGAATTAATAAATCTTCGCAGTCAATCCAAGAAAAAAAAACAAGCATGGATACTTGCACAAAGAAAACCAGTTTAATAGCAATGCAGCCAGCCCCGCTGAAACGGCAAAAATGTGTACCATTGTGTAAGCATATCTGGGCCCGGCAAAACATTGATGGTAAGTGCTCCTCAGTATGATGTTTGGTTATCTGAAATTTTTGAACCCTATCAAAAGCCTTATCTATTCTATTGATTTTAAATATATTTTAAATTATTTGATACCCATATAAAAATTGCGACCTTTCCATTTATAAAATCGCGGCCTTCTAATATTAAAAATCGCGGATTTTAGCACTATATGGATGGGGCCTTTTTTTATGAAAATCTATACCCGCTGGCAACATGACTGACTCAGGCTTAATGGCCGGTATTTTACGCTGGAAAATAGAGCAGATGGAATTTGATTCAGATCGCTCGGGTAAATTGATAGAAACGTTTGCATTTAATGAACTTGCCGCCCAGGTTGAAGCTAATAATGGTAAATATGAATTATTTCATTATCGCGATCGAGAACATCGTGAAATTGATTTTTTAATTGAAAGAGATGATCAAGCTTTATTGGGCATAGAGGTGAAAGCAGGGTCAACTATCAGTGCAACAGATTTTAAACACCTTAAGTGGTTCAAAGAGCATATTGCAAAAGATAGACCTTTTGTGGGCATTGTGCTTTATTCAGGCGAAATTTCAGGTTCAATGGGTGATAATCTTTGGGCGGTTCCATTTGGAGCACTGTGGACCTGATTCTATAGCTTTTCAAATCATTATTTTACCCCCCTCTTCAAAAAGGCAGAATTATAACAGTTTACTGATTGACCAAATAAAAATTTGCTTCCTTAATGTTGGCATAATAATCTTATGTTTTAATCTTATAATTCATAATCAATGAACTGTGAGTGATATATATGTCTACAGTTAAGTCTGAAATCAAAGCTAAAAGCGATGGTAATAGAACTATCAAAGATTCTCTGACAGAAATCGAATCCCTAAGCCTAAGCACAAAATTCATGGAAAGCGATCCAGTATGGAAGTCCGCAAAATACCTCCAGGACTTGGCAAAGCTCTTACGATCCATGCAGCAGGGTCCAATTCAAGCCCTTATAGATTTAGATATAAAGCAAGCAGGTCCAACCGAACGCCAACGAACCGAAAAAATAATAAATGCGCAAAAGGCTTGTTATAATATAATCGAGGAATTGGAATGGTCTCTAACACAAATAGAAACCCTTCAAGGAATGCTAGAAACCTTTGAAGTAATGCTAAAACTCAAGCAAGATCCTCCAAACAGAGAAGAATTATCCAGGTTATGCAATAAGTTAAAGCTCCCAGATTCCAGTGCAATTAGAACACCCCCCAGACACTTATTTATCTTTGACACCCCAGAAATAATTAAAGACGTTCTAAAGGAAGCTCGTGACGCTTGTGAACCTCAGGCATCCCTGATAAAAACTGCATTAGATATAAATGAAAAAATCAAAAAAGAAATAGAAAACATTTTAGATATATTGGCAAATGAAGCGAGACTAACAAATTCTCCAGTAAATGATTTTAAATCGTCTACGGCTTTAGATGTGTCTGAAAGTAAAAATATTATTAAAACAGAAGAAAGTGTCGATACATATCTAAAAAAATTCATAGATTTAATCAAGTCAACAAAGGTCAAAGCACTTCAACAGTTCGCGAATTTAACAAAAGAAAATTTAACTATGAGCACTCTACAGTCAGCTGAATTTTATTGTTCCCTTAGCATAAGATATGAACAAAATAAAGAAACTCTTGAAAGTATCCTGGGAGGTGATATTGACTATCTTATAGGTAACCGCCCCCTTATAGATAACCACCTCAGAATTAGAGAATTAACTGAAATTTTGGGCGGGTTAAAGGGTAGCCGAATTCAACGACTTGAATATCTATCAAAAGTGGATGTGAACTTACACCGGACTGGTGGATGCAGCCATAGACTGTTGTATAGAATATGAATTGGAGAGCTACCTGGAGAAAAAATTAAATTGTACCAAGACATATCTGAACAGATAAAAAATCTTTCTAAATGGAAAGAGGGACTAACAAATTCTCCAGTAAATGATTTAAAAAAATCGTCACCAAATTTGCATGACGACCTGGATATGTCTGAAAGTAAAGCTGAAAGCGATAAAAAGTCAAAGGAAAATACTGATAATATCGAAGGTTCCCTAGATAATATCAGATTATTCTGCAACAACATGGGGCTAGATCCGCAGAGTCGAATTAGAGCGCTCACAAATACAACGGTAGAAATCCTAGCCGAAAATTTAATGGAAGCTAAACAGTGTTGTGATGAATATACAAAGAAATATGCCGCCCTTGAATCTGATGATGTAAGGAAAGAGCCGGGGATTGAAAATTTAAAAAAAATAAAAGAGGAAATAGAAAACATTTCAACAATAGTAGGACTAGGAAACTCTCCAGTGGATGATTTTAAAAAATCGTATAAAGCAGCCTTAGTCTACCAAGAACTTTGAAGCATTGAACGATGCCTTATAATTAGGTTTATGGTTGATTATTTGAATGATGAAGTGGAAATCCAACAACAGCAAATAAGAAAAAAAATAAAATATTCACACCTAATTCCACATCTTAATAAAGTTCTCGCGCTAATGCATCTCATCACTATAAGAGGGGTGCCGCATACAGAAGCTGCCTTTAAGGAATTTCGAGCTAGTCTTGAAAGTTTTCTAAACTGTGAAGCTCCAACCATGGCTATTAATAAGTTACCTAAACCTTCATCGGCATCGGAAATTGTAACAGCAGAATACCTAAAACATTTGATTTCTACGCCGCAAGACTGGCGACCACGCTTTAGTATACATGGTGGTGATCTATTTCCAGACGTATTCGCTTTTTTTGTTGATAAGATATATGAAAAGGAGCCGACGCATCACAAAGCATACATGAACAAGGTCAAAACCTTATGTGAAAGCTTAAATTCATGGTTGGATGAATTTATTCAGCTAAACAAAAGTTCTAACGATACCCTTTGTTATTAAATTAAACAAAAGAGATTATACTGATATTATGCGGAGTTCTTTTTTTTTACATTGGACACTGAAATTGGCACCAGCACTACAAACAAAACGATAAATCTATAGATTAAAGCATGAACTCCGCATAATATTTAACTTGGCATAATTCCGTTTATGCGGAGCTCCGCATAAACGGAAGAATTGGTTATTCGCCAATATAAGCGGTGTGGCGCGGGCGTGAAGCAATAGATTTTATCGATCGTCTGGATCTAGGTGCTCTGGCCCTGACCCTCGAGCGTTCCAGAATGTTTCGGCTACTAGATTGGCGCGCTTCGCTCACAATGACGAGTGAGCAGTTATCCCGAAAGTAAGATAACAAATCTTTAGAGCAAAAAGTAAGGGCTTGTGCAAGAATAACTTCCCTTTTTAGGGTTTAGATTGGGTTCAGATTTGGACGTTTTGTTTTTCAGAAAAATGTGCGCATAGTCGACGGAACGTCGTCCCGGCAGGAAGCCGGGATCCAGGGCGCAGGAAAGCGAAACTTTCACATCCTGTGATATGGATCCCGGCTTCCATGCCGGGACGACTATGTCGGTTGTTCTATGTAAGCGTTTTTCTGAAAGACAAAACGTCCGAAGATGAGCCCAAGATGAGCCCTAAAAAGGGAAGTTATTCTTGCACAAGCCCTAAGCCTCTCCCTTTGATTTTAAAAGAAAGGCTTATCCATTTTAATTAATTGCTCATAAGCAAGCTAACCATAATGCCAGTCCAACCCTGATAAGAATAATAGCAAGTGGTTTTATTGCCTGAAATATGTCCATAATTGCCATCTACACTTCGAAATTGAGCATCTTTAATAATCGCCGTTTGAGAATCCCAATGCATCGGAGCGAGCGTACTACTATTAGTACTCAAAAAGAAACTATCATTTTGAGATTCTCCGCTTATAATACCCGCACTGTGCTCTACTGGAGAATTCGGCTTAAATGTCAAATCGTAACTTGAATTAGTTAAAGATGGACAATATTTTTGAGCCTCTTCAATCGTGGAGAAATAAGTAGGATCTCCCGCAAATGCTGCTTGAGAAAATAACCCACCCATAATTAAAATCGAAAAAAATATTTTACGCATTTAAATTTACCTCATGTTATATTGAATAATTGCTTAGCCCGCTTTGATAAGGGTATCGAAACTCGACGGGACAAACTCTTAGGACGACACTTTTTAGGAATACCTGTTCCTATTTGTCTATAGCCATTAAGCTATTGACAAGGAGAATACAATAACAGGTAATTAAACAGTGTTCAATAATTAATTTAACAGTGTATAATAAAAATGGCAAGAAGAAACGATCATTCCCGAGAGGAACTTAAAAAAATAGCTGTGTTAGCAGGAAAAAATCTCATTCTTAATGAAGGACTTGGAGGGTTCAGCGCCCGGAAAGTGGCTAAAGAAATCGGTTATACCATTGGCACCATTTACAATATCTTTGGAAGTCACGAAAATTTCATTTTACATATCAACGCTACTACCCTAGACGATATGTATCATTATCTCTCTAAGCATCGTAAAAATAATCAGCAACCTGTGGATATAATAAAAAATTTGGCTGCCGCTTATCTAAATTATGCACGGAAAAATTATAACCTCTGGAGTGCATTATTTGAATTCAATCTGCCGCAGGATATTCCCCTGCCGGATTGGTATGCCCATAAAATTAAACTACTATTTACAATGGTTGAGGAATCCATGCTGCCATTATTTGATGGCAATAGTAAAAAATCAGAACATGCAGCAAAAGTTTTATGGTCAAGCATTCATGGTATCTGTCAGTTAGGACTAACCGGTAAACTTGATACAGTAGGCGCTGCACCCGTTAAGGTATTGACAGACTCTCTGATTGATAATTATATTCTTGGGGTGAATCATGCCTAATATTAGTTACTTAAAACAGGGCATAGCTGGGAATTGCCATAGCGCATAGCGCAAATTTGACCACTACCTTCCTGGTCGGTTTTAGAGCGCGGAATTATAATCTCCACACCAGGCACCGCTATTGCGCAAGCAATGATAAAATTGAAACGCTACGCCACGAGAAATTGTTTTTAGCTCAAGAAAAATCTGAATTAACTTTTATTGTCAGGCAATTACAACAGAACAATATAGTCACAAATTAATCTCTGCAAATAGGAGTAATATGAATGGGTAATGAAAAATATATTTTACAGGTAGGTGATAAAACCAATGATCGATTAAAACTACTGAATCAGATATATAATTCATTTAGTCTTGATTTTTTAAAAAAACACGAACTAAGGTCTGGAATGACGATTTTGGATATTGGTTGTGGATTTGGCATTATGACTTGTAAATTAGCCGAGCTGGTAGGTACCAGTGGGTATGTGATTGGCATTGATAATAGTGCTGAGCAATTAGAAATAGCTCACCAAAAAGCTTCTGAAAAAAAAATTAAAAATATAAAATTCATAAAATTATCCGTATATGATTTAGAATGTCTTGATCAAAAATTTGATTTAGTATGGGGTCGTTTTATTTTATCTCACCTCACTGAGCCTGAAAAAGTAATTTCCAAAGTTTATCAGCAGCTACACCCAGAAGGCATTTTTTGTTCCGATGAAACTTTTACACCTCTTTTTAGCTACCCAGAGCACATTTTATTTGATCAATTTGCTCGTGCGGTAAGTCATTTATTCGAAGCTCAAGGAAAAAACTTTAATTTAGGGATGTATGTTCCTGCAAAGTTAAAAGCATTTGGCTTTAATAATATTATTACAAAAAGCAGTTTTCCTATTTTATTTTCTGCATCGGAAAAAGTTTTTATGTCCCAATCTATTATTGAATCTAAATCTGCCATTTTAGAAACCCAAGCATTAACTGAAACCGAATATGAATGCATGTTGAATTGGTTTAATACCGCAGTGGTTGATGAAAATTGTTATTTTTCTGCTCCAGGCATAATACAGACATCGGGCTGCAAATTAAAAAGCAGGTAGTTTGATTGAGTAAACTTAGTTATGAGTTTTTATATATTCATTGTTGTTGCAATCCACTGTGGCAGATTGCAATAGCCTGAGTTTACTGGGCGTCAAATTTATAATTTACTCAAGCGATATCGTAACTTTTTTATCACAGAAGGTAGTCAATATGAAATTTCTTTTATTCAAACGCTTATCCGTTTTAGCATTTACGCTTTCTTTTATCAGTATTGCCATACCTCAAGTCGCAAGTGCCCAACAAATTCAATCCACCTCAATACAGAAAAAGCTCGCCGATCTTGAAGCGCAATCAGGTGGACGGCTTGGTATATCCGCAATCAATACTGCAAATAACATACGCATCCAATATCGTGCTGACGAGCGATTCCCATTTTGCAGCACAAGCAAGGTCATCGTTGTTTCAGCAATTTTAAAGGAAAGCGAAACAAAACCAGACATGCTGCAAAAACAAATTTCTTATAGCCAGGAAGATGTAGATAAAAGTGGATATGCACCGATTACGAAACAGCATATTAATGATGGTATGAGTATCAACGAATTATGTAAAGCCGCAATGGAATATAGCGATAATACAGCCATGAATCTTCTAATAAAAAAACTAGGCGGTACTGAAGCAGTGACTAGCTATGCTCGATCTATCAATGACCATACCTTTAGATTAGATCGATGGGAGCCTGAATTAAATACTGCAATCCCAGGAGATATGCGGGACACAACTACGCCAAATGCAATGGCAGATAGCCTAAAACAACTAGCACTGGGTGACTCTCTGGGATTACCACAGCGAGAACAGCTACAAACCTGGCTAAAGAATAATACCACTGGCGATGCTAGAATCCGTGCAGGAGTACCAAAGGGCTGGATAGTTGGCGATAAAACCGGTACCGGTTCTTATGGCACGACCAACGATATTGCTATCATCTGGCCACCAAACTGTGCTCCAATTGTCATGGTGGTTTATTTGACGCAAAAGCAAAAAGATGCAGTTAAACGCGATGAGATTATCGCTTCAGCTACGCGTTTAGTGCTTAATGAATTTGCTAAGACTGATCAATGCATAAAAGCAGAAACCGTAAATTAGCATAGTAACCTATTAATAATTGTAGCCAGAATACTTAACGAGCCAATTCTCTTCATAGGAATAATCACGTTTAATAGTTTTATAAAGGTAATCTCAATATGCTATGGAATGTCGTTAAAGCTATTTTTTTTATTCAACAGGAATTACATGAGGCTGTAGAAAGCAGTTTGCAACTCACTAATGAAAAGCACGCGCTTGAGCAACATCAACAATGAGGAACTAAAAGTCCGGCTCTACGACCAGAATGTAAAAAATAAATATAGCTGCTTGTTTCCTGACTACCGAAGAGATTGACGGGTTGCCAAGCAAGTGGAACTATTATCTAAATAATTTTAAAAGGTGGTTGCACTTATTGGTTGAATCCGCGATTCAATAAACTATAATACTTCCGATAATAAAAATTATCGGAAGTATTATAGTTTATTGATTGCGGGTCTAAAAAAAAAACTACTTTTAGGGCTGTAATATCCAGGATAAGGTGGATCAAGTATTACAACGTCACTATTATCTAATTTTTCAATGGCTGAAATAAAATCATAACCATCTTTAGCAGAAAGAGACAGCTTTTTATTTTGGAAAAGAATATTTAAATTGCGAATCCTCTCAACTAATTCAACAGTAGTAATTGTAGGATAAAGATCAAAGCCACTAATAATTTTTTCACCAAAAAACAAAGGCCGGTTTTGCTCTAATCGATTTGCCAAGAATAACCACAATACCGCTTTTCTGAATGACTTTGTATTCTCATCTGCTAATTCCTCAGTTAATCGTAGGTAATAAGCTTGAAGCGTAGAAAATAATTGTAATCTTTCAGAAACTTTTTGACATAAATTTTGGTACTCTGAAATAAGCTTCTGGATGATCTCTAACTGCTTCAAATAAATAAATAATAGGTGGGTATACATCATTAATTAAATAACTTTCTGCTATATTGTATTGCAGAGCACATAAACTAAAGCTTCCAGACCCCGCAAATACATCGATAAAACGTTTACACCGAGTGGATTTTATGAGACCCAAAAAGTTATCTACATTACCTTCCTTTTCTCTATTTGCTGTAGTAGCTGTCAGAGTCAACGGCACTAGTCCTCTCCTCAATTCCTTATTTAATATTAAGTTAAAGCTTTATGAGCGCCCCTTATGAAAAATTAGATGACATAAAATATTTCATTTGGTGTTACATCCCCCAAAGATTTTCTGGGTCTATTATTCAGTCTATCTATGATGATATCAAGATCATCTTCTGTAACATCATTGAAGGCAACTCCTTTTTTAAATACTGCCGAATTAATCCTTTTCATTTAGACCACGTTCCCAAGACGAATATGGATGTGCAAAATAAAAATCTGCATTTAACTTTTTACTGATTTCTTCATGGCCTGCAAATTCACTGCCATTATCTCCCGTGATAGTGTAAGCCAATTCACAAAAAGGCTTTAAGCCAGTAATCACTGCATCTGAAACTAACTTAGATGTCTTAGCTTTTACTTTTGGGTGAGTAGGCCAGCGGAGCTGCCCCACTGGTCTACTCACCCGAAAATTTTATGACCAACCGCCCTATTTCGCTTCAATATATAAGCACCATCATTAAAAAATAGCCAAAACCTGCCAATTACCTCACGCAGAACGCTATAGTGGTCACAGTCTACATCGCGGCTTTGCAACCTCCGCCTCTCATAAAGGGGCTTCTTTTAGCGCCATTATGCGCCAGGGGCGTTGGCGCCATGAGGGCATGGTGCATGGTTATATCGAGGAGGGACAACGCTTCGATGCCAACGCATCTCATACCTCAAACTTCTTTACTGATATTTCCCACAAGGTGGGTGGGTTACTCGCAATGACGGGTGAGTAGTTAGTGCGCCAAGTAACTAATTAGGCATGATTCACCCCAAGAATATAATTATCAATCAGAGAGTCTGTCAATACCTTAACGGGTGCAGCGCCAACTGTATCAAGTTTACCGGTTAGTCCTAACTGACAGATACCATGAATGCTTGACCATAAAACTTTTGCTGCATGTTCTGATTTTTTACTATTGTCATCAAATAATGGCAGCATGGATTCCTCAACCATTGTAAATAGTAGTTTAATTTTATGGGCATACCAATCCGGCAGGGGAATATCCTGCGGCAGATTGAATTCAAATAATGCACTCCAGAGGTTATAATTTTTCCGTGCATAATTTAGATAAGCGGCAGCCAAATTTTTTATTATATCCACAGGTTGCTGATTATTTTTACGATGCTTAGAGAGATAATGATACATATCGTCTAGGGTAGTAGCGTTGATATGTAAAATGAAATTTTCGTGACTTCCAAAGATATTGTAAATGGTGCCAATGGTATAACCGATTTCTTTAGCCACTTTCCGGGCGCTGAACCCTCCAAGCCCTTCATTAAGAATGAGATTTTTTCCTGCTAGCACAGCTATTTTTTTAAGTTCCTCTCGGGAATGATCGCTTCTTCTTGCCATTTTTATTATACACTGTTAAATTAATTATTGAACACTGTTTAATTACCTGTTATTGTATTCTCCTTGTCAATAGCTTAATGGCTATAGACAAATAGGAACAGGTATTCCTAAAAAGTGTCGTCCTAAGAGTTTGTCCCGTCGAGTTTCGATACCCTTATCAAAGCGGGCTAAGCAATTATTCAATATAACATGAGGTAAATTTAAATGCGTAAAATATTTTTTTCGATTTTAATTATGGGTGGGTTATTTTCTCAAGCAGCATTTGCGGGAGATCCTACTTATTTCTCCACGATTGCAGAGGCTCAAAAATATTGTCCATCTTTAACTAATTCAAGTTACGATTTGACATTTAAGCCAAATTCTCCAGTAGAGCACAGTGCGGGTATTATAAGCGGAGAATCTCAAAATGATAGTTTCTTTTTGAGTACTAATAGTAGTACGCTCGCTCCGATGCATTGGGATTCTCAAACGGCGATTATTAAAGATGCTCAATTTCGAAGTGTAGATGGCAATTATGGACATATTTCAGGCAATAAAACCACTTGCTATTATTCTTATCAGGGTTGGACTGGCATTATGGTTAGCTTGCTTATGAGCAATTAATTAAAATGGATAAGTCTTTCTTTTAAAATCAAAGGGAGAGGCTTAGGGCTTGTGCAAGAATAACTTCCCTTTTTAGGGCTCATCTTGGGCTCATCTTCGGACGTTTTGTCTTTCAGAAAAACGCTTACATAGAACAACCGACATAGTCGTCCCGGCATGGAAGCCGGGATCCATATCACAGGATGTGAAAGTTTCGCTTTCCTGCGCCCTGGATCCCGGCTTCCTGCCGGGACGACGTTCCGTCGACTATGCGCACATTTTTCTGAAAAACAAAACGTCCAAATCTGAACCCAATCTAAACCCTAAAAAGGGAAGTTATTCTTGCACAAGCCCTTACTTTTTGCTCTAAAGATTTGTTATCTTACTTTCGGGATAACTGCTCACTAACATTGGTCAATAATAATCACTCAGTAGCTAAAGTTTATTATTAATCTGACAAATTTTTAAAAATAAATTACAACGTCCTTTTCCAGTTGGCGTTTTATCTTGACTTTCCCACTTCAAATCAGAATGTTAGACCCCTCTGCTACAACGCCCTCATCTCCCAAACATTGCTGCATTAACTTGATCATTTCCTGCTGTTGCTGTGCATTTAAATTGGCAAAAATACGTTGATATACTTTAGTGCGGATAGCTTTGGTTTTGGCCTGTATCTCTTTACCTTCAGACGTCAAAAAAAGCTGGTAGCTACGGTGATCTGTTGTATCTTTTTGGCGAACGATTAAGTTTTTTCTTTCTAACTCTTTGACTTTGCGTGTAATTTGCGCTTTGTCTTTACATGTCAGAACCACAAGTTTTTGTAAACTCATGCCAGGATGGTTATTGAGTAAGGCCAAAGTTTTAATGTCCGGAGGAGTTAATAAGTAACCCTGCGCCTTTAAAGCAAGACGCATTTGTGCTTTGACAGTGGTGACCAAGGCACCAAACGTGATAAGTAATTCTGGACTAACTGGTGGTTTCATATAGGCAACAATATAGTTGATAGAGTCAATCAAATACGCTATGCTTATCTGGTTGACTCTATCAACTAAATAAGTAACTTTCCAATGAGATCAAATATGCCCTCTTTAACATTCATTATAGTATTAGCTATGGCAGTTGCGCTAGGACCATTTGCTGTTGACACCTATTTACCCGCCTTCCCCAACCTCACTCAATACATGCAAGTTAGCATTGATCAGGTAGGGCTCAGCGTAAGTGTATATATTTTTGGTTTGGCTCTAGGTCAGTTAGTAGGTGGATTTTTATCTGATCGCTATGGACGAGTACGACTGATGATAACAGGATTAGCCATTTTTTCTATTAGCAGTTTTTTATTAGCTTTTAGTCATACACTTACGCAATTATTGCTATTGCGGTTTTTACAAGCCTTGGGGGGAGGATGTTGTGGGGTCAGTGTACCCGCTATCGTCCGAGATCGCACACAAGGTCGTGAAGCTGCAAAATTATTTAGCCTAATTGGCTCAATTTATATTATTGCGCCAGCTATTGCTCCCACTATTGGCAGTCTTATTTTAACCATTTCCAATTGGTCGGGTATATTTATCTTCCTGACATTATATGCGCTGCTGCTAATCTTTTTTTTAAAACGCTATGTATTTACCTCGCCAACACTATTGCTAAACCGCGATCTATCGATAAAAAAATTAACTATGTTTGCCAGCTTAAGCATAGTTTTAAAAAACTCAGCTGCACGATATCTCATTTTATTACAAGCATTTTCATTTAGTATCATGCTGATATTTATTACCAACGCTTCTTTTATTTACCAGCAATGGTTTGCAGTATCTGCTTTTGCTTTCTCCATGTTATTTGCTTGCAATATTGCAATGATGGGTTTTCTAAGTTTAATCAATCGTTGGTTGGTGCATCGAATAGAACCAATCATAATTTTAACGATGGCTGTGGCACTGCAGACCCTAGCTGTCGCAGCTTTAATTGCGATTGTGTTTTTAAAATTGAATATCGTGTTTTTCGTGTCTGCGTTAATGGTTGCTGTCGGATCCATGGGGATGATATCTCCAAATACCCAAGCTTGTTATTTGCACTATTTTGGTAATAACAGTGGAACTGCAGCAGCTTTAATGGGCGCGATACAATTAACCATAGCGGGCTGCATGAGTGCTTTATCTACCTTTATTGCCGATGGTAGTTTACTGCCTCTGGTTTTAACCATGGGATTATGCACAATTGTCAGTGTATTTTCTGTACGGAGTGCATATTTTCTAATATGCACAAATGCTAAATAGTTGAACCTGTCTAGTATTGAATTGAAATATAGATTAGTTAAGCGGTTAGCTTACAACAAATTCTGATGTGAAGTCGAAAATTTCAACTTCACATCTTCCCATTTGACATGTGTTATCTGCTTCTAACCTTCGCGCTAAGGCACCTTAAATCCTACAAACTAATTCTTTACACAAGATAATTGAGGCAATGAATGTTTAATAAATCGAGTCTCAGGAATTTCCTTATTCAATTCGGCATCAGCCTGTGGGTCATAGATTTTTTCGCTTTGTCCGTAACCCAGATAATCTATTAAAATGAGGCGAAAATATGGAATTAATTTTTCAATGTAGCCTAGGGATTTCCAGTTCTGGGAATCATTACCATCCCCATGCTGCATCACCATTATAGGTAAGGATTGTTCGCCGATATCTTCGTAATAAATTTTCCCAGGTTGTTTTGATCTATGACTGATAGCATAAGACATGGTACATTTCCTTTGGATTTATAATAAAAGTAGTTGAAAGAATTATAAATGAATTATGAGGTTTTCATTACAATCGACTGTAGCAAATAACACAAAAACTGCAACCCCTAATGGAGGTTTTGTTTTTCATTCAAAAATGGTACTAATTCTTTGGTGTATTGTGGCTGCTGCAAGTTCCAAAATAAAATATTTGCGCCTAAATAATTGACGGCAAAATCATACAGTTGTTTGACTGTAAAATGCTTGCCAGTATTTGGATCAGTATAGGTATAGTCAGGTTCCTGGACTGCAAAAGCAACCAATGACAGTTTCTCTTTATTATGGTGGAAAAATGGATAACTATTTTGCATTTGGGAGTGGCGATATGGAATGACATCTGGGCCGCCCAGTCCAATATTATTTTCCCTAGCAAAACTAAATAGTCTACTCATATAATGGCGTTCATTATTCCATTCACAAGGAAAAAAATTAACATATTGGACTATATCGCTTTTTTTAAATGCTGAACGCAATACCTTTAAGTTCGCCGTAATAGAATCAAAGTAATAATCACAACTGAACAACTTTTCTTTTTCCTCAATATCAATAGCAGTTTCAGGTAAATTAATTCCTTTAATTTTTCCATCAAACTGCTTGCCTAGAGCCACCAATAATTTTTGAAATCGATTCTGAACAGTGGACACCCATTGTTTTGTTACCCATCCTGTTGAAAGTGCTTTTCCTTCACCAGAAAAATCTATTTGTTTCACTATCCCATCATTATACTTTTTACTCAACAGATAATTAGGCACTGGGAATATCTTAGCATCAAAAGATCTATCTTGAACTTGTATAAATAACTTCTTATGGATAGATTTAAGTAGCTGCAAATCCGTATTTATGGCACTAAAGTTATATATATTTTCCTTTGGCTCCAGATCTTTCCAGTAATAGATAATTTGAGCACCTTTAATGTTAGGGTTCTGCAGGAGAACTTTATATGAGGCCGCAGGCTCTTTACCCAAGAAAAGATATATTTCTGGTTTAGCATTGCTAATAGGAGTAGCCAGTATAAGTAATAGCAATAGCCAAGAGGAAAAAAACTTTCGCCTATTCATACATACTTCCCTCTGCTTTATAGAATTAATTATTATTAAAAATATCTCCACGTGTAACATATTTTAGTATTTTTCTCCGTTTGTTATTTAGATTTTCTACTATTAAATTTAATTCACTGTCTGTTACTTTGTTAAAATCACAGCCCTTTTGCAAATATTGTCGAATTAAGCCCATTCGTATTTTCATTTAAACCACGCTCCATCCCTATGTGCAACCCCATTGAAAATTTAATAGAGAAGATTATGAAGTCTTCCGTTGTATAAAAATTATTCGAAAATTGCGTTACAAGTTGAATTCAGGCCGCTATTCACGTCATTTGCCAAAGACCATTACAATAGTTATAGATTGTAACTTTATTTAATATATACACCATTCCTTCTTCAGTTAAAAAAGCACCTGACATTATTTTTCAAGTTTTCTAAAGTTTTTCCAGCAAAATCCCAAACCTGAACTACAATTAAAAATACCCATAGTTAAATCACAAATATATCAACAAGGATGTTGATAGCTGGCAATGGAGGGCCGTTTATGCAAAGAAAAATACTAGCTGCTTTATGTTTTTTCCTAGGAGTACTCACTATTCCCCTTTCTGCCGCTGCCGCGGGTTACGGCCAGCGCTTATGCCAAAGTAATGCTGATGTGAAATGCATCCGCATTGGTCCTGAAGATAGTTGGGAATCACTATGGCCGGATGATCGAGAACGGGATTTGGTCCAGCGCTTAAACCGTAGAAATACTGAAATATTTCCAGGAATGGTCATCGCTGTGCCTAATAACATGAATCTCAATCCCAATGATTTATCCCCCTTTAAATCCAATGTGGGATACTTAGGGCATGATCAGGTTGTGGTAAATCCCAACCAATTAGCTTGGGCCGCTTACGACAAAGAAGGCAATTTAGTGAAATGGGGGCCTGCAGCAGCCGGCCAATCCTCTTGTGAGGACGAAGGGGGCAGGAATTGCCGGACGCCCGTAGGCGAGTTTACTGTCTATGATAAAAAAGGAGAAAGCTGCGTTTCCTCTGAATTTCCCATACCAAAAGGCGGAGCTAAAATGCCATATTGCATGCACTTCAAGGGAGGTTATGCGCTGCACGGATCCTATGAAGTGCTAGGCGCTAATTTGAGCCATGGCTGCGTGCGCATGTTCCCTCAAGATGCTGCTTGGCTAAATCACAATTTTGTCAAAATCGGCTCTACCCGGGTTATTATTGAATCTTACTACACGTCATCTTAATAATGTGGCTGATAAGAAATGCGTGACATGGCGAGAGAAGGCATCGACCAGACCTGCGCCGATGCCTTGATTTGTTCCTAAGGCTCTGTAAAACAATAACTTATCTTTTTAGCGCCCAGCTGAGGCTCAGATTTGCAGGCGGGAGGGTGTAGAAAAATGCGCGCATAGTCGACGGAACGTCGTCCCGGCAGGAAGCCGGGATCCAGGGCGCAGGAAAGCGAAACTTTCACTTCCTGTGATCTGGATCCCGGCTTCCATGCCGGGACGACTACGTCGGTTGTTCTATGTAAGTGTTTTTCTACACCCTTCAGCCTGCGAAGATGAGTCTTAGCTGGGATGCTAAAAAGATAAGTTATTGTTTTACAGAGCCTAATGTCTTCACGCTTAGTTTCTTGGATTTTTTTGCTTTATATAGGGTGAGTCCCGTGAATATTGAAATCCACTTTGGCAAATTCGACTTGAGATGCCTCATTAGTATCTTGTCGTGAAGAAGGCTTTTCTTTGGAATCATGTTTTAAATTAGAATGATCCGGACTTGTCGGAAAGAATGTGAGCGGTAATTTATCAGATATAAGCTCTGGTTTCACACCAAAGAAATCCAAAACTTTTATAGATATATTTTCAGTTAGCATTTCAAACTTTAGCTTAGCAAATGTCTTTAATTTTTTTTGTAAGAACCTAAATAATTTCTCACCTTCTGTGAGTTCTGTGACTATTAAAGGCATTAATCTGGGTTTGCAAATGGGTTTTAATGTGTCAATAATCTCAGAATAATCTGATACAGGGGAAACAAATAGCCTGCCTATCGCCTCAGAAATTAAGATTATTTTTCTTTGAGCACCATTTTGCAGCAAAGCTTCCAGCAAATGATCTTTGTATTTGATCAATTTTTGTAATAGCATAATTTTAATTTGTAATAATTCAATTATATTTGCTGGCACCAAAGGGGTCCCACTAAGATATCCGGTTGAAATCCGACCATACATATAAGCCAAAATTTGATAGCTGTGTGACAATTCAGCACTCAAATTAGAATCCTGTTTTCTATACAAATTAATGATCCGTTTATTAATTAAGCAGGCAATGTCATATACCCCGCTGACACTATCATCCTCATCAATGATTCCAGACTCTAGCTTTTTACGAGAAAACTTATAATTTTTTCTTTCAAGCTCAACCTTGTTCAACAAATCATTAATCTTTGCCGCCCCCTCCTCTTGCATTTGCATCACGCAAGCCTTTAAGACACTATTCATGATGTCATCTAGCTGCTGTTGAGTAATATCCTGGTTATTTCGTTTTATGGAAGATTTTTTGGTGTAAATATCATATATTTTATTTAAGATGTCTTGTTGCAAATCACCAGGGACTTTATTGATCTGAAGACGAAAGCACTCCTTACTGTCTGAAACCAACTTATCGATATCATCTATATCAAATTCACTCCAAAATAGACAAACATAGATCATGACATTAGGAGCATTTAATAAATAATCAACATATCTTTTGCCAAACTGACCCGATTTCGCATAAACATCAGAGGTTCCCAATTTAAAATCTTTAGCTTCCAGTCTAGCTCTACCATAACGTCCACTAGCACCTAAATCAATACGGATGAACTTGATGATCTCATCGTCTTTATCCATGCCAACCATATATTGAGCGAAATGAAAACTTTCTTCTCTGCAAAGCATACCAGCCATAATACTAGCCGCCAGGCTCAATACAGCCACATTACTTAGCTCGGCTAAATGATCTAAAATAACTGCTTGATTTCTAAATTCTTGGCTAACTGGGTGGTTAGGTTCTCTTTTTTTTCCAAATAAAACCACATCCCAAGGTTTGGCATCCTTCACTTTAGGTTGAATAGAAGCAACCTCCCTTTTATATTCTTTTATTTCTTTTTTGTCTGCCATATATTGATCCACCACACAGCAGTGCGCCAAATTAATACAGTCTCGAAATTGAGATTTCCAAAGTCCCGCATGCGCTCCCGGGAGATAATCTTGTATAAATTGAAGAGAGCCTTCTAGTACACAAGTTGCAAGATCTTTATCTTTTTTTATTAAATATTCCCGATTATCTTCGCAAAGATAAAATGCTGCCTCTCCCTCTTGACCTCGACCTTTTAAGTCTTCCTGCTTAATGTAGAGTTGACCATCAATAATGTAAATTAATTCTGAACTATGTTTGCTACGAAAAAGCTCTTTGCGCAATTGCATCAGCTTTTCCTTTTTTTGCCATCCATAAGCCACATCCAATGCAGTTCGCCCCAAATGATTAACATGATTGGGATCTGCACCAGCTTTCATTAACATTTCAATCGGACGAGAACCCTGCCAGATTGTTCTGGCGGTTATCATAAGCGCAGTATAACCATTGGAATTACTTATGTTTACATCCGCCTTATGGTTTAATAATAATTTAATAATTGATACAGCTATTTCATTCTTCAATCCCCGCCCCCACAGTTCATCACATGCTGCTGCCAGCATAAGAGCAGTATGACCTTCATAAGTCTTATTAACATCAGCCTTATACTTTAATAATATTTCTATTAATTCAATGTTTCCATTTTTAGCAGCCAAGACAATTGGAACCAGTCCGTTATGCAAGACATTGGGATCAATTTTAAACGCGGGCGAAGATAATAACCAATCCACAATATATGGTTGATTTAAAACAATAGCACGTTCAAACACCTCCCAGGAAACTAAACAGGGAGGATGATAATGCTTACGAGTATTAATGGGCAATTTATATTCATCATGGTTTAGAAGATATTCGTATAATCCTTCTAAATCACCTGCCATAACAAGTTTATCTATAACAAGGTTTTCTATTTTATTTTGCATTTACACGTTCTCTATAATGGTTTGTTTTAGGCATTAAACGCACAGTCATCTCATGGTATTTATTACAACAGGATTTGATTCAATTGCTTACATAGTAATATTTTCCAATTTAGTTTAGAACGTCCATTTTAAAAAAAGTGTAATATGCATTGCCTCTATGAAATTTTTAGAAACAGCTGCGATCGTACCAAAAATAGCTACTCCTAAAAGATTACCGATTTGATTTCCTGTATTTAAAACACCAGCGGCAATACCCGCACGTTGCTGTTCTACGGAGTGAATAGCCGCGAATGTCATTGCGGGAGTTGTAAAAGAAACACCAAAACCAATAATAAGAAATGGAATCATTATCCAAATATAATGCGGCGTTGTTGGTTGTAACCCAAGCAGTGCGAAAAAACCAATTGCCGCAACCATTCCAAGCCCTTTTAAATGGGGCCAACGAATTCCAAATGATTGCTGTTCACGAGGCATAATCAAGGTATATCTGCGCGTTTCTATACGTCCGTGGCTGCGGATTTTTTCTAATTTTTGTTTATGAATCATTTTTTTATATTTTTTTTCTCCTTGTTCTGCTTGTAGAAAAATATTTTTCACATCTTGATGTAAAGTTGGTTGATTTTCTTTAAGAGATAAAACGTAATCCGCGCCTTTCTTCACAATTTTTTTCGCAATTTCTTGCTGACAACCCATAGCATCAATTGTAACTGTGCTACCTGTTACATCAATCATGTCTAAAAGTTCAGGAATCGCGGTTATTTCATTCGATTTCTCATCAGTTTTTACCTGACCAAGCAGAATTTTATTCTCTGACGCCCATGCGCTTACAACATGTAACATCTTGATTTCTTTTCTTTTATTATGCGAACCTCGCAAGCTTTTTCCATCAATAGAAATTATCTCATTTTGCAAATCTATCGATAAGGATGCAATCCACGCCAAAAAGCATTCTTCAAATACCTCCGCATCTAATAATGAAAAAACACGGCCAAATGTATCATGTGAAGGTACGCCATTGGGTAGCTCTAAAAAGGTTTTAAGCCAATCTAATTTTGCTTCAGCAAATTCACAGATCTCTGTCCAACCATCTGCACCACATATTGTTCCCATGATTGCTATAACAAGAATGTCATAGAAATTATGACGGCGGTTATGGTTATCTGTTCTTGGATCTTTCAGAACTTCAAAATGGACGAAAAATGTATTGGTTAATTCCATAGATACTCCCTGTTTTCATTTTATTTTACAGGGTGTATTTTCCGTGAAATTTTAATAAAATCAATTGTTTAGTTTAGTGCGATTGCCATGACGTCTCACCCAAATCTAGTGGCGGCAAAAATGAGTGGGCATTTGTTGATTATCCTGATTGGGGTAAGGCAATCATATAACCCATGATGTATCACCGTTTACAATTTACACCCATGTGGGCTTAATCTATGGTTGAACGCAAACTCACTCCCACAGAACTCAATTTGATAACACAAAAATCTCTACGCACACCTACTTTCGCAGCTTTAGAGCTCGCACTCGATGCCATTTATACCAATTATTGCCCAGAAATCACTTTACTTAACAACGGATAGGAATCACAATTTATTCTTAGGGCCGGCCTAGCAAATCACTTAATGTAGCATTAAACAGATAATTTGGCGCTTAATTTATTGTATAAAACGCCGATTTTTTTCCCTAAAAGATAAAGTACTTTTTCTGGATAGGAATCATGGTAACTATTTATTTTATTTGCTACCAAAGTTTCGAATCGGAGCAAATTTATTTTCTTATTTGCGATTAATTGCTGCATTTTTCGTAACCAATGTTGAAAGTGGTCATTATCTATTTTACAAACGATATCTTGAGAGGACTCTGATTCAGAAAAAAGTATAGAAAATAATTCAAAGTTCCATAAGCGGGTGGGATAAGATAAAATTAATTTTATCCAGCGCTGATAGTGAGGATGGACATCTTCAGCATCCATTAAATAAAAGGGACTAAACTCTCTCTCTGCTATATGTTTTCTATGAAAAATTTCATAACTTAATATCAAGAATCCATAATAGCTGCTTAAAGAAAACTTTTGTTTATGTTTACTAAAAATAGCCCCATAGTCTATTAATAAAGCACCACCGGTCTCTAATACAATAATATTTCTAGGTCGCAGCTTAATGTGAACCAGATTTTTTTTCTCCAGCAGGATAACTTGTTGCAAGGTATGATTAAATATAGCCAGGGGATCATAATCTTTATTTTCATCTAATATCTCACTTAAAGTGACACCAGGCGCTTGTTCACGCAGTATCCAACCTTCATAAGCATTCGTTTTAAAATCAATTAGCTTCGGGGCAAAACCATGAGTCGCATTATCCTCCAATAAAAACCTGGCTTCTGCTTCGATTTCTCTTTTGATGTGATCGCCACCTCCTCCATTTAATTCATAATATTTTAGTATGTGTTCGGCATTGAAATAATATCTGCGTTCACCACTGATTGTTCCGACCCGTTCGCGCGTTAATTTAGTTTGTGGTATAAATTTAGATATTTTACCATCGGCGTACCAATATGAATTGCTGCAGAAAACATAAATTTCCTGGGTTTGTCTTGGAATTACTTCGCGATATTTATAGATTTTTTTAAAAATTGGATTGGCAAAATACGTCTGGAAAGAAGGAAATTTATAAATACTGATATCAGAATTATTAGCGATGCTGGTTACAAGTTCGGATTCTGCAATATTAGATTCATTGAATAGAGAACCATCAATACCTACAATTAAATCATAATATTGCTGCTGCACTTGGTGAACTATAAAAGAAGGGGTATTCAATGCTGGATTATTATTTTCTATGATCTGATACTGGCTGATGATGTTAAGCGATTCTTGAAGTAGCGGGTAACCCAGATTTAAAATACATAAAGATTTATGGTCATATTTTTTTAAACAATCCAGGATTTTACTAATTATGGATATAGCACAAGGATCGGGGTTTATTATTTCCATATAAAATCTCTTTAAATCTATGCATTATGTTCAAATTGGGGATGCTACACCAGCTATTATCTTGATAGCAAGACTAAATATGTTATCCTAATATTATTTAGATCTAATTAAATTAAAAATAGAGTTGTATATTGCTATGAAAAGTCCGGAGATTGAGCTAACCGAATTTACATATGACAAGCCAGTCAAACCTGAAAACGAAGAAAATAAACCTACGCAAAAACTTGATAAAGAAGACTTATTATTTCGGGATAAAAAAAAGCAAAATAGATAGCTCAAACCACGATAATTTAAAATATATTTTGTGTTTCCGTAGCACAAATCACCCGCATGATGCCCTAAAAGAAGGAGTTTCTCCCCATGGGGGAAAAATCGGACCTATAAAATATGAAGGAGCGATTGATACCGATACAGCTATCCCCCTCACCCCTATCTTAGATGCAGCAGCTTTTTTTCCAATTAATCGTGATAGTTACGATATAACAACAATTGATGTGCTTTTAATACCATTACCGAAGGAAAATGATAGCATCTTGACATCAGCAATTGAAAAAATTACCAGCAATGCAGAATTCTCAGCATCTGGAGCAAATAGCGATGCTGAATTTGTAAATGCTTCGTCCATCCAAAAACTGAGTGCGATCCAAGCTTTAAAAACCTTATCAGAAAAAAAAGACATTGATAACAATTTAATCGACCATTTAATGGAAATTGTATACGATGAATTGGGCGGTATGATTTGGGTGCATGAACTTGCTGTCAAAAAAATAGAAAGAGCAAATGTTGTAGCATCACTTAAATGTCAACGCGAAATAAATAAATTCAAAATTACTGAAATTCAGCTGCAAGATGATGAAATAGTCAATAAAATTTTTATTGAATTTAATTATAAAGAATTGCTAATGGAATACTTGAAAAAATATACGGATGAATTTCGTCCAATAAAGTCAACATCAGAAGATGCAGCATATCACGGGTATTCCACAAAAGATAGCGATTATACAAATGTACATAAAGATATAAGATACCAATTCTACCTAGAACAAATTCAGCTATATTGTGACAGAAATAGGATTTATTTGACTCACAACGATAACCTAGAACTTATGGACTCTTTTGAACAACCAACATTTGACATTGAAACGTTTTGTTCAACATTAGCTAAAAAGAATGAATACCCTTGTCAGGATGTAACATTAACAAAGAACCCAAGCTCAACTTGTTCAATGTCTCCAGCTTCATCAATAGACTCCATGAGCAGGGCGACACCTTCTAGGCTTTCAAGTTTTTCTATCTCAGACACAACTGGTATTTCGGCATCATCCCATGTGAGTTCTTCAACTTTCTTCTATTTGCCACCATCAACACCCTCAACTACTCAGATAACCGATGAAATCGATGATGAAAAGTCAAGTCAAAAAGAGCCACCTGTGCAGACTGAGATTACTGAAAATGACAGTGCTGAGAAAGCAATAGATCCCGCACTCCTTCTGACTAAAAAACAAGAGTCACCCACTCATGCAGCCACCAGCTTTTTCTCAACAATTTCAACTACTCATCAAGACGGGATATCTTCGATCAGCAGCAGCAATGCTGCGCAATCAAACTCTAGCAGCAGTTTAAGTCCGGCACCGCAAATATTTAATTCAATAGTCTCTGAATAAAAGTTGGTAATATAACATCTCTTTAAATTTATGCATTATGTTACAATTGGGGATGCTACATCAGCCGTCATCTTGATAGCAAGCAGCAAAGAGAGCAAAGTATGAAAGATACTACCATACAGCAAAAGCCTGACGATTTCTGGAATACACCCCTACAGCAACTGCTTGCAGGAGTAGGATCGACACAGGACGGTCTTTCTAGCGATGAAGCGAGCAAGCGACTGCAGCGCTTCGGTCCTAATGATGTGACTGATTATCAGTGTACTCCCTTATGGCTGCAGTTTCTCGCGCACTTTTACAACCCGCTGGTGATCATGCTGCTGGTGGCAAGTGTGTTTTCTATGCTCACTGGTGATATAGCAAGTTTCATTATCATCTCCATCATCGTCTTGCTCAGTGTCACTATTGATTTCTTTCAAGAATTACGCGCTGAGAATGGAATCAATGCATTGCGGTCCAGTGTTGCACTTAAAGCTTTGCTGCTACGCGATGCTGTAGAGAAAACGCTGCCGGTAACGCAAGTTGTTCCTGGAGATATTATCAATCTATCGGCAGGTGATTTGATTCCTGCCGATGGTCGGATAATTACATCCAAAGATTTATTTATCAACCAATCGATGTTGACAGGTGAATCCTATCCGGCTGAAAAACATGCAGCCGATCTTACGCAACCGACGACTGATTTATCTGCAGCGGTTAATGCTGTATTTATGGGTACGTCTGTTATCAGTGGCACAGCGATGTTTGTTGCGCTGCAGACGGGACGGGGAACGCATATTGGACAGCTTGCGGGAAGTCTCGCTGTTAAGCCGCCACCCACTACATTTGAAACAGGTATGCGGCAATTCGGCATGCTCATCATGCGTGTGGCAATTTTTATGTTGCTATTTGTCGTGCTTATCAATATTTTCTTACATCGTCCTTTACTGCCATCTTTCTTGTTTGCCTTAGCTCTCGCCGTTGGTCTTACGCCGGAATTGTTGCCGATGATTATGACAGTCACGCTTTCACGCGGCGCACTCATTTTAGCTAAACAACGCGCAGTCGTAAAACACTTGCCAGCGATGCATAATTTAGGCGCTATGGATATATTCTGTACGGATAAAACCGGCACGCTTACCGAAGCAAAAATTAGGCTGGTACGTCATCTCAATACCGCCTGGCAAGACAGTGAGCACGTGCTGGAATTAGCATGGCTCAATAGTCACTTTGAATCCGGGCTTAAAGGCCCACTTGACGATGCGATTCTCGCAGAAGGTAAGGTTGATGCCAGCCTATGGCAAAAGATTGATGAGGTGCCATTTGATTTTAATCGTCGTTGTATTTCTGTTCTGCTGGAGAAGGCCGGCAAGCGTCTGCTCATCATCAAAGGTGCGCCTGAAGATATTCTGAAACATTGTAATCTTTATGACGTGGGTGGTGTCGATACCGATTTAACCGATGGCAAACGCAACGAGTGTATAACAAAGTTTGAGTCTTTGGGGGAAGAAGGATTTCGTGTGCTCAGCATAGCCTATCGTGAAGTGGAGCCGACCCACAATGTTGCGCTAGTGTCTGATGAAACCTCATTGGTATTTGCCGGATTTGCGGTATTTCTCGATCCACCTAAACCCGATGCAGCAGACGCATTGCAGGCATTAGCGGCAGCGGCTGTGCAGGTAAAAGTGCTCAGTGGTGATAATGAGCGCGTTACTCGCCATGTATGTTCGATGCTTGGAATAAAAGCAGATCGGGTACTTATCGGCGATGAGATTGAGAGCATGACCGATGAGGCATTGCGTGCGCAAGTCGATAAAGTGCATATTTATTGTCGCGTCAATCCACAGCAGAAGAATCGCATCATTCTTGTTCTTAAAACAATGGGTCACACGGTTGGCTATATGGGTGATGGCATAAACGATGCTACGGCATTGCATAGCGCCGATGTTGGTATTTCAGTGGATAGTGCTGCCGATGTCGCGAAGGAAGCAGCTAGCGTCATTCTGCTTGAGCGCAGTTTATCGGTAATTCACAGCGCTGTGATGCAGGGACGACGCACGGTAAATAACGCTTCTAAATATATCCTGATGGCAAGCAGCGCCAATTTTGGCAATATGCTAAGTATGGCAGTGGGTACACTATTATTGCCTTTCCTGCCGATGACCGCCATTCAGATATTGCTTGGCAACCTACTTTACGACATAGCCCAGACGGGTCTGCCGTTCGATCGTGTTGACAATGAGGCCATTGCGCACCCGACACATTGGGATATGACCTTCATCAAACGTTTCATGCTGATCATTGGCCCCATCGCATGCATCTTCGACTTCTTAACTTTTTATTTATTGCTACGTTGGTTTGGTCCTAATGACCTGCTATTTCACACTGGCTGGTTTCTTGAATCCCTGGCGCCGCAAATGTTGCTCATTTTCTGTATTCGCACCCGCAAGCGATTATTTACCAGCTGGCCAAGTCCGATAGTAACTCTACTTGCTATGAGCATGGCAGCAATTATTCTGGTATTGCCTTACACAGTGTTAGGTACTTGGTTTGGGATGGTGCCACTACCCTTATTTTATTTGCTCTATCTAGTCGCTGCTACCATTGCCTACTTCACTTTGCTTGAAGTGGTGAAGCACTGGTTTTATAAGCGATTTAGTTAAACTCGAATGGGTCGGATCAACACTTTAGTGCGCGCGGTATATCTCCAGTTGCGAGTTTTTCCAGCAGCTATCCAATCTATTGCCTGCCCCAATCTTTTTTGCCTAGTCGCTTCGGTTTTAGCTTCAGTCAGCCAGTCGATATATTCTTTTTTATTTGTGTAGCTGAAGTTATTAAATACTTTTAAAGCACGTACATTTTCTTGGAGTGCAACCATTAAATATTCGGGTACGTTTAACTCTTGGTTGCGTGTGGTTTTTCTCGTAGGCAGCTTGACGCCTTCTTGATTTAACCGCAGGGCTTCTTGCAAATATTCAAGCAATATTTCTTTCGCTGGCAGGTCAGCTAAAGATTTGATCTTTCCTAAATGACCCATGGATGTAATTCCGATTTTAGTAAACAATTGTTGCGGGTCAGACATGATCGCTGCTTTCCAAAAGGTAAAGACACAATGTTGCTTAAATGCTGCCATACTACAGAGAATACCATCACCATATATAAAATGCGGGAATCCCCATTTTATAGTTTCTTCGACCTCAGGGCAGACCTGATGTATCCAATTTCGTAGCTGTATTAATATGGGTTGAGAAAAAATTTGTGCATTGGCAATATAATCATCTATTTTAGGATTAGAATTTTTCATACCAATATGGGAGGGAATTGACATTTAGAGTTACTACCTATAAAAAAAGGGGGTACAGAATCCCCCTTTATTAATTATTTGAAAAATTTTAAGTAACTACTTTAAATTAATTTAATTAATTCTTAGTAGGTAACTACTGCTGGAATGGTTGCTACTACAGGAGTCGTTGCTACAACGGGTGTTGCCGGCGTAGTGGTTTCACTAACGCAACCAGAAATAACAATCGCGATCATTCCTAATAATATTGATTTTTTAAATCTTAGCATGATACTTCTCCTTGTTTTAAACTCTTAAACAAGTATAGCACAATAATGTAAAAAATTTTTCTAAGTAAAGTTTCGCAGGGTTCTAAATCAATTAAAAGAGTAAAAGTATATGCGGCAACATGACAGCTAAGGCTTATCCACAAGCCTGTAGCCTTCACTCACCTACTCTATTGCATTGACACCCAGCCGTTATTACCGTTCCCATACAAAGAAGACAACACCAACTATCGCGAGCCTTGCGCCGCTGTCGTTTTTGCTTCCAGGGTACGTTCTTTTTGATTTTTATTAGTCATATTCGTGCTCCGATTATAATTAAAGTTGCTGATATTCGTCAGACCACGCAGATACACTAAGTGTTATATAGCCTGAAGCGTTTAATATTTATATCCTAAGATCCTTAAATTTTTATTAAGGGACATAAAAAAACGCGTACACGTGGATAACAAATTTCAATATTTTAAGGGTTTATCCATTTTATAGTAGAAACAATAGACGCTTAATTTCTATCAAAACTTAAACTAATCCTATATAATCCTGTCCATTTCAATTAAAGAGAAAATCTATGAAATTGCATACCTTGTTTTTAATACCCCTTCTGCTGATACTAACAAATGCCTTTGCTAATAATGATAATTCGGGAATCAACTTTATTGCTACTGATACAGCTGCAAAACCGGTTGGCGCCTATTCGCAAGGAGTTACTTTGGATTTGCAAAAAGGTAAATTGCTCTTTATCTCCGGCCAATTGCCGAATGACCCTAAGACTGACAAATTTATAGAAGGGGATATTCAAAGCGCAACTAATCAAGTTCTTAATAATATGGAAGCTGTTTTAAAAGCAGCTGGCAGCGATTGGAAATATGTTGCACGCGTTGATGTATTTCTTAGAGACATTCATGATTGGCAAGGTATGAACGATGAATATCTGAAACGTTTTCCTGATGGAGTTTATCCTGTTAGACAAACTGTTCAAGTGGCGCTTAAAGATCGGGTTGAGATTTCTGCCATTGCATTTGTACCTAATAAATAATAACAACCCATACATTAGTAAGATCGCGACGTTAATCTATTGACACTCCAACTGCCTTTAACCAGTCGGGTGTTGGCAATACCAGTTTGCGCAATCTTAGATCAAATAATCCGAATACCATTTCAGCTGTACAACACACTTCACCTGAACGCAACATAGTTTGCATGAGTCTACCGATTTTTTGTTCGTAAGAAATAAGCTTTGATTCAATCACAATTTTTTCCCGAAGCCGAATTTCTTTTACGAAACGTATTTTCAGCTCAAGAATGACTGGCCCAAGACCTGTCTGGCGGATTTTTTCCACACCATAGCCATTTTGTGTTATTAATTCCCAGCGTGCATCTTCAAACAAAGTAAGATACATCGCATTATTCATATGACCAAAAGTATCAAGATAAATTTCCTTAATTTCGATTGGGTAGTTAAATATTTTTGTTTCCATAGTCGACTCCTGAAATTGAGTGGGGTAATGACGTATTTCTCCCATTTCTGAACCTACAACTCCCCTACTCTCAAAAAAATGTTAGCCACTTCAGGATAGCTGCTTGGACTTACTACCCATTTCTATTATAAAAGCGCCCACATGCCTGAATAGTCGTAGAAAATGTATTATAATAGTTAGTATTCAATAATCTTGTTTGCGCCGGAATGGAAACCGGGCACTGAATACCTACCATGCTCACATTTTTTGGCGGAGAGGGATATGAAAACCAAATTATATTTGACAAAAGTCGCCTTCACCAGCTTATTCATTTTTCTAATAGGAATGGGGATTAGTGGCCCCACTTTTGCAGGATTATGTCCCGCGACAGAAACTATTCTATCCAGCAATCCTGATTCCGCTAATTTTGCTACCTATTTAAGCCCACAAGGGCCTGGTTGGCACTCCTCGCATATCCCCCTAATTGATCTTAGTGATGCCAAATTTGATTCGGTTTATACCGATAATTATAAGATGTATTGTGCCTATGACATACCGACTGGATATCTGATTATGTATCCAGATGACCATGAAATTATTGATCTTGATACCGTGAAGGATGATTATAAATGGTATTGTGCCCCAGCGCAGTCTGAGGTATATCCCAATAGGGTTGAACAAACATGTGTTTGCACTGAATCTCGAGATGCGTGCGGCTTTGACTTGCTGGCTCCTGAACCCTATTTATATTCATATCCGACTAATACCGAGATAATTCAAAATGTCCCAGAAAATATACCCTATCCATAAATGACTAACTAGGGCTCGTCGTCTTAGCTCCCACCACGTCGTCCCGCGGCTTGTCCGCGGGATCCAGGGGCTTGGTTGGCAAATTATTTCCTTGCCCTCTCAGCAGGTTTTAGGCTCTTTCTGGATCCCGCGACAAGCCGCGGGACGACGAACTTCAGAGTGTGACGACAGACCCTAGATAGAACAATTACTTTAGCTTTGTATATTTCTGAAAATTATTGGCTTTTTGGTGCCTATATCCTATATTTATTGTATAAATTGATTAAAAATGATATCGAAGTCAAGTTAAGACATTATGGGATTAGACTATACCTGGGATTCGCTGTAAATTAAGGAAAATGGTTTTAACTTTTGGAGGGGGGAACCCTATGAATGAGTATCCAAGACCACCTCAAAATCCACATTTTATTCCCCCAAGACGGGAATCAGGCATTAGAAAAGCTTTAATTATTTCTATTGCGCTGATTCTTATCTCTGTCATTGGTTTTTACTTTTTTTTCCCTATATTAGGAATTGCTTTAGTAATCAGCGCCGGAGCCTGGGGCTTAGTAATCGCCACCATAGCCGCATTTACTATAGCCGTATTGTTATTCTTTATAATTCCTGGAATATTAGTATTTCTAATCAGCTCTTTTGCCTTTGTTTGGGTCATACTGGCTATAATATTATTTCCCATTTTATTTCCAATTATTATACCCATTTTTATTTTGTTATTATTTTTAGCCTACTTCCGCAATCGGAAAAATCCTTAAACTTATGAAAATCTTGATTCGCTTCTCAGGATGACAGGCTTTCGCAATTTGAAAAAGACCTAGGTATAATCCTAGGACATTCTTTTACAAACTGAAACGGAAAATATGACTACGAATCTGCAACTACCCCATGGGGCATCGAAGCTATTGCTTCACTCTTGTTGCGCTCCGTGCTCGGGCGAAGTCATGGAGCGTTTGCTCGAGAATAATATTAAATATACTATTTTTTTCTATAATCCCAACATTCATCCATTGAAAGAATATGAAATTCGCAAAAATGAAAACATTCGTTTCGCCCAAAAACATGGTATTGAGTTTGTAGATGGTGATTATGACCGCGATGAATGGTTTGCGCGTGCTAAGGGAATGGAAAACGAGCCAGAACGGGGTATTCGCTGTACTATGTGCTTCGATATGCGTTTTGCACGCACGGCACTCTATGGGCATGAGCATGGTTTTCAGTTGATCAGTAGCTCCTTAGGAATTTCTCGTTGGAAAAATATGGATCAGATTAATGATTGTGGTCAACGGGCAGCAGCCCCCTACCCGGGAATGATCTATTGGACTTTTAATTGGCGTAAAGATGGCGGTTCACAAAGGATGATTGAGATTTCCAAGCGCGAAGAATTTTACCAACAAGAATATTGCGGCTGTGTTTATTCATTGCGGGATACTAATCGCTGGCGTGCGCAAAATAGTCGAGCAAGGATCAAAATTGGTATAAAATATTATAGCTCTTCCCAAAAAGACGAAGATCAAGTATAACCTTTTTGTAACTGCTCACGCCATAGCCAGCTCAGTCCCGTCGTCCCGCGGCTTGTCCGCGGGATCCAGGAAAAAGGCAATAGAAACCTCATTTCTGGATCCCGCGGACAAGCCGCAGGACGACGGAGTGAGCAGTTACACCTTTTTAAGGATTACAGGAGAAAAAAATCATGGACCGAAGAAACCCATCTTTATATATAAAGATATCATTTTGAGCCGCCGGTGAGTAAAAAAAATCTCTTGGTCGTCTACACAACTGAACGCGACCGGCGCGAATTGCGGACAGATTTCTTTCAGCGGCATTACAATATCTTCTTTCAAGAATATGATGATAGTATTTTAGATCGCATACTCTGTGGATGCTTAGATAACACTCCAGAACCCAATTACTTCGCACCTCCTGAAAGTATTAGTCGGCTAATCAATTTTTGTAAAGCTAATGATATTCACGGCTTGTTAAGCACAGATGATTATCCTGGTAGTGTTTTTGCCAGTATAATTGCTCATCATTTACAACTGCCAGGGGCTTCACCGGAAAGCGTGTTAACTTGTCAGCATAAATTTTATAGCCGTATTGCCCAACAACAAATAGTGCCTGAAGCTACCCCAGAGTTTCACTTAATTGACCCAGTTAAATTTTCTGGAATAGATTTTAAACTACCTTTTCCCACTTTTGTTAAGCCCGTTAAATCCTATTTTTCTATATTTGCAGAGAAAGTACTTAATGAAGCAGAGCTTGAAAATGTGGTTACAAAATCCTTGCCGCCTAAATTATTCCTAGACCAGATTAACTGGTTTTTAAGCAACTACACTAGCTTTGATTTAAATGCAGACTACTTAATTGCTGAAGAGTTATTAACGGGATTCCAGGTCACGCTGGAGGGTTTTGTCAGTAACAAGCAAATTAAAATCTTAGGCATAGTTGACTCAATAATGTATCCAGGCACTTATAGTTTTGAACGCTTTGTATATCCCTCTCGATTATCAGCAGCTGTACAACAACGGATGATAGAGATTGCCCAGCAATTTATTCTTGGCATTGGATTTGATAACGCATTTTTTAATATAGAGTTTATGTATAACTCAGAGAATGAGAGAATTCATATCATTGAAATCAATCCACGCATGTGTTCTCAGTTCGCAGATTTATACGAAAAAGTTGATGGAAACAATAGTTATCAGGCATTGGCGCTTCTGTCATTAGGAGAGAATCCCACATTAAAACATCGTGCTGGAAATTATAATATTGCTGCAAGTTTTGTATTGCGTCGCTTTGATAATAAACGGGTGGCTCGTATTCCATCTGAAGATAATTTGGCTGAATTTCATAATACATTCCCTGAAGGCCGCCTTGAGCTCCCAGTACAGGAAGGGGAGTATTTAGGTAGCATTATGCAGGATGGCAAAAGTTATAGATATTTATTAATACATTTGGGTGGTGCTGATGAGCAGGAATTATTAACTCAATTTGAGTTGAGCAAAAAGCTATTACCGTTTGAATTTGCGGACTAATCCTAGATTATAAAGTTTATTTCTGATTTTTTAAAACATCATATGCTTTAAGGAAATTTAGAATCTCTTGCATTAATTCCTCATATAAGTTTGCGATTTTTTCATGATTATCTTTTGAAAAAGCAATTTCTAAATTTTTTGCTGCATTACGCAAACGTGGAACACCACAAAAACAAGTACTGCCATAAAGGTGATGTACCGTATGCTGTAGGCTTATCCAATCTTGTCGCAAAAAAGCATCTGCCAATTCAGATTGTTCTTTAGGTAGAGATTTAGCCAATAAATCCAGCATGCTTATCGCTTCAGAATGGTTCTTGTGAATAATTTTAGCGCCATCGTCTAAGTCAATAATTGGAGGCTCCGCTTTATCGAGATTTATTTCAGTGGAAGTTCGCAAATTACCAGCGTGAGAGGATGTATTCGGCATTGGTTTTTTAGAAGCAGTACCTAATAAATATCGCTTCAGCAAATAATGTCCTTGCTGCTCTGTTAAAGGCTTAGTAATTACGGCATTCATCCCTGCAGACAAACACTGATCTTTACTAGTGGAATCCATATGCGCAGTTAAAGCGATGATAGGTGTTGAGAAATTCGGTGAATCCTGCTGTTGCCGGATTTTACTACTCACAGTGGAGCCATTAATATCAGGCAATCCTATATCCATAAAAATAATATCATAAGTCTTTTGCGAAGCCATTTGCAGAGCTTGTTGACCATTGACAGCCATATCAACAAAACAGCCAATTGAGTTTAAAGTTATTGTTGAAACTTTTTGAATCATCGGGTTATCTTCAACTAAAAGTGCATGGACTTTAGCTTCTTCAAGACCAAGAGATTGCTTAATTTGAATTTTTTGTGGTACATCTAATTCATTTTCAACAATGGAGTGTTCTAATTCATTCCTATAATCAATTTCGTCTTTTATTTCTTGTTCTGTCTGCTTGTTAGTCACCTCTAAGTTTACATGAACTGTAAAGGTAGAACCCTGATCAGGTTTACTATCTACTTCTATAGTCCCGCCCAATTGCTCAATAAATTGTTTAGTGATATGTAACCCTAGACCGCTGCCCTTATAAACTCCTTCATAAGAAGGATTTAAGCGCGTAAAGCTATCAAAAATAGCTTGTTGTTCTTTTTTCGGTATTCCGATTCCTGTATCAGTTACGCTGATTTTTATCGGCAGTTGCGCATGATCTCGCTTAATTTTTTTATCACGCTGAACGTTAATACTAATGTGACCGTGTTTAGTAAACTTTAAGGCATTGCTGATCAGATTAAGTATAATTCTATTAAGATACATGCGATTGCCCCTAAATACAGTAGGCAATGTATCAGCGTAAGTAAAGTTAATTTTTAATGCTTTCTTTTTAGCAACCGGTTCAAATGTGGTTATGATATTAGATAGTAGACTTTTAAGATTAAAAGCAATTGTTTGCTGAAGTGTTTTTCCAGTTTCTAATTGCGCCAGGCTAATGACTTCATTGAGCAAATTAAGCAAATCGCTGCTAGCATGAACAATAGAATTGGCTTCAGGTTTTAATTCATCTGGTAGGGCTTTAGTTAACAAAAGTGCAATGCCTTGAATACCGACCAGTGGCGTGCGAATATCATGACTGATATTCGCTAAAAATTGGGTCTTAGCAATATTCGCGGCTTCGGCTTTTTCTTTGGCTAGTTGTAAAGCCTTTTCCATTTCTTTCCGTTCTGTAATATCAGTGGTAATACCTAATACGCCAATAACTCGTTTATTATTATCAAATAGTGGTACTTTATTACTAATAGCCGTAATGGTTTTATTACCAGAAATAGCAATGGTTTCTTCAATATTTAGTTGTGGTTTTTTAGTTCTAATTACCACTTTATCAAATTTGGTATAAAGATGTGCTCTATCCTTCCATATCAGATCATAATCAGATTTTCCTACCACATCATACCTTGAGTTTAAACCCGCTAATTTCGCAAATTCGTCATTACATCCCAGGTAAACACTATCCCTATCTTTCCAGTAAAATAAATGTGGGGTATATTTTATGACGTTATTCAATTGCATTGCTTCAAATTCAAGCTGACTAAAATCAGCAGTCTGTTTCCCGATGAGCAGTACATGCTTTTGTAGTTGATTAACGCTGTTATCTACCGGAATAATCTTCCACTCTATTCGCAATTTCTTATCATGATGGATAATTTGAATTATTTTTTTAACCACCTTTTTAGGGTAGCTTGTAATAAATAATTCTATTCCATATTTGTTACACAATGCGATTATGCTCTTACCTATAGCCTGCGATCTTTTCCAGCCTAATGAATTCGCAGCAACGATATTTATATCAATAATTTTTAATTCAGCGGATAAAAGAATAAATAGATTATCTGAGTATTTCAGGCATTGCTGATAAATACTTGAATAATCAAGTTCTGTAGTTGGATTTAACATAAGTTTAGTTTTAAAATCCTAGAAATTAAGACTAGTCAGAGATATTAAAGTTTTTCATTGCGTGAAAAATTTTAAAGCCTTTCGTATGTTCTAAATTCTAATTGCTGTTAGGCGACCCAACAATAGATTTTAGAGAAATTTGTTCATCTATACGCTGAGCAATAGCGGCTATTGTAGGCTCCGAAAGCAAACTAAAGGCTGGTATCTCCACCCCAAATACATCATGTAGTTTAGAAACAATTTGTATAGCTAAAAGGGAATTGCCGCCCACAGATATAAAACTATGATTCATTCCAATACGGGTTTTAAGAAATCCCTGCAAGATGTCAATCAGGATTCTCTCGTTTTCTGTTTTGGGTTCAGTCAGCTGCTTGGAATGAAACGTTAACAGTTTCTTAGTTTTTAATAGCGCCTGACGGTCAATTTTACCGCTGGGAGTTAAAGGCAATTTTTCCAACAAATGAAAAATGGCCGGAACCATATGCGTAGGCAAATGATCTATTAAATACATGCGGATATTGTCAATAAAGGTCACCCCTGGTTTAGACCCCCGCGGGATCACTAAAGCAATTAAATGTTTATCGGCAAATTCATTTTCCTCCACTATAACAACTGCCTCTTTAATCAATGAGCATTGCATTAGCAAGGATTCTACTTCCTGAAGTTCTATTCGATAGCCACGAATTTTTACTTGATCATCCAACCTTCCCAAGAAGGCAATATTCCCATCCGTAAGATACTTTCCCAAATCACCCGTGCGGTATAATTTATCTTCCGGCCGCTTACTAAAAGGACTTTGAATAAACTTCGCACTGGTCAATTTTTCATCGTTCGTATATCCTCGGGCGAGACATAATCCACCAATGTATATTTCACCAGGAGTATCAATACCTGTGAGTTGCAGGTTGTAGTCTAATATGAATACCTCGACATTACGAATAGGTTTGCCGATGGGCGGATATGCAGACCATTCTAATGGATTATGCGGAAGTTCAAAAGCAGTCACTACGTGGGTCTCCGAAGGGCCATAGTAGTTTTTTAATCTGCAGTTTGGTATTCGGCTAAAGAAAGTGATGATTTCAGGCGTTATTAATAGTTGCTCCCCAGCAGTAATAATTTCTTTCAACGTGTTCACATCTTCTGTTACTAAATTCGCAGCAGCTAATTCTTTGAGAAACGCTACTGAAATCATGAGCTGTTCTACGGCGTATTTTTTTATTATTTTGCTGAAATTAAACAAATCCAAGCGGTCTTTTTCAGAAATCAAAACTGAACTTCCCCCCGAACACAGGGCAGAAAATATTTCCATAAAACTCATATCAAAACTAAGACTAGTAAACTGCAAAATATTACGTTTTCCACCAACCTGTTCTATTTCCCAGGATATCAAGTTCACCAGTGCTTTATGGAGTTGCATCACACCTTTAGGTTTTCCAGTAGATCCGGAGGTATAAATTACATAAGCCAAATTGTCAGGCTTTACGTTTTTGGGTAGGTTCGTGTCCGGCTCTGAGGAAAAAAGTTCAGCTGTGTCATCTATAGCAATGACATGCTTAGAGGCAAATGGTAAATTTCGAGTTAACTTTTTTTGGGTTAAGATAATTTCTGCCTTTGAATCCTCAAACATAAATTTTAGGCGCTTAATCGGGTAATTATGATCTAATGGTAAATAAGCCCCCCCAGCTTTTAAGACGCCTAATAAACTTATAATCATTTCTAAAGAACGATCCATATAAATAGCAACTAATTTATCTGCACCCACCTCTATCTTTCGCAAATAATGAGCGAGTTGATTGGCACGATCGTTAAGTTCTTTATAGGTCAGTTGGCTATCCTGATAAATTACAGCAACTGCATTGGGATTTCGTTTAACTTGAGCTTCAAACAATTCATGAATACAGTGGTCATTATTTATTTTTTTACTATACTTCAATTTAGCTAATAAGGGCTCTTCGTAGAAATTATGCGGACAATTCTGTTTCTTATAATCACTTTTTCCTGAGGGGTTCTTGGTTAACTTTTCAAATTCAGAAATGGCTTCTGAATGAGAGTTATTCTTTTCCGATGAGGGGTTGCATTTTAGCAAATCATCTAGGGAAATATCATCTCGCATACGGGTTTGTTCTATTTCACCTATCGTCTCGGTATAGCTGATAATTAATTCTTTAAGCTCCTCGGATGAAACCACGCTAGCTTCTGCTGATGAAAGTTGTATAGCTTTTTGAAAGACTTCCTTAAATTTATTGTGAGCCCAATTGTATGATCGTCGGTTTTCTTTCGAAGGATTTTTTTCTAAGTTATGTGCAGCTGCTCCTACTAATAAACCGTAAGAAATTATCTCCCCGGCGAGAGCTTGTGACCAATAAACTATTGAAGAAGGTTCGGCAAATAATGTAGTCTTATGTGATTGAGCATATTGATGAACCTTTTGCGTGGCCAATTTTATTTCATCATAAAGATGTTGTTGCTTAAGGTGCTGACTAAAAAAATGTTCTAGCGAAAGATTAGGCGCAAGAATTCTAGACCCGATATACATGTTAAGGGCTTCGGTGGGGCCTTCAAATATTCTAAAAGTGCGGGCGTCGCGAAAGATTTGTGATGCCAGATTGTTTTCTTCATATCCTCTGGCCCCCAATATTTGAATCAACATATCTGCAGCCCAACCCAAGTACTCAGAAGCTAGCACTTTAGGAACTATATAAGCTTCTTCGGGTACCCGAGCAGGATCTGTGTCATACAATTCAGCAACCACCTTGATAAGAAGCTCAAGCGCATAAATAATAGCTGTAAGCTCGCTTAAGCGAACTAAGGTGACAGGATTTTCTAATAATTTTCCTGTGGCAATTGTCCTGCGTTCCGCATAGCGCAACATGAGTTGCGCGCAACGCTTCAAGACACCCACATTGGCAGCCGCTAAGCAAAGTCGAGTATACATCATATTATCTTGGGCAATCTCCATTCCTTGGCCCGGTTTTCCCAGGAACTGTTCTGAATTGACTTTAACATCTTCCAAATGAATAGCATTTTTAGCGAAACCGCGGAGACCCATGGTGGGGGAATCAACACCTATTCGTAACCCGGGTGACTCTTGTGGAACCAGAAAAGCACTCATCCCTAACCAGGTCTGGTTAGAATCCATCTGATTGACATAAACTGCAACAATACCCGCCCAAGATGATAAACCAACCCATCTTTTATGACCCTTTAGTAACCAGCTATTTTTTCCATCAGGAATAGCCGTTGCCTGCATAGCCCTGGGATTAGAACCGGCGGTAGGTTCTGTCATAGCCCCAGAGGCGAGGATACGACCTGAGGCCAATTGCGGCAGATACTTCGTGCGTAGACTTTCTTTAGCATATTTTTCTATTGTATGAGCAGCCTGAATACTTTCTGCAAACACAGTGGCCAGCGAGAGGTCTATCGCAGCAATCTGCTCCATCACCCGTAATAAATCCTGAGTCTTTAGACCTAACCCCCCATATTTACGGGATACATGCATGCCAAAAAAACCCTTATTTCCCAGGTCTAGAAAAATATGTGGGGGGAAACAACGGCGTTCATCAATAAGGCGTGAATCAATGCGTTTTGAGGCATACTCACGTAGCCAATTAATCAGTTCGTTAGCACAGTCGGCGCTATCAGTTTTATGTACCATATTTATCTAGCTATAATAATTAGTATTAGAAAAAATTAGATACAATAATATTTATTATTTTTTTGTATAAATTTTTTCTCCTTTTTAAGTCCTTTTAGAAATCATTTCCGGGGTTGTAAAATGAACTTTTACATTTTACTGTAGTTCCACCTTAAATATATGTTCTATGGCTATAAAAAATTCAATACCAATTCTTACTGCTTACACTTAAATTTAAAGCTATAATATAAAAATGGTAACATAATTAAAGCGTCGCGCCAAAAAATTAGCACATTTTATCCCAATTTATTATCAAAAAGCGCCTTAGTGCTTGCCAAATTGCGAGTATTCTTTTTCGTACTCATCTAATATAGACGTTACTTCTTTATCCTCCAGCTGTGCAAAATCACCGTAATAAGCTCCAACGGCACCTAAGTACTCATAATCCTCAGGGATTTCTAAAGCTACTATTGCATCTGCCTCTTTCCGGATTAAATCAGCGATAGATTTTGGTGCAACGGGAACAGCAACAATTATTTTTTTACATTGTTTGTGTTTTAATTCCTGAATACCTAAACGCAAGGTAGTACCCGTGGCAATGCCATCATCAACTAAAATGGCAATTTTGTCTTCGGCTGAGACGTGTGGCCTATTATGTAAATAGTGTTGGCGCCTACGTTTTGCCTCCTGGCGTTGTTTTTCTATCTCCATAGCCAACCAGTCTTTATCCACTGCCTGTAGTTCTGTTGCGGAGCCAAGCATATGGCCATCTTCAGCCACTGCCGCTATGGCATATTCAGGCTGGTTCGGATAACCGATTTTCCTCGTAATAACCAAATCTAAAGGGGCCTGTAGTACACGGGCAATTTCGACGGCAATTACTACACCACCACGCGGAATAGCATACACAACTACCGACTGAGTTTGATATTGTTTAAGGGCTTGCGCTAATGATTGTCCTGCCTCGCTACGGTTCTTAAAGTGCATGGTTTTGTCCTTAATTAAGGGGTTGTGCAATAGTAACGTAAATAAAGGGTCAAACTAAGCGACCCTCTTAAAAATTTGCGCTATACTGCACTATCTCAGACGATATATTTTTAGTCGTGGGCAGCGCTCCCTCAATGGCCGGAAATCTATTCATCTGACAGAACAGTATAGCATAATCAAATCATTTAAATTTCCCATTTTCGTCAAAATTAGTATTTTCTACAACTGCCTGCAGACAAGTCTAACCTATGAGTCATATTGAAACCTACATTGCATTGCTGGGATTGATTGTTGTGGTTGGTATGATATTCCGCAAATTTTCCACCCCGCTGCCTTTACTGCTAGTAATTACCGGCCTGCTACTTTCCTATATACCGGGATTGCCGAATGTGCAGGTTGATTCTAACCTTATTCTAAATGTCTTTTTACCCTTGCTGATTTTTCAGACTAGCACTTACTCATCCTGGAGAGACGTCAAAAAAAATCTGCGTCCGATCGCATTGCTTTCAGTTGGGCATGTAGTATTTATCACCTGTGTCGTCGCTATTACGGTGCATTATCTAGTACCTGGCTTTAGTTGGCCTTTAGCATTTATTCTCGGGGCGATCGTCTCACCCCCAGATGACGCAGCCCTGGTTGCCATAGCTGAACAAATTGATCTGCCACACCGCATTATCACAATTTTAAAGGGCGAAGGCATGTTAAACGATGCCGCTGCTCTAACTATTTTTCGTTTTGCATTATTAGCGACACTTACTCATGAATTCTCAGTAGTTACTGCCATATCTTCTTTCTTTTTTGTGATAATTGGTGAGACGATTTATGGTCTTATCCTTGGACACGCAGTCGGTAAATTAAGCTTAAAAATCAAGGATCCTAGCCTACAGATTTTGCTGTCACTGCTAACGCCATTTTTAGCCTATTTACCAATGCAGCGTTTAGGAGGTAGCGGTGTAATGGCCACTGTGGTTACCGGTCTGGTTATTGGGCATAAATATATTGAACACTTTCAGCCTGAAGTGAGAATCATTGGCCATTCAGTATGGGTGATGTTGGGTTTTGTACTACAAAGCTTGTTATTTTTAATGGTGGGTTTAGACCTGGACACCATTATGAGGAACATCTCATTTTTAACATTAGGCTCCCTGGCCCTATATAGTGCCATTATTGTAGCTGTAGTGGTCGTTGGGCGATTTTTATGGGTTTTCCCGGCCACTTATTTACCTCGTTTAATTCCCTCTGTCCGCAAAAAAGATCCGGCTCCTCCCTGGCAATACCCATTTATAGTTTCCTGGCTGGGAATGCGCGGTGGAATATCCCTGGCAGCTGCCCTTTCAGTGCCCTTTCTGGCAACTATCGTTCATGAAAGACATCCCCGTGATCTGATCGTTTTTCTAGTATTTAGTGTCATTATGGCTACTCTGATCTTGCAAGGGTTGGCTGCGCCTTTTGTTATCAGGCTATTAGGCATACATACTCATGTAAAACATGAGAAATATCAAGAACATTTAGGAGAGCTGTCCGCACGCGTGGATATAGCTAAAGCGGTTTTACATTGGCTTTTAGAATACAAAAAGTTGTCTACCGGTGATAAGCGGCTTTTGGAGGAAATTACATTTCGGATTAGGGAGTATAAGGCCCTTAAGAAACAGCTAGAACAAACGCTTCAAGATCATCATCCTACAAATATTCATAATGAAGAATCTGAACTGAAAGGTGCCATATTCCTTTCTGAAAAAATCATTGAAGTCGAACGGTCTGAATTATCACGGTTGTGGCATGATAAGAAAATCACTTATACCGTGAAAAATAAATTAATGCGGCAGCTAGATCATCGCTTTAAGCATCTGATGGATTGAAAGGATTGAATAACCCCGGATCTCCGCCTTCCTTATTTAACAAGGAAAGCGGAGATAAAGGCTTGAATGCTAACTACTTATCTTTTGACCTGCACCACTACTTTGCCCCTGCTATGAGTGTTCTTTAGGTGCGTCAAAGCAGCAGCTGTTTGTTCTAGAGGGAAAGTTTTATCAATAACCACTTTGATAATACCTTTATCTACTAAACCAGCCAGCTTAGAAAGGTCTTCTTTGTTAACTTTTGTGGCTTGGATGACAGAATTCACGCCATATTGCTGCTCGAGCTCTGCACGGGGTTGTTCTAAAGAAGAAACAATAATCCCACCTTTTTTCAACACCTTAAAAGACTTGGTATAGGTATCACCGCCAATTGTGTCATAGACTGCATCATAATTGCTCAGCAATTTTTCAAATGCCTGAGTGTTATAGTCAATGATTTCATCAGCACCCAAATCTTTAACAAACTGGGCATTGTCACTACTGGTTGTTGTAGCAACGTAAGCGCCTAAATGTTTGGCAAGTAAGATCGCAAATACGCCAATACCACCAGCACCGCCGTGAATAAGGATTTTTTTGCCTTTAGAAATGCCAATATGATCAACCAATGCCTGTAATGCGCTGATACCAGCTAATGGCAAGGCTGCAGCTGAAGTGGCATTAATGCTGGTTGGTTTATGGGCAACGCTTTTTGCATCTACTACAACGTATTCTGCAAACGATCCTGAACCGCCTCTGAGTAAGCTGGCTTGACCAAAAACTTCGTCGCCAGTCTCAAAACCAGTCACATTGTCACCAACTGTCACTACGACACCAGAGAAATCTAAACCTATGGTTGCTGGGAACTTTAAGGGAACAGCCTGTTTTAATTTGCCTTCACAAATTTTTAAATCAACGGGATTAACACCAGCGGAATGCACTTCTATTAGTAATTGACCGGGTGCTACAGTGGGCTTAGGAACATCGTTGCTGAATTTGATGGCTTCTGGAGATCCGTAAGTATTAATTTGGACTGCTTTCATTATTATTCCTCCTTGATATAAATTGCAGCTCCTCCTGGAACTGCTTCCATTAAAATACTTGGTTCACGTAGAATACCAAGTTACTTTATCCTATCATATACGAGCTTTTTGGGCAATAGACCTACGCCCTCCCAATGGCTCTGCCCCTATAAAGTGGCAATATGCCCTTGAATTTTATAAAAACTTAAATAACATACTGGACGCTTATTTCCCTTGGAAACAACTCAAAAAAATATATTCTATTATGCAGGTCTGCTAATCGGTGCGTGGCTTTTAGGTTTGGCTGGCGAATCTATTTATGCCCCTGCCATGCCATCGATTGCAGCTAGCCTTGGCACCTCAGATGCATTAATCAAACTGACGGTTACTTTTTTCATAGTGGGCAAAACTATCAGTATGTTCATCTGTAGCCCAATCGCTGAGGTATTCGCCCGCCGTCAATTTCTGCTATTTGGATTATCGATGTTTATTTTAGGTGGGTTGATATGCACCTTCAGCCCTAATATCAATATCCTGCTGACTGGACGATTAATTCAGGGATTGGGAGTTAGTATCACCATTCTGATGGGCCGCGCAATTGTAAATGACCAGTTTGAAAATCGTTATGCCGCCCAGGTATTCAGTTATATTTTTACCGGCAATGCTATTGGTATCTTCATCTTACCGATACTGGGGGGTTACCTGGCAACATACTTGAGTTGGCGTTGGATATTTTTCATTCTAACCTGTTATGGAGCCGTAGTTTTTATTTTATTATGGTGGTCACTCCCGAAGAAAGGAATCCCCTTCTCTTCTGAAGCCCTGAGGCTGTCAGTCATTCTTAATAATTATAAAACTATTATCAAGGTAGCGCCTTTCTGGGGATTTTTATTGTGCGTTGCGTTTATGATGGCCGGCGAAAAAGCCTACACCACAGCTGCCGCTTTTTTATTTATAAAACACATCGGCATGACTCGAGTAGAATTCGGCTATCTAAATGCGGTGATGTGGGCAGCACACCTATCAGGAACGTTGCTAGCAGGTTGGCTGGCTTTCAAATGGGGGATAGACCGGGTCTTGGCAATTGGTATTATTTTAATATCTGTTTCCAGCCTGGCTATGTTAGGCACCGGCTTTGCTGGTTTGGAAAATATTTTAATTTTTATCGGCGCTATGTTCATTTATATGCTGAGCACAGGGCTCGTCATAGTGCCAGCTGCGGTAGGTATTGTAAGACCTTTCCCCAAACTGATCGGTTTCGCCACAGCATTTGCCATGGCATTAGAATTTGCAACTGCCTCTGTAATCAGTTATCTGGTCAGCAATCATTCCGCGACGGTTATTCCCATTGAAAAAGTGGTCGGAAGCATGGGAGTACTGACCTTGTTGTCCTGGGTATTTTTGTTGAGAAAAACCTATCTGCTTCGCAGGCGAAGCAGCGTATTTTAACTAGGTTTTTCTAAAATTTATTCAAGCCATGTTAAATCAGACAGTGGGTGAAGTTACCGCCAACTCTTTATCGGGATGTTGAAATAGGATAACCCCTAAAGCGGAAACTAAGGTCATCGCTGCCATTAAGTAAATCGCCATATTGAAATTACCCGTCAAATCCGATAGTAACCCCGTGAGGTAAGGAGCCAAAATACCCGCGGCCGCAAAGGCACAATCCTCCCAGCAATAGGCGAAATAAAAATAACCACCAAAAACCTGTAGCCAACCCTAACATCATACAGGCGATCGACCAAACTATGGAGGAGATCGACCAGATTTTGTGGGAGCCATAACTGTCAACTAGAACCCCTTCCGATTACTGTCATAATTAAATAGCCGACGCCAAAACCGGCAGCAATAATGCCGAAAGCTGCATTCGTTAATCCAAATTGGGATTCCAGCGGAGTAATGGCATAGGATAGAGCCATGCGATCAAGATAAGTAATTATCAGAGCAATAAACACCAAACCAATGACACACCAGCGGTAATTTTTCATATATGCACCTATATATACCCGTTCCACTTAGGATTTCGGTGTTAGAGCAGCCCATCTTGCACTAATCTTCGTCCGATCTTCAATCGTAAAAACTCGAAATAAGAATAACCGACATAGTCGTCCCGGCAGGGAAGCCGGGATCGAGGGCGCAGGAAGCGAAACTTGCACATCCTGTGAACTGGATCCCGGCTTCCTGCCGGGACGACAAGTCGACTATTCCTACGTTTTTACTCAATCAGATCGAATCTCAGCACAAGCTGGACTACTCTAACACCGAAATCCTAAGTGGAACGGGTATAAGCCTAACCAAAAGTAAATGTATAAAGTTCTACTCCTGGTTTATCAAATATCAAAGTGATCTCACCAGTAGTCGAATTTAAAAATTGGGCGACTTCATAAAGTCTTTGAGCAGTGACGGTAATTGCGCCATCACGAACATCAGCGCCTCCATTTGCAGCGATCGGTTTATCGTTCAGTAATACAGTTACCCTAACTGGCAATTTAGTAGTACTGCCCATTACCACATATACATGTTTAGCCTGAAAATGAATTCTGACTGCTACACCTGCCGCCATAGCGATAATTTTCTGTCCGTTAATCTGCCAAAGTCCCTGCAACGCCCAATCATCTGCTGGCAATGAGCGCGGAAAAGTATAACTTGCAACCTGGTCGGCCACCTGTGATTCCTTACTAGCAAAATTCTCCGCCCGTTCATAACCTAGATAGGTTTCTGGAGTTAGAGTATCTCCTGGAGTTTCTGCATTTACACTTGCCGCCGCCATGTTCTTCATAGAATTAAGCCCCAGTAATACACGAATATTATGTTCCGTGCCTGCATAATCCCCTTCCCCAAAATGCTGATAAACTACTCTGCCGTTTTTATCGATTAAATAATGAGCCGGCCAATAACTATTATTATAATTATTCCAAGTCGCATACTGATTATCTAGCGCTACTGGATACTGAATACCAAAACGCTTTACCGCCTGGCGCACATTATCGGCATTTTTTTCAAACTCGAATTCCGGGCTATGCACGCCGATGATCACCAGGCCTTGATCACGATAGGCTTTATCCCAAGCGAGCAAATACGGCAAGGTGCGGATACAATTAATGCAGGAATAAGTCCAAAAGTCGATTAAGACTACTTTGCCCTTGAGCTGCGCTATAGTCAGTGGGGCTGAATTAATCCAGGGATCTAATCCAGCTAAAGGAGGAGCTGCGTAAGGAATGACTAATTCATCCACCAGCCCAGCTGTCGGTGACGGTGCTGGAGCCGTTTCAGCAGGAGCGGCAGATCCCGCCAATAAGGCAAACAGATCTGGACGGAAATGGCTGATATACGCTAATCCCAAGGTGGTAATAATAATGATGACCCCAAAAATTTTCCGTAGCAGCTCAGTCCGTTTCTTAATAAAACCAATACTGCGTACCAATTTTTTTCCCAGCAGAGCAATAATCAGCATGGGCGTAACGCTGCCCAAAGCAAAGGCCAATAAGGCAAGAAAACTACCCAACGCAGTTTTTTGCACGGCAATCTGGATCAATGCCGCTGCCAGAATGGGTCCTGCGCACGGCGTCCATACCAGGCTGACCAATGCGCCCAGCAGCACGCCACTTAAGAATCCACCCTTTTGATCTCCTGGCGTAAAGCTAGTGCCAATATTCGCCAGTTTCTGGGTTAACAGGCTGAATTTCTCAGTTAAATAACTGGAAACCATAACGACGCCAAACAATGCAATCAAAATAAAAGCCACATCGCGCAGCCGATCAAGATTGATCCCCAATCGCGCCACCAGAAAATGCGAGAACAATGTAAATAACGCAAAGGTAATAACAAATCCAGAAATGATACCTAAAGGACGTCTTTTGCCGCCCTCAATGGTGCCAGACAGCATGATAGGTAAAATGGGTAAGATACAAGGGGATAGGATCAGCGCAAAACCTTCCAGAAAGGCGAGGAAATAGTTTAGGAATTCGAAATGCATGGGCGGTACCTTCCGTGGTGATTTTTGGGTCCATCGACCGGGTTTTTATCTGTGTTGCTAGGTTGGCGCGCAATCCCAGTCAAAAAAAATATAGTAATTATTCAGCATATTAACCAAAGAGCCAATAGAAACCGCCCCCATCCTAACCTTCCCCCGCAAACGGGGGAAGGAATTGTTGGGCAGAAAACTAAAAATCCGCACCTTACAGTCCCTTCCCCGCTTGCGGAGGAAGGTTAGGATGGGGGCGGTTTCTATTGGCTCCCAGTTACGATTGACTTAACTTCATGATGCTAATGGCTCAGATGCAGGTAACTACTATATAAAATGCATATTCTGCTTTTTCAACTCTGCCCTCTTCTGCTTATAATCCGGCATAATCCGTTCCACCAAAGCCCAAAAGTCACTGGAGTGATTTTTATGCTTGATATGGCAAAGTTCATGCACAATCACGTAATCAAACAGGTCTAAGGGGACAAGAATAAGGCGCCAGTTGATGCAGATACGATTTTTAGCGCTGCAGCTACCCCAGCGCCGTAATGCGCTGGTAATCCGCCAATCCTCAGGCTGCAATCCTGAAGTCTTGCTCCACAACTGCAAACGTTGCTGAACCATTTCTTTGGCGCGCCGGCGATACCAGGATTTTAACTTTGTCATAACCACTTTTTGACGATTTTCTTCATTTAGCTGTTTAGAGACATAAATATGCAATTCATTATTTATTAAGCAGCATTCCCTGTCGTAATAATATCCATTTATAATTAACGGATAATCAATTCCCAAGTAAGGCAGATGCTCTCCCGTGTTCAATTTTTTATGAGCAACATTCTCCTTCGCATCCTCCATTTGTGTATATTTATTTACAATCCACTTGCTATTATTTATGGCCATTTCTTTTAGATTTTTAAGGCTAGTACGCAGGGGTGCTAGAATTACTAAACCCTGCTCAGGCTTGATTTTAAATGCAATGGTCCGCTTACGTTTTCCACTTCGTATAACGACGAACGGGATGGATTTTCCGTTTAGCAGTAATAAGCCTGTTTCTGGGGAAGAAATTTTTCCCATAAGTCTGCCTGCAGCATTTAATATAGTAAATGGAATATCTAATCGGCGTAGGGTAGCGTACTTGTGTGCCATCTTATGGAGATCCTTCGCTTCGCTCAGGATGACAGCTTTGTCTAGATGTCAGCTTACAGTTAAACTTTGTACCCAACCCCAAATACATGCGATAATTAGAGGCAAAGGAGGTAACAAAATATGACTACCTGCCAAAAATTTCTTAGGATGGCATTGTTGATTTTTTACTGGTTCTTGCCAGTATCCTACGCCTTGTCGCCACCCCATCCCTCCCCCATTATCATTGGCGTGATTTATAACCTTACCGGACCGCAAAGGTCATTAGATATTTATTCCGTGCGTGGTGCAATGCTTGCTGTGGCGCAAATAAATGCTCATGGTGGGGTTCTGGATAGACCTTTACAGCTCATTGTGCAAGATGGTAAATCCCAACCTGTAGCGATTCGACAAGCAGCAGAGAATTTAGCTAAAAACCAAAATGTAACAGCAGTTATTGGCTTGTCCGATACCGAACTGGCTCAGGCAGCGATGTTGTCTTTGGCGAATAAAAAAATATTTATAACCTCGGGAGCCACCTCTTCCCGCCTACCCGAAGCTGCTCCAGGATGGCTATTTCTCGCCAGTTCTCCTGATAATGAACAGGCCTATGCTGCAGCCGCATTTGCAGTACGTAAGCTAAAAGCCACTCAAGCTTTACTCATAACGCAAATTGACAGCCAGGATACACAATTATTAGGTCAACATTTTGAGGAGTCCTATAATAAACTCGAAGGTAAGATAGTTGCTCATAACCAGTTTACAAGAGATAAGCCTGATATTTCTAAGCAACTAGCTCAGGTCAAACTACAAGAAACCTCGCCTAATGTGATTTATCTAGCAGCCAACCCAGAAACGACCCTGGAACTTATTAAACAAATTCGCAAGGCCGGTTTCAATCAACCGATTTTAGGAAGTGATAATTTTGATTTAAGCAATCTTGAACAGTTACCTTTGAAATTACCGGGCGTGCTGTTTTTTACTACTCATGCCTTTATTGATGCGCGCAACCCCGATCCACACGTTCATCAATTTATTAATCTTTTTCAATCTGCTTACAAACAAATGCCTGACAACAGTTTTGCAGCGCTGGGCTATGATACTATAAGACTTCTTGCTAAGGCTATTTCAGATGCGGGTTCAACTGATCCAGACAAAGTTCGCAATGCGCTACTTCAAGTGCGAGATTTTACTGGTGTGACGGGCACCATTGACTATTACCAAAGTCCGATACCAGATAAATCGATTACTATAATACGTCTTCAGGGTGGGCAAAGAGCCGAAGCCATACAGTATTAGGATAAAAGGTCCACTTAGGGGTTGTGCAATAACAACTTTTCACTTTTAGCACTCATCTTAGGCTCATCTTTGAACGCTTTCTCCCTAAGAAAAACGCTTACATAGAACGACTATGCGCACATTTTTCTTAGGGATAAAACATTCAAAGATGAGCCTAATATAAGCACTAAAAGTGAAAAGTTGTTATTGCGCAACCCCTAACCAAACCCTTGATTTAGCGCCTCCTGCAGATGTTGGACGCCTATTATTTCTATATCTGCATTTAACTTGTTCTTAGGCATATTTCCCTTGGGCACGATCGCTCGCTTAAATCCATGTTTAGCCGCTTCTCGCAATCGTTCTTGGCCGCTTTGTACCGGCCTGATTTCACCCGCCAAACCCATTTCGCCAAAAATAACTAAATCGCTCGCCAATGGGCGATTTTTTAGACTAGATAAAACGGCAAATACTTGAGCGAGATCTGCAGCCGTTTCAAAGACTCGTACTCCTCCGACCACATTTACAAATACATCTTGGTTATAGGTGACCACTCCACCGTGACGGTGCAATACTGCCAGCAGCATAGCTAAGCGGTTTTGTTCCAAACCCACTGTAACACGGCGGGGATTGCCTCCATGACATTCATCAACTAAAGCTTGTACTTCTACCAGTAATGGCCTACTACCCTCCCAGCTCACCATCACAACGCTCCCAGGGATAGGAGCATCATAGTGCGACAGGAAAATAGCAGAAGGATTGGTCACTTCTCTCAGCCCTCGCTCACTCATAGCAAAAATCCCCAGCTCATTAGCAGCCCCAAAACGGTTTTTTACTGCACGGATTACCCTGAAACGGCTATCACGTTCTCCTTCAAAATATAATACCGTATCCACCATATGCTCAAGTACCCGGGGGCCGGCCAAAGTCCCTTCTTTAGTCACGTGCCCCACTAGAAATAGAGCCACATTAGCTTGCTTAGCATAACGCACCAGCTGGGCGGTACTTTCGCGCACTTGGCTGACGCTGCCGGGTGCTGAAGTTAATGCGTCTGTAAATAAGGTCTGTACAGAATCAATGACTACTATATTGGGAGCGTGTTGCTGCGTGACTGCAATAATCCTTTCCACATGAGTCTCAGCTAATAATTGCAAATGCTGTTGTGGCAGCTCTAGGCGGCGCGCCCGCAAGGTTATCTGCTGCAATGATTCTTCACCGGTGACATAGAGCGCTTTATGGTGCTGACTTAAATAACACATGGTTTGTATGAGTAAAGTGGATTTACCAATGCCTGGATCCCCTCCTATCAGTACCACCGATCCCGGCACCAACCCACCCCCCAAAACCCGATCCAACTCTTCAGAGCCTGCTGATAAGCGCTCCTGAGCCAATAATGGCACATCGCATAAACTAGTCACTAGAGATCCGCTGGCTGCTGCATAACCTGTACTGGCGGCCACTGGGGAGGTTTTTCCAGCAGAGATTACCTCTTCAATAAAACTATTCCAACTTCCGCAATCAGTGCATTGCCCCAACCATTTTGGTGACTGGCTTCCGCACTGTTCGCAGACATAAATTTGCTTTAATTTCATAATATTATATGGAAGGGGTGATTTAATTGATGGTTAATTGCCGCTATTGTTATTACTCGGTGGCGAATAACCACTATTGTTCAACTCATCTGAAACTGATGATGGAGAAGAATGACTAGTGCTGCTCGAAGATATGCTATTACTGAACGTCGCGAAAGGGTTATCCCCCATTGAATATGGCAATAACAGTGAAGAATTGCTTATTCTCGCGGGAGTAGGGTCATTTCGGTTTGCTTGTTTTTCCTCTTCGTCGTCCTCGTCCTCTAGATCACTATCTGCTTCTCTATACCATTCTTTGGCTTTTTTAAAATCCATATCTACGCCGATTCCATATTCATAACACCTAGCCACATGATATATCGCTGTTGGACTGCCTGAGCTCGCTGCTAACTGGTAGTTTTTAAAAGCTTCTTGTAGATTCTTTTCTACGCCGACCCCATTTTCATAACACCTACCCAAATGATATTTCGCTGTTAGATTGCCTAAGCTTACTGCTAACTGGTAGCATTTAAAAGCTTCTTCTGGATTCTTTCCTACGCCGATCCCATTTTCATAACACCTACCCACTTCATATATTGCTCGTGGATGTTGTTTTTTTGCTGCTGAGTAATAGCATGCAAAAGCTGCTTTTAGATCCTTTTTTACTCCGGTTCCAAATTCATAATGGTGACCTGTGGTCCATTGCGATAGGGGATCGCATTTCACAGAAAAATTTTGAAACGCTTCCTTGTGCCGTTCTGCCTTCTTTGCTTCTTCTTGCGTTGTATCATTGTTGCGTGTTGTATCTAAAGTTAATTTGCTATCCCACCTGCAAAAAGAATTTCCTGCCAATGAAGGGATATTATTACTTGCTTGTTTTTTGTCTTTAGAAGAATTTAAATGCTCGATTACATGATTTATATGTGTTTGGGCGAATTGATTTTCAGTGTCAGCAAATTTTTCCGAGATAGCACGTAAATATTGCTGTGCGGACATATCACCCTTTTCAGCAGCAGGTCTACAAAAAGCTATAATGGATTTTAAATACTCCTGTCCTGATTCGTAATCGACTTTGGCGGTAGATATCACCGCATTTATTATAGTATTTAAACATTCTTCTGCTAGTTTATTTTTGGACTTAAGACCTTCTAATATAAAGCCTAAATCCACAAGAGGGACTGCAGCAGACGTAATTATGCTCACTATAGTGTGAAATTGCCTTTGTAGGTCTGCCAACTCATTTAAAACTGCTTGACCGATAATGAGTAAAAGAGCGTCTGTGATTTTATTTAAATGACTACTAGTATGATCTGCTGTAATCACCTCTTTGCCGACCATAAATGAAAGCGTATTTATTGCAAGATTTAAATTTTTTTTGTTAATTTGAGAACTATTAAAAGCTGACAAAAAAGACTGTGTTATACAGTCTAATATGGAGCATAAGTATGTTTTTGCACATTCATTTCCAGCAATGACGGCAGATTTAAGAAATTCTATTAGAGAGTCTAACGAATCAAACTGCCGAGGAGATTGAAGTTTTGTTTTATTGTCATCCAATCCTGCAGTATCCTGCTGCTGATTATTTTTTAACTGTATTGTTGCACCGGCAGCAACTAGTATTTCTATTAGCTCAGGATTGCCATAGGTGCTCTGAGCGATGGCTTTCTGCAATGGTGTTTCACCGTTTTCATCGGCACGATTGACATGATCGACATTTCCTTCCAATATCAATTTAACAATGGCTGGGGATTGATCAGATGGCAGATTAGTTATTGTCCATAGGATTAGTGATGGTGTTTCTCTCGATAGGGAGCTAAAGTCTTTTATTTTCAGATCATGATCGGAGTTTAATGTTGTGTTTAACAACAATTGTCCAGTATCAAAATATCCTTTTGCCAATGCGCTTTTAATTAGATTTGCGCTAGCTCTCACTTTGCTTGCGGTAGCTAATTGCTTAGCTATTGTCTGTTTACCGCTTTCTATGGCTTCTAGTAATTCTAAATGTTCAGGTTCAGCACCACTATTTAACAAATAGTTCACAATGACCGATCGGCCGGATCTAACCGCCAAGAGTAATGGGGTCTCACCATTGTTTGCAGGGGTCCGCAATGATTTTTTCGATATATTATCTAATTCTATTAAAAATCTAACCATTTCAGCATCCCCTTTGAAAATAGCAGCCATTAGTGCGTTTCTACCTTTTGCATCGGTAACGTGGGGGTTTATTTTAGAATTCTTTTGCAACCATTTAAGCGTATCTGTCGTACATTGTTCCGCCATTTTGATCAGTAAAGGCTGATTGCCTGACAGCTGCGCATTAATAAGGCTTAACAATTCATCAGTATTTTGAATCTCAGAAAAATTCGCTTTTTCGTCTAGAGAAAGTGATGATTCTTTTTTCGGTATAAGTTTGGCGTCTTTTAATTTCGGTGCTTGATTGAAATTTAGCATTCTATTAAACAACAATTGCGCAATCGGAAAGTGTCTTGCTTTTAATGCGCTTTCAAATGCAAACTGACTCACCATACCTACTCTAGATAATTGATCAACCATTTCATAGTCACGGCGTTTGATTGTTTCTTGCAATTCTGACTCCCCGGGTTTAGCGCCGCTTTGTATTAAATAATTCACAATATCCATGCGGCCGGATCTGATTGCTAGGTGTAATGGAGTAGCACGATCTTTTGCAATGGCCTGCAATGATTTTTTTTCTGGTGTTTTATCTAATCCAACTAAGTGCCTTACTATTTCAGCATCAGCTTTGAGAATGGCGACCATCAAAGCATTTCTACCTTTTTCATCGATAACATGAGGGTCTAGGTCTATTTTAGAATTATTTTGCAACCATATTAGGGCGCTGGTCGTAAGTTGTTCAGCCATTTTGATCAGCAAAGGTTGTTCACCCGGCAGTTGTGCATCCACAAATTTTAACAATGCATCGGTATCTTGAGCCTTATCAACATTCACTTTTTTATCGAGCGGAGTAGAATCAGGAGCCGTGGTATTATCTTTCAATTGTAGTGACTGTATTTTTTCAAATAAACTAGCACAGATTTCAAAATGGCCATTGCGCGCAGCTAATTCGGCGGCTGTCAGTCCTCTTTTGTTTGGCGCTTGAACGTCCATTTTTTCCAGATACTCTTTAAACGTCTTATTATCACCCCGCTCCGCGGCTTGCATGAAAATCAATTGATTCTTTGCTGGTATAATTTTGTCAGAATTGGATAGTTTTTCGTCACCGTTCTTTTCGGCGAATTGTCTCATCTTTGTTGCAAGTATTTCCCAAATTTCAAAAAAGCCATTTTCAGCAGCTAGGTCCATCACAGTACAGCCGTAGTCGTCAGTTAAAGTAAAATCAGCATCTGCTTTAATTAAAGCTCGTACTATATCTATATGGCCATAGATACAGGCAAGCATAAGAGGAGTTTGATGAAATTCATCTTTTCTATCAAGATCGGCTTGATGGCTAATTAATATTTCAACAATATTTAATCGATTATGAGCAGCGGCATATGTCAGAGCGGTCCATCCCCTGTGATTGGCTTTGTCAATGTCAGCTTTTTTTTCAAACAGAAATTTTACAATCTCTTCATGATTATAAATAACGGCAAAAATAAGCGGCGTATTTCCATTTCGATTTGACTTGTTTATCGAATCGCCCTTTTTGAGAAAAAATTCGACAAATTCTTTATTGCCATTGATGACCGCACCTAAAAGGGGACTGAAATGATTGCTAGCTATAATCTTTTCATCCTGATTCATGGAAGATAGAAATAGCTGCATTAGCTCTGTGTCATTATTATAGCTGGCTTGTGTTAGGACCGTTATACCGAGAGCACCATAAGCTATTTGGGGGCTCAAAGAAAAGTTTTTCGATTGTCGTAATACCTTGAGAATATCATCGCGATGCTCTCTATAGAACCGTCTGTTGGCAAGCATTCTTACAATGCCGCCTTCCATCATTAACTCCCCAGGTTTTTCCGCCAGGATTTTTCTAAAATGCTCAAAGGGTTTTTTTTGGGGTGTTCCTTTTAACTCTGATTGATTTTCTTGAATCAAATACCACACATTCAATGAAAAGCTAGTGTCAAAACTATCAAATATTTGGTTTGCCAAATCACTAATATCTAGGCAGAATTTTTCATTTTCATAGCTGCAGCCAATTTCACAGACTTCATCTTCATCAAGATTACAGTCATATAAAAACCAGCCCTGCATATATTCATCGTAACGTATGGACCCAGTATGATATCCATCTTCTATTATGCATGGATTTTTGGACAAAATACGTTTAGTGTCATCATCATCCAAGCTAAGAATTAAATTTTCTGGCGTGAAATATCCAGCAATCGTGTCTTGATTAGCAATTTTTAAAATAATATTTTCAGGCGATAACAGTGGTTCGCTCAAAGGAGCTTTTGGTAGAGCTATTGAGATATGTTTTTCAGGCGTATCCTGAGTTAAACCGATAAAGGGCGAATCAATAGAAGTCAGAAAATTACTCAATTGTGCAGGAAATATTGCGTTTATTGCTTCAATGAGAATTGCCCGTAAGGTAGTTGCAGGGGCAAAGTCTCCAATAAAAATTGGATTATCTAAATCCGCTTCATTTTCACGCCAGTTGGCAATATGATATAATTTGGCATTCCATGAGTTGGGTGCGCCTTGCCGCGCATTATCCGGCAATTGTCCAATAGCATTTTTCACCGCAAACCCATAGCAAAACCAAATGCCATAGTGCTCAACATCTTTTTGAAACCTTAGGAAAGCTTTATAGGGTTTACTCCCAGGCTCTAATTGATTTAAGACTATTTTTAAATACGCCCTAAGTTTTGGCACAATAATTTCTTGACTTTTATTTGCACTATATTTTTCTCTTTTGAATTCAGTGCTCATGTCAGGGTACCCGGATTTTGTCTTTAGTTGAAATGATGAAATCGAACAATCGCTTCAAATACAATATCGCAAATCTTCCCTGATTTTTCCCATACTGTTTCGGGTAGTGCTGTAAAACCATCTTGGCGAACTAAGTTAAAAATTGGGTTGTTCCAGGTATGATTATCCACCAACCTAAAGTTAGGATATTTTGCCAATTCTTTCGCAGTCGTCAGTTTTCCAACGCCAGCAAAACCCATTAACAAAACAATGCAATTTTCAAAATGATAATGGTTATCGCTCAAGACGCCTGTGCCTCCGTTGGGGATTTCATTATCTCCCCATCATAGATATCTTTTAAACCATTGCCCAGCTTCCTCCGAGGATGCGGTAAATTGATCCTGGTACGCTGAAAAATGTCCTCCGGGAAATAAGCGCAATTGCTTAATTTCTCTGGCGCGATTAAAGGCCTCCAGTTCTTTATCAGTCATTGCCACCACATCGTTCTGTGCCACCAACATCAGAAGCGGCGTTGGCGCAATACGCTCTATATATGAGCCTGGCTCGTATTCAGAATACATTTCCACAGAACGCAATGTTACCTCATTACGCCATTTTTCAAACCGCCATTGATCACTGGCAGGCGCACTTTTTCCAGTGAAAAAGTCCCAGGCATCTGAACTGCTATGCGACGCTTGGCCTTTGGCCTCTGGATCGGTAATCATAGGCACCATTTTCGGAGGCAAACCTTTAAAACGATTCATTCTATCTTGATTAAATTGCTCTCGTAAATTATCTAAATCACCAGGCTGTAATCTGCGCAACGTAGCTTCCCAACCCGAAATAGTCGGCACTTGTGAAACTACGCATTTTACTCTTTTATCAAGGGCAGTAACCACTAAAACATGACCTCCCGAATAACTGGAGCCCCATATGCCAATCCTGCTTGGATCAACAAAGGGCTGGGTTTGCATAAAAGTAATGGCGTGCCGATAATCTCTGACTTGTTGCCAAGGATCTAGCTCTTGCCTAGGTGACCCCTCACTATCACCAAAATTGCGATTATCATACACCAAAACGGCAAATCCCAGCTTAACAAAAACCTCTGCATATTTGTCGAGATAAAGTTCTTTGATACAATTGTAGCCGTGCGTCATTACTATAGCGGGGACAGGTTTAGTCACTTGGGTAGGCTGATATATCCAGCCTCTGAGCAAAACTCCTTCTGCATTAAATTCGATATTCTCTACATGGTAATGTTCATTCATGGCATAATCCTCTGGTAGTAATTTATTGAAAGTATTATATATTAATTTTGGCCCAATGTAAACTATACGGTGTAGTTTTATGAATGACAACCTTTCGCGTTCAGAAATTAAACATGAAGCCATCCTTGTGGCCGCCAAAAAAGTATTTTTAACCCAAGGCTATAATCTTGCCAGCATGGATCAAATCGCCTCTGAAGCCAATGTTTCTAAAAGAACGGTTTATGATCATTTTGAAACTAAAAAAAATCTTTTTGAATCTATGCTCATTGCACATTGGCAAGCTGTTTCAATCTCTTATCAACAATTATTTATAGAATCAGATTCCATTGCTGTTCAATTAACACTATTTGCAAAAGCCTTCTTGAAGTTTATATATCAAACTGATACGGTCGCACTATTTAGACTGCTCATAGCAGAAAGCAATCAATTCCCGGATTTGGCCAGCGAAATTGTTATTGATAAGAAAGCGCCTTTTACACGATTATTAGTGCAATTTTTAGATAGTAAGAAGAGTAGCGGTGAGTTGTCTATAGACAATCCCGAACGTTCGGCTGCTTATTTTATAGGTATGCTAAAGGAGTACCATTTTTGGCCTATGATGCTTGGATTTACTAAACAAAAACAATTATCTCATCAAAGCAGTTTTATTGATGATGTGGTCAGAGTATTTCTTAAAGCATATCACCCATTGCCTCAACTTTAGGAAGCGCCTCACAAAGGTCTGTCTTTTTGACCAATCTGTAACTGTAAAACGGTATATTAGTAATGGTTAATATTAGTCTCCATAATATGCTGGTTTTAGGATAAGAAAAAATGTGCATGTTCCGTAAAAAAACTTAAGAAAAAAAACTTAAGAAAACAAAACTTAAGAAAAACCTTAAGAAAAACTTAAGAAAAACCTTTACAAATCAAGCAATTTCAGTTACAATTACGCTTTAAATCTACAATTTAGTTGAGGTATTTTATGAGCTGTCCACCGAACATAAATCAAGGTAACTTTATAATTAAGCATCCAAACTATACCTGCCACTTCAGCCGCACTCACCTCCTCCTCTCCCTGCGACTTACGCACTCAAATTGATACTTCATTAATTATTGCTGAAACTATATACCCACAGCAAAAATGATCTTAAACTATTTTAATATAACAGCTAACCAGACAGCATAACACTTGTATCTGTTTAGTTATCAATGCGCATTTTGCCTTTATAAAAATAAAACTTTAGCCTTAAATGAAGGCATTGCCATTGCCATTTCTGAATTGGAGAGAGCATATGAAACACGAACCTATCAAGATTTTTGATACTACATTGCGTGACGGGCAACAATGTCCAGGAGCGGGCATGGCCTTCGAAAAAAATATTGAATATGCCAAGCTGGCTGCAAAAGCGGGAATAGATATTCTTGAAGCAGGTTTCCCCTCTGCCAGCCAAACTGATTTTATGATTGTTAACACTATTGCTAGTGAGTTGGTCGCAGAAAATAGCGGAAATTGTCCAACCATTGCTGGACTATGCCAATTACGCGAACAGCAAATAGAAGTGACTATCCAAGCGCTACAACCTGCAATTGCTCACAAAAAAGCGCGCTTGCACACCTATTTACCCGTTGATCCGCAATTAATGTTATCTTCATTAGGTAGTTATGCTAACCAGAAAGAACAGATTCTCAATGACTTATATCGCTTTATTAAACAAGCCTATGATGCAGGCCTGGAAGTAGAATTCAGTCCGGAAGGTTATTCGCGCATGGGTGAAAATTTTAATTTCGTCACGGATGCGATTTGTGCCGCAATCGAAGGAGGCGCCACCATTATCAATTGCCCAGATACTATTGGTGGAGCATGTAAATTAGAAGGGGACAATTATTTCGTTGAACATATGAAACGGCACGCCGCTATCATAGCTCAGAAATACCCAAATAAAGAGATTTGTTGGTCGGCCCATTGCCATAATGATTTTGGCCTGGCATTGGAAAATACCATGAACGCCATATTTTTTGGACCCGTAACGCAAATTGAAGGGTGCATTAACGGCATTGGCGAGCGTGCTGGAAACGTCTCGCTGGAACAATGCATTATGTACATTAAACACTTCGGCGATATGGGCAAGGACAAAACTTTCACTACCCACATTAATACTCAGGTGTTACAAGAATTGTCTGATTTTGTAAATCACTATATGCTGCCAAGGCAACCCCACTGGCCTATTACTGGTGAGAATGCAGCTAAACACTCTTCTGGTGGGCATACTAATGCGGTAATAAAAAATCCATTGGTATACCAACCATTTGATCCCAAAGTCATTGGTAAAGAAATTTCGTTCCTGTTCGGCCCATTAAGTGGTGGCAATCATGCGAAAACGATTATTGAACAATTTGGTTATATTTGTGGCGAAGATGAGAAAGCCGCTATCGCACAGTACATTAAAAACCATTATTCAGACCGTCGCAAAGGAATTACGGATCAAGAATTATTACAAGGTTATCTGTTCTATCGACAGCCAATCAAGGTCACGCGTTTTGACTATGCTAAAACTGGAGATTGCAGCATGTTATCAATAATAGGTGATTTCTTCTCGCAAACGGAATCTTTCACCATAAGCTATCAAGGTCATGAATCACCCTTAGCTGCATTACATAAAGCTATTGACCAATATTTTCCCGGCATCAGCATTGAAACCTATAATAGCCACTCTGCCAGCCAGAGCATCAAGGCACTTAGCCAAAGCAAAATAGTCATAAAGACAAAGGATGAAGAGTTGTTCACAGGTATTGGCGAAGATAATGATATTGAGATTTCAGCCCTGAAAGCACTCACTAATGCTATCAACCAGGCATATATACATGAATTTTATCGAATTAAGCAGCAGGAGATTACCGCATGAAACCCAGAAATATTATTGAAAAAATTTGGGATGCCCATACAGTTTCAGAGACGCCTGGGCACCCTACAATATTTGCTATCGATTTTACATTATTGCACGAGGTAACTTCAGCGCAAGCTTTTAATACCCTGCGTGAACGAATGCTGCCTGTGTATCATCCGCAAAGCTGCTTAGCGACTATTGACCATAGTATTCCCACCAGAAAAAACCGTCATGAAATTTATGATGCGGCTGCTAAAAAGCAAGTTGAATTACTGCGTGAAAATGCTAAAGAATACCAGATTCCATTTTTCGATTTTGACAGCAAACGGCAAGGAATTGTGCACGTGGTAGGACCGGAACTGGGTGCAACCCAGCCCGGCATGACTATCGTATGTGGCGACTCCCATACCTCAACCCATGGTGCTTTTGGTGCTTTGGCCTTCGGTATTGGTACTTCTGAATTGAGCCATGTCCTGGCTTGTGGGTGCTTATTGTTGTCAAGACCCAAGGTGATGAGAGTTAACTTTAAGGGGCACTTTCAAAAGGGTGTATTTGCTAAAGATGCTATTATGAAACTCATCGCCGAAATAGGGATTGGGGGCGCTAATGGGCACGTGATCGAATATACAGGTGAAGCTATTTCCGCCATGAGTATGGAACAGCGTATGACTATCTGTAATATGAGCATTGAATGTGGGGCTCGCGCTGGCCTAATCGCCCCTGATGCTACCACTTACCACTATTTACAAGGCCGCCCCTATGCTCCACAGGGAGAAGCCTGGAAACGCGCAGTCTCCCACTGGGAAACCTTGCCCAGTGATGCAAACTGTCATTATGATAAAGACGTGACGATTGATATCGGTAATTTGCAGCCTATGGTCAGTTGGGGTACCAATCCAGCTCAGGCAGTGCAAATAAATGAAGTCATTCCAGAATTGTCCAGCTTACCTGCTACAGAACAAGTTATGGCGCAGCAGGCTTTACAATATGTTCAGTTACAGGCAGGCCAGCCTATCGCCGAAACGCCAGTGGAATGGGCATTTATAGGGTCTTGCACCAATGGACGCATTGAAGATCTGCGCATCGCAGCAAAGATCCTTGATGGCAATAAAGTGCATCCTAATGTCACCATGTATATTGTCCCTGGATCCGAAGCCGTCATGATTCAGGCTGTGGCTGAAGGCCTGGACAAGATTTTCAAGGAAGCGGGGGCAGATTTTCGTATGCCAGGTTGTTCTATGTGCTTGGGCATGAATGACGATAAAGTGCCTGCTGGTAAACGTTGTATTAGCTCTACCAACCGCAATTTCGTAGGACGACAAGGCACGGGCAGCTTTACCCATTTAGCCTCGCCTGCAACAGTAGCGGCAAGCGCTATCGCTGGCAAAATTGTTTCACCGCAATCTTATTTTTGAGGCAAGTTATGCACAAAATTACTAACATATCAGGCAAAGCCATTCCTTTGGCTATGGATAATGTAGACACAGACTTAATTATTCCAGCACAATACCTGACAGCTGTTACTCGAGAAGGGTATGGTAAAAATCTATTCATACGCTTACGCCAATCTAACCCTGATTTTGTATTTAACCAGTCGCGCTTCGATGGCGCCAATATCCTGATCTCCCAGGAAAACTTTGGCTGTGGTTCCTCCAGAGAACATGCTGTCTGGGCGTTGCGCGAAGCTGGCATCCAAGCAATTGTCGCCCATTCTTTTGCAGATATTTTTCGTGGCAATAGTGCCAAAAATGGTTTGATCTTAATTGCACTGCCAAAAGCGGCCATCACGGATATGATTAATCATGCAGCGAATGCCAATTACCAGTTGCAAATTGATATTGAACAGCAGACTGTTACCACCAACCATAATGAAAAATTTACTTTTGATATGGATCCGTTCAGCAAATATTGTTTTATCAATGGGCTGGATGATCTGGATTATTTATTGAACAACAAGCAAAAAATTGATGAATATTTTAAGAAGCGCGAGACTGAATGTTAAAAACTTAGATCTTGACATTCAGATAAAAATGCCATTAGAGACTGCCCCCATCCTAACCTTCCCCCGCAAGCGGGGGAAGGGATTTACTCGAGCTAATATAGGATTGGCTGCATAGCTTAACTTATCCCACCCAACCAGTCCCTTCCCCCGCTTGCGGGGGAAGGTTAGGATGGGGGCAGCCTCTAGTGGCAATAATTCTGTAATCCCCCCATTAATAAATATTTTGTGTTGATCCTTCAACCCCCATAGGGTAAAAGAAATCCATCTATTCAATATTCAAAAACAGGAACGTTCCATGAATAAAAACATCGCAATTCTAGCCGGTGATGGCATAGGCCAAGACGTTATGCCGCAAGCGATTCGGGTATTAAATGCACTTGCCGCTAAATTCAATCACACTTTTAGTTTCAAAGAAGGATATATTGGCGGCGCAGCTTATGATAAATATGGCACTCATTTTCCTGAAGAAACAGGGCAGCTGTGCGAACAATCCGATGCAATACTTTTTGGCTCCGTCGGCGGACCTCTCAAAGAAGCACACTTGCCTAAATGGCAAAACTGTGAAAAAAATTCCTTACTCGCCTTACGTAAAACATTAAACCTCAATGCTAACCTGCGCCCAGCGCGGATTTATCCAGCCCTGCAGGAACTTTCTCCTCTTAAAGCATCGGTGATCGCAAATGGAGTAGATATTTTAATAGTGCGTGAATTAATCGGTGATATTTACTTTGGTGAACATAAACGATTTACCCATAATGACGTCCGCCATGCCTCAGATATCGCCGAATATGATGAATTACAAATTGCTTCAGTTGCAGAACGCAGTTTTCAATTAGCACGCAAAAGAAAGCAAAAAATTACTTCAGTAGACAAAGCTAATGTATTAGACACTTCTAAACTATGGCGCGAGGTAGTTTCTGAAGTAGCAAAAAAACATCCTGATATCAGCTGCGAACATATGCTAGTAGACAATTGCGCCATGCAATTATTGATCAACCCAGGGCAATTCGATGTCATTTTGACGGCTAACCTATTTGGCGACATTCTGTCTGACGAAGCTGCCGCATTACCCGGCAGTCTAGGTCTGATTCCCTCAGCCAGCCTTAGCGAATTGGGATTTGGATTATATGAACCCTCCGGCGGGTCAGCACCCGATATCGCCGGTCAGAATATAGCTAATCCTATTGCGCAGATTTTATCAGTAGCATTAATGTTACGTTATTCGTTTAATTTATATCTAGAAGCCGAAGCTATTGAAACTGCTATACAAAATACTCTAAACGCTGGTTTTCGCACTCGCGATCTCACCCTGCAGGATAAGGCATCATGGGTAGGCACGCGGGAAATGACAGATGCAATTATTAAGCACTTATAGACAACTATATTGGGAGCCGGAGCTGAGCCTGACGCCAGCTCCCATATGTTACAGTAACCTCCTCCTGTCAGTATCATAACTATCCCCCGCATTAGCCGATCGCTGTGGGTGGTATTGATAAAGTAAGCAGCGTTGATCTGGGGGTCCCCCGACAAAACACCAAATGAACGACTTGGTTTGCGCTCGTCTGCTGGGCTCATTGAGTACTTGTAGCGTCGTTTCATCGGCAAATGCAACATCATAAAGAACCATGAATGACTGCATGGATAATAAATCTGTGTATATTTTGTTTGAATGGGTTAGCAAAATGTTATTCGCCGGGAATTGCTGTTGCTGACGCGCGCGGCTCGGATTTTTTCTGCCAAAGCAGTATAATTTTAAAAAATTGACAGCTAGTTAAACCACAGCTGCCCCCGCTTTTGTGGGGGAAGGTGTCACTATCGGCTCCCTAGTTACGATGCTGAATAGTCACAAAAATTATAGAGATCCCTTCATTTCTGATATATCTAGGCCGCAGCCTCCAGCATGGCTTTTCCTCCAACACAATTATCCAAAGATACCTTTAAGATCTATCGAGTTCTTATCGGAATTATTGGATACACTGGTGTCAACCGATGATGAACTCGTAGATGAAACCGAATTATTACTATTAAATGGAGTTGATAGGGTAGGCAAATTTGAGGAGCTGGCGCAGAAGTTGAAGTTAAAATGGCTGGAAGACAGTTGGTTTTGGTTTTTATTATCTTCTACACTGCTTTTATTCAATTCATGCAATATTTTTATTGCTTCCTTGTCACCCTGATCCGCAGCTAGTTTAAATAATCGTATTGCTTCTTTTTTATTTGCTTCGACTGTATTTTTTTCGACGCCTTTACCTTCGTAATAATATCTGCCTAAAGTGTATTGAGCCGCCGCATGGCCACTATTAGCAGCATAAGTCAAATAAAACACTGCCGTTCGGTCATCCTTGTTAAGCCCATCTAAATAAAAAGGTACTCCAGAAAGACGCTGCAGCTCATACGTTACTTCCTTGCGACCCTTATCAATCCCACTTTTATCATAATAATAGGTGCCTAAAGCATAATTAGCCTCCGCTAAACACTTTTCAGATGCTGCTCTGTACAGGCGAAGTGCATCATGACCACTTTTTTCAACAAATAAACCTTCCGCATAACAAAACGCCAAATCACATTGTGCGTATACATTGCCGCTATTAGCCTCTCGGATTAGCGTCAGTATTGTATTTTCATTGATGTCAGAAAAAGAGTTAATAGACAAAGGAGTGTGGCTATTAATCGGCAGCGAATTGATGTTTTTTTGGTCAGGAACATGAGGAATTGATAAAGAAGCTAATAATCCATTTGATGATGAACTTATGCTTGAGGATGAGCTTTTCAATTTTTTTTCTAATTTCCTGGTTTCTTGACTTGAGGCGACTGAATTAGTTACTGAGTCTTTTTTATTACTATTAGTAATTTTTTTAATCTTTTTAGCTATTTTCTTCCTTTTTTTATTAGTATTTTCAGTATTTTGAACTTGCATAAAGGGCCTCTTAATACTGGATCTTGACCTCTTTTCTTTCTTTCAAATGGAACAGCCCTGGGATGGCTCTAGATTAACCTCAATAGTCATAAGTTCTTTAGGTAGTAGTTTTTCTGCAAAGTCGATTAAGGTATCTAATTCCTTGCAATATTTTGAAGATTTTTCACGATATAATTCTAATATTTCGTCCCGCAGGCCATAACATCTTTTTCTCAGCCCACACAATGTGGCATTAGTAGGTGTGCGTTCTGGGTCAGGTAAATAGGTTTCAATGATCTCAGAATAGCTTTCATTTATCTCCTGGTTGCTGCACAAAGGCTTCTTTGCCGCGTATTGAGATTGAAGAAAATTGCTAAGCTTAATAAATGTAAAACTTTTTTTATCTACGGCCACTTTCATTAGATCCCCTGGAGATCTTTCATCAATTTCTGCAAATTTAATTTCACCAGGTTCTTTGGGTACTTGTTTAGTATCCTTTGTGTGAAACCCCTTAAATAAATTAGTTTTGAACCATTGAGATGACATAATACCGCCTGTTTTGTTCTTTAAAAAAAATTTAGTGTACTTTTTATTTTATATTTGTGCAAATTTCTAATCAAAATGATCACCAAGCTAGACTGCTCCAACACCTAAATCTCAAACGCTTCAAGTATATAGTGCTTAATCTATTTTTTAGACAGACGAATCATTATCTATATCTTTGTTATTTCCAATGTTTAACAATCACAACCTCATGTTTTTCTTTGCATTCATTTTCTTTGACTACTATTTACTTGTTTCCCGCCGCTTTCCACCTCATCATTATTTTCTGCAGTCAAAGGTTCAATGCTGTGATTATTCTTATTATCAAAAGTTTTATTTTCTGAACCTGAGGGTGATCTATGCAACCTCAAGGCCTCGCCTAATAAAATTTCACTCGACGATGTATTAGATCCAGATTTAGCTACCTGTATTGAAGTCCCTGAAATCTTAGGATGCTCAATTTGCGGGCAGATATCGTTTAACGATTTCAAATAATGGCATATCTTAAGCATACGCTCAGTTTTATCTTTTTTGTTTAAGTCTCTTAGATTACCAACATAAGAGCCTAAACGTTGCAATTGCTTTTCAATCTTGAGCTTGTCAATTGTCAACTCTACGCCATAAAAATAGTCATTTAAACATGCATTACTCGGCCAAGTTGAGCATCTATTGTTTTAAAGATTTGTTTAGAGTGGAGAGGAGCGTTGGCTTGGGTTTTATGGACACCAACATTTCTGATCAAGGTGTAGCTAGAGCCAATGCTGGAATTATTGGAACTACTAGATCTGCTGGATTCGCTACCGCTAGAATTATTAAAACCTGTTGACCCAACGGTTTCAATTGTGGCTACATTAACAATTTTCTTTTTTTTGTCTTCCATATTTTATCCTCGCGCTCATTTTTTTATCATTAATTGGAATTTAGGGCTTGTGCAAAAATAACTTTTATTTTTGCACAAGCCCTAAGATCAATTTCTACGTTTTCTTTTTTCTATCTTTCAATAATCTCGTTAATATAGCCGTTCCACTTAGGATTTCGGTGTTAGAGCAGTCCATCTTGCACTAATCTTCGTCCGATCTTCAATCGTAAAAACTCGAAATAAGAATAACCGACATAGTCGTCCCGGCAGGAAGCCGGGATCCAGGGCGCAGGAAGCGAAACTTTCACATCCTATGAACTGGATCCCGGCTTCCTGCCGGGACGACAAGTCGACTATTCCTGTCCCGCGGGATTCAGTTAAGGTATTGGCTTTCTAACATCACGTTTTTACTCAATCAGATCGAACAAATCTCAGCACAAGCTGGACTACTCTAACACCGAAATCCTAAGTGGAACGGGTATATCAGCTCATAAACCTGCGTCAACTGCAGCAAATCCTCTATCCGCACCCGTTCATTAATCTGATGGATGGAATCCATTGCCAGGTCCCAGTTCGATCACTTCAGAACCGCTGGGGGCGATGAAGCGGCCGTCAGAAGTGCCGCCAGCGGTTGAAAGTTGTGGTGTCACGCCGGTGATTTGTGTAATTGCGGCGCAGGTGGCTTCTAACAGTTTGCCCCTTCCGGTAAAAAAGGGTTCACCGGAAAGCTGCCAATTTAAATTATAGCATAGTTGATGTTGATCCAAAATTTCTTGGACTTTTTGCTGTAATTCGGTAGGGGTCGAAGCGGGGGAAAAACGAAAATTGAATAAGGCGGTCAGATTATTGGGGATAATATTGCCAACGCCGGTTCCGGCATTGAGGTTGGAAATTTGGAAGGACGATGGAGGAAAATTGTCGATGCCCCTATCCCACTGGGTGTCGCAAAGAGCTTTCAACCCGGCCAAGCTGCGGTGAGTGGGGTTATCCGCCAGATGGGGATAGGCAATATGCCCTTGTTTGCCATGAATTTTAAGCATGCCGCTTAGAGAACCGCGACGGCCAATTTTGATCGTGTCTCCGAATTGCCGTTCGCAGGAAAGCTCGCCGACGAGACACCAGGTGATTTTTTCCCAGGAATTCTCGGTGAATAAGCTTATGTCTCGAATGCTGCCGCAGTTTTTTCGCCACCCTTCTCAAAATTTACCTCCAAAAAATGCACAGAGCACAAATTTTCACTTTTGCCTCAATAAACTCGGTTTTTAGCCCATTTTATTATTCGATTTTTGCGCATAAAAACTCCGAACTGCTCCTGGCAGACCTCCTCTTAGTTTGAAATTTATTTTCTCGCCTCTTAATATCTTTATGGAGACCTGCCCAAAGGTAATAATAAATAACGAGTGGGCGTCAACACAAACTCTAACAATTTTTTCCCACGTCTCAAACACTATGATCTTGATATAAGATCGACGGATCTCCTTGAGGTGCCACTAGATGGAGATCCTTCACTGCGTTCAGGATGACAGCTAGCGACCGTTAACTTGCAAAAATCCCGTCATATTTCAGTAATACTTATGTGCTCAAATGCCCAAATATAGGAAAGCTAGGGGTAGGATAGTAAGTAATTTTCAAGGGTATTCAACTAAATGAAATCAGCACATATTAAATCTTTAATTTCTATAATATTAATCAGCTTAGGTACTCTCGGGGCGAATAGATCAGCACTGGCTGATGACAGCACTAGCCATCTAACTAGTGCTGATCAATGGTATGACGAGATTGCCAACTTCCTTGGTCAGTCCACTATAGATGGCGATATACGCAATTACTATTTTTCCCGCAATTTTCACGAAGTTCCGACTGGATTCGATGACCCCAGCCAATCCGCTTATTCATTGGGTGGCAATATTCGTATTCTTACCGCCCCCTTTCTGGGAGGTTTTCAGGTAGGGGCGGCATTATATAGCGCTCAAGATCTAGGGTTAAATAGCGATAATCCTAAGCACGTTGACCAAACTTTACCAGGAGATTCAGTAACAGTATTAGGTCAGCTTTATCTGCAATATAAACGCGAGAACTTCCTGATTCGTGCCGGCGATCAGCTTATTAATACGCCGTGGCTAGGTCCATCTGACTCTCGCATGATTCCTGCGACTTACCGTGGATTTTATGGAACCTGGAATCCAAACCCTGATCTGACTTTCTCTGGCTTACGCATTTTTGAATTCAAAAGTCGAGTAGCAGATGGATTTTCAGCCACTAATTTATATAATCCCGCAAATTTAGGGCAAGGTATTGCTGCATTAGGAAATACGACAGACGACGGAGCGCAAGCGTTAGGCGTGAACTATAAAACTGAAACCATTGCCGCACAATTATGGGGCTATCAATTTTTTGATTTTGCCAAATTGTTGTATGGCGATGCACAATACACATTCAAAAACCATTCCGGCTTTAACCCCTTGCTGGGAATTCAAGGATTGGCTGAAGGTGGGGATGGAGACAATATCCTCGCACAAGTGTCAAGCGGTCAGGCTAGCTCTAATGCACTGGGTGCCATCATAGGTGTAGAAATGCCGATTGCACGAGTAACTGTGGCCTGGAATAAAGTTTTTTCTGCAAATGACGCATTTAAAAATGGCGACATTGTGTCACCCTATACCGCGGGTTATGCAAGCGATCCTCTGTATACGACTTCTATGATTGCAGGCTTGGTTGAAAAAGCCCCAGGCAATGCTTTCAAAATTGCCGGGACTTTTTTCGCATTTGATAAAAAGCTAACCTTCACCACTAGCTATGCTAGGTATTACACACAACCTTATTTTGCCAATACCCAGGAAACGGATTTTGATATTACCTATGCCTTTAAATCCAAACCTCTCAAAGGTCTGTCAATTCGTAACCGCTTGGGGATTCAGACGGGTGATCCCAGCAAAGGAACGTTTTATTATAACCGGGTGATGTTGCAGTATAGTTTTTAAATGGAACTAGCTGTCATCAGAAAGCAGTCATCCTGAACGCAGTGAAGGATCTCCATGAAATGCCACTAGACGGAGATCCTTCACTGCACTCAGGATGACTGCTTGCTCTTATTTTTCACATCCTGTTCGCTATAGATTTGCCCTATCAACTCACCCAATTTGAATAATTCATCCATAAGCATCCTGACACCAAATAAAAAGGCGTTAACATAAGCGATATGCTCAAACTGTTTTTGGTTTATCACTTTCTTAAATTCATGTTCCATATCTTCGATTAATCCCGCAACCATAAGTTCAGCTTGCTGCTCCTTTCCTGAACGCAGCGCATCAGCTAGCAAAGTTAAAGCTTGACTGGCTCCCTGCTTGAATTTCTCCAGGCCGGCAAGCTCGGCAATGGTAAGAACACTATGAGGTGACACATGAGAGCTCAGGAACATCAAATTATTTGCGCGATATAATTTTATTTCTGCCTGCAAAATATCATTGAATACCTGTTGGTGACGGCGATACTTGCTCGATTCAAATCCAACCTCTCGTATTAGTTTACGCTGTGTGGAAAAACTGCTGACAATTTTCGTATCAAGCCCATCTAGCTCCGCAGTTAACTCATTAGGATCCATTTTTATACTGCGTTGAAAATGCCATTGTAGATTTTGTAAATTATTCGCGACATTACGTAGCAATAACCGATGGGAATAAATTGGGAATATCAATTTCGAAGTTAATAATGCAATAATTATTCCGACAATGATTTCTATAAACCTGGCCGATATAATTTGGAAATTGACTTTTGGATTTAATAAAATAATCGCCACGGTGACTGCGCCCAAGGTGCCCGCATAACTAATATCACCCGGGTTAGTAGCAATATACGCTAAAACCAGTACCACAAAAAACAGGGCAATAGCAGTGCCTAAGGGATCAGTTCCCACTAATAAATAAACAGCCGTAGAAAATAATGCCCCAAATAACGTCCCCCAAAAACGCATATACGATTTAATCACTAGGCTCCCTAAACTAGTCTGGGCACCCATTACCACTATAATAGTAATGACAATCCACTGCGATTGCGGCAGTGGCGACCATAGCACTAGCAAATAACCTAAAACACAGGCGATAGCTGTTTTCAAGCTATTAATAACTCGGGGGGAGGCAAAATCAAATTCTTGCCAGAAAGCGCGGATAGTGGAAAAGGAATTTTTCATAATATTTTTTATGGGTAAATTAGAATATAATCTTTCTTTACAGTGCCTTAACGTCAAAAATGGACAATCACATGCAAAAATCAGCATCTTTCCTGAAGGATACATGGTCATTAATTGCGCCCTATTGGAAATCACAGGAAAAATGGTTAGCCATACTCTTATTGACGGTTATCATACTGCTGAACCTGGGACAGGTATATATAAACGTACTCATTAATAAATGGTATAACGTTTTTTATGACACGCTACAAAACCATAAGATGCATGAGTTTATGGTGCAAATAGTGCATTTTTGTTATCTGGCGGTAATTTTTATTGTGATTACTGTATATAGCACTTATCTGAATCAGATGTTACAGATTCGCTGGCGCCGTTGGTTAACCGATAATTATTTATCAAAATGGCTGGAGCAACAAAATTATTACCTTATGGAGCTAACGGGTCACAATACTGATAACCCTGACCAACGTATCAGTGAGGATATCAACCAATTCATTAATCTGACCTTAGGCTTATCGCTAGGATTAATAAGTGCCGTAGTTACTTTATTTTCATTTTTGACTATTTTGTGGCATTTATCAGGTGCTCTGCAATTTCATGTCGGTAAGTTCAACGTATACATCCCAGGTTACATGGTATGGGTAGCACTGATATATTCTTTTCTGGGAACTTGGATCACTATGCGCCTGGGAAGCCCACTCATTAGATTAAATTTTGACCAGCAACGCTATGAAGCTAACTTCCGTTTTAATTTAATGCGGTTACGCGAAAATAGCGAAAGCATTGCCTTTTATAAAGGCGAGCCTCATGAAAAGCAAAATTTTCTGCACCGTTTCAAAGCCGTGTTTGATAACTATTGGCAAATTATGAGACGGCAAAAAAAGTTAACCTGGTTTACTTCGGGCTATGGTCAAGTTGCTAATATTTTTCCCTATGTGGTGATTGCACCACGGTTTTTTACAGGCCGGATGGAATTGGGCGGTTTAATGCAGACAGGAGCGGCATTCGGTCAGGTGCAGGGTTCATTATCTTATATAATCAATAGTTATGGCGACATTGCCACATGGAAAGCCACCACTAATAGGTTACTCACATTTAACCAGCGTATACAAGAAAGCAAACATCATTCCCGCCTCAAGCATACCCCTATCCCCAGCAGTAGCATCAGCGCACGTGATCTCACCATTAGACTTCCCGATGGCAGTGCCCTTCTGGAAAACCTTGATTTATGCATTAATCCTCAACAAAAATTATTAATATCAGGGCCTTCAGGCTGTGGCAAAACCACAATACTGCGCACTCTGGCTGGTATTTGGCCCTACGCTGAAGGAAGTTTATATTTGCCAGCGGATGCACGCTTATTGTTTTTGCCACAAAAGCCTTATCTACCTTTAGGGACCCTTAAGCAAATATTGTCTTATCTTCAGCACGATCTTTCGAATGAGCGTTTGCTGGAAATATTGGAATCATGCCATCTTTCGCATTTACAGGATAAAATCGACCAATATGACAACTGGTCGCAAATTCTTTCCATCGGCGAACAGCAACGTATCGCCCTTGCTCGGGCTATTCTGCATACCCCTGATTTTCTATTTTTGGACGAAGCAACTTCAGCGCTGGATGAGTCTACGGAACATGATTTGTATAGATTATTATCTACCGTCTGCGCCAAAACTGCTTTAATTAGCGTGGCCCATAGATCAACGGTAAAAGTATGGCATACCACGGAATGGAACTTTGCATAGTAGGGGGAGTCGAAACAAAGTGAGGTTTCTTCCTTTTTAACCTTTCACCGCAAACGGGCATTGTTGAATAATTCCAAAGGGTATCTCTAAATGGAACTCATTACCGCCAATACCGCGCCATCTGGAAAAAAAGGTGCACTCGCACTTTTATTTACGCAAATGTTTGCCACTGTATCTTTAAGCGTGCTTTATTCCACTCTGGTTTTATATATCACGCATACATTACATTTGCCCAATGTGACTGCCACCGCCATCACCGGTAGTTTTTTAGCCATCAACTACGCGGCACATTTATTAGGAGGCTTTTGTGGAGGGCGATTCATAAGTTACAGGGTATTATTTGCCCTTGCGATGCTCTTGCAAATAATCAGTTGCGGGATAATTGCTCTGGAAGACCTCACCTGGCTTTATTTGGGTTTATCGTTATTTCTGGCAGGCGCTGGCATGAACATCACCTGTATTAACTGCCTGTTAACTCAGTTATTTTCCCCGCAAGATAAAGGCCGTGAAAGTGCATTTTTATGGAATTACAGTGCGCTTTGCACCGGTTTTTTGCTGGGGTTTTTACTCGGCGGTTATTTTGAGTTACGCTCCAATTATTCCATGCTGTTCTTAACAGCGGCTTCCGGGAATGTAGTGGCCCTCATAATCGCTTTTTTTAATTGGCATACCTTACGTGATCGTGATACTTATTTAAGCCATAAATCCAGGCTTCAGCGCGCAAAAGACGCTTTAAAAGGGTTAAGCATTATTGGTGCGACCCTCATCGTATTGACCCTATTATTACGGCATGCGCGACTAACACGCATGCTGGTTCTGATTTTGGGCCTGGTTATGCTTGCCAATGTCATTCGCATTGCTTTCCGCCAACAGAATCAGGCGGCTAAAAATAAGATATGGGCCTATCTACTGCTCACTTTATTATCAATTGTCTTCTGGACATTATATTTATTTATGCCGATGGGATTAAACTTGTTTATTGAACATAATGTAACCCGGCATTTATTAGGATACGTAATAGCGCCACAATGGGCGCTGGCCATTAATTCGAGCATTGTTATAATCGGCGGACCCTTATTAAATTTTTTATTTCGTCGATTGCGTTTACGAGGAATTAATATCTCATTACCGCTGCAGTTTACCTGTTCTTTGCTCTTCATAGGCATTAGTTTTCTGATTTTGACTTTAGGTATTAAGTTTGCAGATTATCACGGTTATACTAGTTTTATTTGGGTTGCTGCCTCTTTGGTCTTACAAAGTCTGGGCGAGTTATTTATTTCCCCTATTGGTTTTGCGATGATAGGGTATTTGGCGCCAGTAGCTTACCAGGGTGTATTTATGGGAACGTGGATGCTAATGACCGGCGTAGCAGCTATATTAGCCAGCATTTTCTCTAGCATCGCTTTGGGAAGTTCTGGAATAAACAATCCTTTGATCACCAATAGCAGTTTCAGTCATACTTTTTCTTCTCTGGGCTGGAGCGCGATTAGCGCAGGAGCCCTACTTGCTGTGGCAACGCGTTGGGTATTGGTATGGACTGCTGAAAAAAAAGAATTAGAAGGAGTGAAAATCTGAAGCATTTTTTTCTGGGATTAATCGTTTTTTTTATTTCTTTGCCAAATCTGGCCGCAATGAATGAATTTCAGCATCAAATGATTTCGCCTTATGATTTACATAAATATGACCAAGAAATTCAGTATTTATATCAACGATCCACCTTAGACAACCACTCTTCCAGCATCAAAGATAGGCTGGCTATTGATAGCATGGTTTTTTATGGTAAACCCTATTCTCTTGGTCCTGCCGGTGAAGGCCCAGCTGGTTATTATGACCAAAGCCCACTCTATCGCACTGACATCTTTGATTGTGTTACTTATGTAAATACGGTTTTAGCCTTAGCAGAATCAGATAATTTGCAGCAATTTCAATATGCCTACAAGGAAATAAATTACATCGATGGTAGGCCAGACTTTACTACTCGCAATCATTTTATGGAGATCGACTGGAATATAAATAATGCGCGCAAAGGATACGTGCAGGATATTACTAAACAGATCGTGGATAACCAAGGGAAACCCATTTTTTCTATAAAACACACGCTCATCAATAAACCTGAGTGGTTCAGTTTCCTCAAAGCCAATAACCTTAAATTTTTACATCCCTTATCTCCCGAAGCAACCCAGCAACGGCTACAAGATTTACATAATCAAGCTAGCCATTTTCGAAAACAACTGAGCCAATTGGCTTATTTGCCTATGACGCGTTTATTTAATACTTATAGAGAACCCAATGACACTATCTTCCAACAAATTCCTTCTGGAGCAATTATTGAGATAGTAGATCCTAATAAAAAATTAAAAAGCCAAATTGGGACTTTAACGGACATTTCACATATAGGGTTTGCTATTCGCACTCCAAAAGGCTTGATGTTTCGTGAGGCTTCCTCCTATTTACATAGGGTGGTTGATATCCCATTGGATGTATACCTACTTAATTATCTAGGAATGGATAGTAGTAAAGGGATCAATATACAAGAGGTGCTTAAAGTCTATTCCTAACTAATAAATATTTTTTCATGTAACTAATACTTTCTTAATATTTATAATGTATTTTACTACTATTATTTATATATTTGGAGTGTGTGTCTCATGTCAGAACAGAAGCAAAAAAAAACGCCAAGGTTTGATAAAAAAATAGCAAAAAATCGAAAAGATGCGGATGAAAAAGCAATTGCTGCTATGTTGAATGAAGTGATAAGTGATGATGAAGACCTAAATGAATCAGAATTATTATCTATACAAACAACTATATCAGAATCCCCTCCTCGGTATACACCAGCCAAAAGAACAAACTCTAATTTCAACAACGATGCTCGAAAAAGATTAAAAATTGCAGATTCAGAAGAGGTTAAGTCTGTCATACCTGGTATAAATAGAGTTGGATTTCATACCCCTCAAAAAAGACTCGCACCTATTCCGACTGGTTCTAACAAATTGCAAAAATTAGAAGATCGTGGCTTACATAGCAGCAAACAAGATGTGGTTGGTTATAGATATTCATAAATTTTAATTGAATATCTCTCCCACAAGGAAGTGGATAATTCTAGCAGGCATTGTAATCCTCTTTCTCTTGCGGCAGAACGCTGAGAAGAGAGGATCATAGTGTTCCCACACGTGGTCGAGGAAGTTACAATACCCTAATACACATTTAGTAACCTTCAGCCGTGCTCAAAGGCATGCGATCATCCCCCGCCCCATACAAAGTATGTGTGCTGGGATCAAGCAATATAGCTTCAACAAAAGATAATGGATAAGGTGCGGGCACTTCTTTGTACCCCATCAGCGACAGTTTTTCTGCTGAATCGGCAGATACTGCCAGAGGCTCTTCCCAAATTTCATCCGGCAGCCACTGAAAATGGATACGAGGCACATCTACAGCTGTTTTAATATCCATTTCATAATCTATTACATTCAAGATTGTCTGCAGCACCCCGGTAATAATAGTGGAACCTCCAGGAGCGCCTAAAATGATATAGGGCTTATCATTTTTCAATACAATAGTAGGTGTCATAGAGCTTAAGGGACGCTTGGCAGGTTCTATGGCATTATTAACCCCTTGCACCAAACCAAACTGATTGGGGACTCCAGGCTTGCTGGTGAAATCATCCATTTCATCATTGAGGAAAAATCCGGTATTACCTGCAATGACTCGCGCACCAAAACGATTATTGAGGGTGTAGGTCATACTAACGGCATTACCCATAGGATCAACTATAGAGATATGCGTAGTGTTATTGCCTTCATGGATTGGAGTTCCAGATAATTCATTTGATGGCGTTGCACGAAAAGGTGATATTTTAGTACGGATTTGTTGTGCGTAATCTTTAGAAATTAAAAGATCGACTGGGTTAGTAATAAAATCCGGATCACCGAGGTTATTATTACGATCATAAAAAGCATAGCGCATCGCTTCGACTAAATAATGGATGCTCTGAGCAGAATGAAAGCCTAAATAAGTCAGGGGATACCCTTCCACAATATTCAACATTTCACATAAGGTAATGCCACCCGAACTGGGCGGAGGTGCAGAAATAACGGTATAACCGCGGTAATTACAATAGATGGGTTTGAGTTCTTCTACGCTATATTGAGTAAAATCTTCTTTAGTTAGAATGCCATTATTCGCTTTTGCAGCCTCTACTATACGGTCCGCGATGGAACCTTTATAAAATGCATCACTCCCTTGTTCCGCAATTATTTTTAACGTAGCTGCTAAATCCGACTGCACCAGGCGATCGCCCACTTGATAAGGCTGACCCTGGTTAAGAAATATAGCGGCTACATTAGACTGCTGTTTAAAATCCACACTAGCCGTATTTAAAATTTTTATATCTTCTGCTGATAATACATATCCTTGTTGCGCCAATTTAATCGCGGGTGACATCACTTGTTGCAAGGACATGCTGCCATATTTCTTAAGTGCAGTATTTAAACCTAATACTGTACCCGGCACCGCTATCGCTAAATATCCTTTAATACTGCGACCTGGAATTATATTACCCTTCTGGTCCAGATACATATTTTTGCTAGCCGCTAAAGGTGCTTTCTCGCGGAAGTTCAAAAAAATATCTTTGCCATCCGCTAAATGCACTGTCATAAGCCCACCCCCTCCCAGATTGCCAGCAGCGGGATAAACCACGGCCAAGGCATAACCTACTGCGACGGCAGCATCAATTGCATTGCCACCTTGCTTGAGAATATCTACTCCCACTTGTGAGGCAAGAGGATGACTACTGACTACCATGCCATGCTGAGCGGCAATGGGTGGCGGATAGGCGCCATAAATGGCGGTATGGCTAAAGAGTAATAAGCTTAAGAAAAAAATTTTCCACTGGTGCATTTGAGTTTCCTATATCAAGCGTTTACGTTGCTCCGTAAACGCTCCCTAACGGTCGCGGCTCGGTACCATTTAATCAGCCAACATCTGCTGTAAATCATCACGTAAATCACCTACATCTTCAATTCCTACGGATATGCGGATGAAATTATCGGTAATGCCCATTTTTTCACGTTCGACTTTGGGAATAGACGCGTGGGTCATAATAGCCGGGTGCTCAATTAAGCTCTCAACACCGCCCAAGCTTTCCGCCAAGGTAAACAATTGACAGCGCGTCAGGCGATTTTTAGTCTGTTCCAAATCACCTTGCAATTCGACACTCACCATGCCGCCAAACAATTGCATCTGGCGCTGAGCGAGGACGAATTGTGGATGGCTAGGTAAACCTGGATAATATACCTTGGCTACTTTGGGATGCTGCTCCAACCAAGCGGCTAATTGCTGAGCATTCTCGGTATGGCGTTGCATACGCAGCGCTAATGTCTTCATGCCACGTAACACCAAAAAACTGTCGAAGGGACTGGCGATGCCTCCTGATGCATTCTGCAAAAAAGCTAATTGTTCCGCTAATGCGGGATCTGCTACGACTATAGCTCCGCCAATTATATCAGAATGACCATTGATATATTTGGTGGTGGAATGCATAACAATATCAAACCCATACTCAAGGGGACGCTGCGCCAATGGCGTAGCAAAAGTATTATCAGCCACTGTCAAAACTGCATGTTTTTTTCCTAGGGCAGCGACAGCCTCTAAATCGACTAGCTTCAACAAGGGATTGCTGGGAGACTCAACCCAAATCATACGTGTATTAGGCAACATAGCAGCCTGCACCATGGCCATATCCGTAAAATCTACGAATGAAAATTGCAACCCAGCAGAACGACGACGAACATTTTCAAATAATCGATAAGTTCCTCCATAAACATTATCGATGACCAGGACATGGTCCCCCGGAGATAATAAATCTAGTAAAGTCGCTGTTGCCGCCATGCCTGAAGCAAATGCAAATCCGCGGGTACCTGACTCTAAATCTGCAATACAACGCTCAAAAGCAAAACGAGTGGGATTTTGGGTGCGTGAATATTCATATCCCTGATGTTCCCCGGGACTTCGTTGGGCATAAGTAGAAGTCGCATAGATGGGCATCATCACTGCGCCTGTTGACGGGTCGGGATGCTGGCCGGCATGGATAACCCGAGTGGCTGGTTTTTGTTGTGTAGCCGTTCTCATAAAAAACCATGCTCCTGCATCCACTGATTATCCACAAATTTTGACATGTAATTGCGGATTGAATCCGGCAAAATGACCAAACAGCGTTGATCGGGACGTAATTTTTTCGCTACTTGTAACATAGCCCATACCGCTCCTCCCGAAGAACCGCCCACTAATAGACCTTCCTCACAAATCAAGCGTCGCGCCATTACAAAAGAATCCTTATCGTTAATTTTGATGTATTCATCTACCAGGCTGTTATCCAGCACTTTCGGTATAAAATCATAACCTATACCTTCTACCAGATAAGGTTTCACATCAGTACCACCGCCTAAAATAGAGCCGATGGGATCCACACCAATAATTTTAATGTCGGGTTTTGCTTGTTTCAGTCGTTGGGCGAGACCTGTAATTGTGCCGCCAGTACCCGCACTGGCCACCAGCATATCTAATTTTCCATCCATATCATCGAGGATTTCTTGAGCAGTAAACTTGAAATGAGCACCAGGATTATCAGGATTGCTATATTGATCTAAAATCCGCGAATGTGGAATTTCTTGCTGCAGTCGTTTTGCCAGAGAAATGTGGCTCTCCGGCGCATCCCAAGCTGCTTCGCTAGGAGTGCGGTAAATTTTTGCCCCCAATGCTTCTAATACTACCTGCTTCTCATGGCTCATTTTTTCCGGCATGGTAATAATAACTTTATATCCTTTCACCGCTGCAGCCAATGCAATACCTATGCCCGTATTGCCGGATGTAGGTTCAATCAAGGTGTCACCTGGCCTGATTTCACCACGTTGCTCTGCCTGCTCTAGCATGTAATAACCAATGCGGTCTTTGACCGAACCTCCGGGATTTAAAAATTCACATTTGGCATATAATGCACAGGGTAAATTCGAGCCAATGTGATTTAACTTTACAATAGGAGTTTTTCCTATAGCTTGGAGTATATTATTAAATATCATATCGGAGTGTTCCTATGGTTATAGCCCAGCATGAGGTTACCATCGACGTGGAAATTTATACAGTATAAACTCGCACTCTCTAGCCACACTGTTATCCTGATCGTCTCTGTCGTCTGGAGCGTCTCTGTCATCCTGAGCGTAGCGAAGGCTCCCCATCTGGTGGCACCTCATGGAGATCCTTCGCTACGCTCAGGATGACAGAAAGAAACCCAAGGAACTCACACATGAAACCATCTACTACAAATAATACCGATTATATACAACAGCTCATCAGGGAGGTCCCGGATTATCCTAAACCCGGGATTTTGTTTTATGATATTACCCCTTTGCTAAGAGATGTTACTGGATTACAGGTGGCTACAGAGGCTCTGATCAAGCCTTTTTTGAATAGTGATATAGACTTGGTAATTGGCATGGAAGCGCGTGGTTTTATTTTCGGCGCTTTGGCGGCTCATCAACTCCAAAAAGGTTTTATCCCCATACGTAAACCGAATAAATTACCTGCAAAAGTCAATCGAACCTCTTACTCATTAGAATATGGAGAAGCAAGCCTGGAAATTCATCAAGATGCCATAAGTCCCGGCAATCGCGTATTGATTGTAGATGATTTATTGGCGACTGGTGGCACCGCGCAAGCCACGATAGAATTGATAGAGGCCTTAGGAGGCGAAGTGGTGGCACTGACTTTTCTAATTGAATTGCAAGCGTTAATGGCTAGAGAAAAATTAAGCGAATATGTACTACACTCAGTATTAAAATATTAATGACGGCCTTGGGTATGCCATTAAAATCCAAAATGAAACAAGCGCCGACTCCACTGTTTGATACTCTAGAACATCTCAATAATTTTTTGGACTATCCAGTGGAGCATTTGCCTTGCGCAAGTCAGGATTATTTCCAGGCCGCACAATTTTTACGTTCTTATCGTGGGAGTGAGGCGACTTTCTCTTCTTACCGCCGCGAAGTTGAACGACTGATACAGTGGAGTTGGTGGGTAGCTGGAAAAACTTTACGAGAGATCAAGCGTAATGATGTAGAAAGCTTTGTAGAATTCTGTCAAAAACCACCCGCTGCTTGGATTGGCGTTAAAAATGCGCCACGTTTTATAGAAAAAGATGGTACCCGTATTTGTAATCCTGAGTGGCGTCCTTTCGTTGCTACAATAGATAAAGTTGCACATAGCCGCGGTGAGATGCCAGATCCTAAAAAATATAACCTGTCACAGAAAGCACTCCAGGCCATTTTCGCTATTCTGGGGAGTTTCTATAGTTATCTTTTGCAGGAAGAATACGTTGAGCACAATCCAGTGGCACAAATTCGTCAAAAAAGTAAATTTCTGCGCAAATATCAAACCACACCGATTATAAGGCGCTTAGGTGAAACTCAATGGTTTTATGTGATTGAAACTGCAGAACAAATGGCAACCCAAGAACCGCAGCAACATGCGCGCACATTGTTTATGATGAATGCGCTTTATGGCATGTATCTGCGTATTTCCGAGCTAGCAGCCAGCAAACGCTGGGAACCACAAATGGGTCATTTTCAAAAAGATCGCGACGGTCACTGGTGGTTCACAACAGTTGGTAAGGGCAATAAGCAGCGTATCATTACGGTTAGCGATGCTATGTTGGCTGCCTTGAGACGTTACCGACAAAGTTTAGGTCTGACGCCACTTCCCTATCCCGGAGAGACAACACCATTACTGCCCAAAATACGGGGTCAAGGGCCCATTAATAGCACGCGCCAGATTCGCTCAATCGTGCAATCCTGTTTTGATGCCTCCATCTCTCGCTTAATCAGCGACGGTTTTGCAGAAGAAGCCGAACAATTGAAAGCAGCTACTGTGCATTGGTTGCGTCACACCGGCATTTCGGATGATGTTCAACATCGTCCGCGCGAACATGTTCGGGATGATGCAGGGCATGGGTCCAGTGCGATTACTGATAAATATATTGATATCGAGCTACGTGCTCGGCATGCTTCGGGTAGGAAGAAAAAAATTAAGCCGGAGGAGTAGGAGTTTCGTCTTCTTGGTGAGGCGCTTTTGAATTATTCAACAAAGCCCCCATCAGGAGAGAGGGATCATAGAGCTTCCCAGAGACTGGAGAGCAAGAAACCACTCAACCATTACGCTGAACAAAATCCTTCATAAAGGTAATTAAAGCATCCACCCCAGCTTCTGGCATTGGATTATAAATACTGGCACGCATTCCACCCACCAATTTATGGCCTTTTAGGCCTTCCAACCCAGCAGAACGCGCCTCCTGTAAAAATAAGGCATTCAGATTTTCATTGGCCAGGCGGAATACAACGTTCATGCGTGAACGGTAATGCTTCTCTATCGGATTTGTATAAAAATCATTGCTATCAATATATTGATATAATTTTTCAGATTTGCGTTTATTGACCTTTTCTATAGCAGCAACTCCTCCTTGCTGCTTTAACCATTTAAATACCAGGCCAATCATGTACCAGGTAAATGTTGGAGGGGTGTTATAAATGGAGTGCGCGTCTGCATGTACTTTGTAATTGAACATAGTCGGTGTAATAGGTGATGCTCCGCCCAACAAATCTTCGCGCACAATGACCAGGGTAAGCCCTGCTGGGCCAGCGTTTTTTTGTGCTGAAGCATAAATAAGGCCGAAACGAGAGACATCAAAGACGCGCGATAAAATATTAGATGACATATCAGCTACTAAGGGGACCTCAGGCGCTTTAGGGATATTACTAAATTCCAGGCCATTAACCGTTTCATTATCCGCATAATGAAAATAAGCTGCCTTTGGATCACAACGCCATTCAGACTCAGCCGGGATAGTGGTAGCATTTTGTGCGGCATTGCTGGCAACAACATTTACATTACAGTAACGCGATGCTTCAGTCAGAGCCATTTTTGACCAAATACCCGTTTCAATATAATCGGCACTGGTTTTGCCCCATAACAAATTTAATGGCACCATTGAAAATTGACTGCGTGCCCCACCCTGCAAGAACAAAACTTTATAATTAGATGGGATAGCTAGTAGTTCGCGAAAATCAGCTTCAGCAGCTTCCGCCATTTTTAAGAATGCAGGATCATGATGGCTTATTTCTAAGACAGATAAGCCGAGTCCTTGCCAATCGAGCAATTCGGCCTGCGCTTGTTTTAGTACTTCTTCTGGTAAACCGGCGGGACCTGGGTTGAAATTGTAAACTCGAGGCATTCGTAACTCCTTGTGTTTAAGTAATAATGTTTTCTAAATTTAGTCGATTATGCGGGCTTTCAGTCCGTCTGCACATCAACGATACGTTCAATACCTACCAAATGTTCGGCTTCATTCATATGAATGAGTTTAACGCCCTGGGCGCTTCTGCCTACCAAAGAAATCTCATCTACACGAGTTCGCACCAGACGGCCCTGGTCACTGATCAACATTAACTCATCTCCATCAGCAACTTCCAGCGCTCCCACTACTTCCCCATTGCGTTCATTGACGCGTATAGAAATAACACCCTGCGCACCACGCGCAGATTGGCGGTATTCCTCAATGGAGGTACGTTTACCAAAACCATTAGAGGTAGCAGTTAAAATAGTACCTTCCGCTCTGGCAACGATCATGGCAATGACACGTTGGCTTGATTTGAGACGAATGCCACGTACCCCGCGTGTTTTGCGACCCATGGCGCGGAGGTTTGATTCATGGAAGCGTACTACCTTGCCGGCATCGCTAAACAGCATAATTTCACGTTGACCATCCGTTATATCTACGCCGACCAGCTCATCGCCTTCTTCGAGTACTACAGCAATAATCCCATCGTTGCGTGGGCGGGAAAAATCAGTCAGGGAGACTTTTTTGATAGTTCCACGCGCTGTGGCCATCACGACATATTGATCTTGGGTATACTCGCGCAAGCTCAGTAAGGCGCTAATGCGTTCTCCTTCCGCTAATGGCAATAGATTGACTAAGGGTCGACCACGCGAGAGTCGACTTGCTTGAGGCAATAAATAAGTTTTTATCCAGTAGACCTTGCCACGGTTAGAAAAACACAATAAGGTGTCATGGGTGCTAGCGACGATGAGGTGTTCAATAAAATCTTCCTCTTTCATTGCCGTAGCTGATTTACCTTTGCCACCACGCCGTTGTGCCTGGTAATCAGTAATGGGTTGGGTTTTAGCATAGCCGCCATGAGAGACGGTGACTACTACCGCTTCTTCCGGAATCAGATCCTCCATGGTGAAATCTTCTTCACTATCGAGTATCTGGGTGCGACGAATGTCGCCGAACTGTTGTTTCACCTCAAGTAATTCTGCACGTATCACCTGCAATAAGCGATCTGGATTACTCAGAATTTCCAGCAAATCATATATTAAGCGCAATAAATCCTGATATTCCTGATAAATTTTATCTTTTTCCAGACTAGTCAAGCGATGCAGTCTTAAATCTAAGATGGCTTGTGCTTGGGCTGGCGATAAGCGATAACCGGCAGTTGCGAGTCCATATTCCGGCGGCAAGTCTTCCGGACGAGAAATTCTGCTGCCATTCTGCTCTAATAAATCCACCACTAACCCGGGAGCCCATACCTCACTCAGCAGCTTTTCTTTAGCTTCCTGAGGGTTGGCTGAAGCCTTGATTAAAGCAATCAGGCGGTCGATATTAGCCAGGGCTACGGCCATACCTTCTAACAAATGCGCACGCTCCCGTGCTTTGCGCAGATCGTAAATCGTGCGGCGAGTCACTACTTCGCGACGATGGGCAATAAAGGCTTCCAGCAATTCTTTAAGATTCATTACCCGTGGCTGACCGTGGTCTAAAGCCACCATATTGATACCAAATGTCACTTGCAGCTGGGTTTGTAAATATAGGTTATTCAGCAATACCTCAACATTTTCACCACGACGCGCTTCGATGACGACACGCATACCTTCCCGGTCAGATTCATCACGTATAGCTGTAATGCCTTCTATTTTTTTGTCTTTTACCAATTCACCGATTTTTTCTAATAACCTGGCTTTATTGACCTGGTAAGGTAATTCATTAATGATAATAGCTTGTCGACCCGTTGTTTCGTGGGTTTCTATAGTGGTCTTTCCGCGCAATAAAACGCGACCACGACCTGTTCGGTAGGCCTGTAAAATACCCGCTCTGCCATTGATAATACCGGCGGTGGGAAAGTCAGGTCCGGGCATGTAAGCCATTAGTTCTTCAATGGTGACTTCTTTGTTATCCAATAGGGCAATACAGGCATCGACCGTCTCGATCAAGTTGTGAGGAGGAATGTTGGTCGCCATACCCACGGCAATACCAGAGGAACCATTGACCAGCAGATTAGGCAGGCGTGTTGGCAACACGGTGGGCACTTGCTCGGTTTCATCATAGTTAAGAACAAAATCGACTGTTTCTTTTTCTAAATCTGCTAGCAATGCATGCGCCAACTTCGACATACGGATTTCGGTATAACGCATCGCTGCAGGGGCATCACCATCCACAGAACCAAAGTTACCCTGCCCATCAATCAGGAGATAACGCAAGGAAAAGGGCTGGGCCATACGCACAATAGTGTCATACACAGCGCTATCACCATGTGGATGATATTTACCAATCACGTCGCCAACGATACGTGCAGATTTTTTGTAAGGCTTATTCCAGTCGTTACCTAATTGTTGCATAGCATAAAGCACACGGCGGTGAACAGGTTTGAGACCATCACGGGCATCTGGCAAGGCGCGTCCTACGATAACGCTCATAGCATAATCTAGATAGGATTGCTTCATTTCTTGTTCGATGGATACGCGGGTGATTTCTTTGGAGTGAGATAACATGTAGCAGCCTATTTTGCTTTAACAACTAAGGAAGGATGAGTTTAAAAATAGTAGCATAATCAACAAGATATTATACCATAATTGTAAATAATCGGTAAACACATTTGCTGCGTTTCGTCAGTGGATAAGGCCTTACACAATAAGCATAAACGTTGATTGTGCGACTTTTATAATGTAGCGAAACTCATAGTACAATCGTATTTAGGGTTCTCAACATCGCTAACCAAAGAACAATCTATGATACAATAAAAAATTTAGCATTTTGCGTATAACCCTCTTGTCTTGAAGAAAGTAAGATGAGCCTTAGTGTAGATAACCTAGCCCTTTTTTAGAAAAATCTCTATTAATCATAGGATTTAAAATGACTATTAATAAAAATTCTAGCATTCCGCTAACTGGTCAAATAATAAGCTTAATTGTGCCATTGTACAATGAAGCAGACAATATCGAGGCTCTCTTTGAGCGCTTGAACGCTGTAATGGCTACATTGCCACAATATACTTGGGAAATACTCTGCATAAATGATGGCAGCATAGACCAAACTCTGGTAAAGTTAATTCATTTGCGAGAGAAAGACAATAGAGTACAAGTAATTGATCTTTCAAGAAATTTCGGTAAAGAAGCGGCAATGACCGCAGGCTTGGATCTCGCCTCCGGCGATGCCATAATACCAGTCGATGCCGACTTACAAGACCCGCCAGAATTAATCCCAGAATTGATTAAAAAATGGGAAGAAGGTTACGATGTAGTGAATGCAGCGCGCAGAGCTCGTGAAGGCGAAAGCTGGCTCAAAAAAGCAACTGCCCACCTGTTTTATCGTTCAATTAATAAAATGAGCAAAACTAAAATCCCCCCAGATACAGGTGATTTTCGTCTGCTTTCTAGGCCGGTAGTGGATGCGCTGCAACAGATCCCAGAGCGGCGCCGTTTTATGAAGGGCTTATTCGCCTGGGTTGGTTTTAAGACGACCACTATTTTTTTTGACAGACCCCCCAGACATGCGGGCAAAACCTCATGGAATTACTGGAAATTATGGAATTTTGCACTAGAAGGAATCACTTCTTTTAGCCAGATTCCATTGCAATTTGCATCGTATTTGGGGTTGCTGGTTGCTTTGAGCAGCTTAGTTTATGGTATTTATTTTTTTATACGCACTTTAGTGTATGGCAATCCTATTCCTGGGTATCCTTCCCTAATGGTAAGCGTTTTGTTTCTAGGTGGCATACAATTAATAGCTTTAGGGGTTATTGGGGAGTATTTAGGGCGCGTATACGATGAAAGCAAACAAAGACCTATTTATATCGTTCGTAAAAAATGGACCAATAGACCCGATGTTTCTTAGATATGTGATGGTTGGGATCATCAATACCATCATAGGTTTGGGCACAACCCTCACTGCATTCCATATTTTAAAAATAAATTACTCTCTGGCTTATCTTATTGGCACTCTAATGGGAGTTGTCTGCAGTTTTGTATTAAATAAATATTTTACCTTCAAAAGCACCCGTAATTGGCGGTTCGAAGCGTTTAAATTTTTTATAGTGTTTATAATTGCCTATCTGGTCAGTAATGCTTGCTTGATAGCAGTTGTGGAGCTACTCAAGATGCCTCATGATATAGGTTTTTTATGTAGCATGGTATGTTATACCTTGATCAGTTATATCTTAAGCAGAAAAGTAGTATTTAAAGCTTGAGCTCTCTTGTTTTAAATAATTATGAAAATTCTTTATATATAAGGACCCCATGAAAACTAAAATCGATACCTTAATTCATGCTCGCTGGATTATTCCCATAGAACCTCATAATACCATTCTCGAACACCATTCCTTGGCAATTCACCAAGGCGTTATTCTAGCTTTATTTCCTACAGCAGAAGTCGACAAATATTATGAAAGTGAAACCAACATAACCCTGGCCAATCACGCCGTAATGCCCGGCCTGGTTAATGCGCATGCACACAGCCCTATGACGTTGTTTCGCGGCATGGCAGATGACCTACCCCTGATGAAATGGCTAACAGAACACATATGGCCCGCTGAAAGTTATTGGATGGACGAAGATTTCATGCGTGATGGCACACAATTAGCCTTTCTCGAAATGATCCGCAGTGGCACCACTTGTTTTAACGAAAATTATTTTTATGGTGATATCAGCGCAGAAATCACAGCTGCTGCTGGTATGCGCGCATTGGTCGGCGCTGAAATCATCAACCTACCCACGCGTTACGCACAAACCATGGATGAATACCTGGCTAAAATGGAAATACTTTGCCAAAAATGGCGCGATCATCCATTAATAACTCCCGCCTTACACCCTCAAGGCCCTTATACCGTAGATGATGCAACCTTTATTAAAGCCAAAGATTATGCTGACCAGCATGGCTTGCTCATACATATCCATTTGCACGAAACTGCTGCAGAAATCAATCAGAGCCTGACGGAATATAAAAAACGTCCACTTAAGCGTTTATTTGATTTAGGATTGGTTTCGGATCGATTGCAATGTATACATATGACCCAGATCGATGAAGAAGACATGGATATATTGCGTGCCACACAACCGCAAATAGTGACTTGCCCCGAATCTAATCTAAAATTAGTGAGTGGTTTTTGTCCCGTTCAAAAATTGCTGGACGCTGGCCTTAATGTTGGTATTGGCACAGACGGTGCAGCAAGCAATAATGACTTAGACATGTTTGGAGAAATGCGCGCCGCCTCCTTAATAGGAAAAATCACCGCACAGGATCCAACTGCGGTGGGAGCGCAGGAAACCTTACGTATGGCTACCCTAAATGGAGCCAAAGCTTTAGGTTTAGGAAGCGTGACCGGATCACTGGTTCCAGGTAAAGCTGCAGATGTAATTGCTATTGATTTGTCCCACGCCAATACCCAACCGGTGTACAACGCAGTATCACAAATCGTTTATGCTGCTAATAGCCAACAGGTAACTCATGTTTGGGTCGCTGGCAAACAATTGTTTAAAGAGGGAGAATTTTTGACCCTTGATTCGCAGGCGATTATTGCTAAATCGGATACTTGGAAGAATAAGATTCAAGGGTATAAAATCAAGTGATAGCTTGATTTCTAAATTAAATAGCTTTAGCCTTGGCGCACTATATCCAAAAAATTTGCAATTGTTTTGTCCTAACCTAGGCTCTGTCAAACAATTACAAATACTGAGACCAGGGCTTGCCTTTGATGATAAAGTTTAAACTCGACGACCTGAAAAAGGACTCATTACACTATTTTATTGCCAGAATATTCCCAGCTCTCTCTGGCTTACTATCAATAATGATTTTTGTCCGGCTGCTGGGCCGTGAAACCTACGGTAACTATGCTCTAGTACAGGCATCCGTTCTTTTTATTGGCAATGTAGCACCTATTTGGGTTTCGCAATCCATATTGCGTTTTTACTCTCGATTTGATTCACCACACAGTCGCAAAATTTTCAATAGTGCCTTAATATTTTCTACGGCGATTACCCTCTTATTTTTTATTACCGCATTTTGTCTTTTCGCCTGGTTATACTTACAAATAAGCCTTCTGAATCTTCTTATAGCCACTATCTCTGCGACAACGCTAACCTTATATGCCATTTTAACCAGCCTTCAGCAAATTATGCTTAAGCCTAAAAAAATAGTCCTGGCGGAATTCTGTCGTGGTTTTTTTGCTATCATGCTGCCGGTATCTCTAGTGCTTTTATTTGGATTCAAGAGCTATACTGTATTACTATTGGGATCAGCTATTGCTTTGTTGATTGCTACCAGCGTTATGTTAAGAGGCGTTCACTTAGATTTTAGGTGGACCACCAGCTCGGCGAGAATAATTAAAAAGGTCGTAATGCCCTTTGGAATTCCTATCGCCATATGGTTAGGGTTATCAACGCTGTTGAATACTTCAGATAGATATATAATAAAATATTTCATGGACGCCAAGGCCGTTGGAACCTATTCAGCCATATATGACGTTGTGTATAATTCTTTTGGGTTGATGCTGGCACCTGTACTCTATGCAGCCCATCCGCGAATTGTCCGGTTGTGGAATACAGGAAAAACAAAAGACTCTATGCATTTACTGAGAACGGCCATTATTCTAGAATTAATAATTGGTATAATAGCGCTACTAGTATTAAGCCAAATCGCACCCATTCTTTCTCGAATTATACTAGGAGCCAATGATTTTCAAGCTGTACGTCTAGTCACACCCGTCGCGGCAGGCGCTATTTTCTGGCAGCTTGCTATGCTGATACATAAGCAGCTAGAGCTTAAGAGAAAGACCAAAAGAATGATTATGTATGTTTCCTTAGCTCTCATAGCTAATTGTATAGGCAACGTTCTTTTTATTCCTGTGTATGGTTATGTTGCTTCGGCATATATAACCACATTCAGTGCATTTTTTTATATGAGTTTAGTTATTATGGACATGACACTAAACAGTTTTCTCTCTAAAAGAAAACATTCAGTCTCATTAGAATCCATGGAACATAAAGGAGCTACTTAATGAACACATTAATATGTGCAATTGTTTTGCTGATATTCAGCCTGTTAAATTATCGCCAGGCAAAAAGTCTATTTTATCCACCCTTTATTTTTTCCTGTTACTGGGGATTATTATTATTGCTTTTGGCAGTTTTACCCACTAGTTACTATCCCCTCACCAATCAGACTTTATTAATTTTTACAACAGGGATTGTATTTTTTAGCTTGGGAGGGTTATTATTTTTAAAATTAGCAAAAGCTACTGTAATGGATTATACAACACACACTAATATAACCAATGAATCCTATAGACATTATATAACCAACCTATTGATTTTTGGGATAATTATTAGCCTTTTATTATTGCCCCTCTATTGTTACCGTCTTTACACCATAGCAATTACGGCTAATTTTTTGCCTGAGAGTTTTGTTGCTGCACATCCTATTACCAGTTTTTTTGTGCAACTACGGAAAATCGTGGTTTCTGAAAATGGTTTAGGACCTTTTAAATACTTAACTGCCTGGTTCAGTTTTCTAGGTTTGATTTCTCTTATAGAATTTTATCACTATAAGAGCCTTAAAAATAAAATTGTGGTCGGCAGTTATTTTGTTATCTCATTAATTTATTTATTACTTTCAACGGCACGTATAGGAATGATCTCCTTTCTATTTAGCTTTTTCTCTCTCTATTTTATTTTGAACCAGAAACTGAAGCTAAAAGTAATAATTTACGCAAGCATTATGATCCTAGTCGCGTTTTTAGTGCCAGCTCTTGTTCTTCACAAAGGGGGGGCTACAACAAATAGCTCCATACAGAACATAATGCATTTGTTGAATAATATTAAATTATATCTACTGGGAGGGATTGTTGCATTCAATGAGGTCACAAACTACATAGATAGTCTGGCCCAAATTTTCCCACATTTATATAGCCTTAGTTTCTTTTTTAAAATTGCACATGTATTTAATAACGATATATATGTGCCAAAAGCTATATTTCCATTTATATACATGCCATCGTCCACCAACGTATATACTATTTTTTTCTCATGGTTTTTAGATTTTGGCTGGGTCGGAATCATTTCTATTTGTTTCATTCTAGGATTTATTGCGGCCACCTGTTTTCACTATGCTATGAAAAAAAATCCTCTGTGTATGGTGCTATACGCCTGTATAATAACTGGCTTATTACTCAGTAACTTTTACGATGCATTCCTGGTGGGATTGAGCTATTGGATTCAATTATTTACCATTACATTTTTAGTTTATAAAGTGCCTAACCTCGCAAACAATTTTTATATATTAAAGGCAAAATATGGCCGTAACACTCGACATAGTCATAGTTAACTGGAACTCTGGCAGGCAGCTGCTAGATTGTTTAAATTCCATGGCTGACTGTGCAAAAGACTCCTTTCAACTAAATAAAGTTATTATAGTTGATAATGCTTCTACCGATAATTCCTTGGCTGGCATTACATCTATTAATTTACCCATAACAATTATAAATAACCTCGAAAACAAAGGATTTGCTTATGGATGTAATCAGGGCGGCCGGGGGTCTCAATCAGACTTTATACTTTTTTTAAATCCAGATACACGCCTCTACCAGGATTCACTCTCTCAGCCGCTTAATTTTTTTCAGAATCCCGTCAATGACAAAATCGGGATCGTTGGTGTTCAATTAATAGATGAAGAAAATAAAGTAGCCAGAAGTTGTGCCCGCTTCCCTAAGAGCAAAACCTACATCATGAAAATGCTTGGCTTGCAAAAACTATCACTTAGCCATTTCATGACCGAATGGGACCATATGAATAACCAGGAAGTCGATCAAATTATGGGAGCCTTTTTTCTAGTACGCAGAACATTGTATGATGCACTCAATGGCTTTGATGAACGTTTTTTTGTCTATATGGAAGAAGTAGATTTTTCTTTGCGCGCAAAGAAACTCGGATTTAGCAGTTATTTTCTGGCAGAGGCGAAAATTTTTCATGCGGGTGGTGGCACCTCAAGGCAAGTGAAAGCTAAAAGATTATTTTATAGTCTCCAAAGTCGCATTTTGTATGCCTATAAAAATTTCAGTCAAAGATCTGCATTTTTGCTTATGATCACCACCGTGCTATTAGAACCTATTAGCCGCTGTGGTAAAGCATTATTAAAAGGACAGTTACAATCAGTGAAAGAGACCTTACAAGGATACAAACTGCTGTGGAAACACCTGCCTGTTATTTTACGAAAGTCCGCTTTATAATTTCAACAGCATTGGCGATTTAAATGACCTCACCTCTCTGGACCCCTTCGGCTAAAGCCATAGCTAATAGCAAAATGATGCATTTTTTATCGTTTGTTACCCAACGTCATGGGATTAATTTTGATAATTATGCGGGTCTTTATCAGTGGTCTATAGACCATCCAGAGCTTTTTTGGCTGGCGATTTGGGATTTTTTCTCTGTAATTGCCGATAAAAGGTGGGAAAAAGTATTAGTCGAACCTAAAAAAATGCCTGGTGCAAAATGGTTCACCGGATCAAGACTTAATTTCGCTGAAAATTTATTACGCTGTAAGAGTGCCGATAAAACCGCCCTGCTTTTCTGCAATGAAAGTGGTGAGCGCCGTAAAATCAGTTATGCATCATTGCACCTGCAAGTAGCTCAACTAGCTGCGGCATTGCGCGACAAAGGAGTAGGCATTAATGATCGCGTAGCAGCCTATATGCCAAATATACCTGAGACTGTCATTGCTATGTTAGCAACTATCAGTCTAGGCGCTATTTGGTCTTCCTGTTCCCCAGATTTTGGAACTGCTGGCGTTTTCGATAGATTTAATCAGATTCAGCCTAAAGTTTTATTTGCTGCCGATGGTTATCACTATAATGGTAAAGTACATAATTCTTTAGAAATAACCAAGGAATTGCAGCAAAGGATTACCTCAATTCAAGCAACCATTGTCACCCCTTATATTCAGCCGCAACCTGATATCGCGCAATTAACTAACACCATACTTTATCAGAATTTTTTGCAGCCTGAAGCAAAAAAGATTTCCTTCGCTCAATTACCCTTTGATCATCCCATTTATATATTATATTCCTCTGGCACTACAGGCGCTCCTAAATGTATTGTGCATGGTGCAGGCGGCGTCTTGCTGCAACATCTGAAAGAATTAATGTTACATACTGATTTGAACGAAAAGGACACTTTTTTTTATTACACCACCTGCGGCTGGATGATGTGGAATTTTTTAGTGAGCGGCCTCAGCGCGGGTGCTACCCTCGTATTATATGACGGTTCACCTTTTTATCCTAAGCATGAATCCATTTTTGATCTCCTTGCCAATGAACAAATTACTATTTTTGGTACCAGCGCAAAATTTATTTCTGCTGCTGAAAAATTTAAACTAGAACCTATTAAATCGCATAATTTAACGGCACTGCGCATTATTTTGTCAACCGGCTCACCACTATTACCGATTAATTTTGATTATGTTTATCAAAAAATTAAAGCAGATCTATGTTTATCTTCCATTTCTGGGGGCACTGATATTGTGTCCTGCTTCGCACTTGGCAATCCATTATTACCGGTATATCGTGGGGAGCTACAATGCTGCGGCTTGGGATTAAAGGTTGAAGTTTATGATGATAATGGCAATTCGATACGCGGACAAAAAGGCGAGCTTGTGTGCACTGCTCCTTTCCCAGTGATGCCAATCTATTTTTGGAATGATCCTGAAGGCAAAAAATACCACCAGGCTTATTTCGAAAAATTTCCAAATGTCTGGGCACATGGCGATTATGCTGAATTGACTCCACAGGATGGCATGATTATTTATGGGCGATCAGACGCACTATTAAAGCCAGGCGGTGTTCGTATTGGTACAGCAGAAATTTATCGACAAGTTGAAAAAATCGAAGAAGTTCTGGATAGTGTGGTTATTGGGCAGGACTGGAATGATACTACACGGGTTGTTCTATTTGTCAAACTACGCCAAGGGGTTCACCTATCCGAAGAACTAAAAAATGATATTAAGTCAGTTATCCGAAACAATACCTCCCCACACCATGTTCCAGAAAAAATTATAGCAGTCCCTGATATCCCTAAAACTCTAAGTGGCAAAATCGTAGAACTAGCTGTGCGAGATGTTGTTCACGGGCGAACCATTAAAAATATTGATTCATTAGCTAATCCTGAAACCTTAGAGTATTTTAAAAATATTGAAGAACTAAGACACTAACCCCCTTTTCTATAATTGCAAATCATTTAGGTTCAAAATGTTATCCTACTTCAAAAAATCTCCTGTTCCATTGTTTTTTATTTGCTTATTCTTATACATTCTAACTATCAATTTCTTATATCCAATGATGGTTGACGACTTTTATTATACTTTACACTTCAATGGTTTTAAGGACGCTATTTCACAAATTATATATACCACTAAAAATCAATATTTAACCTGGAGCGGAAGATTTTTTACAAACTTTATCCAATTTTCGCTATTACCTTTTATTCCATTATTTAATATCCTTAATGCAAGTATGTTTTGTTTGTTTATTTATGCTATTTTTTTAGTTACCCAACTACGGATCCCCAACAAATATTCAGATTTATTTACCTTAATTTTCATTACTACTATTGTTTGGTTCTTTATTGAGGGGTTAGCTGAATCATCATTTTGGAAAATTGGAGCTTTTAATTATTTATGGCCACTCACCGGTACTTTATATCTAATTTACCCATTCTTAAAATTCTTCAATAATAATAATCCAATATTTAACAGTAAGCTGAAAACTATTTTATTTTCATGTGCTGCTTTTGTAATGGGTGGCACCCATGAAATTTTATCAGTCACTATCTCTATACTTTTAATTTTTATTAATTTTCATAGTTGGTATCGCTTTAAAAAAATCCCCAACTGGATCATTGCAAGCAGTATATCCTATTTTATAGGGAGTTTGATTCTTATTATTGGCCCCGGCAACTATGTTAGAGCAGCCCACATGACGGTTCAACATGGCGGTATATTAAGCTTTTATGCAAATAAATTCGGGCTACTTTCCAAAACAATTTTTTTACATATAACGACCCTTACTAACACTTTACCACTTTTTTTATTGTTTGAAGCCGCTCTATTTAATCTATTATTAAGTGGATATCTCAAAAACCGCACCCATCGAAATATATTAATTTTCCTTATTTTTTGCTCAGTCTGCATAGTATTCTTGTTTCAGAATAAAGGTGTTTTAAGACTAATTAATCTGTGCTTTTTTTTAATATCCTCCTTCTTTTTGATTGCAATCTTAATTAAAAATAAACATCAAAACAATAATAGCTTGGCTCTACTTTTTATAACTTTATTTTTCATTTCCGCCTATGTTTTATTAATTGGATCTGTAGGTATGTATGCAGGTAGAACTGCCTTTATTTCCGATATTTTTTTAATCCTAGCTTTTATTATCATACTATCACAAGAAAATTTTATCTTTCGCCGTAAAAAATTTTTTTATGGATTCTCTTCTTTGATCTGCATCATTTTTATGATGACAAATATGGTAACAAATTATCATAATATGAAACTGTTGCATGCACAGATGGAAAAGCGCATACAGTTACTGATGCTTTATAAGAAAAATAATCAACAAACGGTCATTTTACCTGCATTTTATATCCCTGAAATACAAGACCAAATGAGATATTCTGACAATAAATCCTTATTAATTGCCGATGCTCATGTTTATATCAGTGATCTTTCTTCCATACATCCAAGCAATTGGCGCAATCATTATTTTGCTAAATATTTTGGGATGCCAAAGGCACAAATTACTGTAAGCCCTTTCGTCGAACGTTGGAGTGAAATTGCACCCAAACAAACTTTAAATAATCCAAAAGAAAATTCTAATCTTTTGATCCATGATCAAAAGATCTTTTATATCTCTACTAATGGCCCATGCGATTTGCTGACTAACAAAAACACCCTATTTGTAAACATTTACCCCAAGCAGCTCACAAATCTAAATAAAAGCCTTCGAAAGAATGGTTTTGAAAGTTTCAGCTTGAGTTCAACTGCAGACCACATAGTTAAAATTATTTCAGAACAGGGGACTGTACGAAATGATCTTTGCGTGCTAGCAATGCATTTACCCAATTATCCCATTAACAAGATTGAAATAGGTCAACTGGATGTTATTAGTAATAAAGAAAATACGTGGTAAAAACAACTACTACTCCCTTAAGTATCTTGCAAAAATAACTTTGCACACGATGCTTTAATAAGATTGTTCCATTTTAAATATGCACGAGAACCAAAATGACTTCTGAAATACTTAAGAGAATTATTTTTTTTATAATATTTTTTGTAACTTTTAGCTACATTTTAATCATTAATCATTTAACTCCTGTTGCCTCCGATGATTTTATTAGAATTTTAGATTTTTCTAACCTATCTAATTTTTTTCTACAACTGGTCTCTAATGTAAAACGTGAATACTTTGCTTGGACTGGGCGTATTACAGTAATTTCAGTTGAGTATTTATTATTACCAAACATATTTTTATATAATATTATCAATTCAATAGTGTCATGCCTTTTTATCTATGGAATATTTTTAATTGCTAATTTGAGAGCACCAAAAAAAACTCAAGATCTAATCACATTCTTATATATTATTTTTATTTTATGGTTCTTTATTCCAGAATTTGCAGAAGTGTTTTTTTGGAAAACCGGAGCCAGTTCTTATCTTTGGCCTTTAACGGGAACTCTTTTTTTTCTATACCCATTCCTGCAGTTATATAATAATACCGAGGTTCTCCACAGGAACTATTTAAAAATTATAGTGATTTTTTCAGGTTTATTATTAGGAATGTGCCATGAAGATTTATCAATTCCCATAAGTCTTTTGTTAATAGGCATAAATACCTTATATTTTTATCGAAACAAAAAAATTCCGCTTTGGTGCCTACTATCTACATTAACTTATATAATAAGTACAGCTATTTTAATTTATGCTCCTGGTAACTATGTTAGAAATCAAGCTACTAGTACTCATGAACCTTTAATTCATAAAGCTTACGAGCTTTTGTTGGTGATTTATAAACACTATTGTATATCCTTCGATTCTTTGCCGTTATTATTATTGTTTTTAGCTGTATTTTTGTTTGTGCTGTTAGAAGGGTGGGTAAAAAATAGTAAATTACGTTCATTGTTATTATTACTTTTCCTTTTGTCAGCTGGTTCATTAATAATGCTGCATATGCATGCATCGCATTTCTTAATTTCAATCACTGATTTTTTATTGCCACTAGCATTCTTTATATTTGTGATAATACTAATAAAAAACCCTTCCCGTGAGTCCAAGCTCTGTTTATTGTTTATCGGGCTAAGTTTACTTACCGCTTTCACGATGGTCGGTAGCCCATACGTATTATTCGGCAATAGAACCGCTTTCTTTGCAGACATTTTCTTTATTATCGCCATGTTTTCATTGCTGGCTAAATTAACTACCCTTAAATATTGGCAAGTTAGCTACGCGGTTATCGGCTTGTCCACATTATTATTCTTAATACCTAGCGCACTAAAAAATTACGCAAATACAAAAGTAATCTATAACACGGAACAAACACGGCAAAAATTAATTTCTGTCTACAAGAAAAACAATATCACTACTGCCCTACTCCAACCTGCGTCGCAAAACTTTATTAAAAGAAAATATAATCCTAATTTACTTGTATACACCCCACATATCGTAGTAAGAGATTTTCAAAATTTTGACTTGGCAAAATTTCATCATTTCCATACCGTTGTTTTGTTGCCTTTTGTTGAATTATGGGAAGACATTAGACCACAAATAGACCTAGCTGCAGCTAAGGCAAATTTTAGTATATTTGTTAAAAATAGAACTCTGTTTTTGCTAACGACCCGGGGTTCATGTAATTCTCTTTCAAATAAAGCTCCTTTATTTGTACAGATTTATCCACAAAAGAATACCTCTCTTGCAAAAAAAGCAAGAAAGCAGGGTTTTGACAATTTAGAATTAGATTGGACAAATAATCTGGTTACAATCATTTCGCCACAAGGACAAGTTGAAAACAACCTATGCGCTTTAGCAATTTATTTACCAAACTACTCTATTAAGAAAATTGAAGCTGGGCAATTTAATTTAATAAATAGTTCTACTCCAGAGTGGAGCAACCAGTTGCTGCAACCTGGTTAGAAGTTACCCCAATCTGAGTTGCCTCACGCATTACTTGCTCTACAACTGAACAGATATCCGTCATATCTTTTGCATCACAAGTAGGATGAACCAGAAACATTAAACTGGTTTCTCCTAATTTTTTAGCCGTTGGTAAATGTGGATCTTGCGCCACGGTGGAATTAGTAAAGGCCTTTTCACGGTTAATTTCCGGACAAATACCTGTAAAGCAAGGTATGCCCTGCGCATTAATGGCTGACAATATTCGATCGCGATTCCAATCAGCTTTGAGCAACTGAGGTCGCACGCAGGCATAGTATTTGTAATAACTATGGCGATACTCTGAGGGAGGAAGATAAACATATACGGCAGGTAATTTACTAAAGCATTCAGTCAAGATGGCAGCATTTTGGCGACGTTTTTCTACCCATTGTGGTGCTTTTTGTAATTGCAAACGCCCGATGGCTGATTGCACTTCGCTTAAGCGCCAGTTGGTTCCAAACTCATTGTGTAACCAGCGAAATCCACTTTGTGCAGTTTTTTTATGTATTTCATGGTAATCCTTCCCATGATCTTTGTAGGCCCAGGCTTTCTCAAATAGGGCCCGATTACTCAACACCAGCATACCTCCTTCGCCCGCCGTCGTTATAATTTTATCCTGACAAAAAGAAAATGCGGCCGCATCGCCAAAAGTGCCTGCTAATTTCCCTTTATAGGAGCTACCTATAGCCTGAGCACAATCTTCAATAACATAAAGATTATGTTGTTGAGCCAAAGCCATAATCGGATCCATGTCACAACATAAACCTGCCAGATGTACCGGAATAATGGCCTTAGTTCGCGATGTCAACACAGCCGCAATAGTATCTGCCGTTATATTTTGTGAATCTGGCGCCACATCGGCTACAATAGGCGTTGCACCGCGCATTACGACACAACTAGCCGTGGCTATAAATGTCCGGCAAGGCACAATCACCTCATCACCCGGGCCAATACCCAGGATAGATAATGCCAATTCCAAAGCCAATGTACCATTAGCTAGGGCAATAGCATAAGGGCGGCCTAAATTTGAAGCGAACTCCTGTTCAAAACAGCTGCCTTCGCGACCGGTTAAATAGTTGACTTTGCCAGAAGTAAGTACTCGGGTAGCAGCCGCAATCTCATCATCTGCGAAATACGGCCACGGAGGAAAAGGAGTATTTTTCATTAAATTAGCCTATTTGACTCAAGATTTAAATTGTTTGCTTATTGGTAATTACTTTTGCAGGGACGCCTGCGACGGTTAGGCCATCAGAGATATCATCTATAACCACCGCGCCTGCCCCGATCAATACATCGTTGCCTACGCGCCTATTTTCAATCACAGTCGCGCCGATACCTATCCAACTATATTTACCCACATAGACCCCACCAGCCAAAGTAGCATTAGGTGAGATATGCACCCCTTCTTCGAGCAGGCAATCATGCTCAATGACGGCGCCACTATTAATAATAGCACCCGCCTTAACACAAGTATTTATATTGACGACCGCTTGCGGAAAAATAACAGTCCCCTCAGCAATACTTGCACTATAGCTGATAGCTGCTGAAGGGTGCTTAATCACAGGAAGCTCATATCCCAAGGCTTTCAATGATAATAACAATTCCATTCTGCGCCTATTATTTCCTAGCGCAATAACCGCCTCTTTGTATTCTGTGAGAAAATCGCCAGCCATGTTAATACTTTCTAGCACAGGCCACTCATGCACCTTTGTTATATGGGAGTAGCGATCGTCTAAAAAAGCTATTTCACGCCATTGGCCTGATTGTCTAGCGATATCAGCCACTACTTTCCCATGGCCACCTGCGCCAATAATTAATAGTTTTTTCATTATTCAACATTAGTCCCAGTAAATTTTTCTGCTGTGGCTTGTCCAGGCTGGTTTATGTGACTCTTACGGATAACTTTAATAATAGTCAACACAATAATTTTCAGGTCTAGCCACAAGGAATGGTGGTCCACATACCAGACATCCAGTTGAAATTTTTGCTCCCAACTGATGGCATTTCGACCATTCACTTGTGCCCAACCAGTAATGCCTGGCTTGACTTCATGGCGTCGGGCCTGATCTTGGGTATAAAGGGGTAAATATTCACAAAGCAGTGGCCGTGGTCCCACAATGCGTATATCGCCTTTCAGGACATTTAACAGTTGAGGTAATTCATCTAAACTAGCAGCCCTTAACCAACGGCCAAGAGGAGGTAATCGCAAGTTGTCGGGCAAAGGTTGACCCTCTTTGAAGGTGGCGTTTGCCATAGTGCGGAATTTGTACAAGGTAAATATCTTACCATGTAAACCAGGTCGTGGTTGGCGAAATAAGATGGGTTTGCCTAATTTGCAACGGATTAATAAAGCGATGAACACCATAGGGAGGGCAAAAACTATTAACCCTAGCAATGAAAAAACTATATCGATCAAACGATCAAGGCTAGCATTAAATGTTTTGAAAGTGGGCATTATTGTACACCTCTCCTGCTAAAATACTAAACCAAATCAGCAAGAAATATTAGCTTAATTGCAGTATCTACTCAAGTACTTAAATTATGTGTACTTAAATTATGAATGTCATTGGTGATATTATAAAGTTTATTCTTCCCATCAGGGTGGCATTTCACGGAGATCCTTCACCGCGTTCAGGATGACATCCCCAATAAGCAAGGAAGAGAGGCTTATAGAGCCTAATCTAGAATCACAACAACGCCATTGCCTTTTACATTAGGTATTTATATAGTACCTATTCAATAAAATTTTTTCTCCTACTAAGGTTAAAATGCTGTGTCAAAGAAAATTATTATACTAGCTAGTCAATCTAATTCTTTAGTGAATTTTCGATATCATTTAATTCAGGATTTTTTAAAATCAGGCCTTGTGGTTGAAGCACTGAGCCCAGAAGATCCCTATTTCCTGGCTACGAAAGCTAAGCTCAAACAAATCAATGTCTCACTAACTCCTATTGCCTTACGAAATACTAGTTTGAACTTATTAAAAGACTTTATCCTTTGCTATAAACTAACCACCTATTTCCGTAAAAATAAACCTGAGATTGCCTTTTTCTATACTATAAAACCTGTGATTTTCGGCAGCCTAGCCGCTAAATTTACTAAAGTTCCTAATATCTATGCCATGGTTTCGGGTTTAGGCTCAGTATTCATTGGCGATTCTTTCCAGAAGCGGATATTCCAATTTTTAATAAAAAGATTATATAAATGGGCTTTGGCTGGAGTAAATAAAGTTTTTTTTCACAACAACGATGATGCAGATGCCTTTCTAACAGCTGGCATAGTCAAACCAGACCAGATAATTGTGACCGGGGGTTCTGGAGTTGATATAAGCTACTTCACGCCGCTCCCCTACCCCGAACAGCTCTGTTTTTTATTTGTAGGACGTCTTATTCGCGATAAAGGCATTAACGAATTTATTGCAGCAGCCAAGCAAATTAAATCTGAATATCCACAAGCCCGTTTCCTGATAGCTGGCGCATTGCACCACAATCCTTCTTCGTTGACCCAAGCTGAGCTGGAACAATTAATTCAACAAGGCATTATTGAATATTTGGGAGAAGTGGCCGATATTCGCACCGCACTGCAACAAGCCTCAGTATTTGTGCTGCCTTCTTACCGTGAAGGTTTATCGCGTGCCGCATTAGAAGCTTTAGCAACCGCTCGGGCCATTATTACTACCGAAGCGCCTGGTTGCCGTGAGGTAGTAAAACCCGCTGTTAATGGCTTTTTAGTTCCAGTAGCGAATGCAGAACAATTAACCGAAGCAATGCGTCAATTTATTAATAATCCATCCTTGATCCCTGTTTTAGGCAGAGCAGGCCGTGAATTGGCCTTATCACGATTTGCAGTCTCAACAATCAATCGGGTTATTTTGACTGCCATGGGCATCAAAATTGGAGATGCAAGGGAATAAACCAAGAAGTGGAGTAATGCTCGTGAGTTGAATAGGAACAGGCTTCTAATAAAATTTTCAATATTCTCTGCACAACAACAATTGGCTCAGGCATTGCAAGAAAAATAAGGTTAAAATGCGGTGCCAAATAAAATTATCATACGAGCTAGTCAACCCAATTCATTTATCAGTATTCAACTGTGCACACAAGTTTCTTACTCGCTTTTTTTAGTAAGGTAAGTGGCAGTCGTCTATATAGCATAACCAGGGCCATAAGCGATGAAAGGAACAAATTAATATAAACAATTAATTGATGCCTCGGGGGTTCGCCCGCATCAGCATGCCAAATGAACAGGAAAAGCGGTATTGAAACAAGAAAGTAATATATGGCTGATACCGTAGAAGGTGAATACAGATAGCGCCAATTTTTGAAACTAAGTACCAATAAAAGAAGAGATAGCGCAGGGATAATTATATTGCAGATTATTCCCAACGCATATACGACCATATATACCGAAAATATTTTTGGTTTTCCGTACAGAATGGCATAATTTTTGGCTGTTGCGTAAAAAGCATAAAAAGTATTATGAAGATTGTTAGGTCTATCAAATGAGAGTGAAAACGGACTTAATAGATATTTTGGATGAGATAATAGATAGTAAGAATAAACCCTGCGGCTATCTGCGAGAAGCCATGGTTTTGTGTCTGGATCATATAAAAGTTGTACTCCAGACTGATAGGGTTGATTAATCCAACCATTGAGTTTTTTATGGATAACCTCAGGCATGCCATGTTTTGTAAAATAATCCATTGCATCCGGATAGTGCGCAATGTGGCCGCTCAAAATATTACCCATTGAAGGTCTCCATATACCCGATTTGTTTGTTGCCCAAGTAACCAGGATAAAGCCAACCAAAGTAATAGCAATGAAAGAAATGCAAAAGCTTCGATTAATTTTGTTTTTTATTACAATGAACTGGAATACGTATAGTGGAATACAAAGCAGAAATAAGTAGGCATTAGATGTACGTTGATTAACAAGAAAAATAATAGTTAAACAAACTGCGACTCCTAAGATTCTTTTTTGTCCCCTCCCCTCCAAGAAAGCAAAATAACTATATAAGTACAATACGAAAAAAGAGATGGTTAAGGATTCAGTCAATACCAGCGCATCCCATAAACTAATTTTAATCGAACAGCTAAAGAGAAGCACTATAAGAGCTACTATCCAGGCGAGCGCAGCATTTTTGTATTTTAATTGGTTATATAACCATGTTGCCATTAACCACCAAGCAATAACTGAAATCAGCAACTGTATTAGAAAGATAATTTTTATATTTTGCGAGGCCAGCTTCAATACTAATAAATAAGAAAAAGGCATAACGTAATAAGTAGATACGTTTGTCATGGGCAGCAGTGATTTGTTTAAATAAACCGCAGCATCCGAAATGGGTACATAATGCAGGGGGTAATTAATTAAGATAATAAATCGTAGAAGAAAGTAACCGAGAAAAAAAAGAATTGAATAGATTTTAAAGGATTTTGAAACTGCCTGACAATTCATTTAGATATCTCTTTCTAATTAGATAAATTTAATCAATAGCGACAAAGCGCTATTGCAGGATACAATACTTGATATTACTTTTGACGTATTTTTAATTTCACTGGAACAACAAAATAGAAAATTTTTCCTTTACCTTAATGGGAAGAAAAATGAGATAAATAAAAGTGATAATTAATATTTCCTTACGAAGTGATTGACGCGGTGATAAAGGATATATTAGCGTCTGGGCTAATAATGTAAAGGATTGATTTTACATTGTCAATAACCTACAATAGCGGTTTAAAAATATATTGCGTTGAATAATGCGTAGCCTCAGATTTTATATAGAGCAAGCGCTGAGTTTCCACGAAATACCCACTAAGCATGTTCTTTTCTCCCAAGGATCGGTGAAATAAAAAATGAATTTAGCTCTTCAATCTAGACGTGTTATTGTGGTTATTCCGTGTTATAAGGTTGCTAAACATATTTTGCAGGTTATTGCCGCGATTGGAAAGGAAATTTGGCAAATTTATGTAGTCGACGATGCTTGTCCTGAGTATTCGGGGAAACTAGTTGAGACACATTGCGTTGATAAACGCGTGCGAGTTTTATATCACTCAACTAATCAAGGCGTAGGGGCAGCCATGATGACGGGTTATCGAGCTGCAATAACAGCGGGCGCGGAAATTATAGTAAAAGTAGATGGCGATGGACAAATGGACCCCTCATTAATTCCTGTTTTTATAGAACCCATTTTGGCAGGACAAGCCGATTACACAAAAGGTAATCGTTTTTATTATTTAGATGAAATTGGAAACATGCCCACAGTCCGTATTTTGGGAAATGCGGTATTGTCGTTTATGTCTAAACTATCAACGGGCTACTGGGACCTATTTGACCCAACGAATGGTTATACAGCCATACATGCAAACGTCGCTCAGCATTTACCCTTCCACAAAATCAGCACGCGTTACTTTTTTGAAACGGACATGTTATTCAGACTCAATACCTTAAATGCTGTGGTCGTTGATATCCCCATGCATGCCCAATACGGGGACGAAAGCAGCAACCTTAAGATAACTAAAATTATTGGGGAATTTCTCTTCAAGCACACTCGCAACTTTATAAAACGTATTTTTTATAAATATTATCTTCGCGGAGTTTCCATCGCCTCACTTGAATTACCCATCGGCATTTCTCTTATGTCATCTGGTTTACTGTTTGGGCTGATCAAGTGGTTCCATTCTGCACATAATGGAGTGAGTACGCCTTTAGGGACCATTATGCTCTCAGCCTTATCCATTTTAATGGGACTGCAATTTATCCTCGCTTTTCTAAACTTTGATATTTCCTCTGTCCCAACCCATCCACTTAATACCAAAATCAGTAAAGCAACAGCTACAATCAATAAAACTGAGGTGGTTTCCTAATGAGTTTCCTAATGAGCCTAAAACAATATTGGCTAATTTTGTTCACTGTGATTCTTCTATCTATTGGGCAAATTCTTTTTAAAGTTGCTTCAACAAAAATAGACATAGCAAACAAAGGCATATGGGCTGGTTTTCTGTTTCAAACTAATTTCCTTATTGCACTATCTGTTTATGGTATTGCCACCCTTTTGTGGCTGGCTGTTCTTAAGATGATGCAGCTTAGAGTTGCATATCCTTTCGTTGCGTTAGCATTTGTGTTTGTGCCTCTTTTAGCTTATTTTTTCTTGGGGGAACCCCTTAAGATTACAACCTTTATTGGGGCTGCAGTTATTATGATTGGCGTTTATATCTCTTTATGTCAGTAAACGAACCCTTGCAATACCTCGAGCTCCACCGCTTTACGCCATAAAAAAATAAGAAATAACCAAGAAATAAAGCCCATAATTGCTGCCGTAATCCATAGAACTATCCGCTATTAGACAAAATTATATCGACTTAGTATAATTATATCGACAACATATAATCATGACTAATTAACGAGGCTGGTAATGACTTCAGACTTATGGCACTACCCACGCACAGTGTTGGCACAGCAAGTATTAGGGATGTTTGAAAGTGGTTTATCCAGCGCCCTAACCTTTTTTGCGCCGCGACGCATGGGAAAAACGGAATTTTTATGTAAGGATGTGACTCCTTTAGCTGAAAACCGGCACTGGAAGGTGCTTTATTTCAGTTTTCTAGATGTTGGCTCCCAGGCGGAAAAAGAATTTTTTGCCGCATTACAGCATTTTGCTGATGAAAATCAGTCAGGTAAAGCACGCAGGTTACTGGGCAAAGTCAGTAAAATCAGTGGAGAAGCGGTAGGTATCAAAGCGAGTGTGGAATTACGTGCTAAAACTCCAGGCAATGCAAATATTAAGAAAACCATTGCTCATCTCGCACAACAAGGCCGTATTTTGTTGCTGATGGATGAAGTGCAAACCTTAGCCCAACGCGAGGCAAATATTAATTTTATCGCCACCTTACGTACCGCCCTAGATTTGAACAAAGATACGGTGAAAGTGATTTTTACCGGTTCTTCACAGGAAGGTTTGCGGTGCATGTTTTCACAGGCCAAGGCACCTTTTTTTCATTTTGGACAAAATTTGTTATTCCCAACTTTGGATCGAGGTTTTACTGACCATCTGGCCAATCTGTTTGCCAAAGTCACTAAACGCAAACTGGATAAAGCTACACTCTGGTCAGCCTTTCTGGAGATGCAATCTATTCCCCAATTAGCTAGAGCTTTAGTGGAACGCCTGGCCTTAAACCCCGATATTGCCCTGGAGCAAGCCAAGCAACAATTACTCAACGAAGTATTTAACGATCGAGCCTTTATTGAGATCTGGACACAATGCAGCGATTTGGAGCACCTACTGCTAATTGAAATTTCAACTAATACATCCGCTGCTCTATTCAGCCATACGACACGCGCGCAATTGGCGCAAACTTTGGGCATCGGCACCTTGGAAGTTCCTACAGTGCAATCGGCATTACGAGTGCTGCAACGCAAGGGTTTAATTGGCAAAAACCCTGAAGGTGGCGGTTACTTTATTGATGATCCGAATTTTAAAAATTGGCTTATACAATCACGTCAGAATGGCGGCATTTAGGCAGGAAGAAAAAGATTAAGATAAATTAAGAAATCAAATTTGATCATTAATTTCTGAGAGAAAACTCTGTATTTTTTCCTGACATAATTTATCTGCCAATTGAGTGAGATTCTGTACTTCATTGGCCAAATGATTTAATTCATTAGCAGTAATTACATAACTCTTTTTGTAGCGAGCATCGACATGCGCATCACAAAGCAACTCAAAAAGTCGTTCTTCTTCCTCTGTAGCTAAGGGAAATACTTTGATAAACCGTGGATCAAGTGCATTGACTAAATGTCGAAGTTCTTGCAAGTGGTGCGTGTTAGGTTTGTAGCGAGTAAAAACTAGTAGAATGGCACTGTAAAGTCGCTCTGTAACTTGATGTAGTAAAAATGCAGCATTACTGTTGCTGCCACGCTTAAAAGCGTTTTCAAAATCTATCCAGAATTCTTTAGCGCTGGTTAGCCAGTACTCAAAATCCTCTTTGGCTAATTGAAAACGTTCTTTAGAGCTTAATTCACGAGGGACTTTTAGTGTAAATTTCTCCGAATCCCATAATATTATTCCTTCATTTTTTATGTCGGAAAAAAAGTATTGGGCACGAGTTAAACGGCGATTGATAAACTCAACGTCATGAACAATTAATGAAGCAGGCGTGTTAACCGTAGATAATTGCTTGACAGATTTTTTGATTTCCCGTTGCAGCCGGGCTTGCTCAGATACTGAACGGGTTTCTACAATGACCAATAAATCAAAATCGCTTTGATATTGAAAATGGACACCATCATCGGCATATTCTTCTACCCAGTCCCCACGGGCATAACTACCAAACAATATAATCATTTCCACCTGTGACATCTGACGAATTAGCTGCACTATCTCATGCAATTCTTGTTGCTTGGCTGGAGGTAAATGAGACAAGGAATTTTTCATGGTTGCTGAATGTCCTAAAAAACCGCAGGAGAGTTAAAAGTTTTCTTCTTGTAGGTATTTAAATGCTGAAACTTCTTCCTTTCTTCTAAATGGGATATGAGCATGTTTTTGACTTTATCCTCTAAACTGTTTAAATATCCTGCTGGAAAGTCTGCTGCATTTAAAACTGCAAAATGGAAGGACTCTTTCTTGTACTTTCCTCTTATTGTGCTACAATAGAAAGAATTGTGTCACACGGGAGGAGAATCAATGCAAACTCTAAGTATTCGTGAAGTTCGCAGCGCATTGGGTCGCCTGGACGAGATCCTTGGCACCACTAATGAAATAATCGTAACCAAACATGGTGAAGCGATAGCCCGTATTATACCTATGAAAGGGACCCACATGCGACCCACACATGATGAGCTTCATAGCCTGACTAAAAAACTTTCTATACCTTCTGAGAAACTACTCAGGGACGAGCGTGATGAGCAATAGTGTTTATTTAGATACATCGGCATTGGCAAAATGGTATTTAAATGAACAGGGTACAAAACAAGTAACGGATTTCATTCTGTCAGCTGATCGCGTTGTGATTAGTAGCCTTACCATTACTGAAATGCGATGCTTATTAGCCCGTCGTAGACGAATGCATGATTTCAATGAAAAAATAGAACATCAGTTATATGCTACTTTTTTGAGTGATATCGATTGTGGGCATCTTGCAGTGGAAATTTTTTCAGATCAATATTTTATTCATGCTTCCCATCTTATCGATAGTTTTCCCACTATTCCATTACGCACCCTCGATGCTTTGCATTTAAGCATTATTCAACAAAAGAATATACCCCGCCTCGCTACAGCAGATGAAGTTATGCTCAAGGCTGCTAAAAAAATGAATATTATGGTGAAAAAATTTTAATTGTTACGTGGATAAACGATGTGCAATACAGTTTGCTAACTTTGCGGCCTGGCATAGATTTAGAATTTAAAGAAAACTAACGCATATCACTTATTCAACTGTCGCACCCTCTTCGCCCAGTATAGTCTCCAGACTTTTAAAATCCCATAACCGATGATCCATCAATTGGCTGGGACTGACATTGCTCAAGGCGTGCAATATATTACTGGGCACTTTTGGATTTTCATGCGCCAAGCCATCGATTAATACTTTGACTCGCTGCCGCATTAGGTTTTCTTGAGAACCGCATAAATTGCAGGGTATGATGGGAAATACTTTTTCCTGTGCGTAAGCAATAATATCTTTTTCTTGGCAATAAACTAGCGGCCTGATGACAATATTCTGCTTATCATCGGTTAATAATTTGGGAGGCATCGAGCGAATGGCGCCATTATAAAAAATTGACATCAACAAGGTGCGAATTAAATCATCGCGGTGATGTCCTAAAGCAACTTTGGTAAAGCCTTTAGCCTTTGCATAGCTGTAAATAATACCACGCCGTAAGCGCGAACACAGAGAGCAATAAGTTTTGCCTTCAGGAATTTTATCCATAACAATGGAATAAGTGTCCTCGCGAATAATTTCATAAGGAATAGCTTTGGCTTCCAGCCAGGCGCGCAAATGCGAATCATCCCAGCCTGGTTGCGCTTGATCCAGTGTAAATGCAAAGATTTGAAATTTGTTATTCGAACGAACGCGTAGTAAATTCAATAGTGTCAGCATGGTAAAAGAATCTTTGCCACCCGACAAGCAAACCATCACCTTATCGCCGGTTTTTATCATCTGATAGTCAGCGATGGCTTTACCAGTGTAATGTAATAATTTTTTTTCTATTTTGGATTCTGCTGTCAAAAAATATACTCCACTATTTTTTCATCCCCTGTTTATTTTTCTTGGCTTCAATGCGATTTAAAATCGAGCGCATAATTGTCAAATACAGATCATCTTTGAGCAAGGTATCTTCTTGGTTATTATCTATGGTGGGATTATCATTGACTTCAATAACCATAACAGAATCGCCGATCTGTTTTAAATCGACTCCATACAAACCATCACCTATTAAATCAGCTGCTTTCTTAGCCAATTGCAATACTCTTGAGGGAACCGTATGTAGCGGAACGGATTCTACACAACCAAATAGCGATTCCTTGTTGGCTAGATTGTAAATTTGCCAATGATCCTTGGCCATGTAATATTTACAGGCATATAAAGGCTTTTTATCCATAAAGCCTATACGCCAATCAAACTCTGTAGGAATAAATTCCTGAGCGATGATTAAATCCGATCCGTTTAAAAATTTTTCCACTTCATTTTTTAAAGCTTCTTCGGAATTGACTTTAATAACACCGGTGGATAAAGAGCCATCGGGTTGTTTTAATACACATGGTAAGCCAAGCAGCCCCGAAATATGATTGGCATTATCTTTGTGCACGATGATGGTTTTGGGGATTGGTACTTTTGCTTTGGTCAATAATTCAGCCGTATATACTTTATTGGTGCACTTCACAATCGACTCAGGATCATCAATAACTACTAAATTTTCCGCAGAAGCCCTACGCGCAAAGCGATAGGTATGATGGTTTACTTCCGTTCTTTCACGGATAAATAACGCATCAAATTCAGCTACTCTACTAAAATCGTCTTTGGTAATTAATCGCGTCCGAAAATTCAGAGACTCGGCAGCGTCAATAAAATTTTTAATAGCTTTTTTATTGGAGGGAGGCACAACCTCCTGAGGATTAACTAATATGGCTAAATCATAAATTGATGCGGACTTGCGAAATGAGTGAATACGTTTTTTGGAAAAATAAGATTTTGCAAACTCTATCAAATGCGGCTCATGGTTGTCCGGTATTTCGGTAATGGGAATAGGATTAACGTTTTGCAGAATCCATTTTTTATTATAGGAAAATGTGACTTCAAGCAATGGTGCTTGAAACAAATTATATAGCTGTTGACTTAATTTGTCGTATTGCTTTGCAACGGTTCTGCCAAAATAAATATTTAAAATATAATTTTTTGATTTTAATTTAGAGAAACTGCTTTGAATCAGTTGATCAATCTCATCTGACATCACGCGCAATATAGACTGGGATTTTAAATCTTGAATGGTTGTTACATTAGGAAAAGCACGATGCCCACGCGCTTCAGCCAACAAAGAGACATAATAACCCATACCCTGGTAACGATAAGAGCGACACAGGTTATAGATGCGCATATTGCGAATTTCCGAATATTTACTATCCGTCAAATACAATTTTGCAGAGACTACTTCCACGTCTGGAATATTAAAATTCCATTTTTTTGGGTTATCGACGACGACTATGCTTAACATGGATTATATACTTATTCCGGTAACTTATTTTGGCGCCATACGCAAAGCCCCATCCAGTCTGATAACCGAACCATTCAACATGGGATTTTCAATGATATGCATAACCAGCTTAGCATATTCTGCAGGACTACCAAAACGTTTTGGAAAGGGAACCGAAGCTGCCAGATTGTCTCGCACCTTATCTGGCAATTCTCTTAACATAGGGGTCTCGATTAATCCGGGTGCTATGGCCATCACTCGAATACCATAGCGCGCCAACTCGCGTGCTGCCGGTAACGTCATAGCAACTACGCCGCCTTTAGAAGCGCTATAGGCAATTTGACCTATTTGCCCTTCAAATGCAGCAACGGAGGCGGTGTTGATAATAACCCCCCGCTCTTCACTATCACCGATTACAGGAAGTGTGGCCATGCGTGCGGCGGCTACTCGCAGCACATTAAATGTTCCCACCAGATTAACCTGAATCGCCGGGATAAAATCTTCTAGTGGCATGGGGGTTCCATCTTTGCCAACCACCAATTTACCAGGACAAATTCCCGCGCAGTTTACACAAATCCGCGGGATTCCTAATTGCGTCTCTATTTGATCAAAAGCTTGGTTAATTTCACTAGCATGGGTCACATCACAGGCAATTGATATTCCATTGATGGATTTAGCAGTTTGTTCTGCTGCCGCGATATTGCGGTCAAGGATAGCGACGCGAACTCCCGCTTGAGCGAGATGTCTGGCTGTTTCAGCACCCATACCAGAACCACCGCCGGTTATTATTGCAGTCTGACCTTTGAAAAGCATGATTTACCTCATAGGCTTTTTATAAACTAGGATTTGCTACGTCGTCCCGCTCCCGGACTTGATCCGGGAGCGGGACGACGTAGCTGGTGGAGCTGTGACGACAGATTTAGTACGCATCAATTATTATAAACTTCCGCATCCAAACTTTTTTCGCTTTTAGCTACAATGCAACAAACCACTGCATCTCCTGATACATTGACAGCCGTTCTCGCCATATCCAAAAGTCTATCTACCCCAATAATCAATGCAATCCCCTCGACTGGCACATTGACTTGCTTTAATACCATAGCTAAGGTTATCAAGCCAACACTGGGGATACCTGCTGTTCCTATAGAGGCTAAAGTTGCCATCAGAATCACCATCAAATACCCTGATAAACTAATGGGCACATGATACACATGCGCGATAAAAACTGTAGCAACGCCCTGCATAATAGCGGTGCCATCCATATTGATAGTTGCGCCCAGGGGCACAATAAAAGAAGCCACAGAATTTTTCACCCCGAGTTTATGTTCTACTGTCTCTAACACCACGGGGATTGAGGCGTTACTGCTCGACGTACTAAAAGCAAATAACATGCAGGAATAAAATTTTTTGAAAAAGGGTAATGGATTTAAGCCACCTAGAAATCGCAGCAACAAAGAATAGGTAACCGTAAGATGTATGAACAGCACCAGTAACACAATGCAAAAGTACCCAAGCAACTGACCAATCAAATCAAAGCCCATTTGGGCAAATGTCACCGCAACCAGGCAAAAAATACCATAGGGTGCCAACTTTAACATCAAGGTGATAAAGTGCATCACCACATCATTCATATCTCGAAAAATAGCGCCAATACGTTTGCCTGCTTCACCTGCTGCAGAAATAGCAATGCCAAACAATAGTGAAAACACGATGATTTGCAGCATTTCCCCTTCTACTAAAGCTTTAAAAAAATTAGCAGGAAAAAGATTGCTAACGATATCTTTAAGAGAAGGAGCCTCCTTGATAACGAAGGGTCTGGGCAAATTAGCCTGCATTCCAGAACCGATTGAAAATACACTGGCAAATAAAATGGCCAGTGCAATGGCGACCGCAGTAGTCACTAGGTACAAAACAAGGGTTTTACCGCCGATGCGTCCCAATTTTTTGACATCAAGAGAGCTGCTACCACATACCAGAGACACAAACACCACCGGCACAACCAACATTTTTAAAATAGTAATAAAAATATTGCCACCGGTTTTTAAAATATCATCGAGCAGGACCTGTGAAATCGCATGTTCCTGATTAACACGAAGCACCAATCCAGCGATACAACCTAATAACATAGCCAGCAAAATCCTGGCGGTTAAACTCATCGGCTTAGCTATTCCACGCCGCTTACCCTTCATAATTTTTCTCCGCGTCCTATAGCGTAATAGCTCAGCCCATGATTTGCCAAAATAGCGGCCGTATAGAGGTTACGGCCATCAAAAATTGCCGGATGGCGTAATTTTCTTTTTATTAAATCAAAATCTGGATGACGGAATTCATCCCATTCAGTCACTATGGCCAAGGTATCTGCATTTTCTAATACCTGACTGGCTTTTTCACACACCTGAAAACCTGCTCTTTCTCCGTACATCTGTCTTGCTATAGTCCCGGCTGCTGGATCATAGGCTTGTATCTTGGCCCCGGCTGCCAATAATTCATCAATCAAAACCTGGCTGGAAGCTTCGCGCATATCATCTGTATTAGGTTTAAATGACAGCCCCCAGATAGCGACGGTTTTTTCCTTTAAATCCCCGCTAAAATAATTGGAAATTTTATCAAATAAAACACGTTTTTGTTGTTGGTTTACCTTTTCTATGGCATTGAGAATCAGTGGCTCATAATCCACTTGGTGCGCCATTTTTTTCAGCGCGCGAACGTCTTTAGGAAAACAGGAGCCCCCATAACCACAACCTGCATATAAAAATTGATGACCAATACGACGATCAGAACCCATGCCACGACGGATCATATCAATATCAGCACCAAAACGTTCCGCCAGATGACTAATTTCATTCATGAAACTAATGCGTACCGCCAAATAAGCATTGGCAGCATATTTGGCTAATTCTGCAGAGGTGGCATCCATAGGAATAAACCGTTGGCTATTGTCATCTAACGGCTGGTAAAGCTCGTGGGTTAACCTAATAGCGCGCTCATTATCTGCTCCAATAATGATCCGGTCCGGCTTTAGGAAATCGTATATGGCGGCTCCTTGACGCAGGAACTCAGGATTTGAGACTATATCGAAATCAATATCGGCGCCACGCTCTTGGAGTTTTTGTAGCATCAGCTGTTTTATGTTCAAGGCAGTGCCTACGGGCACGGTGGATTTATTGATAATAATACGATATTCACTAATATATTGAGCAATACCCTCCACTACCGCAAATACCTGCTGCAAATCGGCAGAACCGTCTTCTGCTGAGGGGGTGCCTACAGTGATAAATTGAAATGTGGCATGCCTGACACCTGCTTCCAATTCGGTGCTGAAGGTCAACCTGCCAGCTGCTAAATGACGTACCAGATACTCCTGCAAATCCGGCTCATAAATGGGACAGATACCTTGCTTGAGTTCAGCAATTTTAGCGGCATTAGTATCTATCACTAGGACGTTTTTGCCAAGCTCCGCCCAGCAAGCGCCGGTGACCAAGCCTACATATCCAGCGCCATAGATGGTAATGGTTTTGTCCATATCAAATTTCTTGAGTTTCTGCTATAGATTTAGAATCTTCCATTTTCTCCTCAAACTTGGCAGCTATATATTCTGGTACTAAATAAAGCAATAAGTGCAATAACGTTGATTCATGATTCTCATCACAAGCTTGTTCAATTTCTTTTAAGGTTTCGAGCAATTTTTCCCAATCACGTTCGCGATAGGAAGCTTGTAAAATTTTCTCATGCAGTGTGCGAGAGAGCGCCTCAGATTCATGAAATAATTCTTCATATAGTTTTTCCCCAGGTCGCAATCCGGTATATTGGATCTCAATATCCTCTCCCGGGGTCAAGCCGGCCAATAAAATCATCTGCTCAGCCAAATAGCGTATTTTAATAGGCTCACCCATATCCAACACAAAAATCTCACCGCCCTGGCCCATAGCCGTAGCTTGTAAAATCAACTGGCTGGCTTCAGGAATAGTCATAAAGAAACGAGTAATTTCTGGGTGGGTTACCGTGATTGGGCCGCCGGATTCAATCTGTTTACGAAATAATGGCACCACACTACCCGCCGATCCGAGTACATTACCAAAGCGCACTGTTATAAATTGCGTATTCGAATGAGCGTTATAATTTTGGATAAATATCTCGGCGGCCCTTTTGGTCGCACCCATTACATTGGTAGGATTAACTGCTTTGTCAGTTGAAATGAGTACAAACTTTTTGACCTTGGCACAGACGGCTTCTTCAGCCAGTACCTGGGTGCCCAGGATATTATTATATACTGCTACGCGCAATTGGTTTTCTAGCAGAGGTACATGTTTGTAAGCCGCCGCATGGAATATGGCATCTATATGATTCTGGCGCAAAACCTGATTTACTGCAACGCGGTCAGTGACATCAACCAGATAACCTGAAAAATTAACTTCAGGAAATTTATGGCTAATTTCCATCTTAAGGGAGTAAAGATTAAATTCATTTTGTTCGATTACCACTAATTTCTTTGGACCCAGGCGAGCCACCTGTCTACACAATTCAGAACCTATGGAGCCACCTCCACCTGATACCAGTATGGTTTGCTCTTCGATTCCGCGACGAATATCTTGCCAATTCAAAGAAACCGGATCCCTCCCTAATAGATCTTCTAATGATACTTCTCGCAATGCTTCGATTTTGACACTACCGCTAGTAAGATCATCTAATCCCGGTAATGTTCTAAAAGGGACAGCTGCCAATTCACAATACTCTACAATACGTCGCATATCCGCCGAACGCACGGAGGGCATGGCGATAATAATCAAGTCAATTCCGTATCGTCTCACTATAACAGGGATTGTTCGGGTTGCACCTACTACGCGTATACCCTGAATTTCCTGACCTTCTTTGCTGGCTCTGTCATCGACAAAGGCTACCGCTTGGTACTCCTTATTGACGTCCCGCTTCAGATCTCTGGCAATCCCTTCACCGGCCTGACCTGCACCCACAATCAATACTCGCTTGCCTCTTTTCTCACCCTTATCTTTAGACCAACGATACAAAAAGCGTGAGCCGCCTAAAAACATGATCAGCAATAATCCGTATAGGGGGAAAATAGAACGCGGTAATTCCGAAAGTCTTTTATCGAGGAACAGCACCATGATGGTCACGACAATCGCGACCAGCACAGATTTTACAATACGAGTTAAGTCTGGTAATGAGGCGAAACGCCATACTCCGCGGTACAAACCAAAAATCCAGTAAAACCCTACTTGAATTACCATCAGCATCGGCAAAATGGTACTGGCCTGGATGAACTTATCTGTGGGTATATTACCTAGGTTAAAACGCAGCCAATAAGCTATATACCAAGCTATTACAATCATCACCACATCGTGGCAAAAAACTATAACTCTTCTTTTTAAGCGGGCAAATGTCATTTTCACTGCAGTCTGATTCCTGATCTATATATCACGTAGTCTACCTGTTGCATTCAACTTTGGCGCTAAGGCTCTGTAAAACAATAACTTATCTTTTTAGCATCCCATCGAAGACTCATCTTCGCAGGCTGAAGGGTGTAGAAAAACACTTACATAGAACAACCGACGTAGTCGTCCCGGCATGGAAGCCGGGATCCAGATCACAGGAAGTGAAAGTTTCGCTTTCCTGCGCCCTGGATCCCGGCTTCCTGCCGGGACGACGTTCCGTCGACTATGCGCGCATTTTTCTACACCCTCCAGCCTGCAAATCTGAGCCTCAGCTGGGCGCTAAAAAGATAAGTTATTGTTTTACAGAGCCTAAACTGTTTTATTCTAACCCATAATTTCATCACTATTCATCCATTAATTTTATATATGTTTTTGATACCAAGGCATCGCTATACTTAGTCCATCACCGATGGTATGGGTTGGCTCATATCCCAATTGTTTTTTAGCTAACGTTATATCTGCTAGGGAATCTCGAATATCCCCAGGGCGAAAAGACTCATAAATAGGCTGAATATTTGCAGCATCCAATAAATCAGCGATCTTAGCAAATAATTCATTTAATGAAGTCTGCTGCCCAACCGCTACATTATAAACCTGCCCAAAGGTTTCAGGATTGTCTGACATTGCAGCCAACAAATTTGCCTGAACGGCATTATCTACGAAACAGAAATCCCGTGTGGTTTTGCCGTCTCCATAAATTCGCACGGGTTCCTTCGCTAATAAATTTTTTACCCAGCGTGGAATAACCGCAGCATAGGGGCCATCAGGGCTTTGCCTTGCGCCAAACACATTAAAATACCGTAAACCTATGGTGGGAAAATCATAACAACGGGTAAATGCTTTGGCATATAACTCATTGGTCATCTTACTGACTGCATACGGTGAAAGCAGCTGCCCAAGGTGATGCTCGGCTTTGGGTAGAATGGGTGAGTCACCATAAACCGAACTGGATGAAGCATAAACAAAACGCCGCACTTGGTTTTTTTGCGCCGCCACTAGCATATTTAGGAATCCATCTACATTCGTAGCATGGGTGGTCAAAGGTTCCTTAATGGAACGTGGCACACTGCCGAGGGCAGCCTGATGCAGAATAAAGTCAACTCCTGGTGTGGCGCTCTCGCATGCTGCTAGATCGCGAATATCGCCTTCAATAAAATGGAATCGCTGTGCATCTTCTGCTGGTAAACTATCTAACACCTGCTGCAGATTATGCCGATATCCTGTAGCAAAATTATCCAAACCAATCACCTGCTGCTTCAGCCTCAGCAACTTTTCAATCAGATGACTACCAATAAAACCGGCGGCACCTGTAACTAGCCAAGTATATTTTTCTTGTTTGATACGTTCGCACAGCGCTTGATAAGCTATAATCGCCATAAATGAATCCCCATAGCGTGCAATTGATTTTTATCCAACACACTTTTTATATCTATCACCAACTTAAACGAGTTCTGAAGACATTGTGTCAATTCAGTCAGTGATTTATCCTGATAAAACTGATGCGGCACCGCCAAAATCACTGCATCGATGCCAGTTAAACTGGTAAAATCTGTAGCTGATAATGCGTATTCGCGATAGATATCAGATTCTTCTGCCACTGGATCATGTAGTTGCACATGAATCCCAAAGTCCTGTAATTCACGCACCACATCGGCCACTTTACTATTACGCATATCGGCACAATTTTCTTTAAATGTCAGGCCTAAAACTGCCACCCTTGATTGCTTGATTGCAACTCCGCCATGAATAAGTTGTTTCACGGTCTGAGCTGCGATGTATTTGCCCATATCATCATTTATGCGACGTCCTGCCAAAATCACTTCTGGATGCATGCCACACATTAAGGCTTTATGGGTAAGGTAATAGGGATCTACTCCAATGCAATGCCCCCCTACCAAGCCTGGTTTAAATGGTAAAAAATTCCATTTGGTGCCAGCCGCTTTTAATACTTCATGGGTATCAATATTTAAAGTATTAAAAATCATTGCCAGTTCATTGATTAGGGCGATATTTAGATCACGTTGGGTATTTTCTATCACCTTTGCTGCCTCAGCCACGCGGATGCTGGAAGCGCGGTGTACACCAGCATCTACCACTTCGGCATATAAATCAGCAACGATTTCTAATACTTCGGGTGTTTGTCCGGAAACGATTTTACAAATTTTAGTGAATGAATGCTCTTTATCACCGGGATTAATGCGTTCTGGTGAATATCCTAAAAAAAAATCCACGCCGGCTTTTAATTGCGAGGCCTGTTCCACAACGGGAGCACATACCTCTTCGGTCGCACCTGGATATACCGTAGATTCATAAATGATAATAGCACCGGGTTTGATATAAAAACCAATTAAGCGCGAGGCCTCGATTAACGGTGTAAAATCCGGTTGCTTTGCCTGGTTGACTGGTGTGGGTACCGCTATGATAAATGTATCTGCATCACTTAAATCCTCGGGATCAGCAGTGAACTTTAATTGGGGTTGTTGTAAATCCTGAGGGGTCACCTCACCTGTTTTATCAATACCGTCTTTAAGTTCGTTAACACGTTGCAGTTTAATATCAAACGCAATTACATTTCTTTTCTTTGCAAACGCTACTGCTACTGGCAAACCTACATAGCCCAAACCAATGACAGCGAGATGGCGCGATGTGTGCATATGAGTACCTATCCAATTAGTCTATGAATTTTTTTAATCAGCAAAGGCGCTGTCACCTGCAAACAATATTTCTGCTCTACTAATGATCGCCCTTGTTTTCCCATGTCGCGCCTTAAACTGGCATCGCTTAATAAACGGCCCAATGCTTCTTGCCATTGCTCATTGCTGTTAGCGAGATAACCATTAACGCCAGAGCTCACTATTTGCTTGTTGATCCCAATAGGAGATGCAACCACTGGTTTGCTACATGCCATATATTGAATTAATTTATAACCACATTTACCTTGTTCGAAAGGGCCATCGTGTAAAGGCATAATACCAATAGACATGCGCTGTATACACTGAACCTCAGTGTCTTCATGCCAATCTATCCATTCCACTGGCAAACCAGAGAAACCCTCACCCTTAGCACCTACTATTAGTAACTTTGCATTATATTGCTGTAGAACGGGTCCAATGATATTTGCTAATAGTTTGAGATGGTTAAAAGTGCTAGCGCTTCCGATCCAGCCAATAGACAAGTCAGACTCATCTTCTGCCAAAACCGAAGGATAACGATCAATGTCAATAACCGTTGGAATAATAGCGACGTCTCTTGCACCAGCCAGCTCAGCGCGTTTTGCCAAGTATTCATTTCCGGCAATCACCAAGGATGCATTTTGCATGACCTGATCAATTTTTTTACCCAGCAATCCGCGTATAAATGTCTTGGGATGTAAATCATAGTAATGGAAGACCGCATCATCATAATCCACCACATAAGGTATTTTCAGAAGGCGCAATAATTTTTCAGCTGTAGCGGGCAGCCAGGGAAATAATTCTTTTTCAATCCATAATAAATTATATTTTTTATATTGCAGCAGTCGTTTTAGACGTTTTAGATAGGCCTTAATGATTTGCAATTTGTTAATTGGCCGTTTCTCATACAAAGCAAATATGTAATTTTTATCCAACAAAGGAACCAAGTCGACATCAATACCAGATGCCTGCCAAAATGGTATATATTGAATAGTGCGTAACCTTGAACTGCCTCCCTGCCGGTCATAGCGGGTTAAAGCTAAAATTTTCATTGATTTGGGCCACAGCAGATTAAGATTAATTGGAGCCAAGGTGTCGTCACAGTTAGCCCCGCTACGTCGTCCCGCGGCTTGTCCGCGGGATCCAGGGAATTGGCAAATGATCCTTGCCCTCTCAGCAGATTTTAGGCTCTTTCTGGATCCCGCGAACAAGTCGCGGGACGACGTAACGAGGGTGTGACCACACACCCTGTTGAGGAGCAGCCTTATCTACGCTATAAGGGCGTGTGCAATAATAACTTATATCGCTGCCTTAGCTTTATCCTCTATATTGCTAGCAAATTTTTTCGCATACCAGTTTACTGTTTTAACTAAACCATCATGTAAAGTGGTCTGAGGGAACCACTGCAACTCGGTAGAAATTTTACTTATATCCATTGCATAACGCCAATCATGCCCTGGCCTGTCTGTCACGAATGAAATAAGAGACTCACAACTTTCATTTCTGGGAAGTAATTGATCGACGATTTTAGTGATTTTTTTAGCTAATTCTAAATTCTCTATTTCACATTCCCCGCCTATATTATATTTTGCGCCCAATTTTCCAGAATTGATAACTTTATCTATTGCTGCACAATGGTCTTCTACATATAACCAGTCACGCTTATTTTTGCCATTGCCATAAACTGGGATGGGTTTCCTGGTAATACAGGAGTGAATTACCGTAGGAATAAACTTCTCAGGATGCTGATAGGTTCCATAATTGTTGGAACAGTTGGAGATTGTAACCGGCAGGTTATAGGTCTCATAATAAGCGCGGACTAAATGGTCAGAGCCCGCTTTGCTGGCAGAATAAGGTGAGTTGGGTGCATAAGGCGTTAATTCAGTAAATGGCGGATCAGCCTCAGATAAAGTACCATAAACTTCGTCTGTAGAAATATGGTGAAAGCGGCAAGTATTAGCGTTTAACTTTCGCTCGTGTAACCAATATTGCCGCGCTGCTTCCAGCAATACAAAAGTTCCATTGATATTTGTCTCTATAAATGCAGCAGGGCCGGTGATGGAGCGATCTACATGACTTTCAGCAGCAAAATGTACAATGGTATCGATTTCGTATTCACGCAATATCTGATTAATCTGCGAATTATCGCAGATATTGCCTTGTATAAATCGATGCCGGGCGGGATCAGGTAAATCTTTTAGATTATCTAAAGTGCCGGCATAATTTAATAAATCAAGGTTGAATATTTTTAAATGTGGATACGTCTTTAGCGCATAACGGACAAAATGGCTGCCAATAAAGCCAGCGCCACCTGTCACCAACATATTATGTGGCGTGTAATTACTCATGAATATAATTCCTGTATTACAGAGGTTAATGTGTCAGTCCATAGCCCAGGTGTTATACCTAACTCACAACTAATTTTCTCACAAGACAAAGTAGAATTTGGGGGACGTTTAGCCGGTGTGGGGTAGCTCTCAGTTTTAATGGGAGTAATTTCGCGTACCTTTAGATTTTCGTAACTTGCCGCTTCGGTCAAAATAGCTTGAGCGAATTGATACCAGCTAACTGCAGGGCCGTTACAAAAATGATAAGTTCCCCAGTTTATTTGTTCGGCGGCAATTTTAGTTACTATTTTATAAATCGCATCCACAATATTTTTCGCTGCCGTAGGGCAGCCCAGTTGATCATCTACGATGGTCAAATTTTCTTTTTCACGGCCCAGACGCAACATGGTTTTAACAAAATTATGCCCTTGCGCGCCGAAGACCCAACTCACCCGCAGTATAATATGGGTATTTAGACATTCACGAATGGCCACCTCTCCCAACCATTTGGTTTTGCCATAAACGCTTTGCGGATCAGCTGCATCTTCCTCAACATAAGGCAGTGTTTTTTCACCGTCAAATATATAATCCGTAGAAATATGGATCAATGGAATCTGTAATTTTTTACAGACCGCCGCTAAGTTAGCAGGGCCTTGGGCGTTTATAGCATGGGCTATTTCCGGCTCTTGCTCTGCATGATCTACTTTAGTATAAGCAGCACTGTTAATTACAATATCTGGTTGGTAATGGTGTAATACCGCATCTACTGCGTCGAGCTGAGTTATGTCCAATGCACCGCGGTTTAAAGTTATTAATTGGTGTGTTTTAGATAGTAATGGATGTTTTTTGAATTCACTGCCTATTTGTCCAGCAGCGCCTGTTACCAGTAATTTCACATGAATCCTCGCTAAAAGGCTGCTTATTAAATTATTAAAGTCATTGTATCCTGAAGGAATAGATGAACAGCATTTTTTTTAATCATCCTAAGAGGGATCTCTAATCAGCTATAAATCGGCAAATGTTCAGGTGCGATTTCCCTCAATAACGGATATAACTGATCTTTACTTGATAAAACAGGCTCTGAGGTTTGCCATTGAATATTTATATCTGGGTCGTTCCAGCGAATGCCAAACTCTGACTGTGGATAGTAGTAATCACTGCATTTATATAAAAAATCAGCTTCTTCCGACAGTACGGCAAATCCATGTGCAAATCCCTCAGGAATAAATAATTGCCGATGATTTTTATCGCTCAATTCAAATCCCAGCCATTGTCCAAAGGTAGGTGATTCTCTTCTGATATCCACCGCCACATCAAACACCGCGCCACGAATGACGGAAACTAATTTGGCCTGCGGATGTTCTAACTGATAATGTAGCCCTCGTAATACTCCCCGCCCAGAGCGTGAAATATTATCCTGAACAAAAGGCTTCGAGACACCCTCACCTACATATTTTTCTATATTATGGGTTTCTAAAAAGAAACCACGCGGGTCCTGAAAGACCTTCGGTTCAATAACTAACAATCCCGGAAGATTCGTTTTGGTAACTTTCACTGACATTTCTCTCTAACAAATTTAATAGATACTTGCCATATCCACTTTTATATAATTCATGCGCAGTTATTTCTAATTGGACATCATTAATAAATCCCATGCGCCATGCCACTTCCTCTGGGCAGGCAATTTTTAATCCCTGCCGTGCTTCAATCACTTCTACGAATTGTGACGCTTCTAATAAGGACTGATGTGTGCCGGTATCCAACCATGCCACACCACGACTTAAAATTTCTACCTGTAAACGACTTTGGTGCAAATAAACCAGGTTAAGATCCGTAATTTCCAATTCACCCCTGGCTGAAGGTTTAAGCGTTTTGGCAATTTCCACAACATCATTGTTATAGAGATAAAGACCGGTTTGGGCAAAATGCGAACGCGGGTGCTGAGGCTTTTCTTCAATTGCAATCGGTTTGCCGAATTGATCAAACACTATAACCCCATAGCGGTGGGGATCCTTTACGTAATAAGCAAAAGCAACAGCACCATTACAATTTTGCACTGTATTTTGAAGCAGACGGCTTAATCCATCGCCATAAAAAATATTATCACCTAAAATTAAGCATACTTTATCTTGACCGATAAAATCTTTTCCGATCAAAAATGCCTCTGCAAGCCCTCCTGGGTTAGGTTGAACCGCATATGTTAAAGAAATACCCCATTGTGAGCCATCGTTGAGCAATTTTTGAAACTGAGCTGCATCTTCTGGAGTAGTAATAATCAATATATCTTTAATACCAGCGAGCATCAAAGTCGACAACGGGTAATAAACCATTGGTTTATCATAAATTGGCATCAGCTGTTTGCTTATTGCTTTAGTGATGGGATATAAACGAGTTCCCGACCCGCCTGCTAAAATTATTCCCTTCATATATCACCTGAAAAAATTTAAAATTTTATGTATAAGCCTCCCATTTGTCTTAGGATGCGAATATTTTAGTATAGTCGAAGCATTTGATATTTAAGATTAGCAGTCATTGCTTTGACGACACCTAGTGGGAATTGGCCACAGGGGGTTCCTAGATCACAAGGAGAAAGTTATTCAAAAATTAATGGTAACTATTCAGCATCCTAACTGAGAAGCCAATAGAGACCGCCCCCATCCTAACCTTCCCCCGCAAGCGGGGGAAGGAACTGTTGGGCAGAAAACTAAAAGTCCGCACCTTACAATCCCTTCCCCCGCTTGCGGGGGAAGGTTAGGATGGGGGCGGTCTCTATTGGCTCTTTGGTTAACATGCTGAATAGTTACAAATTAATTAGCCGCAAAGAGATAACTTACCACTGGTCGCAGCAACTGCTTCAATCACCACCTCCGCAATTTTTTCGATTTCTTTTTCTTGCAGATACGGATGAAATGGCAAACTTAACACTGCATTGGCCATGGCTTCCGAATGGGGGAGCAAATAAGTGGTATCATCTAGTATATGGTCTGCAAATAATGGCTGCAAATGTATGGGGGCTGGATAATGAACAGTGCTAGGAATCTGGTTTTGTGTTAATGCCTGTATCACAGCATCACGATTACTAACTTGTATCGTATATTGAGCATAAGTGCTTTGATTGTGCGACTCAACATAAGGGATTACTACATGTCCGGATAATAATGCATCAAATTTTTGTCGAATCTGAGATCTGCGCGCTAACTCCCCAGGAAATATCTCTAATTTGCCCAATAATATAGCAGCCTGAAGGGTATCCAATCGCCCATTAATGCCCATACAAACATGATGATAACTGCGGTCCTGCCCATGATTTCTAATACGACGCAATTGCATTGCTAATGTATCATCATTAGTAAAACAAGCACCGCCATCGCCATAGGCACCTAATGGTTTAGAGGGGTAAAAACTGGTGCAGGCGACATGACTTAAATTACAGGATTGACGGCCTTTATAAGTAGCCCCAAAACTTTGCGCAGCATCCTCAATTACGTGCAGGTTATGCTTATTAGCCAAAGCATTGATAGCGTCAAAATCTGCACATTGGCCATATAAATTAACTGGCAATATCGCCTTGGTTTTAGAAGTGATTGCTTGTTCGATTTTGGTAGGGTCAATATTATAAGTTTTAGGGTCGATATCGACAAAAACGGGTTTTGCACCCAACAATTTTATCATCGAAGCCGTAGCAATAAAGCTGAATGGGGTGGTAATAACCTCATCACCAGGCTGTATATCGAGTGCCATAAGTACTATCAATAATGCGTCGGTGCCACTTGAAACACCTATACAGTGTTTAACACCCACATATTCTGCTAATTTCGCTTCTAATTCGCGAATTTCTGGCCCATTAATAAATTGGCCACATTCTAATACCTGATTAATGCGCTGCTCGATACTTTTTTGTATTTCACGATATTGTGCTTTTAAATCAATAAATTGCATATATGTTTCGATCTGTATATTTGCTTAAGAATTGGTCAGTCATGCTACAGCATATCTGGAAAAAACACAACTGGCACTCAGCCACTTGTTATCATGAACGCAGTGAAGGATGGAGGGAAAACCTGTGAGCATTCTCACTCCAGCGCAACCTCTCCTGAGCGAACAATTTCATTTACTTTATCGACTATTGACCCGATATGACTTTCCAACCCAACCCACAAGGGCAATCGAATTAAACAATCTGCCAATGTATCGGTGACCTCCATCTGGCCATGTGCCCTGCCAAATTTTATTCCACCAGGCGAACTATGCAGTGGAACATAGTGTGAAACGGCATTTATACCATTATCTTGTAGCTCTTGCTTAAACCTGATGCGCTGCTCTTGGTTGGGCAACAACAGATAATACATATGTGCGTTATGCTGACAATCCTTAGGCACAATGGGACGACGGATCAAATGCTCCGCTTCTAGATCTGCAAAGGCGGCTTGATAAATATTCCAAATATCCAGACGACGCTGCGTAAGGCTTTCAGCTTCTTCCATTTGTGCCCAGAGAAATGCTGCAGTTATTTCTCCTAGTAAGAATGAGGAACCTATATCCTGCCAAGTATATTTATCCACTTCACCTCTTAAAAACCGACTACGATCAGTACCTTTTTCACGAATGATTTCAGCCCGCTCAATAAATTGTGAATCATTAATTAGCAAGGCCCCGCCTTCTCCCGAAATAATATTTTTAGTTTCATGGAAACTAAATGCTGCCAGATGCCCAAAACTCCCCAAGGGACTTCCCCGATATAATGCTTTAATTCCCTGCGCCGCATCTTCTACTACATATAGATTATGTTTTTTGGCGATTGCCATAATTACATCCATCTCACATCCCACTCCCGCATAATGCACTGGCACAATAGCTTTGGTTTTCGGTGTAATAGCCGCTTCAATTTTAGTCTCATCAATATTTAGTGTGTCTGAGCGGATATCAACGAATACGGGGACTCCTCCACGTAATACAAATGCATTTGCGGTGGAAACAAAGGTATAAGACGGCATGATGATCTCATCACCCGGCTCAATATTTAGCAATATAGCGGCCATTTCTAAAGCTGCGGTACAGGAGTGGGTCAGTAAAGCTTTTTTGCAACCTGAATTTTTTTCGAGCCATGACTGACATTTTTTGGTAAATGAACCATCACCGGCCAATTTGCCCATGACATGCGCTTCACTAATATATTGCAGCTCACGTCCCACGATGAAAGGTTTGTTAAATGGTACTGAAATCAATACATCACCTCATGAGGGCTATATGATAAGAAAAACTACGCGTGACTTTAGGGCTAGCTACTACAATATAAACAGCAAAAGGATAAATACTTTACCCAATTCTAACAAACCTTGCAATACTCCCCAGCACCCCCAGACAATTTGACTATCAACACGGCCAATATTATGATGCAACTAATTTATTCTAATAAATAGGTCTTGCACTTACATGGAACATCTTAATATTACTTTCTCGGCCCCTAACCAACAATCTGTTATAAAACAACTCATCTATCTGGTTGCCAAAAATCAATGTCATATAGAAGAAAGCAGGTTGGCCCTTCTAGGAGAACAATTCTCCGGTCTGTTACGAATTGCTGGCAATTGGAACTCTATAGCCAAACTGGAAGCTGCTCTGGGCAATATACCACCTGAAGACGCCATACAACTTGAAGTCAGACGCAGTGAACCTGTGCAATTTGAAGGTAAATTTCTGCCCTATCTAGCGCAGGTTATCGCTTTGGATACGCCTAGTCTTGTCTATGAAATCACGCATTTTTTTGTCGATCAAAACATCCAAATTATAGACTTACAAACTGATCCATTCCGAACTAGCCACTCAGAAACCATGATGATTACCCTGTCTATGCGCATCAATGTACCGGTGAGTATAAATATTGCCGATCTTAGAGAGCAGTTCATGATTTTGTGTGATGAGCTTAATGTCGATGGCATATTGGAGCCGGAGAAACGCTAAATGCAAGAATCCAATACCCTTATCGGCCACCCTGTTGCTGACTTGCTCTTGATGACTGACCCAAATACTGCTACCAGCTTCTCGCAATTACGCGGCAAAAATATAGTTGTTTATTTTTATCCTAAAGACAATACCCCAGGCTGCACACAAGAAAGCAAAGACTTCAGAGACTTACATGATAAATTTTCACACTTGGATACTGTAGTGCTAGGGGTATCCAAGGACAGTCTGAAATCACATGAAAATTTTAGCCGCAAACATCAGCTTCCCTTTGCATTGATCAGCGATCCCGATGAAATGCTTTGTCGCTACTTTGGAGTCATTAAAGAAAAAAAATTATTTGGCGTTATCAGCCTGGGTATTGAGCGTAGCACTTTTCTTATCGACAAACAGGGCATTATACGCCAAGAATGGCGCAGAACTCGCGTAACAAATCACGCTGCTGAAGTATTAAAGGCAGTGGAGGCTTTGCATAAATAATGTGGCCGTCATTCTGACGCTTGGCTGTCATTTTCCCACACCATTTTTCTCCATCCTTCTCAGCTCTCTTAAGGCGCCCTTAAGGCTAATCCTGTACTATACTCTCATAGCGAATATACTCACAAGGAAGAGGAATATCCCACAAACTGCCATAAAAAGGAGACAACATTCAGGCTAATGAGTCATGGTGCACACAACAATTCCCAACATCATAAAATCTTGTGAGATTTTCTCAACGCTTGATCCAGTTGAAATTGATTCTTTGGCAGCTGTTTCCACTTTAATTGAATTAAACGAAGGCGAGTTTTTATTTCGACGCGGTGAAGCTTGCAGAGATGCCTATATTTTGGTTTCGGGGAAATTGGCCGCTACCACCGCAACCCCTGCTAATCACGGTGAGTTAATCGGCTATATCATGCCTCATGAAATCGTAGGGGAAATGAGTCTCCTTAGCGAAATCCCACGCGCGCTATCCGTAATAGCACAGATGAACAGTACTCTGCTAATGATCCATCAGCAGGATTTTCAAAAATATTCTCAAAAAAAACCTGAATTAGCCTTTAGAATTTTGGAAGTTATTGTAAAACGTACTCAAGGCATAATACAGCATTACGAAAAACCGGATCGAGCACAATTCGTGGCGTTGCTACCCGCCAATGGAGAATTAGGACTCACATCCTTAATTCATCGCTTTCAACAGTTATATCCCGATTCTGAAAAAGCCACGATTCTTAATTATCAAGCTATAACAACGGCCAGTGATGGCATCCAACCTTTATTACTTAGTCTGAAACAGAAAAGCGATTACATTATCTATCCCATTGATGTTAATCAACCCCCTGAAATAACTGAAATCCTGATGCGATATGCTGATAAAGTGGTATTAGTCGGCTATGGTAATCAAACTCCAAGGATTCATCCTTCCACTTTGGGGTTATTGAACAAATATCGAATTTACACCCAGGGACATCATGAGCTGGTACTGGTGTATGACTATCAGCATCAAATACCTGCTGATACTAAAGAATGGTTAAACCAGGGAAATTTTTTTCGCCATCATCATATTTATCTAGACAAACCGGCCGACATTCAACGCCTAGCCCGCTTTATGACTGGATCCGCCGTGGGTATTGTTTTAGGGGGCGGAGGAGTTAAAGGTTGGGCGCATATCGGCGCATTAAAGGCTCTTATGGAAGCGAATATTCCCATAGATGCCATAGGGGGTACCAGCGTAGGAGCCGCAGTAGGAGCGGCTTATCTGATGACCAATGATTTTGACAGCTTTATAGAAAAATACCGAAAATTAACCGAGTCTACCTTGAGAACATTGGGAACCTGGGAAATAACCTGGCCTATGGTTTCAATTTTCAGCGGCAAAAGTGTGACTTCTATCGCCCAACAAGAATTCTATAATTATAATTTGGAAAATCTTCCCCGTCCTTTTTTCTGTATTTCATGCAATATAACTCAAAAACAAGAAGCTATACATAAACACGGTAAACTATGGGAAATTATACGCTCCACAGTTTCCTTGCCAGGGGTAGTGCCCCCTATGGTGCTCAACAATGAATTACACGTAGACGGCGGGGTCGTAAATAATCTACCGGTTAATGTCATGTCTAATTTTTTGGAAAATTCAGGCACCACTATAGCTATATCGATCTCTAACCTATTGCCTGGTACTTCCTTTGATTATGCTTTCCCACCCGTTATTTCATTATGGGATGCTTTATTAATGAAATTCAAACTCAAAAAAGCTTATAAATTTCCATCCTTATTTTATACTTTTGTCGATTCTTTATTAATGGGTTCTATTTCTCAGCAACGCGAAAATATGAAAAAGGCTGATATTCTAGTTCAACCTGATTTAGGCAGCTATACTTTGTTAAGTAGACGAAGCCCAGCAGAGAGACTCATGGAAATCGGCTACTGCACTACAAAACATGTCCTTGAAACCAATAATGAATTGGTTCAAAAAATAGCTTTATAACACATGATTGTAATCGTTTTGTTGCCCTGTTAGCGACGAACGAGGTTTTCGCTATACTTGAAGCGTTTGAAATTTAGGCTCTGTAAAACAATAACCTATCTTTTTAGCGCCCAGATGAGACTCAGATTTGCAGACGGGAGGGGGTAGAAAAATGCGCGCATAGTCGACGGAACGTCGTCCCGGCAGGAAGCCGGGATCCAGGGCGCAGGAAAGCGAAACTTTCACATCCTGTGATCTGGATCCCGGCTTCCATGCCGGGACGACTGCGTCGGTTGTTCTATGTAACTGTTTTTCTATCCCCTCCCGCCTGCGAAGATGGGTCTTAGATGGGATGTTAAAAAGATAGGTTATTGTTTTACAGAGCCTTAGGTGTTGGATGGGCTGCTCCAACACCTAAATTTCAAACGCTTCAAGGTATATAATCGGTGTCAGCATTAAGGGGGGTTGGTATGCTGATGTCGATCCTTCTCGATAAACCAGGAGGTGGTGGCCGTCGAGACGAAGGAGCAGTCTTGCTCTTATTATCCTTTGGATGGTTGGCAGCATGGTTGCTTCTTGAGTCTGGGTGTTTAGCTTCTGGTAAGATTCCACTAGCTGCTGATCCTAATGACTGTTTCGTTGTTGTGCTTTGATTATTGTGGCTACTAGTCGATGAGCTAGTACTATTAGAAAACAAAGAACCACTCAAAGGCTTGGGAGCTGACAATAGAGTATTAGATGATATTAATTGTTGTTGGCTTTGGCTATTGGGTGATGGGATGATGCCAGAAATTTGTGTTGATGAGCTAGTTATAGTTGTTCGCGATGATTTTGTGTCTAGATCAAAGGACATTAGACTAGTAAAATCTTCGAGGTGGTATTTTTTGCGGCTTTCTATATGATTTTTAATATACTGGATTAGCTCACTAGTATTTTCAGGATAGTTTCTTAATCTTAGTATTTTAAGCCCTTTCTCCATCAAAATTTGATCACGGTCTCTATCCCTTACGTGAAGGGAACCATCTTTTGCATAGTGTTCACTACTATCTAATTCAATAATATATTTATCTAGTTTATTTTCAATATACAAATCGACATGCCACGCCTCAATGAGCTCTTCAGGTTCGCACGATATACCTTCCGGAGTAAAATAATTGCGAATTGCTATTTGTGTAGCATTAGGGGTAGGCCGAAGTTTTGCTAATGCCTTTTTTAATGTAATCGGAATAGCTTCATTCGCAATACTCAAAAATTGTGCTACTTGCCGAATGTTGCGAGAATCAAGATTAGTCATAGAACAAAATTTAGCACACAACGTTTGAGTTATTTGCTTGACAGGTTTTTGAGTAACGACATCATCCCTGTTCAAGTCATACTTCCCCGCCCGAATTAAATACCCCAGCCCTAATAGGGCATTAGATATAGCCTGTGGATCTAGATCTTTTCTTTGACTAAGTCTTTGCAGCAATGAATCAATATGGGTGTACGTGAGTTTCTCTTCCAAGCAACCACTTCTCGCTAAATAACCTATTCCCCGTAGTATATTGGCTATATCGCTAGTACCCACTTCAAACGTAAACATAAACCGGGCAAGCAGTGAATTAATATGGTTACTACTTAACTCTCCTTTTTTTAAGAATCCGTCTTCTGCCAAATTTCCAATTGCCAATAGCGCATCGCTTATTTCCTTTCCCTTAGCGCTAATATTCTCCACCAGTCGCTCGAATAGCAAACTGATCTCAGTAAAATTTATTCCTTCTTCTCCTACTTCACCTTTTTCTACTTCTAAGCAGCCCTGATGAGCTAAATAGCTTACTGCCAGTAATGCAGGGCTTATTTCTTTATCAATATCAAGGTTCTCCCTAAGCTGCTTGAGTAATGGATTGAGGGTTGCGCAACTTAGTTTCCCTTTTAAACGTTCGTTATACGCTAAGTAGCCTACCCCTATTAGCGCAGGGATTATGTCCTGCCCAAACTTTTTAAGTTGTTTAAGCAGTGAATCAATATGTACGCAACTTAATTTATTTGTTAAACAATGATTATAGGCTAATTTTCCAACTCCCATCAGTGCATCGGCTATATTTTTCGATGTAGGCGCCTTCTCTGCAAGTTGTCCAAGTAACTGATCGATAGGGCTACAATCTAATACTCCTATTAAATAATCGCTCTTCGCAACAAACCCAGACTCACTTAACGCGTTAGCTATATCATTTGGTCTCGGCTTCTTTTCAATAAGCTTTGCAAGGAGTGCCTCGATGGATAAAGCGTTCAATTTTTTCGTTAAACAACCAGAACTTGATAAATATCTGGCTCCCTTAAGCGCATCAGTTGTCGCTTGCGCATCTGAATTGATGTCGGTTAGTTGGCACAAATTTTTAAGCAATGCATCCAGGTGGGTAGAGTCCAATTTTATTAAATAACCACCATAGGCTAAATTCCCTACCGACTGCAGTGCAGTACCTATGGCTCGCGCATCCCAATCAATATTACGTCGTTCCCACAATTTCTCAAGCAGCAAGTTGAAATAACTATCATCTAATTCTTTTATTAAATAACCACAGAGTGCTAAGTTTTTTATTCCCAACAGGGCATTAGCTGTCCCTGGGGTATTGAAATCATTATGATATCGTTCAAGTAGATTTTTAAGCAGGAAATTAATTAATTTAGATGATATTTCTACCTTTTGTGATTGAGTTTTTTCTTTTAACTCAAACTCTCGTTTTGAATTCAATTTTACGCAGATTCTACCGGCTCTATGCAAAAGTGTGCTAATAAACCTTGATAGTTCAGGTATGTTTTCTTTTGGTTCTTTTGCGACATGCCATCTCTCAAGCACCTCGAAAAACATTTGCATAATCTTTGACATCAATTGTTCTGCGGTGGCAGGTAACCGCTCTTCTTTATCTAAAAGAATGAGGGTATATTGTAACCGGTTCAGTTGATTTGGTAATGATTCCAGCTTTTCGATTTCTTTTAATAATTCATCTGGATAATTAAAAAAATACTTTATTCGGTTCGGTCGAAGATGGTCTGGTTGATGATTCCGATGATGGGTAGATGGATTAAAATTTTTATATTCATGCTGTTTAAATTTTTGTTTTGTTGGAAATCTATCCTCGTCAAAAAATCCATTTTTTGGATAACTTTCAGCGTGAGGCTGAGTAGGAATAGAGCCATAACCTTCTTTTCTTTTGAACTCTGACATAATTTTCATAATCTCGGGAAGATATAATATCGAAACAATAATGCCAGCTAAATCTTAGTACAATATTAAGAAATGACCATAGTGCAACGCGGCGTAATACTTTTTGCTGAGCAAGCAGTGGGTTGGCGTAATATTTTGATGCCGGAGTAGCGATCGCAGCTACTTGGACTCAGAAGAGATCAATCGCAAAATTCAAAGTTACTCGCAGAACTCAATGCTCGCACGAAACTATGCTGAGCGCCATAATGTACCAAAAGAGTACGCGCGAAAGGATTAAGATAGAGGGACTCTTAAATATTGAAAGACAATTGAAGTCACTCTTTTACTGCTGCACCTTAGGAATATCACCATACTGCAACCAGGCATTTACAAGCGCTTTACAAACCGACGCCAAAGGAATCGCAAAAAATATTCCCCAAAATCCCCATAAATTTCCAAAAATAAGTATTGCGATAATGACTGCAACGGGATGGAGTTTTAAAGTTTCCGAGAATAGTAATGGTGTTAAAATATTGCCATCCAAAATCATAAGCACCACATAAACGATGAGCAGATAGACAAAATCCACATGAAAGCCCCACTGCAGATAACCTACCACCACAACAGGAACCGTTACTAGAATGACACCCACATAAGGAATCAGTACCGACAAGCCCACAAAGAAACCCAATAATACGGCGTAATTTAATCCAAGTAGTAAAAAGGCAATAGTACTAGCTATACCAACGATTATAATTTCCAGAATTTTTGCACGAATATAATTACCGATCTGCTGGTTCACTTCTTGCCACACTTCGTGTGAAAGCCGTCGCCTTTTAGGCAAAAATAATGTCAGCCATCTTAATATTGCATCACGGTCTTTAAGAAAAAAATAAACCATCAATGGAACCAAGACCAAGTAAACCACCAGCATCATGAAATTGGAAATAGTCGCGATGGAAATAGACAAGGCCACCCTACCGAACCGGGCAAAATCAGCTTGAAATGTGGCTATCCACTTTTGCAGTTCAACTTTGGAAATATAAGCTGGATAACGCTGCGCCAGATCTGTCACAAAAACTTCCAGTTGCTTGATTTTAACTGGCAGTTCGTTCAACAAATTGGCTGATTGGTCCCATATCATGGGTAGTAATACTAGTAACGCCAAGATCAATAAACCCAAAAACACCAGGAAGACTAGGTTAACTGCTAAAAAATAAGGAAATCGGTAACGTTGTAATTTCCTCACCACTCCATCTAATAGATAGGCGATGACAATACTGAATAAGACCGGCACTAACAGCTTACCCAGCCACCAGAACAATAAACAAATCACGATGCTAATAAGAGCCAAACTGCCTAATTCAGTACCAATAAATTTTCGCTGAAACCATTGTGAAAGCGTTTGCATTTCTATAACTGCCTCAGGATTGAAATCATGGAAAAAGCTGCATCCACTGCATCAACTCCTTTATGGCCATGTAGACCACCTACCCTATCCAATGCCTGCATTTCATTTTCAGTGGTCAATACGCCAAATATAACCGGAATATCGCACTCCAATGCTATTCTCTGACATCCATTGCTCACCTGCTGACAGACATAATCATAATGGCTTGTTTCGCCACGAATAATGGCACCCAGGGCAATAAGTGCATCGAAGCGACCGGTTTTGGCCAGACGCTGCAGCAGTAATGGAATTTCAATGGCGCCGGAAACCCACACTATTGTATGTTCAGTGTCGGGAGTGAGCTGTTGCAGTCGTTGCTGGGCACCGGCTAATAACTTACTAGTAATATCCTCGTTAAAGCGACTGACGACAATAGCAATATGGGGGGGGGATGTTAAAGGTTTTTCTGTGATAACAGGCATAAGTTATATTCTCCGAAACTCTCGATAGGGTCGTCAAATGGATAGGATATTATTCCTGATCTAGTATTGTAACCCCTCTCCCGCAAGCAACTGTGTTAAATAATTCGCTTCATTTATGAGAAACTCTATGATCCCTTCTCCCGAAGGCATTGTTGCATAATTCATTTTACCCATTATAGGAAAGCACTGTATCCCCTCTCCCCTTGCGGGAGAGGGGATCATAGAGTTTCGGATAGTTAGGAAGAGAATTATTCGACAATGCCCTCAGGAGAAAGGATCATAGAGTTTCTCATAAATGAGCGCGAATTATTCAACAACGCTCCCTAACAGTCGCGGCTCGGTGCTCAGGATGACACAATAGCTAAATCAATGACAACAAATGCCCTAGTTTTGCTCGTTTAGTTCTCAGATAATCGACGTTATCTTCAGTAGGTTCCATTTCGATAGCCTCACGGAGCACCTCAATACCCTGTTGCTCGATACCAGAGATTTTTAAAGGGTTATTGGTTAACAAGCGGATTTTCTGCAAACCTAGCTGTTTTAAAATATGTGCAGCTAACGCGTAATCCCGTAGATCGGCAGAAAAACCCAATTTTTGATTTGCTTCTACGGTGTCTATACCGTCATCTTGTAAGGCGTAAGCTTTTATTTTGTTCATTAACCCGATACCCCTGCCCTCCTGATTCATATAGAGCAGCACCCCACCCTCTTTACCGATTTGACTAAGTGAATAATCTAACTGCCAGCCACAATCACAACGTGCAGAACCAAAAATATCGCCCGTCATACATTGAGAATGAACGCGAACCAGGGTCGGCTGTACGCTGTTATTTTTCTCACTAAGCAATACAATATGTTGCGAGGCATCTAAAGTGCTCTCATAAATTTTTATCTGGAAATTGCCATAGGATTTCAATGGCAATAATGCCGAAGCGGTCTCATGCACATGAATTTCTTTGCTAATACGATATGAAATCAAATCGGCTATTGAGAGTATCGTTAAGCCATACTCTTGAGAAATTTTTATTAAATCATCACGCCGCGCCATAGTGCCGTCAAGGTTCATAATTTCACACAACACTGCTGCTGGAGCCATACCCGCCAATAAGGCCAGGTCGACACTGGCTTCAGTATGACCTGGACGCTGCAACACACCGCCCGGTTCTGCGCGCAGGGGAAATATATGCCCGGGAACCGATAAATCCTCATGCGTACTTAAGGGATTTATCGCAACCTGTACGGTACGCGCACGATCATACGCGGAAATACCGGTGGTAATTCCGTGTCGAGCGCCAATAGAGACAGTAAAAGCCGTTTTATTCTTTGAAGTATTGTGATTTACCATCAAGGGTAGGCTAAGTCGGTCGAGATATTCACCTGTCATTGGAAGACAAATCAGGCCACGACCATAACGAGACATGAAATTAATCGCTTCTGGCGTTATTTTTTCTGCTGCAATAACGAAATCGCCTTCATTTTCACGTTGTTCATCATCTACGATAATAACGAAACGGCCGTTACGGAAATCATCTATTGCTTGTTTTACTTTTGCCGATGAGTGAATGGTTGCAAAGGTGTGTTGCTGAGAAGTTGTCATTAATTTATACCGTACAATTTGTCATAATTTTTAGCGCTGAATTAATATACCATTCTATTTGGAAACGAACTCTAATTCACACAATGCATCATTACCCATTGCTCGCCAGTTGGCTTGAGAAGCAAATTGCATTATGTCTATTTGATCTGAAAATGCCGCCTGGGCTGATGCTCCTAACCACTTTAGGCTAATATAAAGTAAAGCCCTGTGTATTAAATTTTCAGACAGTAATGCCTGAAAACAAATTCCGCCCGCTTCCACCCATAAATCATGGATACCATCATGGCCAATATGACTTAAAATGGGTTTTAAGCAAAGTTTAGCATTTTCCGTCGGAATAGGCACGCAACGTATACCCCGACCCTCAAGAGCCAACCGTCTTTGTAGCTCAACTTCATATTGATGAAAAACAGTAAGGGTAGCTGCTGTTTCGAATATTTTAGCGCTCAATGGGAGCTTAAGGTGGGTATCTAAAATATAAACCGGTTTAGATTGCGCTGACTGCTGTAAGCGGACATTTAATTGCGGGTCATCGTGGATGATAGTGCGACTGGTAGTCATAATGGCATCGCAACGTTTACGCCATTGATGGGTAACAAGTCGGGCTTCAAGGCCAGTAATGGTAATGGGTCTACCTTGCGGGCCAGCAATTTTCCCATCAAGGCTTAGCGCAAGTTTAGCGGTGACCCAAGGGAGCCTGCTTCGGGTCCAGTAGGCATAACTGTGATAAAAATCATCTATCTCAGATATAGCTAAATGCACACAGTCGATATTCGCTAAACGCAGCCGTTGTTCTCCCTTTCCCGCAACCAAAGGGTTAGGATCTTTATACGCATAATAGACAACCGCAATTTGGCGCGCAATTAATAGCTCAACACAAGGTGGCGTCCTTCCATGATGGCAACAAGGTTCTAGGGTAAGGTAAACCGTAGCGCCCTTACTTTGCTCAAGACTAAGCTGATTTAACGCATCAACCTCTGCATGCGCCAAGCCAGTAGCCCAGTGCTGACCAACCGCCAGGACAATACCCTCCTTGACTACCACAGCACCGACCGCTGGATTGGGCGCGCAAAAACCCCTGCGCAACTTGGCGGCGGCTAATGCTTGTTTTAAAAAACCACGATGCTGTTCTTCAGACATTAGGATTTTAACGGTGTTTTTATCAGACGGGTTATAAAGGGGACGCATAACAATACGACTATACTGGCAATAAACGATAATAAAGCATATTTAAAAAAAGCACTGCCATACAATTCACTCTCGATAACCTTATTTGTCAGATTGGAAGGAACTGCAGAAAAATCTGCGATTACTCCCGCCAACTTGCCGCCATAACCGATACTAATCAAATATACACCCATCATCATTCCTACCCAACGTGCAGGAGCAAGCACAGTGACTGCGGATAAGGCAATGGGAGAAATTAACATCTCGCCCAAGGTTATAAAACAATAACCTAAAGGAATCCATAAAGGATTTATCAAACCACTGGCGTCGTGAAAACGCGTCCCAAAGGCCAATAATAAAAAAGCAATACCGGTTAAAATAAATCCCAGAAAAAACTTCAGCGGTATAGAGGGGTTACGCTTTTTCTGGTCCAACCGGTACCACAAACGCGCTATTAGTGGACCTAACAGTAAAATAAATATTGATTCAAAGGAAACAAATGCAATAGTAGGGATCTGATGTCCAAACACTACACGATTGACGTCGCGATCAATAAATAGATTTAATGAGAAAAATATTTGGAAAAAAATCGCCCAGAAAACAACTGCAATAATAGCTAGTATTGTTAATGCCAGCATTTGATTGCGAGCCTGTTTCTCATGCTGCTTAAAAGCAATGGACACTAGCAATATGATGAGTAGTAACGCTGCTGAAAATAACAGTACGTTCGCAACCTCCTTATAATGAATCAATAAGCTCAACAGTGTTATGCTGATCACTATTCCTAGGGTAAGCGTTATTTTAGATTGCAACCAGGTACGTTGGTGAGAATTATTCCTTGCAGGCGGTCCTCCATACTGCTTGAATTTGCGTTCGCCTATGATAAAAGTGGCAAGACCAATGACTAGTCCAATGCTAGCTAGCGCAAAGCCTGCCCACCAGCCAAACCAATCTTTAACAAATCCCGAGCTTAGGGTTGATAGTATTACGCCGAGATTGATACCCACATAATATATTGTAAATCCCGCCTCGCGCCGCACATCCTCCTTATCATAAAATGTGCCTAATAAACTGGCAATATTGGGCTTAAAAAACCCGTTCCCCACCACAATAATAGCCAGCGAGATATATAAAAAAGTCTGCCCTAAACCGGCCAATGCCGCATAACCCAGTATTAGCAAAACACCGCCCAGCTTAACTGCTGACTTGTAACCTATCACCTTATCAGCAATATAACCGCCCAATATGGGCGATAGGTAGGCAAATGCGGTAAAAGCACCAGTAATAGAATAGCTATCGCTATCCGACCACTTCCAGTATTGAGTAAGATACAAAACCAACATGCCCTGTACAATATAAAAACCAAACCTTTCCCACATTTCTGTAAAAAATATAACGGATAAGCCTACAGGTTGGTTGTGTATTTTCATATAGTTGAGCTCACATAATTAGATTTGTAATTATTCAGCATTCCAGATTGAGGGTCGGCTTTCTCGCGCTTGCGTTCGATGTGCCGGGGATGAGAGTGTATCGATCTGCATCTGCGCCCGAGGAAACACCCTCACCCCCGCGCATCGAATGCAAGCGGGAGAGGGGAGAAAAAATTAAAATGCATTTAGCCCAGTAATATATTTACCCACAATCAAATGATGAATATTATCTGTTCCTTCATAGGTAAAGACTGACTCCAGGTTTACCATATGTCGTATCACGGGATATTCCAAACTAATACCATTTGCTCCCAATAGATTGCGGGCCTTGCGCGCAATCTGTAGTGCCGCCTGACAGGCATTCATTTTAGCTAATGAAACTAAGGCCGAGGTAATTTTGCCTTCTTCCTTTAAACGCCCCATACGCAAATTTAAACATTGCATTTTTAGAATTTCAGAATACATATCCGCCAAATCTTTTTGTACCAACTGAAAAGAAGCTACAGGTTTGTCAAATTGTCGACGCTCTTTAGTATAAGCAACCGCAGTATCAAAGCATGACATGGCGGCACCCATAACTCCCCAAGCAATTCCGTAACGCGCCTGGGTCAGACAGCTCAATGCTGCACCCAAACCTCGATCGCTGCCAGGCAACAGATTGGCATCAGAAACAAAGCAGTCTTCCATCACTAGCTCACCGGTTACAGAAGCTCTTAGCGAAAGTTTTTTCTTTATTTCTATACGCTGAAAACCCTGGGTTTCTTTTTCTATGATAAATCCACGAATGCCATCTTCAGTCTTAGCCCAAACAATAGCAATGTCGGCAATCGGTGCATTAGTAATCCACATTTTGTTGCCATTAATAATCCAACCGCCAGGTACTTTTTTGGCTCGTGTCTTCATACTCGATGGATCAGAACCTGCATCAGGCTCTGTTAGACCGAAGCAACCGATGATCTCACCGCGTGCCATAGCAGGCAAAAAACGCTGTCTTTGCTCTTCAGAACCAAACTGGAAGATAGGATACATGCACAAGGAACTTTGCACGGAAACAAAGCTGCGCAAACCGCTATCTCCGCGTTCTAACTCTTGGCAAACCAAGCCATAGCTCACTGCGCCAGCAGCACTGCCACCATATTCTACCGGCAGACTCATTCCGAATAAGCCCAAATCAGCCATTTTTGGAATCAGTTCAGGGGGGAAAGAAGCGGACTCGAAAGCATCTGGCAATAAATCAAGGACTTCAGCTTCAATGAACGCGCGCACAGAATCTCGTACTAGTTTTTCTTCTGTGGTAAATAAGTCATCTAAAAGTAACATGTCGTCCAAAGTAAAGCTCCATCGTTATTCAATCCCCGTTAATTTCTTAAATGCTGGGATTACCAGAGTAATTGGTTTTTGTGTGCGTACTGTCACCATAGCATTAATTAGCGTACCAGTGGTAATAAATTGCCGCGGACCCTTTGATGACGACCATTTTAACCCACTGTATGTATTAGGATCACTTTCCAGGCGGACCCTAAGCTCAATCGGAACCTCATCGCGGGTGAACTGCTTAACCAAATCCTGATTCTGTAAAACTGCCTGAATAGCTTCAGGAGTGGAGGGAAAGGTAGCTACGCTAATGACACGCCCATAAATACTACCAAATTCTGCTTTTTCCACGGAGGTGGGCGTTATTAATGCCTGCATACCTGATTTAACCTGTTTACCTACATGGGGCGGCAAATAGATCAATGCATCCAGACCTTTTCCCTGACTGGCTATACTAATCAGAGGAGCCCCCGTATTCACTATACCTCCCACAGTCGCCTGGGTGTTGGTTACAGTACCATCCACTGGGCTTTGTACATTTGTGGACATTTTCATACGAATCAGCAAATTCTGTAATTGAGTGTCTTCATCAGTAATTTTGAGCTGTAAGTCGCGCAAACGTTCACGCCACTGGTCAACAAAGCTATTTTGGGTAATCGCTAACTGCACCAATTGGTTCTGATAGTTCTCAGCTTCACTTCTGACGTTATAATAATCCTGAAAGGTCTGGTCAACGCTTTGGCGTATTTCAATCCCTCTTTTAAAAGCAGCTTGTTTAACAGCCAGCAAATCTTGCAGATTTTTGAGTTTTTGCTCGCTGTTCGCAAGCGAACTTTGCAATGACTGTTGCTGATCTTGAGTTTGTTGTTTACGGGTGTTTATTTCAACTTTAGAAGTAGCGGTTAGCTGATTGTATTGTGCTTGCAGCTCGTTAAGGTAATTACGATCAACTTCTATCTGATCTGAAAGATCAGGTCGGGATAAGGTAGCTACTACCTGTCCTTTCGCCACATGCTGACCCACCTTCACCAGTATGGAATTAACATGGCTGGGACCATCTGAGGCCACTGCATTGTAGATATCCCCCCCTCCGGCCAGCAAAATACCAGGACCTTCAGCCCGGGTTGACACACTACCAAAAAAAGACCAAAAGATAATGGCTAATAATAGCGCATAAACGGTTCCAGCAATAAACCAAGCTCTGGGAGTGACTACCTGGAGTAATTGATCCAGCTGCTCTGGGGAGGCCATTTGCTTCAAGGCGGCTTCACGAAATGGCGTATTATTAATGGTCATCAGATTTCCCTTCCCTGTGAAATACAATATGATTGAAGGGATTATAACAAATCAGAACTTATTTAGAAATTAAAGTAGGTGAATATAAAAATAATAAAGCCACGACATCAGTTACGAAGCTGTCATCCTGAACGCAGTGAAGGATCTCCATCTGGTGGCACCTCATGGAGATCCTTCACTGCGTTCAGGATGACAGCTTCGCCGCTTCTTTAGGGCTTGTTACAAAAGCCTTATCAGGACCTCCTGCATTAGGCTACAAGTGTAATACTTCTGCTGTAGTTTACCTGGAAGCCTGATTCATAATAATTATTTCCAATCTTAATAGGCCCTTTTACATTTATTGGGCCGACATTGACTCCAAAAGTCACACTTGTCCCCGTATGTGTCAGTGTGGGGGTTATAATTGAGCCAGCACCTACTACGTTTGTTAATGCGATATCTGCTACAAATTCGCTGCGATTATTCATGATATCTCTCCTTGTCAAATGTTTTAAATCATTTAATGATTTCATTAAAATCACAAACCGAATTGTAGCTTGGCTGCAATTCCGGTTTTCTTATTCATTAATCTACCCTTGTATAATCACGGAGTGTTTAATTTCTTGTCCCACTATGCCTAATACGCCCACATAGTGAATAGTATGTCCTTGATTATCACCTTCCCTAAAGTCAAATAACTTATTTAAAACCCAAGTGTCTTTCCTTCCTGCATTTACATTCATGATCATTGATTCTTGCAAATAGATAACCATAAATTATCTCCTGAAAATTTTTGTGACCTTATTTCTATTTATAGCTGAAACTTACCAAACTTCAAGAACATATATGATTTTTTTTATTAATTATCCACAAACTTCGCAAAAAAACCACGACATGCTTTAATATGTCGTGGTTTTACTTTCCTAACTCAACTGCTTTTTATCTAATAGAACCATGAATTGAAACGCTGCCACCTGTACTTGCAACGCCATTCTGCACTAGCTGAGTCTCGTACTCATCCTTCTGCTTGCCATAAGCATATCCTGTTGTAACAATCTTAGTTGAATCCTTATTTTTACCACCAGCTACAACTTCCAAAGCTTCATCGTTTAATATAATCATGATATTCTCCAAAATATTAAAATTTCAATTTAAATATATTTCTCCACTAAAAATCTGCACTGATGCTCAGTCGCTTAAACCAGTGGGATAATATTTCTTGGCTGTTTAATCTCACCACTTATCGATACACTACCGCCCGTGCTAGCTACACCATTTTGCACAACTTGCACATCTCCTTCTTCATACTGTTTACCTTTAGCATAACCTTTAGTTGTAATCTTAGTTGAACTAGAGGAATGTCCACCACCAGCTACTGTTTTCAGTTCTACATCACATATATAAGTCATCATAATATTTCTCCACTAAAATTTTTATCAAACACTCAGTCCCTTATCGTCAATCTCCTATGAAACAATCTATTTAATGTTAGCGCTTAAACACACACTTCCACCGGTACTAGCAACGGCATTTTGTACAATTTGCTCATCACACATACTTTTTTGTTTACCTATAGCATAACCTTTGGTTATTAGCTTAGTTGTATTAGAATGCCCACCACCAGCCACAACCTCCATTTCTACGTCGCACATATAAGTATTCATTACAATTCTCCAAAATAAATTTACTATAAAGCTAACATTACAAAACAAAAGTAGTGTTATGAATGTTGTTGTAAGTAACGGGTTTAGTGTATACGTTTACATTTTGCACCACAGTTCCACCATTTGAGGCAACACCGTTCTGTATTATCTGAATATTATGGCTTCCACTTTGTGCCCCAGAACTAGATCCCTTGGTAGTTGCAGGTAACTTAAATAAAAAACCACCACTTAGATTAGTTAATTCTTTATCTGATAAATATTGAACTTGTGTATTCATGAGAATGCTCCTTTATGCATGAACTTATTTCTATCTCGATTATCCTTATGTTCAACACTTAGATAACCAGCCGAAATCTTTGTATAAGTTAACTTATAGCTCATATTGCCATTGTTGCAAATTTTTTTATTAACAAGAGATAAAAACGCTGCTTAGAATAAAATCATTGATAAAGGATTCACAACGGGCATTTTGCAGACAAAGTTCACCTGGCTGAGAGGAACACAGAATGTTCATTGAATTAAGGAGATGAGGAAAGGTTAAATTGTTACAAACAAAATATCATCGTATTGAGCACTGAGCAAAAGTTAAGGTTTAAGATATTATCTGACGTTGCGCCAGAGTAGCGAATAAACCTGGTTGCTGCATTAGGTCTTCATAGGTGCCATTTTGAACTATTTTCCCGCTCTGAATTACATATATCCGATCAGCATTTACCAGTGTGCTTAACCTGTGAGCTGCAACCACACGGGTTATTTTTAGCCCCTCCAAATTGCGCATAACTTCTGCTTGTGTGGGATTATCCAAAGCTGAAGTCGCTTCATCGAGAAATAATATCTGCGGTTTACGAGCCAACGCCCGGGCTATCATCAAACGCTGCCTTTGACCTACAGAAAGGGTTTTGCCAGCTTCACTAATGAGGGTATGCATCCCCATAGACATGGCTTCAATATCCTGAGCTAATCCTACCTGCTGCGCAGCCTCCCATGCAGCTTCCAGCGTCAGTGGACGACTCCCTGCAATATTTTCAAAAATAGTTCCAGCAAATAGCATACCATTTTGCAGTACTACGCCAATTTGTTCACGCAGTAAACGTATATTTAATTTGGCGAGATCCTGATCATCATAAACTACGCTACCAATAATAGGTTTTTCAAAACCTAACAATAACCGGAATAAAGTTGATTTGCCACTTCCTGTTGGCCCAACTAATGCCACCATTTCCCCTGGATGAATCGTTAATGAAATATCTTCGAGCACTAATGGCGCATCGACATAGTAACGAAAATTTATAGAATTTAAACCAATTTTTCCAGAAATCTCTCCGGGATCTATGCCTGCACTCTCACTTTCTGGCAATGTAGTTAAAATTGGTTTAATACGTTCGTACAATGGAATTAAATTAATCCAGGTCATAAAGATACTCGCAAAGCCCACCGTAGCAGCAAAAAACTGGCCAAATGCTGCATTAAATGCAATAAAAGATCCAAATGTAATTTTTACATAACCTGCTCCCACTAGACCATATACAACCAATAACCCAATTATACTGAGTAGACCGGCGACAATATTAAATTGAATTTCCAGCAAGGATGACTTGAAAAACAAGCGGTTTTTATCGCTAAATTTTTCTGCCCATAAAGCAAAACTACGTCCTTCAGTGTGACTAACACGTAATTTACTAATGCTGGTTAAAAACTGTAAAGTGAGATTAGCTAATCGGCCTTGCAATTGAGCTATCGGCCGTTGATATTTTAATTGCATGCGCGCATTTAAAAACATCAACGACAAAAATACTAATAGAATTACTACAGCGACGCCAGCCAACAGCGGCGAATAATAAAACATCAGGCCCAGGGTAAGCAGGGAAAAAATTGCACTTAAAAAAGTCTGTAGCGTAGAATCCGTTAATTCTTGCTGAATAGTATCTATTCCTGAGGCCCTAAGTGCCAAATCTCCTGGAGTATATAAACGAAAAAATGTGACGGGCAACCGCACTAAACGGGCCCATATAGCCGCTTGCGTCGAAGCATTGACCTTATACCGCAATCGTATCAATGACAGTATCTTGGCCGCATTAAATGCCGTCATGCCAAAGGTAATGGCTAACAAACCAATAATCCATTGCTGTAATAAACTGACATCCGCCAAGGGCACTGCTGTATTTAATAAAATACCGGTAGCTACGGGAATCAGTAGTCCCAGTAAGCCAATTCCTGTCTGCAATAATAGCAAGCGCAAGACTTCCCGCCACTGTCCTTTAAGGGTAAATAATAACAATCCTTTGAGATTCAATTCCGTATCTGGTAAACAACGATAAAAACTATAGGCATAAAAATCTAAGGTTTGAGCCAACTCCGGCTCAAATGGACGTGAATAACCACTAATCGGCTCAATCACTTGATATTTACCGGAACGATTCATGACCAGAGCAAAAGGATTGTGGCTCTCTTGACTAAATACTAACAGCGGACCATTATCATTCTCCCACCATTTACCTTTAAGTAGCACACGGCGCACTTGAAATTGTGACGCATGAGCTATTGCCATCACCACATTATGTACCGTGCTATGTAATGGGATATTAATTGGATTAATCACACTGACGCCCATTGCATCACCCATCAACTTGCAGGCTAGCCATAACGCATCTTTTCGTTCCCCTATAGGCTTGCTATAACTTGCATTAAATATTGATGCTAATTGATCTATCGCACCAGCAACTATTTCGTCATCATGCATATTGGGCATAAAACGCCTCATTAGAGTTCTGTAGCAATTGATAATACAAGCCTTTGCTTTGATACAGCGCATCGTGGGTACCACGCTCCACAATCTTTCCCTGATCAATGACAATGATTTCATTGCAATCACGAATAGTACTTAAACGGTGTGCAATGATTAGTAGGCTATGCCCAGTTTTCTTAAGATTTTCCATAATCTTTTGTTCCGTGCCTGCATCCAGTGCTGACGTTGCCTCATCCAGCACCATTAAGGTCGGTTGCGTTGTCAGCGCCCTGGCGATTTCAAGCTGTTGGCGCTGCCCGCCACTGAAGTTAGAACCGGCTGTCTCTACTACACTTTCTAAACCATTAATTCGCGTTTCCAAAACAGGCTCAAGGCCAGCCGTATATATAGCACTGCGCAGCGCTTCTCCAGAAATCGAATTATCCCAAAGCGTTAGGTTGTCACGGATTGAACCTTCGAATAAAAAGATGTCCTGATCCACGAAAGACAATGACTGGCTTAATTGCTCAGCTGAAATATCTGGCAGTGGGTGTTCATCATAGAGAATCTCACCAGCCCAGGGTTGATAAAGGCCACAAATAAGTTTCGCCAGAGTAGATTTCCCACCACCGGAAATACCTACTACTGCGATATGCTGACCCGGTTCTACCGTTATATTAATATTTTCTAGCAAGGGTGGTTCAAGGTTTGAATAACCAAAACTGACATTACGCAATTCCAGCTTGCCGGATAGTTTAGAAAGGTCGGCATTTGCTACGGATGCAGATGGAATAGCTACAGAAGGGAGTTGTAACAATCGAGCATCTTGCGGGTGATTAATCACATCCTCTAGTCGACTTAAATCAGCACGTATTTCCTGAAGCCGCGCGCCAAATCCGAGCAAAGTCATTAATGGTTCATTAAAACTGACTAAGAGGCTTTGAAACGCGACTAAGCCACCGATCGTTAAATGTCCTTGCATAATACGCCAACTACCCAAGCCTAAGATGGCGACTGTTAAAATACCGGTAAATAATTGCGGAACAACTTGCAAAATACGATTGTATAAATGAATTCTTTGCTGGCTATTTAGGGTTTTGGCATGATATCCGGCCCACTGCTGAAAAAAATCATCTTCAGCGCTGGTAGCTTTAACGGTTTCAATTGCCTGCAGACCATTCATCTCTATTGCCTGCAGTTTACCTATTTCCTGTTGCAGACGGCGGCTACTATTTTCAATACGACGGGCCACATACATTAATACGCCGACATTAGCACACGCCGCGACAATACTGATCAAAGTAAGCTGCCAATCAAACAAAAACATAATGATGGCATAGAACACCATACTAATCAGACTGACAATACTAGTCGCTAGATCACCTGATAGCCAGGTAGCTACCTGGTCATTGGCAGCCACTCGTGACTGTATATCACCTGCAAAACGCTGGCCGAAGAAGGTCATGGGCAAACGTAATACATGCCACATGAACCGCGCAGATGAAGTAAGCGCCATTTTGAGTTGAAGACGGGTCAAATACAGTTGCTGCAAATAGGCCAATATCATACGCAACACGGCTGTGATACCTAAACCCCATAACAGCGGTATCAACCAACCTGACAAATGTCGTATCAGCACTTCATCGATGAATATCTTGGTAAAACCTGGAATAGCTACCCCTGGAATAACTAATGCCAGACTTGCCAGGACTACAAACACTAAAGCATTCTGTACAGATTTTAAGCGAGGAATGATACTATCCAATATATTGGGTTTACGCCCCCCCGGCTGAAATTCTGCTGTTGGCTCGAACACCAGCACTACGCCAGTAAAGGAGCCATCAAATTCTTCGGGGGTCACTGTTCTTGGGCCGGTGGCAGGGTCATTGAGGTAGATGCTTTTATCACTCATACCTTCGATGACCACAAAATGATTGAATTCCCAATAGGCAATCAATGGGAATTTAAGGCTCCTTATCGCTTCAGGCTCTACCTTTGCGCCTTGAGCATTTAAACCATAACGTCGTGCCGCCTTTAGCATGTTAATGGCTTTACTACCATCGCGTGATACCCCACACTCGATGCGCAAAAGTTCTAGGGGAACAAACCGTCCATAGTAATTCAAAATAATACCCAACGCAGCAGCGCCACATTCGGTGGCTTCCATCTGCAGGATAGTTGCGGTTTTTACTCTGGAATTGTTACTTGGGCGAAGGTAGTCAGGCAAAGCGAGCTGCTTTGTTTTTAGAAAAAATTGCTTAGCTTTGGTACTGGCAGTTAGATACAACTGCCTAATGATGGCAGACGATCTTTGCACCAATTGACGAATTGTGTTTACCATTTGAAGAGCATCCTTGCTGATTTGGATAAACGATACGCATGAAAGGCGCTAACCACAATCCCTGAATCCCATCAGGGGTAAAAGAATTTAATCGTAACTGTTCAGCATCATAACTGGGAAGCCAATAGAGACTGCCCCCATCCTAACCTTCCCCCGCAAGCGGGGGGAGGAACTTGTTGGGCAGAAAACTAAAAATCCGCACCCTACAGTCCCTTCCTCCGCTTGCGGGGGAAGGTTAGGATGGGGGCAGTCTCTATTGGCTCTTTGGTTAACATGCTGAAGAGTTACATTTACTCTTTATTAAGTTTATAAAAATACCATATTTCTACAGGTTATGGATAGCGAATAGTTTATCCGGTCAGTCCTTCAGTTTAGAAGATCCCACCAATTTTAGCACCTCGGATTGATCTAAGAATTGACATTGACCCGCCAGCAGACTTGATGGCAATGATATACTGCCAAAACTAACTCGTATCAGCCGGTTTACCTTAATGTCCTGTGATTCCCACAATCTTCTTACAATGCGGTTACGACCCATGGAAACACTGACTTGATACCATTGATTTCGTCCCTCACCGCCTACGAATTCTAACGTATCAAAATGCGCCTCACCATCTTCTAATTGAATTCCAGTTTGTAGCCTCGATAATACTTTAGCGTCTACAGTGCCATAAACACGCACTTTGTAGACTCTGCTTTGATGAAATCGAGGATGCATCATTCGATTAGCGAATTCACCATTGTTAGTGAATAAGAGTAATCCAGAAGTATTATAATCCAGACGCCCCACCATAACCCAGCGTCCCGAAGGCGGAGCTGGCAAATGGTTGAAAACGGTAGGCCGACCTTCAGGGTCATGGCGGGTACACACTTCAGCTTCTGGTTTATGGTAAATTAATACAGCTGGTAGTGCTGCAGCAGCCGACTTTACTGTTTTACTATCAATAGCTATGACAGCTGCCTCGTTAGCTCTATCACCCAGTTTAGCCACTTTGCCATCCACAGAGACCCTACCCGCTTCAATCCAGCCCTCAATCTCACGACGTGAACCTAAGCCCCGGTTGGCTAAAATTTTTTGTAATTTTTCTGTTGGCTGCATAATATTAAACCGGCAATGTTTCAGCTTCAACAGCTGGCTTAGGCTGTCCCATTTCTAACAGTAACTGCTCCGCCCCTTCCATACCCTGCAATTCAGTGGCAAGATCTGCCAAGGGTGGCAATTCTGCCAAACTTTTTAAATTAAAATAATCCAAAAACTGCTTGCTAGTGCCATACAATGCCGGCTTCCCAGGCAAATCACGGTGTCCTAAAACTTTGACCCATTGACGTTCCAATAAAGTACGCATAATAGTACTGCTAACAGTGACGCCGCGCACTTCTTCAATTTCCGCCCGGGTAATGGGTTGACGATAAACAATCAACGCTAAGGTTTCTAGTAATGCCCGCGAATAACGCGTAGGACGATCTTCTACCCAACGCATAAGCCAAGGGGCTACTTCAAGCTTGACCTGGTAACGATAACCGCTTGCAACTTCTTTGAGCTCTATACCGCGCACACCACAATCTTCAGCCATTTCTTGCAGGATTTCCCGAAGCTCCTTGGGAGGGATCGGGGAATTTTCTGCAAACAGTTGGGATAATCGCTCGATGCTCACCGGCTCAGTGGCACTGAGGATAGCTGCTTCTAATATGGATTTAATCTGGTCTTTGTTCAGAGACATTGGCTTCTCATAGTTATATATTCGGTTATCAATCCGAGCCGCACGCCCACCGGATATTTAATTCAAATCATCAACATTTTAACATGGATAGGCGCAAACGGCTGTGATTGGATAATTTCAATAGTGCTTTGCTTCAGCAGTTCCAATAGTGCTACTAAAGTAACTACTACGCCTAAACGCCCCTCAGCATAATCCAACAGCAATTGAAAGGGTGTAAAATCCGTGCCAGACAATTTTTGTAGAATCTGCGTCATCCGCTCTCGAACAGAAAGCACTTCCCGGGTAATCAGATGGGGAACACGCCATTTCGCACGCTGCAATACTTCGCTCATCGCAAGTAATAACTCCCGCAATTCGATTTGTGGTTGTGACTTTGGCACTTCCATATCGGCCGGTGAGACTGAGGTCAAGAAAATATCTCGCTCCACGCGAGGCAGTTCATCTAAGTGCTCTGCTACTTGTTTAAACCGTTCATACTCTTGCAGACGACGTACTAATTCAGCTCGAGGGTCCTCCTCTTCATTGCTATTCTCCGGTCGCGGAAGCAAAAGTCGTGATTTAATTTCAGCTAACACGGCTCCCATCAGCAGATATTCAGCTGCCAATTCTAGTTTGAGCACATGCATTAATTCAATATACTGCTGGTATTGACGCGTAATTTCGGCAATAGGTATATCGAGAATGTCTAAGTTCTGTTTTTTAATCAGATAGAGTAAAAGATCGAGTGGGCCTTCAAAAGCTTCTAAAAATACTTCTAATGCATCCGGAGGAATGTATAAGTCCTGCGGCAGAACCGTGAATGCTTGACCACGCACAACCGCCAGGGGAGAAACTTCAGCTATAGGAGCTTCCGCTATTAGCTGCTCAGTTTCTTCGATCATTCTACTACTCCTTGCGAATCTGCAGTTAAAATCAATTCCATGTGTGCTTGTATCTGTTGCTTGACTTGCAAAAGCGGTTGACTGGCATCAATCACTTTATAGCTACGAGGATTAGCCATGGCACGTGATAGATAGACCTGCCTTACCTTTTCAAAGAACATCGCTTTTTCCTGCTCAATCCGATCCTCTGCAGCACGTTTCTTTATCCGCTGGAGTCCCATTTCTGCTGGCACATCCAGCAAAAAAACATAATCTGGCCTTAAATCACCTTGCGTCCAACGTTCAATTTGCATTATCCGCTCCTCAGGTATGCCGCGTCCCCCGCCCTGATAAGCATAAGTCGCATCCGTAAATCGATCGCATAACATCCACAGACCCGCTTGCAATCCAGGTCGAATAACACGCGCGATGTGCTGGGCGCGGCTGGCAAACATTAACAATAATTCCGTATCTACAGCCATTGTCTCTTGATAATGCTTGAGTAAAACATGGCGGATCTCTTCAGCAATTTCAGTACCCCCTGGTTCTCGTGTTATAGCATGAGGAATTTGAGCATCCAGCAGTAGCTGCTGTAAGTACTTAAGCGCAGTACTCTTGCCGGCACCTTCAATCCCTTCAATGGTTATAAAATAATTTTTTTGGGGCATGAAGACCTCTTTTTCCTCTAATGGCTGAACACTTACCTCTGAGCTAATGCCACTAGAGGCTACCCCCTTCCTAACCTTCCCCCGCAAGCGGGGGCAGGGATTGGTTGGGTAGAAAAGCTAAGCTATGCAGCCAATCCCGTCCTAGCTCGAACAAGTTCCTGCCCCCGCTTGCGGGGGAAGGTTAGGAAGGGGGCAACCCCTAGTGGCATTACCCTAACTATCGCACACAGACGTAAGTCTATGATTTTACCTCAGATACAAGCGTCATTTGCGGTGACCTGCCCAATAATTTCCAGTAATTGAGCATCAGTGCCGGGGAGACACAACGCCGCGATATAGAGTACATTACCGCCTTCCTCGGCAGCAAATAGGCGGCAATTGCCTGATGGTGCGCCTGTAAATCATTGGTAAAAATGTGACTGCCATCGCCCCTGGCCACATAAAATAGTGCCTTATCACCCTGCGGATGTAAGGCCGCCTTGATAGAACTGATGCTGGGTAAAGCAATGGGAGAAGGCGGAAAACCCTTACGAGTATAAGTATTATAAGGGGTATCAATCGCTAAATCTTTGCGAGTTATTGTACCTTGATAGTTCTGGCCCATACCATAAATTACTGTGGCATCAATCTGCAATCGCATGCCGATTTTTAAGCGTTGCAAAATCACACCTGCTATCAAAGGCCGCTCTCGAGCCAGAGCCGTCTCTTTTTCAATCATCGAAGCTACAATTAAGGCGTCATAGGGTTGTTGGTATGGCAGGCTAGCTGCACGATGCTGCCACGCACTTTGCAGCTTTTTCTGCATCAGATTATAAGACATACGCAGAATTTTAGTGTCTTTAGTGCCTAAAGCGAAAAAATAGGTGTCTGGGTAAAACATCCCTTCAGGATTTACTTGAGAGGAACCTAATATTTCCATAATGGTTGCGCGATCTTTTTCTTGCAAAGTATGGTTTAGATGGGGGTTAGTATTTAGAGCGCGCATCACCTGGTTAAAAGTCCAACCTTCTACAAAAGTGATTTTATGCAGTAATACTACACCTGAGGCCAACTTTTTTGACAGCACCCAGGCAGTTGCGCCAGGTTGTAATTGATATTCACCCGCTTTAATTTTGTTTAGGCGCCTTTGCAATTTAGCCATTAATATAAAAAAGTTAGGATCTGGTAATTGACCAGCCTGGTGCCAACCCTGCGCTAATTGATTAATAGGTTGGCCGGGGGAAACTACATACAAGATAGGTTTTTGAGTAGAATTAATAGGCACATAAAAAAACCTGTAACTAAACCAGGCTGTTATTAGCAGTAGGAAAACTATTACACACAAAAAAATAGCCAGTAATAAACGCCGCACACGCATATTATTCTCTACTGAAAGTTAAGCATTTTCACTATAATTTAAATACGTCGAAATAACAAACAGCCATTGGTGCCCCCAAACCCGAATGAGTTTGACAAGACCAGGTCAATTTTCATTGAACGCGCGTGATGCGGGATGAAATCTAAATCACAATCTATATCTGGATTATCTAGATTAATCGTGGGTGGTGCAATTTGATCCCGGATTGCTAATATAGAGAAAATAGCCTCTACAGAACCTGCTGCCCCCAGTAAATGACCGGTCATAGATTTAGTTGAACTTACAGGAATTTTATAAGCATCTGCCCCAAACACTTGTTTAATCGTATGTGCCTCAGCCAAATCCCCCACATGAGTCGAAGTGGCATGTGCATTAATATAACTAATATCACTCGTATTTACGTGAGCATCACGCAGGGTGTTCTGCATTGCTAACGCTGTACCCTTTTCACCTGGCGATGTCATATGATAAGCATCACCGCTCATGCCGAATCCTACTAATTCTGCATAAATGTGGGCGCCGCGTTGACGGGCATGCTCATACTCTTCTAAAACTAATATCCCAGCACCTTCACCCAAAACAAAACCATCCCGATCTCTATCCCAGGGACGGCTGGCTTTTTCTGGCGCATCATTTCTGACAGATAATGCACGCGCCGCTGAAAATCCACCAATACCTAATTCAGTGGTTGCCATTTCTACTCCGCCAGCCAACATTGCATCAGCATCGCCATATCCTATCATGCGCGCTGCATGACCTATGTTGTGCGCACCCGTAGTACAGGCGGTCACGATAGCAATATTGGGGCCCTTAAGATTAAATTTAATAGAAACTATGCCAGCTGCCATATTGATGATAGCGCTGGGTATAAAAAAGGGTGATATTTTGCGTGGGCCGCCTTGCAATAAGGCAGAATGATTTTTTTCAATTAACGGTAAGCCGCCAATTCCCGAACCAATAGCTACCCCTACTCGAGGTGAGTTTTCTTCGGTAATTACCAGACCAGAGTCTTCAATAGCTTCTTTCGCCGCCGCATAACCATATTGGATAAATCTATCTATTTTATGGGCATCTTTGGATGACAAATATTGTTCGGGGTGAAACCCTTTTACTAAGGCTGCAATTCGGGTTTTCAAGGCACTAGGATCAAAGATATCAACCAAGGTGGTGCCACTTTTACCCTTGAGTATGTTATCCCAAGTCTCTTTTACCGACAGTCCCAAGGGAGTTACTGCCCCCATGCCTGTCACTACTACTCTTCTCTTATGGTTCAAGATGAGTTCCTCGTATGATTAAGGCTCTGTAAAACTATTTCCCTCTTCCCAACTCTTTCCTTTAAGTGAAAGAGTTGGGAACTGGTTTGACAATTAAGCAGCTTTTACGTGCTCTTTGATATAATTAATAGCATCGCCAACGGTCTTAATTTTTTCTGCTTCTTCGTCTGGGATTTCCATATTAAATTCTTCTTCGAATGCCATTACCAACTCAACGGTGTCCAAAGAATCTGCGCCCAAATCGTCAACGAAAGAAGCTATTTCAGTGACTTTACTTTCTTCTACTCCTAATTGTTCACTCACGATTTTAATAACCCGTGACTCTATGGATGATGCAATCATGTGTAATCCCTCTAAAGATATGTTTAAATTCAATTCATTATACTTACACAGGCAAACCCTGTGCTTGAAGAACGGGGAAAGTGACCTCTCCCCTGTGACAATCCCTATCGCTAGTCCCCACAACGCATTGGGTGAGGAATTCTGAGATTAAACGGCCGTCGCTGCCGATGAAGTATATTCGAAAGTCGTCAAGTTGCAAGCGCAAAATTTAGAGTCGCTGTTTATAAGTGAAAATTACTCTAAGGCATAGGGCCAAGACCTAATTAAGGAGCAAATTGCGCCTCAAGCCATATACATGCCCCCGTTTACATGTAACGTAACACCGGTAATATACCCAGCTTCATCAGAGGCCAAAAAAGCAACTGCAGCCGCGATGTCCTGCGGATCGCCTATGCGAGCCATAGGAATTTTTGACAAAATGGTCTGCTTTTGTTCATCTGTTAAAGTTTGGGTCATGTCGGTGTTAATAAACCCCGGTGCAATCACATTTACTGTAATATTTCGGGAAGCAATTTCCTGCGCTACGGATTTGCTGAATCCAATCACACCCGCTTTGGACGCCGAATAATTTGCCTGACCAGGATTTCCTGCAATCCCTGCAATTGAACTAATGCTAATAATTCTTCCCCAACGGCTCTTCAGCATCCCTTTTATACAAGCTTTAGAAAGCCGAAAAATGGAGTTCAGATTAGTTTCAATTACCTCTGTCCACTCATCATCACTCATTCTTAATAATAAATTGTCCTGACGAATCCCAGCGTTATTAACCAATATGGCTGGGGGCCCATAGGCAAGCTGCACTTCTGTCAGCATTGCATCTATAGAGGCTCGTTGCGAAACATCCAGTACAATGCCAGTACCTTTGTAACCTTCTTCTGCCAATTTGGCAGTGATAGCATCTGCTCCTGCTTGGCTGGTTGAGGTACCAACCACGAAAGCACCTTCTTTCGCTAACCGTAAAAGAATTGCCTGCCCTAACCCACGGCTTGCTCCGGTTACTAGGGCAACTTTACCTGTAAAAGACATATAAAATCTTCCTTTTATTTTTGGACAAACCCTAACACGTCTAATGTGCTTTGAAAAGATTCCGGGGAATTAATTGAAAGCGTCGCAACCTCAGTTACAATACGTCTGTTCAAACCTGCCAATACTTTCCCTGGACCACACTCAACCATATTTTCAATCCCGCTAGCAGCCAGGTATTGTACCGTCTCAACCCAGCGCACTGGCAAGTACAGCTGTCTCACCAAGGCAGACCGTATAAACTCTGGCTCATCATTGCAGGACACATCAACATTATTCACCACCGGGATATTGGGTGCACGGATTGAAACATTCTGTAAGTATTCCGCCAAACGATCAGCCGCTGGCTTCATAAGGGCGCAATGCGAAGGGACGCTTACCGGAATTATTTTGGCCAGCTTAGCCTTCGCCTGTAATGCCAATTCTACAGCACGATTTACTGCCTCTGTTTCTCCGGCCAATACCGTCTGCCCAACGGAATTAAAATTAGCGGGCGATAAAACTTGCCCCTGGGCTGCTTGTAAGCAAATATCGGACAATACCGCATCATCTAAACCTACAATAGCCGCCATAGCGCCTTTGCCCGCACCCACTGCTGCCTGCATTAACTTGCCTCTTAGGGAGACTAAAGCCACTGCATCTGCAAAATCTAAGGCTTCTGCACACACTAAGGCAGAATATTCACCGAGACTATGGCCAGCTAATAAATCTGGCTGTGGGCCATTTTGTAGTTTCCAAAGCCGCCATAAGGCTATACTGGCAGCCAATAAAGCAGGCTGAGTAAATTCAGTTTGGTTTAAAACAGCCTCAGGACCTTGCTGCACTAAAGCCCAAAGATCATACCCAAGCACGGTGGAGGCTTCGGCAAAAGTATCTGCCACTATTGGGTGGACAGCGCTCAGTTCACTTAACATGCCTAAAGATTGCGAACCCTGACCCGGAAATACAAATGCAAGTTTTTTTTTCATTGCTATTCTTCGATTAATATTCTACTAACGCAGATCCCCAGGTAAACCCTGCCCCAAAAGCTTCCATCAGTAACTTTTCACCTCGTTTAATACGTCCATCGCGCACCGCAATATCCAGTGCTAATGGAATTGATGCAGCTGAAGTATTTCCTTGGTCTTTCACTGTTAATACAACCCGCTCCATAGGTAAATTCAATTTTTTGGCGGTCGCTTTAATGATACGAAGATTAGCTTGGTGCGGAATTAACCAATCGACAGCTGACTGGTCGAGGTTGTTGTGAGCTAAAGTTTCATCCACAATATCGTTCAATGAATTAACGGCTAATTTAAATACCTCATTGCCCTTCATCTTAATATAAGGAGGTTCTTTTAACTCTCCAATATGGTTAGGTGCATAGAGTAAATGACTATATTGGCCATCCGCATGAATATGGGTTGAAATAATCCCAGGTTTTGAATCCCTTTGCAGGATGACACCGGCGGCGCCGTCGGAAAACAGCACGCAGGTTGAGCGGTCAGTCCAATCTACCAGTCGAGTAAGCGATTCTGCGCCTAGCACTAAGACAGTTTTGATCATACCCGAACGTATAAATTGATCTGCAGTGCTTAGAGCATAAATAAATCCGGCGCAGGCAGCAGATAAATCGAAAGCAGGACAAGCGGATAAACCCAAGCGACGCTGTAAAATACAGGCTGTGCTGGGGAAAAACCGATCGGGAGTAGAAGTCCCGACTATTATCATTTCAATAGCTGACGCTTTAATACCTGCGGCTTCAATCGCGCGATGGGCAGCTATCTGACACATGGAGGAGGTAGTTTCGTCATCCCCCATAATATGACGCTGACTGATGCCGGTACGCTCCAAAATCCATTGATCAGTAGTATCGACGATCTTCTCCAATTCGGCGTTGCTAAGAATGCGCTCTGGCAAGTAACCGCCTGTGCCCATAATACGAGAGTAGTAGTTAGCATTCATGAAATTTCCTTAAGCCGCTTGCCCACTTCCTGGCCAATTTTTCGCGGAATATCGTGTTGAACCTGAGTAACAGCAGCTCGTATGGCTTGCGCAAATTGCATAGCATTAGCGCCACCATGGCTTTTAATTACGATTCCCTGCAAACCGACCAGGCTGGCACCATTGCGGCGACCGGGATCTATTCTTTTTTTCAAACGATTCAAAACTGGCATGGCGATTAATGCAGCTAATCGAGTATATATATTGTGCTGAAATTCTTCTTTAGCATAAGTAGCCATCACCTTAGCCGCGCCTTCAATTGTCTTTAGCGCAACGTTGCCGACAAATCCGTCACAAACCACAACATCTACCACACCAGAAAATATTTCATTTCCTTCTATATAACCACAGTAATTTACAGCAGCACTTTCCGTCAATAATTGTGCGGTGCGCTTTACCTGGTCATTGCCTTTAATCTCTTCTTGGCCAATATTTAGCAAGCCAATTTTGGGACGTTCTATATTCTCCACTACTGAAACTAATACTGAACCCATCACGGCAAATTGATATAGATGCTCAGCTTCAGAGTCCACATTAGCGCCCAGATCTAGAATCCATACTTCTTTATTTTGGCCAATAGCTGGCAATGAAGTGATGATGGCAGGACGGTCGACTCCAGGTAAGGTTTTCAGGACAAACCGAGCGGTGGCCATTAATGCACCGGTATTGCCCGCACTCACACAAGCCTGGGCAACGCCTTGTTTAACCAGATCTATGGCAATCCGCATAGAGGATTTTTTCTTAGTTCGCAATGCAACTGATGGCGACTCATCCATCGTAACTTGTTCAGAGGCGTGATGAATGCTGAGTCGAGAATTGCTTTTAGCTGCATGTAAGGTTAAAACTTTTCCCAGCACCTCACTATCGCCGACCAGAATTAATCTAAGTTGCGGATCGGAAGCAAGCACCTGTAAGGCTGCTGGGATAGTGACTTCAGGACCAAAGTCCCCACCCATCGCGTCTAGTGCAATTGTGATTTCACTCAATGATGTCTACTCTTCGTCAGCATACTCTGCAGGATTTTCGATGACTTTACGACCTCGATAATAACCTTTTTTAGTTACATGATGCCGCCGATGGGTTTCACCAGTAGTATTATCGATTGATAAGGTGGGATTGCTCAAAGCATCATGTGCACGACGCATGCCCCGTCTGGAGCGAGTGACTCGGTCTTTTTGTACTGCCATAATTATTACTCCACATCAAAATTTAATGGTTTAGAATTTTTGGGAAGCAAATTCTGCGGATGGTATTACACCCTCCACTATATGCCCATTTAAGTAAATCTTATCCGCTTATGCCCCTATATAGGGAAAATGTAAACGCTCCCTAACGGTCGCGCTCGTGTATGAGGAAAATCCCGCCATTATCCACGTTTTTATTCAACTTTTGAAGCAATACTACCACTTTATTCAGAGGGGCACTCCTCTCCCGCATGATTGGGAGCGATAGGTAAACTCAGCAACAGCTCATCTTCAACTAGGGGAAGCAATAATAGTTTATCTTCTGTTATCAATAAGGGCTCATAGCGATCAGGAAGTTTATTACCTGCTGCCTCATTCCATACTGGGCTTAAACTCACTTTGACATGCAAGGGATAATCCATGCGCTTTAGACAACGTTGGCATTGCAGATGCAACGTCACCTCCAAGTTACCGCTAATATAGCGCAACCGTTCCGTATCTTTGCCACAATATAAATCGATGCTAACCAAGCCTTCGCTGTCAGCTAATGAGTCAATCAGTCGACTAAACAAGCTCAGATCCAACTGACCACGTAACGCAACCCCGTGTTCAGCCATACGCAAGGGTTGTATATATTTTGGTAAATCTTCTGATTTCATGCTGCGTTCTCAAAATACTACCTTAGGCTCTGTAAAACAATAACTTATCTTTTTAGCATCCCCATTCTTATAAGGAAGGGTATATAATCCTTAGGATATAGGATAATGGCCGCCTATGTTAGCCAGCTAGCTTGCTTCTGTCAAAGGAACTTATCAGAAATACCTTGCAGATTACTTCTTGAAACTTAAAAGATAACTGAATTATGAGTCAAACCTTTAAACCCCACCCGGCTGATGATGGCATAGCCCTTGCGACCAAACTTGGCTGGGTTTCATTTTTTAATGACTGCTCCAGCGAAGTAATTGCTCGGGCAATGCCATTGTTTTTGGTAACTTTGGGCATGACCCCTACTTTTGTTGGTATTATTGAAGGGATCGCAGAAGCCATCAGCATTTTTCTTAGAGGATTTTCCGGTTGGCTGTCGGACAAAATGACTAGTCGCAAACCTCTGGTAGTTTTTGGATATGCGTTCTCTATTCTATCGCGCTTTGCGCTACTATTAGCTTATGTGCCCGCCCTACTGGCGCTGACTCGAGTTTTTGATCGTATTGGTAAAGGTCTGCGCACAGCGCCACGAGATGCTATGGTGGCCGATGCTGTGACTCTGGGTAAAGCGGGTCACGCCTTCGGCATTACTCGCTTTCTGGATACCCTCGGCGCCGTTACGGGCATACTAACCGTGTTATTATTTGGCGTGGGAATCCAACCATTAGGCCACCGGGAATTTCAAACGATCGTTTTAATTTCTATCCCCTTTGGCATTATAGCTTTACTATTGCTGATTTTCTGGGTGCCCTCTCTACCCAGGCAAGTAAAAGCCAAAACCTATCTATCGTTTAAAGTTCCCCGCAAGGTCCGTGGCTACCTCGCCATTGTATTTCTGTTTTCTCTGGGAAATTCCAGCGATGCCTTTTTAGTTTTACGCGGCCAGCAAAGCGGATTATCATTTCAAGCGATCCTGATTATTTTTGTATTTTTTAACTTGCTGGCTGCCTTACTTGCGATTCCTGCTGGTAAATTATCCGACAAATTCGGCCGCATACGATTTCTGGCTGCTGGTTGGATTGTTTATGCTATTGTCTATTTTGGAATTGGATTAACTAGTTCTGCCGTTGGCTTCAGCACTTTTATGCTAATTTATGGAGCTTTTTATGGTTTTACCGAAGGAATTGAAAAGGCATTGCTGGCTGATCTCCTACCCGCGGACCAGCGAGGAGTTGGATATGGCGCGTTACAATTTGTGTTAGGTATTGCTGCATTACCTGCGAGTTTTATTACCGGGTATCTGATGACTCTATATGGATCGAGGATTGCATTTCCTATAGCAGGAGCCTTAGCACTGTGTGGAGCGATTGCATTGATAATATGGGGCTACACTAGAAGGCATAGCTTAGATTATGCTTTGTAAGAGAAGCGGCTATACTATACATACAAAACTTCCATTATTTCAAAACCATTCACTCCACCAGGCGTATGCACCTCAACCTCCTCACCAACAGTCTTACCAATCAAAGCCCTGGCAATAGGTGATGTGACAGATATTTTGCGGGATTTGAGATTCGCTTCATCTTCTCCGACGATTTGATAAATTTGCTCTTCTTCTGATTCCAAATTATAGAGCTTAACTGTAGCACCGAATACCACCAAGCCCTCATTTTTCATCTTGGTCACATCAATAACCTGCGCATGGGATAATTTACTTTTGAGATCACGAATCCGGGCTTCAATAAATCCCTGCTGCTCTTTAGCAGCGTGGTATTCCGCATTTTCTTTCAAATCACCATGCGCACGCGCCTCGGCAATAGCCTGGATGACATTAGGACGATCCACTTTTTCCAGTCGCTCTAATTCAGTCTGGAGTTGCTGGATACCATTAGCTGTCATAGGTACTCTATTCATTCGCTCACCTCGTCTAAGGGTCATACTGTAAGAATGTAGATAATTTAGGTAAATAATAGCAACCATCTTTTAAGATATGCGATGTATCACTCCAATAAAACACCTTCCTGCAATACCGTTCCGGCATGCAAATCTTGAAGACGCATTATGCGCGCATAGGCTTCATGGTGCATTGCCAAACAAATAGCTTTGCCACCTGCCAAAGTGGTTGTATAAGCCACTTTATGCTGTACCGCACTTCTGCGGATGGTGAAAGAATCCTCTATCGCTCGCTCACCTTCCGTCGTATTAATAATAAAGTCAATTTCGTCATTCTTAATCATATCAACAATGTGTGGACGACCTTCTGTCACTTTATTAACTGCTACACAAGGAATATTACCCAACTGTAATGCCACTGCTGTGCCATGGGTGGCAACAATAGAAAAACCAAACTCTGCCAGATCTTTGGCTAAGGCCACAACTTCTATTTTATCCGCATCGCGCACACTTAAGAATACTCGTCCCTGCCGAGGGATCACCTGCCCTGCCCCCACCAAAGCTTTTGCGAAAGCTTCACCAAAGCTTGCGCCAATGCCCATAACTTCGCCGGTTGATTTCATTTCCGGACCTAAAATGGGGTCTACACCCGGGAACTTATTAAAAGGAAATACCGGCATTTTCACTGCATAGTAGGTAGGCACTCGCGCCATTATTTCCTGCTGCGCCAGGCTTACACCCGCCATACAATAAGCGGCCATCCTCGCTAGCGGCAGGCCGGTGGCTTTTGCAACAAAAGGGACGGTGCGCGATGCGCGCGGATTGACCTCTAATATATAAATTTCATCACCCTGAATGGCAAATTGCGCATTCATCAAACCAATGACGCCCAACTCAAGCGCCATTTTTTGCATTGCTTCAGACAGGCGAGTTTGGATACTCTGACTCAAACTATACGGCGGCAAGGAGCAGGCTGAATCACCTGAATGCACACCCGCCTGCTCGATATGCTCCATGATCCCGCCAATAAACACGGCTTTACCGTCACAGACTGCATCGATATCCACTTCAATCGCATTATCCAAGAAATGATCCAATAATAAGGGTGCCTCAAAAGAAATATCTTCCGCCTGATTCATATAGTGACGTAATTCTTTTTGGTTATAAATGATGGCCATAGCCCGTCCGCCTAACACATAGGACGGACGAACCACTATAGGATAGGCAAACACATTAGCCAGACGTATACCTTCTTCTACACTGCGAACAATTCCGTTCGGCGGTTGTAGAATTCCTAATTTGTGCACTAGATGTTGGAAACGTTCGCGATCTTCAGCGCGATCAATGGCATCAGGTGAAGTCCCCATAATAGGAACACCTGCTGCTTCTAAGGCGCGCGCCAGCTTTAAAGGTGTTTGGCCGCCGTATTGCACAATAACGCCTCTAGGCTTCTCCAGCTGACAAATTTCAAGCACATCCTCAAGCGTCAGCGGCTCAAAATAGAGTCGGTCAGAAATATCATAGTCAGTAGACACTGTTTCCGGATTACAATTGACCATGATAGTTTCAAATCCCAGCTCACGCATGGCTAATGCGGCATGGACGCAACAATAATCGAATTCGATACCTTGCCCGATACGGTTAGGGCCGCCCCCTAATACAATTACTTTATCACGTTCAGTTGGGTATGCTTCTGACTCTTCTTCGTAGGTAGAATAGAGATAAGCTGTGCTGGTGGAAAATTCTGCGGCACAGGTATCTACGCGTTTATATACTGGCCGCACGTCTAATTCGTGACGGTGTTTACGCAATGTTTGCTCACTAACTCCTAGCAGTTTTGCCAACCGTCGGTCAGAAAATCCTTGTCGTTTTAACTGACGCATATAATGCTGCCCGATCTCAGTCAGACTTACCTGAGAAACTTCTGCTTCGGCTACAATTAAATCGCTTATTTGAGCTAAAAACCAAGGGTCGATTCCTGATAAACGCTGTATTTCTTCCAGACTAAAACCCGCACGAAAAGCATCGGCAACGTACCAGAGGCGGTCCCAACCAGCAATGCGCAATTCTCTACGTAAGGTGGTCACTGCATCTTCAGCCTGTAAATCTAATTTTGGATCCAGACCATCAACGTCTACTTCCAGACCACGCAAAGCTTTTTGCAAAGATTCTTGAAAATTGCGACCAATGGCCATCACTTCGCCAACGGATTTCATCTGGGTCGTTAAACGTGAATCTGTTTTCGGAAATTTCTCAAAATTAAAGCGAGGGATCTTGGTGACCACATAATCTATAGTCGGCTCAAAGGCCGAAGGCATTTGACCACCGGTAATTTCATTACGCAATTCATAGAGGGTAAAACCAACCGCCAGCTTGGCAGCGACTTTGGCAATTGGGAAACCAGTGGCTTTAGAGGCTAATGCAGAAGAACGTGATACACGTGGATTCATTTCAATGACAACCATCTGCCCATTTTGCGGGTTGATAGCAAATTGAACATTAGAACCGCCCGTATCAACACCAATCTCACGCAATACCGCAATAGCAGCATCGCGCATGCGTTGGTATTCTTTATCCGTTAAAGTCTGAGCAGGTGCTACGGTAATTGAATCACCCGTGTGGATACCCATGGGGTCAAAATTTTCTATCGAACAAATGATAATGCAATTATCTTCACAATCGCGCACCACTTCCATTTCATATTCTTTCCAGCCAATAATGGCCTCATCCAGCAGCAATTCACCGGTAGGAGAACAATCCAATCCACGCTCACAAATTTCAATAAATTCTTCACGATTATAAGCAATACCCCCTCCAGTGCCGCCCATAGTAAATGAGGGACGAATGACCACCGGAAATCCCAATCGGTCTAAAATTGCCAATGCATCATCCATGCTATGCGCTAATTCCGAACGCGGCATGTCCAGACCTATTTTTTGCATCGCATTGCGGAATAATTCACGGTCTTCGGCTTTGTCTATTGCTTCGCGCGAAGCACCTATCATCCTCACGCCAAAACGTTCCAATATGCCTTCTCGGGCTAAATCTAAAGCCGTATTAAGCGCAGTTTGCCCACCCATGGTGGGTAAGAGAGCATCGGGACGCTCAGCTTCTATAATTTTCGCTACCGCTTGCCACTGAACAGGTTCTATATAAACGGAATCCGCCATTTGCGGATCTGTCATGATGGTAGCAGGGTTGGAATTGACCAGAATGACTCGGTAGCCTTCTTCACGGAGGGCTTTACAGGCTTGAGCGCCTGAATAATCGAATTCACAGGCTTGGCCTATTACAATCGGGCCGGCACCCAGAATGAGTACAGACTTAATATCGTTTCGTTTTGGCATATTTTTAGTGTAATCCGCATAAAGTATGGCGCTCCCTAGGGGACTCGAACCCCTGTTTTTGCCGTGAGAGGGCAACGTCCTAGGCCACTAGACGAAGGGAGCTAATCTGTTATTATATACATATTACCTTCACTATTACACGATAACTCCGCTGGATTTGAGAGTCGACTGAAGCATTAAATTTATTTGAGGAGCCTTCCATCATTCAATTTTTAAAAAAATTTATCAACCGCCTTAAGCAGCGCTCCAAAACCAAGAAAAATAAACGGCAAAGGGGTGAAGTGATTATTATACCCCGCGACCAACATACTCTCTCGCGCACGAATATCAGCAAACATGCTCTCACTGTATTGAACCGTTTGCATCAATCGGGATACCAATCTTATTTAGTCGGTGGCAGCGTGCGTGACCTGTTATTGGGGATAATACCCAAAGACTTTGATATCGCAACCGATGCTCATCCGGAACAGGTTCGTCGCTTATTTCGCAACAGCCGATTAATCGGCCGCCGCTTTCGTCTGATCCATGTTTTTTTTGGGCCTGAAATCATTGAAGTAGCGACTTTTCGTACTACCCATCCCGAGGAAGACCATCCTGAGGCGCGGCAAACCAATACCGGAATGCTAATCCGTGACAATATCTACGGCAGCATGGAGGATGACGCGTGGCGACGCGATTTCAGCATTAATGCTCTTTATTATAATATCAGCGACTTTTCAGTGATTGATTATACTGGCGGGCTGAAAGACCTTGAAAATCACGCCATCAGAATACTGGGCGATCCAGTTGAGCGCTATAAGGAAGATCCAGTTCGTATGTTACGCGCCCTTCGTTTAGCCGCCAAACTGGATTTTACCCTTGATCCAGAAACTGCAAAACCTATTCAGGAATTAAATGATCTAATCAAACACGTATCACCAGCCCGATTATTTGACGAAGTCATCAAATTGTTTTATTGCGGCCACGCCATGCGTGCATTTCGCCTGCTTAGCCACTATGGATTATTTGCAAAATTATTCTCACAAACTGCGGCCGTACTAGCAGAAAATAAACAGGAGAAAGATCGATACTTGGCGCTAATTCTTCACAGCTGTAATAACACTGACCAACGCATTGCCCATGCTCAAAGTCTTAATCCGGCCTTCTTGTTCACTGTATTACTCTGGCCAGCATTACAACACAAAATTGCAGAGTACCACCAGCAAAACTATTCGCCCTATACTTCATTGCACATGGCTGCACATAAAGTTTTAAGCTTACAAATGCATGAGACTGCCATTCCCAAACGGTATAGTGCTATGGTGCAAGAAATCTGGTCCTTGCAATATCCATTACAACAACGTCCTAAAACCCGAATTGTGGCTCTATTTGCAAATCCAAGATTCCGCGCAGCCTATGATTTTCTGTTGTTACGCAACGAATGTGGTGAAACTGACCTAACCCCTGCGATTGAATGGTGGAAAGAATTCCAGGCGGGAACGGGAGATGAGCGAGAAGAAAAGATTAAGCGCCTGCCCAGCATTAAACGCAAAAAACGGAAATGAGTCAATGCAATCCATTGCATATGTAGGATTAGGCAGCAATCTGAATGACCCTGTCCAGCAAGTGAGCAAAGCACTATCTGCTTTACAGCAGCTGCCCACCACTAAATTAACCGCCGCTTCGAATTTTTATCAAACTGTTCCTGTGGGTTGTTCACCACAACCAGATTTTATAAATGCGGTTGCCTGTGTGTATACTGAATTAACACCGGAAAAACTTTTAGTACAGTTACAATTAATTGAACACAGGCAGGGTCGTGTTCGTAGTGACAAAAAAAATATGCCGCGCACCTTGGACCTTGATTTACTGTTATATGGCAGCTGTGTAATACAATCAGCTGATTTGGTTATTCCACATCCAAGGTTAACAGAACGTGCTTTTGTATTAATACCCTTGGCTGAAATAGCACCGGAGGTAGTGATCCCACCTACTATAAGATTAGGACCGTTAATCACCGCACTGTCAGCGAAAGAGCTGCAAAATGTTGTGCGGATTTATTGAGTAGAGCGACGTCCTTCGTTAGTTGTTCGCCCCCCCCTCGTTAGAACCCATCGTGCCCTATTAAGGCAAAATACCCGTTCCACTTAGGATAAATACATTTACGACTACCCACGGTCTAGAAAAGTTTGTGACATATTTTTGCTTTTGGAAAAGCGATTCTGCCTAGAAACATACGGAATTGCTCCCAACTAAATGATTTCCTATTTATGAACTTTTATGTTGCAATTTTTTATACTCTTGATTTTTGGGATTTATTTCTTTACTACGCAACCAATTATCCGTCAGTATCGCATGTAAAGTAACTTGCTATAGCAGAAACCCAAATCACTAATTGCAAAGAATTACAAAACATGAACCTCAATTTAGCAGATAACTATTTCTTAGCTAATGATGTGGACTGTTCTGGGTTTAGTTTTACCCCGGTAGGGTCATTTAATAACCCATTTACCGGCACTCTTCATGGCATGGGATATAAGATTTCAAACCTTACGCAGTCGCCTATAAAGGGCGCTCCATGACGTCATGTGGTAATGACATGGACTTGATCCCTTCGCGGAAGATTTGCTTGCTTAACATTGCTATAATAATTCTCTGTTCTGATTGCATATTGTGAAAACCTTCTGTAGCCATTATTCCAATGAGAATTATATGAATAAAGAATTTAACAATGAACGGGGTCAATCGGAAATAAAGAGCAAAGCAAAAAAATTGGCCGAGTCCCTGGAGCCCCGGGAGATAAAAATCTATTATCTTATAGGTAGGCAATATGAAAATGGCGAGGACGGCCGTCTCCAAAATCTAAGTAGAGCTTTAGAATACTATTTAAAAGCAGCAGCAGCAGGGCATCCAGAAGCCCAGTATCGTTTGGCTATTTGTTATCAAGAAGGGATAGGTGTTGAAAAAAATTCTAACGAAGCACTGAAATGGCTTAAAAAGGGCTAGTGGAAATGATAATAAAGTGGTTAAAGTTCCTGTGCCAAAAGCCTTTACTTGTCTGAGGTAACTGAAAGAAAAAGTTTCCAAGCAAAATGGAGGCTCGGGGTACTTTATGAACATGGAAAAAGTGATGAACATGGAAAAGGTGTTCCAAAAGACCTTAAAGAGGCTATCAAGTGGTATAAAGAAGCGGCGGACCAAGGCTGTGTAGAAGCGCAGTATACCTTGGGGCGGTGTTATGAAAAAGGAATAGGTGTCCCACCTGATGCAAAACAAGCCAGAAAATGGTATCAAGATGCTGCTGATCAATACGATTCAGTAGCACAAGGCAAGTATGATGAATTAGACGGGCAAAATGATGATAATGTAGCAAAAGAGTTGCCGGCAGATCATAAAAATTCGAATTCTTCGATTGGCCTAGGAGGTTATAAACAAAAAATACAGCATTTGCTTAGGCTTTATGAACAACATCCATATCCATGGGGTCCGCTTCATCTTCATCAACAAAAGATGTTTCTAGAACTTTATCTGCCTGATGAACCCGATTCGCAAAAATTAGTGCCCGAATTGCATAAAATCTGTCGTGACAAAAACATTGTTTTGCTACGGGCTGCATCTGAGGGAAATCATTTATTATTTGAGTTGGCGCTTGAATTTGGCGCCAAGATCAATTTTGATTTTTATAGAGATGAGGCGAATAGAAACGCACTGCAATGCGCGTCTAAAAACGGTCATTTTAGTATGGTTGAAAGGATATTGACAGATAATGTTTTTATAAAAACAAAAACTAGTGAAATTCTTGGTGGCGCGCTAATTCATGCCTGCGAAAATGGTCATGTTGAAGTCGTAGAAAGATTATTAAAAGAAAATTTCTCACTCGTTGATGTTGTGGATAAAGAAGGTCACAACGCGCTTTTTTACGCCCGCGAGGGAGGCCATAAAGACGTTGAACATTTGTTGCGGCATAAGATTGGTATACTGCGGCCTTCTCCTGATTTTGTCAATTTTTTGCAAACCCTAGGTTTCGTTTGTCAATTAGGTAGTAATTTACCTGCAAATAACAACCCTTCTTCAACATCGATTCTTCCTCGTTCTCAGTCTAAGGAAAATTTGAATGAAGGGGAAACAGGGTCGTTGACAGTCAGCCCTGATTTTCAGTAAGGGTATCGGTAACCACCATCACAACAAAAAAGGAGAATCCTGTGGAATACCGACCTTTAGGCCGTTCTGGTTTGAAGTTCCCATTTCTAAAACAGCTGCTCAATCCTCAGGTTAGAACTTAAGACTCTAAAGTGACTAACCTGATTTGGGCCAAGTTTGCCTCAGCCTTTTGTTTTCCCCACGTTAATCCAATTAGCCGCTCGACAACATGTACCTCTAAACCGTCCTGTATCAACGAAGGTTTTCAGCAAACCGGTGGTAATACCTACTTTTTTTTGTTTGATTTTTGTCAGATAATGAAAAACTATCAACTTATCAGCTGCAGCGAATGTTGAGTGGTTTTGAAAAAATCTACCGGTTGGCACAGTGTTAGCAGTATAACCTACCCACAAATCCTCATCCGACAGGAGCTTTCCCATGGAAGAAAAATCGATTCAAGATCCCCGTTCTCTCACTTCAACCACCCCAAACAACTCATCAAATACTAAACCCGAAGAACACAAAGTACGGGTAGATGAGGATAAATCCAGCGACCTTGGCCAGACTAAAAAAGAGCAAAAGAATTCTTGGCCCTTCTCAGCGTCTACTCAAGAGCCCGCACTGGACATTAAAGAGACTAAAAGCAGGCCGATCACTGGCACGAGCGGGATGAAGTTTCCCGCGTTGCAAGCCGCATTAAAATCCTATTATGGCGCACAAGGCACCTTGCAATTACCCTTATCCGGTCAGCGTTTTCCGATTAAAGATGTGAGCCTCACCATCAGCGACAAGAGTGAGCAAGATCGGCGGGAAAAAGAGCGGCGTTTGACGGAAGAAAAAGAAAAGAAAGGTTTTTTGAAGAAAGAAAATGATGAGAAAGAAGCCAAAGGTGGCAAAAAAGATAAATCCGACACCTTCTGGTCATCGCGCTTTCGTTTAGAAGAAGAATGGCACCGCATCGGCAATCCGATCGCCGCCAAAGATATTTTCACCATTGAAGACAGCAAAACACCGATTCGGCGCGTGTTAATTGAAGGCCGCGCTGGGGTCGGCAAAACCACCTTCAGTCAGTATGTCGCCCACCAATGGGTAGAGCAGCAGTTATTTGCCAGCCAATTTGATTATCTGTTCTGGCTGCCGCTGCGGCAGTGTTTATCCAGTGATAGCCCCAGGTACAGCAGTATGGAAGCGCATGTTGCCGCTTTTATTTATGAACGGCAGATGAATGAACGCACAGGCGTTAGTCAGCAAGATATTGAAACGATACTGAACGCCGGAGAAAACAGCCGGGCGCTATTGATTCTCGATGGCTTTGATGAAGTTGCGGGGCAATTATCCAACTCCTACCAGCCGTTTAATAGGATTTTGGATAAGTTGCTTAGGTTCTCCAACCTGATTATCACCACCCGTGATTACCAGACGCCGCCGCCTCAGTATAAATTTGATCGTTGCCTAGTGAACGTGGGATTTACTGATGCGCAAATCAGTGACTATATTCAGAATTATTGTGCTTTTTCAAGGGCGCCGATACCTATTTCGGACAAAGACGAAAATAAATACGAAACCTCCACCGCTGAGACAAAATCCACCCTATCGGCCACACCTGTTGCGACGGAACAGGCCCAGCGAATAGAAGCCGCTCTCAAACAAAACCCACGCTTCTGGGGTCTGTCGCATATTCCCTTAAATCTGGCGTTAATCTGTGAGAGCTGGTCAAGCTTGCAATACCCCACCCTGGCGCCTAAAAGCACGAGTAGCTTGCCCACAAAAGTTATGGCCGATCAAAAGGAAACAGGAACCCACACTCTCGTAGGTGGCTCGCCTACAGGAGACAGCAAAATCGTTTCTACCTCGACCACCTCATCCACAAAATTGAGCATGACTGCGTTATACCAGAATGTTCTGTTGAGTTTTCTCAAACGCGATATACAGAAATACCCGTCATCCTCGACCCCTCTGACCTGGGAAGCCTTAAGCGAATCCTACGCATTGGAATTATTAAGCTTAGGCGCAATTGCCTGGCAAGGCATGCAGGCACAGCCACAGATTTTGGGTGCAGCCTTGGATTTAATGGTATCTGATTATCCCGAGGTAGGCAAAGGGGCATTAGAGTCAGCCTTTATTCAAGGCTTGAACTTGGGTTTGCTGCGCCATGACAGCGGGGAGAAAACCAAGCCCTTGCTGGAACGACGTTATTACTTTATTCACTTAACCTTTCAGGAATACTTTGCCGCTTATTATGTATTGCAGACCCTGCAGGGCAGAGCAGGCAAATCGGCCTATCAGGAAATGCAAAACTGGCTGGCGCAACATAAGTATGAACCGCGCTATGCGATATTGTTACACTTTTTGGCTGGCTTGACTACTCAGTCAGGCTACGATCAAGCATTGCAAGTATTCTGGCGTACGCTGCTGTCGCCACCCTACGATGTGGTGGGTGCACAGCACCTGCAGCTGATGGTGCGTTGCTTGAGCGAAGCGAGGTCTGATGATCGTATTCCAGGCCTGGGATCTTTATTGACTGAAATCCGGCAGTGGTTAGATGGGATATTGTTGATGAGATTAAGTGAAGAGAGAAGCGTGGCCATGGCATGGTTGAGCGCCTTGTTTAAACAGGAGCCAAAACTGCTGCGGTTAAGCAGTTGTATGCTGCCTCCAACCGTGCTCAAAGCGGTGGACAATAAAGATAAGAATGTCCGGGAAAAGGCAATAAGAGCATTGGCTAGACTGGGTGAGCAGCTGATTGCGTACCCGGATGCGTTGGTTGCCGTGCTCAAAGCCGCGAGCGATGAACATAAGGATGTCCGGCAGGCGGCGCAAGCGGTTTTGGACAAGTTGGGTGAAAAGCTGGATGCGCATCCGGAAGTCTTGTCCGCCGTGCTCAAAGCCGCGAGCGATGAACATAAGGATGTCCGGCAGGCGGCGCTAGCGGTCTTGGACAAGTTGGGTGAAAAGCTGGCTGCGCATCCGGAAGCCTTGTCCGCTGTGGTCAAAGCTGCGAGCGATAGAGTGTGGTATGTCCGGCAGGCGGCGATAGAGGCATTGAGCAAGTTGGGTGAAAAGCTGGCTGCGCATCCAGAAGCCTTGTCCGCTGTGCTCAAAGCCGCGGATGATCAAGAGATGAATGTGCGGGTGGTGGCGCTAACGGCCTTGAGCATGCCTGCGTACCCGAAAGCCTTGCCCACCGTGCTCAAAGCCATGAGTGATAAAGATGAGTATGTCCGGCGGGTGGGGATAGCGGCATTGAGCAAGTTGGATGAAAAGCTGGATGCGCATTCGGAAGCCTTGTCCGCCATGTTCAAAGCCGTTGGCGATCAAGATAAGGATGCCCGGCGGGCAGCAATAGATGCCTTGGGCAAGTTGGGCGAAAAGCTGGCTGCGCATCCGGAAGCCTTGTCCGCCGTGCTCAAAGCCGTTGGCGATCAAGATAAGGATGCCCGGCGGGCAGCAATAGATGCCTTGGGCAAGTTGGGCGAAAAGCTGGCTGCGCATCCAGAAGCCTTGTCCGCCGTGCTCAAAGCCGTGGGCGATCAAGAGAAGGATGTCCGGCGGGCGGCCCTAAAGGCCTTGGGCAAGTTGGGCGAAAAGCTGGCTGCGGATCCGCAAGCCTTGTCCGTCGTGCTCAAAGCCACGGACGATCAAGACCCGATTATCCGGTGGGCGGCGAGAGAAGAGGCCTTGGGTGTATTGGGTGAAAAACTGGCTGCGCACCGGGAAGCCTTGTCCGCCGTGCTCAAAGCCGTGGGCGATCAAAAGCCGCATATCCGGCGGGCAGCGATAAATGCCTTGGGTAAGTTGGGCGAAAAGCTGGCTGCGCACCGGGAAGCCTTGTCCGCCGTGCTCAAAGCCACGGGCGATCAAGAGTCGGATGTCCGGGAGGCGGCGAGAGAGGCCTTGGGCAAGCTGGGGGAAAAATTGGCTGCGCACCCGGCAGCCTTGTCCGCCGTGCTCAAAGCTGCTGATGATCCAAATCAGGATGTCCGGCGGGCGGCCATAAAGGCCTTGGGCAAACTGGGCGAAAAACTGGCTGAGCAACCGGAAGCCTTGTCCGCCATGCTCAAAGCTGCGGGCGATCCAGAGCGTGATATTCAGGAGGAGGCAATAGGTGCCTTGGGCAAGTTGAGTGAAAAGCTGGCTGCGCACCCGCGAGCCTTGTCCGCCGTGCTCAAAACCGCGGACAATCAAGCTCAGGATATTCGGTGGGCAGCGATTTGTGCCTTGGGCAAGTTGGGTAAAACACTGGCCGCGCAACCGGAAGCCTTGTCCACCTTGCTCATAGCCATGGGCGATCAAGGTAAGAATGTCCGGTGGGCAGCGATATGTGCCTTGGGCAAGTTGGGCGAAAAACTGGCTGCGCACCCAGAAGCCTTGTCCGCCGTGCTCAAAGCCACGAGCGATCAAGATATGAATGTCCGATGGGGGGCGAAAGAGGCCTTGGGTAAATTGGATGAAGAACTGGCTGAGCACCAGGAAGCCTTGTCCGCCGTGCTCAAAGCCGTGGGCGATCAAGAGCCGAATATCCGGCGGGCAGCGATAGATGCCTTGGGTAAGTTGGGCGAAAAGCTGGCTACGCACCCGGAAGCCTTGTCCGCCGTGCTCAAAGCCACGGGCGATCAAGAGTCGGATGTCCGGGGGGGGGCGAGAGAGGCTTTGGGCAAGCTGGGGGAAAATTGGCTGCATACCCGGAAGTCTTGTCCGCCGTGCTCAAAGCCGCGAGCGATCTAAATGAGAATGTCCAGCAGGCGGCGCTAAAGGCCTTTTGGGACAAGTTGGGCGAAAATTTGGCTGCGCACACGGAAGTCTTGTCTGTCGTGCTCAAAGCTGCGGGCAATCAAGAGCAGAATGTCCGGCGAGTGGCGATAGAGGCCTTGGGCAAGTTGGGCGAAAAACTGGCTGCGTACCCGGAAATCTTGTTTGTCGTGGTCAAAGCCACGGGCGATCGAGAGTGGAATGTCCGGCGTGAGGCGGTAGATGCCTTGGGCAAGTTGGGCGAAAAACTGGCTGAGCACCGGGAAGCCTTGTCCGCCGTGCTCAAAGCCGTGCGCGATCAAGAGTGGAATGTCCGGCAAGCAGCGATAGAGGCCTTGGGCAAGTTGGGCGAAAAACTGGCTGCGCACCCGGAAGCCTTGTCCGCAGTGCTCGAAGCCATGGGCGATCAAAAGTTGTATGTCCGGCTGGCGGCGATAGAGGCCTTGGTCAAGTTGGGTGAAACGCTGGCCTCGCATACGAAAGCCTTGTCCGCAGTGCTCAAAGCCATGGGCGATCAAGAGCCGAATATCCGGCGGGCAGCGATAGATGCCTTGGGTAAGTTGGGTGAAAAGCTGGCTGCGCACCCCGAAGCCTTTTCCATCATGCTCAAAGCTGCGGGCGATGGTAGCGCTGTCGGAAAAGAGGCAACCTATGTGTTGCAAACCCTGGATGTGACGCTGCTCGTTCAAGGGTACCTGAAGCAGGTCGGCCAACAACAAGGGTTATTCAAGCGTCAGTCTGTTTGCCTATCAATTTTAATCAAACGCATCGAAGAAACTTGGCCGGTATTGGCGTTTGATGGCCAAACCCTCATCGTTGTCAGCGGCAGTCGCAGTGAGCATTTTGTTTTATCTTCTCCGGAACCGGCGCGTCCCTTGCTGGATGCCATCGAAGGACTCTGGAAAAGCTATGGGTTCCCACCTGTCACCTTCAAAGCCTGCCTTGGCAAAACAGCGCATTATAGTAACGTCCGGCCGCCTGAGTTCAAGGACACAGCTAAATTATCCCCCCTACGGCATCCTAAGGCGCTGGCCGACAGTAAAAACCATTTTGCCTCAGAACAATTGGATTCCACCGGTAAGATCACCCTGAATTTCACCGTAGATTATTCCGATCTAACATTCATTGACCCCCCCTTAGGCCGGGGCAGCTTGGGGGCAGTGTATCGGGGCACGCACGATCTGGAAACGGTCGCTATTAAACGATTTAAGTTAGAAGATATTTCTTTGGCAAAACAAATCCTGGCGGAAGCCTCCATCCTGACGCGTATTCACTCCAATCACTTAGTCCACCTGCGTGGGGTTTGCTTGAACGCGCCGCATTACTGTGTGTTGATGGAATACTTGCCCAATGGAGATTTATACAGTCTACTGGGCTCCAAAAAAGGCCAATTATTATCAGAACTGCAACCCTTGACTTTATCGCAACGCTACCGTCTGGCAACCGATATCGCCATTGGGTTATGCCGTTTGCACGAATACAACATATTACATCGTAACTTGAAAAGCCCGAATGTATTGTTATATGAATTGGAGGGCGAATTACGTGGCAAACTCAGTGATTTTGGTCTGTCCATACTAAAACCTTCTTTAGTGCCTAATCCTAGTGAAAAGGTGATTTCATTGTCGTGGTTGGCGCCGGAGATTGTGAAAGGCACGGGGGAATACAGTAAAGCGTCGGACGTATACAGTCTGGGAATGGTGTTGTATGAACTGACCACGGGCAAAATGCCTTATGTTGGCTTGCCTGGCAAACTGGAAACACCCAAATTTGAGAAGATTAAACAGTGGATTAAAGAAGACGTGCGCCCATGGCAATATTTGCCTAAGGATTGCCCTGCTGAATTGGCCCAACTCATCTGCGACTGTTGCGCTGAAGACCCGAATGCTCGCCCCGCGGCAAAAATCGTGGCACAACGCTTGCAATCTTTATACAACACGACTCATAAAACCCCTGTATACGATGATGTTTTATCCGTGGGGGCAGAAAACTCACTGTTTGGCTTGACTCCACAAAAAGAAAAAGAAAGCAAAGGCACGCCTAAGCCTAGGGATAAAAAAGACAGCAAATTAAGCAGTCTACCGCCTAATCTGATGGAACAAGGGACTGCTGCGGTGGATGAGATAGATCAAGATGGCCGCAGTTCCTTGTTCCACGCCGTGGCACAGCGGAATACCGACCAGGTGAAGAACTTATTGGCCCACGGTGCGCGCATTAATCTGGCGGATAAAAAAGGTAAGACGCCGTTGGATGTCGCCTTGGAGCTGGGTGAGAGCGGTGAGGAGCTCGTGGCATTGTTGTTGCAGATGCATAAGCCCCAGACTGCTTCCAGTTTCCTGCCAAAAACCACTACACTGGTGCAAAACCCTGATAAAAAAGAAGATAAAACAAAGCTTCCATTACCCTCTACATCATCTATCGCTTACAGCCCGCGCTTGTTTTCGCCGGCGCCGATTTCATCTTTGCAGGCGTCTCAGCTGCTAGATTTTCAAGAGGAACTGGGGAAATTATGTCAAGATCGTTATACCTTTCGCATCAATCGGCCAGGGGCGGATCAATTGGTGATACAATTCACGGCGCTGAATTCGCTGTTAAAGAAGACGGGGGAAATCAGAGATGAATTGGTTGATTTGACCCGCCTGTTACAGAAATTAATTAGTGATTGTGGGATGACTGTCAAGCCCCATCAATTCCAACCGGACTGGGGAAAGTGGGCATTGACCATTCAGGCAGAACCAGCCCTGCTGGATCAAATCGCTAACTTACTGCATAAGGCTAGCCTGGCATATTTATCGCCGGATGCGAAAACCGGTAAAGGATTTTTTGAGCCGCAGGGTACCGATAGCCATTCACCCAGCCCATCGACCGGCGACAGCGGCGATACCTCGGAGCCAACTTGCATAATGCAATAAGGTACTACTGTTAGCATGATGCGACAACTTTAGCGCAAAGGCAGCCCATTACGCCTGGAATTCTCGAGGAATAAATACTGTTTTATTTTCTCACGTTTTTCAATTAAATGGGTCATGATTGTTTTTTTACTGCCTCACCTATTTCCGCAATGACAAATTCAATCTCTTCCAAAGTGGTAAAACGCCCCACCGAAAAACGCAATGCACTTCTTGCCAATGCATCAGATACCCCAATAGCACGCAATACGTATGAAGATTCAAGGCTACCCGAAGTACAGGCAGAACCAGAGGATACTGCTATATTGGGCAGCGCCGATAACAACGTCTGCGCATCTATGCCTACAAAACTGACATTAAGGTTCCCCGGCAAGCATTGTCCCTCATCACCATTGCGCTGGATCTTTGCCACTTTCTTTAAACCTTCCCATAAATACTGTTTCAGCTGAGCAGTCCTTTGCGCTTCTGACGCCATTTCCTGCCCAGCAATGTTGAAGGCTTCACCCATACCCACAATTTGATGGGTAGGTAATGTACCAGGCCGTAAGCCCTGCTCATGACCTCCACCATGACTTAATGGGGCAAGCCGTAAGCGGGGTTTGTTACGGATATACAGCGCGCCTATACCCTTAGGACCATAAATTTTATGAGCTGAAAAAGACATCAAATCAACTGGGATTTCTTGTAAATTAATTGGAATTTTACCCGCACTTTGTGCTGCATCGACATGAAATAAAATACCACGCATCCTTGTTAATTCAGCAATAGCTTTAATATTTTGAATCACACCGATTTCATTATTCGCATGCATAATAGACACTAGTAAAGTTTCTTTACGCAAGGCACTTTCTAACTGCTCCAGTTGAATTAATCCATTTTCATCGGGTGTTAAATACGTCACTACAAAACCTTCACGCTGTAATTGCACACACACATCTAATACGGCTTTATGTTCAGTTGTACACGTCACGATATGATTCCCTTGACGCTGATAAAAACGCGCCGCGCCCAAAATCGCCATGTTATTAGATTCTGTACCCCCTGAAGTCCAAATAATTTGTTGCGGGTGAGTATTCAATAAATCTGCTACTTGTTGGCGCGCCTCTTCCACAGCTGTTTCCGCTCGCCAGCCATAAGCATGTGTGCGCGAAGCAGGATTACCAAAATTTCCCTCTAGGGTTAGACATTGCATCATGCGTTCTGCAACACGGGGATCAACGGGTGTCGTTGCCATATAATCTAAATAAATAGGTAAGCGCATGGAACCTCGAGGTGGGAATTACGGTATTTATTAAATCTATAATAATTTTTATACTGCATGAAATAAATTTTTATTTAAAGGAAATCTATGCCTACATCCCTATCAACATATTCCCATTCGCAGCGAGGCTTTACGCTTTTAGAATTAATGATAACGGTAGCCATCATAGGTATTTTAGCAGCTATTGCCATACCCAGCTATCAGGATTACACACGTAAAGCAGCCTATACGGAAATAGTAAACCAAACAGCTCCTTATAAAGTGGGAGTTATGAGTTGTTATCATTTATTAGGAGAGTTCACTGGCTGTAATAGCGGCAGCAATGAAATTCCCCAAGGTATTACAGGTGGCATAGAACTGGTTAAAACCCTTACGGTTAAAGATGGTGTTATTGCCGTAACGCCAAATAATATGAAAGGTATTGCTGCTGCAGATAACTACATATTAAAGCCAGAATTACCAGGGGCTGGTACCAATGCAGTTACCTGGAAAACTTCAGGAGGCGGAGTCGAAAAAGGTTATGCGAAGTAGTTACCTCAACGGGTTTTGGCGCCTAACTTAAATTAGTGCTTGGTAGTTACCTCACAATAGCCAAATGAAAAAATTTATCCGCCAGATTTTTATCAGGAATTTTTAATGCACATCGTCCTGCATTTTCATAAGCCGCTCCAACATCAAGATAATCTGGATCATGTACTGCTAACAAAAATTGCTCCACTGCTTGCGTATACCTTTCCTGGCGACACAAAAAAGCGCCATAATTATTGTGGGTTGCTCCGCTATGCGGAGCTAATTTAATAGCGCGTAAATAAGCTTGTTCCGCTGAGGCTATATCATTTGTGCTTTCCAGAAAATACCCAGTGACATACCACACAACTGGGTTCGTCGGGGCTTGTTGCTGTGCGAGTAGTAGCTTCAGCTTTGCCCGTGGCGCATCATGCTCTTGTATCAGATAAGCCATGGCTAATTGGGTATTAATTTCTGCTGCAACTGAATTTCTCATTGGATTCAAACTGCAGGAACACAGAGTTGTACTCAGTATGATTAATAAGATGATTGTTTTCAATAGACGCTCCTGATTTAAATATTTGGATCAATAATTATCAAGAGAAGATGATGACTTTTAAATACCGTAAAAACTTATGCGGAACGTCTTTCATGAGATGGCAACGTTGGGGTAGCACATTATTGAATTTGCTGTTCATCTGGCCAACTATGACTTTCGCAGCCAATATTTATATGCAAACTAATAAAAGTGGTGCCGTTGAATTTAGTGATTATCCTGCCCACTTATCCTCACCGGTCATTTTAAAAAGGATTAATTCCTATAATGCTTTCGATAACCTGGCTGTGCCTACTGAACAGAAACAACTTACAAACCCAATGAATGCTTATGAAAAAATTATTATACTAACACCACAACCAGCACAAACTTATCAAAATTCACAGACTGTACCTGTGAATATAGAAGTTATCCCCACATTAAAATCAGCAGACAAAATTGAAATATGGCTTGATGGCAATTTATATCAACGCGGAACTGAAACGCAAATTACATTACAAGGTATTGATCGCGGAGAGCATTATATCCAAATTAAAATCATGAACGCGCAAGGAAAAATGTTAATCTCTTCCAAGATAATCACTTTTTATATACATAAAGCTGTATCAAATAATGCTGGAGAAAATAAAACGTGAGTGACTACCCATTATCCATGACAGAGCTACTCACATTGGCCGTTGATAAAAACGCTTCCGATTTGCATCTCTCTGCTGATTTATCACCTTTATTGCGTATCCAAGGTGATTTACAAAAATTTAACTTACCTGTAATCACCGCCGATCAGTTGCCATTATTGCTACAGTCTATGCTGACTATATCGCAACAAGATTCTTTAACTCAGGAACTGGAACTTGATTTTGCGTATTCTATTGCTGGTACCGGTAGATTTCGTATCAATATTTTTCATCAGCAACGTGGGCTAGCCGTCGCTATACGTCTAATACCGGAAAAAATTTTAACCTTATCAGATTTACAATTACCGAAAATTTTTTATAACTTTTGTGACTATACCCAAGGGTTAATATTAGTTACAGGCCCAACCGGCGCAGGTAAAAGTAGTTCATTAGCCGCCATGATAAATCATATTAACCAAACGTGGGCAAAACATATTATAACCATTGAGGATCCTATTGAGTTCATCCATTCACCGCTGCAGAGTTTAATAAGCCAGCGTGAATTGCATAATCACACCCGTTCTTTTAAAAATGCACTACGTTCCGCGTTACGTGAAGATCCTGATATCATCCTCATTGGAGAATTACGTGACTTGGAGACTATACGCCTAGCTTTAACCGCAGCAGAAACTGGACATCTGGTCTTAGCTACCCTGCATACAGTTTCAGCTCCCAAAACTATAGACCGAATAGTGGATATTTTTCCCGGAAATGAAAAAGATATGATACGCGCCATGTTGTCGGAATGCCTTACGGCTGTCATCTCACAAAAATTTTTTCCGCAAATAGCCAATAATAAACGCAGAATAGCATTTGAGATTTTAGTATGTACTCCTGCTATTCGTAACTTAATTCGAGAAAATAAAATTCCGCAAATTTATTCCGCTATGCAAACCGGCCAAGCGAGTGGGATGTGCACATTTGAACAATACCTCAGCCATTCTTAGAGCCTGTTTCGTGAATGATATTCTTTCTGGCGTTGTCGTTCCCGCGAAGGCGGGAATCTATCCCCACTTGGCAGCAACTATGGAAGAAAACAATACTACATTTACCTAATTTGGCTAAGGAGTTTGTGGTGGTACAAAAATACTTTTTGGTAAGCGCAACGGCCTAAGAGGTGATTTTTCTAAACTCCTTGCTATGCATGGATGGGTTCCCGCCTTCGCGGGAATGACATACCTTTTTTATCAACCTGGCGTTGTCGTTCCCACGAAGGCGGGAATCTATCCCCACTTGGCAGCAACTATGGAAGAAAAACAATATTACATTTACCTAATTTGGCTAAGGAGTTTGTGGTGGTACAAAAATACTTTTTGGTAAGCGCAACGGCCTAAGAGGTGATTTTTCTAAACTCCTTGCCATGCATGGATGGGTTCCCGCCTTCGCGGGAATGACATACCTTTTTTATCAACCTGGCGTTGTCGTTCCCGCGAAGGCGGGAATCTATCCCCACTTGGCAGCAACTATGGAAGAAAAACAATATTACATTTACCTAATTTGGCTAAGGAGTTTGTGGTGGTACAAAAATACTTTTTGGTAAGCGCAATGGCCTAAGAGGTGATTTTTCTAAACTCCTTGCCATGCATGGATGGGTTCCCGCCTTCGCGGGAATGACATACCTTTTTTATCAACCTGGCGTTGTCGTTCCCGCGAAGGCGGGAATCTATCCCCACTTGGCAGCAACTATGGAAGAAAAACAATATTACATTTACCTAATTTGGCTAAGGAGTTTGTGGTGGTACAAAAATACTTTTTTGGTAAGCGCAACGGCCTAAGAGGTGATTTTTCTAAACTCCTTGCCATGCATGGATGGGTTCCCGCCTTCGCGGGAATGACATACCTTTTTTATCAACCTGGCGTTGTCGTTCCCGCGAAGGCGGGAATCTATCCCCACTTGGCAGCAACTATGGAAGAAAAACAATACTACATTTACCTAATTTGGCTAAGGAGTTTGTGGTGGTACAAAAATACTTTTTGGTAAGCGTAATGGCCTAAGAGGTGATTTTTCTAAACTCCTTGCTATGCATGGATGGGTTCCCGCCTTCGCGGGAATGACATACCTTTTTTATCAACCTGGCGTTGTCGTTCCCGCGAAGGCGGGAATCTATCCCCACTTGGCAGCAACTATGGAAGAAAAACAATACTACATTTACCTAATTTGGCTAAGGAGTTTGTGGTGGTACAAAAATACTTTTTGGTAAGCGTAATGGCCTAAGAGGTGATTTTTCTAAACTCCTTGCCATGCATGGATGGGTTTCCGCCTTCGCGGGAATGACATACCTTTTTTATCAACCTGGCGTTGTCGTTCCCGCGAAGGCGGGAATCTATCCCCACTTGGCAGCAACTATGGAAGAAAACAATACTACATTTACCTAATTTGGCTAAGGAGTTTGTGGTGGTACAAAAATACTTTTTGGTAAGCGTAATGGCCTAAGAGGTGATTTTTCTAAACTCCTTGCCATGCATGGATGGGTTCCCGCCTTCGCGGGAATGACATACCTTTTTTATCAACCTGGCGTTGTCGTTCCCACGAAGGCGGGAATCTATCCCCACTTGGCAGCAACTATGGAAGAAAAACAATATTACATTTACCTAATTTGGCTAAGGAGTTTGTGGTGGTACAAAAATACTTTTCGGTAAGCGCAACGGCCTAAGAGGTGATTTTTCTAAACTCCTTGCCATGCATGGATGGGTTCCCGCCTTCGCGGGAATGACATACCTTTTTTATCAACCTGGCGTTGTCGTTCCCGCGAAGGCGGGAATCTATCCCCACTTGGCAGCAACTATGGAAGAAAAACAATACTACATTTACCTAATTTGGCTAAGGAGTTTGTGGTGGTACAAAAATACTTTTCGGTAAGCGCAACGGCCTAAGAGGTGATTTTTCTAAACTCCTTACCATGCATGGATGGGTTCCCGCCTTCGCGGGAATGACATACCTTTTTTATCAACCTGGCGTTGTCGTTCCCGCGAAGGCGGGAATCTATCCCCACTTGGCAGCAACTATGGAAGAAAAACAATATTACATTTACCTAATTTGGCTAAGGAGTTTGTGGTGGTACAAAAATACTTTTCGGTAAGCGCAACGGCCTAAGAGGTGATTTTTCTAAACTCCTTGCCATGCATGGATGGGTTCCCGCCTTCGCGGGAATGACATACCTTTTTTATCAACCTGGCGTTGTCGTTCCCGCGAAGGCGGGAATCTATCCCCACTTGGCAGCAACTATGGAAGAAAAACAATATTACATTTACCTAATTTGGCTAAGGAGTTTGTGGTGGTACAAAAATACTTTTTGGTAAGCGCAACGGCCTAAGAGGCGATTTTTCTAAACTCCTTGCCATGCATGGATGGGTTCCCGCCTTCGCGGGAATGACATACCTTTTTTATCAACCTGGCGTTGTCGTTCCCGCGAAGGCGGGAATCTATCCCCACTTGGCAGCAACTATGGAAGAAAAACAATACTACATTTACCTAATTTGGCTAAGGAGTTTGTGGTGGTACAAAAATACTTTTTGGTAAGCGCAACGCCCTAAGAGGTGATTTTTCTAAACTCCTTGCCATGCATGGATGGGTTCCCGCCTTCGCGGGAATGACATACCTTTTTTATCAACCTGGCGTTGTCGTTCCCGCGAAGGCGGGAATCTATCCCCACTTGGCAGCAACTATGGAAGAAAAACAATATTACGTTTATTTATTGGCCAATAAAAGATATGGCACTTTGTATACTGGAGTGACGAGTGATCTTGCGAAACGGATTTATGAACATGAGGAAGGTTTAGTGCAAGGATTTACAAAAAAATATAATGTTCATCAATTGGTCTACTACGAAGTACATTCCGATATCTATGAGGCAATAACTCGGGAGAAACAAATCAAGAAATGGAATAGGCAGTGGAAAATCAATCTTATTGAGCGAGATAATCCAGAATGGCTGAATTTGGCTAAGGGGTTATTGTCGTAGTGCACAAATACTTTTTGGTAGCGCAACGGCCTTTGAGGCGGTTTTTTCTAAACTCCTTACCATGCACGGATGGGTTCCCGCCTTCGCGGGAATGACATAGCTGTTTATCAACCTATTGTACTGTTAAACTGTCATCAACCATTTGATATTCTCTTATTAATCTCAATCTGAGTGTTTAATACCCAACTTTCAAACGCTTCGAGTATATAAAATCATGCCTATAATCACCCCTCCCGCACTCAACCAGCAAGAACAGCGCTCCTCAGAAACCAAGCGAGCAATCAGTGCTGTACGTTTACTCATCGGTTTAGTGCAAAGTGCATTATTATATGTGCTTTCCTTAGCCTTAGCTACTAATGGTAAAAGCTGGCTGACTATTAATCCTGCTTTTTTAGTGTCACTGCTGTTAGTTGCAGTATTTGTCCCGCTTATTTTTATTCAAGGTGCGGGTAATATGCGCAGTGGTAGATTATTGATATGGGGAGCACTGGCGACAATATTGATTGCCATGCTTGGATATTACAGCGTATGGCGGCTTTGGCCAGCGCTTGATTTTATATCTGCGAACAATTTTCCATCCTTTAAGTTAGTGATTTTTATTATCATAGCTTTATTTATTTCCCACTCGTTAATTATCAGTGGCGATAAGGATCGTCGTTTTATGGCGCACTATACCACTTACTTTGATGTCGCATGGAAGCACGGTATACAAGTGGTTTTGTCTTGCGTTTTTTTAGGTGCATTTTGGTTGCTACTTTGGTTAGGGGCGAGTTTATTTAAACTGATCAACCTGTATTTTATCGCACATTTAATTAATAAGAACTGGTTCGCCATTCCCATCAGCACATTAGTCTTTACTGCGGGACTGCATATTAGCGATATTCGCGCAAGTCTGGTGCGCGGTACTCGTACACTTGTTCTGGTGTTTTTATCCTGGCTACTACCACTTATGACAATAATAGTAACAGGATTTTTAATCAGCTTAATATTCACTGGCTTGACGCCACTTTGGCAAACGAAAATGGCTGCAAAAATTTTACTCGTTGCTGCGGCTATACTGATTACTCTCATCAATGCGACTTATCAAGATGGTAGTCTTAAGCGTATGCCGCCAAAGATATTGCGTTATATGGGCACACTCGCAGCTTTGATATTAATGCCTCTGGTTGTATTGGCGGCTTATGCACTATGGCTACGTGTTGTGCAATATGGTTGGATTGCTAATCGTGTCTTTGCTGCGGCTTTTCTCTTGGTCGCTATTTTTTATGCGCTGGGTTATATAGGGGCAGTGTTTAAATCAGGCCTTTGGTTACAATTTATTACTGTATGGAATTTTGTAGCAGCATTGCTGATTTTATTAGTTATTATGGCGCTATTCACGCCGCTTGCTGATCCAGCACGCTTATCTGTTGCTAATCAAGTGATGCGGTTGCAGAAAGGACAGATTACACCACAAAAATTCGATTTTAATTATTTAAGTGCATCAGGTGAACGTTTTGGTAACGAGGCGTTAATGCATCTGCAAAATAACGCACAAGGACCACAGGCTGAATATATCCGAACACAGGCAAAAGCTATATTAAGTCTAAACAATAGAGTACCAACTGCTCCCATAAACAAAGATATCATTACCATCATGTTGAATATACACACTCCAGATGGACATTTACCGCCTTCATTTTTGCAACAAAATTGGAACGTACCGCAATCAAATGATTTTCCTAGTTGTCTGCACTCTACCGCATCTACTAAGTGTGATGTTTGGATGGAGGATATCAATCATGATGGTAAAAAAGAAATCGTTGTCATGTCAGGAACCAGTTATGAGGGAGCTCAATTGGTTGGCTTTCAATACGATAAGCAAGGTGGCGTTTGGCAAATGATAGGCAAATGGAAGATACCTTATAGCTGCTCTGAATTTATTACAGCAGCAAGAGCTGGAAAATTTAATATGATACTGCCAAAACCGCCTATCTGGCCCGATATGGAAGTGATGGGGCGCCGCTTTCTTTTTTTACTGCCTGATTCAGATATTAACAAATCTTGTATCCAAAAAAAGAATCATGCTCATCTCTGAATTCAACTCATAACTGCAACTTTTACTTCCTCTGGGCACTTATCTTTTTTTAGGGTAAAGTACCTATACCCGATACAGTTGAGACTTCTAATCATGCATCCCATTTTAAATATTGCTATCAGCGCTGCACGCAAAGCAGGCAATGTCATATTGCGCTCTACAGAACGACTGGATACTATCAACCCGACTACTAAAGGACTAAATGATTTCGTCACCGACGTTGACAAAAAAGCGGAACAGGAAATCATTGCTATTATAAAAAAAGCCCAACCAGACCATCAGATCCTCGCTGAAGAAACTGGCTTACATAAAGGACTGGCAGAATGCGAATGGATAATAGACCCTCTGGACGGCACTCATAATTACATGCGTGGCTTTCCACATTTTAGTGTTTCAATTGCTTTTCGCTATCGTGGAAAAATAGAGCACGGCTTGGTTTATGATCCTATTCGAAATGAGCTGTTCACTGCTACACGGGGTGAAGGTGCGCGACTTAATGAGCGTCGCTTGCGGGTCAGCGCTACAACAAAACTGCAGAATGCTATGTTGGGAGTTGGCTTCCCTATGCGCCATCCAGAACAATTGCCAGGCCAACTGCAACTTTTCCAGCAACTTATGCTGCAAATCTCCAAAATACGTTGTGCTGGCTCAGCCGCTTTGGATTTAGCCTATGTCGCAGCAGGCCGTCTGGATGGCTATTTAGAAAAGAACCTGAGGATCTGGGATATTGCTGCTGGTGCATTATTAGTAAAGGAAGCGGGAGGCTTGGCAGGTGACTGGCTAGGGGAAGAAAACTATTTGGAAAGTGGTAATATTATTGTTGGTACTCCAAAAATCTTTAGTGCTCTAACTCAATTTGTGGCGAAATCAAAGCTACCGAAAAGTTAACTCAAATGGCGTCCATGGGGTCAAGTCTTGGCATTTGACATTGGCAATGAATTTGTTTGATTTTTCAAATGACCCTGCCAATGTCAAATGCCAAGACTTGACCCCATCACAAATCGCCCTGCGCGTCAGCTGAATTTTCTGGAGTTACATTATGTTGTTTTACCCTGGCCACTCCACGCTTGGAATTTTTTAAAGCTGCAATAAATAGCTGAATTTCCGGGCAGTCGTCCACCATGGCAGACAACTCATCGATTGCATCTTTTAGCCTTAAACCCCGACGGTAAACGATAACGTAAGCCCTGCGCAAATTACGAATGGTTTTATCACTAAACCCTCGACGTTTGAGGCCAACAGAATTAATTCCTATAGGTCCCCCAGGAAGACCGGTCACTAATACATAGGGGGGTATATCTTGCACTATTTTAGTACTCCGCCCTAAAAAACTATGTGCGCCAATTTTCACATACTGATGTATGCCACAAAATGCTCCGAATACCACAAAATCTTCAACGGTAACGTGTCCACCCAGGCTTGCATTGTTAGCTAGAATAATGTCATTGCCAATCATACAATCATGCGCAACATGTGCATATGCCATAAAAAAATTACGGTTGCCTATACGAGTCACGCCTCCACCTTCTGGGGTACCGCGATTTAAGGTGCAAAATTCCCGAACAATATTATTATCACCAATTTCCAGATAAGTACTTTCCCCTTGATAGTGCGTATGCTGAGGGTCACCACCTAGTGCAACAAAAGCATGAATTTTATTATTCCGTCCAATTTTCGTATTTGAGCTAATAACAACGTGAGGACCGATAAGAGTACCCTCATCAATTTCTACGCCAGGCCCAATGATTGAATAAGGTGAAATTTCAACGTTTTCTGCGATTTTGGCACTGGGATCAATAATAGCACGACTATCAATCACTTTTTGGGTCTCCGAGCATTCATTAATTCTGCGGAGCAAACCAATTCTCCGCCCACAGTCGCCACACCTTGAAATTTATAGATCTCTTGTTTATGACGGACCAACTTCACATTCAGTTGCAATTGATCTCCGGGTAACACCATGCGCTTAAAACGGACATTATCTATTCCCACCAACAAAAATAAACTTTCTTTATAAGTAGATGAGGGATCAGATTTTAAAAGAATAATTCCTGATGCCTGTGCCAAAGCTTCTAGAATCAATACACCAGGCATCACAGGCTGATCTGGAAAATGCCCCGTAAAAAAAGGTTCGTTCACGGTAACGTTTTTTATTGCTACCAAAGAATCCCACTCTTGGAATTCAAGAACTTTATCAATTAATAAAAATGGATATCGGTGTGGCAACAACGATAATATTTCTTGTATATCCATAATCATATTTATTTATCTCCTCCCGTTGTAAAGATGATCTTTAGGGATAGTCATGGCAGTAATTACTTATCCTGCATTTTGCAACAACGTAAATAAAATCCCCCGCATTATAGACTCGATAGGGTGTTTTTTTATTGTTTGATAGAGACTAAGTGCGTCACTTTTTATTTAGTATCCAACAACTCAATATGGCCTTCCAATTTATATAATCTACGCGCAATATCATCTAACTGCCTAAAACGGGCAGCATTTTTTCGCCATTGTGCATTAGGCTGTAACGGTACGCCAGATGAATAAATACCCGGTTCTGTTATAGATGATGAAACATTAGCTAAAGCAGTTAAAATGACCCGGTCGGTAATTTCTATGTGTCCATTAATCGAAGCAGCACCTCCGACCATGCAGCCTTTTCCTATATGTGTCCCTCCTGCTATCCCGGTACAAGCAGCAATTGCGGTATGGTCACCAATGTGGACGTTATGCGCTATCTGAATCTGGTTATCTAATTTCACTCCATTACCGATTACAGTATCTTCCAAGGCACCGCGATCAATTGTGGTATTGGCGCCGATTTCAGTATCATTGCCAATCGCTACTCCCCCCAACTGAGGAATTTTATACCAAACACCATTGTCATTTATCATTCCAAAACCATCACTACCAATAACGGCTCCACTTTGTATGATCACCCGGTCACCGATGCAAACTGCATGATAAAGGGTTACATTGCTGTAAAGGCTACAGCCTGAACCTAAAGAAGAGTCATTGCCTATTACACATCCCGCAGCGATTACCGTCTGTTCACCAATATAAACATTATCTCCAATGGTACAATGCGCACCTATACTGGCGCTGGCAGCTATCTGGCAGTTTTTTCCAACCACCGCTGTCGGATGAATCCCAGGTTTTGCAGTGCTTTTGGCTAAAAAAAGAGTAGCTACTTTGGCATAACCCAAATAAGGATTATCAAGAATAAGTAAGTTTGTAGTGCAAAATTCAGAATATTTCGATGACAGAATGACCGCAGATGCCTGGGTGTCATGCAAAAATTTCTTGTATTTAGCAGCACCGCTCAGAGCGTTTTCATGAAAAAAACTGATTTGACCTGGTTTTGCTTTATCTAAGGAAGCAATACCATCAATAATACATTTTGGATCTCCCTTGAGTTCTGCCCCAAGGTAATGCGATAGTTCATCAAGAGAATGGCGGTCCTTTAACATTCATTGATCTCCAATATGGAAAGAACTGAGCCTAAATATCTACTAGTATGCCGCATGGTTGTCTGTCACTGCCCCCTTCGGGGAGGGTTAGGGGACTGTCATCCGGACACGGCTGTCATCCTGAGCGTACCGAGCCGCGACCGTTAGGGAGCGTTTGCGTTGCTCCAATAAACGCTCCCTAAGGCTCTGTACGCTCAGGATGACAGCCGTGTCCGGATAACAGCCATTCAGGATAATAATTACAACTATCCCTTTTCCCAGCGGTCTCCGTCTCCCACAAGGAGAGAGGAAGTCGCCAAAGAAAAGGGAGACGCTTTCTAAAGTAGGCAAATACTTCCAAAAATTACTTATGACTATTTACTTTGCCATGCATTTAAAACGTCATTAGTCATATCTAATCCTGGATCTGAATAGGCAACGCTAGCAGAAATTAAAACGAGATTAAAGCCATTTTTAGTTGCAACTTTCTGTACTACAGCTTTGAGATCATTCATCAGCTGATTGATGGCTTTATTTTGTGCATCCATATAATCACGTTGAAAAGCTGTCTGGGTTTGTTGCAAGTTCTGTTCATCTTGAGCTAATTTCTGCTCTGCAGCCTGCTTATCTTTTGGTGACATCACAGCAGTATTTCGTCTGTAATCCTCGGCATTCTTTTTAAAATCATTCTGAGCAGAAATAATTTGTTTTTCTCTATCACTGAAATTCTTTTTTAAATTATCACTCACCTGCTTCATTTCAGGCAATTTTGGCAACAACTCCTGCAAATTAATAACTCCGATTTTGGTGTCAGCCATGGCAGGGGTTACTGCAGCTATGGATAATGAAAGTCCAATAAATAAAGCTAGTAATATTTTTTTCATGAAATAACTCCTTAAGTTTTAATCAGTTGATTAGGTTTTACAGAGATTAATCTCTTAGTCTCTGGTCTCACATGTCACTAGGCAATTGTTGCCCGCTCAAGTAACTTTCTTCCCGTCAGCTTACGCTGACATGACCGTAGGAATTCTTTCTAGATATGCCTAGAAAGGGATGCCTATTGTTCGAGATCAGATTATTTAAGTAACAGATTACTCAAATCGCCTTACCCAAGACGGTAATATAAGTCATCAATGCTTAAATTTAAAGAACAAAAGCGAATATTACCACTCCTTTTGCGTAAGGGAATCTCACATAAGGGCACTAAGCCACATTAGAAACATCAATTGTAACTGCTCACTCCGTCGTCCCGCGGCTTGTCCGCGGGATCCAGAAATGAGGTTTCGCAGCTTTTCCTGGATCCCGCGGACAAGCCGCGGGACGACGGGACTGAGCTGGCTACGGCGCACAGCAGTTACCATTAATTAAAGGCTGGTCCCCACCGAGAATTGGAAGAACTCCAGTTGATCTCCACTTTGTGGATTCAGCGCCTGAGCTAAACTGAACTTTAAGGGTCCAAGCGGCGAGATCCAGTCTACTTCGACACCGGCTGAAGTACGCAGCCCTCCTATATTTATCTGATTTTGAAAGACATTTCCGGCATCTACGAAAACAGAGGTGCGCAATTTCTCGCTGATGGGATTGGGGAAAATCAGGTTGAAACTGCCTGTAGCCTCAACACTTCCGCCAATGGGACGATGATCAGAAATGGGGCCGAGGGTATTACCTTCATAACCACGCACTGTGCCGATACCACCGGCATAAAAGTTCTTAAAAAATGGTAATTGATCAAAACCATCGTACCCATTACCATAGCCCCAATTAGTATTGAGGGCAACGATAAATCCTTTTTTAATCGGTTGGTATAAAGTCGCATTATAAAATACTTTGTAATAATCTAGACTTTTTGGCAATACGGGTACACCTACCTCTGCACCTACATATTGATTAAAGCCTTTAGTGGGTAGAATGGCGCGATCGTAAGTATTATGAGTCCATCCAGCCGTCAGTTTAACGTTATTAAAATCGTCACCATGTTCATTTATAAATTGTTGAATGGTATGTGACTGAGTATTTCCTGCCCTTAGTTCTAAATACTCATAGCCATAGCCAAAACTTAAGTAATCAAACTCTGACATCGGCACACGATAGTTCACCATTGCGCCATAAGCATCTAAAGTGTAAGGCACTAGATTGATGTCGCTAGGTGTAGTCTGCTGGTAATAAACTGAGAAACCGCGGCTAATGCCGGATTGAGTATAATAGGGATTAAAATAGTTGAAACTATAGGTTTGGGCGTATGAGCTATTATTAAAACCTAAAGAGACTGACTTGCCAGTTCCCTTATAATTTTTTTGTGTAATATTTGCCCCATAAAGAAAACCATACGTATCTGAATAACCCACCTGCGCGCTTGCCGTAGTTGAGGAAGTTTCTTTTAGGCTATATAACATATCAACCTGATCAGGTTCACCTGGAACCGGTTGCAGTTTAACATCGATATTATCTACATATCCGAGATTATTGAGGCGGCGTTTAGTTTCATCTACTTGCTGTGCGGAGTAGGCACCGCCTTCCATTTGTCTTGTTTCACGCCGGAACACATAATCAGCAGTTTTAGTGTTGCCCGTGTAATCAATATTCCGCACATAAATTCGACTGCCTGGATTCACATCAAATGTCAGAAATACCAGTTTATTGGCTTGATCAATGGTAGGCTTGGTGTTAACAGTAGCATTAGCATAACCCTGATTCCCATAGAAACGGCTGATAAAATTATTGATAGTTAATATTTTTTTGCGCGAAAATATTTCATTTGGTTTTATTACAATCAGCTGTTCCACCCTAGCTTGTTCGCCTAATAGATTACCTTCAACATTAAAACCTTTAATTCGGAATACATCGCCTTCCGTTATACTGATAGTAATATAAACATCTTTGCGGTTAGGTGTAATAGTCACTTGACTTGAATTTACTTTGAAATTTAAGTAACCACGATCAAAGTAATAAGAGCGTAATGCATCCAAATCTTGCTCTAATTTATCTGAGGAATAATCATCGGTACTGCTGAAAAACTGCCACCAATGGGTGGGAGCCATCGGAAAAGTACTTATCAATTTTTTATCGCTAAAATTATTGTTTCCTATGATATTGATCTGTTTAACTTTAGCTACATGACCTTCGGAAATTTTGATGGCCAACTGTACACGATTGCGGCTTTCTGGTGTGACTTCAGTATCCACCGTAGCATCATATCTACCCAGTGAATAGTACTGCTCAAGCAAAGCCTGCTTCATACCTGCTATGGTTGCCTGATTAAAATTCTCGCCTTCAGCTATGCCAGCCTGCTTCAAAGCCGTCATTAAATCATCAGTCTTAACCTGCTTATTACCGGAAATTTTGATGGCTCCAATCGTAGCACGCTCTACAACCTGGATAACTAAGGTATTTCCTTTGCGCGCCAGGCTAACGTCACTAAAAAATCCGGTCTGGTATAGGGAATTAATGATGGCTGCAGTATCGCTCTCAGATAATACCTGACCCGTATGCACAGGCAAATATTCCAGTACTGTCTGACGGGTAATACGTTGCAGGCCATCAATTTCAATATTTTTTACCACAAATTCTTCTGCAGCGAACGCTGGGACGCTACTCATACAAAACAAAATTGTGCAAATTTTACTTATTTTTTTCAATGACATGATGAACGCACTATCCTCTCAGTCTGTTTATCTCTTAGTGAGCAAAAATTACTTTTCAGAAAATTATTTTTTTATGTCTCTGAAAAGTTATAGATTTGCTTCGCACTCCGATCAATTCATCCCTGAAAATAGTACTTCGCAAACAGCATAAATCCCTATACTGGCAAAATTTACAAAGGCTGGAGTATACCACTAGCCCCACGGCAAACAATAGTTTTTAGTGACTTATTCAGACGAAGCGCTGGCAGTAACGACAGCTTTTCCCCAATTATCTACGCGCTTCTGAGCAGTAAGCCGCGCTTGGGCATCGCTATCCAATACCGCTTCTAAACTATTTGCATTATTACTAGGCACGCTACTCAAAACCTGATCAATCAGATTGGGTATATCTGTAAATCGCAACCTACGCTCTAAAAACGCTTGCACAGCCACTTCATTAGCGGCATTTAATATGGCTGTTGCAGTTCCTCCTGCGGCCAAGGCTGAATAGGCTAAACTCAGGCAGGGGTAACGTTCCAGTGAAACTGGCTCAAAATCTAATCGACCAATTTTTATCAAATCCAAGCTTTGTACACCCGAGTCAATACGTTTCGGCCACGTTAAAGTTTGGGCAATGGGCGTTCGCATATCAGGCAAACCCAACTGGGCCAAAACCGATCGATCTAGATATTCCACCATTGAATGGATTACACTTTGTGGATGCAGCACCACCTCGATGCGGTCTATTCCTAATCCAAATAGAAAACTGGCCTCAATAACCTCTAGACCTTTATTCATCATCGTAGCTGAATCTACGGTTACTTTTGCCCCCATGACCCAGTTGGGATGGGTGCACGCCTGCTCTGGAGTCACAGTGGCCAGTTTATTTAAATCCCAGTTACGAAAAGCGCCACCCGAAGCGGTCAGTATAATACGCTTTAACCCAGCCGGAGCTTGGCCTGGCTTAAAATCAGCGGGCAGACATTGGAAAATCGCATTATGTTCACTATCTACGGGCAAAAGCAGTGCATTATTGGTCTGTACTGCATTTATCAGCAAGCTCCCCGACATGACCAATGCTTCTTTATTGGCTAATAAAATACGCTTACCCGACTTAGCCGCCGCCAAGGTGGGTAATAATCCCGCGGCACCCACAATACAAGCCATAACTGAATCTACTTCTGCATGGCTAGCGACTGTAATCAATGCCGCAGCACCCACCAATACTTCAGTATTTAAGGAGAGATTGCGTAAGCGTTGCGTCAGTTGCTCAGCTGCTTTGGAATCTATCATCACTGCATAACGTGGTCTGAAGGCTATGCATTGGGTTGCCATCCGTTCAACGTTGTTATGCGCAGTCAATGCAAAAACTTCAAATTGCTCTGGGTGCAGCTTAATAACTTCCAGGGTATTCATTCCAATAGAGCCCGTAGACCCAAGGATAGTGATGTTTTGCGTCATAGAGAACCTTTGATGTGTTAGGAACGCGGTCGGAATAATTCGCCTATCTATAAGAAACTCAATAATAGTAAACCACCCGCATAAATAGGCGCTGCACTAATCAAACTGTCTATACGATCTAATACCCCTCCATGCCCTGGCAATATATTGCCACTGTCTTTTACGCCACTTTGTCTCTTAATCATACTTTCAAATAAATCACCCAACACGGAAATACATGCTATTAGCAGTGCAAGAATTAACATGCCTCCGTAATAGGACCAACCATAAGGTAAAAACCAGGCTGCTACCACCGTCACCAATATGGCGGCCACAATTCCACCTAATACCCCCTCTCGTGATTTACCAGGACTAATTAACGGAGCTAATTTTTGTTTACCCCACTTGCGTCCAACAAAATAAGCACCCGTATCCGCCCCCCAGACTATCAGCAATAGCAATAGTAGCTTATATGCGCCCAACTCTTGCCAACGGATAAAGTTAATACCATACCAGCTTAAAGCAAGTAACCAGATTCCTAGCATTAACTGAACTACTCTAGACTTTGCCCACAATAAACAAAATGTTTCATAATGAAAAACAAAGTAGCAGATGCCTATCCAACTAACTGCAGCCAGAATTAATAGCGGGGCGCCCGGAATTCTTTGTATCAACAAGAGCACTAATACTAAAATAAATAAATAAATCGCCCGCAACCCATTGTTGGCTATGCCCACGAGTTTAACCCACTCCCAGGCAGCCAATAGAAAAATAGCTGCAGTAATACATTCAAACCAAAATTTTGGCAGCAAAAAAATGCCGAGCAGTAGCAAGGGAATCAGAACAATAGCAGTGAGAACACGTTGTTTTAACATATTTTAAAATTCCTTATTAGGACTTTTCCATGGAGGCCTATGCTAGCAGTTGTTATTTTATCCATGTTGCTAGATGGGGGGGGTTGATCTGCCTACCCGTGAGACCATAGCGACGCTGCCGTAAAGAAAATTTTAGTAATGCTTCTTCGAGCGCTGCAATATCAAAATCTGGCCATAAAATTTCAGTAAAATATAATTCGGTGTAGGCAAATTGCCATAACATAAAATTACTAATACGCAATTCTCCGCTGGTACGAATAAATAAATCAGGTTCAGGAAGATCTGATAGACACAATACATCCTGTATATGCTGATAAGAAACTTGCTCAGCTTTAAGCTCGCCCTGATGTACTTTCTGACAAATTTTTCGCGTAGCCTGTAAAATATCCCAGCGTCCGCTATAATTAAAAGCAATTACCAGCGTTAAACCGGTGTTGTTTGCAGTTATTTCCTGTACCTCATCGATTTTATCTTGCAACTTGCGATCGATGCGAGTCCGATCGCCTATAACACGCAATTGGATATTATTTTTTACAAACTCTTGTGATTGATTATAAAGATTCTTAACAAACAGCCGCATCAAAAAATTTACTTCTTGTTCCGGTCTTCCCCAATTTTCAATACCAAAAGCGAACAGCGTCAATACTTTAATTTTTTTTTCTATTGCAGCTTTAATAATCTTCTCTACTGCTTTAACTCCTTCTTCATGACCAGCCATGCGCGGTAAATTACGTCGCTCAGCCCATCGCCCATTACCATCCATTATAATAGCGACATGGTTAGGTAAAACGTTATTTTGTATACTCATGAGTAAATTTCACTGATGAAAATCTTCACTGTTAGGGCTTGTGTAAAAATAACTTAGCTTTTTAGCGCCCGGGTGAAGTTCAGATTTGCAGGCGGGAGGGTGTAGAAAATACGCCCATAGTCGACGGAACGTCGGTTGTTCTATGTAAGTGTTTTTCTACACCCTCCCGCCTGCCTGGATCCCGCGGACAATCCCGGATCAAGTCCGGGAGCGGGACGAAGTAATGGGGGAGAGCCGGGACGACAGCCCTAACAAACACTCAAAAAGAAAAGTTACTTGCTCATGGTAGTCCAACTTGTAATAGAATTGATAGTAAGGACCTGTCGAAACCACTAAACTTCCATTAACTCTTTTTCTTTAGCAGCCAAAAACTTGTCAACTTCAGCTATAGACTTATCTGTTAATTTTTGAATATCTGCCTGCGCACGACGTTCCTCATCTTCATTGAGCTTCTTATCTTTTAACAGGTCTTTAAAGCTCTGGTTTGAATCGCGACGGATGTTTCTTATGGCCACGCGTGAACCTTCAGCTTCTTCACGAACTAATTTTACTAGCTCTTTGCGGCGTTCTTCATTCAATGCTGGCATAGGCACTCTAATAACATTGCCCGCTGTGACCGGGTTAAGCCCCAAGTCGCTGGTAAGTATCGCCTTTTCAATGGCAGGGATGACTGTTTTGTCCCATGGCGTAACTAGCAGACTTCTTGCGCTTTCAACGCTAACGCTTGCCACTTGAGTTAATGGAGTATCAGTACCGTAAAAAGATACTTTAATATGATCCAACAATCCTGGATTTGCGCGGCCGGTACGAATTTTAGAAAGCTCTTGTTTTAGGGCTTCTATGCTTTTTAACATACGCAAATTTGCTTCTTTAGTAATTTCATGCATGAGGTTACTCCGAATATTCAGTTGGCATCAAATTTCCTCTCTCATAGGGGAGATGGCATTTTGGTGCTTGCACTTTCGGGGGGAAAGCGCCTAATCAATTCTGTACTAATGTTCCTTCATCTTCTCCCAAGACTATTCGTAAAATAGCATCAGGTTTATTAATATTAAAAACACGCAGAATCATTCCATGATCACGACATTGGCAAAATGAGGCCAGATCCATCACTGCCAATTCTTTTTCCAAGACTTCTTTATAAGTTAAATGATGATAAAGAGTTGCAGTGCTGTCTTTCATAGGGTCTGCAGTATAAACACCATCAACTTGGGTAGCCTTGAGAATAATGTCAGCCTCAATTTCTATACCTCGCAAGCTGGCGGCTGAATCAGTTGTTACTAAGGGATTGCCAGTTCCACCGGCAAATATAACCACACGTCCCTTTTGTAAATGATGTATGGCTTTACGCCGATCATAATGATCGACGATGCCTGTCATAGGAATAGCAGATAAGATTCGCGTCGATAAATTTGCACGCTCAAAAGCATCCCGCAGGGCTAAGGCATTCATGAGTGTCGCCAGCATACCCATATAATCACTGGTAATACGCCCTATTCCCGCTTTGGTTAGAGTCGTCCCTCTGAATAAATTACCTCCACCTATCACAATGCCAATTTGAACTCCCAACTTAACTACTTGGGCAATTTCTTTAGCCATACGGTCAAGAACAGCAGAATCGATGCTATGTTGAGTTTGCCCTAAAAGCGCCTCACCACTCATTTTTAAAAGAATACGTCGATACACAGGCTCTTCTACCACAGTCATCTCGCCTCCACTGGTTTCATACTTCGAATATTATCCACGAGAACCGCTAATTTGTGACTTCACTGCTTCAGCAAAATCTTCTACGGGTTTTTCTATACCTTCTCCTACTTCAAATCTAGCAAAAGCCGTCACTGTGCCTTTGCCTTCTTTCAGAAGTGCGGCTACTGTTTTTGAAGGTTCTTTAACAAATGGCTGACCCAACAAACTTACTTCGTTTAAGAATTTGCTAATCCTACCAGCCACCATTTTCTCAATAATTTCAGTAGGCTTACCGCTATCAGCTGATTGGGCGATAAAGATTTCTTTTTCCTTAGCAATAAGGTCTGCGGACACGTCTTTGGGATCAATGGTTGCAGGGTTAGCAGCTGCGATATGCATTGCAAGGTCCTTAGCAAGTTCAGCTTGAGGAACATCCAAAGCTACAATAACGCCAATTCGGCCACCGTGCGTATAGCCCCCGATTCTTCCTGTTGCGTTTAACAGGGCAATACGGCGTACCTGAATATTTTCTCCCAACTTATTAATTAATTCTTGGCGCACCTGCTCAACTGTTTGTGAATTTGCCGCAGTTAATGGGGTGGTAGCTAAAGTATTAAGGTCTGTGACTTTATTTATTAATACGCAGTTTGCCACCTCGATGGCAAAATTTCTAAAGTTGGCATCACGACCAACAAAGTCTGTTTCACAGTTTATTTCAACCATAGCTGCCCACAAACCATCAGTACTAATTTTGACTTCTATAATACCTTCTGCGGTTATACGCCCTGCTTTCTTCGCTGCTTTCGCCATACCAGACTTGCGCATGGCTTCTATGGCAGCTTCAATATCACCGTTAGCTGTAAGCAGCGCTTTTTTACATTCCATCATGCCGGCGCCGGTGCGCTCGCGTAATTCTTTTACTTGGTTTGCTGAAATTGTCATGTTTTACCTCGAAAGGAACAAAATTACTCACCGTCAGCTTTTTTGGCTGGCTTACGAACTGTTGTTTTTTTGCTAGCATCATTGGCTTTTTCAGCTACCGGCTTATCCGATGCTTCAGGAGTTTTAGTAGAAGACGATTTTCCCGATGCACCGGAATCCCCCTCCTCAGCTCCAGCCTCTTCAGCTACTGCGACATCACCTTCAGCTTCATCTGACTTCTTGGATACTTTTTTAAGAACCTGTTTTTGTTTATTAGATTTAGCACCCTCAGTTTCTTCAACTCCAGACTCTTTTGCTTTAGCCAACATGGTTTCAGCAATATTTTGTTTGGCAGCCAAGACTGTGTCAGCCACACCCTGGCAATAAAGCCGAATGGCGCGCATGGAATCGTCATTACCGGGAATGATATGGTCTATGCCATCAGGGTTGTAATTAGTATCGACCACACCAATGACTGGAATTCCTAAGCGTTTAGCTTCGGCGACCGCAGTTTTTTCATGCCCCACATCAATTACAAACAGAGCATCAGGAAGACCGCCCATATCTTTAATACCACTTAAACTCACTTCTAGCTTTTTCAGTTCGCGGAGCAACATTAAACCTTCTTTTTTAGTTAATTGATCCAAACTGCCATCATCGCGCATGGCCTCTAGATCTTTAAGTCGTTTAATGGACTGACGAATAGTTTTATAATTGGTCAACATGCCACCTAACCAGCGACGATCCACAAAAGGCATGCTACAACGGGCTGCTTCTTCACGGATAATTTCTTGTGCTGCTGGCTTAGTCCCTACGAATAGTATCTTGCCGCGATTGGCGGTTAAGCGTTCAATAAAAGTCAACGCTTCACGATACAATGGCAATGAATATTCCAAATTAATAATATGGATTTGGTGACGGACTCCAAAAATATAAGGAGCCATTTTGGGGTTCCAAAAGCGTTTCTGATGTCCAAAATGGACGCCAGCTTCTAGCATTTGACGCATAGTAATGTTAGTCATGGTTTCTCCAGGGTTGAGCCTCCACATATCCCATAGCTTAATCCCGAGATGCCATAACTTTGGCTAGCCGAGGACACCCAAAACAATGTGACGATATGTGTGTGGTTTATATGAAGCAGTCTCAAAATAATTAATAGCTGATTCTAACCGCTTTACTATGTTGAGCAACTTCTTAATTATGGTTGGTTAAGGGCTTGTGCAAGCCCTGATTTTCTACCATGCCGGCCTATATGGGCGAGGCCAAGCCATAGAACATACGATAGAATTACAATAATATTTGCTCTTTAAGCCGCAGCTTTATACCATAGATGAGCCTATATCCACAATGAGTGCTTAAAAAAATATGCCTGTTTCTATCAAAACCCCTGAAGAAATTGCCAAAATGCGTGTTGCTGGCCGGTTAGCTGGTGAAGTCCTGACTATGATAGGACCTTATGTAACTGCCGGCATTACCACCGAAGAGCTCGATAAAATCTGTCATGATTATATTGTTAATGTTCAACAGGCGATTCCTGCACCGTTAAATTACCGAGGATTCCCTAAATCAATCTGCACCTCAGTGAATCATGTCATTTGTCACGGAATCCCAGGTAGTAAAAAACTCAAAGAGGGAGACATCATCAATATTGACGTTACCGTAATTAAAGATGAATATCACGGCGATACCAGTAAAATGTTCTTCGTCGGCCGCGCTTCTGTCCTAGCCCAGCGCCTGGTCAAAATTACGCAGGAATGCTTATATTTGGGTATAAATCTGGTAAAGCCCGGAACTCATATAGGAGATATTGGTGCGACAATTCAGCAACATGCTGAAGCGCAGCATTTTAGCGTGGTGCGGGAATATTGTGGGCATGGGATAGGTAAAATTTTCCATGAAGACCCGCAAATTCTGCATTATGGAACTCCAGGCACGGGACAGATTTTGCAAGCTGGAATGACTTTCACCATAGAACCTATGATAAATGCTGGCAAGAGATTTAATAAATTATTACCTGATGGATGGACTGTGGTCACTAAAGACCACTCTTTATCAGCGCAATGGGAGCACACCTTGCTGGTGACTGAGACTGGTTGTGAGGTATTAACGCTTCGGGACGAAGAGGATATTCCAGCGACTTAGGATCTTTAGCTACCTCTCCCGCGAGAGACAAATATTAATTTATATTGTGCGGTTACAGAATGATTGCCACTAGAAACTACCCCCTTCCTAACCTTCCCCCGCAAGCGGGGGCAGGGACTGGTTGGGCAGAGTAAATTAAGTTATGCACCCAATCCCATACTGGCTCGAGCAAGTCCCTGCCCCCGCTTGCGGGGGAAGGTTAGGAAGGGGGCAGCCTCTAGTGGCGCTTCGTCTGGTCTTCCCGTCGAAAAAGATACTTTAAATAAGTATGTATCAATCGATCCTTCAGCCTTGCGGAAGAGATCATAGAGTAACTTACGTGTGAGCATGACATTCACGGAAGAGAGCTCGCTGCAGGCTCACCAACCACCTTACAAAACTTGTCTCCAGGCTATTTCTTCTCGAACAGGTATAGCATCGCATTCATCCGGACTGCCAACAGGAACCGATAATATACTTTCCAGTTCGGTTTTCGACGCAGCATAAACCCCAGTGGCATTAATCTCATAATATGCTACTCCGCAGGCAGATTCAGGCCGCCTCTTATACCGGTAACTGGCCGTTGCATCAATCTTACCTTGCCCCTCTATTTCATTTCCCTGTATAGCTGTTTCGCCTCCTAGTAACGCTGTCTCTGCATTTTGCAGCGATTGCTCATTATCTGATAAATGCGCGGAAATTTTTATCTGCACCAAACCTGATTCAAAGGCAACCAACACCAACAATGTAACGACTGATAAATACAATAATGCCATTATTAAAACCATGCCCTGCTGCGCTTGACTATTCATAATTTCTCACGCATAGCAATATAGGTAGACCATTCTCGGTGCAAATAGCGGTCAGCAGGCATAATTTTACCCGCAAACGTATAAGCCTCTGGCCGAGTTAATATGGGCTGCTCGGAATTGACTAACAGCAGAATTTCCACGGCGCGCACAGCCCGCCAATCTTTCACTTTATCAGCCGACTCATAATGGGCAATATTTTCTCCATCAGGGGTCATCGTGCCATAGCTAATTAGCATTTGCTCAACGTCTGGCACTAATTCACGTTTACTACCATCTATCGGCATCTCATATAATGATGAAATAGACTTGCCCAATCTATCTTTTCGGCTGGTGGGGCTAATAAAAAATGCGTATTGATTGTAACGTTGTTTTCCATTCTCTATACGGCAATTACCGATAATTATGCTACCTGTTCCATTGACCACCTTGCCCTTTAATACAGGGGGTAATTTATTTTCATAACCTACAATTGCTGAATCGGGTTTTATAAAGGGTGGGGTGGATGATTCACACCCAGCATAACCCGCCATACGTATATTCTGATTTAAAAAATATACCGCATAATAACCATTCTGCTGCAAGGTGATAATAGCCTGTTGCAAGTTAAAAGTTTTCTTACAGGTTAGGTAGGTCTGAATTAAACCCGCCATTAAAAACATTCCCAAAGTACATGCCAACATGACTTCAATCAAAGTGGTGCCTCTTTGCTTGAGGCTATTTTGATCCCGAGAATATTTCATCAATTATTATGACTCTGTAACCGAGCTGCGACCTTTAGGGAGCGTTTATTTTAGCGGAAGCAACGAGAGGTTATTCCGACCGCATTCTAAGAGACATACTGTGATGTCCCCTAAATTCCCATTCCAAGGTGATAACACACCTATTATGATTGCAAGAATAATTACCTAAACCCTTGGGCAGTAATTGCGCATTTATTCTGTTCCAATATTGCACTTCAATATCACGAACGTCGGCAGCATGATTAGCCCGCAACCGATCAGACATCGAAGCCAATTGAATCGTGGCAACGCTACGTTGATAGGCTTCTTCACTATTACGTAATGTAAATAACTGCATACCTACTATTGGCAGAAATCCCACAGAAATAATGAGTAAGGCCAGCAAAATTTCAATAAAGGCAAATCCTTTCATAGGGATATCTTTTATCAATATTTTCTTATTTTGGCTATACCGTAATTTATGAGGCTGCCGAGCCGCGACCGTTAGGGAGCGTTTTACCTTGCTCCAATAAACGCTCCCTAACGGTCGCGGCTCGGTATAATGCGGGGAATACATACTCATCATTCCTTATCAGCACTGGTAGCTGGTACAATTAAGCCATATTCATTGCAGCATCAATACTCAGCAACTGATTCTAGAGCCTGTGGTCACACTCTAAAGTTCCGTCGTCCCGCGGCTTGTCCGCGGGATCCAGGGGGCTGGCAAATATTCCTTGCCCTCAGCAGATTTTAGTCTTCCTGGATCCCGCGGACAAGCCGCGGGACGACGGAACTTTAGAGTGTGACCACAGCCCCCGCGTTATCACCTCAATTCTAAGGAGTTTTATTATGAATGGAATCCATCGAGAACGAACCATCAAAAAAGTCTGGAAAAGCGAGCCCACTGTTGAGGGAGCCGGCGTATATCTTAAGCGCGCATTTGGTTTTGCTGAGTTACCCCTACTCGACCCTTTTCTACTACTGGATGATTTCCGTTCCGAAAATCCAGCCGATTATTTGGCTGGTTTTCCCTGGCACCCGCATCGTGGTATTGAGACTATCACTTATGTACTGGATGGCGATGTTGAACATGGCGACAGCATGGGAAATAAAGGCGATATTTCTGCAGGTGACGTTCAGTGGATGACCGCGGGCAGCGGTATAATTCATCAAGAAATGCCAAAGGGAAATAATAAAGGGCAGATGTTTGGCTTTCAGCTGTGGGCAAATCTGCCAGCGCAGTCAAAAATGATGGATCCACGTTACCGTGGAGTAAAAAGCAATGAAATTCCGCACGTGACCACAGCGGATGGGGCTTCGATTCGTGTGATTTGCGGCACGATAAATGGTACTAAAGGCCCCGTTCAAGGCATAGTGACAGATCCCGAATACCTGGATGTTGAACTGCCCGCCGGCAAAACTTTGGCTCATCCAGTGAAAGAAGATCATACGGTTTTTGCCTATGTGATAGAGGGTAAAGGGTATTTCGACCCTGCGCGCATTCCATTTGCCTATGATGCTGCCGGCGTCAATTATTTTGATATGAAACCACCTTGTGCCTGTGGCGATGGCTGCCTAGTGCTTTATAAAAAAGAGGGGGGTCAAATCGTTGTCACTACTGACAAGCAGGCAGTTCGTTTTTTGTTGGTTTCAGGTAAGCCCCTAAATGAGCCTATTGCTTGGTATGGGCCTATTGTGATGAATACGCAAGAAGAATTACGTATAGCCTTTCAGGAATATCAAGAAGGAACTTTTGTAAAAAAGAGATAACCTCGTTATCTAGGCAAATTTATCAAAAAATCTCGGGTTAATTATTTATTATTTCTATAAATATAACACAACGCCGAGCTCCAGGAGCTTTCGACATTAACCACCTGATGCAGAGACAAACGCTGCAGACTAGCAATAGGTCGAAAAGTTAATACGGTATGTATGTTTGGCGTATTGTTAATGACTTCTCCAATTGAACAAAGGAGTTCCTGATCAAAACAGGTAGAACATAAAAATACCACTGTGGCGTTAGTCAATGGAAACTTTAAAAAATCACCTTGAAAAAAATTTAACTTGCGCTCACTGTCAAAAAACTCAGGCAGCTCCTGCTGTATCCGCTGCGCCGCCAACAAAGAACCTTGGTACAGAATCGGAATTATCTCTATACCTTGGGCCTCTCTAACATGAGTTTTTAAGAAAAAATAAATTAACGTTTTACCGAGCCCTGAACCTAAATCAACAAAAACGTCACTTTCATTCAAGGATAACTTCGCAATTAATTTATCAATACTAGAATAAAGAATTTCACCGCTGGTTTGAGATATAATATAATCTTGCTCGCCAAGAGTAGCATTAATGTCTTTATACACCAGGGTTACATATTGCTGGCATAGTGCGTTAATCTGTGCAGCACTTAAGGCTAAATTGGTGTCGGTATTCAAAATTTTGTACTCCTATTCATTATCCCCATTGAGAGGTGATCTATGGCCCAACAGCTTTCTTCCGCATACTCCAAGGATAAATGGCGACGCATGTCCGAAATAGTCGCTAGCCAACAGCCTCTAATATCCCCTGCTGCTCAGACAAGACAATTTAACCTCTTACGCTTAAAACGTTTTATAGCCCTTAATTTTATTATGATGGCATTACAATATGCAGGGCTAGCCATTAGCACCTTGGTATCACCCAATTTCCCAATGTGGTTTGCCTCCGGCGTAGCCTGCGGCTTGATTTTTATGTATGGCCCTCGGATTTTACCAGGAATATGGCTAGGAAGCTTTTTGGCCTATTTCTTTTTAAAAGCAGGGGTCGTACAGCCCCCTTTTGTTTATGCGACGATTTTTGCTTTACAAGCATGGCTGTTATTATGGCTCAGCTACCGTTATGTTACGCCTACCCTGCTCTTTTACACCCGAACAACTTTTTTCAAGTTTATCTTATTAAGCGCAATTTTAACAGCCGTTACCACTTTGACGTTGGAACTTTTCAGCCACCTGGCTTTTAATAATCCCCAATCTTCTTTCATGTTGTGGCTGCAATGGTGGCTTGCTAATCTGGTAGGTTTACTCATTTTTTCATTTGCCTTAATTACTGCAGATAGTTATTTTCCGCAATTTGCACTGCTGAGAAGAAAATCTATTACTGTTTATGTCTATTATGCTATTTTAATCATGCTGGCAGCTTCGGTGTTGTTTAGTCATAACCTACTGATTACTAGCTGTCTCGCCTTAGCCACTTTGATTGTTCATATGATCATTAGTTTGCGCTATAACTGGTGTGGCATGGTTGCTTCTGCTTTTATTCTCGGAATATTACTTAGTTTTGGGGCTTTATTAGAAGCACCTTTGTTTACCGTAGGCTTTGAATCAACCACCTTCATTTATTTAAAAATTCTATTACTTTTAGCTGTTTTAGCTGGAGGATGTATTACCATTACACGCACGGACCGTAAAGGAAAATGATCATGAAAAAGCTTACTTTTTTATTGTTTGCTGTTCTAAGCTTAATAATTTCCAGCTGTGATAAACAAAATATAGCCAGCAATAGTATCAACGTCGGTGTTATCGTTGAACTTACCGGTAGCATTCCGGCCGTAGGAGCCTCTAGCAAAAATGGCATTGAATTGGCAGCTAAAGAAATCAATGATCAAGGCGGTATTACTATTAATGGCAAAAAAATGCCCATTAAACTGATCATTGAAGATAATGCAGCTCAGGCAGATCAATCGGCCCGAGCGGCGCAAAAGTTAATTTCGCAAGATAACGTGGTGGCCGTTATTGGACCTAATGCCAGTTTAGGCGCTGTCCCCGCTGCAGAAATAGCTGAGAGCGCAAAAACCGTATTAATCACGCCCTGGTCTACTAACCCTAAAACGACTTTAAACTCGCAAACAAACCAACCGAAACAGTATGTATTTCGCGCTTGCTTTACCGATCCGTTCGAAGGGCGTGTATTGGCCAATTTTGCCCGCAAAGATTTAAAATATAATACGGCTGCTGTTTTATATGATGTTTCATCTGAAGCACCCACCAGTCAGGCGCAAATATTTAAGCAGGCTTTTGAAAGCGAGGGAGGTAAAGTAGTTGCTTTTGAGACTTATACCACCAACGATAAAGATTTTTCCGCACAATTAACTAAGATTAAAGCAGCAAATCCTGATGTGTTGTTTCTACCTGCCTATTACAATGATGTTCCTCTCATAGCGCAACAGGCCAAACGTTTAGGTTTAAAGGTAGCGTTATTAGGCAGTGATGCGTGGAGTAGTCCAGAATTACTTAAACTGGCTAACGGTTCAGTCGAGGGCGCTTTTTTCGCTAACCATTATTCACCCGACGCCAAAACTCCTGCTACAGAGAAGTTTGTTGCAGATTATCAAAAAGCCTATGGAAAAACACCCGATGATGTCGCTGCTTTAAGTTACGATGCCGCGCAAGTTTTGTTTAGTGCGATTGCGGCGGCCGGCACATTGGATCGCCAAGTTATTCGTGACCATATTGTTAACTCACCCGAATTGGCAGGGGTTACCGGTAATATTAAATACACCGCTGGCTCCGGTGACCCCATAAAGAGTGCGGTTATTATGCAAGTTAAAGGTAACCAGTTTGTTTGGAAAGTTAACGCCAACGCTAACTCATGATATATTTTTTACAGCAAACATTAAATGCCCTACAGCTTGGCAGTATTTATGCCTTGATCGCTTTGGGCTATAGCTTAGTCTATGGCATTTTACGCCTGTTTAATTTTGCCCATGGCGATATTTTCATGGCCGGCGCCTTTATTGGTCTATATAGTGCCCTCGGTTTACATTGCGGCTTCTGGCCAAGTTTAGCGTTGGGTATGCTGGGCAGTGCTGCCATTGCCGTTTGCGTGGAGCAACTGGCTTATAAACCACTGCGTAAAGCGCCTAAAGTTTCCATGCTGATAACTGCATTAGCCTGCGGTTTAGTTATTGAACATTTATTTTTAATACACAATCCTTATCCGCAATATGTTCCAACCTTAGTCCCTAATATAATCTGGCATTTTTCGGGCATAACTTTTTCTTTGCTGCAAATGCTTATTATTGCCATTAGTATCTTCTTGATGCTTATTCTGGATTGGCAATCACGTTACACTCTACTAGGTCTAGCCCAACGAGCAATCGCAAATAACAGCCAAGAATTAACTTTAATTGGAGTGCCACTCAATCGCGTGATTATGTATACCTTTGCTATCAGCGGCGCATTGGCGGGTGCGGCAGGTGTTTTATACGCACAATCCTATCCGGTAGTGGATCCTTACATGGGCGTTAGTCTTGGCTGGAAGGCGTTTGTGGCAGCCGTCATGGGCGGTATTGGCAATATTCGCGGCGCTATGTTAGGAGGCTTTATACTGGGTGCAGTAGAAATTTACATGGTTGCCTTTTTTCCATCTAGCTATCGTGATTTCGCCGCGTTTGGACTATTAGTGCTTTTTTTAATTTTTCGACCGCGCGGGTTGTTCGGTGGGGTGGTCATGGAAAAGGTATAACATGCGCAAATATATTTTAATAGCCATTATTCTTGTCTGCGGAATATTAAGTTTTCTAATACCAAAATTTAATTGGTTAAGTAATTATTACCAACTGGTGTTAATGACTATTGGCATTAATATCATCCTCACTTTAAGTCTTAATCTGGTCAATGGTTTTATGGGTGAGTTTTCAGTAGGACATGCTGGCTTTATGTCTATTGGGGCTTATGTAGCAAGTATATTTAGCCTGCATGTTTTTCCCGCCAGTTTTTTTGTAGTAAGCATCTTCTCAGGTGGGCTGGCAGCAGGGGTAGCGGGTGTGGTAATTGCGTTGCTATCATTTAGAACACGCGGAGATTATTTAGCCATTTTAACTTTGGCTTTCTTGATGATTGTTAAATCTATTATTGAAAATATACAAAGCGTCGGTGGTGCCCGAGGTTTATCAGGTATTAGTAATCTCACCACCCTACCCTGGATTTTTTTCTGGCTAGTGGTTACATTATTTTTAATGCGCAATTTAATTTATTCACGTTTTGGACGTAATATTTTAGCCATTCGCGAAGACGAAATGGTTGCAAAATTAATGGGCGTCAATACCAGACAAGCGAAAATCCTGGCATTTGCCATCTCCGCATTTTTTACTGGTATCGCTGGCGGACTTTATGCCCATGTCCTGCAGTTTATTAACCCCGCCATGTTTAATCTTGCTAAATCAACCGATATATTAATCATGGTTTATTTAGGTGGCGCAGGTTCATTAAGTGGTTCAATTATTGGCGGTTCTCTTTACACCCTCTTAATGGAAGCTTTACGCCCACTGGCGGCCTGGCGGATGGTAATAATGCCCGTTATATTAATATTATTAATGATTTTTCGCCCATCAGGTATTTTGGGATATAGAGAATTTCCCTTCTTGCGACCTCAAGAAAAATTTATGCGCCCCAAGGGGGCCATTAAAGTATGAGCACGCTTACAGTGCAAGACCTATCGCATACTTTTAGCGGTTTGCACGCTATCACTCACTTTAATCTTAGTGTCAATTCAGGCGAGATTGTCGGAATTATTGGTCCTAATGGTGCGGGCAAAACAACCCTGTTTAATTTGCTATGCGGCATTTATCCGATACAGCAAGGTTCGATTACTTTAGACCAGCAACTATTAAATAAGTTATCAACCGATCAAATTACCCGCGCAGGTATGGGGCGCACTTTTCAAAATATACGTTTGTTTAAAAGGCTTTCAGTTCTCGACAATATAAAAATTGCTATGGGCGGTTATTATAAATTATTCCCTGCGCTTATACGCAAGTCTTCATTTCAGCAGCAAGAACAAGCTATTCAGGTTGAAGCAAATAATCTCTTGCAACGCTTTGGCTTGACGCAATATATTCATTCCTGTGCTGCTGATTTACCCTATGGATTACAACGGCGTCTTGAAATTGCCCGTGCCTTGGCAACTAATCCCAAAGTATTATTACTGGATGAACCTGCCTGTGGAATGAATCCACTTGAAGTTCAGCAGTTAAGTCTGTTAATTCAAGAAATACACCAAGAAAGAGCTTTAGCGATTATATTAATCGATCACCAAATGCGTTTTGTAATGGGATTATGTCAGCGTATAACCGTGTTAAACTTTGGCAAAACTATTGCTAGCGGTGACCCAGAAATGATTCGCAATCATCCGGAGGTTATACAATCTTATTTAGGTGGTTCGTGTTAAGCATTTCACAACTCAGTTTAAAATACGGAAATATTCCCGCTTTACACGGCATTGATTTACAAGTAGCCCCTAATGAAATTGTGACTTTACTAGGTGGCAATGGGGCAGGAAAAACCTCAACTTTACGCGCTATTTCAGGTTTGGTGCGCTATCGCGGCATTATTACCTATAACGGTCAGGATTTAGCCAGCATTCCACCGCATAAACGTATCAATCTGGGCATTGCCCATGTGCCAGAAGGCAGAGGCATTTTCAGCGATCTAACCGTCATAGAAAATTTACGTCTGGCTTGCTGGGGAACACACGCAATTGATTTCAATTCAGCTTATGAACTATTTCCGCAGTTAAAAGAACGCCAAAATCAAGCGGCAGGAACCCTATCGGGTGGTGAACAGCAAATGTTAGCTATTGCTCGCGCATTACTAAGAAAGCCTAAACTATTATTACTGGATGAACCTTCCATGGGATTGGCCCCGAAATTAATGCTAGAAGTATTTTCAACACTAAAAAAAATTCATGCAGAAGGGGTAAGTATTTTATTGGTAGAACAAAACGCTCATCTCGCATTAAATCTTGCACATCGCGCTTACGTATTGGAGAACGGCAACATTGCATTAAGTGGCGATGCCACGACACTTAAAAATAATAGCCGGATTAAGGAATTGTATCTCGGTAGTGTTTGAATCCTGTATCAGGATTATTAAATCTCCATCTCCTTCATAAATCGCAGCGTCTCCTTCTCAAATAAGGATAATCTTTCAAGCAGATTGCAAGATTTAGATTTTTTTAAATGAAGGCGAGATGTTTTTTTCCTTATTAAGTAAATCCCGCGCCTCTTCAACGGTTTTATTGATATCAATATTTTCAAGCTTCATGCCAACATCCAGCTTCGGAAAAGACATCACTATAAATCAACAACTTATGCGTGACGTCTTTAGAAGTAGCTTGCGACGAGGGATCGCCTGAATGGGGCATCAATTTTGTGGTGCTGCATCAAGGAGATCGCTCGTTTCGCTCGGGATGACGTTTGCAGTTAGGTTAAAACCTTGATTTATTTTTTTGATTTTATTATTCGAATAGTTCATCATAACTTGAGTAAGATGTTGTTATATCAATCTACCGTTTCACAAATTCATTCAATAAGGAGAAAAAATATGAGTGATCGTCCACAGCAAGAAATCGGTAAATTTACTATGTCGCAAAAACTTAAGGATTCATTCAGTGTATTACTTGCAGGGGATAAGCAAGTAGATGGCGAGATAATATTAGAAGCTAAGGTCGCAGAATATTTACAATTTTTAGAATCTGGTATTAATCAAACTATGGAAAGTATTAAAGATATAGATGCATTACAGAAAGCAAATGAAGAAGGCGATTTTATATCTTTCTTTGATACGGTTCGGAAATTTTCTCCCAATCCCAATTTTACTTTGATAGAATTTATAAATAGTTATTTTATCTTTCAAAACACGAATCCGAAACCATCATTTATTCTATCTAATCCGTTTAGTGACTTCTTTTATAGGAAGTTATATAGTTTTATAAGGTCACCAGATGCTGCTGATATTGCTATGAACTTAATAGCTGGGTTTGAAAAGGCAATTGAGGAGAGTATTCATAGAGATAAATGGTCGCAACTGGAAGGCTTAGGGGAAGAAGCTTGTAAAAGTGGAAATATACACACTTATTTGCGAGAAGTCTTTAAAAAAGTAGATCAAGATAAAAAGCAGATATACCGAGACTTCGTAGGTCTTATGCTAGTAGGTTATATGAGAGTGAGTGATACTGATTCTTTTTTTAGCAATGAAGAGAAAAAACCGGGTCCTTCTTATTCTTCAACTTCTAGTTCATTCAATACAATTAAAAACATAAGTGATCATTTACCAAAAGACATCAAAATGGAACAAAGAGGTACACTATCCAAGAATAAAATCTTAAATAAATTGATAGAGTCAGCTGATCTAGAAGAGTTTGAATCTGCAATATCGAAAAGCGATAGTTTAGAATGGCCTGTTGATCTGATCATTTTGGGTAACAACATTAAAAGCGCAGAAGATGCGTTGAGTTATCTTAATAGAGTTAATGCAGAAATAGATGATGTAAGGGTGTGCGAGGCGACATTTAACATATTATTAAAATTACGTGAGGGCGCTGATGCTTTGGAAGAGAAATCTGGTCCCTCTAATAGTTTGGAAAAATTAACCATAGGAACAGGTAGCGAAAACTCAACCTTGAATAGTACGTTTGAATCTATTCCACAAACAAATTCATTAAGCTCTTCAAATTTCTCAAACAGCTTTACGAGTCCAGCTAGCTCCTCGTTGAATAGCTCCTCCACTGCTGATCTTACCCATGGCATCAGTTTTCCTGAAGAGGTGGAGATGAAGCGGAAAGTTTCTCAAATCAGTACTTCTCCTTCCTCATTTGTGAAACCATTTAATTACTCATCAATACCTATACCTGCTAATCAGTTTAGATTTCCAGTAGACTTTAAAGCATTCTTAACTAAGAGTCATCCGACCACTACCGAAGTTGTCGCTATGGTCAAAAAACTTGAGAAAGAAATCGGGGAATGCGAGCTTGAGACACAAGAATTACTAACTTCCTTAGTCCCTCCGCTAGTAACAACATCGGGATATATAGAGAATATAAATAAAGCTATATGTTTCTTAGAGATAGTGCAAGGAGCTTTTCAGGGTCAGTACCTTATTCAGGCGGCAGAAGACATAGGCACTAATTTCTTGACCCCGTTGCAAAAAATGAGAAATAATAAACCCGACAACAAGTATGACGACTCAGTATTATTGCCTAATCTTGCTGGTTTTCGTAAAGATGTAAAAGATCAGAAAAAACTACCTGCATCCAATTCTAGCTCGTCAGCAAGTTCAGCTCCTGGAAGCACAGGAAGTACTGCCCTCAGTATTACAGCCAGTTCTTCAAACTCTTCAAGTTTTAGTTCTTCTTCTAATTTCTTTTCTAATAGTTCTGCTTCTGATCATACTTCGGATTCTATTTCCTCTCCTGTAGAACAAGCTGGCATCAAACTACCAACTTTGTCGAATACATCTGAAGAGAGTTCCTCTAAGTAAAATAATAAATCGATTAACCACCGTCCTGGCATCTATACCAGGACGGTGCAGGGGTCCGGTGCAGGGGTCAAGTATTCACATGACACTTACTGTATTTAAAAAAAATCGCGTATAAGATATGTTTGCCTAAGTTTAATAATCAATAAAGGTGAACATGCCAAGACCCCTTCGTATTGAATATCCTGGCGCCTGGTATCATGTAATGAACCGTGGTGCAGGAAGAAAAAAAATCTATCAACAGCAGGATCATTTTATCTGTTTTCTTGAAATCCTCGGAGAAGCATTTAATAAGTTTAAATCAGAGATACATGCCTATTGCCTAATGGATAATCATTATCATCTATTAATCCATACTCCCCTGGGAAACCTTTCTCGGGTAATGCGTCATATTGATGGAGTGTATACTCAGCGATACAATAGAATGCACAAGGGAGACGGGCCGTTATTTAGAGGCCGTTATAAAGCTATTTTAGTTCAAAAAGATAATTATTTATTACAGTTGAGCCGATACATACATTTAAATCCCATAGAAGCTAAAATCTTGCTTCGACCTGAAGACTATCTCTGGTCAAGTTGCAATTTTTATTTTAACAATTCAACCCCGTTTTCTTGGTTAAAAACCGACATTATTCTTAATATGATGTCGGATAGTAATCATGCAGAGCTATATAGAAAATTTATAATGCAGGGCATTGATGAAAAAACATCTGAATTTTATGATAGAAAGAATTTGCCTGTGATTTTTGGTGATCCTAAATTTAATCACGATATGCTCAAAAAAATAAGCACAAAACAGAGAAAAGATTCGAGTACGGATTTTAATTTATCACAAACAGACCCTACTTCAGAGAATATAATATTGTGTTGTTGTAGGTATTATAAGGTTGCTCCAAAATCGTTATTCAAGTCACAGCGTGGTAAACTTAATCGAGCTAGGATAATCGCTATTTATTTGCATCGAAAAATCACGCAACTAACTTTAGCAAAAATCTGCTCAATATTTTCTCTAAATAGTCATGCCGCAGTAACCAATGCGATAATTCGGCTGGAGAAACAAATGAGAGTCGATCAAAGCCTCAAGAATGATATCGATTTAATAAGAAAAAAAATTAATTTGGTAGATTGAAATAAGTGTCATGTGAATACTTGACCCCTTTGGTTTCGGCTCGTTAAAAATATCGCCTTGGCGTGCCAGGTTAGCTATACTCAAGGCGTTTGACAGTGATAGGATTTTATAGGCAGGATTTCATAATTTATTGCAAAAAAGAGGTATATATGACTTCAGAAATACGAGACACAAAACGGAAAGGAGATAAAAAACAGGAGGATGTTAATAAAAATGAAGTGGGGAAAAGCTATAATAACAAGCAAGAGGGGGACGCCACCCCAGCCCTAGATATTAATGATGATTGGGGTAATACGTCTGAGGATAATGCTAATAATAATAATGATGATGGGTGGGATGATGATCCTAATAACGATAATTCTACCTCCCTAGATACTAATGGTCGGGATCGGGAAGAGCTTGATGAAGACTCTGATGACGAGGTTGATAACGATGGCGAAGAAATAATTAAAGACAGCAAAAGCGAGGTGGAAGAGGTTAATAGTTCGAAGATTACATCAAATGACGAGGGCACAAGTAGTACAACTAATAACTCAGCGTCTGCTGTTCCCTCTACGCAGGCTATTTCTCCTACGTCAGCCAATGCGGGACAGCATTTTTCTTCAGGTTCGTCCTCATCTTCATCCTCACAAACCAGCAGCTTACCGACAAAGTCTGGATCAAGTTCACCAATTAGCGATGAAAAAGAAAATCAGAATAATGAAGAAGCGGACTTTCTTACGCATAAGCTCCTTGCTGACGAAGGCCTCGCACAAGCCCAATATAATTTAGGACTTTGTTATCTAAGTGGTAAGGGTGTACCGCATGTGGATGAATTAGAAGCGGTGCATTGGTTTGAGAAGGCTGCCGAGCAAGACCATGTGGACGCCCAATATGATTTAGGCCTGTGTTATCTCAATGGTAGCGAACTAGTGGCAGAGCGAACAAGGGTAAAGGCAGAACTGGCAGGGGTAGCAATGACAAAGGAAGGAATGGCAGTAAATTCGTTTACGTCAGCTGCCGACCGAGGCCATGTGGGCGCTCAATATCATTTAGGCCTGTGTTATTTAAATGGTAATGGTGTAGCAGTAAATAAAGAAGAAGCGGTACGTTGGTTTTATAAGGCTGTCGAGCAAGGGCATGTGAACGCTCAATATCATTTAGCTCTGTGTTATTACAATGGTAATGGTGTAGGAGTAAATGAAAAAGAAGCGGTGTATCGGTTTGAGAAGGCTGCCAAGCAATACCACGCGGACGCCCAATATCATTTAGGCCTTTGTTGTCTAAATGGCGAGGGTGTAGCGAAAAATGAAAAAGAAGCGGTGGAATGGTTTAAGAAGGCTGAGCGGCAAGGCAATGTGAATGCCCGCGCTTATTTAGGCTTTTGTTATGAATATGGTAAAGGTGTAAAGGCGGATATAAAAGAGGCAGGGGAATTTTATCGAAAAGTGATCATTAGTAAGGATGAAATAGCTGAAGAAGCGCTTCTTAATGTGGCCGCTCTTTTTCCAGCCAATGATAAAGAAGCTAAGGAAAAAAATATTGTTGTTAAACATTTTCCTACAGATGTGGAGTATATCGGAACAGGGAATCCTATGGCCAGTGCTTCGGCATACGGCTTTTTGAGCCTTCAGGAGATGAAAGACAGTGCTTCAGTTTCTAAACTATTCCATACATCTCTAGAAACAATAAGGCTTAAGAGGTTAAAAGTGGCCGCTGCTAATGGGAATTCAGAAGCTCAATATAACTTAGGCATATACTATGAGAACGTTAAGAAAGTTGATCTGGCTATTGGCTGGTACACGTTAGCTTATAATCAAGGTCATAATAACGCCTCGCGTAAATTGAGCAAGTATTACGAATACGGTATTGGTGTAAACAATAAAAAGGAAGCCATACGTTGGTGCAGGTTAGCTGCCAATAAAGGCAATGCGGCGGCCCAATATTATTTAAGCAGTAATAGTGACTCTCCTAGAGAATGCCTACGTTGGTTGACTTCTGCTGCCAACCAAGGCTATATGGAAGCCCAATACGCATTAGGCATTAAGTATGAAAGTTTGCTATTTGGGGTGGATAGAGTAGCAGAGGCAGTAGATTGGTATACGTTAGCTGCCTCACAGGGCCACGTGGAAGCCATGTATAGATTAGGGCATTGTTACGAACATATTGGTGTAGTTAAGAATACCCGGGAAGCGTGGCAATGGTATTGGTCAGCTGCCGAGAAAGGCCATAAAAAGGCTAACGAAGATTTATCTCGTTTAACAAGTACGGATGAAAAAGTAACTACAAAAAGTGTTAAAAGTGTTAACAGCGCGAGCGATCCTTTAAAAAAGCCTGATAAGATGAATGTTGATGATTCAGACGTTAATAAAAACAGCGTGGAAGAAAGCTATAAGCCTGACTTACTTTTTTTAACAGAGTGGGACGATACTGAGGGGGAGGACACGTTTGATGACGAGGATAAAGAAATAGACAGCAAAAACGAGGCTGAAAAGAGAGTTACTAGTTCGAGGATTACATTAAATAACGGGGGCACATTAAATAGTAGTACAAATAATAACTCAACGCCTGCCACCTCCTCTACGTCGGCTAATATTCAGCAGCGAGGTTTTTTTTCAAACTCTTTCACACCCTCATTCACATCTTCGTCAATGGTCAGCTCACAAGCAGAATCCACATCTTCGTCTTCGTCAACCGTCAGTTCACATAGCAGCCCTTCTTCTACCAGCAGCCTTGCTTCCTCAGCTTTTCAAGCTGTATTTGCGAAGCCAATGACACCAGAAACTAAAAAAATTAACAATACCTCTGCTATACAATTGTTCAATCGTTATAAACCTATCAATATATCAGGCAAAGTGCCGACGAACTCACCATCTGTTGCTAGCCCTCCTACTTTACCAACAAATCCAGGATCAGAAAAAAAGCGGAGTGCTAAAGGTAAGGGAAATTCTGTTACTACAGAATCAGAACTATCTAATACTACAGAACAAGAACTACCTAATACTCCAGAACCAGAACTATCTAATTCGTCGTCTTCATCATCAACATCGTCGCTATCTTCCTAAAGATGGCAGCTTATTATAGTCATCATAGTCATCGCGAATGATTTTTTGTGGAGTTGGCGCATAACTTATTTATTGTCACTCCGGAATTTAGTGATGCTATGTAGGGGCAGGCCTTGTGCCTGCCCGTAAGGGCTTTCGGGCAACCGGGTGATTATGGTTTTACAATTGCTAAAACTAAAAATGGTAGGGAATTTATATTAGATTTTTGGGCTAAAGATAATATTGATATGGAAATATTTCCTGTTGCGGAAGCGGCTAAGAAATTATATGACCATCAGCCAAAAATTATACGGAAAAAATGAGGATTATTTTTCAATTAAAAATAAAACTTAGGTTAAAATTGTGTAAATAATGATGATATCTTTATCGTGTAAAAAGATGTGTCAAGACGTTGTCCTGGAAGCAAGCCGAGACCGAAAAATTCGAGCCGCGCGCGTCAGCAAGCGTTGCCTGAACATCAGCAAGCACTATCACCTCTAAGATACTCTTAGGCTCTGTAAAACAATAACTTATCTTTTTAGCATCCCATCTAAGACTCATCTTCGCAGGCGGGAGGGTGTAGAAAAACACTTACATAGAACAACCGACGTAGTCGTCCCGGCATGGAAGCCGGGATCCAGATCACAGGATGTGAAAGTTTCGCTTTCCTGCGCCCTGGATCCCGGCTTCCTGCCGGGACGACGTTCCGTCGACTATGCGCGCATTTTTCTACACCCTCCCGCCTGCAAATCTGAGCCTCAGCTGGGCGCTAAAAAGATAAGTTATTGTTTTACAGAGCCTTAGCTTTCAAACTCCGCATCGCTCAAAGAGAGTCATACTATCAAAGAGCCTTGTACAGCATGGGCGATGCTTGCTGACGCGCGCGGCTCGGATTTTTCGGTCTCGGCTTTCTGCTGAAACGAGGCACTTGAATCAACGCCTCCAGATTACTCTAAAGGAATGGGTAACGAATCCCCTATGAAATAGCATTGACTGCGCAACCTCTTACATAGTTATTTTAATACTTTGTTAATCATTCATGGTTAGAATACTACAAAGTGAATTTTCATAAAGGAGAAATGTATTATGTTTGATCCATCAAAACGTATAGAACAAGTTTTTGAAGAAACGCCTGAACAAACAGAATCAACCGATGATGAAAAGCCCAATAATAATGAAAATGTTGCCATTACACCAGAAAATTTGGTAGAGGCAATAAAGGCGGGGAAGGTAGAAAAAGCAAAGGAATTATTGGACAAGGGCATGGATGTAAATACCGAAATCGAGCCTGGTGTTATCCCGTTACACATAGCGTTAGAAGAGATATTGCCCAGGAGCGTTGCAGAGCCTCGTATTCCACTAAATATGCTTGAATTGTTACTGGAAAAAAAGGCCGATGTGAATAAAATACACAGACCCTTCTCCAAAAAAAAAGGCCCCCCCTTAGAGCTACCATTATATACCGCTGTGTGTTACGGTCACACACCCACCGTTGAATTATTGTTGAAAGCAAAAGCAGATGTAAATATGCCAGTTCGTACTACTGGAGTCGGAATTCTCGAGATGGTGAAAAAAATATTTTTCCAGGAAGTTTTAAACCCTAAGCAAGAAAACAATTATCATGATATCATCAGCTTGTTACAGGAAGCTAAAAATAAAGAAGCGAAGTTGAAACCCAAAAGTTCCAGGCAGAACGGAGAAGAAGAACCCTATACGAAACAGCCCAAGATTAAAAACATACCCCAGCAGAAATCCCCCCGGGAACAGTTTGATGACGCCTGTAAAAAGCGTAACAAGAATGATATAAACCGCCTGTTGCAAAAAGAGCCTACACTATTAACAGTCGATAATATTGTTGCCTCACTTGAGTTTGGTGTGGAAGAAGGCGTGTTCAGCGCGTTGAAGAAAAAGTATAAGCAAGAAAACGATTGGAGAAAAAATTATGAGACGAGATTAGCGGAGTTACAGGATGTTGTGGCATTAAAGCTTAAAGATACATCAATAACCGATAAGAAACTGCGGCAGCGTTGGCAGGCGGCAAATAAATATTTAGAAGAACAACTGCGCTCCCTCCAAGAAAAACAGAATTCGAAAGAAGATGTCGTTATAAAAAATCCGTTAAACGATACAGAAAGGTTACGCGAAAAGATTAAGCAACAGAAAGAGGATATCGTCCGTAAAACGGAGTCTTGGAAACTAAAAATAAAAAAATCAAGTCTGAAAGAAAATCAAAAAGCCAACCCCAGATCCACATTAAACAGCTGGGAAAAAATAGCTCAGGATAAGGCAAAGTTAGCATTGGGCGATTGTTCAGAAGATGATCTGAGAAAAGATAGCGAGGAGTTAGAAAAGATAGTAAATAAACTGGTGGGTTTTAAATTACCGCATGAAAATAACTGGCAGCAGGCGCCAGCGAACAACGGGCAAAGAAATAATAGGAATAGACAACAAAATAAACCAGCGCCAAGGTCACGAGAACCTGGGAGTAAACGTCAAGCACTACCCAGGAGGCAGGTAACCGCGTCTGCGTTACCTAAGGCGGCTCACGGGGTGGAAGAGAAAAAACCGATAAAACCGCCAGAATTAAAGCATAAACCAGGGGATGCTGAAGTAAAACAGATTAGCCCTGCAACGTTAAAGCAGCATCCGGTTGATCGATTGCATGTGGAGTTGATGCATCTGATTACGTGGCATAAATCGGTAGAGGAAGCAAAGAGCACGAATAGCGAATCTGCATTTCGTAATAGCCTGGTGGGGTTGCAATGTCTGCGCGAAGTGTTGGCACTCACGGTGACGTGTACACGGAATAATCCAGATGGTTTTTTCATTGTGGATAAAACTGATCAAGCGAATTTTGATAAACAACTGCGATTCTACGAATGGATGTTGGCAGTAAAAAGATACAGCCTGCAGCAGAGAGACGGGGGTATAGAATACGACCTGCCAGCCTTGATTAAATCAACGGTGGCGCATTGCCTTGCACCAGATGGTTTGGTGAAAAAACTGTTACATTCTTTACGCGGAACGGAGCACAGTGTAACTTCTGCCTGGAGCGAACAACAATACAAGACGCTGTATGCAGCGTTGTATCCTTTGTTAGAGAAATCAGACCCGATACGCTTTGATGAAAACGACCGTGTGTTGCCAACACCAAAATATCCATTAACAGAAACCGAGCTGTCTAAAAAGCTAACCGAGTTTGTAGAAAACCATCAAGATAATACGCCATTGGCAACGCAACATGTGCGCTTGATCTGGGTTATATTGGAAGATATCGTGAAGTTTTATCAAGAACAACTAGATGCCATTCAGAAGTTCATGAGTGATTTCAGTACAGGGTGGGATCATTTGGGTGAACCGAAAGAGGAGAGACCTTATCTACAAGCCATAGGGGCACTGAGACAATTATCTGCGTTAATTCAACTCTGTGGTGGGCAGATTGCTACAGACTATCACGGCAAATTTAAATCATTCGTCGACGCATGTCGTGATTACGCAAGTGGAGTGGCGCATCGTAGGATCATCCCATTAGATGTAGAGAGGTTGCTTGAAATATGTAGCTTAGCCTGCCAAACGTACAATCAATTATCGCAAAAACCACGCGTGACGGCCTCATTCAGAAGCAGTTTGCCTATGACATCCTCACAGCGCAACTATAGCAGCCTGACAGACTCGCAAGGATTTCTGCCGCCGCCAAAGCCGCCTAAAATTCAAACTCCTGCCCCGAGTATACAAAGCCCAGAAACCCCTGTGGTTTTGAATCGGGAAGGAGACCCGGGGTTATAATGATACAACCACATCAAATGAAAGGTTAGGATCGCGTATTCAAGACAATTTCCGAAGGAATACTTTTTAACCGCTTCAATTTTGTTATACATATAGCGCGCCTCGTTTTCCGATAGGAAAAAACTATTTATTATTCTTATTGATCGAACATCCGTTACACCTTTAAAGATGGCGACAGATTTTTCCAATAGTAATTTATTATTTTCGGGATCAGTGCTACTTTTAGCAATAAAAGATTTAACTTTTTTTCTAACCGCTAAAAATAAAGCCATATCTGGATCTTTGGAGACCTGGTCAGTGAACACAGATTTTAAATCTTCTTTTTTTGATTCGTTTTTAAAAAAGCGATCGTGAATTTGCGATGCTTTATTTTCTCTGGGCGTGTGATCTGACATGAGGACATTCCAATAAATAGGTATATGAGATGACGTGATCCAGTCTGGATTTATGCGATTTCTAATGCGCCTCCACGTTTTGGCTTTTCCCCTCTGCTGTCTACGACAGAGGGTGAGCATGTTCAATTTAGCACGAACTGAAACACCCTCATCCCCGCACATCCAACGCAATTTGATTTTAAATAGATTACCAGTTAAATTGGCGAGGATCACCCAGGATTTGACCTCGTCCCCTCAAGTTAAGGAAATCAAATGCACAATTATATACGAACTCCCTGCAAAGAGATTCCTATCGGTAAAGCTGTATCTTCTACGCAAGCAACTAAATATAAAAAATGGACATTATTGGCGACGATCTTAGGATCCAGTATAGCCTTTATTGATGGCAGCATAGTCAATATTGCGTTAGCAGCCATTCAAAATGCGCTGCATGCTTCAATTAATCAATTGCAATGGATAGTTGAGGCTTATTCGTTGACCTTAGCTGCTTTGCTCATCATTGGCGGATCATTGGGTGATATTTATGGTCGACGCCTTATTTTTTTAATTGGGCTATGTATTTTTACCATTGCTTCGATTGCGTGTGGATTAGCTTTGACGATGACGCAATTAATCACAGCGCGAACTATTCAAGGAATGGGGGCTGCACTACTGGTTCCAGGCAGCCTGGCGCTTATCAGCGCATCTTTTCCTGAGGAAGAACGAGGACAAGCCATTGGAACTTGGGCTGCATTTACTTCCATCATGGCAGCCGCCGCTCCAATAGTGGGTGGCTGGCTGGTACAACATGCCACGTGGAAATGGATTTTTTTTCTAAATGTACCGTTAGCTATTATCGTTTTTATTATCACTTTAATTTACGTTGAGGAAAGTAAAAATGCGCAACGGAATGGAAAACTCGATATCCTAGGATCACTTCTTCTGATAGTTGGGCTGGGTACCATTACTTTTGGATTCATCGAATGGCAAAAAAATTCTGGTATTCATTTTATGGTGGAAATTATCGGCATATGCGCACTGTCAGGATTTTTTTGGGTTGAAGCACGGAGTTCCTCTCCCATGCTACCGCTTAAAATCTTTCGTTCACGTAATTTCAGTGCGGCCAATCTGATTACCTTTTTTATATACTTTGCCCTGTATGGTATGCTTTTCTTTTTGCCTTTAGATTTAATTCAGATTCAAGGCTATACGGCAACCCAAGCCGGTGCGGCATTACTTCCACTCATCTTATCCATTTTTCTACTGTCGCGATGGTCGGGTGGATTGGTCAAAAAGATAGGGGCTCGATTACCACTGGTGATTGGTCCTGCCATTACCGCTGTGGGTTATGGATTATTTATTGTTGCAAATACGGGTGATTCTTATTGGACCAGTTTTTTTCCTGCTGCAATCGTTTTGGGTATAGGTATGGCGATTAGTGTTGCGCCGCTTACTACGGTAGTCATGAACTCTATTGCTGAAAATTATGTTGGGGCAGCTTCAGGAGTCAATAACGCCATTTCTGAAATTGGCAGTCTTTTAGCAATCGCTATTCTTGGACTGGTGATGACCATGATTTTTAATCAACAACTGGAAACAAAGTTGAGAAACTCTTCTTTGCCCATCCAAGTTAAACAAGAAATTATTGCTCAGAAAAGTAACTTAGCGGATATCAAAACCAGTGATCAGCTCGCCGCTCAAATCATACGAACATCTTTTATTGGAGGCTATGAGACGGTCTTATGGATTGCCGTTACATTTTCTTTGATGAGTTCATTAACAGCAGGAGTCTTTATCACCCCAAGCAGAGCAAAGCTTAACTCATAAGGGACCAGCTAATTCCACTATCTCCACACGCTGATTTTGCGCACGCCCCTTATCAGTCTCATTAGTGGCTATCGGCGCTAATTGGGCTAAGCCTCGTGGGACCATGCGCCTGGCATCAATTCCGTAATTCTTAATGAGCTCTACAACCAACGCCTGTGCTCGCCGTTGTGATAAGCTGAGATTATAGGTTAGCATTCCCAAATTATCGGTATGAACAGTAATAAAAACTCTAAGATCTGGATTATTCTTTAATACTTTTGCTATTTCAGCCAGTTGCGGTATAGATTCGGATTTGACTTCTGTTTTATCAGAGGAGAATAAAATATTATAGAATATCGCATGCCCATTTTTAACCAAATCCTGATTAATCTGATCGGCCTTCAGGGGGGGCATAGGGGCAAATGGCTGAGCATTGACTGTTACAGATTGAGGGGGATTAATACTCCCGGTAACCGGTATAGATCCAACCGCAGCAAAAGCGGGGAGCAAAACTGCTGTGGAAGATATTACAAAACCAAGTATAAATATTAGACGAAAACGGGCCATTGGTTGATTCCTTTCAATAATGTATACTGATCCATCTGTACCCCAAAATGCATTACATGCAACAAGGTGATCTAAGAAATAGTGCCAGAACCCCACGTTTTATTCAATCTGAAATAGCTTACGGCAACTCAACTTTACCCGCGAGAGATGGAATCAGCTATGCATGAAATACCATTTATACAAGATCTTGCTATTATTATGGCCACAGCGGGTATTGTCACTATCCTGTTTCATAAAATCAAGCAACCCATCGTACTGGGATATATTCTAGCTGGTGCTATTATTGGTCCCTATACACCTACTCTTATTTTTATAAGCGACCAAAACACTATTCGGATATTTTCTGAATTAGGCGTTATTTTTTTAATGTTTTCCTTGGGATTGGAATTCAGTCTACGCAAATTGATGAAAGTGGGTATTCCCGCTGTAGCAGCTGCCGTCTTGGAGATTGCTGTCATGATCTGGGTTGGCTATAAAATCGGTGGCTATTTCAACTGGAACAGTACTGATTCTTTATTCTTGGGCGCGATGCTGGCTATTTCTTCTACGACCATCATCGTAAAAACATTAAGTGACCTATCTTTGACCAAAGAACATTTTGCGCAACTTATTTTTGGGATTTTAATAGTTGAGGATATTCTTGCCATTGCCATTCTGGCATTGCTCAGTAGTATGGGCACCAGTAACGTAATTAGCGTATCCCAAGTTGCGCTCACCCTAGGAAAGCTACTGCTATTTTTAATTGTATCGCTATGCATTGGCATTTTGACCGTACCACGTTTTTTATCATACGTAGGTAAACTCCGGGGTGAAGAAACCCTACTCATAACAGTGCTAGGTTTGTGCTTTGGATTTTGCCTGTTAGTAGTCAAGTTACATTACAGCATTGTTCTAGGCGCTTTCATTATTGGCGCGGTTATCGCAGAATCCCGCCAAATTGCAGCTATCGAACGTCTAATAATTCCTTTGCGTGATATGTTCAGTGCAGTTTTTTTTGTTACCATCGGTTTAATGTTAGATCCAAGCGTATTAACTCAATATGCCTTCCCAATACTAGTCATTACTTTAGCCGTGGTTCTTGGAAAAGTAATTACCTGTAGCTTTGGAATATTTATCACCGGACAGGGAGAAAGAACAGGATTGCGTGTCGGCATGGGATTAGCCCAAATTGGCGAATTTTCCTTTATTATCGCTTCCTTAGGGTTATCACTTAATGTTACTTCTAAATTTTTGTATCCAATAGCTGTTTCTGTTTCGTCGCTTACGACATTGTTGACTCCCTATCTAATTCGCTTGGCTGACCCCTTAGCAAATACAATCCATAAAAGACTGCCCAAACGGATTAGTTACGTAACGCAGATTTATACTACCTGGTTACGTGCTATACAACATAACCGCCAGAAATCTGAGATTAAACGGGTGGTACAGAAAAGTCTTATTAATATATTTATAAATCTGGCATTGGTAGCAGCTATTTTCATTAGTATTTCTTATCTGCAGACCACTGTTTCCCAACAACTATTCGCACATTTAAGTAGTCAATTAAACAAAACCATCCTCTGGGCCAGTGCCTTAGTGTGTTCCCTACCCTTTCTGGTGGCCATTTACCGTAAGTTACAAGCATTAAGTATGATATTGGCTGAGTTCAGCGTAAGAAGGCACATTATCGGACGTTTCACTAACAAGGCCAGAAAAATTATCTCTGAAGTTATTCCCGTTTTTTCCATGACTGTTATCATGATTTTTATATTTATTTTAAGTTCTAGTATCTTACCTCGGATAGAGTTACTGATTTTTATCATTGCAGGCGGTATTGTGTTATCGATATTGCTCTGGAATTGGTTTGTAAAATTCCATTCTCGATTGCAGATAAGTCTAATTGAAACTATGAAAAAACATGACCATAAACCCCACCATTGAAACTCAAAAGATACAATCTTCACTTAATACATTTGGTTTCTATAGACAAAAACATTAAAAAATGATAAAAAACGACGCTCTTATCATTTTGGATCGTAGTCAACTTCAATGATTTATCGTAACTATTCAGCATAGGCTAGCTTTCTCCCTTCTCCCGCAAGCGGGAGAAGGGGAGAAAGCCGACCCTCAATCTGGAGTGCTGAATAGTTACGATTTATCTAAATCTGACGTATAGATTTCTGTGCCCAACAAGTCTTATAATCCAGTAGAGGTTCCATTCTCTTCAGTGTTTCTTAAGGGACTTCCTCGGCATGAGGCATTTGCAAATCCGGTTTAGAAGTACATACAGTTACGATAAAAATAAAATTCGGTCGTTAGTGGAGAAACTTATGTTGGGACAAGTACAACTTAGAAAAGAAATTGCCATACGCTTAAAACAAGCACGAAAAAACATTGGTTTTGATTCTGCTGAAGCATTTTGCCAACAAACTGGACTTTCAATGGATGGGTATCCGCGTCACGAGGACGGCAGCATTGCACTTCAAGCTTCACAAGCCATACAATACAGTAAATTGTTACATGTTTCTCTGCATTGGCTAATGTTCGGGGAGACGCAATTAAAGCCGCACCAAAGGTATAAACGCAGAGCTAACCCCAAAAAACCTGATGCCTCAAAGAAGAAAACTGCATCACGATTAAAATCCTAATTCCAAAAACCTAATTATAGAGTCTGCTCTTGCGGTACTTCTTTTCGAACCGCAGATCGAGGCATATAGAAACCTCATTTCTGGGTCCCGCAGGACTGAGCAGGCTATAGCGTGAGCAGCAGTTATCTTACATCAATCAATAGTCTTGGCATATACGCTATCAAAATCAACTATATCTTCTAAGCGCATAAGCCAATAAAGGATCAAGCACTCTATACTGCCCTTTTTTTAATGCCGGAATAAGAGGGTCTTCATTTTTCACGCGATGAACCATATCTTTATCCACTAAAGCTTTTACTCCAATTCTGACACTGGATAGTGGGAGACCGACCTCAGCTAAAAACTTTTGATTGCCAGGTTCGCTGACGGGTGTTTGTGCAATTGTTTTAAGAATATCTTGCTGATTTGCAGTAAGTTTTTCCAGTTCAGAAACTAATCGACGATCTTCAATTTCATAGCACATCAGCCATGCATTCATAACATCATCCACTGTGGGCATTTGGCCGGACCGCTTGGAGTGTTTAAGATAAGCCGCTTCTCCATGCCAAATTTCGTTGCAGAGCATGTTAACATAAAAGGGATGTAATTCAGTCAGGCCAAAAATCCGGTTCAAAACTGACTGATCAATGGGTTTTCCCCATTTATCTTGCGCTGCATCCTGAATGTAGGAAATATAATCCTTAGACGACATCCGATTCAATAGAATTTTGTCGCATAGCATATAAAGCGGTTTATTCTTATCATCAAATAATTCCAGCAACAGATGACGAGTGCTTCCTGAAAAGACGAAAACCAGATTTGAAGTATCCTGTGCAACATTGCGAATTGCGCCCTGGATGGATTTTGAATTTTCTGCATTGGCTATATCTTGAAATTCATCAAGGAAAAGCAAAATTTTCTTTTGTTTAGACTCGGCTAATTTAGCTAAAGACTTAAGTGAATCAAAAATTTGTTCCACGGGGTCAAATCCGGTCGTCTCATGTGATAATTGCAAGCCAAAGCCGCCAGCTTGCATTACGATTTTGAAATGACTGAAGAAGCCTTGCGCAGTAGTTAAGGCTTTTTGGGACAAGGGCATGATCTGGGAAATGACCTGAGCAATACCGTCAAGGATGCGTTTAGTAATGGCTTTGCCATCATGCGCCAGGAATAAATCGATGAATGCACAAGGAATCCGCATATCCACTACAACCTGATGAACCAAACTGGATTTTCCGTAGCGTCTGGGTGACACCAGAACCGTGTGGCGGCTACGTTTAATATTGTTGATTAACAAAGCCCGCTCTTTAATCCGATTACAGAAACGGGGCGCTTTGGCTAATTTGGAAGAGAAATAATCGATAAAAGTTAGTTTCATAAAGTGATATTAGTGTATCCAAGGTTCAGGTGACCTGCAGCAGGTCACCTGCAGCATATGACCTGCAGCATATCACCTGCTGCAAGTTGGGTCAAACTAGAGGGCATATTCCCATTATCCTTTCCCGGGCTTGGCGCCCGCGTTGCTATTAGGTGCTGATTTAATTACCACCATGTCTCAAATTTTGGTTAACGCAACTGAAAAACAAGAGATCGCCCAGCATCTGCTGCAAAAAGAAGGTGGAAGCAATGACAATGAACGTCTTGATCAAATAAAAATTAAAAGCTTATTTGCTGACGAAAGCCAGCATGACAAGCTCTTGAATGCTTATTTGGAATTAGCCCAAAGGGCCCAGCAACAACAGGATGAGGATTGTGAAAATAATAGCGGATTAAGCAGGGTGCTTCGCTCTTAATTTTTTGGGTAACTCACCCCATATATACCCGTTCCACATAGGAACGGGTATAGAACACGTCGTCTCGACAGGGACGACGTACGAGTAGCTATAATTTTTGACTGTTATCACACTCTTTTATCCAGATTTACAACTGGATTTGGTATTGGGAAATGCGCTTACATGAAGCTCAATCGCTAGACAGCAATGGCCGAGGCAAAATAATGCTCAATGCCTTGTTGCCAAGGATAAACTGTTATGCCATCTAATTATTTACGATAAGGATCTCTACTGAAACACACCGCCTCACAATTGCCGAAATCCTTGGCCAGCATCTTTAAATTTGTGCAATCCGCATACTGCACATTATCATTACTTTTAATTTCAATGAACAAAATCGGTTGACCCGGACGCTCAACCACCAAATCAATTTCAGCCCCATCTTTAGTTTGTAGATATGAGAATCGGTATTCCCGATGAAAATAACTAGCTAACTGCCGGGATTGCAAAATGATGAAGTGCTCGAATACCTCGCCATACAGGCTGGTCCTCTCTTGTAACGGCAAAGATAATTGCGCAGTTAAAGCTCTGACTATACCTGGATCAAAAAAATAAAATTTGGGCGTTTTGCTTAAACGCTTACGAAAACAATGTTGAAATGCATTGAGAAAAAATCTCAATAGTAGTGGTTTCAATCAAATCATGCACTACATCCAAGAGCTTTGGCAATTTTTGTACTTGATCAATAATAACATGTTGAATGCGGTCAGGAAGTGCCCGAACTATAGCGGCCAATTCATCAGGATTTCTGTCAAAGCGGTTTTCTTCGGCAGGGCTGAGCAGATTAAGATATAAGGCATTAGAAAACCCGGGTAACTGTTTCACGAGGGTGGTTTTACCTGTGGCTCGCGGACCAAATAAGAAAAAACTCTCATCTTCAGGTAATTTTAACAGTCGATGTAGCATTGAATTTACCCCCTCTGGCGACAATTTCTATCCTAAAGTACTAAATTGTTCGCCCATTTAGTATTTTAGGGAAGAAATAGTCGCCGGACGGACGCAAACCTTGCTCAGTTACCGTATTAGGCAATGTTAGGCGTGACGTTGCTAAAAATTTGTCATAGTTTCGGCTAATGACATTTCTAAGTTTTCAGTGGTAGATTTAAGCATTTCCAATGCTTTAAGTGTTTCGAGCTTAATGGATGTATCCATACCCGGCATTAATAGATCCCATTTCTGTTTTCTAGAATCCATACTATTTCTCAAATCACGCAATTTAAACATGATATCACTTAGCTCTTCTTTATCATTTGGAAAGCTAGTTAATATCTTGACCTTTTCTTTGAGATAATTGACCTCTTTTGATAGCTCTTCGATATTATCAATAATTTCATTTTTAAGTGGTATTAATCTTTGTTGCATTGTGGAGGTTTCTGGTTGATAAGCGATTGATTCTATTTTTCTCAATAAATTTGCCATAAATTATCTCCTCTTTATATATAAAATTATAGCAAACTAATTAGCCGTGCGTACTTTACAGCCATTAATATTTAGGGCCTATTCACAATTCGCAATCACTTCACGCCATGCACAATAATATTTTGTTAATAATTTCAAGTTATTATGGAATTTACCTATTTATAATCTTGAACTAAATATAATCGTGAGGAGCTATTTTATGAGGTCAGACAACGAAAACACTTCAACAAGTGAATCTAATCCCGTAGAAGAACGTACAAATAACACACTATTAAGCAGTTATTCTTCTTCACATTCTTCTTCAACGCTCATTTCATCTACTCCTCAGCCCCCTACCAGCTCTTCTCCAGCTCCAGGGTTCATTCCAACCTGGGTTCAGCAGCCCTCTAGTTCCGTTGAGATTGCTAGCACCCTTTCGCTTTCAGAGCTCAATCTACCTCTTCGCCAATCTTCTACAGCCCCCCCAGCCCATAAAGTTGCCAGCTCTAGCCGGATCAATTTTGATCGCTCTTTGTTAAATGATGAGAATTCCAAAGGTATTGATGCATTTACAAAACTTTTTCCCTTGGCAACTATGGAGGAGTACTTAATCTTCTGTATTTTGAGTGAAATTAAAAATAAAAAAACAGTGAATGGTTTTATTAGCCAGTCTGGGCGCCCCCAAGAATGGAGTTTGTCCAAGATTGTTAATCAAATACAGGACTTTGATCTTCGAGTAATACGAGATAAGCTTTTAACATATAAGAGTAAGATGTACTCATGGTCTTTTGATAACACAGCTGGAAATGATCCTAAATATAAAAATAGATTAGATGACAAAATTACGGCTGCGGAGAAATTTTTGGTGAAATTCTCAACGGCTATTGAAAAACTTAAATCTAGTGATCTTGATTCAATAAATCACGATTCCACGGTTTCAGCCCTAAAAAATCTTAGACAAATCGACGGTTTTGCACAGGCTACCATTGAAGATTATAAACACCTGATTAAAATTTCTGTGCAGAATAGGTTACAAAGTAGTACGCGTACTAAACCTAATAGATTGCCAACATTGGAGTTATCTGGTAACAAATATAAATGCTGGTCTAAAGAAACCATTAAAGAGATGTTGAAATCTATAACCCCAGCACGAGTTAATAGTTTTTTTCCAAGTAATCCAGGAAAGAGGTGTCCACGAGCACACTTTCGGAAGGATGCTATACGGGTTTTGCAAAAATTCCAAAGCTACTTTTTAGCCCATGCTTGGAAACCTGAGGATTTCAATATTAAAGGGGTACCAGCGCCCTTCTCGCGCACAACCACCCGCAAAAAAGCAATAAAGCAGACAAAGGGAATGCTGTTAGATGCTAAACAGCGCAAAGAGGATTCCAATATTAAAGGGGTACCAGCGCCCTTCTCGCAAGAAACCACCCGCCAAGAAGCAATAAATCAGGCAGCGGAAATGCTGTTAGATGCTAAACAGCGCAAAGAGGATTTCAATATTAAAGGGGTACCGGTACCAGCGCCCTTCTCGCAAGAAACCACCCGCCAAGAAGCAATAAATCAGGCAGCGGAAATGCTGTTAGATGCTAAACAGCGCAAAGAGGTAACTAGGCAGAGCTCATTAGGACATGAGCCACTTAATTTCAGTTCTGCGCCCTTTCCCGGCGACATTAGTGCTCCAGTAGGAAACTCTTCTCGTTTACCAGGTATTTCTTTAGGTATGGGTTCTAATCCTAGTAATGTAATTAGTTACCCTCGTCCTTTTTTTATCAACAGCAGCTTATTCAGCAATGTCCCATTACAAACACCCCTAACTTCAGAGAGTTTATTTCTCAATAATGTCAATTCTGCGCCTCTTCCCACCCACATCAGTGCTCCAGCAGGAAACCCTTTTCATTACTCGGGTATTTTTTTAGGCAGGGGTTCTAATTATCCTCTTAATACGATGAGTTGCCCTAATTCTTTTTCTTTCAACAGTGGTTATTTCAGCAATCTTCCAGCACCCATACCCCTCACTTCTAAAAATCCATTGCTCATTAGTTCTACCTCTCCTCATCAACTAGAGCAAAAGCTAAATAATAATAGTCCTGTGATTTTTCCCAGCAACATCAGTGCTCCAGAAGCAAGCTCTAACAGCTCTTCCAGCAGCGCCCCAACTCCAAGGAGTGCGTTCAGTGCGTTCACTAATTCGACCTCGCAGGCCCAATTATTAGGGAAACGCCATTTCTCTGAAGAGCTTAGACAGCCGTCTGAGAAAAAAAATAGATCCAATCCATTAGAGCTTCTTGCTAGTGCACCAGCTGATCCACAGCCAATAGAGAATCGATTAGATGTTCTTGCCCATGTGGCACTTGATAATAAACATCCAAGAAAATCTCAACAATCCAGAATAAATTTTTTTCCGCTCCCTCGGAGGGAACAACCCTCTGAAACTATAGCTAGCCAAACTACTAACAAAAACGACGACTCCGCACAAAGTGAATCTTATGATAATAAAACGAAATAAGACGGGAAAGAGTATTGTTGATCAATCGAAATCCTAAGTGTATCGGGTATATTTCTTCTAATATTTTTCGTAAATTGGGCTTGTCATAAATCCCGTGTTCGCGCATGATAGTTCGTAGCGTTGAACAGCACTCATCGGTGAGCATTAGTCGGACATTGCAAAGCGGAAGTAATTTTTTGGGTTGGTGCGTTTTGAAAGTGATGCATATCTTAGGCTCTGTAAAACAATAACCTATCTTTTTAGCGCCCAGATGAGACTCAGATTTGCAGACGGGAGGGGGTAGAAAAATGCGCGCATAGTCGACGGAACGTCGTCCCGGCAGGAAGCCGGGATCCAGGGCGCAGGAAAGCGAAACTTTCACATCCTGTGATCTGGATCCCGGCTTCCATGCCGGGACGACTACGTCGGTTGTTCTATGTAAGTGTTTTTCTATCCCCTCCCGCCTGCGAAGATGGGTCTTAGATGGGATGTTAAAAAGATAGGTTATTGTTTTACAGAGCCTTAGAGAGGGCAGTGATCGCTGAAGCTTAGGCAACGCTTGCTGACGCGTGCGGCTCGGATTCTTCTTACGTGATAACCGAATATTTACGAGTTGTTAAACAAGCCCTCCTTTTGTTAAAAAAATATATCAGCCAAATTCTCTCAAAAATGCCAAATAGAGCTATAAAAAATGAAAAATGGCCGGATTCTCATAGGTGGGTTGTTTTTTTTTATTAGTCTGAGCAGTATCGCGCAAAACTCCACCCAACTGGAAATTACCGGCGTAACAGACGAGGCAAAAAAAAATATCGAATCCCGTTTAGAGATTTTAATTGCCGACAACTCTAAAGAAGGCATAACCCGACTTTATAATGAAGCACCTGAAGAGATCCAGACTGCATTACAACCTTTTGGTTATTTCAAAGCAATTGTCCAATCAGCCGGATTGATACAGGTGAAAGACCATTGGCTTATGAAGTTCCATATTCTCACAGGACCTAAATTAAATATTGGTGTTTTGGATATAAAAATTAGCGGAGATGCAGCGAATGATCCTTCCTTTAAGAAGATTCTGGCCAATTTCCCTTTAGTTCGGGGGCAGGGATTTTCAGTAAATAAATACAATGAAGCCAAAAAAATTCTACTGAACACTGCCCTGAATCGAGGCTACTTTGATGCCGAAATGACTAATAACCAAGTGGTAATTGACTTGCAGCACTATACTGCGAGCATTACTTTGCATTTTGATTCCGGCACTCACTATAAATTTGGCGACATTTTTTTTAACGCCAATCCCTATGATATAAATTTTCTGCGGCGTTATGCTCCTTTTCAAATCAATGAATATTATAGCGCCGCTAAGGTTCAGGATTATCAACAAGCCTTAAGCACCAGTGATTATTTCAAAGAAGTGCTAGTTGAGCCTGACCTAGAACAAAAAACAGATGCTCATGTTCCTGTTAAGGTGAACGTAATTCCTCTGCCAGCCAGGCAATATAGTTTTGGTTTGGGATATGGCACGGATACTGGCCCACGTGGTCTAATTAATTTTGAATCTCGTCGAATCACTGATGATGGACAGCGTTTCAAAGCGCAATTGGAAGCGTCACCGGTGGTGACCAATTTGCAGGCTAATTATTTCATTCCTGGAAAGAATCCCACGGATCAAAAATACGTGCTGAGTGCCGCTACGCAACAGGAATTTTTCCCGGTGGGCAAAGGGGATTTAGTCAAATTAGGCGCAAGTTACGTCACCACCCTGCATAAATGGCAGCAAATTATTTCACTCGCTTTACAGCGTGAACACTGGTCACTGGAAAGTCAGCCTTATCAAACTGAGTTAATGTTAATTCCTAGCATCAATTGGCAGAGAATTGTGCAAAATGACCCTTTACATCCCTCCCGTGGCAGTCGTATCAATTTTGGTGTCCTAGCAGCACCTGATTTATTTGGTAACGCTGCCTTTGTACAAGCCCAATTAAAAATAAAGGCGATTTATCCCATTTTTGAAAATAGCCGCATTCTGGTGCGCACTAATTTCGGTTACACTGCTATTAATCATATAGCTCAACTGCCTTTATCACTACAATTTCTAGCGGGCGGCAGTGACAGTATTCGAGGATATGCTTTTAATTCTATTGGCCCTGGCTCAAAAATATTTGTTAGCAGCCTAGAATATCGGCAACGTGTCAAAGAGGATTGGTATGCCGCGGCTTTTTTTGATGCCGGTAATGTGAGCAATGGTCTTTTAAATAAGTTAAAAAAAGGCATAGGCTTGGGCGCAGTATGGCAATCCCCAGTAGGGACTTTAGAATTAACTTTAGCGAAGGCATTGGATCTTGCAGGGAAACCTCTGGTAGTACAATTTAGCATGGGCTCTGATTTATGATCACTGCATTACGAAAACTTTTTTTGGCTATATTGTTGCTTCTGTTGATGGTTGGGATGGGTATTTACCTGCTGATAGCTACAGAAGTCGGGACCCAATTCACCTTGCAGACTATAACAAAATTAACTTCCATTCCCCTCACATACGGGCAGGTAACCGGTAGTCTAATCGGAACCTTCACCTTAAATAACATTTCTTATAAAACCTCTTCTCTCAGTATATCTATTGATCATTTGGCGGTTAAATGGCATCCCTTAGAACTTCTGCACGGGAAAATATTAGTAGATAATTTGACTTTAAATACTGCCCTTACGCATATTTCGAGCGCAGCGCCAAAAAAAGTGACACAAACATCGCAGCAGAATATTCCCCAAAAAATATCATGGCCGTTGCCCTTTTCCGTGCAGATTAACCAGCTGGATTTGAAAAATATAACCGTTATCACTGGCGATCCACAACAGCCCATTCATTTAAATAGTTTAGCGGGGGAAATTAAAGCTGATAAATTTTTTAATGCGGATATTATTGCAGATTTTTCCTCACCTACTGTGATCACAACTCACTTTACAATTAAAGGAAACCCAGACGCTTATCAATTTCAGCTCAGCTTAAATAATTCCTTGTCTAATTGGCTACTGAAAGGTTCAGGAAATCAAAACAGCCTTTCATTAACAACTGAAGAAAGCAAACTATTGGGAGGGCAACTTTCTGGAGCAAGTAAGCTGCAATGGTTTCCAGAGTTGCGCTGGGATTTTTCTATGAACGCTAGTGCAGTAAATTTAAACCTGATTAGCGCAGATCTGCCTAAAAATCTCAGCTTTAGTGCTGTCAGCCAAGGGAGTCTCAAAGCTTTCAATTTGTTTGTAACCGGCTTACAAGGTAATTTAAAAAATTATCCATTACAAGGTTATCTAAAGATTATCAGTCAACAACAGAATAACCCATTGAACATTACCACAGGTCATGAAGCCAATCTAGGTTGGTGGGATTATTTTCAGCGTAGGAATTTAAATTTAGATGCTCAGCTACAACTAGGCACTGCGATTGCTAATATTAAAGGTAATTTGACCGAGCAGTGGAATTTGCAATTTAAACTTATTGCGGATGAACTGCATAAGTTAACACCAGAACTAAGCGGCAATTTTAAACTGCAAGGTATTATCAGCGGTGATGCCAAACGTCCAGAAATAAATGCCAAAATATCACTGCAGCAATTAAAATTTAAATCCCTGCCAGATGCTATATTCCAGGGTGATCTTTCTTTGCTGGCATCTTTAGCGCCTACAAATAAAGCATGTGAGCTTTTCAGTAATTATAAAAATTGCAGTATATCTTCACTAATAAAATTAACTCAAGGTCAGATTAATTATAAATTAAATAATAAAAAAATAAATTTTCCTGTCGCGGCAACATTGGATTCACGTTACGATCCCAAAGGTCTGAACTCTAGTCTAGACTTATCGTTGTATGGCAAAAAGTTTTTAGGCTTACAGCTTGGCTTACCCAATTATAAACTGACCTTTCCGTTACCAGCGGAACAACCCATTTACGGCAAATTAGTGGCTAGTTTAGATCAAAATCAATTAAGCGAATTTTTGCCATCCGACATTCAGGCTACAAATACTGCATTAACAGCCAATATACAACTCTCTGGCACTATCAATAAACCCAATTTGCACGGTTTAATTAATCTAAAAAATGACAGTACGGCTATTCCCGCAGTAGCTATTAAATTAATGGGACTCAATATCAACCTGATATTAGATAACGATGTCATTAATTATTCTGGAGGAGTTAAATCAGGGGCAGGTCATTTGCAGCTAAAAGGCACGAGCCTGCTAACCAATCACGGCTTGGATTCAAATATTGCTATTACTGGAACAGCATTTCAAGTGAGTAATACACCTAAAATGCAAATAGTAGTCGCCCCCGAACTGACTATTTTAAGTGATAGCAAAGGGTGGCGTATCAGTGGCAACGTTCTGGTTCCCTCAGCAACTATTAAACAAAGCGATCTCAATCAGACTATTACTTTGCCTCCAGAAACTATTATTATCGACCCTGAGGGGCAAATACAACAATCTCAGAGCCTCCCCATTGATACCCTCGTCACAGTGGAGCTTGGCAATAATGTTCAAATTGATGCCAGTGGACTCAGCGGACAGGTAGTGGGGAAATTACATATCGTCGATGACTCACAAGGTACTACCATTGGAACTGGAACACTTAACCTGGTTAATGCCAGCTATAATTTACAAGGGGAAAAGTTGGCGATTAGCCAGGGGGATATTATTTTTACGAATAGTCCTATCGACAACCCGCAACTCGATATCCGCGCTGCCAAAAAAATTGATTACAGCTCTCAGGAGCAAATTTTTTCCCAAGAAGACAATTTAACAGTGGGGATTTCCGTTAGAGGAACGGTTGAAGATCCGAAAATAACACTTTTTTCTGATCCAACAGGTTGGTCACAAGCAGACATTTTATCCTTAATCCTGCTGGGTCAGCCTGCGACTATGGCTTCAAGTTCCCAGATACAATTATTGGCTCGCGCTGCACAGGCATTGACATCTAAAAATGGCAACGGAATTAATTCTTTCACGCAGCAATTACAGCATTTTTTTGGTTTGAATGAGTTGGATCTAAATTCTGAAGTAAATAATCAGTCCGGCAATTACTCACAAAGTACTTCGGTGGTACTCGGGAAATCATTGTCGCGGCGACTGAAATTAAGTTATAGCTTAAATGTGTTCAATTCTATTAATACGTTACGCATACGTTACTTGTTAAGTAAACATTGGTTCGTACAAACGGAATCTAATACCATGGGTAAAGGGGCAGACATAATTTATACGGTAGGGAAATAGTAACTGCTCACGTCATAGCCAGCTCAGTCCCGTCGTCCCGCGGCTTGTCCGCGGGATCCAGGAAAAAGCTGAGAAATCTCATTTCTGGATCCCGCGGACAAGCCGCGGGACGACGGAGTGAGCAGTTACGGGAAATAAGGAACTTTTCTAAGAGTCATTCGGTAATTTTTTGCCACGCAATGCCTTCGCTTTTGCATTTGCTTTTTTTTGAGTTAGGCGATTCTGGGTAGACGCATAAGTAGGGGCTGTTTTTTTGCGTTTTTTAGGTGCAATTTTTGCTTTTGCTATAATTTTTTGCAACCGCTCCAAAGCATCCTGCTTATTGCGTTCTCTGGTGCGATAACGACTAGCCTTAATAATCAAATCACCTTGCCGGGTAATTTTATTGCCTAATAGTTTAACTAAACGCATGCGAACCGGTTCAGAAAACATAACACTCGTTAAGATATTGATACGCAGCTGTACGGCTGTTGATACCTTATTTACATTCTGCCCCCCAGGCCCTGGGGCCCTAATATAGGTCAATTTTATTTCCATTAGATTTAGTGTAATATTTAGCATAAATTCACAGTTATCATTCAGATAATCATTAACTCTGGGCAGAAAAATCCTATTGAACACATCATCATTTAAGCCCGCTTGGTGGCTTAATAATCGACACTTACAAACCCTTTGGCCCACTTTGTTTCGTCGCCGGGTAAAAAATCTCTCATTATTACGTGAACGGATCGAATTGCCCGATGGGGACTTTATTGATCTAGATTGGACAAGCCAGCAACGACGCCCAACCGTGTTAATTTTACACGGCTTGGAAGGATCAGTCTCTTCGCCCTACGCTCCTGGTATGCTGCAAGTATTGCACCAACATGGCTGGCGCGGTGTCTTTATGCATTTCCGGGGCTGTAGCGAGCAGGATAATCGACTGCTAAGGAGCTATCACGCCGGTGATACTGAAGACGTCGACTTCATTATAAAAATCTTGCAGCAAAGATCTGCTGGATTACCTATTGCCGCTATAGGTTTTTCTTTGGGTGGCAATGTATTATTAAAATGGTTGGGACAGGCGGGAGAAAAAAAATTATTAGACGCCGCCGTTGCTATATCTGTGCCATTTGACTTATATAAATCAGTCATAACTATTTCTTCAGGCTTTTCGAAACTATATCAATGGTACTTACTCAACTGTTTGCATAAAAAAACCAGGCGCAAGTTACAGTCCCATATAAATACTATCACTCTCCCCAAAATATCCAGCATTAAAACTTTGTATGAATTTGATAATCAAATAACCGCACCTATACATGGCTTTAGCGACGCAATGGAATATTATGCCAGGGCAAGTTGTCGTCAATATTTAAACTCCGTTCAAGTGCCTACATTACTGCTTCAGGCCAAAGATGATCCATTCGTATCGCCAGATTCTCTACCTCAACCTCATGAGCTCGCTAAGGCGATTCAATTTGAATTAACTCCAAAAGGGGGACATGTGGGATTTGTTAGCGGCGACTTATGGCGGGTACGTTATTGGCTGGAGGAGCGGGTGCCTAGTTATTTGAGTCAATATTTAAATACTTAACCGAGAAATACCTAACCGAGCCGCGACCGTTAGGGAGCGTTTATTGGAGTAACGTAAACGCTCCCTAACGGTCGCGGCTCGGTGCGCTCAGGAGGACACCACATCTCTCATCACGACTTAGCAGGCAGCCATAAGGCAATATGAGCGCCGGTAGGATCTTTAATGACCGCTAAGTGGCCAAACTCTCCGGCGGCCTTTGGTGGCACTACAAGCACTGCTCCTAGGCTTTGGGCTTTTTCAACTGCTTTTTCTAAATTAGGAACCAGTACGTAACTCATCCAATGGGGGGGGATTTGCTGTTCCTTTTCTGCGGGAATCTGCATCATCCCGCCAATTACCTTATCCCCAGATTTAAACATGGTATAAACCATGGATCCCATGTCATGATCTTGGCTATCCCAGCCAAATAACGCTTTATAGAATTCTTTTGCTTTAGGAACATCTGAGGTCATCAATTCATTCCAGCAAAACTCGCCTGGTTGTGGCATGTCATTACTCATGTTAACTCCTGTTATGAAATAGTTAAATAATTCTAATCGGGATTGCGTCGACGATGCCATATTACTGGGGCTGCACAGAGCAACTCCTGTTCATACAACATAGGTTTAGCTACTGTAGTGGCTGGGTTAGTACACATTAACTCATAATAACCGGGAAACTGGCTACCTTTAATCCGGCGCAACAACATTTCGTTATTACCGGTCTGAACAATGCAATCCATACCAATTAGTTGATGGATGCCATCCTTGGAACGGCTTATGCCCGCCACATAATCGCCAGGTTTGTAGTGTCCAGCTAAACCATCATCATTTACCATGAGGTCAATGCTGTTTTCGTTGAGTTTTCTGAATGCAATCAACTCTTTCATGATAACAGTGTCTTCTGAAAGATGGTATTTTGCGGGAGTTTCATTAACTTCAGAAAAATGGGGATTAGCCAATTGAGGTGGGCTACCGCTGCTATATAGTAGCCAATCTGTAGTGCAATAAATGCCTTCACGCTGCAATAATGGGATAATCCGTTGCGCACCACGTTCGGTTAAACCGCCCGCTTTAGCGGATTCCCATGATTGAATTGTATTCGCGCTGATACCATATTTTTCTTCAAATGCTTTACGAGTAAGTCCAGCCATTTTACGTAAGACTTCTAAACGTTCCCCTCGTGCTTGGGAATCGGTTTTTGTTTCATTGGAAACCAGGACGGAAGAAAAAGAACTCATGATACTGTAATCTCCTTAGGAAATAGCTATGAACTTTTCGGGTTATATACCCATTCCACTTAGGATTTCGGTGTTAGAGCAGCCCATCTTGCACTAATCTTCGTCCGATCTTCAATCGTAAAAACTCGAAATAAAGAATAACCGACATAGTCGTCCTGGCAGGAAGCCGGGATCCAGGGCGCAGGAAGCGAAACTTTCACATCCTGCGAACTGGATCCCGGCTTCCATGCCGGGACGACAAGTCGACTATTCCTGCATTTTTACTCAATCAGATCGAACAAATCTCAGCACAAGCTGGACTACTCTAACACCGAAATCCTAAGTGGAATGGGTATAGGTTCTGCCAGCCACCCCGACTGCTCCATAAATTGTAATGTAAAGTATACTAATTTTTGTTCATTTTGTGCAACCAACAAGCCCTCGGATATTTGATTGAAACATATCCACCACTGGACTCAATGCCCAACTATGGTAACATAGCAACCCGAATCAAATCTAAAGATCAATGCCAATATAAAAATATGAAGTTAAATAATTCTCCAGCAGCAGCCTCGACCAACGGTAAATATAATTTATTGGCACGAACAAAGAATTTTTCAAATTTTACTGAGATTTTTATTTTATTCGTCGTGCTGTTGTGTTTTTGGGCACAATATGCATTTATAGGTGATGTCTTAAACTCGCGCGGCATTAATTATATAAATTTTATTACCCTACCTATTGATCAACATATACAGTTCTCAACCACTTGGTCACTTTTTTATTCAACAGCATTGATCATTCCGTTTCTGTTTGGTTGGATTATTTTTATTCGTTCCAAGTTTAATCTTCTTTATACTTACCGATTGTTTTTAACTTGTCTGCTGATTCTTATTATTCATTATTGTATTTATTTTATTTTTCCTACCTGCAAAATTTTATGGCAGGATCCTGGATTTACTACATTCTGGCAACAAATTCAAAATCCCGGCTTTTTAAATGAAAATACCCGTTTTGTGCTGTCTATAACCACACCCTGGAATTCATTTCCTTCTTACCATATAGGAAGTGCCTGGGTTATTTTTAGATATACTTTTGAACGTTTTAAAATCTTAGGGGTTATTTTCCTGCTGTGGTTTATTGGTATGTGTTTGGGCACTCTTACCTTAAAGGTGCATGTGGTTCTTGATGGTGTAGCGGCAATTTTAATATCTGAGGGGTGCTATCAACTTTTTAAAATCAAACGAATTCAGAATTACTTAAAAAACTACGTATCCATTTCTTCCCGCAAGCCCATTTTATTAACTTATTTATGCTGCGCTTTAATCGTATCACCTCTGGTATTGTATGAACTTATCATGCTAAAACCGATGACAGTGCCTCAATTTATTAATCAATCAAATTTTGCTATAGAAACAAACAATCAAATAAGCTAATTGCCCAAATAATAATCGCCATCAATACAGCAATAAATACAGCCGCCGATCCGAGATCCTTAGCGCGTCCTGACAATTCATGATATTCAAGGCTGATGCGATTTACCACCGTTTCAATTGCACTATTAATTAGCTCTACTATGATTATTAATATTAAAGATAGGATTAGAATAAATATTTGCGCCAGAGATTTTCCTACGAATGGGGCTAATATTAAACCAAGGCACAAAAATAAAACTTCTAGGCGAAACGCCAATTGAAAGTGGAAAGCAGCTTTTAACCCCGCTATAGAATCTATAGTCGCCCTACAGATTTTTTTTTGGATTTTCTCAAACATTATAGCCACCCAGATTTTGTGTACCAATCATTAGCCAGCTTGGTACCTGCCGACCAATTGACTTGTGGCTTCCATAGCAAACCCTCCCTCGCCGTTACACTGCTGCAAACCCAATAGAGCTGTTTAATCTCATTAAATTTATCGCTATTTAGCAACATGGGTTTATTGGTTAAACGGCCGTAATACTCTGTCAACATGGCTACCGCTTTTATTGCCAATTGGGGTAGCGGAATTTCTATCTGACGCTTGGTGTTCATTTGTTTAGCTAATTGGTAATAACGTTCGCGCCAAGTTAAGGTTACGCCATCCTCTAAAAAATAGGCGCTACCGCTTGGCACTGGAGTTACCATAGATTTTATTAAGGCATCAGCAACATCTGTGACGTAAATAGTACTAGCAGCACCTTTACCACCTCGCATCAGCGGCAGGAAGCCACGACGTATTGCTTTAAAAAATGTCAGGGTAGATAAATCTCTAGGGCCATACACCACTGAGGGACGAATGATGGTGACTGGCAAAGTATCGGCGAATTCTCTGGCGATTATTTCCGCTTCGAGTTTGCTAAAGCCATACTGACTTACTGGTTGTGGAATAATATTAAGTGAGGGTGGCAGCTTATTGTTAAGTGCAGCTCCACAGGCAGCAAGACTTGAGACATGGACAAAACGCTGCAGGTTCGGCGCTGAGTATTTGGCTGCATTAAGTAGAGCACGTGTTCCTTCGGTATTAGTAGCAAAAAATTCAGTGGGGTGCTTAACTTTTATTGAACCTGCACAATGGATAATAGCTTCTATACCCTGTACAGCGCTTTGCAAATGATGGGTATCAGCTAAGGAACCTTCCTGCAATTCCACAGCCGGTCCTAGTCTGATTAATATACTGGTATCTGCACTAGGGCGAACTAAACAACGAACAGTATGCCCTTGCTGCACTAACGCTTCTGCCGTATGCGATCCAATAAAACCCGTTGCCCCGGTTAATAAAACTTTCATGCCAGAGTTTTTTCGTAGATGCGGTAGGTTTTATACAATTCTGCGTTCATCAAGCGTAATGCAGTACGCATGCTTTTGTTATCTTCCAAAATCCAGGAACATTCATTATGGTGATAACCCGCCGTAGGAACTTCTTCTAAAAATTTTGTATAAAGCAAAGAGCCCAATTTTAAATGGCGAAACTTCTTTCGTACGCCTAAGGTTGGAACACGACCACGGTTTATCAATTTTTTTACTTTGGTGTACCATAATAATTTAAAAATGCCGGTAGGAAATAATTTACCATCGCGAATTTTATGCAGCACCTGGTTAATATCCGGTAACCAGATGCCAAAAGCAGCAACTTCTCCAGCCACTTCGACGATAAAACAGGACTGGGGAGTGAGTATGGGTTTCATTTCTTTGGCTAAAAACAGGAATTCTTCTTTTTCCATGGGAATAAAACCCCAGTTTTTTTCCCAGGCATCGTTATAAGTTGCAAAAATATGCTCCACTTCCTGTTCAAACCGCTTAATATTCACTGGACGGATAGTGATGTCATGCATCGCTGCAAAAGCTTTTGCCTTAGCAATTACGCGCGGATGGAACGTAGTTTTTAGGCTATCAATGCGCCAAGCATCTAAGTCTTTAGCTTTGACATAACCCTGTGACTCAACTAGCGCAGGATAATATTCAGGATTTTGCGTCATCATGATGTAGGGCTGAGTGTCGAATGCAGAAATCTGTAATCCGCACTCGTAATTGGTAGACGGGTTTACTGGCCCACGAAAAGTTTGTATTCCTTGCGCAGCCGCCCATTCTTCAACTGTTTTAAACAATGCATCTGCTGTTTGCTGTTCATTTTCAGATTCAAAATAACCCCAAAAAGCTATATTCTCATTATGAAACTGATTATGAGCATCGTTAATTATTCCAGCAATGCGACCTACTGGTTTATTATCGCGATAGGCTACCCACAATTGCATTTTCGCTCTTTTAAAAAAGGGATTTTTGGGACTCAGGGTGGTTTTTACCGAAATCTGTAAAGGGGCTATCCAATTGGGATCATGTTTATGTAAAAGCGGTGGGACATTTAAAAAATTTCGCCAGTCTTGTTTAGATATGACTGGCAGTATTTGTAAGGACATAGCTAGTTCCTAATGGTTGGCTTTTTTAAGCGGAGTTGTGTCTACAGTTTTAAATACATAATCCCAAACCGGGCTGCTGACTCCATATGATTTTTCATCATGATGGTAATGGTGTCGCATATGATAATACTTTAAAAATTTGCCAATTCGACTACGCATCGGATGCATATGGGTAAATGCATGCAGTAAATCATACAGCACATAGCCCAATAAAAAGCCCGCAAATAGTGACGCGCTAAATGAACCAAATACCAACCAAAATACTAGATAAAAAACTGCAGTTAATGGCATGGTCACTACTAGCGGCGTCACTAGCCGCAATCTATCGCGTGGGTAATTATGATGGATATTGTGTATGAAATTGCCATAATAAAAAGGATTTATTTTTTCCCATTTTGAACTGCTGGGTTTATAGTGAAAGACAAAACGATGTATCAGATATTCCACTAACGACCAAACCAATAAACCTGCCACAAAGGTCGGCACTGCCGAAGCCAAAGCTTGCTGCGTTAAACCGTAAACTATAAAAAATAATATAATCGGTGTATAGCCAATCACTAACGTGCGTGGTCTGGTTTGACTTAAACGTTCAAGAATCGGATTTGCATACAATCGAGGGCTGTAATTTTTATCATATTGCCCCTGACTTGCATAATTGTCCTTTTTCATTGCGAAAAATACCTCGATAATAGTGTTGTTTCTTGCTCTCACTGAGAACTGCTGGACTCAAGAAGAGGTTTGCGGCTTTTCTGCAATAACTTATACCCATCAATAATAGCATCAGCTGTATAATGTATTTGTTTTTCAGTATGTAAGCAGTTAACAAAAAGCCGTATCCGCGCTAAATTTTTCTCTACAGCAGGATAGAAAATGGGCAATGCATAAATGCCGTGATCTGCTAAATAAGAACTCAATTGAATAGCTGCTTCCGTGGAACCTGCCATGATCGGGATGATAGGCGTATCAGAACTACTTCCCGTTGGTATACCATTTTTCTTTAATAATGATAATAATAGACTGGAGCGTTGCTCTAATGCAGTCACTCTTTCCGGGTGATCGTTCATCAATTTAATGGCTGCCAGAGAAGCGGCGGTATTGGCGGGGGAAATCCCAGCTGAATAGACAAATCCGGCAGAAGTGTATTTGAAGTTTTCAATTAATTCCGCCGATCCGGCAATATAGCCGCCACAGCTCGCAAATGATTTACTCAAAGTGCCCATCCAGATATCAACGTCCTGTGGATTGAGATTAAAATACTCACGAATACCACGGCCAGTTTTGCCGATTACGCCCATAGAATGCGCTTCATCGATCATTAAAAACGTCTGAAAATTTTGTTTTACGTTTATTAATCGCCTTACGTCACAAATATCACCATCCATACTAAAAGCCCCTTCAGAGACGATCAAGGCTCTTCGATAATGATTGCGATTCTTGGCTAATAATTCTTCTAACGCGTTATAATCGTTGTGAGGAAATGCCATACAGGTCGCACCGGAAAAAAGTGCGCCTTGAAGTATACTTTTATGCGCGAGGGCATCATAAACCACCAAATCTCCTGGCCCGAACAAATGGGTGATAATAGCGATATTGGTCGCATACCCTGACGGTAACACAGCCGCATCCTCAGCACCAATCAAATCCGCAATGGTACGTTCCAATTTGAGATGTAACTGCTTTTCTCCAGATACCATACGACTGGCGGATACGGAACTACCATATTCTTTTACCGCGGCCACAACAGCCTCAGTCACTTTAGGATTGCCAGACATACCCAGGTAGTTATATCCTGAATAATTGATAAATTCATTGCCATCAATTACGGTATTATTAGTTGATATCCCACTATTCACCTTAAAATAAATATTTTTTACCGTGGCCAGTAGTGACTTATCCAGCGGCTTTACCAAATTTAACGCCTCACGGGATTCTGCTGAATTAACCTCAGCGTGATGGCGATTAATTTTGGCCAACACTGCCGGGTCTGTAGTTAAAAACTCTGCTAGTTTATTCAGCGAATGTTGCTCAAACAAGGTAATAATATCCAGCCTGATTCCTAACTTATTATACAGCTCACTACCTAACTCAGCTGCGATCAGGGAATTCACCCCCAGGTCGACCAGGTTTTTATCCGGTAAAATGTCTTGCGCCGGCACCCGTAAATGCTGTGCAAACCACTGTTGCAACCATATCCTTGCCTCTTCTTGATTGGCAAATTGTGCGTACTGGTTGACGGACTGACTCAATCTGCCTTCCATTTGAATAGATTCCCTAGCCTGATCCCAGCGCGCAACACTGTTGAGGGTTCCTGCTAGATATTCGGCACGACAAGACCAGCGCTGTACCTTACCACTTGAAGTTTTTGGCAGTGAATAGGGCTTTAACAAAACAATACTGTGCGCACTCAAACCATGCTCTTGTAGCAGTGCAGCTTGGATGGCGTCCAATACTTCCTCTTTATCCAGACGTTGCAATTTTTCCCGCTGCACTTCCTGCAATACTACTAGTTGTTCTGCATTGTCAACTTCAACTGCAAAAGCAGCCGCACCATGGTTTTGTAGTGCCGGATGACTTTCGTTTACTGTGAGTTCTATATCCTGTGGATAGTAGTTAAGGCCTTTAATAATAATAAGATCTTTTATGCGCCCGGTTACATACAGGTCATTTTTATGCATAAAACCTAAATCACCAGTGCGCATATAATTTATGCCAGGAACATCTGCCAATTGCGCGTGAAAGATAGTTTGAGTCAGTTGCGGTTTATTTAAGTAGCCTTTAGCAATGCTGGGACCATTGGCCCAAATTTCACCAATATTGCGCTCTGGTAATACGGTATGGGTGCTGGGATCAACGATACAAATGGTATGGTCTAATTGTGGACTGCCACAATTTACAATATTGACCGTCAATTGGTTCTCGGAATCTGAAGCCGGTATTACTTTACCTTTTTCCAATTCTGATTTGAGCAAAGGGAAGGTATGATCTGAAGCCCCATTAGGTTTGCCGGTCAACATTAAAGTGGCTTCTGCTAATCCATAACAGGGTGATAATGCGGAGGGTAAAAAGCTGGCGCTTGCGAAACGATTGATAAACCGCTGCAAAGTCAGCTGACGTATAGGTTCGGCGCCATTGACGGCGAATTTCCAGCAACTTAAATCCAATTGTGCTATTTGTTCGGTAGTCACTTTATGGACACATAGATCATAGGCAAAATTAGGACCGCCCGATAACACTACTCGTTCTCTCGAAATAATTTCCAGCCAACGGAATGGGGATTGTAAGAAATTAGACGGGGCCATTAATATGGCGCGGGCTTTAAGGTAAAGGGGAAAAATAATGCCGGCGACCAGACCCATGTCATGGTAAGGAGGCAACCACGAACAAGTGACATCGGTCTCACTACCGAAGTTATTTTCCAACATTTTTATATTAGAGGATATATTGCCATAACTGACCATCACCCCTTTAGGATTACTAGTTGAGCCAGAAGTATATTGCAAAAATACTAAATCTTCAGAATTGCGCACAATGGGGAAATAAACTTCGGCCGCTGTTTCCTCTATCTGATCTACTTTTATTACAGTTGCAGTAGCATCAAAGCCCTGATCAGCAAATATTTCTTGCGTGAGAATAAATTTGGCTTGTGCATCTTCCACAATACTTAATAGTCGACGTAAATGCCTGTTTTTACTGGGGGGATATACTGGAACGGCGATAACACCCGCATATAAGCAACCATAAAAAGCTGCTATATAATCCAAACTCGGGGGCAACAACAGTACAGCGCGTTCATTATAACAACCTTGTTGTTGAAGGATGGCCGCAATAGCCCTGGCTTTTTTATCAAGCTCCTGATAAGTGAGGGTGTCATAGCCACTGCTACTGGTTAAAAACTGATACGCGGTATCTGTAGGGGACTCAATTGCACGCTGTTGTACAAGATCTAATAAACTTTTGACTCCATTCACGCGACATAGCTCCTTAATAATGCTTTTTTATACATAATTAGTATGGCTCAGGTTTTTAGGAAATTTTTGAACGGTGAATAATAACTGAAAACCAAATCAAGGAGCAAGAGTGGTGCGGCTGAAATTACCAATTCTTCCTTCTATCTCAAGCTGGTGCTGCAATTGCTCAATTTTATCCATTAGTTCCAATGCCAATGCAACCCCAGGCATGTTGACCTCCAGTTCTTGATAAAAGCTAACTGCCACCCGCCCTCGTTTTAGAGAAACTGAATCAAAACGCCATTCTTGTGGACTTTTTCCCGCAGGATGTATGAGCTCGTAATCTATCATCTCAATGATGATTTCTTTAGATACATGTGTAGCCTGGCAAAATTCGTCCAGTGTTAATGAATGCGCCTCTTCGATGATCACGCCTGAAATCAATTCACTTTGTGGCATTGCCGCCCTCTCTGCATCAAAAATTAATTATGACTACGTGGATTAAAATTCATTTCCTCGGCCATTTTTTTATATAATTGCCGTTGGGACTCGGTTTTCGGCTCCGGGATTAATATTTTTAATACCACGTACTCGTCCCCTGGAGCCTTACTAGGCAGGCCTCGTCCCTTTAGTCGTAACTTAGTGCCGGTCTGCGAGCCCGAGGGAATAGTCAGTTCAACCTGGCCCGCTAGCGTCTGCACCGGCACCTTGGCTCCCAGGGCTGCTTCCCAGGGGGCGACTGGCAAATTGATATAGACATCTTGTCCCTTTAAGGTATACAACGGATGCTCATCCAGATGGATTTCCAAATATAAATTCCCATTCGCCCCATTGCCTAATCCTTTACCACCCTGCCCGCTTAGACGTATTTGTTGGCCTTCCGTCACTCCAGCGGGAATTTTCACCTTTAGGCTGCGGGTTTTAAGTTTAATCTGACCAGAACTATCCACCTCAGGCTCTTGCAACTGCAGAAGGCGTTCAGCACCTGAAAAAGCCTCTTCCAAAGACAGGTTAATTTTGCTATGCAGATCCTGACCACGTTCAGCATATTCGTGGGTCCTCCCCCTACGGCTATGGCCAAATAGATTTTCAAAAAATTCGCTGAATCCCCCCGCATCAAATTGCTCTTGATTAGTTTGCGTTTGTCGGAAATCCCATTCAGGTGGCGTAGTAAACCTTTGCCCGGCCTGCCACTGGCTACCCATCTGATCATAGGCCTGCTTTTTTGCGGGATCTTTCAATACTTCATAAGCTTCTCTGACTTGTTTAAACTTTTCTTCGGCATTTTCTTCTTTACTGACGTCAGGGTGATATTTGCGCGCCAAAAGACGATATTGTTTTTTAATTTCTTCTGCAGAAGCATTTTTATTTATGCCCAATGTTTTATAGTAGTCTTTGTATTCCATGATGACTCTTTAATTTATTTTGTTGAGGCCATTTTTTTCTTGGCCGGTATTCATACAAGTAATAATTTTAAGCATACCACAAAATAACGGCCGCGATGAAACCTCCTTAAATCCCAGCTTGGTGAATTTATTCATTAATTCATTATGGGTGGGGTAAACTTTTAAACTTTCAGCCAGGTAAGCATATATTTCGGGATTACCATGCAATAGCAGACCCCATAAGCCACCCCACCCCTTCAGAATGTAATATTGCACTCTTTGCATAAACCGCCCAGAGGGTCTGGAGAATTCGAGAAAAGAAGCTGTTCCACCTATTTTTAAAATGCGCTTTAATTCCCCTAGGGCTTGATCAAGATCAGGAGCATTGCGCAAGGCATAACCACCTGTAACTAGATCTATAGACTCTGAGCAAATGGAGGTAAGATTGCACATATCCTCGCGGATAAATTCTATATTGTTAAAGGAATTACCTGCTCTGGCTAGCTTTAACATCTCTTGATTATAATCAATAGCAAGCACCCGCCCCCGTGGATATCGTCTGGCTAAAAGAAAACTTAAATCGCCGGTGCCACAAGCAATATCGACACATTGCGGGGCCGGATATGCAGGCAAATTTTTGATTAATCTTTTTTTCCACAAACTATCCTGACCCAAAGATAGCGCCCGGGTAGCCCATTGATATTTGGGAGCTGAGACTGTAAATAGTGTTTCAAGGTTATCTCTTTTTAACCCCGCCAGGTTCAACCACGTTTGCATTTTTTGTTTAAATAGACTTTTCATGACGCTCCTTGTGCCAACCGTAATAAGCTTTCAAAATCAGGATGGCTGCTGAAAGTGAAAAGGTAACGAGATTAGCCACTATCAATGGCATACCATCGGGAATGATAAAGCCATAGATAATCCATAAAATTACCCCTAGAGTGAATAGGCACATCATGATCCACGAAATATCCTTAGCGGATTTCGTATAATATACCTTAATTACCTGCGGTAAAAACGCTACTGTGGTGAGAGCTCCGGCGGTGTAACCCATTATGTTTTGAATATTCATAGAATTCCATTTATTGTTAGTTCGAATTGATTACATATCTCATCTGCAGATGATTACCCTTTCTATAAGATATCCTCTATCTTACTCCCATCAGTCAATACAAATTTTTTCCCTGAAAATGCCGCGAAACGCTTACCCGGTAGAATGATACCGACTAAATTCAGCGGATCAACTGCAGATAGGATGACTCCAGTACCATCCGGTTCCTTATTTTTAATAGCGCGCAGTGATTCAACCGCATAGGGCAAAGCAAACTGCTCGCCTAAAAAACCACTGACAAAACGACCACCGCGGATTTCTCCTCTATCCTCCAGGCGACGTAATGTAACTAAAAGTTCACGCCAGCGTGGTACCACGGTTTCTCTGGCCAGTAAATCACGGAATACTACACCGTAGCGCTTAAGCAGCATCCAACATACGGCCTCCATTGCCTGCGAACGGTCACTGACAAAATCACAATATAGCAGGGACCAGCGGCCAGCACTATGCCGAGGTTTAGCGCCTCGACGCCTGCCTTGCCCACTACGACGCCGCGGGTCTATCAAGGCACGTAGATTATCAAAGCCATCGGCGGTTACTAGGCCGGCTGCTACCAACTCCCATAAACCAGACTCTACTTCAGCTGGGAGATGTCCCACTCCGCGAGCAATATCAGTAAAAAATGATGCGCCTCTTTGCTGTAAATAGGCATGGATTTTTCTAGCACCATGGCCTAATGCAGCTAAATCTTCTTCCGCGGCCGAGCGATGCACTAAAGGCATCCAATCTGATTGGTCGCGCACAAAAAAAGTAATGGGTGCGATGCTGGTCGGCATTATACGTTTGGTATTCACATGCAACTCTCCGTGGTGGCTATTGCTATCTGCAACTATTGTTGCTGGGTGGGGCGATAAACGACCCCAGCCAATCGCACCGGTAAGGCAAAGGCGCTCTAGCATAGTGGCATCATAATCGCTGACTCTAGGCCGCAAAATTTCCCGCTCCCAAGCATTGGCGGCAATTTCAAAACCCTGCAGTTGCCGTATAGTCTCTAGCAGGCCACGCTCACCGCGCAACTGCGTGCCAGATGCCAGATGCTGCCAGGTTAATAACCAACGCATAAACTGAGCTGCAGTGACTGGCGCAATCTCTTTGCGCAGTTTACCCAAAGTCAGGCGATGGATCCTGGCCAATAATCTGCGTTCACACCATTCTAATGTATCAACACCAGTGAAACTACCACGTAAAATGAATCCTGTGGCCTCCAACTTAAGCAGTGCTTGGTCTATTATTGAGACCTCCAGAGTGAGCGCATCAGCTAGTTCCTGAGCAGTCACAGGTCCTAAATGCAACAGCCAGCCGCGTAACGTATTAACCACTGCCATATCAGGTTCTGGGGTGGATTGCTCTATATCGGGGAGATCTAATGGCAATAGTGCTTGCGGATAAATCGCTGCAAAGGTTTTGGTGCGATCGACTGCTACCCAATAGGATCTATCCTGCAAGGTAACAATACCTGCGCGTCGGCCGGCAATCAATTCAGCCATAAAGGGTTGCCACTCCGATGGCTGCCTATGTGCAGAACGGAATGGTAATTCTGCAGGGATAGCGATTAAGGTCTGCAAAGTGTCATGTAACTCATCAGCACTCCTCACATCGGGCCATGCTTGTTGCTGTACTTCTCTAATAGCCTCTGGATCCAACCTGCCAGCTGACTGGAGTACTGAATCGGGTAATACGCGGCGCATTTCTACCGCTCGCGCCCTTCTTTCTTCTAAGGGTGCATCATCCAAGAATGCATAAGGATTCGCATTGAGGATCTCATGAGAAAAGACTGAAGGTACTGGTGTATCTACTGCCAAGCATCTAATCGCTCCGCTTTTTATTTTCTGCAACACAGAAACTAACCCATCAACATCCAAGGCTTCATGCAAAGCATCCTGCATCGCTTCGTTGATTAAAGGATGATCTGGTAGCTCTATATCAGCGCCAGCGAGATTATCTTGACATGCAGCAGCGTCAGGAAACACCGCCGCTAACAAATCATCAGATAACAGTCGCAAAATATTGGGCGGAACTTTTTTACCATTGCGAAACCGGACTAACGCCAGTGATCGCCCTGCGTCCCAGCGCCAGCGGGTAGTAAAGAGCGGTGATTGGAGTACCGCTTGCACCAATACGTCTTGCACGCTGTTCGGATGCAGAAATTGAAATACATCTGCTAAAGGAAAACTGTGCTGTTCTGCCAAGGCAATGTTTAGACCATCATCCGTGGCTGCTGCTTGTAGTTCAAAGTTAAAGGAACGGCAGAAACGTTTTCTTAGCGCTAAGCCCCAGGCTTTATTTATTCGCGCACCGAAGGGGGCGTGGATGATTAATTGCATACCGCCGCCTTCATCAAAAAACCGCTCAGCGATTACTGTCTCTTGCGTCGGCACCGCACCCAGTATTGCCCGACCTTGCAAGATATATTCAGCCAACTGTTGTGCACCCATTTCATCCAACGCACAATGCTGTTTTAACCAGTTCACGGCTATTTCACTATTAGCAGCTGAAGGATTATTAGGCAACATATCACTCAGCTGCTGACGCAATTGAGAAACCCGCGCTGAAAGTTCAAAAGTCCTGGCTGGAGCTTCACCCCGCCAAAAAGGCACGCTGGGCGGGCTGCCGTGAGCGTCTTCTACGAGCACCTTTCCCGTCGCGCTTTCAATACGCCGGATTCGCCAGGAGGTAGTGCCTAGCAGTATAATATCGCCACGGTTACTCTCAACGGCAAAATCTTCATCTAAAGTGCCTACCATGACTCTTTCCGGTTCGGCGATAACGGTGAACAGGCCATTTTCGGGAATGGCACCCCCACTGGTGATGGCTACTAGTCTACTGCCACGACGTCCCCGTACCCTACCCTGTACTTTGTCTCGGAACAAATAAGCGCCATAACGACCGCGCGAACCTGCTATCCCTTCCGAGAGCATCTCTAACACTGAGTTAAAAATTTGTCTGGATAAATGGGCATACGGATAAGCATGGGTGACTAGTGCGAATAAATCCTCCTCCATCCATTCGCCAGTGGCACACGTCGCCACAATTTGCTGTGCTAAAATATCTATAGGCTGTTGTGGTATAAGCAATTGATCCAAATCGCCCTCACGTATGGCGCTTACCAATGCCGCACATTCCAACAATTCATCACGGGTAGTGGCAAAAATACGCCCCTTGGAAATAGCACCACGCCAATGGCCTGCACGGCCAATACGTTGCAAGGCAACCGCTATAGCGCGCGGTGATCCTAATTGGCATACTAAATCAATATTACCAATGTCAATTCCTAACTCTAAAGAAGCAGTAGCCACTAATAGTTGCAGTTCGCCATTTTTCAATCTGGTTTCGGCAGCGAGTCTTAGTTTACGGGAGAGACTGCCATGGTGAGCAGCTACCTTATCTTCTCCCAGACGTTCGGTGAGATGATGAGCCACTCTTTCAGCTAATCGCCGCGTATTAACAAACACCAAGGTCGCACGATGCTGTCGCGCCAGTTCAGCCAGTCGGTTATAAATTTCATCCCACATTTCATTGGACGCCACAGCGCCCAACTCACTGGCTGGTATTTCAACAGCCAGATCTAATGGCCGGATATGCCCGATATTAATAATGACTGGCTTAGGGCGGTGAGGGCCGGCGAGAAAAGCGGCTATAGTCTCTATGGGTTTTTGCGTAGCTGACAAGCCAATTCGCACAGGGGGGCAATTAGTGATAGCTTCAAGTCGTTCTAATGATAAAGCCAAATGCGCCCCGCGTTTATCATTTGCCATGGCATGGATTTCATCGACAATAATAGTCTCCACATCTTGAAGTATCACTCGGCTTTTCTCTGCCGTAAGCAATATATAAAGTGATTCAGGTGTAGTGACCAGAATATGCGGTGGTTGCCTTAGCATGGCCAGTCGCTCGCGTGCTAAGGTATCTCCGGTGCGCACGGCTACTTTAATTTCTGCCATAGCCAAATTACGCTGCTTGGCTAGAGCATAGATTTCCGCTAGGGGCTCTGAAAGATTTTTTTGTATGTCATTACCGAGGGCTTTAAGGGGTGAGATATATAATACTTGGGTTTTATGTTCCAATTCACCAGACAGTGCTTTGCGCACCAATTGATCGATACAGGCTAAAAAGGCAGCAAAAGTCTTACCTGAACCCGTAGGAGCAGAAATCAGCGTGGTTTGGCCCATTAGAATAGAGGGCCAGCCTTGGAGTTGGGGTTCCGTAGGCGTTTCAAACTTACGAATAAACCAATCGCGCACTAACGAATGTGCCCAATCTAAGTTAATATTACAGTTATCAAAAGACATAATTTAGGAACAAATGAGGCCTTGCCAAATCCACCTGGCTAAGGCCTCCATTAATTAAATGATAATGACATCTCTCTGTCATTATTTCAGCTACCCATAAGTAAATCCCTTACTTTGCAAAGGTGGTGAGGTCTATAGGGTAGGACCAGGGCCAGCTCTTCCTCTTCCCCTTGCTAAATGTATAATCAACGTTATAACGAATAAAATGAGGAAAATATAAAACAGTATCTTTGCTATACCTACAGCTGCCACAAAAATCCCTGTAAATCCTAGTAAACCCGCAACAACTGCTACTATAAGAAATGTTAGTACCCAGGTTAACATGGTAATACCTCCTTAATTATTATCTTTAATATTAATAATAATAGCATATAATGTCTTATCTTTGCTCCCCCAAAACACTTAGTGTATACTGATAGCACCGTGCCCGATTGAGGTCCCGATGAGTGTGAACCTTGGGCTGCGCAGGAATTTTATTAATCAAAAGGAGAAATCAGCATGTCTTATAACACCGATGTCAGCGAAAAAAACTTAAAAAACGTTAAAGAACATTTGAAAGAAGCCGGACAAATTTTAAAGCACGAAGCCGAAGATTCTATTGATCTAGCAGTTACTGAAGTAAAAAAACGTTCCGAACAAGTGCAACATGCAGTAACCGATTATGTTCATGAGAACCCGGTGAAATCATTAGGATGGGCTGTTTTAGGTGGTGTTCTGCTGGGATTTTTATTACGCAAATAGTAATTAGGATATTAACTGCAAATGGAAATTATCAATATAATCAAGCAGTTGTCAAAAAACTCATTATCTATAGCGCATAATACCGTAAAGTTGATGCAGCTAGAAATAACTCTGGCTAAAAAAAGCCTGCCAGTAATGGCGGGCTTATTTTTTCTACTACTCTGCTTGATTATCTCAATGTGGGTTTTTTTGCTAGGGCTGTTGATAACCTATCTCGCCGCAAATGGATTTAGCATTTATTCCCTCTTATTCAGTGTACTTGGAATCCATTTACTACTAATTATTATCATTGGACTGCTGATGCGTAAATATATAGGCAATATGAAATTACATGCTACACGCAAGCATCTGCGGACTATGTTTTCCAGCAATCTGAGTAATAAACCATGAAACAGCTCACCAAACAAATAAAATTGTTAGAGCATGAGATAGACCTGGAAAAAGCCCAGTTATTTCAGGACTACGCTGTACTTAGAGAAAAAATCGGCACAACGCCCAACCTGATAAAAGGTTTTTTATGGGGCTTATCCCTCGGGTTTCTGGTTATCGCACCAAAATTAAAGCATACTTCCAGCGAGGGAAAAAAGGTAACGAAGCATTCATTAAAAAAACAGCCTAAGGAACCCTCGATACACCGCCTTTTACTGGGCTCTCTACCCACTCTTCTAAAGTTTCTTTAAAGCAAATATTTATTGCAAAAATACTTGATTCTAATTATTTTATAAATTTTCAGCCAAAGACTACATTTTTTGCTACTTCCTTATGGTTAAATGCACATTGAGGAAGTCGCTTGGGTTGACAGGAATTAAGGACATCCAACTATCTCCAAGGATGGGGAGCCAGGGAAGGAAGCAGTTTAACTGCCATGACCCAAGCGAATTCTTTATACAACCTCTCTTTCAGTTTCTCCGCCAATTAAATCTTCTCTCAACTACTCGGTCAACCACCACAGCCGTCGTTATAACACCATTTACATTAGTCGCCGTTCTACCCATATCAATAATTGGATCAATGCCTTGCACCAAAGCCACCACAGCATAAGGAAGATTAAGTGTGGTCAGGGTTACGGTAGCTGCGATATAGGCAGTTCCGGGAATACCTGAAATACCCAAAGAAGCGAGCGCATTGATAAACATAACGCTTAAGATTAAATGCGGAGTCATCGGCTGATTTAATATGGTCATCGCCATAACCACCAGCATGGCTGGAAAAATTCCAGCACAGGCATTCATACCAATAGTTGCACCGACACTAGGTACAAACGTTGAAGTCGTCTGGCGTAATTTAAATTTATCCCGCAAGGTTTCTTCTGTAACTGGTAACGTTGCGAAGCTCGACCGAGTAATAAACGCTACTAATAATGGACTATATGCCTTTTTAAGGTATTGCCAGGGATTCTGACCAAAAGCCGTAACAATAAGCAGGTGCATTACAATAACTAAGAACATAGCGACATACATGGCAGCGATAAAATTGAGCATCCCAGCCAATAATCCAGCGCCCTGCTCCAAAACTAACAGCGAAATTAAAGCAAAAATGCCGTAAGGTGTCAGTTGCAATACTATAATCGCCAGCTTCTTAACTACAGCAAATAATGAAGCAATAAGTTGGCGAAAGGTGGTCATTTTATCATGGTCAGCTGCATCTAACATGCGCGCAGCCACCCCCAAAAGTATGGCGAACAATACCGTAGCCACTGTGTTTTCCTGCACCATGGCGGCAACCGGGTTACTAGGTAACATACCCAACAAGGTATCTATTAATCCGGTATATTCATGCTTGGGGACAGCAGTCAAACCAGCGAGGGTCATCCCGTGACCTACATTAAATAATTTTCCGGTGAATATACCAACCAACGATGCGATTGCCGTCATAACTAATAACATACCACAACTTAAAAAACTGATTTTCTTAACAGCGCCAGTATTATCAGTTCCCAGATTCAAAATGGCATGAATGATGGAAGTGAGTATTAGTGGGATAACCAGCATCCTAAGCAGAGCCAGGTAGCCATTGCCAATTAAATTTAGCACACCTTGAATTTCGCTCAACCAACTTCCTGAGGCAGCTTTCAGCAGCAAACCAAAGCCCACACCCAGTACTAGACTGATTAAAATCCGTTTACCAAAGGAAAGTTTTTTGCGCTTTAGCCAAAATAATAAACCTAAGCAGAACAGTAAAATTACAATATTGAGTAGGGACACTTATGGACCGCCTATAGTAGTAGCTGAGTTATTAACGGCTAAAACTTTAACCGCTGCCAACCACTCCTTGTGATATTCAAATAGATCGATTTGAATTTATAATCTAACCCGAGAGTGTACAACAAAGGCTACCAAGCAACAACAACCACCTGGTTATTGCTTTTTAAATAAATTAAACTCTCGTAGCTGGATATTCATTAAATGATAGCCTGAGGGTTGGTTGACTAATTCCCTCGGTTGCAGGTAATAGTCCTCATTCAATTCATCGGGGGAAAAAATCTGATTGTACCGGTATAGATAAGCCTTCAGAGCCCAACTATGCTGCAATCCTCCAGCAAGCGAAATTTTTGCTCCTTTAGGGACAATTTTTTTTATCGATATTACATCCGTTAATAAGCTTTTATCGCGACCAACATCACCAATCGAACCTGCCACAATACTTAGGGTTGTGATCAATACGCCGCCTAAAATTATAATAGATAATCTATAATCAAGGCGTTTTATATTTATGTGTGGAATCCAAGCTGCAAATAGGGGCGTGAGAATATGAGCAAACATCAGCACCAAAAAGGGGTAAGCCTGATAGTAATAATGGTCAGATTGACGCGAACTTAGTATTACCGGTAATGAACCGCACAAGGCGATTAAAAAGAAGAATATTACCCATTTATTTTTAAAGGCATTCGTCACTGATTTTAACAGTAGTTGGCGATTTTTCTTTGCCTGGATAAGAAGCAATATAAGCGTAATTCCTAATATATAAATAACTTCATGAACCAGCGACCAAAAGCCGTATAAATGCTTCCAGCCAACAAACTTTCCCATTCGAGATCCAATTAGGCTTGGCCAGAGTTGCTGCTGAAAGTATTTGTGCATATTCTGATAGGCTGGCGGGTATAGCAAAACCATAGAAACTAAGGCACTAGTAATAATTATAATCAAAATAGTTTGCTTGCAGGCTGTTAAAAAAGAATGGGTACGAAAGACCAGCCAATAGATTCCGGGGATAGCAATAGGGAAAAATGCTTCCAGGCCATTTACAAAAAAAGCAATAGTGATTAATAATCCAGCAGCAAAAAACCAGCGTGCATTATTAGTAAAAGCTCCTTGTAAAATAAGCAAGCTAGCGAAGCTGGTAAAAACGGTTAACGTAGGCTCTAGATATCCACTTTGAATATTTATGAAGTTATTAAATAATAATAACCATACGAGAATGGGTATCCAAAAAAGGCAGGCTTTAGCTAATGGAAGCGTCTTTCGCCAGATTATAACTACAGCCAATATATTTAATAGGGCCACCATTAAACTGTAAAGTTTATCTATATATACGCTATCGCTACCTAGCAAGCGAAACAAGAGTGACTGTAAAAACAGTCCAAAAGAGGGGTGTTCAAAAAAAGGAGTATTATAAAACTGGGGGAGCCAAGTAGATCCTATATGATTGGCCATATTCCTGGCTATTGAAAAATAAATAGTGCCATCAAAAAACATACCCTGCATAACTAATGGTCTAGCTTCAGCGATAAATAAAATAACTGTTAATAAAATAAATGGCAGATTTTTTTTCAATCCGCTGGGACAGTAGCTATTTTTTTCTAACAGTTCGGACAAAGAAATCTCCGGTTTTATAGTATTAACAGGGGAATACTTCCCTTTAATCACACAGCCTACATAGACGCAAACCAGCGCATTATGCTACACTAACTTTTTTGGGCTGGGAATACTTCTACTTGGCTCGTTTTGTTACCTTGCCAGGAGACATTCTTAGTGACATTTGCTGTTTTTAATTTCCATCCTCATATTTTATCACGCATAACCGCCTTGGGTTATAAAACCCCTACCCCAATTCAGAAACAAAGCATTCCACCCATTCTTGAAGGTCAAGACTTAGTGGGTTTAGCTCAAACCGGTACTGGTAAAACAGCCGCCTTCGTGCTGCCAATGCTCCAACGTTTAATGCAAGGGCCGCGTGGCCGCATCCGCGCCTTAATTATCACCCCTACTCGAGAACTTGCTCAGCAAGTACAGGATACTATCAGTGATTTAAGCCAAAATTCCGGGTTACGCAGCGCTGCTCTTTACGGGGGCGTCAACATCAATCCTCAAAAGCAAAAACTGCGCCGCGGGATTGAAATTGCAGTTGCCTGCCCAGGACGGTTATTAGATCACGTAAGTCAGCGCACTATTGATTTATCTAAGGTAGAAGTGCTGGTTTTGGATGAAGCAGATCATATGTTCGACATGGGTTTTTTGCCGCATACCCGCAAGATTTTGGCGTTATTACCCGCTAAACGGCAGTCCTTATTATTTTCAGCCACTATGCCAAGTGATGTGCGTAAATTAGCTGATGATATATTGCGTCAACCGGTCACTGTGCAAATTTCAAATACCGTCCCTGTCAAATCTGTAACGCAGATTTTGTATCCCGTCAGCCAGCAACAAAAAACTGATTTATTGATGAAAATCCTCCTCGGTGCGACTGTCAAATCTACTTTGATTTTCACCCGCACTAAACAGCGTGCTGAACGTCTGTCGGAACAACTGCATGAAGCGGGTTATAGTGCTGCCTCATTACAGGGCAACTTGTCACAATACAAACGCCAAAAGACACTCAACGACTTTCGCAAAGGCACTTTACAAATTTTAGTAGCTACTGACATTGCATCCCGTGGTATAGATGTAGCAGGAATTTCCCATGTCATTAACTTTGATATGCCAGATACAGTTGAAGCCTACACTCACCGTATCGGTCGCACGGGCCGTGCAGCTGAAATAGGAGATGCTTTTACCTTGATAACAAGGGAAGATATGACACGTGTACGCGCCATAGAACGTGTGACCGGCGTAAAATTAGAACAATGCATTCTGCCCGATTTTGACTATAAAGCCAGCAAGCCAACCTCTGAACCCACCAAGCGTCGCCGCGGGCCAGCGAAAGCTAATAATAAGGCTGTTGCTAAACCTGGATATGCAAAAGCCAAACCCACACGCGGCAAGAGCGGTTATAGCAAAGCTGATGGCGCTAATAGTTTAGCAGCTGGCAGAAAAAAACCTGGATTTAAAGGACAAGTACAACGCCGACGGCATAATGAACGATAATTAGGGCTAGCGACACAAAATATTTGGTAACTATTCAGCACGTTAACCAAAGAGCGAATAGAGACAGCCCCCATCCTAACCTTCCCCCGCAAGCGGGGGAAGGGACTGTAAGGTGTGGACTTTTAGTTTTCTGCCCAACAAGTTCCTTCCCCCGCTTGCGGGGGAAGGTTAGGAAGGGGGTAGCATCTAGTGGCACTTTATCTGAGTCTTCTTAATTATCAGTCCTGTTTTCTAGTTGTAACCAAATTAAAGTTCACTTGCACATCATCTTTCACGTTATCTGTTTTAGCCCAATCCCCTTTACCTAAACCAAATGCAGTGCGTTTTATGGTCGCACTACCTTTAGCCGTTGCAGATGTGGGTGAATAATTTTGCAAGGTAAATGTCACATTTAACGGCTGCGTTTTATCAAGGAAACTCAAATTGCCGTTTGCCTGATACGTGTTATCTCCTGTCTTAACAAAATTGTTAGCTGTAAATAGCGCTTGTGGAAAACGCTTGCTATCAAACCAATCAGGTGTTTTAAGGGTATCCCCTACTTCCTGGTATGAGGTAGTAACTGAACCAGTATCTACCACAATACGAATGTAACTGTTTTTTAGTTGTGCCGGATCAAAATTGATATCTCCACTAAAACTATTAAATTTACCCGTCACTGGTGAGTTATTTTGTACTGCCGTAAATGTTAATGTACTGTCTTTAGGTACAATTTGCCAACTAGGAACTGCTCCCATAGCCAACCATGGCAAAATTACGCATATCAACAATAAAGCCCGAACCATAGATTTGACCATTATAAAATCCTCTTCAAAATATCATCTTTATTAATAAAATGGTGTTTGAGCGCAGCTGCAATATGCAGACAGATAACCGCGATTAATGCATATGACAGCCATTCATGCACTTGGGTAAATACTCTACGTAGATTTTCGTCTGGCCCTACCATGTCTGGAAAGACAAATAAGCCAAAAAATGAAACGGGCAGCCCTGATGCGGAGGTTATCAACCAACCGGAAAGTGGCAATGCTATCATGAACCCATAAAATGCCCAGTGAGCCATGCGCGCCGCTACTTTCTGCCAACCGGGTATGGATTCTGGGAGTGATGGAATAATATTCCCCAAACGCCATCCGAGGCGTAACAGCACCAGCATCAATACCAGCATACCCAATTCCTTATGCCAACCATAAAGTTTCAGCTTCCAGACGCTAATGGGTATGCGAACCATATAAAGTCCCAAGGCCAATAGAGCTATAATCAGGACTGCTATAATCCAATGCAGCCAAATAGCAATAACACCATAGTGGTTTTTGGAATTACGAATGCGCATGCAATGTTATCCCTTGGAGGAATTATTTTGACCTCACAAGTTACTAAGACATTTTAGTCCTAGGCCGGTTAATTTTTTCAAAGCTAGGAGAAGCAGCCACTCCGCCCTCTGGAGCACCAGCCTTAGTAGCCTCCGCTTCAATTTCCAGCTGCACGTCATCGCTTAAACCTGGTAGATATTTAGAAATACCGAAGTCAGAACGCTTCAATATAGTGCTACCTGTGAAACCTAAAGTTTGTTTCTGAGTTATGGGGCTTACGCCATTTTTATTTAGCTTAACATCTAACGTTACCGGCTTAGATACTCCGTGTAGCGTAAGTATGCCAGTTACTTTAGCAGTATCTGTACCGGTCACATCCACTTTATTGCTGACGAAGGTAGCGGTTGGGAACTGAGCCACATCAAAAAAATCGGCGCTTTTTAAATGCTCGTCCAATTTCGGAATACCAGTCACTATTTCAGAAGTGTGGATTACTACATCTAACTTATCGTTTTGTGGTTGCGCCTGGTCCCAAACTAATGTCCCCTCAGCCATCCATTTACCTGAAGGATGAGAAAACCCAAAGTGATTAATATGCCACAAGACATAGCTATGCCCTGGATCCAATGTATATTTATCAGCTGCATGAGCCACTGTTAACAGTGACCAAGAGAACACAAATGCGAATAAAAATTTAGAAATAACGGACTTCATGAATTTACCTCCTGGTATTAAACAATTTGAAAACAAAGCAAGACATTGTAGTCCTTTATACTGAGGTTGCCACAATTGATTTATATTCAGGATGGCGGGCGATGATTCGTTCAACGAAAGGGCAGGAAGGAATAATTTTATAATTATTTTCTTTGGCATAATTCAAAGCAAATTTCACCAGATTTGCGGCAATATTTGAGCCACGTAGTTCTGGTGGCACAAAAGTGCGGTAATAATTAAGAATGGCTTTAGCGAAATCAGCAGAATAATTTAATTCTGCAATTTGCCCGTTAATATCCGCGTAAAATTTTTTTTCTTTTTTATCATGGTGTATTATCAATTCCATTTTTAAAACTCCATTAATGTTGGGAAATCTATGATCCTTTCCTTTGGCGGTCATCCTGAACGCAGTGAAGGACCTCCATCAGGTGGCACTTCAAGGCGATCCTTCACTGCGTTCAGGATGACAGCCACCCGACAGCCAAAGGAGAGTTTATCCAAGAGACAAATTATTATGAATTAATCTAACGGGATCCACCTGGTTTAATGTATAAAAATGTAAGCCTTGGGCTCCCTCAGATAACAACCTCTCACACAATTTGGTTACAATTTCCACCCCCAATGCTTGAATAGAGCTATCACTACTAGCATATACTTCCAAACGTTTACGCAGCCACAAAGGAATTTCCGCGCCACAACTCGCTGAAATCCGCATCAATCTAGCATAGTCACTGATAGGCATAATTCCGGGTATGACAGGAATGTTGATCTCTAATTTATGACAACTTTCCAAAAAGCGGGCGTAGGCATCACTATTAAAAAAAAATTGCGTAATAGCGCTGTCAGCTCCCGCTTCAACTTTGAGTTTAAAATTTAATAAGTCCTCAGTGCTACTGCTCGCTTCAGGGTGAAATTCAGGATAAGCCGCGACAGTAATATGAAAATGATTTCCTGATAATTTACGAATGTGATGAATTAGATCGCTGGCATAATTAAAATCTGAAACTACTTTACCCTTATCCGTAACCAGATCGCCTCGTATAACCACCAACTGCTTGATGCCAAAATTAATATATCTTTCTAAGATCTGCTCTAGACGTTCTGCTGTCATATTGACACAAGAAAGGTGTGGAACGGCCACAATATTATTTTTAACCAAGTTGCGCACCGCAACTAAAGTTTTCAACTGCGATGCGCCAATAGCCCCAAAGGTCACTGAAAAAAACCGCGGGTCGAGGTTAGTCAACTGCGAACAAGTATCGCTGAGCTTACGGAAGCCATTAAGCGTTTTCGGTGGGAACACCTCAAAGCTTACTGGAATCTTTTGCTTATTACCCATAGCTATACTTCTCGCGAGGGCAATTCTTCCAGCGAACCATTGGTCTCCTTATATTTCGCTCTGAATAATTTCGCTGCATTAACCATATTAGTTAACGCTTGCTCCACTTCTGGCCAATTGCGGGTTTTCAAGCCACAATCCGGATTCACCCATAGGCGCGCCAAGGGTACATAGCGGATTGCATTTTCCAGCTGAGTGACAATTTCCTCTTTTGAAGGGATGCGGGGTGAATGAATATCATAAACACCCGGTCCAATCTCATTAGGATAGGAAAAGGATTCAAAAGCCTTTAACAATTCCATTTCCGAACGTGAACTTTCAATGGTGATCACATCTGCATCTAGGTTCGCAATAGAATCAATTACATCATTAAATTCTGAATAGCACATGTGTGTGTGGATCTGTGTTCCATCTTCTACGCCACTTGCGGCAACTCGGAAGCAGTGGACAGCCCAATCCAAGTAATGCTGCCAATGATTTTTGCGCAACGGTAATGCTTCACGAAAAGCGGGTTCGTCGATCTGAATCACATTAATACCGGCCTTTTCAAGGTCGGTTACCTCATCTCGCAATGCCAAAGCTATTTGTAATGCGGTCGCGGAATAAGGTTGATCGTCACGCACAAAAGACCAGGCCAAGATAGTAACCGGACCGGTTAACATCCCTTTTACCGGACGTTTGGTTAGGCTCTGCGCATACTTAATCCAATCTACGGTCATAGGTTGCGGACGAAAGACATCGCCATAGATAATCGGAGGTTTAACACAACGCGAACCGTAGCTTTGTACCCAACCGTTACTAGTAAAAGCAAATCCCTGCAACAATTCACCAAAATACTCCACCATATCATTGCGCTCAGCCTCTCCATGCACCAATACATCCAGATCGAGTTGCTCCTGCTTTTTGATCACTTCGGCTATCTGTTCATGGATTTTTTGCGTGTAAGTAAAAGCATCGATTTTACCTGCTTTAAACTCTTGTCTAATAATACGAATTTCTTTGGTCTGCGGGAATGAACCAATAGTGGTAGTCGGCAGCAGGGGCAATTTTAATGCTTTGTGTTGGACCTGTGCGCGTTTAGCATAGACGTTTTTACGCTCAGCGTATTGTTTGGTTAACCCGGATATGCGTTGTTGCACTTGAGCATTATGAATACGCGCAGAATGCTGGCGTGATTGCAATGCCTGCTGATTAACTGCTAAAGCTTGAGAAAAACTCTCCGCGCCTTTATTCAAAATTTTGGCTAATAGCGCCACTTCATCGACTTTCTGTTTGGCAAATGCTAGCCAGCTTTTGAGCTCAGCATCCAGCTTGTCTTCATTATCCAAATCAACAGGAACATGCATCAATGAGCTGCCGGAAGCCACCCATAACCTGGGACCGAGAATTTTTTTAGTTTCCTGGAGGGTATGTGATAGTTTGGTTAAATCCGCTTTCCATATATTTCTGCCGCTGATAACACCCGCTGAGAGAATTTTGTCTTGTGGAATTTGTGCAGCTAATTGGGTCAATTGTTCGGGATTTGCCGAGAAATCTAGATGAATACCTTGAACGGGTAACTGTTTTACAATAGCGAAGTTATCTTCCACGGCACCAAAATAAGAGGCAACAAGTGCCTTTGTCTGTTTAAAATCTAGGTGTTGATATGCTTCAAGAAATGCAGCTTGCCAATCTTTCGGTAGGTCCAAAATCAAGATAGGTTCATCAATTTGTACCCAGGATATTTTTTTCGCATTGAGCTGGCCAATAATTTCCTGATATACGGGTAATAGTTTTTTTAACAACGCTAATTTATTGAAATCTTTACCCTTAGTTTTACCAAGCCACAAATAGGACAGCGGTCCAAGTATGACTGGTTTCACGCGATGGCCAGCAGCACTGGCCCGATCGATCGCATTAAATAAGTAGTCTGTAGCAAGATGGAATGTCTGCTGTTCGGTAAATTCAGGCACAATATAATGGTAATTAGTATTGAACCACTTTGTCATTTCACAGGCTGTGGTTTCTTTAACTTTAGGTGCCTGGCCACGTGCCATACAAAAAATGGTGTTTAAATCAACTTTACCACCCTTATATTCAAAACGCTCTGGAACAACTCCCAGCATAGCGCTGGTGTCCAATACATGGTCATACCAGGTAAAGTCACCCACAGTAACATAATCCAGTCCTGCATCAGCCTGAATTTTCCAGTTTTGCTCTTGGATCTGCTTACCTACTGCTTCTAGTTCTGCTTGAGAAATTTCTTCACGCCAATAAGATTCAACGGCTTTTTTAGCCTGGCGGTGACTGCCGATTCTTGGGAATCCAAGAATATGCGATGGATGATGATTTGCTTCAGTCATGCTGTTGTTCCTCATGTGTTATTAAATAAGTTAGATTGCCTGCTCCAAATCACTGATAAGATCTTCAGGGTCTTCAATACCAACTGAAACTCTCACTAAATCTGCAGCAAATTGCCGTTGTTCTGCAATAACCGACGCATGTGACATGACACAAGGCAGGCTAATCAGGCTTGTTAAACTGCCAAAACTGACCGATTTTACGAATAATTGGGTAGATTGCACCAGATTATGAGATAACTTAGCTGAGGCCGTAGTAAAACTAATCACAGTACCACCCCCAGTAGCTTGCCGTTTTTGAATTTCACAGCCTGGATGCGTTGCTAACGTAGGATAATAAACCTGTTTAATTTGCGGATGGTTTTGTAAAAAAATGGCTAATTTTTCGGCGGTATTTTGCTGTCGTTCCACACGTAAACCCAACGTTTTCAATCCTTTTAGTAGTAACCAGCATTCAAATGGCGCAAGCGCGCTGCCTTCGGCGTTCTGTATAAATGCCAGCTGGTCAGCAAGATCAGTATTATTCACTATTATTACACCAGCAGTCACGTCACTGTGTCCAGATAAATGTTTAGTTGCGGAGTGAATGACAATATCCGCCCCTAGCAACAATGGCTGCTGTAGCCAAGGCGATAAGAAAGTATTATCAACTACCAGTAAAGCCTCATGCTGGTGCGCTAAATTCGCCAATGCGGCTATATCAGAAATTTTCTGCAACGGATTAGATGGGGTCTCGATCAGAATTAAACGGGTTTCGGGTCGCAAGGCACGGGCTACAGCTGCGATATCGGTGGTATCGACCAAAGAATGATGCAGACCGCGTTGTGGTAAGCGCTGTGATAATAAGCGATGCGTGCCGCCATATAAATCATCACAGGCAATAATATGATCACCACAGGATAATAATCCAGTAACTGCATTAATTGCTGCCATACCGCTGGCAAAGGCAAACCCAAAGTTCCCACTCTCGAGTTGAGCAACTTGTTGCTCAAGTATGCTGCGTGTAGGGTTACCGCTGCGACTATAGTCATATTTATCTGCACCTTCTATTGATTGCAATGCAAAAGTTGCAGTTTGATAAAGGGGTGTGCAATTGGGACGATGGGGATCCCCTGGATTGGGATCAAAGTGCACTAACTGTGTCGAGCGCTTCATGATGTTTACCTTTAGTTTTAATATTCAGCAAATTAGCCTGATGACTAAATGACAAATCAAGAAGATCAGCAAATACTGCCTCTGCAGTCGGCCAACGGCCTGCTCCCTTGCCATGCAAATGTATGACTTGATCATCCAGTGTTTCAATCAATATTGCATTATTAGCACCAGGAACTCCCGCCAGAGGATGTTCAAAATGCAAGGCAATAGGTCTAATATCCGCATGAATCTTGCCGTTATTTAATACACAGCTGGCTACTAGTTTTATATTATTCCCAAGGCTATGCTGCGCACGGAGATTTTTTTCACACACATCCTGAATTCCTTGCACTGCAATCGTGTCAGGGTCGCGACCAAAGGCGAAACGCGAAATAATGGTCGCTTTTTGGGCTGCATCTAATCCTTCAATGTCAAAGCTGGGATCAGCTTCAGCAAACCCATGCGATTGCGCAACGCTAATAGCATCAGAAAAAGTTTTTCCTTCTTTAATTTTTTCCAGAACAAAATTACAAGTGCCATTCAGTATTCCTGTTACCGATTGAATTGCAACTTGGGGGTTCTGATGTTGAATGGATTTCAGAATTTCCAAAATCGGCACAGCACCCGCAACAGCGGCTGAATAATACAGCCGGACATTATTTTCATCAGCTAACTGAGATAGATCTAGACCGTGAGCGGCAATCAAGGCTTTATTGGCAGTGACCACATGACGCTTGTGTTGCAATGCTAAAGTAATTAACTGTGCTGGTCTTTCAACCCCGCCAATTAACTCGATGACCACATCACATTCTCGCAGCATTATTTCATTCAAATTATCTGAAACCAATCCAGGAGGCGCATCATGATGCTGATGTTTGGCTATATTTTTTACCACGACACCTACTACATCAAATAATTGTTTATTGGCTGCCAGGTGTTTATATACCCCTAAACCGACGGTCCCCAGACCCAGCAGGACCACTTTCAGCCTTCTAGGAGGCTGTTGCACTGAGGTCGCTAGCAACGACGCTTCTTCGCCCACTAGGGTTTGATTGATATGGGTTAATGACTTAACAATAAACTGGAAATTTTTATTTTGAGCAAATTTGACTGCCTTATGTTGAATGACTTCATAGGAGGTTTTTAGACAATCATCAAAAGTAATACACTCAAAACGCTTGGCACCTGGCGCATATTCATTAGGGTCTTGATCAAAAATACCAGCCGTATCTTTATAAATAATACATTTTTTGGCATTTAACACCCAACCCGCAAATAAGGCAGTGTAATCAGAACCCCCACGTCCTAATAATGTGACTTCCGAAGTGGCGTCGCAACCAATAAAGCCAGGGATAACTAGCACAGAATAATTTTCAAATAGCTGCTGGATTAAAGTAGTATCTAATCCCGCTGGATCAGCATTCAATATCGATCCTTGTGTTTTTAAACAACGATGATCTAATTTCTTGGCTTTAATTCCGGCACGATCCAACCCGATAGTAAACAAGGAGGCCGCGCTAATTTCTCCAGTTGCTAACAGCGTTGCATATTCCTGCGGTGGCAAAGTAAGGTTTTCCTCACCCATTAATTTCCGAGTTTCTTTAACTAAATTATCAGTGGTATTACCTATAGCCGAAACGACCGCCAATACTTTATAGCCATTGCGTAGATGCTGATAGACTGCATGGATAGCATCTGGGATTGCTTCTACTTTTGATAATACCGAACTACCAAATTTAACCACCACCAGATTCTGAATTTTTGCTTGTGGGGTCATAAATTAATCTCCGCAATGTAAAAAAGCTTGCTCAAAATCTTTGATAATATCTTCTGGGTTTTCGAGTCCCACTGATAAACGAATCAAACCATCGCTAATGCCAATAGCACGTCGCTGTTCAACAGGGACCGGGCCATGAGTCATGGAGGCGGGATGGGTGATTAAAGTTTCTACAGATCCTAGATTTTCAGCCAAAGAACATAAACGCACAGCCTGCATTAATTTAATCGCCTGTTCATAACCCCCTTTGACTTCAAATGTCAGTAAGCCACCGTCGGCCGCTTGTTGACGCTTAGCTAATTCGTATTGCGGGAAACTATTAAGGCCGGGATAAGTCACCTGCTCTACTTTTGGATGACTATTGAGATAATTCGCAACCAGCAACGCATTGTGGGAATGTTGCTGCAAACGTATTTGTAGCGTTTTTACACCTTGCAATGTCAACCAGGCATTAAAAGGGGTTTGAATGGAGCCAACGGCATTTCGCAGGTAAATAAACCTTTCTACCAATGCAGGATCTTTCGCCAATAACGCACCGCCTACTGTGGCATTATGGCCATCAATATATTTTGTAGTTGAATATAGAATAATATCTGCACCTAATTTAAAGGGTTGCTGTAGGGCGGCAGTTAAAAAAGTATTGTCTACAGCTAACAGAATTTTTTTCTCACGTGCCACTTGGGCAATCGCTTGAATATCAGTCAACTTTAGAGTGGGGTTGGCTGGTGTTTCAATAAAAATAAGTTTGGTATTGGCCGTAATGGCTGATCTGACTTTAGCGGGATCCGCCGTATCGACGAAGCTGGTTGAGACCCCGAATTTGATCAAAACTTCTCGCAGTAGCCGCACCGTACCACCATACACAACGTCAGAACATACTATATGATCACCACTTTGCAACAAGGTTAGGCATAAGGCCGTGGTCGCTGCCATTCCTGTGGAAAAACAAACGGCCCTTTCCACTTCATCAAGAGCGCCCAGGTTTTTTTCTAATGCCAGCACGGTAGGATTGGCACTGCGGGAATAGGTATAACCTTTATGTACTCCAACAGCCTCTTGAACATAAGTAGTCGTTTGAAAAATCGGTGTCAAAATGGCGCCCGTCGTTGGATCGGGAGATATCCCCGCGTGGATACTGCGCGTGCTAAATCCATACTCATCAACTGTATCTACAGTCTGGTGGTGGTTATTCTGCTGCTGCAGATCAGGAAGAATTTTTTCTCGGGTTGACATAGCTATCATTCTCACTATTTAGTTTTTGGGCGCAATAAACCACTTGGGGTTCAAGCCCTTAAATAAAGTTTATCTGGAAATTTTTTGTTATGAAAAAAGCCTGCTTTAACTGGCCCTGATAGGTTTAACTACGCAGGCCCAGGATAAAGCAGGCTTCACATATGCATTAAAGAGGGAAAGAAATTAATAGAATAATGAGGAAAATACTGTGGAGTTTTTTTTGGGAATATTTTATAACTACAATTATTTTTTGGACAAGCTTTCATAAAGTAATACCTCAACACGCTTTAGCAAAATTTATACAGCGCCTGCAATCTGAAACTCAAATCGGCGCTACCACTAATCTGGAAATACTAACACAAATATGCTTGTCATGCAACCGAAGTTGTAGTGCAAGGATTTATGCAAGCCATAGTAGAATTATCAACAGACCTTAGTCGCTCCCACATCTCCCTCCCGGTGCAGGTGCAGGTGGCGGTGTGTTGCCTGGAGCCCGTGTTTTAGGAATCCAGCCGGGGAGTGGTGTCGCAAGGCGTTCTTTAATTTCCTTAATAGTATTTACTTTCCCAGCATGAACATCCCTAAGATGGGCGGTTAATCTTGGATTTATTTTCTCTTGAGTCTGCGTCAGTAAAGTCCTTATCGTTGCCCCCTTTTCTGAAGACATAAGGGAAGAAAACCCTGCTGGCCCCACTTTTGCATTAAGGGCGTTTGCACTTGCGAATATTGCTCTGCTCAGTATTCTGTAATCACCCCTGCCCTTACCATTATCATCAGTCATTTGGAAATTTTTTTTGGCTTGCTTTAAAGTAGGTAAGATTTCGTCTCGAATGAATGAGCCAAGTTTCTTATTATTATCTGCATGATTTTCTAGATCTGATATAAGAGATTTGAAGGCTTTTAAATTTTTATCTACTACAACCTTATGCTCAGATACCTTTCTATGGTAAAAACCTGGGTCTGCTACTTTTAGCATTTCCATCAATGGCTTGATAATATTCTTCTCAGCCTCTTTATCCGTCGACTTTATTCCACTCAATTTAAGCGTATTTACGCTGTCACATATTCCGCTTCTAAGTATTGCTGCCGAGGGTTTTTTTACAAAATCTTTTCTCGCTTGTTCTAAAATATTCGAAATCGCTACCACGCGTAATGCATATGGGTCTTGCTCCTTACCCTTATTTTCCTGCACTCTTGTTTCAGAATAATTTTGCAGCTTTGATAAAAGGGAATTGAAGGAGCCTAAAAGCGCCATATCTTGAGTATCTTTCTGTTTTTTTTCTTTTTCAAAAGACCTGCTTATAGTGTTCAAAGTATTTTTCAGCTGATCCGTTATAAGCCTATTGCCTGAAGGAACTTGATTCGTGCCAGGCAACTTAAAATCAGGAGGAAAGTTTTCAATAGACCCTAAAATTCTGTTAATTCCCTTAAAAAGTTCCTTAGGATCACCCGTTGCTTTATAACTTTCTTTTGAGGTTTTTAAAACCCCTGAACTCCATTCCATAAATTTAGCATAATTTTCAAACTTCTTGGCAAGCTCATTGTCGGCCCCTCGCACATTACTGGGAACTATATAGTCATTTTGTCTATTTCGACAAACCTCTGAATAACGATCTAATTGCGATATAAGGTTATTGAAGGCCAACGGAACTTGTGGTTTTCTTTCTAACATAATTCTATCTCACCAATAATTAGTTATCTTTACTAAAACAGCAACCAATGATAGCATAAGTGGATTTCGATGGATTAAATTAATTAAAGATTATTATCCGACAATGCCATTTATCTAGAGATTTTAGCAACCCAAGATTAAGTAAATATTAAGGGTTATCCAGGCCGCTTGCACGAAGTATCAATTTTACTTGTTTTACTAAATCTTCCACATAAGGCTCATATACCATATTTTTATGCTCGCCTGTTGCCTGGTAAATTTCTAAATTTTCTACATATTTTCCCCATCCATTATCTGTAAGATTGATTATTTCTCTTTTCTTCTCAGAATCACTTGACCTAGCTTTGAATAAAATGACTCGACCGTTATAGGGCTGATCTCTGTAATTCCGCATTAAAATAGCGTTCTGCTGCATTTTCATAACAACCTGAATTAAGGCATTAACCAGCTCACAGATCTTAGGGAGGAGGCAAAATAGTCTAGCAGATCCTTTAGCTAAAGGGCCCAGCATAATACAATAAAGTAACCGGAATGAATGAGAACATGAGCATGTACAGCAACTATAATACAGAACTTTATTTAGCCAAATGTGATTTGGCACAGCAAATAGCTGATCGCTTAAAAAAGATAAAAGGGATTATAGCAATTACATTAGGTGGTTCATTGGCACGTAATGAAGAGAACCCTGATTCTGACATTGATCTAGGGTTATATTACGACCCTCAGCAGCCACCTTCCATTAACGACCTTAATTTGCTTGCTGCTGAACTGGATGATAGCCATTCACAAAATTTAATCACTGATTTTGGCGAATGGGGTTGTTGGGTAAATGGCGGTGGCTGGTTAACGGTAAACAGACAAGCAGTGGATTGGTTATACCGCGATATTTCTTTAGTGGCCAAAGTAATTAAAGATTGCCAGTCAGGTAAAACGTCTTGTCATTATTATCCAGGCCATCCACATGGCTTTCATGATTACTATTACTTGTCAGAAATTTATTATAGTCGGCTGCTTTATGACACTAACGGTATATTAGCTGCTTTTAAGCAACAGGTTGAACATTACCCGCCCCTGCTAAAAAAAGCGATTATTGAAAAATATATCTGGGAGGCAGACTTTTCCTTAAAAGCCTGCTTAAAATCGGCAAAACGCCGTGATGTTTTTTATGTAGCCGGATGCTTATTTAGGAGCATCGCCTGCTTAACTCAAGTCATTTTTGCGCTCAACGAGAAATATTTCATCAACGAAAAAAATTCCATCTTCATAGCAAATTCTTTAGCACTATGTCCAAAGGGGTTTAAAGATATTGTTACAGATATCATGGGTCATACAGGCAATAATGAACATGAGCTACTAAAGCAAATCAATAAGCTTAAACTGTTAACAGAGGACACCCAGAAAATTTATGAAATGGTAGAATAAATATGAAGCCTATCTTAATCGACTTACCAATGCCCATCTTAACACCGCGACTACTGATTAGACCACCGCAAATTGGTGACGGCGTCGCGCTCAATAAAGCCATTATTGAATCTTTTGAAACATTGTCTCAATTTATGGATTGGGCAAAAGAAAAACCAAGCGTTGAGGATTCAGAAGAACAGGTAAGGCTATGCGCTGCCAATTGGCTATTAAAGAAAGGTGAAGATCCGTGGCTACAATTACTGATTTTTAACCGCGAAAATAAGCAGCTCATTGGAGCAACTAGCTTCTGTCATATTGTATGGGAATTACCCTGTGCAGAAACGGGTTATTGGATTAGAACTTCTTATCAACGATTAGGTTATATGACAGAAGCGCTAAATGCTATTGTCCAGTATGCTTTTAAACAGATGAAAGTTAAAAGGCTTGGCATTACTTGCGACATTAATAATGTTCGCAGCAAAAAATTAGCTGAGCGATTAGGCTTTGTTCTTGAAGGCGTGCTTAAAGCCAGCAGGAGAGAACCATTGACTGCTAAAATTAGCGATACGCTAGTCTATGCAAAATACGATTTATCTGAATTACCTGATTTGGTAGTTAACTGGGGACAACATAAGTATTAATGGTTTATTTATTTTTTAGTTGAGATCAATTCATGTATACAATTACAGCGGATTTTAATCCTAGTGAAGCAGATAACCAAATTTTGAATAATGCATTAATGGGTTTTAATGAAAAAATTCTTAAAGAGCAGGTAAATCCGCTTTCTATTTTTTTAAAAGATGAAACCCATGCAATTCGCGGTGGCATAGTAGCTTAGGCTCTGTAAAACAATAACTTATCTTTTTAGCGCCCAGATGAGACTCAGATTTGCAGACGGGAGGGGGTAGAAAAATGCGCGCATAGTCGACGGAACGTCGGTTGTTCTATGTAAGTGTTTTTCTATCCCCTCCCGCCTGCGAAGATGGGTCTTAGATGGGATGTTAAAAAGATAGGTTATTGTTTTACAGAGCCTTAGGGCTGGTCCTTATAAGAGTACCACTTGCGACATTTCCTCTGCTGTCAGACATAACGGCAGCAGCGGTAATAGGGAGGGAACATTAATATAGTATTGGCACATCCGCTCAATGTTTTCTCGATAATAAGCTCCTCCATAACCTACAAACCGAGTAACAACGTCCTGGGTGGCAACATCGTTCAAACCATCACCCACATAGACCAACTGTGGATATCGCTGCTTCAAATGAGCCGCAATTCTACATTTACCATCGGAAAACACCAATGGAGACTCATGATCAAAATCGCGATAGCGTCCCTGTTCGTCAAAATAAATATCAACCGCAAACACATTCGCAGCTGGAATATTTAATAGGTGAGCAAAACGCACGACAGCCGGATATAATCCCGCCGAAATAATATAAATAGCTTTACCCAAACGAGTTAGTGTTTTTAGGACAGTTAATAAACCGGGGGCCATATGCTGAAAATAATGATCCCCTAAAGCTGCAACCTGATCTCGCGTCGGCATGACTAAATCCAAACGCTGTCGATATAACTCTGGATTAATCCCAGAATGTCCCATAGCCTCTGCTGTCAAATTTTTAACCTGCTCTCCAACCCCGCAAACCTGCGCTAATTCATCAATTCCTTCAATATGACTCAGTGTTCCATCACAGTCAAAAACAATAGCGTCCATGGGAATTAAGGGATGATTATTATTGGACTGCATGGGTTTTTTCCTGCACGGCTAATCTGGCTTTTTCTAAACACCTAACTTTGATAACGCCGTGAATAGTGGCTATTTCTTTAATGACGCCCGGAGTCACTTCACCTTCTACATCGATTAATGTATAGGCTATTTGATCACGCGATCTATTCAACAAATCGATAATATTTAATTTGGCGTCAGCTAATTTTGTGGAAATCTGCGCTACCATACTTGGAATATTAGAGTTAACAATAGCTAATCTGACTCCCTGATTAAAAGGCATTTCGATAGTAGGAAAATTCACTGAATTGGTAATATTGCCTGTTTCCAGATAATCACGAATTTGTTTTACTGCCATTATGGCGCAGGTTTGCTCAGCCTCACGAGTAGAGGCACCCAAATGCGGCAGACTGATGACACGCGGATGGTCTTTTAATTGTGCACAGGGAAAATCACACACATAGCTTAATACGCGATTTTCATCTAGCGCAGTTAACAATGCAGTTTTATCTACAATACCGTCGCGGGCGAAATTCAATAAAATCATCTCCGGCTTTGACAAACGCAGACGTGTATCATTAATCAGATTCCGAGTCTCTGCCGTAAGTGGTATATGCAGACTGATCACATCAGACTGCATCATAAGATCTTCCAGGCTTAGCACTTCTTCCACATGTGCGGATAACTCCCAGGCACGTTTGACGGTGATGGTCGGGTCATAACCGATGACGCGCATTCCCAGACCAATGGCCGCATTGGCCACTTTCACCCCCACATTACCTAAACCAACAATGCCTAAGGTTTTGCCGGGTAATTCAAAACCAGCAAATTGTTTCTTGTCACGCTCTACTTGCGCATTTATTTCCTCATCGTTGCCTCGTAGCTGACGCACGTATTCCCATGCCTGACAAATATTCCGACAGGCCAGTAATAAGCCGGCCAGCACTAGCTCTTTCACCGCATTGGAATTAGCCCCGGGAGTATTTAATACTGGAATTCCTAACGTAGTCAGCTTATCCACTGGAATATTATTAACTCCAGCACCTGCACGTGCCACCACCTTGACGTTCTGCGGCATAGGCTTTTCATGCAATGACGCCGAACGCACCAGAAGAGCATCGGGATCAGCCACCTGACTGGCCACTTCATAAAGCTGTTGTGGGAATTGCTTTAATCCCAAAATATCAATTGTATTTAAAGTTTGGATTTTATACATAGGAGCCTCATTAGAATTAGTGATAGAGAATTATTGATAGAAAACAAGTCCTAAGTTATATGGATGCTTTTTTGCCATGCCAAAGTTCGCGATCACCCCATAATTCTAATCGCCAAGCATTAAATTCAACGATATTCTTTGAATTCATCATTAAATTAATATCAGTACTCACTTTTTTTAAATACCATTTAAATGTTTTGCGGGCTTCATCATCTTCTGGAGATACTTCAAACATCAGCTTTTCAATACCAAATTTCTCTATTAATCCAAAAATAATCTCGGTATGCCAATTTTTTGGATCTTCAATCCCTTCGGTGATACCTTCGGACTCAACCATTAACATATCAGCGCCTGCAGCAAAAAATTGCTCGCCTTCTGCAATTAAATCTTTTAAATTTTTTATAGACTTAATTTTTTTACTATAACCAAATTCTTTTGAGCCGCCACCCACGCCGCTCATGATAGTGATTTCAGGTTTTGCTTTTAATCCTAATTTTTTTATTTTTTTAACAATTGCAATTTGATCTTGCAAGCAAAAATCATCCGGATGATTAAACATACCGCTGGACACTTCAACAATATCAAATCCCAATTCTTTTGTTTCATTTAAATAAAAGTCCACATGCGCAGGATTTTGAATAACAATTCTTTCAATAAAACCGCCGGTATTCACATAAACCTGATGTTTATGGGCGAGATCAGTAAAGGATTTGACTGTTGCTTTAGGCAATAATGATTGAGTTCCACCAGCAAATTTGAAACCATCAATATAATGGCCCCAGGTGGCAAGAAGATCTTCTAGTTGGTTGACGCTAAAAGCTTCGTAATAAGGCCCTCTTATTTCGATTAATCCAGCCTTACGAGGCTTAGGCGGTAATTCCTTTAAATCAACAAATTTAAAACTTCTTTGAAAATGATTGCTATCCATGTATGCATTCTCCTTAAAGGTCATTATTTTATAGTTCATACAGAATGGTTGCCACCTGAAGCTACCCCCTTCCTAACCTTCCCCCGCAAGCGGGGGAAGGGACTGGTTCAGTAGAATAAGTTAAGCTATGCAGCCAATTCCATGCTAGCTCGAGCAAGTCCCTTCCCCCGCTTGCGGGGGAAGGTTAGGAAGGGGGCAGCCTCTACTGGCATTTTATCTGAGTCTTCCTTCAAAAAAAGATACTTTAAATACTCGCTTTAAGCAAATCTCAACCTTGTGTGAGACGAGATCAAAGCGCTTCCCTTAGTGGGTTGAATGACATGCAACAACACCACTCAATACTATAGTGGCTGGCATTTTTCACAATAAACTGTGCTGCGTTGTCCAATTCGTGTTGTTTTTAAAGGGCAGCCACACCTGACACACGGTAAATCTTCACGGCCATAGACTTGTAACTGGTTGGCGAAATAACCGGCTTTACCCTCACTATTGAGAAAGTCCTTCAAGGTAGTGCCACCCCGTTTAATTGCCTCGCGTAACACTTGTTTAATTGCTAAAACCAGGCGTCTGAATTCTTGCATTGAAATAGTGTTTGTTGGTGTTTTGGGATTAATCCTGGCAATAAACAAAGCCTCATTTGCATAAATATTACCCACCCCAACCACAACTTTACCATCCATAATAAAAGACTTGATGGGAATTTTTCTACTACGCGATATGTGCCATAAATACTTGCCAGTAAAATTTCTTTCTAAGGGCTCTACTCCCAAATTTTTTAATAATGGGTGGGAATAAGGATCTGTTTCAGTCCATAAAAAAGCGCCAAAACGTCGCGGATCGGTGTAGCGTAACACCAGATGATTAGCAAATTCAATGTCGAAGTGATCGTGCTTTTTCGGTGCGCTCAAGCGGGTTAAAATGCTTAGTCTACCAGACATACCTAAATGAATAATTACGGTTCCGCGATCTAAAATAAATAATAAATATTTGGCGCGCCGTTCAATTCGTTGCACTCTATTACCGCGAAGATTTTCAATAATATCAGATACTATGGGCCAACGCAGACGGTGGTCACGTATAATGACATTTTGAATAATTTGCTGTTCAAGATAGGGTTGCAGACCACGCCGAGTGGTTTCAACCTCCGGGAGTTCTGGCATTTTTGTTTTTTCAGATGGGTGTAGTAATAATTTCCGCTGGTCTGGGCAATGATAACTGGAATATTACCAAAGGACCAGCGGAAATATTTTTTCCGCTACTATTTAACGCATCAAGGAGCAAAATCAGCTACATCATCAACATCATCAACATCATTGTCATTCTGGCCTCCATTCTGTTGCTGTGCTACTGCGGGCTGGTCATACAATTGTCCTATCACCCCCCCCACAATACAGAAAAAAAGACCGCCCACTACTAAAGGGGCTGTTCGTCCATCAGCTCCTCGGTTTACTCCCATATCTATCACGCCTGACGACATACTCATAATTCCTAGCGCAACCATCGCTCTTCCAGAATAAACTAGCATTCGTTCGCTTGGTTGTGCTAGAAAATAGTTTATTATATTAGCTGTCTCGCTGGCACGGGCCCGCAGTGTATTAATAATTCCAGGTTGGTTTTCGCATCTAAAACTAAAAAATGACATGTTTTTCTTGCCTCTAATTGGATATATAAATCTAATGGCAGCAACCATCGCGTATAAAAATAACTGTAACAAAACTACTGCAAACTTTCCTTGCAGTTCTTACATGACAGCATATGGTTTGACCACCCCGATTGTTCTGCTTCAATTGCTAACAACTACGGCGCTCAAGGCTTACGTAACAACTCTGTAAAACCTTAACTTACCTTACATCATTTAAATTAAGGCAATATTATCTAATGATGCTCCTATTCACTTAACCTCTAAAGGATAAAGCACTTCCATGTCTACCACCAACCACCTCGCCCAGGAAACCAGCCCCTATCTGCAACAACACGCCCATAACCCAGTGAACTGGTATCCTTGGAGTGCGGAAGCTTTGAGTATAGCAAAACGTGAACATAAACCCATTCTGTTATCTATAGGCTATTCTGCCTGCCATTGGTGTCACGTTATGGCGCATGAATCATTTGAAGACCCCGAAACAGCGCAACTGATGAACCAATTATTTGTGAATATCAAAGTAGACCGTGAAGAACGGCCCGACCTTGATAAAATTTATCAAATGACTCATCAAATGCTGACGCAAAGCAGTGGCGGTTGGCCGCTTACACTATTTATGGATCCGGAACAACACATACCTTTTTTTTCTGGCACTTATTTCCCAAAAGAACCTCGCTACCAATTACCTGCATTTAAAGACCTATTGCGACAAATCGCTAATTTCTACCAACATCATCCAGCAGAAGTTGCCCAGCACTCACAACAATTATTAAACGCATTACAAGATTCTTCGCATCTCACACCTGCCAGCAAGGAACTCTTAAATTTTGCTCCGTGGCAACCTGCCATACAACAACTCACTATCAGTTATGATTCTGAAAATGGCGGTTTTGGACAGGCACCCAAATTCCCCAATCCCAATAATTTGCAATTATTGGTGCACGATGGGTTTGCCGCCAAGCAACAAAACGATATTAATAACACTTCACTGGATAAAGTAATCTATTCCTTAGAAAAAATGGCTGCAGGAGGAATTTATGACCAGGTAGGGGGCGGGTTTTATCGCTATTCAGTAGATGCGAAATGGCATATCCCGCACTTTGAAAAGATGCTCTACGATAATGCGCAATTATTAGTTTTATATGCTATTGCCGATGCGATACATCCGCAACCCTTATTTCATAAAATATTGGCAGAAACTGCCGCTTGGGTTATAAATGAAATGCAATCGCCGGAAGGGGGCTTTTATTGTGCAATGGATGCGGATTCTGAAGGAGTTGAGGGTCGTTTTTATTTATGGACTCCACAACAAATCCAGACAATACTATCCGCGGAGGAGTACCGGCTGTTGTGCTTGCATTTCAATCTGACCTTGCCCGCCAATTTTGAAGGCCAGTGGCAGCTGCATATTATCTATACCGCAGAACAGATAGCACAAAAGTCACATATCCCATTAGAACAGGTCCGCCATATGATTAATTCAGCGATCGGCAAATTATTACAGGAACGCAACCAAAGAATTAAACCAGCCCGTGATGAAAAAATCCTCACCTCCTGGAACGCCCTCATGATCAAGGGCATGATAATGGCTGGAATCCAGTTGCAACAACCCAAGTTGCTGGATTCTGCTGAACGTGCTCTAAAATTTATTGCTGATAATCTATGGAAGAACCAACGCCTGCTGGCCACTTATAAAGATGGACGAGCACACTTATCTGCTTATTTAGATGATTATGCATTTTTAATTGACGCCATTTTAACCTATGTGCAATTTCGTTGGGATTCGCAGTATTTTAATTGGGCACAACAATTGGTCGAGGTATTGCTAAATCAATTTGCCGACACTGAGCATGGTGGTTTTTTCTTTATTGCCAATGATCATGAACCATTAATTTACCGCCCCAAAAACTTTACGGACGATGTTATACCCTCCGGTAATAGCATTGCTTGTTCGAGCTTACTACATCTAGGTTATCTATTGGGCGAGACTCGCTACTTACATTTCGTAGAACAAACCCTACTTTCCTCCTGGCTGGATTTAACGCAATATCCAAGCGCACACTCATCGCTGCTCATTACCTTACAAGAATATTTGAAACCGCTTGAAATCATCATCTTGCGCGGCCAACCCGTTGAATTAAGCCTATGGCAAGATGCACTGCAGAAAAACTATGCCCCTGGACGAATGATACTGGCTATAGAGGACAATGCTTCGCAGTTGCCAGCGGCTATAGCTGAAAAAAAATCTGTGGGGTCTACGATAGCTTATATATGCAAGGGCACCCAGTGCCTGCCTCCTATAACCAGCCTGGCGGAACTACAAGGAGTGATTAAGTAGAGTTTTTGGTTTATTTTTTGTACAATCTAAGAGTAATTAATGCGATGGAACGCACCCATAGGAGATAAACCATGGCCAAAAGAACACCTTTACCCCTTTCTCGGCAACTGCCAAAGCAATCTGCAGCATTACCTGCAAAAAATCAGGAACTGATTAATGAAGCACTTTTAGAGAACCAATGGCAATTTGACTATAACCTCAATCTGTTAATGAATATTTGGCAAGAATTCAACTTAAAAGTGCTGGAAAACCCTGAAAAAGTTTTTGTCGCCCAACTAAATTATCTCCAAGATTATTTAGCCTTATGTAAAAATTTTACGCAAAATTTTTCTGGTACGGCTTTAAAAACAAACTCGCAACTCACACATGAACCTACACAGCAGAAACTTTGGCGCAATAATTACCTATTTGATTTTATCAAAGATAATCATTCACTTATGTCGCAACATGCCAAATTATTGGCAAAATCGATCGCTAATCAAGAAAAAAAATTGCAAACTAGGCTCGAATTTTATACGCAACAATTTATGGATGCGTTATCGCCTGAGAATTTTATTGCCACCAACCCAGAAGTATTGGAGGCTACCGTCACCTCCAATGGTGACAATTTACGCGCCGGCATGAAACAGTTTATGGCAGATATTAAGCAGGGCAATGGGGCCTTGAATATTAAAATGTCAGATCTTGATCACTTTAAGTTCGGGGAGAATATCGCTGCAACTGCGGGTAAAGTGGTGTACCAAAACGATCTGATGCAGCTAATCTGCTATAACGCGACTACCACCAAAGTCCACCAACGCCCCATATTAATAGTTCCACCCTGGATCAACAAATATTATATCCTTGACCTGCAACCCAAAAACTCATTTGTTAAGTGGTTGGTCGCACAGGGACATACTGTTTTTTTAATCTCTTGGGTTAATCCTGATGCGAAGCATAGCAATAAACTTTTTGCAAATTATGTGGAAGAAGGTCCAGCGACTGCCCTGAAAGTGATCATGCAATTAACCGGTGAAAAAACTATTAATGCTTTGGGTTATTGCATTGGCGGAACCCTACTCGCTTGTTTAGTCGCTCAATTAACTGCACAAAAAAAATGTCCTATTGCTAGCACTACTTATTTAACGACATTATTAGATTTTTCTGAGCCTGGCGAGTTAGGGGTATTCATTGATGAACAACAATTGGGCCTATTAGAGCAACATATGCAAGCAAAAGGTTATCTCGAAGGTCAAGTTATGGCCTCCGTTTTCAGTGCATTACGGGCTAACGATTTAATCTGGAATAATTTTGTAAATAATTATCTGAAAGGGAAAAAGCCCGCGCCATTCGATCTACTGTACTGGAATTCTGATTCGACTAATGTCCCGGCAAATGTTCACAGTTTTTATTTGCGACAAATGTATTTGCATAACAATCTCATTAAGCCCAATCAGATCAGCATTGCCGAAACACCTCTTGATTTAAGTAAAATCACTATTCCTAGTTATTTTCTCGCCACCAAAAATGATCACATTGTTCCCTGGCAAACTTGCTACAATGGATTACAGTATTATGGAGGTCACAAAAAATTTGTGCTGGCTGCTTCAGGACACGTAGCAGGTGTAATTAATCCTCCAGAAAAGAAGAAATACAGTTTTTGGCTAAATGAGCAATTAACCGAAGATCCTACACAATGGGAGCTTGGTGCTGAACAACATCCAGGCTCATGGTGGGTTGACTGGCTACAATGGCTAAAACAATATGCTGGCCCAAAAATTGCACAACCTAAAATGGATAGTACATCCATAAAATATATTGAAGAGGCACCTGGGGCTTATGTAAAAGTTCGTTTAGAAAACTAAGCTGCTCGCACTGTCATCCTACCTATTCATAAATAATTTGCGGGTAACTGATAAATATATTTGGTTAACCAGTAAGGTTTTTCAGCTTGATTGATGAGTAGAGCGAAGGGTAAATTCTGGTTTTTAACAAAATCCTCCAGGACTTTTAGTTGGCGTAAATTAGTGTTTATGCCATATTTAATTTCAATCGGTAAGGTTCCAAAAGGGCCTTCCAGAATCAAATCAATTTCAGCGCCACTGCGGGTGCGATAGTAATAGGGTTGCCAGTGAGACAATAGTAATGACTGTAACCCTTTAATCAATTCTTCAATGATAAAACTTTCAAAAGAACGCCCCACAATAGGGTCGCCATATAATTGCTGTGGATTGGTTATGCGCAGCAATGAATGGGTAAGACCACTATCCCGAATATGTCCTTTGGGCATTTTAATAAGGCTTTTTATAGATGATTTTTCATAACTTTGTAATTGGCGCCACAAAAAAGTGCCTTCTGCAATATTTAAAAATTCACGAATAGTGCCTTCACTGACTTCCAATGCTCGGGCAATTTCAGACTTATTCAGTATCGTTGCAGAAAGTTTACATAACATCGATAAGAAACGCTGGTAAGCTATTTTATTCAGACGCGGGTAGAGTTTAGCAATATCACGGTATATGTAGGTGTTTTCATAATTTTCCATCCATTGTAAATAGAATACGGCTGAATCTTGCAGCACGGGTTCTGGATATCCCCCTTGATACCATGCCTGTTGTATTTGGTTAAGATGCAATTGGGGTGGGGCTAGATCGTCAAAAAATTCACGCGATAAGGGTTGTGAAAAAAGTTGATAAAAAGGACTGAGCGATTGATTATATATTTCGTTGACTTTAAGTGTGCCTAATTCAACAGTGGCAATCCGGCCTGCTAGACTTTCGGAAATATGAGTCAATAACTCTGGGCTGCTCGATCCCGTCAAAATGAAGCGGCCGGTTTGCTGGCGATTGTTATCAATAACGTGGCGTAATATGGCAAATAATTTCGGTGATAATTGTGCTTCATCAAAAATAATATGTTGGGGATTTTGTTGGAAAAAAAATTCGGGATCAAAATCAATACGGTTAAAGTCAGAAGGCTTTTCCAAATCCATATAAAGCCATTCAGGCCGCAGGCTTTTAACTAAAGTAGTTTTGCCGCATTGCCTGGCACCAATGACGGCAACCACTGGGAACATTTCCAGTAAGACATTGATTTTGTCAGAAATATTTCTTTTCATGCCGCTTTGTCCTGTAAATTTCGTAGGCTGTCTACGAAATTTACAGGTAAATGAGCAGTATGTCCATCTGCCATTTTAAAATTCAGCTAGGTTGTTACAACAAGTTTTGTTAGCGCTGGTTGTGACGAGGAAGGGCACCATTAAGTTATGATTTATTCCCAGTCGCACGATCGATGGTAGTGCTTGATCCAGGTTACTCATTCTTTATAATCAATGTCTTATATTAAAAATATAAAATTCTGGTAAAAATAACTATATTAATCCCTAGCTGGTTTTCTGAGCGCAGCAAATGGATCAGCAATTACAGGGCAAGGATAAGCTGATTTTGGTTAACGGCTCCATCTGAAGCAAAACAGCTCAGCGTTGAATATCCGATGCAATTAGAGTCGGCTATTTCTCGTAGCATTTGACCATTCGGTTTAATGCTTTTTTTCACAGTTGCTTATTTCCCCGCTTCTGATATTGTTGCCATTTTTTATTTCCTCTGCCCCCAGGGTTATAAGTAGAGGCGACAACTATGCTGACACAGGGGGTTCTTCAGGGATAAAAAAATGACATTGCCATTCCCTCACAGGCATGTCATTCCCGCGAAGGCGGGAACCCATCCATGTATGGCGAGGAGTTTAAAAAAAGCCGTCTCGTAGGCGGGTTGTGCTACCAAAAAATATTTTGTACTACGACAATAACTCCTTAGCCAAATTCAGCCATTTTAGATTATCTCGCTCAATAAGATTGATTTACCACTGCCTATTCCATCATAGTTACTGCCAAGTAGGGATAGATTCCCGCCTTCGCGGGAATGACAACATCAAGTTGATATGTATCTAGGGGAATATCTATAGGGGTCAAATCTGGAGTGCGCCGTAGCAAAGCTACAATAAAGATGGCGGAAGGCCCGCCGTGATCTGCTTGCAGGAGTCGGTCACAAACCAACTTAAGCTGCTGTTCAAGGAAAACGGTAGTGAGCGTTAAGTAAAGCCAGCGGAAAACTGGCGAGGTAGGGGTTAGGAAGGTGAATAAAACTGAACCATTGTTGAAGCGTCGTTAGACCTAAGTAACGTCAAAATCAAAATCTTCCAGATATTTTGGGACAAACATACAGGCAACCTGCTTACTGAGTATGTGGCGTTCGGCGTAGAGATGGCACGAGCCTAACCTGGGCTTTAATGTGGAACTGCGGGAAGCAGTTATCTGGATGCAAAAGAGAGAAACTCAAGGGGTAAAATCTCAAGAGTGAGAGTATCGATGCCAGAAACTGTGACGGAGCTGTTCGTAGTAGTGATGAAACTCCTGTAATGGGAGTGGAGCGAAGGGGCAGCGTTAAATGTGGTTGTCAATTTCGGAACTTGAAAAGAGGATAAGAAGTGGATAAACCAAAACCATTTGTAATATCAAAGAGGTTAGTATGGGAGGCTTATCAACGAGTCAAAGAGAACAAAGGTGGTGCTGGAATAGACCGAGAATCCTTGCTCGACTTTGATAAGAAACTGAGTAAGAACCTATACAAAATCTGGAACAGACTCAGCTCAGGCAGCTATTTTCCGCCAGCTGTGAGAGGGGTAGAAATCCCTAAGAAGCAGGGAGGAACAAGACTGCTTGGAGTGCCGACTGTATCGGATAGAATAGCGCAAATGACGATCAAGCTGATGTTTGAACCATTAGTAGAGCCACACTTTTTGGAAGACTCATATGGATACAGACCGAACAAATCGGCGCTGGATGCTATAGGGGTCACACGAAAGCGGTGCTGGAGTTACGACTGGCTCATAGAGTTTGATATAAAAGGGCTATTTGACAACATAGACCATGATCTGTTGATGAAAGCGGTGCGTCAACATACCGACAATAAATGTATATTATTGTATTTAGAGCGATGGATAAAAGCCCCCGTGGAGTTGCCGGACGGAACTGTCAAAAGCAGGGATACCGGAACACCCCAGGGTGGATTATGCAAAGCTTTGCATAACCCGCCTTATGCGAAGTAGGACATTATGCAAAGTAAATTACTTAGGTTATTAAAAAATAATGATTTTACTTTTATTTACTTTGCATAATTTCTCATGGTGTTTATTTTAACTCAGACAGCCACGAAAGCAATGCTTGATCTTTGCTCCAATCAGGCAGATTACTTTCAATTAAATCAGGATAAAGATTTTCAACAGCTTTTCTTTTGGTTTCAGTATCTGCCCTGGCATATATCTCTGTGGTCTTCAGGTCAACGTGACCAAGAAAATCACGGATATAGATGAGATTAACACCCGCTTGTAATAAATGCATCGCCTTTGAATGGCGAAGCATATGGGCATGTACTTTTAAAGGTACTATGGTTGATTTTTTTCTGGCAGATTCAACATACTTTGCAATTATGTAAGACACGCCTTCTTTTGTCAGTTTCCTATGTTGGTTATTTGTGAATAGTGGATTTTCATTTTTCCAAGTTTTATCTAAGTTATTTTCCGACAAATAATTTTTTAATAAAGAAGCTGTATTTTTCATGATAGGTACCCGTCTGATTTTATTTCCTTTGCCAGTTAACGTAATAACAACGGGTTCTTGTAAACTAACATCACCGATCTTCAGATCACATACTTCCTGCACGCGTGCTCCAGAATCATATAAGACCGCCATTAACGTTAAATCACGTCTACCCCTCAACGTATGTTTGTCGGGCTGCTCCAAAAGTAATTTCATAGCTTCTGGAGTCAGATATTCCACAATTTTTTTCTGTGCTTTTTTAATGGGGATAGCTGTGATCTTTTGAAAATTAAATATACCAGCAGGCTCTTCTGCCTGTAAATATCTAAAAAAAGAATGAATAGCCGCTAGTCTTTGATTTCGAGTGGATATGCTACATTTTCTGTCTGTTTCCAGCCACTGTAAAAAATCAATCAACCATTGGCTTGAGAGAATACTAATAGTGATTTTTTCTGCCGAAATTTTTTTAATCTCTTGACAGTAATTAATCAATAATTTAAATGTATCTCGATAAGAGTGAATAGTATTTTTGCTGACATTTTTCTGCGTTGGCAAGTAAATGGAAAGAAATTCAGTTAGGTATTTTGCAAAATCAGTGGGTTTCATTGGTTTCACCTCCAAGCATGGGGATGATGTTTGGATACTGAGTCTCTATTTTTAACGTGATGTGAGGGAATACATCGGCAGTTAAGCGGAGGTAATAGGCAGTTTCGTTGAATGAGTCGTGTCCCATATAGGTTTTTAACAGAGGCAGGTAAACAGTGAGATCTTTTTCTTCTTCAGCCCATTTTTTTAAGCAATGCACGGCATAAACGTGTCGAAAGTCATAAATGCGTGGGCCATGTCCTCTGCCGCCATGGGAAATTTTGGCACGCCATAAAAATCTGCGGAAGTTATGATAAAGATTAGTTTTTGTCATGGGTTTACCATGCAATGCTGGAAAATAATAATCACTTTCGGCTGAGTTTAGGTGCACTTTTTTTGAGAAATTTCGACATAGATCCGTTAGAAAGGCGGACATAGGCACCAATCGGCAATTATCTTTTTTAGCGTGATGGATGCTGAGGACACCGTCTTTTAGATCAACATCTGCAACTTTAAGCAGTCTGGCTTCGGATAATCTCAATCCGCATAGATAGATCATGCGAAAAATCACAGGCATAATCAGGTGCCGATAGGGACATTCGCAACAATACTGACATCGGTCGGTTTCAGAGAAAAATTTTTCCAATTCTTCAATAGTATAAATATACGGTATATATTGTTTTGCGCTAGGATAATAACCTTTGGCTAAGACATAAGCGTTCATTCCGATAGAATCGAGATATTTTCCAAATTGCCGAATGACAGAAGCACGCGAGCTTTGGTTGGCTTGTGCCTCATAAGTTTTTTTGCTGCACCAATCAAGTACCATTTCCTTAGTCAGAATAGTCGCTTGAGGATATTTATCTAATGTAAATTGATCGAAACGTTTTAAATGCCCGGCATCAGTATCATACTTGTATCCAATAGCCTGTTTTAATTTTAAATGATTTTGAATATGATCCTTGAAAGGGCCGGTATAATTAAAATTATTCATGATGAATACCCTCCCCAAAAGTCATTGCACATTCTCTTAGTTTCTTCGTATCAACTTTTAAATAAACTGCCGTGGAGTCAGTATCCATATGACCGAGAATGTCAGAAATAACAGCAAGCGGTGTGTCCTTTTCCAAAAGATGACTGGCCATCGTATGTCGAAGGGAATGCATCCCTCTTCTTTTTTTCAAAGTAGGTAGATGCGCCAGCTCCATATAATGTTTAATGATCTGAGCTAAATGATCGTCTTCTGCAAAGGGACCAAAAGGAGCCATGTGCTTGACAAAAATAAAGGGGCTGTCTATTTTAGGTCTACCGTGCTTGAGGTAATCAATTACCGCCCAGCCTACTTCTGGAGTTAACGGAAGAACAGTAGGGGTTTTCGTCTTAGATTGAGTGAAAATTAATTTTTTCTCTTCCCATTTAAAATTTTCCATTTTTAAATGTTTAATATCCAGGCATCGCATCCCCAAACAACAGGCTAACAAAATGATGGCATAATCTCGTTTACCCTTTGGACTTCCTCTATCAATAGCGGCGATCAATTTTTTCAATTCATCGATTGTCCATACAGATGGAATACGAGTTTGCTTTCTGGCTTGAACCATTGGTGTTTTTGCTGCAAAATCAATCGCAACCTCCTCTGTTTTTAAAAGGAAACGAAAAAATGCGCGCAAGGAACAAATATTTTGTTCCACGGTTTTATAGGCGTAACCAGATAAAGTTTTAATATAATTATGAATGAATGCGAGATTAATTTTCTGACAGCTGATAATTTGCTGTGAAGCGAGGTAATCCATAAATCTTGCAGATTGTTTAACATAATGATCAATGGTTACTTCAGAATAGCCATTATCTACGCAATAGGATTTAAATCGATGACTGATAGTTAAAAAATGGGGTTCAGTTAAAATTTCTTTGTGCTTAAAATATCGACGTAAAATGGCATGATGGAGTTGAAAGTCTCCAATTACCCGTATGATGCGGAGTTCTTGAACTTCTGATTGGGAAAGTTTACGGTTAGAATCTTTTTCAAGAATATGAAAATACTTTTCGAGAAAATCCATTCCTAAACTTTCAGAAAAAAAGGGTTCATCGCGTTCTTGTGCAAATCCTAATAACATTTGCCAGCGTCTACGATAAAACTTCATGGAACCTTCAGTGTAACCTAGACGAAGCATTTCTTGCTCCAAATCACGGAGCAGATCAATCAATGGTTTATTTTGCATAAAAATATCTCCTAGAAATGATAATTAGAGTGCTAGACTCTATTATCGCTCTAGGCTATTATGCAAAGTAAATTGAAATGAAGTTGTTGAATTAATGGGAAACTTTAAGAACTACTTTGCATAATTACTTTCTTCGCATAAGGCGGGGTCATTAGTCCGCTGCTAAGTAATTTATATTTGCACTACGTTTTTGATGTATGGATGACAAAGTATCATCCAGAATCACTGTGGTGTCGATATGCTGATGATGGAATCTGCCATTGTAAAACCAAAGAACAGGCTGAGACTTTGTTAAGTGAGCTTGAACAGCGGTTTAGGGAATGCAAGCTTGAAATACATCCAGAGAAAACAAAGATAGTGTACTGCAAAGATGGCGGTCGAAAGGAAGCCTATACTGGCAATACAAGCTTTGAATTTCTGGGATATGAATTTCGAGTAAGGAGAGCAGAAAACAGGAAGACAAAAGAAATATTTGGAAGTTTTCTACCAGCAATAAGTCCAAAAGCAGAAAAAGCCATTACACAGGAAATTAGGGAGCTGAATGTAAGGAACAAAAGCAACCTAAGTCTGCAAGAACTGGCGAAGTGGCTCAATCCAAAGATACAAGGGTGGATTAACTATTATGGAAAATTCACCAAATCAGCGCTAAATAAAGTATTCCAGAGATTTAACCGAACGCTCACAATGTGGAGTATGAGGAAATATGCGAAGCTGGCGAACCGGAAAACCTACGCAACGAGGTGTATGGCGGAGTTTGCGGTGAAACATAAGAGTCTATTCGCGCATTGGAGAATAGGTATTACAACTGTGTCCATTTAATGGGAGCCGTATAACACGAGAGTGTTAAGTACGGTTCTGCGAGGGGCCAGAGGGGCAGTTCCGCTGGTCTACTCACCTTCATGCTATAAAAGGCATAAATCCAGATTTGACCCTTTGCTCAGATTTGACCCTTTGCTTATAGATCGTGCGGGACTGGGACTATTGTAGGTTTGATAATCTTTGGCGGTGAGAATATAAAAATTTTTTGTAATATGTCTTTATTCTTGCAACATATCAATCAATTTGTAAGATGACTCCCATAAAGCTGACTCAGCCTTATTTAATATCTCAAGAAATTTTTTATATTCCATCTCTTTATGCTGATTGTGATAATCTTGTCTGTGATCTCTTGAGTATTCATTCAATCCTGGCTTCATTACATTCTCTCCCGCTGTGCGAATAGCTTTAACGAATGCCAACCGTTGTTGGAAAAAACCTTCTTTACCCATTATCAATGCATACCCCTCATTGAATTCCTTTAGCTTATTGCCAATATAGGCCTTAATCAAAGCTGCTGCATGGAGTAGCTTTAATTCTATGTTTTTCAAATCATGTTCAAATTTCTCAGGAGTATAACTATCCTCATATACTGTCAAATTCCCATGATAAAAATTACGAGCATTGGCACGAGAGGTTAACACACTAAAAATTAATATTAATACTTCCTCCTTTTTCTGTGTCAGAAGCTTTTCACGCTCAATTTTTCTGGTAAAAAAGTATGCACCTACAACAGCAATTATTGCACCTAACAAAGAACCGATAACAGCGCCTATCGCGCCAACAAGTAAGTTTTTCACATCAGAAAGATCGCTGATCAATATGCATTCCTCTTTTTAATTTTTTTACTTCCCCGTCCTTTGTCGGCTAGCAATACGAGTTTTTTGCCAATGACCATTTAGGATGCCTTTAAGAAGAAGTCCAATTTGAGCTGGTTAATATTGGGTTAGTATTTTATTTTTCAAGTCATTCTTATGCTATCCACTCAAGCCATTAAAAACATCAAGCAGGCTAGCCATTACTTCCTCTTAAAAAAACACCCGACGACTTATGCTGCTGGTTGAAGACATTGTTTGATAATCGCCAGTTTCAGACTGTGGCTGGCTTTATGTATCAACAGCATCAGCTTACCTCTCTGGAACGCTATCGGATGCACACTTTTTTTTAGCCGCCAGAATTAGAGTTCGTCGTCCCCGCTTTACCGAATTATCCTAAAATATCAGCCTATCAAGCGGGGATCCAGTACCTAATTTTCAAACAAAGTGAAGTGGCAATAAACAGTTATGACTGGCATTTGTGCGTTCCGTTGGAAAGGTGGGCACTAGATCCCCGCTTGATAGGCTGATATTTTAGGATAATTCGGTAAAGCGGGGACGACGTACTCAGCATTTCTAGTAATTACAAAATGTGTGCATCGGATAGCTCTGGAACGTCGGTTCCAAAAGCGGACAGAGATGATGACCGAACATTATGTGAGTCTACCGCCTGCTCAGCGAGCTACTACTTGTTTGCTAATGCCCTGGCAAAACGGCTAGTGACACCATGAATCTGGCTGAAGGAAGTGTTAGAGGTAGCACTTATTCATGCTTTAGGGGATGTAAATCCGCCCCTAATGCAAAAAGCCGTAGCACATATTAATCCCTAAAAACCACCTCCGGCAAAACCACACGTTTGCGAATGATTTTATCCTGAGGAGCTAATACCAAAGAAACACCCTCAATAACTGTTTCATCATGCTGATTTGTACATAGACAGGCCAATTCTACTTGATGTTTCCCCTCAATTTTTTTAGTGACCGTTACACTGGCTATAACTGTATCCCCTACCCCAATAGGACGCAGAAATTTAAGCGACTGGCTTAAATAAATAGTGCCGGGACCCGGTAGTTTGGTGCCTAATACAGTGGAAATCAAAGCCCCTCCCCACATGCCGTGAGCCACTATTTTATGGAATATATCCGTCTTTGCATACTCAGCATCAACGTGCGCCGGATTGATATCGCCAGACACAATGGCAAATAGGTTAATATCTTGCTGTGTTAATTGATGCGACACACTGGCGGTAATGCCAATTTGAATTTCATCGAAAGTATAATTAACCAGTAAATCATTTTCAGCGTCATTCATTTTACAATCCGTGATTGTGAAAGTTGGGGAGATGACCCGTCATCCTTATTTTTGGAACACATAAGTTCCCGGTGCATCACACAATATGGGAATTCCCGCCTTTGCATTTCCTAAAGGTGGCGGGCTGACCTTCCCACTTGAGTGTAGCGCCAACCATTTTGTACAGGCGGGCCACCATGAACCCTCGAAACGCGGCGCTATCTGTTGCCAGGCTTCGGGAGAATAATGCTCAGTATGATCTTGGTGAGTCATTATCTGGTAGGAACGTTTAGGATGACCAGGCTCGCTGACAATTCCCGCATTATGGCCACCCGTAGTGAGCACAAAAGTAACTTCCGTATCACAAAACAAATGAATTTTATACACCGATTTCCATGGAGATATGTGATCAGAAGTAGTACCAACAGCAAATATTGGTAGATGGACATCCGGCAATGCAATCCTTTGTTCTCCTATCTGAAACTGGCCTTGCGCTAGATCATTCTTTAAAAATAAACTGCGCAGATATTCTGAGTGCATACGAAATGGCAAACGGGTAGTATCATTGTCCCATGCAACCAGATCAGTCATTGGGCGGCGGCGACCTAGAAGGTAATCTTGTACCATACGCGACCAGATTAAATCATTAGAATGCAACATACTGAAAGCCCCCGCCATCTGGACCCCATCCAGATAACCACGCTCCCACATAATATCTTCCAGAAAAGTAATCTGGCTTTCATCTACAAAGGTCAGTAACTCTCCGGCATCTTTAAAATCCACCTGTGCAGCTAACAAGGTAATGGTTTTAATGCCTATATTTTTTCTGTGTGCTAGCAATGCCGCAGCTATCATTAATAAAGTACCGCCGATACAGTATCCCAATGTATGGACCTGAGTATCGGGCATTAACTTGTTAATGATCGATAAGGCTTCAAAAATGCCCGACTCCAAATAATCTTCTAAACTCAAGTCACGATCTTCACTACCGGGATTTTTCCATGAAATCATAAATACCGTATGTTTGTTTTCTACTAAATATTTCACTAAAGAATTATGTGGCGATAAATCCAGGATATAATATTTCATAATCCAGGCCGGAATAATTAACACGGGTTCAGCATACACTTGCTGGGTAGCAGGTTGATATTGGATAAGTTCAATTAACCGATTACGAAATATTACCTTACCAGGCGTAACGGCTACGTCTTTACCCACTTTAAATTTATCCGTTCCGGCAGGCGGCAGATCTTGCGCCAGCCGATAACAATCCTCTAACCAATTATTAAAGCCGCGGAAAAAATTACTTCCGCTGGTGTTTAGGGTTTTTTCAATGACTTCGGGATTTGTCCAGGGGCAATTGGAAGGAGAAAATAGGTCTAGCCATTGTCTAATGCTAAAATTCACTACCTGTCGGTGGTGGTCAGAAACACCGCGAATATTACAGGTAAATTCATCCCACCACTGTTCATTTAACAGAAATGAGTGTGCGAATAAGTTAAAGGGAAACTGATCCCAACCTGCACCTTTAAATCGGCGATCTGTAGCACGAGTCTCCAAGCAAATCTTGCTTTTGCCGGTAAGCTCGCATTGCAGCGCATGAACTAGCTTTACCGCTTGCTGAAAAGCCTTGACCATCATATCCATTTTTTTTGCTGGGGAAATATTTAAATGGAGTAACCAATCCATAAAGGCCAACTTGAATGCTGCGGGTGATAAGCTACCCATAAAATTAGCCATCCAAGCATGAATCATGATATCGAAGGTTTGACCTTCATAAGGGGGGGATTTTGCAGTAAGAGGGGGTGAAGACCGCGCAATTAAACGGGTTTTTTTGGTTTTTGCAGGTTTTTTCATAAAACCTCGGTGTTTTCCCTTGGATAAATGGGAAATTCCATATTCGTTGCGGTGCTACTGGCTGTCATCCTGAACCCCTCCCTGTCATCCTGAGCGCAGCGAAGGATCTCTTTGAGGCTTTCTCCCCTCTCCCGCTTGCGGGAGAGGGGCCGGGGGTGAAGGTGTTTCCTAGGGCGCAAATACAAATCGATACACCCTCATCCCCGACCCTTCTCCCGCAAGCGGGAGAAGGGAGAAAGCCTCAAAGGAGATCCTTCACTTCGTTCGGGATGACAGCTATATGGTGATGACAGCTATGACAGTCACCTACGACCTTTAGAGAGCAAGTTACGCTGAACTAAACCTATTATTTCTCTTTACCCGCTTTTTCAGTAAATGTTTTAAAACCTGCAGCAATAATAGGATTCACATTTTTTGAGCTGATTTCCAACCACTTGGTGAAATCTGCAAAATTCTCTAAGGCGACGTTCAAAATTCTTTGTGAGCAATTAATATAAGCTGTGCTCATTTCATTGGCGATATCAAATACACCTTCAGCTCCTTTTTGCGTATTCAGATTTTTCAGGTGCTTAGAGCTGGCATCCATGATGTCATTTAAGTTTTCCATAGAACACTCATTAGCTCTTTTGATTACATTAGCGGTTATTTTATTAAGCTGGTTAACCTGCTCAAGTATATCTTTATTCAACATGGCATATCCTTCCATAAATGTTGGGGGAAATTTTTTGTGCAGTGCAGCACAAACCCATCATAAAACTATAACTTGTCGCTGTCAAGGAGAATTCTTATAGTATTTCTTCTTGGTTTTGTGATGAGTTTTATCTTTAGTACTGGATTCATTAGGCTGCCATATTTGTTTTTGCATCTTAAAAAACTCCTGCATCCAGGCGTATGGTGCTTGGGTCCAGTCAGAGAACGGATTTTCGGCATTAGGTTGCTGATGCTCAAAATTTTCTTTTTGCTGGATAAAAAAGCTCATACTTTGCTCAAGATAACTCGCCAACATATTTTGTGCATTGTCGCTATAACAACGAATCAAATGTTGCAGCACTTCCAAGGAGAATACCGGTTCGGCACCTTCTTCCTGGCTGGAAATAATCAGCAGCAAGGTGCTTTTAGTAATATCAGCTCCGGTTTGTGCTTCTATGACCCGAAAATTAATATTATCTAGAACGAACTGCCTTATTTCTTCAAGGGTAATATAACGGCTTAATTCAGTATCATATAAACGACGATTAGCGTATTTTTTTATAATACGGGGGTTGTTATGCATAAGTTAATTCCTGTGAAACCGTTAAGGCTCTGTAAAACAATAACTTATCTTTTTAGCGCCCAGCTGAGGCTCAGATTTGCAGGCGGGAGGGTGTAGAAAAATGCGAGCATAGTCGACGGAACGTCGTCCCGGCTTCCATGCCGGGACGACTGCGTCGGTTGTTCTATGTAAGTGTTTTTCTACACCCTCCCGCCTGCGAAGATGAGTCTTAGATGGGATGCTAAAAAGATAAGTTATTGTTTTACAGAGCCTAAGGGTTGTGGTCCCTACTCTTGCTCGGGCTGTGCAAACCCAGCCGCTACCAAATTCAATTTCGGTTCACTACTATATTTGGCAATTGCATCACGTGCTGCGTCCCGCAAGCGGATAATCTCATCCCATTGTTGCGATTCAGGGGATAAAGGCTCTAGAACGGTTACCGCAATACTACCATGGCGAGGGAGCCAGCTGCGATCAGACTGTAATATATGCCGGGTTCCTTTAATAGCAACTGGGCATATCGAATAACCGGCTTCCACTGCTGCTTTGAAAGCACCTAATTTGAATGGGCGCACACCTTGTGCGGCCGTAAAAGTACCTTCCGGGAAAATCAGCACTGATCGCCCTTGCTGCAAGGTGGCCACAATGGATTCTATCTCTACCGAACCTTTAGCAAAATCGCCGCGATCAATCGTGATGCACTGTAATTTTTTAATTAGCGTGCCAACAATAGGAGAAGTTAATAATTCACGTTTCGCGACAAAGGAGAAGTTTAAGGGTAAGGTCGCCATTAACACTACCGCATCCAAGTAGCTTGCATGATTTGCTACCAAGATCATGGCATTAGATTTTGATAAATTGTCCAATCCCGTGACTTCAGGCTTACTACCCACTAACCATAAAAACGACTTTGCCCAGTTGCGCACGCAATTAACAACCGCAGGGCTTTTCTCTGGCAGAACTAGAATTGCTATCCATGCAGGAATTATTGTCAATGCCAGCATACTATAACTATATAACCCATAAAGATATCTACCGACTTGTTGGAACATTTTGCGTAGTCGCGGACCTACCCCCACCAAACTCAATTTAGCAATCTGCAACCACAGCGCTTTCTTAGGTTGTTTAACTAGTTCGTTTCGCAAATAAGCGTCACGACAACTAGAGCGGCGTAATTTACCGCTAGAGGTTTTAGGTATAGTACCCGGAGGTACCATGTGCACCACATCCGGTGGAATATCTATAACGGTGACAATTTTATCGGTAATTTGCCTCGCCATATTTTCTAAGACAGCTGCTTGCTGCTCTCTGGTTTCAGCAATAACTACAATTTTTTCAGTTCCCGATGCGCTATCCCTAACACCAAATGCTGCCACACAACCTCTACGTACTCCGTGAACTTCACTTGCAATTTCCTCCAACTCCTGGGGATAGAAATTACGACCTCCTTTAATAATAATATCCTTGCGCCTGCCTGTAATATAGATTTCCCCGTCTGCCTGGTAGCCATAATCACCCGAATCCCACCAACCATCACGAAAGATAGCCTGTGTTTTTTCCGGCGCATTAAAATAACCTCGCATACTGGAAGGGCCACGGAACTGTATTAAGCCTTCAATACGTTCCGCCACAGGAACCTGTTGCTCATCAACTATACGAATCTCGTGACCAGAAAGGGGTTTGCCACACGAAGGGAATTGTAAAGGGGATGGATCTGTGTCCGTTGCAGCTAGTGCGATATGTTGTGTATCAAAAATCTGACGATTTATTTTATCAATCCGTGCAGTACGCCCCAATGGTGGTATGGTCAAACCAACCGAAGATTCCGCCAAGCCATACACTGGCAAGAGCGTATGTTCGGATAAACCATAATTCGCAAATCGGGCATTAAATCGAGAAATAGTTTCGGGATTAACTGCTTCTGCACCATTCAAGGCTACTCGCCAACAACCGAGATCAAGCCCCTCAAGAGCCTCATCCGGTATTTTTCGCACACAAAGCTCATAAGCAAAATTGGGAGCGGCAGAAATAGTGCCGCGGTGGGCGTGGATGGCCCAAAGCCAACGCTGCGGCTGAGTTAAAAATGTTAAGGGGGAAAGAATCGTGACAGGTAATCCAAAATACAAACTACCCAGCCAAGCCCCGATTAATCCCATATCGTGATACAGCGGTAACCAGCTGACAACGACATCTGTAGGTTTTACGTCCAAGGCTTCCCCGAAAGCGCGTATATTAGACAGCAAATTAAAATGCGTCAGCTGCACTCCCTTAGGGTCACCCGTGCTGCCTGAGGTATATTGTATCAAGCCTAAAGCATCTCCCTGGGTCGGCACATTGACCGGTTTGCCATGATGCTGCATTAATTCAGCCACACTTAAAACATGGGTAAGACTGGGTACAAAGGGGCGCAGTAAATGCACCATATTTTCAATACGGTATCCGGTTATTAATAACTGCGCTTGTGCATTGCGCAGTATGACAGCTGCGCGTTTTGCGTAATCTTCTATTCGGTCAAGTCGAAAAGGTGGATAGGTCGGCACAGGCACACCGCCGGCTAACAATATGCCAAAAAAAGCATAAAAGAATTCGCGACTAGTCGGCAGCATCAACGCAACGCGACTACCTTGCGTCATACCATATTCTAAAAGCCCGGCGGCTATGGCTATGCTTGCTTCTAATAGCTGCCCGTAAGTAATAATCTGCTCTTCACCAGATTCCTGTTGCAAATATATATGGGGACGTTTGGGTTCTAAATGGGCGTAATTTAATAAGACATCTGTTAGAGTGGTAGCCGTGGTGGGAACTGCCGCGATCTGAGGCGTACAAATTATTTTTTGTGGTCTTAACCACCCTTCTCCCCTAGGTTTGGCTTTGGCAATTGCTTCAGTTAGATCTTTAACTGATTTAGCATCAAAAACCAAACGCTCCGGAAGCTGCACGCTGAAATTTTGCTGCAATCGCAACATCAGTTCTACACGCTCCAAACTGCCGAAGCCTAAATCTTTGTCTAATACTGCCTGTAAATTTACAGCCCGTAGCGCACGGTCATTACCCAGATCAGCAGCAAATTCTCGCACAATCTGTAAGACTTCGGACTCAATTACTGGTTGGGAGGGCTTGGAGGATTGCATAGCGGCTCTTTGTTGTAAAAAGTAAAAAAATCATCAGGTCAAATAATGTCCGCCATTGATGGCAAAATTTGCTCCTGTGATAAAGCCACTATCTTTTGCTGCCAAAAATACAACAGTACGCGCAATTTCCTCAGGCTTACCCATACGTCCAACAGGAATCTGCGCAACGATCTGCTCAAGAATGGATTCTTTTACCGCCTTCACCATCTCGGTTGCGATATAGCCTGGAGAAATAGTATTTACTGTAATACCCTTACGTGCAACCTCCAATGCTAAGGCTTTGGTAAAGCCATGGATGCCCGCTTTTGAAGCGGCATAATTCACTTGACCAAATTGACCTTTCTGACCATTGATGGAAGAGATATTGATTATCCGGCCGTACTGACGGGCGATCATGCCATGCAAAATGTGTCGAGTAACGTAAAACACGCTATTAAGATTGGTATTGATTACTTTATGCCAAGCTTCTATCGTCATCTTATAGCACTGGGCATCCTGCGTTACGCCAGCATTGTTTACCAGAATTCCGATAGGGCCGTGTTCCCGTTCTATATTTTGCAATAATTGGCCGCAAGAAGCATCATCCGTCACATCAACATAACTAATCGCGACATCAAAACCAAGTGCTTGCTGCTGTTGTTGCCAAGCGGCTGCTTTGTGATGATTACCTCCACTATTATAGGCGGCGATGACTTTGGCTCCCTGCGCACATAAGGCCTGACATATTGCTGTGCCAATACCGCCAGTACCGCCGGTTACTAATGCAATTTGATGCTTCATATAATCATCTCTCCTTCAAAAGGCGATTATTCACCTATTGAATATAATCAATATAGCTATTCCATAAACCAACCGTGGCTGGCCACAATGGATTGACCTGTTAAAGCATTGCTGGGAAATGCAGCAACGAACAAAGCTAGCTGAGCAATATCCTGAGTAGTGGTGAATTCACCATCTACTGTTTCACCTAACATAACTTTTTTAATGACCTCTGCTTCGCTGATATCCAACTTTTTTGCCTGTTCAGGAATTTGCTTATCAACTAAAGGTGTACGCACAAATCCAGGGCAAATTACGTTAGAGCGCACCCCATATTTGGCTCCTTCTTTCGCAACGACTTTGCACAACCCTAACAATCCATGTTTAGCAGTAACATAAGGCGCCTTCAGTGGTGAAGCTTCTTTAGAATGCACTGATCCCATATAAATAATACTGCCGCCACGCCCTTGCCGATACATTTCTCGCAAACAGGCGCGGGTTGTTAAAAAAGCACCATCCAGATTTACGGAGATTACCTTCTGCCAATTTGTTAATGATAATTGATCTATTGGGTCAATATGTTGTATACCTGCATTACTGACTAACACATCAACTGCACCATAAGTAGCGATAGCTTCAGCTACTCCCGCATCAACTTGCGCCTCGTCTGCCACATTCATTGCTATGGCTTTGGCAGTTCCCCCATGTCTGGTGATTTCTTCCACTGTTTTTTCAGCACCGGTTAGGCTCAAATCAGCAATGATTACCTTCGCACCTTCTTTCGCAAATGTATGGGCAATTTCTCTACCTATGCCGCTGGCAGCGCCAGTTATAATGGCCACTTTTCCTGCAAGTTGCATAAGCTTTATCTCCTAAAGCAAATTTAGACTGTATTTAACGCAGCATTTTATCATAACTTAACTAGACAATCTGCTAGTGCAACATTCAAAGCTGCATGATTTTTGGCAGCTAAATGCATCTCAGCAGCAAAAGCATTCGCTTCTTTAATCAAGCTTTCAACCGCCAGTTTAACCAATTCGCCGCCCTTTTCTGGGGTGGCTAACCCTGGGTCTGAACCCATGCGACCATCCGGAAAACGTGCGCTGAAATCAGCAGCTTCGCGAATGGGTCCGCTGGGTGCAATCTGTGGTGAGTAGTTAGCAGTCTTAATAGCAGCGGGATAGGCCCATTGTGTTACAGCAATTTCGGAGGGTGTTGCATGCATGCCGTGGCCTAGCGGGAATTGTTGATGAGCCAAATGTGACACTCCGTCTAAATCCCACCAATTTTTCATTTTTAGCATAAAATTAAGTGGCTGGAGATTGAAGCTGGCTTCGGCATAAATCTCTGAGAAAGCTGCTTCAATGGAGGCCACGTTACCGCCATGCCCATTGAGAAAATAAATTTTTTCAAAACCATGCGCAGCCAATGAACGCACCCAATCGCTAATTGCAGCAATAAATGTAGAGGGGCGTAACGAAATAGTTCCAGGAAAACCCAGATGGTGCTGTGCCATGCCGATATTAAATGTGGGGCCGATCAACAAATCGGCCTTTTTATGCGCCTCATGAGCAATAATTTCGGGACATAGCCAATCCGTCCCCAGCAAACCTGTGGGTCCGTGTTGTTCGTTAGAACCAATCGGCACGATTATTGTTTTTGAATGTTCCAAGTAAGTTTTAATTTCAGGCCAAGTAGAAAGATAAAGGAGCATAGGTAGTTTCCAATCAAATATTAAAATATCAGACGTAACAAATAGTCATATTAGCGAATAATTATAGCGAGGATTCATTAAACAAATCAATTTAGCTATATCCTCACCTGGAAATGAACTCTCTTTCTTAGATTGTTTAATGATAATATATCTTCGTTAGAAAAATATTATTTAGAGGTTGATGGCGTGAGTAGCCGGATTTTTAAAATTTTTAACTTATTGGCCGGAGAGTGGATTTTTGACAGAATTTTGTCAGTGTATGGCACAGTGACGGGCACAGCCTGTTTTCAGCCACTATCTCCCCATATATTGCATTACAAAGAAAGTGGCCAATTTACGACTCCCTCCCAAAAAACCTATCGCACTTCTCGTGAGTATGCTTATTGTTATCAGGAGGCACCAGAGACATTAGCTGCTTTCTTTATTCACGATGCTCGGCCGGATTATTTGTTTCATGAATTGAACTTTGCCCCATTAGAAAATGGGATTGCAGCCGCATCAGGCAGTCATGCCTGTCACGACGATATGTATTATGCTAGCTATGAATTTCTGCATAAAGATGCGTTTGTTATTACCTACCTGGTAGTGGGACCAAACAAAAATTATGTTTCAAGAACCAAATTCAACAGAGGTTGATGGTTCTTTGAATGTAACTACTCACTCCGTCGTCCCGCGGCTTGTCCGCGGGATCCAGAAATGAGGTTTCTACTAGCTTTTTCCTGGATCCCGCGGACAAGCCGCGGGACGACGGGACTGAGTGGCTATGGCGTGAGCAGTTACCCTTTGAATTAATATACTGAATGGAATTTCTTCGCTGCGCTCAGGATATGACAGCCGGCTCTCGCTAAAAGTGATCTAAAATATCTTCTAATTAAACAGAGATTAATATGTCAAAAAAATATATCCTCGCCGGTTCAATCGGCACCCTGGTGGAGTGGGCAGAATTCTGCTTTTACGGTTACATGGTGATACAATTTTCCCACTTGTTTTTCCCTATGCTGTCACCCACCACCGGCATCATCGCCGGATTGGGCACATTTGCCGTCAGCTATGTGGCAAGGCCATTGGGTAGCATGGTCTTTGGGCATATGGGCGATAAGTATGGACGACAAAAAAGCTTCTCTGCTTCCATCTTGCTAATGAGCGTAGCCACATTAGGCATCGGTGTTTTACCCACCTATGCCACTATAGGCATCTACGCGCCTGTGGTGCTGATTGGATTGCGTTTTCTCCAAGGATTCGCCGTCGCTGGAGAATACCCAGGGGCCAGTGTTTTTATTATTGAAAACAATCCACAGCAACCTCATTTTTCTTCCAGCTGGATAGCCACTGCTTCAGCTGCTGGCATGTTAGTAGGGGGAATTGCTGCTGTTATCATTAGCTTACCCCATATGCCTGCATGGGCTTGGCGTGTGCCTTTTTGTCTTGGATTTTTTGCCTGCTTATTAGGTTTTTATATACGTCGCAATCTATCTGAATCCACCATTTATCGACAGCTATTGAACGCTAGCAAAATCGAACCAGCTCCAGTTAAAGCTGTATTAAAAAATTATAAAAGATCCTTATTACAAACAGCTGCTCTAGGAGCATTTGTCGGTATATTTGTGTATATCTGTAATGTCTGGTGGATTAGTTTTGCCATCGAAAAAGGTTATTTCAGCAGCCTTCAGGCGCGCACCCTCGCTACCATGACACTGTGCTGTGTCATGGTAGCCACACCTTTCATGGGTAAACTGGCGGATGTATGGGATGGCAAACAGCTGATGAAGCTGGGCCTGCTGGGAGACATTATAGTGGCACCCTTATTATTTCTAACTACCACCACCCATTCATTTTGGGCAGTTGGTGGGATTGGCCTACTTTATGGCTTATCTCATGCTGCACTTACGGGGCCTATGTTTAAATATTTTGCTGATATTTTCCCAGTCCAGGTTCGATATACTGGACAAGCTCTGGGCTGGAATGTGGCAGTAGCTATCTTTGGTAGCAGCGCACCCTTAATAGCACAAATATTCGCCAATCATAATTTAATATGGGCTTTAGCGAGCTATATCATGCTATTTGGTTTAATTGCATTAGCAATCAATGGGCATTTCACTAGGGAACGTCGTCAATTAGCTCCCACTTAGATAAAAGCGCCACTAGAAGCTTCCCCCTTCCTAACCTTCCCCCGCAAGCGGGGGCAGGGACTTGCTCGAGCTAAGTATGAGATGAGTGCATAGCTTAAATTATCCTGCCAACCAGTCCCTTCCCCCGCTTGCGGGGGAAGGTTAGGAAGGGGGGAGCTTCTAGTGGCAATCATTCTATAACCCTCTTTATAAATAAATATTTTGTGTCGATCCCTCAGTCTTGCGGGAGAGAGTACCATATAGTTGAGAAACTATTTCTCAACTGTCGCCCCCTTTATCTGACCCTTTATCTCTGAATTTTTTACGATCACAATCCCTTTACCTGATTCAAAGTTAATATTTCCTCGCACAGAGGAATTTTTCAAATAGAGTGTCTGTTGTTTTTCATTATTTTTGACCAGAATATTTCCATCAACCACTACTTTATCTAAGTTAATTTTCTCAGAATTAATTGTAAGATTGTTGAAATGACTTTGCTGGGCATCTAGCGGCCCAATAACTTCGGTATCACCTTGGACATTAAGTAATTTAACCTTCAACGGACCCGTTACAATTAATTTGCCAGTTTGTATTTGCGTGGCTTCGAGGGGACCTGTGACTTGAAGTTGTCCGAATCTGCCATTTTCACTGTCAGTTACGGGGCCAGTAAAGTCCGCATTTCCGCTTACTTCTAGGTTCTTAAATTGCGTTGGTCCAGCCACTGTAACTGAAGCTGCCTTAACCAAATTGAAATTAGCGGGACCGTATACGGAAACATCATCTAAATTTGATCTAGAAAGATCGGTCGGCCCATAGTAATTGACTGCCTGCGCTATAGATGCAATTAAAATCCCACAGGCCAAAATTCCAAAAAATTTTTTCATCGTGATCTCCGAGTAAGGGCTTGTCCTAATTTTTATATTGATACAAATGAAAAGGCTCAGCAGCCTCTTCATCAGTACGTACATAACTCCAGCCACGTTTTTCATAAAACCGGCAGGCCTGTTTATTGGCTATATTTACTTTAAGCGTCAATGGTTGCGGAAAACATTCTAACGCCTTTTTTAATAATTTTGTACCAATACCCTGCCCTTGCCATTCTGGCAAGATAAACAAATTATGGATAAAGCTATCTTTTGCCCATATGGACATAAAACCTACTAAGACTGCATGATCTGTTGCAGATTTTATTTCAGCAACCCACACCTCTTCGCCTGCGATAGAGTCATAATAATCATTGAGTCTAAATTTTTCTTGCGGCACCCAGGTAAAGGCATGTTTCCGGGTAGCCTGATATATTCTTGCCAAAAAAGGAGTATCTTCTGGCTGGGCTTGGCGAACGTTTAACATATTAACCCTCTTTCTATTTCTCTGATCAAAAACAGTGTAGAATTCCCACTTTAAGCAAAAAACGCAGGTATTCTGCTCAGGCTTCTAGCCTATCAAGACCTACACATAAGGAGATTTACCATGGATCCATCAGTCCATTTGCATAAACATCGCGGCTGGTTATTAGTTTACGGAATTATTTTAATTTTATTAGGCCTAGTAGCTATCAGTGTAGCGGCGCTGACTACGCTGCTCTCAGTTATGTTTCTAGGGGGCGTGTTATTAGTCGTTGGTATCTTCTCTATTTTTGATTCTTTTAAGTCGTGGCGGCATAGACTCTCTTCTTTTATTTTACACTTAATTCTTGCACTGCTATTTATAGTTGCAGGATTAATGCTGATTCTAAAACCGGCTGTTGGAGCCATCTCTTTAACTCTCTTATTAGCCATATTTTATTTAGCCGTAGGCATATTCCGCATACTCTCCGCAATGGCATTAAGGCTACCCTATTGGGGCTGGCGACTGTTAAGTGGAGTAATCGCGCTGGTTATCAGTGCTTTGATTTTGGTTTATCTACCTGCTTCCAGCCTATTGATCATCGGTTTATTAATTGGTGTTGATCTATTATTCAGTGGTTGGGCATTGGTCATATTGGGTTTAACCAAAAACATCGCATCCCCTATAAGAGTAAGATAATTCAAGAACTGCGAAGGATCAATAAATTAGCTGGTCCTTCGCAACCTCTTAGGCTCTGTATAAAGAATAATTTTTCAAAATTTAAGAGACCTCATGGCTACCCTACCAGATGCAACACATCATATTCCCCCTGTAACCCCACAATTCTTGACCTTAAGTAACGACACAGATACTCGTAACATTGCTGTACGTAACCGTCAAGGTTCAGCTCCAGGATTGTTTTGGTTAGGTGGTTTTATGTCAGACATGAACGGCTCCAAAGCGGTGGCGCTAGATAGCTGGGCAGCCAGCCAAGGCAGGGCTTGCGTGCGTTTTGATTATTCTGGCCATGGTGAATCAGCAGGTGATTTTAAGGCAGGCACTATTGGACGTTGGCTTGAGGAAAGCCTGGCTGTGTTTGAGTCTTGCTGTGAGGGTCCCCAGGTGGTAATAGGATCCTCTATGGGAGGATGGCTGGCATTATTGCTGGCAAAAACCTTGCAACAACGTCGGGGAATAAAGCAATCCATCATTGGACTGGTGTTGATCGCGCCAGCGGTTGATTTCACTGAAGAATTAATTTTCCAACAATTAACTCCTGAATTAAGGCGGGAAATCGAACGCACGGGTTTTTTACTGACTCCTTCTGAATATTCCGACCAGCCCTACTGCATTACCTGGCAGTTGCTGCAAGAAGGACGCAAACATCTGCTATTAGATCAGAGCATGGTGACTAATTGCCCAGTACGGATTTTACAAGGACTAAGGGATCAGGATGTGCCATGGCAACACACGACAGCACTACTAACTAAGTTTGTGGAAGATAATGTAACACTGACCTTGATTAAAGATGGCGATCATCGCTTGGCAAGGCCGCAGGATATTGCTCGACTTTTGGCTGCAGTACAGGAATTCCACTGTATCCCCTCTCCCCTTGCGGGAGAGGGTTAGGGAGAGGGGTAATATTAAGCGTTTACCATCCCAGCAATCATTCCGGGACTAACCAGTCAACTTTATAGCTCCCCGCTGGCTTAGATAAATTTTTGCTTAACCAAGACAGGGTATCTGCAGCCGTTTTTTGCCACCGCCATGGGGGATTAATGACTACCATACCACAAGCATTCAGTGTTTTCCCCTCAGCGGGTGCATGAAACTCACAGCAAATAATTTTGCGTATGCCACTCGCCCGCAACTCCCGATAAAAATGCTTTACTTCTGACATGGATTTAATAGGGTACCAAACGCCATAAACTCCAGCGCTAAAACGATGCACAGCCAATAACAAATGTTGCAAAATTTGCGCAAATTCGCCCGTATTTTCAAAGGGGGGGTCGATAAACACCAAGCCGCGTGCTTCAGAGGGGGGTAGGAAGGCTTTTAAGCCGTGATAACCATCCATGTGATGAATGGCGACCTGCTTATCCTCCGCAAAAAGCTGCTTGAGTGTCCCGCTGTCCTGCAGATGTAATTCCGTTAATACCATACGATCCTGTTCGCGCAGGCATTGCTGCACTAATACAGGAGAACCTGGATAAAAACGTAGGCTTGCATGGTCATGCTGAATATTCCAAGCGCGAACTATTTCTATATAATCCGTTACCGCTTCAGGGATGGGCAATAAAAATTCTGGGGCTGCCAGCAGCAAACTCCATAGTTTTTGGATGCCATTTGAGGCTTCCAGGGTTTTCTTCGCTGCTGCTGAATGCAAATCATAATTACCGATTCCAGCGTGACTTTCAATATAACAAAAGGGTTTAGTTTTGGCAGATAATCGCCGGATAAGCGATATTAACAGCACATGCTTAAATACGTCTGCGAAACTTCCGGCGTGATAGATATGGCGATAATTCATTAGCGGTTTATTTAGTGATATGATTTCCCCACTATAACCTGATACAACCATTTGAACAACTGTGTTTTACCCACTTTACAGGATCACTCATGAATACCAAAATAAATGCTATTTCTCCCACCCGAAGTGAGAATTTTCCCGAATGGTATCAGGAGGTAATAAAAACTGCAGACTTGGCTGAGCATTCACCAGTACGTGGTTGCATGATTTTGAAACCACGCGGCTTTGCCTTATGGGAAGCCATTCAACGCATACTGGATAAAATGATTAAACAAACCGGGCATCAGAATGTTTATTTCCCCTTACTGATTCCACTAAGTTTTCTAGAGAAAGAAGCAGCTCACGTGGAAGGTTTTGCCAAAGAATGCGCTGTAGTAACCCATTACCGCCTGGAGGCAGATTCAACTGGAAAACTAGTACCTTCGCCAAACGCTGAACTTGCAGAACCCTTGATCATTCGGCCTACCAGTGAAACTATTATTGGTGACGCAATGTCCCGCTGGGTTCAATCCTATCAAGATCTACCCATATTGATTAATCAGTGGTGCAACATCATGCGTTGGGAAATGCGCACTCGCATGTTTTTACGCACCTCGGAATTTTTGTGGCAGGAAGGTCATACCGCACATGCCACAGATGCAGAAGCCATCCAAGAAACACTGACTATGCTAGAGGTATATGCCCAGCTAGCGGAAGAATTTTTAGCTATTCCAGTTATCAAGGGTGAGAAAACAGCTAATGAACGCTTTCCGGGTGCAGTCAATACATATACCATCGAAGCCATGATGCAGGATGGCAAAGCGCTGCAAGCTGGCACTTCCCATTTTCTGGGACAAAATTTTTCCCGCGCCTACGCTATAGAATTCACCGACAAACAGCAGCAAACCCATCACGCCTGGACCACCTCCTGGGGATTATCCACACGCATAATTGGCGCATTAATAATGGCTCATAGCGATGATGATGGTTTAGTCTTACCACCCCGCATTGCACCTGATCAGATTATAATCATTCCTGTGGCTATGAAAGAAGCTGATTTAGAAGACGTAATGGAATTTTGCACGCAGCTGGCCCGGGATTTAAAAACGGTTAATGCATTCGCTGAACCATTACGGGTTAGCATTGACAAAAGTGAACGACGTGCCGGAGAAAAATTTTGGGATGCAGTGAAAAAAGGGACGCCGTTACGTATTGAGGTCGGTCGACGCGAAATCGAGTCGGGTCTATTTTCCCTCTCCAGAAGAGATAGGCCTGCTAAAGAAAAAGCCTCCCTAAGTCGTGAGGAGCTGATTGCTCAAGTTAGCCAACTATTGGCAGAAATACAGGACAATTTGTTTAATCGAGCATTGCAATTTCAGAACGAACATACTGCTGAAATTAGCACACTGGCCGAATTACGGGAGTTGTTTTCCCAGGGAGAAGACCAACAAAATAATTTTGCTTTGGTTTATTTTGATCCTGCAGTAGAAGGTGAACCGGCGGTCGTAGAAGTTTTTAAGGAGTTAAAATTGACTGCACGCTGTATTCCGTTTATGGAGCAGAATAGTGAAGGGTACTGTATTTTTTCTGGCAATAAAACTGATAAAAAGGTGTTATTGGCGCGGGCGTATTAATAGCGCTGGATGACAGCCACACCTACTACTCATGCAAAATCCCTTTATAATCCACCGTTAATTGCTCTAAGCTCAGGCGGTTTAAAAACAGGGAATAAACCATCCAGGCCGTGAGAGCCGCTAAATCTTTAAACTGCGGGGGCAGGTATTTAGGTGGAGTCACAATACCCTCTTCCTGCAGATCTGCTAATACATGCAAATCTTCTAAGGTAGTTTTACCCAAAAACAGCAAGGGTATCCTATTTTGCAGGCCATTTTTTATAGCAAGACGAATGTAGTTATAGATCAATACAAAGCCTTTGCTATAAGACAAATCTTTAGTGAACGGTCCCGCATCTGGCAGACAACCGCGAAAAATGCGCACGGTAGCATTATAGCTTTCATCTTGAGTCAAACCCTCACCGCGATAGTAATGAAATATATCTAAAAAATCCGCTCCGCGTTCCGCCAAATCAATTGCGGACACCCGCTGCGTTAAACGCCGAACACGATGGGGGTAAGAAGAGAAGGTGAATATTTCCATGATAATCGCCAAACCTTCCTGATTTATTGTTGACGAAGGTGGCCCTTTGCTAAGGAATGTACAAATCGGCTGCGCCAAGCCATTTAAAGTTGTGCCAATATGAACCCAGCCCTCATGCACTTCAAAGGCTTTTAATTCACGCTCACTAAATAAAGCATCCTTGCGCAATTTAATATATTCAGCCCCAGCGGAGGCATCTGCCAGAATATCATCACTTAATTTAACCCTAACCTGGCGATCATCACCAAAATACTCGGCCAGTCTTTCTCCCAAAATTCGTACAGCCTCGTCGCTAGTAAAACGTTTTTCATCTAAAGAATCAGCCTCCTGAGGTTTGATGCGGGCTAAAGTTGTGGTAACGGATTCCGCCAAATCACGTAAGGTGGGAGCACCTGCATAAAAAGCATCCTGTGAACTGCCGTATAATTCTTGCGATATTTTGGTAAACTCGGGAGTGCCGCGCGCTTCCATTAATCGCACTACTTCACGATACTCGCGGCAGATACGTAACATAACATTCGCCACACCGCTAAACTGGCCTAGTTGACGACGGATGTCCCGTTCTATTGCATAAAATTCTTCTCTTTTTTCATTAGGCTCAAACTGCAAGGGATTTTTATGATAAGTATTCGCTGTTATGAGTGGCAATTCGCGACATTTTTTTTCAAAAAACTGCACTTGCACATCAATTGGCCATTTAAGAGCATTGAGTATCCGTATAGGCTTTTGAGCTTCCACTATGCGTTCAGATAAGCTGCGCAGCGTTTGCTGGTAGGGAGTCAATTCTTGGGGGTGCATAACATTTCCTTACGGCTGGGTTATTAGAAGTATATATTTATAATCAGGAAAAAACCAAAGAAAAACACCTAATTCAGCGGGATGTTAAATACCTTAAAAAAATAGTTACAAAAACTTATTTGAAAATTGCAAGATTTTTCACCAAACTACTAGTCTAATTTTTTTCCATTTCCCAGGAGCTTATAATGAAAGTCACTTGTACTTGGCACAGTCATAACATTCTCGGAGAAAGTCCTATCTGGGATCACAGGGAAAATACTTTATATTGGGTAGACATCTATGGGTGCCAGCTGCACGGTCTCAGCATAGATAGCAACACACACCAAAGTTGGGATATGCCAGATAAATTAACTAGTATAGGCTTAAAGGATGGTGGCGGCCTTATTGCTACTTTACGAACAGGTCTAGTCGAGATTGCCCTACCCTCTGGAGAAATTACACCACTCAATAATTTACTCCAAGACACTGAAAATCTCAGGTTTAATGAAGGCAAATGCGACCGCCAAGGACGTTACTGGGCAGGCACTATGGACATGAAGGGTAAAGATCCTACTGGCGTACTTTATCAATTTGATCAGAATGCGACTGCCATCGCGCGCGACGCTGGATTTGCGATTTCAAATGGGATTGGCTGGAGCCCTGATAATAAAACTATGTATTTTACTGATACTATTGCCAGGAAAATATTTCAATATGATTTTGACCCGGCTACCGGCAATCTTTCCAATCGTCGATTATTTGTCACCACTGCCGAAGATGCTGGCCTGCCAGATGGTTTGACTGTCGACAGTCAGGGCTTTCTTTGGAGTGCACATTCCTATGGCTGGCGTATTACTCGTTATGCGCCCGATGGCCAGATAGCTGAAGTTATCAACATGCCTATCAGTAGACCTACCAGCTGCTGCTTTGGTGGCAAAAATTTAGATATTCTCTATATCACTTCAGCTCGGGGCAATTTAACAGAGCTTGACTTGCAACGGGGTCCCGATGCCGGGGGAATCTTTTCAATTACTACACAGACTACAGGCATACCTGAGGCATGCTATATTTATAAGCCATGATCTTTTGGTTGGCTGTCATCCTAAAAGGCTGTAAATAAATTAGTACTTTAAGATTTCACTTTATGAATAAACATCATATACTTACCCCTTACCTAGCTCACCACTGCAACGGGGGGAGTTTACAGTGCGGTAAGGAAATTTCTTTACCTAATCCTGTCAAGGTAACCAGAATGCATTGCATATGATAAGCATACTTTCCTGGGTTGGTGATGCAAGTGGGGAAAGGACGCACCTCGAATTATTAATTCGCAACTCTTTAATAACCATAAAAATAATTCCTAACTTTTACCCCATCTTAGAGGTTCTTTATTGATGCACACAGATTCTTCTATTAAAACAACTTCTTCGCGAACCAGAATTTTGCGAGCTTCCGTAGTTTGCTTTTCCTCTTCACTGTTTTTCTTCTATGAATTTTTCCAACTCAATATGTTTAACTCATTAAATCAAGCATTATTGAAAGAATTTCATTTTACTGCCGCCCAGCTTGGCCAACTTTCAGCCTATTATTTTTATGCAATAGTACTGTTTTTATTTCCCGCCGGAATTATTCTCGACCGTATATCCACTCGCAAAATTATCCTGACTGCAATGCTCACTGCCATAGTTTGCACTACAGTATTCGCCCATACTTCTACTATCTGGGTAGCTGATTTATGTCGTTTTTTGACAGGGATTTGCAGCTCTTTTGGCCTTCTCAGCTGCATACGGTTGGTCTCTCGCTGGTTTGCACCCAAACACTTTGCTCTCGTCATTGGCTTAATAGTAACCATTGCAATGGTGGGAGGTATGGTTGCGCAAACTCCGTTGACCCTACTCACAGATAATTTCGGATGGCGCAATGCCCTGCGTATAGCGGCAGGTTTTGGCGTTTTACTATGGCTGGTGATTTTTAGTGCTGTACGAGATTATCCGCCTGACTATCAGCTGACTTCTAGTCAACTTAAAAAGAAAGCGACAACACTAAATTTCTGGGTTAGCCTAAAGCTCGCCCTGACCAATCGTCAAAATTGGTTTGCCGGTATCTATACCTCTACCATGAACTTGCCCATTTTTCTTCTGGGTGCCATGTGGGGTAGCTTATATTTAGTAGAGATTCATCATTTAACCAACACTACTGCCTCTGGAATTATCTCCATGTTATTCATAGGCACTATTATTGGCTCTCCATTAGTTGGTTTTTTATCTGATTATATGGGCCGCCGCAAATTGCCAATGGTAGTCTGTGCCATTTTATCCTTAGCAGTTATTTTCCCCATTATTTATCTGCCCCACATCACGCCCACCATTGGCATGTTATTATTTTTTCTATTAGGATTTTTTACCAGCAGCCAAATTATCAGTTATCCGCTCATTGCAGAAAGTAACCCTCTGAAAATTACTGGCACTGCTAGCGGAATAGCATCCACCCTGATTATGGGTGGGGGGATCTTGCAACCCGTCTTCGGCTGGTTAATGGGCTTAAATTGGGATCATAAGTTAGTGGCCGATGTCCCAATCTATTCCTCCGCTGATTTCCGACTGGCTTTGTGGATCATGCCCATCGCTTTTTTAATTTCAATATTAGTCACTGCAGCTCTGCGCGAGACCTACTGTATTGCACGGGAGATTGACTAATGGATAATGCCGATATCAAAACTTCACTCAAAACACCCACCTTATCGACGACCTCTAATTTAAAACCCTGGTTGGTATGTTTTACAGCGGCTTTATTTTTCTTTTACGAATTTATTCAAATGAATATGTTTAATGCCATCAGTAAACCATTAATTACTGAATTTAAACTCAATGCTACCCAGCTAGGTTATCTTTCCTCCAGCTATTTTTATGCTACTGTGTTGTTTCTATTTCCAGCTGCTACTATCCTAGACCGTTTTTCGACCCGCAGAGTCATTCTGTCAGCCTTATTTATCTGCGTAATGGGCACTTTTTTGTTCTCCCAGGCTGAATCACTTTGGGTAGCCACTACAGCACGGTTTTTAACCGGTATCGGAAGTGCTTTTTGCTTTTTAAGTTGTGTACGCCTGGCATCACGTTGGTTCCCTCCCTCCAAACTAGCCTTAGTCATCGGACTGGTGGTCACGTTTGCCATGTTAGGCGGGTTTTTCGCGCAAACCCCGTTAACTATTTTAATAAATTATCTTGATTGGCGTCAGGCCGTGCTTATTGACGCTGTCATAGGTTTAGCCATTATGGCGCTCATAGTCGCCATAGTGTACGACTGCCCAATACAGCAAACTGAACTTCAGCGACAACAACGGCGGCAGCTGCAAAGCCTGGGCTATTGGCGCAGCCTGAGCCTGGCATTGCGTAAGCCTTATAACTGGCTTTGTGGGTTATATTCTTGTCTGCTAAATCTGCCAATCTATTTATTAGGCGGTATCTGGGGAATATTGTATTTACAACAAGTACACAGCTTAGAAAAAACCACGGCTTCTTATGTCACTTCAATGTTATTTATCGGGACTATGCTGGGCGCACCCTTTGCCGGCTGGTTCTCTGACCGACTGGGCCGACGTCGTTTACCGATGTTGGTTGGGGCCGCAGCTTCCATTATCACCGTGCTTTGCCTAATGCAAATCCAACATTTATCCCTGGTCGCACTATTGATGTTATTTTTTCTGCTAGGATTTGTGACTGCCGCCCAGGTTATCAGCTATCCACTAGTGGCAGAAAGCAATCCTCCATTGATAACAGCAACCTCGGTCAGCGTGATTTCAACTTGTATCTTAAGTGGTGGAATTATTTTTGAGCCTTTATATGGCTGGCTGTTAGATCAGCACTGGCTAGGACTTATGCAAAATGGAGTGCGGGTATATTCGGTGGCTGATTTTCAATTCGCCATGTGGTTATTTCCGGTAGCTTTTGCTTTTGCGTTTATTGCTGCCTTAATTGTGCCTGAAACTGCGACACGGCCTAAAGTGAATTAATGCGTAACGTAACTATCTAACCTGACGTTCCAGATTGAGGGTCCGCTTCACCCTTTGCCGCTTGGCGCACTAACTACTCACCCCTATACGACTAAGTGGTCATCCTGAACGCTATAAAGGATGACAAGCTGGGGGGGGCAGTTACTTTAATCGTAACTATACTGCACACTAATGGAAGTAGCACAAAATGGTCATATTTTCCCCGTCTGCTCTTTCCTTGATCAATCATTGTGTTAACTTAATCCAAGCTATGGTACTCCTGGTTGCATAGGACAATTAAAATTAGAATTAAGTCAGTACTAATGCATTAAAAAATCGTAACTGCTCACCCCGCTTCTCCGTCGTCCCGCGGCTTGTCCGCGGGATCCAGAAAAAGCCAATAGAAACCTCGCTTCTGGATCCCGCGGACAAGCCGCGGGACGACGGGGCGAGTAGTTACAAAAAATCTATGTTTTCTTATAAGAGGCTCAGTTATGACAGTTTCAGAGAATGAATTGTTAAGCAATCAAAAACGTCTTGTTAAAGAACTTCGGATACTAAAGGAAGAAGAAGAAGGTGGTGATTTTGGTTTGGCAGTTTCTAGTGTGGCCGCTTGTTTCCTTGGTGCACTGGGTTTTATGTGTAATGGACCTGACTTAGATAAAGAAACCGATCTTTGCAGTGGCACACAGTTTATAGCAACAATTTCAGCTCTTGCATGCCTTTATTATTTGTGCAAAAAATGTAAACTAGCTCAGCACGTAACACATCTTGAGGCACAAATTGCACAAGAGCAACAAGCATTAATTGAGTGTTACAACGAAACACTCCAGAGAGAACAACCGACGTTAGCAGAAGATCAAAGGGGAAATCTTGCTAGAACAATGGAAAAAAAAAGATCTGACGCTATATTTGAGATGGAACTCAAGCCTGAGCAAAGAGCTGAACGAAATAGGCAAAAACTTGCCAAAGAGAATGGAGAAATGTTGTATGGTAGTAACAGCTTAGTTTTAGGCTGCGATGATATTGTCTACACCAGCAGAGTACACGTAATAGAAGAGCAAGAAGTTGCCGATGAGAAAGAAATCACTAGATTAGAAAATGAACATACAGGGGCAAGGTATAAGTTTTTCGTTCCAAACAACTATAGCTTAAATAATTCCGACTCACCGCTCCGCAACATTAAAAATAAAGAAACTGAAGAAGAGGACTTAGCTCCTTCTTATTATGCCCTACCGGTGAGTAGACCAGCGGAACTGCCCCTCTGGCCCCTCGCAGAACCGTACTTAACACTCTCGTGTTATACGGCTCCCATTAAATGGACACAGTTGTAATACCTATTCTCCAATGCGCGAATAGACTCTTATGTTTCACCGCAAACTCCGCCATACACCTCGTTGCGTAGGTTTTCCGGTTCGCCAGCTTCGCATATTTCCTCATACTCCACATTGTGAGCGTTCGGTTAAATCTCTGGAATACTTTATTTAGCGCTGATTTGGTGAATTTTCCATAATAGTTAATCCACCCTTGTATCTTTGGATTGAGCCACTTCGCCAGTTCTTGCAGACTTAGGTTGCTTTTGTTCCTTACATTCAGCTCCCTAATTTCCTGTGTAATGGCTTTTTCTGCTTTTGGACTTATTGCTGGTAGAAAACTTCCAAATATTTCTTTTGTCTTCCTGTTTTCTGCTCTCCTTACTCGAAATTCATATCCCAGAAATTCAAAGCTTGTATTGCCAGTATAGGCTTCCTTTCGACCGCCATCTTTGCAGTACACTATCTTTGTTTTCTCTGGATGTATTTCAAGCTTGCATTCCCTAAACCGCTGTTCAAGCTCACTTAACAAAGTCTCAGCCTGTTCTTTGGTTTTACAATGGCAGATTCCATCATCAGCATATCGACACCACAGTGATTCTGGATGATACTTTGTCATCCATACATCAAAAACGTAGTGCAAATATAAATTACTTAGCAGCGGACTAATGACCCCGCCTTATGCGAAGTAGGACATTATGCAAAGTAAATTACTTAGGTTATTAAAAAATAATGATTTTACTTTTATTTACTTTGCATAATTTCTCATGGTGTTTATTTTAACTCAGACAGCCACGAAAGCAATGCTTGATCTTTGCTCCAATCAGGCAGATTACTTTCAATTAAATCAGGATAAAGATTTTCAACAGCTTTTCTTTTGGTTTCAGTATCTGCCCTGGCATATATCTCTGTGGTCTTCAGGTCAACGTGACCAAGAAAATCACGGATATAGATGAGATTAACACCCGCTTGTAATAAATGCATCGCCTTTGAATGGCGAAGCATATGGGCATGTACTTTTAAAGGTACTATGGTTGATTTTTTTCTGGCAGATTCAACATACTTTGCAATTATGTAAGACACGCCTTCTTTTGTCAGTTTCCTATGTTGGTTATTTGTGAATAGTGGATTTTCATTTTTCCAAGTTTTATCTAAGTTATTTTCCGACAAATAATTTTTTAATAAAGAAGCTGTATTTTTCATGATAGGTACCCGTCTGATTTTATTTCCTTTGCCAGTTAACGTAATAACAACGGGTTCTTGTAAACTAACATCACCGATCTTCAGATCACATACTTCCTGCACGCGTGCTCCAGAATCATATAAGACCGCCATTAACGTTAAATCACGTCTACCCCTCAACGTATGTTTGTCGGGCTGCTCCAAAAGTAATTTCATAGCTTCTGGAGTCAGATATTCCACAATTTTTTTCTGTGCTTTTTTAATGGGGATAGCTGTGATCTTTTGAAAATTAAATATACCAGCAGGCTCTTCTGCCTGTAAATATCTAAAAAAAGAATGAATAGCCGCTAGTCTTTGATTTCGAGTGGATATGCTACATTTTCTGTCTGTTTCCAGCCACTGTAAAAAATCAATCAACCATTGGCTTGAGAGAATACTAATAGTGATTTTTTCTGCCGAAATTTTTTTAATCTCTTGACAGTAATTAATCAATAATTTAAATGTATCTCGATAAGAGTGAATAGTATTTTTGCTGACATTTTTCTGCGTTGGCAAGTAAATGGAAAGAAATTCAGTTAGGTATTTTGCAAAATCAGTGGGTTTCATTGGTTTCACCTCCAAGCATGGGGATGATGTTTGGATACTGAGTCTCTATTTTTAACGTGATGTGAGGGAATACATCGGCAGTTAAGCGGAGGTAATAGGCAGTTTCGTTGAATGAGTCGTGTCCCATATAGGTTTTTAACAGAGGCAGGTAAACAGTGAGATCTTTTTCTTCTTCAGCCCATTTTTTTAAGCAATGCACGGCATAAACGTGTCGAAAGTCATAAATGCGTGGGCCATGTCCTCTGCCGCCATGGGAAATTTTGGCACGCCATAAAAATCTGCGGAAGTTATGATAAAGATTAGTTTTTGTCATGGGTTTACCATGCAATGCTGGAAAATAATAATCACTTTCGGCTGAGTTTAGGTGCACTTTTTTTGAGAAATTTCGACATAGATCCGTTAGAAAGGCGGACATAGGCACCAATCGGCAATTATCTTTTTTAGCGTGATGGATGCTGAGGACACCGTCTTTTAGATCAACATCTGCAACTTTAAGCAGTCTGGCTTCGGATAATCTCAATCCGCATAGATAGATCATGCGAAAAATCACAGGCATAATCAGGTGCCGATAGGGACATTCGCAACAATACTGACATCGGTCGGTTTCAGAGAAAAATTTTTCCAATTCTTCAATAGTATAAATATACGGTATATATTGTTTTGCGCTAGGATAATAACCTTTGGCTAAGACATAAGCGTTCATTCCGATAGAATCGAGATATTTTCCAAATTGCCGAATGACAGAAGCACGCGAGCTTTGGTTGGCTTGTGCCTCATAAGTTTTTTTGCTGCACCAATCAAGTACCATTTCCTTAGTCAGAATAGTCGCTTGAGGATATTTATCTAATGTAAATTGATCGAAACGTTTTAAATGCCCGGCATCAGTATCATACTTGTATCCAATAGCCTGTTTTAATTTTAAATGATTTTGAATATGATCCTTGAAAGGGCCGGTATAATTAAAATTATTCATGATGAATACCCTCCCCAAAAGTCATTGCACATTCTCTTAGTTTCTTCGTATCAACTTTTAAATAAACTGCCGTGGAGTCAGTATCCATATGACCGAGAATGTCAGAAATAACAGCAAGCGGTGTGTCCTTTTCCAAAAGATGACTGGCCATCGTATGTCGAAGGGAATGCATCCCTCTTCTTTTTTTCAAAGTAGGTAGATGCGCCAGCTCCATATAATGTTTAATGATCTGAGCTAAATGATCGTCTTCTGCAAAGGGACCAAAAGGAGCCATGTGCTTGACAAAAATAAAGGGGCTGTCTATTTTAGGTCTACCGTGCTTGAGGTAATCAATTACCGCCCAGCCTACTTCTGGAGTTAACGGAAGAACAGTAGGGGTTTTCGTCTTAGATTGAGTGAAAATTAATTTTTTCTCTTCCCATTTAAAATTTTCCATTTTTAAATGTTTAATATCCAGGCATCGCATCCCCAAACAACAGGCTAACAAAATGATGGCATAATCTCGTTTACCCTTTGGACTTCCTCTATCAATAGCGGCGATCAATTTTTTCAATTCATCGATTGTCCATACAGATGGAATACGAGTTTGCTTTCTGGCTTGAACCATTGGTGTTTTTGCTGCAAAATCAATCGCAACCTCCTCTGTTTTTAAAAGGAAACGAAAAAATGCGCGCAAGGAACAAATATTTTGTTCCACGGTTTTATAGGCGTAACCAGATAAAGTTTTAATATAATTATGAATGAATGCGAGATTAATTTTCTGACAGCTGATAATTTGCTGTGAAGCGAGGTAATCCATAAATCTTGCAGATTGTTTAACATAATGATCAATGGTTACTTCAGAATAGCCATTATCTACGCAATAGGATTTAAATCGATGACTGATAGTTAAAAAATGGGGTTCAGTTAAAATTTCTTTGTGCTTAAAATATCGACGTAAAATGGCATGATGGAGTTGAAAGTCTCCAATTACCCGTATGATGCGGAGTTCTTGAACTTCTGATTGGGAAAGTTTACGGTTAGAATCTTTTTCAAGAATATGAAAATACTTTTCGAGAAAATCCATTCCTAAACTTTCAGAAAAAAAGGGTTCATCGCGTTCTTGTGCAAATCCTAATAACATTTGCCAGCGTCTACGATAAAACTTCATGGAACCTTCAGTGTAACCTAGACGAAGCATTTCTTGCTCCAAATCACGGAGCAGATCAATCAATGGTTTATTTTGCATAAAAATATCTCCTAGAAATGATAATTAGAGTGCTAGACTCTATTATCGCTCTAGGCTATTATGCAAAGTAAATTGAAATGAAGTTGTTGAATTAATGGGAAACTTTAAGAACTACTTTGCATAATTACTTTCTTCGCATAAGGTGGATTATGCAAAGCTTTGCATAATCCACCCTGGGGTGTTCCGGTATCCCTGCTTTTGACAGTTCCGTCCGGCAACTCCACGGGGGCTTTTATCCATCGCTCTAAATACAATAATATACATTTATTGTCGGTATGTTGACGCACCGCTTTCATCAACAGATCATGGTCTATGTTGTCAAATAGCCCTTTTATATCAAACTCTATGAGCCAGTCGTAACTCCAGCACCGCTTTCGTGTGACCCCTATAGCATCCAGCGCCGATTTGTTCGGTCTGTATCCATATGAGTCTTCCAAAAAGTGTGGCTCTACTAATGGTTCAAACATCAGCTTGATCGTCATTTGCGCTATTCTATCCGATACAGTCGGCACTCCAAGCAGTCTTGTTCCTCCCTGCTTCTTAGGGATTTCTACCCCTCTCACAGCTGGCGGAAAATAGCTGCCTGAGCTGAGTCTGTTCCAGATTTTGTATAGGTTCTTACTCAGTTTCTTATCAAAGTCGAGCAAGGATTCTCGGTCTATTCCAGCACCACCTTTGTTCTCTTTGACTCGTTGATAAGCCTCCCATACTAACCTCTTTGATATTACAAATGGTTTTGGTTTATCCACTTCTTATCCTCTTTTCAAGTTCCGAAATTGACAACCACATTTAACGCTGCCCCTTCGCTCCACTCCCATTACAGGAGTTTCATCACTACTACGAACAGCTCCGTCACAGTTTCTGGCATCGATACTCTCACTCTTGAGATTTTACCCCTTGAGTTTCTCTCTTTTGCATCCAGATAACTGCTTCCCGCAGTTCCACATTAAAGCCCAGGTTAGGCTCGTGCCATCTCTACGCCGAACGCCACATACTCAGTAAGCAGGTTGCCTGTATGTTTGTCCCAAAATATCTGGAAGATTTTGATTTTGACGTTACTTAGGTCTAACGACGCTTCAACAATGGTTCAGTTTTATTCACCTTCCTAACCCCTACCTCGCCAGTTTTCCGCTGGCTTTACTTAACGCTCACTACCGTTTTCCTTGAACAGCAGCTTAAGTTGGTTTGTGACCGACTCCTGCAAGCAGATCACGGCGGGCCTTCCGCCATCTTTATTGTAGCTTTGCTACGGCGCACACCAGATTAGACCCTTATATACTTGAAGCGTTTGAGATTTAGGTGTTGGGGTAGTCCAGCTTGTACTGGGATTGGTGAATGATTACTACTAAAAAACAATTTAGCCCCCTTAATCCTCCTCTATTCTCACCCCTAACATTAACCTAGAGCCGCTGGACTCATTGGCTTTATTGGTAGATGAAACAGAAGAGAGATCGGAAGATCGAGCAGAACTACTATCGGAAGATGGACTTGAAAAGAAAGAGTTAGGGGCACCTTTAGTAGGGGGCACTAAAGGTGAAATTGGATCAAATGTATATCGATTGCTCGCGAAATTTACAGGCGTTGATTGCTTTTCTTTTTGCTCCTTTATAACTTCATCTTTTATCAGACCAACAACCTGAATGATTAGAGGCCTTATATTTCCCGAAAATTCATCAAAATCTTTCCATTTTAATTGCTGCTGTCTCAAAAAGTTTTCGACAGTATTGATACATCGAGCACAGAGCAAACGGCATCGCTTAAACGCGTATAACTTCCCTCATGATATTTCGAAGGATCTGTTTTTAATATTTTATGTTGATCGAACGCCTTAATTATTTTTTCTAGTGCTAACAAGAAAAACTGTCTTAATGAATCCGGTGCTTTTTTATCACTCTCCGCCCATAAAGCCTGCAAGCTCTTCTGCAGCTCTAGCCCTGCTGGAGCTTCAACGCCCTTTAAACAATCATCCAACCATTGAATATTAAATTCGATTAATTTTATTCTAGCTAAAATTTCATCATTGATGGTAGATTTTTTTTTATTTTCTTGCATTTTTTTTCTCGCAATGATATTAAAATTTAAAAAACATTCGATTCCGTTTGGATCTGCGGCTACGCTTCGGCAAACGCAGTTTGACTGTATTGGTATGCCGGTTTGCTCTGTATTATCTGGCATTTTATGTGGTATTTTTCCTAAAGGCTACAGTTAATATCATCGTTAATATCATCGATCGTGTGGCGCAGGGTAAAGCTTGCTGTAGACAATGTGCCGCTGGAATCCCGCTCTTGATATGGGGGGTCACTTCAGTGTATCTTGAATGCATCAAGGCTTTTGCTGATCGTTAATGATTAAAGGAGTGCCTTATATCCTCGCCCTGAAGAGCGGGGTTTTACGGCACGATGGATAAAAGAAATAGCCGATGATATGAAATTTCAGGAAGAGCTCATACAAAAATGGATTAGGGTTAAACATAGATTTACACGATAGTACGGCTACTTGTAGGACAAAAACAGCATGACACCTGAAATTTTCAAAATAATTCCTAACCTACAAAAAGCCTTGTTTTTGGCAAAACGCCAGTTGCCGGAATTTGTGTATGATGCGGTTAATCTCGAAGGGATCCATTATACAATGCCTGAAATTCAAACCTTGTTAGATGGGGTTGCTGTCGGCGGGCACAAGGTATCTGATCAAATCATCACCTTAAATCAAGCAGCAGCGTGGCGGTGGTTGTTTGATACCGTCGAACAGCAGCAATTTGTCGTAAGCAAAGTCATTGCCTGTGAGTTGCACGCAATTGCTGCACAACAAGAATCTTTGACTTGGGGCAAATTTCGTGATGGTAATGTTACGATTGCAGGGACCGATTATATGCCGCCTCCTGCTCAGGAATTAGACAAGCTTTGGGATGATATGTTTCAGCAGACTGATAAAATTGTGGACATTTACCCGCGCGCGATTTTTATTTTCTTAACCATGTCGAGTGTGCATTTTTTTTATGATGTGAACAAACGCATGGGCCGTTTCATGATGAATGGTTTGTTATTATCACAGGGTTATCCCGTTATTAATTTACCTGTCAAGCGTCAATTAGAATTCAATAAACTTATGTTGGCATTTTATGCGAGCGCTGATGTGAGACCAATGACACAATTTATGCAATCATGTCTTGATGAGCGAAATGTTGCGTTTTTGAGTGGCTAATATAATTTGGTTGCTATTCCTTATTCTAAGGTAACTCCCATCCCATATAGAAGGTCATCCGACATGCAACAGCGCCGCAAAGAATGCCGAGATGACGTAATGTAGTTACATTCCACCCTTGTTCACTGCGAATTAAATTTGGTATGAGGCAAAAGCTGCTTTAGCATCTGGAAGAGTAAATCCAGACCCTGGCTTAATTCCAAAATTTTTGCCATCCCTCAAATTATTTGGCCCAGCGTCCCTCACCTTTTTTAATAAGCCGGTTGTTGTTACAAAAATAAAAGGTTGGACATGGCGGATGTTTGGTAACAGTTACTATAAGATAATTTGCGAACGAAATACTGCGCAACTAGACTTAATATTAATTTAGTAACTATTCAGTACACTGAATAAATAAATATTTCGTGTCGATCCCTCAGCCTTGCGGGAGAGAGAATACTATCTGCTTTGCTCCTGCAGCCGTTTCGCCTCAGTAGATTCAGGATAATTAGTTTGTAGCACTCGCAAAGCATTATTCGCCATACCGTTTTCACCTAGAGCACGATAAGCTTCAACCATAAGGGCTAATGCAGGAATTACCTGAGGAGACCCTTGAAAATTTTGGATGACTCCACTTGCCCTATTGGCCGCCGCCACATAAGCTTTGTAATTCATATAATATTGAGCCAAATTCAACTGATGTTGCGCTAATAGATTACGAATATACACCATGCGCTTACGTGCATCAGGCACATAACTGCTGTTTGGAAAACGCTCAATGAGCAAATTAAAATCTTGAAAGGCCAGCTGCGAACTACTAATATCACGTTGTGATGCTTCAGAACTACCTATTTTTGTAGTCCACGATTCGCCTGGGCCCATATTGATCAGACCTTTCATATAATAGGCATAATCAACATTTGGACCGCGTGGATAGAGTCTTATGTAGCGATCAGCAGCTGCTAAAGCTGATTCAGAATCGCCTTTTTTATAATAAGCATAAATGATATCTAGCTGACCTTGTTGGGAATAATCACCAAATGGATATAAGGCGTCTAATGCTTCAAAGTCTTTAACTGCCTTATCGTAATGACCTCGTGCCAGGTTTGTTTCTCCACGCTGGAAAATACCCTGGGCTTCGGCATTTTTGTATTCGGCAAAAGGTTCGGTTGGCTTACAAGCGGCCAGTGTTAATAAGGCTATTATGAGGGTTATAAGGCTGAAAATTCGCATAGGATTTTGATTCACTATAATTATTATTCAACGTTCTGCTAATGGTGGGGAAGAATACCTGGTGTTTGTACGAATGTAAATGCGGTAATTGGCTAGTGTGCTCCGCCTGGAATAATGTAAGGGCTTGTGCGAGAATAACTATTATGACAACATCAATGCATACTATTGTTTTAAGCGCTGCCGTACCTGAAAATCTGCATGGACTTCGATTAGACCAAGCGCTAGCCAAACTTTTTCCAGAATACTCTCGTTCCCGCCTGCAAGCATGGATCCGAACAAACCAAATTCAAGTAAATAATCAATATTTACGTGCCAAGGATAAAATAGCTAGCGGGCAACGCATTGATATCCAAGCTGCCATCGAGCCAGCTACAGACTGGCAACCACAAGCTATAAATTTATCTGTTATCTATGAAGACGACTGCATCATTATAGTTAATAAACCCGTTGGCCTGGTGGTGCATCCAGCGGCGGGCAATCCTGACAAGACCCTAGTCAATGCCTTATTGTATCATGACCCTACTCTGGCATTATTACCACGAGCCGGCATCATCCACCGATTGGATAAAGACACTTCTGGGTTATTAGTAGTCGCTCGCAATTTGACCGCACATACCAAATTAATTGCCCAGATGCAGGCCCATGAGGTGAAACGCGAATATATCGCGGTCGTTAATGGTGTCGTTACCTCCGGCGCCACTATTGATGCACCTATTGGCCGGCATCCCACCCAACGTACACATATGTCCGTAAATGCTTCAGGAAAATCCGCGATAACTCATTACCGCATCAATGAGCGCTTCCCTGCGCATACCTGTATTAATGTTTCTCTACAAACAGGACGCACTCACCAAATTCGTGTGCATATGACTCACATTGGCCATCCTCTAGTGGGTGATCAGACCTATGGAGGTCGATTAAAAATACCTCTGCAATGCCCGGAAAATCTAAAATATATGCTACAAACATTTAAACGTCAGGCATTACATGCAAAAAAATTGGCGCTGCACCATCCTGATACTGGCGAACTTATGAGCTGGGAAGCCCCTATACCCGAGGATTTGAATATATTACTTGGTTATCTTAGGGAGCATAAATTGGCTTTAACTAAGGCTCTATAATCCCCTCTTCCCTGTGGAGAGAGGGGTAATATTTAGCATTTACACTTTAATTTAACGAATTATTTAGCATCGTAACTGGGAAGCCAATAGAGACTGCCCCCATCCTAACCTTCCCCCGCAAGCGGGGGAAGGGACTGTACGGTGCGGACTTTTAGTTTTCTGCCCAACAGTTCCTTCCCCCGCTTGCGGGGGAAGGTTAGGATGGGGGCAGTCTCTATTGGCTCTTTGATTAACATGCTGAATAGTTACCAATTTAACAATAAATGCCACACCAACCCCCTCTCCCGCGGGGAGAGAGGGGATCATAGAGTTTCAGATAGTTAGGAAGAGAATTATTCAACAATGCCCCCTAAGAGGTACTATAATGCTACATTATCTAAAACCCAATTGGCCTGCTCCTAATCATGTTAAAGCCTTTACTAGCCTGCGTTTTGGTGGACACAGCCAAGGGACTTATGCAAGTTTCAATTTAGGTAAGGGCACTGATGATCTCGAGTCAGTTCTCAAGAATCGCCAACTATTGGCGGAAGAGCTAGGGTTACCACGAGAACCTTTATGGCTAAATCAGGTACATGGCATAAATCTCATTGAGGCAGATACCACCACCATGAAAGGTCATGAAGCCGATGGTTCTTTTACCAGCAAACCAGGTGTAGTGTGCACCGTCCTTACTGCAGACTGCCTTCCCCTATTATTCTGTAACGATCAAGGCACCCAGGTAGCTGCGGTGCATGCAGGGTGGCGCGGATTGGCTCGCGGTATTATTGAAAGCACACTACAATGCTTGCAAGCGCCTCCCGATCAATGGATGGTTTGGCTGGGGCCGGCTATTGGACCTACAGCATTTGAAGTGGGTCATGAGGTCCGCGAACAATTTTTACAGCAGTATCCTGACAGTGATGTGGCATTTGTGGCGCACGCCCCTGGTAAATGGCTCGCTGACCTGTTTATGCTAGCGAGACAATGCCTAAAAAAATGTGGTGTAACCCGTATTTATGGCGGAGAGTTTTGCACTTATTCGGACGCATCTCGCTTTTACTCTTATCGCCGAGATCAAGGTAAGTCTGGCACAATGGCGAGCCTGATCTGGTTAGATAAATAACTCAAGCAAGTCAGCAAGGCTATGTCGTCACAGCTCGCTCCACTACACATCCCGCCCCCGGATCAAGTCCGGAGCGAGACGACGTAACAGACAATGATTGACGATAGGCCTTAGTGATTTACACTAATTTTATCTATACAATACTTGGCTACAAGTATATATATATTACACACGCTTCTCAAAGTGAGTGTGCTTGTACCGGAACAATTCCCACCGTTTTATCCTTGTCAAAACCCGCAAGGAGTGAATTTAATCTCAGAGGAAAATATATAATGAGAGCAAGTAGATGGTTAGTAATAATTTTATTGACTCTAACTGGGAGCCTAGTCTCTTTATCCGGCTATAGTGTACCCTCACAGCCGGACAGTAAATCAATTCATAATGTCGCCAGTATGCTGGAAAAAATAATGCCTGCTATCGTCAATATCACGGTAGTAGGAGAAATGCACGTTTACCCTCCATCAGGAAACGCACCTGGCAATCAAGACTCGCCTCAGGAGCAAGAGCAGCAGCAACAGCAATCTCCTTCTGATCAAGGATCTCGTGCTCAACAACCTCAGCAGCCAAGTGTTCACCGCTTTGAAGAGATGGGCTCAGGCGTAATTGTTAATTCCGCTAAAGGATACATCGTTACTAACGCGCATGTGGTTGCAAACGCTCGGGTAATCACTGTCACATTAAAAGACGGCCGTCGTTTCAAAGCCAAGCTGATCGGCGCTGATGGCCCTTCTGATATTGCGGTATTGCAAATAAATGCCAAGGGTCTAACTCCCATTGCTTTTGGCAATTCTGACAACCTAAAAGTTGGTGATTTCGTTGCAGCAATTGGTAATCCATTTGGTTTGCAACAAACAGTCACCTCTGGCGTCATCAGTGCCTTAAATCGCAATAGTCTAGGTATAGAAGGCTATGAAAATTTCATTCAGACTGATGCTTCTATTAATCCCGGCAACTCAGGCGGTGCTCTGGTCGACCTTGATGGGCTATTAATTGGCGTCAACACGGCATTAATTGGACCTGTCAGCGCTAACGTCGGCATCGGTCTCGCTATTCCCAGTAATATGGTTCACGATGTGGCTTCCCAACTTATTGAATTTGGTAAAGTGGAGCGTGGAGTTTTAGGGGTCATGGTACAGGACTTAACTCCTGCTCTGGCGGATGCATTCGGTATTACTGGTAGATTAGGAGCTTTGGTCACCAATGTGATTCCGGGTTCTCCAGCTGATAAAGCTGGGTTACGACCACAAGATGTTATTCAGCGACTAAATAACACGGATGTTCAGAGCGGGGCGCAGGTTAGGAATATTGTCGGTTTTCTGCCTATTAATACCAAAGTAGTTATAGTGGTTCGGCGTAAAGACCAAACTCTCACACTAACGACCAACATTATCGACCCTAAAACCCTTAAAATGGCAACTGCACCTCCAGGATTAGCCTCGTTATTGGATGGGTTACGATTAACAACTTATGATCAGTTAGTGCCAGATTTCGGCCCCATTAAAGGTGTCGGTGTAATCGATGTAAGTGAAACTAGCGATGCCTGGATCAGTGGTTTGCGTCCAGGAGATGTCATACTAGATGCCAATGGTCAACCAGTACATAACATAGACCAACTACTGCAAACAGTTAAAAATAATACACAGCGATTACTGTTAAAAGTAGGGAGAGACCAGGGTATTATTTACCTGGTAATTAATAATTACGGCTAAATAAAATGAACGCTGTCTTTCTGAATGTGCTGACTGGCAGCACGTTCAGAAAGACAGCTGGAGAAACTGATGGTAGTTGATATTGAACCTCAAGCAAAACCCACTAAATTACCCTGGGTAGCAGTTGTTGGATTGGTAGTATGCAGCCCCTTAATTTTTTTTACCAGTTCACTTGTTGCTGCAATACCCGCGGCTTTGATAGCATCTTACCTAGTGCCAATTTTACCGCGGACCTACAGCCAGCAGCATCCCGACATAATTCCTCTACTGATAATACTCTTGAGCGGCATATCAGTCGCTTTAGTATTTTGTCTATGGAATTTACGCTTGTTTTCTCGTGCGGCAAAAATCCCGCTTAGATCGATACTGCTTTATATGCTAATTCTAGCAGGCACGCTGTATTGGCATGTTAAATTTTTCGCTGGCGCCTTTCATTATATAGGGCCAACTAATGCCTGGATAATTTTGGCTTTAAATCTTCTACTATTTATCTTAAGTACGGGAATGCTGATCGAGGGGTTAAGTAAACCTCGATTTGCGGTTAATTTGGGGTTTAATTTTCTTTTATTTATTTGGCTTTTTTATTGTGCTTTCCCTTGGTATTTTGGAACTATGTAGAGGCTGGAAAATTTTGGAGGAGGAATTGTGCTACTGGACGGGGGGATCCTTCACTGCCGCTCAGGATGACAGCACAGTCAGGATGGCTGCTCTTTAGAAGAGCAGCTCTTTCAGGCTATTGAGAGAATAATTTCTTATGAGCCCTTTATTCTGCGTATTTTTGCCCCTAAACGGGTCAGCTTATTTTCAATTCGTTCATAACCACGATCAATATGGTAAATTCTATCTACCATGGATTCACCTTTAGCTGCCAAAGCAGCTAACACCAAGCCAGCAGAAGCCCTAAGATCAGTAGCCATTACCGGTGCTCCGGTTAATGAAACTCTTCCGTTACAAATAGCTACGTTACCTTCCAAACGAATATCGGCACCCATGCGTTGCAACTCATAGACATGCATAAAACGATTTTCAAAAATAGTTTCTGTTATCGTTGAACCGCCTTCAGCTATAGTATTCATAGCCATAAGCTGGGCTTGCATATCCGTGGCAATTGCGGGATAGGGAGCAGTGACTACATTTATGGCTTTTGGACGCCTACCCTGCATATCCAGCCTAACCCAACCTTCACCATCAGTAATTACCGCCCCTGCCTCTTCTAATTTGAGTAGTACAGAATGCAAAATTTCCGCATTAATCCCTATAAGTTTAACATTACCACGCGTAATAGCAGCGGCGACTAAATAAGTTCCTGCCTCAATTCGGTCTGGCAAAATACTATATTCACCACCTTTCAAGTTAGCAACGCCTTCTATTTCTATGGTATCTGTGCCAGCCCCTTGGATGCGCGCACCTATGGAATTGAGAAAATTTGCCAGATCCGTTATTTCAGGTTCTCGTGCTGCATTTTTGATTAGGGTTTTGCCATCGGCTAACACAGCCGCCATCATTAAATTCTCGGTTCCCGTGACTGTGACCTTATCTAGCAATAGCACAGCACCTTTTAATCTTCCTTTGACACGGGCATGAATATAACCTTGATCAATATAAATATCGGCGCCCATCGCCTGCAGACCTTTTAAATGCACATCCACTGGCCGTGAACCAATGGCGCATCCACCCGGAAGAGAAACAACCGCCTCACCGTATCTAGCTAACAGAGGTCCAAGCACTAAGATGGAAGCACGCATGGTTTTAACTAATTCATAAGGAGCTAGAAATTCTTTTACAGGGGAAGGATAAACCATTATCTGCCCTTTCTCATTACGCTCCAATTGGGATCCGAGTTTGCGCAATAAGCTTAAGGTGGTGGTAATATCTTTTAAATGAGGAACATTATTCAGTATGGTAGGTTCAGTAATTAACAAGGTAGCGAATAGAATGGGCAATGCAGCATTTTTTGCACCTGATATGACTACATCTCCTTGCATGGGGATGCCACCGGTAATTAATAATTTTTCCATAGCTGCTCCAAAAATAAGCGAGAATCATTTTTAATCATTGATCAAAGGTTGTAGTGATAAGATTTTATCTAACCGACTTAAACGGGCAATATCCATTAACTGCGGGGGTATATTAATAAAACTGGCAGACTTACCGAGGCTATGTGCATATCTGGCCCATGCCGTTAATAAAGCCAAGGCCGCACTATCACTGCGGGTAACCTCTTTAAAATCAAACAAGGGTTCCGTGACATTTTTCAGTAACTGGATTCCCTGGTCACGTAAAGTCGGAACCGTAGCGAAGCTCAAAACACCGCTCACCTGGATACGGGTGCCATTTTGACTGATTTTAATTTCGGCTGCTGTCATACTAATCTCATATAACAATTCTGGATAAGCTATTGTAAACTCGCATTACGCGATTTCAGACGATCTATTAACCCACTCATTCCCTGAGTACGCAATATATCTGCGAATTGTGAACGGTAGTTGTCTACCAAGCTAACTCCCTCAACACTAAAATCGTAAACTTTCCATTGGCCATTAGAAAGTGCTAAGCGATAGGAGACAGATATATTTTGACCGCTGTTCTGGACAATCGCACTGTTTACCTGCACCCGATTACCATTTACTCCGCCACGGATAGGATAAAATTGTACTTTTTGATTGGAGTAAGAAGACAGCGCCGTAGAATAAGTTCTGGTGACAAAGTAAGTAAATTGATTTTTAAATTGAGACCGTTGTTCAGGAGTTGCCTGTGCCCAATAGCGCCCAATTACCTGCTGCGACATTAAGTCCAGGTCAGCATGGGGTAATAATATAGTACGCACTAATCTGTATAAGGATTGTGAATTGCGGTTGGAAGTTTCTTTTAGTGCCTCCAACATCTGGTTAGTAGTCGATTGCAGCATATCTACAGGCGAAGTTGCAGCGCCTGCAAATATGCTCCACAGCATAACCCAGGATAATAGAACCACCTTTATTGAATTTTTTGCCTTCATTTTGAGATCTCCATAAAATATTTAATGGGCTACTGCGTTTTCCTTATCCGTGTCTTTATCTTTGCCTTGCATATTATAAATAAACTGGCCAATAAGTTTTTCGAGAATAACCGCTGGCTGGGTATTTTCAATAACATCACCTTCTTTGAGAAAAGTATCAGCATATCCGGGGTTTAAATTAACGTAATTGGCACCTAATAAACCCTGGGTATAAATATTGGCTGAAGTATCAGTGGGTAGATTATCTTTAGTTTTCAGTAAAGATAACGTTACCTTTGCTCGAAAGCTGGTATGATCCAATTCAATACGTTTCACCTCACCCACCCATACCCCCGCAATCATCACTGGCGCCCGCACTTTTAGGCCCCCCACATTATCAAACTCAGCTGTAACGGTATAAAAGCTCTGTTTAGTAGTATAGCTCGTCAGACCGCTAACTTTAATGGCCAGGAAAATCAAAGCGATAACTCCCAGAACCATAAAAAAACCAACCGATGTCTCTATAACTTTTTTTGTCACGCTACCACCCTTTTAACATCACGGAAGTGAGAATAAAATCCAGCGCCAATACCGCAAGTGAAGAATAAACGACTGTTTTGGTCGTTGCTCGACTAATACCCGCGGCATTCGGTACAGTATAATAGCCTTGATATACAGCAATCCAGGTCATTACAAAACCGAACACAAGGCTCTTTATCAATCCGTTGACAACATCTAGTCTAAAGGTAACCGCAGCCTGCATATTGCTCCAGAAAGAACCTGCATCTACCCCTAACCATTTAACCCCTACTAAATAGCCACCAAAGATGGCAACCATATCAAAAATCATGGTCAAGACGGGCATAGAAATAAAACCAGCCCATAAACGCGGTGAGATAATCCGCCACAAGGGATCCACCGCCATCATTTCCATACTATCCAGTTGGTCAGTAGCCCGCATCAATCCAATTTCCGCTGTTAATGCGGTTCCTGCACGTCCTGCAAATAATAAAGCCGTAATGACAGGACCTAGTTCGCGGGTAACACTTAACGCTAACAATTGTCCTAATTCCTGAGCGGCTCCGAATCGCTGTAAGGTATTAAAACCCTGCAGGGAGACTACCATCCCAATAAATAAACCGGATAACATCACAATGACTAGTGATAACACACCTACAAAATATATTTCCGCTCGCAACAAGTCAAAACTTTGCGCGAAACGTGGGCGTCTTATCAGTGTGCGACATAAAAATAAACCCGACAACCCTAAACGCTGACATACAATTAAACCAAAACGTCCTAAGGATTGCACTTGATCTAGCAACATGACAAATCCTCCGCCAAGGCAACTGCTGGATAATTGAAAGGCACCGCCCCATCTGGCAGACCGTGAATAAACTGCTCTATCACGGGCGATTTATCAGCAAATAGCTTTTCCGGTTCACCTTCACCAATAATCCTGCCATCGGAAAGAATATAGACATAATCAGCGATACTGGCAGTCTCAACCACATCATGGGAAACAATGACGGAAGTTAAACCCAGTGCATCATTAAGTTTTTTAATTAATTGTACCAATACCCCCATGGTTATGGGATCCTGGCCGGTAAAGGGTTCATCGTATAACATAAGCTGAGGATCTAACATCAAAGCCCGAGCCATAGCAACGCGGCGCGCCATACCCCCCGACAATTCGCTGGCCATTAAGTTCCATGCGCCACGCAAACCCACTGCCTCCAGTTTCATCAGCACCAGATCGCGCAGCATATCTTCAGGAAAGTGGGTATGTTCTCTTAAGGGAAAGGCTACATTCTCGAATACATTTAAATTGGTAAATAAGGCGCCACTTTGAAATAACATCCCCATCCTGCGACGGGCAATATATAATCTGCGCCGACTTAAATTGTTAATCTCTACCCCATCGACCATTATTTTTCCAGCTTTTGGCGGCAGTTGCCCACTCATCAACCGCAGCAGGGTCGTCTTCCCAGTGCCACTAGGTCCCATAATTGCTGTTATCTTGCCACGCTGAATATCTAAGTTTATATCTTGGAAAATAGGCCTGTTTCCCCGCATAAAGCACATATTACGTACAATAACTAACGGATCTATATCTCGGTTTGTAGAAATCATGATGGATTCTAATTATAAATAACTGAAATTAAATATGGGAAGACATGAAGGAAGGAATACGTTGCCATAACAATCATCGCACAATTTATTTTTAGCTTTGGAAGGTTGCCGCTGCCAATGAATGGGCTGCTATAGCTGTCACCTGAGGCAGCGTTAAGGCGCCGCTGGGTTTAGATCCTTCATAAGGTTCAGGAAGTCAGCTCACATGAATGGGGTCATCACCTAAAATGGCGCCCTCATTCTTAATCTAAACTGATGTGAGTATAGCTGGAAATAGGAGGGTTGTATAGTCTATAATACGGCACTTAAAACAAAAAACGCAAAACAATGAACCCTGAAAAATTCTATCAATCTGCCTTAGCTGTTATCGATATAGAAGCCCGCGCGATCAATAGTCTTAAGGAGAGAATTGATACACAGTTTGCAACCGCTTGTGAGTATCTCCTCGACTGTAATGGACGCATTATTGTAACCGGTATGGGTAAATCTGGCCATATCGCTCGCAAAATTGCCGCTACCTTTGCCAGCACTGGCAGTCCCTCTTTTTTTATACATGCGGCGGAAGCCAATCACGGCGATTTAGGTATGATTGCTCGCAATGACGTGGTGCTGGCACTCTCCAATTCTGGAGAAACAGCCGAGATCATCAGTATGTTGCCGTTGATTAAGCGTTTAAACATGCCCTTGATCTGCTTAAGTGGTAAAGCCAATTCTACCTTGGCGAAGGCAGCCACCGTGTATATCAATACCAGTATTCCAGAGGAAGCTTGCCCACTGGGTTTAGCCCCTACTTCCAGCACTACTGCTGCATTGGTGATGGGAGATGCGCTGGCAATCACCCTATTAAAAGCCAAAGGATTTACTGCGCAAGATTTTGCGCTATACCACCCAGGCGGCCAGATAGGCAGGCGCTTGTTATTACGCATTACTGATGTCATGCGTACCGGTAATTTTATTCCTAAAATCCATGAAGACGCTGCTTTGAATGATGCTTTAATTGAAATGACGCAAAAAAGTTTAGGAATGACAACTATTGTCGACCATGAAAATCGCCTGCAGGGGATTTACACCGATGGTGATTTGCGCCGCACTTTAAACCACGGGCTTGATGTACATGCCACAAAAATCAAAGAGGTCATGACCACGAGCTGTAAATCCATACCCATGAATAAATTGGCAGCTGAGGCATTACATATTATGGAAACTTTTAAAATAACGGCACTTACCGTTATTGATGAGGACAATAAAGTGATTGGCTTAGTACATATGCATGATTTACTGAGCGCTGGCTTGGGGCTGGCTTAACCAAATGTACTTGATACTATGGAAATAATAAACGAAAAAGCTGCTAAAATCAGATTGTTATTATTAGATGTCGACGGAGTACTCACTGACCGTAAAATTTATTTCACTGATACGGGCCATGAATACAAAGCCTTTAACTTGCATGATGGCCTTGGCATAAAATTACTAATACGCTCTGGGGTCGAAGTGGGGATTGTTACTTCCCGCCAGTCGTCCATAGTGCAAAAGCGGATGCAGGAGTTAGGCGTTAAATATGTCTATCAGGGACAAAGCGATAAAAACATCGCATTAGAACATATAACCCAAACGTTAAAGCTTAGTTTAAGTCAAGTTGCTTATGCAGGAGATGATCTACCCGACCTGCCTGTTATTCGTAAAGTCGGCCTAGGGATCGCCGTAGCTGACGCGACAAAGTTTGTTCGACACCATGCAGATTATTGCACACAACTTGTGGGCGGTCAGGGTGCCGTCCGTGAAATCTGCGAACTGATCATGCAATCACAAGGGACTTTAAATACTCTTTATGAACAGTACTTATGAATTTTATGACCGTGCCCACTGATGCATACTTCCTATGACAATATTTAGCCGTATCCCCAGCAAAACTGCCCTTTTGAGCCTGTTGTTAATAGCTTCATTAATTTTAAGTGGCTGGCTTGCGCGCAATTTACTTATCAGCTCCAACAATGTGAAAAGCAATCAGGCTAATACCCCTGATGCTTTTATGACCGGAATGCACTATACGCAATATGATCCTCAAGGAAAATGGAAAAGCAGTTTAGACGCTGAACGCATGGTGCACTACTCTGCACAAGATACAGCGGTATTTGATAAGCCGGTGATGGTTTCACGCGACGAAAACCAACTAACTTGGATCATTAGCGCCAATCACAGCACCACTAAACATGGCAGCAATATCGTCTATTTAAAAGATAATGTTCAAATACAACGTTTTGATGCTACCAATCAAAAAAACCTGGATTTAATTACCAGCACCTTAACTGCTTACCCCAAACAACACACTATGGAAACTAACCAACCAGTAACTATCGTGCAACCTGGTAGCGTGGTCAATGCCGTGGGGCTAACTGGCAATATGCAAACTGGGGATATTAACCTACTTTCTAACACACACGGCGTGTATCAAGAAGTTGCTAAAAATGTCGCAAACGATCAACAAAAATCTAGTGTTAAATAAAAATTTTCTGTCTTTTTATTTTACTGATTTCTTATACTCGATACAGGCTTATGTCCTTGGTTTTTTGTATTTAACAATATCCTGCTATTTAATCGGGTGAGTGGAGCTGCTGATGCATAAATTTCGCAAAAATATAAGTCTATTGCTACAAATAATCCTTGGATTTTCTATATTAATATCCTCTATAGCCAGCTGGGCGCTAAGCACAGACAGTAATCAGCCAGCGCATTTTGTTGCCGATAAAGTGCAATTTAATCAAAAAACGGGCATTAATGTTTTCATCGGCCATGTAACAATGAGTCAGGGCACCACTCATCTGACGGCAGATAAGCTGACGGTTTACAATGCTGCGCATGGCAGAATAATAAAAGCCGTTGCCATTGGCGAGCTAGCCCACTATTCTACTTTACCTGACGACCAAAAACGCTTAATGGATGCCTTCGGCAAAACAATTGAATATTATCCTCAGGAACGAAAAGCCATTATTCTAGGTAATGGTACTGTCATCCAAGGATCTAATCGCTTTAACGGAGAACACATAATCTACGAGATGGATAAGCAACTAGTCACCTCCCTTCCAACCAATTCTAATATACAGTCAGTACTAGTATTGCAGCCCCAAGATCTACCCGGCCAATGATATGAGTAAACTTCAAGCAATTAATTTAGAAAAACAGTACAAACGTCGCAAAGTAGTGAAGGATGTTAATATCCACATCAGCAATAATGAGATCGTAGGATTACTAGGCCCCAATGGTGCTGGAAAGACCACCAGTTTTTACATCATAGTGGGATTAATTACCTGTGACCAAGGGAAAGTGATGCTGGATGATGCGGATATCACCCAATCTCCCATGCATGTCCGAGCTCGCCTGGGCATTGGCTATTTGCCACAAGAATCTTCCATTTTTCGCAAATTGACAGTAGCGCAAAACATTATGGCTATCTTGCAGTTGCGCAAAAATCTGAAAAAAATTCAACGCTTAGAATTAATGGACAGTCTAATGCAAGAATTCCATATTGCCCATCTCAAAGATAATTACGGTTATACTCTATCAGGAGGCGAACGTCGTAGAGTCGAGATAGCCCGAGCACTAGCTATGGAACCCCGCTTCATCCTGCTGGACGAACCCTTCGCTGGTATTGATCCGATCTCGGTCATAGATATCAAACGTATCATTCTGCATCTGCGGGATCGCGGCATTGGTGTACTCATCACAGACCATAATGTACGAGAAACACTAGATATATGTCAGCGTGCCTATATAGTCAGCGAAGGGGGTATTATTGCCGATGGCTCTCCAGAGGTGATTTTATCCAATAAAAAGGTTCGAGAGGTATACCTGGGGCATGAGTTTGATTTATAATGTGACCAAATTATTACAAAATACCCAACGGCCATAGATTAGCCGCAATGGGAGTTGCGGGAACAACAAGACTGGCAAATAAAAATCTAGTCTGGAGTCGCTTTCAATAAAGCTTACCGCGAAGAAAGCAGTTTCCACTTTGGAGTTAGGGGTTGTGCAATAATAACTTTTCACTTTTAGTGCTTATATTAGGCTCATATTTGAATGTTTTATCCCTAAGAAAAATGTGCGCATAGTCGTTCTATGTAAGCGTTTTTCTTAGGGAGAAAGCGTTCAAAGATGAGCCTAAGATGAGTGCTAAAAGTGAAAAGTTATTATTGCACAACCCCTTACTGCACACTTTCCACACTGAGGAGTACTACCTATGGCTATTCCTATAAGATTCACCTGCCTTAAAACTGAAGCCACCGAAGCATTACGAAAATTCACTGAAGATAAATTTTCCCGTCTGCAAAAATATGCAGCTAATATCACCAACATTCATGTCATTTTTAGTGTGGATAAGCTTCGTCATATTGCAGAAGCGAATATTCATGCCCCTAAAACGGAAATTAATGCGAAAGCTGAATCAGATGATATGTATAAAACAGTTGATGTGTTAGTTGATAAATTAAGCAGGCAACTTGCCAAACATAAAGAAAAGATAACGGATCATAATTAATTACGACCATGAAATCCTTTCCTACTGACGCAGCAAGCCTACTGAAACCGGAGCTTCCCTCTCCTACCAACGGAGAGGGCTTGGAACTAAAAAAGCTCGCGTTTTTAATCAATACATTTATGCTTAAAACGCCTTACCTTTCCCAAATCCTGCCCTATCAGGAAAAATGGCATACGTTACCCTCTGAACACCTACCTCAAAACTGGATTTTATGACCCTCCAGCAATCAACTATAATACATGGTGTGTTCATGAACATCTTTGGGGTGGGAACCCTAGTTACTGGACCAAGCGGCATTGGCAAAAGCGATCTCGCACTTACTTTACTCTACCGGGGACACCAACTAATTGCCGATGACGCCCCTGAGTTTTTTTCCTGCACCAATAATGTCTTGCTAGGTCGTGCACCTGAAACTTTGAGAAATCTCTTAGAAATACGCGGTATCGGTATATTTAACGTACTTGACCTGTTTGGACCTAGTATATTAATCGAGGAACAAACCCTGTCTCTGGTCATCCAATTAGAAAATGTTTCTCTCCTACCCAGAGTAACTAACCCCCCTCTTCTAGAACCTAAAGGGATACTGGGAGTTCCGGTTCCTCATGTGAAATTACCTACGGCTAACCACCGCCGAAGTGAGATTTTAGTAGAAACGCTGGTGCGCTACTATAAGCTACAACAGAGCGTAATAAACCACTCTCTATCAGCTACCCAGCCGCTGCATATAACGCAAAGAGTAAATCAATCATGACGGTAAGCATCTTAATTATCAGCCACGATGAAATTGGCACGGCCCTTTTGAATACGGTTAAACAAACCTTTGGCAGTGAACTGCCACTCTCAGCCGCAACCGTTGAATTACAACCAGACGCCGATCCTGAAATCCTGATCCCTAAGTTGAAAAAAGTAGTAAAGGCGCTCGATCAAGGAGAAGGAGTACTTATCTTAACTGATTTATTTGGTTCAACACCCAGTAATGTGGCTCAGCAGATACAGGACTGTAAAAGTATTCGGGTAGTGAGTGGACTTAATTTGCCTATGTTGATCCGTGTCATGAACTATCCACAACTCAATTTGACACAGTTAGCTGAAAAAGCTCTCACTGGCGGACAATGTGGCATCATTGCCTGTGAACAAAAGGAAGGGGTATAACGTGTTACGAAAAAAAGTCATTATTGCTAATAAACTGGGTCTACATGCGCGAGCCGCCGCCAAATTAGTCCATCTCTCTAGTCGCTATGCCAGTGAGATTGAAGTGGTAAAAAATGAACGCAAGGTTAATGGCAAAAGTATTATGGGCGTAATGATGCTGGCTGCTAGCAAAGGAACGGAAATTGAACTATTAGTCTCGGGAGAAGACGAGACTGAGGCCTTAGCAGCATTAGAAGGGCTAATTCTGGGGCGTTTTGGCGAGGCGGAGTGATCCTCTCGTGTAAAGCAATCTTTTATATTTATTTATACCACTGCCCATGCTATTCTAATGCACTTTTTCAGGAGAGATGTCCGAGCGGTCGAAGGAGCACGACTGGAAATCGTGTATACGGTAACCCCGTATCGAGGGTTCGAATCCCTCTCTCTCCGCCAGTTTACATGCTCGAACCTTTTGGGCATGAATTTTCAAATCCAACAACACCCCTCAGAACCCCAGCATTCATAGGCTCTAGCGCCTTTTAGTCGCCCGACACATGCGTACTTAGAGAATCGCAAAATCACCAATTTTACCCCAAAATCTCCCATTTGGTTTTGATACACCTGAAGATAGTCCGGGATTTCTACTATGGCAAACAACGATGGTATGGCAACGGCAGATTAAAAGGGCGTTGGAGCCTTATGATATCCCATGCTCAGTTTGTGATTATGGCCCCCTTGATGTGGTTTGAGGCTCATCACTATGACACGACTCAAATCCTCATCGTGAGCTGGTCCAAGCTTGATAAAATGACTGTTTCAAAATCGCTAAGAAAACTTGTTTTGGCGAAATTAATCACAGGTACCTCAGAGGCTGTCCGATGCACACATTTTTTTTAGCCGCCAGAATTAGAGTTCGTCGTCCCCGCTTTACCGAATTATCCTAAAATATCAGCCTATCAAGCGGGGATCCAGTGCCTAATTTTCAAACAAAGTGAAGTAGCAATAAGCAGTCATGACTGGCATTTGTGCGTTCCGTTGGAAAGGTGGGCACTAGATTCCTGCTTGATAGGCTGATATTTTAGGATAATTCGGTAAAGCAGGAACGACGTACTCAGCATTTCTAGTAATTACAAAATGTGTGCATCGGATAGCCTCAGGGGAGGTGCTCAACTATGCTAATAAAACCTGATCTCAAAGACGAAGAAATTGTCAGATGTTTACGGGATGCGTATGGATTAAATGTAGAAAAAATCTCATTTCTTCCTCTTGGCGCTGATTTTAATACAGCTGTTTATCGCGTGATAGCAACTGAAGGAGCAGATTATTTCCTTAAATTAAGGAGCGGAGAATTTTTAGAAGCTTCGGTATCAGTTCCAAAATACTTGGCTGATCTGGGTATCAAACAAGTGATCCCACCTCTTGCAACCAAGACAAGGCAACTTTGGGCAAGCTTGGCATCCTTTAAGGCGATTCTTTACCCTTATGTCGAGGGTCGTAATGGCGTGGAAACCATGCTATCAGACCAGCAGTGGATTGAATTTGGCACCACCATGAAAAGGTTGCACAGTATCGATATTCCAAGCGTCATAACAAATGGTGTACCCCGGGAAACTTTCTCTCCCAAATGGCGAGAAACCGTCAAAGCATTTCTTATACGCATTGAAAATGAGGTTTTTGAAGAGCCGGTTGCTGTAAAAATGGCATTGTTCTTGAAATCGAAAAGTAGCGAAATACTTAAACTTGTTGAGCGCGCTGAAAAGCTTGCTATCACGATCCAAAAACAGCCCCTCGAATATATTTTATGCCATGCAGATATCCATGGCTGGAACTTGATTGTTGATAAAGAAGGAGCCCTTTATATTGTTGACTGGGATACCCTAATCTTTGCCCCCGTCGAGCGTGATTTGATGTTTGTCGGCGCTGGTATTTGGGACAGCGGTCGTACAGCGACTGAAGAGGAATCACTATTTTATCAGGGCTATGGCCAAACAAAGATAAATCAGGATGCCATTTGCTACTATCGTTTTGAACGTATTATTCAGGACATCGGCGACTATTGTGAATACATCTTTCTGTCTGATGAAGGCGGTGACGATCGGATGCAATGCTTTGAACACTTACAGCCCGTTTTTCTACCGAATGGTGCAATAGAGAGAGCTTGTCAGTCCGACAAGACGAGGAAGATCTTATGAAATTATATTTTATAGGTGGCGCCAGTGGCAGTGGTAAAACGGCAGTAATGCCCAATTTAAAAGAACTTTTGGGAGATAATATCGCTGTTTATGATTTTGACGATATTGGTGTGCCAGACGATGCTGATAAAAAATGGCGTCAAGAATCCACCGAGAAGTGGCTACAGAAATTATTGAGCGATAGCAAAGATGCCTGTTTGCTTGGTCAAATTGTTTTAGGAGAAATACTGGCATGCCCTTCCGCCAAACAGATAGATAAAGTTAATTTCTGTCTTTTGGATGTTAACGATTTCGAACGTATTCAACGCCTCAAAAAACGTAATACCTATGGCGTTGATCAAAACATGTTGAATTGGTCGTCTTGGCTTCGAATGCATCACCAAGATCTTGAGTGGACGTCGCATGTTATCCAGGAGGATGCTGCTAGTATCATGGATTTTAGCCGACTACCTCATCTCAGGAGTTATGATGACGTTGCGAATGTAAAAATCCTCGACACAACCAATCTTACGTTGCATGAAGTTGCTCAAGGGTTGGCAGATTGGGTAAATCACACAGAAAATACTGACCACAATCTACCTATACCAAACACCAGTTATAGGTTAGAACTTAATGCTCAAAACGCATACAACACTATAGATCAAAAGTTATTTGAGTTTAACAAGTCATGCGTTCCTGCAACGCAGAAACCAGAGGTTATTAATGTAAATTTTACGATCAAGAACGGTGATGAAGTGATTGCAGGCATTTGTGCTGATGTGTACATATGGAAGACCCTTTATATCAGCGTGTTTTTTGTTGAGAAAAATTATCGTCATCAAGGTTTGGGTACAATCTTATTGAATAACGTTGAAGAAAAAGCAAAACAATTGGGCGCTACTTTATCTCACCTCGATACATTTGATTGGCAGGCAAAAGATTTCTATTCAAAACATGGCTATGAGATTTTTGGTGTTCTTGAGAATTGCCCCGCTGGACACAAGCGATATTACATGAAAAAGATATTATGAAGCTTTAGGAGCACAATGATGAAAACCAAGGAAAATCTTACGATAACATTGCAGAGGGTTTTGCTAAAATGCGGGATTCTTTTAATACCGAGCAAAAATACCTCGACGCTTTAATAAATTACATCCCTGAAAAATCGCACATCCTTGATATGGGTTGCGGCTCGGGATGTTTGATCAAGTAATGCTTTATGCCAAAGAACACGACGTCTCTATTATCCAACTCACAACAAATAAAAAGAGACCGCAAGCAAAGCATTTTTATGAAAAGCTGGGCTTTGAAGCTAGCCATGAGGGGATGAAAATGTACTTGGAGCAAGTTATATGAGTATTCATTTTGAAAAAGCCAACAGCAGCCATCTTGATATTCTCTTTGGCTGGCTTGCAGAACCTTTTGTTCAGAAATTTTGGGACAATACTCAGGACCATAAAGATGATATTTTAAATTTTGTTAATGGCCGAAGAGAGCCTTCAAATTATTGTGACGGCAATTATGTTTATTGGATAGCAAGCTGTGATGGTCATCCGTTTGCCATGCTGATGACGATTCAAGAAACAGCAGAAGATCATATCGATGACATTAAATTAAATCACCTTTCAAAAACAGGTCATACTTACGGCATCGATTATATGATCGGGGATAAAAATTATTTTGGCAAAGGTTATGGCATCAAAACGTTATCAGAGTTCCTTGATTTTTTCAGAAGAGATTTCGATGTGGCAGCGGATACATTCATCATAGACCCTGCTAGCGATAACTCTAGAGCAAAACATGTCTACATTAAGGCAGGCTTTGAGCATATTGCTGACTTTATAATGGGTGAAAACTGTAGCGGTGCTGGTAATCCCCATCATTTATTGATTAGACGATTTGTGCCTAATGTTAGATTATTACCTGCAACGATTGCTGATTACCCCACCATTCAAAACATGGCGAGATTTTACGTATACGATAGAACAGTCTACATGGGCTGGGAATGCCCTGAGAGTGGGTTATTTGAATGCATAGATTTTAAGCATTATTTTGAGAATCCTGATGAGAAAGCTTTTTTAATAAGGGTTTCAGGTGAAATCGCGGGCTTTGTGCTATTGGATAAAATGCATGTACTTGAACCTGTCGATTGGAACATGGGGGAATTTTTCGTTCTTGCTAAATTTCAAGGGAAAGGTATTGCAAGCATAGTTGCCAGAGAAATGTTCAAAGAACATCCGGGAAAATGGTCAATAGCTGTAATGCCAGAAAATATAAAAGCCGTAAAATTTTGGCGAAAAATTATCTCTGAGGTATCTCATGGAGATTATAGAGAGATTTTTAAAACAGGAGACGAATTAAGAAGCACAGAAAATCCTGATCCTTATGCGATGAACGTATTTACCTTTGATATCAATCATCAGGTGAATGCTAAATAGGAAAAATGTTAGTTGACGTAACAGTCCTAAAAGCAAAAGAGCTAGGCTTTGAAAAGCTATATCTGTTTGCTTTTGATCCTACCATACCTTCGTATTACGAGCGCCTTGGATGGGAAAAAATCGGTATGGATGAATTTAAATCTTATCCTGTAACCGTGATGGAGGTGGGGTTATGAACGACAAATCGATTATGCCAACCCTTGATCTTGCCCATAAACTCATAGCTGAGCAATTTCCTGAGTATGCTGGTTTACCTATAACTGATGTTGAAAAACAGGGGCATGATAATCGTACCTATAGGCTTGGGTCAGACATGCTCATTCGTATGCCAACAGCTGAAAGCTATGCTTTAAAAGTCCCTAAAGAACAAGCATTACTTCCACAATTAGCAAAACGTTTAAGCCTTAGCATTCCGGCCCCGATAAAAATAGGTAAACGGTCAGCAGACTACCCTTATCCATTTTCTATCTATAAATGGTTGCCTGGAAAAAGTATCAACTTACTGATGTTAACTGAACAAGAAAAAGAACTACTTGCTTTTGACCTAGCTAAATTTTTAAAAGAGCTGCAAGCCATTACTGATGTTGAAGGCGTTGAACCCGGTCAACACAACTGGTGGCGTGGTGATCATGTCAGTGTTTACGATAAAGGAGCACGAGAACAAATCGCAGAACTGGCCGATCTTATAAATTCTAATCAAGCATTAGGTTTGTGGGATAAAGCCTGTTCTACTCAATGGAACAAAACTCCTGTATGGATTCATGGGGATTTTGCTATTGGCAATATGCTGATGGTGGGCGGCAAACTATCCGCAGTCATTGATTTTGGCGGCATTGCTGTTGGTGATCCTGCATGCGATCTTGTTATCGCTTGGACGTATTTATCTGGCAAAGCTCGTGGGATTTTTATGAGAGAAATGGGATTAGATGCTGATACTTGGCTTAGAGCAGGTGCTTGGGCATTGTGGAAGGCAACATTTGAACTGTGCCAAATTGCAGATAAAAACAGCGCTGAGGCTAAAGCGCAGAAAATAATTATTGACGAGGCGCGGGTTGTGTAAAATCTAGTTCCATATCCGTATAGCATATTTGTTTCCTTAGGAAATGCAAGTCGATTTTTAGATTTTTTTGCGCATGGGCAGGGGCCAAATAATGCCGTTACCTGTCCCTTTTTTGTCGATAAATGCTGAAATAGTATGAGCTAACAATGAATGCTGAATTACTTAAGAATAGCTCGCGAAGGATCTCCAGATGGTGGTACTACGTCAATTAGGTTTGTTCACAATAATACTTCTATAATTATATTAAAGTATTTATTTTATAAACGAGGTTATTATGAACAAAGCCGAACACAAAGATTTTAAAAATCCTGATGAGGTAAGGGAGTTTGAAAAAGGCAAGTTGGAAATACTCAATATGGAGGATGGCGTAATTGGTCGGCTGACCTTGCACCCCGGTTGGCGCTGGTCAGAGCATGTTAAACAAATAGCCCAAACTGAGTGGTGTGAAGCGCCTCACTTCCAATATCAACTTTCAGGTAAATTACATATCCTAATGCAGGATGGCAGCGAATTTGAATCCCTAGCCGGACAGGTGGTGTGTTTACCCTCCGGTCATGATGCCTGGGTGGTTGGAGATGAACCGGTGGTTGTCATTGATTGGGCTGGAGCCTCTAATTACGCTCAAAAATAAACTAATTATCATTTTTGCCTTACCGCAGCAAACGATTCACCTCAAAGGCGATTTGGGATTTTTTTTCATACAAAGTCTATACAGAGCAAATATTCTTATTCTGTTATTCTTACTCAACGTTTTCCTAAATGTTAGCAACCACTCGAGGAGATTAACAAAATGAAAAAATTGCTGATAGCACTCATACTAACCTTAGCTTGTCCTATTGTATTTGCAGAACAGATTGATATTTCTTTAAACGCAACCAAAAAAGACCCAGGATTAGGCGAGCGATTGCTTTTATTGGATCCAAAACAGTCATATCAATTTACCTGTCAGTTGGCTCCAAAGCAGATCCCACCGGCGGGCTCGATTATTTTATCTATTACTGTCTGTGGAATTAGTAATATCCATCATTGCGGTTATACTTACTGGTATGGCCACCATGACCTTAAGCAACCAGTGCTTGATTTCACATTTGTGGCAGATCAGCAGCTTGATAAAGAAACTACATTTACAGCCATATTGCAATATATTCCATTGGATGATAATCAAGAAGCGCTGGCGCGTTATCATCTTCCTGTGATTATAAATCTGCAGGCTAGCAACCAATTGGTTCTGTCATCTCTCAGATAGAGTCGAGAGATGACTTAACCCATAAATTAAGAAAAAAAATATCTGCTCACCCCCTCGCCCTACGTCCCGCGGCTTGTCCGCGGAATCCAGAAAAAGCCAATAGAAATCTCATTTCTGGATCCCGCGGACAAGTAAGGCGGGCGGAAATGCAAGACCATTTTGTAATACTGAAATGTAAGTTTAGATGTATTGCCTATTAAAAAGCTCGTCATCCCTGCAGGAAGCAGGTCCAGTTTGCAGGGATGCACAACTTTCATGTCCCTATGATTTGGATCCCGGCATCCATGCCGGGATGACAGAGTGCGAGTGGTAGCATTTAAATAATAATTTTCAAAAAATACAGGGTAACAGGGGTAGCATTGGGTAACGCGGGGTAACAATAAAAATTTGTTACCCGGCTCCCAAAGGGAGGGGGTAACATGAATTTCATTAGGAAAATGCTTTTAAATTATCAGATTACAATATGTTACCCTCTGTTACCCCTGTTACCCATGGTTTCAATAACTTGCTAAACGTAAACTGCAGCGTGTATGTGCGTCGGAAAGAGAGCGGTAGCATTTGAGTTTGGTGGTATCAAGCGACTTGAGAATTTCTGAGCGAAGCGAAGACCATGTATGGACAGCAAGCTGGCCATGGAAGCGCCTCTGCTCAACTTGCCACGAGAGTCTGCAGTTGTTAATAGGCGCGTAACGGTCGAGGCGAAGCCCGACCTTACTGCACTGCTCAAGCTAAATGGGGCAATTATTTTGGCTCTTGCGAAAAATGCATCTTGAGCTGCAATACCTAAAAGACATGATCTCATATTTATGCGTCTAGCATGTCCTTAAAGTGTCATATTTCGTTATTTTTAGGACACGAGATTCTCGGTTGCTTCTACCGCTAATGGTGATTTCGCCGATTCAACCACCAGAAGCTCCGTAAATCCAGGCTTTGTGGTATCCTAATAGAAGCAAAAAACGAAGATTATTCAAGAGGAACCATCATGAGCAGCATAAAACGCATTTTTATCATTGGCCATTCAGGCGCTGGCAAAGGTGTTCTCGCCCAAGCGGTGGCTAAAAAACTTGGCTGGAAATTTATCAACGCAGACGTTCTTGGGTGTGCAGCTCACATTGGGCGTACTGTGTCTGAAATTGTGGGTGCCGAAGGCGAGCGCGCTTTTAACCGTTGCCTGACAGAAATTTTATCCCATCAGATCATCAAAGAAAACATAGTTGTCACCACAGACGAAAGCATCATCTGTGATGAGAAAGCGCATGAGTTACTGAAATCAGAATTCACTGTTTACCTCAAAGTGAGCGTGCCTGTGCAATTGGAACGTATTTCAGAAGGTGATTATCGTCCATTACTGCCGGTGGATAATTTTGCTGCCCTTATCGATAAGCTACATGATGAACGAGACGACTTGTACGAACAAGTGGCCAGTTTTTCGCTAAGCTCTGACGATGGTGATATAGAAGGACATGCGGCAAGTATCGTTAAAGCCATGACAAAGTAGGTGGTTTTGTTATTATCGAAAACAGCAAGAATCAATAATAAAGGCATTTCTTATCACCACGGATGGTGATAATTGGTAGCATTATTATCGAAATCTGCTAGAATCCTCGTCGGTGAAGTTGACATTCCCCACCCAGTTTGGAGGTGGTTATTTTAAGGAACACCAACCTCCGCCAGATTTTTGCACCAACTAATGTTATCGATCAATTCCTTTTTACTCCTCCTTTCTTCGAACCAGAATTTTTAATAAGGAAACGCGGTCGGAATACCTTTGACCATCCTTTAACGGAGTCCGCAATGCATAAACCTGTCGGAACAGCGGTAACAAACTGGCATTCCTTAGTTAGCCAGTCTTCCAATATGTTATCCCTTTGGACTAAGTTGATGCGCAGCAACGTCGACCAGCTCAGCAAAACTTGCGAATCTATCATCGATTTTAATATAAATCTTTGCACCCTAACCACAGATACCATTACCCAGAAAGATCCTGAAGAATTAAACCCAATTAGCCTAACCCAATCTGCTGCTGAGTATATCGTGGACGGTTGGCAGCGCAGCATCTTGTTCTTGGACATTATGCGCCAACGCGGCAACCACTACATCGACCATGAATCAACAGGTCAACCACCGGTATTATTTTTCGGCTATGAAATGCTGATTGACGGTAGGACCTTTGAACGTCCCGTGAATTATGCATTGGTTAAAATTCAAGCGCCTAAAAATGCCAAAATAGATGAGAGCAAACGACCTTATGTCATTATCGATCCGCGTGCGGGACATGGCGCAGGAATTAGCGGCTTCAAGGACGAATCTCAAGTAGGAACCATATTAAAGGCCGGACATCAGGTCTATGTAGTCATCTTTTTCCCGCAACCAGAACCTGGGCAAACCTTGCTTGACATTGGATTCGCCGAAGAGGTTTTTTTACGTGCAGTGGCACAATACCACCCTAATAGCCCCAAGCCATGCGTCATAGGTAATTGTCAGGGAGGATGGGCGGCTATGGCACTTATTGCAGCTCGGCCTTCAATTGCTAGTGTATTGGTAATGAATGGCGCCCCTTTAGCTTATTGGGCTGGAGAAAATGGCAAAAATCCTATGCGCTATTTAGGTGGCATCATGGGTGGCAGTTGGTTAGCGCGTATGACATCCGACCTCGGCAACGGTAAATTTGACGGTGCCCACCTGGTCATGAACTTTGAGTTATTAAATCTAGGGAAATCTTTTTGGGATAAATACTATCAACTGTTCGCTCATATTGACAATGAAGAACAACGTTTTCTGGCCTTTGAGCGCTGGTGGGGCGGCTATTCTTTATTGAACACCAATGAAATTCTCGGCATCGTCAACAATTTATTCATAGGTAATAAATTGGTACACGGCCGCATCCCCCTAGGGCACTCGAGCAATATTGATCTACGTAATGTGCACGTGCCCATTATTATTTTTTGCTCCCAAGGTGACAATATCACCCCACCACAACAAGCGTTGAATTGGATTACCGAACTATACTCCGATACCTTAGAAATCAAACTGGCTCGCCAAGTAATCGTCTATCTAATCCATGAAAATATCGGGCACCTGGGTATTTTTGTCTCTAGCCATATCGCTAAAAAAGAGCATAAGCAGATTATTGACCTGATGAATTATATTGAACATCTGCCAGCCGGGCTTTATGAAATGTTTCTGGAAAAAGAAGTCTCGACAGTTGATACCGAAACGACCTATAGCGTCGTGCTAAAAGAGCGCAGCATCAGTGATATTTTAGCTATGAACCCCAATCAAAACGGCGGCGAAGATGAATTATTTAATATCGTTCAGGACATATCCGAAATGAATTCCATGCTATACAGCATGGTAGTTAGCCCCCAAGTGCGTCTATTCTCCAACGAACAAACGGGAGAAATCTCACGCCAGTTACATCCATTACGCATGAGTCGTTATCTGTTCAGCGATCTTAATCCCATGCTGTGGCCACTGGCGGGTATGGCAGATATGATACGCCAACACCGACAAGCTGTGAGCGCACAAAATCCTTTTAATAGATTACAAGATAAATTGGCCAATATAATCCTCGAATCATTTAATAGCTATCGAGAATGGCGAGATACTTCCGCCGAATGGCTGTTCCACGCAGTCTACCGTACCGCAGCAATACTTTTGCCAGCAGATAATTATATGCGAGATATCTTTCATGGGGCAGCCGCTGAAACCCAGACTAATGAAACTGCCCAGAATTTTCTGGCTATTATCGAAGAAGGCGATATTCCCGAGGCAGTGATGCGCATACTGCTGTTACTCATCAAGACGCAAGGTTTTACCCGTGGTAAACACGTCTCCACCGCAGCCGCCATCCTATTAAAAAATAATAACTTTATGAAACTCAGCCGCAAAGAATTTAAGGACATTCTGCACAGTCAAACCATTATTGTGGAATACGACGCCGAACTTGCTTTGAAAACTCTCCCACAACTGGTAAAAACCCAGCGCAAACAGAAAATAGTGCTGGACCTGGTCAACTCTATTATTGCGGCTATTAATATTGAGTTACCACTTGAAAATCAATTGATGATGACGCGAATTGAAAATTTATTTACTAAAGACTTAGGTAAAAATGCCACTAGAAGCTACCCCCATCCTAACCTTCCCCCGCAAGCGGGGGAAGGGACTGGTTGGGCAGGATAAGTTAAGCTATGCACCAACATCATACCTGGCTCGAGCAAGTCCCTTCCCCCGCTTGCGGGGGAAGGTTAGGATGGGGGGGCAGCTTCTAGTGGCAATCATTCTGTAACCTCATTCTAAATATTTTGTGCCCCCCTAAAGAGGAGAGAAGAGCAGAAGGCTAAAGTACCTAATCTAGAATCATTTAACAACACCTCCCAGCTTAGGATAACAGCCCATGATACAATATTTATTCTAAGCCTTACCGGAATATCCCATGAACGAACTCCTCACCCCTTTCTACGAAGAAGTCGTACTGAAGTACCACCTCTTCAACGGCCTATTTTTAACCTTACCTTTTGGTGGAACAGAAGAAGCCGGCACATTACTATCAGTATTCGCCAAGCACTGCCAGACTGAAATCAACAAAGGTAAAAACCCCAGCGCCATTATTAAAAGTTTTTTTGCTAAAAACGGTCACATCCAGAATGAAAAGGATGAAATTAATTTATTGTTCAGAATGATGCAATTTGTAGAACGACAAGTAGTATTATTCGACGCTTTAGAAGATGCTGCCTTTGCCGACACCCATAATTTGAAGGGTCGAGGTTCTTTACATAACCTCTTCATTAAAGTGATTAATAACCAGCGGCGGCAAGATTTTATAAAGCAAATTTCAGACTACCAAGTAAAGATCGTATTAACTGCTCACCCGACCCAATTCTATCCCTACTCTATTTTAGCTATTTTGACCCAACTAGGCCCGGCCTTACGCAATAATAACCTAAAGCAAATTAGCCTATTACTCTTGCAGATGGGCAAAACCTCGTTTCGACAACGGCAAAAACCCACTCCACTACAAGAAGCACAGAGTTTATTATGGTATTTAGAAAATATTTTTTATCCAGTGATTCCGGAAATTCAAGCTGAGATTGATCACGCATTAAAGGACTTCAGCTATCAAGGAAAAAAATTAACCCCCCCCATTGGCCTGCAGTGTAGCGCATTGGATGGGATAACCCTGGCTGTTACTCCTGACAGCAGCGAACCGCCCCCCAAATGCATAGAGCTAGGATTCTGGCCAGGAGGTGATCGTGACGGCAATCCCTTCGTCACTGCCGAAACTACCCTGGAGGTGGCACGCCTGCTGAAATCAAGAATATTACGTATGTACATACGAGAATTAGCACAATTAGTAAAAAAATTAACTTTTGAAGGTATTTTAGATCCGTTAGAAGGGATTAAAAAGAAAGTTGAAGATACCTTTCTTCAATCCCAATTGACCACTGCTCAGAAACCTAATGCTGCCGTTTATCTCAATGACACGGCATTATTGTCAGACCTGGAACAACTTAAAACCTTATTAATCATTGAGCACAATTCATTATTTCTAAATTTGCTAGAGCAATTTATTACTAAAATTCGCTGCTTTGGTTTTTATTTTGCCGCAATGGATATGCGCGAAACGGCTAATATTCACCGCGAAGTTTGTGCAGCATTATTAAAGGAATTAGCCAAAGATACTCATATCCATATTAATCCTAAACAACTGCAATCTTATACCCAATTAAGCGATATTCAAAAAATAACGGTGCTTGAGGAATTAATACAGCAGAAAATAACTTACCAGCCACCCTCACAACAGAGCAACAAATTGCTAGAAAGTAATATGCTATCTTTAGCGACCATTCCTGCCATTCAAATGCAAAATGGTGAGAAAGGCCTTTGCCGTTATATTATCAGCAATACCAGTTCTGCCTTAGATCTACTTGAATTACTCGCCCTGCTACACTTAACCCCAGGTTTTAAGCATCGCATCAGTGTGGATATTATTCCTTTGTTTGAAAGCATTACCGATTTGGAAAACTGTAAACAAATTATGACGCAAGTGTATGACAACACAACCTATCGAGCGCATTTGCAGCAGCGAGGGAATAATCAAATCATCATGCTGGGATTTTCTGATGGCACTAAAGATGGGGGATACGTTGCGGCTAATTGGTCTATTTATCAAGCTAAATTGCAACTAACTGCACTTTCAAAACAATATGGCATCCATGTTACTTTTTTTGACGGACGGGGCGGCCCCCCAGCCCGCGGCGGCGGTAAAACTCATGCATTTTACCGTTCATTAGGCAGTAAAATTAAACACCGTAGGCCGCAATTGACAGTGCAAGGGCAAACCATTAGCACTAATTTCGGCACGCATGACTCAGCTAAATACAACATAGAGCAATTACTTACGGCAAGCTTGGAAGATTTAATCTTTACAGAAGAAGCAAATGATCTTACTGATAAAGAAATAGAACTGCTGGAACAATTATCCCTAGCTGGTAAAACCGCTTACTTAGATTTAAAAAACAATAAATTATTTGTGCCCTACCTGGAACAGATGACACCCCTTAAATTCTTCAGCGAATTAAATATAGGTAGCCGGCCCACTACGCGGAAAAAAACTGCACAATTACGCCTGACTGATTTACGGGCCATTCCGTTTGTAGGATCCTGGAGCCAACTAAAACAAAATATCCCCGGTTATTATGGGTTCGGATCGGCATTACAACAATTAATCAAACAAGGCAAACAAAAGGCATTGTCCCAGTTATACGATCATTCTTTGTTTTTCAGAACCTTGGTTGAAAATACTATGATGAGCCTATCCAAAACCTATTTCCCATTAACCGCTTATATGAAGAAAGACCCGGAGTTTGGCGGCTTTTGGCAAAAACTATCGGCCGAAGCAGAACTAACCAAAAAATTATTATTGAAAATTTCCGGCCAGACCTGTCTGCTCGAGGCTGATACTTTAAACCGAGAATCTATTAAACTGCGGGAGGAAATTGTTCTACCCCTATTAGTCATCCAACAATTTGCCATGATGCGGCTGAAGGAGCTAGCTGATCAAGACAGTAATTTATCTACCATTTATAAGAAAATGATTCTCAAAGCTATGGCAGCCAATACTAATGCTAGTCGTAATTCGGCGTAGGCTAGAAAGAAGGATAGATTGACTATGGTCATTGTATAGCTATCGAAGCGAAGAATTCAGGAGCCACTAGAAGCTGCCCCCTTCCTAACCTTCCCTCGCAAGCGGGGGCAGGGACTTGCTCGAGCTAGTATGGGATTGGCTGCATAGCTTAACTTATCCTACCGAAGCAGTCCCTGCCCCCGCTTGCGGGGGAAGGTTAGGAAGGGGGCAGCTTCTAGTGGAACTTAACTTGCAGGACAGGAAAAAACATAAAATTTATTAATAACTTATGACCATAATCTCACCCAAACTCTCCCATCTTATCCCCGATTTCAGCAAGCAAAATTTAGCCAGCCGTGACCACTACTGGATGCAATATGCTCTCAAAATGGCAGAACGTGCACAGCAACTGGATGAAATTCCAGTAGGTGCAGTTTTGATAGCCGCTGATCAAATAATCGGCGAGGGCTGGAATCAGCCAATAACCACATCTGACCCCACCGCGCATGCGGAAATTATCGCCTTACGCCAGGCTACCCATGCTATACAAAATTATCGCTTACCCGTCAACTGCACTCTGTACGTTACCTTGGAACCTTGTGCAATGTGTGCCGGAGCATTACTAAATGCTCGCCTAACACGACTGGTGTATGGCGCACTAGATGCCAAAGCTGGCGCAGTAGCTAGTGTGTTCAGCTTGCTGGATAATCTACAATTAAACCACCGCATCACTTGGGAGGGAGGATGTCTTGCTACCTCATGCGCTAACTTACTACAGAATTTTTTTCGCAAGCGACGCTAAGCCCATGGCACAAACTTAAACTAAAACCGGCATTAAAGCAGCACAATGGATGAGCGGGTTTTGGCAACTAATTTAATTCCTATTTGCTCAATGATAATGACTATCTGAAGTCACTTTGCCACGAAATACCCAATAGGCATGTAATGTGTAAGCAAGAATAATGGGAATGAGAAAAAGTACACCCGTGAGTGTAAATAGCTGCGACGCTGGCGGCGATGCTGCCTGCCAAATAGTGATAGCACGCGGCACTGCGTATGGCCAGATGCTGATGACAAAACCCGTATAGCAAAGAATAAATAGACCAATGCTACAGATAAAAGGCAGATATTCGCGTTTAGCACGCAGGCTCCAGAACAAGGCGATTGACAACAAAGTAGTATGGACTGGCACAGGAATGAAATAGAGAATATTCGGCCAGGAAAACCAGCGTTCAGCAATGGCGGGCTGTGTTAGCGGGGTCCATAAGCTTACTGCTAAAATAAATAGGAGCAACAACCACATCAGACGCGAAGCAACTTTATAACACCATAATTGCAGACTTTGTTCAGTTTTCATGATCAGCCAAGTAGCGCCTAGCAATGCATAACCACATACCAAAGCTAATCCACTCATTACACTAAAGGGGGTCAGCCAACCATAAGCCCCACCCATATATTTACCATCCACCACCGGCAATCCTTCGACAAAATGACCCAAAACCATTCCCTGCATGAAAGTGGCCAAAAATGCCCCCCCTGCAAACGACCAATCCCACAAATATCGATGCCGAGTCGCCTTGAAGCGAAATTCAAATGCAACACCCCGCAGTATTAAACCCATTAAAAATAAAATTAAAGGTAAATAGAGTGCAGATAAGACAATTGCATAAGCCTTGGGAAAGGCAGCGAATAACCCGGCACCGCCTAGTACAAGCCAAGTCTCATTGCCGTCCCACAAAGGCGCGATGCTATTCATCATCATATCTTTTTGCTCATGACTGTGCACAAATGGAAATAAAATACCGATACCTAAATCGAATCCGTCCAGTATGACATACATAATTAAGCCAAAGCCGATAACTGCTGCCCAGATGACTGACGTATCCACATTCATGGTTTCTTCTCCAGCCACGAGGACAAACGGTCAGGCGTTTCAGTATAAGGGATTTCTTCAGGCCCTTTACGCACCAGATAGACTAAATAGAAAATAAATGTCCCTAGCAAAGTTAAATACAGCACCATAAATGCAACTAGGGTGATGAATACCGAGGAAGCCGGCAAAATGGAAGCAGCATCTTTAGTGCGCAGTAACCCATAAATAACCCAGGGCTGCCTGCCGGTTTCAGTGGTAAACCAACCCGTTATAACCGCTACGAAGCCTAATGGTGAAATCAGCACACACCAACGCCAGAATCTCGGGCTGGAAAAAAGCCTTTTACGCATACGCAGATATTGTGCTGTAAATGCTGTGAGAATAAAAATCAGACCTATCCCGACCATCACCCGGAACGAAAAGAACACAATGGGGACATAGGGGCGATCTTCTTTGGGGACTGTTTTGAGTCCTCGAATTTCACCATTCAATTCATGAGTCAAAATAATGCTACCTAACTTGGGGATCTCAACAGCATAATGATTAGTCTCTTGCTTCGGATCAGGAATAGCAAATAAGGTGAGTGGCGCACTACGCTCCGTGTCCCATCGCCCCTCCATAGCCGATACTTTCAAAGTCTGATATTTGAAGGTGTTCAAACCATGCATGTCGCCTAAAATTAATTGTAGCGGTGCCAATACTAAGGTGGCCCCTATAGCCAAAGAAAAAGTTGCGCGCGCCAACTCTAAATGACGCTGTTTTATTAAATACCAGGCCGCTATGCCGGCAATGAGAAAACTGCCGCTCAGCAAAGACGCAGTCACCATATGCATAAAACGATAGGGAAAGGATGGGTTAAAAATGACCTGCAGCCAGTTAGCTACTGAGAACACACTATTTTCCAGGTGAAACCCCGCAGGAGTTTGCATCCAGGAATTAGCCGATAATATCCAAAATGCTGACAGAACTGTGCCAACAGCCACCATTAAAGTGGAAAATAGATGTACGCCAGCAGTTACGCGCTTCCAGCCAAATAGCATAACTCCTAAAAAGCCTGCTTCCAGGAAAAAAGCAGTCATCACTTCATAACTCATGAGTGGCCCTACTACATTGCCAGCAATCTCTGAAAAGCGGCTAAAATTTGTGCCAAACTCATAGGAGAGCACAATACCAGACACTACCCCCATGCCAAAAGCCAAAGCAAAGATCTTTGTCCAGAAGCGACATAGCTGATAGTAAATAATTTTACGGGTTTTAAGCCAGGCAATTTCCCATACCACTAAATACAGGGCCAAACCAATCGTTAACGTTGGGAATAGGATATGAAATGAAAGTGTAAACGCGAACTGAATGCGTGACAAAATAACGGGATCTAAATACATGGAGCACATGTTCCCATTGGGAAGGGGGTAGTTACATAGTAACTCTTATCGTTGTCTAGCTTCAAGCGCTGTGTTCCGCCCTCCCCCCTGCTACGTCGTCCCGCGGCTTGTCCGCGGGATCCAGAAACAGCCTAAAGCCTGCTGAGGGGAAAGTAATTATTTCCCAAGCCCCTGGATCCCGCGGACAAGCCGCGGGACGACGTAGCAGGGGAAGCTGTGACGGCAGGTCCTATTTCTTTAACTTCTCTTCTAATTCTTCTAAGGTAATACCTTTAGTTTCCGGAACAAATCTGGCAACAAAGATAATAGCCAATATACAGAAACCGGCAAATAAATAAAACAAGGAGGGTCTACCAAAAGCTTCCATAAATGATAGCGCGTAACGCATAGCTAATCCGGCAAATGTCCAGTTAACCATGGTGGTTATGGTCATACCCACTTCACGTCCTTTTAATGGGAATATTTCTGAACAAACCAACCAGGCCACCGGCCCCCAGGAAAATGCAAATCCGAATATATAAACTATTACTGCGGCCAACAATACATCTTTAGGAATACTACCTATCAAGGAAGGGTCTCCGGCATTTCCAATAGACTCAAACGCCAAACCGGCAGCGATCATGCTAATCATCATGATTACGGCACCTACGTATAACAATTTTTTACGACCCCACTTCTCAACTAAATATATAGCAGGAAATGTAAACAACATGTTGACGGTGGGCACAGTCATCATGGCAATCAACCCTTTCATGCCGGCAAAGCCAAAAATAGTCGGCGCGTAGTAAATCATCACATTGATACCCACCAACTGCTGAAACATTTGCAATACAATACCAATGAGGAGAATTTTTATAAAATTACCCTTCAATAGAGCCTTTACACTATGTTTTTCAGCTAATACCTGTTCAATTTCATTAATTTCAACTTCGACTTCTTTTTCTGAGCTAAAGGTTCTGCGCAGCACTTTCATCGCTTGCCCCTTTTTACCCTTGAGCATCAGCCAGCGTGGGCTTTCTGGAAGGAACAAACTACCCAACAGCATAAGCACAGCAAATGCTGAAATGACTAAAAACATCAACGGTAATGCAACGCTAGAATCGACAAATATCCGGGCAATAAATACATTTGTGACTGAAATGAGGAAAATACCTATGGTAATCATTAACTGAAATAATGTCCCCATTGAACCACGTATCGAGGCAGGCGCAGTTTCTGATAAGTAAAGAGGAGTGATAAAAGAAGCAACCCCTACACCAAATCCAAGGATAAATCGGCAAACGCTTAACAGGGCAAATGACGGTAAGGTGGCAGAAACCAATGAAGCGACAGTAAAAATGAGTCCGGCAAATACTAAGCTTTTTTTCCGGCCGAGAAATCTGGCAAATAAACCAGAAAGTAAAGCACCAATAACACCGCCGGTTGCTAAAATAGCGGAATATTTTTCCGCACCACTGGTATCTAAATGATAAGTTGATTTAATGGTACTAAGGGAATTAGCAATAAACCCTTGGTCTAACCCGAATAATAATCCTCCTAAAGCGCCAATTAAACAAATAAAATAAACAATTAATTTATATCCGCTTTGATCTACTCTGCCTACTTGCTGGCTACTTAAAAGTTGTGCATTCATAAAAACAATATCTCCAGGTTTAATGTAATGTCTTCCAACCACCCTCTCCAAATCCAGAAATCTGCAGGTCTCTAAATGTGCCCAGATTAAATCTGGTTATGAAAAATCACAGAAAAAATCTATTTTCCGAATGGCTACAGTTTGCAACGGTATAATATACACAAAAGGGACCGTTAAAATCTACATTTCACGCAATTTATAAAGCGGCTTACATAAAACATGCTGCAGCGCAGCATAATAGTGTAAGTTATCAGAAGAGTATATACAGTAATCGCAGAATTGCTAGCTTGAGGTGGTTTGGAAATACTTGGATATTGAGATATAGCTTTAAGGATGCCTGCGTGTGGCAGGGCTAAGAAAGACTTAATTCGATTGGATATTAGGGAACACCACACGCAACTCAAATTTGGCTGGTTAGCCACAACCAAAAATAGGCTTTAAAACAAAAACGGGGGATTTAAACAAGGTTTAACTGCCAACTGGCACTTCTGGAACAATGCCGCCCTGCGCTTCACAGTCACGGGCATGCATATACACACCACCCTTACCTTGGCAAGCATTCTTGCCACTGCACGAGTTTACATTACGGCAAGTCGTTGTGACCAACTGGCAAGAACTCTGCCCACGACAGGAATTCACTCCATAACAGAGAATTTCATTATTAACCGGTGGATTTACTTGAACTATTGGATTATTGCCAACACCGAGTGGGCCGCTTGCACATCCCTTTAGGCTCAATGATATTGCTGTAGCCAATGCTACTCCAACTAATTTATTTTTTATAGCCATCTAATTACTCCCTTAATTGTGACGCATATCTTAAGGATAGATGCTGTCTCAGAAAATGCAAATAAGCAGAGAATAATGCGTGGTTTTAAGGGAGGTAGCGCTAAGACAAAGAAGGTAGCTTCACATTGACACAATTCTGCAGTCGGCCTGATAAAAACTCCGCTACATTAGATACCGTTGTTTTCAATAACCGCATCCGCGCGGCTTTACTGGCCCAACCAATGTGGGGTGTTATGATACAATTCCTAGCAGTTAGCAAGGGGTTATCTACCTTAGGTGGCTCATCAGTTAACACATCCAGACCTGCACCCGCAATCTGGCCCGCGTTAAGCGCCTCAGCCAAACTCTCTTCATCAATCAGACCCCCTCGACTAGTATTAATTAATAAAACATTGGGTTTCATAAGCGCTAGAGTTCTATCATTAATGAGGCGTGAGGTGTCTGGAGTGAGCGGACAATGTAGACTGACGACATCGCTTTTTTGTAATAGAACATCTAATGCAACGAAATGTAAGTGACGTTGATTTTCCCCAGGGGTTCTGGAATGTACCAATACATCCAAACCCAAGGTCTGCGCCAGATTCGCCACCCTTTTTCCAATGTGACCATAGCCAATTATGCCCAGTGTCATGCCATGAAGCTCGGTTAATGGCCGCTTCCAGTAACAAAAATCAGGGCTACGTGACCATTCCCCGGCACGTACTGAATCTGAGTGTAATGCCACCTGATTAGTTAGCTCTAACAATAGCGCGAAGGTCATTTGAACTACCGAATATGTACTATAGGCAGGCACATTAGTGACCACAATGTTGTATTCATCCGCAGCCGCTATATCTATGATATTAAACCCAGTCGCAGAAACTCCTATGTAACGTAACTTGGGCAGCTGAACAATGGTATTACGATCGAATTTAACTTTATTAGTAATAATTATTTCCGCTTCGCGCGCTCGAGCTATGATCCTATCAACCGGTGTACGATCATGAACAGTGCATGACCCCAGCTCCATGAGCTCCTGCCAGGACAAATCCCCTGGGTTAAGGGTATGTCCATCTATTACAACCATGTCCATCATCTTTCTCCTATTTTCTTAAATTCCCCAATATCATAAATAAAGCTAAATCACTATCCAAGAACAAATCAATCAAATGGTTACGACTTAGGATTGGAACTATTTATAAGTGAATCACATCATAAAATTAAGTCAATACCATTTATTTTTGCCACAATATTTATAAATTGAAACATCGACTATTTGCTGCTACAATCGAGAATTAGTTTTTCCTGATATGCATATATAATGCTTTTTTGTATGTATAATATACAAACAACCATACCCAGTATGGATTGTTTCTCTTCTTCTACCTTCCCGGGAGAAAAAACAATGAATGACAATTTAGCCACATTACAATCCAATATCGGGATATCCACCCCAGCTCTAGAACTGGGCAAAAGCAGCAATATCAAGCGCAGCATCGGCTTAGTACAGCTGACATTTATTGGAATCAGTTCCATTATCGGGTCCGGATGGCTATTTGGAGCCTTCCATAGTGCGAAAATTGCGGGTCCTGCAGCCATGTTGTCTTGGATTATTGGCGCTTTCGCCTTATTACTGATCGCGCTTACTATTGCAGAAGTAGGAACTTTATTTGCTCAATCAGGCGGGATAGCACGCTATTTGGAATATACTCATGGCTCTTTAACTGGGTTTTTGAGTGGCTGGGTAAACTGGTTGGGTATTGTGGCCGCCATACCGACCGAAGCGGCTGCCTCAGTGCAATACTTGAGTTCCATACACGGGTTTAAGTTTCTCTTTGATCCAAGCGCGGGAAGTATGAGTACTACTGGACTATTAGTGGCAAGCGCTCTCATGTTGCTTTATTTCTTCCTTAATTACTGGACACTCCAGTTATTTTTGCGTTCCATGACGCTAGTAACCATCTTCAAGTTGGTAGTCCCCTTGCTATCGGCAGGTGCGATCATTTGGGCAGGGTTTCAACCAGCCAACTTTGGAAATAGTTGGCAAACATTTGCCCCCTACGGAATGAATGCAGTATTTATAGCAGTCGCCGCCGGCGGCATTATATTTGCCTTCAACGGTTTTCAATCTATAGTCAATTTTGCCGGGGAAGCTAAAAATCCACACCGTAATATACCCATCGCCCTGGTTTCCTCTATATTAATCTGCCTAATAATTTACCTTATATTACAGGCCGGCTTCATAGGAGCCTTGAATGGCCAAGAGCTGATGCATGGTTGGCATGGTCTGAATTTTAACTCTCCCTTTGTGCAATTAGCTGTCAGTTTTAACTTAAACTTAATAGCTCTATTGCTTTATATTGACGCAGTTATTTCCCCATCGGGAACTGGGATCACCTATATGGGGTCAACCGCACGCATGTTATTTGGTATGCAACGTAGTGGTTACATGCCTGGTGCTGTCGGTAAATTACATCCTACCTATGCTATTCCCCGGAATGCGATGTGGATTAGTCTAATTTTAGGTTTTGTTTTCCTATGGATCTTTCGTGGCTGGGGACATTTGGCGAACGTGATTTCAATCATGAATACCTTATCTTATGTCGCAGGCCCTCTAGCTGTGGCTGGCTTGCGCCGCATTGCTCCTGACTGGCATAGCCCTTGCCGAATTCCAGGAATGCGTGTAATAGCTCCCATTTCGTTTATAATTATGTCCTTAATTGTATTTTGGTCACGCTGGCCATTAACTGGGCAGGTATTATTTGTCATATTTGCCGGCTTGTTTATTTATTTGTTCTACCAGTTCCGCAACGGCTTGACCAATATTGGTCAACATCTTAAAAGTGGGTGTTGGTTAATTGCCTATTTATTTGCTATGGCTTTATTGTCTTGGTTAGGCAGCACGGATTTTGGTGGAATCAATTTCATAAAGGCCCCTTTTGATCAGCTGGGGGTAGGGGTGGCTGCATTAATCTTTTATTTCTGGGGAGCTAAGAGTGCTTGGAATACCCCGTTATTGCAGCAGTTCCGCAAAGATAACCAAATGCTTTAAGTCATTCATGATCATTATTATTAGCACTGTAACTTCTTCAACCGGCTTACAGTGCTAATAAATTCTATCTTCTTCCCTACCTTCATAACCTCTTTTACGCCATCCCTTCCTGGGACATACTTCCCGTTCCCCACAAAATAGTATAATTTGCAAACTCCTACCCCCCATCTATACTTAAAAAAGAAACACTTTAATCGTAAATCTCACTTTTTTAGGAATTAATTTATGCATTCGATATGGGGCGGCTCTCTCGTTTTTGGTTTGGTAAATATTCCAGTCAATCTTTATAGCGCTTCTGAAGATAATAGCGTCGGTTTTACTATGCTTCATAAGAAAGATAAATCCCCAGTCCGCTATGCCAAACTCTGTAAGCTGGAAGATAAAGAAATCCCCTACGAAGATATAGTTAAAGGTTTCGAATATGAAAAGGGAGAATATGTTGTGCTGAGTGATGCTGACTTTGAAAAGGCTAATGTAAAAGCGACCCATTCCATAGAAATTGTCGAATTCAGCGATGAAGCTGAGATTGATATTCGCTATTTTGATAAACCTTATTATCTAGAACCTGACAGAGGCGCGAATAAGGCTTATGCCCTATTGCGCGATGCTTTAATTAAGTCCAAAAAAGTCGCCGTTGCGAAATTTGTTTTGCGCAATCGTGAATATTTAGCCATATTAAAACCTATTGATAAGGTGCTGGTATTAAACAAAATACGGTTTGCAGCGGAAATTCGTTCAGTTGAAGATCTAAAACTGCCAGAAAAAAATCTTGCTAATAAACATGAATTAAATATGGCCTTGGCACTTATAAATCAATTAACCAGCCATTTTAAACCCACAGAGTTTCACGATACGTATGCCGAAGATCTACAAAAAACTATTTCTCTTAAATCGCAAGGTAGAATAAAAGCAGTCAAGGGTAAATTGCCAGAAAAAACCTCCCCCGCCAACTTAATGAAAGCACTTAAGGCTAGCTTAGAGAAACCAAAACCCTCTAGCAAGCACAAGAAAGTTGCTTAAATCTGTTTTTTACAATAGGAGGGAGAAACTCATGCCATTAAAAAAATATCATGCAAAAAGAGTTTTTAAAAAAACTCCAGAACCTAAGGGAACGCTCCGCAAAAAAATCGCAGGCAAGCTCCCACATTTTGTCGTTCAAAAACATGCCGCTTCACATCTCCATTATGATTTTCGCTTGGAAATGAATGGTGTTCTCAAAAGCTGGGCTGTTCCCAAAGGCCTACCACTCAAAACAAATGAAAAACATTTGGCTATTGAAGTGGAAGACCATCCTTATGAATATAAAGACTTTGAAGGCATCATCCCCAAAGGGAACTATGGTGCTGGAAAAGTCATCATTTGGGATGAAGGGGACTATGAACCACTAGATGATAAAGTCGCGGATCCTAATCGATATTTCACTAAATCTTTAGCTAATGGCCATATCGTTTTTATCTTACATGGGAAAAAATTATCCGGTGAATTTGCCTTAATAAAAATAAAAGGCAACGGGAAAAAAAACTCCTGGTTAATAATCAAGACTAAAAATAATTCTGCTACTAAAAAATCGCTAGTAGATGAACAGTCAGTTCGCAGCGGGTTAACTCTGGAACAACTCCATCAGGGTAATTTTGACTTAACAAAAACACCTAAGGCCGCAATGCCAAAGTCCGTATCTCCCATGCTCTCGACTGCCGTCACGCAGCCATTTAACCACCCCGAATGGCTATTTGAAATAAAATGGGACGGCTACCGAATTATTGCATTTGTAAGTGGCCGCCGAATTAAACTGGAAACCCGCAATCATCAGGATTATACGGATTTTTTTGGTCCAATCGCCACAGCATTAGCGCAACTTGATTTAAAAGCGGTATTCGATGGTGAGATGGTGGTAGTCGATGACCATGGGCGCTCCAATTTCCAATTAATGCAACAATATCAATCGGAAGGTATTGGCCAATTAATCTATTATGTATTTGATTTGATTTGGCTTGACGGCCATGACTTACGCCACGTCCCTCTCACGCAAAGGAAGCAATTGCTATTAGACATTCTCCCCTCAAACAATCAGGTTAAATTTAGCGAACACGTCGAAAACGAAGGCAAAAAATTTTTTAAAGCAGCCAAAGAGCATCAGCTGGAAGGTATCATGGCCAAGGAGGCAGCCGGCTTTTATCGTGAAGGTAAACGCACTCATAGTTGGCTTAAAATCAAATCGCGGCCGCAACAAGAAGCTGTTATTTGCGGTTATACTGCCCCTCGTGGTCAGCGCAAATTAATAGGTGCACTTATTCTGGGAGTCTATGAGCGTGGTAATCTGCAATACATAGGTCATACCGGTACCGGTTTTAATGAACAAATCATCAAAGATTTAAAACCTCGTCTAGATCGATTGGCTCAACCAGACTCTCCTTTTAATGTAGCCCCTAAAACTAATGCGGCGGTTACCTGGGTTAAGCCGCAATTAGTGTGTGAGGTAGCTTTTCATGAGTGGACAGAAAAAGGCATTCTTCGCCAGCCGTCATTTTTAGGGCTACGTATAGACAAATTAGCCCGTTCAGTTGGGCGAGAACCCAGTATTTCTACTGAGCAAATTGCTCCCCAGAAAGAAGCTGCTAAACCTCACCCTGCAGCCAAACATCCAGCAAAAAGTGACAGCACTGCGCAATTACCTCCGCATGAAGAGGTTATAGTTACTGTGAATCGGCAGCATTTAAAATTGAGCAATTTGGATAAGGTCCTTTGGCCCGAATCAGGATATACCAAAAGAGATTTAATCGATTATTACCTGCATATTGCCAAATTTATTCTGCCTTATTTAAAAAACTATCCTCAAGTCCTGCATCGTTACCCTAATGGAATTCTAGGAGAGAGTTTCTATCAAAAAAATAACCTGCATGTCCCTTCCTGGTTGACTACTTTGCCTATCCATTCAGAGGGTGAAAATCGAGATGTTAATTATTTAATTTGTGAAAATGCAGCCACATTAATTTACATGGCTAATTTAGGCTGTATTGATATGAACCCTTGGCTATCGCGACGGGATTCTCTAGAGAAACCCGACTATTGTGTGTTGGATTTAGATCCCTATGAAATTGAATTTGATGCTGTAATTGAGACGGCTATTGCGATACATAAATTTTTAGACCAACTCGAAGTGAAGCATTTTTGTAAGACATCCGGGGCTACGGGATTACATATTTATATTCCCTTTAAAAGCCGCTATACCTTCGAGCAGTCCAAGCAATTTGCCCAATTGATTTTGTCGCATATCCATCAACAATTGCCTAAGACTACTAGCATGGAACGTAGACCCGAGAAACGCAAAGGGGCTGTTTATCTGGATTATCTTCAAAATCGTATTGGACAGACTATAGCCGCCCCCTATTCCATCCGACCCCGGGCGGGCGCGCCAGTTTCTACTCCTTTACACTGGACTGAAGTAAATAAAAAACTATCACCTTTACAATTTACTATCGCAACTATTGGTAAGCGCTTGGAGAAAGAAGGGGATATTTGGCGGTTTATACTGCGGCAAGGGGTGAATCTTGAAAAAATATTGAAAAAAATGGTTTAAATCAAACAAGTTACCACTAGAGGCTGCCCCCTTCCTAACCTTCCCCCGCAAGCGGGGGCAGGAACTGGTTGGGCAGGATATATTAAGTTATGCACCAATCCATATTCAGTTACCTTATGGATAGGTAAGGCATATACGATGCCTTACCGAATCCAAACCTCTGAAGACTAAGCCATCTTAGAGATTCTAGATGATGTTCTTGACGAGGTTCTTGACGAGGTTCTTGATGAAGTTCTCGGCGAGGTTTTCTTTTTAGATCGTTGGTTAGAAACTTTTTTCATTAATTTGGAGGCATTTTTTAACCAAGTTTTTTCAAATTGGCTATTAGCCTTTTGTAAGGCTTCAAATTTTTTATGCCTAGCTTGCAGTGAAGATTTTTCTACCTTCAAAGCGTCCAAAGCTTTCTCCAACAGCATACTAATTCCACTACCTTTTGTGGTTTGATGTCCAGTTGATTTACCTGCCTTGGTGGTGGATTTAATCTTTGTTTTGGCTCTCTTCAGATCTTGCGAAGTACGAGCAATCGCCTTTTCAACATCTGACAATACTTTAGGAAAAATTGATTTTAGCTTAGCCTGATCAGTGGCTAGGCTAGATTCTAGTTTATGAATTTGTGTAGAGAACTTTGATAACTTTGATGAATTAGATGACCGACTTCTGCTGGTAGTAGTGGTTCGTTTGGTTGGCATGGATTGATTCCTCCTTGAATTGATAAATGATGTAGAGGCTATAATTTTATCACGTTCAGATATTTAGTAAACAAATATATCCATTTAAACCAATTAATTAGGCTATTTTTGTAATTTAAAGTCTAAGAAACTTAAAAAAACTCTCCCATAACCCATTTAAGGTGATTATTTCCCCAGATTTGTTATTAGAGATTTATTCATTTTTAACTATGGAGTTGCTTAATTATGCCTGCTATTTGTTCACATAAACGGTACCCTTGACGGAGGGTTTATTTTTAATCATCATAGATTACAGACTGGAAACTAAAAATTGACCATGAGGGTGAACTTTATTTCATATAATTGATAGAGGCTATAATGTTAAAAATATTAAAATATCTTCCGATAACTTTTTATTGTGGTGTGTTTTTGATTTTAACGGGATGCACAAACCTTTCTTCTCAACCAACTGAGAACCCAAATCCCTTCATATGGCCGACACAAGCTCAACCATACACAATTGACCAAACCTCCAAAACTCATTCGACTTCTAATACCTCAACGCAATCATCCAGTAACACTATCGAGAAAAATACTCCTAATGGTCAGGCATCTCATACCTCCACTAGCAGCGACACAAAAACCACAGGCTCATCTACCACTAAGACAACAACTATTGTTACTCCCGGATAACTTAAAAATACTATCGAGTTTTTCTTCTGATAGGAAAAAACACTTTCTAACATAATTAGGATTTTATGAATACAGCGGCAACAATCTTTCTTTGCATTGTTCTAGCTACTGGACACAGCTATCCCTGTAGCGTAGGTAAAAATGGCATAGCAGCTGCTAAGCAAGAGGGAGATAATAAAACACCCGTGGGCAGCTTTCCCCTGCGCCGTGTATTCTATCGTGAAGATCGGTTGTCTTCCTCTGAGCTTGCCACTTTGAACCGGATGAAAGAACGCGGTTTCAGTGTCCAAGCGCTGACTCATGATGATGGATGGTGTGATGATGCATCTTCACCTTATTACAACCAATACATTAAGCTATCTACCTTCAATCCAGATAAAGTGCCCCATCATGAAAATCTTTGGCTAGATAATCATAGTTATGATGTCATTGTCGTGTTGGGATTTAATGATAATCCGGTAATATCCGACAACGGGAGCGCTGTTTTTATGCATGTTGCGAGGCAAACACCTGCGGGTAATTATAAGCCAACAGCGGGCTGTGTGGCATTTTCTAAGCATGATCTCTTACAATTACTGGATAGCGTTACGCTAACTTCACACCTAATGGTGCCAGCACAGGGGAATAAGATTACGCTGGTGGATAATTAGTTTTCTTGCAGGGGCGAAGGAGTTAATCTTTTTATAATAACCCTCGCCTTACAAACACATATTACGGATAGCATTGAACATACCACCATGGTGAGCACAATGGGACGTAAAGTACCATCTCCCATAAAGGCTGATAATCCACTCATGCAACCCGCCACTGTTAATTGTAAAGCCCCCATTAATGCCGCAGCGGTGCCGCTATTTTGTTTAAAAAATTGTAAATAACAAGCTTGATTATTGGGGGAAATAATACCCATCGAACCTATACTCACCATTAATGCCGGCACAAAATATACAAGTTCGCGATCATGAAAAAAAGCAACCCACGCCAATGCCAACACCGCCAATGTCTGCAACATCACCGCAAAAAATAACATGGACAGTGAGGATAACCAACGTAATAAAATGCGGTTAGTTATGCTTAATAATGCCATCATGGCAATATTACAAGTAACCAAAAAGGCAAAAGTAAATTTAGGCAACCCAAACCATGCTTGGTAAATAAATGAAGCATTGGTTAAGAAAATCATCAGAATGCAGAAAGAAAAAGCCTGCAGCAAGATTAAATAGATAGCCACTTTATTTTGTAGTACTAATCGATATTGTGACAAAAAACTTAGCTTAGTTGCCGGGGCTTTATGCGGGGGAGCTGGGGACGCGAACACAGTCAATCGGAGCATCACCATAACCAAAACTGAGTAACAGGCTAAAAATATAAAAATGCCGCGCCAACTTGCTACCGTCAGTATAATACTGCCAATGGTGGGCGCGAGCGCTGGCGCAACGATCATCATTAATGCAATCAGGCTGAACAACTTGGCAGATTCTGGACCTTCTGTCCGATCCCTGACAATAGCAGGCACGCTGACCGCACTCCAACCACCTCCAAAAGCTTGTACAATACGCCACACGATCAGTCCAGACAGCGTTTGACTAAACGCTAGCATCACACTAGATACAGCAAATAATCCTAATCCAATTAACATAATTCTGGCCCTACCCCAATGATCGGATAATGGCCCACCTATGAGTTGACCAAATGCCAGACTGAAAATATAGACGCTGATACTAAAACCAACTTTACTTATGTCGGTTTGCAGCGCGCTCGCAATGCTGGGAAATGCGGGTAAGTACGTATCAAATGCAAACGGCCCAATTGCCACTGCCATTGCTAAAATGATTGCTAATCTTGAAGAGGACATTTCAGAATTCCGGAGTGTTATAGTCGATCCTGAGTGAATCGCAACCAGAGGTTAGCACATTATTTCTCTGATAAGTGAAACCAGCTGGGTTAATAGCTTTGTTTTAATGCTGGAATTACGCCATACCACACCGATCGTGCGTGCTGGTTGAGGGGAGTTAAATGGTATATAGCTAAGGTTAGCATCCTCCCTACAGGCTAATTCAGGCAGCAGCGTAGTACCCATACCTGCTGTGACCATATGGCGTAGAGTTTCTAAGCTAGTAGCCCGGAAACTCCTATTTTCTAGAGCATTTACTTGACTGCAAACGGCAAGCGCCTGATCGCGCAAGCAGTGCCCTTCTTCTAACAATAATAATTTCATACCAACTAGCGCAGTCTGTTTAATCTTTTTTTGCTTTGCCAGCGGATGTCCTTTAGGTACTGCCAACATAAAGGCTTCATCAAATAACTGCATGCTAGTGAATTCTGTTCCCGCAACTGGCAACGTTAGAATCCCTGCATCCAAGTTTCCCTGCTGTAATTTGCTGATGATTTGCGCTGTTTGCTCTTCAAATAAATAAAGCGCTAGTTTGGGAAATGCTTGGGTTATAGGGGAAATGACGTAGGGCAAAAAATAAGGCGCCAGGGTGGGGATAATACCTAACTTTATTTCCCCCGCTTCAGGATCTTGCGCTAATTTGGCAATTTCTCTGATTTGCCCGGCGTGTTGTAAAATTTCGCGGGCATGTGCTACCACTTTCTTACCTACTTCCGTTAACAGCACGGATTTATGACTGCGCTCTAATAACGGTACACCCAACTCCTGTTCTATTTTTTTTATCTGCATACTTAGGGTGGGTTGACTGACAAAACACATTTCTGCTGCTTTTCCAAAATGGCCATAGTCTGCAAGGGATACTAAATAATTCAGATCACGTAAATTCATATAACTCCTTTCAATAGATTTAATCTATTAAGATTATAAAAACAATTGATTATTATTATCTTCGTATCCGGATTATGCTGTCAACCGTTATCAAAAACTGATGATTTTACGGTGTGTTATTGGGTTGCTATTTAAAAATTATAGCAGCGCCACGCTCATTCTAAATATTAAGTAACTATTCAGCATGTTAACCAAAGAGCCAATAGAGACCGCCCCCATCCTAACCTTCCCCCGCAAGCGGGGGAAGGTTAGGATGGGGGCAGTTTCTATTGGCTTCCCAGTTACGATGCTGAATAGTTACAATATTAACGGAGAATAAACATGTTAACTATTGGCGATACGTTTCCTAAATTCAATGTTACTGGCGTAATTTCAAGTGATGTCCACAATGCATTTGTGGATATTAACCAGACTACTTATAGCCATAAATGGCAGGTGATTTTCTTTTGGCCTAAGGATTTTACTTTTGTCTGTCCGACCGAAATTGCAGAATTCGGACGCTTGAATAATGAATTTATAGACCGCGACGCACAAGTACTGGGGGTCAGCACAGACTCCGAATTTGTGCATCTGGCGTGGAAACAACACAAAGATGAATTGCGCGAATTACCTTTTCCTATGTTAGCGGACGTTAAGCGCCGTCTAACCACTGCATTGGGCATACTGGACAAGAACGAAGGGGTCGCACAGCGTGCTACTTTTATTGTTGATCCACTGCGGGTGATACGTTTTGTGATGGTGACTGATTTAAATGTGGGGCGTAATCCTAAAGAAGTGCTACGGATTTTGGATGCATTGCAGACGGATGAGTTATGTCCGTGTAACTGGCAAAAAGGGGAACAAACTTTAATGAACCTGGCGCCACAGAAAAACTTGGAAAGTATTATTTAGCCGCCATCCTGAGCACAGCGAAGGATCTCCATCTAGTGGCACCTCAAGGAGATCCTTCGCTGCGCTCAGGATGACAACTGATTCATTTTAAATTTTAGGAGAGACCCATGACTATAGAACAATTAAAAAACTCTTTACCAGAATACGCCAAAGATATCAGGCTGAATCTAGCCAATGTATTCACAGAAGAAGGCGCCCCCGATTTAACTTTACAGCAAATCTATGCCATCGGGCTTAGCTCTGCATTAGCCACTAAAAATCCCACAGTCATTAGTGCATTGATGGCGCAAGTACAATCTTTATTATCTGAAAAAGAAATTGAAGCTGCCAAAGCGGCCGTCACCATCATGGCAATGAATAATGTCTATTATCGTTTTATTCATCTGGTCAGTGATAAAAGTTATGCCGCTATGCCAGCTAAATTACGGATGAATATCATTGGCAATCCGGGGATTGATAAAACCAGTTTTGAACTGAATTGCCTGGCAGTTTCTGCTATCAATGGTTGTGGGATGTGTATGGATGCACATGCACATGAACTGACGAAAGCTGGAGTTAGCAAATTAGCTATTCAATCGGCGGTGAGAATTGCGGCAGTGGTCAATGGAGTTGCAATAGTCTAAAAATTAATTATAACAAGGGCGAACTATATCCGATACACTTAGGATTTCGGTGTTAGAGTAGCTATCCGATGCACACATTTTGTAATTACTAGAAATGCTGAGTACGTCGTTCCTGCTTTACGAATTATCCTAAAATATCAGCCTATCAAGCAGGAATCTAGTGCCCACCTTTCCAACGGAACGCACAAATGCCAGTCATAACTGTTTATTGCTACTTCACTTTGTTTGAAAATTAGGCACTGGATCCCCGCTTGATAGGCTGATATTTTAGGATAATTCGGTAAAGCGGGGACGACGAACTCTAATTCTGGCGGCTAAAAAAAATGTGTGCATCCGATAGCTGCTCTAACTCCGAAATCCTAAGTGTATCGGGTATATATCTGGATAATATTAATTCGCCCTTAATTAGGCCCGAACTCAGACATTCTTAAAGAGTAGGGAAAATTTCTCCCAACTCCTGGTTTATCTTCTTGTTTTTTTTTGTTTGATCTACTTTGGCTTTTTCCAGTCTTTGTTTTGGAGCTGCAGAATACATCCCTCCATAGCTATTGCTTAAAGAGCCCTCTTTTTGTAATTTTTTGTAGCGCGGTCTAATTACATCTCGTATGACAATTATAGATTTAAGAATTGATTTGCAATTTTCGAGCTCTTGTTTATGAGCCGGTTCAATGTTTGACTTATTTACAGATTTGAAGTTCCAACTCCAACTTTTTGATTTTTCTTTCTTATCCGGCTTAACTTTGTTGCCCTTTGAAGTTTCTGGGGCTTCAAGTACTTTTATCCTTTCCATAAAATGCTTAGCCATTTGTGTTATTCGTGGATATAAACGATTATCATTCACCGAACTTACATTACCTATATATTCAGAAAAAGCTTTGTGGAATTTATCTGAATCTGCCGTTTCCATAGCTTTATTCAAACCTTCCTCTATTATAGGTAAGGATGGTAAAGCCCTGCCATGTAACGTAATTCCTTTCACTCTCATGGAAAATTCTTTTTTCTCTCTCACTCCATCACCTTCCAATGCATTTATTTTATCTTTATATTCCTTAATTTTTTTGCCCAGGCAAGATTTATATAACGGATTAAGCTCAATAGATACTCCATCTCCATTTACAGGTGCGCCTGTTGCCTGCGACGATGTTGGTTCTTCATTTCTAGTTTGAGTTGTAACGTTAATAGTAAATAAAGGAGTTTTATCTCCTTCTGATTTTTTATATGCTGCGGCTAATTCGGAAATTACCTCTTCCTTACAGCGGTTAAATTGCTTTTGAAGTATGAGAATAGCCTCTGCATCAGTCTCCCAAATATGCTGATATTTGCTCCCTTCCCCGTGTACCTTTGTATCTAATAGATAATTAACGCCTGCTAAAATAATCATTTCTTCAAAATCAAACGGAAGACCATTCAAACCAAATGTCTCAGGTGATTGTAAAATTCTTACTGGAGCTGAAATCTGAAAAGAACCCGTTCCTTCATCACCTGGAACCGTTAATGCAGACTGAAAAGAATTTGGGCATTTACCAGTTTTCTGCTGTTCCTTTTGTCCATCCGCTATTATTTCCTTTGCACGTTTAATAGCATTTGCACTCTTCGCCTTTGAGAAAGTGCAGGGCTCGAAGCTAGTTTTTTTATCAACTTCATCGGGTTTATGCCATATTTGCTGTCCTACTGATACTGCTTCATCAATATCCTTAATATTGTCCATTAACTTTAACATCTTCTCTAAAAACGCCAATTTAATATGCTGTTCTTCTGCTTTCTCTAACGCCATTATTTCACCCACCCATCATCTGATTAAATTTCTCTAAATCATAAAAACTTAGACTTCCAGTAATTTAGCAAGTGAATATTAAAAAAATATTAAGGTCTGATGTTATAAATACAAAGTTTTATTATATAATTCTAGATACTTTCATTTTCGTAGTAATTCTATGATAAAAATTTTTACTGCCACAGAACATCCCGTCTATTCCGTATCCCAACTCAATAGAGAAGCGCGCGCCCTCCTTGAACTGACCTTTAGCACTACTTGGGTTGAAGGTGAGATTTCCAATCTGCGAGAACCAGGATCTGGGCATTTATATTTTTCATTAAAAGATGCAGGCGCACAGGTACGTTGCGCCATGTTTCGTATGCGCTCAGCTGCGTTGAAATTTAAACCTAAAGATGGCATGCACGTATTGCTGCGCGGCAAAATCAGTCTTTATGAAGAGCGGGGTGAGTTTCAGTTAATTGTTGAGGTAATGGAAGAAACAGGCGATGGCGCTCTGCGGCGTGCATTTGAATTGTTGAAGCAAAGATTGGCGGGGGAAGGGTTATTTGCTAGTGAACATAAACAACCATTACCTGCCCTGCCTGGCTGTATTGGCGTAGTGACTTCTCCCACTGGGGCCGCTATTCGCGATATTTTAAGTGTGCTGCAACGGCGATTTCCTGGAATCCCGATCATTATTTATCCTACCCAGGTGCAAGGGGCTGAAGCGGCACGGCAGATTGCGCAGGCGTTGTCACTGGCTAATCGCGAGCCACGCTGTGATGTATTGATATTGGCACGCGGGGGTGGCTCGCTTGAGGATTTATGGCCGTTTAATGAAGAGGTGGTGGCACGGGCGATTTTCGCCAGTCAGATTCCATTGGTTAGCGGCATCGGTCATGAAATTGATTTTACTATCGCTGATTTAGTAGCGGATCAACGGGCAGCCACGCCTTCAGCTGCAGCAGAGTTGGTCAGCCCCGATGGTAATGAATGGGAAGCTACCTTGCGCAGAATGCATCTGCGACTGACGCATGCGATGCGTATGCTGCTCAGGCATACAGCACTAGTCCTTCAGGGCCTGGAGAAAAGATTACCCCACCCTTTACGCCGTTTGCAGGACCAGGCGCAACATGTGGATGGATTGGAACAACGCCTTTGTCTGGCGCAACAGCATATACTGCGGCATAAATTAGCGGTAGTTTTGCATCTGGAGGTGAGGCTACAACGTCATTCCCCTTCCCTGCAGATTTCGGTTTTTGTTACTCGCTGCCAAGCCTTGCAGCAACAGTTAAAGACCCATATGCAGTATCAATTATCACAGGCCCAGCAGTCGTTAGAACAGCTGATGCGAGCGCTGGATGGGGTAAGCCCATTGAATACGCTCAAGCGCGGTTACGCTATTGTTTTGAAAGGTAATAGCATTGTTGATGATGCTGGACAGATCCAGGTGGGGGATAAGGTGCGAGCGCGAGTGGCCAAAGGGGAGTTGGAATGTGTGGTGGAAAAGGTGGGGGATAGTTGGGACTGACTTGCTGCAATCCCTTTCCCACAAGGGCATTGCAGAATTATTCAACAACGCCCCACTTGTAGGAGAAAATTGCCATAGGACATTCCTTTCCGAAAGAGATAGTTCGTTAAGTTAAGAATTTCACATCCGGATTCTTGCCAAAAGCCTCCAATATATCCTCAACCATCCGGTCAACCACACCCAATTTAAGCTCCTCAGTCACTGCCCCATGGCGTTCTTTGACAGATGTCAGTCGATTTTCAATCATCTTCATAGCTGACCCTGATGGGAATAGCGTGGCCAATAAACGGCGCGCTTGGATAGGATTAAGCCGGCGATACAATTTATTGCGGATCTGGGCATCTTCCAGGGTGGTACTAAATGCCCATAACTCAACTGGACCTAACGTCAAAGTTAATAATTGGGTATTTAAACCATGCTTGGTAGCAAACTGTGCCAGGAAGGTGGCCCCGCCCTCTCTTGGGCCATGCACACGGGTACGCAAAGCTTGTTGCGCAGTGGGTGAGAGGCCGAAAACTTTAGTGGTTTTCAAAATGGCTTGTTCGGGACCCGCATCCATAATAAAAATGGAGGTCGCAAATTCCACCATGACCGGGTCAAAATCTTCTAGAGATTGTGAAATTAACGCAACTTGGACCTTCCATTTACGGCCTTCACGCATGTCCTGAATGACCTGGCTGCGCACCGCCTCAACATCAGCAGTACGATGAAATTCGTCAAACACAATCCGCTTGGGATCTTCTCTGATCTCGGATACGCGGCCTTCATGGTAGCTGCGGTAAGTTTCCTTCATATCAGCCACGTCTTCTTCTGTTAAAAAATAATGCCGTGCTAATACATAACGCGCCAACATATACATCACGGCGGTCTGACGATTAGCTGCGTCGCCACCGCTTTTCGCCACTTCATCCAGATCCAATGACACAACTCTGGATTCACCGATATCAAATTTTGTCGACTGCGCAATAATAGGATATTCACGAATGGCACTGGATATCATGCGACTAAACGCATTGATTAAAGGTTCGCCCGTAGGAGCAATGATTTTGCCATAGAGATCTTCAACGGCTGAAGAACGGCAAGTCGCCGTCACATCTGCCATGACGGGTGCAGCATGTCGCTGCGCTAAAATTGCTTCGTGTGAAAAACCAGCGATAAATAGCGCGTCGGTGACTTCCCACCAGGTAGTGTGAGGATCGCTCACAAAACCAATTTCTTCCAGAATACCATCAATAAACTCTTCCGCTCCTGGCGTATAGACATGGGGATTCCCATCGTCCGCTAAGCTTTTATATAGCTCATCAACGATCAGACCCGCCATATCGGTAATACCATCATAGGTTTTGGTCGAACCGACGGGGGTTGCTAATAAGGTCAGAAAATTAACTAGAAAAGCTCGCTCCTGTGGGGTCGGGTAACGTGCACCTAACTGGGTATCAAAAGGATTAATCGTATATTCAGGCGTCATACGCAAGCGATGATAAGCTACTAAATGTTTCTGATCCAAAGGCAACGCTTCTTTTAACAGAGAAATTAAACCACTGCTGGAAGGGCCAATATCTATTATAGCGATGCGCGGCAAACGTTGTATACCTGAACTTAATGAAAGCGCCAAATTAATAGCATTGGACAATACCGACTTACCAGAACCAGGTCGGGCATAAATAATATCAATCCAGGTAGTCTGTTCGCTGGAGCCCGGCTGATAGGGCCATGGCTTGCCATCTGGGGAACGGAACAAGATAGCCCCATTCGACCAAGGTGAAGAGGGTCGGAATAGTGGCATCATGTATAACACATCGGATAACGGTGCTACCGAGGCAATAGCCACACTCTGACTGGAAACGCCCAACATGCTGGAGGTGACACCGGCGAAGGCATCGCCACAAACTTCAGATACATTACACGATCCCCAGCCTTCTATGGCTTTAGCTAGCTGAGCCGCGCGATTGCGTAATAATCGCATATCATCCGCAGGTGCCCAGGTGGTCGCAGTGACGCGTAATTTAACAACGGCATCGTCGGTATTAATATCTACATAACGTAATAAATTAACCGAATCGTTCAATAAACGATTCTGGGCCGAACTAAATGACAGCAAAGAAGACAGTGCCGTCTTGAGCTTCATGGAGTTTAAACCACCACTCTCAATCAGAAATGAAATGCGCCAGGGGGTTTTTGTTTGTGCTGTTCGTACATATAAAGTAGCAAATTGCTGAATGTCTTTAGGGAATAGGTCTATAAAGACGGAGGAGTAAATACGATCGCCAATACGCACGGTCCGCAAATCAATAATTTCAGCATCTCGTGGCAACATTTGCCTGGCAAGTGAAGGCCATAAAATATCGGAAATATCACCGCGCATCTGCTGCGATTCTTTCACTTTAACCTTATCACCTGGTAATACGGGACGCCATTCACGATCAGTAAAATCAGCATCTACGGTCATGCGCATGGCTTTGATAGCATCATGCACTTCTAATAAATCAGTGACTACTTCTAACATATTCAGGTCATTCATCACTGAACGTACAAAAGATTCATGTCCTTCACGCAAATCGGGTATTGCCGCCATTAAATTTTGGGTATGGCGGAAAACTGGAACTTTCTTTTCTTTGAAGGCCTTCATCTTCTCTTTTTTAGCGCGGCCTAATTGTTCAGCGGTTAGGCTGGTGGGACGCGTCCATAGGACCATGTAGATGGACTCATGCGCACAGTACTTCTGTAAGTATTTAACTCGCTCAGACAATAAATCATCCACGTCCAGCTGCAGCCGTTTACCGGTTTCCAGGGCGGGTCGTAATATTTCATTGATTTTCTGGTCTACATCATCTTTGTTATAGGTGAAATGTACCTGAATGGTATGCCCAGAACGTGACATCGTGGTGGATAAGGCATGTTGCAATCCTAATTGGATACGATCGAATTCTTCTTTTCCTATCAGGGCACGCACACCACGGATGCGCAATACGGAAACTAATGAGCCATCATGGGCAACCAATACCGTCGGACTATCCGCAGTCTGGAGTTCACAATAAGACTCAGCTGTTTGTTTTAATGCGGACGATGCCCATGCCATGAACACGTCCACAGTATCTAAAATAGAACTTAAAATATTCATTTTATCTTTACTCTGATGATAATTCTTCTAGCGCAGCGGCAGCCCAGGTTTCAATCTGTTTGCTGAATTTTGCGCGCGCTGGTAATAATCTTAAAGAATTCAGCCACAGGGGCATGGATTCTTGCTTTGCGGGATTTAAAGCATTGACTAATGCTTGGCCCACTAATGAGGGATTGCTCATACCTTCACCGAGCTTATCCTCTACGAATTTGGAGCGTAACTTTAAGTTACGGTAAATGTTTTGTGCATCAGTCCGATAATCAGTCGCATTAGCAATCGCACAAAATAAGACATGGCATAAGCCGTCTAAGTCGGCTTGGTTGATCTCGGGTAAATAGATTAATGTACCCCCACCGTAATCACCTTTGCCTACTGCCTCTAAAAAAAAGCATTGGGTACAAAAACAACAAGCTGTCGCTAAATTTGACAGCTTGTTGTTTTGGTATTTATTATCGAGGTTAATGATCTCTTGAAACTGCCGCGCCTGAAATCCACAAAACTGGCAGGTGTAGTCATCTCTTTCCCACACCTTAACGCTGAATTTCTCGAAGGTTTTATCAGCTTTCCTGGCAATAAACATTCGCCAGGCTCCAGGAATTACATGTAATGTCAGCGGTTGCAAAGTCATTTCCCTCGATTTACTCTACTCTACTATCGTCCTTATTAACTAGAAGATAAGCTATCAGCATAACCAGCACCATCAAAACCAGTCGCGGTTCGGTTTTCACCAAATATGGTAGCACCAGTTGAACCTAACAGGCTTGGCATGAATATTAAAGCTACGCCAATAGCTAATAAGGCTACCGGAACACCCAATGTGGTCTGCTGTGGATTATCTTTATGCGCTTTGAACTTCAATACAGCAATAAGTGCAAAACCAGTGCCCATAATATAAGCGGCCGCCCAGAATAATTTCCCTACACCGCCAAAGCTGCTGGTCATACCATCGGCAATTGCTCCAAGATTAGCAGCATCGTCGGCAAAAGCAGCTCCACTCATTATAGCAAGACTTAGTATACCTAACCCTGCCATAATTTTCTTAATTTTCGCGAGTCTTGTTAAGTTCATAATTAACCTCTTTAAAATATTTAATAATTTAAATTTTACAACCTATGGCATCCTGCTTATTTAACACCTTCTGGTTACTGGTCCTTATTCGTTTATCTGAGAAGAACCAGTAACCATGGGTGAAACAATATGGGCTAAAATCAGCCCATATTCAATCTTAGCTGCCGGAAGACAGGCTAGCATTATAACCTTCACCATTAAAACCAGTCGCGGTTCGGCTGTCACCAAAGATGGTAGCACCAGTTGAACCTAACAGGCTTGGCATGAATATTAAAGCTACGCCAATAGCTAATAAGGCCACCGGCACACCCAGTGTGGTCTGTTGTGGATTATCTTTATGCGCTTTAAACTTCAATACAGCAATAAGTGCAAAACCAGTGCCCATAATATAAGCGGCCGCCCAGAATAATTTCCCTAAACCACCAAAGCTGGAGGTCATATCACTGGCAATCGCTCCAAGATTACTATCATCGGCAAAAGCAGCTCCACTTATTACAAGAGCCCCAACTAATAGGCCTAAGCCTGCCATAACTTTCTTCATTTTTAAAAAACCTAAAATTTTCATAATTTACCTCGATAATATACATTTACCATATCCTTATATTCAAATTACATCCTGTGGTAATACTACAATCCGGATACGGATACTTGCAGGAACTTACGAACCGACAACTAACCTATCACCCCCGCAATCTCCTATTTCAGCCAATGCTGGCTTTGAACTATTCAGCATTGAATGATAAGCTCCTGACTTAAACTACCAGCATCTTCCAGACCTAAATCAAATATTCTTTAAGATTTCTCCCTGTAGCACTGGTATTGACATTAAGATACTTGACAATACCGGCTATGCCTTTAGCCATCATTCCCTTTAATCCTAAAATCTTTTCTTATAATTCTCATTGGTTATGAATATATACAGACCATTTGAGAATATCAACTCTAGCCCTCAGAACTCACTCTTTTATCCCGATATTAACTATCGTTAGGAGCATTTTTTATCGCTGTTCCTGAAGATGTTTTTACTAGTGTTTCTTCTGGATCAATCGCAGTGATTGTGCCATAACCTGGGAGCTCATCGCCCACCTTCACTGTAGTTAACTCACCGGTGCTTGACTCAACCCAAGCTCTCCCAGCAATAAGTGATTTCAAATAATACTCAACTTTCACTTCTGGTTTTGCGGCTACCACTGCAGGAGCCGGCTTTGCTTTCTGTTCTTTACCCAGTTGTTCTACCTGATTTGACAATGCCTTTACTGAAGCTGTCAATGAAACCAATGTATCTTGTAAACCACTGACGGACTGATTTACTTCCTGCAGCCCTGATTGTAACTTAGCGATTTCTGGCTCATATTTCTTTGTAGTCGCTGGCTCAGCTGGTATAACTTTTTCCAACTCCCTCTCTAAGTGGGATGGCTCTGCCATGCTCACCACAGGCTTGTTTTCGCTTGCCACTACCGGCTGCGGCGGAATGACTAGCTTTGATTCCGTCTTTTGCTGCACCGGCTTCAGTGCAGCAGCGGCTTGTTCTTTTTTGATAGCTTTTGCCGTCTCTTCTACTTCTATTTGTGTTCCTTGTTCAGCCGCTTTATCTCTGCTATTAAGAAACTGAAAAATCGCACCAACCATGGTACAAATAATAATCCCTGTTATTATCTTTTTTCTGGAAAATCTGGAACTGGTCTTTTCGGCTGGTAATTCGGGTTCTACCTCTACCATTGCCTCTGATCCATGTTCCTCTGTTAATTGATCTTCAGAATACTGGTATTCTAGATCAGATTTTTCAGCGGCTACGTTTGCATTCATGAGCATAATACCTATTCAAAATTAAGGAAATATTAACAGTATCCCTACAGAATCCATTAAATACTGACTATATTATTCCTTTATTTAACAGCCCTATTACAGTATTGTCAGCTAATTTTTGTAGCTATTTTAATCTTTGTAACTACTAATCAGCTGATTCAGTAGAACATTTCGATATGGTGTTATAATACACAATCAACATTAAGGTAATATTAATAAGGCAAAAAGTCTGTCTATACAACTGCCAAAATAGGCTCTCAGTGAGCGGCTTCTGGCCTTAGTTTTGATCTTCAGACTTCATTTGTGGGGACTTTACTATTCTGCAAAAGAAGCGATGTAATCCTCCTCGCAAGAAAGAGGGCTATACTGCTTATTGGAATTATTCAACAACGTACCCCCCAAGGCTGAGGGATCCACACAAAATATTTATTTATTTATTTATTTTGTGCAATTTCAAAAGGGTTGTCACTAGAAGCTGCCCCCTTCCTAACCTTCCCCCGCTTGCGGGGGAAGGTTAGGAAGGGGGCAGCTTCTAGTGGCACTTTATCTGGTTTTTCTCGACAATAAAGATACTTTAAATAAATATCGGGAAGTTACTATACCCGCGTTCCTTAGGAAGATGGAATAGTCAAATCAGACATTAATAAAATACCTACAGCACTTCCTGCATTTAAAGTAACCGTGGGGGGTTTTTGAAAATTTTGGCCTAGCGTGGCCGCATATTGAGTCCCTACATTTCCCAACGCCACCAGTCCCTTTTGTGCTGCCGAAGTAGTGGGATTAGTTATAAAAGTGTTACCTGCTGGCTGAAATACTACGGTTGAGCCAGACTGAGAAACGGCGGTGCCTAATCCCTGTAAAAATGACGAAGCAATTAAGGTGCCATAACGTAATAAATAATGATTATTGACATCGCTAGCCAGTGCAGTTTTGGCAGTGTCCGGATCAATGGCTACTGCATTAATAGATATACTCTTATTCAAATTAGGTATACTTAAGGTAGTAAAATTTAACACCAGCTTTTTATCTACCCGGCTGAACTGGCCTAATAATTTAGCATTCTTCAGCGGACCCTGTTGGACGATTGTAGCCAGAATCGGACTTTGCTCATCACTATTAATCCCAGTATCTAATACTGCAATCTCAATCGTTCCAGCTTTCAGCACATTACCGGTAGGTTCCGCTACTGCCGCCGCGCCGGGGGGAACTCCTTCGCCCGGGACTCCCCCAACTCCTTGTTCACCCGCTTGCTTAGCATTTGCAGGAACCGGATTGCCACGAACCACTTGTTGAGTCGGCGGCGGATTCCAAGTGCCAAACAGATCTCCTGCTTGAGCGGCCATTCCTGCCTGGATTTGACCCAATTGTTGTTCGCGCTGCTGCGCATTCATCACCTTCTCATTGCGTTTTTGTATTTGCGTCAGCACCTTTTCTGCACGCGTTTCTTGCGGAGTAAGTGACACGCCAGCCGAAGCAGCAAAAGAAGCCTCTGGATTAGCTTCCGCTGCTGCCAGTGTAGGGATTGCTGCACGGGGGGGTGCTGCTGGGACTGCAGAAGGAGCGGTGGGAATATTATTCGGGACAATACGCGCTCTTGAGGATATGGTTGGTGGTGAAACAGGTGGGGGTAGTTTGGCTGCTTGTAAAGTCTCTGCCATTTCTTTAGAGGCAGTACCTATCTCTACCGGGGTAAATCCAGCTCTTAATAAATCACCATCGGTGTATCCTGCGAGTTTTAATTCTTCTGGTTTAAAACCGGCTTCTTTCATATCTTCTGCAGTTAAACCCGCACTACGTAAATCAGTCGCTCCAAAAGGAGCTTTAGCCAATTCACTGGGGGTGTAATTAGCCTGTTTCAAATCACCTACTGTAAAGCCGGCCGCTTTTAACGCACTGGCACTATATCCTAGGTCTTTCAGTTGCTTAGCAGTAAATCCACCTGTTCTCATTTCCACCGGAGTAAATGGTGCCGCTATGATGGATTTAGCATCGTATCCCGCATCTTTTAAATCTGAAACAGTAAATCCAGCTGCTTTTAAACTCCCCGGGAGGCAAGAGAAACGTTGCTTAATATCGGTTGCAGATAAACCTTGGTTCTTGGCCTGAGCTAATGCGGTAGGGTTACAATCTTTAAGCAGCTTTTGCAGTGAAACCACCTGTGCTTTGGCTGTTTTAATCTGGTCAGATGGAATACCCGCTTCCGCTATCTGCCCCTCACTGTAGCCAGCTGATATTAGATCAGCTGGTGAATAACCCGCCTGAACTAAATCCAGCGCAGTATAAGCTGCTTTTTTCAGTTCAGCTGGACTATAGCCCCCAGCTTTTAATTCATCTAAGGTTGTGCCCGCCGACTTAAGCTCGGCTGCACTCATTCCCGCTGCTTTTAATTGAGCAGCAGTATATCCAGCTGTTTTTAGACTTTTGGCGTCAGAGCCTGCAACAGATTTCAAATCTGCAGCAGTAAAACCGGCATTTTTCAATTCATTCACACCAAAACCGGCCTCAGTAATCAATTCTTTGGCACCCAAACCTGCTTCTTTGGCCTCCGTAGCAGTATAGCCTGCTCCCTTTAAATCTTTGGCAGTAAAACCGGCTAACACTAATTCTCCCGCGGAGTACCCTGCTGCGTGCAATTGATCTGCATTACAACCTTTACAACGTAATTCATCCACCTTAACGCCAGCTGCCCGGGCGCGCTCTAGATCTTTGGGATCACAACCGGGTGTAATCTCTCCACCAACGCCGCCTACTTCTGCCAGTCTGATATTTCCCGGTGAAGCACCACCCCGCGTGAGGGTTGGGACAGCAGCAGTATGCCTTTGCATAGCAATTTTAGCCGAATTTAAATTTTGCTCTCTTACCTGTTTCTCATACTGAGGGGTAGATACTCCAACTCCAGGGATAGCTTTTATATTACGAGGTGCGTTTTTTAACTCCACTTTACTCATTGCTTCTTGTTCAACGCGTTTATTCCATGCCCATAAGGCGAATATTGAGCCAACGGTTATAATAATTATGGCGAAGATGACAACTGTAATTCGCGATTTACCCCAGCGCATGGCTTGGTTTGCACCCCTTTCCCTTTTTGCCATTATCTTAAAACCCCTCAATTTTGAGTTTTATGGTTTTGCCATTATAAGTCACCAGTATAATTGGCGTAGGCTGCATTTCATATACATGTGTTCCATCCGCGCTGGACAAAGAAGATATCCAACCCGGAGAAAGAACCGTATATTGAGTGCGCAAATACAATTTTCCATCCAACAACCAAACACACTCCTCACAATCCGAGGCTTTCAGCTCCTTGGCGCCAGGAGGCGGAATTCCATCTAATAAATTGAGTAAGTAAGGGTTTTCTACCCCAGGTAGTTGTGTGAAAGTAGGTTTTGCTTCCGGGCCTAAGCTGGGGATACGCAAGTCAACTCTGACATCCATTGCAGCTTGGCCTGGCGATAAATCAATCATAACCGGTGTATTCAGACCTCTTAACAGAACAGCTAAATTGCCGATGCGGTGCGCGGCAATTGCTTGTATTAAGAGTATATTGCCTTTTTTGTCCCATTGGATATTAAAAGCAGCTGGATTTCCCAGACTGTATGACTCAATAGGCCATGGCGCTCCTGTGGAATCAACAAATACCAGAGAAGTCACAAATCCTGCACCTAACCGTATGATGGGTGGGGTAGCGCCTGGAGATAGGTTAACCGCCACTGAGGTTGAAGTGGGTCGGGGCGGTACACCTGGAAAAACAGCGGCTGCGCGCTGAGTCGCATCATAAAGGCTACGCAATAATTGGATCTGTGTGGGTGTCAGCGGTAAAGCAGTATTAGTCATTCTGGCAAATGCTTCATCGCGCAAGCTTTCCGTAGATTCTAATGTGCCTTGCGCTTGATTCTGAGGATTATTACCCGGGGCGGAAGCAGTACCACTAATAGCCACGGGCGCAGGAGGCGGAGGGAGCTGGCTAAAGGGAGAATTACTAGACTTTTGAGCAGCTGCGCTGCCAGACAGATTATTTGCCGAAAGATTAGGATTCGTTGCTTGAACGGGTTCTATTCGTGCAGAAGTACTCGCGGGATCAGGTTGATCCATTGTCTGTTGAATAGATTGCAACTGTTGTTGCAAGGTCCCATCTGCAGTATCCGGATTAGCAGCAACTATGCAAGGGGCATAAAATCCTATTATCACTGCGGCTACCAATGAATTCTTTTTCATTGCCTTTTTCGCCCTTTAACAGTTACTTTTGTTTGATTGGATGCTTTCAGGGCACATTTAACAAGCCCTTTTAATAAAAAGGAGGCGGGATAAACCCGCCAACTCCACATCAAAGCTGGGCATTATAGCAAACAACACCCAGCTTTGTAGTTTTTACAGCCGTTTTTTAACGGATCGGCTGTTCAGTCATATAGAATGCATCAATGGCTATACCTTTAGGTGTCTCCAAAGTGGGCACCCTGGTTACCAACATAGTAACTAATGACGGCTGGGATATATTAGTACTCGAGCTTTCGTACGTAATCAATATGGGTAATTGGATTTTCCATTTATATCTGCCATTAACGAGTCCCTGATCGACTACAATGGGAGCTCCGGTTGCCACCGCATTCACAGTTAATTTCTTCGCAGTAACTGTTTCCAAGTTTCTAGAAGACTTTAAAGCATCCTGATATTCTTTCCAGCCTGTGGGCGTGAAATATTCAGAAGCCGCCTGCAATTCTTTGCGATAATTCACAAAGTTATATGTATTAGCCGCTGTGGCAGCAGTTGCAGCCCATTGTAACAGCTCTGAGGTTGAAACTACGGGGTCACTAAGTGAGTGTAAAGGAATCACTTTACCATCCCGAGTAGTCGCGAAATATTGCGGCTTCGACGGGTGCATCACTATATAAACCAGAATAAACGCCATAATAATATTCACCATTGCCATTATAAGCAATGCTGATAAGACACGGCGATAACCATCACGGTAAAAATTATTTCTAAGTCTTACTACTTCTAATGCATCTTGATCTAACATAACTACAAAACCTATTCTCTTTACGTTGATATGAACTGTCTACTTCCCACAAACGAGCGGGAAAGTAAATAAAACCTACTTAGCTAAAGCGGCTTTTGCAGAGGCTATTAGGCTACTAATATCTACCTACTCCATAATGGAGATACTGAAAACGTATTTCTACCCGACGATTTGAAGAATCTGCCGGAGAGCGACTTAAAGGCATTCGAGCCCCCGCTCCTTCCGCATATAGAATACGCGAATCAATTCCTTTATCCCATAAATAATTGGCAACTACTTGCGCCTGACGCAATGAGAGCGCCTGATCAACCCGAGGTGAAGGGTTAGCGTTTGTATAACCTGTCACCTCAGCTGATGTTGTGCGTAGCAGCAACATTAGCGCAGAGACTGTATTTAACACCCGGCTGCCACCGCTAAAATTGGCAGAATGGGGGTTGAATATCAGGTCGCTGGGCAATATTATGCGTAATGTGTCCCCTACTTTTACTACCTGAACCCCTTGTCGTTCCAAAATTTGCATCAGATAAGGTGCTTTTGCCTGCTTAATGGCCTCTGGATCCTGGGATGGATTGACAACAAATACATACGACTTTTGTCGGCTGCAAGCAGACAATACTAATAAGGCCGCCAATAAAATAATTAAAAATCGACTTATTTTTGCCATGTCTACCTAACTCTCCTGATAAACTTCCCTTTTAAGCCTGTGCTTTTGGCTCACTCTTCTTCAGAACAATATGTTCAAGTAAATTAGATATCAACTCAGCTAAATCATCAGCTTCTGGCGTATCTTCAATATCCGGCGGATAATGGGTCGCCTGTTGCATATCTTTTAGTATCTCTGTGCCAATGCTGATCGCCTGAGCCTCTCCCCGACCTAACAATTGTTCGGTGTTAATCAGATTCTCTCTGATGAGAAGGGGATCTAAAAATGGGCGACCAAACTGCACAATATCTTTAGCCAGAATGTATTTCTTAATGTGATCAGATACACGCAATGGCGCAAATAAGTTAAGTTCAGTTTGAGGTATTTCTGGTAACAATTCCTCCTGAGAGGGTTGCTCCGGCAGAACACGGGAGTGAAATGCAAGCAGTGCTGCTACTCCGCGTTCAATGGCTGATTGAGCTCCATCTCCATTAATGAATGTGTCGGTAATAATCCCCAGGTCATCCTCTGGTGGGGTGATACTAACAAAAATATCGCCACTGTTCATTATATTTTCAAAATTCTTGCCAATTTTGCCCAGCTCAGCCATCACAGCATCCGGCGGAGTTTCAATCTTCACGAACTGGTTCAAGCGCATGAATGGAACCGGCTGCGGATTGGCGTAAAACATTTTTGCGCGCACAATTTTCGATTTAAAGAAGATATGCGCCTCTCCTTCGCGCTGTTCTTTTAAATCCAGCAAGTCAACGCGGGCGCGTTTTTCTACCTGGGCGCTGCGGCTATCTAAGTAACCACTACCAAATCCTTTCGCATCCGATTGGAATTCTTTTACCGACGTCACATAGGACTCGCCCGCTGTTTTCATAAAGAAATCCCAAGTATCCAAGGGATCCTCAAGTTTCATACAGATCTTAATATTGGTATTTGCACCAATGGACAAAGCTTCTTCTTTGGAAGCTTTCTGGAACGCTGGCAAATCCTGGCCCGCAAACACAACCGAGAACCCTAAGGATCGAGCCTGCGCAGGCACTACAGCAAAGCCTTTTACGGCATAGTAACCATATTCATCAAGAATACATAGATAAGGAGTAAGCGCATTAGTAGGTTTACGCTGAATGACATCACGATAGTCCCCCTCTACAGCATCACCTAAACCCGCCGCCATCATTGCCTTTAAGGAAGCAATAATAACCTTGCCCAAGTTGGATAACTCTTCTGGCGATTTTTCCAAGGCAGGTAATAATACGACCAGGATACGACGATTTAGCACCACATCGCGTAAATCCACCTCAGCCAAGTTGGTACGCATGATATGGCTATACGTGTCCGCCAACGAACCGAAGACTTTGGTTAACTGCATGGTAATAAACCCGTGCTGCTCTAAAACCTGTGATACCTGCTTGCCTTTTTTCTCTTTGTTGTAACCAGGCAAGTTAAGCAGATAGTTTTTGATTGGCTCCATTACCATGGCTGGTAAATGTTCAATATTGACCGGATCTTGATCATCACGGATGAATAGCTTGTCCATGATCATTGCTTCGATACGATCGAGGTGAAAATAATTACGAATAGTATTGGCATCTAACAGAATATGACCGGAATCACGCATAGCCACCAATACTTTCATTAATGATTCGACGAAATTTGTCGCACGGCCTTTCCACATATCGCCGTCACCACCGCCGGAACCTGAGTCCATTAAGCTAATGACCAGCTGCGAAAGCATACTAGAAGAACCCGTAGCAAATGGGTTCATGGTATTAGACAACCGGCTTTTCTGGGGGCCAATAATATCCCTGGCACCGGTCATGAAGTTAATCAGCAGCATGTCATCCTCACGCCCCATGGAACGCACCATGGAGAAAACCTTAGCGAATAGTGAGTTATCACCCTTTCCGTCCACATAAATAAAGCCACTGCCTTGGATTAATGCATTATAGGCAAGAGATACCAACGCTTCCGTTTTACCACTACCGGTAGAACCGAACACCAGCATGTGGGTACGCATATCGTCATTGGCAAACCAAAGCTCTTCTCTTGATTTTATTTCATTGCCCAGGAAATAAATGCCACGTGCTTTTCTTGGCTTATTTGATCCTGGCGCCGGATCATTATAATCAGGCGCTTCACAGCGCTGTGGCATGCGAAACGGTAGGGTTAATTTACGAGTAACCATCATGGCAATAAAAAACATGGCCACACCAATTATAAAAACGAATTCAGCCAATTCTGGCACAAAAAATCCTACGCCAGCGCAAAACACCAAAGTGGCCGCTACCGCCATAGAATTTTTGAAAAAATCATTTATACGCTGCCATATTGAACGCGTATCACGCAATAACCGCGCATAATTTTGTTCTTGATTGTGTTCTAAACCACGTAATGCACGTGCCATATCATCACCTAATTATCTCTTAAAACGATACAAAAACTTAGTTTTTGCTTACTACTCAAGGGCTCTTATGGTTATCAAAGGAGTTTTACGTTCTCCTCTAACCCTAGAGCTACTAACCGAGATCCTCTTCCGGCTCGTAAATAACATCTGAAAGGGCGAGCTCCAAACCTTTAACCCCCTCCTCAACCATAGGAGTACGCAATGCGCCACCCCATTTTTTTTCTGCCAACCAGTGGGCGTATACTCCACTGACTTCAGGCACAGCGGTCTGTCTACCCACTGTATTTAATGTATACCAAAGTCGTCTGTTTAACGGTTTTAACCATAAAAATTCACTGCTTGAAAACACCCCATCTGTCCTGGCCAGCTCTAACATAGTGGCAAACACCGTCAACACATAGGCGTGTTTATTGGTTACTTTAGCTACTAATTTAGTGTCTTTATGCTTAGCCAGTAATTCCCGGGTACCATCAAAATTTAACTGTCCCTCATTGGCTGACAGGGCAATATGCTGAATTAATTTGATAGCACTGCTACGATCTTGGTTGCCAGCAGCAGCAAAGGCAGCAAATAAAGCTTTAGCATGCATGGGCAGACTTTCGACACCTGACCACAGGGGCCCAAGCTGCAGCACAAATGACTGCTGGGCTTCAGCACGCATCAATTCGACAGTAATCACGCCATTATCCGCTTTCTTCTCTTTGAGCAGCTGCAATTTTTTGCAGTATTGCATCGGTGTCATAGCCATAGCCCAGTCACCTTCGTTCACATTTTCTTTAACTAAATTTAATTTAAGCACTGGGGAAATTTGAGGATTTTCTTTTTGTTCAAGGTCCCTCATGGTTTTCATGTTAAACACATGTCTTAATTTCAAGGTTATATTTTGCCCATGAACAAGAGCTGCTAAAACTATTAACACTAATCCCATAGGGATACTTAAATATCGACCTACAGTTCCCAAGGCATACGTCAAACTGTCATAATTAGCAGCGATACTTTTTGTCCTAATAAGTTCGTGTAAATTTTGCAGTGGTGTTAAGTCAGCCCCAGGCAGACCTAGCTTGTGGGCTAAGAGATTCCAGTTATTCAGCACAAATCCGATCGCATTAATTTCGTAATATTTGATCTGATAAATAACTTGCACGATGTAGAAACGGCCAAAAAACCAGATTAGCAGGACTGCAGCCATAAGGGCAGCTACTCCCCACAAATTATCTAATCCGTTATCCGCACCACCTCCACCACCTTGTTGACGACCTTGCATTTAACACCTATTTAAACTATGTAACGATTCATGATTGCCTCACCACTTATACACTCGAAGCAATGAGATACCCCTGGGAATTTTTCCCCTTAACACTATTAACTTTAAAAACGTTACGAATTTAAAATCAACTTGTTTTCTATCAGGCGATATCTATTTTTATCGTGGACAAATTCTATGATATTCTCCACTTTTATGCTGCCTTCCCTTAAAGACAATAGCTCGTGACCTAATCGATCACGCATCTTATCCATCGACAAAATATTTTCTTGGTGTATCCATACAGCGACATACGCATCATTTCTGCTGCGCTTGGAGGTGATTAATTCGCGCACATGATCTTCTACTTGATAGGCAGGACGGCTGACATAGTAGTCACCGAGTTTCTTAACAGCATTTATCCAACCCTCTAAACGATCGCCCTGCGCTTGATATATTTCAATATAGACTTTTTTGTAGCCTTGTTCTTGTTTTAGGGCGCCGTCCATGGCCGCAATATCTTCTAAAATTTGTTCTTGGGGCGGGCTTAGTTCGGTTATTACATATTCACGAAGTTCGAGTAACCGTTTCAGAGTGTTTCTAAAAAATAGGCTACTATCCCAGCCGTCTTTATTAATAACTTTGTCTAATGCGTTGACCAATATATCTCTTGCTTCTTGATGGTACACGATTAACTCCAGATAAACAGTTAAGGACTTTCGGGGCTAAAACGGGAGGTGAACACATCAGTTGGGTTAGCTAATGAATCATCTTGGGGCGAGTTGACACTGCCTTTCATATTTTTTTCTGATTCAAGTTGTACAGCTTTAGCTGTACCCGTAGATTCCGTGATTTGGCTTGCAATGCCAGCGGTATCAGCACTCTTAGCAAAAAACGCCAACTTAGTACGATTAGCATCAATCTGCGCCATTTGCTGCCCTACATTGGCAAGTTTTGTAGCTACAACACCAGCCACTACTGCCGATTTTTCTGATTCGATTTCTAGTCTGGGATCTTGACTACCTGCAGCATCACCCTGTGTGGTTCCGAACATATTCTTATTGTTATCGCTCACTCTAACTCCTCCACTCACTTTTAGTTTTCAGAGCTTTTTTAATGCTCTGTTCTCTTATTTCATGAGTCCATTCTACCCGCTCCACCTTAAGAAAATATTAATAAAACTGATTAAAAAAGTCCGACCCCTCTAGAGATATAGCCCAAAGTCAACGCCATAGCTGTTATCGGATTTCAGTGCTCCACATTTAAGGAAAAAAGCTAAAGTTCTCTAGGGCTCAATATGCATTAAATACTATAACTTTAATGTCAGCGTGAAGCATCATGCGTTTTTGCATATTTGAGAAGTAAGATTTGCTAAAAAATTTGTACTATAAATTAACTTTATTTTACACAGGCTAAGGGCGAGGATATATATCAGAAACTAAGGAATTTACTAGAAATTTCAGCCGATAAAGAGAAATTTACGAATAATTGCATTGTGACGAGCGCTTGGACAAATAGGTGAGAAAATTAAGATTTTTTCCCCCTCTAAAGGAAGATAAATCATTAATTAAATAATTCGATATACTAGCTGATACCAGTTATTAGCCTTCGAATAAATAGCCCTAAAAGTTTACTCAATAAAAATCTACTCAGCTGTTTTAAAGGGAAACTAAAGTCAGTCAGAGCGGTAACTTTCCAAATAACGGCCATTGCCAATACAACGCAGCTAGCCATCAGAACCGCCATAAAAATTGCATATATAAGGCGATCAACCCCTATTTCATTATTGAAATTTGAAAGTTTTATTAAATTCAGCATCATTAATCCGCCTAACCCGTTATACTATTTAAAATTTTTTGCTTTATCCGACCCACCCATTTTTCCATAAAATTCCCTACTATCATTTTCAATAAAATTTCTGTACCAATAGTGACTGGAAAAAGTATCGCTGACTTCGGTAAAAATGTTACGCAACAGGTAACCAGCACCAAGCTGGCAATTAATAGTAAATAGCGATGAGAATTATTATTTATCTTGGTTTGTAGGGATTTAAAGTGCGCTTGTATCATGTCATTTCCTCTCTAACTGCTTTATCTTATTGAAGTATTTATGTTGTCATTTAAACATATTAATTCTGTATAAAAAGCAGTCAATCAACTGTACAAAATGTAATCAAATCGAGGAATTTAAAGGTTATAATTGCTTGTTTTGGGTTAATTTATGCTAGAAATAATATAAAAATATCAGCAATATAGGATTAGAGAAACTAGTGAATGTCGTCACCGCTTCCTTCCCTCGTCGTCGTCCCGCGGCTTGTCCGCGGGATCCAGGGACTTGGCAAATGTTCCTTGCCCTCTCAACAGGCTTTAAGCTCTTTCTGGATCCCGCGGACAAGCCGCGGGACGACGCGACAACGACGGAGACGACAAAGCCCAAGAATTAGCGATAGGGCCAGCTTAGCAACGCTACAGGTTTGATTACAAAGGAATGGTAAGTATAAAGTGTTCAGCCACAGAGGGAACAATTTCAGGAATTTTATAAGGAATTGAATGAACGGGTTTATTAAAACTAGAGGAATATGTTAATTATTAATAAATTAAATGATATATATAAAATTAATCATACATTAGCTCATCAAGAGAAACAACCTCCTTGGAGGCTGAAGATTTTATAAGTTCGGACATGACATCCGTGAGACATAATAGGCGTAAAACCACGGGTGTGACTTCATCAAATTTGACTTCAACACCTAATAAAGTTTTTTCGGCGTCGTCAAAAGTTACCCCTATTCCATACCCGAGACATAAGGAGGATAGCTGGTCGGCACGGCGCGCAATACCAGGCAGTAGACCTCTGGTTGAAAATACATCCTCATAACTTATCGGTTTTTCATTAAAGGTAAACTTGACTTTTAATGACTTCGCAATAGCAGTTAACTGTTTGCTTAACTCCATTTAATTCGGCCTCTTTGAAGTATTAAATGTTTATATCCACCAAGGGATTGCTACTTTTCTTGGGCCTGCAAGCGATGTCCTGAGCCAACGACCAAAAACAGAAATACTGAAGCCATAATAGTTCAGAACAGTAAAAAAGCCAGTCGCTGCTAAAGCTAGAAAGATGGTCCATATTTTGATATGCAGTAAACAAAACAGGATTGGGAATACAGCTCTTGCATCCACAAAAAATAAACGTGGATAACGTGCAGAGTCACGCCAGTGGGCATTCGAAGGGGGAGGGTTAATCATAAATCACCTAAAATTTCGCTAACAAATACAATATAAATTTAAAAAAAAAGGGGTTGCAGATTTATCTGGATAATAAAGTTAAAATACCCTTAGGGATCCACCACTTATGAGCTCTGCATACCCATAAGTATACCACTTTAACCTATTTAAAGCCACTTCTAGTCTCATATTTGTCGTGCCAAAGCGATAATGTCCCCTATTAGCCAAAGTTAAAATGTCCCCCTTTAATAAACTAAACTGACCAGCTTCAACCTCCAAGGAGCTGGAAAGATGAAGGGAGACAGAATAGCAATGAGTAGTAAAGAGCGAAACCGCAAGTTAGTGTTATCAAGTGTAGCTGAAGGTAAATTAAGCCTGATAGATGCCAGCAAGAAGCTACAAGTCAGCTATCGGCAAATTAAACGCATCTACAAACGATATGGCCGTCAAGGAGATATGGGTTTAATCCATGGGAGCTACGGAAGAACCTCGCACAATGCCTATAGCGTTGATTATAAAGAAGCGGTATTGAATTTATATCGTGAAAAATATGAAGGATTTGGTCCGACACTAGCCTGTGAAAAATTAGGAAAGGATGGATATAAATTGTCAGATGAAACGTTGCGTTTATGGTTAATCCAGGCTGGATTGTGGGATAAGAAACGAAAACGCAAAGGCTATCGCAAACAACGGGCGCGCAGAGCTTGTTTTGGTGAGTTGTTACAATTAGATGGGTCTCATCATAGATGGTTTGGAGCAGAAAATCCTGCCAGTTGTTTAATGAATCTTGTAGATGACGCCAGCGGAATTACCTTGTCGCTATTGGCTGAACAAGAAACCACCGAAGCTGCGTTCCAAATACTTAGAAAATGGACACAGCGTTATGGGGTTCCATCAGAAATATACGTTGATTTAAAAACAGTCTATGTATCTCCCCAGAGGAATCAAGAGGATGGAGAGCCACAATTAAATAGGGCCTTCACGCATTTTAGCAGGGCTTGTGAAAAGCTGGGAATAACCCTA
>CAWFAS010000003.1:0-780640 GCA_963813895.1 uncultured Gammaproteobacteria bacterium
GTAGATGGCGAGAAACCACATCGATTGGAAAATTGCGATGGACACAGATAGGATAAATGCAAAATCACCGACTGTGACCAAGCCTTTGCTATACATAATGATCAAGGTAAATAGCATTAATCCCATCAATGAAATAATCCCAATATCCTGATAAATACGCATCCATAGAATATAGCGTTGCATTGCCCGATCTTTAGTCACTGTATCTGCAACTGCAGATTTGATGCGCGATACTTCAAAATCCTGATGTGCAAACAAACGACTATTGGTAACGTTACTAATGCTATCAACAATGTTGCCGGCCGTAGCCGTTTTGCTGATGGAAAATATATGAGGCGCTGGGTTATTTTTTTGCTAAAACCAAGCGAGATCAGCATAAATACAATAGCCCAACTCATCAATATCACAGAAAAAATTGGGTGTACAAAAAACGTGGCTATGACAGCAATTACGAGGACACAAACCTGGAAAAAAGTTTGATCCATTTTTTGTAGAATGGAGACCGTGCCTGATGACATATCGGTTATTTTATTTAAAAGACTGCCGGCAAAATGGTTTTGAAAATACTGATGCGAGTGTCTTTTTAAGTAGGCGAACAGGGCAACTATGATATCTTGCCGAATGGCGGGAATAGCGCGCAACATAAACCAGTCGGTTATTCGGTAATTTATAGTTATTAACAAATACAATAATGTGTACAGAATAGCTGGTAGTTTTATTGCATTAAAAATTTCAGTTTTATCACCGGAAAAATCAGCAATACCGTTAATGATTAATTTCAGAAAGATAAGGAGAAAGCGATGTTACCAGACCCGCTACTAAAGCCGTTATCATCATCCCGAGAAAATACCAGCGATAGGGTTTTGCAAAGTGCCAAAAAAAGGGTAGAAGCTGTTTAGGGGGATGTTTCATATGGATTAACCGGATCAGGTATACTATATAATACTGCATAGCGGACTATAGAAAAATTAAGATTTTCTTGAAGTGCCTTATCAATTTTGGTCTAACGAATTGACTCACAATTAAACCTAACTAAAGGAGGTCATATTTCCCTGCCAAAAACCACAACGTTGACTCATAATTCACCTAACCCAGAAAAAAGAGGTGAATTGATGGAGAATAACGGTTAATTTAGAGAAGCTTTGTCCGTCGTTATATGCGATGCTAAGCGAAAAGGGCAAGAAGTGGATATTGGATGAGTTATGCCATCTATATGGATATAATCGCAAGTATTTATTGCAGGTATTTCAATCATTTGACCGGCAAGAAGCACCTGCGTCCCGGGGTTAAGCGGCGCTATGAAAGTGAGGACCTTCTGGAACCTTTAAAGCAGATTTGGTTAGGGACCGATCAGATGTGCAGCAAGCGGCTCAAAACTGCAATTGCATTATGGTTGCCAAGCTATGAGAGTAGCTACGAGCTATTGCCTGAAAACCAAAACAATGCGATGACTCAATGCCTTCCTGATTCATTACAGCAATAGTATCGTTTGCTCTGCTTTTTAAACAATAGTCAATAGCATCATGCGATTTGCTATCTACCACCATAACACGACTATCAATTAGTAATACGGTAAGATCTCTAGCTAAAATAGTGTCGAGCAAGTATCAGCTTTTATTGTTTAACAGATTCTTTAGCCCTAAACAAAGCTGAATCCACTAACTGGTCAAAATTTTCTTTTTCATGCGTATTGCCAAAATATCTGATGCGCATTTGTAAAAATGGTTTTTCGATTGTACTGTATGTCAAAGATGCCAATAAAACAATTATCGGGAAATAGAAAAACAGAGTCATTAAAATGCTGATTTCAATTGCCGTAAGATGAAACAATATGCTCATTTTTGCTTTCACATAAGGACCCAATCCAACACCGTCTACTGCGTCTTTAACAAAAGAATGTAATAGATATAACGAGAAGCTAATAGAACCGAAATAGGACAGTAATCGGGAAACTTTGTTTTTAACGTTATTCTTGAGAGTCCAAAATTCTCCGCTCAATTATACTTGCAATCTGATGGATATACCCATCGCACCTCAAAATGCAAGATTGGCTATCAACCATGGGTTGTCATCCCCGCCGCTCATAGCTAACAAGAGGCTGCTAACAGAACAGTGGGGAACCAAGACCCAACTCAACGACAGACTAGGTTTTTAGCATCAAAAAGCTTGGTTTTTGGATTCCCGCTATCTTGCTCTCCATTTCTAATAAACTATGAGCGGCGGGAACGACAGCAGGAGAGTTATATGCCAAAAACTCGCATCTCGAAGTACGATGGGTACATATGACTACACTCGTCATTGCGCGCGGATGTTAGTTTTTTGGGTAGCCAATCACTTTGATTTGTGTCGGCGTATTTTTTTATTCTCTAATTTTTCACGTCGATATATACAAACCTGACAATCACAGTCATCACTGCTCATGATTGAGCGGTATTTTATACTATCCTCATAGCGACTATAAACAGCAATAAATACAATAAATGAAGATACAAATTTTCCGCCTAGGCATAAGACAGTAGCATCCTACCAGAGGCCTGCTATTTTGTGGCTGACAAATATTATTGTTCTGGACGATTCATGAAACAACTGGTTGCTAAAAATATCCATCTTGTGACCATGATGAAGAAAAATGCAGTAGCATATCAGCTTATTACAATACAAGAAAAAACGCGACGAGGCCGTCCAAAAAAATATGGCAACAAAATAAAACTATTTGATTTGTTCAAGACAGAGCTACCTTTTATAAAAGTACCGATGCCAGGTAATGCTAAACTGATGATTGAGTATTACCCGATACAACTTCTATGGAAACCCTTGGGTGGATTAGTACAGTTTGTGTTAACACGTCATCCAAGCAGAGGAAATGTTATTGCGATGTCAACGGATTTAACACTTGACCCTTTGAGCTTAATCCTGATCTACAGTCTTCGTTTTAAAATTGAGATCCTATTCAAACAAGCGGTACATCAGGTGGGTGTATTCTTGTATCGATTTTGGCTAAAAATAATGCGGCCTAAAAAACGCGGTAGCGGCGATCAAGAACTACAATTTTCTTCCAAGAAATTCAAAGAAAACATTGCCAAGAAACTTCGCGCTTACCATATGTTTATCTTGTTGGGATTTATTGCTCAAGGATTAATGCAGTATTTGTCAATCCATTTCCATGAAATCGTTTGGAAAAATTTTGGAACGTGGCTACGGACTGTCAGTGTAAACACATTGCCCTCTGAGATGGTGGTCGCGCTAGCCATGAAAAATACCTATGTTGAATTTCTAATAGATGGCAAGTATTGCTCCATCTTCAAGAAATTCCTGCGGGATAAAATAGATACAAAACGATTAAGGTATATGATACCGGGCAAGCAGAAGCTGCTTAGCAAAAAAGCTAATATTCTGCAATAAAATGACGATTAAATTGTAAAAATGGATTACAGCGGGTTGATATTGTTAACTCGGAATAAATATCTGTGCGCTTGAAAATATTGGACTCTCAAGTGATGTCTATATTGACGCCCGTTATAACAAAAATTATATAATTACCGAACAAGAATTAGTTTGGCTGGAAAAACGAGTAAACATTTTACAACAACTTACAGAAAAAATTTATCTGGAAAAAATGCAATCCTTTTTGTCATAACTGTAAAACTATAGAAATCCTTAATGGAGAGTTATTGTGAGTAACGAAAGAAAAAGCCGCTTATCTACCCAAAATCAGGGTACTATAGAAAAATTTAGATTTTCTTAATGTGCCTTATCGATTTCGGTCAATCAGCAAACTATTGCCAGCAGGTAATGGCGCCCAAGAATAAATTAAAGATCATGAAAAAAAAATGGCATGCATCCAGCGTTGACGAGAGTGTTTCAATTAAATTTATTTCTCCCACATGTCAACGTGCACTAAAACCGGCTATTGTTTAGGGTCACAATAGCCCAGTTTTTTTGGTGCATGGTAAAAAATCAATCACGTAAATTTTTTAACCATTTTTTTGCGTTGGCACTAATTTTTTTATCAGCTAGCGCAATGTCATAAATTTCTGTTTTAGATGTATGGTCATCTCCGTACATATCATCCAGCACTTCATGCCAAAGATTTAAAAGTATGTTGGGTGAAGTTTGTCCAACCTGGTCAAGAATCTTATAAATGCGATCTTTCCAATAAGCATCCATGGCTTTATCCATCCAAGAGACCATTTCAGCTGTTAAACCAACCTCTTTCAGCCCTTTTCCTTTTGCGAATCCTTTTTCAAATTTTTTGGTACGTAAATGTGCATATTTTTTGCCATATACATTATTCACCCACAGCATGCACTTTTTACCAATTGTAATACCAATTTCAGATTCTGGATTATTTTCAAGATTGTTGCTAATTTCTGATACTAAATTAGACCAAATTTTTTCAAATGCTGCTTTCTGTGCTGGCGTTGAATTAGCTTTTAACTCAGCTTCAAAGGCTGCATATTGTTTTAATTCATCAGGGGTAAATATTTCTTTAACCCAAGAATGTTCAAGTTTCTGTGTCATACGATATACCTCAATGAGTTTAATAATGGTTTCCCATGGGATAGATTTATCGTCTGCAATATCAGAAACAATTTGCTTGAGTGCATGACTTGCATCGAGTAATACATTAGCTTTTTGTTCCAATAGTCTGGATTGAACTGAAAAATGTTCAATAGCTTCTGCATTGCCAGCAAGTAATTCTTTAATTTTGGATAATTCAAATCCAAAAAATTTCAAGGCTATGATCTGCTGTAGACGTAATAAATCCCTTTCGGAGTAAACTCGATAACCATTTGATAAGCGTACAGAAGGCTTTAACAAGCCAATGCGATCATAATGATGTAATGTCTGTACCGATATATCTGTTAGTTTGCTTAGATCTTTTACATACCATTGAGTCATCGTTTTACCTCCTTGTGAATAAGGCTAATGGATATAGTAACTATAGGGTCAAGTGATTTTTTTCTCTTCGATAATTATTTGAGAGAGCACTCGCTAATTCAGCTTTTTCCCCCTGAACTAAAATAATTTTTTATGCCGTAAGGAACTGCTTAACTGCTGATGCTGCTCATCCTACTGCGTTAAAAATACAACAAAAAATTACGGGATTTATTTTAATTGGCTTAGGAATGCGGCTTGCTATATTTGAAAGAGGATAATATGATACATTATTTATATTCTACCTCTAATTGTAGGCGATCACTTTTGGGTAAAGAGGTGGCTTGAATGCGATCATAAGCTATAGTTTTCCAGTTGGCCGTTTCATTTTGTGTTCTGGCAGCTTCCCAAAAGTTTTTTGAGCGATAAGCATCAAGTTCGTCCACAACTAACTTTTCACGCAACTACATAATAATCCAATCTTCTGTGCGACGCCATGCCATGACCCGCCTTGCATAAGATGGGCTTGCTGACTAGTTCTGCGCCAACAAACGGCTACCGAATGAGGAGGGGGCTCAGCGGACACGCTGTGAATACGTCCCTGTACGCTCGACGGTTTCATCCATAAAACCGACGGTCCGCTGAGCCCCCTCCTCATTCAGCAGCCTTACATGGCCAATTCAGCTTAAATCGTCTTATTAATTTTTCAACCCATTTCAAACTCCACGCTTCATTTGCAACGTATTCTTTGCTGTAGTTTAGAAAGTCTCTTCTAACATGTGCCCAACAAAATGCTAAAATAAAGCATCAGATTTAGCAATTATCTTATAGGCCGCATGGCGATCTACATTAAAAATTCTTCCCGGATGATCTTTGCCAAAGTGATTCAGTAGTACTTTAGAAGAGCGAGCAATTTTATAGACTACAGTTCTGCATTATGAATATTCATAAGTACCACCGATGAAAAGAGTACACTATAGCTTTAATATATAAAGGTGTTTCATGACTACAAAAAATATTATTATTACGGGCGCAATGGGTAGTGGTAAATCTACCGTTTTAAAATTGTTGCAGATGCAGGGTTTTACAGTAGTTGAAGAACCCGCGAGACAAATATTAGCAGAGCAGCGAAGTATTGAAGACGAGGGTGTACCTGAAAAAAATCCGAAGCTCTTTACTCAATTGCTTTTATCGCGTGCAATATATCAATATAAACAAATGCAAAATATTGGCGGTACAGTTATTTACGATAGAGGCGTTCCTGACAACATTGCCTACGCTCGATTATTGAAATTAAATTATTTGCCAGCTAATCATGCAGCAAAACTATATCGATACGAGTCTCATGTTTTTATGTTTCCGGCGTGGAAAGAAATATATACCACTGATGACGAGCGAAAGATGTCATTTGAAGCAGCAGAAGCATTTGGCAATGACGTTCAAAAAATTTATAAAGAACAGGGCTATACTATTATAAATGTACCTTGTGTCTCACCGGAAGAACGCGTGCGAATTATTATGGAAAGAATAAAGTAGATGTTTAGGCTCTGTAAAACAATAACTTATCTTTTTAGCATCCCATCTAAGACTCATCTTCGCAGGCGGGAGGGTGTAGAAAAACACTTACATAGAACAACTATGCGCGCATTTTTCTACACCCTCCCGCCTGCAAATCTGAGCCTCAGCTGGGCGCTAAAAAGATAAGTTATTGTTTTACAGAGCCTTACAATTATGGTTTTGCTATAATCAAAATTGCTGCCATTACAAAAAAGTAACCTAGAAAGAACATGGCATAAAGCTTTAACAAATATCATCAAGATCAATTATCGTAAGCTTGTTTGGGATTTCCCAACATCAATACGATATTATTAAACCGGTTTTTTAAAAAATTCTACCACCATCGACTGATATTTCTGTGCCATTAATATGAAAAGCATCATCAGATGCCAGCAATGCAATAACGCTGGCTACATGCTCGGGGCTTGCCGGTTTACTTTGTCCAAGTGGTATAAGCGTCTTAACCAAATCTGGATTGCCACCTTCTGGAATACGAAAGGTACCAGCTAAGTCACTCTCAATACTGCCAGGCAATACGCAGTTTGCATGCAGTCCCTGCAAAAAATATTCAATAAATAAGGATCGTGTAAACGCTTGAATAGCTCCTTTGGTAGCCGCATAGGCTGCCATCCATGGGTGTGGTTGTTCAATTGCTATGGACGAGGTGTTAACTAAATAACTATATTGATTTTTCAACAAATGCGGCAAGGCATGTCGATTAACGTTAAAAGTGCCTGTGAGATTAACTGAAATTATTGCATTCCACTGTTCTAATGTCATTTCATGGGTATGATAACAACGTAGTATTCCTGCATTATGACTTAAAGATTGAATACCGCCAAGTTCTTTGCAGAGATGATCAATAATTTGTTTGGTAAGTTCAAAATTGGATACATCACATTGAGCATAGACAATATTAATTTTGTAGGCCTGAAGTTCTCCGGCTAATGTGTGAAGTTTATCTGAATTAATATCTAATAAGGCAAGATTGCCTCCTTCGCTGGCAATACGAATAGCCGTCGCACGACCGATGCCTGAGCTGGCACCAGTGATCATGACATTTTTATTTTTAAATCGCTCCATATTTGCTCCGTTTTTTTGTAGAGGCTATTTATAACCTTCTGTATTAGAGTCAGGAGCTTCAGGAGGGCTCCTCCTCTGCGGTAGCTAATTAAAAAATATTTATTATTTTATGGTGTTATCATTTAACCAAACATCATACTGAGGAGAATATACTGCAAAAGTAGCCTTGATTTCCCGCCCATTATGCCATAAACCCTTGATAGGAATAAAGTTAGCATCGTCGGCATAAATTATTGTCTGCTTAATTGAGTCCAGAATAACGCTAATTGTGCCACCATCTATTGTGACAGGGTTAGAGTTTTTATCATATCCAGATACGCTAACTGAACATTTGCTACTGTTCACGTTACCTAATATAGCTACAGCGTTATTATATGGAATGCTACGACCCATGTAACCTTCTGCTGATAATAAAACCTTTCCATCGCAAGTCAGAGTTATAACATCATCAGTTGCGGTCGCTTGACTGAAGAATATTCCCATATCCTGCGCATAAGCATAGGTGTTGAATAACATAAGCACAATTAAATAAAATAATTTTTTCATATCAATTCCTCTTAGTTTTAGTGAAGCAAGGGATCAAATCTAGCCTTGTGTTTTGGATTGTTTTAATAATAATTGTATTCGTAACTTTATGCTAAAATTTTTTTTAGTGTAAAACTAAAAGCTCCATTTTTTAATTGATAACTTCTAACCAGATATTATAATAAATTTCTTAGCCTCGTCTATAGCGCCGGCATATAATCTCGAATTTTTGATTTTAACCGCCAGTGAAGCAATAATACACTGCTGTTAGCGCCAAGAACCATACCCCACCAGAGACCGACACCGCCAAGTTGAAAATAGGTTGCAATTAAATATCCTATAGGCAATGCGACTCCCCAAAAGCTGATAATGGATGCTAAGGCTCTGTAAAACAATAACCTATCTTTTTAACATCCCATCTAAGACCCATCTTCGCAGGCGGGAGGGGATAGAAAAACACTTACATAGAACAACTATGCGCGCATTTTTCTACCCCCTCCCGCCTGCAAATCTGAGTCTCATCTGGGCGCTAAAAAGATAGGTTATTGTTTTACAGAGCCTAAAAGTGTAAATTTCGTATCTTTCAAGGCGCGTAGTGCACCAAACAGTGAGATTCGTGTAGCCTCAAAATATGAGGGTTTATTTTTTTTGAGAATGGAACGAAAATAATGTTTATAATCTTTGTGAATTAAAACAAATACGCTGATTACTATGGCTATTATCCAATAACTGATTGTCATTCCCCAATCTGCCCCCGCAATCCCTAAAGCCGGAAATCCAAACGCACCGAAAATGAATGAGTAACTAAAAAATATTACTAACGAAACGCTAAGCACGATGAAATACATAATAATGCGTGTATGGCCTAATCCTATGATGAATTCAAAAATGGCGATAGAAATGAAATTTGGCAATAATCCCCACGCCAAAGCATGTAAGGCTCTGTAAAACAATAACTTATCTTTTTAGCATCCCATCTAAGACTCATCTTCGCAGGCGGGAAGGTGTAGAAAAACACTTACATAGAACAACTATGCGCGCATTTTTCTACACCCTCCCGCCTGCAAATCTGAGCCTCAGCTGGGCGCTAAAAAGATAAGTTATTGTTTTACAGAGCCTAAGTATGATTCAGCAAGTGACACAACAGATGGATTTTGACACTTAGGATCTTTTGGACTAGTGTTTACCGCAACTACCAGTCTAATTTTACTGGTGGTCCTTTTTCACCATATTGAGTTAAATCTTCCAAAAGGTTCTTTAAACTGTATTGGGGCTCGTAGCTTAACCATTTTTTCGTCTCAGAAATGTCTTGTATGATAGGCTTTAAGGAAGGCTCTAAGCCATAACTAATAGCCTTTTCGTAAAATTTTTCATAGTGCTTTTTAAATGTTTCTCCTGGATATTTTTTATCCCAATTCAATAAATCATATTGGGTATATTCATAGGCTCCATCAATAGGAAGAACTAAATGCTGGGTTAAAGATTGATTTGATAACAAGTCAACTCCCGCAATAACAGCTTGCGCCACATCGTTAATATGAACTGCTCCTTTCCAATACCATTTAGCCCATTCAATAAATGATTGATATACATCATGGTTCCAATAAGGGATGAATGCGCGCGGTCGTAAAGTTAATACATTCAGCTGATGAATATCATAATAACGTTGCGCAATTTGTTCACTTAAGACTTTGGTCCAGCCATAAATACTATGTCTATCATCAATACTTTCACTTGAAATAAAAATAATATTTTTAATATTTCTTTCTAACGCAGCTTCGAAAACATTGAAAGTGCCAGTGACATTTAAGTCCCAAAAATCATACACGTTCTTTTGCTTGGTAAACTCATGATATCCATGCCATGCAGCAATATGTATAATGCAATCTACATCCAATAAATTTTTCAGCAAGCATTCTCGATCTAAAATAGAACCTTCAATAAATTGTCCAAACGAATCTGATGGTTTACGCACGTCAAAACGTAACGGAATATCCTTATGTTTTTTCTGTAATTGATACGCTAAAACTTTACCTAAATCACCGCAGCCACCTGTGAGAAAAATTTTCATTATTGGTTCCTCTATCTGTTTTTATGGTTTATACGTTGAGTTTTGGTGCCATGGCTGTAAGGGTTGCGTCGGCGCTTATAGGATGAAATGTGGATCCCTACGATAGGTTTTGGGAGGAACTGGCAGAATCAAGTTTGTGTAAAATGCAAAGAGGCTGTCATTCTGAGCGCAGCGAAGGATCTCCTTGATGTGACACTAGGTGGAGATCCTTCGCTGCGCTCAGGATGACAGCTATAACTCTTTTATTAATTTAATCCTTTAGCTATTTGTTCCGCCAATTGCAGTTGATTTTCAATCGTGTTGCGGCTATTGCGTAAATGCATTATTAATATTGGTTTTTTGGCTTTTGGTAACAATACATTGTCGAATATTTTCAATGTATTTTGATTATCTTTAATCATAGCCTGTATGTAGTTTGCATCAAAGCGTCGAGCAGAGGCAGAAGTTAATTGATTTAGTTCCATTCTACCGCGTCTTTGCAAGAAAGTTGAAAGAGGACTAGGAGTTGGGTTTATTCCTAACCGCTGAGCAATGGCGTTTGTTCTGCGTAGACTAGTTAGATGCTCTGCTTTGATATTAGCAGCATAATTTTTAACAGCAGGATTTGTTGAGCGCTGTAGTGCTTCATTAGCAATATTGATTTCATTACTATTGACTACATTGAGAATTTCTAAGATATTCTCTTGTTTTTCTACTTTTGAAATACCTCCGGCGGCACTGAAATCAGCGCCAGATTGCATGCTTGTTTGTGAGAAATCGCTCCCGAAGACGGGGGTTTGCGCTAGAGTGGAAACATGATAAGTAGCTAGAAGTGTAGCTAAAGGTAAAATTAAAAGTTTTGTTTTCATTTTGTTTACGTCCAAGGTTAACAATGAGAGTTTTAAATAGCCGATTGATTATACATCGACGTGCCAAATATACAAAGCTAAGATTTATTGAGGAACTGTTTTATATGCTCAAAGCGTTTGAAATCCTAGGTTAAAAATTTTTCTGATATGACATCAAATAAACGCAACAATCGCGGAAATGAAATAAAATAAATTTCACATTGGTCGATAATGATTTTTTTATTAAACTCTTTTGTAATAAAAAATCCATATTTGGGCTGATAAGCCTCGAGAAAAGAACGAAACCCCCTAGTAATTGTTGCGTCTTTCATGCTGCGGAATTTTACTTCAATTGGGATGACAGAATCTCTATAACATAAAACAAAATCAACTTCGGCTCCACTTTGTGTGCGCCAAAAGTGAATAGTAAAATCATAGAAATGCTGAATTTTAAATTTTAGTAATTCTTGAAAAACTGCGCTTTGTATTAATAAGCCCACATCATGACGTGTTTCAATGGATTGAGATAAATTATGTAACGATTGGTTTCTGAAACCATTATCAATAAAATAAAAGATTGGATTGCTAGTAATTTCCTTACGTTTATTGCCCACAAATGGAGTTACGCGAGCTAGAGTATAAGTATTCTCTAATATGGAAAGATAGTTGTGTATAGTAGAAATTGCCACCTGGCAATCCGTTGCCAGTTGAGTATAGTTAACTAACTGTCCTGAACCGTGGGCGATAAGTGAAATTAATTTTTGCAATGCATCTGACTTGCTGACTTTTAGAATTTCAATAATATCTTTAGTGATATAATCTTGATAAATTTGGCGCAGTAATAAGGTTTGTTCGCTGGATTTTACCACTGCAGGATAACAACCAAAGATGAGCTGCTTCTCATTCACCTGCCCTATTTCTTGATAACTTAATGGTAAAACTAATGCTTCTATGTGACGACCCGTTAAGTACTCTTGCACTTTGCTTTTCATTTCTAATTGCGAAGAGCCAGTGGCGATCATTTTTATATTTAATTTTAAATCAGCGCATGCTTTTAATAACAATCCTGGGTTTTCTAAACGTTGGACTTCATCTATTAAGATAATAGGTTTTTGTAGATTAAATTCATCGATGGCTTCTTGGATAAATAATGGGCTAGTCAGCCAGTTTCGAATATCTAATAAATCACAGTTAAGATACAGCAATGTAGTAAAACGTTGTTGTTGGATCAATTGTTGCGCCAGATATTTTGCCAATGTAGTTTTTCCGGCTTGGCGCGGCCCAACTAATATTAACCATAGATTGTCCCATTCGGCTAATAATAATTTTTGGGTTTGCAAGCGAGGTATGTAGCCATTATGGTTTATGGGGATATCGGGACCCTTAAGCCAAGGGTTGGCCTGGTGAATAAGTCTAATTAGCGAATCTTTCATGATTAACCCGGTTAATATTTGGTGATCCTGATTTTAACCGGGTTAAAACTAAAGTCAAGCGCTTCATTTGCATGGAATTTACAATAATTGATTATATAAAGCTGGTAATTAATAATTGGAACAACTCGGGTGAGTAATTCCAAAGACTAATGATTTTCGTTAGTAGCTATCTAAATTTTATTTCCCGTCAATTCTCCAATGGCTTGTGGCCATCCTTGAGTTTCACTGGCTATTTGTATTGCCTTGTCCCAAGCAATCTGTACAGATTTATTGCGCGTTGCGTCGTTGATTAAATTCTTAATATTTTCTATATCGGTGTGTCCTTGCTCAATATTAGATTCTAATGCTACGTGCGATTCAATATACAATTGATTTTCAAACCAGCCCACTTTATAAGGTTGGTTAACGATATAAACCGGAGTGCCATTTTTAACCTGATGATACAGTGCTTCAATATCTTCTGGATACAGGCGCATACAACCGGAACTACTGCGGCGGCCTACCCCACCCAAAGGATCGTTGGTGCCGTGGATCAAATAGGTAGGGCTGGACAGTCGCATAGCAAATTTACCCAATGGATTATCGGGACCTGGCGGTACACTTTTAGGTAGGATAACTCCTTCTTTGGCGCGTAATTCCCGCATGGTTTTAGTTGCCGTCCAGGTGGGATTGGGGATGTGCTCTATCACCTTCATAACTGATACAGGAGTGTCCTCCCCTCCCCTGCCAATTCCTAACGGATGGGTAATTACTGTGCCGGTATTGGCGGGATAAAAGTACAGTCGCATTTCTGCTAAATTTATTACCAGCCCTTGTCGTGGGCTATTGGGTAGAATAAATTGATTAGGAACGATGAGTACTGTTCCGGCTGCGATATGATTGGGATCCACTCCAGGATTAGCTTCGGCTAATTCAATATACCCTAGATCATGATCTCTCGCGATCTGCGAGAAACTATCTCCGTTTTTGGCTATGGCTACTTCCAGATGACCCACTACATCACCTTGGGCTGGCAAAGGGAATGAGTTGGCTTGTGCTGCGTTAAAACAGCTGCCAATGACTTGAAGAAAACTGTAAATAGAAAAAAATCGACAAATAATATTCATACTTTATCCTCTCGATGTAAGATAAATATTGTGATTTTATTTTTTCGATAAGGGAAATTGATTTATATGATAATAATTATCATTCAAAATGATAGGATAAATTTATAAATACAATTAATCAGAATTAGAAAAATGTTTAATACAAGTATCCTTTATTAACTTACGCAGCCAGGTTAATCCGCTGTCATTATCTTGTTGTCGGTGCCAGATCTGCGCAATATGGAATCCAGGAATGGTAAAGGGTGGGGATGCGTGTTTTAGTCGATATTTCTTTTCGAATTGCATTACCACATTTCTGGAGAATGTTGCTATTAAATTAGATGTAGAAAGCGTTTGGAATGCCGGCAGGAAATTTTGTAAGCTAAGTTTTATATTACGTTCCACGTTGAGCTTCTTCAAAGCTTGGTCTGCTCGGGATAGCTCTTCAGAATATACGCAAGTAGTAAGATGTTCTGCTTGTAAATAGGATTCTAGGGTTAAAGGTTTTTTAAAGAGAGAATGATTAGCATTAGCGACACAGACCGGCTTATCACTAAAAAGCCGTTCACTGAGTAATTGTTTTGGTACCTTTTTCTCTAAACCAATCCCGAGTTCCAGTTTTTCATTTTCAAAATCTTTCGAGGAAAATTCGTGGTAGGTAAGGATTTTTAATGAAATATTAGGGGCTGTTTTTTTTATCTGTTGATAAATTTTTGGCAATAACACGTATTCTGCATAATCCGTCATTCCTAGGTTAAAAGTACGCGTGGAAATTTTATTTTCAAACTTATCAGAATAAAAAAGCAAAGTCTCTAATTGACTCAAGGCTTGATCAATTTTGGGGTATAAAAGCAATGCTTTTTGAGTTGGCACCATTTTATTAGGAGCACGAATCAATAATTCATCTTGGAATAATTCACGCAGCTGTTGCAATGAATTACTGACAGCAGGCTGAGTTAAATGTAAGCATTTGGCGGCGGTAGATACGTGCTGTTCCCGCATAAGAACGACAAATACTTTTAAAAGATTAAGGTTGACTCGATAAATATTCATATAAGTTATAGATTACGGATTTAGGTTAAGGCAAGTTAGTTTGCGATGCCAAAAAAGTGCGTTCATTAGCTAAATGATCTTTAGCTTTTGTGTTGGTTTCGAAGGGAAGAGTGTCCATATTATCCAGGGTAATTGTAGAATTAGGTGGTGAGCTTCGCTTTCAGTATATACTGATACTAGTATAGTTTCATTGTGAATGTCGCTAGCTTAACATCCAGAGTCAATGTCTAGCGGTTGAGTTGATGAGTGCCGCTAGAGTTCACTGCGCTCAGGACGACAGCCAGTGCGGGGGACGTTGTCGTTCCCGCGAAGGCGGGAATCTATCCCCACTTGTCAGAAACTATGGAAGAAAAACAATACTACATTTACCTAATTTGGCTAAGGGAGTTTGTGGTGGTACAAAAATACTTTTTGGTAAGCGCAATGGCCTAAGAGGTGATTTTTCTAAACTCCTTGCCATGCATGGATGGGTTCCCGCCTTCGCGGGAATGACATACCTTTTTTATCAACTGAAGGTTAAGAAGGGGGGTAGTCTCTAGTGGCACCATCAGTATTTCATAATCATAAGGATTTGAGGCAACCCCCAATAAAGATGAAGTTATCCTAAAAATTTCCAAAAAATCCAGCCTCATAATAGTTTGCCACGCCAGGACCATAGCCATTCACGTTTAAGCCCACCCCTGTCGGAAAATAAGTATTGATTTCCGCGGTATTTCTAGTGTCATTAGAATAATCATAGCTAGTTTCTACAATGTCCGGGTGAGTTGCCACCGCAGGATTCGGTGTAACTGCAGGATATTCAACAACATTGGCTGATCTAGTAGTAGCGCAACCCGCTACAAGGGTTATCATAGCAATCATTGTAGCCATACTTACATGAGTAATTTTAACCATTTTCGCCTCCCTCCCTGTTAAGCGATATCTATCGAGTATAAATAAGTATAGTTCAAAAATTTTTTATTTTTAGGGTCTTTTCGTGACCCAGAGGAGAAATACTGTGGAGGAGGTTTGAGGAAAAAAATTAAATGAGAGTTAGCTGTTTAATTATTAGACATCATAGGCTTAAGTTTTGGATTCGGATAAATTATGCGTTTGAATCTATTTTCCGAGCGCTTTAATGATACTCGATACATGCTTGTCGAGGTCGTTGTCGTCGGTGTCGATGGTTAAGCTGGCCTCCTGTTCATATAAATCATCGCGCTCTTTATGTAATGTTTCTAGAAATTCTTTGTGGTTATTAATAGGTAATAAGGGGTCCGGATTAGTTGAGATTCGCTCAAGTTGTATGGATGTGCTCACTTTCAAATAAACAACAAATTGTGAGGATAATAATTGCCGATTTTTTTCACTGGAAAAGATGCTGGCATCAGTGACTACTACAATGTGATCTTGGTTAAGTTGATGGATTAATATTTCAGTTCCACGTTTAAAGAAAGCTTCTTCACCTTGTATCCCTACAATTTCACTTAAAGTACGTCCGATACGCGCCTCAAGACCAAGATCGGCATTGATAAACTGCCAGCCCAGTTCTTCAGACAATGCTTTTGCTACCAATGCCTTGCCGGCGCCTATATGACCAACAACAAAAATGCGTTTATACTGGTTCATTTGGTATATCCTAACTCCTCTATGTGCCTAAAAAGTGTTTATTGTAGCTTACTTGAAGCATTATCAGAACTATTCCATTTCTGTTCTAATTTTAAAAGATAGTCCTTTTTCTCAATACCCCCGCCAAAGCCAACTAAGTGGCCATTGCTGCCAATAACGCGATGACAGGGAACAATAATTGAGATTGGATTTTGCCCGTTCGCCAAGCCCACTGCTCTAGCCTTATTTTTATTGCCGACTTTTTCTGCTTGCTGGCCATAAGAAAATGTTTTTGCATAGGGTATTTTAAGTAACTCCTTCCAGGCTTGAATCTGAAAATCAGTTCCCTGTAAGACTAGCGGTAAATCAAAAATTTTTCTTTTGCCGTGGAAATATTCAGTTAACTGCTTTTTTACTTGCTGCATAGTATCACTAGTGAATTTATTGAGATTATTAATAACTGCGCTGCATCTTTCACTGGTTCGGTCCATATCCCACAAAACTGCGTGGATACCTTGTGATGAAGTGACGATAGTTAGTTGCCCGACTGGAGAATTTATCTCGTCATAAATAGCCTCTTTCGGCAGGAGTTGTACCCATTTCATTTTATTCATTTTTTAACCTCTAATATTCTGTAACCTATAAGAAAGCGGAAACCGGCGATGCCTTTGGATGGCAATGCTTTATCCAAGGTTATTATATAGAATAAGCGATATAAACGCATAGGGGCAAATATAAATGCTTCGAGTATTTTAATATAACTATGGACATGAAGAGGGTTTTTATGCCATTCTGCAATTATAATATGTTGCTAAAAATATAAATTTTGTGTTTAGGGTTGGTATATGAGAATAATAAAAAAATTCAGCTTAATCACTTTATTATTAATACCCATCTTAGGATGGGCCCAAAAGCTCCAGTCGGCCGTAACGCAACCGATACCTATTAAACAATTAAGTGAATTTAAAAAATATCCTGAATCAGTCCAAAAGCTAATCCAGCAAGCGCAGCAGTTAACGCAATTAAATCTGACCTATCTATATGGTTCAGCTGATCCCAGCCGACGTGGCATGGACTGCTCGGGAACAATAAATTATTTGTTAAGGCATTCTGGAAGCGATCCACCAAGATCTGCTAATGATATGTATTTATGGGCTAAACAAAAGGGCAAGTTTTATAGTGTCAATAGCTCTAGCTTTCAATCCCCTGATTTCTCAAAGTTAAAGCCCGGGGATTTGTTATTCTGGTCGGGAACTTACCATACCAGCCAAAGTAATTATGTAACCCATGTCATGATCTATTTAGGTAAAAATTCTCAAAATCAGCCGTTAATGTTTGGCTCAAGCGATGGTCGTACCTATAAGGGTAAATCTATGTGGGGTGTTAGCGTTTTTGATTTTAACTTGCCTAAGGCAGGACGTTCGAGCAAGTTTGTCGGGTATAGCTGTATACCGAATTTAACCTGTTAATCACAGGTTTTCCAGGAGGAATGTGATGCAAAAAAGTTCAGTATTACCCACGATGATTTTGACCTTGTTGCTGGATTTTATAGGTCTGTTCATGGTCATCCCTATTTTTGCCCCCTTATTACTAGATCCTCATAGTCCTATACTGTCAGCTTCTACTCCAGAATGGATGCGTACCACAATTATCGGATTATTAATCGCTAGCTACGGGTTTGGCCAATTGTGGGGCGGACCTATTTTAGGAGAATTATCAGATCAATTGGGTCGCAAGAAAATACTCATTTGGGGTGTCGCCTGTCTTGCGATTGCTAATATCCTGGGAGCAATAAGCCTTGCCACTCATAGTTTAGTATTACTGTTTTTGGCTCGCTTTGGGACTGGATTTGCTTCAGGAAATGGTTCAGTCATTTTTGCTGCCGTTACGCATATTAATCCGGAAGAAAAACAGCGTGGTTTACAATTAGGATATCTGGCGGGAGCCTGCTCAATTGGCGCCGTGCTTGGCCCAGTAGTGGGCGCCGGTTTTTCAGCGATTCATGGGTTACCCTGGCCAGCAGCAGCATCGCCGTTTCTATTTATGAGCGTGGCTTGTAGCATAAATATTATAATGTTACACAAAAATTATCAGGACCAGGGTCATTATGAAAGAAGGCAATTCAATTTACTGACTGGGTTTAAAAATATCTTTGATTGTTTCAATATTAAACCGCTACCCTTGTTGTTAATTGCTTATTTTTTATTTGTACTCAGCACAGAAACTATATTTGCCGGCTTACCGATTTTTGCGGTGCAGAAATTTCAAGTAGGCAGTTCCTGGTTGGGTCTATTATTTGGCCTGGGATCGTTATGTTCTGCTGTAAGTTCATTGCTGATCAATCGTAGATTAAGTGAATTTTTCAATTCCAATCAAATTGTCCTCTTGGCTCTCGCCATTATCTTTGTAGCATTCATGTTGTTTTTACTACCAAAACAGGCCGGTGGATTATTTATTCCCTATGCCCTGGTAGGCTTTACTTGTGTTTTGATTTGGGCGCATTTTAATTCCATCATTGGCGGCGTAGTGGCTAAAAATATTCAGGGAAAAGTCATTGGTGTTGCACAATCATTACTATCAATATCCATATTGTTAGGGCCCCCTTTAATGGGATATTTAATGGCATTACAGCGTGATATTGTGGTGTATATTTCTGCTGGTTCTTCGCTGCTAGCGCTGGTGTGTTTTTTCATTTGGGTTAAGCAGCAGCGTCTGCCATCATCCTGAGCGTAGCGAAGGATCTCCCCTTGGTGGCACATCATGGAGATCCTTCGCTACGCTCAGGATGACAAGCTGCTCAGGATGACAGACTATTCAGGCAAAAATCCTTCAGACTGCATATGCCATAGTTTGGCAAAGTGCCCATTCATAGCAATTAAATCTGTGATCCTGCCTTGCTCTATCACTTCACCTTTATGGAACACTAGAATTTTATCCATATAGCCCAGGTAATGGAAATGCAAAAGAGAGCTAAAAATTTAACCCATATTTCGCATTACGATTAAAAAGGAATGGCAAAAGTTTTATTTATAATTTGGTTTCCTTAAGATAGGCTTATGTCATACAATATAGAGATTGATAAAATGCGGTGAAGGTCATTGAACTTAGCTGTCATCCTGAGCGTAGCGAAGGATCTCCATGCAGGCGGCACATCATGGAGATCCTTCGCTACGCTCAGGATGACAGCTCCTTCAATTTTGCAATTTTTAAAATAAGCACTTGAAGGTGCAAACCTTTTCTCTCAATATCTGTGTTTTAGGAGTGAATCCATGGAATTAAACTCGCAGCTCAAATACCTCATTGGTAATTTACCTGAAATTTATCAACCCATTTATGGCTTTAATGACTTTGATAGTAACTCATCTCGTAGTTGCTATGACAGATGGTGGATGGTTCAGACTATCGCTGATAAATTAAGAGCTAAGTTAGGACGACCCTTACGTGTTTTAGATATAGGGTGTGCTCAAGGGTTTTTCTGCTTTAACTTGGCTGCTGCAGGCGATGAAGTGTATGGTATCGATTTAGTGCCGGAAAACGTGGAAATTTGTCGAGAGTTATCTAAGATGCATTCTCTTAAAGCTATTTTTATTGAAGCAGATTGTATTGCAGGTATTGATGCTTTGCCGATTAAAAAGTTTGACTTGGTATTGGGATTCAGTATTTTCCATCATTTGTGTCATCACATAGGTTTTGATAATACACGTAATTTTATAGCTCGTGTTGCGAATAGAACTGAAATTTGTTTAATTGAAACCGCTTTAAAAGAAGAGCCGCAACGCTGGGCTGTTTCTTTACCTGATGATCCAAGTGACATTTTGGCTAACTTTGCTTATTTTCGACAGGTATCACAACATGCAACCCATTTGTCAAAAATTCGGCGTCCTATTTTCTTTTGCAGCAATCACTTTTGGTATCTTAATGAGGAACTACTATATTTTAACTCTTGGACGAGTGTATCGCATGAATTTGTCGATAATGCACATAAAGATACCCGACGTTATTATTTTACCTCGGATAGTATTCTCAAAAATTTTCAATTTAAAGGCGACGAGGCACAAAGTAATCGTGAAGAACTTGAGGGTGAAATAAAGTTTTTACAAAGTGGGTTTTCTTTAATAAATACCCTACCCCGCCTAATTGGATTTGGTATTGAGCCTGATGGTGGCTGGTTATTGCGGGAAAAAATAACGGGGTCCTTATTGAGCACGATGATAATCAATGGCATAGATTATGACCCTCATGTAGTTGTTGGCAATCTATTGGAACAACTGGCGACCTTGGAAATGCATGGGCTTTATCACAATGATGTGCGTGCTTGGAATGTGTTGCTTTCTCCGGATGGCAATGTACACCTGATTGATTTTGGTGCTATACAAGAGTCTACGCGAAATGCATTAGTACCAAAAAATATTTTTCTAGCATTTTTATTATTTACTCATGAAATAGTACATAAAAAAATTGTAACTGTTAGAAATTTCAGTCCGATGTTTTTGATGAAAGAGAATTATCCTCCTCTTTATCATGCTTTGGTTCAGGGCCTGTTATCAGTACATCCGCAGCAGTGGAGTTTCAATCTGTTTTTAAAACTATTTCGTGAGCATAAAATAATAAATATGGGTGAATTTGAAGAAGTTAATGCATTGCACCATTGGCTGAATAATATCGAAGTGTTAATAGCAAAAAGAGAAATGAAACTTAAATATTTTGAAAAGGTTTTTATAAAAAAAATGGGGCAGATTTCCAGAAAAAATACCTTAAAGCAAAAAATTATTAATGTATTACTTTATAACAGGCTCGTCGTGCGTTTTGGGAAACTTTCTCGGTTTCTTAATCCACCTTTAGCTTCCTAAGAATTAGCTGTCATCCTGAGCGCAGCGAAGGATCTCCTTGAAGCTATCCGATGCACACATTTTTTTTAGCCGCCAGAATTAGAGTACGTCGTCCCCGCTTTACCGAATTATCCTAAAATATCAGCCTATCAAGCGGGGATCCAGTGCCTAATTTTCAAACAAAGTGAAGTAGCAATAAGCAGTCATGACTGGCATTTGTGCGTTCCGCTGGAAAGGTGGGCACTAGATTCCTGCTTGATAGGCTGATATTTTAGGATAATTCGGTAAAGCAGGAACGACGTACTCAGCATTTCTAGTAATTACAAAATGTGTGCATCGGATAGCTCCTTGAAGTGCCACCAGAAGGAGATCCTTCGCTGCGCTCAGGATGACAACTTGTATACATACCCGGGCCCCACAATACAGTTTTCAAAATAAGGATTCTTTTTCAACTCTGCCCCAGGTAGGATGAGACAATTTTTAAGGCTTACCTTTGAATCAATTATACAACCCGCCTCAATCACAACCGCCCCTTCCATCTCTACCAAGCAGCCAACAGTTGCTGACGGATGAATAAATGATTTTTTACCGTCTAGCTTTAAGCTCTGCATTACAGCAGAAAAATAAGCTGCTGGCGTGCCAATATCATTCCAATAGTAGTGACTTATATCCACCGTGCCAATAGAGTGACCAGCATTTGCGGCACTTAACCAAGCGTTCAGCACACTGGATTTTCCAGAAGGCAAAAATTGTAAAAAGTCAGGTGAATAGACGGCGATGCCAGTATAAGCTACTCGACACTGCACGCTTGCTTGAGGAATTAACTTATTATCAACCCCTTGAAAAATGCCCTGTTCATTCACAGCTACATTTACCAGCACATGATTTAATAGGGGCTTTTTGCAAGTAGTGAGAGTTACTAGGTTTTTTGACATTTCATGTTGTTCAAGCAACCATTTTAGATCTATGTCGCATAACACATCGCTGTTATAAACAATAAAATTATCTTGAAGTAGTAGGCTCTGGGCGTTTTTAAGAGCTCCCCCTGAATCTAGAATAGGATCTTCTGGAAATAGTTGAATTTTACTGCTTAATGGAGAATGGTTTAACCATTGGGTCAATATCTGTTGTTGGTAATGTAAATTAATTCCTATGTGCTGGGGATTAATATCATTAGTCTTTTCTAGCAATAATCCTAACAGCGGCTTGCCTAGAATGGGGATTAAGGGTTTCGGCAGATTGGCAGTAATAGGTAATAGGCGGGTGCCAAAGCCCGCTGCAGGAATAAATATATTCATATCAGTCCCTAGGGGGAGAGCTTGTAAAACTGTTAATGTAATAACTTCTGTAACGTACCGAGCCCTTAATACATTAAGAACTTCTGCCTAAGATGACGATTAAAACTATCACATTCATCCTGCCAGCCAGCTTCCATTGCCTCTAGACTCTCTCCCTGCTCTATCGCTATCCTAAGTTTATGGCTACCCGTTAGAATATCGAATGGCATTTTCTCTTGCTCGTATTCATAAGGTGGGTTTTTCCAAGCAAATTTTCCTGGGTATAGGTCATGAGTAGCTTTTAGTATAGCAATAGCTGTTTTAAATGATTTGAATCGTGATCTATCAGTAACATAAATTTGCGCGCCTCCGCACACTACACCGCAGTGCTTTTGAAAAGTCGGTTGAAAATAAAGTGGCCTGAATTTTACACCAGGCAGCGCAAAAGTACCGAGCTGCTTTATTAAGCTATCTGGGTCTTTGTAAGGTGCTCCAAATATTTCAAAGGGTCGAGTAGTTCCGCGTCCTTCACTGACTTGTGTACCCTCTAGTAGGCACATGCCAGGATACACATAAGCAGTTTCCAAGGTTGGCATATTGGGTGAGGGCATCACCCAAGGCAATCCACATTCGTCAAAAGCCATATCTCGTCGCCAGCCTTGCATAGGAATTACATGGAGGTCAAGTGTGGGATAATAGATTTCTTTCAGATATCGCCCTATTTCCGCTATCGTCATCCCGTGGCGTATAGGTAAGGGACGGTTGCCAACAAAAGACGCATATTGCGGATCTAGTACAGGCCCTTCAATATCTTGGCCATTGATCGGATTGGGCCGGTCCAGGATCAATACGGATTTTCCAGCCTCGGCACAAGCCTGCATACAAAGTTCCATAGTCCAGATGTAGGTGTAATAACGGGCTCCTATATCCTGAAGGTCAATCACCAACAAATCCAGATTTTGCAGCATATCCGGGGTGGGTTTGCGAGCATTCCCATAGAGACTGAATACAGGTAGGGCAGTTTTCTGGTCAGTGAAACCTTCCCATTCAATCATATTATCCTGTGTTTCACCGCGAATACCATGCTGGGGGCCAAACAGTGCAGTCACTTGAGCATTCTTGGATTGTAGGAATAAATCCACAGTATGCGATAAAGTTTTGTTTACTGATGCTGGGTGCACTAGCAGGCCAATTCGTGCGCCATTGAAGCGTGCCGGCCATTGTTGTTCAAATAAATCCAATCCGATTTGGACACTCATAATAGATACCTTTTATAGTTGCGCCCAAAATTGTCAAGGGGGGGGGTATGACTTGTGCAGTCGTTAATCTTTTTCTAGTTCAAACCCAGCTTCTTTCCAGCCTCTATAGCCGCCATCCATGGAAATAACATTGTTATAACCCATCTTTTGCAGGTTATCTGCCACCAATGCGGAGCGGTAGCCACCACCGCAATATAGGATAATCTTAGCTTCTGGATCTGGAATGCGCGCTTCTATATCCCGCTCAATAATTCCTTTGCTTAAATGGATAGCCCCCGGAAGATGCCCGTCAGCCCACTCCGATTCCTCACGCACATCAATCAGATAAAATGCAGCATTCTCAGCAATTAGCTTGTTAACGTTCGGTATATCTGTTTCAAAAATTCGTTTTTTGGCGTCCTCAGCTAAAGCAATGAATTTAGTTCCATGTTTCATAAAACACTCCTGTTGTATTGAAAAAATTTTAATGACTGCGAGCCCTCTAGGTAGCCTTATAGAATGTACTACAATTTTCCGTTGTTGCAACCGTTTTCGACCATAAACTTAATATTTTTTTAAGAATATAGGGATACTATTAATTAAATAACACCTTGATTTTGTTGATTTGGAATACGGCAAAGAAATATAAATTTTAATTTTAGAGGGGTGCATTGTGAGCCAAGAAACACCAACATTAAAAGGAAAATAACTCACCTACCCGAAACTAAAGAAAAATCTAATTATAAGAAAGATGATGCTATCGCAGAAAAAACGGCGGTAAAACAGATTGAAGAAATTCTAGATAAGTTAGAAGAAACGAACCAATTTTCTCCGACCCATCCCTCACTACAAAAAATTAAAGTTATAATTGCCCAAGAACTAAACCAAAATAAGCTTGATAAAACTTCTCATTTAAACTTCGATCACTTACACATGGCTATTGATAATCTTCAGCGTGGAAGAATAGATAATGGATTGACATTAATTAAAGGTGTAATGACTAACCCGGATTCTAGCAAAGAAATAGCTAGCCGATTACAAGTAATATTTATTCAAATCCAAGTTGATAAACTTATGCGCAGCATGAATGAACCCTCTTCCACTCAATCCATTTCTCCCGCGCCCGAAAAAAAATATTCTATTGCGAGATTATCAGGTTACCTTGGGTTTCATCAGTCATCACCACAAACTTTATCGTCTCAATCTTCTCAAATTTTATCATCGGAAGCTTCATTATCTCCGGTGACCCAACCAGCTATTGTACCTAAAAAGAAAGACGATACTTCCATTTTTTTTATGAGTTGATCATGCGACCCTAATACGCAAAGCTTGAATAACTGCCGTGATATTCAAGCCGCGTGCTCGCAGCAGAATTAAAAGATGAAATAATAAATCAGCACTCTCCGCGCATAATTTTTCATCATTCTCTGCGAGTGCAGCTATGGTGGTTTCAACCCCCTCCTCCCCTACCTTTTGCGCCATTCTTTTAATACCGCTATTAAATAGGCTGGCGGTGTAGCTCCCTTCGGGACGTTGCTGCTGTCGATCGGCGATGGTTTTTTCTAATTGTTGGATAAATGTCCAATCAGTTTGTAGCGAGTTCTCAAAACAAGTAGTAGATCCGGTATGACAGACAGGGCCGGTAGGATTAGCCAAGATGAGTAAGGTATCTTTATCACAATCAGTACTTAGTGCAACCAGTTGTAATTTATTGCCGGAGGTTTCACCTTTGAGCCATAACTTATTTTTAGAGCGACTATAAAAATTTACCCATTGTGTATCCAAGGTCAATTGCAAGGCTTGGCGATTCATATAACCTAACATCAACACAGTGCCTGTAGCTGCATCTTGCACGATGGCGGGTAATAGTCCCTGCATTTTATCCCAGGCCAGTTCATTAATAGCAAAATTAATCATAATCTAACCTCAATGTGATGCTGAGCGAGATACTGCTTTAATGCAGGAATCTGGATAGCTTTGCTATGCAAGACACTGGCGGCCAGTGCCCCATCAACCCCTGCCTCCTGAAATACCGCTAGAAAATGCTCCATGCTGCCAGCGCCACCTGATGCAATCAGGGGGATAGTCGTTACGGCGCGAATACAGCTTAGCTGTTCTATATCATAACCTTGCCGCATACCGTCCTGATTCATACAGTTTAAGACAATCTCTCCAGCGCCACGTTGTTGTATTTCTTTTATCCACTCTAGGGTTAAGCGTTCAGTAGTTAAGGTTTTGGCCTCGCTGCCGGTATATTGGCAAACCTTATAATGGCCAGCGGTTTTCAGACTATCAATCCCGACCACTATGCATTGCTGACCAAATACGGCGACCAACTGATCGATTAATTGCGGATTTTCCAGGGCCGGGCTATTGATGGAAATTTTATCGGCGCCGGCACGTAATACGGCTTCTGCATCTGCCAACGAGCGAATGCCCCCTGCTACGCAAAAGGGAATATCCAAGTGTTGGGCAATACGTAAAATCCAATCACGCCCCACTGCGCGTTGATCGGCGCTGGCGGTAATATCATAAAACACTAACTCATCGGCGCCACTGCGGCAGTAATACTCAGCCAATTCTACAACATCGCCTACAACCTGATGATTGCGGAATTGAATGCCTTTGACTACCTTGCCTTCTTTAACATCCAAGCAAGGGATGATGCGTTTTGCTAACATGGATTGACCTCGGCCAAAGCTTCGCGTAAAGAAAATTTTTGCTCATACAAAGCCTTACCCACTATTGCACCGGCGAGCCTCATATCAGCTAGTTTCTGTAGGTCAGCTAATGAGCTGATGCCTCCGGAAGCTTGAAAAGCCAATGTGGGGTAGCGCTGTAAGCATTGCTGATAGAGTTGAATATCAGGCCCAGCCAAAGTGCCATCGCACTCAATGTTAGTGCACAGCACATGCTTTAAGGAGCTATCGCTATAGTTATCCAATAAATCCCATAGGCTGACACCACTGTTTTGTTGCCAGCCATGGGAGGCTAATTCTGGTTCATCGGCTGTGTTCTTGCGAATGTCCAACGCTAAGACAATGCGCTCTGCACCATACTCGCGAATCCAGGATTTTACTTCAGTGATGGAAGAAATAGCGATGCTGCCTAAAATGACACGGGCGATGCCATTTTGGAACAAATATTCCAGTTGGCTTTGAGTGCGTATGCCGCCGCCTAGTTGTATGTTGAGGCTGGTTTTTTCGATGATTTCAAAAATGAGTGGTGAATGTTTTAAGTTACCTTCTTTAGCACCATCTAAATCTACTATGTGGAGAAAATCAGCACCTTCACGGGCGAAATTTTCTGCAACGGATAGGGGTGTTGATTGATAGGAGGTGACGTGGTCGAAGGAACCTTTGTATAAGCGGACACAGGTTCCGGATTTTAAATCAATGGCGGGGTATATTTTCATGTCTGTTTTTATTCTTGGGTGATAATTCAAGTGCAGTGCCACTAGAGGCTGCCCCCTTCCTAACCTTCCCCCGCAAGCGGGGGAAGGGACTGCTTGGGTAGAATAATTAAGCTATGCACCTAATCCTATTGTTAGCTCGAGCAAGTCCCTTCCCCCGCTTGCGGGGGAAGGTTAGGAAGGGGGCAGCCTCTAATGACACACTCTAAGAAAGCTCCAAAAAATTCTCCAATATCTTCGCCCCTATTGAACCAGAGCGTTCTGGATGAAACTGGGTTCCGTAAAAATTTCTATAACCTACAACAGCAGAAAAAGTCTCACCATATTGGGTCGCAGCTTCAGTAAATTCCCCCAGTTTAGCAGCATAACTATGCACATAATAAACATAACTGCCATTTGCAATACTTTTTAATAGAGGCGAAGCTGTAGCACTAATATTCAGTTGGTTCCATCCCATATGCGGAATGGGCAACCCTTGGCACTGTCGTAACGGTAAGACATTTCCAGGCAGGATATCCAAGCAATCAATTTCACCTTCAGCAGAATGTGTATATAAAATTTGCATACCAAGGCAAATACCTAATACCGGTTGGGTTAGTTTTTTTATCACTGAAATTAATTGTAGTTGTTGCAATTGCTGCATAGCTTGGCTGGCTGTGCCCACCCCTGGCAGAATCACATGCGAGGCTGCCTGAATAGTTTCTGGATCAGTGGTTAGCACGGATGCTTTGCCAAGTCGCTGCAGTGCGAATTCTACTGAGGCAAAATTAGCGCCGCAGGCTTTAATAATAGCGATCATAGCAAACCTTTAGTGCTAGGCAACCCTTCGCCTGTTTTGGCAATGGCCTGACGCAGAGCCCGCCCTACCCCTTTAAAAATGGCTTCAATCATGTGATGGGTATTCTCACCCGTTACTTCTATATGCAAGGTTGCTTTCAATCCTTCTGCAAAGGAACGGAAAAAATGTGCCACTAATTCCGTTGATAGATCGCCCACGCGTTCTCGGGTAAAAGTAGCATTAAAAGACAAATGGGCACGGCCACTCAAATCAATAGCAATTTGCGCCAGCGCTTCATCCATGGGTAATAAAAATCCATAACGGCCAATACCAATTTTATCGCACAAAGCATTACGCATGGCCTCGCCCAAGGTGATGGCTGAGTCTTCTACTGTATGATGATCATCGATATGTAAATCACCCGCAACCGATAAGACCAAGCTAAATCCGCCATGCTTGGCTAACTGTTCCAGCATATGATCAAAGAAACCAATGCCGCTTTGGATTTGAATAGGATCGGCTTTATCTAGATCAACCTGGACGTCTATAGAGGTTTCATTCGTCTTGCGTAGCAGATGTGCACACCTGCCAGGCGACAATATATTGTGAGTAATTTCCGGCCACCCCGGGGTGACAGTCGAGCCAAGCTTAAGCCCTTTGATTCCCAGATTATGCGCCAGTTCCAAATCAGTTTGTCGATCACCGATCACATAAGAATGTTCGCAGTTAATTCTTTGGCTGGTTAAATAATCGAGTAACAGACCTATCTTAGGTTTTCTGCAATCACAGTTAGATTCAGGTTTGTGTGGGCAGATATGAATGGCATCAAAATGAATTCCCTGAGAGGCGAATATGCGCAACATTAATTCATGCGGCTGTTGGAAGTTTTCGTGTGGTAGACTTTCTGTTCCCAGGCCGTCTTGATTGCTGACCATAACAAATTTATATCCAGCGGCTTTTAATGTTAGCAAACTGGGAATGACTTCGGGTAGGAAAGCCAGTTTTTCAAAGCTATCAATCTGCTGGTCTGCAGGTTCTTCGATTAAAGTACCATCGCGGTCGATAAATAATAATTTTTCTTGCGGCATGTTTAAAATACTCTGTTAAAAATTGTAACTAAGACTCAAAAAATTTATTAAACGGGTATTCTCTTCTGGTGTGCCAATAGTGATGCGAATGCAATTCTGCAAAAATAATTTGTCATGCATATGACGCAGCACAATACCCGAATCCATGCATGCTTGCATAATTTTGTGTGAGTTTTCCGCCTCTAACAATAAGAAATTAGCTTCACTAGGCCAGATTTTTTTTATAAAAGGTAGCTCTTGTAAAGCAGCAGCTAAGCGTGCACGTTCATTTTTAACGCTGGCGAGTTGCTGTTGTAATTGTGGCAGTCTTGTCAGGGTTTGCATCACTGCATGCACAGTGAACGCAGGTAACGGATAAGGCGGCATAATAGCCTTTATCCAGTTTGCAATATAGCTATTAGCCAGCAATAAACCAAAGCGGGCTCCCGCGAGTCCGTATGCTTTGGAAAAAGTGCGCAGCACCACCAGATTATCATGTTGCGCGATACAGTGGGCTTGACTCTGTGCGCTGGAAAATTCAATATAAGCTTCGTCAACTACAATGATACTTTTGCCAGCAAAATGTTGGCATAGCTGCAAAATCTCTGTCTCATTTAATAGGTTGCCGGTAGGATTATTAGGCGAACATAAAAAAATCAGCTTCACATTGGGTTGCCAGTGACTTAGCAGGTGGTTCATGTCCAACTGAAAATTGGTTGCCGGCACTAATGGAACTTCAATAATTTTAGCCCCTTGTAATTTAGCGCTGACGGCATACATACCGAAAGTGGGCGGGCAAATCATAATGGCATCTTTGCCAGCTTCACAAAATAGGCGCAATAATAAATCAATAGCTTCATCGCTACCGCGTAACATAGCCAGCTGATTGCTTTCTACGCCCATGATATCTACTAATTTTTCGATGAGCTTAATGGGTTGTTTTTCAGGATAACGATTAATTTTTATAGGTGCGAACTGCTCATTTTCCCAAGGAGATTCATTGGCGTTAAGCCAGACTTCACCTTTTTTCGCTTCATCACGAGCGGAGCTGTAAGGGCTGAATTGCAGTAGGTCGGTTCTTATTAAATGTTCTAAGTTTGTCATGCTGGTTTAAGTCCGGATAATGAAATAACGATTGGCTAAGGTGGCCATAGTTTTGTATTAAGCATTGCGTGTGGTGCCACTAGAAGCTGCCCCCATCCTAACCTTCCCCCGCTTGCGAGGGAAGGTTAGGATGGGGGCAGCTTCTAGTGGCACTCACCTCAACAGGCTAATAAAGAAAATAAAAAGTCTATTTATTCAAAACTTGATCAATTGCAGCCAAACGAATAGACACCGCATTCTTATGTGCCCCCAATCCTTCCAGCTCTGCCAGATGCTCGACAAAGGGTCCTAGCTTGTGCAGAGCGGATTCAGTCACCTTTTGCACGCTAATAAATTTCATAAAATCGACTAACGACAAGCCGCTGCAGGCGCGTGCAAAACCAGAAGTGGGCAATACATGATTTGATCCCGTAATATAGTCTCCCATGGCCTCAGCAGACCAGGTACCCATGAATACTGCGCCCACATTGCTGATGTGCGGTAGATAATTTTCCGGATTAGCTACCTGCAGGCTTAGGTGTTCTGGAGCATAAGTATTACTGATGATAAATGCCTGATCCAATGTGGGGACAATAATGATCCGGCCATGCTCTAAAGCTTGTTCGGCAATGGCGCATCGTAATAGGTGTGGCAATTGCTGGCGCAATTCATTATTTACTTGAGCGGCTAGTTCTGCTGAAGGGGTCAGCAACAGTACTTGCGAATCCGGACCATGTTCTGCCTGCGAAAGCAAATCTGCAGCTACAAATTCAGGGTTAGCATGGCTGTCGGCAATAACAAGTAATTCCGAAGGGCCGGCTGGCATATCTATACTAGCGCCATTAGCATCTTGCGATACTAACATTTTTGCCGCAGTGACCCAGGCATTTCCTGGGCCGAAAATTTTATCGACTTTAGGTATGGATTGGGTACCGTAAGCCATAGCTGCAATAGCCTGAGCTCCGCCTACTTTATAAATTTGCTGAATGTCGCATAATTCAGCTGCTGCTAATAAATGAGGGTCAATAGTACCTGCTTTATTCGGTGGGGTGCATAAAATGCGTAATGGGCAGCCTGCCAATTGTGCTGGAATAGCAAGCATGAGCAAAGTCGAGATTAGGGGTGCTGAACCTCCTGGAACGTATAGCCCTACCCTGTCAATGGCTCGTGGAAGACGTTCGCAATAAATTCCGGGTGCGGTTTCAATTTTATGTATGCCAGGCTGTTGGGCTTGATGATAAGTAGTGATTTGTTGAAAAGCGGATTTTAAGGCGGCTTGGGCTTTGGAGGAAATTTGGTTTTTGGCTGTAGTGAATTCGCTAGCGGTGATTGCTAATTGGGCTAATGCAACTTGATCATGTGTAGCGGTTAGGGCGATTAATGCGCTGTCGCCTTCAGCTTTGACCCGATCAATTATTTTCTGGGTTTTTTCTTGGATGGAATAAAGTTGGCTGGAAGCTGGTCTTGCCAATTGCAATTGTTGCTCAGTAGCAGATAAATTATTCCAGGTATGCGTTTTCATTTGGGGTCCAGCTTAGGTTGTTATATTCAGTCCCACCAGAAGGGGCATTGTTGAAATAATTCGAGAGCACTGTATCCCCTCTCCCCTTGCGGGAGAGGGGTAATATTAAGCATTTACCATTTAATTTTCACTGATATTGCCACACCAACCCCCTCTCCCTAACCCTCTCCCGCAAGGGGAGAGGGGATCATAGAGTTTCCCATAAATGGGAGCGAATTATTCAACAAAGCCCCCGCAGGCGGGGGCTGAGCTAGCTGTCATCGCTGAGCGCAGCGAAGGATCACCTTGAGGTGCCACTAGACGGAGATCCTTCGCTGCGCTCAGGATGACAGCTGGTTTCCTAATCCAACATTTTTTCAATCGGTAACACTAAAATTGAACTGGCACCCGCCTGCTGTAATTTTTCCAGGGTGCTCCAAAATACGCCTTCGGTAGATACTGCGTGTACTGCGACTTTTTCCGTTGTCCCTTCCAACGGAATTACCGTTGGCATTTCTGCTCCAGGTAGTATGCTTTTAATTTTCGCCAATTGTGACTTAGGCGCATGAAACATAATATATTTACTTTCCTGTGCTTTTAATACCCCCTCTATCCTGCGTAACAATAATTCAAACGTCTGCTGCTTTTTTTGCTCGAAATTTTTTTGCGTTTTAATGAGTACAGCTTGACTGTGGATGATTTCTGCCACTTCTTTAAGATTATGTTCCTCTAAGGTCTGACCTGTGGCGACTAAATCACAGATAGCATCTGCCATGCCTAAGCGCGGAGCAATTTCTACTGAGCCTGAAATCATTGTAATTTCAGCATTGATCTGATTTTTTTCTAGGTACTGTTGCAGAAGATTAGGATAACTGGTAGCAATTTTAAGCCCTTGGAAAGTTTGTGGACCTGTATAGGCAATTTCTTCGGGAAGAGCTATCGAAAGTCGGCAGCGGCTGAAACCCAGCCGCTTGATAATATCGAATTGAGACGCCTTAGCCTTGTGCTGAGGAGTCTGAGTTTTTTCAAATAATACATTTTCTCCTACAATGCCGAGATCACAGACATCGTCTACTACTAGAGTAGGAATATCATCATCTCGAACAAATAACACGTCGATGGGAAGGTTTTCACCATGGCAAAATAGAGTATTGTGTTTGGCGCGAATTTTAAGGCCGCAGCGCGACAAAAGGTCCAGCGAATCGCTATTTAAGCGCCCGCTTTTTTGTATTGCAATTCTGAGCCGAGAGGTTGGTTTCATCAGTTTTCTGCTGTTTGAGTATAGGGTGGTGGATTAATGGCTTGGATTTCAGCAGGAATGTATAAATCCTGCTGAAAATCTTGTGCTTCGGTAGCGGATTTGATGAAAGACATGGCAGTATATAACTGTTCCTTGCGGCTTTGTGTGAGATGTTGAGGATGGTAGGTTTTCATAAGCGTCGTTGCTAGGGTATTAATACGCTAGCAAAATAACATGCTGACTGTTTATTTGTCAAAGGAAGGATACCGAGCCGCGACCGTAAGGGAGCGTTTACTGGAGCAATGTAAACGCTCCCTTACGGTCGCAGCTCGGTAAATGGCTGAACGACCATTCCTGATTAAAATGGAAAGTCACGGTCTTCTGTAGCTTTGGTCACCTCTTTGATATTAGCTTCATTTAATTTATCAGTTTTGCTATACCTTTCAGCGATATCTTGTTGCAGCATCTTAAAAGGTTTAGTGGCAAAAAAACTTAATGTACCATTAGCTTGAGCTTCATAAGCTTTTTTAGTCGCCTCGCTATAAGAAATATCAAAAATTATTTGGTGTTGTTTTTTGCTGTGAAGCTCTGCGACTGACAGGGTAGGCATCTGGCGATCCATCGGTATTATAGTCCTATATATCTCCTTTCCTAGATCTAGTAAAATTTTGTTTTGAGGTGTCTTAGATTTATTAGGAATGTAATACAGTGGCGAAACGTTGTTGTGGTAATAGTCCATAAGAACCTCTACTGGAGTTCGCCCATTTCTTTTTTCGGTAGCCTCAGGATTCTTGCTCACATTGGCAATAAGATTATTTAATGCGATTTTTAAACTTGAGCGAAGTTCATCAATCTCGCAGCTCTTTAAATCAGTCTTAGTAGCTAAATCATCAACTTTCTTTAAAGCTGCATCAACGTTAGCAAATAAGAAGTTTTGAGTTCTTTTTTTATCTTCATTTTGAATGAGCTCAGAAGAAGAGGGAGCTAAAGGAGGAGCCTTAGTTTTTACTTCATCTGAATCAAAAGAAGAAACAACTGGATTGCCGCTCAAACTATTTAGAGAACTCGGTAGTTGTGATGGACCTTTCAAACTGCCAAAAAAAGTTTTTTTTGTGTTGTGACATTGTATACATCGCTGAAATTAGTTATTGGAAATATTCACTTTGAGAAATTGATTTTTAGGTTTTTACCCAAAATTATTCCCAAGCTGTGGCTAATATAGCATTGTATGCTTAAATTAATGTTAAGATAGGCAGTGGGGTCCTACTCCCCTACTTTAAATGTGTTTATTCCCCCTTGGCGCCACGATAAAGTCGTATCTCAAACAGGAATCCTATGCAACAACAACCAAAACCTTACCTTTGGCCAAATTACCAGCATGAATTGCTGTTAACGGCGAGTCTTGTTAAAGGCGAGCATGCCCTAAGCGCTTGGCAACAATGGCGATCAGCAGTTGATTTTACAGGCTTGGATTTCCCCTCAATCCAAATGCTGCCACTTTTATATTGTAATTTGCGCAACCAGCAGGTGACCGATCCTTTGCTAGATAAATACAAAAGTTACTATCAGCATTATTGGGTCAAAAATCATGAGCTATTTCGTAATGCGGGGCCATTGCTAACCTCTTATCAAACGGCAGGTATTGAGACTTGGCTATTGAAAGGGGCAGCACTTAGTGCTCTATGTTATAAAGATGCTGGTTTACGTGTTATGGCAGATTGCGATGTTATGGTATCCGAGGAACAAGCATTGGCTGCGGTGGATATTCTATTGCAGCACGGATGGAAACCGGGATTTGGTTCTAGGCAAATGTTTAATAAAGCTTTTTTTTCTGTTCGTCATTCGCAGGGATTTAAGCATGAGTCGTTGAACTGTAAAATTGATTTACATTGGCGAGTATTCTCCCAATGTCGTTCAAGGGATGATTTAAGTTTTCGGCAAAACAGCATACCCCTGAATTTTTTTGGCCTACAAATGCGCACCTTGAACCTTACCGATCAGTTATTTCATGCTTGTGTGCATGGCGGAGGTGAAGTGGTAGGAGGAAAAATTAACTGGGTTGCGGATGCAATGTTTATCATGGCCGGCGGTGTGGATACTATTGATTGGAACTATCTGGCCTACCAAGCTAAAAAGTATCATTTATCCCTGGTCATGCATGATACTTTGCGCTATTTACATGAACGCTTAGGGGGGCCAGTTCCTCCGGAATTTCTTCAGGAACTTAAACAAATACCCGTAAAGAAGATTGTTTATAACGAGTATAATTATAAAGTGAATCCAAAAGCACGGTCATTTTGGGGAACTTTGATGCGCTCGTGGTATCAGCATTCGCGATTGACGGGGTTCCGTAATGCCTTATATCGTCTTATAACCTACCCTCGATATTTGCAGTTAATTTGGGGGGTCAGTTCCTTATGGCGTTTGCCGGTTGATAGTTGGTTAATAGTTTTGCGGCGTTTTATTACCCTTAGGGGTATCAAAAAAGTTAATAGAGGTACGACGGTAGATTGATGGGGTTCTATAGTCCATTCTCCCCTTGTGGGGGCATTGTTGAATAATTCACCTCCCAATTGTGGAAAGCTCTATGATCCCCTCTCCCCTTGCGGGAGAGGGGATACAGTGCTTTTCCAAAAATTGGCAGTGAATTATTCAACAACGCCCTCGTAAGGGGATACAGTGCTTTTCCAAAAAAATGGGAGCGAATCATTCAACAATGCCCTTACGGGAAAGTGGTAAAGCCCCTATTTATTAATATGCTTACAAACAGCTAAACCACGTTTTTCCAAATACTGTTGGTGATAATCTTCGGCGCGGTAAAAAGGAGGAGCGGGGCGGATTTCTGTGACAATGGTTCGGGTAAATTTTCCAGAATTCTGCAGCGCTTCTTTAGAAGCTATGGCTTGGGCTTCTTGCTCAGGCGTATGAAAAAAGATGGCTGAACGGTATTGTGTGCCAATGTCCGGACCTTGGCGGTTTAATTGGGTCGGGTCATGTGTATCCCAGAAAGCTGCTAACAGTTGATCATAAGAAATTTTATCTGGATCATATTCTATGCGCACAACTTCTGCGTGACCCGTAGCATGATTGCAAACATCTTCGTAGGTTGGATTTTCCGTAGTGCCGCCGGCATAGCCTACGGTAGTGCTAATGACGCCAGGTAATTTTTGGAAAGTGGCTTCTACTCCCCAGAAGCAACCGGCGGCGAAAGTGGCTGTGGCTATCGTCATAAGAATCTCCTGGAATAGATTTAGGCAATAGTGTTAGATAAAAGCAAAAAATAACTGCTCATGCCATAGTCAGCTCAGTCCCGTCGTCCCGTGGCTTGTCCTTGCAATTAGCCTTAATTTGTAGTTGTCAAAAGCTATACTCTATATTAAAGCATCATTATAAATAAAAGAAGGAGAAAATTATGGAATTTCAAGCGATACCATAGTCAAGCCGCGGAACGACGTGGTTGTGGAATTTTCGTCCCCTACAAATTTTATCAAACTTTTACTGCCAGCCTTAATATTCACATAAGGTTTATACATTAAACTATAGTTTTTCTAGATAATTCATTTCGATTTCTCCTAATGGAAATGAGATTAGGGAAGATTTTGTTAATAACAATTGTCTGAAAACCATAGATCCAAATCAGAGATTTAATCAAAGGATTAGACTCACCAGCTGCCTCATGCACAGGCTTTTAAAAAATATTAAAACTTACTAGCGAGCCTCGTAGGGGCGACTGATTGTTAACAAATTACGTATTGGTGCATTTACTGATTGCGTCAATGGGAGAGAAATATGCTGAATCGGGTTAAAGAGTTTTTCTGGGGCACCAGTGCTGAGAGAGCACAGCGAGAAATAAATAAAAAAGTAAAGGGGTTAAAGAAAGAAAATTTAGCGGTAGCGCGTAGTTTTGCAGTTGTGGCTACAGAAGCAAGCCTTGTCCCTGAAGAAATGAATCATCTTGCTACTATAAGCAGGAAAGCAAGCGAATGCATCAACAATATAAATTCAATAAAAAAATACAATAAAATACAAAAAAAGCTGGGAAATACGAGCCTTAATGATATAGATGATATAAATAAAGTAAGAAAATATATGGATGCGCTAGATTATCTGGGCTCGATAAGTAATTTGAGTGATATAAGAAGTGTAAATGCAATAATGGGAAAAGAAATAAAGAAACAGATTAAAACATTAAAAACGCTGAGCAATATAGATGAAAATGATATGGCTTCAGTAAAAAATCATATTAAAACAGCAAAAAAAATTCTGAGCAAAAGAGAACATGAACAACTTGTTGATTCAACGAGTTCGGACGATGAAAAGAGTGAGCATCAATCTCAAGCTAGCTCGGATAGCGGTGAAAAAAAGAAGAAGCTTGCTTATTCAGACTACAATCCGGAAGACAGCGATGATGATAATGAGGAAATGCCGGATGCCGAACAAAATCGCATAGATTATTCACATAGTAATGAGAATGGTTTCGTTACAACTAGTAAAGCGGCTGTATATCCAGATGATGAAGATGAGCATAGCTTAAATAGTAGGAGTTCGACATCCTCACTTAAGGAATCAGAAGAGGCGCTTAGTCATCTAATGAGTGATATGCTGAAAGCTTTAAAAATCATTGAAAGCTTAACATCGCCTTTTAAAGAACTGCGGGGAAATGAGTACTATTCAAATGTAGCCTTTTTGTCAAACAGTAAAAAAGCCAGCGAAGAGCTACACAAATTACGTGAGTCAATCACCAAGAAATCCGCTCTAATCACTGATGAGCAACATCTTCCTATATTAAATCTAATCCAAAATTGGGATTCCGGCGTGAAAGAACGTTCGCCAAGAGATAACTGGAAGCCCGTTAAAAACATCGCTCTGAAATCCTTGGCGTTTATTGACTCATTAACTCATACCTTTGAAGAATATGGTGCACGATACGCTAAACTTAATACCGCTTTAAATCAGTCTGAAAATGAAAAAGCCAATAACATGGGCAACGGTAAGTGGTTAGTTCAGCGTTTGGGAATTAACGCTTTTTCAGCTGCAAAAGAACAAAATAAAGAGTGGAAGGAGTTGAAGCAAAAAAGAAAGGCGTTTCTTCAAGAGCAATTACAAGATCCAAGCCTCCGAGATCCAGATATAAAAGGTGATAGTTTATTTTTTTCAAGCTCCCCTTTTTCCTTTATTACAGATAAACCACCCTCTCTAAGAGGTGATTTTGATAAAAAATACAATGAGTATAAATCCCCTGACCAATTAGCGCATAATGCTTCTATCAAAGAATATTACAAAGAAGAAGATAAGGTGCAAATCGCAAAATATCACCCAAGCCGTAAAGCTAAAATAGATAAATTTTTGCTTGAAGAAGAACAACTAAAGCAAGCAATAGCTAAAGAGAAAGAAGAATATAAAGCTCAAACACCAGTCTTAATAAAGGAGAGGAAGGCGGTCGAGAGCCGCATAACCCAATTGGGAGAAACATTTTCAAGTTCGCTACAGAAAATTAAGGAAGCTTTCGATAAAAAAGAAGATAAGGACAAAATAGCTCAAGCACCAGAGAAGATAAAGAGCTTGAGTGAAGAAAAGAATAGAATTAAAGGTGAAAAAGAAATTTTGGAAAAGAATTTTGCAGCTACTATGGGTAATCTTGACAAAGAATGTATAAAAGAAAGTGATAAAAAAGGTAAGGGACAAGCAAATGATACTTTGGAAGCTCTTATGAAGCAACAAACAGAGTTGCAGCAAAATTTTAACCAGCAACGTAATGGATTTGACAGTACACTTAAGGAAATAGATAAAGAAATAACCAGCTGGAAACAAATTCTACCAAGCTCGAGACAGAAAATTAATGAGTATATATCAAATTTGGAAAAAACATTTCCAATTGGAATTAAGGAACTTCAGAAAAAACATCAAGAAAAAATAGACCGTTTGAGGGGTGAACTAAAGGAACAAAAAGGTCAAGGAGAGGAGGAAATTTTAGGGAAAGTAGAGAGATCGATATTGGATTTGGAAGAAATAGAGAACACTATTTTAGATCTGCAAAAGCCTCTTAAACAACAGCCTTCTGAAGATCAAGTTAACAATACCGAAAATAAAAGTGAAAAATATGCTGTTACTCAACAAGTGCGCTTAGACTTTCAGAGTTTTAAAGCTGAATCACAAAAAATTGACAAAAAAGAAAAGAAATTAACAAAAAAAGAAATATCACTTAAAGAGGAATTGCTTGCCAAGGAAAAACAAGTACCGCAAGAATTGTCTGATCTAAGATTAGAGGCTATTTTAAAGGCTAAATTAGCGATGGCGTATAAATTTAACAAAGCAATTGAAAGTCAAGAATCTAAGAATGAACGACCTAGCCCGAGTAAGGTTGACAACCGTTTTCTCGGTAATGTGGCACAAGCTAACCGCATTTTAAGATTAAATGATGGTGAAAAACCAGACCTCAAAGGAGAGCACAAAGATCCACGTACTATTTATTTGTGTGTGATAGAAAATCAATTAAAAGCCTATCGGTTGGTAAATGGTGATTTCGCACCTTATAACATTGAAGACCAGTATAAATCAGGGATATTAAACGGAGTGGAGAGAGGAGAAGAGATTCATTCAGATTTTGATAACGATAAGTTTAATAATATTGCGTCAAAATGCGGCTGTGACCTCGGCCCGGCTTTCGGAAAGGACAAAAATGTCTGGAAATTTGAGACGTTAGAGGCGGATCTAGAATCACGATTGGGCTTAGAGAATAGCTGCTAGGATAGGATATTCGTAACTATTCAGCACCTTCGAGAATTGTCATTCCCGCTTTACAGAACTATCCAAGAATGATGGAGTTTCAAGCGGGAACCTATTGCCTACCTTTCCATTAAAACTGCCAGGTGCAGTTAACAATTGGGTTATAGGTTCCCGCCTGAAAGATCAACACGTTCGCTCCAAATTGTGCCAGCGGGAATGACATTTCCCTGAATTTGGTGAATGGTTACGGATATTCCCACAATACAATAAGCTGCAAGATAAATGCTTACATAGGTTGTCTGCTTAATCCACTATAAAAAATGGCTGTCATCCTGAGCCTGCGAAGGATCTCTATTCAAGTGGCACTTCAAAGAGATCCTTCGCAGGCTCAGGATGACAGTTGGCGCGGTGACAGGAATTAAAGTACGCTTCAATCCCGAAAATTTTCAAATTGTAGAGGCAAACCAAATTTTTCTTGTCTCAATGCTGCAATAACGTCTTGCAAATCATCGCGTTTTTTTCCGGTGACACGCACTTGCTCACCTTGAATTGACGCTTGTACTTTAAGCTTTTTATCTTTGATAAATTTTACGATGGCTTTAGCAGCTTCGGCTGTAACACCTTGGCGGATTTCAATTTCTTGACGCGCTTCGCGGTGTTTGAGTTCTGGTTCTTTGGTATCCAGTGATAATATATCCACCTGCCGTTTAGCGAGTTTACCCATTAAAATTTCATTCATTTGATTCAGTTGAAACTCAGTTTCCGCAAATAAAGTGATTTTTTCCGTAACCAATTCAAAACGGGCATTGCTGCCTTTAAAATCAAATCGTGTGCTGACTTCACGGTTGGCTTGATCTACTGCGTTATGGATTTCATGGCTATCTACTTTTGAAACGATATCAAAAGAAGGCATGTCAGTCTCCTTATTGTGGGGTTCAAGGTTAGCTCGCTGCTTACGACGAGCTGAATTTTGCTCAGCGTTCGAGTTTAACGGGCAAAATAACCATTTGTAAACCTTTTAGATTCAGCTGTCGCTGTAATATCACCGGCACATCACCATGTAATCGGCGATGGAACCAATTATCCTGTTTTGAAATTAATGAAGCAGCAAAAAATACGCAATTAGAAAATTTCTGAGAGACTTCATCAGCTAGTTTTACCAGCGCATCGATCGGATCGCTGTTATAAGTTGCAAAAGATTCTGCAGCAAAACCATGTTGATGACTGAAATCAATAAAATACTGCAGTCTTAATTCCATTTTTTCTTGTAATTCTTTTAATGCACTTTCACTGCCATAACTTCCCACGTCTACCACCCCTACACTCATGAAAACAAAGTTTTTGAAATGTCCAGGGAACATACGCTGAATCCATAGCAAGGTATGCATACCCTGTCCAGTACTTTCGCTAATGAGTAATACTGCGGTAGGTTTGCTCAGGTCCAATTCTGGAATTTTTCTTTCATGCTGAACGGGTGACAAGGGAATAGTCAGAATTTCATCTAAATACTTTATTTGCTTTTCTACAGAAACATAATGTTTTTTGACGACCAGGCATAAGCTAACTACGCTACTGGTGATTAAAACAGTTAACCAACCTCCGGAGGTAAATTTTTCCAGCAGTGTGATAATTAAAATGGAAATGCACACCAGAAACCCGACTAGCGATAAAATAAAGTGATAAAACCAGCTGATGCTTAGTTTCATATTGCGTAACCAATAATGGCATAAACCTAGTAATGATAAGGAAAATGTCAGAAACACATTCATGCTGTACAGCACAACTAACATGGATACTTCACCATGAGTCCAAAATAAAATAAAAATAGCAGCCACACCATACCAGACGATCCCGGTCTGGGTTACCAAGCGAGTGGACAAATTACGGAAGCGCTTGGGCAGCCAGCCATCCATGGACATATTAGCTAATACAGCAGGGCCGCCTAAAAACCCGGTATTGGCTGCCACAAACAACAATCCGGCTTCTAATATCAATACCAACATTAACAGCCCATGTTGCATGGGAAAGCCGGCCAAAATTTGATTAAAAGTCACAGCGTTTAAAGTTTGGCCTTCAATGGGTTTAACTTCCCACAACAAATAGAGCATGATGATGCCGCCAGCGGTCAGACTGAGTGATACGGCCATATAAAACATAGTCCATTTTCCAGTACGTACCCGCGGTTCTACCAGATGATTAACATTGTTAGAAACAGCTTCTAGACCGGTATAGGTTCCTCCGCCAAGAGAATAGGCGCGCAAAAATATAGCAAGGGCTACAAACCAGCCGCTTTCTTGAATAAACTGTCGGGTATCTTCCACTGTATTGGTGAGCATCTGTGGCAAATGTGCACCATGCAGAGAAATTCCGTAAAAAATTAAGGCGAAATGGGTAATGACAAAGCCTAAAAAAATCGGCATTAATATTTTGATAGATTCTTTCATGCCACGCAGATTCAACACCAGCAGCAGCAATAAGATAATTATTTCGCATTGTAGTTTGTAGTGCTGAGCTGCAATGGGTAATAGACTAAATAAGGCGTCGACACCACTAGCCACTGAGATGGCGATGGTCAACACATAGTCCACAATTAAAGCTGAACCAGAAACAACACCAGCATGGGGGGAAATCAGTTTACTGGCGACCTTATACCCTCCTCCACCACTGGGAAATAACTCAATGACTTGGTTATAGGCTAGGGAAATGACAAATACAGTAATAGCAGTCAAAATAGCCAGATAAAGTGCTAGATGATAATGAATTCCTAAGGCTAAAAATGCTTCTTCAGGTCCGTAACAAGAAGACGACAATCCGTCAGCACCCAAGCCAATCCAGGCGAGAAATGCAATTAACGCGATATTTTTTCGCGTACCGGTATCAAAGGGGTTGCGCGGTAGTCCAATAAAAGTTTCACGAATTTTTTTTAATAACATATTGAACCTGGGTGGTGAATTAATCCGTCAGCATTTTTTTTAACTGATAAATTTGTTCTAAAGCTTGCATAGGTGTCAAAGCATCAGGTGCGATATTTTTCAATTTCTGCAACACGGAATGCTCGGTAGCCTCGAGTAATAAAGCTTGCTGCACAGGCGCTAATTTTGGTTTTTGGACACTATGTTGTTCCAGCTCATGTAATTTTTGTCTGGCCTGTTGAATAACGATTCCAGGCACTCCTGCCAATTGCGCCACCTGAAGCCCATAGCTTTGGCTGGCTGGGCCCTCATTCACGGTATGTAAAAACACAATTTTGTCATTATGCTCTACTGCGTGCAGGTGGATGTTAACCACATTAGGGATTTGTTGTGGCAAATGAGTGAGCTCAAAGTAATGGGTGGAAAAGAGAGTCAAAGCCCGTATTTCTCGCGCCAGGTATGCGGCGCAAGCCCAAGCGAGTGATAAGCCATCAAATGTACTAGTACCTCTACCGATTTCATCCATAAGTACCAGACTATTTGCGGTTGCGTTATGCAAAATATTAGCTGTTTCAGTCATTTCCAGCATAAAAGTGGAGCGACCGCTTGCTAAATCATCGCTAGCGCCTATGCGAGTGAAAATTCTATCTATGGGGCCAAGTATGGCACGGCTGGCAGGCACAAAACTGCCAGTAAATGCCAGTAACGTGATTAAAGCACTTTGCCGCATATAAGTGGATTTTCCTCCCATATTAGGGCCGGTGATGAGCAGCATACGACGGTTTACATCGCATTTCATGTCATTTGGCACAAATGGAGTCTGGCTAACTTGCTCAATGACCAGGTGACGGCCAGCTTCAATAAAAATGCCAGGTTGTTGTTGGAATTCTGGCGCGACTAAATTCAAAGTGCAGGCACGTTCTGCTAGATTGTTTAATACATCTAATTCTGCCAAATGGGCGGCAGTGGTTTGCAGAGGAATGAGCTCTTCTATTAAACGTTCTAATAATCCTTCGTATAATAATTTTTCGCGCGCCAGTGCACGGCTTTTGCTACTTAATACTTTGTCTTCAAATTGTTTTAGTTCTGGGGTTATATAACGTTCGGCATTTTTTAATGTCTGTCGACGTATATATTCAATAGGGGCCTGAGTTGCTTGGCCGCGGCTAATTTCAATGTAGTAACCATGGATACGATTGTAACCTACTTTTAGTGTGCTTATACCGGTGCGTTCTTTTTCTCGTTGTTCCAGGTTAATTAGAAATTGGTCACTGTGTTCACTTAATTGGCGCCATTCGTCTAGTTGCTCATCATACCCCGTGGCAATGACTCCTCCTTCACGGATGAGGGCCGGAGGGTTGTCTACAATAGCGGATTTAAGGAGTTGAGTGAGTGCCGTAAAATCTCCCAGATCTTTTTTAATAAGACCCGGTAAGTTTACTGCATTTTGTGAGCAAGCCACTGTGTCGAGTAGGGCGCGGATTTCTGGCACGTTAATTAATGCTTGGCGCAATTGGGCTAAATCCCGCGGCCGTGCTGAGCGTAAGGCAATGCGGGCCAGGATCCGCTCCATATCACCGATACCACGCAATAAGGTATGTAAGGGTTGATTGAGAGTATGAGCCTGCAAGGTCTTAATGCTTTGCTGACGCATAATCAATATCTGTGTGTCACGCAGTGGTCTGGTCAACCAACGACGTAAAGTGCGGCTGCCCATGGGGGTTGCTGTATGATCGAGGATTTCTGCCAACGTATGCTGCTTACCGCCATTTAGGTTAGTCAGCAGTTCCAGGTTACGTAGGGTAGCGGCATCTAAAACAACGGCTGCATCTTGCGACTCGGCAATTAATGCGCGAATGTGCGGCAGCGCGGCACGCTGGGTATATTTAACATAATGTAACAATGCACCAGCGGCACTGATGGCGATCGTTAATTGGCTGCAACCAAAACCCTGCAAATCTTGGGTCTGAAATTGCTGGTTTAATAAGCGTTGAGCGACATCTAATTCAAACTCCCAAGGCGGGCGGCGCCGTGTAGGAAGTTGGGATAAAAGCTGGGTATGTTCAAAATCTTCACTTAATAGTACTTCTGCAGGTCTAAAACGTTCCAATTCCGCCTGTAAGGCTTCCCTGCCCTGCACTTCCAGCACCTGAAAACGACCACTGGTAATGTCAAGGCAGGCGATACCGAATTGATTGTTCACAGCATGGATGGCGACTAACAGATTATCATTGCGTTCATCTAGCAGCGCATCATCACTGACAGTACCCGGGGTGATAATGCGCGTCACTTGGCGATCGACGGGTCCTTTACTGGTGGCTGGATCGCCTACTTGCTCGCATAATGCAGCAGATTCTCCCAACTGTATTAGTCTGGCCAGGTAGTTTTCCAAGGCATGATAGGGAACCCCTGCCATGGGTATGGCTCTACCGGCGGATTGGCCGCGTGAGGTCAAGGTAATGTTGAGCAGCCGGGCAGCTTTTTCAGCATCTGAGAAAAATAATTCGTAGAAGTCGCCCATGCGGTATAGCAGCAGCATATCAGGATATTGCGCTTTTATGCGTAAATATTGCTGCATGACAGGGGTATGTGAAGACACTTCTTCAGTAGTTTTTATTGTATCCATATTCATGAAAGCTATTCTAGCTGAGGATAAGACAGGACTCCAGAGATACACGAAAACGTGCGAGCTCTCACTCTTTATTGCGCTGCCTGGATATGAGCTTTATACTGCCGTTCCGCCGCGATTTGAAGGAAGACTCAGATAAAGTGCCACTAGTAGCTGCCCCCTTCCTAACCTTCCCCCGCAAGCGGGGGAAGGGACTGGTTCGGTAGGATAAATTAAGCTATTGCTGCCAATCCCATACTAGCTCGAGCAAGTCCCTTCCCCCGCTTGCGGGGGAAGGTTAGGAAGGGGGCAGCTACTAGTGGCAACCATTCTGTAACGGGATTATAGATAAATATTTTGTGTCGATCTCCTGGCTTTACTGGAGAGGGGATAATAGAGTTTCTCAAACTCAGGTAAAAATACTATGACCACTAACAAGGAATTACACAGTCTGGCAACTAGACTGGGGGAATTGTTGAAACATCAAGGGTGGTTTTTGACAGTGGCTGAATCGTGTACGGGTGGATGGTTAGCTGAGGCCATAACTTCTGTAGCAGGTAGTTCAGCCTGGTTTGATAGAGGCTTTGTTACCTATAGTAACCATGCTAAACAAGAAATGTTGGGAGTCAGTTTAGCTACTTTGAACGAGTTTGGTGCCGTCAGCTCCCAAACAGCTACTGAAATGGCCCAAGGTGCCTTGACTCATAGTAAGGCACAAGGCAGTATTGCCATAACAGGTATCGCAGGCCCTGACGGGGGAACTACTAATAAGCCTGTCGGTACTGTATGGGTTGCCTGGGCAGCTATAGGTAAAGTGACACGTGCGTCACAATACTGTTTTGCAGGAGACCGTACAGCAATTCGGCGCCAGGCGGTGCAATGTGCTCTTGAAGAAAGTATAAAAAATCTGGCGTAACTATTCAGCAGCGAGAGAATTTAAAATGAAAAAAAGTGTTGCCGGAAGTTCATTGCCTCCAGTCATCACTATTGATGGCCCGGGCGGTACTGGCAAAGGCACTGCGGGTGAGTTAATAGCCAAAAAATTAGGATGGAACTATCTGGACAGTGGCGCTCTTTATCGTCTATTAGCATTTGCGGCATTAGCATCAGGAGCCGATTTAGATAATGAACAGCAACTGGGGAAGCTTGCCAATAATTTGCAGATTGAATTTATTGAAAAAAATGGCGCCATGAGGACTATATTATCTGAGCAGGATGTAACAGAAGCAATTCGCAGTGAAAGCTGTGGCAATGTGGCCTCAAAGATTGCCGCTTTGCCAGCCGTGCGCACTGCTTTGCTGGAGCGGCAGCGGGCATTCAGGAGGTGGCCTGGATTGGTGACAGACGGGCGTGATATGGGGACCGTTGTTTTCCCAGACGCAGAGCTGAAAATCTTTTTGCAAGCCAGCTTGGAGGAGCGTGCAAAAAGACGTTTCGTGCAGTTGAAAACCAAGGAGGTACGTGTTAGCCTTGAGGCTATTTTGCAGGACCTAGTTCAACGTGATACCCGCGATAAGCAGCGTGGAGTAGCTCCGTTAGCCCCCGCTACTGATGCCATTCTTATCGAAACCACAGAACTAACAGTTGACCAGGTTTTTGCTCTTATTATGCAACAGGTAGAACAGCGTGATGTTTAAGTTATTGTAGCTATTCAGCACTTCAGGTTGAGGGTCGGCTTTCTCCCCTCTCCCGCTTGCGGGAGAGGGGAGAAATCTAGTTTGTGCTGAATAATTACATTTTTTTAATTATAATTTGGGGCTTCTTAGACTCTATTTCTTGGTATTGGCGTTACGCGATATTTTTACTTACTTCGCCAGAAGTTAGCTTAAGTAAGTAGATTAAGCAATCAGTGGCCTTTATGTCAGGTGATAATTAAGACGCAAATCATTAACCAGTCATTCCACAATGACTTCACAAACAATTATCTCACGATCACCCTGAGATATTTAACTTGAATCTGGAATTTAAAATAATGAGTGTCACCGAAAGTTTTGCCGATTTATTTCAAGAAACCTTAAAAACCGCCGATATTAAGCCTGGCGCTACTGTGCGAGCTAATATTATCCGCATCACCCCTGAGACGGTTGTAGTTAATACCGGTCTGAAGTCAGATGCAGTCATCCCCTCTGAAGAATTTCGTGGAGAAACTGTAGCAGTCGGGGATGAGGTTAATGTGATTGTCGAAACTCTAGAAGATGGGTTTGGCAATACGCGTGTATCACGTGAAAAAGCGCGACGTACCGAAGCCTGGCAACAGCTTGAAAAAGCTTTTACTTCGGGACTGACAGTGCTTGGTATTGTAACAGAGCGAGTCAAAGGTGGTTTTACCGTAGATTTAAATTCAGTCAGAGCTTTTTTACCTGGCTCTTTGGTGGACCTTCGTTCTACACGTGAGGCTGCAGCTCTGGAAGGAAAAGAGCTTGAGTTTAAAGTTATTAAAATGGATCAGAAACGTAATAATATCGTTGTCTCGCGTCGGGCAGTTGTTGAAGAGGAATCGGGTGGTGAACGTCAAGCCTTACTAGAAAGTCTAAAAGAAGGTCAAGAATTCACAGGTGTAGTTAAGAACATCACTGATTATGGCGCATTCATTGATTTGGGTGGCATAGATGGTTTGCTGCATATCACTGATATGGCATGGCGACGTGTTAAACATCCGAGCGAAATTTTGAAAGTTGGTGACGAAATAAAGGTTAAAGTACTTAAATATGACAGGGATAAAAAACGTGTATCATTAGGCCTGAAACAGTTAGGTGAAGATCCTTGGTTAGACATTGCGCGCCGTTACCCCGTCAATACTCGTCTGTTTGGACAGGTCACTAATATTACTGATTACGGTTGTTTTGTACAGATTGAAGATGGCATTGAAGGCTTAGTGCATATGTCTGAGATGGATTGGACTAACAAAAACGTACATCCAGCTAAACTGGTTCAGCCAGGTCAGGAAGTTGAAGTCATCGTGCTGGAAATAGATGAAGATCGACGCCGAATTTCTTTAGGTATGAAGCAGTGCCAACCCAATCCATGGGAAGAGTTTGCTCATAATCATACTAAAGGTGAAAAAGTTTCCGGCAGTGTTAAATCCATTACTGATTTTGGTATTTTTATTGGATTAGATGGCGGTATTGATGGCTTGGTACACTTATCAGATATCTCGTGGAAAGACACTGGCGAAGCTGCTATACGTAAATACAAAAAAGGCGATCAACTTGAAGCTGTTATCTTGGCAATTGATCCTGAACGTGAACGTATATCGTTAGGTGTTAAACAGCTGGAAAGCGATCCATTTGGTAAATTCCTGGATGATCATCCCAAAGGTTCCATTGTCAGTGGTCAAGTTGCTTCTGTTGATCCTAAGCGAGCAATTATAGACTTAGGCAATGGGTTGCAAGGTCATCTTCGGGTTTCGGAAATCAGTAATGAGCAGTTGAAAGATGCTCAAGAATTTTTCAAACCAGGTGATGAAGTGACTGCTAAATTGATAGGTGTAGATCGCAAGCTGAGTATTTTTAATCTGTCTTTGAAAGCACTGGATGAAGAATCCCCCAAAGAGCCAAAAGCTCAGTCCAAAAAAGAGCCAGTGGTTGGTACTACTTTAGGAGATCTATTCAGAGAGCAAGTTAAAGGCGATAAAAATAAAGAGTAAAGACAAACTAGGAGGAAGGCACTTGCTCTCCTCCTCTCTTGTTGAGACATGCGGCGGTTTTCCTGCGAATTAGCTGTCATTTTGAGAATGCTGTCATCCTGAGCGCAGCGAAGGATCTCTTTGGGGTGCCACTAGACGGAGATCCTTCGCTGCGCTCAGGATGACAACATCTGAATGACTTATAAGGAATTCAATGAAATTTTTACGAATTATATCCTATATTTTAATAGTGCTAATCATATTGTTAGGTATAACCTTTGCTATTCGTAATGATACTCCTGTTCCATTAAATTATTATCTTGGTACCACCAAAATTGCACTTTCATTATTAATGGTTTATTGCCTAGGTATAGGAATACTACTTGGCTTTATTGCTATCATCTACCCGTGGTTTAAGTTAAAGAAACAAAATCGCTCACTTAGAAATCGTATAAAACAACTCGAAAAAGATCAGATTGTTAAAACCACAAGTATTACCACTAGTTGAATTTGACTTCTAAATTCTCTGTAAGCTCTTTTTTTGAAGGAAAACTCAGATAAAGTGCCTCTGGAAGCTGTCCCCATCCTAACCTTCCCCCGCTTATGGGGGAAGGTTAGGATGGGGGGGCAGCTTCTAGTGGCAACCATTCTGTAACCTCATTAAAAATAAATATTTTGTGTCGATCCGCCCCGCAAGGAGAGAGGGGCTACAGATGGAGATCATTCGCTGAGCATAATATGACAGTCAACACAGGGCTATGTATGATAGCTGTAAAACTAAAAGATACTTATCAATTGCCTATGAATGGACAGGATATAAAAGTAATAAAGGTACAACCCGCTGATTTAAACGCCCTAGTGGCACTGGAACAATTATCATTTGAATCGCATAATTATCCCCTATCAAAGCGTCAATTCAGTCACTTCATAAATCATGGACACGTATTATTTTTAGTAATAAAAATTAAAGATGAATTAATTGGTTATGCTCTATTTCTAATACGCAAAAATTCGTCGATGACCCATTTATATTCAATAGCTGTGCATCCCAAATTTCGACGGTTGCAGTTGGGGAAGTGCTTAATGGAAAAAGCAATTGCGGAACTTCATACGATGAAACTTCAGCGAATAAGCTTGGAAGTGCGAATAGACAATGAAGCAGCTTTAAATTTTTATAGACAGATAGGTTTTAAATTTTTGGGAAAATATGTTGGTTACTATGCTGATGGTACAGATGCATTCCGGATGGAAATGAGAATAGAGTCTTCCCCTCTTTTTCAAAGGAACGACATCATGAATAGTTATGGAGAAAACAAATCTTATGAGTAATGACCCGTCGAGTAAGTCCTGGCTTGAACGTATTGGCCATGCGCTTTCACGCCCTAAAAACCCTGAAGAATTACTAGAGTGGTTGCGCGATGTAGCTGACCAGCATTTAATAGATTCAGAAGCAATGCGTATGATCGAAGGGGTAGTTCAGGTTTACGGAATGCAAGTTCGTGACGTTATGATCCCCCGTTCACAAATGGTAGTTATAGAGCTCGATTCAACCCTTGAGGAAATATTACCGACCGTTATTTCATCAGCTCATTCACGCTTCCCCGTCATAAAAGAATCTCGTGAGGAAGTTGTAGGTATTTTACTTGCTAAAGATTTGCTGCCCTTTGCTGTTAATAAAGAAGCAGAATTTAAAGTAGCGAATGTTTTAAGACCCGCCACTTTTATTCCTGAAAGCAAAAGATTAAATATATTACTGGAAGAGTTTCGTCTTAACCGTAATCACATGGCAATTGTTGTGGATGAATATGGCAGTGTATCAGGTCTATTGACTATCGAAGATGTGTTAGAGGAAATTGTAGGCGAGATTGAGGATGAATATGATGTAGATGAAGATCAGACAAATATTCAGCAAATAAGCGGCTCACAGTATTCAGTAAAGGCCTTAACTCGTATTGAAGAGTTTAATGATTATTTCCATACCCATCTAAGTGATGAAGAGTTTGATACAATCGGTGGTCTAGTTGCAAAATGTTTTGGATATCTGCCTAAGCGTTCTGAAGCAGTATCTATTGATGGCATCGAATTTAAGGTCCTATACGCTGATAAGCGCAGAATCAAATTATTACAGGTGACCCTGCCCTCTCCTCAAATATCTGAAGATGAGAAGTCATAATTTCTCTAGGGCTTGTGCATAAATTCCAATCGAGATCCGACCTCGGTGCATGCTTCGAACTTTTGTTCCTGCAAACATACTTACATAATCTATACCCGATACAGTTAGGATTTCGGTGTTAGAGTAGTCCAGGTTGTGCTGAGATTTATGAAGTACATCCTGTACTTCATAAATCTCAGCACAACCTGGACTACTCTAACACCGAAATCCTAACTGTATCGGGTATATAAGTGCAAAAAAAAAACAGCAACTGAGGTAAAAATTGATTTATGGTTAATAGTTACAATCTTCCTTATCATGCTGCACATTATTCAAAAAATCCATTTAGCCGTCGAATTAATCTACGCCCCGCCTGGCCTGGACATTTAGGAGCATTAATAGCGGGTGCATTATTGCCGCTGGCATTTGCGCCATTCCAGATCTTTTTATTATCTATTCTAGCCCCAGCATGTTGGCTTGTTTTATTATCTAATATCTCCCCGCAACGTGCTTTTTGCCGTGGTTGGATGTTTGGGTTGGGATTTTTTGGAGTTGGAATTTCCTGGGTTTATATTAGTTTAAGTGTTTATGGTCAAGCCAATATATTACTGGCAGCCACTATTACCGGCCTATTAATTATTGTATTAGCATTATTTCCGGCTATTCAGGCTTATATTTTAGCGCGTTTTTTCCCAGCCAATAATATAAGCAAGTATTTACTGGCCTTTCCTGCCCTTTGGGTATTATTAGAATGGGTACGAACCTGGTTTTTTACTGGATTTCCATGGTTATTTTTGGGTTATTCGCAGATAAATTCTCCACTGAGCGGTTTAGCACCCATTTTAGGGGTATTTGGAGTCTCGTGGGCTGTGGCTTTTAGCAGCGGGATTATAGTTGTAGCGGTTATGGCAAGGAAACATTTCAGCCTGGTATTGACAGTTATTGGTTTATTACTCTTGCTATGGCTGGGCAGTGAGGCATTGAATTCGGTTCGCTGGACTCATCAGAATGGACAGCCTGTCAAAGTCTCACTGATACAAGGTAATATTTCTCAGCAGCTAAAATGGCGACCAGAGCAGGCTTTGCAATCTCTAGCGTTATATAAGAAATTAACGCTGGAAAACTTGGATAAGCGGATCATTATTTGGCCAGAAGCAGCCATTACTTTTTATCAAACTCAGGTTCCTGACTTTCTGGTTGAAATGAATCAGTTATTAAAAGCTCATCAAAGCGCTCTGATTACTGGCATACCTATTGCCCAAGATGATAATTATTATAATGGGATGTTAGCTATAGGACAGGGTTCTGGGCAATATCTTAAGCGTCATTTAGTCCCCTTTGGGGAATACATGCCCTTCCGTTCCATTCTATTATGGTTAAAAAATTACGTTTTGATTCCCATGTCCGACTTTAGTAGTGGTCCGAAGCACCAGCCGTTGTTAACTGCAAACGGCATACCCTTTGCTACATTTATCTGCTATGAAATTGCCTATCCTACCGAAGTATTAGACCAGCTGCCGCGAGGCCAAATATTAGTCACTCTAAGTGATGATAGCTGGTTTGGCAAATCATTCGCTCCAGCCCAACATTTAGAGATTGCACAGATGCGCGCGTTAGAAGCCGGACGTTATGCACTAATGAGCACTAATGATGGAATCACTGCCATTATTAGCCCTAAAGGGCAAGTTCTATCTGCAGCGCCATCTTTTCATGAGTTTGTACTCTCTGGAGAAGTACAGCCTATGATAGGAATCACGCCTTGGGTACAAATAGGTATTTACCCTATTCTGATACTGATGATAGTTTTTATATTATGGGCCTATATGGGTCAAAAGAAAACGCGTCATCGCCGATGATGTCTAGTATGGTTATAGAGGCCATTGCATATTAGCTAAGGGCTTCCTGCTGGATCTGGCAGGTATCATGGTCAGTGACAAGGCTGTTATTTTTTAAAATTTCTTGTTAATCATAACGTTAACTCTGAAAGCTATAATTTGTCTTAAAAATTTTATCATTACATAATGTAACTTCTAGCATTGATCTCTTTTTAATTTTATTTTACATTTAAATCAATATATTGCGATTAGATATTCATGTAAATTCGCAAGAAGATTTTAAGAGGCATACATCTTTCCCTTTAGCGAATTGAGGAATCGGCAACATCAGGGATAGATGCTATTCAGCAACGATTAAGGGATTCTATGCATCTGGATTGTTTTGATCGAAAAAAATGTGTGATTTCATATCTATTTAAAGCAATCCTTGAGGCGATTTTTCTAAACTCCTTGCCATGCATGGATGGGTTCCCGCCTTCGCGGGAATGACATACCTTTTTTATCCACCTCACGTTGTCGTTCCCGCGAAGGCGGGAATCTATCCTCACTTGGCAGCAACTAGGGAAGAGAAACAATACTACATTATTTTAAGTTTCTTGAAGGAAGACTCAGATAAGTGTGCCACCGCAAGCGGGGGAAGGGACTTGCTCGAGCCGGCAAGGGATTGGCTGCATAGCTAACTTATCCTACCGAAACCAGTCCCTTCCCCCGCTTGCGGGGGAAGGGTTAGGATGGGGGCAGCTTCTAATGGCAACCAACTTAACTATTTGCAATTCCATAATGAGAGGAATCGACTAAAGAAGAAAGTAACTATCAGTAAGCAAAACCACACTCTTCTAGCCTACTCTACCACTATCCGCCCAGCATTATTTTTAAGCAGATTTGCTAGTATTTTACCGCTGATACCTTTAACGTTAGCTAATTCGTCGGCTGATTTAAAAGCACCATGCTGGGTGCGATAATCAATAATCGCTTGCGCTTTCGAGGCACCAACGCCTTTTAAAGTTCCAAGCTCATCCGCATTGGCAGTGTTGATATTGACCTTATCATTTGCTATGGCAGTTACAGTGGCGGGTATTTGTGAACTGGCATTATCTGAAGCAATAGTATTATCTTGCTGAGCAGCAAATGCTTGCATAGAAAACACTAAGGCTATTACGCCAAAAATAGGGGTGAATCTACGAATAAACGACATAAAAGTTCTCCTTATTAAGTTTAAGAGCTAACATAATTATTAAGCGTGTTTAGCGTAACAGATGAGAAAAACTAGACAATACCGTAAAAAATACAGTATTGACTGCAGATGAATATAGTGCAAGCTGCAAACTTTAAGTGAGATTAGACTATGAGCGACCAGAATAAAAATCCGCCGTGGCAACCGCCTCCTGCAAAAATTATCATTCCTTCTGAGAACGAAATTCATGTTTGGCGTACTCAACTGGACTTTTCTTCCGCACAAATCGAACAATTATGGCAATTATTATCTATTGAGGAGCAAAAACGTGGCCTACGCTATAAATTTGCGCAGCATAAGCGACGTTTCACGGCGGCAAAAGGGATGTTACGATTAATACTGTCGCAATATCTCAACCAGGCTCCGGAGCAGATTAATTTTACGTATAATGCCCATGGCAAACCCCAGCTTGATCAAGGAAGTAAGCTGTCTTTAGAATTCAATACTTCAGACTCCAATGAAATAGCGTTATTTGCTATCAGCGCGACTGAACCTGTGGGAGTGGACCTAGAGTTTATACATAAGGAAATAGATGCTGAGGCAATTGCAAGACGTTTTTTTTCAGATTATGAAGTGCGGGAATTACTAGAACTGCCCAATGAACAAAGGAATGCCGCATTTTTTAATATTTGGACACGCAAAGAAGCTTTTATTAAAGCATTAGGTTTAGGCTTGTCTTTTCCGCTTAAAGGTTTCGATGTAAGTTTAGAGAAACAAGCTGCTTTATTGTCTGTTCGCCAAGGAGGCCATATAGCAGCAGAGTGGTCTTTATTCGCCCTGGAGCCAGCTGAAGATTATGCAGGAGCGCTAGCGGTGAGAGGCAAGAATAAAACCTTAAAACTTTGGGATTTTAAAACTAATGACGACTGAACGCTAACTTCTTTTCTGGTCATCATCTTTTGGATCTAAAGGTTGCTCAACAGGAGAAACAGGCTCAGTTTTTAAAGGAGTTGCAATAGTTGATGTCTGTACCTCTTTAGCTAAATTATTAATTTTAGTATACAGATCCGCCAAGGCTTGGGATTGTTCAGCATGTGTGGTGGACAGTTTTTGTACCATTATCCCTAATTCTGCAAACTTAACTGTAATATCATCCCCGGTTGGGATTTTAGTAGGACCGGAGCCAATGGCAGATTTGAAGCTATCTACTATTCCATGCAAATCCAGTTTTTTACTTAATTCTGAAAAATTTGGTAACTTTGCCATAATGTGCCTCTTAAAAATTGATTGAGTAGCATTTACAATATTAGATTACTTAACTTGTTATTGGTAAAACAAAGAAAAATCAGTTTAAAACTAAGCATCTGCTTTAAGTATAGACCATTAGCGGCTGGTAAAGTTGTAAAAACTGGTAACACCTCTCACTCACTTGTTGCATGTCATCTGCCTACTACGGGAAACTTTATGTTTTTAAGCAATAAATCAAAAAAAGCCAGGTCACAACTGGCTGATACTGGCAGGCACCAATGTCGCTCATCTGCAAATTTTTCACACTTCACTGCATCCTTTTCGGTCATAATAATCATTGAATGTTTATCAAAATCAATATCTTGTGGCTTAAATAGATAGTGGTCAGGAAATGCATGAGGAATTACAGTAAATCCTAATTGTTCGAGCTGGGTAAAAAAACGTTGCGGATTACCTATCCCGGCGACAGCGTGTACGGGGACTGCAATAGAGGAAGGAGCCAAGGTTTGTTGGGGATTTTTTAGGTTATAAATAACGCCCGGCAATAATTGCATAGGCCATTCGCCGGGTTGAGGGTCGCCCTGGGTTACCACGAAATCTACTTGCTTCATGCGTGATAATGGCTCACGTAATGGGCCGGCAGGCAAGCACAAGGCATTCCCAAAGCGCCGGGCGCCATCCACCACTGCTATTTCTATATCTCGACCCATCGCATAATGCTGCAAACCATCATCGCTAAGTATGACGTCACAAGGATAGTTTTCGAGTAAGGTTTTTATAGCCAATACGCGTTTTGCGGCAGTTACTAAGGGGCAGCCACTACGCCTGGCCATTAACAAGGCTTCATCCCCTACTTCCACCGGATCACTGTAAGCAGTGACTAGTCTTGGGGAAGTGCTAGGAATTCCCCCATAACCACGACTGACAATGCCGGGTTTAAATCCATTAGCCGCCAAGAGAACCGCCAGTTTTATTACTAAGGGAGTTTTACCCGTTCCCCCCACAGTAATATTTCCCACTACAATCACCGGCACGGGAAAATAACTGCTCTTTCTTAAACCTGCCTGGTAGCTCCAGCGTTTTAATTGGGCGATGCTGCAATATAGTGCTGACAATGGCGATAAGCCATAAAGTAAAGGGTGTTTGTTATACCAGGCCTTTACCCAAGCGTTCATACCACTGCATCTGCGGTTTTTTCGGTTTCAATTTCATCTTTGAACTGCAAGGAGTGCAGATAAGCATAATGCCCATTATTGCTAAGCAATTCACTATGAGTACCCATTTCTATAATTCGTCCTTTGTCGACCACTAAAATGCGATCCGCGTTTTCTATGGTAGATAGACGATGTGCTATGACCAGCGTTGTGCGATTGCGCATCAATCCTTCCAAAGCAGATTGGATATGGCGCTCTGATTCGGTGTCTAATGATGAGGTGGCTTCGTCTAGGATCAGGATAGGAGCATTTTTTAACAAAGCCCGGGCGATAGCAATACGCTGACGTTGCCCCCCCGATAGCAGCACACCATTTTCGCCAATAATACTGTTTAAACCTTCTGGGAATTCGCGGATAAATTCCATGGCATGGGCTGCTTCAGCCGCGCGGATAATATCGGCTTCATCAACTTCACTGAGACGTCCGTAACCAATATTTTTGGCAATTGTGTCATTAAATAATGTGACATGCTGCGATACTAAGGCAAACTGATTGCGCAAGTCGGCCAAAGGGTAATTACGGATATCTACCCCATCAATCAAAATACCCCCTTGCTCCACTTCATAGAAGCGTGGCAGCAAGCTGACCATAGTGGTTTTGCCACTGCCGGATCGCCCTACTAACGCTATAGTCTCCCCGGGATTAATATGAAAGTTTATGTCTGATAATATCCTTTTGCCAGTATGGGGATAAGTGAACGTGAGCTGACGGTATTCAATGGCACCTTTAACGCGCTGCAGCGGGTGCGTTCCCGTATCCTTTTCAGGTTCGATATCCAGAATTTCGAAAATACTTTGGGCGCCGGCGACCCCTTTTTGTATAGAGTTATTGATTTGAGTAATACGTCGAATCGGGCGCAGCAAAGCAAACATAGAAGCAATTAATGCCGCAAATGTGCCTGGCGATATTTCAACGGAAGGCAAGGTGGCTAAAAATAAAATCAGGGCAATAGCAATAGATACTACAATCTGGGTAGTTGAAGTGCCAATGGCATTGGTAGCGACGATCTTCATCTCACGCTGGAGATTGCCACGAGTGGCTTTGACAAATTTCTGCTTTTCATAGTCTTCACCGCCAAAGGTACGAATGACGCGATAACCTTCAAAGCTTTCTTCCGCAATGTGACTTATTTCTCCCATAGATTGCTGCACGCCCTTGCTGAGACGGCGCATTCTCTTGCTGGTATAGCGGATTAAAATGCTCAGCATCGGCAAAACCACTAAAAACATTAACGTCATTTGCCAGCTGAGACTGAGCATAACGACGATGAGCCCTATAGCCAATACGCCATCCTGTACAATAATCATCAGTGCATTCGTAGTGGCCTCTGTGACTTGCTCCACATTAAAGATCAAACGGGACAATAATTGGCCTGAGGATTGGGTATCGTAAAAACTGGCAGGCAGGCGCAACATATGCGCAAACATTTGCTGGCGGAAGTCCATAACGACACTTTTGCCCACTTTGGCAATGTAATATGAGGACATAAACACCGCAAAACCGCGCAGGATAAATACCAGGATCACGGCATAGGGCAATATGCGGATAAAATGGAAGTTTTTATCCACCAGCCCATGGTTGATAATGGGCTTAATCATCCAGGCTAAGCCCGCATCAATGCCGGAAGAGGCGGCGGTGCCTAGAATTCCTAATAGGAAAATCCACTGGTAAGGTTTAACGGAATGTAGCAGTCTTTTATAGAGTTTCAGGGTACTGGCAGATGATACAGGAATGGACATAAATTGAATTAACTCGCCGCAAAAAATACTGTCGAATAATCTTGTAGTATGAATATAATGGAAAATGGGAGTCTACCATAAAGGTGGTGGGGGGCGCTAGATGCTCTCTTGTTTACTGTAGGGTTGCTCTTTAGTTTATGGCTCTGCACTAGGGTCTGTCGTCACGTCCCTCCCGCTACGTCGTCCCGCGGCTTGTCCGCGGGATCCAGGGAGCTTGGCAAATGTTCCTGTATCACGTAAGAAGAATCTGAGCCGTGCGCGTCAGCAAGCGCTGCCCAAGCTGTATAGTGCTCTTTTATGGGATATCGCAAGAAATATGCTCTGTGGAGTACTTCAAAACTACAAGCAAGGCTGGCTTGAGTAGGGGCAGTAATTTTTTTGGTTGGTGCGTTTTGAAAGTGATGCATATCTTAGAGAGGGCAGTGATCGCTGAAGCTTAGGCAACACTTGCTGACGCGCGTGGCTCGGATTCTTCTTGCGTGATAACCGATGTTTATGAAATAAAGTGGAATAACCTGCTGATTTGTTTTATTGATATATCCTTTTGTTATTGTTGGTCAGACATATTTTCCTTATATATCAGCTTGTTACTCCAATTTTTCTACAAATTTTTTATTTTTATCCAGTACAGAGAGATTTTAATTAGAGGCGGAGTTTCTTAATTTTATATTAAGCTTGGCATGTTAAAATCTCCTAAACTTTATATTTTAGGTAAAACTGACAAAAAAATATATCTATAAATCCTGAAAAACTAAGTTAAATTTTTATACATCTTGGGGAACAATATGTCATCAATGCGTGAAGAAAGAGATAAATTACATGAACAATTTATACAAAACCTTAAAGAAGAAAGAGGGCATCTTTGGGCGGCAGAAAAAGAAATAGTAAGCTCATTTCTATTTCAAGGGTTCGATGGTCGAAATACTGATGTTAATAATGTGCATAATGACCGCGTGGAACTTGATCACGTCTTGAAAGATTTAGACAAGGGAGTGTTAAGTTGTGAAGAGGAGTTGGAGGTAATAGCGAATTATTCTGCCAATTGGCGTATTACGGTTTGTGATAGTCTTGGCAATCCAACTAATAATCCTAATGATCGGTACCGACCTCTTGATGATGATCGAGGGAATTATGCTGAGTTGTTTGTTAAACCAGATGCTTCGAATCCTGACAAATTTATTCTTTTCAAAGTTAAACTATCAAATGAAAAATATGAACTGCCAATTGATCCGAGTCCCACCGATGATGGCTTTGAAATTTTAGCTAGAGCTAATAAAGCTATTGAATCACGTAATGAATTAAGAAACTCTTACTTATATGAACTTAATGAAAAAGCCAATGATTTGGATAAGAGAATAAAAGAAACAGATTCATTCCTACAGAATCCGTTTGGAGAACAAGCAAGAACTGTACGCAGATTAAAAAGAGATCAAATTCAACTGGAGCGCGATATTGAGGCAATTGGAAAACCTTCTACATCTTTTCAAGAGGTGTTGAGAATAATTGCAAAGCATTCTAATATGGAGGTTACGATTCGTGATCATAACGATAAGTCAGTTAGTTTCAAGCCTCAAGAGGCGTCGGGGAATAAAGTTGCTATAGACGTTCATAAGAATCAAGATGGCACTTATGGTCTTTCAAAGGTTGTTTCATATAAAAATGGTACTCAAAACATTCAGTCGGTTGGCACTGATGGCCCTAAAGCAGGAACTAATAACCCTTATGTGATTCTTGATAAAGTTAGGAAGACGTTAAAAAAGCAACAAAATTTGGAAGTTACTCCACCAGAATCAAAGCCAGATCTATCATCGTCTACTACATATGGCGCTCTTAGTGAACGCGGTATTTTACCACCATCAGATAATGTTGAAACTCCAAAGAATAATAAGGTTGGCATTCCTGCTCCAATTTACCCAGATATTTCATCTTCAGCAGGCGAGTCGGGCGGGCCCAGACACTCTTGGACATTAAATGCAATATCAGCAAAAGACAAAAAAAATATTGTGAACGCCATCATCGACGGAGAGGGTTCGGACAAGTTAAAGTTGAGCAAGGAAGAAAGAGAGGGCGCTCTTTCTTGGATGAAGCGAAACGGCACTAGCACTGAAGAATGCTCGAGGTTATCTTCAAGTAAAAAACCAGAAGATGTGGAGAAGGTTGCTAAGGCTTATATAGAGGCGGCTACAGAGGCGGAGATGGATCGATATGCAACATTTTCGCGCTCATAATTTCCAGTTTACCCAAACCCAATGGAGTGGGTTTTTGAGCTTGATGTTAAATTGTGCAACCTAAAGATCCGGGGTTAAGCTAATATGGAATAATCCCACTATTTTTAATGTAATAGCTGTCATCACTATCCAAAGGATAGGAATATGTATCTGATCCATAGGAGGTGGTGTAATAATAGTTGTCATATCCTATGAGCGATGGTGGGGGTGGAACTTCACTCACACAGCCAGAAAGTACACCAAATATACAAAAAATACATAATAATCTTACCATTTTGATGATCCTCATCCTAAAGTATGTATGGTTATCTTTAAATAATAGTACATGGTAGGGGGCTAGACAAAGGGTGTAACTTAACAAGGGTGTAACTTAGCATGTCGTAACTTAATTGCGGTTCGGGTTTGGGTGGAGGGGGTTGCTTTGAGGGGAAATTGTGCCGCGCCTTACCCCTCTCCCTAACCCTCTGCTATGTGATTTGTCAATAGGGGTACGAGCGCCTCCGGTAAATAAAGTTTATTTATTTACATAAGCCAGTTTAAGCATAAAACTCTATTGTTTTTATTTAGATTACCGTAACTAGCAAAGCCTTATTGGCCCAATCTGCTATTCGTGGTCAATTCCGTAAAACCGCCACAAGTTGTCCATTCGGACGGAATAAAAGTCTGCGCCCCAAACTCCCGCACGTGGTGGCCAAACTACGCCTCACAACAGGGTATGACGAGGTCACAGATAATTGTTACGGTACTTCTTACAAAAACATTCCTGTTTATACTTTCTGCTATAATTTAATCACGGTACAGGCGGAGACGCCGATGACCGTGACGTGATTCCAGGGCAGCTTCGAGGTTGCCCTGTTACTTGAGACAGATTCGATTATCCTGTATCACGTCTACAAATATCTCGGGGTTTGGGGTAGGCCCCCATTTCAATCCATTCATAGCAAAACCTCCTTGTTATTTAAACTCTACCACCCTAAAGGGCCGTGGGTAGTACTTCACCCGTCTTTTTGCAAATGCTTTCTGATTTGCGTATTTGATAGAGTTGCCCCGACTTGAAACAACTCCGAATCTGTCCAATTAAGCGTCGCGCTACCCCAACAATCGCCCGCTTCTTACCAGCAGTGATACTGATCCTCTGATAAATATCCATTAATGATTTATCTCTTCTTATCGCTGTCCATGAAGCTTCTACCAATGTTTTGCGTAGAATAGATCGACCCTGACGACTCATATGTCCTAGTCGTTTATGCTCCCCTGAAGAATGCTCGCTCGGGGTTAATCCGGTAAAACTAAATAATTGCTTCTCGTTTTTAAACTGTTCCATATTGCCTAATTCATTCGCCAACACACGGGCATGGGTTGGACCTATCCCCGGAGTGCTTTGATAAATGACTTCCAGCTCTTTATCTGCTTGCGCCTGTTTAGCTAACTCTAGCTCTATGTTTTTTAATCGGTTCGCCAGTTCCCACCATTGAGAGATCAAGGTGTCCAGACAATACTTCACCGAAGGATTACAATCATACGCCCGAACTTTTTGTAACCATTTCCAACTCACGACGGGGGTCTCGTCGGGGCCTATTAAACCCTGACGGTAGAGCAAACTCTTGATGCGATTTCCTACTCGACGCTTATCCTCAGCGATTTTTTCCCGCATGCGGCTGACTTCGCGGTAAGCTTCTCGCTCCACGCTAGGTACATGAATGCCCTTTAAACGCCCTGCGGCTAATTGTGTTGCCAATTTTAATGAATCTCGCTTATCTGTCTTTACCCTATCTCGGGCTGATATCTCTACACTAGCCGCGTGAACCACCCGACTGTCTATTCCCTCTTCTAATAAATGACGGTGTAATACAAATCCTGAGAACCCTGCTTCATAAGCCGTTTTAATCTGCGCATTTTTAAAGTATTTATGTAAATAATGCACTAACTCCTCAGGAGTTGCCTTCAGGGTGTCTGTTTTCATTACCATACCCTCACAGATACACGTTACTGCATATGTCTTTTTGTGAACATCAATTCCAGCAAACACGGTTTTTCCTGTATAATCTCTCATGGTATGTGCCTCCTCCTGTCGAGGTTATTGGTTAAAACTATATTTTAACCGAAGGCACATACCTCTTTCCCTATTATTCAGCATAGCAACTCCCGCAAGGGGAGAGGGGATACAGTGCTTTCACAAAAAATGGGAGCGAATTCAACAACTCCCTCCCAAGAGGAAAGGGGGTATACCGCCTGCATTTAAAATAGTGCCAACTCCCCTCTTCTTGTGCATTGTTGAATGTCATTCTCCCAATTGTGAGAAACTCTATGATCCCCTCTCCCCTTGCGGGAGAGGGTTAGGGAGAGGGGTAAGGCGCGGCACATTCCATCCCACAAACAACCTGTTATATACTCCTAACTACTTATGCTAGCACTAGGGACTACAGGCTCTAACCTAGCACTATTCAAAATCACTTAAATTTCAGTTAGTGAAGATCCCATAAATTCTATAGCAGAAAGAATTCAAAAGGATAAAGCTATTCTATGCTGAATAGTTACGGATAAAGCTAATAATTTTTTTGCCATGGTATACTTTAAATCATATATAATTAATAAAACCCTGTGTGAGGTAGATTTATGGCTGAAATATTGCACCAACTCATCATTAAAGTTCCCCCCCTTCGAGTTTATCAGGCCTTAACTGAACAAAAGGCGATCACTGGCTGGTGGACCCAATACGCCCGTTGTGAGCCTAGGGTAGATTCTGTCGCTGAATTTGAGTTTGATAGTGGCAAGTTGAAACTGCGTATGAAAATTGTCAAACTGTTGCCACAACGCACTGTGGTTTGGCATTGTCTGGCGGGGCCGGAGGAATGGGTAGGTACTCAGATCAGCTTTGAGCTGCAATTAGCAGACAAAAATACTATATTAAATTTTGCTCATCGCGGCTGGAAAAGTTCGCTGTATACTTTACCGTTTTATAATTTTGAGTGGGCACGCCAGCTGATGAGCCTGCGCGCCTATCTGGAAAAGGGCAAGGGTTATCCCTATAGAAAATAAGCCTGGTATCAAAGACTGATTTAAGGACAACTATGAGTAAACCGATTTTACTAAGTGGTATCCAGCCTTCCGGCCATCTCACGATAGGGCATTATACAGGCGCTATTTCTAATTGGGTCAGGATGCAGGAAGAATATGATTGCTTGTTTATGCTGGCTGATCTACACACATTAACGGTGAGGCAGGATCCGGAGCAGTTATTAGAACGTTGTTATGACGTGCTCGCATTATATATTGCGTGCGGTATAGATCCTAAAAAAAATGTGCTGTTTGCGCAATCGCATGTCTCTGCTCACGCTCGGCTAGCATGGATTTTAAATTGCTTTACCTATCTGGGTGAACTGAACCGCATGACGCAGTTCAAAGACAAGTCGAAGCAGCATGAGGCCAACATCAATGCAGGTCTATTTGATTATCCCGTGCTGATGGCTGCGGATATTTTAGTCTATGGCGCACATCGCGTGCCAGTGGGTGAAGACCAAAAGCAGCATATGGAATTAACTCGGGATTTGGCGCTGCGATTTAATAACTTGTATGGCGAGATTTTTACCGTTCCACAACCTTATATTCCGCCGCAGGGCGCACGTATTATGAGTTTGCAGGAACCCGGGCAAAAAATGTCAAAATCTGACAGTAATGAACATAATTATATCGCGCTATTAGATTCGCCCGATCTTATCCGTACTAAACTTAAACGTGCTGTTACCGATTCTGGCAATGAAATACGCTTTGATGTGGAAGCTAAGCCCGGTGTAGCCAATTTATTGACTATATTTACCCTGGTTTCTGGCCAGAACATAGCGCAGTTGGAACAAGCCTATCAGGGCAGCGGCTATGGTAAATTTAAGAGCGATTTGGCAGAGGCTATCATTGAACATTTTCAGCCTATACAACAGCGCTATTATGAATTACGTGCGGATCTGGATAAATTACAGCAAATATTACAGCTGGGGGCAGAAGCCGCACAGAAACGTTCGCAGAAGATTCTGCATCAAGTTCATGAAGTGGTGGGGTTAATTCCGTCGCCTTTTTAATGGTTGGTTAAGAATTCTAGATTGGGCAGCGTAACTCGCCTGCTCTCTGTTGCCCGTTCCAGCTGCACCCTTCTTAACCTCTCCCGCAAGGCTGAGGAATCGACAAAATATTTATTTATATTAAGCGGTTACAGAATGATTGCCACAAGAGACTGCCCCCTTCCTAACCTTCCCCCGCAAGCGGGGGAAGGGACTTGCTCGAGCCAACATGGGATTGGGTGCATAGCTTAACTTATTCTGCCCAACCAGTCCCTGCCCCCGCTTGCGGGGGAAGGTTAGGAAGGGGGCAGCTGGAACGGGCACTTTATCTGATCTTTCTCGTCAATACGGTAGTTCTTTAAACTACGTAAGCTGTTATAGAATAGAAAATTATTTAAGGAAGATTTCATGCCAAAGACCTATTTGTTTTATGATCTGGAAACCACAGGTCGTAATAAATGTTTTGATCAGGCGCTACAATTTGCAGCGATTCGTACGGACCTGGAGCTAAATGAACTGGAGCGTCACGAAATACAGATCAAGTTAAACTGTGACGTTATTCCAGACCCTGAAGCGCTATTAATTCATAATATTCCTGTAACCTCCATGTTAGAAGGCACCGTGGAAATGGCTGCCATGGAAGAAATATATACTCTTCTTAATACGCCTGGAACCCAGAGCGGTGGTTACAATACTTTAGGTTTTGATGATGAGTTTTTACGTTTTTCTTTCTATCGTAATTTACTACCCGCTTATAATCACCAATGGGCCAATGATTGTGGCCGGTTTGATCTTTACCCAATTACTGTGCTTTATTTTTTGTACAAAAATGCGGCGATTACTTGGCCTGAGTTAGATGGCAAACCCACTTTAAAACTTGAACATATTAATGCAGCCAATCAATTGGCTGATGGAGCGGCACATAATGCTTTGGTGGATGTGGAAGCAACCTTAGGCCTGGCCCGCTTATTTGCTCGTGATGCGCAGATGTGGAATTACGCGATGGGATATTTTGATAAACAAGCTGAGGCTAATCGTATTAAAAAGCTGCCGACTTGGTCAAACCATAGCGGTGAGCAGCAGTACTTGGGTTTGCTGTTGGGCAAATGTGGTGCTAATGAGTGGTATCAATATCCCGTTTTATCATTAGGCCAGCACAATCATTATAAAAATCAGAGTTTATGGTTGCGCCTGGATAAACCAGAATTATCCACCATGACTAAGGATTCTGTCGCAGAGACTAGCTGGGTCGCACGTAAAAAAATGGGTGAACCCGGGATGTTATTACCCATGGCCGAGCGTTTCACACAGCGCCTAACAGCTGAGCGTTTGCAAATTACTGCTGATAATTTGCAATGGCTGCAGTACAATCCGCATTTGCTGCAAGAAGTGACCGAATTCCATAGGGAATATACCTATCCCAAAATACCCGAGTTAGACCCCCAGGCCGCACTATATGAGGCTGGTTTTTTAAAACCGTATGAGCAGCAACTTTGCCAACTTTTCCATCGAACCAAGCCAGAGTCTAGAGCGCAACTCACGCCGCAATTTGTTAATCCTATTTTGCAGCAAATAATGCTACGTGCCATGGGGAGGAATTATCCTGAATATTTACCAGTCGATTTAGCCGAACAGTTTAATGAATATTTAATCGCGGGCAATTCACTCACTAAAACTACGGATAGAGTAGATTACCGTGGTGAAAAACGTCTAGCTCCACAGGCGGCACTGGCAGCCATCAACTCTTTAGGTACTGAGAGAACATTAAACGACAAACAACAAGAGTTGTTAGCAGATTTGGCAGGCTACATTCAGAAACTTTAAAGTAACTGCTCATGCCATAGCCAGCTCAGTCCCGTCGTCCCGCGGCTTGTCCGCGGGATCCAGAGAAAAGCTACTAGAAACCTCATTTCTGGATCCCGCGGACAAGCCGCGGGACGACGGAGTGAGCAGTTATACTTTAAATATCAAACGCTTCAGCTATAGGATGTGGAGTTTTATGAAAAAACCTTTTTTGTCACAAATGCAGTCCCCTGCCCCACTTTCAACACCTGCCCTGTGGTTTGTATTTAGGGGGGAGGAATTACTGGTTCAGCTTACTGCAACTGAAATGCAGATCCCGGAAATTTTAGATATTGATGCTTGCGAGTTAACTGTTTTACGCAAACATTATCTGGGAATTTATGATAATACCCATTGTTTTGTGGCAGAAGTAATAGCCAACAGTCCTCCACCACAGAGCATGAGTTTTAGGCAGTTACGTCAATCTTATGAAGCGTTAAATAATGAAGATTTATTTTTAATAGCTAGTCGTGCGAAACAGATTATACTCTGGGATAAAAGCACCCAATTCTGTGGTTATTGTGGACAAGCAACTACACCAAGTAATACTGAACGTGCAAAAAACTGTCTATCCTGCAATGAAGCTTTTTATCCGCATATTGCTCCCGTCATCCTGGTTCGAATACACCGAAAAGATCAATTATTACTGGCTCGCTCCCCTCATTTTTCTAAAGGGGTTTATAGCGTTGTTGCAGGATTTGTTGAGCCGGGGGAAAGCGCAGAACAAACAGTTGTGAGGGAGGTGATAGAAGAAGTAGGCATAGATATCAAGAATATTCAATATTTTGGTTCGCAATCTTGGCCCTTTCCTAGCAACCTGATGCTGGCTTTTACTGCAGAATATGCTGGCGGTGAAATTACCATTGATAATTTTGAAATTGAAGATGCCAAATGGTTTTCAAGGGATCAACTACCAGAAATACCAAAAAAATTGAGTCTGTCGCGTCAGTTGATTGATGCATTTATTTCAGGATAACAGCGTTCGTTCCTAGTGCTTTCCTTTATTCTTTTCTTCCTCTTGTTGCTGTTCTAACTTTACAGCCGCATTGTGAGTTTCAAGCAATTCTATTCTACTAACATTATAATAATCACCACTCATAAAAGAACTCATTTCCATATGCTTTACTCTCCCAACTAATACCACCATATCGCCATCTTTGAAATTAGCCGGTGGTTCATAGATATATTGGTCGTGCAGCAACAAGAATTTTTTATTATTCTTTTCATCGTAAAGAATATGCCAGGTAGGACCTTCTACACCCAGGAATTTTAGTTGTCCCACTATCCATTCAAAATGCGGATCATGGGTATAAGGCTCAAGCAGAGTATGGCTAATATTTACCCGAGCATGAGCACTCAATGAAAAGGCCAGACAACTCAGTGACAATAAAAATTTGTATAATAATGGTTTCATATGGACTTATTCCTTTGGTGTTTATATCTAGATCGGTGCCAATTGGTCCCTTTTAACCGCTGCTTTATTTTTACCCATACCTAGCTGGCCGTTGACGAATTCTAACAGTTGTTGCGTGGTTTTCACAGGATCAGCAGCCTGGGTAATCGCTGAAATCAACGCCACCCCGTCAACCCCCGTTTCGAGTATGGCTGGTAAGCGCTGTGAATTAATGCCGCCAATTGCTACTAAAGGATAATTCAGCATATCGCGCCACTGCTTGAGCCGAGGAATCCCTTGGGGTGGATGGGGCATGATTTTCGAGGTGGTGGGAAATATATGCCCTAATGCGATGTAAGAAGGTTTGAGAGCATGCGCTCGGGCAAGTTCATAATAGTTATGCGTGCTAATTCCTAAATGTAATCCTGCATCTTTAATACGACCCAGGTCAGCCGTGTCCAGGTCCTCTTGACCTAAATGAACTCCGTAAGCCCCATGAGCGATTGCCAGTTCCCAGTAATCGTTTATAAACAGCCTGGCATTAAATTTTTTAGCCATTTCAATAGCGGCTTTAATTTCGTTTTCCAAATCACTGCCTGTTTTATTTTTGATTCGTAATTGAATAGTAGAGATTCCAAGCGGCAGTAATGTTTGCAACCAGCTAACAGAATTTACAACGGGATATAGCCCTAAGGGGGTGGGTCCGCAATCTGGAGATGTGCTAATCGCTGCTATGATGGGCTCTCGACTTAAATAGGGTAAGGGTTGCTGTCCGCTGGGCCAGCCGCAATGGGCTACCGGTTCGGGACCTGCCCCATATTTATCGGCATTATAAATGCCCTGCGTGACATACATTTTAGAAATTACCAGAGAATCATATAAACTGTAATCAAGTGCCAGTGCTGCCGCAATAGCTGAAGCAAAAGAGCAGCCTGTGCCGTGAAATTGCGCATTAGAGCGTCGCTCACAGGCTATCCAAAATGCCTGTTTACCATCAGTCCAATAATCTTGACTATATTTATCTAGAGTAAGATGACCTCCTTTAATAATGACACTTTTGGCCCCTATTGATAAAAATTTTTGTGCCGCTGCGATGATATCTGTGTAGGTATTAATCGAGGTGCCTAAAATTTGTTCCGCTTCAGGCAAGTTAGGGGTTATCAGCGTACACAGGGGTATTAATAATTTTATCGCAGCGATGCGCTGCTCAATATTCTCTTGGAATAAATTATGGCGGGAAGTAGAAACCAGTACAGGGTCAAAAATGATGGGACCAGAATAGTTGCTTAAGTAGCGAATTAGGCTATCCAGCGCTTTGCTTTCACCTAACATGCCCAATTTAATAGCCTTAGGTTTTAAATCCTGTGCCAAGGCTGAAATCTGTGCCGCAACATTTTCAGCCGGTATAGCATGAATACTACTGACAGAGGTACTGTTTTGCGCAGTCACGGCGGTAATTACCGAGCAGCCATAGACACCTAAGTTTTGGAAAGTGTGTAAGTCCGCTTGAATGCCAGCACCCCCACCTGAGTCAGAGCCGGCGATAGTCCATACAATAGGTTTTTTCATGGTCAATTCTCCTATAGAGATTGGCAATTAATTTAATTAACTTTAACCTCATTATGCCAGAAAGGGGTATCCATCAGTGGAGTGCTTGGATTAGCACAATTCCTATCTTCAAGCATGCCAGCTTCATATGCAACTCTGCCCGCGATAATTGCATCTCGGAACGCTTGGGCCATCCGCAAGGGATCTTTGGCAAGAGCAACCGCACTGTTGAGTAATACCCCGTCAAATCCTAGTTCCATAGCTTGCGCCGCGTGGGAAGGTTTGCCAATACCGGCATCAATAATTAGAGTAGCATCGGGAAGCCGAGCGCGTAATATTTCTAACGCATAAGGATTTAATAAACCTTTAGCTGAGCCTATAGGCGCTGCCCAGGGCATTAAAATGCGGCAGCCGCTGTCAAACAATCGCTGGCATAAAATCAGATCTTCAGTACAGTAGGGAAACACTTCAAAATTGTTTTTTAGCAGGATTTTTGCCGCCTCCAGCAGCTCAAACGGCTCAGGTTGGAGGCTATAATCATCGCCTATTACTTCAAGTTTAATCCATCGGGTGTTAAATAGCTCGCGTGCTATTTCTGCCATTGCTACGGCTTCTTTTGCTGTGCGACAACCGGCGGTGTTGGGCAAGATAGTGCAATTCAGTGCTTTTATATGCTCCCAGAATGCATTGCCTGCGTATACTCCTTGGGTCTGTTGGCGGCGTACAGATAAAGTAATAATTTGTACCTGAGAATGCACAATAGATTGCTGCATGGTGGTTAAGGATGGATACAGGGCGGTACCTAAGATAAATCGGCTGTTAAATTCTTTATCGGCTAAATTCCACATGATTCAACCTCCCTGCATGGGTAACATAATTTCAATAATATCACCTTCATTTAATGAGGTGCGATCATATTGCGAATGTGGAATCAAATTTTGATTAATAATGACTGCAATGCCGGTTGTTGTGTAATTATATAGGCGTAAAAATGTAGCAAGCGAGGAATGGTCATCCACCTGCAATGTTGTATTATTAAACCGGACTCGAATCATGCATCTGCTCCCATATATTTGGATAATTAACGTTGGTTTTACCGGATTTTAGAAATAATAATATATCAGCCACTAAGCTAGGTGCTATTAAAAACCCATGTCGATAGAGCCCATTAACTGCTATGAAATTATCCCGATATTTAATTTTGGGTAATTGGTCGGGCAAAGTGGGGCGAGAGTGGGTTATAGTGTGCAGCAAACGTGCTTCTGCAAAACCTGGGTGTAGGTAGTAAGCAGATGATAATAGTTCTAGCAGAGTTTTTATTGTTATTGCACTATTATCTTCCGCCTCAATTTCACTTGCGCCTAAAATGTAAATAGAATCGGGGCGGGGCACAATATACAAACTATAACGTGGATGAAGCAAACGTATGGGACGCTGTATATTAACTTCAGGTGCTTGCACCCAGGCTAGCTCACCTCTCACCCCACGCAAATCTACAAAACTAGTTTTAGCCGCTAATCCCCTACAATCAAATACCATATCAAAAGATTGGCTGAGCTGATGGGTGATAATTTTCCCACCTATTATTTTTTTAACGTCCTCATTTTTCCAAGAGGCATGTCGGGATAAATGAATTTGTAATTGTTTCATTATAGCCTGATTATCCAGACATCCTTCACTAGTAAAACAATAACCTGAACTGATTTTAGATAATTCAGGTTCAAAATCTGTTGTGATTACTGGCTTTATCTGCTGCTCTATTGAGTAAGATGATTTGTGCAGTTTATTGCGCAAACTATTAATAAAACGTGTTAATTCTGCCTGATCACGTGGATGCGCCAGCAGCAGACTCCCTTGGTTTTGAAAATAAATGGGCTGCTGCAGTTGGTTGAATATTAATGGCCAATGTTTGTTGATTGCAGCCATTCCTAAATCACATATGATTAGGTCATTGGTTATTAACTCACTGATGGGTGTCAATAACCCAGCAGCGGCCATGCTACAATTTATTTTAGTTATATCCGTGTTTCGCTCGAATACACTGACTTCCCAACCTGCATTTAACAGCCCCAGGGCAAGTAATTGACCCATAATTCCTGCACCGACGACACCTGCTTTCATATATATTGTTTCAGCTCTTGTGTCACCTGCATAGAACAAAATTTTGGTCCGCACATAGAGCAGAAATGCGCTGTTTTTGCCGAGTCTTGGGGAAGGGATTCATCATGGAAAGTACGAGCTGTTTCTGGATCTAATGATAAATTAAACTGATCCTCCCAGCGAAACTCAAAACGTGCTGCAGATAAGGCATCATCACGATAACGCGCAGCGGGATGCCCTTTGGCAATGTCGGCCGCATGAGCAGCTATTTTATAAGCAATAATCCCCTGTTTGACGTCGTCTTTATTAGGCAAACCCAAATGTTCTTTGGGGGTGACATAACACAACATGGCACAGCCATACCATCCAATCATCGCTGCGCCAATTGCGCTGGTGATATGATCATAGCCAGGGGCAACGTCGGTGGTCAATGGCCCTAGCGTATAGAATGGCGCTTCAGAACACTCCGCTAGTTGCTTTTCCATATTGACTTTGATCAGCTGCATGGGAACATGACCTGGACCCTCTATCATAACTTGTACGTCGTGTTTCCAGGATAACTTGGTCAACTCACCTAATGTTGATAATTCAGCAAATTGGGCTTCGTCATTGGCATCGGCAATGGAGCCAGGTCTTAGCCCATCTCCCAGGGAAAAACTCACATCATAGGCGCGCATAATTTCGCAGATTTCTTCGAAATGGGTGTAAAGAAAATTTTCCTGATGATGTGCCAGGCACCATTTCGCCATAATTGAACCGCCACGGGATACGATACCTGTAACACGTTGTACCGCCAAAGGAATATAACGCAGTAATACTCCGGCATGGATAGTGAAATAATCAACCCCCTGCTCAGCCTGTTCTATTAATGTATCACGATAAATTTCCCAATTTAAATCTTCAGCAATACCTCCAACCTTTTCTAAGGCCTGATAAACAGGCACTGTGCCAATAGGTACGGGTGAATTACGTAAGATAAAATCGCGGGTGGTATGGATATTTTTGCCTGTTGATAGATCCATCACATTGTCCGCGCCCCAACGAATGGCATAAATTAGTTTTTCCACTTCTTCGGCAATGGAAGATGTCACTGCGGAGGTGCCGATATTCGCGTTGATCTTGACCAGAAAATTGCGCCCGATAATCATAGGCTCAAGCTCAGGATGATTAATGTTAGCGGGGATGATGGCGCGTCCCTTAGCAATTTCGTCGCGCACGAATTCCGGGGTAATTTCGCGTGGTATTTGTGCACCGAATGCATTGCCTTGCAGGCGAGATTCGAGGTGTGGATTGCTGGAATAACCAGCATTTAACCGCTGTTGCAGGTTTTCTCTGATGGCCACAAATTCCATTTCAGGAGTAATAATACCTTTGCGGGCATAATAAAACTGGGTGACTGGCTGATGCTTTGCTTTTTTTTGCTGGCGTTTTAAATTTTGTGCAGACCCAGCAGCAGTTTTATCATTATCCTGATAACCATTGTCCTGCGGGATAACAACGCGACCGGTATAGGTTTGTGTGTCATTTCTAGCAGTAATCCAGGGATCGCGAAGCGCAGGCAATCCTTGCACGATATCAATAGGCGTTTGATTATCCGTATAGGGTCCGGAGGTATCGTAAACAGGTACCGTTCTGCCATCAGTCAATTGGATTTCACGAATAGGTACATGAATTTCAGGGTAGATATGACCAGAAAGATAGGTTTTTTTGGATCCAGAAAATGGTTGTAGCAAATTTGGGTCAATGTTCATAAACGCTCCTTATTTAAAACAGGTAGGCAGGAGCGCAACGGAAATCTGCAAAGTGCATAGAATTATTGCACTTAATAGGGGAACAGAAGTTGTCACATTTCCTACGCAGGTCCTAACCTGTTCAGGTTCAAAGGGTTGAGCTTGGCTCTCTCAGCTGCTGTGCAGCACCCCTAGTGAGTTATGTAGCACTTTTAACTTAATGCACTTGTGCATTAAAACATAGTAATAGCTAAGGCTCAAGTTGGCTATTGTGCTTGAGGGCTTTGTTGAATAATTCACCTCCCAATTGTGGGAAGCTCTATGATCCCCTCTCCCCTTGCGGGAGAAGGGATACAGTGCTTTTCCAAAAAACTGGCAGCGAATTATTCAACAATGCTTCCACAAGGAGAGGAAATTATAAGTTATGCTGCGGTACAGTCCGCTTTTGCAGTTCGCAACGACTTTAGAACCTGCTGGAAATGCTGATCCAGGCAAGCACAGATGGCAATAGTCTCACCTGAGTGGGGTAAAACAAATTTTAAAGAAGCTGCATGTAGCAATAAATGCTCTATATCTAAAGATTTCTCGCCTTTGCGATTGCCATATTTACTATCACCCACAATGGGATGGCCAATATGAGCTGCATGCACACGGATTTGGTGGGTACGTCCGGTTAGCGGCCTAGCTGCTACCAGTGAAACATTTGCAAAATTTTGCAAGGGTGAAATGATGGTTTCAGCGGCCTTACCAGTGTTATCTACTCTGACTACTCTTTCACCAGAACGCAGAGTATTCTTCTGTAGAGCAGCGCAGACCCGCTGTTCTTTACCTCGCCAGTTATTTTGTACTAGCGCTAGATAAGTCTTTTCAATCTGACCATTGGCGAGAAGATAATGCAATTCCTTCAGTACGGACGGTTTTTTAGCTAACATCATGCAGCCGGTGGTATCGCGGTCTAGTCGATGGGCTAATTCCAGAAATTTTAATTTGGGTCGCAGCTGACGCAGTAGTTCGATAACACCAAAATTAATACCACTTCCGCCATGTGCCGCAATTCCAGACGGTTTGTTAACTATGATTAAATCTTTATCTTCATAAATGATGGCTTCAGTTAATAGTTGCATTAGTCTGGGAGCAGGTGTAGCAGGCACAACTTGAGCAGCAACGCGTAGTGGGGGTATACGGATAGAATCGCCTTCCTGCAGACGATAATCGGCAGAGATACGTTTTTTATTGACTCTGAATTCTCCATTACGCAAAGCCCGATAAATGCGGCTTTTAGGGAGCCCTTTTAAACGAGTAAACAAAAAATTATCGATTCGCTGGCCTTCATTGTCTTTTTCTACAGTTAACCAATGGACGCTGGGGATTGGGTTTGTCATAGTATATACGCTGTTGTGTTACGGATAGGATGTGGCTTATTTTAAGGATTGGCTTTGTTATTCTGCACCACAGCGACTGCAACAAGTTAAAGATATAGCTGAGAACAATATGAGCCTAAAACAGCTATTATAGCCATAAATCAGTCAGTTTGATATTTATACAGAAGCTTGTTATAGTAAACTGTCAGCGCAAAGTTTGTCAGCTAAAGAATATAAGGGGACGCGCTCGGAATAACTACCCATTCTGGCGCTCAGCAAGAGTTCATCTTCTCTGGGCCAGAATGGATAGTTATTTCGCCGCGCTCCTAAAGTGGGCATACTCACGCAGCAAGCATAGAGGTACATCAGCAGCTTAGCGATGACCCAACAGAATACATCAGGCTCCGATCCTGGTCAGAAATAGAATTAAAGAATATTACAGTCATTTCTACTTTTTTCGGAGATTTCCAAGCAACTAAACGAAACCTTAGGGCGATCCCTGGGATATCTTATAATACTAATTTCCTCACCTGATTGTGATAAATCCAATGGGTTGACTGCAGGAACATTAATAAAATTTTATACGTTATTCAAGATATTCATGGTTGAGCGCGCTAAATTAAACAATGGATAATTATGAAAAGAATGTTGATTAATGCAACGCAGACAGAAGAGTTGCGCGTTGCCATAGTAGATGTAGATACACAGAGCCTAATAGACCTTATTGTAGAACGCCAGAGTTACAAAACCAAAACCGGTAACATCTACCTTGGCAAGGTTAGCAGTGTAGAGCCCAGTCTAGATGCAGCCTTTATCAATTTTGGTAGTGAACGCCATGGCTTTTTACCCCTCAAAGAAATTGCTCGCGAATATTTTGGCACCACTGATCCTAAAAAACTTGAACGACCCAATATCAAAGAGTTGCTGCGAGAAGGCCAGCCGATAATGGTGCAGGTAGAAAAAGAAGAACGCGGCAACAAAGGTGCAGCGTTGACTACCTTTATCAGCCTTGCTGGCTCTTACCTGGTTTTAATGCCGAATAACCCACGTGCGGGTGGTATTTCCCGACGTGTGGAAGGTGAAGAGCGCGATGAGTTGCGCGAAATATTGAGTGCCCTGCCCTTACCTGAAGACATGGGTGTTATTGTACGTACTGCAGGTGTAGGGAAAACCTCAGCCGAATTACAGTGGGATCTCAATACGTTAATAAAACAGTGGGAAGCAATCACCAAAGCAGCAGCTGAAGGCGCCCCACCCTTTTTGATTCATCAGGAAAGTGATATTGTCCCTCGCACCATGCGCGACTATCTGCGCCAAGATATTGTGGACATTATGGTCGATGATCCCACTTTACATGAAAAGATCAAAAATTATCTACAGCAGATACGTCCGGATTTTCTGCATACACTTAAACTATATTCTCATGACATTCCATTGTTCAATCGTTATCAGATTGAGCATCAAATTGAGTTAGCTCACCAGAGAGAATTACGTTTACCTTCTGGTGGTGCAATTGTTATTGATCATTCAGAAGCGCTGGTAGCTATCGATGTTAACTCCGCACGCTCCACCAAAGGCGGCGATATCGAAGAAACTGCCCTTAAAACCAACCTGGAAGCGGCAGAAAAAATTGCCTGTCAGCTGCGGCTGCGTGATATCGGCGGCTTGGTGGTTATTGATTTTATTGATATGGCTTCCGTGCGTCATCGCCGTGAGGTGGAAAATCATTTACGTAATGCGCTCAAGCTAGATAAAGCCCGTACACAGATTGGCAGTATTTCACAACGCTTTGGCCTACTGGAAATGTCACGTCAGCGCTTGCGACATTCTCTGGGCGAAGCGACACAAGTCATGTGCCCACGCTGCAGCGGTTGGGGTACTATCCGTGGCATAGAATCTTTGGCTCTTTCCATTATTCGCATGATAGAGGAAGACGCCGTAAAACCTCATACAGCACAGGTTCAGGTACAATTGCCCATTGATGTGGCCACTTATATTATTAATGAAAAACGCGATACTTTAATGACTATTGAAAAGCATCGCAATATCACTATTACAGTGATCCCTAATCCCCAGCTAGAATCACCACGCTATCGAATTAAACGAATAACTGACGAAGAAGCTTCCGGTGGCAAGATTAAACCTAGTTATCATTTGTTAGATGCTGCTGAAGCAGAACCTACAGGTAAGAAAACGCCTCCAGGTAAAACTGAAGAGAAACCCGCTGTAAAAAATATATTACCGGCGGAACCGGCACCCACCCATAAAAAGCCTCCTTCTGGCATTATCAAACGGTTAATATCCAGTTTATTTGGTGGTGATGAAGATGAAGGTAAGCCTAGCAGCCCATCTGCGCCTACTTCTTCTGAAGCTATAAGCAGACCCGCACCCTCCCACACGCAATCTTCCCAGCCCAGACCTTTTAAGCGCGAAGAAAAATTCTCAGCTCATAAGTCGTCTGCTGCTCCCACTAATAGAGAAACTACTAAAAAAGTACCGAGAACTCCTACCCCAGTCAAAGAAGATGGTACACCAGCAACTGAATTTAAAGGTCGTACTCGCAGAGGGGCTAGAGGTGGTCGCCGCCGCTCAACAGGTTCGTCTGGAGCTAATACAAATGCCCCCCCTGCTCCTGCTACCCCTACCTCTGCTACTACACCTCCTGCTGTCAGTACTGTTACAAACGTGCCCGACAACCAAAGCCTTGTTGCACCACCGCAGCCACCAAAACCAGTAGCTGAACAACATTTACCTGATCATTTACCACCTTTCCCTAATGATCTGGAAGATTATTATCGAGATAGCCAACGCTTTAAAGGGGGGAAGACAACGCAAGGGCGCCAACAACAAAAAACAGATGCTCCCTCGTCAGCTATTCCAGAAACTCCAGAACGATCGGAAGCGCAACCTGTTGAGCAGTCTTCACCAGCTCAATTACCCGAAAATGTGGCCCCTACTCCTGTCATCCCTGTTGCACAGAAAGATGAAAGCAATGAACCCGTTATCATTCGTGCGCAGACTAGTAAGGAGGCTCTAGCCGCTGAGCGGAAGGAATCAGAACCTGCTAAAGAAGCTGATACTGAACAGCAGGGAGCTGGTAACCTGTCAAAAGATTCGGATGAGGAAAAATAGAATTTTTTTCAGATTATTTTTTAGTTCATCAATGGGTTTTAACTTGGGCATTTTAAAATAACTTACCCCTCTCCCTAACCCTCTCCCGCAAGGGGAGAGGGGATCATAGAGTTTCGCATAAATGAGAGCGAAATTATGTAACAATGCCCCCCAAAGGGAGAGGGGTCATAATAAGAGCTACCAATGTTAACCACCCTGCAGTCATAGTAGTTGCAACGGAACCCTTATGATTCAAAAGCCAAACCGTAAACCCACTCTATCTTCCACCCTCCCTTTAACCTTTTTATATATTTGTCTTGATTACCCCTTAGCTAAAGGCGGTCTAATACCTATGTTTATGGCTTCCTTTCTCTCAGGTAAAGATTTGCTGACAGTTGAGGCTACTAATCACACCCTTCGATCCCAAACTCCAGGATATTATAATCATTTGTTAAAAGAAGAGTTTTACAGGCCGATTGCCGATAGTAAAGCGGAAACAGCAAAGATGTGTTTCTGGAATCATCCAGATGCAAGAAAACATGATATTGCGTGTGACCTCAAAGGGGTACAGTATTTAATCGGCTTGAGAATCAAGGAAGGAGATTTAACGGAAGTACAGAAACTGCACCTACAAGCTTGTTGTAAAATTATTTTTAAAACTAAAATTTCTATTGAAGACGTGGTGAATAGATGTACTCCTGAAAAACTTGCAGGGTTATATGCCACGCAAATTTCATTGGTGAGTTTAGGAGTTCAACCAGAAGCGACTAAAAATGTTCCTCCATGGCTGCAGAAAGAAATCATCACGGGTAACTATACTTATGCAATGATTGAAGGTCTGAAATTCATGCAAGTAACGGCCTTACGGCTAGGATTACCCTTAGAGTGGGTTCAGGCTCATCCTGAGCTTGATTTTAAGGCGATAAATCAAATGAAAGCTCTAAAATCCAACGTTGACGATCAGGCCAGCGATTTGCTGGAAAATAGAATTTAACAGAGTACGAACAAGCCTGCTATGATGCATATAAGCCTTTATAGCTCTTATCCGTGGGAATACTGTCATCCTGAACGCAGTGAAGGATCCCCATCCAGTGGCACCTCAAGGAGATCCTTCACTGCGTTCAGGATGACAGTCAGCCCTCGGGATAAGAGCTATTCAGACTGCGAGTTACTAAAATAATGGCAAATGAAGACCTAATATGGATTCAAGCCCGTATTGTTTCTTACAGGTTCAGATTGAAGTTGTTTAGGTTTAGGACTTGAATCGAACTTATTCAATCCTCCACGCGCACTTGATGATAAGCCGCCACCGCTGTGAGGACTATTTGGTGTTAGTCCAGTTCTTTGGGTAATTAATCTATTACTGGTTGATGCAGAGTTTGGAGAGAGCGGCTCGCCAGATAAGTTCGATAGTTTAAGCCCAGCTCCTAATTTTATTTTTAATGTAGCGAAGGAGGATTTTGTTCTCCCATGACCACGCTGCTCTTGATTTAACGATTTTAAACTATTTTCAAGTTGTTTTTGCATCCTACTGATAGCCCCTAAACAAGTTCCATAAGCAATGACGATGTCACCATATTGTTCTTTAGGATATTTTATGCTGTTCGTCGGATCACTATGACGACCATATCTAACTCCGATGAATTCAGCTTGGCTCTGAAGTTGATTTAGAGTTTTTTGCAGCATTTTTTTATCTTTGCTTTGTAATAGACCTGTTGCCTGATTAAGCAAAATGTGTGCTTTCTCGATATATCCGGCTGCTTTATTATGAGCTGAGTCATTTTTTTCGAAAATATTCTTCTTTTTTACCTCTTCCGGCATAGGATCTGCGATTTGGGAGACTATATCTTCCACGTGTGCGGGGGGCGGGTAATTTCCGCGGGAGATATCAGGTTTTCTTGTTTGATAATCACTGTTGAAAGTATCTTTTATAAAGTTTAGTACAAAACTAAATTTATGGCCCTGGTAACTAAACAGATCAGCAAAGGTCTGCCCTGCCTTTTTCATTTGAACCAATGGATCTAAATGCTCATAAACGGTAGTAAGATCTAGCTTCTGCTGTTCCCGCTCTGCATTAATACACAGATAATTTACGCAGGCTTCAAGGATTTTTTGACATGCTGCAAAAAATCCTTTGTCAAAGGCCATTCTAAACATTATTTTAGTATTTATATGCTCTGGATTTAATATAGGTGTGCCTTCTGGATTTGTTCCTTCTCTAGTCAGAGGAAACATTCCAGTATTATCAATATTAGCCTTAGGGTTATAAGCATCAACTAACTCTTTAAACCGGTCTAAGTGGAAGGCTGTCGGGTCCTTTAACGGAGTTAACAAAAATGGAATAGTGCTGGGAGAACTTTTTGAATCTGTTGAGGATAAGCTACTGGATTGTAAAGCACTTGAACTACTTGCAGCTGAGGAGCTTGGAGTATTTGCTGCAGAGGTGAATGAACTCTGCAAAATTTCTGGAGTTATTTCTTTTTGAGATTTTAATTCACGCAGGGTATCAAGAGTTTCTACTTGCGCTGTAACTGCATGCAAACTACCATTGATAGTTTCTAATAGGGTGGTGACGTCAGCTGCTTGGAAGGCTAATAATTCAGCCATACTGTCCCCTTTAGCAGTTAATCCTAACTGGGAAGTGATTTTTTCAATTAAATCGATAGATTGTTTAACCCCAGCCTCTAGAAAGGCTTTATAGCCTTCTAATTGTTCCTTTGGAGTATTTTGAGTCTTAATGTTCTCGATGTATGGAAGATATTTCTGGGTAAGATCTGCAAATGCTTTATTTACTAATTCAGAAAAATTTTCAGCGGTGGCTTTTACTTCGCCTAGGTGGGTTGACATAGCTATAATACCTGTAAGATTTCTATCGTAAGAGTTAGGGGTTGTGCAATAATAACTTTTCACTTTTAGTGCTTATATTAGGCTCATATTTGAATGTTTTATCCCTAAGAAAAATGTGCGCATAGTCGTTCTATGTAAGCGTTTTTCTTAGGGAGAAAGCGTTCAAAGATGAGCCTAAGATGAGTGCTAAAAGTGAAAAGTTATTATTGCACAACCCCTTAGAGTCTATGTTAGCACTGTCTACTTAACAAATTATTAAACTAAAGACATTCAGCTTTTTATCCAGGCTTGCTATACTTTTAATGATCAACCAGCTTTCCTAATACTCCTTGGCTCAGCCTCATCAGGAAAAAAACCCTGGTTTTTCTCAGAATATTCTGAACAATACCTTAATAAATGGCGTGAATATAAAATGTGGTTCAAACAAGCACAGATCTTTCAGCTCTCAGCTCCCCTCCGTTTTGAAGCAACCGCGCTGGGTGAGCATTTACAATCATTATCTTTTTCTCCTTGCCTTCCCAGCTTGCCTTTTAGTTGTGGCTGGATTTCACCGGTTGAATTAGACAACACCACTCTGGTACATGGTGTAAATGGCTATATGCTGATATGTCTGCAATTAGAAGAAAAAATACTGCCTGCAGTCGTAGTACGCCAGGAGGTGGAAAATAAGGTAAAGGAAATAGAAGCCTTACGAGAGCGTAAGGTTTCTCAAAAAGAAAAATATGCTTTAAAAGACGAAATTACGCAGACATTACTCCCGCAGGCGTTTAGCAAGCTATCGCGTATATATGCTTATTTTGACACGCGAAATAACTGGTTAGTTTTGGATACAGTACTCGCTTCTAAAAGCGGGAAATTTTTAGAAATCCTGCAAAAATCTTTACCGGAAATCATAGTACAACCTATAGCCACCGCAAGGATATCGGCTGCTCTGACACGGTGGTTACTGCACGAAGAGTACCCCATAGGATTAGGAATAGAAAAATCCTGCGTGCTTGGCGACCCGGCTAAGAAAAGCCGAGTTATTCGCTGCCAGCAACAGGATCTATCAGCCAATGGAATACAATGGATTATAAAAGATGGTTGCCAAGTTCAGCAGTTGGGGCTTTCATGGCGGGATCATATCGAATTTGTGCTGGCGGATGATCTTTCCTTGCGCAGTATCAAATTTCAGGATCAGGTGATTGCTCAAGCTAAAGATATGGAGCCGGAAACTCGGCAACAACAGTTCGCAGCGGATTTTTTTATCATGACTGAGGTGCTTTCCGGTTTGCTGAAGGATCTGGTGGGTTCTTTAGAAGAGGCTGTGAAGGAGGATACAGTGGCGGCTTAATTATGTGCTTGGCTCTATTCTCTCCCTCTCCCTCAAGGCTGAGGGAAGCGAGCATTTAAAGTATCTTTTTTAAAGGAAGACTCAGTTAAAGTGCCACTAGAAACTGCCCCCATCCTAACCTTCCCCCGCAAGCGGGGGAAGGGACTGGTTGGGCAGGGTAAGTTAAGTTGTGGACCCATCTTATACCTAGCTCGAGCAAGTCCCTTCCCCCGCTTGCGGGGGAAGGTTAGGATGGGGGCAGTTTCTAGTGGCAATAATTCTGCAACCTCTTTATAAATAAATTTTGTGTTGATTCCCCAGTCCGCAAGGGAAGAGAAGTTACGGTGCTTCAATCGCGTTATTCTGAACCAACACTTCTCTACCACCCGTATGATCCATGCGACTTACCACACCGGCTGCTTCCATCGATTCCACGATATTGGCGGCACGGTTATAGCCAATTTTCAGTCGGCGTTGAATATTGGAAATAGAAGCGCGACGCGTTTCAATGACAATTTGCACAGCCTGATCATATAAAGGATCCTGTTCTCCAGAAAGATCACCGTCGCTGGCTGCCCCACCCTCAGCGCCAGATTCCGCATCTCCCGTTAAAATTTCGTTAAGGTACTGCGGTTCACCACGGCGTTTAAGATCCTTAACCAGACGATGTACCTCTTCATCAGCGACAAAAGCCCCATGAATGCGGATCGGTACGCCAGTGCCGGGGGCTAAATACAACATATCGCCATGACCTAACAATTGCTCAGCACCTTGTTGATCTAAAATCGTGCGTGAATCGATTTTAGAAGATACTTGAAATGCAACACGGGTGGGAATATTTGCTTTAATTAACCCAGTAATAACATCCACTGAAGGCCGTTGCGTAGCTAAAATTAAGTGGATTCCTGCAGCACGTGCTTTCTGGGCTATACGGGCAATTAATTCTTCAACTTTTTTGCCCACTAGCATCATCATATCGGCAAATTCATCAACTAACACTACTATATACGGCAATTCTTCAAGGGCAGTTGGCTCTTGGGCGAAGTCCGGCTGCCATAATGGATCCATAATAGGAGCCCCTGTATCCATAGCTGTTTTAACTTTGGCATTATAGCCAGCCAGATTACGTACCCCCATTGCCGCCATTAGCCGGTAACGGCGATCCATCTCAGCCACTGCCCAGCGCAAAGCATTAGCCGCATCCTTCATATCAGTCACTACCGGAGTTAATAGGTGAGGAATGCCTTCATAAATGGATAATTCCAGCATCTTAGGATCGATCAGAATCATGCGTAATTGGGCTGGGGTCGCCTTGTATAACATGCTGAGCAGCATAGCATTGAGACCCACAGATTTTCCTGAGCCAGTGGTGCCGGCCACCAATAAGTGGGGCATTTTGGCTAGATCAACAATTACTGCATTTCCGGCAATGTCTTTACCCATGGCTAAGGCCAGGGGAGAATGGGCATTTTGATATAGCTCAGAAGATAGAATTTCCCGCAAGCGAACGATTTCGCGGTCGACATTAGGCAGTTCCAGCCCAATGACCGGTTTGCCGGGGATGATCTCTACTACACGCACACTAATCACTGATAGCGAACGCGCTAAATCTTTAGCCAGCGCAGTGATGCGGCTAACTTTTGTGCCAGCAGCCAGCTGAAGTTCAAAACGAGTGACCACGGGGCCTGGATGTACAGCTACCACTTTAACCTGGATACCGAAATCTTCTAGTCGCAATTCTACTTCGCGTGATATCGCCTCTAATTGCTGATTACTATACCCTCTTATCTGAGTGTGATCTGGTGGATCTAATAATGAAAGTGGGGGTAACGTACCTGCTAAAGGGGGTTCAAATAATCCGGAAGGTTCAGGAATCCGTGGAATCACTTTGGGAGGGGTACGTTTAACGGTCGCCACAGGTACAATAGGTGGAGAAGAAATATAGGGCTCATCCGGATCGGGGGTTATTTCTATGTCTTTAAAGGAATCCATTTTGGGTTCCACCCGTCGCATAATCTGTGGCGTAGATTTACTGGCTGGCCGTTGCGGTGACTCTGGTTCTTCAGCGTCATCTGGCAATTCTGGTTCAGGCTCAAGGCTGGAATTTGTAGCCCATTGATCAATGCGATGTGCCATGGCTTGAAAATAAGCACCCACTCGCCAGGCACGCTCTCCTAGATATTCAACCAGTCTGAGCCATGATAAGCCAGTAAATAGGGTAATCCCCGTTATAAATAGCCCTAATAATATCAGGCTGGCTCCAGAGTAATTAAAGAATCGAATCATGCTCAGAGCAATCCACTTGCCTAGCAATCCCCCACCGTCACCCAGAGAGGCAATCCCCCAATGGATACTCGCTAAAGCGCAGCCTGGCACCAGAATAAATAAAAACCCTGCACCACGTAACATTAGGAAATAAGACAGGTAGTCAGTATCAAGTTCATCGCGATGACGAAAATATAGCCATGCACAGTAAAACAACATGACTGGGAATAGGTAAGCCAGATGGCCAAATAGAAAAAGTAAAAAATCAGAGATGAAAGCGCCAACTCGTCCGCCACCATTGATCACACTGACCGGCTGGCTAATATTTGACCAATGCGGATCTGAAGAAACATGGGTGAAAAGTGCTAAAAGTAAATAAAGAGACAATACACCCGTGACAATGAGCACACCTTCACTAAGGCGACGATTAAAATAGTCAGCGAACTTGGATGGTGTTGTTGTTTTTTGTTTTGATTTCAATGGTTAACTCGTTTGCAGGGAGTTGGGAATTCGTCGATGTTTATCTTAGGCTCTGTCATCACAGATCCCCGCCATGTCATTTCGCAGCTTGTCCGCGGAATCCAGAGGGTTGAGCCGTGCGTATTATAGGATCAGACCCTATGCAGATGCAATTCACATGTGCTCACTCCCCGTTAATCGTTGGTTTTGGTCCAAACCCCGAAGATAAAGCTATTGCTGAATTTACGTTTCCAGGTAGCTTTTCTTACTTCCGAACGTAATTTTTTAATGAAGTACTTCTGGAAGTGCATGATTTTAAACTTTGCATTTCCCCAGCGTTTGTCCACCTCATCCAGCCATAACTGCATATTATCTGCTGCCAGTAAATTTTGTTGAGGGGGTGGTTTTGTAAAGGATTCCAAGAATAAAGAAAAACTCCACTGACTGAAATCGGTAGATAATAGTTGGTATAGCCATTTATGATAAGCTTCAGGGAAATGCTTAGGGCTAATATACTCCGGGCTGAAATGCCGAAGGAGTAATACCTTCCGATGGATCACTTCATGAGCCAGTATCAGAAAACTCATATAAATGCTTTTTTTGCTAGATAGCGAATCCCGCGGTGTTTGGTTAACCGTTCCATAATCAATTAAAAAGACTTCATTTGCTGACAAAATAAAATTCCAGGGACGAAGATCGTTCTGGTAAAAACCATGCCTCTCAAATAGGGCTAATTGTTGCAGAATACCCATTAAAACCATTCTGGGATCATAATCAACGCCATCTTGAATAGCATTTCCCAAACCAATCCCAGGCATTTTTTGTCGAAGCATCCAGGCATCTATCTTGCTAATATTGTAGGCATAGAGTTGAGGTAAGGTGCTGATTTTGGATTGGTTTTCTTTGAGGAAATTAATTTCCGCCTGAATTTCAGTGCGATTACTTTTAACTTTTGCTGCGGTCAAGCGATAATGCTTTAGCATATGAGTTTCAGTAAAATAATATCTGCGGGTACGCTGGTGTGGATGGATATTATTCTTAACCTCATGCTCAAAGCGCCGTCGCGAACGTTCTGTCCAATAGTCAAAGCGTTGCATTGACCCATTAGCATACCAATAAGAATTGCTGCAAAAGAATAAAGGTTGATTGAGTTCTGATCTGCCGACAGCACAGTCGCCTATCTGTTCCAAGTAATCAAATGACTGCAATATTTCGTAAGGGTCTTCAGGCAATGGTTTAAGCGGTTTTTTTGTGCTGCTTTGATAGGGGGATGTTATAAGCGCAATAGCCACTTGTTGTGATGAGATCCGCAGCAACTGCTGCGTCTGGTGTTGATCATTTTCACTCCAAGGCTCTGAAACGATTCCCAATCCTAACATTAGATCAAATGATCCTTGCTGCGGTAGTATTTCCAAGCAGGTCTCGGTGTCTGCGGCGATAAATGTTGCTGGGATAGCTAGCTCTTTAGCCAACTCCTGACACTTAAAGACATTAGTCGGCAAAGGATCAATTCCTACGACTTCATCACCAGCCATTCCCAGCTGTAAACTGAAGAAGCCTTGGCCGCATCCTAAATCTAAAACACGCAATGAACGACCCAGTGATCGCCTTAGTTGGGAAGCAATTTTAGCAATTATGTTAAGCAAGGATTGTTGTGCTTCTGTGACAGAGTTGTTGAGGTGCTGAGTAAGGTCACTATTGAGCTGTGAGAATTGTGTTGCTTGCGGAATTAATGGCTGAAAACAGGGATCGCTTTCCATAGGATTTAAGTTCCTTGAATATTTATTTATAATGAGGTTACAGAAATTCGTACTTTAAGCAAATAGGTGTCATACCTACACATACGGGTCAGCAATACCAAGCCCTTTTAACACTTCTACTTCAAGAGGCTCCATAATAGCAGCCTGCGCCTCGGTCTCATGATCATAACCTAACAAATGTAGCACACCATGGATAGTCAGATGCGCAAAGTGAGCCAACCAAGATTTATTTTGTTGCTCAGCTTCGGTAAATACTACAGGAGTGCAAATTACCAAATCACCCAAGTAGGCAGGCAACTCGCCTGGCATGGGTTCAAAAGAAAATGACAATACGTTGGTAGGCCCTTGTTTATTCCGATAAGTCGAATTAAGCTCGGCACTTTCAGTCTGATCTACTAGACGGATAGTCAGCTCAAAGGAGCTCGCGTCTACTGGGAGTTTTTTGGCACCGGCCAAACCAGCCAATACCCAGCGACGGAATTGATAGCGACTGGGTAATTGTTCATGATCCGTGGCTTGTTGCAGATGTAAGCTTAATTTCATCTTTCAGCCTTTTCATAGGCTTGGATGATCAATTGTACCAAGGGATGACGCACGACGTCATGCGCTTCGAAAAACGTAAAATGGATGTCTTTAATATCGTTTAATACTGCAATCGCATGTCGTAATCCTGAAGCTTCATTTTTTGGCAAATCTGTCTGGGTAATGTCACCGGTAATCACTGCCTTGGAGCCGAAGCCAATCCGAGTTAGAAACATCTTCATCTGCTCGCGCGTGGTATTCTGGGCTTCGTCAAGGATAATAAATGCTTCATTAAGGGTGCGTCCACGCATGTAGGCTAAGGGCGCTATTTCAATAATGTTTTTCTGGGTAAGCTTATCTACTTGTTCCATTCCCAGCATTTCATATAACGCATCGTATAATGGTCGCAGATAAGGATCAACTTTTTGTGCCATATCTCCTGGCAAGAATCCCAAACGTTCACCTGCTTCTACTGCTGGACGTACTAAAATAATACGTTGTACTTGGTCACTTTCTAACGCCGCCACAGCACATGCCACCGCCAAATAGGTTTTACCGGTACCAGAAGGCCCGACACCGAAGTTAACGTCATGGGTCTGGATATTTTTTACATAATGGAATTGGTTAGGGCTGCGCGGATGAATTTTAACCAGGCGGGTAGAAATGACCAATTCATTATAATCTGGGGGCGGTTTTTTTTGTTCGCTTTGCTGATCTATGGTTTGCAATAGCACGTGAATTTTGGCGAGATTGACATTGTTGGGGGTAGCCGTTTCCTCAAATAACCGCTGGATTATTTCCTGGGTTTTTTCGACGGAACGCTTAGTGCCAATTATTTGAAAACCATTGCCGCGGTTGTTTATTTCTACACCCCAATAGCGTTCAATCTGGCGTAAATGCTCATCAAATTGGCCGCAAAGGTCTGCTAAGCGACGGTTATCAAATGGCATCAACGTAAGTTCCAGCGTATGTCTGGGTTTTTTCATGCTAGTTCCCCGCGTAGCATATAACTCGAGGCAGCAGTAATCCGCACGTCGATTATTTGCCCGGGTAATGTGTCAAGCTGTTGTGGATTGGCTGGAAAGTTAATCACTCGATTGTTTTCAGTTCGTCCTGATAATTGGCTGGGATCTTTTTTAGCACAACCGTCTACCAAAATTTTTTGTACCGTACCCACCATGGCATCAGCGATGTGATTTCCCTGCAATAATAATCGTTCTTGTAATAATTTCAGGCGCTGTTTTTTTACTGTTAATGGGATATCGTCGCTCAGTTGTGCGGCTGGAGTACCAGGTCTTTTACTGTATAAAAAACTAAAAGAATTATCAAATCCTATCTCATGGATCAGATTCATAGTCGCCATAAAATCTGCCTCAGTCTCACCTGGAAAACCTACAATAAAGTCTGAGGAAATGCAGATATCTGGGCGCACTTTGCGTAATTTGCGAATTTTGGACTTATATTCCAGGGCGGTATAGCCACGTTTCATGGCGGCTAAAATACGGTCGGAACCGCTTTGAACCGGTAAGTGTAGGTGATTTGCCAGTTTAGATTCTGTGGCAAAGGCTTCGATCAAGGAATCAGAAAAGGCCAATGGGTGCGATGTAGTAAAACGAATGCGTAATATCCCATCAATAGCGGCTACATAATGGATCAATAACGCTAAGTCAGCAATGTCACCAGAGTGCATCTTTCCCCGGTAATCATTGACATTTTGACCCAGCAAAGTGACTTCCCGTACCCCCTGCTCGGCCAATTTGACAATTTCATAAATCACATCGTCAAAGGGACGGCTTATTTCTTCACCTCGCGTGTAAGGCACTACACAAAAACTACAATATTTACTGCAACCTTCCATAATAGAGACTAACGCAGTCACACCTTCGGCACGTGGTGCGGGCAAGTTATCAAATTTTTCAATTTCGGGAAATGATATATCAACAATGGATTTACGTGTTTGTTTGCGTTGTTCCAACATCTCTGGCAAACGATGTAAAGTTTGCGGCCCGAAAACCAGGTCCACAAATGGCGCGCGTTTGATGATCGCCTGCCCTTCCTGACTGGCCACACAACCACCCACACCAATAATTAGCCCAGGCTTGCTCTTCTTAAGGGAGCGCCAACGGCCCAGGTCGGAAAATACTTTTTCCTGTGCCTTTTCTCGGATGGAACAGGTGTTGAGTAATAGAATGTCCGCTTCTTCCGGACTATCGGTCAGTGTGATATCAGTATAATTTTTTAACACATCAACCATCTTGGATGAATCATATTCATTCATCTGACAGCCGAAGGTTTTGATGTAGAGTTTTTGGGACATGGATTTTATTGTTCTATCAATAAGAGCCTTAATATACCACAGCTTTCAGGTATTGCAGTAGAGGGAGTTATCTTCTCGGGGATAGTTCTTATACTCTCAAGGCTTCTTGAAGTCCGCCCTCTTTTAATGTTAGGAAAAAGTCATTCACACAATTTGGCTAATAAAATTTCAACCGCTTTTATTTTTTCATCCATACTACCTTCAGCTAGTGTAAAGCGTAGCCTTTCACTACCGGTTACTTTATAGCGCTGCGGTTGTTTTTGTACTAACTGAATCAGTGCCGCCATATTGATCTTAGGGTCAGGCATAAAATCAATGGTGCCGCTATCCGTGCCAAGATCAATTTTACGAACCCCTAAAGGTCCTGCTTGTAGTTTAAGCTCTGTGACGCGGAATAAGTTCTTGGTTGCCGGTGGCAGAATCCCAAAACGGTCTATCATCTCCGCTTGTAAATCATCTAGCGTGGCTTTGTCTTTTGCACTAGATATTCGCTTATAAAGCATTAAACGGGTATGCACATCTGGCAAATAGTCTTGAGGAATTAACATAGGCACTTTGCAATTGATTTCGGTGATAGCCGCAAGAGGTTTATCCAGGAGAGGCTCTTTGCCAGCCTGTAGGGCTTTAACCGTTTCTTCCAATAATTCCATATAAAGGGAAAAGCCAATCTCATGAATATGACCGCTTTGTTCATCGCCCAGTAGTTCTCCTGCTCCACGAATTTCTAAATCATGAGTGGCCAGCATAAAGCCAGCGCCCAAGTCTTCAAGCGCTTCTATTGCTGTAAGACGTTTTTTAGCATCACTAGTCAAATTTTCTGCCGGAGGAGTAAGTAAATAAGCATAGGCCTGATGATGTGACCGCCCTACACGTCCGCGCAATTGATGCAATTGCGCCAAACCAAAACGATCTGAGCGGTTGATAATGATAGTATTAGCTGTTGGAATATCAATGCCTGATTCAATGATCGTAGTACAGACCAACACATTAAAACGTTGATGGTAAAAGTCCACCATAATTCTTTCTAAGGATTGTTCACGCATTTGGCCATGTGCAATATTCATGCGAATTTCGGGCAATAAAGCCTGCAGATCAGCAGCAACACGCTCAATAGATTGCACTTCGTTGTGTAGGAAATAAACTTGGCCGCCTCGCATAATTTCACGCAAAATTGCCTCGCGGATTAACGGCGGGTGGAATTCACGCACAAAGGTTTTAACAGATAAGCGCCGCAAAGGTGGCGTAGCAATAATAGATAAATCACGAATATTTCCTAATGCCATATTTAAAGTACGCGGGATAGGAGTGGCCGTCAAAGTTAATAAATCAACTTCAGCACGCAACGCTTTAATGCGATCTTTTTGCCGCACACCAAAACGGTGCTCCTCATCAACGACTAATAAACCCAGCTCTTTAAATTTAATTTCCGGTTGCAATAGCTTATGCGTGCCAATCAAAATATCGATTTTTCCAGTTTTTAAATCTTCCAGAATTTTTTTCTGCTCTGACTGAGAGCGAAAGCGCGAAATAGCTTCAATTCTGATAGGCCATTTAGCAAATCGGTCTTGAAACGAATGTAAGTGTTGCTCCGCAAGTAAGGTGGTGGGAACTAACACCACCACCTGTTTATGCGATTGCACCGCCAGGAAAGCGGCGCGCATGGCAACTTCAGTTTTACCAAATCCAACATCCCCACATACCAACCTATCCATCGATTTCGCCACTGTCATATCTTCTATTACTTTGGCGATGGCTTGTTGTTGATCGGGTGTTTCTTCAAACGGAAAAGCAGAGGCAAATGCCAGGTAGTGATGATCAGGTTTGGCAAAGGCAAATCCACTTCTGGCAGCACGTTGGGCGTAAATATTCAGCAATTCTGCAGCCACATCACGTATTTTTTCAGTTGCTTTGCGCTTAATTTTATCCCATTGCCCTGAGCCCAAACGATGTATTGGCGCATGTTCAATGTCGGCGCCACTATAACGGCTAATTAAATGTAAAGAGGAAATGGGTACATATAATTTAGCTTGGTCAGCGTACTCCAACATTAAATATTCAGCTTCCTGCTCGGCCGTTGTGATGGTCTGCAATCCTAAATAACGCCCTACCCCATGCTCAATATGCACCACGGGAGAACCTATTTTAAGCTCGGTGAGGTCGCGGATAATTTCATCCGGTTCCTGCGCACGGCGTTTACGCAATCGCCGCTGCATGACTTGCTGGCCAAATAATTGGGTTTCAGTTATCAGGGTCAGGGGAGGATCAATTAAAGATAAACCTTGCTCTAAGGGAGCGATCACAATGCCAATACGAGCTGTGGCCGCAAGAAACATTTTCCAGGAAGTAAAAAATTGCGGCCTTATAGATTCATTGCCCAGCAATGATTCCAGTACTTCGCGACGGCCTGCGGTCTCAGCGCAAAAAAGTATGCGTGATTTCACATCCGCATTATTTGCTAATTCAGGAATAATTTCTTGCTGTAAAAGCCAGGTAGTGAGCGAGTGCAAAGGATGCTCAGCCTGTGCATCGACTGCAACCTCCGGCGGCGGTTGCATGGCTATGTTCAAGCTATAGGGTTTTTCTGGGACGGTGGTGAAGTGCAGTTGTAGCTGGGGAAAAGCCTTTATAGCGCCGAATAAATTTTCTACAGGTATGAATACCTTTACCGGCGGTAAAATAGGTCGGGTCAGGTCGTAACGCAACTGTTCATAGCGTTCGGCAATTTCGTGCCAGAAATGGTCTGCAGCAGGATGACTATCGCCAATAGCCACTATTAGACTTTGGGGTGGTAAATAATCAAACAGGGTATGGGTTTGGTCAAAAAATAAGGGTAAATAATATTCAATTCCGCTGGCGCTTTCTCCCTGACTGATGCTCTGATACAGCGGGCTTTGCACAGGATTCCCGGTAAAATGCTCTCGCCAAGCCTGGCGGAAATGAGCAATTCCTTCGGCGGTGAGGGGAAATTCGTGTGCAGGTAATAAATTAACCTCAGAAATGACTTCCAGGGTACGTTGTGACTCTGGATCGAAAGTGCGCAAGCTATCAATTTCATCGTCAAATAGATCAATCCGGTAGGGGACATCACTTCCCATAGGGAACACATCCAGTAGCGAGCCACGCACGGTGTATTCAGCGTGCTGCATTACTTGCGAAACATAGCGATATCCAGCTTTATCCAACTGCTCTCTGAATACCGTAGGCGATAAATGCTGCCCCTGTTTTAAAAATAGACAATTACCCTCCAGATAGCCTCGAGGCGCAAGGCGATGCATTAAGGTAGTCATCGATACTAAAAGTATACCTTTCGTCAGTAGTGGCAGCTGACTTAAGGTAACCATACGATCGGAAAGGATATCAGGATGGGGTGAAAAATGATCATAAGGCAAGGTTTCCCAGTCTGGAAACACCCGTACCGGTAATTCTGTATCACCTTTGAAAAAATTGAGCTCACGCTCTAGCCGGTTAGCGATGGAAACTTCCGGGGTTATTACCATCAGTAAGCTATTAGCGGCCTGGGCTGCAGAAAGGATAGCCAAGCTCAAACTGGCGCCCTGTAATTGACCGATGATTAAACGTTCCCCTGGCTTACTTGGCAAGGGCTGGGTAATTGGCAATGTGAGATTCATGGCTAAATTCTAGATGCAGTGGCTCGTTGTTGAAGATTTAATAAGGAAGACGTCAAAGCCTGTAAATTGGAAATATTGTTTATAAAAAGACTTGCATAAGCTGTGCTGTAGTGCCACACCGACCCCATTCCTAAAGAATGATTGAAGTTATATTACTACTAGTAATAATCTCAACACAATAGGTCCAATGCTGATTGAACCACCTCTATTCCAGCACTCGATTTATGCATATGTTCACTTAAATATCGCCGCCAGGCATTGGCGCCACGCGCTCCGTGAAATAAACCTAGCATAGGGCGAACAACCGAATTTAACCGCACTTGCTGGGTCAATTGCAATTGAATATATTCCAGAAACTGCGCTACCACTTCAGCACGGTTTGGAGCTTGATAGGAAGGCGTATATAAGAGGCTATCTATTTCAGCGAGAAAATAAGGCTGTTGACATAATTTACGTCCTAGCATAACACCGTCTACTAAAGACAACGCTTCTTGGATCTGTTCGAGGTTTTGAAGCCCTCCATTGAGAATAATTTTCAAGTGCGGGAAATCAAGTTTTAGCTGATAAACTACATCATATCGTAGCGGTGGGATAGTGCGATTATCTTTGGGGCTAAGTCCTTTTAACCAGGCTTTACGCGCATGGATAATAAAAGTATTACATCCGGCAGAGCTGACCTGTGTTATAAAATGATAAAGGTCTGCATAGCTATCTCTATCATCGACGCCAATACGCGTTTTTACCGTAACGGGTATATCTAACCCCTCTTTCATTGCGGCTACACACTCGGCGACAAGCTGCGGTTCTTTTAACAGGCAGACACCAAAACGCCCTTCCTGTACACGATTGCTAGGGCAACCGACATTAAGATTTACTTCATCATAACCATAATCTGCAGCTATTTGTGCACACTGCGCTAGTTGTTGGGGGTCAGAACCACCTAGTTGTAGCGCTAGGGGATGTTCTGCTGGGTGATATGCCAATAATCTCTGAGGATCGCCGTACAGCAGAGCCCCAGTAGTGATCATCTCCGTATATAACAAGGCGTGGGGGCTGATTAAACGTAGCAAATAACGGAAGTGCCGGTCGGTATAATCCATCATAGGAGCAACAGCAATCTGCGGCGGGTTAAAGGGGGATATTAGCATTATCTCTGGGTCATTTTTTACATTTTTTCTGCTTTTACATTGCAGATTTCATCCACCGACAATTCTGTCAGGGCAGCAATTTCTTCCAATGACATCCCTTGATCAAGCAGTTTACAGACCATGCGCTGTCTTACTTTTAACGCTTCCTGAAGGCCTTCTTGGAGACCTTTCTGGTGTCCTTCTTGCAGACCACTTTCATAAAAACCTGTGATCAGGGTTTTTTCTGTGCTGACTGCATCCCAGTATCTATCATACGACTCCAGCTCTCCTGGAGTATAACCCGCTTCCTCAGCAAGGCTGAGCGCCATTTTAATTTCCGGCACTTTCAGCCATTCTTCCGGTACCCGGGTTGTCTTGTCATCTAATTCTGACATAAAACGTAACCATAGGACCTGCAATTTTTTTTCTTGGTAGGTTTTACTTCTGAATTTAGGTAATTCAATAAATACTAATTGCAGATCCTTGATCTCTACGGCTGGTTTTTCTACATTGACTATTTTGTAATGGTGATACCAATGATCAGGATTTGAGTCAAACTCACTGGCAACAAGCCCTAAGCCATAAACTGGCCTGAGTAAATGGTATTGTTCTCCTTTCTGCAATTGTTTTACATAGGCCTTACTGGCATTAAACAACATGCGCTGCATAAAACTGGCGGTCCATTGAATTTGCATTTCGACAATAAATATTCGCCCTTGCTGATCAGTACACTTTACATCGACTACGGTTGCCTTAAATAATGGAATGATAGGGGCCTGTTCGCTTGATAAGTACTCCAAGGATTCAATAAGTCCACCTGCTGGCAGAGGTAAAACGGCATTTAAAAAACTTTTTAATAAATGGGGATGTTCTCCAAAAATTTTTTTAAACACGATATCCGCTTTGGGATCTAAATAACGCGACATAAAGGAGTATCTCCAATCTAACTTTCGGTGATGATAATGAAAGAATACTATATCGTCATTGCGACCAAGGCACCAATACCGTAATTATTTTAAATTAATTATGCAGAGTCATTTGCCCGTTTTGATAGTCCAGAATATAAGCCTATTTTTTGCTGACACCTATACCGCCACTAAATGCTCAATTAATAACTGCACATTTTTTACGCCGCGAAATTCGTTAATATCCAGACGGTAAACCGTATTAATTCGATTAGCGCGGTGATTTGGCCATTTCTCTATGTCGACATTGAATGCAATGGCATCTAAAATCTGGCTATTCTCTTCTAGCTGTAATTGCAATTTCAAGTGCTTACTTCCCACAATACGTTGTTCTACCACATAGAAGTAATTATTGAACACGGGTTCAGGAAAAGCCTGTCCCCACGGACCAGCATCTCGTAACAGTTCGGCAGTGCCGATAGAAATATCGGGCGATGACAACTCGCCATCGGTTAAGATTTTTCCCTGAATATCATCCAAAGATATATGTCGACTTACTTCTTCAGCGAAAGCCTGGCGGAATGCAGAATAATTATCTTGATGCAGGCTCAGTCCTGCTGCCATCGCGTGCCCGCCAAATTTGGAAATTAATTGAGGATGCCGTTTGGCGATAGAGTCTAGTACGTCTCGAATATGAACCCCATTTACGGAACGGGCAGAACCTTTGAGAATCTCCGCATCTGATCGCGCAAAAGCAATGACCGGTCGGTGTAATTTATCCTTAATTCGCGAAGCCACAATGCCAATCACTCCCTGATGCCAACTATTATCATGCAGGCAGACACCTAAGGGCAGATTGTCGGTAATTTTTAACTGACTGAGCGCAGAGAGCGCCTGCTGTTGCATAGTAGTTTCTATTTCACGGCGTTCTTTATTTAGTTCATCTAACCGCAGGGCTATAGACTGGGCTTGAGGTAAGTCTTCACTGAGCAGGCACGCTATGCCTAACGACATATCTTCCAGCCTGCCAGCCGCATTGAGTCTCGGGCCCAAAGCAAATGCTAGATCTCCGGCAACCAGGCGCTCAGGTGAACGATTGGCAACCTTTAGTAGGGCTATTATTCCAGGGCGGCCTTTGCCCTGACGGATACGGTTCAGTCCCTGCTGCACTAGAATGCGGTTGTTTTTATCCAACGGCACCACATCGGCCACTGTGCCTAAAGCTACCAGATCCAGAAACTGCGACATATTGGGTTCGGGAAGTTGTTGCTGCTCAAACCAATGAACCTGTCGCAAGTGACTACGGAGAGCTAGCATCACATAAAAAATCACGCCCACGCCTGCTAAATTTTTGCTGGCAAAGTAATCGCCTGGCTGATTGGGATTAACTATAGCTTCCGCGACAGGTAACGTTGCTCCTGGCAGATGATGGTCGGTAATTAATACGCGTATGCCTAATTCTGCTGCATGGGAAACACCTTCAAGGCTCGAGATGCCATTATCGACTGTTACAATCAACTGTGGGTTACGCTGCGCAGCGACGGCAACAATTTCAGGTGTCAGACCATACCCATATTCAAACCGATTGGGAACCAAATAAGATACCTGCTTTAAACCAAAATTGCGCAAAGCACTCACAGCCAAAGCAGTACTAGTAGCACCGTCAGCATCGAAATCTCCAATAACTGTAATATGCTGTTGTTGCTGTAGTGCCGCGAATAAACAGGTCACTGCCTGATCTATTCCCAGTAAATTTTTATAAGATAATAAATGATCTAAGCCGCGTTCCAGGTCTTCTGCCGAACCAATACCACGGGCGGCATAGATCCGGCGTAATAGCGGTGCTAGATTGCTATCGGTTAAATGTCCATCGGCACAGGCGCGCTGAATGATATTTTTATCCATAAGGTAATTCCTTAATCCCAAAATTTTATGTGATTGTTTTTATGTATTGGAAGGGGTTATGTCTCCAGCCACAAGCAGTGCTATTATAAGTAACCTTTACCTCGAAAGGCTATTCCTATGTTACTGAGTCAGGACAAAAATATAAACGGATATGTTATCCGCAGCTATACCCCTGGAAAAATTATCATTAATGAAACTACTTATACGCAAAGTTTAGTGCTTTCCCCCAACCTGTTAATTGATACATGGTCTCCGCAACGTATACAAGATCTGACTAATGCAGATTTGCAATTGATTGTAGAGCAGAGACCAGAAGTGGTGCTATTGGGAACCGGAAAATCACAGCACTTCCCTTCGCTGGAAATTTTAGCTGTTTTTATAGAGAACAATCTGGGTTATGAGATTATGGATACCGCCGCTGCATGCCGTACCTATAACTTACTGATGTCTGAAGGCCGTCATGTAGTGGCCGGTCTTTTGATTGCTTAATTTCTGAGATGCTTAACATGACAAAAACTCTACGCCTGGTTATGGCGCAACTGAATTTTCTAGTCGGCGATATAGAAGGTAATGCACAAAAAATCATCGAGGCAACGGTAGCAGCTCGAGATATCCATAAAGCGCACCTGATAATATTCCCTGAGCTGGCATTATGCGGTTATCCACCGGAAGATTTATTGTATCGGCGAGAATTGTACGAACGTATTAATCGGGTACTTCCTGCGATCAAAGCGCAAGCTAAAGGTATAGATATAATATTAGGTTATCCTGAAAAAACAATGACCGGCTGTTATAACCAAGCTGCCCTGATACAGAATGGACAAATAGTGTTTCATTATCACAAGCAGATGCTGCCCAATTATAGCGTTTTTGATGAGAAACGCTATTTTAAACCTGGCATTACACCTGGTGTCGTTGATATACATGGCCTGCCCGTCGCTATCACCATCTGTGAAGATTTTTGGTATCCTGAACCTATGGCTCAAGTTGCAGCAGCTGGCGCTCGTTTGGCTATTAGTATCAATGCTTCTCCATTTGCCAAAGACAAAGCTGCCGCGCGTAAAAACGCCATGGCCGCCCGAGCGCAAGAAGGGAAGATGCCGCTGGTATATGTAAACTGTGTAGGGGCTCAGGATGAATTAGTTTTCGACGGTGGATCAATGGTTTTGGATAACCAAGGTAATATTAGACAGCAAGCTGATTTCTTCGTGGAGGGGCTATATCCCATAGAAATTAACTTTGATAATGACCAAGTTACCGTGCCAGCAGGACATCTTCATGCTCCGCTCAGTGAAGAAGAACGCATCTATAAAGCATTGGTGTTGGGGGTAAGGGAGTATATTGAAAAAAATCATTTTCCTCGTGCCGTCTTAGGCCTATCCGGGGGTATTGACTCTGCCCTGACCCTAGCAATTGCGGTAGATGCTATTGGCAAAGATCAAGTAGAAGCCGTTATGATGCCATCGCGCTATACCTCAACTATAAGCCTGACGGATGCGGAGGAACAGGCAAAATTACTAGGTGTTAAATATCATATTTTGGAAATAGAAACCGTATTCAAAACCTTCTTACAGACTTTACAACAAAAATTTGCTGGCCTACCGGTGGATGCGACCGAAGAAAATCTACAGGCGCGCTGTCGCGGCACTATATTAATGGCCATTTCCAATAAAAAGAAAGCTATTGTGCTAGCGACGGGTAACAAAAGTGAGATGGCCGTGGGATATTCCACGCTATATGGTGATATGGTTGGCGGTTTTTGCATGTTAAAAGATATTCCAAAAACCATGGTATACCGGTTAGTACACTATCGAAATACTCTTTCGCAAGTCATTCCTGATCGAGTGATTAGCCGTGCCCCTTCGGCTGAATTAGCCGAAGATCAAAAAGATCAGGATTTCCTCCCACCCTATCCTATTTTAGATGCGATTCTAGAACGTTATATTGAATGCGATGAAAGCATCGAAGATATCATCCGCGCCGGATTCGAAGCAGATACCGTGCGCCGCATAGTAGGAATGGTAGACCGCAATGAATATAAACGCCGCCAGGCAGCACCTGGAGTGCGCATTACGGAACGTGCTTTTGGTAAAGATTGGAGATATCCAATTACCTCGGGCTTTGGAGGCCGGGGAGGGAGATTGCGTTTAGGATGAAAAGAAGGGTAGAAGCGCAGAATAAATACGATTTCCCTATTTAACATATTGAAAATTCGGGTATAATGCGCCACTGTTATTTTTTACACCTAATATAATGAGGATATAATAATTTATGGTAGTGATTCGATTATCTCGCACTGGTGCGAAAAAACGCCCTTTTTATCATGTAGTTGCAATTGATAGCCGTCATGCCCGTGACAGTGGTAATTTCATTGAGCGACTAGGATATTTCAACCCTATCGCTAAAGGTGCTGAAGTTAAACTTTTCCTAGACCATGATCGGGTTACCCATTGGATAGAAAAAGGCGCACAGCCCTCGGGAAGAGTGTCAACCCTGATTAGAGTTTCCAAATTACCAGATGGCGGCGCTGCCCTAAACGAAGCTAAAAAGAGTAAACTCAAAGCTAAAAAAGCTGCTGCTAAACACCAGGCTGCTGCCACTGAAACTAAAGAAGATGCTGCAACCGGAACAGCTTAGACGATAAAGTTAGCTTTCTCCCTTCTCCTGCTTAGTTGTCATCCTGAGCCTACCGAGCCGCGACCGTTAGGGAGCGTTTATTGGACAACATAAACGCTCCCTAACGGTCGCGGCTCGGTAGGCTCAGGATGACAACTGCGAAATAGTCAGGTTAAAGTTATTAATCCAGTCCCTCCCCTATGGTTATCGATGAGGGGTTCAGTCCAATCAGCTGAAGCCAATTATGAAGAAAAATACTAAAATGGTGGTGGTGGGACGGATAGGTCGGATTTTTGGAATTAAGGGATGGATGAAGCTGCATTCATTTACCGAACCCATGGAAAATATCCTGAATTATAAGCAATGGTATATTTTCATGGGAAATAGCTGGGAACCGATTACTCCCGAAGATATTAAAATTCATGGCAAAGGTCTACTGATAAAGTTCCTTGACCTTAATACACCTGAGCAGGCGCAGATTTATACTAACGCTGATATAGGAATTACCAGTGACCAGCTTCCCAAATTGACAACCAATGATTATTATTGGTCTGATTTAGAAGGCCTTAAAGTTATCAATACCGCCGGGGAAGAATTGGGCACTGTAGCTTACCTATTTGCTACAGGTGCTAATGATATAATGGTGGTCAAAGGTTCCAAAGAACGTTTACTCCCCTATATCAAACAGGTTGTTCTGAAGGTCGATTTGCAGCAAGGTACTATCTTGGTGGATTGGGGTTTGGATTTTTAAAAATTTTGTATAATTATTCAGCCTAGACTAGCTTTTCCCTTCATCAAGCTTGAGGTATGGTCCATGTGGATAGGTATTATCAGCTTGCTCCGAGAAATGTTTGCGGCGCTTGATTATGGTATTACTGGCCGAGCTATTGAGAGTGGACTGGTCACACTCAATTATTGGAATCCACGTGACTTTACCTTAGATAAACACCGCAGCGTAGATGATCGCCCCTATGGCGGTGGCCCGGGTATGGTGATGAAAGTGCAGCCACTGCGTGATGCAATAGCAGCGGCCAAAGCTGTGCAACCACAGGCTCCGGTCATTTATCTCAGTCCACAAGGCCAATTATTGACTCAGGCGGCTGCGAGTAAATTGGCTAACTATTCCGCCCTGATTATGGTTAGCGGACGCTATGAAGGGATTGATGAACGATTGATAACTAGCACCATTGATGAAGAGTGGTCAATTGGTGATTATGTGTTAAGTGGAGGCGAACTTGCCAGTATGGTGTTAGTGGACGCGATAATTCGTTGCCTGCCAGGTGCTTTAGGCCACCCAGCATCAGCTCAACAGGATTCTTTTTACAGCCAGCGTCTTGATTATCCACAATATACTCGTCCTGAAGAAATCGATGGCCAGATGATTCCATCAGTTCTAAATAGCGGCGATCATGCTGCGATTGCAGGTTGGCGGCTTAAACAATCTGTAGGCAGAACCTGGCAGCGCAGGTCAGATTTATTCAGCAAACTGCCTTTGTCCGAAATTGAGCAAACCCTGCTGCAGGAATTTATTGCAGAACAGAAACTATGAGGAAACAATATGCATAACGTAATTCAACAATGGGAAGAAGAACAAACCCAAGGTAAAGAAATTGCTAATTTCACCCCTGGAGACACCGTAATTGTTCAAGTGAAAGTGAAAGAAGGTGAGCGTGAACGCTTGCAGGCTTTTGAAGGCGTAGTGATTGCTATTCGCAGCCGTGGCCTGAATTCTGCTTTCACCGTGCGCAAAATATCTCATGGCGAAGGTGTGGAACGTGTTTTCCAAACATTCAGCCCTTTAATTAGCAGCATTAAGGTCAAGCGCCGTGGTTCAGTCCGCCGTGCCAAACTATATTATTTGCGTGCGTTGGAAGGTAAAAAAGCTCGAATTAAAGAAGATATATAATAAATAGGGAACCTTGGATGATTGGTTATATTATTGTAGCGTAACTATTCAGCACAAATCGGCTTTCTCCCTTCTCCCGCTTGCGGGAGAAGGGTCGGGGATGAGGGTGCATCGGTTTGCATTTGTGCTTAATGAAACACCCCTCACCCCCAGCCCCTCTCCCGCAAGCGGGAGAGGGGAGAAAGCCAGTTTGTGCTGAATAGTTACATTGTAGCTTCATCCCAGGTTATTACTGGCGCGCACCCAGCATCTAAATATTCGCACTAACGCAGCTTCTTCCTTACGGTAATTCTATCCCCTTTTTTATTATCTCATCGCCTACCCTACAGAAAGAAATCTGCTCATTAAGCTCCAAAACAAGAAGTCCTGATCTGAGAAAGAAGAATCAGTCGAAAAACATTTTCCCCGCCTTATTCTTGCGGTATGCTGTGTGCATTTTTTAGGAATAGTGCATGAAAGATTATCAAGTGCTCACCAAACCATCTCGGGCCTCGTGGCTGATCGATTTGATAATTCTGGCCCTATTGTTAATAGTCCTTTTCGCCAGTTTTCTTGGCAGCCGTCCTCTGATGTCACCCGATGAAGCGCGTTATGTAGAAATACCACGGGAAATGGTTGAAAGCGGCAATTATCTGACTCCACGCCTTAACTACCTCAAGTACTTCGAAAAACCACCTTTATTTTATTGGCTAGAAGCAGCGCCTATCAAATTGTTTGGTATGAACGAATGGTCGCTGCGTCTACCCCCCTTTTTTCTTGCCTTATTAGGTTGTTTATATGTTTATATTACTTCGCGCAAAGTATTTAATAGGCTTACGGGTATCTTAGCATCCTTGGTTTTGGCCACGAGCACTCTTTATTTTATAATGGGCCATTTTATAACCCCTGATATTGCGCTGACTGTATTTCTAATGTGTGGTTTACTCTCGTTTATGGTCGCAGTCCATGAGCCACGTGGTTGGCGGCGCAATTTCTATCTGTGGGCTTTGTATGCCTTTTCCGCGTTAGCAGTGTTAACCAAAGGATTAATTGGGGTTATATTCCCAGGGATGATTATTTTTATTTGGTTATGTATTACCAATGAATGGCGACAATTATTAAGTTACCGGCTTCCTTCAGGTATTTTACTCTTTTTGCTCATTGCCGGGCCTTGGCATTGGTTGGTGCAGCAACATAACCCGGAGTTTTTCCAGTTTTACTTTGTAGAACAACAGTTTTTACGTTATTTTACTGATTATGCAAATCGGCAACAACCTATATGGTTTTTCCTAACGATAGTCGTTGCTGGCTTTTTTCCTTGGGTATGCTTTTTACTGGCAATGCTGTTTTCACCTAAACAATCGTCACAAACTACCAGCTTTTCCTCAATTTCATATCGGCTAGAAGAAATTACTTACCAACAATCCTCCTATCGTACTATCAGAAAAAAAGGTTTAAAAAAAGTTTTAGAATCCGTTGAGCAGGCCTGGCGCACGCGAAAGGAGCATAAAGCGGTCATTTTTCTGCTGGTATGGGTATTTTTTATATTAGTGTTTTTTACCTTTTCAAAATCGTTGTTAGTTTCCTATGCTTTGCCAGTCATACCGGCCCTCGCGATTTTGGTCGCCCGCCGCCTGGCCTTATTATGGGGCGCAGAAAATATTACCGAGATGCGGGTAGGCTTTGCCATATTTCTAGTTTTGACAGCAGCCATGGCATTCGTCGGTCTCATAGCCTTTATGCCCCCTGAGCCTGAGTATTGGCGCATATCCATGGGGTTACTAATGGGCAGCGGCATTTTAACTACCTTACTTTTTTTATTCCGCGGAATGAAGGGCGGAATTATTGGATTATTGCTAGGTATTAGCGCCTGTCTAATTTCTTTCAACCTAACCTACCCTACTACGGATATACGTTCTATCAAACCCCTGGCGCTGCTAATAACACCCCTATTAAAGCCCGATACCCTCGTTGCCAGCTATCGACAGTATTATCAGGAGCTTCCCGTGTATCTTCAGCGACGGGTAATGGTGGTTGATTTCAAAGGTGAATTGGATTTTGGTGCCCAACATGAGGATGTTAGCGCATGGATGCCAGATTCAGAAGCCTTTTGGCGCCTTTGGATTCGCAAGCCCCGGATGTTTGTGATTATGGGGTTAAATGATTATAATGACTTAAAAGAATTAAACTCCAAAATACGTCCCGCCCTCTATCCGTTGGGTCAAACCGGCACAACTATTTTATTAACGAACCATCCTATATGAAACTAATAGTATTACCTTGGCTATTATGCGGTGTATTATTAAATGCCGCAGCCCAACTCTCATTAAAAGCGGGCTCACAGCGCATCAGCGATCTCACCTTCAGCCTGGAAAATGCTTTTACTATGGGTTGGCAATTAGCGACTAATCCTTACATTATCTTAGGGTTGACCGCTTATGTTATCAGCGTGGTGATCTGGATAGGTGTGCTATCAAGAGTTGAAGTGAGTGTCGCCTATCCCATGGTCAGCCTTGGCTATATTATTAATGCGGTGGCTGCCTATTATCTATTTGATGAAGCTATGACAGCGAGCAAAATCAGTGGAATTTTTTTGATTTTAATTGGAGTCTATTTGGTGGCACGGAGTTGAAGGCCCCATCAACATTTACAATTCAGAGTTGCTTTAATAAAAATTATGAGTCTATCGCCATGAATAAACCTTATATTAGTATAGTTATTCCCATATATAACGAACAGGAATCATTGGAAAATTTGTATCAACGCCTAATACCGGTAATGGACAATCTGGGTAAAACCTATGAAGTTATTCTCGTAAACGATGGTAGTAAAGATAATTCGGAGACCCTTCTTAATCAATTTTTTGAACGACGTCCCGAACAAATCCGCATCATTCATTTTAATAGCAATTACGGACAACACTTGGCTATTATGGCTGGCTTGGAAAAGGTACGCGGTGAAATTGTAGTTACTATGGATGCCGACCTGCAAAATCCTCCCGAAGACATACCCAAATTAATTGCTAAAATCGAAGAAGGTTATGATGTGGTGGGCGGCTGTCGGGAAAATCGGCAAGATCTTGTTTGGCGAAAATGGTTTTCTAAACTACATAATAAATTGCGACAAATAATGATTCCACGCCTGACTATGCAGGATGAGGGCTGTATGCTGCGCGCCTATCGCCGTTATATCGTTGACTTGATGGTGCAAAGTGATGAGTCTAATACTTTTATCAATGCCTTAGCGCTTAATTTTGCTAATAACCCTACTGAAATTCCAGTTGCCCATGAGGCGCGTGCGGCCGGTACGTCCAAATATAATTTCTATAAATTAATCCGCTACAACTTTGACCTGATCACTAATTTTTCTTTAGTACCCTTGCAAATATTCACCTTGCTGGGAATCTGCATTTCAGGTTTGAGCGGGCTGTTAGTCATTTATCTTTTAATACGTCGTCTCGTGGATGGCCCTGAAGTCCAAGGTGTATTTACCTTGTTTGCCATTGTATTTTTTCTTATTGGTATTTGCCTATTAGGCTTAGGCATTCTCGGTGAATATATAGGCAGAATTTATCAAGAGGTTCGTAAACGTCCACGATTTGTCATTCGTAAGATAGTACAAACTCAGGCTGAAACTCATGAGTCTTAAAATATTAATTTTGGGTGTAAACGGTTTTATTGGTAATGGTCTGACACGCGCAGTTTTAAAACATACGGACTGGGAAGTCTACGGTATGGATACCTCTTCGGATAAATTAAACAGCAGCTTAGGAAATAGACGTTTTCACTTTATTGAAGGTGATATTTTAATAAACAAGGAATGGATTGAATATCATATTAAAAAATGCAATGTGGCATTACCTTTAGTAGCTATTGCCACGCCAGCTGTGTATGTAAAGGATCCACTGCGTGTTTTTGAGCTGGATTTTGAAGCGAACCTGCACATTATACGTCAATGTGTAAAATATAATACCAGGGTTTTATTTCCTTCCACCTCCGAGGTTTATGGGATGTGTGATGAGGATGAGTTTGATGAAGAAACCTCAAAACTGGTTTTAGGACCCATCCAGAAGGAACGCTGGATTTATTCCTGTAGTAAGCAATTGCTCGATCGGATTATTTTTGCCTATGGGAAGCATCACGATCTATCATTTACCATTTTTCGCCCATTTAACTGGATTGGTCCTAAACAAGACAATGTTTACGAACCTAAAGAAGGTAGTTCACGCGTAATTACGCAATTTATCAGTAATATTATGCATGGTAAGGATATTCAACTGGTAGATGGCGGATCACAACGTCGCAGTTTTACTTTTTTGGACGATGGTATCGAATGCCTATTGAAAATTATTGAAAATCGCGATGGTTGCGCTGAAAACCGTATTTTTAATATTGGCAATCCCGCCAATGATATTTCCATTAAAGAATTGGCTGAGACTTTATTGACAATTGCCAAAACTTTTCCCCGTTATGCAAACCAAGCAGCTAAAACCCATATTAGAGAAGTTCAGGCCAATGAATATTATGGTAGTGGCTATCAAGACATTTTAGCGCGGGTGCCTTCGATTAAAAATGCAGAACGTTATTTAGGCTGGCGGCCTAAAACGGATTTATATACGGCATTGCATAAAACGCTTGATTACTATTTTTCTGGGGAGAAAGAACGCGACTTGTCATAACCACCCCTTACGAGGTCGGCCCCGATCCTGGTAAAAAGGTATCAAATATCTAAACGAGCTAAAGTCTATAATATCTGGCGGTATCCCGATGGCTTTTGTCTTATTGTAATATCCATTCACCATGTTTTTTAATTTCTTGGTACATCGCATCAGGGGCTAAGTCAACTTCATTTGGCCAAGCAACGACACCACTATAAATGAATACTTGATTAAAAAATTGCGGGTTCTTTAATGGTTCAAAAACACCGGTTAAATGCTGTGGCATAAATCGTACTCGACCGTCCGTACCATCGGCAAAACGAACATAGAGACTTAAATTTTCTGCAACTTTAACTTCAATTACATCCCAATACATTTTAACCTCCTACTTCAATGGTTCGATTTTTTTAGGCTGCTGTTTCGCTTGGCACAAATTCCAGTCTTCAATGAGTTCTGCTTTATGAAGCTCCGTCCAATCAAGAACCAATTCCAGCGCTCGACGAGGAAGTCGTCCTTCTATAACTTCCAGCCGTTCAATATCAGCACTGTTGTAAACTTTGTTGATTCATAGAATTCATTTCCCTTCATGGATAGCTTCCCCAGAATCTAAAAGATCAGGCGATTATCATCTTTTTTATACTAGTGCAAAAAAGATCAATGCTTCCCAATTGGAACCTTCTTGCCACTCACCATCTGAAGTAAGGCAATAGACATGACCTGGCGTATTAGTGAATTTGCGCCCTAGCGCAATCCCTGCCGCTAAAGAAAAGCCATGCCCCAAACTACCGGTGGTAACTGGAATCTCTGATAACCAATCCGCCATCGGATGGCCTGCTTATTTGGTATTATTGCCATGAAATGTTTTTAGATCATCGTCCGTTAAATGTCCAATGCTCCATAAAGTAATATACAATGCCCCTGCCAATGTCCTTTAGATAAAATAAAACAGTCGTCAGGAGTCATCACTTCATGATGCAATACCATCATTGCGTCAAGCGCTGAAAGCTTACCACCAATATGGCAGGCTTTCTGCAAGTAATGCATTTCCAGCAGCCGCTTTTTCGCGTCGCGTATTTTTTGATTAATATCTGACATTTTAGGCTTACTATGAGTGATTTGAGTGATACTTTGCCAGCTTTTTGGCTATCAACATCCTGAGACATTATATAAATTCAGGTAAAAAATTACCTGCCGAGGACAAGACTGCAGATTTTATTTTATGCACAGAAACCTTAGAGCATATTCTGGAACCCGCCTGCTCTCAGCGAACAATCATTGGGTCTTGCAACTTTTATATAATTCAAAATTGCTTCGCCAACCGGTTTGGATAATGGAAATACCTGCGGCTTAGATCTTTTTGCTCTCCGTAAATAAAGTAATTCTCTTTTCCAATCTAAGTCTTCTAAGCATAAGTTTTTTACTTCACAGCTGCGCATACCGTATACTGATAAAAGCATTAGCATGGCGTAGTCTCTAATATCTTTTGGACAATCTGTTTTACTGTTCTTTAATATTTTTTTAACATCATCCCAACTAGGCGCACTAGGTAAAAGCGCATCCCGATAAGCTCGCAGCACTTTAATTGAATTCGCTAGATTTTTTTGGCACCAACCCTTATTTTCAGCGTACTTCAAGAATGGTCGAATGGCTTCAGCATATTTTCGCACGGTGGTTCTAGAGCAACCATCGCTATCGTGTTTTTTTATTAGGATTTTATCGATGATATTTGGTGTAATATCAGAAAAATTTTTTTGATGGTCGTAAATATTAATAAGAAAATCTTTTAATTGTGAAAACTTACCTTTGATTGTAAATTCAGAATGGATAGCCAGTATTATTAAAATGAGTATCTAAGTATTATGAACATAACTTATATTTAATACATGATAATGTTATGATTATTGAAATTTCAGGTTATTAAGCTAAAACAACCTATTTAGGAAGGTGTTGTCAATAATAGCGATCATGGACTTAATCTTCCTAAAATTCTGAACATAAATAAGTGAAAATCTCACTCTGAGAGATGAATAATGACCGCCTGGAACACAGCAATCTGCGAAACAAATCGAATTCGCATGCACTACACAAGGACTGGAGGAAACAAACCTCCTTTAATTTTACTTCACGGCTTGATGAGTAGTGGAATCTGCTGGACTGAAGTGGCGCATGCTCTTGAAGAAGAATATGATGTCATTATGCCTGATGCCAGAGGCCATGGAAAATCCAGTGCACCCCTGGATGGGTACTGGTACGAAGACCACGTGAATGATGTCGTGGGTCTTATTGAGGCACTTGGAATATCTTCTCCGGTTGTGATGGGTCATTCCATGGGAGGCATGACTGCAGCTTTACTTGCCTCTCGTAAACAAAAACTGCTTCGTGGATTAATCTTAGCCGACCCTACTTTCTTGAGTCCTGAATTCCAGCGCGAAGTATATGAAAGTGATGTTGTTGAGCAGCATCGGAGATTTCTTAATAAATCCTCAGATGAAGCCCTTGATGAAGCGCGGAGTAAACACCCGTATCGCTCATTAAACACGCTCAAATTAATCACCAACGCTCGCTATCAAACTAGCTTGAATGCTTTTCAAGTGCTTACGCCGCCCAGTCCCGAACATGAGCACTTAGTGAGTACTATTCATGTTCCAACTTTACTTGTGATTGGCGACACAGGCATAATTTCCTCATCCATGTCTGAAGACTTGCGAAAGCTTAACCCGAAAATGCGCATTGAAAAAATTGCTAAAGTGGGTCACGGGCTCCACTATGATCGACCCGACCCATTTGCAATTGTCGTCAAATCTTTTTTACGTTCACTGACAAAGAAAGACAGGTGCACAACATCAGATTTATGAAATGTAATGAGAAACTCAAATGGAAGATCGCAATCTCCTAATCCTAGGAAGTGGTTTTGCAGGGAGTGGCAAATCAACCCGGCAGAAACGCTTATTCCAAACATTGAAAAAGTCTTTTCCCCATCTAAATTGCGTTTATATCGATAAGGATGTAATAGCTGCAACCTTATTGGGAAAAGAACAGTATTTTACTGAGTATTATGATAAGTATGTTCATCACCAAAGCTACCAATTAATGATTAGTCTGGCCCGTGAGCATCTTAAAATAAATAAAACCAATAATGTCATCATCTTGGATGGTATTTTTGGAGATAAAATAAATGAATATGTGAAGGATCTTTTAGGTTTTAAAGAATTTGATGTCAAATTAATTCATTTTCACTGCTCGGGTAAAAAACAATTGGAGCGATTAGAAACTAGGGGTTATGAACGCGATGTCAGACATATAACAGACTTTACTGAATTTCGTAAGACGCAAATAAAAAACCATTTGCTAGGACTTTCACAGCTATCTCAATACTGCTTCATTGATACTGAAAAGGATGGCGACATAGATGATAATATACAGCAAATTGTTCAGCATCTGAAATCTCCATGCACTGTACAATTGATACCACAAATAACCAAAGACATATCGGTTCCTTCTGTGAATGAAGCCATGGAAGGGGCAGCTAGTTTTAAAGTTTTCTTGGACAAAATAAAACAAGAATCGAAACGTTATCATCAGCATCGGTTGTTTGGAATGCCGACGGATGAACAAAGCGAACAACCAAAGACTTCTCACCTGATACGTGCCAGACTATAAAATGAGCGACAATGGCACAGCAAAACTGATCATCGCGATTAAATCGATGATAAAATTAGTCAACCCTCAGTGGGCGGTGAAAATTTTGCCGAATGATTTGTGCAATTCATCTTGAAAACACGGGCATACCTGAGCTAAAACAGGTATTAAATATTCACACTTTTTGGGAAATTATAAAATTATATGACAGACGATAAAAATGAAAAAAAAAATGTTAGAACCATTTACTGAAAGAAAGAAAAAGTCTGATTCAGAACGTCGCCAAGAAAATATTGCTAAACAAAAAGCAGGCCTAACAGTAGAAATCGACCAATTAGCGAAAAATTTAGCCGGAAAACTGCTTGAAAGATCACGCTATAAACATTATGAAGGTGATCTTGACGGAGCGATTTCAGATCTCACCCAATCCATTCAACTCGATTCAAGATGGGATGCTTATGCCTGGCTCGGAGAGTGTAAAATTCTCCAAGGCAATTATCAAGCAGCGTTAGAACATTACACTATAGCTATTAAATTAAATCCATCAAACCCATTGATTTACCGCCAACGCGCCATAGTCCATGAGTTATTAAGCCAACTTTCAAAAAGTCGCCAAGATCATATGGAAGCAGAAAGTTTAGAAATTCAGGTGCCTGAAAATAAGGCATTTAATTCTCCAGAAAAACTAAAAAAGTTAGCATCGCAATATTATCAATTTGCTCTTGATCGGCGCCATGAAGAACCTAGGAATGGAGTTGTATTTTGTTCAGAAGCTATTCGCCTCGATCCGAATGAACCCCAATATTATCGGAGCCGTGCTCAAATGTGTAGAGCACTTGGCGAGCAGAAAAAAGCTGAAAAGGATGATAATAAAGCATCTCTATTGGAAGCAAACAGAAGACCCACATTGCCGCCAATTGAGCTAGATGTTAAAAATATTCGCTACTTTCCCAGCAATATAACAGGTTTAATTGGGCAATTTGAATCTTTATCGACATTGAATAATCATGCGCTTACTTCAAAATTTAATCAGGATATCTTGACGGTGGGATTTAAAACAAGGAGTTTAAATCTATTAGAAAATGAATGGAATGCCGTAATAAAATCCGAGAAATTTAAAATATGTGAGTTCTTGGAAGAGTTGCCGGGAATATTGGAAAAAGATCATCAAGCACGGGTAGAATTATTGCAATATGTGATAGAGCAGCGATATTTTGCCCTGATTGGTTTCCTCATTCAGAACAAAATTGATATTAATTCCCCCTGGGAGCATGTCTATTACACGCCTGGAGAGCATTATAACAGGATGACTGATACTTTTATCGAAAAATCTATTAAGAACTCATCCACTTATCATGTATTGGATAAATTTTTTACAACAAAACCGATCGATGCGGAAGTAGCTTTAAAACTAATAAATTTAAAATTTAATATTTCCGATTATAATTTCACTCGATATATAATTCCTGATTCCTTGGAAGTTTTAAAAACACTTCAATCCTCTGAATTACAGCGGATTGCAGCTATTAAACTGATCATGATCGGGTCTAAGAGAAATCTGGTACAGGATTCTGATATAGAAACAGTTATAAAACTAGCCAAAAATGTACATGATCCAATTGTGAAACAGGCTGAAACTGTCTTTTTAATTAAGCAACTTGAATCATTGATTCCCAGTTCTTTGAAATTTTGGAGCGATCGGAGTGAGGTGCCGCTTATTGGAAAATGGATTGATCAACTTAAAGCACTGGCAGCTGTTCCAGATGATGATGAATACATAAAAGGTCTGGAAAAGATTAAAAGCAATTTATATAAGGAAGCTCCATGCACCGGCCAATTGTTTTCTTGTTTGCAAAGCTTACAAGCAAAAGAGCTTGTCACTTTTCCATCTGATTTTGATTTAAAGACCAAAGGCAGGAGTGAAGATAAAAAAACAAAAGCGTTTATTGAAAAAGAACCCATCCCGGTTACTTTGGATATGGTAAAAGAATACTTAAAGGAACTATTAGGTTCGAATTCGTCAATATTTGATCTTGATATGAAATTAAAATCAAATCCAATTAATGACATTGACCAAATTAACACAATTGGCGGAATTAACCAGTGGTTACAAGACAATAAATGGTCAAAAGACCACGGGTATAAACTTAAAACTCTCATATTCGCTGATATCAGTAAAAATTCCAAAAATACTTGTATCGCACAAGATGTATATGAATTTTTGAGAATATATATTCCAGAATTATTGGGACATAAAAAAACGGTTCCTTCAGCTGATACGGAAGTTACTGAATCGGTTCCGATATCAAAAGGATCTTTTGGATAATTTGTCGATGCTAGGAATTGGATATAATCTTGCAGTTCACGCGTAATTACGCAATTTATCAGTAACATTATGCATGGCAAAGATATTCAACTGGTAGATGGTAGATCACAACGTCGCAGTTTTACTTTCTTGGACGATGGTATCGAATGCCTATTGAAAATTATTGAAATTCGCGATGGTTGCGCTGAAAACCGTATTTTTAATATTGGTAATCCCGCTAATGACATTTCCATTAAAGAATTGGCTGAGACTTTACTCACCATTGCCAAAACTTTTCCCCATTATGCAAACCAGGCAGCAAAAACCCATATAAAAGAAGTTCATGCCAATGATTACTATGGTAGTGGTTATCAAGACATTTTAGCGCGGGTGCCTTCGATTAAAAATGCAAAACGTTATTTAGGCTGGAGGCCTAAAACGGATTTATATAAGGCATTGCATAAAACGCTTGATTATTATTTTTCTGGCGAGAAAGAACGCGACTTGTCATAACTAGGCTCTTTTTTTGGTGTTAAATAATATACTCCATTTATGTTTTTATCTTTAATATCATAGTAATTAAACAATATATTAAAATCCGATTGCACTTTTTCTGGACTATAATAAGTTGGCCCTAAAAAGAGATTCTCAACCGGATGGGTAATTAACTGATGGATAGTGGCATCGAAATCTTTTTGAAAGATTGTTTCTATAAACCCTGGTCCATTAATAGCACTGGCCAGCCCTGTTTCAGCATAATAGGTACCTTGATTCAACATCATTATTTCAACGGATTTTTTATTTCTCACCTGTTTTTTTATAAATTCAATATTTTCTCCTGTCACGGATGAGGGGTGTGTCATGATCGAATGCCAGTTTCTATAAAAAAGTTGTCCAAATGTGGGTAACTGCCATAACAAATGTACCGCAGCAAAAGTGCCAAAAAGCACTATCGGTAAACTTAGCCAAACTAAAAACTGCGGGAATCGCTTTAGCTTAACCAGGCGCAAAAAACGATCGCTTAGTATAATAACTATAAGCAACGCGGGCCAGAATACTCTGAGTAGATTATATATATGAGACCTACCCTGGTAATAGGTAAAAAGACCTAAACCCAAAATGCTAAGATAGAAAATCAGCCCTGTTATTTTAGAATGCCTTTGATTTATCCACGCTGTAAAGGCGATTATCATACCCAATAAATAACAGCCTATAATAATTACCCATGGATGCAGGGTGCGTGGCAGAGGCATTTTAGCGAAACCTAGATCAAAAAATGTCTTTTGATAAGCAATAGTCTCTAACAATTTAAGCGGTTGATCCGCTTTCCAACTAAGATAAAAGAAAAACAATAACCACAACCCAGCGGTAACGGCTAAGGCTACTCCAATCATTTTAAGTAAATAAATCCTCATTTGCGGTTTCGGGGGGAAAATAAATTGACAGCCTAAGAAAAACAAAAAAGCCCCTACTATCGGTATACCGGAATCTATATTCCATATAACTCCGATAGCTCCTATAGCAGCTAACAAAGCAACATCGCGCAGGTAAAAACGTTGCAGCAACTTGAAAAAAGCCCATACTGAAATGGCCGGGAATATAAAACGTATTGGCCAATATTGAAAATAAAAATCAGGGTATTGGAGTACTTCTCTATTTAGATTAAGCAGTGGTATGCGCCAAGTTTCTGCAGTCATATCCAACAATATTAGCAAACCCAATAGCAACAACCAGGGGCTACGCACTATTCGTATCATCACTTTACCCAGGGCCAGCAAACCAATAATTTGCAAAACTGCCATGGTGATAGTAAAACTAAATACTGAAAAAGGTACCACCATAAATAGCGGCTTTAGTAGCTCTCCATATAAACCATATTGCGCCGGTAAATCGGCCAATATGGTTTTCCCGCCCATTACTTGAGATACAGAATAAAAAACTGCGTCAAAATGTAAAACCCATGGCCTCTGAGCATCTACTAAATTAAAATCAAAAATTCGCCATGTTACTGATTGCAAAATACCAGATACTAGAAGGAACAGGATAAAATATCGTTTTCTTATCGAAGTTAAGGAATGAATTGCATTTTGATTTTTATAAAAAAATTTAGTAAAGATAATTATTGATAAAGCACAGGCAATAAAAAATGGCAACCAGGGAAGATACGTTAAGAGTCTAAAAAAAGTGGAGGTATGAAAAACGAAAATAACTAAAAAGGGAATAGCTAGTAATAAGGCTTGTACCCATACTGATTGAAAATTATTCAAACGAAGAATATCCACTATTTTCCGTGCTGCGATAATAGCGGCAATGACTACCAAGGGGCTTAATAATAATAGGGATATAAAAATAAAATGCTCACGCGGAGCAGGAGTGATAGTCAGCTTATCGCGCACCATCACCCAGGGAACTACTAATTTTTGCAATGATTCTATCGCGATAGCTTTTGGATGATAACCAAAAAACAATAACAACCCTATAATAAACAACAAAATAATAGTCAGCATCAAAGCAACATAATCGCGCATAATGCTTTTTGCTGAAGGGAAAGCCAAGTTTTGCTGTTGTAAAGTTTGTTGATTCATAGAATTCATTTCCTTCATAGATAGCTTCCCTAGCATTAATGGACATTTATTTATAGGGGATTCTTTTCGGTGTCAAATAATATACTCCATTTAGATTTTTATCTTTAATATCATAGTAATTAAACAATATATTAAAATCTGGTTGCACTTTTTCTGGACTATAATAAGTTGGCCCTAAAAAGAGATTCTCAACCGGATGGGTAATTAACTGATGGATAGTGGCATCAAAATCTTTTTGAAAGATGGTTTCTATAAGCCCGGGTCCATTAATAGCACTGGCTAGCCCTGTTTCAGCATAATAGGTACCTTGATTCATCATCATTATTTCAACAGATTTTTTATCTCTCACATGGTTTTTTATAAAATCAATATTTTCTCCTGTCACCGATGAGGGGTGTGTCATGATGGAATGCCAGTTTCTATAAAAAAGTTGCCCAAATGTGGGTAACTGCCAAAAAAAATGTACAGCAACAAAAGTGCCAAAAAGTACTATCGGTAAACTTAGCCAAACTAAAAATTGCGGGAACCGCTTTAGCTTAACCAGTCGCAAAAAACGATCGCTTAGTATAATAACTATAAGTAACGCGGGCCAGCACACTTTAAGTAGGTTAAACTCATGAGCCCTACCCTGGTAATAAGCAAAAAGACCTAAACCCAAAATGCTAAGATAGAAAATAAGCCCTGTTATTTTAGAATGTCTTTGATTTATCCACGAGGTAAAGGCGATTATCATACCTAATACATAACAGCTTATAATAATTACCCATGGATGTAGGGTGCGTGGCAGAGGGATTTTAGCGAAACCTAGAGCAAAAAATGTCTTTTGATAAGCAATAGCCTCTAACAATTTAAGCGGTTGATCTGCTTTCCAACTAAGATAAAATAAAAACAATAACCATACCCCAGCGGTAATAGCTAAGGTCACTCCGATCATTTTAAGAAAATAGATTCTCGTGTGCTGTTTTGGGGGGGAAATAAATTGACAGCCTAAGAAAAACAAGAAAGCCCCCACTATTGGTATACCGGAATCTATATTCCACATAGCCCCAATAGCCCCTAGAGCAGCTAACAAAGCAACGTTGCGCAGGCAAAAATGTTGTAGCAATCTAAAAAAAGCCCATACTGAAACAGCTGGAAATACAAAACGTATTGGCCAATATTGAAAAATAAAATCAGGGTATTTGAATACTATTCTATATAGCAAGGGTATGTGCCAAGTTTCTGCAGTCACATCCAACAATATTAGCAAACCCAATAGCAACATCCAGGGGCTACGCACTATTCCTATCATCACTTTACCAAGGGCCAGCAAACCAATAATTTGCAAAACTGCCATGGTTATAGTAAAACTAAATACTGAAAAAGGCATCACCATAAATAGCGGCTTTAGTAGCTCTCCAAATAAACCGTATTGCGATGTCAAATCGGCCAATAGAGTTTTCCCGCCCATTACTTGAGACACAGAATAAAAAACTGCGTCAAAATGTATAACCCACGGTTTCTGAAAATTCACTAAATTGAAATTAAAAATTCGCCATGTTACTGATTGCAAAATACTAGCAACTAAAAGAAACAGGATAAAATATCGTTTTCCTATCGAAGTTAAGGAGTAAATTGGATTTTGATGTTTATAAAAAAATTTAGTAAAAATAATCACTGATAAAGCACAAGCAATAAAAAATGGCAACCAGGGAAGATAGGTTAATAATCTAAAAAAATTAGATGTATGAAAAACGAAAATAACTAACAAGGGAATAGCTAATAATAAGGCTTGTACCCATATCGATTGAAAATTATTCAAACGAAGAACATCCACTATTTTCCGCGCAGCGATAATAGCGGCAAGGACCAACCAGGGGCTTAATAATAATAGGGATATAAAAATAAAACGCTCACGCGGAGCAGGAGTGATACTCACCTTATCATGCAACATCACCCAGGGAACTACTAGTTTTTGTAATGATTCTATCGCAATAGCTTTTGGATGATAACCAAAAAACAATAGCAACCCTACAATAAACAACAAAACAATAGTCAGCATCAAAGCAACATAATCGCGCATAATGCTTTTTGCTGAAGGGAAAATCAAGTTGTGTTGTTGTAAACTTTGATGATCCATAGAATTCATTTCCTTCATGGATAGCTTCCCCAGCATCTAAAAGATCAGGCGATTATCATCTTTTTTATACTAACAGGATCTAAACCAGATTGAATTCGATGAAATGATTGCGACCCATAGGTTCCTGATGGGTAACCCTGTGCATAACAATGTTGTAAATAAGGAATAGCAATATGGTTCATTTGTAATAACCATACTAAATTTTGACCGAAGCTACCTTGAGCTACATGTTCTTCTACAATAACCAATCTTGATGAGGTTTTAAGTCTGCTTAAAAAGCGGAGATCAATTGTTTCCATTGATAACGGCAATTCGCTAACGACCCAAATTTCTGGACGATGGGCATAATCTAATGTGCTCAATTCTTCCCATAGCGGACCTACCAATGCCCCCACGCATACCATCAAAGGACCGTCACCTTGTAGCAAACAACGCCAGGCATTATAGGTTGGTAATTCAAAATCCTTAGGCAATGCAGAACGATCAAGCCGCAGATAACTGGGGTGAGCTAAATTTGTCATTTTAGAAACGATAGGTACAATGTCAGCAGAAAATGCTGGCACGAAGATATGCATGTTAGGCAATGAACCTAATATGCCATAGTCTTCTAAGGCATGGTGAGTCCCACCCATGCTGCCATAAAAGTAACCACCACCATTACCTATCAGTTTTACTGGAATTTTATTTAAGCATAAATCATTGCGCACTTGTTCAAAAGGACGTGCGTATACAAAAGGAGCAATGCTATAAACCCAAGCCTGCAAGCCAGCCAATGCTAAACCTGCCGCAACCGAAACCATATTTTGTTCGGCTACTCCGGCATTAATAAAACGTTCTTGCAATACTTCCCGTAGTGGCTCCAGCGCGCTATAACCCACATCGCCAGTTAGAAACACCATCGGCCACTGTTTCGAGAGGGATACCAATGTATTACACAGATCGTTTCTCATTATTCCCCTGAATTTTGTATTTCGATAATAGCCTGTTTCAATTGTTCTTCGCTCAACGATAAATAATGCCACTCCATACGATTTTCCATAAATGAAACTCCAGCGCCCTTGACGGTATCCAATATCACCACGCTGCCTTGATCGTTTTGCAAGGCTGCTTTAATAGCGTTAGGCTGATGACCGTTCACTTGTTTGACAGTGACATTAAAAGCAGCAATTTTATCTGCTAAGGTTGATAACGACGCAACTTCTGTCGTAGTGCCAAGACCTTGCAACCCGTTGCAATCAATCAATACAGTAAGATTAGTTAATTGGTGGTGCGCGAAAAAGATAAGTGCCTCCCACATGGAACCTTCTTGCCATTCACCATCTGAGGTAAGACAATAAACATGACCGGGGGTATTAGTTAATTGACGCCCTAACGCAATACCCAGCGCTAAAGAAAATCCATGACCCAGACTACCCGTTGCAACAGGAATCTCCGGTAGCCAACCCGCTATCGGATGACCGGCCAATTTGGTATTATCCGCATGAAACGTTTTTAAGTCGTCATCCGTTAAACGCCCAAGGCTCCATAAAGTAATATATAATGCACCTACAGAATGTCCTTTAGATAAGATAAAACAGTCTGCGGGAGTCATCACTTCATGGTGCAATACCATCATCGCGTCAAGCGCTGAAAGGTTACCGCCAATATGGCAAGCTTTTTGCAAGTAATGCATTTCCAGCAGCCGCATTTTTGCGACGCGTATTTTTTGATTAATATTAGACATTTTTGGCTTACTAATAATGGTTTTTGAGATTTACTTTGCCAGATTTTTGTCTAAAAATCAATAATTTAGTTATGGTGGTATGTACACTTGATGAAATATATCTTCAGTATACGCAGGTCTTACCGCAGGCACTGCTATGACATACTCTGGACTGATAAATGGAAACTTTTATGACAAATTATTTTCCCAAGCGAAGAAACATGATAAATCATAGTAGTGAACTTTTTAAACCTCCCTTGCTTGTTTCAAGCCCGGGAATTTCAGGAAAAATATTGGACAAGATCCGGTTATTTTTAGATTTACAATCCGGATCAATATAGCGGGACTTATCTAAAATACTCCCATTTGTATCAGGAACTATTCTTGATATAGGCTCTGGCTCCAGCTGGTACAAAAAATTATTTAACTTAAAACAAGCCACGTATATAGGTATTGATACTATCGAATCAAAAGCGAATTTTGGTTATCAACATCCTGAGACATTATATTATTCTGGCAACAAATTACCAGCCGAAGACAATACCGCAGACTTTATTTTATGCACAGAAACCTTGGAGCATATTCTTGAACCCGCCTGGATTTTAGAGGAAATGTCACGCTGTTTGAAAAGTGGTGGAAAAATTTTAATTACTGTTCCCTTTGCTGCAAGATGGCACTTTATACCTTATGATTATTGGAGATATACTCCCTCAAGCCTATTGCATTTATTAACACAAGCAGGATTCACTCAGGTTCAAGTTTATGCACGAGGTAATTCGGTAGCCGTCGCATGTTACAAAACCATGAGTTTAATGCTACCTTTTTTGTTTTCAAAACCTAAACATAAAATTACGGTTGGATTGCATCGATTAATAGGATTGGTATTTCTACCATTTATATTTTTACTGGCTTTGATTGCCAATATTGCAATAATCAATACTAAAAGCGCAGAAGACTGCTTAGGTTTTACGGTATTGGCTGAAAAACTATAAGTAACCATTAGGCTATGTAAAACAATAATTTATCCAAATTATTTCGGTTTAAAACCAATGACTGCCATATTTCCTGCAGGAATAGATATTTGTAAATAGCCGAGCTTTATGAACTGCGTAAAACGAATCAATTTTGTTTTAAAATAACTTGGAAAAGGTAACAATTTTAACCAGTAATGAAGCGGATATTTATTTAACACAGGGAAGATAGCAATATCGGAAAACCCAATTTTTTCAAGTAAATATTTCATACTCGCCGGAGAAAATAACTGTAAATGCTCAATATCAAAAATAGGGGACTTCATCCCTAAGATTTTTGCACTCATTGAACGGGTATTGTGTGCAACCATAAATAAAATTCCACCCGGCTTGAGTAATTGAAAAACCGATTGGCAGAGCATCAAAGGATCATCAACATGCTCGATAGTTTGAAAACAGGAGATTAAATCAAAACTATTCGACTGATAATCACTCGCCGCAAATAAACCTTGCCGAATAAGCGGTTTAATATGCGATTTGGATTTTGCTATTGGCGCCAATGAGGGCTCGACGCCTTGAACACTAGTAAACTTTTTTTCAAGCAACCTTTCTAAAAAAGCGCCATCGCCGGTACCAACATCTAATGCCTGATTTAATGTGGGTAATCGGGTAAGATATGGCGATAAATAATGGATGTAAGTAAAAGACGCAAGTTGTGATTCTGCAGAGCTATCATAATCTGCTTCTCGATAAGCTGTCGTTAAAGAAGTTAATTTCGGGGCAGGTGAAGCATAGATTAATTGACACACGGGGCATGAGATTAATCGGTGCCACATTGATTCCGGAGATTTTCGAGCAGCGAATGACAAAGTAGTGAGCTTGGCTTCATCATAGGTAGAAGCGGCAAACTCCTTAGAAGTATCTGTGGAACCACAAACTGGGCAAGCACGATCGTGAAATTCTATCATTTATTATTTCTCCATTAATAAACTTTTTGCGAATACCATCGTAAAGTTGCATGGATCGCTTGTTCCAAAGCGATCTTTTGGGTTAACCCCAATTCATTTCTGGCACGTGTTGTATCAGGTATATATCTTTCCGGCAACAAAGTGGGTGATGCTTGTTGGGTAATAATTACTTCTTTCGCAGGCGAAAAAATTCCTGCAATAAAATGTGCTAATTCGGCAATAGACATGGCTTTATCAGAGCCCACGTTATAAGGCCGCACCGGTTGTCCGCAAAATAAAATTCGCCACAGCCAAATAGTTAAATCGGACATGTATAAATAGGAACGAAACGGTGTGCCATCACCATTGACAACAATAGGTTTATTTCGCATTAGGTCTCTTAAAAAATTACCCATAGCAAAATGTGCATTAAGGGGAAGATAGGGGCCAACCACTGCAAAGCAACGCGCAATTGTGGCATTAATGTTATAGTTTTTTTTATATATATGACAGAGATGCTCCGCTATGCATTTGCCCATGCCATAGGTAGAGCCAATATCTTCTATTCTAGGGCTTCCCCTATAATCTTCAGACAAATGAGACATTTCTGGTGGTTGTTTACCATATACCGCACCTGAGCTGACTAAAAGGTAACGCACTGCGCCACAATGCCTGGCAAATGCCAGGGTCTGTGCGGTTCCTTGAATAATAGTATCCAGCATTTGTGCGGGTTTAGTAAGATATAATGAAGCGTCGGCGACCTCCGTTGCTGCGTGAATAATATGCGAATAATTTTCTTTCGGGAAAATAAAATTTTTAACATCGCCCTCATATAAATCCACTGCCGGATGATTAGCCAACCATGAACATTTCTGCTGAAAAGCAGCTTTATTACGCGTTAAAACCGTAGCTTGTGTATTTAAACCCAGTTTTTCCGTTGCCCATATAAAGCTTTCTAACAACCAGCAACCAAAAAATCCTGTACCGCCAGTAATAAAAATACGTTGATTATTTAATTGTTGCCAAAAAGGGGAAACTGATTCAACCACATAATCAAGGTCGGCAGCTAATAGATTTGCCATAGTGTTACTCGTCGAAATTTATTCGTTCTTTTTCAATAACGAGTGGTTGTTTCATAGCGCGGGTCTGAATAGAAAGAATATATTCCCCTAATAACCCAATAAAAAACAATTGCACCGAGGAAAAGAAAAACAGACCAATCAAAATAGGCGCTGTGCCCATGAAAAACTGTTTCCAAAAAAATAACTTTAAAACTAAATAAGTCAACGAAATTAAAAAACTTATTATTGACAAGGCAAATCCTGCCATTGTTGCCAATCGCAATGGCATCTTAGAATGACTAGTAATACCCAACATAGCCGTATCATACAAAGAATAAAAATTATTTTTGGAAATGCCGCGCTGACGCACTGGCTGATTGTAAGGTATAGTGGCGATATCAAAACCAATTTCTACAATTAGCCCACGAAAATAAGGGTAAGGCTCATCTAAGGAGCGCAAGATGTTAATAATTTTTTTATCGTATAAACCAAATCCCGTAAAATTCTTTATCAACTTAACATCCGCAATATGCGATATAAAAGAATAGTAGGCACGTCTTATAGCAAATAAAAGCTTGGATTCCTGGCTTTGCGGTTTTACCCCTACCGCTATTTTATAGCCTTGTTCCCAGCGTTGAATAAAATCTTTAATCAGGAGAGGGGGGTCTTGTAAATCTGCTGCCAGTAAAATCACCGCATCGCCGTGGGCTTGTAGTAAGGCATAATAGGGTGAACGAATATGACCAAAATTACGCGAATTAATAATCACTTTAATGTTTTTGTCTGTTGCCGCTATTTGCCGCAATATTTCCACAGTTTTATCCGTCGAAGCATTATCAATAAAAATATGCTCGTATTGATATTGGGGCAAATCGGCAAAAATTGCTTTAACTTGCCGATAAACCTCCTCGACGTTATCTTGTTCGTTGTAACATGGCGTTACGACACTAATTAGTTTCATAAATCCAACCTAGGAATGATTTCCAATGGATTCTACATTAATAAAACCTGGGATTAAACTTTTATATAATCATCAATTTGCCTTAATGTTAACGCCCGCATATCAGCACTTTGATAAAACGCTTTATACCACTCTACCGTGGCGACTATCGCGGTTTCAATATCCCATTTAGGCTTCCAATTGAGACGAGTCAATGCTTTTGAACAGTCCAGTTTTAGATACCGTGCTTCGTAAGTTGACGGGTGGGTCAACTCCCAAGTAACCCCTACATCCCACAGATTAAGCATGGCATTGACTATCCACTCTACCGTTTTTGAATCACTATCGAATGGGCCAAAATTCCAGGCTTCTGAATACTCCTTAGGTTGACGATATAAATGCTCGGCTAAACAGAGATATCCCGCTCCAGAATCCAACACATGCTGCCAAGGCCGAATAGAATGTGGATGACGGATATTGACGGGTTGGCGTTGAACACAAGCCCTGACAAAATCGGGAATTAATCGATCACGCGCCCAATCACCACCTCCGATAACGTTACCGGCGCGGGCAGAAGCCAGACCCGTTGAGTTTGCAGTAGAGTTAAAATAAGAATGACGATAAGCAGCCGTCACCAATTCTGCGCAGCCTTTGCTGCTGCTGTAAGGATCAACGCCACCCATCGGTTCAATTTCACGATAACCCCATAGCCACTCTTTATTTTCATAACACTTATCCGATGTGACATTTACGATGGCGCGAATACTTGAACATTGACGGGCTGCTTCCAACACATGCACAGTGCCCATCACATTCGTTGCATAAGTTTGCAGCGGGTCAACATAGGAATGACGAACTAAAGATTGAGCTGCCAAATGAAAAACAATATCGGGTTGTTGTTCAATAAAAATAGCGGCAAGCTTTGTATAATCGTTAATATCACAACGAATATCTACTATATCCAAGGCCACATTTGCTGCTTCATAAAGGTTAGGAAATCCGGGTGGGTCCAATGCCACTCCAATCACCTGAGCACCCAGTTGTTTTAACAACAAAGTCAGCCAACTGCCTTTAAAACCAGTATGTCCCGTCAGTAAAACTTTTTTGTCTTTCCAAAAATTTACCATACTTTCCATGGCGCTTTCTCAGTTACCCACAGTTCTTCCAAATAATTTTTATCTCGTAAGGTATCCACCGCGTGCCAAAAATCGCGATGTTTATAAGAAACCAATTGTTGTTCAGCAGCCAAAGATTCCAAAGGAGCTCGCTCCCAAATAGTAGAATCATCCTTAATATAATCAAGCACTTTAGGTGATAATACAAAAAAACCACCATTAATCCAATGATTACCCTCCTCAGGTTTTTCTTTGAAACCCGTTACTATAGAATTTTCATTTATTGATAAAACACCGAAACGTCGCGGAGGTTGGGTTGCAGTTAATGTGGCTAATTTACCCATGCGGTGGTGGAATTCGATTAATTTAGTAATATTAATATTAGCTAAACCATCCCCATAAGTTAAACAAAATTCTTCTTGTAAATATTTGGTAATTCGTTTAATCCGTCCTCCAGTCATGGTGTTTTCACCGGTATCAATTAAGGTCACTTTCCAAGGCTCTGCGTTATTTTGATGCACTTGCACGCTATTACTAGATAAGTCAAAAGTTACATCTGAGGTATGAAGAAAATAGTTAGCAAAATATTCTTTAATCATATAACCCTTATAACCTAAGCAAATAATAAATTCATTAATATTATAGGTAGAATATATTTTCATGATATGCCACAACAGGGGCTTGCCCCCGATTTCCACCATAGGCTTAGGCCTAACTAAAGTCTCTTCGCTAATACGCGTTCCTAAACCCCCGGCCAAAATGACTGCTTGCATGATTATTTCCTAATTTTAGAACGATGGCTTTTTATCTCCTACTCTTTTATTTATAGCTAAATAAAGCCTAATTGCAACTTTTTCATGTTTTTTGTTGTTTTTGTATACAAACAAGCGCCGATAATCGTTAACTATATAGGGGAGGCCATTTTAATTTTGTTCGCCTGCGCCGAGCGCTTCCACCTAAAAATGCCGCTAAAAGCGGCATTCTGGAGGGTAATCATGATCTTTATATTAATAAATCAATGGGTTACAGTGGGTCTATTTACACTAATGTGTAAGGCTTGCAGGGAATCAGTATCAGCAGTTTTACTTGCTAAAAAACTGACGGAATCTCCTACCTGCAGGCTATTAAACTCAATATGCAAAACATTGTTACCGCTAAAATAAAACTCATTTCCATCCATATCCTCAATAAATCCATAATCTTCAAACAGGCGGGTAATTTGTCCTAAAGTTTCCTCCATATGGGCTTTAACATAACCGCGTTTTTGATAAGCGTAGTGCTGAATTTGCCGTTTCATAGCGGCAAAGGCATCCCTGATAACGACATATAGATCCTCATCAAATTTATGATTTACAACTAATCTCTTACCTGGTACGCCTAATTCAATATTTGTATTAAATAGTTTACCTTGATGTTTATGCTTAGTAGTCTGCTCAACTACAACTTTACAAAATTCAATGCGCGGGAAAAGTGAAGTCAGTTTTTCGACTTTTTGCCGGATTTTAATCTCGACAGCGGCTGAATTGGCAATATCACGCATAATAATATCAAGTGGTAACATTGACATATTGCTACCCTCCTTTTATTTTATATCTTAATTATTTGATTCTCTAAGTTTGAAAAGCTTATTCTTAATGCATAAGCAGCATCTTTGGTCTAACTAATTTCTCAAAATCCTTATAGGCCATTTCCACTAGATCTGTATGCGTGCCCCCATTGAAAGCAATTTTATCGTCTTCGGATAATTTTTCATCTACATAGACATCCATATTATAAAGATTGCCCATAGGCGGCATTGCGCCGATCTCACACTCGGGGAATAATTCTTGGAATTCAGTTTCAGAAGCTAATTCTACTTTTTTAGCTTTTAACAGTTTTTCCATTAATTGAAGGTTCAGTTTAAGGTTACAAGGTTCAACTATCATGGCCAGCTTACCGTCTATTTTAACAATCACGGTCTTAGCTAAATCTTTTCCAGGTATATGAGCCATTTCAGCCGTTTCTTGAGCAGTAAAGGCAACTGAATGGTTGATCGCACGGTAATATACCTGACTTTCATCTAAATATTGTTTTAATTTTGGAGTTAACATACCTACCTCCCAACGCTAGCTATTTACAAAACTCTCAATACAAGTATAGTTGGATTTTATGCACTCTGCTAACGCCCTTGTAAAGGCTTTAAAATCAACGGAGATAAATTCCTGGATAACTATTTCAAGAAGTTAAGACAGCGATTCCTATGGTCTGGCCTTACACCGGCCTGGCGCTATTACTTAGGGTTGTATCCAAAACCCTATTATTTGCTATTGCTAGGCATTGGGATTGCTTTAGGGCAGGCTTTACCCTTGGTGGGAATCACCTCATTGCTACGCTATGCTCTCAATCATGCGCTGCCAAAAAAAGACTTTAGCATGCTGTTGCTTAGCGCTGCGTCAATGATTGCGTTAAGTATAGTGATCACTTTAATTTCACTTTTATTACGTAAAATAACGCTTGGTATTACGAAAGGGGTAACTCTAAAAATACGCCAAGATCTATTGGCAAAGTGTTATTCATTTTCTTGGCAATTTCATGCAAAAGCAGATGATGCCAAGTTGCACTCGACCATAGTGCATGACACAGAGCGACTTGATGCAATGACTAATACGTTTATTGCTACCTTTCTACCGGCAGTGATTAGCAGCCTAGCGCTGTGTTGCTCAATGGTGATGATAAATAAATTTTTATTTATAGCAGCCTTTTTTCTGATGTTACTTTTTTTCGCAATCAATTACGCTATGCGAAATCGTATTAGGACAAACGCCCAAGGGTTCTTCAAGGCATATGAAAATTTCAGTAAAGGGACGCTGTTTATCATACAAAAAATGTGGCTTATTCAAACGCAGACTGCTGAGAAATTCGAAAGTCGACGGCAACAAAATTATTTTGAGGAATTAAAACAGAGCAGTATCAGAGTTGCCTGGTACAACAGTATATATAGCTCGATCCAGGATAACGCTACTATTATTTTTACCGCCATCCTCCTAATTATGGGGGGGGCAGCTATTATTAATAAATTAATCACCATTGGCGATCTGCTATCTTTTTATGTGGCTGTGACTCTATTGAAAAATTATCTATCAGCGACGGCTTCAAATGCTTTGCAATTCATAACTGGCGAAGAATCTTTAAAAAGATTGTATCGGATATTAGGGCTAACTGATTTAAGCCCATATGTTGGCACAAAATATGTCGACTTCCATGGAAGAATTGACTTTAAGCAGGTTACTTTTCAGTACGATAATCGCCCAGTGTTGAATTCAATTAATTTTACCTTGCATCCAAATTCAGTGACATTTTTATATGGGGCTAATGGTGCTGGAAAAACAACTATTATAAATTTAATTTTGGGGTTTTACCGTCCGCAACATGGGGCGGTATATGCTGATAACCATAGTTATGACACATTGGATGTCATTCGCTTACGTGAAAAAATCGGTGTAGTTATGCAAAATCCCCTGCTTTTTAACGGAACGGTATTAGAGAATTTATGTTATGGCTGTGAACAGGTTACCCAGGATAAAATTATTGAGACTACACAAATGATAGCCGCTGATGATTTTATTCAAAAACTACCACAAGGGTATGCAACCCTTATAGGTGAAAATGGCATTCAGTTATCTGGTGGACAACGCCAACGTTTGGTGATCGCTCGAGCATTGCTGCGCGATCCAACCTTATTGATCTTGGATGAACCGACTAATCATTTAGATAATATGACTATTCAGCAATTATTGAAAGTTATAAAAAAAATCAAAACCAAGCCAGCGATCTTAATTGTGGGTCATGATTTAGCCTTAGCATCAATAGCCGATCAAAGCTTTTCTTTAGCAGAAGGAAATATTACGATTAATTCAAAACATACTCAAAGCGTATGATGTGAGGTGAGTTGGATCAATTCGAGAGGACAAAATTTGGACTTTTGAAATATATTGTTGGCGCGCCCGGAGAGATTCGAACTCCCGACCCCCTGGTTCGTAGCCAGGTACTCTATCCAGCTGAGCTACGGGCGCATATTTATAACAATTCCTCTGAATAAAATTAAGGAATTGATTTTGTCCTCATGACCTCCCCCTGATGGCGGAGAGAGAGGGATTCGAACCCTCGATGGAGCTTTTAACCCCATACTCCCTTAGCAGGGGAGCGCCTTCAGCCACTCGGCCATCTCTCCAATTAGAATCACTAAATATAAATTTTATTTACCCTGTTAGCTGGTATAAATGCAAAACCAATCTGGATAGTTGATTTTAAACGCTAAGTAGTTATATAAATTTAAATATCTTTTGATAAATTAAGGGCAAAAGATATATGAAATTTTGAAAACCTATTCGGAGATTATTCGGACCTAGCTTAACATCTGAGCAATTTACTGCAACAAAATTTATTAGTTTTCCTGCAGATCTCATGGGTAGAAAAAAGCAGTGGATTACTATCAAAGGGAGGAATAAATCCCCACCTTTGATCTAAGCAGAAGTTTAAAATCTTGTATCTATGAGCAAAAAACATTTCAAACTGTTCTTACCACCAAGCTGCACAATACAATGACCTTTTAGCTTACTCGTCAGCAGGCTCTGTTCCGCCGGTCCCCTGCTCTTGTTTAATGCGTTTATAAATTTCTTCACGATGTACAGAAATTTCTTTTGGAGCATTCACCCCTAAGCGGACCTGATTTCCCTTTACTCCGAGTACTGTGATAGTGATGTCATCACCAATTATCACAGATTCTCCAATACGTCTTGTCAATATCAACATTGTAATTCTCCTTCATATATCCCTTAAATTTAATTACTACCCAATCTCGGATACTCTATTCAATTATATACCACGCACAGCAAAACATATTTTTACCTATACATCTTTTCAGGTATCAGTGATATTTTGCCTCGCAACCGGGCAGTATCTATTATAGTCCATTAAATTAATTTTCTATCCCACATCTGAAAGCAGATGAAAAGCCAGAAACTATAACCAACTTGACTAAAAAATGAAAGCATAAAATGCTATTTGTTATAAGCAATGATTAATTTTATCCGATCAATGTCTTTTAATTAATCTTAGTCGTAGCTAGGGTCTGTTTACAATTTTATTATGCCCTGCATAAGCCCTTGGTTTTCTGTGCTCCGCTGCTAGTTTTACTTCTATATAAACTGCGTCACGGGCGCGAAAATCAAGGGTTCTGCGGTCTCCTAACCAATTGTAAACGACCCTACTGTTTTTCTTCAGGCTCTATATCTAATCCAAACGCTGCATGTAGGCTGCGGGCGCCCAACTCCAGATATTTTTCGTCCACTATAACTGAAATTTTAATCTCAGAAGTAGAAATGAGCTGGATATTGATACCCTCTTCTGCCAAAGTTTTAAACATCGTAGTCGCAACACCAGCATGGGAACGCATCCCAACTCCCACCAAGGATAATTTCGCAATCTTAGTATCTCCCAATAGACCTTTGGCTCCAAGGTCTTGAGCAGCTTGCTCCATTAATGCATAGACATTCTTATAATCATCCCGCTGAACAGTAAAGCTAAAATCAATGCTCCTATCTGCCCCTGGAACGTTTTGCACAATCATGTCGACGTCTATGCTGTGATTGCTTACTATGGATAAAATATGGCTGGCTACACCTGGCCGGTCTGCTATGCCTAGGAGGGTAATCTTAGCTTGATTCTTATCAAATGCAATGCCTGAAACCATAGGCTGTTCCATATTATTATCTTCAAAAGTAATCAATGTTCCCGGCCCTTCTGAAAAAGTGGATAGCACTCTGACTGGCACATTAAATTTACCAGCGAATTCTACTGCACGAATTTGTAAAACTTTAGCCCCCAAGCTAGCCAGTTCCAACATCTCTTCAAAGGTAACACGATGAAGACGTCGGGCGGTTGGCACAACGCGAGGATCAGTAGTATATACACCATCAACGTCTGTGTAAATTTGACATTCATCTGCCTTTAATGCCGCTGCTAAGGCGACCGCAGTAGTGTCAGAACCGCCACGACCTAAAGTAGTAATATTTCCTTTTGCATCAACACCTTGGAAACCAGCCACTACGGGTATCACGCCAGCTGAAATATCGGCACGCAAAGCTTCCGAGTTAACATTAATAATACGCGCCTTCTTGTGTACACTACTTGTGATGATTTCAGCCTGCCTCCCTGTATAAGACCTGGCGCTGCACTGTTTATTATTCAAGGCGATACTAAGCAAAGCACTGGCAACCTGTTCTCCCGTTGCCACCACCGCGTCGTATTCGCGTGCATTTGGCTGATCACAAATTGCTTTGGTAAGCTGAATTAATCTATCTGTTTCACCATTCATGGCTGAGGTTACTACGACAAGCTGATGCCCTTGGTTTTTTGCCTGTATAATTTTATCGGCGACATGGGCGATACGTTCCAGACTACCCACCGAGGTACCACCAAATTTTTGTACAATTAATGTCATAACTTATTTTTGACCCAATCAATAACAGAATTCAAAGCATTATCTAATAGATCAAGCCGATCGCCCCCGCCCTGAGCCAAGTCAGGGCGCCCCCCCCCTTTACCACCGACCTGTTGTGCTACAAAACTGACCAAAGCGTTGGCCTGAATTTTGCCTAGACAATTTTTGGTAACACCGGCAATTATTGATATCTTGCCGTCATTGTGGGTAGCCAGGACAATAACGCCTTGGTTTATCTTTTGTTTTAACGTATCCATCAATTGCCGCAGAGCCTCTGAGTCAACTTCTGGAATAATGGTTGCTATTACCGCCACCTCTTTTATTTTTACTGCCTCAGTGATTAATTTATCAATTTTTGAATGCACGGACTCGCGTTTGAGCCTACTAAGCAACTTTTCCTGATTGCGATTTTGCTCTAAAAGCAGCTGAAGTTTTGTGCCTACTTCATCTTTATGGGTTTTTAACAGCTCTGCTATTGTTTGCAATTTTGCGTCCATTTGCTCAATCCACGCCAATGCATTGTCACCGGTTAATGCTTCAATACGCCTGATGCCGGCAGCAATCCCTGTTTCCGCAATGATTTTGAATAGACCAATGTCACCGGTGCGTGAAACGTGAGTACCTCCACAAAGTTCTACAGAAAACTCACCCATACTTAAAACTCGCACTTCGTCGCCATATTTTTCTTCAAACAAAGCCATTGCACCGCTGCCCTTTGCCTTATCAGCACTCATAAAATCAACGTGGCACGACAAGTTGGCTCTAATTTGCTGATTAACAATGCGTTCAATTTCTCTAATTTCATTAGCCGTCAAAGGGGAGAAATGTGAAAAATCAAAACGCAAGCGGCTTTCCTCTACTAAAGAACCTTTTTGGATCACATGATCACCCAATAATCGCCGCAAGGCGGCGTGCAAAAGGTGGGTGGCAGAGTGATTAAGCATAATAGCGCGCCGCGAAGTATCCACTTCGGCAGAAACTTTAGCACCCGTTACCAGGGTTCCAGAAAGAACTTGGCCTATATGTAGGTAGACCAGGCCTTGTTTTTGTGTATCTTTTACTTGAAATACGCCAGACTCAAAATAGAGTTGGCCTTTGTCGCCGACCTGCCCACCTGATTCAGCGTAAAAGGGCGTTCGATCGAGAATGACCACTCCCTCGCTACCTTGGGTCAGTTGCTGCACTAACGTGCTATTTTGTATCAGCGCCGTAACTATACCCTCATCACTTAAACGTTCATAACCTGTAAATTCAGTCTCACCAGCAATTTGCAATTCACTCTGATAATCTACACCAAATTGACTGGCAGCTTGCGATTGCTGCCGCTGTTGTTCCATCGCTTTTTCAAAACCCGCATAATCCAAGGTCAAACCACGCTCCCTGGCAATATCGCCAGTCAAATCAGGTGGAAATCCGTAAGTATCGTATAAGCGGAATAGTATTTCTCCAGGAATAATATTGTCTTGCAGTTCCTGTAATGCACGTTCCAATAGCTTCATTCCTTGATCTAACGTTCCAGCAAACTGTTCTTCTTCATGCTGTAATACTTTTTCAATTACTAATCTGGCTTTTACTAATTCTGGATAAGCTTCCCCCATTTCTTTAATCAGTGGTGCGACTAACCGATAGAAAAATGGTTCGCTTAAACCCAATTTATGGCCATGCCTTATTGCCCGACGGATAATACGACGCAGCACATAACCTCTCCCTTCATTGGAGGGTGTGACACCATCAGTAATTAAAAAAGAAGTGGAACGGATATGATCGGCTATAACTCGCAATGAAGCATGGGTTAAATCTGCTATTTCAGCAAGGTCTGCTATAGACTGAATAAGGTGGCGGAAGATATCAATGTCATAATTACTGTGGACTCCTTGCATAACAGCCGCAATTCGCTCCAAACCCATACCTGTATCTACTGAAGGCTTGGGTAATGGCGCTAGATTGCCATCAGCAGAACGGTTAAATTGCATGAATACTAAATTCCAGATCTCAATATAACGATCGCCTTCCTGATCAGGGCTGCCGGGTGGGCCACCGGGTATACCCTCACCATGGTCATAATAAATTTCACTGCAGGGACCGCAGGGTCCAGTGTCACCCATAGACCAGAAGTTATCTTTTTCATCGCAGCGAGAAAAACGCGATGGATCAATTTTTAACTCTTTGAGCCAGATATTAGCGGCTTCATCGTCATTTTCAAATACGGTTACCCAGAGCTTACTAGGATGAATTTTCAGTACACCGGTAAGAAAATTCCAAGCGTATTCAATTGCTTCTCTTTTAAAGTAATCCCCGAAGCTAAAATTGCCCAACATTTCAAAAAAAGTATGGTGACGAGCGGTATAGCCAACATTTTCTAGATCATTATGTTTGCCCCCAGCCCGAACACAGCGCTGTGAACTAGTCGCTCGAGTATAAGGGCGAGATTCTTTGCCTAAAAAAACATCTTTAAATTGCACCATTCCCGCATTAGTAAATAATAAGCTCGGGTCGTTAGCTGGCACTAAAGGGCTACTGGGGACAATGCTATGACTTTTGTCCGCAAAGTAATTTAAAAATGTCTGACGCAGCTCGTTACTTTTCATTAGTTAGAACCATTGGGTTAAGGGGCACGGTCTTGAGGAATTTAATCTGTTGATGGGTAAAACCGCGTGATTGGAAAAAGCGTATTTGCTGAGCTGGTGTTGTCGGACGCCTTTTTGTGTCCAGGCCAAATTTACTATGCCACAACTTCAGCAATTGCTGCTCCCAAAATCCAGGGTCATCAGGCAACACCCCTAAAATTAAGTCTTTAGATATACCACGTTTTTTTAATTCAAATTGAATCTTCAGTTCCCCGAAGCCGCGCTGGATTTGCTGATCTACATAGGCTTTCACAAAACGCAAATCGCTTTGCCACCCTTTTAACTCCAAAGCTTCTATTACTCTATTAATTAAATCTTCGGGGAAGTGGCGTAATAGCAGCTTTTGTTTCAATTCGCCACGTGAGTGTTCTCGCCTAGCCAATAAACGTATAGCGCAGGCTTTAACCTGTTCTATAGCATTTGAATTGGATTCCGTTATTTCTGGGATTTTCATTAGGATTCAACAACACTCATAAGGAGGCATTACCTAAGTCACTGTAAAACAATAGTGCCTAAGCATCCTCTTCAATCAGTTCCGGAGTTTCAACGCTAGACTTGTTGGAAGTAGATTGTATTGCTTTGGCACGAATTTGTGCTTCAATTTCTGCAGCCACATCCGGATGTTCCCGCAAAAATTGACAAGCATTTTCTTTGCCTTGTCCCAGACGTTTGTCACGATAGCTATACCAAGTGCCCGATTTGTCTACAAAGCCTTGTGCTACACCTAACTCAATAATCTCGCCTTCGCGGGAAATACCTTGGCCATACAAAATATCAAAATCAGTCTGTTTAAAGGGCGGAGCCACTTTATTTTTAACGACTTTCACTCGCGTTTCACTGCCCAATATTTCATCGCCACGCTTGATAGCACCTGTGCGGCGTATATCCAAACGCACTGAAGCATAAAACTTTAGCGCGTTACCACCAGTGGTGGTTTCTGGATTGCCAAACATGACACCTATTTTCATACGAATCTGGTTAATAAAGATCACCAAAGTATTAGAACGCTTGATATTAGCGGTTAATTTGCGTAACGCCTGTGACATTAATCGGGCTTGTAGTCCCATATGTTGGTCACCCATTTCGCCCTCAATTTCAGCGCGTGGCGTTAACGCAGCGACTGAGTCTATCACGACAACGTCCACTGCCCCAGAACGTACCAGCATATCGGTAATTTCCAAAGCCTGCTCGCCCGTATCAGGCTGCGAGATCAGTAATTCATCTAGATTTACGCCAAGCTTACCGGCATATTGTGAATCCAATGCGTGTTCAGCATCAACAAAGGCAGCTGTCCCGCCTAATTTCTGACACTGCGCAATGACTTGTAAAGTCAAGGTGGTTTTACCAGAAGACTCTGGCCCGAAAATTTCTACTACCCTACCCTTAGGCAAGCCACCAATTCCTAGGGCAATATCCAAACCTAAAGAACCTGTGGAAATAGCCTCAATATCTCGTACTACACCGCCATCACCCAGACGCATGACAGAACCTTTACCGAACTGACGCTCAATCTGAGTTAATGCTGCACCTAATGCTTTCTTTTTTTGATCATCCATCTTGTTTCCTCACGGCTATAGTTAAACTGGCTGGTTTAGGCTCTCTAACTAAGGGGTTGTGCAATAATAACTTTTCACTTTTAGTGCTTATATTAGGCTCATATTTGAATGTTTTATCCCTAAGAAAAATGTGCGCATAGTCGTTCTATGTAAGCGTTTTTCTTAGGGAGAAAGCGTTCAAAGATGAGCCTAAGATGAGTGCTAAAAGTGAAAAGTTATTATTGCACAATCCCTAAGAGCTGAATATCTCTAAGTGGGACCTTTGCAAATAAAATAGATTCTTTAATAACGGATATTATTTCACATATTGGGGTAAGAAAGTTATACCTGCTGAATATATTTTTTGCAGGGCATTACCTGTCATCCTGAGTGTAGCGAAGGATCTCCACCGAGTAGCACGTCAAGGAGATCCTCCGCTGCGCTCAGGATGACAGGCATATTTAAGCGCCCATTGCTTTTACTAACGCAGCAGGATCAGAAAAAAATGGGGAGTGGTCCGTGTTAAGGCTGATGACTTCACAGGTAATTTTATCATGCATCCTTCTCTGGTCATATATAGTGACTACTCGATCCTGCAAGCATTCAATATAAGCCTTGTTAACAGTGCCAAACCTGGCGGAAGAAATCGTGATAGGTGCTACCATGGGTTGAAAAGGCTCTGATTGTAAATGCGCTAAAGCAAATTTGGCATCTGTCGCTTGGCAGGTATTATAAAATAATTGCTGTAACCGCGGGGATTTTTTCAAAGAGATCATATTCATTTGTTTATCAATAACCATTTCGGCGCTAATACCTACCTCAGCTGATTTTTTGGCCTCTTGCAGCAGACATTCGTTATTATCCGGTATGAACGCAGCTATATAAATAAGTTGCGCAATTTTTTCAGGCATATTTTCTGCGAGCTGGGAAATAATTATTCCGGCCATACTATGGCCCACCAAAGTGACTGGTTTATTTGCAGAGTTGATTATGTCGCTGACAAATTTCAGATAAGTAGTCAGGGTAATAGGGATTGCTGGCGAGAGCTCATCGCCATGCCCGGGTAAGTCCGGCGTAACTACCTCGTGGCCTGCTTGAGTGAGTAATGGCGTAACATAGCGCCAACACCAGCTAGCATGCCAGGAACCATGGAGTAAAATATAGGTTTTGTTTTGCATAGGGAATAAACCTTCAAAGGGATCGCCAGACACGAGGCTACATTACCCAGCACGGGCTTGACATTGCCTAAAGTCAACCTTACTATTGGAGCTATGTGGTTTCGGCCACTAAACCAGAGGATCAAACACTCAATAACAATCACCAGGGAGTTAAGTATGTCTAAAAGATTGACAATTGCTTTGTTGGCCACCGTGCTAGTGGCTGCTGGTCTTACCGCATGTAAGCCTAAAGAGTCTACCTCTTCTACCACCACCACCGCACCGGATAATAGTTCTAGTTCCACAACTACTACTACCACTAGTTAGTTGAGCTAGTTAAAGGGTGATATGCGGTGGATGCTTAATCGCAGTCACCCTTTTTTAATAACTGTTCAGGCGCTTCGCTAGAGACTAGGAAATATAATCGTTCCATCTAGTAGCTGAATGCTTACCTTTTTTACTCATATTCCGCAGCTACCGCATAGATACCGCGCGCATTTCTCAAGTACTCTTTATAATCTAAACCATAACCAAATACGTATAAGTTTTCAATTTCCAACCCAACAAAATCAGCCGTTGCCAACCCTCCTGGTAACCGAGCTTCACTTTTATCTACCAGTACTGCGGTGTACACTTTCTCCGCCTCTTGTTGCCAGCAATAGTCAATGACTGCTTGTAAGGTCAGGCCAGTGTCCAGAATATCATCGACTATAACCACCGTTCTTCCTTTTAAACTCTTCTGTGGCCTCGCCTGCCATTTTAAAGCACCCCCGGTAGTTTTGCCTGTATAACGTGTGGCGTGGGCATAATCCACTTCTAAAGGAAAATCTAGGCGCGGTAACAAATTCCCCAAAGGTATGATACCGCCCACTAATAAACATAAAAATATTGGGTTTGTGGCCACCAGCTGCTGGTTCATTTCAAGGGCCATACGATCAAGAGCTGCTTCAACCGCATCATGGCTATGTAAGCAGGTAGAAGTTTTAAAAACAGTTTGGATATCATGGGGCAATTGCACGGACAATTTTCTCCTAGGGGTCAGTTTTTGGTCGCAACTTTCAAATTCCTCTCCTTGAACAATATTGTTGGTTGAATAATTCATATCGGAAGTGCTCTTTAATTTGCCGAAACTCGACGTTGGTTGAAGAAATCGTATAAGAAAGCTGGCTAAACATTTTTCTGCTCGGCAGCCCTACCCTTTAGTAATCGACACTCTGATTCAGGATCAATCTCATGAGACAATCCCGACAATATTTCGCCAATTCCACCTGGATCATTACAGACGATAATCATATCACATCCGGCTGCCAATGCCTTACGCGCTCTATTTAAATAGGAACCACCTGCCTCCTTTGCGCCGCCCATGGTTAAATCATCGCTGATGATAACGCCCTCAAAACCCAGCTCTTGACGCAATATCTTTTGCTGCCAGAACTCGGAAAAACCTGCGGGGTTTGGGTCAATAGCAGAATAATGGACATGGGCTGGCATAATAGCCCAAAGCATATCCTTTAATTGCAGGAAAGGTTGCATATCCTCCTGAAAAATTGCAGAAAAATCACGCGGATCAATGGGTAGCGTGGCATGGGAATCAGCCACCACCCCACCATGCCCAGGGAAATGCTTTCCAGTAGCAGCCATTCCAGCGCTGTGCATCCCCTGGATATAAGCTTTGGCTAATGTAATGACTCCAGCTACAGTATTATGAAAGCTGCGACGACCGATGACGGCGCTTATGCCACGGTCTAAATCCAGCACCGGAGCCAAACTCATATCTATACCCAGGGTTAGCAATTCACTTGCCATCAGCTGCCCGAAATATTCGGCACGGGATACAGCCTGTTGCGGATTCTGCCGGTATAGATCACCCAAATCACCCAAGGCTGGAAGCTTAGTAAAACCCTCACGAAAACGCTGTACAGATCCACCTTCTTGGTCTACAGCTATTAGTAAGGGGTCACGCAAGGTGCGAATATGCTCAATCAGACGCCGCAACTGCGGGCGGTTTTCATAATTCCGACTAAAGAAGATCACACCACCCACTTGCGGATTAGTAAGATATTCCTGTTCCTGAGCAGTTAAAGTGGTACCCTGCAGGCTAATCATTACGCAACCAATACGCATATAAATGAGCTCCATTCTCAATGTTACTAATTGTACAGTCGAGCTAAGTAGCAAGTAGGTAAATGTGCAGAAACCATTGCTGGGACCTTATTAAAACCACTGCCTTACCCCAACTCACTCAAATAAATCCCCTGCATTTTTAAGAAATTCTTCTTCTGCCTGGGTAGAAACCCGTCCTAAAGCTTTGTTGCGATAAGGGAAGCGACCAAAGCGGGAAATAATTTCATGATGACGAATAGCATGATCCAAGAACTTCTCAAATACTGGACGCACTTCTGGGAATGATAAAGAAAGTAACATCTCATAAGCTCGCAAAGAAAGGGATTGCATGTCAGGATTTTCAGAATGCATAAGCGGAAAATAAAAGAAGACCCGCTCGACTAGACTGAGCCTATGGTCATACTGATTTTCAATACTTTTTAAACAATGTTCTAAGGCTTTTGTATCCTGCGAATAAGCTTTTAAAGTATCTCTATGTATTCGACGTGAAAATTGGTCGAGAAATATAATTAACGCTAAATTGCCGCGTGGAGTATTCGCCCAATCGGGGTATTCACCCCTTAAGACTTTGTCAAAATCTTCTTGAAATTGCTCTTTAATTTCGGCATCTACTACCGGATCACCGCTAAACCAAACCCAGGTGCGATGCTCGGAAGGTAAAGATGTTTCTTCCACGTGCCCAAACCAGTAATGTAACGCGGCTTCAATTCTATCCATAGCAGTTCCTATATAGTCGTTTTTACTCAGAAAAAGCATTTGACCATTCAATAAATAACTTTTCATAGGTCAATTGCAGGTTTAGGTTTACTTTTTTATCTAACAATTGTTTGATTTCCATCAGCATATCTAATAAAGCAAATAATTTTAGAAAAGTAGTATGGCGACCGAGCTGAGTAATGCTTGATAATTGATTCGAGTGTCCAGCAGCGATTTCATCCGAGGTTACTTGTGGGCGCTGCTGTATTAATTTCATCTGGACTAGCTTATGCAGCAACGACCATGCTATCGAATAAATGCGAGGAAATTCTTCATCCAAACAGTTGGTAGCCAGCGTCAGAGGATCCCCCCCCTGGCAAAGCTGAAGCATCTGTTGCAGCATTTTATCATAATCTACAAACCAACCATTTTCAGCAAAAGCCAATGCGCGCAGTGGAATATTTTCAGCCATTGCTAACAATGCTAAGGCATTATGTTGAGGCAGCTGCTGTTGCAACCAGGGAAGACTGAGAGAATAATCAGGCACTGCAAAATTAATGCGCTGGCAACGGCTGCGAATAGTAGCAGGTATAGCCGACGGTTGGTGACTAACTAGCAAAAAAACGACTCGACCTGGCGGCTCTTCCAAATTTTTTAGCAAAGCGTTGGCGGCCGCAGTATTCATAGCCTCTGCTGGGTCGATAACAACGACTTGATAGTTACCCTGTTGGGCTGTTTGGCCCAATTCCACTAATAACTCACGTATCTGTTCTACCTTGATGATTTTGCTATCTGTGTGGGGTTTTAGTTCCAGCAAGTCCGGATGGGTTTGGGATATAAAGAGCTTGCAATTACGACAGGCACCACATGCAGCCTGTTGAGGATGGCAACATAACAGACAGGCAGCCCACGCCATTGCGAAGGCCTGCTTACCCATGCCCTGTGGACCCGCTAATAATAGCGCATGGGGCAATGTGTGATTATGCATTTGAAGCAGCAGATGCTGCCATTGCTGTTGTTGCCAAGGATAAATCATACGTTATATTTTCAGATTGATTTTGGGGTAAATACTCGATTTAGGGGTTGTGCAATAATAACTTTTCACTTTTAGTGCTTATGAGTGCTAAAAGTGAAAAGTTATTATTGCACAACCCCTTAGCCATCTTCCACATGAAGATAGACTCCTGATTATTGAAACGGAGCTGGATCCCCTTTTCCCACCCGCACAATGGTAGGTGTTCCTTCAACTAGATCCACCACGGTAGTCGGCTCAATTTCACAATAACCACCATTCACTACCAAATCGATCTGACCCTGCAATTCTTCATAAATATGCTCAGGATCAAATAAAGGAAAGGGTTCTCCAGGCAATATCAAGGTGACGCTCATTAAAGGCTCATTTAATGCTTTGAGTATTTCTAGGGCGATTACGTTATCCGGAACGCGTAGCCCAATAGTCTTACGTTTAGGGTGCTGTAAACGTCGGGGCACCTCATGGCTGGCGGGTAAGATAAAGGTATAAGGACCTGGCGTGTTGGCCTTAAGTAAGCGGAATACTGAATTATTAACCTGAGCATAGACACTTATTTCTGATAAATTTTGGCAAATTAAGGTAAAATTATGATTTTTATCTAGTTTACGTAGCTTTTTAATACGCTCGAGTGCATCTTTATCACCCAGATGACAGCCTAAGGCGTAAGCCGAATCAGTAGGATACGCTATAATACCTCCCTTTTTAAGCACGGCTACAACCTGAGCCAGCAACCGAGGTTGCGGGTGTGTGGGATGGATATTTAATAATTGTGTCATAGACAAGTTCCTGAATGAGATGCCTTAGTGCGCTAAAATACAGTACTCAGAAGTTATCAATTGCACTGCAAAATATGGTATAATTATATCAAATGTTACTTATGGCGGAATAATACCCAATGAAACTTTTATTTGATTTTTTCCCAATTTTTTTGTTTTTTATTGCATTCAAATTATTTGGTATTTATATAGCAACCGCAACCACTATGCTGGCCTCTTTGCTACAAGTTGTTGTTTATTGGTTGAAGCATCGCCGCTTTGAAAGCCTACATATTATTACTCTGATTACAGTCGTCTTACTAGGCGGTTCTACCCTATTGTTACATAATGATCTCTATATTAAATGGAAACCAACCGCCATATATTGGGTTTTTGCTCTAGCCTTCATTTTCAGTCAGTTTATTGGTAAAAAACCACTTATTCAGCGTCTACTAGATAGCAAATTGAGCTTACCACGTAAAGTATGGCAGCGCTTAAATGTCAGCTGGGCGTTGTTTTTTGCCATTATGGGTATCGCTAATATTTACGTTCTATACCATTTTAGTACCAATGGCTGGGTAAATTTTAAGTTGTTTGGCACCCTTGGACTAACGGTATTATTTATGATAATTCAAGCGGTTTATATGTCTAAATACATGGAAGCTAAAAATAATCCACCACGAAGAATTCCAGCCCCACATACTATGAAAAGTTCTAATGATGATGACTTCTGAACGCAGAATACAACTCATTACTAATTTGTTGCAACAAAAATTGGCTCCCACTTTTCTTGAGGTGCTAGATGAAAGCCACCGTCATCATGGGCATCCAGGCGCCCAAAGCGGTGCCGGACATTTCAAGATTTCTATAGCAAGCCCCCAATTCGTCGGGCAGAATAACATTGCAAGTCATCGGTTGATTTATGCTGCTTTAAAAGATTTGATAGGTCCTGAAATACATGCGCTGCGAATCTGCGTGACTTCGAGCATGTAATTCCCCAGATTGAACTCCCTTCTCCCGCGTGCGTTCAATGTGCCGGGGATGAGGGTTTCAAGGATTAGCATTTTTTTGTGATTTCATTTTAAACTTTAAACCCATTACTAACCGGTGCCAATTCATACACCCTCACTCCTAACCCTCTCCCACAAGTGGAAGAGGGGAATTATTTGACTAGGGTTTTTCTTCGTACTTAATCTTCGCAGTCCGCATATGCTGAGCAGTGTATAAATAATAATCCAACATTCCCTGTCGCATAGCTATACTCTGTTGCTGCAACTCACGTTGTTTGCTGTCAACCTTAGAAGGTATACCAGGTTCGATTTTACTTAGCACAACAACTATATAATCGCCATTAACTAAAGATTTGCCGCCGATGGAAGGCTTACCTGCGGCTAGTGGCGGCAAAGAAAATGCCAATTTTAAAATATCCGCCGGAACGTCTGTAGCCTCACGGCCCACCTCAACCTTTTGTGTCCAAGTTAAGTTATGCTGAGTCGCAACTTGCTCTTTTGCAGCCCCACCTTCCAGTTCAGCAATAATTTTATCACCTGATAGTTTAGCTGCTTTTTTAGCCTGTTCAGCCATTAATAGTTTTTCGATGCTATCTCGAACGTCTGCCAAAGGACGCACCACTGAAGGCTTATGTTCAGCCACCCTCAAAACCACCTGGGTTTGACTATCAATATTAATTACATCGCTATTATTACTTTGCTTTAATACGTTTTCGCTAAATGCAGCATTGACTACCTTGGGATTGGCAATCAATCCGGTTGATCCTCCTTTACGAGTAAATAGCTCGCTAGTTTGGATGGGTAACCCTAACGCATCGGCAGCCACTTTTAAAGTATCCGGGTTGGTATAGGTTAAATTAGATAATTGATCACTGAGGTCAGCTAATAATTGTTCCCCTTTTTGACGTCGTAAATTATTTTCCACTTCGGGGCGGACTTCTGCTAAGGGCTTAGGCTCACCTTTTTTTACAGCTAATAATTTCACCAGTTCGAAACCCTGTGTAGTCCTAAACGGTGCAGATACCTGGCCTGGAGATAAGGTCGCAATGGCTTGGAGCATGGCAGGGCTAAGCTGAGCACGATTAACCCAGCCCATCACTCCGCCACTGATGGCTGTGGCTTTATCGTCTGAGTATTGTAGCGCTAGGCGCGCAAAATCCTGTCCTGCCTGAATTTGCTGCGCTATAAAATTAATTTTTGTTTGTGTGGCACTGATAGACTTTTGATCGGCATTTTCAGGAACGTTAATCACAATGTGTGCAGCTTGCAATTGATCTGGACTGCTAAATGATGCTTCATTATCCTGATAATATTGCTGGATTTCCTGATCCGTTAGGGAAATTTTTTTATTAGCCTGAACACCAGACAATTCTAAATATTGGATTTTGATTTGCTCTGGAGTCATGAATTCTAGCTTATGTGTCTGGTAATAGGCCTGTATATCAGCATCAGATACTTTAGCTGTCTGGAGAAATTGCGATGCTGGTATAGTAGCCCAGACAAGGTCACGTTTTTGGCCAGTGAGTGTTAATGCTTGATTGATCTCATTAGGTAAAGCAAAAGCGCTAGCCGCTATTCCTGATTTTGCTTGCACAACAGTAGCTTTTTGTTTGAGATCCAGCAAAAACTCTGACTCTGAAGAATAGTATTCTTGAATAAAACGTTGAAACAAAGCAGGAGCAAACTGACCATTTATTTGAAAAGCCGGAACCTGAGCAATAATAGCGCCTATCTGATTATTACCTATCATAAAACCGTCATGGGTAGCCGCATCAAATAGCACATACTGGGAAATAATTTCCTGCAGGGCGGCCGCCTTCAAATGTACCTGGAGCGCCTGATCCATTGACGCAGATGACTCTAAACCTAAATGCAACCTCTGTCTAAGGAGTTTATATGCAGAATTATACTGGTTTGGGGTGATATCTTCGCCATTGACCTTAGCAACTACGGATCCGTTGTGACCGCCGCCTAGATAATACTGAATGCCCCACAAAGCAAATGCCAAACAAAGAACAGTTGCGATAACGCTCGCAATCCAACCTTGGGTATGCTCCCTTAAATTTTGCAACATAAGTCAATCACCCTGAAAAAGGTAAATTTTGGATCGACCGAATATTTTCATGGCCAGTTTGAAAGGTCAATCTACAATTTGAAATATACTGGTTTGAAGACGGGGAAATTGGCGGAGTGGACGGGACTCGAACCCGCGACCCCCGGCGTGACAGGCCGGTATTCTAACCAACTGAACTACCACTCCTAAATATTGGTGGGTGCTGTAGGGATCGAACCTACGACCTCCGCCTTGTAAGGGCGATGCTCTCCCAGCTGAGCTAAGCACCCAGAGAACCTGTTAAAGTTCCTGAGCCAAGATATTGAACTGTTCTTGACAACTTATCGGACTATAAATAAGACTGAAACTTAATGCAAAACATATTTAAAATAATTGGTAACTATTCAGCATAGGCTAGCTTTCTCCCCTCTCCCGCAACGCGGGAGAGGGAGAAAGCCAACCTTCAATCTGAGTGCTGTAGTTACTCGATTTATTGGTGCTTTCTCTAAAAAGTTATTACTTTATTTATTTTTCTTTGTGATGATTATGATTAACAGCATCTTTAAATGCTTTACCAGCTCTGAACTTAGGTAATTTAGCAGCAGGAATTTTAATAGTATCGCCTGTCTGAGGATTTCGGCCAGTACGGGCGGCTCTTTTAGAGGATGCAAAGGTTCCAAAACCAACAAACACAACTTCGTTACCAGCAGCGACCCATTTGGTAATAAGTTGGACTTTCGCATCAAGAACTTCTGCTATAACTGTTTTAGCTAAACCTGTTGTCGTTGCAATAGCATTGATAACATCAGTTTTACTTTTTCTTTCTGCTGTTTTGCTTTTTCTTTCAGCCATTGTATTCCCTCTTAAGATATTTCCTATTTTTTAATTTCGAGCATCCAAAGTTGCCCACCTAATGTAATATCGTTCTCTCAGGTGCATCCTCATAAATCAGAGAGAAGAATATGGAGCGCATGTTATACCAACAGCGAGATTATCCTGTCAAGGATGAAGGTGACCCAATTTGTACATTATGACCGTGTTCCTTACCGGGTCCCCCCAACGGTTAATGCATCAATCCGAAGTGTCGGCTGACCCACACCCACTGGTACGCTTTGACCGTCTTTCCCACAAACGCCTATCCCTGCATCAAGTTTCAAGTCATTACCCACCATACTTACCCGCGTTAATACGTCAGGACCATTTCCTATCAGGGTAGCGCCCTTAACGGGATAAGTAACACGGCCATTTTCAATCATATAGGCTTCACTGGTAGTGAATACAAATTTCCCTGAGGTGATATCTACCTGGCCACCTGCAAAATTGACTGCATATATACCTTTTTCTACTGAGGCAATAATTTCTTGCGGCGCATAATTTCCAGGCAACATATAGGTATTAGTCATGCGGGGCATGGGTAAATGCGCGTAGGATTCACGTCGACCATTGCCTGTAGAAACTCCTCCCATTAATCGCGCATTATGTTTATCCTGTAGGTATCCCTTAAGTATACCGTTCTCAATAAGCACGTTTTTCTGGGTTGGTGTTCCTTCATCATCCATATTTAAGGAGCCGCGCCGGCCGGCTAGGGTACCATCATCTACAACTGTACAACCAGGAGCTGCAACTCGTTCGCCTATTCTTCCGGAAAAAACAGAGGACTCACGGCGATTAAAATCTCCCTCCAAACCATGGCCTACAGCCTCATGCAATAAAACTCCAGGCCATCCAGATCCAAGCACTACCGGAAAAACGCCTGCAGGCGCTTCCTTAGCATCAAGACTCACCAAAGCCTGGCGCACAGCTTCACGTGCATATTCCAAAGCGGTTTGGTTATCTGTAAAGCAAGAATAGCCAGAACGTCCGCCTCCCCCAGCAAAACCTTGTTCACGTCGGCCATTGTCTTCAACTATGACACTAACATTTAAACGCACCAGCGGGCGTACATCAGCATTAAAAGTACCATCACTGGCAATGACAAGTACCACTTCATACTGGCCCGCTAGATTGGCATTGACTTGCACAATTCTGGGGTCAAGTTTGCGCGCTTCTGCATCGACTGCATTCAAAAGTTGGAGTTTGTCCTGCTCTGAAAGGGTATCTAACGGATTTAATATTCCATATAACTGTTTATTGGTTAAAGAGCTATGGCTGATAGCGCGCTGATATCCTCCCTGCTGAGCAATACTACGTGCTGCCTGAGCTGCTTGCTCAAGTGCTGTTAGCTGTAGATCATCGGAATAGGCGAAACCGGTTTTTTCACCGCTAATAGCTCTCAATCCCATGCCACAATCAATATTAAAGCTGCCATGTTTTACTATACTATCTTCTATTAACCATGATTCTTGGTGAACGGTTTGCAAATAAAGATCAGCATAATCCACATTTTTCCCTAACATCTTTCCTAGAATATTATCCAATGAACTTTCAGTAAGTCCAGATGGCGATAATAAAGTCTCATAGGCTACTTTGATCGATGGGTTCATAAAATTTTCTCATATTCAAGTGAACGTTTTTGCGTAGCAGCATCCGAAAAACTTCAACCAATACTATTACAAAAAATATCAAGCCTAAGATTGGATCAAGCCAAGCAGAATGACCAGGGGTGAGAGCAGCGGTGATATAATAACCACTAATGAACGCTAATAGGAGTATAATGAGAAGGCAGATTACCGCATACCGTCTTTTAATAATAGCCGCCCCCATAATTAAACCCATGGCCGGCGCTAACATAAAATACCCGTTACTTTCAGTCCTAGGATTAAATAATAATAAATAACAAATAGATAAGCCAAATACCCATAACGTGGTTTCGTTGATCGAATAACGTTTTTTTATTAAATAACCCAGAGCAAAAATTATCAGCGCCGATAACAGGCGTGTTATCGTCTGAACATATTTATCAATTTCAACACCAAATTGCGTCAAAAGGCTGAATATCTGTGCCCAATTTCCATTGGAACCCAGTTCCACCGTTTTTTTCAAGGATATTATACCGTCGAGGTATTGATGCCAAACATAATGTGGAGATTGAGTAAGAAAAGGGAACCCTGATAAGATAATTAAGCCGATGAGTAAGCGCCAACCAACGGCCCAATACAACCCAGCTACCATCAACAACAGCACAATTGCAGTTGGCTTTAACGCAAATGCAATCACTAACAGGCAAGCGGATTTCCACCAATGGCGTTTACTAAGAGCATATAAAGCCCATAGTAACAACCCTACCATAAACAAATGCATTTGCCCATTTCGCGCCGAGGAAAACGATAATGGTATGGCAATAAGGGTCATGAGGAGGAAAAAAAACCCCTGGGAATTTATATAATTATAAGTAGAACCCGTTTTGACCTGATTAAATACACCTTGCTGCGTCAAGGTTGCAAAACAATATATTCCCCAAGCAAACATGCTTAGCGATATAATTCTCCAAAAAATTTCGCTCACATGAAAAGGTAACAAAGCCAGTGGAGTATATAATATGGCTGATTGCGGAAAGTAAATAAAACCCGCGCCCTTCAAAGAATATAATGGCTGTCCCTCTATCCAATGTTTGGCAGCCAACCAATAATTTAAGCTGACAGTACGGTTATAGCCGCTTAAAATGATCAAAATGCAGATAGCAACAATGAAAATCAGCCATAATATCCAAGCTGTGGGTTGTGGTTTAATTTTTAGCAGCATGATGCAACAGGTCTCGCAAGGTTCTCAAAATCTGACAAGTAAGGGGTTGTTGCACAACCCCTAAATACTCAAACTGTATCGAGTTTATTATAACACTCTCTAAACTTTATGGCCTTATTCAATGAATAACGTGTCGTGCCAAAGCGATAATGTCCCCTATTAGCCAAAGTTAAAATGTCCCCTTTAATAAACTAAACTGACCAGCTTCAACCTCCAAGGAGCTGGAAAGATGAAGGGAGACAGAATAGCAATGAGTAGTAAAGAGCGAAACCGCAAGTTAGTGTTATCAAGTGTAGCTGAAGGTAAATTAAGCCTGATAGATGCCAGCAAGAAGCTACAAGTCAGCTATCGGCAAATTAAACGCATCTACAAACGATATGGCCGTCAAGGAGATATGGGTTTAATCCATGGGAGCTACGGAAGAACCTCGCACAATGCCTATAGCGTTGATTATAAAGAAGCGGTATTGAATTTATATCGTGAAAAATATGAAGGATTTGGTCCGACACTAGCCTGTGAAAAATTAGGAAAGGATGGATATAAATTGTCAGATGAAACGTTGCGTTTATGGTTAATCCAGGCTGGATTGTGGGATAAGAAACGAAAACGCAAAGGCTATCGCAAACAACGGGCGCGCAGAGCTTGTTTTGGTGAGTTGTTACAATTAGATGGGTCTCATCATAGATGGTTTGGAGCAGAAAATCCTGCCAGTTGTTTAATGAATCTTGTAGATGACGCCAGCGGAATTACCTTGTCGCTATTGGCTGAACAAGAAACCACCGAAGCTGCGTTCCAAATACTTAGAAAATGGACACAGCGTTATGGGGTTCCATCAGAAATATACGTTGATTTAAAAACAGTCTATGTATCTCCCCAGAGGAATCAAGAGGATGGAGAGCCACAATTAAATAGGGCCTTCACGCATTTTAGCAGGGCTTGTGAAAAGCTGGGAATAACCCTAATTAAAGCCTATTCACCGCAAGCCAAAGGACGAGTGGAGCGTAACCATGCCGTCTATCAGGATCGGTTTGTTAAAGAGCTGAAGCTGCTGGGCATGAAGACGCTGGACGAGGCGAATAAATTACTCGATGATGAATTTATAGATAACCTGAACCAAAAATTTGCAAAAGCCCCCCAGAGCGAGGTGAATGCTCACCGAAATTTAAGTAGCTATGGAGACCCAAATCAAATTTTCTGCTGGGAGTATAAACGGGTAATACAACAAGATTGGACGGTTAGTTTATTGGGTGAGCGTTATCAAATTGGTGAGATGAAGCCATTGATTATAAGGCCAAGGCAATCAATCATCTGTCGAAGACATTTGGATGGTTCAGTCAGTTTATGGAATAAAGATCAAATACTACCGAGCCATCGAATTGCGGCGAATAAAACGCTGATCCGAGTAAAAACCGAAGAGAAAAAAGAATATGAAATGGAACGTCGGAGCCAAAATGCACGCAAAAACAGAGCAAAAACGCCCTGGAATTTATTTAACCCGGATTGGTTAAAGAAATCAAAACAAGGTGATACATTAAGTATAAACAACGGGTAATATCTTCATCGGGGTGGTTATGAAGTATGCGCCAGGAGCTCTACCCCTATCAAAAAAGAGGCATGGGCAAGAGGTCTATTGAGAAGGATGGCTCTTTTTTGACAGGATGCCCCTGATCCCCAGCAATGTTAAATTTAAGCCCGGTGAAGAATAACCCCCAACCTTAGGGGACATTTTTATTTTGGTAAGAATGGGGACATTTTAAAATTGGTTTGACATATTCAATGAATAACGTAATTATTTTATTTTTAGGGCTTGTGTAAGAATAACTTCCCTTTTTAGGGTTTAGATTGGGTTCAGATTTGGATGTTTTGTTTTTCAGAAAAATGTGCGCATAGTCGTTCTATGTAAGCGTTTTTCTGAAAGACAAAACGTCCGAAGATGAGCCCAAAATGAGCCCTAAAAAGGGAAGTTATTCTTGCACAAGCCCTTAATGCGAAGTACGGTTAGAAGCTTCTGCGAGGTCCGCTGCAATAAAATCCATTGGTTTATTGCGTTCTGAGGAGGAAACTTTATCAATAACTGGGTTAGCCCACCCTCCTCGTACCCTATAAGCAACACTGGTTATATGATTAACCAAGCTTCCAAATATTTTGTTAGCAACCCATGCAACCGCGCCTACGATAGGTCCACCCGCAATTGTCGCCACTACAGGTATACTTGAGGTGAGATAGGGGGTGATAGTCATCATCAAATTGTAATCTTTGGCGCCTAAGCCTATACGTCCCTGAGCTTCGACTTTGGCGATGGGACCGTTCAAATAACTATTAGTAGTCATAGCATTGCCACGAACAATGGTGAAATTTCCTGCCATATCATCAAAGGTAAAGCCCTTCGAAAAAAGATCACTAAAATCTAGAGTGAGACGCCTAGGCAAGCTCTGTAGACTTAATAAATTCAAGATGCGGCCAATTCCCATTTCCGCTTCAGTTCCCTGACTTATATTAACGATGCGTCCATCTGTGAAATCCAAAGAAAATTTTCCATTTAAAATGCCAGGGTCATATTTATAGGCCTCTGCTGGCCAAGATAAAGCAAATACTGCTGTGCCCTTGCCATTTTCCAAACTGTGGGTAACCTCCCAAGACCTCATCGCAGCACCAATATTAGTGCTTTTAATAGTGCCGTTAATCCAGGTTTGTTGCCGAGTACCACTACCCTGCCAACGACCCCGTGCCACTAAATTCAAATTGGCCGTATCCAGAGTTAATTTTTCAATCACCAAGGCATCACGTTGTGGAAAAGTCAGTAGTGTGATTCGTCCTAAAGGACGTTGACCATAATGAAAATCCTGGAAAATTAAATTTAAAGGTGGCACTTTTCCCGGATCAATACCGCTAGCACTTGATGATGTCGCAGGTATTAAAGTAAATCGCTCGAAGTTAGCCCTTATAGGGTATTGAGTAAAATCTTTAGGTATTAAAACTCTTCCCACCACCGTAGGACTAATAATCTGTAAGTTCCAAGTGTTTCCTGTCGGTTGCGCCTGGATATTAGCCTGCTGTATCAGCATACCCAGAGCTTGAAGTTCATTAATTGATAAATTAATATGATTTATGGTGAAAGGGTTTGGAGTTTTAGTCACTCCGTTAACGGGCTTAAGATAAGGCTCCAGATAATCGCTTACCTCTGACCAGTTCAATTGCGCCAATGTTCCATCAATGATGAACCCTGGGGCATTAGAGAGGACGGCAGAGTTATTGCCAAAACGAATATTGCCACCTTTTAGAAAGTATTTTCCTAACTTATCTGTATCTAAGCTTAATGCAGCATTTAACCTTCTTGCATAATTGGCAAATATATTTAGTTTGTTTTGCTGGGCAAAATCAACCTGAACATGTAAGGGAGCTTTGCTAGATGCTATTTTTTTAACAGGGTCTGGTAGATTGACGTTTACTCCTCGCAGATCTGAATCCAAGATCAATCGGGTGTGGCCTTGCCCTTTAACTTTACTTACCTCAATTTGAGCCGTATAGCTAGTCATGCCTTTTATTATATTAGTTAACGAATTCAAACTATAAGCGTTAATTAAAGCGTCAATAGCAACAGTGCCTGTTAATTGGATATTGGTAAAGCTATTTCCAGAAGCATTTTCAGCAGATTGCACGTCAATATTAACGGCTTGTCCAAGCCAATTTGCTTGCAATCCCTGCGACTTTGCTCCGTGTTCGGTAAAGTATATTGATCCCAACGGTTGCTCCATGCTAATACCCCATGCGGGCAAAGCCACTTCACCTCCAGGTAATAAGGCAACATTGCCGTTGACTTTGGGTAATTCATGTACATTAGGCGGTTCATGTATCGGTACTTCTAAAGACAGATCCACTTTAATTGGGCCTTTCAATGCCAATTGTTGTAAACCTGAAAGGGGGATTTTTAATGGGCTGGCAAAAATAAAACGTGAGGCATCCTGCGCATCTGTTGTAACGCTGGTATATAATTCCAGCGGAGCTGAGGATAAGTCGGCAATATCAGCCTGAACCGGATCTAAAGGAATGCCTAAAATTTTCGCGCTGCTAACCTCTATTTGCAGATGTCTGCCATTTAATAATACATCTGCATTCACATCTGTACTTAATGGCCAGCTCTTATGAAAACTGAATTCAAGGTTTCTCGCATGAGCGGCAATTTCGAAATGACCGGTGTGATCCTCAAAAGGGAAATGAGATAATGGGCCTTGAAGCAATACACTCCCTGCTATGCTATCTCCTCCCACGAATGCTTGATCCAGCCATTCAAGCAATTTAGGTGATAATATCCCAATTGGAAAATATCGATGTATTTGACCTACATCTTGTGCTGCGAATCCCGCCAATAACTGAACCAAGGGGGTGCCTGCACGGGGTAAATATAAACCTACATTACCCCGCAAACTAATAGTACTATTATTAAATGCCAAGTCTTGCGCCTGTAATTTTATACCGTCGGCCGTTTGCAGCCAATTCATATGGCCCTGATAGTCGGTGAATATTAAAGGCTGCCTGAACATTTGCCCCGTATCCAAAATCAGATTTTCCCCGCGTAAATCGGCTTCTCCCGCCTCTGGGGTCAGCAACACATGCCCGTTTAAATTTTTAATTCCGGGTAGCTTTTGCCATGACTGGAAGCCAAGCTGGTTAAAATCAGCACTCGCTGAAAAAGTGCCTCCATCAGCTTTAAGTAAAGGTGATTCATGACGAATGATCAGATTCTTAATTTCGCCAACCGGCTGTATTTTTGCTACCATCTCCCGCAAATCATCGGGAATAAAAGCGGAGTTAACCAGTAGCTCGCGAATAGGGTTTAATGCTAAGGCATTAGCTCGATAAATCTGTAATTCTGTCTGGCCATTTAGCTGCTGATTCTGAACGCTAAATTGCGTTAACGGCCAGAGATTATTATTCATCTGCAAGCGCAAGTGATTCAATGCCAGATCCCAGCCGCGGGCGTTGCGTTGCCATGCTAGGTTCCCAGCCAATTCATTCAATGCCAAACTATTATGGTTGAGCTGGGATTGTAATATGCCATCATTGAATTTAAATACTGCCTGTAGTTGTTGTAATTGCTGATTATTCCAACTCAACCATAGCTGTAATTCATGCAAATTGCCTTCATTCAGCGCATAACCACTTTGAATATGATTCTTTAACCAAGGCGCCAAATCCAAATTTTCCACATAAGCATACCCTTCAGCACTCAGATGACTTTTACGTAAAATATCTCCATGTAAATTGACAACAAATCGCAGATAGGTGGGTTTTTTTTGCGAGAGCATGGCCGCACCAATGACCTGATGTTCAAAGAAACTTTTCTTCAACTGTAATTTCAGGTTGGTAATGGGTAGCAGCATACCGTTATTGCCGTACCAATCCAGATCAATATTATCGAGGATAACTTGTCCCTGTTCTAAAAGACCTTCCAACATTTGCTGAACCGGCGTGTTACTCTCTGCTTTAGCTGGAAAACGGGCATCAATACTATTGATATTTAGATTTCCATCTGCCAGCTGATGAACAGTGAAGTGAGTACCGGAAAGATGAAGTTGGGCGGGGATAATTTTTTTAGTGATTAAACTGGAAAATATATTTATGCTGATCTGAAATTGTTTTGCTTTTAATAATGCCGTTTTATTGACATCATAAATAGTGATATTATCGAAGCTAAAAATGGGGAATAAACCCTTCCAGCTAGCGGCCACTTTTTCTATAACCACTGGATGTCCAACGGTATCACTAGCCCAAGTTTCAAAATAAGGTCGGTAGCGGTCTATATACGGAAATAGTGAGCGAACTATACCTAGCATAATCGCGATCAATACTAATACCACAATCAGTGCTTCACCTAGAATTTTTAACAATTTTTTAAGGCGCTGTTGCATGTCATTCTATTCGTAGATCCTGTAGCGTCCTTGATATCCTTTTAATAAGATGTAAATCCAAGGCCAAAGTATGGCAGTCACGAGGCCAGGCAGCCAATAAAACCAGCCGACTGAGATAGCTCCAGTACCTGACAGTCCCCATATCCAAAATTTGAAGGCCTGAATTAGAAAGGAAAATATAAAAATCAATAGCGCCTGTTGCCATAAGGGAAATAAACGAATCAGCGGGCAAAAGCGTACAGTAAAATAAGCGATGACTACATAGGCTAGTGCGTGTTCCCCCAGCAAGGTTCCGGTTAATAAATCCATTAAAAGACCCAAACAAAAGGCGACGTTAATTCCCACACGATCAGGGAGCATAAGCGCCCAATACACTAAGGCCAGCAAAACCCATTCGGGTCTGAACCATATTGCCCACGTGGGTAATGGTATAATTTCCAAGGCCAATGCAGCCAGGAGGCTAAAAGTAACAGCGAAGAAAGTTTTCATCTGTGTGGTTTACCTGGTTTAGCCATCACTTCAATTCCCGAGCAAGCACCACTCTCGCAGCACACGTCAGCAATTCTGGGTGAATTACAAAGTTGTATTTGCATGTCATTGATAATTAGGGAACTCATGGGGGCAAGTAAAAATAGTTTTACATTACAACCAAAGCAAGAGGCTATCCGCCGTGCACCGACGTCCTCTAATGTCGTCGTTCTGACCAAAAAGATTTCCCTATCTCCTTTTTTTAATAATATTTTTTTTGGGGTGTTCAACTGGAGACAAAGTTGGCTCAGGAGTAGGTTCAGCTGCCATCGCCATATTATTGGAGACATTTACTGGCCAAACTAAGACCACCATCCTTGACTTATCAACATGAGCGCTGGGTTTTGCCAATATAACAGCAAAACGTTGCCCTGAGTTTTTATTAATACTAGTGACAGTCCCCACTGGATAACCGAATGGAAACCTCCCCCCAAAACCTGAAGTTACAAAAAAATCACCCTGCTGTACATCAGCAGTTGCCGGCATATGCAGCAAAGATATTTCATTTGCATAACCGGTGCCGGCTATTATAGCTCGCATACCATTGCGGTTATCCTGAACAGGAATTGCACTACGCCCGTCAGTAATCAGCAATACCCGACTGGTGAGAGGACCCGCTTCAATTACCTGACCCATAACCCCATAGGCATCTAGTACTGGCTGACCTACGAATACCCCATCTTTTGAGCCTTTATCTAGAATGATCTCTTGACTTAGCGGATCGAGATCAGCATCTAATATCTGGGCAGCCAATACTTTACCGGTAAAATGACTGGAAGAGCTCATCAGTTCCCGTAACTGCAGATTTTCACGCTCTAAAGCTAACAACCGCTGCAGTTTTGCCTGTAACAAAAGTTGGCGCGCACGCAGCCGAGCATTTTCTTCCAGAACATCCTGTTGAGTTGAAAAACTATTCTGCGCCCAACGAATAAATTTCATTGGTTTGTCGACGATATACTGCACAGGGATGACCAGCACTGATAGCTCAGAACGTATATCGTCCAAATAGGTCATTTGATGGTTTAAGATCATCAAACCTAATGATATAACGACTAGAACTAATGCACGCATACCTAATAAAGGTCTACGTTTGAACAGTGGTTTAATGGCGATTACTCCTTCATAATCCTCCGGTCATCCTATGCGCAAGGAGGAATCTTTAGATAAAGGCTACTACTTTAGTAGAGCCTTCACTGCGTTCAGAAAAACAACCAAGAATATATACCTATTCCCTGAACAGGAAGTCATCACTAAAAACATGCATCATTTCTAAAGCACGTCCGCCGCCTCTAGCAACACAAGTTAGGGGATCTTCAGCCACGATCACCGGCAAACCCGTTTCTTCCATTAAGAGACGATCGAGGTCTTTCAACAGTGCTCCTCCACCGGTTAAGACCATGCCACGTTCAGCGATATCAGAAGAAAGCTCAGGTGGAATTTTTTCTAAAGCATCTCGCACAGCAGCTACAATTCCAGCCAACGGTTCTTGGAGTGCTTCCAAGATTTCATTGCTATTCATAACAAAACTGCGCGGTACACCTTCAGCTAGATTTCTGCCACGTACTTCTATTTCGCGTACTTCACTGCTGGGGAAAGCTGCACCAATATCTTGTTTAATGCGTTCTGCAGTAGCTTCACCTATAAGGGTGCCATAATTGCGGCGCACATAGTTAACTATAGCGTCGTCGAACCGGTCACCACCAATACGCACTGAAGCAGAATAGACAATCCCATTTAAGGAGATAATCGCAACTTCAGTGGTACCACCACCGATATCCACTACCATAGAGCCACTGGCTTCTTCTACTGGTAAACCAGCACCCATTGCTGCAGCCCGCGGCTCTTCTATCAAGAATACTTCTCGTGCGCCAGCACCCAAGGCCGATTCCTTAATGGCGCGACGCTCAACCTGAGTCGAACCGCAAGGCACAGAGACTAATACGCGTGGGCTGGGTTTTAGAATACGGTTTTCATGCACTTTATGTATAAAGTGTTGTAACATTTTTTCTGTTACAAAAAAGTCAGCAATAACTCCATCTTTCAAAGGACGTGTCGCAGTAATATTGGCAGGGGTGCGCCCTAGCATTCTTTTGGCTTCGACACCTACAGCGACCACATGGCTTTGACCTGAATGAGGGTCCATGCGCACAGCAACCACTGAAGGTTCATTTAAGACAATTCCTTTTTCCCGAACATATATCAAGGTATTTGCCGTGCCTAAATCTATAGAAAGATCATTAGAAAAAATACCGAAAAACTTTTTAAATAACATGAAGATACCATCCAAACGCGTTGATAATTATTACGTAATCGCAGCTTGCTGCGAGTTAAGGGTACAACTTGATTTAGCGACGCTGAGCTTTTAGCCTAAATTATTGCGCCTAGATCGCCCATACAAGGGTCATTAGGGTTTCTGATACGAATGTAGCTAAATTAAGTCATAACTGACATTACTTTAACTGAAAACCCACGCTCCGTCGAGCAAAGAGCTAACATTTTTATGTGGTTTGATTCGTAGTTTCAAGGTTGATACACTATGCTCCCCTTTTTTGGAAAAGGAGCACTGACATTGTCCACCCAACATGAGTTTAAAATTAGCGAAGCCGAAATAAAAAAAGTAGCCTCACTGGCTCGCCTGCACCTTGATGAACAAGAAACACCCGTGCATGTAACTAATCTTTCCAACATACTTGAGCTAATTACTCATATAAATGCAAAAGATACTAGTGGCGTTACTCCTATGGCGTCACCCTTTATGGATGCAACTTTAGCATTACGTGAAGATTGCGTGACTGAACCGAACCAGCGTGAACAAGTATTGAAGCTTGCTCCGCTAACAGAAAGCGGGTTATATCTGGTCCCGCAAGTGATTGAGTAATGTACCTTTATCGTGAACTGGCTGTTCACCTTGAACCCGCTGTCATCCTGAACGCAGTGAAGGATCTCCATGAAATGCCACCAGAGGGAGATCCTTCTCTGCGCTCAGGATGACAGCAGCTTCAGAATGACAGCAGTGCTCCAACCTACTAAACTTAAGGTATCCCAATGCCTCATAAAACTATCGTTGAAATATCCCGCGATCTGGCAGCAAAAAAATATTCCAGTGTTGAATTGACCCAGTCATATTTGCAGCGTATTCAAAAATTAGATAAAACTTTAAACAGTTTCATCACCCTAACAGCTGAACAGGCCCTAATTGCCGCTCAAAATGCCGACCAACGTCGCGCCCAAGGTGAGACTTCTTCTCTTTTGGGTATACCTATTGCTCATAAAGATATCTTTTGCACTAAAGATATCCGCACCACCTGTGCCTCTAAAATGTTGGATAACTTTATCTCCCCTTATGATGCTACTGTTGTCGAACGTTTTAATACCGCTGGGATTATTTCACTTGGCAAAACCAATATGGATGAGTTTGCCATGGGCTCTTCAAACGAAACCAGTTTTTATGGGCCAGTAAAAAATCCCTGGGATATATCAAGGGTGCCAGGTGGATCATCAGGTGGTTCTGCAGCTGCAGTTGCTGCTGGCTTTGCGCCAGCAGCAACTGGGACTGACACGGGAGGTTCTGTGCGGCAACCTGCCAGTTTGTGCAATCTTACTGGACTTAAACCTACTTATGGGCGCGTATCACGTTTTGGCATGATTGCGTTTGCATCCAGTCTTGACCAAGCGGGATTGATGACTATTACCGCAGAAGACAGTGCACTATTACTGAATGTCATTGCTGGTTACGATAGCAAAGACTCCACTTGTATCCAACATCCTGTGCCTGACTATTCAGCTACTCTTAGCAATTCTTTAGCTGGCTTGCGTATTGGATTACCTATGGAATACTTCAGTGAAGGATTAGATGCCAGCATGGCCCAAGTAATAGCTTCTGCTATTGATCAATATAAAAAGCTTGGTGCTACTGTGCAAGAAGTATCTTTACCTACTACTTCGTTATCTGTACCCGCCTATTATGTGGTCGCTCCAGCTGAATGCTCTTCAAACCTAGCGCGTTTTGATGGCGTCCGTTATGGTTACCGGTGCAAGGATCCCAAAGACTTAACTGATCTTTATGAAAGGAGCCGTAGTGAAGGTTTTGGCGATGAAGTTAAACGGCGCATTATGATTGGGACTTATGTACTGTCTGCCGGGTTTTACGATGCGTACTATCTTAAAGCACAAAAAATTCGCCAACTGATCAGCGAAGACTTCCGCCAGGCTTTTGAGAAGGTCGACATAATTTTATCTCCGACTACCCCTAGTTCAGCATTTAAGTTGGGTGAAAAGAATCACGATCCTGTCAGCATGTATCTTTCTGATATTTATACCATAGCCGCTAACTTGGCTGGATTACCCGGCATTTCTATCCCCGCTGGATTTATCCAGGGGCTGCCGGTAGGGCTACAGTTATTAGGACCACATTTCTCTGAAGCAAAACTACTTAATGTGGCACATCAATATCAGCAACATACCGATTGGCATCTCCAAGCCCCTGACGTGGGGGCTAGTTAAAAAATCCAATGAGGGCAGTGTATTCCGCCCTTTATTTATTAAGCACGCAATGAGAGGCCATAATCCATGCAATGGGAATCCGTCATAGGACTTGAAGTCCATGTCCAATTGTCCACTAAATCCAAATTGTTTTCTGGCGCAGCCACCAAATATGGTGCCGAACCTAATACGCAGGCGTGTATCATTGATCTAGGTTTCCCAGGCGTCCTGCCCACACTCAACCAAGAAGCCGTACGCCTGGCTGTTAAGTTCGGCCTCAGCATTAATGCTGATATCTCTGGGCGTTCCATCTTTGCACGCAAAAATTATTTTTACCCCGATCTTCCCAAAGGTTATCAAATCAGTCAGCACGATCTTCCTATTATTGGCAAGGGTAAGTTAAAAATCATTTTGGAAGATGGTGTAGAAAAACAGATCAACATAACCCGTGCGCATTTGGAGGAGGATGCCGGCAAATCCTTGCATGAGGATTTACAGGGTTTGTCAGGGATTGACCTTAATCGAGCTGGAACACCCCTGCTTGAAATTGTTTCTGAACCTGAATTACGTTCCGCAAAAGAAGCGGTCGCTTATTTAAAAACTTTGCATGCATTAGTGCGTTACCTTGAAATCAGCGATGGTAATATGCAAGAAGGATCCTTCCGCTGTGACGCCAATGTATCCGTAAGGCCAGTTGGAGAAATGGCTTTAGGCACACGCCGTGAAATTAAAAACGTTAATTCGTTTCGATTTGTTGAACGCGCGATTAACTATGAAATTCAACATCAAATCGCCGTTCTTGAAAATGGCGGCAAGATTGCTCAACAAACGGTATTGTATGACGCTGATAAAAATGAAACGCGCCCTATGCGCAGCAAAGAAGAAGCCAATGATTACCGCTATTTTCCAGACCCAGACCTACTGCCATTGTTATTAAAATCAGAATTAATAGAATCAGTGCGGAGCACCTTACCTGAACTACCCTGGGAAAAACATGAACGTTTTATGTCTGTCTACAGCTTGAACAAATATGATGCCAATATACTTTCCACGCAACGCGAGCTCGCTATCTATTTTGAGGAGACCGTACAAGCCTCTCCAGCAGGATCTGCCAAGCTGGTTGCCAATTGGATCATAGGCGATTTAATGGCTGCCTTAAATAAAAGTAATCTAGAAATTACCTCTTGCCCTATGACGCCACAATTGTTGGCCAGTATTATTACCCGCATCATTGACCATACTATTTCCGGCAAAATTGCTAAATCAGTATTTGAGGCCGTATGGGCTGGCGAAGGAGATGCTGATGCAGTTATTGAAAATAAAGGGCTAAAACAAATCACCGACAATAGCGCAATCGAAAACACAATCGAAGAGATCCTAGCCGGCAATCCGGATCAGGTTGCACAATATCGGGCAGGAAAAGAAGCTGTGTTTGGTTTTTTTGTTGGCCAAGTAATGAAAGCAACCAAAGGTAAAGCAAACCCTGCACAAGTGAATGATTTATTAAAGAAAAAGTTGCAATAGCTTGATTACCCCTCTCTCCTTGTAGGAGCGTTGTTGCATCTCATCTGCGACTTGTGGGAAAAGCACTGCATCCTCTCTCCAGGGGGCTTTGTTGAATAATTCGCTCCCATTTTTGGGAAAGCACTGTATCCCCTCTCCCCTTGCGCGAGGGTTAGGGAGAGGGGTAATATTAAGCACTTACCATTTAATTTTCACCAATGAATGCCACACCAACCCCCTCTCCCTAACCCTCGCAAGGGGAGAGGGGATATAGTGCTTTTTCATAATGGGTAAAATGAATTATTCAACAATGCCCCCTCCTACGGAAGAATTAGCGAAAAGGAAGTCCTATGATAAAAGAAAAATCACAAACCTGGCATAAAATATCAATATATTTGGGTATAATTTTCTCCAAACTACCTTTTTCACCCAACCAGTACACCTGGCTGACCGTTCCGGTGGCTGTTATTGGCCTAGTCTTAATTATATACGGTTGGATTTGGCCCGGTGTCATACTATTCCTTATCGCCGGCCTATGTGACCTGATCGATGGCGCTCTCGCCCGCCATTTAAATTGCACCTCCGGCCGTGGAGCCTTCTTGGATGGTAGCTTAGACCGCTTTATCGATTTTATATTGCTATTTAGTTACTTCTGGCTGCCGCTCGCTTTACCCTTACTTTCACTTGGCCAATGGATTTGCATTGCACTTTTCTTCGCTATTATGCCCTCTTTTATCGTTGCCTATGCCAATCACCGCCAGGCAGTGGTTGATCCCGAGGAAAAAATAATATGGCGCATTTTAAATCGTGGTGAGATGTATTTTTTAATGCTACTTATTCCTATTTTAAGCATCTACAAAACAGACTGGGCTAACTGGCTATTCCTTGTTTTAATTGGGCTTTCTATTCTTACAACCCTACAAACTTTGTTCATGACTTTATGGCTAGCTGAAAAAACACCTTAGATTATTATTGCCTCAATTAGCCCAGCAGATTATAATTTATGAACCGTCGGAATTGATAACAGCGCACCCCTCTTCTACCCCCTGCAAGAAAGGTCGGTTAGTGCCTAGATTTTCAAAAGGAAACGACGGAGGCCCAATCCAAACGATTATAACAAGGAGGTTATATCATGACATTGATTTCAATTCGCTTGCCTGAAAAAGTTCTGAATGAAGCTGATAAACATGCTAAATCATTGCGAGTGCATCGCGCTGAGTATATCTGCCGCGCCGTCGAACACTTGAACAAAGAAGCCCACAGCCATCACAATCATATAGTAAAACGCCATTTGGTAAAAACCAGCTTACGTGTTAAGGATGAACGATTGCCAGCAATTGCTGAAATGAGCTCTGAAGAAGTAGATTTAAAGGTTTATTAATTAAGGCTCTGTCATCCTGAACGTAGTGAAGGATCTCCATAAGGGTGGCCCTCAAGGAGATCCTTCACTACGTTCAGGATGACAGAGCCCACCCCGTTGCAGGGCAAGGTTAGGAGGGGCTAGCAACTTTCAAACCTGCGCATATTTATTGACTACGTATTGATTAACAAGCTGGATAAATTCAGCAACAATATTTGCCCCGCGCAAGGTGACAGTTTTTACGCCGTCAATAAAAACCGGTGCTGAGGGTTCTTCTCCAGTGCCAGGCAGGCTGATACCGATATTGGCATGTTTACTTTCACCAGGGCCGTTAACAATGCAGCCCATCACTGCTAGAGTCATGTTTTCCACGCCGAGATATTGTTCACGCCATAGAGGCATTTGTTGCCGCACATGGGATTGAATCTGTTCTGCTAGCTCACGAAAGAACTGGCTAGTGGTACGGCCACAACCTGGGCAAGCGGTTACCATGGGCGTAAAGGCGCGTAAGCCCATGGTTTGTAAGATTTGCTGTGATACAATGACTTCATTAGCCCGATCGGCGCCTGGTTCGGGGGTTAAGGAGGTGCGAATGGTATCGCCTATTCCTTGCTGCAATAATATGCCGATCGCAATGCTGGAGGCCACAATCCCTTTAGAACCCATCCCTGCTTCAGTAAGACCTAAATGCAACGCATAATTACAACGCCTTGCCAACTCACGATAAACAGCAATTAATGCTTGTACATTGCTAACCTTACAAGAAAGCACGATTTTATCTCGCCCTAATCCAAGACTCTCGGCTAATGCAGCGCTTTGCAAAGCCGAGAGAATTAAAGCTTCTTGCGTAACTTCCGCAGCGGTTTTTGGCTCAGGCAGCAGCGCATTTTCATTCATAAGTTGTGCGCTCAGTTCTTTATCTAGGCTACCCCAATTCACCCCTATCCGCACGGGCTTGTTATATTTGAGCGCCATATCAATCATGGTCGCAAATTGTTTATCTTTCTTATTAGCAAAACCCACATTGCCCGGGTTAATACGAAATTTATCCAATGCTTGAGCGCACTCGGGATACTTAGTTAATAATGTATGGCCGTTATAATGAAAATCTCCAACCAGCGGCACTTGGCAGCCAACAGCCTGTAAACGATCACGAATACGCGCTACCTGGCTAGCCGCGGCTTCATTGTTAACGGTAATGCGCACCAATTCTGAACCTGCACGCGCCAAGTCGGTAATTTGTTTGAAAGTCGCTTGAACATCAGCAGTATCAGTATCCGTCATTGACTGAACAATGATAGGAGACTCTCCTCCGAGGGTGAGAGAACCAATCTTTACGGCTATGCTGTGTCGTTTATTGGTGTGCGGCATTGAGTTTACCTATTGATATTAGGCCATCCGGGCATTTAAGGAACGCGGCTGCAAGCTATTCCGTTTTTAACCCATCCAGCTTAGCTTCATAATGGTAATAATCCAAATACTTATACAACTCTTCTCGATTTTGCATCTTTTTCAATAAGTTTTGTTGCGTACCTTCATCACGTAACGTTTTATAGAGGTGTTCCGCAGCCGCATTCATGGCCCGAAATGCTGATAATGGATATAAAGCCATACTCACTCCTGCAGCGCGTAATTCTTCTACAGTAAATAATGGAGTATCGCCAAACTCAGTTACATTAGCCAATACGGGTACCTTTACTTTATGAACAAACTCACGATATTGATCTAAATCAGTAACAGCCTCTGGAAAAATCATGTCAGCGCCAGCTTCAACATAGCGGTGCGCTCGGTCTAGGGCGGCACTTAAACCTTCCATCTGGAGGGCATCGGTACGTGCCATAATAACAAAATCCTCATCTAATTTTGCATCCACTGCCGCTTTTATACGATCGATCATTTCTTCAACTGGCACTACATGTTTGCCAGGTCGATGGCCACAGCGCTTTGCACCTGGTTGATCTTCAATATGAACAGCGGCTACACCGGCCTGACACATGAGACGTACAGCGCGGGCAATATTAAATTCCGAACCCCAGCCGGTATCAATGTCGACCAGCAATGGAAGGTCGGTCACGCTTGTTATACGGCGGGCATCTTCCAGCACATCATGCATAGAAGTAATACCCAGATCTGGCAAACCATATGAAGCATTGGCCACACCCGCGCCCGATAAATAAAGCGCCCGATAGCCAGCTTGGGTAGCCATCAAAGCGCAGTAAGCATTAACTGCTCCGACGATTTGCAAAGGTTTTTCTTTATTGACAGCAATTTTAAAATGTTTGCCTGCGGATTGTTCTTTCATAGTGATCCTTCCTAATTCTGGTGGTTAGGCTTAGTTAAATTCTCAACGTCCCTGGCAATGCCTATGAGCTCCAGCTCCAAAAGCTTGCTTAAGGGGTTGTGCAATAATAACTTTTCACTTTTAGCACTCATCTTAGGCTCATCTTTGATCGCTTTCTCCCTAAGAAAAACGCTTACATAGAACGACTATGCGCACATTTTTCTTAGGGAGAAAGCGATCAAAGATGAGCCTAAGATGAGTGCTAAAAGCGAAAAGTTATTATTGCACAACCCCTAAGTCCTTGTGAATTTCTCCTGAGTAATCATTATGATTATAACATCTAGATAACAATCTTTCGCTATTCTCATAAAATGAGAATGCTTTTAGCTTGAGGTTTTTTAGGTGTTTTTTAACTCTCTTCGCAGAACTTTGCCTACATTTGATTTGGGGAGCTCATCCACAAATTCAATAAGCTTAGGGATTTTATAACTCGTCAGTTTTCCGCGGCAAAAAGTAATCATCTGTTCAGCAGTCAATTCAGAGCTTTTCTTTACTATATAGGCTTTGACAGCTTCTCCAGTCAGGTCACTGGGTACGCCCACTACCGCAGACTCCACAACATCGGCGCAGCTAGCTAATACCTCTTCAATCTCATGCGGATAAACATTAAATCCAGACACCAAAATCATATCTTTTTTGCGGTCGACCAGATATAAGAAGCCTTTTTCATCCAGCTGAGCAATATCACCGGTTTTTAGCCAGCCATCCTGGGTAAACACCTCATCCGTTTCGGTCTGGTTATTCCAATAACCACGCATCACCTGCGGACCTTTAACGCATAACTCTCCCTCCCTGCCAATTGGCAAATCAAGCCCATTATCATCCCTGATTACGACATCCGTCGAAGGCACGGGCAAACCAATACTGCCAGTAAAAAATTGTAAATTAGTAGGATTTATTGTAACGATCGGACTGGCCTCGGTGAGACCATACCCCTCCAAAATGTGCACACCCGTGAGTTGCTGCCATTGGTCAGCTACACTTTTCGATACGGGCATACCACCTGCAATCACCAACTTTAAAGAATTAAATGATAATTTTTTGAACTGCTTATTATGTAATAGCCCATTAAATAAGGTGTTAATACCAACAATAATTTCATAGCGAGTTTTAGATAATTCTTTAATAAAGCCTTTAATATCGCGCGGATTGGTAATCAATTGGGCCGTACAGCCTTTTCTGAGCATACCCATGGAGACCGTCAATGAGAATATATGATACAGCGGTAAGGGAATGATCACAGTATCCTTCCCTTCCGTTATTAAATCACCAGCACTAAACCAGGAGATTGCCTGAGTCAGATTAGCTACCATATTGCCATGTGTTAAGACTGCTGCTTTCGGCACACCTGTGGTGCCTCCTGTATATTGTAGATAAGCGATATCTTGATGTTTGAGCGCAATGGTTTTGAATGTATATTTTTTCCCCAGGGCTAGCGCGTGATTAAACTTCACACATTGAGCAAATTGGTAAGCAGGCACTAATTTTTTTACATATTTAACGATAAAATTTACCAGATGCGACTTGACGCCTCCCAATAAATCTCCTAATTGGGTGACGATAATATGTTTTATTGCGGTCAAAGGCAGAGCTTTTTGCAAAGTGTGAGCAAAATTGGCCATTACAATGATAGTGGTGGCCCCTGAATCGTTTAATTGGTGCGTCAATTCAGTCACTGTATATAAGGGATTTACATTAACCACGATCATTCCCGCGCGCAATATCCCAAACATAGTGACGTAATACTGCATCACATTAGGCAGCATAATCGCTACCCTATCGCCTGAATGAAGCTGCAATTCCTGTTGAAGATATCCAGCTAAGTATCGCGATAAAAGTTCCAATTCATTAAAACTCAATTTTGAACCAAAATTACTCAAGGCAGGTAAATCGCCAAATTGGGTGCAGGATTTCTCAAAAAAATCCACTAAAGAGGTATAAATATTGCTATCAATTTCAGCAGGTACATCCTTGGGATATTGCTTTAACCATATTTTTTCAGACATAAGCGATCCCCGCTTGTATTTAGTAGATCGAGTGAGGCAGAATAGCAACTGCAATCGCGGCGCGTTTTTTTATATGTTGTTCTATTATCTTGATATTAAAGAGAAAGTAAAGTCATTATTCCACTATCACCGTTCAACAAGGTTTTATCTATGCAATCTTCAAGTTCTTCTGCAAAAGCGAATTTGGCCTTCGAACTTAAAGGGAGCCTATTTACCCTCACTGTATTGCATTTGCTTAATGTTGATTTAAACATCTTCGTTGCCCAGCTTCGGCGGCATGCGCAAAAAACTCCAAATTTATTTAAAAATATGCCGTTAGTAATTGATCTACAAAGAGTAAATCATGACAGCAAAGAGATAGACTTCCAAGCCATGCAACATCAATTGCGTGAGCACGGGTTGATCCCCGTCGGTGTGCGACACGGCAGTGAGCACCAGAATTCTTGTGCACAAGCAGCAGGCCTAGCTTTACTTTCGAATCAACCTGCCAGTGCTGCTAATAAACCCAAAACCAAGATTGCAAATGCGGAAAATCCTGAAAGCCACGGAGCTTTAAATAATTTATTAATTACCAAACCCGTGCGCTCTGGCCAACAAATTTACGCCCGCAATGCTAATTTAGTGGTGCTGGCTGCAGTTAGCCACGGCGCAGAATTACTGGCAGATGGCTATATTCATGTCTATGGAAGTCTGCGAGGTCGAGCATTAGCCGGCGTAATGGGCGATAAAAGCGCCTGCATTCTTTGTCTCAAATTGGAAGCAGAGCTAGTATCTATTGCTGGTTATTATAAATTACGCGATGATTTCCCTCAGATTGACAAGCCCGTTACACAAATTTCCTTACAGAACGAACAAGTTCTTATAGAAGGTATTTTAGCCAAGATCTAATTATCAGAATTAAAGTCCATTTCTAATACAACTTTACCCTTTTCTATTTTGACAATTCAGAGTAAAATTTCGACAAAATATTAAACAGCTTTTTTGCAACTAAAGGATAGTACATTGGCTAAAATTATCGTTGTGACTTCAGGTAAAGGCGGCGTCGGCAAGACTACCACCAGCGCTGCATTTGGTACCGGCCTCGCTTTACGCGGACATAAAACAGTAATTATCGACTTTGATGTGGGATTACGCAACCTGGATTTAATCATGGGCTGCGAACGCCGTGTAGTTTATGATTTTGTTAATGTCATTAATGGCGAAGCAAAACTTAATCAGGCTTTAATAAAAGATAAGCATACCGAAAACCTCTTTATTTTACCCGCATCACAAACAAGGGATAAAGATGCCCTTAAACCTGAAGGCGTCCAGGAAATCCTGGAAACATTAAAATTGGATTTTGATTATATAGTCTGCGATTCACCAGCAGGTATAGAGCGTGGTGCACACATGGCAATGTATTATGCCGACAGCGCCATTATTGTCACTAATCCCGAAGTTTCATCAGTACGTGATTCTGATCGCATCTTAGGGTTGCTGTCCAGCAAAACCAAACGGGTTGAAGAGGGCTTGGAGCCCCCTAAAGAACATTTGTTAATTACTCGTTATTCACCGCAGCGCGTTGAAAACGGCGATATGATTAGCGTCGAAACTGTTCAGGAAATATTGTCGGTACCCCTTTTGGGAGTTATACCAGAATCACAAGCCGTGTTACGCGCTTCAAACTCCGGCGTGCCCGTTATTATGGACCAACAAAGTGATGCCGGCCGTGCTTATGCCGATGCCGTTAGCCGTTTTTTAGGTGAAGAAGTTCCACATCGTTTTCTTAAGCTCGAAAAGAAAGGCTTTTTGCGACGTCTTTTCGGCAATAAATCTACGACGGAGACTAATCCGGCATGAGCCTTATAGATTATTTAAAACTTAAGCTTAATCGTCCGAATACGGCGCAGATCGCTAAAGAACGTCTGCAGATTATCGTTGCACATGAACGTATGCAACGCAAAACTGGCGTTGTGGATTTGCAGGAATTGCAATTAAAACTCATCAATGTCATTGCTGAGTATTTACATATTGACAAAGATCAGGTTAACGTTGAATTGCAACGTGATGCTAATCGTTCTGTTTTAGAACTGAATGTAACCTTACCGGATCAGAATTGAGGACATTATCGAATCATTCCCTTAACCGAGCCGCGACCGTTAGGGAGCGTTTACGTTAGAACGTTTGCTTAATAACCTGGCTCCAATAAACGCTCCCCGACGGTCGCGGCTCGGTAATGACATGAACAATTCTCCTTCCTTTACTAAGTTCCTAGCCATAACTCGTTCACCCCTATTTTTACTGCTAGTGATTGTATTTTGTAGCTTCAGTTATTTTTATCTCGACAGAGATATCGCAGTATTTGTGAAGCACATGCTGCCTAAAAATATTATTTTTGTCGGCGAAATGTTGACCAAGCTAGGTATAGGCACCGCCTATTTTATCGCACTGCCGCTATTAATCCTGCTGTTTAAATACATTGTAAAAAATCGCGAATGGACCTGGAAGTGCTTATTCCTACTTATGTCGATTGCTGTTCCGAGCTTACTCTGCCTCACGATAAAAGGTATTTTAGGCCGCGCCCGCCCTACTCTGCTATTTAGTGATGATTTATACGGCTTTACCTTCTTTCACACGGATGCAGCTTATTTATCATTTCCTTCTGGACATAGTGTATTAATAACCGGACTTATGCTGGGGGTAGCCTTTTTATATACCCGTTACTGGTTAGCATTTGTTATGATTTTTTTATTAGTTAGTTTTAGCCGCATAATTGTAGGTGCTCACTACTTAAGCGATGTAATTGGCGGGATGTATTTATCTATCCTGGTAGTACCCTATTTACATGACAGACTTTCTTACCGATATACCCGTTCCACAGGCTCTAATTAATCTTACACTCAAGGATATAACCAGCAAACTTTCGTATAGAAAAAACTCCCGTATCGAAGATTAAATATTGGCCTTTCACCCCCTGCAGTACACCTTCAACAATAGGATTTTTGTCTAAATTATGCGCAGTTATTTTTTTGGGGTATTGAAGGATAGGATACTGAATTTGCGTAATATCGTCCGTTTTCGTAAATTTGATGTCATCCGGAAAGCGCTGTAAAATTTGGTCCAGCTCAGGTTGTGCTTTAAATAATAATTCTTCCCTCTTGGCGGTTAAATTTTCCATTACATTTTCTGATTTAAGCATAGTTTGCCAATGGGTCTTGTCAGCAACATATTTTTTTAGCGCAACCTCCACTAACCCAGACTGATAGCGATTGGCCACGCGCAAAATTACTAATCCCTGCGTGGCGCCCTGATCAATCCAACGATCAGAAGCTTTTAATTCACGGGTTATTCCCACCTTTAAGCCTGAGGAATTCGCCAGATAGACTGAGTGCGGTTGCACACAATGTGCATGTGCCCAGTCATCCGCCTGGCATACGCCCTCATAAAATCGGCATTTTTCGGGATGAATATTGCAAAGATTGCATTCGTTTAAGCGCTTAAAGCAGGGATAGCAATAGCCTTGTTGAAAACTTTTGCTGATTTTTTTATTGCACTGGATACAATGTATCTCACCTGTATAGCGCAATTGTATTTTTTTACCTAATAACGTATTTGCCATCAATTTTTCCTGACCAAAACGCAAGTGATAGGTGACAGGATTTGTTAATTCCACCGCCATTTTCAATATTTTGCCAGTTAAAAAGCTCACGCTGCTGTTACCTATGGGAGTTTGTAGAAAAAGGTTGTCATTGCAGTCTCTATGCGCAACAATGTTTACCTCAAAAAAAATTTATTCGCCCTAGCTATACCCGATACACTTAGGATTTCGGTGTTAGAGTAGTCCAGCTTGTGCTGAGATTCGTTCGATCTGATTGAGTAAAAACGCAGGAATAGTTATTCTTATTTCGAGTTTTTGCGATTGAAGATCGGACGAAGATCAGTGGAAGATGGGCTGCTCTAACACCGAAATCCTAAGTGTATCGGGGATTTTATTCGCCCTCGAATGGAGTCATTCACTATGAAACTAAAAAACAAATGCCTTACCAGTGTATTGGGTTTAGGTGCTGGAATAATATTATGCAGTTGTAGTTTTTCAAACAATAACGCCTCAGCAGGGGGCCCTGATCAATTGACGGTGATTTGCGAAAATCTCAAGCAGGATATAATCTTAAATGATGGCATAAGTCCTGCGAATGCCAATGGTCCCTCCCCTACAAAAGCGGCTTCTTATTACCAGCAGTATGATCAATATAATTGTGATGATGTCATATCTGGGAAAAGCGGAAAAACCGTTAAACCTACCAGTTAGGGTTAGTAAAGGCTTGCCCAAGATTCAGCTCCATTCTTAAATCTCAGGTTGACAAATATAGGAACTCACTTTAAATTGTCGAATCTTGCCGAGGTGGTGAAATTGGTAGACACGCAAGTTTCAGGTACTTGTGGGGGAAACCCTGTGGAGGTTCGAGTCCTCTCTTCGGCACCAAAATCTGACAAATGCAGATCATATCTCCCTTTTTTCAAGTGGTTATTCTTCCCATATCCGCATTCAGCAAAAAAAACTTATCTTTGTAATATCTTAATTCAGCAATAGAATCATAAATGTCCCCTAAGGCCAAATGGCGCGATTCTTTTTTTACGCCCTGCAAAATTTGTGGTAACCAATGTTGCGCAAGAATTTTAACAGAACTAACATCCAAGTTACGATAATGGAAATATTGCTCTAATTTTGGCATCCATCGATATAAAAAACGCCGATCTTGACAAATACTACTCCCACACATTGGAGATTTGCCGGGGGGCACATATTGCATTAGAAATTCTATGGTTTCAGCCTGGGCCTGTTCTATGGTGACATTGCTGGCTTTAATCCGAGCCACTAAACCTGATTTAGTATGCTGCTTAGTATTCCATTCATCCATACCCTCTAAAATCGAATCTGGCTGATGGATTGCAAAAGCTGGACCTTCAGCGACTATGTTCAATTGAGAGTCCGTAACTACTGTAGCCATTTCAATAATATAATCGCGGTCTGGATTTAGTCCTGTCATTTCCAGGTCAACCCAGATTAAATTGTCGCGTTTGGGATTCATGTTTTGACTTTCCTGAATGGTTGGCGTTAAATTGTATACTTAGTCCATTAAAAAACCCAATAACTATTCATTAAAATTTCAAAAACTCGCCAGACTAGCCTATAAAACTTTGTAAGGCTGGATATTAACTGCGGATTCGCCTAACATGACACAGTATTTCACAAATCCAGGTGACGCCTAGCAAGTAGGTGTCTTTAAGGTTCACAAAACCATGAGGGAAGTGACCGATGATTATGGTTGGAATAATTTTTGTTATCATTGCCTATTTAGTGGGTTCTTTATCATGCGCAGTTTTGGTGTGCAAAGCCATGGGCTTACCCGATCCCCGAACAGAAGGTTCCGGCAATGCTGGCGCCACTAATGTACAGCGTATTGGTGGTAAGTTGCCAGCTATACTCACGCTTGTCGGTGATGCTCTTAAAGGCTTCTTGCCAGTATTGATCGCAGCATGGTGTGGTGTGTGGGGTTTTATGCTGGCTTTAGTAGCACTAGCAGCCATTGTGGGCCACATATTTCCCCTGTTTTTTAAATTTCAGGGTGGGAAAGGAGTAGCCACTTTCTTTGGTGGGTTTTTAGTACTTTCATTTCCAGTTACAATTATTGCAATAGTAATATTTGCAATAATCGTGGGTATTACTCGTTATATTTCACTAGCTTCAATAATTGCGGTCACAGTCGCAACAGTTTTGATCCTATTTTTCCATACTAATTATTTTCTGCCCATACTAATTGCTACGTTATTGATAATCTGGCGACATTCAGAAAATATTCAGCGCTTAAGAGGGCGAACTGAAAATAAATTTGTATGGTAATAATGTTGCTGTCATCCCGAACTTAGCATCCTGAATGTAGTCTGTCATCCTGAACGTAGTGAAGGATCTCCATCTGGTGGCACTTCAAGGAGACGTTCAGGATGGCCTGATGTTCAAGATGACAGCCTACACTCTACGGTAATTCATCAATCTCCTTTTTGACCGGCGGCAACAGGTGGGTTCGATTTAGACCCAGACTGATCGCTAAAGATCCTGCAACATAAATCGATGAGTAGGTACCAATAACGATACCTATTATTAAAGCCAAAGAAAACCCATGTAACGTCGCCCCACCAAAAATAAACAGAGCTACTACCACTAACAAGGTTAATCCTGAGGTCATGATAGTACGTGATAAGGTCTGGTTGATTGATATATTCATGATATCAGTCGGAGTCCCTTTGCGTACCCGTCGAAAATTTTCTCGCACTCGGTCATATACTACAATAGTGTCATTTAGGGAATAGCCAATAATTGTCAGCACGGCCGCTAATGATATGAGATCAAACTGTAAGTGAAAAAACGAAAAAATGCCTAATATGAGGACAGGGTCATGTATCAAAGCGATGGCGGCACTGATGGCAAAACGCATTTCAAAACGAAAAGCGATGTAGGCCATAGTCGCTAACAGCGAAACCAGGATGGCTAATAATCCATTGGTTACTAAACTTCGACCCACTTGAGGCCCTATATATTCAATTTGCTGAACTTGAGCATCTGGCAATGCGGCAGTAATTTTATCCCGCAGCCCCTGTTCGGTAAACTCTTTAAGTGGGGGGATACGAATTAATACATCACGCGATGTTCCATAAGACTGAACTTGCGCCTGGGAAAATCCTGCTTTGGCTAATTCCACACGAATTGAATTAAAATCAGCGGCCTGTTGATATTTTAATTCAATCTGCGTGCCGCCGGTAAAATCCAGCCCGAAATTGAGGTGGTTAACCATCAGAGAAACAATAGAGGCAACAAACAAAACGGCTGAAAACAGAGCCGCCCATTTACGCTGCCCCATAAAATCAATTTTGGTATTGACCTTAAAAAATTCCATTGTAAGTTCTCTGGTTATATTTTGCTGTGAAGTTTAAAAATAAATGTCTCGGCCTGTGGCTATTCAGCACAGTGGCTTTCTCCTCTCGCTCCTTGCGGGGGCGTTGTTGAATAATTCTCTTCCTAACTATCCGAAACTCTATGATCCCCTCTCCCCTTGCGGGAGAGGGGATACAGTGCTTTTCTAAAATGGGTGCGAATCATTCAACAACGCCCCGCAAGGAGAGAGGGGTTACAGCGCCTTATCCCCTCAAAGCAGGTAATCTTTTATCCACCTTGATTCCAATAGATAAATTCTTAACTGATCGCCCCCCATATATCCAATTAATAATAGCGCGAGTAAAGAAAATTGCCGTGATCATTGAAGTAATAACACCAATAGTCAAGGTAATGGCAAATGACTTCACCACACCACTACCCAAGGCAAATAGGATCATAGTCACAATTAAAGTGGTGACGTTAGCATCTACAATAGTAACAAATGCTCGATCGTAACCGGTATGAATGCTAGCCTGAGGGCTTATTCCATTGCGTAGTTCTTCACGAATGCGTTCAAAAATTAACACGTTCGCATCTACAGAGATACCTACGGTCAATACGATACCGGCAATACCTGGTAATGTTAGAGTGGCACCCAGCAAAGACAGTATAGCGATAATAAATATGATGTTAAGCAGTAATGCTAAATCGGCAACTAAGCCAAATATCCGGTAATAAAGCGCCATGAAAACAATAACGGCCAAGGCACCCACAATAACTGATATGATCCCTTTACGAATATTTTCTGCTCCCAGCGTTGGTCCGACCGTCCGCTCTTGAATAATGGCCACCGAAGCAACCAGTGCGCCAGAACGAAGCAATAATGCGAGATTCTGTGCATACTTAGTATCATTCAAATTAGTGATTTCAAAATTGTTTCCAAGGACTGTTTGAATGGTAGCAATATTGATAATACGTTCATTCTGTTTCTGGGTGGCCACTGATTTACCATTGACCATTGTGACTTGTGGAACGGTTTCCACATAAACGACTGCTAAAGGTTTACCCACATTTTCTGCTGTTATTTTGCTGAATAAACGCTCTCCACCACCACCCAAACGGATTGAAACAGCTGGTTTGCCATTTTCCCCCATCATTGCGGAAGCATAGGTAATAGAACTGCCCATCAGGATGACTTGATTTTTCAATAGAACTGGTGAGCCCTCAAAATTATATAAGCGACTCCCCAAAGGAACGTTACCGGCGATAGCACTCTGTAAATCACTTTCCATATCAACTAATTGAAGCCGCAGAGTTGCCGTTTTGCCCACAATATCTTTAGCGCGGGTTGTATCTTGAATACCTGGTAAATCTACACTGATTTGGTTTTGTCCTTGACGCTGCACTACCGCTTCACTAACCCCCAGTTCATTAACCCGATTCGACAAAATACCCATATTTTGTTCGACCGCATAATTAATGATATTTACTTGTGCAGTGGGTGTCATAACAATGACGATCACTGATTGATCACCTGATCCTGAAGCCGTCAAAGTATAATCCGTAAAGTGACCACTTAATAAACTTAATGCTTTGTCGCGCGTCTCACTATCGCGGAACAATATAACCGGTTTACCCACTTGCCGTGAAATACCTGCATAACGGATATTATTTTCACGCAATTCAGCAGCCATACTATTGGCATCAGCTTCTTGTCGCGTTTTAATAACATCCGCCGTATCCACATCGAGTACAAAATTAACTCCACCCCGTAAGTCAAGACCCAATTTCATAGGATGGGCGCCTAAAGCAGCTAACCAACCCGGCGTGCGGGGAGCAAGGTTTAGGGCCACTATATAATTATCACCTAGGGTTTCTCTAATGAGATCACGACCCTTAAGTTGGGCATCAGCAGAGCTAAAGCGAATAGTCAGGTTATCCTGTTCTTTTTCTTTCTGCATGGAAATATAGGATATATTTTGGGTCGCCAGTAGTTGCTTAATCTGATCGGGTAGTCCTGCATCCATAGCCGCAGAATTTTTGGGGGAAATTTGCACTGCCGTATCATATCCGAAAATATTCGGCGCAGCATAAATCAAGCCGAATAATATTAAAGCTATTAATAACAGATTTTTCCACAATGGGTATCGATTAAGCATATCCCGTCCAATTAAGCTGAAGAGCCCGCTGCACCCCCCCTCTCTATTGAGAGCGGAGATCCTTGCAGGAAAGCCAGAGTATTTCTGCTTCCCCACTCGCAGCAACTATGAGACTAAAAATTTAGTAAAGATTCAGCACTGAATAGTTACAAAATTTATACGGTTTTTAAAGTACCTTTAGGCAACACCAAGGCAATGGCGTTTTTTTGAAAGGTCATGTCTACATCTTTTGATACTTTCAGTATGAGAAAGTTATCATTAATTTCTACAATCTTACCGACTACTCCACCGGTCGTAACTACCTCGTCATCTTTACCTAAATTATCTATTAGTTTGCGATGTTCCTTAGCGCGTTTAGTCTGGGGTCTGATTAATAAGAAGTAAAATACTAAAATGAAAATAACCAGGGTAGGCAGTAGCGAAAGCAAACTACCCTGCGGCGCATGACCCGCGGCGGGGGTGCCAGCAGTGCCCGTGGTGCTGGTTGCCTGAGCGAAGGCATCGGAAATGCCAAAAAAATTAAGTATATTCATATTGCTCCTGTATCAATTGATAAAAGCTCATGGACTGTTCAGCCAGCTGGGAAAAAGATTCCCCGCGGTCGTCCGGAAGTGCTCCACAAAGTCGCTTAATTTACCTTGTTCTATCGCAGTACGCAAACCAAACATGAGCCGCTGGTAATAATGTAAGTTATGCAACGTATTCAAGCGCATGCCCAAGATTTCATGGCAGCGATCCAAGTGGTGTAAGTAAGAGCGAGTGAAATGCTGACAGGTATAACAGTCACAAAAACGGTCAAGCGCTCGAGTGTCCGCTTTGTAACTGCTATTTCGAATGCGGATTACGCCTTCAGAAGTAAACAAATGGCCATTGCGCGCGTTGCGAGTTGGCATCACACAATCAAACATATCAACGCCTTGACATACCCCGGCAATTAAATCTTCCGGTGTCCCTACACCCATTAAATAACGTGGTTTATCTACAGGTAATTGCGGCCCTAAATGCTGCAATACTCGCCACATATCCTCTTTGGGTTCTCCCACGGATAATCCGCCCACCGCATAACCATCAAATCCTAGATTTATTAAACCTTGTAACGAGCGTTCGCGCAATACGGGGTACATTCCCCCTTGCACAATGCCGAATAAGGCCGCAGAGCTATTCCCATGCGCAATTTTGCTACGTTCTGCCCACCGCAGTGATAACTCCATAGATGCGGCAGCGGTTGCTTCAGCGCAAGGGTAAGGAGTGCACTCATCAAACACCATCACGACATCAGAGCCCAAAGCCCGCTGAACTTCCATTGAGCGTTCTGGAGTTAAAAAGATTTCAGAACCATCTTTGGGCGAACGAAATCTCACCCCTTCTTCAGAAATTTTACGCATCTGGGCCAAGCTAAAGACTTGGAACCCCCCTGAATCAGTCAAAATAGGCTTATGCCAATTTACAAAGCCATGCAAACCCCCATGCGCCTGAATAATTTCAGTACCTGGGCGTAGCATCAAATGGAAAGTATTACCCAGAATAATTTGTGCGCCACTTTGCTCGACTTCTAAAGGGGTAACTGTTTTAACGGCACCATAGGTTCCTACCGTCATAAAAGCAGGAGTCTCAACAATTCCGCGCGGGAAAGTCAATTGCCCTCGCCTTGCCAAACCATTTTTATGTAGCAGTTTAAATTGCACGCTGAATTTCCCTGATTTAAGGCACTGTAAAACAATAGTTACAAACAATAATCTCTTACGGCAAATTACCAATCCACATCGCATCACCATAACTATAGAACCGGTAATTTTGTGCAATTGCCTCTCGATAACTGGACATAACCTGACTATAACCCGCAAAGGCACATACCAGCATCAGTAAGCTGGATTTCGGTAAGTGAAAATTAGTAATCATAGCGTCGACACAGCGAAAAGTATAACCCGGGTAGATAAACAGCCGGGTATCGCCACGATAGGGAGATACTATCCCAACTTGGGCAGCAGTTTCCAAAGCGCGTACGCTAGTCGTCCCCACTGCAACCACCTTGCCCCCACGTGCTTTGGCCGCTTTAATCTGCTCACAAACTTGAGCAGAAACCTCCACATACTCAGCATGCATTTTATGATGGGTGATCAGCGTCTCACGTACTGGCTGGAAAGTGCCTGCGCCCACATGTAATGTGACAAAAGCTGTCTCGACGCCTAGCTGTTGTATGCGCTGCAAAATAGCTTCATCGAAATGAAGCCCTGCTGTGGGTGCAGCCACAGCGCCTTTGTGTAGAGCATAAACTGTCTGGTAGCGGTCTTGATCCAGAATTTCATCACCTCTTTCTAGATAGGGAGGTAAAGGAATATGCCCATAAAGTTCTAACAGAGTTAGCAAGGGCCGACTATCTGAGAAATGTAGAACAAATAATTCATCTTGTCGTTGAATTACATGGGCGGTTATGCCCCCTGCAAGCAAAAGCTGACTGCCTGGCTTAGGAGATTTACTGCTACGCACATGCGCCAAGGCATTATGCTCATCCAGCACCCGTTCAATTAAAACTTCGATACGGCCACCAGAAGATTTTTCACCATACCAGCGTGCGGGGATGACTTGGGTATTATTAAGCACTAACAGATCTACGGGGGTAAGTAGCTCAACGATATCCAAAAATCGTCGATGGGTGACGGTGCCATTGGCTTTGTTCAAACAAAGTAAACGGCTGGCGCTACGCTCTGTTAACGGATAGCGGGCAATCAAATTATCTGGAAGCTGGTAATCGAAATCGAGAAGATTCACTACTGACCTATTATTAAATTTGGCTATGCTTCTTTATCTTGTAGACGCATATGTTTGCGTCGCTGCGCTTCTGCATTACGCAATTCACGTCGTTGCTGAGCTTCCTTAAAACGTCTTTTTTCAAAAAAGGTTTCCGGAATAACCTGTGGGATTTCAACGGGGCGCTGATTTTCATCAACTGCTACAAAAGTAAAATAAGCTGAAACTATATGTTTTTTTTCGCCAGTACGATGATTTTCTGCAATAACCTTAGCGCCAATCTCCATTGAGGTTTTCCACACCCGATTAATCGATGCTTTGAACACCAGAATATCACCACGATTTGCAGGTTCAAGAAAATGCATGGAATCCACTGAAACAGTCACACAAACTCGACCTGTATGTCTTTCAGCTACCACAGAGCATATACGATCTAAAGTAGACATCACCAGCCCCCCGAAAACAGTATTATTAGAATTCAAATCATTGGGGAAAACACGATAAACATGATCATGGACAGCTGATTCGCTAATCTTTTTTGGTTCAAGCATTACGGATGTCATATGCATTTCCCGGGCTAATGTTGGTGGTGTGGGATACTTAACTTCAATTCTGAGCGTAGTGAAAGATGGTGGAATAAGTATAGTTATTTCAAAAAACTTTTGACCTGGCAATTTAGTTTGATATACTCATGCCCTCTTTACCACCCCCTTAAGTCTTGCCGGAGTGGCGAAATTGGTAGACGCGCCAGACTCAAAATCTGGTAGTGGCGACACTGTGTCGGTTCGAGTCCGACCTCCGGCACATCAAAATGATAATGCTTCATCCCGAGCTTTGCTGGCAGTCTTTTTACTACTGGCTTTACCTTTTGTCTTGGTAGTGGCCTTGCTGCTAGCCGGAGACTGACCATTTTCAATTAATTTAACAAATGGGTTTTTAGCTCGTACAGGCGCAGGCAAAGTAACAATCGCTGCCTGAGCTTCAGCACGCGTTTTATAATCTCCATAAACCAATACATACCAATTCTTGCCTTTATGTTTACTTTGAACATATTTGGCGTTGCCCTGCAAGTTATAGGTATTAATATAATTATCTATCTGAGCTTTGTTGCTAGTACCCAATAATTGTATGGTGTAATAATGCCCAACAGGTGCTTTTGTTGCAGGCTGAGTGTTGGTTGACTCGGAGATGGTTGCGGGTGGAGTAGTGGCTGTACTCGGGGAACTACTATTAGTGGTGGTCGTAGTTTTTTTACGCGTTGAAGAGACTGCATTTACACTAGTATTAGATACCGACCCAAAATTATCTTGCGTTGTCTGATAGCCTACATCCTGCTGAGGGGGAACGGGAGTATTTTGCCCGAGTAATGCCATAGCGTTGATTGCCTGGCTTTGCCCCTGAACTGCGGCGCGTTTTATCCAGTTCAAGGCAGTGGTTGTATTTCGCGGCATATTTTTACCATAATAATACATATAACCCAATGCATATTGCGCATCGGGATCCCCTGCTTCCGCTGCCTGCTGTAATTGGTCCACAGTTAAATTATTGACCTGTATTTGACTTGGCTGCAAATTGGCTTGCTGTGCTTGCAACAATGGGCTAAAGCATAGCAAAAGTATTACTGCAATAATTCGATAAAGACGCAACGGCATTGATATAACAAAGCGATACCCTGAAATAGTGAAATGGTTCACTGATCTCTCCATCAAAAACTCCTCCATCTTTAACCTTAGCAATCTTCAAGACAAGGGAAGGTAGGAAATAAATATAAGACACTTAGGGCTTGTCCAAAAATAACTTCTCATTCTTAGAAGTTTTCCCGACCGCGTTCCTAATTTTCAGGATATGCGCATTTCCCTAACGCTCAAGCTTCCTTAGTGTCCTTGTATTTTATTTGGCCGGTTTTTTACCAATATAGACCGAACCTGGACGAATAATGCGATTGTGTTCGGCTTGTTCTAAAATTTGTGCGCTCCAACCGGCAATACGTCCTGTACAAAAAGTAGGCGTATACAAATCTTTGGGAATATTGATAGTTCTTAACACCCCGGCAGCCCAAAATTCAAGATTAGTAAACAATTTTCTACCCGGTTTATATTCCTTCAATAATTCTATTGCCTTGTCTTCTACAGCTAAACTGAGCTTGAACATGGCATTATCTGCAGAGAATTGTTTAACGATGGCTTTGAGGGCTACAGCGCGGGGATCATAAGTTTTATAGACTCGATGGCCAAACCCCATAATACGCTCGCCTTTATCTAACTGTGACCTTATCCAAGCTTCCGCGTGTTCTTCAGAGCCTATTTCATCCAACATATTTTCCACTTCTGAAGGGGCGCCTCCATGCAAGGGTCCCTTAAGAGCGCCAATGGCAGCCACAATTGCTGAAACAAAATCACCTTGTGTAGAAGTTACGACGCGCGCTGTAAATGTAGAAGCATTCATATCATGGTCAGCAGCCAACATCAGATACGTTTCCAATGCACGCAAATGTGAGTGTTCGGGTTTTTTACCCATCAACATATATAAATAGTTTTCAACGTGGCCTAAGGATGGATCCGGTAGTATTTCTTTTTCACCTTTCAGATTATGGTAGTAATAAGCAATAATAGTAGGAGCTTTAGCCAAAATCTCAACTGCCTGGGATTGGGTCGGAGGCCAACTGGCTCCTTGAACTTTTAGCGACGACACAGCTGTACGCAATACGCTCATGCAATCCATATCCCGTGGCAAATTCTTTATGACGCTCTTTACATAATCTGGAAGCTCGCGGTGCTTAGCCAACATATTCTTGAAATCTTCACTTTCTTCCGGTGTAGGGTACCTACTGTTCCACAGTAAATAGGCGATATCTTCAAATGATCTTTCTTTGATAGCATTTTCTACTAGTTCGCCACGATAAATTAATTGACCATTTTCGCCATCAATACATGAAATTTTAGTTTCAGCAACCGCAACGCCTTCTAAGCCTACTCGTAGTTCATCCATTTTTAACCCTCAATTCGATTTTAGTTAAGTTTTTACCAATGACGATTATTGTATACTCTAAGCCCAAATGATATCTACCCCTAAACTTAATAACTTGAATGCCTTCAATTAAGAGGCCAGGTATACTAGCTAGAACTGATAACCCGGACAAAATCATGAATCCAGATGCCAATAGACGCATCAAAACCATTGATGCCTACGTTGAAAACAAAATAACTGAACAACTAATTCCAGGGGCTGTGGTATTGATTTCCAGCCGGGGTCAAATCATACATGAGGCCGCATATGGCTTTTCTCAACTGTTCTATCTCGATAAACTACTATTCAGTGCTACCGATCAGCCTTATCCCAAAAAAATAGCCGCTGGGATTAAGCCCCTGGCTCTGCCGCAGCGCATGATGACAGACCAGGTTTTTGACATGGCCTCTGTGACCAAAGTATTAGCAACTGCGTTTGCCATTATGCTACTACTAGAGGCAGAAAGGCTTACCCTAAATGACCCATTAAAACTATATTTGCCGGAATTTAATACTGAAGATAAGCGCGATATTACTATTGATCAGTTAATAACTCACTGTGGTGGATTTATTCCCTGGATACCCCTTTATTATTATGCCGAAAATCGTAAAGACGCCATTGCTTATATTGCTCAATATCCATTATCTTATCCTCCTGGCACTAAAACGTTATATAGCGATTTGAACTATCTCATTTTAGGCTATCTGATTGAACAAATAACGGGTGAATCTCTAGATAGTTTTATTTACACGCATCTATTTAAACCACTAAATTTATCCCGTACTACATTTAATCCAGACCCAAATAAACTTAATTTGGTTGCTACATCGCACGGAAATCCCTATGAATACCATTTAATCGCTAGCAATAAATTTGGCAGCAAACAACCAGAAGATGTCAGAAAATTTACTAAGTGGCGGGATTATACTTTAGTGGGAGAAGTCAATGATGGTAATGCATTTCATGCTTTTCAGGGCATAGCAGGACATTCAGGCCTGTTTGCTACAGCAACCGAAGTCAATACCTTATTAGAATTAATTAATCAGCGGGGATATTTTAATAACATCAGCATTATTAATAGACACATTATCGATCATTTGGTGGATAGCGGTACGCTAAATTTTTGTCTAGGCTGGAAGACATTAAATCACGAGTATTATTCAATCTTGAGCCAAACAGATTGGGCTGATGAAAGAATGATTGGCCATAGCGGATTTAGTGGTACTTGGGTAGCCTGCTTCCCTAACAAAGGGTTTAATCTAATTCTATTGACTAATAGACAGAATTTAGGATTAAACAAAGCAGGTACTTATAACGATTTATTTGAATTTAAAAAAGAAATCTTACGTCTAGGGCTTATTTTTTCTCAATGAACTTCAAAGATGCCGAATTGATACAGTAGCGTAATCCAGTAGGCTGTGGCCCATCTTCAAAGACATGACCCAGGTGGGCATCGCATTGGCTACACAATACTTCTAGTCGGCGCATACCATGTGAATTATCTGACTGGGTGGCGATGTTTTCTTGACTTTTTGGGGATGAAAAACTTGGCCATCCACAACCAGAATCAAATTTATCATCTGAATTGAATAAAATAGCGCCACAACATACACAGCGGTATTCCCCCGAATCATGCTTATCCCAAAACTCACCGGTGAAGGCTCGCTCTGTACCCTTTTGGCGGGTGACTGCATATTGTTCAGGAGTCAGTTCTTGCTGCCATTCTGCATCAGTTTTCTTTAATTTATTAGCTATTCGAAAATGATCTGAATATGTCATTAAGGGTAGCCTGCATCATTATTAAAATTAGAAATAAAAATCCCAACCGTATAATTAAAATCTGCAATATAGGCGAAAGCGGCCGACGGATTATTCCTTCAATGACAAAAAACAAGATGTGGCCACCATCCAATCCTGGAATAGGTAAAATATTTACTAAGGCCAGCATCAAGCTCAACAAACCTAAAAATCCAATATAAATTACCAAGCCTTGCTGAAAGGCGAATGAAGAGGTTTGGTAAATTGAGATGGGTCCACCTAAACTTTGAGTTGAAACTTGGCCCTTCACCATTTTTGCCAGTACTACAAAGTTAAATTTAGCCAGCGTTTCAATTTCATATAATGACTGTAATAAAGCGGGCCCAGATGAGTATTTTAATTGGTATTTCATGCCTGATGGCCAGGTCACAGCCACTGGCGCCACACCGATATAACCGGTCCATTTAAATCGCGATAATTTCCTGCCTATGTTTACATTCAGAGTAATCTGCTGCTGTCCTCGCTCTAGGGTTATCTGGACTGTTTGCCCAGGACGACTATAGATTTGATTCAGAATGTCAGTCCAATTCGTCACTTTCTGCCCAGCGATTGTTAGCACACGATCTCCTACATGTAGGCCAGCATCAGCTGCGGGTGTCCCGGAACTCACCACCCCTATCACAGGCGGAATATTGGGTTGATAAGGTATTATACCCAAGCTCTTAACGGGATCAGGTTGCAGACCATTTAGGCTCCAATTGTTTAGCCGTAAAGTATAGGTTTGAGGCGCTGCTCCTAGGTTCTTACGCGCGCTTATTAATAAATCTCCCGAATCTCCGACTCTAGATATTAATACGATATTAATTTTGGACCAATTGACTGTAGGTTGACCATCGACACTTACAATTTCAGCCCCCCGGGGAATTCCGCTCTGTTCGGCAATAGATTTAGGCACAATCTCACCTATTACTGGCCTTACCCGTTCTACTCCTATCATCCACATAAGCCAAAAAGCCAATATGGCAAACACCACATTGATCCCGGGGCCGGCCAAAACAATAAGCATACGTTTAAATACCGATTGACGGTTAAATGCTCGCGGCTTGTCCTCCTCAGAAACTTCCCCGCCATCACGCTCGTCCAAAAGCCTGACATAACCGCCTAACGGCAAGAGGGCTATAACGTATTCTGTACCCTCCCGGCCACACCAGCGCACTAATGGACGGCCAAAACCTACAGAAAATCTTACTACCTTAACGCCAAGCCTCCGGGCCACCCAAAAATGTCCAAACTCGTGCACTGTCACCAGTAGTAGGACTGAAACCAGAAATATTAGCAAATTAATCAGAAATTGTATCATAATAGAAATTGATTAAGGGAATACCCTATTTTACCATAAAGTAGGAATTCAGGGCACTAGAAATTATTCAAAAATGTAAATGCTTAATATTACCCCTATTCAACCACGCCCTAAATGGCGAGAATGACTTTCAACAACCCCTCTCAAGGAGGTAGGCTACATTCAAGACGCTACTTGATTTTGACAGGCTCAGTTAAAGCTTATAAGCTATATCTAACTTAGTTCATATTATAAAAGGAATTATTTTGCTTACATGCAGTCCATTATGATACAACCCCCGCCACTTTGTGAGAATTTTACCATGGCATCAAAAGAACAATTAATCACCTGGCTGATACGTCATGCCGAAAGTACCGCCAATGTTGGGATTTTCAAGCATCCGCCAGCGGAGATACCTTTAACTTTAAAAGGACATCACCAAGCAGAGCAACTAGCCAAATCAATACCTACCTGCCCAGATTTAATCGTTATTTCGCCTTTTCAACGCACCTATATGTCTGCGGCGCCCATGATGCACCGCTGGGAAGATGTCCCCGTAGAAACCTGGCCTATCCAAGAACTTACTTACCTTTCGCCCATCAAATACCACAGCGCCAGCCCTTCGCAACAGCAACAGATGGTTGATAAATATTGGCAAAATGCGGATCCCTCCTATTGTGATGGTGATGGCGCTGAATCTTTTGCAGACTTTATTAACCGTTTACAGGTTTTTTATCAACGTTTGCTTGCCAGTCAAGGTTTCATAGTAGTCGTTGGTCATGGACATTTTTTAAAAGCGTTTCAGCTAGGATTACAACAAGGCTTTACTGCCTCAGGCAACTGGATGAAGCAGTTTCGAGCTAGAGAAGCAGCAAAACCACTGATGAATGGGGAAATAATTAAACTTACACTACAGCAAAAAGAATTTATTGAAGCATCCGTATAAAATAAACCACCTGTAACTATTCAGCACAGATTGGCTTCCTCCCCGCCCCTTGTCCTATGCGAGACAAGGGGCAAAAGGGAGTTCTGGACACAGCTGTAGTCGACATAAAATCTGTTTCTTGCTACCCTATAGGTAACAAGTTTTCTTACAGGTTCCCATTGGCCAGCTGGCACCTTGGCCAATTCAAACGGCTTCGCCACTTAGGGGGTGTGCAATAATAACTTTTCACTTTTAGTGCTTATATTAGGCTCATCTTTGAATGTTTTATCCCTAAGAAAAATGTGCGCATAGTCGTTCTATGTAAGCGTTTTTCTTAGGGAGAAAGCATTCAAAGATGAGCCTAAGATGAGTGCTAAAAGTGAAAAGTTATTATTGCACAACCCCTTAAGCAAGTGACCAGCTAATCATGAAATTATACTAAAAATTTATGTCTAAAACTCCATCAAAACTTTCTTCCTTGCCCCCGATCACCGCTCAGGTTAATGGACTTAGCCACGAGGGACGCGGCATTACTTCTATCAATGGCAAAGTGACTTTTTTATTAGGCGGCCTGCCTGGAGAAACTGTTAAATTTATATATCAAAAAAAGCATGGGCAATATGATGAAGGCCAGGTTACGGAAGTACTTGAAAGTTCCCCCGAGCGCGTTAACCCTGTATGCGAGCATTTTGGCGATTGCGGTGGTTGCCGTCTGCAACACCTATCGCATCAGGCACAAATAGTTACCAAGCAGCAGTTATTTCTAGATCAGTTAAAACATCAGGCGGGAACGCAACCACAAACCCTACTGCCGGCATTGACCAGTGCTGCCACAGGCTATCGGCATAAAGCGCGTTTAGGCGTAAAATTTGTGCGCGCTAAAAATAAAGTGCTAGTGGGATTTCATGAGATCAATGGCCGTTATCTAGCAGATATGCAGAGTTGTGCTGTATTACATCCTGCGATTGGCCAGAAAATTACTCACCTCAGCACCTTGATACAAAGCCTTGAAGCTTATCAGACTATCCCACAGATTGAAGTGGCTATAAGCGATACCACCGTGGCACTGATATTCAGACATCTACAGCCCTTATCTTTGCACGATGAAGATAAACTGATCAATTTTGCGCGGCAAGAAGACCTGCACATCTATTTGCAGCCGGGAGGTATAACCACGGTGCATCGCCTCTGGCCTGAGGGAAAAGATGATCTACTTAGCTATCGATTGGCTGCAAATAATATAGAAATACTTTTCCATCCCAGCGACTTCACTCAAGTTAATCCGCAAATAAACCAGCAGATGGTTTTGCAAGCCCTACAATTATTAAATCCTAATGCCAATGAACGCTTGTTAGACTTATTTTGTGGGTTAGGTAACTTTACTCTACCACTTGCCCGACATTGCCATCATATTATTGGTGTGGAAGGTGCTGCCGCCTTAGTTGAGCGCGCCCAGCAAAATGCGATACACAACCAAATACCTAACGCGCAATTTTATGCAGCTGACTTGACACAAAACCTAACTGAGAAGGCGTGGGCACAAAATTCTTTTGATAAAATTTTACTTGACCCACCCCGCACTGGCGCTCTAGAGGTAGTAAAACAACTCCCCGCACTAAATCCCCAAGCCATTTTATATGTTTCATGCAATCCCGCCACTTTGGCTAGAGACGCCAAGGAATTAGTGCAAAGAGGCTATAAATTAACAAAAGCTGGGATAATGGATATGTTTCCACATACCAGCCATGTAGAATCCATGGCGCTATTTGAAAAAGCTTAAATCAGAGCAACTCAAAACTTTTATGCAAAAAAATAACCCCCCTTTAGTCATATCCTCAGATAACGGCATAAATACCGAAACCTGGCTGCAAAAATGGGCGAACAAGTATTCCTCGGGAGACAACAGCCTAATTCGGCAAGCATTGGCTTTGGCGCAGTTGACTGGAGAAGATATAGCTACCCCTAATGGTCAATCCTGCCTTATACAAGGAGTGCAAATCTCTGAAATTCTATTTGATCTCAATATTGACCAGGAAACGCTAGCAGCGGGGATAATTTACAGTAGTGTCCGCTATGCCGGGCTTAACCTGGATGATGTACAGGAACAATTAGGGCCTGCAGTAGCCAAGCTGACTGGCGGCGTTAAAAAAATGGAAGCTATACAAAATCTACAAGAACAAATTGGCAAAACACCTTCACACACAGCGATCGATAATTTCCGCAAAATGCTATTGGCCATGGTTGATGATGTCCGTATCGTCTTAATCAAACTGGCTGAACGTCTGGTTATTTTACGTCATGTAGGTTTATTAAATGCGGAAGAAAGGCACCGCGAAGCTAAAATAACCCAAGATATCTATGCACCGCTTGCCAATCGACTGGGTATAGGTCAGCTGAAGTGGGAATTAGAAGATTTATCTTTCCGTTATTTGCAACCAGAAATATACAAGGATATATCCAAAGCCTTAAAGGCTACGCGAGTTGAACGTGAGCGTTATGTAGAAACTGTCAAAGAACTGCTTGAACAGATTACTAAAGAACTGGCTATTTCTAAAACTGAAGTGGCAGGCCGTGCTAAACATATTTATAGCATTTATAAAAAAATGCAACGTAAAAACGTCGATTTGGAAGAAATTTACGATGCGATTGCCTTTCGGATCTTGGTTCCGACTATAGAGGATTGTTATGCCATATTGGGACATGTGCATTATCTATGGAAGCCCATAGCTAAAGAATTTGATGACTATGTTGTGCAACCAAAACCTAATGGCTACCGGTCTATTCATACCGCAGTAATAGGACCCGATGATAAAGCGATAGAAATCCAGATTCGCACCTTTGACATGCACCAAGAAGCAGAATTGGGAGTTGCGGCCCATTGGATATATAAAGAAGGGGGTCTCAAAAAAGCGGGTTATGAAGCAAAAATCGCCTGGTTACGCCAAGTTCTTGATTGGCAACAAGAAGTCACCCAAACAGAAAGTGATTCCCCCACTGACAACAATTATTCCCAGGCCCTTGATGACCGCATCTATGTATTTACCCCACAGGGGGATGTTGTAGAACTTCCTAAAGACGCCACTCCTTTAGATTTTGCTTATCATATCCATAGTGAAATTGGACATCGCACCCGCGGTGCTAAAGTTAATTCACACATGGTACCCTTAACTTATGCGTTAAAAATTGGGGAGTGTGTGGAGATACTGACGGCCAAAGAGGGACATCCCAGCAGGGATTGGCTAAATCCTAACCTGGGTTATTTAAAAACCGCCCGCGCTAAAGCCAAAGTACACCACTGGTTCCGCCAACTGGATGCAGAAAAAAATCAAACAGAAGGCCAAACTTTGGTTGAAAAAGAGTTGCGCCGCCTGGGATTAAAAGGCATGGATTTAGCTGCTGCCGCCAAAAGCCTGAATTTTACTGAGACAGATGAATTATATATCGCCATAGGCCGCGGCGATATTACGCTAACCGCCCTAGTCCATACCTTGCAGGAAATGCTTGCGCCAAACTCAGGGATGGAAGTCGAACCAGAAATTGTCGCACCTATCGCCTCTAGGACGATCGCCACGAATACTGATATCGATATCCAGGGCGTAGGAAATCTCCTCACACATATGGCCCTGTGTTGCAAGCCTATTCCAGGAGATGCGGTTATAGGTTATATCACTCAAGGCCATGGGGTTTCAATTCATCGCCAGGATTGCTCGAATATCTTACATACGAATGATCAGCAGCGAAATAAATTGGTTGAGGTGAGCTGGGGTATTAAAACTCAAGATAAATATACCGTTGACCTGATTATTCATGCCTATGACCGGCATGGACTGATACGCGATTTGACCCAGTTGTTGGTTAATGAACGTATTGCCATCATAGCCTTGAATAGTTTTATTGATAAGAAAGATCAAACAGCCAAGATTAACATTAGTATCGAAATTAACGGTCTTACTCCTTTAAGCCGCATTTTGTCGAGAATCTCACAGATTTCTAATGTGACGGATGTGAAGCGGGTTTAGCTGTCATACTGAGCGTAGCACTGTCATCCTGAGCGTGCGAAGGATCTCCTTGAGGTGCCACGAAATGGAGATCCTTCGCTGCGCTCAGGATGACAGGGCTATGCTCAGGATGACAGCTAATTAACGAGAAGCTTACAACTACTTCTTCTCCTCTTCCTGTGCCCCTGCAGCAGGAGCCTGACCATATTTTTGACGGAATCGACTCACTCTTCCTACGTTTTCTAAAGACTTCTTCTTACCTGTATAAAAATCGTGACAATTCGAGCAGGTTTCTATCTGCAATACTTTTTTCCCTAAAGTAGAACGGGTAACAAATGTATGCCCACAACTACAAACAACTTTAACCTCCTCATAGGAAGGATGTATATTTTTTTTCATGGATAGCCTTCTAAAACATTAAAATAAATTCATGTACCTCGCCGCACCCAGCGAGAACAGAGCCTAAGCAATAAATATTATGCAGGTGCATCAGAAAAACTTGTTACTTATTGTAAGCTGAGTCGAATAGCTGCAAATTAAACCACGTAGCGCGCATGAGATCAAATATTATACGTAATTTTGGGTATACTCACCTGCTCTAACACCGAAATCCTAAGTGTATCGGGTATATTAGTGGTTCCATGCTATAATGCCTGCTTTCACATAAAAGTCGCTGCATTGATTAGCAATGCCTTTACTATACTTTGCGACAAGCTTAAGATGCCTACCGGGCATACAGGGTCCTTTTGTCATCGAGCCAAAAGGTTTTTAAAATTTTATATCTTTTGCAAAACTTGTATAATTACCTTCTTCAATTGATAAAATTCTTAAAAGTGACACTGTTACTGAGCCTCCTGTTTACCTCATCTGGCAGTGCTTTAGCGGCCAACAGCAAACTCCTCACTTTGCCTGAAGCAGAAAACTTGGCATTGTGGCTAAAATTCAAGCTTCAGCCTACGAAAGCCTCACTCAACACCATTGACCTGCTTCCCGAGGCCGATAGCCCCTCTTCAGACACTCACCTAGTTTTTGACACAATTAATCTATCTCCTAATACCATCATTCCTAACCAGGATGACATGACTGTGGTTAAAGTCGGTGTGCGTAAAGCATTCAGTAATGAGGAAACCCAGGAGATAAAATCCCGGCAAGCGCAGGTATTCGCACAACAAAAAAACAATGAATATAAAAAACGTCTATTGCTACGCGATGTTCGCCATGACTGGTTAGAACTTTACTATTGGCACCAGGTGAAGAGTATTATTCAACAGCACTATACTGTTATTTCATTACTGGCTGATAAAATCGTAGCTGAGAGTTTACTCCCCGACAGCATCGGGCAAAAAGTGCCACTGGTGCCCAAAGAGGATGCCCTTTGGGCAAGGCTTGTTTTAAGCACTCTCCAAAATAAGAAAGATATCACCCAAGGGCAGCTCAATCTGGCAAAAAAACAATTAGCCCGCTGGATAGGACAAGAAAACAGCAATCGTCCTTTACCCAATGAGTTGCCCAATTGGCCGGTCCTACCTAGTCTTATAAATCTGCAAATGCAGCTCATAAATCATCCACAGTTACAGGCTGATGTTGCTAGAATTAAATCCCTTCAGGCAGAAATCGCTTGGACTAAAGAACTCAATAAACCCACTTTTGAAGTCGGTGCTAGTTATGGTATGCGCCAACAGGACGCAATTAATGTAGATCCCAAACTTAATATGATTAGTGGGGAACTCAGTTTGAATTTACCAAGCCATATTGGTAATACCCAAAAACAAGATACACTGGTGATCAGCAACCGTCTGAACACAGCTCGGAGACAACAACAAACTGATTCTCGCAATTTATTAAAATCTCTAATTAAGCAGTATCAAAGCTGGCAAAATTTAGACCGCCCACTAAAAAATAACGATAACAGCCAAGGGACTATAAACACTGCCGATACTTTCCTGCCTTTACCCAATCTGCTTGACCAGCCCTCCCCTTCGACAGTGCTGCTACAGCAACAACTTATGCAACTAGAACTTCAACTAAAACAACTCCGCGCCCAGCTAGATCTGGCACAAGCACGCGCAGGGCTGCGTTATTTTGAAAAAAACTAAAAGCATTCACTTTAGGCACTGTCCAAAAACAATAATTTACTAATCAGACTCGTAACTATTCAGCATGGTTAACCAAAGAGCCACTAGAGACTGCCCCCATCCTAACCTTCCCCCGCAAGCAGGGGAAGGAACTGGTTGGGCAGAATAGGTTAAGTTATGCACCCAATCCCATACTAGCTGGAGCAAGTCCCTCCCCCCGCTTGCGGGGGAAGGTTAGGATGGGGGCAGTCTCTAGTGGCTTCTCAGTTAGGATGCTGAATAGTTACTCGGATTCTAGGTAATCCAGAAAAAACGCCATGCTCAAACAGCGTATGAGATTGCAACAAATTTGCAGTTCAACTTCTGCGCTTGGCTGAGCAATATGCGCGTATTCTTTGAATAACCCCAGCATTTTTTGTTTATCATATAAACGCCATAATAAGGGATCAGCCTGCTTTTCTGTTATCTGTAAAATTTGTTCATGCCATTTACTACGATGCTGATTATATTGCAAATAAGCATCTGCGGCTTGCTGGCCTCGGTTAGCATTCAACCTGACTTTCTCAGGTAAAATTCCTGCCAAACCTTCTCTTACCAATAAGCGTTTTTCTAACGTAGATCTGCTGGTGAAAAATACCGACTGGGGAAGACTATAACAAAATTCAGCTAGCTTAATATCCGCAGTAGGATCTAATAGCTCTACGCCATACCACAGTGAAAGCGGACGAATACTAGTTTGTCTAGCACCACCTATATTAATCAATCCATACTGAGTGCCAGTACCAATTCCACGATCACGCAGAATATTTTTTGCCTCCTTGCTTTGCAAAAACTTTGGATCATGCCTAGAAAAATAATCCTTGAACAAACTAGTGGGTTTCAGAAAAGTTTTTGTATTTTTATAGATGTTATATAAAAAGACTTTGAGGCTGGTTCCAGGCCAGGAAATAGTGCCATTGCCTTTTTGTCCACATAATATTTGGCGTGCATTATTAGCGGCTGCATTGGCAAAAGAAGCAAGAATCCAATCAAAGTTAAATACATTACGATAAGGTTGGTCGATGAGCGGATAAAAGTCTTTTAATAAATTTAAAATATCAGAATCTGCGGAACTCTCATATGCAGTATGAATGATATTAGGATACTGCTGCAGCAAAACTTGTACCACGGGCATTTCATGATAAAACCAACCCTTTCGGAAACTGGCCCCTTCTAAACCTTGAGGAACTGCAGTAAAACCATATAAAGACTGATTGTTCCGCGCCAATAAGTGAGCTGCCATAGCGGCAACCGCGGTAGAATCTAAACCACCACTAATCTGCGCAGCGATTGAGAATGAGCTGCGCAAATATTGCTGCACTGTATCCTGAAACAGGTCACGAAATGCCTGATAATAATCTTCCCGCTTCTGATATTTAGGTAACGATTGTTTTTTTAGCTGCCAATAACGCTGCAGCTGTACTTTTTCGCGAGTAATAATTAATTGCTGACCTGCTGATAATTTCTTGACTTCACGATAACAAGTAAGGGTTTCAGATATACTATCGAGCGCAAAGTAATTAAACAGTGTTTCATCCACGGTTAATGTGGGGCAAAGTCTGCGAAACGGCACCATATAGTTGGCGAAAATAAAATATTTCCCCGGTTGATATGCATATAAACAAGGTCGCAAACCCAAATGGTCTATTGCCACTAATAATGATTGGGTATGAGGATTCCAAATAGCAAAACAAAATGGCCCACGTAAATAACGGGTACAGTCATTACCCCATTTAAGATAAGAGGCCAGCAACAATTCAACGTCAGATACGTTTTTATCGGCTGATAAAGCAGTTATTAATTCCGGACGATTGGTCAGGTATAGATCGGCTACAACTACAAAACCTGATTGCGGATGGTAATAAGGCATTAATCCTCGACCGCACTCAGGAGTTAGGAACCGCTGAGTACATACGGCACCAATATTTTTATTTACATATAGGCCACGATGATCAGGAACCCATTTGGGACTCTGAAAAGCGCATTCTTGTAACTGCTGCTCATTAATTGATTGGCTGTCGAGCCGAAAAATTCCCAAAATTCCATTCACAATAAATATTCCTAAAATTATCTATAAGTTATTGTTGCACAAGTCCTAATACTTGAAGCGTTTAAAAGCTGGATATTACTCAAATCCTTTATAAATTACATATTTAAATTATTTGTTCAATTGACATTTTTGAAAAAGTAATTATACTCGCAAGCCACCCATAGCAAGTAACTTGCTAAGAACTAACCACATCAAAAAAGAGTAATTATGACAAAAGCCACTTGGACCCCACCACAATTAGAAGTTCTAGACATTCTTGAAACAGAACTTAAAACCAGTAGTTCGTCAGATGGTAGCGCTGAATCTGCTTCATAAGATAGTCCCATTTTGAAGTTATTAACTCAATGATGAAAATACTCAGAGCGTTTATAAATTATACATATTTAAATTATTTGTTTTGTTAAATTGACATTTTTAAAAAAGTAATTATACTTCGCAAGTCCCACATGGCAAGTAACTTGCTAAGAATAGGACCAACTAAATCAAAGGAGATTATTATGACTAAAGCCACTTGGACCCCACCGCAATTAGAAGTTTTAGACATTCTTGAAACAGAAGGCAAAACCAATAACTGGCCAGATGGGAGCAATGACTATTCTTCATAAGAATAGTGCTATTTTGCATTTATTAAATCAATGATGAAAATACTCAGAGCGTTTATATTTATATTCCAGAACACTTAGTTTTTAGGGGATTTTTAGTTAATTTATTGTGTTTAAGACTCAATAACTTCTAAAAACATAAAACTAAATATTAAACGCTTTGGGTATATCACTTCTTTGTATCATTTCCACATGAATTTTACTTATCAATTGCAATAATAGTTTTGCATATTGATTAGAAAGCAGCATATGCTGCAGAAAATGATATCGATAACTGTGGCAAATCAGTCTTTTTAGTTTTTCAACCCCATTCATCTCCACATAGTCAGCTGTCTCAATCTCAATGACGCGTTTCAAAGGTAATGGCTGTTCACAAAAACGTTCATCAATCCGATAAGAGAACTTCATATCCTGGGGACGTATACGTCTTAACCCCTCTGTAGAAATCCCCAATAAATCAGCCGAGTCCTGCCACAATTTAATTTGCGGGAAACTGGGAACTACTACAGGTTGTCCTTCGCTGTCAAATGTAATTGCACTAACATCATCAGCCAAAATATACGCACCCTGCTGAAAATAATGCGCTGCCGTAGTAGACTTGCCAGCACCTCTATGGCCAACAAATATCGTACAGGATTTGCCATCAACAGAAATCGCATTACCGTGCAGTACAACATATCCGCGCTGCTGCAACATCGCTCCCATGCAGGTGCCCAACAAGAAGAGACGCAAACTATCATCATCAATACCTTCATGACGACTGTAAATAATTTCACGGCCATACTGCACTAAAAAGCGTCCAACACCTTCTATTATTATCAATAATTGATTTGGGTTGCCTTGCAGAAATGGGCTTGTTATCGCCGATGTAGCATTTAATGAGAGCGGCACATCTCCTTGACGTATTAAAAGGTCCGCGCTGCAGTCAGCTTTTCCCGACAAAAGTTCTTTCATCGGCAAATCACTGGTGATAGTTATCCCAAAAGCTTTATAAAAATGCATATTTTGTCCTTAGGGCTTGTTTGACAGAGCCTACACAAGTCCTTAGTTACGGGATTCTGGCATATACTCCAACCACTGTATAATCCCGTTCTTGTTGATATCCTATAACCCATTGGTCACCACTACGTACCCAGGCATGAGCTAGCCATTTTTTTTCTGGTCCTTTGATCATTCCAAAATAAAATGTAGACTGCAAACCACGCCGAGTTAGCATCCGCTGTACAGCTAAAGCCTGATCCAAACATTTACTAGACCAGGGTACGTACCGACCCAATAAGTTGACAGCGCGCTGTATTGCGAGAATTTCCTTACTAAACTGCTGCATATTCTCTTTCAAAGTTTCACATTGAAAATAACAAGACTTGAAACCCCAAAGTTTATGCGGCAATAATAGAATCATGCATTTGCAAAATGTCAGATAAAAAAGACTTTCCACGCAATATCTCAATAGGTAACGGTTATAAATTACCCAACGCAATAGACTTTGTTTCATGACTGATCTACAACATTCACCAACTGATATTGCAATAATTTAGTCAGAAAACTATCGACATCATTTTTACACTGCTGGTATTGTACATCATAACTTTTCATAAGAGAGTTCAGCAGTTGATCATAGCTGATGGGATTTGCAAGTAGCTCCCAAATTGAGCCAGCCACAGAATTCAAAGCAAAATATAAACCAGCTGCTTCATCTAGCATGATAATATCTTGATCTACTTGAGAGGCAAAAATGGATTTATGACGGATTAGCAGAGTTTCATCGGTAAAATTGGCAAGTAAGTTATTCATAGTGCACATTCCTTTCGCATCAATATTTTTATAAAAAATTTTATTGTTCCCCGGGGAGGGTGCAATCATACTTGAGCAGATTTTTAAGTTCAATTTTTTTTCAATATTTATAATTCTCACAGTTTTGCTTAAGGGCTCCGCCCAGGTTAACGTCTTAAAGGTATAGTTGTTTTATATCAAGCCATTGACATCTTCATACGCTGAATCTATTGTAAGCATAGTTTGTTGGTAACTGCTCACGCCATAAGCAGCTCAGTCCCGTCGTCCCGCGGCTTGTCCGCGGGACGACGGGGTGAGCAGTTATGTTTGTTGTTTATAAATCCTTCTATATGTCAGGATCCCTTATGTTCGCTCAATATGCGTTATTTTTTACCAAAACTATCACTATAGTGCTCGCCATCCTCATCATTTTTGGAGGAATTATAGCTATTGCCAGTAAAGGCCGCAATAAACATAAAGATCACTTAGAGGTCAAAAAAATCAATGAAAGATATGAAGGTATGGAACAGACATTGCGCGAAACGGTATGCAGCAAACAAGAGCTGAAGCAAAAACATAAAGAAGCCAAAAAACTTTCTAAAGAACTTAAAAAACTTGATTCCCGCAAACGTATTTTTGCGATTAATTTTCAAGGTGATATACGTGCTTCCGCTGTAAAAAATTTACGTGAGGAAATCACCGCCATTTTAACCGTAGCATCCCCTACAGATGAAATCGTATTGTGCCTGGAAAGTCCAGGCGGGATGGTACATGCCTATGGATTAGCCGCCTCACAGTTACAACGCATACGCAAGCAACAAATCCCTTTAACTATCATAGTCGACAAAATAGCTGCCAGTGGCGGTTATATGATGGCAGCCGTCGGCAATAAAATATTGGCCGCGCCCTTTGCCGTTGTGGGTTCAATTGGGGTAATAGCCCAATTACCTAACTTCAATAGACTGCTCAAAAAGAAAGATATAGACTTTGAACAAATAATGGCTGGTCAATATAAACGCACCTTGACACTTTTTGGAGAAAATACCCGCAAAGGCCGTGAAAAATTTCAAGAAGAAGTGGATGAAGCTCATGCTTTATTTAAACTATTTATTTTGGAAAATAGACCGAATCTCAATATCGATCAGGTGGCTACCGGAGAGCATTGGTATGGAAGCCAGGCATTGGCGCTCAATTTAGTCGATGGTATTATAACCAGCGATGATTACCTTCTAACCGCAAGTCGTAATGCTGATATTTATGAAGTGTGTTATCAGGTGAAAAAAACTTTTATGAGCAAATTTAGCACCGCTGCACAGCAAGGGTTAGAACAATTGAAGAGTATACATACTTGAAGCGTTTGAAGCTTCAAGTATAGATAGTCCAAGGAGCTATCTCACATGGCCCACAAACATAATCATTCCCATCAACATAAGCATTCCCACAAAACTTCAAAAAATGTGTTGCTATTAGCCAGCCTATTACTGTTCAGTTTTGCTATCGTTGAGGCCATAGCTGGCTGGATGGCGAATTCATTGACCCTGCTCAGCGATGCCGGTCACATGGTAACTGATGGCGCATCACTTATCTTAGCGGTAGTAGCAGCCTGGATTGCGAGCAAACCCCCGTCGAAACAACATTCTTATGGGTTAGGCCGAGCAGAGGTATTGGGTGCTTGGGTCAGTAGCTTGCTAATGGTCTTGATTGCATTATTAATCGCATTTCATGCCATAGAACGATTAAACTCACCACAACCGGTTAACTCTGGCACGGTTATGTTGATAGCTATACTCGGCATTGCCATGAATTTACTTTTGGTTTGGATATTACACCATGCTGAGCACACGCTAAATTCGCGTGCAGCCATCTTGCATGTACTGGGAGATTTACTAGGTTCGGTTGCTGCACTAATCTCTGGTATTGTGATTCATTTCACAGGCTGGCTAGGCATTGATCCCCTTCTCTCTATCTTTATAGCCTTACTTATTTTAGTCTCCAGTATTAATTTGCTGCGAGAAACCCTACTGGTTTTAATGGAAGGCGTGCCTTTGCACTTAGATCTGGCTGAAGTGGGTAAAAGCATGGCTAAATTATCCCAAGTTATTGCAGTGCATGATCTACACATCTGGACGCTTTCATCTGGCCTTATTGTATTATCGGCGCATATTGAAGTAGATGAATTGACTAACTGGCAGGGTACTTTAAACGAACTGCGGTTATTATTATCAGAAAAATTTGGTATTACCCACGTGACGTTACAACCTGAATTGCGTTCACAGTTAGTACAATGGAAATAATTCTTTCTTTTCTAATCCACTTTTCACAATACTAACTTCTAGAGAAATCACATGACTCCCTCCATAAATGCCGACCCCAAGGAATTACACACCTTTGACGACGCCTCCTATGATTGGTGGAATCCGCAAGGCATTTTCAAAACCCTGCATGATATTAACCCGCTACGATTACAGTTTATAACTGACAAGACAAATTTAGCTAATAAAAAAGTGCTGGATGTGGGTTGCGGAGGAGGAATATTAACAGAAAGCATAGCCCGATGTGATGCGGACACTACCGGCATTGATATGTCTGAAATGGCGCTAATTACAGCTAAAAACCATGCCTCACAGGAAAACCTTAATATCAATTATCAGCTAACAACCGTTGAAGAGTTTGCCAACTGCCATGCTGCTACATTTGATATTATCACCTGCATGGAGTTGTTAGAGCATGTACCAGATCCAGTTTCAGTCGTTCGTTCCTGCGCACAGTTACTCAAACCCGGAGGGGAAATTTTTTTCTCCACCATTAATCGCCATCCTAAAGCTTATCTTTTCGCTATTCTAGGTGCTGAATATCTGTTAAAAATGCTTCCAAAGGGCATACATTCTTATGATAAATTCATTCGCCCGTCAGAGCTCGCCAGTTGGCTGCGTTTAGCAGGTCTTGATCTATTAGCTATCAAGGGATTATCTTATAGTCCCTTGACTCAATCCTATCACCTGAGTCACAAAACCGATGTGAATTACCTGGTGCATTGTAAATTACCTTAGGCTTTGACAAGTGAACAAAATGTAAATTTTACTTTTAAATCATAAATGTTTATCCTCCTAATTCCCCCAACAGTCTAAGAAAAAATTCAGCGCTTAAATACGAGGATCATCAATGTCACAAAGTATCTCACTCTATAGCCAACCAAAAGGACTTTACTTATTATTTTCAACCGAACTCTGGGAAAGATTCGGTTTTTATACCATTCAAGCCATTCTTATTCTTTACATGACCAAAGCCCTAGGTTATACCGATTATAAAGCCAATTTATTATATGCCACCTACTCTTCTTTATTATATTTAACCCCTATTATTGGCGGTTATTTGGCCGACCGCTTCCTAGGTTTCCAACGTGCTATCATGATCGGTGGCGTGTTTTCTGCCCTTGGTTATATATGTGCGGCAATTCCCAATGAGAAGGTGTTTTTTGTTGGTCTTAGTATTCTCATGTGTGCCAATGGATTATTTAAACCCAATGTTTCCAGCATCGTCGGTGATCTTTATGCGCCCGGTGATCCACGGCGTGATGGTGGTTTTACCATATTTTATATGGGAATAAATATCGGGGCGCTGGTCCCCCCTTTGATAGCAGGCAGTTTAGTCACCCATTACGGCTGGCATGTTGGATTTTTAATGGCTGCGGCAGGTATGGTACTCGGGCTGATTATATTTTCAATCGGTAGAAAACGCCTGTCATTAGCAGGAAAAATTCCCACCACTAGCCCCCTAAATAAGTCTAATATCCCGGCAAAAATACGCTTCGAGGTATTCTTTTATCTTGGTTTTATAATTACAGTGGCCTTATGTGTGCTTGCGTTTCAATATCCACAAACTACTGTCTGGATAGTAGAAGCAGCTGCTGTGATTACTGCATTAATCGTCATTTACTTTCTGTATAAGGAGCCAACAGAAAATCGCAATAAAATGTGGGCCAGTTTGATTTTAACTGCCATTTCTATTGGCTTCTGGGCATTATACAATCAAACATTTACTTCGCTGACTTTATTTGCCGACCGCAATATGGAACAACATTTTCTGGGTATACCGGTCAATGCTTCCGCAATGCAGTTTTTTAACCCATTATTTATCATCCTGCTCAGTCCTTTGCTAAGCGGGCTTTGGGTCAAATTAAGCCGCCAGCAATTAAATCCTGGCTTCCCACTGAAATTCGCTTTAGGTGTTGCCTTTGTTACATTGGGCTTCCTGGTGCTACCCGTTGGGATAAAATTATCCGCGCATAATAACCTGTTACCGGCATCATGGTTGGTATTTAGTTATTTATTGCAAACAATCGGTGAACTGTTACTATCACCTGTCGGCCTTTCTATGATTACCGTGCTCGTCCCCAAACGTTTAGTGGGTATGATGATGGGAGTCTGGTTTTTTGCTCAGGCAGCCTCTTTTGCATTGGGCGGCAACCTGGCTAATTTAGCCGCTATACCTGATAACATCGACAAAACTTCATCACTTAACATATATGATCACGCATTTTTACTTTTTGGACTGATTTCACTTGTGCTTTCTGCCATCAGTTTTGCGCTAATTCCACCACTTAGGCGTCTCATAGGCCAGATCCAGCATGATAGAACTACATGAATTAAATAAATACTATAGTTTGCCTGATGGTGCGCAAATAAATGCTTTGCAAGAAGTACAAATCTCGGTAAAACGTGGCGAAATTTTTGGCATTATCGGTGAGAGCGGCGCTGGTAAAAGCACTTTAATTCGCTGCGTCAATTTATTGGAAACTCCCAGCTCTGGACGAGTAATAGTCGATGGTGAAGAATTGACTGCCTTAAACAGAAAACAGCTACGCCTGGCTCGGCGTAAAATCGGCATGATTTTTCAGCACTTTAACCTGCTCAATTGCCGAACGGTTTATCAAAATATTGCCTTCCCTCTGGAACTGGCCGGCTATTCGAACCGCGCCATTTCAGAAAAAGTGCAACCATTGTTAGAACTTATTGGCTTAGCGGAGCGAAGAAATCATTACCCCAGTCAGTTGAGTGGCGGACAGAAACAACGTGTAGCAATAGCTCGGGCCCTGGCAAATGATCCCAAAGTATTACTGAGCGATGAAGCCACTTCTGCTTTAGACCCTGAAACTAAATACTCCATTTTGCACTTACTGAAAGAAATTAATGAGCGTTTAGGTTTGACGATATTACTAATCACTCACGAAATGGAGGTGATTAAAGAAGTCTGTCACCGCTTAGCTGTTCTTGAGCGTGGCCGCGTCATAGAACAAGCCGAGGTATTTGACTTCTTCACACGGCCACAAACGCCCACCGCTAAAAAATTCATTCGTAGCTATTCTATTCATGAGTTGCCAGAAACCTTGCAGATACACGTTTCAGCAACTCCGGTGCCACAATCTGCACCGCTGTGGCGGCTATCTTTTTTTGGCAAGGTGGCACAGGAACCGATGATTTCACACCTGGCACGCCACTTTGGATTGAGCCTTAATATTTTGCAGGCCAATATTGAAGAAGTGCGCGATGCGATGGTGGGGGTGATGATGGTAGAGGTTAATGGGGAGCCGGAAAATGCTCGGCAAGGCATGGAATATTTAACGCAAAAAGGCGTCTTTGTTGAGGTATTAGGGTATGTCAGCCGATCTATTTGACCAAGTTTTACAGAGCACGCTGGAAACCATTTACATGGTACTTCTTTCTGGCGGCATCTCAGTAATATTAGGACTACCGTTGGGGATTATTCTATTAACCACCCGTGAAGGGGGTATTTTACAAAACCTACTATGTCATCGGGGGTTAAGCTTCGTGGTTAATGTGGTGCGCGCCATCCCATTCGTTATCCTGCTTATTGCCCTCATCCCTTTGACCCGATTATTGGTGGGCACTTCCATCGGCACTCAAGCGGCAATTGTGCCATTGAGCATAGGCGCCATACCCTTCGTCGCCAGGATAGTGGAAAATGCCTTATCCGAAGTGGGTGGCGGTTTAATCGAAGCTGGCCATGCTATGGGCACTTCTCCTTGGCAGATTATCTACAAAATATTACTTCCTGAAGCGCGCCCGGGTATCATTCAGGGCATTACAGTTACCTGGATAAGTCTTGTAGGATACTCAGCTATGGCGGGCGCTGTTGGCGGGGGTGGCCTGGGTAGTCTAGCCATTAATTATGGTTACCAAAGGTTTAATTTAACTATCCTTTTAGTTACTATTGTAGTATTGATAGTGCTGGTGTATGGGATCCAGTTCCTTGGAGATTGGCTTTCCAAGCGATTTGCACGTTAAGGGCTTGTGCAAGAATAACTTCCCTTTTTAGGGTTTAGATTGGGTTCAGATTTGGATGTTTTGTTTTTCAGAAAAATGTGCGCATAGTCGTTCTATGTAAGCGTTTTTCTGAAAGACAAAACGTCCGAAGATGAGTCCAAAATGAGCCCTAAAAAGGGAAGTTATTCTTGCACAAGCCCTAAGCTTGTGCACCAAAACTTTGGACTTGTGCAACAATAACCATAAAAAGGAGTAACAAATGTCTGTCTTTAACAAACTGCTTAAAATTATTTTATTCATCGTAACGTTCGCAGCTTTTACCGCCTGCAGCCAAAAATCCTCCAATGAAAAAACTATCAAAGTAGGCACCATTGCCGGACCGGAAACTCAACTGGTGGAGGCTGCTAAATCAGTGGCCGCAAAAAATGGCTTAGATATAGTCATCGTACCCTTTACCGACTACAACATGCCAAATGAAGCCCTTGCTGATGGCAGCATTGATGCCAATATGTTCCAGCATAAACCTTATTTAGATGCAGCTATTAAAGCCAAAGGTTATAAAATTGTCCCGGTTGGTAAAACCTTTGTTTATCCCATGGGAGTCTATTCTAAAAAAATTCACGATATCTCCACTTTGGCCGATGGCGCCGTTGTTGCTATTCCCAATGATCCTAGCAATGAAGCGCGTGCACTATTGATTTTGCAGAAAGCAGGCCTAATAACCTTGAAACCTAATGCTGATACCAATGCTACCGTTGCAGATATAGCCAGCAATCCCAAAAAGCTCAAATTTAAAGAAATCGATGCAGCGCAATTACCGCGTGTGCTGGCAGATGTCGATCTCGCAGCCATTAACACCAATTATTCTATGGTTACTGGTCTTATCCCTTCACGTGATGCTTTAATTCTTGAAAGCCCTGATTCGCCGTATGCTAATTTAATCGTAGTGCGAGAAGGATCAGAAAATGATCCCCGTGTGAAAGAACTGGTAGATGCCTTGCATTCTGATGCGGTGCAACAGGAAGCAAAAACTCTATTCAAAGATCAGGCCATACCTGCTTGGAAATAGTATTTTAAATTTGTAACTATTCAGCATCGTAACTGGGAAGCCAATAGAGACTGCCCCCTTCCTAACCTTCCCCCGCAAGCGGGGGAAGGTTAGGAAGGGGTATTGGCTCTTTGGTTAACATACTGAATAGTTAATTAAATTTATGGATTTTCCTGCAGCGCAATTGTGGGGAATGCTATGGCCGCTTCCCACACGCGTTTACCGAGCCGCGACCGTTAGGGAGCGTTTATTGGAGCAACATAAACGCTTCCTAACGGTCGCGACTCAGTAAACAGATAATAATTCCCTTACCCTGAGGAGCTCCCATCAAGCGAATTACTAGCCAAAGGTGCAGCAGTAGTTCGTCCAATTAACTGCGGTAATCCTTGTGTCTCACTGGAAATATCCATCGCTTTATTCCAATCAACCTGAGCTGGCTTGTTTTTAATAGCTATATTAATTACATTTTTGATTTGGGCTGCATCCTGCTGCGCCTGATTATCTTTCGCGGCCAATGACACGTGGGATTCAAGATAAAGGTCGCTAGCTAACCAGCCTGCTTTGTAGGGTTCATTAACGATATATACATTGTCACCATTTTTGACCATGCTAAATAAGCGTTCGATGTCTTCAGGGTATAAACGAATACACCCAGAACTACTGCGCCTGCCTATTCCTCCCAACGGATCATTGGTGCCATGAATTAAATAGGTCGGTTTTGATAATCGCATAGCAAATTTGCCCAATGGATTATCTGGGCCTGGTGGTACTACCTTGGGAATGATGACCCCTTCTTGTGCTCGCGCTACGCGGATAGATTCAGGTGAATACCAAGTGGGGTTTGGAATATGTTGTATTATTTTCAAAACACCAACGGGCGTATCTTCGCCTTCGCGACCAATGCCTATAGGGTATGTAGTAACCGTATTGCCGCCTTTAGGGTAGTAATATAAGCGCATTTCTGCCAGGTTGATCACAATGCCGTTACGCGGAGCATTGGGTAAAATAAAATGGCTGGGTATTACGACGACTGTACCTGGGGTTAGATGGTCAGGATCTAAATTGGGATTAGCCTCTTCCAACTCGGTGAATCCCATATCATTATCGCGGGCAATTTGCGGCAAAGTATCACCTGCTTTGGCCACTGCAGTTTTTACCGAGCCAACCACATCTCCTTGCGCCGGGAGAGGAAACGTCAATGCTGCGGCATTCATGCACCAAGCAGCTAATCCCAGAATCAAACCTGCCATGCCGAGACAATATCTATTACTTATTTTTAACTTCATGTTGCATACCTTTTAATTACTGTTGAGTAGTATTTTATGCCGTGCGCAAATAAATTTGCGTTATCGCTTGTCAGGATTATAAACTTAAATTGTTGCAGGGCAAAATTTTAATACTTAACCAAGAGAATCTCAATGGCCAATATCCTAATCCTTTATTATAGCCGCTTTGGCGCCACAGCTAAAATGGCAGAATACATCGCACGTGGTGTGGTTATGGTTAAAGGTATGGAAGCAAAAATACGCACCGTTCCACCCGTGTCGCCGACGAATGAAGCAACTTCTCCGGCAGTCCCAGATACGGGTGCGCCCTATGCTACCTTAGAAGATCTCAAAGAATGTGCTGGATTAGCGGTCGGCAGCCCTACGCGTTATGGTAATATGGCTGCGCCAATGAAATATTTTTGGGATGGGACCAGCAGTTTATGGCTATCCGGCGCCCTATCGGGGAAACCAGCTGCTGTATTTACCTCAACCGCCAGTCTACATGGCGGCCAAGAGTCAACGCTATTGAGCATGATGTTACCCTTACTGCATCATGGCGCCTTGATTGTGGGCATTCCCTACACGGAACCCGACTTGCTGACTACTGACAGCGGCGGCACACCTTACGGTGCCAGTCATACTGCCAGCATAGATAGCAACCTACCGCTCAGCGAAGCAGAAAAACGCCTTTGTAAAGCCCATGGCAAACGGCTGGCAGAGGTGGCTCTGAAATTAATCAATAGCTGTCATCCTGAACGTTAGGGCTTGTGCAAGAATAATTCGCTCCCTTTTATGGGAAAGCACTGTATCCCCTCTCCCCTTGCGGGAGAGGGTTAGGGAGAGGGGGTTGGTGTGGCATTGAGCTTTAATCCTCAATGACTTACTGATGCGCGGCCTGATTTATATTCATCTCGTCATATTCAGCTAAGATATCATAAAGTTCATAATCATAGGCTTTGGCACGTTCTGCATTTGCCAGAAATTGCAGATCATTTTCCTGATCTCTATAAAAACTCTGCGTTGCTTTTTGATGTAACATCTTTCAGATCTCCATGGTTTACAAAAATACTCTGATTTAAGGTACTCATTAAGTATATGTTCGCCATTTTGCACCTAGAATCTTAACGTAACATTAAGCATCTATTACAAATTAAACAATTCTCTGCTACAGTCAAAACCCTTTATCCGGCTCAGTGGTTTACTTTCCTATAATTAAGATTTGGTCAGGTTAGTACGAAGATGCAGGTCGAGGATGGAGTATGATTTATTGGTGGTGCATTTTCTTGTTCTACAGAAATCTTATCCGGAGTTGTTTTATTATCTTGAATCCTATTTTTTTTCATTTCGGGAGTGCTATTAAAAAATATTTGATTGCCCTCAAAAATACTTCCATTTGATTCTATTTCAGTTACGATTTTTTTATTCTCAGGAATTGTGGTTTCATTATTTAAAGTTTTTTGCCAATTTAGATATTGAGCATCATTCCTTGCATGCTTTACGTGTTCTTCTTGTAAGATATTTAAAAGATTATTCCTCTGTAAACTCTCGGTTAGGTTTTGCGCAATAGTGCTGTTAAAATAATTATTAACATTATGAGGAGAAGTACATGCTAAAAAATCATCTATTTTTTCCCAAATGATTTCTTCATCAGATTCAGTTAGATCTGCAGTGCCTCTTAAAGGCTTCGTAGCTTGCAAAACATCGCGATAAGCAATAGTAATTTTTTCTGGTATTTTAATGCCTCTTTTAAATTTAGCCATTAAATTTTCTTCGATGAGAATTGTTGCAAAATACTTGCTATTGAGAATGTTTTTTAATGATCCATCGCCTGTGTAACATGCAGGTAACTGCATTTTTTTCTCTAATTTAGAGTAAATGCGTTCAGCAGTATCTGGCAATATCTTAAGCTCAGATACTAAAAATTTTTGAATTTTCTTGGAGTTAAATCCGCAAAGGTATTCTTTATCTTTGGTCTTACTAATGAGCTGTGTTATAAAGGTTTTATATCCATTATTTTCAAATAAATCTTCTGTTAATGCAGTGAGTAAAAGTTGCTTAAGAGAGCGCCCGATATGATAAATATGATCTGAAAACCGACCTACTTTCAGATATCTAGCCTCAACAGCCATAGAAGATGTAGCAGCCTGGATAGATTCCTCAACTCCCTTACATTGAGTTGGGGGAGGATCTACCCAACTCTTGCCTGCCGGAGCTTTCGGAATATGGTTCCAATCCTTAGGAAACAATTGAGCGTTTTCCTTAGGTATTGCCTCAAACATACCAGATTCCTTTGCAAGTTCAGGGTATTCTCGTAAAACCCGATTAATCAAATGAGGCCCAGTATTGGATACCGTAGACATATGATGCATAAAGGTTTCAAACTGATCAGCAAAGAAATTATTAGGTGAAAAATTTTTTAAAGCACTTTGAATTATATTTTTGGTGACTTCATGCCCTGGGGAACAAACGAATGCATCATTTCCTATCCCCAGCGTTCCTTGGGAATACTCGGGTAATGTGAAATACTTAGATTTAACGTCATTATCCTTGTCCTTGTAAGGGGGTTCGTCACTTAATTTCCCAAGACAGGGTACATCACTATCGAAATAAGCGCCGCCATAGACTAATAACACTAAATATCTCAGCAAATCACTTGAAGTGCCATAGTTAGGAGTAAAGTTATTCATTTGGTAGTAAATAATGTCCCTTAATTTATCAACTTCATCCTTTGAAAGATGGTCAAGCGCTTTTTTAAAAAGGATTTCAATATCTGCAACTACAGTAGGACCTGTTTCAGCATCATCTCTCACCGTAGAAGCAATAAGCTTTTCTATATCTATTGGGTTTTTATTATTTTTATTATCTTTGTTATCCTCTGGATCGGAAAATGCGAATTGATATCCTCTAGATTCATATATTTTTCTAAATTCTTCGAGGAGTGGTCGTGATACCCATAATATTGCTTGAAAATCTTTGTTTTCTTCTCTCCATTTTTCTATGTTTTTGTGGCTCTCTTCCGGTAGAGCTTTGGACCGACCCACCCAAATAAAACTAATTATCTTTGGTATTGGCATATATTCAATCTGCGATTGTGATTTCTTATAAAGTAAAATACATGCGCAATTATAAAATAGGATTATTAACCCATTATTAAGATGACAAGAGTTTGAAAACGCGCGAATTGCACTCTGCGTCTGCAAGAAAGACTAATTGATGACACACCCTAATACTTTTTTTACGAAAGGTATTGTCAAGCGACGCTGATCAATAAATGAAGCACGATCTAATTTTTCTAATGCAACAAAAAGCGCATGCATATCACGCGAATAATGGCTGAGTAGGTAATTACCAATCTCTGGCGATAATCCTAATCCTCGTGCATTGGCACGCAATTGCAGCGCGGTAATTTTCTGTTGATCAGCCAATGGCTTGACTTGGAACACAACACTGGCTGCTAGTCTAGAAGCCAAATCGGGCAAGCCCCAGGCATGCTGCATAGGAGGTGCACGACTAGCGACCACTAATCTGCTATTACTGCTTAATAAACGGTTATAGCAGTGAAATAAAGCCTCTTCCCAGCCTGGATTAGCAACTATTGCGTCAATGTCATCCAGGCAAATTAAGGCTAATGACTCCAACCCTTCCAGGATGCTGGGAGGAAAATCTGCCTGAGCAAGCGGAAGATAAGCCGTAGCAACTCCTTCGCGGTTCAGCACCTGACAGCAGGCTCGCAATAAGTGCGTCAGGCCAACCCCCTTCTCTCCATGCAAATAAACATGGCGCTCAGTTAAGCCTTGCACCAGGCCTTTTAAGTAATCCACTACTTGGGCATTATCACCCGTATAAAAACTATCAAAAGTGGTGGCGTCGTCCCATTTCAAAGCAAGCGGTAATTGCATGGACTCATCTCTTAAGGGGAAACTTCTTCTGGAACATTACTGCTGACATCAGGTTTAAATGGGGCACCCGTCACTGGGAAGGATTGGGCGCTGGAGCTGCTGTCTGTTATTGTAGTTGCAGCGGGCACTGTATTATTCGTAGCAGCACCACTCGGCGCGGTTGACCCATTAGACCACTGATAAGTAGGGATAGCATTGTTTTGCCCATTTACTAATGTCAATTTACCACTTTGGTTGATCTCGCTAGCTAAAGCGTCTTGACTAGTGCGTAAATCGACTGTCAGCACCACTTGGTCCCCTTGCATCTGCGTGGTGCTGGCATCCGCCACACTGGGAAGGCTGCGCAGGTAGTTAATCAATGCCGTATAATCATTCAAACCATTAATACCAACGACCTTCATGCTAATTTGTTGCGCTACTGCATTTGATACGGGGAGTCCAGCGCTAGTCTCCGCCAGATTACCCGCTGCCAGCTTTGCCACGACCGCTGCGGCAGTCTGAGCTAAATGGCCTTGAGTTTGCCATTGTGCATTGCCCTGGCGGCTTAATACGACCCAATCTCCTTGCCAGCTACCGTCAACTTGCTGTTGTATCCGACCCAATAAAATACGATCTGCCCGATAACGTTGCGAAGCTTGTTGCACCGAAGTCTGATCCAATTGCCAAACTTGATTTGCAGAGACACTGGAAATATCCTGTAAATCCCCAGTAGGCCACAATAGTGGCACATTGTTTTGATTAGCTTGCTGTTGAAAATCGGCTACGGTTGCATCGTTAGGATCAGTTAATATCTTAGGTTGGCCCTTTGCATCCTGCACCGCCAGCCACACTAAAGTCAGCGGAGGTTTTGCAGATACACCGGTCTGATTAGCGGTTTGCAGTAAATCATCTACTCCTTTAGGCGAAAAACGAATCTGCAGTGATAATGCACCTGGAGTAGTACCGGTTATATAATTGTAACTTTGCACAAAATTGCCGGCTTTGGCCAAGCTCCGCTTTACGACATCAAGCTGAATAATATTTGGGTTCCCACTCATCTTTGTCAGCACCTGCTGTAAAGCTGGCGCTACCGCTTTATCCCAATCTGCCGGCGAATGGCTGGCCACCGGCACCTCACTTTGGTAAGAGTTGGGGAGTGTGTCAGCCCACACGCTGACGGCCAGGGCCAGCAACATCAATGCCCATAAGGTCTTAAGGTATAATTGGGATAATTTCATATTTATTCACCTGGTTGAAAGTAAACTAAAAATTTCGTTAGGCTGCTCACTCCATAGCCAGCTCAGTCCCGTCGTCCCGCGGCTTGTCCGCGGGATCCAGGAAAAAGCTGAGAAACCTCATTTCTGGATCCCGCGGACAAGCCGCGGGACGACGGAGTGAGCAGTTACCAAAAACCTACCCTTTTGCATTCACCCTCACTATAATCGCTGAACCTTCACCTTACTGATAGAGATAATCCAATGAGCAACTTAAAAAATTCTCCGCAGCCTGGCATAACCTATGAAGACGCTGGTGTTAGTATCAGCGCTGGCAATGAATTAGTGCGTCGCATTAAACCTATCGCGGCTAAGACCCAGCGTCAAGGAGTCCTGTCTGGATTAGGTGGGTTTGGTGCGTTATTTGAACTGCCCTTACATCGCTATCGTCAACCCGTGTTGGTTTCCTCCACGGATGGCGTAGGCACCAAACTTAAGTTAGCGTTGGCCTTAAATAAACATGACACCATCGGCATAGATCTGGTAGCCATGTGTGTTAATGACATAATAGTACAAGGCGCGGAACCGCTTTTTTTTCTGGATTATTTTGCCACAGGGCGACTGGATCTTACCACCGCTACTGAAATAATCCGTGGTATAGGTATCGGCTGTGAGCAAGCGGGTGCAGCTCTAGTAGGAGGTGAGACAGCAGAAATGCCGGGAGTTTACCACGGTGCGGATTATGATTTAGCTGGCTTTAGCGTAGGTGTGGTCGAAAAAGATGCCTTACTGGATGGCAGTAAAGTACGCGTAGGCGATGTCATATTAGGCATTGCTTCCTCTGGAGTACATGCCAGTGGCTTTTCTCTGGTGCGCAAAATAATAGAAAAAAATAATGGCGACCTTGCGATGCCATTTAACAATAGCACTCTGGGAAATACCTTATTATCCCCTACCCGTATTTATGTCAAACCCATTCTACAACTCTTAAAACAAGTGGACGTTCATGCCATTGCTCATATTACCGGAGGCGGCATACTAGAAAATCTGCCGCGAGTACTTCCCTCAATGACCCAAGCACGCCTAAATGCCGATAGTTGGCCGCGTCCTGAAATTTTTAACTGGATTCAGACGCAAGGTAATATTGATGCGACTGAAATGTACCGCACATTTAATTGCGGTATAGGTATGACGGTATGTGTTCCCGCCTCAGCGGTAGAACTCAGCCTGGAAATCTTACAACGGGCCGGAGAGAATGCTTGGCCCATAGGGACTATTGAGGCCACTTCCTCTCCCCTACCTAACGTAATTATTGATTGATGTCGACATTAAATACACACCCCATAAACCTAGCAGTATTGATTTCTGGAGATGGCAGCAATTTACAGGCCATCATCGATGCCATAACCGCAGGCTTACCTGCGCGAATTGGTATAGTGATTAGTAACCAGGAACAGGCTTTTGGGTTAATTCGAGCACAACGTGCCGGCATACCGGTAAAGGTTTTATCTCATAGAGCTTTCCCTGATCGCCAAAGATATGAACAAGCCTTACAAGCCTGCTTGGACGAATATCATCCTGAATTAATTATTTTAGCTGGATTCATGCGAATTTTGGGCGATGATTTTGTAAAGCATTTTCAGCCTCGAATATTAAATATTCATCCTTCGTTATTGCCAAAATACCCCGGCCTGAACACCCACCATCAGGCGCTCACCAACGGTGACCAGGTGCATGGGGTAACTGTCCACGTTGTAACACCCGAGATCGATGCAGGCCCGGTGATTGCCCAAGCTAAATTTGCCATTACAGCAGATGATAGCGTTGATTCTTTAACGGCGAAAATCCACCAATTGGAACATCAAATTTATCCGGAAGTCATCAGACTTTATGCACACGAGCGACTTCAGCTAGACCCAGACCGCGTCAGCCTGGACGGCAAGGTTCTGCCAAAAAGCGGGTTTTTATTTGAAAATGCGGCTCTATCGAAGCTATCATCCTGAACCAGTGAAGGATCTCCATGAAGTGCCGCTAAACGGAGATCCTTCGCTGCGTTCAGACGTTGAAGTTTATTATGCATTCACAAGAGACAGAGGATCCACAATTTCACTTCAGAGCATAAAAAGCCCATAGCTTAAACACTGGATTTTTGACAACCTATATGGGATTATTATTCCCTAAAAAATAATCGGATATTATTATGGTAAAATCAGAGCTTATACACCTTATTGCTCAACGACTGGCTGAAAAACATCAAGACCTACCCCTAGAAGATGTAGAGCTGAGCATCAATCAGATTCTCGAGTGTCTTAGTGAAACCTTAAGCAAAAATGGACGCATTGAAATTCGTGGATTTGGTAGTTTTAATCTGCATTACCGCCCTCCCCGCAATGCCCACAATCCTAAAACGGGTGAAAAATTAGCAACCACGGCTAAATATATGCCACACTTCAAAGCTGGCAAAGAGTTACGCGACCGTGTGGACCAAGCTGCTGATGGTAATAAAGAATAGCTATCGCTGTCATCCTGGGATGATATCCGAGCCGCACGCGTCAGCAAGCGTTGCCCTAGTTTCAGCAATTACTGTCCTTTCTAAGAACTCCGTACTTTCAAAGTGTCTACCGCAAAAATATAGCCATTCTATCAAAGAGCAAGTTACAGCTGGGGCAACGCTCGCTCACGCGCGCGGCTCGGATTCTTCTCTCCAGCTCAGGATGACACCTCAGGCATCAGGTTAAAGGTAAAGTAACCCCTTTTTGTCCCTGATACTTCCCAGCCCTATCTTTATATGAAGTTTCACAAATCTCATCCGATTCTAAAAATAACATTTGAGCAACACCTTCGTGCGCATAAATTTTTGCTGGTAAATTGGTAGTATTAGAAAATTCTAGCGTTACATGCCCTTCCCATTCAGGTTCCAAGGGGGTCACATTCACAATAATTCCGCACCGAGCGTAAGTCGATTTGCCCACACAAATAGTCAATACATTGCGCGGGATGCGAAAATATTCAATGGTCCGCGCTAAAACAAATGAGTTGGGGGGAATAATGCATACATCAGCACGCACATCAATGAAGCTTTTGCCATCAAAAGCCTTCGGGTCTACAACTGCTGAATTAATATTAGTAAAAATTTTAAACTCATCGGCGCAACGGACATCATAACCATAGCTAGAAGTTCCATATGAAACGATTTTTCCATATCCGTTATCGCGAACTTGCTGAGGTGCAAATGGGGTGATCATATGATGCGCCTCGGCCATGCGGCGAATCCATTTATCTGATTTAATCGGCATAGTGATTACCTATAGTTTGATTTTAATATGGTTCAGGCTTGCCTAAAGTTAGGCTCTGTAAAACAATAACTTATTCTCTTTCCACCACAATCTTTGGAAATTTCGCCGCATAATTCTTCGGCTGCAATGCTATTTTGCCCGCTAGCTTTCTAGCAATCTCTCGGTAAATCTCAGCTATCTCGCTGGTTGGCGCCGCATTTACCATGGGCTCTCCAGCATCGGCCTGTTCGCGAATAATTTTTGCCAATGGCAGCCGGCCTAACACTTCAACGTCAGTGTTTTTGGATAAACTGTCAGCTCCTTCGCTACCAAAAATGGCCTCTTCGTGCCCACATTGGCTACAAACGTGAAAGCTCATATTCTCCACTAATCCCAGCAATGGCACATTAACTTTATGGAACATTTCCATCCCTTTACGTGCATCCAGCAAAGCAATGTCCTGCGGTGTAGTCACGATCAAGGCGCCATTTAGAGGGATTTTTTGCGATAGTGTCAATTGAATATCACCTGTTCCTGGGGGCAAATCTATAATAAGGTAATCCAGATTATCCCACGCCGTATCGCGCGCTAATTGCTGCAAGGCACTACTGACCATAGGCCCGCGCCAAATCATAGGTGTCTGTGGATCGATTAAATATCCCATAGACATGGATTGTAGCCCGTGCGCTAATATCGGGGACAAGGGTTGCCCATTCTGTGGCAGCAAGCGGCTGGTCACGCCGAGCATATGCGGTTGATTAGGGCCATAGATATCTGCATCGAGAATACCTACCCGTGCACCTTCGAGGGCTAAACTCGCAGCAATATTAACAGCTGTGGTGGATTTTCCCACCCCACCTTTACCAGAAGCGATGGCGATCACATTTTTGACCCCAGAAATCGGCTGAACTCCGGGCTGAAAGGTATGAGAATCTACTTGCCAGGATAGTGTTATATCCATATCAGATTGCGGCAATTGTGCTAATAGGATGTTGCGTAGTTTCGCTTCGATCTCCCCCTTTAATTTTTCGGCAGGATATGGCAGGTTGATATGCAATACGACTTTTCCGGGAGTCACTTCTAAGTGCTTAATAACTTGGGATTCACCCCAGGTTTTTTTAAGAAAAGGATCGAGGTGGGTTTGGAGAATTTCTTTTATCGGCATAAAAAATCATCACAAAAATTAAGAGAATTTGCAGCTGGAATATCCTGGATTTTAACAGGTTTAACCCTTTTGCGATATCAACCAAGCAATACTTTAATAACAAGGGTAGTTATTTTTGGACAAGCCCTAAGATCAGGTATATATTCAATGACTTTAGCCTAACAATAAAATTTATAGTATTTTTTTTATGTTTCAATTTATTATCGTTATTATCATTTGTATGCTGGGCGGGATTGAAGTTGATTTATTTATCCCTAGCTTTCCTGAAATGCGGCAAATTTTTCATCTGTCCCACTTCCAGGTGCAATTAACCTTAAGTGTAAACTTCATTGCCTATTGTATTTGCAGCTTTTTCGCAGGAACCATGGGCGACCGTTTCAATAAACGCACTGTCATCTTGACTGGACTTATCATATTTGTGCTAGGTAGTGTCCTGTGTGTGTATGCGACTAATATTAATATGCTGATACTGGGACGCTTCTTGCAAGGGGCTGGGATGTCTGCTCCATCGGTGCTGGCTTACACAATTATTATTGATACGTACCCCATTGAAAAACAAGCGGCCAAGCTGGGCATTTTAAACGGCATAGTCACTATCGCCATGGCATTTGCGCCCACCATCGGCAGTTATATTAATTTATATTTTGGCTGGCGCGGAAATTTTGCGTTATTGCTGGCAGTGGGGTTAATCTGCCTGATAACCAGCTATATTGGCCTGCGCAGTCGTAAGGGTGATCCTTCAGTCAGCTTGTCTCCTAAAAGTTATCTGCCCCTACTGCGCTCACCCAAGCTACTTACTTTTACCGGCTGTATCTGTTTTGCGATTGTACCCTTCTGGGTATTTGTCGGCATGTCTTCTATTTTATACATAGAAAATTTAGGTGTATCACTTAAACATTTCGGTTTTTACCAGGGTGCTATCGCTGGTGTTTTTTCTATCCTGAGTCTACTGAGTCCCAAAATACTCAGTATTTTTGGCCAGCGCCGCTGCCTATATGCTGGCATATTCATGTGTTGCGTTACAGTTATACTCATCCTTTTGTTAGTATTTCTGAAAGTCCGCAATCCCTTACTCATTACTGGGGTCATGCTGGTTATGGCGATGGGAGTTTTATTTCCGGTAAATATTTTATTTCCACTTGCGATCGAGGTATTAGAAAAAGCCAAGGGGAGGTCTAATGCGTTAATTCAGGCAGGCCGACTGGTGATTACTTCCTTAAGCCTGCAGTTAGTCGGGTATTTTTATCAAGGAACATTCCTGCCTATCGGTTTAACAATGGCGTTGTTCTTCATACTATTTTTGCTGATGTTTGGCATATTATTGCGCAACAAATGGATAACGTTACATAGCTAGGGCTGCTGTGACGACAAACCCGAATATTCAATTTTGTATTTTCTTAAACACGATCTCTAATACCCATGCGACCAGTTACTAAAAAAATAATACCAATCCTAATTTCCCTTGCCTCTCTGATGCAGGCATTAGACATCACCATTATCAATACAGCTATACCCACCATGGCGCATAGCCTTAAAGTATATCCCGTTGACCTTAAAATCGCTCTGATTAGTTATTTACTATCCTTAGCCATTTTTATCCCCATTAGCGGCTGGATTGCTGACAAATTTGGTGCTAAGCGGGTATTTTTGTACGCATTGGCAATTTTTACTGCCAGCTCTCTATGGTGCGGTTTTTCGCATAATCTGACCGAATTAATTATCGCCAGATGTGCACAAGGTATTGGCGGCTCCCTGGGACTGCCTATAGGACGTTTGATTATTGTACGTACTTTTGCTCGCCATGAATTTGTAGCCACCATGAATCGCATCATCACCATAGCAGCTGTAGGCTCCATGTTGGGGCCGGTTTTGGGAGGAGCTATTACTTGGTATTTTTCCTGGCCTTGGATTTTCTGGATTAACATTCCCATCGGCATAGCCGCTATAATCATGACGCAAATTTTCCTGCCTGATATGCCGCCGCAAAAAGTTCCTCCACTAGACATAGTGGGATTTATCTTGTTTGGCACGGGTCTTGCATTATTAGTTTTCGGCATAGCCGCTATCAGTGAGACAACTGTTGAAAGCCTACATGCATTTTCAATCATTATTGTGGCTGTGATTTTATTGCTTGCCTATGTCTGGCACTCACGCCGACAGCCACACCCCATTGTCAAAACGGCTTTATTGCGTCATCGCACCTTTAAAGTCGCCGTATCAACTAATTTATGGGGTAGACTAGGTTTTGGTGGCATCGCCTTTCTAATACCGCTGTTATTGCAGATCGTATTTAGCTATTCCCCTTTTGAATCCGGCCTACTTATAGCCCCTATCGCCGGTGGTATCCTTATTGCGAAACAGATATCATTACCTATCCTGCGCCTTCTGGGCTATAAAAAAACATTGATCATCAATACGCTGCTGGTTGCGATATCGCTGTGGTCTCTGATGCTAATCAGCTCCCACTCCCCTATTTATTTTATAGTTTGCCTGACTTTTACGTTCGGATTTTTAACTTCTATACAATATACCGCCATGAATACCCTGGCCTATGCCGAAATATCTCCTGAGAATTTCAGCGCAGCAACTAGCATCATGAGCACTTTACAACAATTATCACAAAGCTTTGGAGTCGCAATTGCTGCATTGTGCTTACATTATTTTTCAACCGGCAGAACCCAAAATGGTTTGGTATTGACTCCCAGTACATTCCATTACACTTTTTTTCTATTGGGTTTAATCACGCTAGCCTCCACAATAGTTTGTGTGGGCTTAAAAGCTGATGATGGCTTGGAAATGCTTGCTCGCAAAAAAGAAAGCGAGGTGCATTAACTCTTGCCCATTATACTCGAGACTCTAATGATCAACTTCAAAGACACTCTGCAAAAAATATCACAAGGTATGACTTTAAATAAGGAACAAGCTTATACCGCTTTAGAAATGATGCAAGCAACCGAAACCCCTATTGCACAACGTGCAGCGTTTCTCGCCATGCTGGCCCTGCGCAAAGAAACTGCCGAGGAGTTAGCAGGATTTTTACAGTTTATAAAACAAAAAACGCTACCCATCCCTATACCAGATACCACACCTATCATTGATATTGTAGGCACTGGCGGCGATAAACTGAATACTTTCAATATTTCTACAGCTGCAGGCATTATTGTCGCCAGTGCTGGTATTAATGTTGCCAAACACGGTGGCCGCTCAGTGACCAGTTTGTCTGGCAGTGCGGACGTTTTACAGGCGTTAAATATTCCTCTCTTTGAACAACCTGAAGCTATAGTCAATAGCCTTACCCGGAACCATTTCGCTTTTTTATTTGCGCCTTTTTTTAATCCGCTTCTTAAACAGATCAGTAGCTTGCGTCAGGAACTGGGACTGCGCACTTTTCTTAACCTCTTAGCACCCCTGGCAAATCCCGCACAAGTGCAACGGCAAGTCGTTGGACTCTATAGCGCAGAACTAGCTATTACAGTGGTCGAGGCATTAAAATCTGCTGGATCGGTACATGTAATGGCCGTTCACAGCTTCGATGGCATGGATGAAATATCAATCAGTAGCCCTTCGCATATTGTACATTTGAAACACAACCATATTAAAAAATATACTGTGCTCCCTGAAGACTTTGGCTTACAACGTTACCCTATTTCAGAAGTCATTGGCGGCGATGCTAATGAAAATGCTAGCATTATTAAAAATATTTGTTACAACCAGGAAGTCGGCGCCAAACGGGATATTGTCCTATTAAATGCCGCTGCGGGTTTTATGGTAGCCGATCGGGTAGCTAACTTCGCTGACGGTATCGCGCTGGCTAAACGCTGCATCGATGACGGCAGCGCCAGATCACTATTAAAGTCACTTAGCGATAACCAATCTTATGCATGATTTTTTAAAAACCATTTATGAAAAAACTAGCCAGCGTGTGGAGGGTTTAGACCTGGCCCTCTTACGTGATCAAGCCAGCAAATCCCGACAACCCCATAATTTTTTAAGTGCTTTTACTGCTCCCCAGCAGCCATTTCCAATTATCGCTGAAATCAAGTTCGCCAGCCCTTCCGCTGGCGTGATATTTCAAGATCTGACAGCGATACAAGTAGCACAACAATATCTTGATAACGGTGCAGCTGCATTATCTATTCTGACCGAACCTGAATATTTCAATGGGAATATTAGCTATTTACGACAAATACGTAGTACATTTCCTGATGCTTATTTGCTCATGAAAGATTTTTTTATGAGTGAAGCGCAATTGCTGCAGGCGCGTATTTCCGGCGCTGATGCAATCCTGCTAATTGTCGCTATGCTATCTGAACAAGAACTGCAATTTCTGTATCATAAGACACTAGAATTGGGCTTGACCCCTTTAATTGAAGTCCATACGCAGCAGGAATTAACCGCTGCTTTAAAGCTGCACCCTTTGTTGATAGGAATTAACAATCGCGACCTGCATGATCTGAAAATTCATCTGAGTCACTCCACCACGCTAATCCAGCAAATCCCCAAGGGCATCATTACCATCAGTGAAAGTGGCATTTCCGAGCCAGAACAATTGTTATACTTAAAACAACTGGGGTTTTATGGGTTTTTAATTGGTTCTCATTTTATGAAGACGGGGACTCCGGGTGCAGCACTGAAAAAACTACTGGAGGCGGGGATCAAGGGATAGCCTTCGACAACCCCTCTCCTGTCAGGAGCTATCGGATGCACACACTTTATTTAGCTGCCAGAATTAGAGTACGTCGTCCCCGCTTTACCGAATTATCCTAAAATATCAGCCTATCAAGCGGGGATCCAATGCCTGATTTTCAAACAAAGTGAAGTAGCAACAAGCGGTCATGACTGGCATTTGTGCGCTCCATTGGAAAGGTGGGCACTAGATTCCTGCTTGATAGGCTGATATTTTAGGATAATTCGGTAAAGCAGGAACGACGTACTCAGCATTTCTAGTAATTACTAAATGTGTGCATCGGATAGCCGCCGTCAGGAGGGGGGATCATAGAGTTTCAGATAGTTAGAGAGAGAATTATTCAGCAACGCCCCCCACGGGAGGGTAATAATAAGCTTTTGCACCCAAATTAATAGGATCAACCATGCGCATCAAAATCTGTGGCATAACCCGACTCGATGACGCCCTCGCTGCTTGCGATGCTGGCGTCTGGGCTTTGGGATTTAATTTTTATTCCGAATCACCGCGCTATATCACTCCTCAAGCCGCCGATGCCATTATCAAACAATTACCGCCCGATATAATCACCATGGGGATTTTTATCAACCAACCTTTAACAGAAATTCTTTATTTAAAGCAGGCGCTTGGCTTATCATTAATACAAATATATGAAAACTACCCCTGTTCGATGCAACAGAAACAAGGAATGGTTTTAGTCACACAAGCAGCCAATGCTGAGGAGACTCCTCCTATGACTGTCCTGCAAGATTATGCCATGACTTTAATTGATGCTCCGCATGATACTTCCTGCCTCAGAGGCGGTACCGGGCGAGTAGCTAACTGGGAAGTAGCCGCCCAACTGGCGCGACAAGTTAAATTAATTCTAGCGGGTGGCATTAATCCCAGCAATGTCATTGCCGCCATTGAGCAGATTAACCCTTTTGCTTTGGATATTTGCAGTGGAGTTGAAAGCTCACCTGGTAAAAAGGATATCGCCTTGATGCAACAACTTTTTAATAGAGTCAAAAACCATGTCTAAACTTCCTAGTTACTTTGGCATATACGGCGGTTGTTTTGCCCCCGAAACCTTAATGACGCCATTGGCCCAATTAGAAGCTGCTTATCTTGAATTTGCAAATTCTGACGACTTCAAAGAAGAGCTGGCTTATTATCTACGCAATTTTGTCGGCCGCCCCACGCCACTGACCTATATGCAACGCCTAACCGATTATCTGCAGGGGGCACATATCTATCTTAAAAGGGAAGATTTAGCGCATACCGGTGCCCACAAAATCAATAATACAATGGGACAGGCATTATTAGCCAAACGGATGGGCAAAACACACCTGCTGGCAGAAACTGGCGCGGGTCAACATGGCGTTGCAACCGCAACGGTAGCTGCACTGTTAAACCTGTCTTGCACTATATACATGGGTGCTATCGATATGGACCGGCAAAAATTAAATGTGGTACGTATGCGCCTCCTGGGTGCAGAAGTGCGACCGGTTTATAATGGTACCCAAACACTAAAAGATGCCACCTCAGAAGCCATGCGCGATTGGGTTACCCATGTTAAAGATTCCTATTACGTTCTAGGATCAGCCCTAGGCCCGCATCCTTATCCCTCTATAGTCCGCGATTTTCAAAAAATCATTGGCAGCGAAACACGCACCCAAATTCTAGAACAGTGCGGACGCCTTCCCGATGAATTAGTCGCTTGCGTAGGCGGTGGCAGCAATGCCATTGGTCTATTCTCCGCCTTTTTAGATGATACCTCTGTGAAAATGACCGGAGTCGAAGCAGGTGGCCACGGTATTGAACCCGAACAACACGCAGCACGATTTGCCAGCGGCTCTATCGGGGTATTACAAGGGACAAAAACCTATCTACTGCAAGATGATAATGGTCAAATTCAGCCTACTCATAGTATTTCCGCAGGCTTGGATTACCCGGCAGTTGGCCCAGAACATGCTTTTTTGCATGATACCGGGCGTGTACAATACACCTACGCTACCGACCAAGAGGCATTAGATGCCACCTTATTGCTGGCGCGTTATGAAGGGATTATCTCGGCATTGGAAAGCGCGCACGCACTTGCTTATGCATTTAAAACTGCACCACGATTGCCTAAAGAAGCTGTGATGATCGTGAATCTATCGGGTCGCGGCGATAAAGATATGGAGACTTTGGCAGAGCATTTAAGTCTTTAACGAATACATTAACAGGAAACCCATGAGCCTCACCCAGCTTTTTAAACAACCACACCGCGCACCCGCTTTCATCCCATTTATCATGGCAGGCCACCCGGACTTAAAAACAACTTTTAATATCATCTTAGCACTTGAAAAAATGGGTGTAGATGCTATTGAAATTGGTATTCCCTTTTCCGATCCGGTTGCAGATGGCCCAGTAAACCAAAGAGCGGCTGAAGCTGCGTTGCATCAAGGAGTTACCTTAGATCAATGCCTGCAGATGATTCAAGAAGCACGTACTGAGGGTTGCACTATCCCTTTGATTATATTCAGCTATCTAAATCCCATTCTGCACATGGGGTTGGAAAACTTCGCTATGGCAGCCAAAGCAGCCGACATTGATAGCGTGCTGGTGGTGGACTTACCTCCTGAAGAAGCACACGACTTATATAGCACCTTACAGCAGCAAGACATCGGCATGATTTTTCTAGCATCTCCGACCACCGACCCAGACCGCTATCGCCATTACCAGACCCTCTCGCCAACGTTTATATATTATGTATCAAGACTGGGAGTAACTGGAATTCAGAAAGATCTGCCAGAACATCTCAAAGAAGAACTCAATGCAATTAAAAAAAACCTGAACCTGCCAGTTTGTGCCGGATTTGGAATCTCAACCCCGGAACAGGCGCACACTGTGGCGCAGTATTGTGATGGCGTAATAGTGGGTAGCGCCTTAGTCAATACCATTGAAAATGATTATCCTCATGCGGGTATTACCCCTTTTTTGCAACTAGCTGAAGATTTTTATTCTGCCATTAAAAATGTAAAAAGCGGCTAAGGCTGTTGCCACAACTCTCCTCCCTACTACGTCGTCCCGCGGCTTGTCCGCGGGATCCAGAAGACTTGCCAAATGTTCCTTGCTCTCTCAGCACGTTTTAGGCTCTTTCTGGATCCCGCGGACAAGCCGCGGGACGACGTAGTAAGGAAAAGCTGTGACACCTAGCAAAAAAATAAAACTGGACTTACAGAATGCTACACTTGCCATCCAAACGTCAAATCTGTAGACTCTGGAAAAAATTGGCAAGATCATTGCTTTCCAAGTAATCCAGCGCCATTTAGAACATGGGTGGCTCTTTGGTCCCTCCGCAGCGATATATTGTAAACCCCGTCAGGCCCGGAAGGGAGCAGCGGTAGCAGTAGATTCGGGTGCGTAGTTTGGCTGAATGAGCTACCCACCTATTATCTATATTAATCAGCTAACCATTCCATCATGAACTACCAGGTTTTAGCACGCAAATGGCGACCACGCAGTTTTGCTGAAGTCGTCGGCCAGACTCCGGTAGTGCGCGCCCTTATCAATGCTCTTGATCAGAACCGTTTGCACCATGCTTATTTATTTACTGGCACCCGTGGAGTCGGCAAAACTAGCCTGGCGCGATTGTTCTCCAAATGTCTTAACTGTGAACAAGGTGTCTCTTCCAAACCTTGCGACCAGTGTCACGCTTGCCAAGCTATAGATCAAGGCCGGTTTCTAGACCTAATGGAAATTGATGCTGCTTCCCGCACCAAAGTAGAAGATACCCGCGAGCTATTGGATAATGTTCAGTATGCTCCGACTCAAGGCAGGTATAAAATCTATCTGATCGACGAAGTGCATATGTTATCCAATCATAGCTTTAATGCCCTTTTGAAGACCTTGGAAGAACCACCGCCGCATATTAAATTTCTATTAGCCACTACAGATCCCCAGCGTCTACCGATCACTATCCTATCGCGCTGCCTACAGTTTCACCTGAAAAGTCTATCCGTCGAACAAATTACTAAACAATTAGGTCATATACTCGATCAAGAGCATATCACCTATGAACCAGGCGCATTGTCCCTGCTGGCACAAGCAGCACAAGGCAGTATGCGAGATGCGCTCAGCCTACTGGACCAGGCTATCGCCTATGGCAATGGCCAGTTATTTACCCAAGAAACTAAAACCCTACTAGGTCGAACTGAGCCTGAACTTATCCTCGCCTTATTAGCCGCCCTAGCCGATAACGACGTCCGCCGCCTATTAGACTTGGTTACTGAATTAGCCGCCTCAGGCGCTGATTTTCAGAGCGTCATGGAGGAATTATTATCTGTATTGCATCAAATTGCTTTACAACAGGCCATACCCGATCTTTCTCTGGAATCGGAGACCGGCTGGCAAGGCACTCAACCTCTAGCGGGGCGGTTTAGCACGGAAGAGATACAGCTTTACTATCAGATTGGCTTAATTGGCAGGCGGGACTTACCTCTAGCCCCCACCCCTCGCAGCGGCTTTGAAATGGTGCTATTGCGCATGGTTGCTTTCCGTCCCCAGTCTTTTTTGGATACGTTTACGCTTACTGCCGCTAAACCCTTACCGGCCCCGGTCAAAGCCGCTATTAATACTGCTCCCCTAGCCCCCATCACTGAATCACCCCGTGTCAAGCCTGCGTTAGCGCCTGAAAAGCCTCTCATACCCAATCGAACAGAAAGCCCAGCCAAACCTTTGCCTAAGGCACATGAGGAAGCCAATCGAGATATTTCTCCCCCACCGATAGGTGAAGCTGAGCCAACTTCTGATCAGTGGCAGCACATATTATCGAATTTGGATTTACATGGGGTAGCCCAAGTTGTGGCAGCGCATTGCAACCTGACCAAATATACCCCTGAACAAATCCATTTATTGCTGGATACACAACATGCGCCTTTATTAAATAATACTGTGCAACAACGCATACAAAAAGCTTTAGCGGATTACTTTAAAAAAGATATATACTTACAAATAGATATGGGTAATTCATTGCAACCCACCCCGGCTGGTCTTGACAAAATCAGGCAGGAACACAAGCAATCGGCAGCAGTCAAAGCCATACAGGATGACAAACATGTCAAAACACTGATAAGGGAATTTAATGCGCATGTAATTACCCACACTATTACTACGAAAGATGATTAACTTGAGCATGGATATTAAATTAAATTACAAACTCTAGGAGGAATTTACTGATGAGCAACTCTAATATCCCCGACATGATGAATAATCAAGTGCTTAAATTTTTAAAGCACAAAGGGCAAGAAATGGTGGAACATTTCCAAAAAATGCAAGAAGAATTAGCTAGAAAAGAAGTCGTTGGCGTTGGCGGTGTAGAAGATGCTGATGAAATTTTCGTCAAAGTGGTTATCAATGGCTTGCAAGAATGCCCTAAAGTCACTATTGGCAAAGGGGCTGCAGAAGGAGGTGTGCACGTTTTAGCTGAGCTGACCCGCGCCGCTATTAATAATGCAATGGACAAAGTTAAGATCACTATGCAAGGTGAAGTAATGAAGGTCTATGAGAAATCAGGCCTGCCTATGACTGGTGAAAAAGAGAAAGAGGAAGATTAAACTTTTAACCAAAAATAATTGGTAAGGCTCTCTCCCTTCTCCCGCTTGCGGGAGAAGGGAGAAAGTCACTGTCAATTCATGTGGTGAATCCTTACAAATAATTTTGAACTTTCAGATGCAGTACTGCCTATGTTCACTCCCTTAGTACAACAGCTAATAGATCACCTGCGCTGCTTATCCGGCGTCGGGCCCAAATCCGCCCAGCGCATGGCATTCCAGTTATTGGAGCGTCATCGAGAGGCCGGTTTAACCTTGGCGCTTACTCTATCCGACGCCTTAACCAAAGTAAGCCACTGCCAGCTCTGCCATTCTTTTTCAGAATATCCTTTGTGCAATTTGTGCACTAATAAAACGCGTAATCATACGCAACTCTGCGTGGTAGAAACCCCAGCAGATGTCTATGCTTTGGAACAAGCCCATAGCTATCAAGGATTATATTTTGTGCTTATGGGTCATCTTTCACCTTTGGATGGAATAGGGCCAGATGAAATTCACATTCCCCTCTTAAAGCAACGTATCCAGCAAGGATCTATACAAGAATTAATACTAGCAACCAATCCTACTGTAGAAGGTGAGGCCACGGCGCATTATATTGCCAACCTATTGAAAGATACTTCCATCCGCTGTAGTCGCATTGCTCATGGGGTGCCACTAGATGGCGAATTAGGCTATCTCGACGCAGGCACCCTTTCCCGCGCCTTAACTCTGAGAACAGCTATAGATCTCTAACCTATATGAATAATTTTATAACCTTACTTTCTGATCTGGTCCTTATAAAAGTCACCGGTGCAAAGCAGGATTCATTCCTGCAAGGGCAACTGACTTGTGACATTGGCGATATCAACTCCACCCAAAGCCGCCTTGCAGCACATTGCAGCGCCAAAGGCCGCGTGTTAGCCAGTTTGCGGGTGATTAAATTTCAAGATCATTTTTATTTATTGCTCCCCAAAAGCATGGTTGAACCTACCCTAAAACAGCTTGGCAAATATGCTCCCTTTTCTCGCGTCATGCTGGAACAGGAACAGGAGATCATCATATCGGGATGTTATGGTGAAAAAATAAGTGCCGATCTTAATTTAATCGTGGGTGACCTGCCACAACAACCTGATGACGCAGTCACACAGAAAGACCTATTGTGCATTCGTATCAGGGGTGATAATCCACGCTTTATGTTGGTTGGCCCTAAAACAGTTATTTCAGACATACAACAAAAATTAATGACCTACCATTCCCCAGACACCGATGATGCCTGGCGTCTGCTGGATATACAAAATGGTATTGCCAATATTTATCCGGCCACTATGGATTTATTTACACCTCATATGTTGAATTACCCCCAATTGAATGCCGTTAGCTTTACCAAGGGCTGCTATGTAGGTCAGGAAATTATTGCCCGCACCCATTATTTAGGAAAAGTGAAACGCCAGTTAAAGTTCTTAACTATCACGACTGAAAAAAACTTTAATCCTGGGGAAGGATTATATAATGATGAACAGCAAGAAATAGGCACCATCATTGATGCACTGCATACCACACTGGTGGAATGTCAATTATTGGCTGTAGTACAAGAATAGCTTATTGATTCTATACAATTGGAGCTAATGTGCCACTAGAGACTGCCCCCTTCCTAACCTTCCCCCGCAAGCGGGGGGCAGGGACTGGTTGGGCAGAATAAGTTAAGCTATGCACCCAATCCCATACTGGCTCGAGCAAGTCCCTTCCCCCGCTTGCGGGGGAAGGTTAGGAAGGGGGCAGCCTCTGGTGGCATTTAGACCTGAGTCTTTCGAGTAAAAAAAAGATGCTTTTAACAAAAATTCCCTGTAGGTGGATACATGACAGTCAACCCATTTTATTCACTCTGCGGCCGCATCTGCGGGAACAAAATCACATCCCGTATCGATGGTGAATCTGTAAACAGCATCACCAACCGATCGATGCCAATACCCTCTCCTGCGGTCGGTGGCAATCCATATTCCAATGCTTGAATATAGTCAGCATCAAACACCATGGCTTCCAGATCTCCCCCCTCTCGATGCTTGACCTGTTCACGAAAACGTTCTGCTTGATCCTCAGGATCATTTAATTCGGAAAACCCATTAGCAATTTCCCTGCCGGCCACAAAAAATTCAAACCGGTCAGTTACTTCAGGATTATTATTATTTTTACGCGCCAGCGGTGATACCTCGGTAGGAAATTCTGTAATAAAAGTGGGCTCCAGCAAACGGTGTTCTACAGTTTTTTCAAAAATACTATATTGTATTTTCCCTATCCCATCTTGTTCTGTTACCCCAACATCTAAGCGGCGAGCCATAGCGCGCAGCTGATGCAAATCCTGCAAGTCTGAGAGGTTAAAATCGGGATTAAAATGTAATAGAGATTCCACAATGGTCTTACGTTGGAAAGGCTTCGCAAAATCAAAAACACCGCCTTGATAAGTTAACTTTGAGGATGCAAAAATTTTCTGCACCAGATCACGCATCAATTCCTCAGTTAAGTTCATTAAATCGTGATAATCGGCATATGCCTCATAAAATTCCAGCATGGTGAACTCGGGATTATGCCGAGTAGATAAGCCTTCATTGCGGAAATTCCGATTGATCTCAAACACACGTTCAAAGCCACCCACCACCAAACGTTTCAGGTACAGTTCTGGCGCAATACGTAAATATAAATCCATATCCAGAGTATTATGATGCGTAATAAAGGGCCTGGCAGCAGCACCCCCAGGAATGGGATGCATCATCGGTGTTTCAACTTCCATAAATCGACGCGTAAGAAAAAATTCGCGTATGCCACTAATCACAGCTGAACGCGTTTTAAAAATGCGGCGTGCCTCTTCATTAGCAATCAAATCTATATAGCGCTGTCGATAACGAGTCTCGAGATCGGTCAAGCCATGGAATTTATCCGGCAGGGGCTGTAGCGCCTTAGTTAACAATACTAAGCGAGTCACTTTAATACTTAATTCACCGGTTTTGGTTTTAAACAGATGGCCTTCTGCGCCAATTATGTCCCCCAAATCCCAATGTTTAAAGTGCTCATACACTTCTGCGGTTAAAGCATCTTGTTTTACATATAGCTGAATATGGCCCGTCATGTCTTGGAGGTGCACAAAGCTGGCTTTACCCATAATACGCCGTGTCATAATACGTCCAGCCACCTTCACGCTATGCGGGGCATTTTCTAATTCATCCTCAGTTTTATCAGCAAACTGCGCCAGCAAATCTTCTGCAAATGCATCTTTATGGAAATCATTGGGAAAAGCTTTACCGGTCAAGCGCCACTGCTGTAATTTGTTACGACGCTGAGCAATTTGCTCATTAATATCGAGATTAGAAATGTTTTCGGTAGTCATTAATAGTTCCTGAGTAACTTAAAATTTGCTGAATGTCATGTTTTCTTTATGGGAAAGCATCGTATCCGTCTCCCCTTACGAGGGCATGGTTGAATAATTCTCTTCCTAACTATCTGAAACTCTATGATCCCCTCTCCCCTTGCGGGAGAGGGGGTTGGTGTGGCATTCATTGGTGAAAATTAAATGGTAAATGCTTAATATTACCCCTCTCCCTAGCCCTCTCCCGCAAGGGGAGAGGGGAAACAGTATGATAGCCACATCTACTCCACCCCCTGCTTCAAACTAGCTTCAATAAAAAAGTCAATATCACCATCCAACACCGCCTGCGTATTCGTCGTTTCTACCCCAGTACGTAAATCTTTAATCCGTGAAGCGTCCAATACATAAGAACGGATTTGGCTCCCCCAAGAGATCTCTGCTTTAGAAGCCTCTAATGCGCTTTGTGCCTCATTTTTTTTCTGTAGTTCCAGCTCATATAGACGAGCACGCAACTGCTTTAACGCTTGCGCGCGGTTTTTATGTTGGGAACGTTCATTCTGACATTGCACTACAGTATTGGTAGGCAAGTGGGTAATACGCACAGCCGAATCGGTACGGTTAACGTGTTGCCCCCCCGCGCCGCTGGCGCGATAGGTATCGACTCTTAAATCAGCCGGGTTAATATCTACCACTATGTCATCATCCACCTCGGGTGAAATAAACACCGATGCAAATGACGTATGGCGACGATTACCTGAATCAAAAGGGGATTTACGCACTAGTCTGTGTACGCCAGTTTCGGTACGTAACCAGCCATAAGCATAAGGCCCTTCATAACGCACAGTGGCACTTTTTATACCAGCTACTTCACCGGCCGAAGCTTCCATGATTTCCGTTCTAAAACTATGTTTATCACCCCACCGCAAATACATGCGTAACAGCATCTCTGCCCAATCCTGAGCTTCAGTGCCACCCGAGCCGGCCTGAATGTCCAGATAAGCGTTATTGGGGTCCATCTTGCCCGAAAACATACGGGCAAATTCCAATGCCGCTACTTTGCGACCTAAGGTCTCGAGTTCTGTTATTATTACTTGAAAAGTGGCTTGATCATTTTCGGCAGCGGCTAATGCCAATAATTCTCCGGTATCGGTCAACTGCTGTTCCAGTTGTTGAAAATCGTTTAATAACGTCTCCAGCTGTACGCGTTCGCGTCCCAAAGTTTGGGCTTTATCAGGATCGGTCCAGAGGGCAGGATCTTCCAGCTGACGCACGACCTCCTCCCAACGTTCACGTTTCTGATCTACTTCAAAGATACCCCCGAAGCGAATGGGTGCGCTGGGTGAGGTCTTTAATACGTTCTAATTGTGGGTTAATTTCCAATGACATGATGCACCTGTGTTTTTAATTTTTAGGCTCTGACAGCCATTATGTTCCCCTACTCTGTCAAAAGAAGCAGGAAACAGAGCTATTTTGTATACCATTTTTTTGCTAAAGATACCAGTTAGGATATCTACGCAAACAAGCCAAGACTGTTAGCAAAATAGATAAATTTATGTTCAGCAAGGAAATCCATCTTGAAAAAACAATAATCACCCACATATTGATAACAATCTATATGCATCTGGAGAACCTTAGCATGGGCGATAAAGAGAAAAACTCATTACTGCACTCACAAGATAAGAGTAAAACGCACTCTCAAAGCAAGGCAAAATCTGCACACCTTGATATCGAGGAGACTGCGGAGAGTGAACAACTGGCCTTGGAACATCCCAAATATGTGGAGTTAGAGGCTAAACTTAACGAAACAGAAGAGCAATTGAATGCCGCTAATTCCGCTGTTAATGACTATAAAAGTCAATTGCTAAGGGCTCACGCAGACATTGACAATATACGCAAGCGCTCAGAAAAAGATATTGCCAATGCCCACAAATATGGATTGGATCGCCTGATTTCTGAACTGCTCCCCGTTATTGATAGCTTAGAGCGTGGACTGTGTTTAGACGTCAAGGATAATGAATTTGCCAGTCGTGTCCACGAAGGCTTGCAAATGACCTTGAGTTTGCTTCTGGATACATTGGCCAAATTTGGAATTAAAGTCGTTGACCCTTTAAATGAAGCTTTTAACCCAGAATTACATCAAGCCATTTCAATGCAGGAAAATTCTGAGTTACCGCCCAACACTGTAGTCCAGGTATTACAAAAAGGATATTTGTTAAATGACAGATTAATCCGCCCCGCCCTGGTTGTTGTGGCTAAACCATAAGGGCTTATAGAAGCATTACCCCCAAACAATAGTATGAGACAACTTTAAGCATCTGGAGAAAATTTATGGCTAATCCCATTATCGGAATCGATTTAGGTACTACCAACTCTTGCGTAGCAGTGATGGAAGCCGGAGGCAAAGTACGCGTAATTGAAAACAGTGAGGGCGACCGCACTACTCCTTCCATCGTCGCCTATACTAAAGATGGCGAAATACTGGTCGGCCAGTCAGCCAAGCGTCAAGCCGTCACCAACCCACATAATACTTTATACGCCATCAAACGTCTCATCGGCCGTAAGTTCAAAGATGAAGTCGTTCAACGTGACATAAAAATGGTCCCTTATAAAATCGTTGCGGCAGATAATGGTGATGCTTGGGTAGAAGTGAACGGACAAAAAATAGCTTCACAACAAATTTCCGCGCAAATTCTCATTAAAATGAAAAAAACGGCTGAAGCCTATCTAGGTCATGAGGTTAAAGAGGCAGTTATTACTGTACCCGCCTACTTTGATGACTCACAACGTCAGGCCACCAAAGATGCTGGCCGCATCGCCGGACTGGAAGTTAAACGCATTATTAATGAACCTACGGCAGCAGCTCTCGCCTATGGTTTAGATAAAAAAGGCGGCGATAGAAAAATAGCTGTTTATGACCTGGGCGGTGGCACCTTCGATATTTCCATTATAGAAATTGCTAGAGTGGGCGAAGAACATCAGTTTGAGGTATTAGCTACTAATGGTGATACCTTTTTAGGTGGCGAAGATTTTGACCTGCGTTTAATTGATTATCTCGCTAGTGAATTCAAAAAAGAACAAGGCATTGATCTACATAACGATCCTTTAGCACTTCAGCGCCTAAAAGAAGCTGCTGAAAAAGCGAAAATTGAATTATCCTCTTCACAACAAACCGATGTGAACCTGCCTTACATTACCGCAGACGCTACCGGTCCGAAGCACTTAAACATTCGTGTTACCCGCGCCAAACTGGAATCTTTAGTTGAAAATTTGATCGAACGCACGATTGCTCCTTGCAAAACTGCCCTCAAGGACGCGAATCTGAAAATTTCTGAAATCGATGAAGTGATTATGGTTGGCGGTCAGACCCGTATGCCTAAGGTGCAGGAAACAGTTAAAAACTTCTTTGGCAAAGAAGCCAGACATGATGTAAACCCCGATGAGGCTGTGGCTATTGGTGCAGCTATTCAAGCAGCTGTGTTATCGGGCGAAGTTAAAGACGTATTATTGCTAGACGTAACCCCACTATCCTTAGGCATAGAGACCATGGGCGGCGTCATGACCAAACTCATAGACAAAAACACCACTATACCTACCAAAGCAGCACAAGTATTCTCGACAGCAGATGACAATCAGACCGCAGTGACGGTACATGTGCTGCAGGGTGAGCGTGAAATGGCTTCCGCCAATAAATCTCTGGGACGTTTCGACCTTTCAGACATTCCCCCTGCACCACGTGGTGTCCCACAGGTTGAAGTGACTTTTGATATTGATGCTAATGGTATTTTACATGTTTCCGCCAAAGACAAGGCTACAGGCAAACAGCAATCTATCGTTATTAAAGCTTCCAGTGGCTTATCCGAGGATGAGATAAAACGCATGGTCCGCGATGCTGATGAACATAAAGAAGCTGACAAAAAATTCCATGAATTAGTTGATGTACGCAATAAAGCCGATAACTTAATCCATGCCTCAACCAAATCTATAAAAGAACTGGGGAGCGATATCACAGACGACGAGAAGAAATCTATCGAAGAAGCCATTGACGCACTAAAAAACGTCATGAAGCAAGATGACAAACAAGCCATCGAAGAAAAAACCCAAAAACTCAGCGAAGTCTCTGGCAAAATGGCTGAACGTCTCTATGCTAAAAAAGGCGCAGAATCAGGCGGCAAACCTGAAGCGGGCGCCGAGTCAGGTCCTACGGGCTCCCCTGAAAATGCCGGACAAGATAAAAAAGCTGGCACTGAAAATGTCGTAGATGCCGAATTTGAAGAAGTTAAGGAACATAAAGACGATATAAAGTAATCTGCGCTCACTCCTTCTTGGGAGAACTAGGATCCCCTCGGGGGGCTTTGTTGAATAATTCGCTCCTTTTTATGGAGAAACTCTATGATCCCCTCTCCCCTTGCGGGAGAGGGGATACAGTGCTTTTACAAAAAATAGGAGCGAATTATTCAACAAAGCCCCCGCAAAGGAAGAGGGATCATAGAGTAGTAATATGTAGCCGTCAGTCATGACTGTCATCCTGAGCGCACCGAAGGATCTCCACCAGGTGGCACTTCACGGAGATACTTCCCTACCCTCAGGATGACAGACAACAGTAAATTATAAACCGGTATCAATTCATCATGTCTAATAAAAGAGATTACTATGAAACACTCGGTGTTTCTCGTTCCGCCACGGCAGAAGAAATAAAAAAATCATTTCGTCAACTCGCAATGAAACACCACCCAGATCGGAACCCAGGTGATAAATCCTCTGAAGAGAAATTTAAAGAAATTAAAGAAGCCTATGATGTATTGAGCGACACCCAAAAACGTGCACGTTATGATCAATTGGGTCATGCCGGCTTTGAAGGTGGGATGGGTGCGGGGCGCGGATTTGATTTCGGTGATATAAGTGACATTTTTGGTGATATATTCGGTGATGTATTTGGGGGCGGACGCGGCAAAAGAACACGTGCTCAACGTGGGGCTGATTTAATCTATAACCTGGAATTAAACCTCGAAGATGCTGTGCATGGCACCACCATGAAAATTCAAGTGCCTTCCTGGAATAACTGCTCAGAATGTCAGGGTTCCGGCGCCAAAAAAGGCACCAGTCCAACTGTTTGCGGCACTTGTAATGGGCAGGGCCAAGTACATCTACAACAAGGTTTTTTCTCAGTCTCGCAAACTTGCCCAGATTGTCGCGGTCAGGGGCAAGTCATCCGCGAACCTTGCCCCAAATGTCGAGGCCAGGGACGCGTCCAACAGGAAAAAACTCTATCCGTCAAAATTCCAGGTGGAGTCGATACCGGCGACCGGATCCGCTTACAAGGAGAAGGCGAAGGTGGCACTTATGGTGCACCTGCAGGAGATTTGTACGTACAAATTAAAGTTAAACCGCACCGCATATTCAGCCGTGAAAGTAACGATCTATTGTGTGAAATTCCAGTTAGTTTTACCGCTGCAGCCCTCGGTGGCGAAGTTGAAGTCCCCACCTTGGATGGCCGAGTCAAACTTAAAATCCCCACTGAAACTCAAAGTGGCAAATTATTCCGCTTACGCGGCAAAGGTGTACGCTCAGTACGTAGTGGCCGCAATGGCGATCTACTATGCCGTATCATGGTTGAAACTCCCGTGAACTTAAACCGGGAACAAAAAGAATTGCTAAAACAATTTGCAGAATCCATAGCAAAAGGCGGCGATAAGCACAACCCTAAATCTAAATCCTGGTTTGACAGCGTCAAGAGTTTCTTTGAAGGGTTAACCAATTAAGGTACTGTAAAACAAGAACTTAATCTTTCTCCCCTCTCCTGCGTACATTCGATGTGCCGGGGGGAGGGTGTTTCTTCCTTTTTCACGTTCCTTGCGACTCGTTCTCATTACTCAGTAAACTTTAGGTGGAAAAAATGCCTATCAAATATGTTCATACCAATATAATCTCTAATAACTGGGAAGTGTTATCAACTTTCTACCAGAAGGTTTTTGAATGTACGGCAGTGCCACCCATCAGAAATCAATCCGGTGAATGGTTAGATAAAGGAACCGGGTTAAATAATGCTCATCTTAAAGGTGTTCATCTAAGGTTACCTGGTTATGGGGATCAAGGGCCAACTCTAGAAATCTATCAGTATGTTGAGATGAAAGAAAAACCAGAAACTATAGTAGCAAACCGTTTGGGATTTGGTCATATTGCATTCTTAGTTGATAATGTCAAACTTATGTACCAGAAGGTCTTAGAAAACGGTGGGCGTGCTCTTGGAGAGATAACAAATAATCAAGTATCCGGTGTTGGCATACTTACATTTGTTTACATGGCTGATCCAGAAAATAATATTATTGAATTACAGAACTGGAGTTAACTTAAAGTCGCTCCAAATTTTCTACCGTTAGCTCTCCTTTGGTATCACCGGTATTTAGCGTAGTTTTTGGTTCTATTAGCATGACATGAACTTCTTCTTTAGCAATGGGTTGATGCTCAACACCTTTAGGGATGATAACAAATTCGCCTTCTTTAAGATTAATATCCTGGTCTTTTAACTTTATTAACAGATGTCCTTGAATTACAAAAAATAGTTCATCTTCATTATCGTGTTTATGCCAGACAAATTCGCCTTTGAATTTTGCAAGTTTAATGTGCGAATCATTTAAATCCCCAATTATTTTCGGTGACCAGTAGTCGTTAAATAGCGCCAACTTGTCATGAATATTCACTTTCTGCATTTTTTAATTCCTCTAAGTGCCAATAAAAATAACATCTCAAAAACGACCGTTTTTTGCAAGATCATACCTTATTTGGAAGTTATTCTAGGGTCAATCAAAAAGTAAAGCCAAATAAGAAAAAAATATTAATAAATGAATGGCCCCCTGCAAAACATTCGTGCGGCCGCTGCCTATCGTTAGAATACTCATTATCAATGATAAAGCTAATATTACTGCGTCAATATCATTTAGCCCTAATATTAGTGTTTGTCCTGTGAGCAAAGCTAACACTAAAACTGCTGGTATAATCAAACCAATAGCAGCTAAAACTGACCCTAACAAAACATTCACGGCGTGTTGTAATTGGTTACACAATGCGTCGCGGATTGCCATAACTGCTTCGGGGGCTAATATCAATAACCCTATAAAAACACCACCCAAGATTCTTGGAGCAGCTAAATTTGCCATTCCATAGTCAATGGGCACAGCAATAATCTTGATCAAGACCATCACTACAGCCAGATAAAGTAATAATAATAAGAGATGCTTGCCAGAAGCATAAAGGGTGTCATGATGGTGAGAGTGCAACCTATGAACCCTATGCACTTCCAAAAAATATTTTCGATGACGTACCGTTTGTATCCCCAAAAATATTATATATATCCCTAAAGAAATGATAATTAAAAAAATAGTTAAAAAAGGCGAAAGTTCAAATCCTGAAAGTCCATTGGTATAGCCGGGTACAATTAATCCAAATACAGCAATTAATAAGATAACGCTCAGATAAGATTTAGCTCCTTGTAAATTAATTTGCTGTTCGCGGTAACGCCATCCCCCCAATAATAATGTCACCCCTAATAAACCATTTAACATGATCATGATAATAGCGTATATGGTATCTCGAGCTAGGGTGGGATTGCTGGCACCTGTTAGCATCACACTGCCAATCATAGTCACTTCAATAGCTACGATGGATAAAGTCAGTACCAATGTTCCCACCGGCTCCCTGAGCAAAATGGCAATAGCCATTCCATGACGTACTATGGCAAATTCACCGTATAAAATAACGCCTAATAGCCACACAAATAATCCGAGCAGACATAACGGCTGATAGGGGTGCGACAATAACAGATTATGCAGCAATAAAATTACAATGCAGCTGCTAATCAATACCAATAAAGCTCTTTCCTTTACGAGGAATTTCCACCATCTGGCGGAATTTATATCTGACATTGTGATCATCCTTGAATACATAAAAAGGTTGGTTGTAATGACTCACGCTACGGATTCGTGCAATATCACACAAAAGAGCGCTATACAGCTTGGGCAGCGCTTGCTGACGCGCGCGCGGCTCGGATTAATCCCGCGAACAAGTCGCGAGACGACGAGACTAAGCTGGCTATGGCGTGGGTAGTTACCCCATTATTCACATATAACCGGATCTTAAGATGTATTTTTATTTTCGTCTTTAAAGCCTGGACGCGACCCGGTAAAAACTTCATTATCATCAATACCCTCCTCATCTTCTTCATCTTTATCTATTTCTGGCAGCACAATCCTCTGTCGGGGTGGAGAAAAAGAAAAAGTTAATTTTCTATTGGTTTCGCTGCTTGATTTCTTAGGTTTACCACCCTCTTCAGTCATACTGGTAAATAATTTTCCCGGTCTATCAAGTTTTTTTTCCGCTGGAGATTCAAAAAAACAAGGTTGAGGAGCATCTTTAGTACCCTCTAAAAATCTTTTATTAAAAGCTTTCCAATTGTAATGACCGGGCTTATTTCCGTATGCGATGCAGCGAGGTAGTTTTCTCAATGCATAAGCCGTATATTCTGGATCATCATCAAAAATACAATTTTTACCCGACTTGGAATGCAATTCTCTGAGTGTCTGTTTTTTGTAATTCACATTAATGTCGGTAGTGGCCGAATTAAAACCCCGTATTATAAGCTTACCTAGCAAATAATCTCCAAGAGCTGCTTTTAATACAGCTGTGACTACTGAGGCGTAATTATTGCTATTGATTATGACCTTATATCCATTTTCTATCATACTTTCTAAAGCCGCATCAGCTCCAGGTAGCAGTGTAATTTCACCTAATTCTGCACCCTTGAGCAGGCTCTCTTCCAGAATATAGCTATATCTATTTTTGTATTGTCGTTGGATAGCTTCTCCAGTTCTTTTAGTCAACGTTCCATCAAAATCACAAAAAACGACATCTTGATGCTCTTTTCCTTTTTTATTCTCTTTATCGGTTTCCATTACTTCACCTTTTTAATTTAGTATTATTTTTAAAGGCTTATTATTAAGCTATCTATTGGGTAGCTATTCCGCATGTTAACTAAAAAATGCAGCCGCTAATCAAAGTTATTACGCAAAATAAGTCTTCACTACCGCTGTCAATGCCGACAAATCAGCTGGTATTATTTCAAAATGCTGCGCACGATTGAGCAATATCTCAAGTTCAGGGGCAGCTGGCAATGGGAAATTAATGATCGGTTCTATCACATTTTCAAATTTACAAGGATGGGCAGTGGCCACTATTATCCACGGCTGCTTATCTAGTTGCTGACGAGCATAATAACCCGTTGCGGTATGTGGACAGATAATCACCTGCTCTTGTTGATAAGCCTGAACGATTGCCTCTTTAATCTGCTGATCATCAACCCGTATAGCCCGCACCTGAGACTTAAATTCAGTAAAGTCAGGAAATAGATCTCTCAAGCGCGCGAAATTGCTTGGGTTGCCTACATCCATTGCATTAGCCAATGTAACTTGCGTGGGAAAAACGCGATATTCTCCAGTGTCTAAATAATGCGTCAGCGGCCGGTTTGCATTGGTGGCAATTACAATTTCCCTAATAGGAAAACCCATCTGCCGCGCCCAGTATGCGGCAGTTACATTGCCCAGATTCCCTGAGGGGACTATAAAACCCGGCGCTATACCCTGCTGCTTGTGAAATCGTAAACTGGTATACGCATAATAAACCACCTGCGGTAATAGGCGGGCAATATTGATGCTATTGGCAGTACTTAACTGATAATTATTTTTCCATTGTGGGTCGGCAAACGCAGACTTCACCAGCTGCTGGCAGTCATCAAATGCACCTTCTACCGCAATGGCCAATACATTATCTTGCCAACAGGTAATTTGCTGCTGTTGCCGCAAAGAAATTTTCCCTTGGGGAAATAAGACGATGACTTGAATTGGATATTTTTTGAAAAAAGCACTGGCGACCGCGGAACCAGTATCGCCGGAAGTAGCCACTAAAATAGTCAGTGGTTTTTCTGTAGGAATACGCGCAAAACATTGTGCTAAAAAGCGGGCACCAAAATCTTTGAATGATAAAGTGGGGCCGTGAAATAATTCCAATTGCCAGGTGTCCACATTGATTTGCTTATTGGGCACGGCGAAGTTAAAAGCCAGCTGACACATGCTATCGAGTTCATTTTGTAAGGGTGCATCAATAAAATAACGCAGCAACTGGCTGGCAAATTCAGGATAACTCTCTAGCGCAGCGAATTCTTCCAGTTTAATTTTAGGAAAAAAATCCGGTACAAACAGCCCACCATCAGCGGCAAGCCCAGCCAGCGCTGCCGACTTAAAATCACAATGTTGCTGGTTGTTTAACGTACTATGAAATTGCATCGCAATAGTTCCTCGTCTATAAATCCGTCTGCACTTGGTCAACTAAAAGGTGATTACTTCGAGATTAATATTTCATGTAAGTTTTCCAATGCCTTAGCAACTGGCATTACCCTGATATTATCTTCAAAGAATTCTTCCTCCCCCCCATAAAGCAAAAACAGTTTTGCCACAGGGTAATCCTTGGAAAATGATTTTAAGCCCCTGAGATCAGATAAATCATAGCGCCGTTTACGTTTTATTTCGAAAGCAAGCAATCCTCTTTCGCCATATAAAATAAAATCAACTTCAACATCATTATTAGTGCGCCAATAATAGCAGTTAAATCCCAGACGATAATAATCATTGATAGCAAGCAAATGTTGCAATACTAGAGTTTCCAGCCCAGGCCCTTCAGCTTCCTGCGGCGAGTCTAGTGGACCCATGGGTCGGATGGTACGATAGACGCCCGCGTCAAAAAAATAAAATTTTGGATGCACTACCATACGTCTTTTGGCACGTTTGGTAAATACAGGTAGCATAAAGCCAATTAATAAATCGGTAACAATACTAAAATAATGGCTGACAATTTTGCGATCTATTGCCGCTTCACGAGCAATGGCCGACATATTGGCCACTGATCCTTGGCTGAACGCAGCCGTTTCCAAAAAGCGAGCAAAATCGCCCAATTGTCTCACCAAACCTTCTTGCAACACCTCTTCGCGCAAATAAGTGGTGACATAAGTTTGCAGATAATGTTTGGGGTCCCCGATAGTTTGTGCTGACGGTAATAACCCTATCTGCAATGCCTGATCTACAGAAAAAATATCGCCCATTTCTTCAGCCGTCAGCGGATGCATATGGTAAGAAAGTGCACGCCCAGCCAGCAAATTTACACCTTTGCGTCGTAAGCTGCGCGCACTTGAACCTGTTAATACAAATCGATAGCCTTTATGTTCAATTAAGCGATGTGCTTCATTTAGTAATTCAGGCACTTTCTGCACCTCGTCAATCACCACCCAAGAATTAGGCTGTCCGGACAACATAGATTGGAGCCGGCTGGGATTAGCCAGTAACTGAGTGAAGGTTTCCGTGTGCAACAAATCGATAAAGGTAGCATCCGGAAAATGCTGTTTGAGCCAAAAGGTTTTTCCGGTGCCGCGCGGACCGAACAAAAAAGCGCTTTGAGGAGAAGCGGGGTCTATTTTAAGCAGTCTGGGGAACATCTTGCCAAATTTCCATGTAATTTGGCAAATTATATTCCAAAATACATAAGAGTCAAGATCTAGAGATTGGCGAAAGTTGTTATTTTAGTAAACCCCCGAGATACTGTGGCTTTACCGCATTTGCATGGATCTCCGTCTGTATTAAGAGAGTCACTCTTCATTAAACGAGGCGGGTAATATTTGGGTTAATGGAAAACTTAGCAATTCATTAGAGATATGAAGACGGATTATCCTGAGACAATACCAGCCCCCTTCTGACTAATCGGCGATAAATATAAGTCGCTGGTGATACCATGCAGCTTAAATCCTTCTTGCATTGCTGCGCCTATTTGTTTTCCCTGGGCCTGATCGCGCGCAAAAGCTAATACCGTTGGTCCCGAGCCTGATAATGAGGCGCCCAAAGCCCCCTGCCCTAATGCTGCTTGTTTAGCCGCTATAAATCCAGGAACCAACTGTTCACGCTGTGGTTCTATTAATACATCCTGCAGTGACTGTTGCATTAAGTTTAAGTCATGCTCATATAATGCACTGATAAAGCCAGCCAGATGCGCAGATTGCACGCAATGCGTTTTTAACGGCACGGTTGCGGCTAAAATCTTCCGTGCTTCACGCGTAGTTAACTCTAAATGGGGATGCACCAGGACACAAATAACTTCTGGAACTGGTAATGAAACTACGTGTATGGGCTCCAGTTGCGTAATTAAGGTTATGCCGCCATATAGTGCGGGCACAATATTATCTGGATGCGCCTGCCCACTGAATAATCCCTCCCCCAGCATTGCATAATGCGCTAACTGCGGCAGTGGCAGCGGGGTGCTGATAAACTGATTTAAAGCCACTAAAGCAGCAGCTGCGGATGCGGCAGAACCTCCCATGCCAGAACTCAGTGGGATGCCTTTTTGCAACTCAATATCAAAACCCCAATCAAGGTTGAGATCTGCCAATAGCTGAGCAATCACAGCGGAAGCAATATTCTTTTTGGGCTCTAGCGGAATGGCGTCATTTCCAGTTATTCGGCTAATAACCAGAGCATTATCCGGTCGACGCGTCAGGGTTACCTTATCTCCCACCCCGGCTATGGCTAGACCCAAGATATCAAAACCCACGATGGCATTGCCACAAGTGGCGGGGGCATAGGCGGTAACTGTTTTTAAGTCGTTATTTTGCATGATGGACACCGTTATTTTAGTAGTGTGGACATAGGAATCCTCTCTGGCTTTGCGGGGGCTTTGTTGAATAATTCTCTTCCTAACCATCTGAAACTCTATGATCCCCTCTCCCGCAAGGGGCATTGTTGAATAATTCTCTTCCCAACCACTGTATCCCCTCTCCCGCAAGGGGAGAGGGGATACAGTGCTTCTCCAAAAATGGGAGCGAATTACTCAACAATGCCCCTTGCGGGAGAGGGGATCATAGAGTTTCAGATGGTTAGGAAGAGAATTATTCAACAAAGCCCCCGTAGGAAAAAGGAATATAGTGCTTTCCCATAGAAGCATGCATTAATCTCAAAGAGCATCAGTCTAAAGCCGTAACCAAACGTAACAAATCTGAAAAAATGCCGGCTGCCGTCACCTCAGTCCCCGCACCCGGACCCTGTATGACCAGCGCTTGCGGCTGATAACGCCTGGTAGTAAAAATCAACATGTTATCCGTCCCTTGTAAGCGACTGAAGGGGTGGTTTTCTGGAAAACCTTCAATAGCAATCTGAATGCTGCCATCTTGCGCAATGGTACCCACATAATGTGGTTTGTGCTGCCGCGCAAAAATAGGTGCCAACAAATCCTGTATTTGTTCATCAAATTCAGGCAAGCGCTGCAGAAACTCATCAATGCTGACTTGAGCCAGCGCGGGAGGGACCAAGCTTTTGATATCGAGACCTGCCAAATTCGCTTGATGCCCCAGTTCTCGTGCCAAACACACAAATTTACGGGCCACATCCATTCCCGATAAATCTTCACGTGGATCAGGTTCAGTATAACCTAACTGTTTTGCCTGCTGCACGATAGTCGAAAATTTCTGACCGGTAGCCAATTGACTGAGTATATAACTGAGTGTTCCGGAAACTACCCCTTGAATACTTAAAACTTCATCACCAGTCGCTACAATATCCTGTAATGTTTTTATTACCGGCAGACCAGCACATACTGTTGTTTCGTATAAATAAAAACGGTTTTTTTGCTGAGCAATCGCGTGTAGATACTGATAAAACTCAAAATCCCCAGAATTGGCGCGTTTATTCGGTGTTACAATATGGAGACCGCGGGCTATAAATTGAGGATAAAGTTCCGCTATCTGTTGGCTCGCAGTACAATCAATAATAACCGCATGCGGCATATCATCCGCTGCAATATGGTCAATAAAATCATTTATATTTACCGCCAGCATTGAACTATCCAGCTGCTGCCGCCATTGCGTCAGATCCACATTATCCGCCAATAACATTTTTTTAGAACTGATAATACCGCGCACTTGTAAATCGACATTGCGATTTTGTTGCAGTAGGGCCATGGTGTCATTAATTTGCTGTAGTAATGTAGCTCCCACCTGACCGGGACCTATTAATCCAATGGAGATCGTTTTACGTGACAAGTAAAAGCCTGCATGTACTGCACGCAACGCTTTATAAATATCCTGGCGCGCAACCACGACGGAAATATTACGCTCCGATGATCCTTGAGCTACCGCTTTTATATTTACGTTGGCTTTAGTCAAGGTGCTAAATAATTTACCTGCGACTCCGCGATGTCCTACCATACCATCACCGACCGCAGCTAACACAGCACAGTTTTTATCGATGGCGATGCGCTTTATCAATTGCTGATCGATTTCAAATTGAAATTGTTCTTGCAGCAACTGTTGCGCTGCTTCTGCCTGGGCTTCTTTTACTACCAGACAAATCGAATGTTCTGAGCTCGCTTGGGAAATCAAAATGACCGAGATACCTCCTTGATATAATACCTGGAATACACGCGTGGCAGTGCCGGATACGCCCACCATTCCAGATCCTTCAATATTGACTAAAGCAACATCATCAATACAACTTAAACCTTTAACCAAATAGTCAGTCTTTTGACATTGCGCAGAAATCATAGTCCCAGGCGCTTGAGGTGCAGCACTATTTTTAACATAAATGGGGATATTGGTATTAATGGCTGGAAATATCGTTTGTGGATGAATCACTTTGGCGCCAAAATAAGCCAACTCCAATGCTTCTTCATAAGAAATTTCTGGCAAAGGAAATGCGGAACGCACTTTATTAGGGTCAGCGCTATATATACCATCTACATCAGTCCAAATAACTAATTCTTTGGCTTTAAGCAAACGGGCAAAAATAGCTGCGGAATAATCACTGCCATTACGTCCCAGCGTGACGAACTGCCCTTCAGTATTAGTAGCAATAAATCCGGTAATAACCAAATATTGAGCATCTGTTTGTTTTAATAAATTTTCCAGCAGCACCCGGCTATGTTCCCAGTCAATATGCAGCTGTTTGTTTTTATAATATGTAACTAATACTTTAGAAGCATCAATAAATGTCGTGGGAACCTGCTGCTGTAATAATGCTGCCAGTATTTGTGCTGACCACAATTCACCATAACCAAGCACTTTATCCTGAATATGCGTGTTATAACTACCCAGTAATTCGGTAGTGCGCAGCAAATTTTCCAGTGCTTGGCAGTCAGCATTGATAATGCCAAGTAGCCTTTCGCGACTCTTATTATCAGGAATTAATTCATTAACCAGGTTACATTGAAATTGTTTTATCTCTGTTAATTCGTTATAGAATTCCTGCCGCTGATGAGCTTGGTTTAATAATTCCTGCAGCCTGTTGGTCGTGCGGCCACTAGCTGATACTACAATAGCACTATTTTTACCCTGCACAATATGCTGTACCGCACGAAAATGATCTGCAGTTGCCAGGCTGCTGCCTCCGAATTTATGTACGGCAATCAGATTGGTTTTCATATTCATAATTTATTCCTAATAATTAGTTCAGATACCCTCATGGCTAGCTTCAGTTGAGTGAAGCCAATAAAAACTGATATGCTGTATAGTAAGATACATTGAGCCATATCATTTTTATGATCACAAGCAGAATGTGTCTAACACCTAACTCAAACGCTTCGAGTATACAATACCGCAACAAGGAGGTTGTTATGCGTAAAATAATTTTCCGTCTATTGGCAGCAGGTATAAGCATTGCTGCCGGTTTTAGCTCCATTGCAATAGCCTGCACCGATTTTCGCATTACTGCTCAAGACGGCACGGTAGTCATTGCTCGCAGTCTTGAATTTGCCCAAGATCTTAAATCCAACCTACGAAGCTCGCAACGTGGCAGAACTGTCAATACCCAAACGCCCGATGGCAAGCCTGCACTAGCATGGCGAGCCAAATATGGTTATCTGTTCCTTGACGGCCTTAATGTAGATGCAACTGTAGACGGCATGAATGAGCAGGGATTATCTTTTGAATATTTATATCTCCCGGGTGAAACTGAATATCAAACTGCACCCGCGGGTCAAGAGAAACAGGCCTTACCTTATATGCAATTTGGCGACTGGGTATTGGGAAACTTTAAGTCTGTGGATGAAGTACGCCAGGAGCTACCGAAAATACTTGTGATTACCCAAAAGCTGCAAGGGCTGGGAGATACTGTTTTTCCATTACATGCGGCTATCTATGATGCGACAGGTAAAGGAATCGTGGTCGAATTCGTAGGTGGAAAAATGCGCATCTATGACAATACTGTAGGAGTAATGACCAATTCCCCTACCTATGACTGGCACATCACTAATCTGCGCAATTATGTCAATCTCACTCCACTTAGTCCGAAACCAGTAGTCGCTTCTGGAATTACCTTTGTTGCCACCGGCCAAGGAGCTGGAATGCTGGGACTACCTGGTGATGTTAGCCCTCCCTCTCGTTTTGTTAAAACATACGTCTTACAACAAACAGCTTTTCCAGTGGCAGATGCACCTGGCGCAGTGAACCTTGCCGAACATATTATTAATAACGTGGATATTCCCTTGGGATTAGTTCGTGAAGCGAAAACCGGAACTGCCACTAATGAATTGACACAATGGGTAGTTTTTAAAGACTTAACGCACCGGAAATTTTATTTCCGTAGTTATGGCAATATGACCCTACGAGCTGTGTCACTAGGAGATGTGGATTTCTCGGAAAATGCTCCACGCTTTAGTATGCCAGTGGCGAGTAATGCTTATGTGCAGGATGTTACGGCGGAGTTTACGAAAAAAGCCGGAGAAGGCACTGCCCCTTTCTAATCTGGCACTGTAACCCCCTCTTCCCGGGGGCATTGTTGAATAATTCACTCCTATTTTTGGGAAACTCTATGATCCCCTCTCCCCTTGCGGGAGTTGCTATGCTGAATAATAGGGAAAGAGGTATGTGCCTTCGGTTAAAATATAGTTTTAACCAATAACCTCGACAGGAGGAGGCACATACCATGAGAGATTATACAGGAAAAACCGTGTTTGCTGGAATTGATGTTCACAAAAAGACATATGCAGTAACGTGTATCTGTGAGGGTATGGTAATGAAAACAGACACCCTGAAGGCAACTCCTGAGGAGTTAGTGCATTATTTACATAAATACTTTAAAAATGCGCAGATTAAAACGGCTTATGAAGCAGGGTTCTCAGGATTTGTATTACACCGTCATTTATTAGAAGAGGGAATAGACAGTCGGGTGGTTCACGCGGCTAGTGTAGAGATATCAGCCCGAGATAGGGTAAAGACAGATAAGCGAGATTCATTAAAATTGGCAACACAATTAGCCGCAGGGCGTTTAAAGGGCATTCATGTACCTAGCGTGGAGCGAGAAGCTTACCGCGAAGTCAGCCGCATGCGGGAAAAAATCGCTGAGGATAAGCGTCGAGTAGGAAATCGCATCAAGAGTTTGCTCTACCGTCAGGGTTTAATAGGCCCCGACGAGACCCCCGTCGTGAGTTGGAAATGGTTACAAAAAGTTCGGGCGTATGATTGTAATCCTTCGGTGAAGTATTGTCTGGACACCTTGATCTCTCAATGGTGGGAACTGGCGAACCGATTAAAAAACATAGAGCTAGAGTTAGCTAAACAGGCGCAAGCAGATAAAGAGCTGGAAGTCATTTATCAAAGCACTCCGGGGATAGGTCCAACCCATGCCCGTGTGTTGGCGAATGAATTAGGCAATATGGAACAGTTTAAAAACGAGAAGCAATTATTTAGTTTTACCGGATTAACCCCGAGCGAGCATTCTTCAGGGGAGCATAAACGACTAGGACATATGAGTCGTCAGGGTCGATCTATTCTACGCAAAACATTGGTAGAAGCTTCATGGACAGCGATAAGAAGAGATAAATCATTAATGGATATTTATCAGAGGATCAGTATCACTGCTGGTAAGAAGCGGGCGATTGTTGGGGTAGCGCGACGCTTAATTGGACAGATTCGGAGTTGTTTCAAGTCGGGGCAACTCTATCAAATACGCAAATCAGAAAGCATTTGCAAAAAGACGGGTGAAGTACTTCCCACGGCCCTTTAGGGTGGTAGAGTTTAAATAACAAGGAGGTTTTGCTATGAATGGATTGAAATGGGGGCCTACCCCAAACCCCGAGATATTTGTAGACGTGATACAGGATAATCGAATCTGTCTCAAGTAACAGGGCAACCTCGAAGCTGCCCTGGAATCACGTCACGGTCATCGGCGTCTCCGCCTGTACCGTGATTAAATTATAGCAGAAAGTATAAACAGGAATGTTTTTGTAAGAAGTACCGTAACAATTATCTGTGACCTCGTCATACCCTGTTGTGAGGCGTAGTTTGGCCACCACGTGCGGGAGTTTGGGGCGCAGACTTTTATTCCGTCCGAATGGACAACTTGTGGCGGTTTTACGGAATTGACCACGAATAGCAGATTGGGCCAATAAGGCTTTGCTAGTTACGGTAATCTAAATAAAAACAATAGAGTTTTATGCTTAAACTGGCTTATGTAAATAAATAAACTTTATTTACCGGAGGCGCTCGTACCCCTATTGACAAATCACATAGCAGAGGGTTAGGGAGAGGGGGTTGGTGTGGCATTCATTGTTAAATTAAAGTGTGCGCTTAATATTACCCCTCTCCCTAACTCTCCCGCAAGGGGAGAGGGGATACCAAAAAATGGAGCGAATTATTCAACAATGCCCCTTGTGAGTGAGGAGATTCGTAGCTTTGCAGGAGAAGAATTATAAAATAAATTTATTCTACCTCTGTAATCTTACCCTTCAATCTTCTCTTGCACTGCGTAGCAATCACCGCCCCCACTAATGCAATAATTCCTCCACACAGCGCCAATAACTTAGGCACTTCACCCAATAATAACCAACCCAAAAAAGTAGCTACCAGCGGCATCAGAAATAGATAGCTACTAGCCCGAGAAGCAGGCATATACCTTAAAACATAACTCCAGGCTAAGTAACCCACCACGGCTGGGAATATCCCTAAATAAACGGCAGCCCAAGTGGCGTCAGAGGGTGCCGTCTGAATTTCCCGCCATAATGAAGGGATGTAGAACAGCAGTATGACCGTCCCACTCCAGATAGCAAAAGAAGTTAGTTCAATCGGATGATATTTAAGTGCCATGGATTTATAACAGATCGCATAAATGGCACCGCAAAAAACAGCTATTAAAAGAAAAATTATCCCCAGGTCCAAATGCGTCACTTCCCCTCGCAGGTGACCTTCATGATGCGCCAGAGCAATTAAGCCAACTCCGAACACACTAATTATTAAACCCAGCCAAGAACTAAGAGTAATTTTTTCTTTCAATAACAGCGGCGCCAACACCATCACCACAACTGGCATTTGACTGAGAATAAAACTAGTAATCCCGGAAGGGACTGTAATCTCGCCATAATTTAAAGTAATGTTATAAATTCCAAATCCAGCTATGCCCATAAAAAAAATCAAGGGCAAGTCCTTAAAAGCAGGTTTACTACGTTTAGAAAAAAATACATATAAAAAAATCATGCCCACGGAAGCAATCAAGTAGCGCAATAACGCCAGGCTTCCGGGACTATAACCTTTAAGACCTATGCGAATGGCTACAAATGCCGATGCCCACAATACCACTGCAAAAGTTAAATTGATGGCAGCCTTAGCAGTTGCTGATAACCGTTTCATTTATAATAACTTTCAGGAACATTATTCAGAGGCCATTCCCAGCCAGCGAAATACGATTTTGCCTGCTCGGCATCGATTAAAATCTGCTGCTGCATTAATTCCATTGATTCGAAGCGCTGATCTCCACGTAATTTATGCAGAAATTCAACATAAATATGTCGCCCATAAATTTCCTGGTTAAAATCAAACAAGTGCACTTCCAACAAGCTTCGTCCGCCCCCCACCGTTGGACGATTGCCAATATAAGCAACTCCTTTGATGGGGTAAGGCAGAATGCCATGTGTTATTACGACATAGATGCCAGACAAAGACACCGCTTTACGATGCAAAAAAACATTTGCAGTAGGAAAACCTATCATACGTCCACGTTTATCACCATGTGCGATCTTGCCTGCAATACCATAAGGTCGACGTAGCAATAATTCGACCTGGCCCAGATCACCACCTTCCAGGGCTTTGCGTACCCGGGAACTACTTACGCGCTCCCCACCAACAAAATAGGTATCCATAGGCTCTGCCACAAAATCCAAGCGCTGCCCCATCTGCTTTAATAAGGTAATATCACCAGTGCGGTTATGTCCGAAATGAAAATCATCCCCTACCAATACATAGGCAATTTTTAATTTATCTACTAATAGTGTATGAACAAAATCTTCGGGAGAAAGTTGCGCCAGCATTTGATCAAATCTCAGGCAAAGCACATAGTCCACACCTAAAAGCTGCAGCGCCATCATTTTTTCACGCAGTCTCATCAGGCGCGGGGGGATCTTGTTATGGCTAAAATACTCATTGGGTTGTGGTTCAAATGTAATTAGCAGTGTCGGCAAGCCCATTTCCTGGCCTTTTTGTCGGAGTTGCTCTATGAGCTGCTGATGCCCAATATGTACTCCATCAAAATTGCCAATGGTGGCCACACAGCGTGGGAAATTTTCCTGCAGGTTATAGATTCCATGGATGAGTTTTAAAAGCAAGTTATTACCTTCTTATTTGAGAGGAACAAGGGCAATTGTTAGATTTCATCTGGGGGCTAAAAAGATAGTTATTGTTTTACAGAGCCTTACAAATCAAGTTAGCGGGTAGCGACCCGAAAATCACGTAGACGCAGACCACTCACCCCCAATGCCCCAAAGTAAACAATCATGGATGCAACAATCAAAAAGACCAGATATAACACCCGACGGTGCCATCCCCACTGTATCCAAAAAAATAAAGATGGCGTCAGCCAGGCCAATAATGCAAAAGTAGCACCACCTGCAAACAGTAGGCGTAATAAATAAACACCCCAGCCTTTTTGAAGTTGAAATGACTTGCGTTTAATTAAATTCCAAGCTAATAGTCCGGCATTCAAGGTGGATGATAATGATGTTGCCAAGGCCAGCCCTACATGCGCTAAAGGCCAAATTAACGCAAAATTGAGCGCCATATTAACAATCAAGGCAATGATAGCAATGCGCACGGGAGTTTTTATATCTTGGCGTGAATAAAATCCTGAGGCCAGCACTTTGACCAACATAAACGCCGGTAATCCAAAAGCATAAGCGCGCAAACTGCGACTAGCCATAAAAACGTCATGCGGCGTGAAACGGCCATACTGAAATAATGCGGTGAATAAGGGTTTGGCCAACATAAATAACCCTATCCCGGCTGGTATGGCGATCACCAGTACACAACGCAAGGCCCAATCTAAAACCACTGAAAACTCATTACTTGAATGGTCGGCATAATTGCGGGACAAATGCGGTAATACTACCGTTGCCAATGCTACGCCAAAAATTCCTAAGGGAAAATAGGTCAAACGATCAGAATAATATAACCAGGTAATGCTACCCGGTGGCAAAAAAGAGGCAAACAGGGTATCAATTAGTAAGCTGATTTGAGCAACGGAAACACCAAACAATGCAGGGATTAACAGCCTTATGACACGTTTCACTCCTTCATCATGCCAATTTAAAGTTGGCCAGATAAACAAACCACGAAATTTTAAAAAAGGTAATTGAAATAAAAACTGGACAATACCTGCAATCAATACCCCCACCGCCAACGCCACTACTGGCTCATGAAAATGCGGCGCCATCCATACCGCAGCAACTATCATTATTAGATTTAACAATACCGGAGTAAATGACGGCACTCCAAACAAGCCATAACTGTTTAAAACCGAGCCATAAAATGCCGTTAATGAAATTAACATTAAATAAGGAAAAGTGATGCGCAACATGTAAGTTGCTAATTCAAACCGGTGGGGGTCGTGTATAAATCCTGGAGCAAAAATGCGTGTCAGCCAAGGTGTAAAAATCACCGCAAGCATTACCACTAATAACAATACTAAACCTAAACTACCTTGCATACGGCTGATAAATCTACGTACCTCTTCAAAACTGCGTTGCTGCCGATATTCTGACAGAACCGGGACAAATGCTTGCGCAAACGCCCCTTCAGCAAAAAGCCCACGCATAAAATTCGGTATCCGAAAAGCCACATAAAACGCATCAATTGCAGGCACAGCGCCAAATAATTGAGCGATCAACATGTCACGCACGAAACCCAAAATACGGGAAATGGAAGTTATCCCTGAAACCATCGTGGTTGATCTGAATAGGCTTTTGCTTTTACTCATATTATTATTTTCATCTAACGTTGAGGTTTCTATAGTTATAGTTTGCTTATTTTTCATAATATTGACTCATATCCTTATGTTTTACGATTCTCTATGATCTCCTCTCCCGCAAGGGGAGAGGGGATACAGTGCTTTCCTAAAAATAGAAGCGAATTATTCAACATCGCCCCTTCGGGAGAGGGATTATAGAGTTAGCAAATTATCCAACAATACTCCCCATATGAAGAGGCATTACCCCATCACTAGCCCCACTAACAAACAAATAATCCAACCATAAATTAGTCAAAATTTCCTGAGCACGGTTCTGAACCAGTCGTTCCTGCAAATTTTCCAAATCCACTAGTTCAAATGGTTGATCTTGCCATGAGCAAGTAAATACCGCTTTAGTACGTTTACCCGTATCAGGATCAACTTGCCACACGAGACACTGCGCACAAACCCCTTTTAACATACATTGCATAGGACCAAAAACGGCCGCCTGAAATTTAGCTTCCTTAGAGAAATAGCCTTTTAATACCGTATTACAGGCCGTTTGCATCAAGCGTAATAACCGGTATTTACCAATAATTAGCACCCGGTTTACTGACTGCAACAGAATCTCTGGTTGTCCTACCCCTAAAGCTCCCATCGCGTAACGACTCAACGCGGCCGTAAAATCACCGGTTAGTGCATAATCCTGAGGCCTATGCGTGGTAATCGGATCGCCATATTGCGTAACCCAAATAATTTTATCTGCACATTGTTCCAATTCGTGTTGACAAAAAAGTTCATCGCGCGTTTTAAAACCGGCGATATATAACACTTTATTTCCTGCGCTCCGCAGCGCTGGACCTAACACTAACATTTGCGCAGCACTTATGCGTCCACCCACAATCAGAATAGTCTCTTGATCCTGTGGGATTTTGGTTCTAACTCCGGTCGGACCCATGAGAGCAATAGGCTGTCCGGGTTCCAGGGTGGCGAACAAACGCGAGCTCGCTCCCTGCTCGATCACCATCAATGATAATAGACCTTGCGCCTTATCCACTCGTGATGCTAGCACTGCAGTGGCTTCTGTTTGCAACAAAGTGTCACCAGCTAACTTGGCGGTGGTTTCAAAATTTTGAATGCGATAAAAATGTCCTGGCTGGAAATTACGTACTGCTAAGGGGGCATGCAGCTGTAATTCCACCACACTAGCCGTGTGACGGATAATTTTTTGTACCTGATTATCAAACTGTTGCGTCATTTTTTCTGCAAAGTCCTGATATTCACGTAAATCACCGATACCTGTAACTTGCGCCCCTAAGACATGCAGTATCTTCGGATAAGTTCGCTTTGCCGACGCGATAGCCTTGACCACACTGCCGTGAAATACTGGATGGGTATCGCCCAAAAATGTGACCCGTCGGCCTTCATGCTGATAGCTAGTAAATGCACCAAATTCAGGTGTTTTACAATGTTTTTCCGGATGCACCACTTCCATTTCGCCATTGACATCGTATGCTTGATATTCAGTGCCTTCGCGATGAAACGTGCCACGATGCTCAAACTCATAAGCCACATTAGGTTTAGCACCCGTGGCTACAAAAATCGAGCGCGCCGGTAATACATGCTCCTCATCGGAAATTATCCATTGCCCCTGTTCATCATAAATACGCGATTCACTAACCAAGGCTTCCACGTGTCCGTATTGATCCAGTCGCACCGCTAGTGGCGTTAATCCTTCAGCGTAATATACACCTTCCTCAAAAGCTTTGATGACCTCTTCATGATTACGTGTATAGGCCGGAGATTCGCGTAATAGACGCCGGTAAGCAATGGTAACGCCGCCCCAACTCCGAAGTAAGGGCAGAAAATTCGCAGACCTATTTTCACGTGCCGCTTGCTCGCGCTCTTTGCGAACTAATCGTCCGTGTTTTAAAAATTCATCTAGGATTTCTAAACTATGGTCATCAAATTGTTCACGCAATCGAGCCGCGCCTAATACGGATGCCAGCTTTTCATAGCGGATCAGCGTTTTTTCAACCTGTGAAATATAATAGGCTTGTATTTCAGTCGAGGTATCAACTCCCGTTAATCCTCCGCCAATAATGACCGCTGGTAAACGAACTTGTAAATTAGCCAGGCTATTTTGCTTAGCAGCTCCCGTCAGTTGCAATGCCATCAAAAAATCATTGGCCTGCCGCATACCGGGCGCCATGCTGCCCGGCACCGGCAACGCTTTTGGCAGACCTGCCCCCACTGCAATCGCCATATGGTCAAAGCCTAACTCCCAAGCATCTTCAACTGTAAGGGTGCCCCCGAACCGTACACCACCAAACACCTGAAAGTACGGACGACGCATCAAGTTAATATAAATGAGTTTGAGGAAGTTTTTATCCCAACGTACTGTGATCCCATATTCAGCTACCCCACCAAATCCCGCCATCACCCGCCTATCCAGCTCTTCTTTAATATCGTCAAAACGGTAGATAGGTTCTGCAATAAATTTTTTCTGCAACGGCTCAATTTTTAATCCATCAGTACCCACCACAGCACAACCCGCCATTAATAAGTGATGCGCTAATGAAAACCCGGCCGGACCCATGCCCATTATGAGTACTTTCAAACCATTATAGGGCTGCGCAACCCATTGATCATGGCGCAATGGATTCCAGCGTGTCAATAAATCATACACCTCGACACCCCAAGGCAGCGCCAGCACATCAGTCAAAATACCCGTTTCAGTCTGTGGGATATTAACCGGATCTTGTTTCTGGTAAATGCAACCTTTCATGCAATCATTACAAATGCGATGACCCGTCGCTGGGCACATGGGATTATCGACCATTATCATCGCTAAAGCGGCAATACTATAGCCGTCTTTTTTCAGCACATGCATTTCAGAAATTTTCTCTTCCAAGGGGCAACCCGTCTGCACTTCTCCCAGCGGATTAATTTTAAAGCCCTTCTCAGGTTCACTTTTTTTGACCGGGAAACCTTTGGAACAAAAATCACCATCGTTTTCATGACAATAGACGCAGTAATCAATCTCATTTAACACCTGCCGCTGACTCATGCGGGGGTCAGTGAGTTTAAAACCATCGCGTTGCCGATAATTCGCTGGCACACCTTGCATTCGACCTATGGGGTCATTTGTCACTGGAATCATGGGTACCAATTGATAATAATCCAGCTTCTGGGGCATATGAAAACTGACCCAGCCTTTGACGCTCGCTTTGCCAATAGGATCCGTCAAAGCACTGATACACCAACGGGTTAATTGTTCGATCTGTGCTGCATATTGTTCTGGAACCTGCAAGTAATGCTGCCCCAAACTGGCTATCGCTAACTCCCGATCCGCAACAGAATTTTCATTTTCAGACTCGCGAATTTTTAATTCAGCAGATAGCCAGTCATCCAGTTCAGTAAACGGGGGTAAAATTTCTTGTTTTAATAAACGCCGCCGCGCCTGGCGCTGTACATACCAGTGCTTAAAAGCAAAAATGGGTTGCTGTGATAGAATAGCCCGTGCCTGGGCTGCCAACTCCTGCTCAATAGCAAATAAATCTGCAATAAATTCTTCTAATACAGGCGCACAAGCGATTAATAAGGCGCTTATGGCTGTTGCGGTAAAAGGACGGCTCTGATGCCGATAGGCTAATAGATCATCATGTAAGAGAGAATTTTGTGCGCGCAGCAATTCGATAAATTTGCCATCGAGTTGTTGCAGCCAATTGGGATCAAATAGATCCTTAAATTGGCCGTATTTTAGTTTTAAAGGTGGGTTTGACATAACACAATGAGACACTGATAGCAGGCTAGTGTCAAGATGTTCGCTTGGGTTCCCAAGCTTATTTAGTATAGGTGCCCAAGAATGTCTATATCCAGCCATTCAAGGTATACACAGAGAACTAAACAGGCTGTTGTCTTGAGCCAGAGAACAGAACTAATTTTCAATTTCCTAATGACAGCCTGTCAGATGTAGGGTAACATTTTCACCCTAATCATAATCACCTATCGATAAGATTTTAATATCAACGCAATACGCAGGCACGTAGCTCAGTGGTAGAGCACCACCTTGACATGGTGGTGGTCGGTGGTTCGATCCCACTCGTGCCTACCAATAAAGCCAATAACTTAGGGTCTTTTTCTGGATAGGGTATTGGAGAAAATTTATGTCAATGTTTAAATCCGCAAAGAAACAATCAGAAGAAAAAGTTAAGCAGCCCTCCCCCTCCACACAAACCCAGTTACTAATAAAACAATTGAAGGTTACCGACAGACCAGTTGTAGTGTTAGGCTCTGTAAAACAATAACCTATCTTTTTAGCGCCCAGATGAGACTCAGATTTGCAGACGGGAGGGGGTAGAAAAATGCGTGCATAGTCGACGGAACGTCGTCCCGGCAGGAAGCCGGGATCCAGGGTGCAGGAAAGCGAAACTTTCACATCCTGTGATCTGGATCCCGGCTTCCATGCCGGGACGACTACGTCGGTTGTTCTATGTAAGTGTTTTTCTATCCCCTCCCGCCTGCGAAGATGGGTCTTAGATGGGATGCTAAAAAGATAGGTTATTGTTTTACAGAGCCTTAGCTGGCGCTTTGGCTTGGGTTGAAATCAACCGGGATGAACAAGAATTATTTCTTAAAACAGCCAAACTTTATATGCCCATTACAGGTCGCTATAAGGGTTTTGACTCAGAACAAAGTCGGAACGCTTTTTTGCAGAGGATTGCGGACTTGGAACGAACTAATTCCTTCAATGAAGATACGATAAATCGTCAACCAAATACCAGCTCATTAGAGAATACAGACCACTATCCCATGCTATCTTCTCGCATCGAGAACATTGAGAAGAGTCTAGCTGCTGATGCTGAGTTAGCAAATGAATGCATCATTCTCTAAATCCTAGTTAGAAATAATTTGTTGTGGACCGTGATTCTTCGCCAGTTCTTTCTGTGAACCGTAATCTACGAAAAATTTTTTGTCCTTGGGCTAGATGCGAGGATCATTACTCCAAATCTTCTTTAGATAAAGTACTTAACTTATCTGTTTTGCCCTCCCATTCAGCCGCATCTGGAGGTCCTGGTTTTTTAGCCGTTATTGGTGGCCATTTTTTGGCAAGTTCGGCATTCAAATGAATGTGACTCCAAGCTATAAGGTTTCTATGACAATTGCTGCGATATATGCAATTGTTTTGTTTGTCCCAACAATTGACGTTTTAGCAATGCGCAGCATAAATTTAAGGGGGATGCACATTTTATATAATTTGGCTGTTTTTATTTTCTCTGCCTGCTATACTCTTTCAGACTCTGTAACGGAAGTATATGGAAAGAAAGTATCCTATTATTTAGCCATATCATCTTATGTGGTTGTGGTATTATTTTCTTTTTTAAATAATTTTTTAGTTTCAATTTCTATAAATTACAAGTTATATAGCTTTCTTTTCCAACCATCTTTGACCCTTACTATTCTAGGACCTATTGGTTATTTCACAACGTCATTTATAAATATTAAATTACTGAGCAAATTAAAAGCAAAAATGTTGGGAAGGCACTTTATATTTAGAAGTTTTATTTGCTCTGGAATTTCTGAAAATAGATAATTCCAGAAACTGTGATGCCTATTTGAATAACGCCTTATCAGGATCAAGAGGGTAATTATCATCTTACATCAGAAGACAGCTCGTTTCCTTGGCTTCATCTATTATGTCCTCTACTGTTTTTTCGGCATAGCCTAGAACTATAGGTGATAGAACAGGCGCTCCATCATAAGGCGCTACTTGGTTTTTCGATGGGCTTTTATCATCCTTTCGAATATCATCCTGCCGAAAACTGAAGATACCCAAACTTTGTATAATTTCTCCTACTTTAGTTTTAAAATCCTCTTTCTTGCCAAGATAATCGTCATAACTAATACCTGCGATTTCTTCGAACATGGTTCTTGCGCTTTCTAGATTTGACGCAATTTCCAATGCCTTTCCAGAAGCAATTAATGCTTCTTTATTTCGTCCCAAAGTCTTAAGCATTTTGCCATAGTTGAAGTGTAGCGACGACTCTAGTGGATTAATCTTTAATGCTTTATCTAGAGCGGCGAATGCTTCGTCATACCGTTTTAATTTAAAAAGCACTTTGCTACGGAGGTCATGTGTTCGCCAATCTTTGCTACGGTGGTCATCCATTTCCCGATTTTGCGGACCCATTCCTAATGCTTTATCAAGAGCATCTAATGCTTCTTGATGTCGTCCCAAAGTATATAGCACATCGCCACGGAAAGTATTTACTACACTACTATCTACTGGATTAATTTCTAACATCTTTAACGCTGTATTAAAAGCATCTAATGCATCTTCATGTCGTCCCAAAGCCTTAAGTACATAGCCACGGTACTTGTGTGCTGAAAATTTTAGTGGATTAATCTCTAACACTCTATTAAAAACGATTAATGCTTGTTTATATTGTTCGCCACGGTATAAAAGCATGCCCATCTCCTCATGATTTTCTATCGCTTGTGGATTAAGTATTAATGCATTCCTTAGCGCGGCCGATGCTTCGTCATGGTGTTCTAATTTAGCAAGCGTTACGCTACGGTTGTAATGTGCCAGGTAATTTCGTGGATCATTCTTTAATACTAGATCAAAAGCAGCTAATGCTTCTTCATATCGTCCCAAATTATGAAGCTCAATGCCACGGTTGTTGTGTGCTTCATATTCTCGTGGATTAATCTTTAATATTCTATCAAAAACGGCTAATGCATCTTGATGTTGTCCCAAAGCTTCAAGCACACAGCCACGTTTGTCGTGCGCTGACAAGTTTCTTAGATTAATTCCTGGATTAATCTCTAACACTTTATCAAAAGCAGCTAATGCTTTTTTAAATTGTCCCGAGAGAAAAAAATCCATGCCCTTCTCTTCGAGAAGTTTAGTTGAATTTTTGTCGTCAAAAGGCATATTGGTTATATTTAATTCACCTTGAGTTTTTGCTGGCTTTGGGCCTAACCGTGGTTTTTTATTTTCTTCTGTCATAAAGTTACACCATTTTAAAATAAGTTATTAACATAGCAGACATGTACATTATAACTTTATAATTCATTGATTATAAAATCAATAACACGGATTTATTATGACAATATTAAGAAGTCAAATTTTGCTATACAGATATTTTGAATCAGTTGGGATTGTTTGACTAACAATTAATACAGTATTACTTTTAGTCAAGTTGGTCTTTGATCAAATTCAATGCGTGCCTGGCGAATATCTTCAAAATGCGCTTCAACCCAAGCCTTTTTTTTTGCACAGGCGTCACATATTCATTGGCAGATAGAACGAAAAATTATCGCTGAGAACACCGTAATCTTAGAACGGAAAAATCATATTTGCTTTAATGGCAAGAACATTATATTGCCGGTAGTTTCTATTATTGAATTCACTAATAATAAAGTGAGTCTTTTCCGTGATTATTTTGATGCCCTTACTTTTAGCAATCAGTATGCGGATACCTCACAATAAGTGGCTCATTCTATTTTCGATTGGCATTATTATCTTGCTGGTTAATCTGGATATGACCATTATTATTCTGGTATTGTTATAAATACTCAGGAAACTCTTCCGTAAAAATTTTTACTTCATCCACTCCAGCGTCCATTAACATCCTTCGCATAGCAGTCACCATCGACGCTGGACCGCAAACATAATACATGGGTAAAGTTAAGTCAGGGATGTACTGAGCCAACATCGCTTTACTGATATAACCCATCTCACCCGACCAAGAAAACTGTGACGTTTGGAAGATAAAACACAACTTGGCGAATATCAAGAAACATTAAATGTCATGTGTGAATTATTTGAGAAAAATATTCAATTCTCACTATTAAAAATAGCCACTAAAAATGGCGAGGTTGCATTAGATGACAATAAATTTCAAACATTTATGAATAGTGAAGAAAACGAATCTGCCCGCCAGGATGCTTTTAGGGTTTATGCAAATAGAGCCTCAAACTGTATTTTACAGAATAAAGCATACGATAATTCTGGTCCTATTGTTAAGATAGCAAATGCTCGATTGAAAATGGCAAACCTATTTGGCTATAAAAATTATTGGAGTTATTCTCTAGTTACAAAAGCGTTTTCTGAAACGGAGAAAATTCGAGATTTTCTTGAGAAGATTTTGTCAATTTCCTAATGACAGCCTGTCCGATGTAGGGTAACATTTTCACCCTAATCATAATGACCTATCCATAAGATTTTAATATCAATGCAATACGCAGGCACGTAGCTCAGTGGTAGAGCACCACCTTGACATGGGGGTGGTCGGGGGTTCGATCCCACTCGTGCCTCCCAATAAAATCAGGGTCTTTCCCATTTAAAAACGATCTGGCCTGCCAGGAGACAAGAACCAATATCTTTGCATTGCCCGCTTATCGAGTGAGGCATTTTACACGCCTCAAAACTTCCCATACCTGGCATATTCAAACCCATTAATAACAACGCTGGACACCAATTCACCGACTGCGCGAATAGCATCCTTTCCTTATGCCGTAAATATTCGGCTAACGCGCAAGAAAAATCCGAGCCGCGCACGTCAGCAAGCGTTGCCCAAGTTGTAAAGTACTCTTTATATGGGATATCGCAAGAAATAGGTTTGGTGATGTATTTAAAAAAACGCAAACAAAGCTTGCTTGAGCAACGCTAGTCATTTTGTGGATTGATCGGCTTGAACGGTGCGCTACCTTAGGCTCTGTAAAACAATAACTTATCTTTTTAGCATCCCATCTAAGACTCATCTTCACAGGCGGGAGGGTGTAGAAAAACACTTACATAGAACAACCGACGTTCCGTCGACTATGCGCGCATTTTTCTACACCCTCCCGCCTGCAAATCTGAGCCTCAGCTGGGCGCTAAAAAGATAAGTTATTGTTTTACAGAGCCTTAGAAAAGGCAGTGGGCGGAAACTTGGGCAACGCTTGCTGACGCGCGCGGCTCGGATTTTTCTAATACGTTAATTGAGAGGAAAAGCAATGCCATTATCTCCTGAGCAAGAACGAGCATTAACTGCCTCATTTGAACCTATAATAAAGTTGTTATCTAATAGTGTCTTACCGGATTACGTACCTGGCATAAAAAGTGCATTAAATGAATTTATAGAAGGCATCAAATTTGATTGCGATGATGGATGTCTATCTTTTGATGAGGCACAACAGCTTGCCAACCATTTGAGGAAATATATTGAGCACGCCATAAAATTGAATAGGCCAGAGCTAAATGTTAGGGCTCTCTGGATTAGAAATTTTTTGAAATATCAGTGTATAGGAGAGGTTAGTTGTTACAGTAAAGGTAGGCAACTAATGGGTTTAATATTTGCTGGCTGTACTTTTGCCTCGTTTTGGTTTATGCCTTATCTCACTGGAAAAAGCCCCCAGGATATCTGGAGCAAAATAGGTCCGCTGTTTGCGCTGGCAATGGTGAGCTCTCTGGGTGGCCTCGTTGGTACTGTTGTAGCTGCTCCCATGGTTGCCCGATGGTCAATCAAAGGGCAATTTACAGGGGTTACTAATAATATTCATAGCTTTTTAAATAAGATGAGTGGTTCAAATAATCAGGATGAGCCAGCCAAAAATTATTTTCAATTAGCTGATAAGATTTTTAATGCGGTAAGACATAACAGGTCACACGATTATTTAATCACTCTAATCAATAGTAGTATGCAAAATATGTATGCTCAAGATAAAGTAGTTAGAGGAGATATAGAAAATGAAATGCAAGGAAAATTTTTACAACGCTTACTTGATGTTTATGTAAACGCAAATTTCGATCCAGAGCACAAAGTAACGTTACGTACCTATTTACGTACTGTGAAACAACCACACGTATTCGCAGATGAAGATGAAAAACTGACGCGCAAAAACTCGCGGCTTGCTGAAATAGAAGGTGTTATTAATAACGAACTGCTCGATCTAACAAAAGCAGATGACTCGGAACATGAGGCAATATTAAATATAAACTAGCAAGAATCGTAGCAACGTGTTAACGGCTTCTTTTTCATAGCGCTTTACGTCACGTGAATTAGCTTTACGAAAACTGATAATACGAACACCTCAGGAATAGGAGTAAAAGTAAGCGTCAAATAACCCACATACTTCCGTAGTTTACAATATTCATTATACCATCATACTGCCCTTCAGCTTCTAACCTTAAGGGAAATATTATGAAACTCACCAAATCTCTTTCAGCATCAAAAAAATCAGCTGACATAGTTCCGGCTTCGCCAGAGCATTCGCTCAAGCCATTAGATTGGAAAACAATAATGCATGAATGGGAATCGAGCGGGCTTTCTCAGAGAGAATTCTGTGAAAAAAAATCATTAGCTTACACCAGCTTTATGTATAATCATAGGGTCAAGCCTGGATTTATGCCTCATTTTTTTCACACAGATGAGCATCGTGAGTTGTTTTTAAACCTGTTGGCTGATATCCACCAACGTTTTAGCATTCAAATCCATGCTTATTGCCTGAAGAAAATGGCATAAAGGTGAGTAGACCAGCGGAACTGCCCCTCTGGCCCCTCGCAGAACCGTACTTAACACTCTCGTGTTATACGGCTCCCATTAAATGGACACAGTTGTAATACCTATTCTCCAATGCGCGAATAGACTCTTATGTTTCACCGCAAACTCCGCCATACACCTCGTTGCGTAGGTTTTCCGGTTCGCCAGCTTCGCATATTTCCTCATACTCCACATTGTGAGCGTTCGGTTAAATCTCTGGAATACTTTATTTAGCGCTGATTTGGTGAATTTTCCATAATAGTTAATCCACCCTTGTATCTTTGGATTGAGCCACTTCGCCAGTTCTTGCAGACTTAGGTTGCTTTTGTTCCTTACATTCAGCTCCCTAATTTCCTGTGTAATGGCTTTTTCTGCTTTTGGACTTATTGCTGGTAGAAAACTTCCAAATATTTCTTTTGTCTTCCTGTTTTCTGCTCTCCTTACTCGAAATTCATATCCCAGAAATTCAAAGCTTGTATTGCCAGTATAGGCTTCCTTTCGACCGCCATCTTTGCAGTACACTATCTTTGTTTTCTCTGGATGTATTTCAAGCTTGCATTCCCTAAACCGCTGTTCAAGCTCACTTAACAAAGTCTCAGCCTGTTCTTTGGTTTTACAATGGCAGATTCCATCATCAGCATAGCGACACCACAGTGATTCTGGATGATACTTTGTCATCCATACATCAAAAACGTAGTGCAAATATAAATTACTTAGCAGCGGACTAATGACCCCGCCTTATGCGAAGTAGGACATTATGCAAAGTAAATTACTTAGGTTATTAAAAAATAATGATTTTACTTTTATTTACTTTGCATAATTTCTCATGGTGTTTATTTTAACTCAGACAGCCACGAAAGCAATGCTTGATCTTTGCTCCAATCAGGCAGATTACTTTCAATTAAATCAGGATAAAGATTTTCAACAGCTTTTCTTTTGGTTTCAGTATCTGCCCTGGCATATATCTCTGTGGTCTTCAGGTCAACGTGACCAAGAAAATCACGGATATAGATGAGATTAACACCCGCTTGTAATAAATGCATCGCCTTTGAATGGCGAAGCATATGGGCATGTACTTTTAAAGGTACTATGGTTGATTTTTTTCTGGCAGATTCAACATACTTTGCAATTATGTAAGACACGCCTTCTTTTGTCAGTTTCCTATGTTGGTTATTTGTGAATAGTGGATTTTCATTTTTCCAAGTTTTATCTAAGTTATTTTCCGACAAATAATTTTTTAATAAAGAAGCTGTATTTTTCATGATAGGTACCCGTCTGATTTTATTTCCTTTGCCAGTTAACGTAATAACAACGGGTTCTTGTAAACTAACATCACCGATCTTCAGATCACATACTTCCTGCACGCGTGCTCCAGAATCATATAAGACCGCCATTAACGTTAAATCACGTCTACCCCTCAACGTATGTTTGTCGGGCTGCTCCAAAAGTAATTTCATAGCTTCTGGAGTCAGATATTCCACAATTTTTTTCTGTGCTTTTTTAATGGGGATAGCTGTGATCTTTTGAAAATTAAATATACCAGCAGGCTCTTCTGCCTGTAAATATCTAAAAAAAGAATGAATAGCCGCTAGTCTTTGATTTCGAGTGGATATGCTACATTTTCTGTCTGTTTCCAGCCACTGTAAAAAATCAATCAACCATTGGCTTGAGAGAATACTAATAGTGATTTTTTCTGCCGAAATTTTTTTAATCTCTTGACAGTAATTAATCAATAATTTAAATGTATCTCGATAAGAGTGAATAGTATTTTTGCTGACATTTTTCTGCGTTGGCAAGTAAATGGAAAGAAATTCAGTTAGGTATTTTGCAAAATCAGTGGGTTTCATTGGTTTCACCTCCAAGCATGGGGATGATGTTTGGATACTGAGTCTCTATTTTTAACGTGATGTGAGGGAATACATCGGCAGTTAAGCGGAGGTAATAGGCAGTTTCGTTGAATGAGTCGTGTCCCATATAGGTTTTTAACAGAGGCAGGTAAACAGTGAGATCTTTTTCTTCTTCAGCCCATTTTTTTAAGCAATGCACGGCATAAACGTGTCGAAAGTCATAAATGCGTGGGCCATGTCCTCTGCCGCCATGGGAAATTTTGGCACGCCATAAAAATCTGCGGAAGTTATGATAAAGATTAGTTTTTGTCATGGGTTTACCATGCAATGCTGGAAAATAATAATCACTTTCGGCTGAGTTTAGGTGCACTTTTTTTGAGAAATTTCGACATAGATCCGTTAGAAAGGCGGACATAGGCACCAATCGGCAATTATCTTTTTTAGCGTGATGGATGCTGAGGACACCGTCTTTTAGATCAACATCTGCAACTTTAAGCAGTCTGGCTTCGGATAATCTCAATCCGCATAGATAGATCATGCGAAAAATCACAGGCATAATCAGGTGCCGATAGGGACATTCGCAACAATACTGACATCGGTCGGTTTCAGAGAAAAATTTTTCCAATTCTTCAATAGTATAAATATACGGTATATATTGTTTTGCGCTAGGATAATAACCTTTGGCTAAGACATAAGCGTTCATTCCGATAGAATCGAGATATTTTCCAAATTGCCGAATGACAGAAGCACGCGAGCTTTGGTTGGCTTGTGCCTCATAAGTTTTTTTGCTGCACCAATCAAGTACCATTTCCTTAGTCAGAATAGTCGCTTGAGGATATTTATCTAATGTAAATTGATCGAAACGTTTTAAATGCCCGGCATCAGTATCATACTTGTATCCAATAGCCTGTTTTAATTTTAAATGATTTTGAATATGATCCTTGAAAGGGCCGGTATAATTAAAATTATTCATGATGAATACCCTCCCCAAAAGTCATTGCACATTCTCTTAGTTTCTTCGTATCAACTTTTAAATAAACTGCCGTGGAGTCAGTATCCATATGACCGAGAATGTCAGAAATAACAGCAAGCGGTGTGTCCTTTTCCAAAAGATGACTGGCCATCGTATGTCGAAGGGAATGCATCCCTCTTCTTTTTTTCAAAGTAGGTAGATGCGCCAGCTCCATATAATGTTTAATGATCTGAGCTAAATGATCGTCTTCTGCAAAGGGACCAAAAGGAGCCATGTGCTTGACAAAAATAAAGGGGCTGTCTATTTTAGGTCTACCGTGCTTGAGGTAATCAATTACCGCCCAGCCTACTTCTGGAGTTAACGGAAGAACAGTAGGGGTTTTCGTCTTAGATTGAGTGAAAATTAATTTTTTCTCTTCCCATTTAAAATTTTCCATTTTTAAATGTTTAATATCCAGGCATCGCATCCCCAAACAACAGGCTAACAAAATGATGGCATAATCTCGTTTACCCTTTGGACTTCCTCTATCAATAGCGGCGATCAATTTTTTCAATTCATCGATTGTCCATACAGATGGAATACGAGTTTGCTTTCTGGCTTGAACCATTGGTGTTTTTGCTGCAAAATCAATCGCAACCTCCTCTGTTTTTAAAAGGAAACGAAAAAATGCGCGCAAGGAACAAATATTTTGTTCCACGGTTTTATAGGCGTAACCAGATAAAGTTTTAATATAATTATGAATGAATGCGAGATTAATTTTCTGACAGCTGATAATTTGCTGTGAAGCGAGGTAATCCATAAATCTTGCAGATTGTTTAACATAATGATCAATGGTTACTTCAGAATAGCCATTATCTACGCAATAGGATTTAAATCGATGACTGATAGTTAAAAAATGGGGTTCAGTTAAAATTTCTTTGTGCTTAAAATATCGACGTAAAATGGCATGATGGAGTTGAAAGTCTCCAATTACCCGTATGATGCGGAGTTCTTGAACTTCTGATTGGGAAAGTTTACGGTTAGAATCTTTTTCAAGAATATGAAAATACTTTTCGAGAAAATCCATTCCTAAACTTTCAGAAAAAAAGGGTTCATCGCGTTCTTGTGCAAATCCTAATAACATTTGCCAGCGTCTACGATAAAACTTCATGGAACCTTCAGTGTAACCTAGACGAAGCATTTCTTGCTCCAAATCACGGAGCAGATCAATCAATGGTTTATTTTGCATAAAAATATCTCCTAGAAATGATAATTAGAGTGCTAGACTCTATTATCGCTCTAGGCTATTATGCAAAGTAAATTGAAATGAAGTTGTTGAATTAATGGGAAACTTTAAGAACTACTTTGCATAATTACTTTCTTCGCATAAGGTGGATTATGCAAAGCTTTGCATAACCGCCCTGGGGTGTTCCGGTATCCCTGCTTTTGACAGTTCCGTCCGGCAACTCCACGGGGGCTTTTATCCATCGCTCTAAATACAATAATATACATTTATTGTCGGTATGTTGACGCACCGCTTTCATCAACAGATCATGGTCTATGTTGTCAAATAGCCCTTTTATATCAAACTCTATGAGCCAGTCGTAACTCCAGCACCGCTTTCGTGTGACCCCTATAGCATCCAGCGCCGATTTGTTCGGTCTGTATCCATATGAGTCTTCCAAAAAGTGTGGCTCTACTAATGGTTCAAACATCAGCTTGATCGTCATTTGCGCTATTCTATCCGATACAGTCGGCACTCCAAGCAGTCTTGTTCCTCCCTGCTTCTTAGGGATTTCTACCCCTCTCACAGCTGGCGGAAAATAGCTGCCTGAGCTGAGTCTGTTCCAGATTTTGTATAGGTTCTTACTCAGTTTCTTATCAAAGTCGAGCAAGGATTCTCGGTCTATTCCAGCACCACCTTTGTTCTCTTTGACTCGTTGATAAGCCTCCCATACTAACCTCTTTGATATTACAAATGGTTTTGGTTTATCCACTTCTTATCCTCTTTTCAAGTTCCGAAATTGACAACCACATTTAACGCTGCCCCTTCGCTCCACTCCCATTACAGGAGTTTCATCACTACTACGAACAGCTCCGTCACAGTTTCTGGCATCGATACTCTCACTCTTGAGATTTTACCCCTTGAGTTTCTCTCTTTTGCATCCAGATAACTGCTTCCCGCAGTTCCACATTAAAGCCCAGGTTAGGCTCGTGCCATCTCTACGCCGAACGCCACATACTCAGTAAGCAGGTTGCCTGTATGTTTGTCCCAAAATATCTGGAAGATTTTGATTTTGACGTTACTTAGGTCTAACGACGCTTCAACAATGGTTCAGTTTTATTCACCTTCCTAACCCCTACCTCGCCAGTTTTCCGCTGGCTTTACTTAACGCTCACTACCGTTTTCCTTGAACAGCAGCTTAAGTTGGTTTGTGACCGACTCCTGCAAGCAGATCACGGCGGGCCTTCCGCCATCTTTATTGTAGCTTTGCTACGGCGCACTCCAGATTGTACCCCTCTCGGAATGGCTTACATCCCTACTGCGACATGTTCCAAAATGGAACATATCAACCAATATGGCACGTTTAGTCTATATTTCACCCAATAATTGAGCAATAACTTCAGGGCTGGGCAACTGGCCTTTTAGCTCTTTCGGCAACTTAGTAAAAACCTGATATTGAGCAACGCCAATGGGTTTGTTGGCATCATGTAAAGTATATTCAACAATAGTTTTACGCTTGCTTTTGCAAAGGATAATACCTATGGATGGATTTTCCTCTGGTAATTTAACCTGCATATCCAAAGCACGAAGGTAAAATTGCATCTTTCCTACATGTTCAGGTTCAAATTCCCCTATTTTCAATTCTACGGCTACCAATGCCTTCAAATGGCGATGATATAGCAAAATATCAATGAAAAACTCCCGATCGTCCACTTCCAGCTTATATTGGCTACCAACAAATGTGAAAATCCCACCCATTTCTCTAAGAAAGTGCTCTACTTTGGCCAATAATGCTTGCTCCAACTCACGTTCACTATGGGCTTCACCTAATTCTAAAAAGTCAAAAATGTACTCATCCTTAACAGCTAGTTTAGCTTGCGCTTTTATTTCTTTAGGCAGCGTATTTTCAAAATTATTTTGATTTAAAAGGGTTTTTTCGTAAGTTTGATTTTCGATTTGGTGCGAAAGGACATTTTTTGACCAACCAAATTTGCGAGTCATTCGTAGATAAAACTCACGCTGCAGATTATCTTTGCATTGATCCATAATAATGAGGTTATTTGTCCAGCTAATTTCTCTCACCAGTGGTGAGAGTTTTTGGTTTTGGTGGTAAGTTTCGTAAAATAAACGCATGCGCCATAAATTAGGAGCAGAAAAACCTTTTATTCCAGGGAAATCTATTTGTAAATCATAGGCTAATTGTTCTACCACAGATTTACCCCATCCTTCTACCTGCTGACGTTCAATGATCACTTTGCCAATGTCCCAATATAGCCCAAGCAACGTTTTGTTAACTGTTTTCAACGCTTCGTATTGCGCCTGAGTGATACGAGTCTTGATTTCCTTCAGGAGGTTAGCATAATTCTTTGTGTGGCTTGTTAACTTCATTGAGACACTCAATCCTGATTTTTTCGGTTATCTTGTAGCAAAGAAAGTGTTTTAGCAAAAAACCCAATCCTGATAAACCCCAGGTCTTCTTCTTTTGCCGGTGATAAGACTGCGCTTACTTTATTCCACATACCTGGAAAAATTTCTTTGTCCACATCAACTTGAATCGTTTTTAAACTGTTTTCCCAGTCGGTATAATTAGTGTTTTTATCATAGGGTTTGCCATATGATATAAATAAACTTCCATTTAATATTTTCAGTAAGACCCCACCGGATAGTGAGGTCTTATAATCAAGTCACTATATTAGCTTGTAATATTCTATAATCTCTTCAGATCATCTAAATATTCATCAACCACCCATAGTGCATGATAAAGCGTATGATTATCTATTTCTACCTCATCCCGCACAAATTCAACCGCAAACATGATGCAGGATATAACCGCTTTAGCTTTGGTAATTTTTTCGTAGATTTTGTCTTTTAGATCAATCAAATCAATGGCAGGATTAGAAATGGTGTGATAATCCATCGGAATAACTCCTTTGTAGTTTATTGAAGAAAAAACACCAGAAAAGGTGTCGGGCGCTCAAAACCACTACAAAGGTGTGGCGGGTATATTTCCCTCTCGGGTATTGTATTAGACCCACACCCGACATAAAAACTGCGCTAACGGACGCAGTTATACCGCCTTTGTAAGTGTTTTGAGCACTCTATGATAAGATAGCATCAGTCACCTTCAAGCACAATACGGGTTTAGCATTTAGATTAAATGCTGCACTGGCAGCTGTCTAATATTTGATCATATTGGGATAAGGTTCGCCTTAATTCCCTGTTGACTTCGTTATAAGCACCATGCCTATAGGCATTCATCTTACTAATCTGTTTGCCCTCTACAGTTTTAGCTCCGGTTGATTTTGTCCACGGTTTCCAGTTGTGGATAAGTTGGGACTGTTGTAATCTGCGTTCTGGTGTCCATCGACTCATTGTTGATCTCTAATAGTTCGTTTGCAGGGTTTATTTTATTTTCTAAATTATTAATTTGCTGATTGATAGCATTATTTTGTTGCTTAATAAATGCTGTTTGTTTTGGATTTTTCAGTTCGGCAATTGCCATTACAGTATTACGGCATTGCTTTTGAGCTTTTAAGGCAATTTCGCTGTACACACGTACTTGATTTAAATACTCTCCGCGTAGCATTTTCTCAGTGCAAGAATAAAAAACAGCTTCCAGCGCATGCGCCTGATTAATCAGCATATCTTCCAGGTGATGCAAGTTGCCACCGGCTATTTTTTCGTTGGTGCTTTTGATCTTGTTCAAAATGTCGCCGAGATGTGCGGCAGGAATTTTTTTGACGGCGGAGACGGTATTAACGCTATTCACCAGTGGTAGCATCAGCACATCCAGTGAATTTTTCACTTCATTGTTGGCCAGGTTTTTGGTTTTGGTAGGCTTTTTGTTGGGCATGTTTAGTTCTTGTTCGTTTAGTTTACTGATCGGGACAGCGCAGAATAAGGTACATATGTCACCAACTTTTGCTGCGGATAGCCCAGGTATTGCAAGGAGGCGTGGTGGAACCATAGGCCGAATTTTCCTTCCTCCCCGCCATTGCGTTGTTTGTCGCAAATCCAAAGCACATCCGGCTTATCAGCAATATCAGCGGGTATTGGTTGCTGTTGGCTTGTAGCTTGCTGCATTGCTGCTTCTTTGGCTTTATTTCGCCACACTACGAAGCAATTATCGGCTAAATCGGTAATTGCTCCAGTGCCTTTGGTGTCAAGCTTTCCAGGCCATTTGCTTTCATCAGCGCCTTTACGAGGATGAACAACTAAATGAATATGGCAATTAAATTCATTCTTGAAATCACAAAGCTTTTCTAAAAATGCTTTTTGACTTTTATAATCGTCTTCGGCGATATCCAGCTTCATAAATGAATCAATAACAAATACTGTGATGCCATAACGCTGGCGGGCATATAAAAATACTTCCAGTAACCGTTGCGACTTGGCATTTCCAGTCAAGTCAAATAGCCACAGTTTATCGCCATACCATTGGTGTATTGCTTCAATGTAGCCAACTGTCGGATTACTTAGCCCTGCAGCTTGTCGTGTTAACCGTGCCAGTAACCGCCGAGGTTTTAACTCTAAGCTGGCAATGCAAACTTTATGCTCTTGGCGCATGGTTTCCAAAATTATTTGGCCAAGTAATTGTGACTTGCCGTGACCATTAATACCGCTCCACACTGATAATTCATCCGGCCGGAACAAAATTTTACCACGTGCTTTTTCCCAGGGTGGGTGAATGCCGAGTACATTGTCATCTTTAGGATAAAATTCTTCGATGACCTGCTCAACATAGAGACGGGCTGGTTTTAGCTCTGTGGGGTCAAGGCTTTGGGCTTGAGCAAAGCAGGTTTTAATTTCCTCAGCGGATATGCCCGCCTGCAGACATGCATTAGCATCTTTATGCGGTAGTTTTATTACAAAGCAGCGATGACGGCCTAAGCGTTCGATTAATTCAGCTGTTGCTATCTGCCCCTCCGGGTCGTTATCAAGGCAAAGGTAAATTTTATCGAACGCTGTCAGCCGCTCAAATTCATACTCAACCCATTGTTGCTTTGCGCCGCCACCACCGCCAAAGGGTAACGATAACGCCGGGAAGCCATACTGCGTTAATGTCATGGCATCGATTTCACCTTCGCATAGTACAAGCTCGCGCGTATTTGTTGCAAAACTCTGCCATCCAAATAGGCAAGGCTCACAATTGGCCTCTGCACGGATTTTCTTTTTTCCACCAGGACGCTCCAAGCTGAGGTATTTGATATTGATTAGTTCACCATCACGATAGTAAGGGAAAATGATTTCATTACCTGTTGATCCAACTTGGAAATCCATTAAAATTTGCTCAGTCAGTTTCCTCTCGTCCACAAGATATTTTTTTACAGCCTCGGTTACTCTCGCAGGGGCAATTTTACCCACCTTTGGTTTTACGTATTTTTTTGGCGTGTAAGCGTCAAAATAGGGCGGGCCAATACCTAACCATTGTTTTGACTGCGAGATGGCCTCTAATAAGCTTATATTGCGATTTAAACGCCACAAGTCTAATAGGTCTCCTGCCTCACCAGTAGCGAAGTCACAAAACACGCCTGATTTTTCGCCATTTAAGTGAACTTTCAGCGATTCTCCAGCTTCACCTATCACTGAACCTGCGCACCATTCATTTCCAGTATGCTTGCCATTGGGCAATAGGTATTTAGCAATCTCTTCAGCCCTTTGTGCCAGCAACAATGAGACTTCTTTTGCTGTTTTCGTCATATCACCCCCGCAAAAATAGCATCATGGGTGGATGAAGTTATCGTTGTGGCAGTATTATCAGCCGCTAACATAAACCGTTCAATGTGGTCAGCATCTCTAAAAATTAAGTCAATACCATCATATTTTTGGTTCCGGTCATTAGCGCCCATGTTAAAAGGGGTGCGAACACAACCATCAATGGCTTGCTTGAGCTGATAAACATTGTAACCAAGTTTTAATGCCTGCATTATTTTTGCAGTACGTTTTTTATCCAGCTTGGCGTGAGGGTGGTGCATCACCTGCCGCCAATGATTAAATATCTCCTGAATATCTTGGCTGCTTGAATGTTGTTGTACTGTCCTGGCAATGATAGATTTTTTAGAAACTGAGAGCGGTGAAGTTGCGAGAGCAACTTTACCTATATCTATTTCTACTCCATTCCCTTCCATTCCTTTCCATTCCGTGGTCGAATGGTCATCGACAAGTCGCGGACTATTCGTAGAATGATCGTCGAATCGTTGCCGACTAGTAGCAGAATTTTGACAGAATCGCTGAATATTATTGCAATCACCGACTGTTTTTTCTGGTAATGGATAGCGGTAATTGGGTTTATCTATCCGTTGGTGATTTTTCCAACCAGTTACGCACCAGTATGATTTATCGGTCACGTTATACTGATGTAATAGATTATTGTTTATAAGCTCATCAATCCATTGCTGGATATCATCAATAGTGCAGCTATCAGCCGGAAAAATTTCTGCTTTAAGGCGAACCAGTGAAGCCGGGTGTATGCCGTTATCATCACAAAAGTTCCACAATCCAATAAATAGCAGTCTAGCTTGGAGCGAGCAGGATATTACCTGCTCGCTCGTCCAAAATTCAGGTTTTATTGTTCTTATCCTTGACATTTTAAAACCCCTTGTTCAAGTATTTAGCTAATTGCGTGATGTCAGTAAATAAGCTAACATCACAATCCTTAATTGGTGAGGGCGCAATCATTGCCTGCAAGCTCATTTTGCACCCCCTCGCCATTTTCCAGGCAATAGCACATACTTTCCAATGCGATGAGAACCGCCACCTGGATTTTCACCCTTAGTCCAGAATAATTTTATATTGTAGCCAAAATTCCATCGTAGCTCATAAATGCGAGGCGGGGCGCTTAAAACGTCCAGTTCATGGCGTGCTTCAACTGTAGTAACTGGAGATTTTCTTAATCGGTTTAAAAGCCTGATGCGTTGTCCCTTATTGCTATTGTCAAAATTTTTCTTTTTCTTCACTGTGAGGCGCCTCCTTCTTGCTGAGAGTTTACCCACTCAAAGAAAGCTGTTTCATCAATGAGAAGCCGACGACCTACGCGACGGATGACTTTGTCAAAGCCATTAGTCTTACCGTGGAAAATCCAATATCTAAGGCCAGACTGAGTTGGCCATTCATGATGTTGATTCCACTGGGGTACGGGGATTAATTTTTTTGGGATTGATGGAAATTCTTCATTTGGCGGATATTCCAAATTTGGTCTGGTGCTTTGTATGGCATTTTGATATGAGTTTCTTTGCATTGCTAATTACCTCATTGTAAATCACTCAGCGGGATTGCTAGGTGCTAGAGGTATTAGATCAGTTTAAAAATTGATACAGTAAGGGGTAGTGCCAATTATTTTCGGAAAACCTGAAATCGTAAAAAAATATATTTATAATCAATAGCTTATTTGATTGACAAGATAGAAATAATTGGCCTAATGAAATTGCCATGATCCCATGGGGTTGGGTCAATTTTTTTGTTTTCTATTTCCGTGTGGCCTTAATAGAGGTGCTATTTCAGGGTCAGAACTGAGCATATAACGGAGTTTCCCTGGCTTGATTTTTAATTCGGTAGCAACAGCTGCGGAAAGCTGGTTTGCGCTATAGTGTTTTGGTAAGGATTTAGCTTTAGTTAATGCACAGAGAAGTAAAGGTTTATATTTTTCTTCTGCTTGCTCTTTTTTTGCTTTTGCTCCTTTTTTTGAATAGCCAGTATTACGTTCACTAATTTTTTTCCCCGCCTCGTAATGCTTCAGAGTCTCATCATTAAGGGGCACTGGCGTCTTTTTATCCTCACTAGAATCAGGATTAGACAATAAATTAGTTGGTGGCACGTCAGTTATCGGTGCTTTTTCTGGAGAAAGCAAGTCATCGTCCCGGTTATTTATTTCTATGTGTGACTTAACCAAATTCATTGCCGCCCATTGTATTTCTCTAATGTCATAATTATCTAGGCCAGCATAATTGCGTAAGATTATAGTTTGCTTTGCCTTCTCAATATTTTTTTGAACCAGAGGTTGTTGAATATTTTTTAAAATTTCTTGCCAAAATTCAGGATTTTTTTCATAAGCTGTCATCGCACCCCCTATTATAAAGTCATCAGGAAAAAGTTCTAATAACTCATCATCTTCTGTTTTTGTTAATTCTGCCACTAAATCATCCATAATTTTCATTAGAGGAAGCTTGATGAGTATGAGGGTCAGTCCGCTTGTTGACTTTTTCATATCATCAATTTTTTTATTAATCAGCTCATTAAGCATCAGCTGAAAAATCATAGTGACTGCCTCTTCTTTTTTGCCAGCATTAAAGGCATTAATTGCGGGCTTCAGCTCATGGTGTTCATTGTTTTTTGCTAATGATAATGCTTCACAAAATTGATAAAAAAATGGATGTCCTATTCCATGTTTTAATAAATATTCTCGACTTTCTGTAGGGGTAAGGTCTTTCATGCCTTCCTTGATGCTATCCAATGGAAAAGATATAAAGGTGTCCATACGATCATATAAATGCTTAACAGCGCTTTCAAGCAATTGGTTATTCTCAATTGACTCTAATATTTTATTGTTTAGTCTGACTAACGGTGTTAATGATTTTGAGGGAGCTGATTTTTTATCTATCTGTGCGATAATGCCCAAATTTTTGTCTGAAATTTCATCTAATACTTTATTTTTAGGTATTTTTATAAGGGGCTGTAACCCATACTTTGCTTCTTCATAGGTAGGGACAAATTCAATTTCGTAATATTTATCATATTTATCCTTTGAGGCATAGTGATAGGGAGGTTTCCCAAGCATCAACATATCTAAGGTATATCCTCCAAACTGACATGTATGGCTGTCATCGTTTTCCGTCTTTTTTAATTGTCCGTACCCTTTATAGCGAACTTTCGGTAAGTTAATATCGTCAAGCTTCTGTTTTTTTACCCATTGAACCTCACGGTGATGCCGCAAATAAATTGCATTTTCTCCACGTAAGGCAGATTGTATTAAATCATCTTTGTTATTTCCGGTGTGGGTTAATTTTTCCAGAGAAGAGAAAATGATGTTTTCATTGTATATTTGTTTTTGAGACTCCTTTATTTGTTCAATTTTTAGCTCTTCAAATTCATCAATGAGCCTGGCAGAAAGGTAATTTAAAGACATTAACCATTTAATCAGAGGTTTAGGACAAAGTGTGTTTTGAAGTGATTCCTGCATATTGACATATAATTCGCCATTTTTTACAGATTCTCTTAATTCATGACTAATATTTAGATCGGAAAATAATATTTGTTTTGCATCTTCATAAAGTATGGAGTGACGATTTAGTATTATTTGCTTTACAATATGAATATTGGAGGCGGTGCAGGTTTCATTTATAAAAACTGGTCTTTGAGTTGCTAATATTTTTTGTTCTGCAATATCCAGTTGGTCTTTTAAAAAACATTCTTTGGTGCGCGCCCACTTTAACATTTGATAAATATCATCCCCACCCCCAATTTCCTTTGACCGAAAGCCCAGGTCAATTGCCTCTATCATTGGCTGTAGATGAGAAATTTCTTTTTCTTCAAATTTTGTTGTGGGTTTATAAGCAATCCATTTAATCTCTCCTAAGGGGGGTTGATGATATAAGTCTATGGCGCAATATATTTTTTCTAAAGCTTTATCAATGTTAGATGCTTTTAAAAACTCGCCTGATAATATACCTATTATTCTTGCAGCGGAGAAACCATCGTTTGTAGGATAATAAAAACCGAAAAGTTGAGCTTCTGTTGCTGATTTATGCCAAAATTTGCAACTTAAATACCGTTGCTCTTCTGAGGCCTCAATCATTTCTTCTAAAATCTTGCCGTCCTTTATTGCAGTACCATAAATTTTTATAATTTCACTCATTAATTACTCCAAAAATCTTCTCATTCATTCTCGCCACTATCTTGGCTGTATGGGCTTCCGATAAATGGGCGTACCGTTTAACCATCTGCAAGGTTTTATGCCCCAGTACTTCTGCAATCTCCGCCAGGCTTGCCCCATTCATTGCTAAATAAGAAGCTGCGCTATGGCGAAGGTCATGAAATCGAAAATCTTCAATGCCGGCGTGTTTGAGTGCAGTTTCCCAAGGAGTGCGCAGGTCAATAGGAGTTTTAAAGTTTTTTCCAGGAAAAACCAGATTGGTATGAATTGATCGAATTTTTGAGTGTTCTTTAAGCAGTGCCAGAGCATGGCCTGTAATTGGCAATATGCGGCGTTCTCCGTTTTTAGTTTCATGCAGGGTAATAACTTCGCGGTTCAGGTCGACATTTTCCCAGCACAATCCTAACATTTCCATGCGTCGGGCGCCTGTGGATAAAGCCAATACCACAACCAGGTAAAGCCAGGGGCTAGAGCTGCTTTGGCAAGCTTCTAGCAATCTTTGGCGTTCACCATCTGATAGAAAGCGCACGCGCCCCCGAGGTTCTTTGGGCTTGCTAACTCTACGCATCGGAGAATCTTCTAACCAACCCCATTCTTTTATTGCTATTGAAAAAGTATGTGATAGAGCGGCCATATAACGCACTACAGTAGAAGGGGAGCGTTGTGTACCTCGTGTTGTAATACCGTTTGCCAACTTATCTCTGAATTGAGCAATAAGAGCAGGAGTAATTTCAGCTAATGAAAATTTGCCGATTTCCTTCTTCCACCAGTTTAGATGCAGTGTTCTATTTTTGTTATTTTTTGGCTTGCTCGGCAAAATATCTTTTAAATAACGGTTAATCATTTCGCCAAGGGTTCTTTTTTTAGCTTCGCTGGTTTTAAAGTGCCGGCCATCTCGTATGGCTGACTCAGTTTGTTGTACCCATCTTTTTGCATCAGTTAATCTCTCGAAGGTAGCATTTTGTTCTGGAAAGCCTTTGAGACGTATTTTTGCTCTGTAGCCTACTTTTCCTTCTTTGGATGTGCGTTTTTCTATGGTGGCCATCGGGGTTTGTCACCTTCAATTTAAAAGAAGGCGACAGACTACAGTAATGTGCAAAAGATGGCAACAAGAGATAGACAATCCTACGTAATTAATGCATATAGCATTGTTTTTAAAGTGGTATATTTTGAAATAGGTCGCTGATGGGACAATTTTGGGGTATTTTAGTTATATATTTCGATATTGTGTTTGCCGCAGAGTAACAATCAACGGTGTCAGGTTAGGTTAATTTGAAGAGTAATATGAATTTTTAATTGGCAAGCAAGACATTTAATTTTGAGTGTTCGACGAGGAATGTCGCTATATCAAAGATAAAATTTTTGGTTACGAACGATTTATGGCCTCAGCCATTCAAGCTCTGGCGATTTCCTGCATCTGCCGCTTCTTGTTTACAAACATAGGCGCCATTTTTTGTACTACCATACCAGCGAGCACCTTGGACATGCCAAATACCCGTTTTAATGTTAAGCCAGACTACTTCATCTTCAGGGCAATGATGCTGGGCTTTTTGTTCTGTCGGGAATAATGTGAGACTTTCGGAAGCTGAGCGCGGAAGAGCAGTGGTGGAAAATAAAAGCCATAATAAGGTAATAAAAACTAAAGCAAATATCCGCATTTTAATCTTCCATGATATTCGAGTTAGCTAAGAGTCCTTTAGCTATTCAGTTGTGAATTGTTGCTGTGTTTTGTCCCACCAGTGTCCCATTTATTGGTGGCTTTGGAGCGTCTCTTTGCAACCCTTTGATTTTATGGTGGGCCCACTAGGACTCGAACCTAGGACCAAGGGATTATGAGTCCCCTGCTCTAACCAACTGAGCTATGGGCCCGCACCCGCCTAGTATAGCCTAAATGACTTTTCTGTAAAGTAAAAGTTCGGTCAAACGCATTGGCCGAACTTAAAAAAATTTCGGCTAGATTATTGAGCATTTGCGGCATGTCTATCTTCTGCTTTTTTGCCAGATTTAAGTTCGGCGCTCTTCCCGTCAGAGCTAGCATCTTCCGCATGGTATTCAGGCAAATTAATGGCAGGATTGCGATCAAAAAATCCAAAGGGCGCAATTTTGAAAGAAACCTCTGCAGCTGGCATAACTGGCCATTCCTCTGGTCGGGGCATATGATTTAAGCCTACGGTATACCAAAGCACCATGTCGACATTTTCCAAGGATTTGTTTTGTTCTGCCCATTGTGCTAAGTCGTTCTGTTGCTTTGCCAAAACGGGGTAAAGACCCATGGCATTCATTTGTTTTGGATCATAAGGAGTTGCCCAAAGATGATAATTAACAAAGGCGCTATTTTTTTTGACTGCACTGTCCGGCTGTGCATAGGAGACGGTATTGTTTCCAGGTAATAAGGCATAACCAACGGGTTGACCCAGGCCATTGGTCACGTGAGGGTTAAAAACGACCCAAAAACGGCTGCTTAAAGGGTTCACAAGACGTCTGGCATCTAAAGTATTTTTTAGTAATGTTTTACTATGTAAGAAAGCATTGCCGGTTGGATTCTCCGGACCTTGCGGGATACCGGCGGTATTGTGTTCAAATAACCAATTCTGTCTGCCGTCAACAGCAAAATTTAAGCGAAAATTAAAAAAATGTTGGTGCAGCGGAGCAGCAATATTTTCAGACACTAGATGCCCAAAACGTTCGTGATAAGATTTGTCAACGCCTTTGGGCAGCAAAATTCCTGTCAATATGACTTTTACTTCTATACTTGCATCCTGCTTAAAAGTATATTTCACAATATAATCATAATTAGCGACAGTTATGGCTGAGACAATGACTAAATTTTGCGCGCGTCGTGATGCATTCGTATCCGTTAAATTACTATCAAAATGTTTCCAGACAAAACCTCCATATTCTTCATAAATACCTACCGCGTGATTGAATTCTTTAATGTTACCTTCCGGATCAACTGTTGGCAGATTAAGCAACACAGCATTTTCTGGTACATCGACCCCTTGTTGCAATGGAGTTGACATAAAGCCCAAACCATATTCACTCGCATCCAAAGCCCGACGCCAAATCCATTGCGGATCAGGATCAGCATAGGGGACTACAATATCCGATAAAGATACTCGATCCAAAATGGAGCGCCAACGATTATTATCATCATAGGCAATATTATGTAACACTAACCCGTCGCGCGGATTAAATGAAAGGGTAAAACGCCAATTTTGCCAAGTGAGTTGATAGTCCTTTAATTGAAAACTAGGTCCTTTTGGTTGTTGCATTTGCACATAATTCGGGGCTTGCCGCAATGGAGCTACCGACTTGCTATCATAAGCGCTGATACTATTAGCTAGTGGCACAATCCCCGTATCAATCACGCTGACTTTTTTAGTAGTCAAATCCACTATAGCCCCTAAACCTTCTATCGGGCGACCATAAATAAAATCAGTATCATCATGATAAAAAGGAATTGCGCGCACTAAACGATGATTCTCTAATGATGAGTCATCGAATGCATCCAACACCCAAAGATCTGCAAACACCTTATCTGGGTCTTTAATACCTCTTTTGAGTAAGGCATTACGCCAGCTGGGATCTGATTTTAATAATTCGGGCATTAAGTCATAATCGTAGGAGTTGGCAATAGGTTGAACATGGGGTACTTCTTGCCAGGAAACTATCTTGTTCGCAGTAATATCAACCAATACCTCGTAAACTTTATTTTTTTCTCGATTAAATAATGTGATTAATGCTTGACGTTTGCTCTTAGGCACATCTTCAGTCACTTTGGCTGGTTCAGCAGGTTGGACCATAGCAAAAAATAGATCTTCAGAGTACTGCGGTGCCTTTTTAACAGTAGCTACTATCTGGACTAATTCACTCGCATCAAGCGGAGCATATGGGGAATTATTAGCATAGGTTACCGAGGTGGGGATAAAAACCAAGAAAATGAAACTAACAATAGCAAGCATAAGTCTTCTTAACATGAATCGCTCCTGATTATTTTTTTCAATTTTAGTGACTCCTTGAATTTATGCAACTAGAAAAATCGTTAATTTAGAACATCCATTATTTTACCACTACATTGTATTTTCGTTACCCAGCTCAAACTATTTTTTTTTGCCACAGTGGTGTGCGCCAAGAATCTAACCCGACCGTCCAAATTTACTTGACCATTACACCCAATGACGGTTGACTATGTCTGACAATCATGATTTTTTATATGGAAAAATTCAGCTAACTTGCATGAAAAAATTGTATTCACTTGCCAGCCTTTATTAACAAAACAAAAGGGATGTAGAATGGAAGAGAAAAAAAATATCACACCGGATCGCAAAGAGCATATCCAGAATTCAACGATGACCTCGCTCCTTTTGTCATTTGCCCACAAGGAGACACTGGGAAATACTAAATTACCCCCTGAATCTAAAGCTTCTGTTCTGTCGTCCCCACTGCCAGGAGCGTCGCCAGTTCAGCATCATCCCTCTTCATCTGACATCGACTCAAAGAACAAACAGACTCTTACCAGTTCTACGGAAACTGACATCTCCATCTCACCGACATTGCCTAAACTGTTTCTTCTCCATCCGGAATTGGCTGCGAAATATATGCGAAAAGCATTTCAAGGAGATTTTGGTAGTGCGGAATATGATAATTGTTTAGCCTGGATTGCTAATAATAAATATCATCCAAACGCTGCGCAGATATTAAGTATTTTGGCTAAACTCACTACACAGCGGGGATATGATCGAGCATTACAAGCCTTTTGGTCTGCGTTATGGGCAGCTCCCCATGATATAACGCATAAAGCACAGGTATGTTTGCTAGCCCGCTGCTTAGAAGCAGCCCGTTGTGATTCGCGGATTCGACATCGGGATTGGTTGTTGCATGAAGTCGACATATGGGTGCCCCAGGATGCCAGAAGACTTTATTCTAATAAGAAAGAATATGAGTTCTTATGGGCACTACTCGCTCAAAATCCGCTTGTTCTTAAACAAACTAATATACTAGAAAAGTTGCTCTCTGCGCTGCGAGACCAGGAGAGTATGGGTCATCTTCCTGCGCAAACCAGTGCTGCTGAAGCCTTAGGTAAATTGGGGTCAGCGGCAGCTACTCCCGAGGTATTGAATGCTTTAGTCGCAGCCCTAAAAAATATCGACCCTCCACACAACTTCAGTTTTCTGGGCAATGAAAAGTACAACGTCCGCGGCAACGCAGCCTTCGCGTTGGGCCAAATGGGAATAGCGGCAATTACATCTAGAGTGTTGAACGCCTTAATTACTACCCTGAAGGATGAAAACATCATTGTCAGAATCAAAGCAGCACAAGCCTTAGGTAAATTAGGTGCACTGACTACTGCAGTAGATCAGATAATGGCTATTTTAGTCCAAGTCGCTTTGAAAGAGGAAGAAAGTTTTGTTCGGCGCCCTATTGCCCTGGCACTAAAGCAATTGCAGGAGACTAGCAAATCTAAGCTACCCCCGCTGTTAGTTACTGCTTTACAAGATACAAACCCCTATGTTCGCGCCAATGCAGTTGAGATATTGGGTCAATTGTGCATAAAGGCCGCTATGCCTCAGATTTTAGATCTTTTGCTCATCTCGCTAAAAGACAAAGATCCCTATGTTCGCGCGCAAGCTGCTGAGACACTCGGTCAATTGGGAGTAACCGCTGCCAAAAAGGAAGTAGTGATGGCTTTAACAAATGCTGCCGGAAAAGACACAGAGTTAGGCATCAGAGTCTTAGCAGCTCAAGCACTGGCGCAATTACAAGTTCATGCGGCAATACCCAGTCTCCTTAGGTTTTTAGTGGATGTGTTACGCAATAAAGAATGGTTTGCTAGATTTTATGCGTCTCAAGCTTTTTGTGCATTGGGACCCATCGCCAACACACCTGAGGTTGCGGCCGCATTAACCGAGGCGCTACGAGATAAAAACCGACGTATTCGTCTCAATGCAGTTAAGGCGTTAAGCCAAATGGGGAATTGTGCAGCCTCGCCTGAGACAGTGTCTGCTTTAATAGATATTTTGGCAGACAAAGAATCAGACCTTCATATCAATGGCGCCAGAATACATACCCATGTCTTAACCCTTAAATGTCATGCAGCCAAAACATTAGGAAGACTCGGAACAGTAGCGACCACGCCTGAAGTGATAGATCTACTGGCAAGCCTTGTAAATGAATTAGTGCTCGGAGAGGCGGTAGCCTGGGCGCTTAATACTTTAATCACGCCTGAAAAACTCAATTTTTGTACAGATGATTTCCTGAGAACGTGTAATAATAAAAATGTACATTTAGCAGGTATACCCTTAACTATCCTAATAGAACACTATTTACTCCGAGAGATGACGCAACAAAAGACACCATCGATACCTGCACTTACTAACCCTTGGTTACCATTTGTCATTCGACAGATAGAACATTTACAACCTGGAATAGTTCTCAAAGGCAATAAGTTGATACTTATTACTGATAGCCCTAGCAAATCTATTCCATCCAAAGATATATCCTTGCCACGTGCACTTCTTAACGAATTAGATAGGCATTATACCGCTAAAGGTTTACCTTTTATGTTGCACGGGAATCCTTTAGGTCCTATCGAAAGACTTTTGTCCTCCCATTTTCACAATCCAGAAGTTGCTAAACTATCTTCCCAGAATGAAATCAAGAGCGGGCCATCTGATCAGAAAATTCCTGAGCGCCAAGAGGAACCTGTGACTTCAGTCGCGATTACACCGATTTCTACCACAACTCCTCCAGAACTGAAATCATTACCGATTGATCAATCAAACTTATATGAGCAATTACTCAACGCCACAATTCAATGGAGTCAGAAACCTAGTGGACAAATTGAATCGAAAACCGTTTCAGTTAATGAAAAAAAGGAAAAAGAAAATTCTATTATAGCGTTAAAAAAAATTACGACTGACTATGGATACGATTTGGAAAGTAGCACGGGTTCTCAGTCTGATAATAGCAATAACTTCTATCAGGCTGTCAGCAATCAACTGTGGCGGCAATTGGGTATTTTGATTCCACCTGAAGATTTACGTGAAAAAGCAGTCGCTCATATGCTTAAAAATCTAGGATTGTATACAACTTCAGTTACAGAGAATATGACAGCATTCTTTAATAGCATGAGTCAACCTAGCAGGAAGACTGACGCTGCTCATTGGTACGCATTATCGCGGGCACTGCATATTAGTTTGGCTATTATACCCAGTGATGGCATGGCACCCCATGTGTATCGCCGGAATAACCCGGTGACTACGGCATATCTGGGTTATACTGTAGGCGAGTATTACCATTCTTTAATTCCGCAAAAACTTGTCAATCCCAGATTGGGCCTCATTATCGAAAGCACGTGTATGGATCCTTTATATCCAATGCAATCTTCACAAAATGATCTTAAAACTTTAGGAATAATGATACCTCCCATCCTGTCATCCAATGAACAAGATGAACGTACCAAGAAATTTTTGATCGCGATTAATCGAAGTGATGTCACGAGGGTAAAAGAATGTTTGGATAAAGGTCTTTCCCCAACAGCACTGGATTGCAGTTGGAGTATCGCGCCGATTTTTTTAGCAGCGTGTGCAGGCTCTATCCCGGTACTGGAAGTATTACTTGCCGCTGACCTGACCAAAGAGCTATTAAAACAAAAAGATAAATCTGGAAATACTACTTTATTTTTCGCTGCACGAAGCGGACGTACAGCTGCAGTGGAATGGTTGTTTGAGCAGGGCATCTCGGCCATAGCAGCCAATAATGATGGCCATACGCCTTTATCTGCAGCCATTAAAAATGGGCACGTGGCCACAGTGCAATACTTATTATTAAAGACTGCGCCGATATTAACCAAAGAGTTGAGCGCATTGGCAACCACTCACCCAATGAAAGATTATTTGCGACAATATGCTACAAAACGCAAGGGTTCATATGGCGGCATTGAACAACAATTTACGCCGCAAAACATTCCGCAAGAATCTGTGCCACTTATCCAGACAACCCAAGAATCTATCAGTACGAATGATACCGTTACGACCAGTAGCAGTGCCTCATCAGTAGTCAATAATCAAGTGATGATTACTCAGATACCCCCACAGAGTGAAACATTAACCCCCCCCTCTTTACCCGGATCATCGCTCGAGACCAGCTCATTATCTATAGTTCAGTTACCTGAAAATTCCGTTAAGAATGAAGAAAAAAAATCTCTTTCTATATTGCCAATCACAAACGCTGAAAATTTACTGCTTCCATCTCCAGAACCAGATTCTGCACTTGAACTACAACACATAGACCCCTTTATACAAAAATTAACAGAACTCATGAATAAGGGCTATATTTTTTCCATTACTCGACAGCATAATGAAAAGCTATCGTTGCAATTCACTGCGATGAATTACGTCTTAGCAGCTCAAGATGAGATAAAGAAGGAGCTAGTAGAAATCAGCGCACGACTACGGGAACTATTAAATAATAACGGCATTACTTTCAACATTGGTCAATTCAAACCTGATTGGAATCAATGGACATTAACTATCACGGCAGAATCTAAAGAGCTAAATAAATTAGCTAAATTATTGTATACAGCTAAGGTTAATCTGCAACATTTGAATAAAAATCCAGGTTTCTTCCAACGCTCCATCATTGCTTCAATTGCTGATGACTCTGAACCTCCAGATATTAGTGAGAGCAAGGGGTATAGCTGTTTAATTATGTGATTTTATATTAATTTATGCTTAAACCACAGCAGTGTAAGTTAGATAACTCGGCCGCTAGAAACTTTGGAATATTTTCTAATATTCGCTTAAGGATTGCAGACTATTATAACTACAAGTAACTGAGAGTAGGTTAATAGTGCAAAGTTAAACTAACTAGAGGGCATGTATATGGAACAAAAACCGCAGACCGTTGATTTAGTAAATGATTGTTCATATATTGTAATAGATGAGTCAATAGAAAAGGATTGTTCATTTATTGTAATAAACGATGGGTTAGGAGAAGAGGAACAGAGTAGCAATGTTTCGAAGCTTTCAACTTTGCCTCGATCGGAGAGTAGCATTAATGGGGACGAGCCTCTTCCCGGGTCCTCTTCGTCCTGGTTTTATCCAGAAGATCCAATTATTAAACGTCCTCTTTTAAAGGACAAAAAAAAACCTAGTCATAACCTGGAAGACCCGATGTTACAAGATTTTGAGGAACCGAGTAGCGATTTCAAGCTTTCTACTTTGCCTCGATCGGAGAGCAGCATTAATGGGGGCGAGTCTCTTCTTCCCTCATCCTCTTCGTCCTGGTTTCATACACAAGATTCAATTATTAAATATCCTCTTTTTAACGATAAAAAACAATCTAGTCATAACCTCAAACACCAGATGTTACAAGATTTGATTGATGTGGGTTTACCTAATTTTATTTGGGATTTATTAAGATTTTATAACATCAAAGTTGGTGGTTCTCCATTGCAAATAGCTAAACTGAGCGCCAGTTATATTGCCCCACCATTGGTTGGCTACTTTTTCTTGACAGATGCCGCACTTAAAATTACAGAGAATTACAATAAAAATGGCAACGATTTGCGTGAAGCATGTAAAAGTTATGCTAAGTCGTTAACCTTAAGTGGAGTTCTTATTAAAGGGAGCGGCATTGTCGGAGCTAATGTAGGATTTGAGACAGCTTATTCTATCATCCAAGGCTATTGTGGACCAAAATTTACCGATAACTTGATAAAAGCTTGCGTCACATCCAGCACAGAAGCTGCCTCTGCGTTAATTCAAAAAACTCTGGAAGCCTCTTTTGCAAAATGCGAAGGTAAACATATCTCCCCATCTGAAATTGCCAAAACTACGTTGCAAACTTTCGGTCGTGCTTTTTTGTTTACTTTAATGGAAGAGTACAATCTTCGTGGATTTTCTGCTAACAATCAGGGCATCATTCAAGCCATAATTAATTTATCTAATGCTGCATTAGTCGGTGCAGTTACCTCTTTAACATCGACTGCTGCTTCAGTATTTGCATCAAAAATAGGCAATACGGTTTCCGAAGCAAAAAATAGTTTACTTTTCAAAACACCGAGAAACAGAGACAATGGATCCTCCACAGGTACAAGTACTGATTATGGCGTAGATGATCAAGAAGGGTCGGAGGTAGAATATAATCTAGTTTAGACTTAACTGCTCCCGCTATAGCCAGCTCAGTCCCGTCGTCCCGCGGCTTGTCCGCGGGATCCAGGAAAAAGCTAACAGAAACCTCATTTTTGGATCCCACGGACAAGCCGTGGGACGACGGAATGAGCAGTTACATTTAGGCAACCCCTCTCCCTAACCCTCTCCCGCAAGGGGAGAGGGGATACAGTGCTTTTCCAAAAAATGGGAGCGAATTATCCAACAAATCCCCCGTGAGGGGTGAGGGAGAGACTTCCGGCATTGAGGTATCTATACTTTACCATTTCTCCTCTTTGCACTATAACCCCTCTCCCATTGCGGGAGAGGGGTTGCTTGCTACAAGCACCCAAGACATTCCCTCTACGAACCATACCAAAACTATGCATGAAATAAATCAGTTAACTGATTTATTTGCACACCTACCAACATCAAAACACCCTGCCTGCTTGAAAGCAGGAAATCACAACTAGTCTCTAGTTTTCCCAAACTCGGATTGAGCCGCCAAAGCTAAACCCAAACCTACACTACCAAACATATCTCCGTAGACACTTTTCGCATATGGAAATAATTGACTAATTTCAGTTTGTATAATCGGTATCTGAGACGATCCACCGGTAAAGAATATCGCTTGGATGCTTTCTGGTTTAACTTTTGCTTGTGTAAGAATACCGTGTATTTTGGAAATTAATTGATCGCGAAACTTACTAATTATATTATTAAATTGTTGACAACTAACATCAATGGAAAGTTCACCTTCAATGAAATCTAAATTGAAAGAACAAACCTCAAGATGACTTAAAGTTTTTTTCCCTTCTTCGGCCACATACAAAATACGATGACCTTGTTTATTTTTAAGCACTGTAATTAAACGTTCCATTAGCGGTTTCTCATAAGCAGCAAGATAAATTTGTTTTACTGCATTAATGGAACTGTGCTCATATAATTGTCGCAAGGTATGCCAGGTTGTAAGGTCAAAATAAAAACTTGTTGGCACAACGATATCGCAACTGGAACCTTTCATCAAAGAGCCCATACCTAATAGTGGCATGATGGTGTCTAAGCTTAACTGCTTATCAAAATTATTGCCGCCAATATGAATACCCCCATAACCAAGCACATCTGCGGAACGATCTTTCGAATGACCACCTGGCTGCAACTTAATGATAGTGAAATCAGAAGTGCCCCCACCTATATCCACGATTAATGCCAGCTCTTCCTTTAATAAAGTTTTTTCATAGGTAAGTCCAGCTGCAAATGGTTCGAATTTAAATATTATATTTTTGAAACCTTGTGCTCTTACAATGCCTTCAAGGGTTTCCTGAGCCAGTTGATCTTTTTCAAGATCGTGATCATGAAACTTAACTGGACGGCCCACCACGACATTCTCAATGTCCATACCTAAAAAATTTTCGGCTTTGTTTTTCATATAGGCTATAAAACTACCTAATATTTCTGTATAAGGTACCAACTTATTCTGGATAACCGTTTTTTTAAACATCAATGAAGAACCCAATATCGACTTTAAGGACATCATTAAACGCCCTGGCTCATCATTTAAATATTCATTTACGGCGTGATTGCCAAAAGCACAAGTTTTTGTTTCTGAATTATAAAAAATTGCGGAGCGCAAGGTGGGTTTATTGTTTTCAAGAGCAATCAGTTGACACTCGCCATTAACGCATACTCCAATAGTAGAATTGCTTGTGCCAAAATCTAACCCACAATAAGCTGAGGCTTTCATATTAGTCTCCTTGAAAAATTTACCCTCACATAATTAAGCACGAGGACTGCTCATCGCTCGCGGCTGATATTTTAGTTTTATTATCCGGCAACGCACCCAAAGGTGATTGATGTAACTCTTTACGTAACGCAGTTTTAACTTTATCTGCCAAGTGTTCTTGCTGATTTAAACTCAATAGTATGTTATGTTGCTTAATATAAGCATGTAACGCTGGCACTAAAAATGTAGGGATTAATTGCAGATCAACTGGCTCAAACTTGCTACCTTTAACACAGGCATCAATTACATGCATAGTAATATTCACAGGAGCCGAACGATCCCAGGGACCGGCCGGATATTTTTTTTGGATTTCTGTGGTTATTGCGTAAACCAATCCTAAAATAGCTTTGAACAATTCTGCATTGATTTGGATTGGTGTGTTCTGCTTGGGTGGTGAAAGAAAATGGTTAGTTCCAATGGGTACCATATTTTGAGAGGTGTGCTGTGGCTTCCTATCAGTATTTTTTTCCTGACCTGAAGCATTGGCATTACGAAACAACTGTTCAGATGTGAATCCATAGCGTGTTAAATAACTGAGAATTTTTTTTGTAAAAGAATGTTCTTTGCCATACATTGGATCAGAAATTAAAATACCGCAAACTTGTTGAGCAGCTGAAAGAGCATTTTCATCCTTTTTCAAGTGCTTAAGATTAACAGCGAGACGGGCAGAGGTCATAAGCACATGTGAGTGATTAAGCCCGTAAAGATCCTTTCGAATTATTAATAATTTTTTTAATAGACTATGTTCTTCCGACCAATTATCCAATTTTTTATAACAGATACTAAGACTCTCCATCACATCCTGCAACTGTTGGTGCCTCGAACCATAAAGCTTTTTCTGAATTAGCAGCGCTTGTGTTAGAGCAGACAAGGCTTTATCAGGAAAATTGTGTGCATTATAGGCATTGCCTAACTTTATAAGAGTTCTGGCGATATCCTCATGATCCTGAGTATCGTACAATTTGTTTTGTTCGCTTAAGGCTTCTTCCAGAAGATCACATTGCTCTTGTGTGTAACCCAATTTTTTCTTTGCTTCGCTTAAATTAAACAAGACGTTGATAACTTCCATGCGGTCACTTTCACCACAATATTTTTTTTCAATCGGCAAGGCTTGTTGAAGTAAATCGCATTGTTTTTGCGCATCACCAAGTACGCCATGAACTTTGCTTAATTTTATCAACGTGTCAGCTACTTCTTTCTTTTCTTCATTTTTATAATGTCGTTTTTGAATCGAAAGTGTTTTTTCTAATAGATCGCGTAATTTATGTGTTTCTTTTAATACCGAATAAGTATCACCTAAATGAAATAAAGTATCGAGTTGTTTGTATTCTCGATCACCCTTATAGTATTTTTCCTGGATTTGCAGCGAATTCTCTAAGAGTGAGCATTGTTTGTCGATATTTTTTAATGCGCCATAAATGTCGCTCAATTTTATCTGCGTTATGAGGGTATCTTTTTCTAATGCTGAGCATTGTTGTTGTAATTTTTCTGCTGTCGTATCATCTAATTCTTTAGGAGTTTTCGAAATTTGTAGGTATTTATCATTTAAATTTTTCTGTTGAATAAGTAAAGCACGTTCCAGTAATTCGCGGGCTTGTTCTTTCTCACCTAGTTCGCTGTAATAGATATGGCCCAGTAGGGAGATAACTTTTGCCAGATGATGATCTTCTGGGCGCCCCCTATTATCACTACACTGGATGAGTGCCCATAAATGTGGGAAAAATTTTTTAGCAATAGGTTGATCCAAAACCATCTCAACATGGCAGGCAATAAATTGCAGGACATGTTCAAGTAGTTGATGTTGTTCGACTGTAGATAATTGTTTTAGCACTGCCTGTTGGGTTAACTTATGTATACTAAGATCTCCATAAGTATCATGTTGCAACAGACCATGATCGATTAAAGCTCTCAGTCCTTGTGTTATATCTCCGATTTTAAGAGAAGGAGCGGAGATACTCAGATTTTCTTGTAATAGTGAAAGTGGGATACCTTCAGACGCCACACAAGCTGCAATTTTAAGCATAAGCGCTATACAAGGATATTGATCTGTTAATCGGAATTTGTTTAATAAAAATATTGTGTATAAAACATCATTAGGGTTTTTAATAGAAGTATATGGGTCATTTAAACTGAATAATTGCAAAACAAGCAGGCGATTATAATTTGCCAGAGTAATATTATTATTGCGGATAAAAGTAGTCGCCTGGGATAGAGCTAGGGGTAAGTTAGCTAGCGTATCAGCTAAGTTATTAATTTCATTTTCATTAGCCTGGGGACATTTTCGGCGTATATAACGCTGAGTTTCTTCTAGACTGAATTTTTGCAAGGTGATACGAGGCAATAATTCCAAGTTGAGATTATCACCAATAAGTATAATATGCGATGAATGAGAGAAAAGATCTGACTCCGGTGCTGGCGGAAGAAAAGGATCTAACTTATTAAGATCACTAACATTATCAAAAATTATCAAAGCTCTTTTATCTTTTATATATCCATAAACTGATGAAACAGCTTCGGCAACTGAAACATTGGAACGGTTACATAATTCTTCGGCTAAATCTATAAATTGGGAAGCTAAATCATATTCAGCATGCAGCCATAATACAGCATGATAATACAAATTTTGATCCCCACACTTTACGCCCCGGCTAGCTAATTCTGCATAACGTGCTGCCAATTGCGTCTTACCAATTCCACCTTGATTTTTATCACCCTGAATAACTAAGATAGGATGCTCATTATGTAGTTGAGCAGCTAAATGGTTAAGAAATTCTGCTCTTCCTGTAAAATAAGCGTCAACCATTGGCAGCCTAAAACAATATGGCTTAGATGCTTCTGCAATGGATGCAAGTTGGGGAAATTTCGAAACATACGATCGCGAAGATTTCATGTCCGGGAGCTTGATATCCTCGCTTGAAGTAGTGATCGGCAGATTATTTTGTATTTTTTTATCTTGAACAGTCATGAAATTAGATACAGATTTTATTTCTTTTTCATCTTCAATTTTATCCGAAGGAGGCATCACCTTATCTAGCTTGTCTTTTCCGCTGTCGACTGCTAAAAATTGTGTACCTTTAACTTTTTTCTCATCTGTCTCCAATAAAGGCATTTCGAAAGTAAATTCTTTTACGGATTGAAATTTATTGGTTAAAGTACTAGCTAGTCGATCACGGACCAGATGCGCCTCCCTTAGCAAGTCCACACTGACTTCTGATGCAAAAGCTTCCAGCAATATGAATTTCCTTTCCAATAGTAAATACAATAATTGTTCTGCTTGTTTTTGAGTATAACCATCCTCACTTATTACCTGATCAATTAAGGTTTTAAGGGTCGCGGTTGGAAGGAGTAATATTCGTTTTGCAGTCTCAATAAATTCTTTTTTATCTGCCGGCTGTAACTGATCATAAAGTAATTTAGGTATCGGGCTGGATTGTCTATTGCCAGGATCTATAGCAGAATCTTCTAAAAATTTCAGAGCAGAGTCCGCAACAATTTTGATACTTTGGGCTTCAAGTTTGCCATCTCTCTCCTGAATGATAAATCCTAATTTATTATCCTTCTCGCCAATCCAGTCCAAATCCAAAATAAAGGAAGCAATAGCATGCGTAGCGCCAAAGCTCTTCAGTGTTATTTTTGAATTTTCATTTACACTAATTTTGACTGACCCACCTTCTTTAACTCTTTTAATATAGTTTTCGACAAAACCTTCATTAAACGAAATAATGCCAGGTACGCATTGCGACATAACGTGTAAATCGGGTAATTTATATTCTTGGTCTGAATCTTCTTGAGCTCCAGCAGCTACCTGCAAGGAAAATTCAGTAGGTAAGGTTGGAACACCTAATAATTCGTATATAGCTAAACCCAACCATTTTCTATACTCTTCATAATAGCGCCCAAAACCCGGTTTATTTTCTTGCGGTCTGGACCGGGTTCCAATCCACTCAGCTTTAGTTTTTTTCTCTATATAAAGTCGTGAATTAGTGGAATTACTTTGAGATAGTTTACTCTCCGGTTGTATTTCAAAGTCATCAGCCTGTCTGTGTTTCAGCATCGGTATTAAAAAAGATTGTTTTTTTTCTTCTGTCATGTTGCTAGCTCCTTTAGAAAAAAGGTATACTTTTTTCAGGGTTTCTTAGAATTTTTATTTATACATAAAAAAATTATTTTATGCTGATGTGATTTCTCGCGGGTATGATTATATAGGTTAATTTCTCATTATCCAATGTCCGTCATTTTTCAATCTGCATTTATCTGCTGAGACGCATTGGATTACGGGCCAGCGTATTGCAAACACATAATAATGATTATGCTATACTAAGCATAAAAGGAGAATATTTTACAATGACTAAAGAGGGTTAATGTTATGATTAAATTTACACGGATAGGAATTTTACTAATCACAACTGTGCTGGCGGGATGCCAAACTACCTCCTCTTATGCACCACACCCTGTCCAACATATAAAATATCCACCCTGTGGTCTTTATTACTATCCTCAATCCTCATTTATTCCTGCGACCCGACCCTATCCAAATAATATGAATATTCAACGGCCATACGGATTTTACACAAATCCTGGATTTTTTGATTGGTTAGGACTTTAATAAAGCAAACGCTCTATTTTATTAATTATCGTTTAAAAACTAGGAGTTGGGATAGCAAACCTAGGAGATATTTATAATGTCTTTAACAGGAGTCAAGCGTCTATTGCGCAATTTTATGGGTATTTAGTACTATACTACATATATATCATTTATCTGGAGGGTATGTTATGGCACGCGGTGATAAATCCAAATATACAGACAAGCAAAAGCGTCAAGAAAATCATATCGAAGAAGGATATGAAAAACGCGGAGTTTCAGAAAAAGAAGCTAAAAGAAGAGCCTGGGCCACCGTTAATAAGACAACGGGGGGAGGAAAGAAAAGCGGCTCGGGAAGAGGTAAAGCTATCAACAAATCCCCTTCTGTAAAAGGGGGCAAAAAAGGCGGAGCCGCCAAGAAATCTACCGGGGGCAAAAAAGGAGGAAAGGCGGCTTAATAATTAAAATATTTTGGACTTCCGAGTTATTTTGATCCACCGCCAAACGCAAAAGACGCACAGCTTCTTGTTCATTTTTATCTATACCTATCCCCCGCGCAAGCCAAACTATTTTGGGCTTTCGCATGACCTCGATTTGCTGCCAAACGATAAAGACGCACAGCTTCTTTCACATCTTTATTTACACCTATCCCTTCCTCATAATCGTAAGCTAATCTATATTGAGCTTCCGCATCATCTTGCACCGGTGCCGATTTTATTTTTGCTTCTAGGTCGCCACGTTTCTCTTGGTTTTGACCGTTAGCCATTATTGTTCTCCGGTTATAGTTAGGATTTGTTGATAATTCGTCAGGCCCTCAATCCACGTTTTACAAACTAGCTGTCATCCTGAGCGCAGCGAAGGATCTCCTTGAGATGCCACTAAATGGGGATCCTTCACTACGTTCAGGATGACAGCCCAGTTCAAGATGACAGCCACGCTCAGAATGACAGCTGCGCTCAGATTGTGTCTGTGTTTTTTAGCTTCGGGTATAGTGGCAGCACCTACTATTTTTTCATTGGGTTAAGCAGAGATGAACCCCTCGTAGACAGCATATTAGTATTATCTTGATTTTCTAGTGGTGTACTCGCGTTACTGTTTCCGGAAAAATTGAAATTCGGATAAGACGAAGAAGGCTGTTCAAAAACTATTTCCTTTGAACCATAATAATGGCTTACTTTCTGATCAGACAAAACTTGATGGGCTGCACCCTCACCTTGCGCCGCCGCTAAACTATAATAATGCCTTGCTTCATTGGGATCTTTCTTGACACCTATCCCACTATTATAACAACTAGCCAAATTATTTTGGGCTCCTGCATCACCTTGATTCACCGCCAAACGATAAAGACGCACAGCTTCTTTGAAATTTTTTTCTACCCCTATCGCCTTCACATAACAATAAGCCAAATTATTTTGAGCTCCTGCATCACCTTGATCCACCGCTAAGCGATAAAGAGATACAGCTTCTTTAACATCCCTATCTACGACTATCCCATTCTCATAACAGTAAGCCAAATTAAATTGGGCTGCCGCAAGACCTTGTGCCGCCGCCAAATGATAAAAATACACAGCCAGTATGATATTTTTATTTACACCTATCCCATTCTCATAACAACAAGCCAAATTATTTTGGGCTGCCGCAAGACCTTGCTTCGCCGCCATACAATAAAGACGCACGGCTTCTTTCACATCCCTTTCTACTCCCATTCCTTTCTCATAACAAAAAGCCAAATTATTTTGGGCTGCTGCATAACCTTGGCCTGCCGACATACGATAAAGAATTACAGCTTTTTTCATATCTTTATCTACATCTATCCCGTTCTCATAATTATAAGCCAACGTATATTTGGCTTCCGCATCTCTTTGTGGCACTTCACGCTTTTCTTGTTGTTGTTCGCTAGTCATTATTATTCTCCTGTTATGATTAAGCTATTTTTTGATTTTTTTAGGCAAATACCTCTCTTTTGATCACACTGGTAGCGCACCTAACCTACAAAGTTGTTCGCAACCGCAAGTATTGTAACCCAAATACTGTTCTACTCGCTTGCATACTTGCGCTTGACGGCTATTTTCTCTATCCGATGAGGATCATCTATATTCTGTTTCTATGGCACTTTGATATAAATCGATTAATCCAATTATTCGATTCAGATATCTGTATTAAACAAGTGCTCTCTTATTCCTCACTTAGGTAATCATTTTTTTTTCTATTCGTAGAAGTGCACCTAAGATAAATTTAAGAATCTTATGATATAAATTTTATATAAAGCTTCAGGGTATATAACTCCCAGGGTTTCCGCACGGCTTGACAACATCAACAGCCCTAATTATAAGGTCATGCGAAAGCTCAAAATAATTTGGCTTTACTTTATCAGCAAGGGCTTGGTGTAGATAAAGATATGAAAGAAGCTGAAGAAGCTGTGTCTAATAATGTAATTTTTTGATGGGCCTGTCATTCTTGAGCAATAGCTGCCAGCATGACAGCTATTTCAGAATGACAGTTATTTCAGGATGACAGAGCAGATCAGGATCACAGCAGCATTAAATTAAACCTGCTGAAGAGTTCTCTAAGCGATAGGGCAATTATAATTTACTTCTGACCACACTGGGAGCTTCCTCCTCAATTCGATCAAATCGAATAAGTTTATAAATTTCCTGTGCCTTATCAACCAAGGGTTGCAACTTATCACATCCCCAGGTATTCACTTGTCCAGTATAGTCATAGTTATCGACGGGTTTCCTATTTTGAGTATACGAGTAACAAAGGGTACCTACGAGTTCTTGGGTGTCATTTCGTTGTGATAATTGCGGCATATTAAAATTAAAACCCACCCCGTGTGTTCCGGAATTTAATTGTGCATCGGCGTCTTTTTTCTTAAAAATTTCAATAGCTCGAACCTTTTCCTCATTTACGCGGGGACGAGCAGAGTGATTTGGTAATTTGGGTGCTTCAAAATTGAGATCATCGATTCCGCGCATTTTACAAATAGTCTTGAGCCTTCTTTCAAATGCCGGAGCTGCACAGCCTGAACTATGTATTGTTATACGCGACCCCAGGTTTTGAAGCTCTATCATCACTGATAACAATGCTTCCAGAATGGCCTTTTTTTCCTCAGATAAACTGTTATAAAATTCATCCTGTTCTAAGACATTAAGTATGCTTTTAAATTTCTGAGAGCGGTATTCTTTAGTGTCTGCTACCCGGTTAATTCTTCTTGAAGCTAAATCAACAATGGCCTCACTTAACGTGCTTGGTTCTTTTTCTTTATCATTTTGCATATGAAATCTCTAATTGAATTATTATAAATAAGCTCAACCTACTCAGAATCGCTTCCGAGTAAATGTTGAAAAATGTACTGAATCTAGCCAAAAATCTCCTTATGACCCATTTCATCTATAATTTTTAGTATGACTGCAGCAATTATGAAGCTTCCTACACAACCATGAGACTCATTGAAGATTTTACAGTTATGGATTCAAGAAAATTTTGTTCACTTTGCTGTCGTCAAAGCCATTTTTTGTAAGTATGCTTATCAGCCAACTGGCTAATTATGATATAAATTAATTAAATTAGTATTAAGTCGTTCAAGCTTTTTTAATTCTCCATATACTTGACAAGATTTAAAAACAACAGAGGAAAAAGCATGTCCCCTAAATTAGGTATTCTGTTATATGAAAATGTACAACCGCTGGATGTTATCGGTCCATGGGAAGTGTTTTCATTTTGGCAAAAAATTTCACCAACGCCAATTGATATGTATTTAATTGCACAAAATGGGGGTTATGTCCCATGTGACAATCAGATAATTTTAAAGGCACATCGTGATTTTAATAGTTGTCCACAGTTAGATTATTTTGTTGTACCTGGCGGTCAAGGCAGGCTAAAAGAAACAAATAATGCCGATTTAATTGGCTTTATCAGCAAACAAGCACAAAAATGCCAGCACTTGCTGTCTGTTTGCACGGGGATGTTTCTGTTGCACAAAGCCGGCGTTTTATCTCACAAGTTAGTGACGACTTATTGGCGCGCCCTGCCAGAACTAAAATCTTTTCCGGAAATTAAAATAAGAGAGAGCCGAATTGTAAGAGATAAGAATATCTGGACTTCAGGGGGGGTATCAAGCGGTATTGATTTGGCTTTGGCGTTAATTGCGGAAGTTGCTGGAAAAGAAACTGCTGGAAAAATCCAGTTATTATTAGAATATTTTCCTAGTGATACTTTATATTGCAATAAGGATACATCTTCACTATTGCCGCCCTATTCTCCTGGAGTAAGTAATTGTAATTATCTTCCAGAATACATTTCAAGTTATATCAGCAGGAAGAAGAAGGCAGATAAATAAGCGCTCCTAGAAATTTAATATTTCTTGTGTAATTTTATATTTTTGTTATATGTTTCTACGTTTTTATACCATTAATTAACTTATCCGGTTGGCAATAGTTTCACTTCTTAACTATAGTTTTAATATATGAACGGAGGAGTTGCATTATGGCAAGATTAATTAAAAAAACTATTATTGTGGGTGGGATTTTAGCGGCCGTTGGTCTAACCGGGTGCACGACTAATCCTTATACAGGGCAATCGCAGTTGTCTAATACTGGAACGGGCGCAATACTTGGGGCGGCTGGTGGCGCAGCTATTGGTGGTATAGCAGGTGGCGGTAAGGGTGCGGCAATTGGAGCTGGTGCAGGCGCTGTAACAGGCGCATTAATTGGCAGCACAGTACCTAACAGTTATGCCTCCTATCCTGGATACTCAGGTTATTACAATCGTAATTATTATTCAGGTTATTCTGGATATGGTAGGCCAGGTTATTACTCGGGGTATTATGGTGGGCCTGGTTACTACCCTTATTAAAACTAAAGCTATTATCTCGATCGAAAATCGGGAGTGTAGTATGGAAGTATCATCCTGGATGAGGCTGTCATACTGAAAGTAGCTGTCATCCTGAACGCAGTGAAGGATCTCCATGAAGTGCCATTACATGGAGATCCTTCACTGCGTTCAGGATGACAGCTACATTGAGGATGATAGTTCCACAGGAGGACAGCCTCGTTCAGGATGACAGCTAACCCGAGTATTTCTGGTTGGAACTTTCTTATTCTGAAAACAAATCAAGCTGAGGAGCAAATTTTTTAGGCCGCTTAAAAAGTTCTATGTCCAATGGTGCATTAGCATCGCAATTTAATTTAAAGCGCTTACAAGCGCGATTGAAGCGGACTGCTAAAAGATTAGCAAACTCACCTTGACCATGCATTCTTTGATCAAAAGCTGCATCATATTCCTTCCCCCCGCGCATTTGTCGAATTAAGCTCATAACATGTTTTTCTCGTTCAGGAAAATGTTTTATAAGCCATTCTTTAAATAAGTCCTTTACCTCATAGGGTAATCTGATAAATGTGTAACCCGCATAAATGGCTCCCGCTTCACTAGCTAACTGTAAAATCTTTTCAAGTTCCATATCATTTATCATGGGAATCATTGGCGCTGCCATGACTCGCACAGGAACCCCTGCATCGGTAAAATTACGGATTATCCGTAAGCGCGCTTTCGGCGCTGCGGCACGCGGCTCAAGGATCTGTTTAAGTGAATCATTCAGGGTGGTAATGGTCACAGCTACTTTCGCTAATCGTTGCTTAGCCATATCAGCTAATATATCCAAATCGCGTTCAATTAAAGTACCCTTAGTAATAACGGCGACCGGATGTTTATAGCGTTGTAATACTTCAAGAATACTGCGGGTGACTTTAAGCTTATTCTCTATAGGTTGATACGGATCCGTATTAGCGCCCAACATAATAGGTTTGCAAACATAACTAGATTTAGTTATTTGTTTTTCTAGAAGTTCCCCTGCATTGACTTTGTAAAAAATTTTAGTCTCAAAATCTAACCCTGGGGAAAGATCCATATAAGCATGGCTTGGTCGAGCATAACAATAAATACAACCATGCTCACAGCCTCGGTAAGGATTTATGGATAGTTCAAATCCTATATCCGGTGAATCATTGCGGGTGATAATAGTTTTTGCTTTATCTTGGAGTAACTGTGTTTCCAGCGTGGGTAAGTTTTCTTGCTCAGAAAAATCCCAGCCATCGTCAATGGTCTGACGTTTTTCTAGTTCAAATCTTCCTTCCGGGTTACTGATAGCACCTCTGTTTTTTATGATCATATCTTTCACTTTAGTTGTAATCTATTTTTGGAATCTTGTGACATTTTTTTCTCCAGGGGCTAAAATTGTCTGATTGTAGTACACTAAATTAAGAAATTATTAAAAGTATCCAGAGCGCATTGTTTTTAAAAAAATATTTATACGGATTGCTTCTGAATAGACAAAGATGTGGAGCAGCTCGCAATAATATCATCTTAAATGGGAGTGTATCAGTTTTTTTTTGAAATTTATAATACTATGAAAAATAAGGTTTTTCTAACTTAATATCCATTAGCCATATCTTTTCTTCGTTACAAAAGAGGGTAGTTATGGAGGTTATTTTTTATTTAAAAAGGAGATATTTATGAGTAGTTCCATTTGCGCCGTTGTCGGCGTGGGCCCCGGTAATGGCGCCGCATTAGCTCATCGTTTTTCGCAAGCAGGTTACACACTTATATTACTAGCGCGTAGCAATAATTTTATGGGTGAACTCGCTGCTGAGCTAGCTAATGTTCATACTTACGAATGCGATATCACCAATGCACAGGCCATTAATATAACTTTTAGCCGTATACAAAAAGAATTGGGCGAGATTGACGTACTTATTTATAATGCAGGGTCGGGTAGCTCAGGTAATATTGAGGAAATTACTAGCCAACAATTTGAAAATTCTTGGCAGGTTAATACCCGTGGTCTTCTGCTAGTAAGTCAACAAATAATTCCTGCCATGAAAAAACGCAGTAGCGGGAGCATTATTGTAATAGGCGCAACTGCATCAAGACGTGGGGGCGCTAAAACAGCAGCCTTTGCGGCGGCTAAAGCGGCTCAACGCAGCCTTACTGAATCTATGGCTAGATATTTATGGCCCTTGGGGATACATGTCGCTTTAGTAATTATTGATGGAGTAGTCGATTTAGCGACAACTCGGGCAAGAATGCCTGACAAACCAAATAGTTTTTTTGTAAAACCAGCAGACGTTGCAGCCACGGTTTATGGGTTAACTCAACAAGCATCGTCGGCATGGAGTTTTGAAGTGGAAGCGCGCCCCTTCGGTGAGTCGTGGTGATTTAGATTCTGCTTACATTGCCGTGCCGCGACCATTAGGAAGCGTTTATTGGAGTAACGTAAGCGCTCCCTAATGGTCGGGTCGGCAATGTAAGTTGGAGAGCAGGATAATTACAGTACATAAAGCTCAATTTTTTACTCATTTAAAATCCAAAATAACATAAGATAATTCCAAATATAAAAACTATAATGGCGCTAAAGTAAATAGGTTTACGGCTATCAGAAAATTTGCTTAACCCTTTTCGAATTATACTAGGAAATGTAGTCCAAATTATCCCCCTAATTAGGGATAACCACCCTACGATGGTAATTATTATCCGCCAATCGAGTGTCCAAATATTATGGCTGATAATAATAAGGATACCGATAATTAAATAAATTGTTCCAGCTAATAAAACCGTTGCTGGATGCTTATTAAAATCCTTCAAGCTCGCCTGATAGTTGGATCTTGCCAAGAATATTGAAATTGCGAAAATGACAAAACACAAGCCGATTACTTTAGCGAGAAATAAAGAAACTTCCATTTTGACCCTCCTAAATTAAAATAAGAAATTCCAACTTGGGATGATCCCCTAACTGTATCGAGTATAAAGCAGCTCTTTGACTTTGTTGTAGCTTTTTACTCTCCATTTTGTATTTTTATGCTTTCACTTTGTAACTGTTTTTTTTGTTCCTGTTGTTGTATTTGCAGCTTCTCATTTGCCAGGTTGATAACTTCGCCAGGAGTAATAACACCGCCAATCTGTGCTCCATCAATGGAGGTCGCATTACCCCATGCGTTACGTATATAGGTAACCACTGCAGCAATTTCTGTCGGTGATAATTGCTTGCCAAAGGCTTGCATCGGTGTGCCTTCTTTTCCCTGTAACACCATCACTATAGTGCTTTCAACTGGGCCAATAGCTACGGGACTATTTTTCAATGCAGGATATTGAGAGGGTATACCCATGCCATCAGATTTATGACAGATAGCGCAGTTTTTTTCATATACAGCTTGGCCAATCTGCATTACATTAGAAGCAGATGACAAGGTCGAAGTGTTTTGTGCTTGTGCTAAGCTGGTTGATGCAAACAAACTAGATACAAATAAAATAATTATATTGCGTTTAATAATTACTTTTAACCCATTAGTGACCAAACCAATTCTTAGATTATTCATGTATTTCATCCATTAATTTGCTAGTGCTGACACTAAGCATATATAGCACTGCTTGCTCAATATCATGGTCAGAACATTGCATACAAAGTCCTTTCGCTGGCATAGCGCCATACCCATTGATTGCATGAGAATACAAAATGCTTAAACCCTGCTCTAATCGTTGATCCCAGGCTGAGGTATCGCCTACGACAGGCGCATTAGCCTGACCCTGGAAATGACAGCGTGCGCAATGTTCAGAGTATATTGTTTTACCCTGAGGATATCCTAATCCTGCTTGATTTTTAGGGGGTAACTCACTTTTTACGGATCGTAAATATATTGCAATAGCCTGCATGTCTGCTTGACTTAAATATTTTAAACTATCGTGAGTCACTTCCAGCATGGTGCCTGTCACAGGGCCCCCTTCAATTAATTGATCGTGACTAAATACATCAGCTATAGCTGGGTCCGTCACCAATTCCAAACTAGCATTATTTATTGGCGGGGCATAATAACCTACATTAGAATAACCACCTGATAAATGATATTTTTTTATGGGCGCCCCTAATATCCAATTTTGATCAATAAAATAATGCATAGGGGTATGACACATATCACAATGTCCAAGACCTAATACTAAATAAGCCCCGCGATTCCATTGGGCATTTTGTTGCTTATCTTCAATATATTGACCTTGATGAAAAAATAATAATCGCCAACCTAATTGCAAAAAGCGAAAATTAAAAGGAAAGTACATTTGATTGGATTTATTTACTTTGTATACTGGAGGAATAGCATCTAAGTATGCTTTCATGTCAGCAATATCTTGCGCAGAAATCCTAGTAAAATAAGCATAAGGGAATGCTGGATATAGATAATGGCCATTTTGAGAAATACCGCGTCGCATGGCTTTATCAAAATCAGCCAAAGTCCAATTACCGATACCCGTTGTTTTATCGGGTGTAATATTAGGAGAATAAATAGCGCCAAACGGAGTCGGGACTAGTAGCCCACCAGCAAAAGACTGTTGTAGTATCTTGCCTTTTTTATCAGTATGACAAGCAATACAATCGCCTACCTTAACTAAGTATTCTCCGCGCTTGATTTGGTCTGCTTTAGCCCCGCTACCATAATTAATAGTAGGGTAAACTGCTTGAAGATTTTGGTTATATGGAGTTTCCTGAGCGAAAACAAGGGGAACATAACACATCACTACAGATAAAAATATTATTAGTAATTTACAACTAAGTAATCTCAGCATTGATTTTAATTCTTTCATAATCCCCATTTCTTTATCCGACCTCTCAAACGTTTGCCTAAGTTGGTTGGCGATTGATTGTTTCTAGAATTTTGAAGTAGTTGTTTGGGTAGCACAGACTCTTAGCAAAAACATTGCCTGTCTCAAAATAACAACAATGTTTAGAAAGATACCCAAAAGGAAACGATAAAATTTAGGATGAATTACATTGATTGTGAACTGTATAGTGGCAAATTGTTTGTCAAAAGAAAAGATTTCACCAGATAGGCAGGGCACTATTTCCATAACTTATCATCCATTTTAAATTATCGGGAAATTATTTACGCGCCTTAAAATAATAAGGCGTTGCGTATAAATTGTCAAGAAGTCCTACAGAAGTCCTACAGAATTGTGTGGATTATATACTTCAAAGTTAGTTTTATATATAATTATAAAAGCAGATTTAAATAAATTAATTAATTAATTTGCGGAGATTTTTATGGATGACCATTTAAAGGCATTAGCCAAAAAAGCGAACAAATTAACAAAAACTCAGCAAAGGCAACCTGGTAAAGAGGAAAAAATGCTCCCCAAACCAGCCATTAAAAATTCTTATATTGGCAGTGGTAAATTAGCAAATAAGGTTACGATAATTACTGGGGGCGATAGCGGGATAGGCCATGCAGTGGCAATATTATTTGCTAAAGAGGGAGCTGATGTTGTTATTGCTTATCTTTCTGAAGATAAAGATGCAAAAAATGTTCAAAAGGAAATTGAACTCTTAGGCCGATCATGCTTACTTATAAAAGCGGACATTAGCAAAGAAATCAACTGTAAAAAAATAGTTGCTAAAACAATTAACAAATTCGGGAAGTTAGATATTCTTGTAAACAATGCCGCCCAGCAATATCCACAGAACACAATTGAAAATATTAGTCCACAACAACTCTTAAAAACATTCAGCATTAATATTTTTTCATATTTCTATATGACAAAAGCCGCGTTGCCTTATTTAAAAAACGGTTCCGCGATTATTAACACCACTTCAGTTACTGCATATAAAGGAAGCAAAGACTTAATCGATTATTCATCGAGCAAAGGAGCTATTGTAGCCTTCACCAGATCATTGTCAGAATCAATTGCGGAAAAAGGCATTCGAATAAACGCAGTGGCTCCAGGCCCTGTATGGACGCCATTAATTCCAGCAACATTTAACAGTAAACGCATTAAAAATCTCGGGAAAAATGTCCCTATGAAGCGCATGGGTCAGCCTGAAGAAATTGCTCCCTGTTATGTATTTCTAGCTTGCGATGATTCCTCTTACATGTCTGGACAAGTGCTACATCCCAATGGAGGGGTAATAGTTAATAGTTAATAATTCTATACTATACCCGATACACTTAGGATTTCGGTGTTAGAGCAGCCCATCTTGCACTGATCTTCGTCCGATCTTCAATCGCAAAACTCGAAATAAGAATAACTATTCCTGTGTTTTTACTCAATCAGATCGAATAAATCTTGGCACAAACTGGACCATTCTAACACCTAAATATCAAACGCTTCAGGTATATTTATAATGAATAGCTGTCCAAATGCTGCGAAACAGACGTGACACTTGGGACGTGACACTTGGGCTGAAGTTTAAAAGATTTAAAAAAGTTTTTTAACCGTGATTTATTGAGTTTTGTAGAGCTTTCGCCATATCTAAATGTTGTGAAACGGTATTTCGGGTAGTCTTTAAATAGTCCACAACTTCAGGATTATTTGCTTTAGGTAATAATTCCGTATCAATTAAATCTAGGACTGCTTTATGGCCTTTTACCATCGCATCAATATAATCTTTATCAAAATCCTTATCTGATGCAGATTCTAACTTACTGAGTTCATGGGCCCCTTTTTGCGCTAATAATTTAGATTTATTAGTATCAACAGCAGAAATATTATTTTTATCAGCTAATTTTTGGATATCTTGCAAATTTTGCGTATGGTCATTCTTCATAGTTTCAGCAAATTTTTTAACATCAGCATTAGAAGATCTTTTTAGAGCCAAATTAGCTGCGTCGATTTCATTGTTATTAATAACCATTAAAATTTTCAATGCTTGGCCAGCTTTGTTTTGTGCATCAGCTGAATTGGTTTGATTTGTAGCAGTGTTTGTTTCTGTTGCAGTTGTCTGGGCATATGACAATCCAGAAAATGTCGATAGAAGCGCTAAAAAAATTATAGAGCAAAAATTAACTTTCATGTAAATTTCTCCTTTGGTTAAAAAACATCCGAACTTACCAAAATTTAAACATAACATATATCGTAAAGGTTAGGTTTGGAATTTCAAGTTATTAATATCAGAAATATCGAGGATATGTATCGCAATTCAATACTAGTTATCCTGTAGATCAAGCAGGATAACTAGTACTATGTAATTCTATTGTAAATAGAATTGAAGTATTATTTTCGCAGAAAAAATATTGCTAACGCACCTGCAACTGCAGCGATCCCCACAGACTTAAAGGGATGACCTTTTATATATTCTTCCATTGTATCGCGACCATCATATGCTTTTTTTCTAGCTTCATTACTAGCAGCCTCTAAGGTTTTTAACGCGCCATGTTTCATATTATCCACAGCACTTGCTAATTCTTCTTTTGCCTTCAATAAAAGTTTGTGGGTATCTGGTAACTTATGAATATTGAATGGTCGGTGAGACATATTAATAACTCCTTTATATTCGGCCTAGCAGCATTAGTATTAAAAGAATAATTAAAATTAAGCCCAATCCCCCTGTTGGATAATACCCCCAACTTCTGCTATAGGGCCACAATGGAAGAGCGCCTAATACTAATAAAATTAAAATTATCAAAAGAAGTGTTGATAACATAAATAATTCCTTAATTTATGCGATTGCAGCCCTATCTCTAGTCATCGGCTGCAATCACACAAGGTAATTAATAACTTTATACTGAGACGAAAAGTCTCGGTATAGTCATTTTTTCAACTGATTTTATAATTATTGTTTAACCTCGCCTGTGACAGCATCAACGTCAACTGAAGCTTTATTACCATCTTTATCTAAAGCTTTAGCCTCATATTTGTCGCCTGATGCCTCAATAGAATAGATATCGTGATACCCGGATTGTTCTAGCTTTTTAACAGCTTCTGAGATAGTTAATCTTGCTTTCTCATCACTTGTTACAGTTATTTTACCGGATTGAGGATTTATATCAGCCTTAACCTCTTTGCCTTCCTTGTTGATACCTTCAACATGATAAACATCATTGTCATAATCAACTTTATTAACCACTACATAGCCATGGGTCTCGAGTTCATTAATTAGCTTGCTCATGGGTATGCCATGCTCGGGATAATCAGCTGCATAAACTGAAAGAGCAAATACGGCGCTAGAAATACCGACGATAAATTTATTAATTTTCATAAGAAATTCCTTTCATGATATGGATGAGAGCTCACAGCGAAACTGCAAGCGAATTACAAGTTTATTGACCAAAAATATTAATTTTAATTATGTATTCAGATTTATAACTTCGTTCAGAGCAATCGTTAAATTTCTGATAATTTCTTCTAGGATTTAATTTGTGTTTTTAATTGATGATGATATAACGTCACGGATACATCTCCTTATTTAAGGGGGGATTAACCATCCTGGTCAATACCAAAAATACTAACACTTATATTTCTGAGTTGCAAGTTATTGTATATTTTGAACTACTTGTCAATCGTGGTCTCATTGGAGCCCTTGACTCTGTCATCCTGAACGCAGCGAAGGATCTCCATCTAGTGGCACCTCAAGGAGATCCTTCGCTGCGTTCAGGATGACAGAGTCAAGGGATGACAGAGCCACGGTTTTTCCAACGAAGTGATCGTTTTCATCCTTTTTGTTTTACTCTTTTTCATCCCATTTATTTTTCTTAACAAATTCATCAATGTGTTTTGCAGCAGTATCCTTATCATATCCATATTTTTTTTGTAGTGCCCCGCTCAATTCGTCGTAGGAGCCCTCCATCTTTAAAATTTCATCATCCGTTAAATCTCCCCATTGCTGTTTAAGTTTTCCTTTAACCTCCTTCCATTTGCCTTTTATAATATCATTATTCATAAAGCCTCCGATGTATATTGCTAAACATTTTATTTTCTCAGTTACACCATTACTCATTAGTTAATCTTATCTATCTTTGTTTCCGTTAGTTCTTCGTTAACTCGATCATGATGATCATGGCCGACATGAGCAAATGGTTCCTTTCTGATTCTTGAATGCATACCAAAGTACCCACCAAAACAGCTAGAAAGCGCACCTACGAAAAACAGCACGAAAGTAATAAATAGTGATAGCCCTAAATTATGCGCCGCCATTTCAGTATTTTGCTCAGCTCTATTAGCGCTAGCTGGAGGGTTAATATTACTTTTTTGGGATACGGCTTGCATAGTTTGCGCATGAACGTTGGTTATAATTGCTGAGTTTTGTCCTGCTAAATATGGCTGAGATGTCATAAATTGCCCTACATAACCAGCTACAAATATAGAAATTATTACCGCAAGGCACCAGGCTGTGAACCCATAAATTATACCGTAACGCGGGTTGCAACAATGCGAGCGAGCAAAATATCCAGCAGCCCAACCGCTAACAAACATGGTTGCTATTCCGCCAATTAACAACCCTATAAATCCTCCCACGGCTAACTTCATCAACCCTGAGGTGGTGGGAACAAAAGCTGTTAGACCTATAGCAAAACTAAATATATTTAACAGAAAACCTAATCCAAATCCTACTAATGCACCAATAAAGATTGAACTCCAAGATAAACCCCTTAATGTGCAATAATGCCGACCGTCTTGTCCATAAGGCAGTTGTGGTTCATATATCATAATGACTCTCCTTTTTTTAATTATTTATGCCCATTTAAAAAACATGGGAAACCAGCCAAATTAATATCAATATGCTGACTGGTATACCTAATAACCATCCAAATAAATATCCCATAATCATCTCCTCAGCAACTAGCTTATTCATTTAAGTTTGCAAGTGATGGAGAGTATTTTTTTCATTAATTGCTCCTTACTTGCTGCCCTTACTACTAACTCTTTATTATCTGACTTTAGGTGGCAGAATTTCTATTTTTAAACTTATTCTTCTATTAATATTATAGATTACACTATTTAAAATATAAAACTAATGACAAAATAAACAGCAGCAAGACAAATATTAAGGATTTAAGTTTTCAGGGCGTTCTTCACCCAAAAATTTACCATATTGATTTAGAGGCTTGATATTGTCACAAATAATTTTCACTATGGAAATAAGTGGTATGGCGATTAAAGCTCCAGCAATTCCCCAGATCCAACCCCAAAATATCACTCCAACAAAAATGATTATAGGATGCAGTATCATTCTACGGCTTAGCACCAGAGGTAACACAAAATTTCCTTCAATTGAGCACAGGATGAAAAAAACAGCTGGTACTAATAAGATTTGGCCAATAGAATCAAAAGCAAGAATGGCTGAAAATCCAACCATTATTGTCCCCAGCAAAACTCCCAGATAAGGTATAAGCTCTAAAAAGCCACCCAATACCCCCCATAGAATGGGGTTTGGCATTTTTAAAATAAACATAGCGAAGCTAATCGCAATTGCCAAACCAATACTGATCAAAATTTTCCATACCAAAAAGTAAGATATTTTACGCTCTATCTCCCGTATAATCGTCACGGTTTCTTTTTTTTCTGCAAAATGAGGCATAATTTCTACTAATTTACGCAGAAAAAAATCATTAGAAGACAATAAAAAATATAACAGCATGACAATTAAACCCAGCTGCAGGAAAAATTCTAAAGTTCCATTAAATACTGCTCCCACCCATTTGTTCTCTTTAATAGAAACAACCTGGACATTTTTTTCAGGGGGGGAAGCAGAAGCCGTGGTTTTTTCAATCTGGGCCTGGATGTTAAAAACATTTGTAAGTGACTTATTTAATGGGAGGATTAAATGTGTGATTTTTTGTGTTGCCTGCGGAATAATGTTAGGTGTATTAGATAACCAGTCCCCCAGTGGTGCTGCTAGTCTATTAAAGCCAGCAGCTATAGTCAGGAAAAAAATCAAAATGACCAATAATGCGCCTAAGTGCTGAGGTATCCATATTTTTTTTAATCCTCGAATCAGAGGGGATAGTAGAAAATTTAATAATAATGCTATGACTATGGGTAAAACTACCGCGCGAGCAAAATAAAGAGAATAAAAAATGGCGAGTATCAATAAACCCCAGATAGCAAAAGAAATTTCATTAAAAATCTTCTTTTCTTCCACTTCAGACGGGGGATTCTCAATTACCTGGGGTAGATTTTTTTGTGATGATTCATCCATATCTAAGACCCCTTTTTGAATGCCCGTTATTATAAGTTTATAGATGCTTAAAAATCTACTACCTATAAAAAAACGCCTACTAACTTTTAGATTAGCAGGCGTTAGAACTTATTTTCTATTTATTCTTATCAAGAGAACTATCAACTATTCGGCGATCGTCACCGGTTATATGTTTGCCTCGTTCCTTTTCTTTTTTGCCTTTACTTGTATCGGTGTCTGACCGTCCAAGTGGCTTTTTGGGATCCAATTTACCAGTATGCATAATCAATCTCCTATTAATATTAACTTATTAACGTATTATTGATAATCTGCAATAAATTTTAACTTCTGCAATTACTTACTTCATATCATCATCTAACAAACCCTTCATTCCCTAATGTTACTTATAGTACATGGATCGATATATTTCCAATAGATTTCACTTTTTTTCCCGCATAAGTTTTTCAACATCATCTTAACCCTTAATTTTTATAAACGCTTTTAGTTCTAGTTCGGGAAGTATTAGGTGGTCTCACACAAAACAGGGGGTTAAATTAACCCGCACAAATATTATAAATTGCCAAATATCCTAAATACATTGATCTTTGCGTGCATCTAAATTAGTATCTTGACACACATAAATCCAAGGGGGCAGCATGAGTATTCTTAATGCTAAAGATGAACCAAAACAACCTCAAAATCCTCTAAACAATCCTGATAGAGACCCTCCCCTTCCCAAGCCTGAACCTAAAGAACCAGGCGGCAGCCCTCAAAACCCCGAGAGTGATCGAACACCTCGGCATCTCTAATGCCCTATGCGATAAATTGTTTGCGCTTCCTCCTATAGAAAACTTTTAAATATGGGTCCTAAGATTATGATTAAATTTAAAAAATTTTGGTCCTTAGCTGGGCCAGGGATCACGACTGGTGCCTCTGACGATGATCCATCTGGTATTGCTACCTATTCACAAACTGGAGCACAATTTGGTTACGGGCAATTGTGGACAGCGCTATATATGCTCCCTTTTTTGGTGGCAGTGCAAGAAGTCTGCGCGCGCGTTGGGGCGACCACGGAAAAAGGAATAGCAGCAATAATCAAAGAGAATTACAGCCAAAAAATATTTTATCCAATAATTTTTTTACTTTTAATTGCCAATACTATCAATCTTGGTGCTGACATTGGCGCCATGAGCGCAGCAGCACAACTTCTAATTCCAATAAATTTTGTCATATTACTCCTATTTTTTACAGCTATTATATTAATGCTACAAATATTTACCTCTTATAAAACTTATGCCAAAATCCTTAAATGGTTTTGCATTTCTATTCTTTCTTACCCGATCAGCGTTTTTTTGGTTAAGGAACCTTGGGGAGTCATTCTAAAAGCGTCTGTCGTTCCTAATATAGAATTCAATTTTAAATATCTATTTATAATAATGGCGGTATTTGGAACTACTATTTCACCTTATTTGTTTTTTTGGCAAGCCTCGCAAGTATGCGAGCAAATTAAAGAAATCAAACGTGACCCCGACACCAAAATGCCAAGCAAACATCGTTTTCTTAAAATTATCAGGATAGATAATTTTATTGGTATGCTCACCTCAGAAATAGCCACTTGGTCTATCATTGTTGTTTGTGGATCTGTTTTGCATCAACATGGGATTACTGATATAAAAACTTCTGCTGATGCAGCAAGAGCGTTAGAGCCTTTAGTGCAAAGTTTTCCCAATGCAGGATATTTGGCTAAACTAATATTTTCAATCGGAATTATTTCTCTTGGACTTCTTGCCGTACCCATTTTATCGACCTCTGTAGCTTATGCTTTTGGTGAGGCATTTAACTGGCGAATAGGTCTAAATGCTAAGCTAAAAAGGGCCCCGGCCTTCTATTCCGTGATTATTCTAGCTACTTTAGTAGGTCTGTTAATTAATTTCTGGTTTGACCCTATTAAAGCACTAATTTATTCTGCAGTGATCAATGGAGTTATATCGGTCCCTCTTCTGATTCTTATTTTTTTAATCGCTAAAAATAAGAAAATTATGGGAAATTTAAAATCCGGATTTTTGTCAAATACCTTTTTGCTCTTGACTATTTTCTTTATGTTAGCAGCTCTTATTATAATGTTTATAACTTTTTAATTATCAACAAACATGAAGCAAATTTGAATTAGCTCCATTTGTCTGCTAAGTTTAAAGTATTAAGTGAATGAATATAATGACATATCAAAACAAGAAAGGAGTTGCTATGAACAGGAAATCCCTAATTGTTATTTTATTGCTCACGTTTTGTCTTGCTTTAGGTGGTTGCACCCATAATAGGACCGGAAATACTTTGGTAGGGGCAGGTGTAGGTGGCCTTGGCGGGGGATTGGTGGGTGGTGCTATAGGAGGAACTACGGGCGCCATCATAGGAGGAACTGCTGGTGCTGTAGGTGGGGCATATGTTGGTAATACACACGGAACATAATCTAACAAAATATTTTCATTGATTATCGACGCTATTATCGCGTCGATAATCAATGTCTTTCAAACAAATAGTATAATTCCAAGTTTACTGACACATTCAAATTAAAAAATTATTTTACCTACAGATTTTAATTTATTTATAAGTTACAATTACCTTTAAATCATTCAATATATAAGGGGTGAATCAATGACTGATACATCACAGATGCCTTCTGATGAATCCAAGCATCCACCAAAACCCATAGAACCAGATCCCGAAAAAAATCCTCCAAAACCGAGTCATCCACAATACTTTCACGCACAAAAAGGCACCTGAAATCAAATTAATTGAGTTTCAGGTGCGCCGAATTTTCACACCAATGTATTAATAACCAATCCAATAATCATTGGGATAGTAATAGTCATTAGGATAATAATCAACGTAACTAGGATGAACTGCACCTACATCGACGGTAACACCCGCAGGATATGTGTTGACATAGGGTGTGTATGAATCATAATAACCGCTTGTTCTAACAGTAGAATAGGTAGCAACACCGGCGGGATAAGTTGTAACTGCCGGCGGCCCTTCTACGTATGTTGGTCCCGCACAACCTGCTAAAAGCATAGTTGTCACGCCAACGAATGCACTCGCTAACTTAATCATTTCTTTACTCCTCTCCAATACAATACCTATTATAAATATAGCTTAGAATAGCTTCGCCATAAAAATAAATTACGATAATTTTTTTATTTAAAAGGATAAACTTAATAAAATCTAGGAAAGATGATCAAAGTGGAATGCTAAAAGATATGCTATTGTTTGAAAGAGTCTCACGTAAGGAGATGGGAAACCCACCTCCTTAACAATAGGTAGACTATTATAATCCTTAAGTATTACTTTCCTCGTTCAGGATTCTGATCAGATCTTCCACCAGGCATACGATTTGGGTTTTTGTTTGGATCATGTTCGGGTCCACGTCCAGGTTTGCCGCCTGGTTGGCGTGATGGCTCAGGTTGTTTTCCAGGTTGCTGCTGTCCTGGCTGATAGTAGCCATTTTCGTTATGGGTATTTGTCGATTGACCATGATTTGAATTGCCCATTGTAAACTCCTTTTAAGTATGAAGAAAGAATATATACCGCATTTGAATTAATGAATTGACTATCGTGGGATTCCATTCTCAAAATAATCAAATCGCGAGCACAATCTTTGGGGTGATATTCGCTTTTATTAATTCAAACCGGTAAGCGACCTAAGTAAAATTATTCTAGCATAAGCCAAATCTTAAAGTTGTAAGACATAACCCACACAAAATGTAATCTTTTTGCCTGTATAAATTTAACTATAGACTAATGGAAACGGTTCGTAGAGTGTTAAAATATAACCCCTTACAAACAAGATAGGATAATAAAGCAAATTTTAATCGCTTAATGTATAATAAAAACAAATGATATTGCCTTAAGATTTCTAAACAAAATTACCAATGGAACACGTAAAATAACGTTATTTTAATTTTCATGGACCTTAATGTGAGAGCATATAATAATCAAAAAATACTTAACATTTGTGGGTGGGTTGCCACCAATTTTCTTTTTTTATTATTATTTTTTGTCATCTTACTGCGTCTTTTTTTTCCTTATCTAGCTAACTCAAAACATTTCTTTGAAAAACTTGCCACTGAAGCTTTTCAACAGCCAGTTGAAATTGGTAATCTGGAAGCAAGCTGGAGTGAATTTCTTCCTGTTATGGTTTTTAATAACATCACAGTTTACGACAAAAACCATCATACAAAACTTATTCAAGCGCAGCATTTGCAATTAAGTTTGAATATCATTGACAGTTTAATCCATCGAAAACCTATATTGAATAAAATTTATTTGTCAGGCATTAAGCTAGTAATAAAACAAATCGCGGATAATCAATGGGAAATTAATGGCATAACACTACCTACAGGCACTGAAAATACTAATAATCCTATAGCAGGTATTTTGAGTTGGCTAAATAAGCAGGGTCAAATTGGCTTAAATCAGGTTGATATTACTTGGATTAGGCCAGATGGTACTCGGATTGATTTAATCAACTTACGAATATTACTAACCTCAGGATTATTGAATCGTGTCTTGATAGGCGAAGGATTAATTAACAGCAGCGAACATTCCCCATTTAGGTTTGTGATTAAATTCCATGAAAACATAAAGAAACATATCATAGCTAATGCATACATTAAGTTAAAAAATTTTAATACTGCTCCATGGTTAGGAAACACAACATTTAGTGGAATGCGTTTAATAAAAGGATATATAGATGATGCTGAAATTTGGGCAGACTGGGAAAACAATAGTTTACACAGCATCCAATCCCTCATCACACTAAATGATGCCGCTATTATTGATACTAGCTCCCTGAAATCTATATTAATAAATAATTTCTCTGGAAATATATCTTGGACAGCTGCTGCACAAACGCCTGGACTAATGTCAGTCAGTCTGGACGCAGATCACATAAATATCTATATCGCTAATCTTTTTTCACAACCCCTGCAGTTTGACCACTTAAAATCTACTGTTACCTGGCTATCAAATCAACACGGAGAAAATATATTTATTAAAGATTTCTTCCTAACAAATTCCGAGCTACAACTAAAAGGTCATATGCAACTGGAGATTCCTCCAGGAAAAAATAGTGATCCTCATATTCAATTGCTTACCGGTTTTTCAGCCGACGATGTTTCTCAAACCCATAAATACATTCCTGAAGGACTTTTGTCCGAAAAACTACGAGCCTGGTTGACATCAGCGCTTACCAAAGGTGAGAGAATTCATGGGGAAGTTTTACTACTCGGGCCCTTACATCATTTTCCCTTTGCAGACCATACGGGCCGATTTGAAGCACTGCTGCAAACTGAAAATGTTGACTTGCATTATCTTCCTGCGTGGCCGCCGCTCACCCATATAAATTCTAACCTGAAGTTTGATAATAATAGTATATTAGTAGATGTCATTAATGCCAAAATGTTGGGCATAAATACTGGAGCTATTCACGTTGAAATACCCGACTTGAAAACATCCGTTTTAAAAATCCATTGGAATTCAAATGCTAATTATAGAGATTTAAGTCGTTTTGTATTTGAAAGCCCTTTAAATAATATTTTAGGAGACATTTTAAGGTATTTTAATTATGTGGGCCCAACAAAACTAAATATAGATTTAGCTATTCCATTGCATAATCCTAAAGAAATAACAGTGAATGGAGATTATAAGTTTATTCCCACTGGTACTTTGCAAATACCCGAATTTAAAATTATTTTAAATAAACTGCATGGGGATTTAGAATTTACTAAAGATACTATTATTTCAAAAGGGATTCAGGCGCAATGGCTGGCTCAACCTACCACTTTTAGTATTAACAGCTATCATAAAAATAATGCAGGGATAGAAACCGATATAAACATTGCGGGTGGCCTATCATTTGCCAATGCGATTAAAGAATATAATCTTGATTTTTTAACTCATATTTTAAGTGGCACCACTAATTATAAAGCAAACCTAAAGTTTTTAAAAATTAATAATCTTTATCATACTATTTTAACTGCTAACTCAACTCTGCTTGGAGTCGGTATTAATTTGCCCAATCCACTGGAGAAATCAACAAATCAAATAGTCGCAACGGAAGTTAGGCTTGACTCTTCACAAAAGGGCACTGATGTTAGCTTAAACTACGACAAAAAATTGAGCGCTGCTATAGTCTTACAAAAAAATAACTTAAACAAATTGCATCTTTTTAGTGGCAACATTGAGTTTGGGACGGGTATAGCAAAGCTACCTATTGGCTCAGGCCTTGTAATAGGGGGTAAGATTTCACGATTAAATATTAATGAACTTGAGAAATACTTTTCGCCTAAGGCTGCTGTGGCTGGCCCAGCCATCAAATCAACTCAACAAATAGGTTTTATGGGAGTCAATATAAAACGCATCCATCTTGCCTTCGATCAAATAAATGCCCTGGGTATGAGTATAAACAAAGCCCTGATCCAAGCGAAGCAAACAGCCAATTCTCTGGTTATACAAATTAATAGTCGTGAAATACTTGGAAATATATTAATACCTCTAAATTTATCCAATAGCCCTATCCGAGCGGTTTTTCAACATATCTATTTAAATTTTCCTGCTCCTCCTAAACTAGCGAAAAATAGTACAACTTCCAGCATTCTGCTAAATAAAAATATTATTATTAATCCTGGTCAAATTCCTTCGTTGGATCTGATTTTTCAAAATGTTTATTACAACCAAAGGCCTCTAGGCACCATATGTATTTTGACTGCCCGGCATGCAAATGCAATGCAGATTAATAGATTGAGCATAGACTTTCCGTTTTTTAGTTTCTTTGCCACTGGCAGGTGGAATGATGTTACTGGGAAACAGAGCACTATTTTAGGGGGAAAGATAACAACCACAAATATGGGAACTCTTCTAACAAATTGGAGCATAAGCAAAAGTCTTAAAGGCGCTAATGGATTTGCTAATTTTATTTTGGGTTGGAAAGGTCCGATTTATCGACCTGACCCCAACAAGCTAAATGGAACATTTTCTTTTGCCCTAGATGATGGTGAAGTTTTAAATGTCATTAACAATCAAGCTGAAGCAGGGATTGGACGTATTTTGAATCTACTTACTATTCAAAGCCTACAAAATCTTTTAGCGAAGCCATTTAATTTATTAACTCCAAAAACGGGCTTTGATTTTGATACTTTGACCGGAGATTTTAGCGTCATCAATGGCAATGCGGTTACTAAAAATACATTAATTAAAGGGAATCTTGCTAAAATTGAAACTTCAGGGAGGGTCGGTTTTGGTGCTAGAGATTATGATCTTTTAATAAAAATTACCCCCTATCTTACCAACAGTTTTGCCGGCGCTTCAGCCTTCTTAGCAGGTCCCATTATAGGAGGAGCGGTATGGTTAGCGAATAAGATAATAGGTGGTGTCTTAAATAGTTTTTTCAGTACCACTTATAATGTAACAGGCAGCTGGTCTCATCCATCTTTTAAAAAGCTTTAGGCAGTTACTCATTCACTGGTGTCCACAATAATTGCGTATTAGAGAAATGGCGCCAATAGTTAGAAATATTGGAGAGTTGGTAAATTTCCAGTCTGTGTATAAAGTATTCCAAGGAACTAGGGTATGAAACAGAAAATCTTAATTGGCACATCAGGCTGGACCTATTCTGACTGGACCGGTCTTTTCTATCCAGAACAATTACCCAAAAGTCAATGGCTGGAATATTATGCACAAAAATTCAAAACTGTAGAATTAAATGCTACATTTTATCGAAACTTTCCTCAAAAGACCTTTGCAGCTTGGTATGATAGAACGCCCGAGAATTTTAAATTCGTCATAAAGCTCTCGCGCTATATATCTCATAGAAAATATTTATTGGATGTTAAGAGCTCAATACAACTTTTTGAAGATTCAGTCCTTCCTTTAAAAGATAAACTAGTCTTATTATTGCTACAACTTCCCCCCAAAATGCCCTATTCTCCGGAACGTTTGTACGATGCATTATCAGCTTTTTCAGATCCATCTCGAGTGGTTGTAGAATTTCGAAACCAAAATTGGTTAACCGAAGAAGTTAAATCGATATTGACTAAGTTTAAAGTTATTTTTTGTAACATAGATTCTCCCTCAATGAAGGTTTATGATTGGTTAACTTCTAATACTGGGTATTTGCGTTTGCATGGACATAATAAAATGTATAACTATAATTACACCGGACGGCAATTAAAAAAAATAGCACTATACGTTGAAGATTTAATGAAGCACGGAGCCAAAGAAATGTATGTCTTCTTCAATAATGATTATTTCGCTTATGCTCCTCACAATGCTAAAACTTTAGAAACATTGTTAATCCATAAGGATTGATATCTACTCTTTAGAATTAAATTTAATTCGATAAACCTTACCGCCAAAATCATCTGAAACTAACAAAGAACCGTCTGGCATAGTTAATAAATCCACCGGACGACCCGTTGGAGTTTGACCTTGCAGCCAACCACTAGCAAAAGGGATAACTTCAATAATCTTATTATCCTGCATTTTGGCAAAGACCACTTGGTAACCTATTTTTTTACTACGGTTCCAAGACCCATGCTCAGCAATAAACATTTGTTGCCTATATTCGGGAGGAAATGAGCTACCAGTATAAAATTCCAATCCTAAAGGGGCAACGTGAGCTGGCAGATTAAAAACCGGTTCAGTAAAGTTAGATCTGTTTATATCGGCCTGTTCCTGTCCGGGGATAGGAATATTATTTCCATAGACGTATGGGAAGCCAAAATCCATACCCGCTTTAGGAGCATAATTAATTTCGTCTGGTGGCAGCTCATCCCCCATGTAGTCCTGCCCATTATCTGTAAACCAAAGCGCATGAGTTCCTGGTTGCCAATCAAATCCCATGCTATTACGAATTCCTTTAGCATAGATCGCCATTTGGCTACCATCGGGGCGCATTCGAATGATTGTGCCAAAAAGCGGATTACTACTACGATAATTACAAATATTGCAGGGCATGCCAATTGAAACATATAGCCACCCATCAGCAGAAAATCGAATCACCCTATACCCATGCCATTTTTTATTCGGAAGCTGATCATAGACGACAATGGGTTTAGGCGGTTTATTTAATTGTGAAGTAATATTTGGAAATCGCAAAATCCTACCTGTTTCAGCAACGTATAAATCTCCGTGATAATAGGCCACCCCATTGGGGGAATCTAAATGGTCAGCAATAAGGGTAGCCTTTGCCTGACCCCCATTGGGGCCAGGTACAAGTGCATATACTTTATTTTCCGTGGTGCCAACATAGACAATATTCTGGTCGCCCAGTGTCATAAAACGGGCATCGGGTACCGGTTCCGCATAGACACTAATATCAAACCCTGAGGGAACTTTTATTCCAGGAATTTCAGCCCAAACTTTATGGCTGATAACAATTAGTAACACTATCCCGCATATTTTAAGGTATGAACTCATCTGAATTATCCAGGTAATCGGTTATCAGAACCAAAGGGGTCAACCAAAGGGGTCAAATGCCAAGATTTGCCCCCTTTGGTTGACCCCTTTGGTTCTTATGTTTACCCCTTAATAAAGGCCAGCAAATCTGAATTGACTTGATCTTTAAGTGTGGAGCAAAGTCCGTGGGGAGCGCCAGGGTAGATTTTCAGTTGCGCATTCTTAATTAATTTTGCAGAAATCATAGCAGAGGCACCAATGGGCACGATTTGGTCGTCATCACCGTGGATGATCAGAGTGGGCACATCGATTTTTTTAAGATCTTCAGTAAAGTCTGTTTCAGAAAAAGTCTTAATACATTCGAAGGCAGCGTTGAACCCAGCTAACATTCCTTGAAGCCAAAAAGAGTCGCGTAGGCCTTGTGAAACCTTAGCGCCCGATCTGTTAGCTCCATAAAAGGATTCACTAAGATCTTTGAAAAATTGTGAGCGGTCATGAAGGACACTACTGCGTATTTGATTAAACTGCTCAATGGGCAATCCTCCAGGATTGACAGCCGTCTTGAGCATTAAAGGGGGTACCGCACCAATTAGTATAGCCTTAGCTACACGTTTTGTGCCGTGTCGGCCAAGATAACGCACCACCTCTCCACCGCCTGTGGAATGACCCACATGAACGGCGTCCTGCAAGTTTAGCGCTTCTACCAGCGCCAGGAGATCATCAGCATAGGTATCCATATCATTGCCGCCCCAAGGCTGACTTGAGCGGCCATGCCCGCGACGGTCATGAGCAATGCAGCGATATCCGTGGGATGCTAGAAATAACATCTGGTCTTCCCAGGCATCTGCACTCAATGGCCAGCCATGACTAAAGACTATGGGCTGCCCTATGCCCCAATCCTTATAATAAAGTTCGACTTGATTGTTGGGCTTATTTTTGTTGAGGGTTATATAAGTCATCACGAGCCTCCTTGCTAGTGTAATAAAATATTAATTATCGATAAAATTTTATAATTGTGGCTCCATCGCTCCAATCTGTCAATTGACCCTTCAAACAGCATTAGGCTCTGTAAAACAATAACTTATCTTTTTAGCGCCCAGCTGAGGCTCAGATTTGCAGGAGGGAGGGTGTAGAAAAATGCGAGCATAGTCGACGGAACGTCGTCCCGGCAGGAAGCCGGGATCCAGGGCGCAGGAAAGCGAAACTTTCACTTCCTGTGATCTGGATCCCGGTTTCCATGCCGGGACGACGTTCCGTCGACTATGCTCGCATTTTTCTACACCCTCCCGCCTGCGAAGATGAGTCTTAGATGGGATGCTAAAAAGATAAGTTATTGTTTTACAGGGCCTTACATACTATTTGCTGCAAATGCTTGGAACGCAGCCACTACTGCACTGGGATTTTCAAACCAAGAATAATGGCCAGCTGCGGGAATTTCTTTTATCAATATGTTTTTTCTTTGATATCTTGGATTATTTATAAATAAATCTATAGGTGTGATAAGGTCATTCGAACCGTTTATAATCAGTGTATTAATTTTCTCTGGAATCCAAGTTGCTTGATAATTTTCTGAATCAAAATTTTTTGCGGCTTCCTCACTTGCACTGTGATTAATTGGCAGCCTCTTAATTAAATCCTTTCCTTTAATTAATGATTTTTCTGAGATGAAACAATTTTTTGCTTCTAATATCAGCAAATTGCGCAAACTTTCGTTGCTTGCATGGTTAATATAGTCTTTTTCTGCTTCGATGGTAGCCTTATCTCTAGTATCTTTAACATATTCCGCCAATCTCTTTTGCCATGAAGCATCCGGTGCAGAGCCCATGAGTACCAATCCATGTAAAAGTTTTTCCAGCTCCGGCATAGTTTGTGCAAACATGCCAAGAGAAGAATGTGCCACTAAAATAACATTTTCAAACGCTGCAATTGCCTGGAGAAGAACAGATTTCCAGCTTGAAATGGGTTTATCAGGCAAAATATTCGAACCATCGTTGGGTAAATCAACATGCCAAATTGCACCTGGAATTTTACCATTAAGTAATTCGGTCAACTCGGCCAATGACTCTGACCCAAGTCCAGGACCTCCGGGTAGAAATAACCAATTTTGCTTGCTGTGCTGATATGAACTTTGATATTGCAATCGACAGCCATCACGAGTCCAAAGATATTCTTTCATAAATTTATCCAATATTTTTTCAAAATGTATAGAGGTAATTTAAAACTTCTATTTGGTGGTAATTTTTATATTAATACATTTAAGTTTATGTTAATCCCTAGCTGTTGAGCTGCTCCGATTATTATACCCCCTCACCTTTCTACATAGCTGAATAAGCCAAAAATTTTAAAAATATCATTTTTTTATAGATTATCTAACAAAATTATTAATAAGGATCGGCAATACCTAAAATTAGCTCCAATTTTTTCGACTTGAAGTTGGCGACTTTTTTGTACGTCCAGCTAAAGGACTACATTTTCCCTCTTAGGTATGTGGTTTAATATCTCTGTTGATGATATGAACAGGTTATTAACGATTAGGATAACCTCTCACTTCTCCAGGGATGGAGAACCCAGGATGGCGCAAAGACTACGAAACCCTGAATCACTGTGAAAAACTTAGGAGCCAAGACACCATGTTTATCGATTTACCACAACCTATCCAACAGCAAGTTCTTTATTACCTCGAAGCAGATAACTTCACAGCCGCAAAACAGCTTCATGATCAATATATGCTTCCTTTTAGTGCCCATACCCAATCACATAATTATGCCAGTGAATTACGCGAAAGCTAAGGTAAATCAGCCTTGTAACTGCTAAAGCTGCACAGCTATACGCGTTCCAGCATAATGATTAAACCTCCCAGCATACGGTTGACCGAGCTCACGGTCTAGGGAAAATTTTTGAATAGAAATCACTAGAAGTTGTTTCTGAGCTTGCCCCCAATATAAACCTAAATAATGTAAAAGATTACACTACAATCTATAGTAAACCAAGCAGCTGCCCCCACTAGAATAAGCATTGACCCTCTCTAAAGAAGTGATATACTCATTAACAATCATCGCAATTGATTTACCAAATATGATAGGACGCGATGACAAACTATTTTTTACAACCATCATCTTGTCGCATAATTTCTCAATATCTCAAATAATTCTTATTAATTATTTTTTAATTTCACGGAGCTTGTGCCATGTCGGAATCAAACCAAAAAAACCTGCCTTTTAGTCTCGACGAAATAAAAAAATTAGCTAAGCAATCCATTGACCAGGGCGCTGTTACAAAGGATTACCCTCTAGATCTTAACCAAGCTTATACCCTTTTAAATTCAGCACTTGCTACTGAAATTATGTGCGTCATGCGCTACCGTCATCATCAAGTAATTGCCAAAGGAATCGATCGTCCGCAAGTCGCCGCAGAGTTTGCAGAACATGCTGACGACGAACAAAGACATATGATGATGATTGCCCAGAGAATCAATCAATTAGGCGGAAATCCTGACTTTAATCCCGGCACAGTATTACAAAGAACTGCAACGGAATATGGTACAGGCCATGATCTATTAAAATTAATTGAAGAGGATTTGATCGCTGAAAGAATTGCCATTATGGTCTATCGTGAAATGATTGAATGGTTTGGATCAGCAGACCCCACAACCAGAAGGATGCTCGAAGAAATTTTACAAGATGAAGAAGAACATGCAGATGATCTATCTGAACTTTTACAGACTGGGAAATAAGTGTGTATATCATCCATATAACCTTTGCATAACACAACCTTAAATCCTTTCTAGTTTGGTATTGCCATGCAAAAAAACTGATGTTAACCTGACAGTAGGTGCTAAACACACCAATCAGAGAATAACCGTGCCTTCTAATTACGGTTTTTTTATGCCTAGCCTAGTTATGGCTGGGAGTGGACGAATAGAATACCTGCAAAGGGAATAAGTCCGCCGTTCTGATTTACGGTGTTTAGCTCCTGGCCACCAATGTCGACGATATTGGCAATATAAACATATAAATCAGGAGTAATCACATGGAAAGCTTTTCTGTTAGTAACCCCTCTTTTTCTAGCATCAACATTAAAGACGATATTTTCAGCAAGATGCAACAATCTAAAGCCATATTAACCTGCATCATGTTTACAACCGCATTTATTCGTGATGACATGCAGTTAGATAACGCCACTTTATACAATGCCTTATGTGCGGTAGATCATTACCTCCAAGAACTTGGCCTGCTATTTGAGCAGTTATAAAGTTGATTTATGTAATAACGAATAAACCCCGGAATTACGGGGTTTTTTATTGCTATTAATCAACATATAATCCTATCCGATGCACACATTTTTTTAGCCGCCAGAATTAGAGTACGTCGTCCCCGCTTTACCGAATTATCCTAAAATATCAGCCTATCAAGCGGGGATCCAGTGCCTAATTTTCAAACAAAGTGAAGTAGCAATAAGCAGTCATGACTGGCATTTGTGCGTTCCGTTGGAAAGATGGGCACTAGATTCCTGCTTGATAGGCTGATATTTTAGGATAATTCGGTAAAGCAGGAACGCCGTACTCAGCATTTCTAGTAATTACAAAATGTGTGCATCGGATAGCATATAATCATAAAGAAGACGGTTTCCAACAGGCAGCTATCTCAGATTTATAATGACCGTTGCCAAGATAGGCTGCTTTCCATTGTTAACTCAAAGATTTCAGCAGGTTTAAATATGAAAAATGGTCTAACCATTTTTGAAGATTACAAAATACGACGTATATATGATGAAAAAACAGAAACCTGGTTTTTCTCAGTTGTTGATATTATCCAGGTTTTAATTCAGCAACCGGATTATCAAACAGCCAGAAAGTACTGGAACAAGCTAAAAGAGCGCTTAGCGAAAGAAGGCAGTCAGTTGGTGACAAATTGTCACCAACTGAAATTATTATCCATCAAGAATGGGCCGAAATCAGTGTTAAAGACCATAAAAAAGCTAAGGATTTAAAATCACAAAACTTACGTGATCATATGAGCGAAGCGGAACTGATTTTTACGGCATTAGCGGAATTATCCACCCGGCAGATTGCTGAAACTATACGCTAAAGCTGCGGTTTGTTACAATGAATCCACTAATTAAGAGGAGAATAACATGCCTGATAATATAGCTAGCAATATCACTCAGCGTTTTGGCAATACGCCACTGGTTGAACTTAACAAAGTGACACAAGGTTGTAACGGACGTATTGTTGCCAAGCTGGAATGTTTTAATCCTGCAAATTCTGTGAAAGATCGCATTGGTGTTGCCATGATTAATGATGCCGAACATCGTGGTTTAATTAGTCCAGGACAAACCACCTTAATAGAGCCCACCAGCGGTAATACAGGTATTGCGCTAGCCTTTGTCGCTGCAGCCCGCAGCTATCGTCTCATTTTAACCATGCCTGAGACTATGTCACAGGAACGCCGTGCTTTATTAAAAGCTTATGGTGCAGAATTAGTGTTAACCGAAGGCGGAGCTCAAGGTATGAAGCCCGCAATAGCCAAAGCACAAGCGCTTTTAACACAAATCCCTAATAGCTACATGCTAGGTCAATTCGATAATCCTGCCAATCCAGAAATCCATGAGCAAACAACTGCTCGTGAGATCTGGCAAGATACTGATGGAGCAATTGATTATTTTGTCTCTGGGGTAGGAACGGGTGGTACTATTACCGGCGTGTATCGAGCACTGCATCCCAAAAAACCCGATTTAAAATTCATTGCCGTTGAACCATTAGAAAGCCAAGTGCTAGCTGGCAAAGAACCTGGCGCCCACAAAATTGCCGGTATTGGCCCAGGTTTTATTCCAGGATTATTTGATACCCAATTGCTAAGTCAGTTGCGCGACCGTAGCGTGGGAGAAATTGTTCCTGTAGCTTCGGAAGATGCGATGGTCATGGGACGGCGCTTAGCCAAAGAAGAAGGCTTATTGATGGGTATTTCCAGTGGCGCTGCCGTAGTTGCGGCCATTCAGATTGCCCAACGTCCTGAGGCAATAGGAAAATTGATTGTGGTTATTCTACCCAGCTTCGGTGAACGTTATCTAAGCACCCCTTTATATAATATTTCAAATGGTGAGACTGGGAAGTCGTAAACCTCGCAAAGATTATTAAGTTCATGCGCCAAGAAAATACCGAATCAATCATTCCTAAAGACTGATATGGAAAAAAGTAATGACGTGGCTTAAAGAAACACTCCGCAATATTATCAATCAAGACCCCGCTGCCAAAAATTGGCTGGAAGTTTTGCTGTGCTATCCTTGCGTGCACGTTTTGCTGTTTTACCGCATTGCCCATTGGCTCCAACAAAAAAAAGTACCGTTGCTGCCACGATGGTTGATGCAGATTGCTTGTTTCTTCACCGGTATTGAAATTCATCCCAATGCGCAAATTGGTCGGCGCTTTTTTATTGATCATGGAGCCGGGGTAGTTATTGGTGAAACCGCCGTGATTGGTGATGATTGCTTAATCTATCAACAAGTGACACTAGGCGGCACAAAAAACTTTGTAGGAAAACGCCATCCCACCGTTAAGGACCATGTGATCATAGGAGCAGGTGCTAAAATTTTAGGCGATATTACGATAGGTGAATACAGTCGTATAGGCGCCAATTCAGTGGTGCTGCGCGATGTTCCAGCACATGCAACTGTAGTAGGAATTCCTGGGCGATTGGCACTTAAAGAGGGGCAACCGGTGACCATCAGCTCCAATGAAGTATTTCAGGACCCAGAAGCTGCCGCCATTAAAGCGATGACACAACGCATTTATCAGTTGGAATCGAGACTCAATTTGCTGGAAAAAATTATCGACCATATTCCCGTTGAACAGCATGAAACTACCCCCACTTCAACGATGCCTGAAGTCAATGATTTCATTAATGGCAGCGGTATTTAGGGGTTGTGCATTGGCTAGATCGGTATTTATAGAAATATGTACCATTACGTCCAATCGATGAACCAGCAATAGCCCCTAACAAAAAACTACTGATACCTTCGAATGCCACTGAACCGACAAAACTCAAATGTCTTTCTATCGCATAGTGCACGAAAAATTCGATAATAAAAATGCCTAGCATTAGCAGAAAAATACTGATATCACCAGGAATAGTGATTAATTTTTTAGAGTGATCTGATTTAATAATACTATGCCTAGCTTGAAGATAACCTAAACCTATCCCAACCCATCCTCCCGTGATCCAGCAAGCTAAAACGATGGGCGTTAATGCAAACATGGCGATGCAACCACGTATCGATAAAAATAAAAAAATTAACGGAGTTATTAATAATCTTTCAATTCTAATTGTTCTTGTAAAGCATCTTTTGATGCCGACATAAAGGAGAATGAGAAAAATCAGGTATACATACGTGGGCAAATGCTGCATTGGTTTCACCTACTATAAATTGTTCTGTTTGTAATTTAGAAAGGGGCTAAACTATGCTACAGTTTTCCAAAGATCGAACGTAACTCTCATGCCATAGCCTGCTCCGTCCTGTCGTCCTATGGCTTGTCCGCGGGATGACAGGACTGAGCAGTTACGATCAAACTTTACTTTAAATAAGAATATATATAGTATTTCTGAGCGCAACATCCTGCGTATTACCTGGGATGACCCTATGGATTCTGTAGATCACATTTTAACAAGCTTATCACAATATTTTGCACAGCAAGCAATCCCTGCTTGGCAGTTAGATTGTGATGCCAATCTATTACAAGAAACATTACAAACTATTGCCGGCATGGGTTGTTTTCGCTTAAAAACAACACAAAAATATGGCGGGCTGGCCTGTGATGAGGCGCAATATCACCAATTTAAGCAAACCATTGTTCAATATTCAGGGGCTTTGACTTTTCTCCAACATCAGCATCAGGGCGCAATAAGAACAATAGCTAGCTCTCAAAGTGACGCGATTAAAGCACGTTATATTCCTCAATTAATGGCCGGGGAATTGTTGGTTGGCGTTGGCATCTCGCAATTACGTCAGCGACAAAATTGCTCACTGAAAGGAATAGAAACCCACGCGGGATATCGCGTAATGGGAAGTTTGCCTTGGGCTAGCGGTTATAAGCATTTTAAAAAAATAATTATTGGCTTTGTCACCGCAGCAAATGAAGCTGTTTATGCTATTATCCCCTTCAACAATAAAAATTCACAAAAATTCGGACAAATAACTTGTAGCAATGTATTGCCATTAATTGTTGCACAATCAACTAATACAGTTAATATTAGCTTCTATGACTATTTCATACACAATGATGACATTGTGTTATTTAAATCCGCAGAAAACTTTTTCCAGGACAACTTTGTCACATTAAATAATTCTTCATTTCATATCGGGCTAGCACTAGCTGCACTAAAACTTATCCGCCCTTTTATCGGCTCTAAACACCCTATGCTAGCAGATATCGCAACTAATGCAGAGCGAGAGATTTTCACCTACACTTCTGACGTAATCCAGGCGTTAAGTTCTGGTAATTTTGATAATTTCCTGATACTTCGCGCGCGCGGAATTGAGCTATCTAATAATTTAACACGACTTGCTTGCCTCATGAATAAAGGTCAATGTATTCTCCAAACGAATCCAGCACAACGCCTCTACCGAGAGTGTTTGTTATTTAATAGCTTTGGTTCTTCGGACAAGTTAGTTGAGCAGTGTTTGCAAGTTTTTTAAGCCTAATTCTGAGACGTCATGCAAAACATACCCCAAAGAAATGAAACCGTCATTACTATTCTCATCGCGCTTAGTTTCAGCCATTTCCTCAATGACATGGTGCAATCGTTGTTACCAGCAATTTACCCAATCCTAAAACGAGAATATGCTCTAAACTTTACACAAATTGGGATTATTACTTTAAGCTATCAGTTAACTGCTTCACTTTTACAACCATTAGTAGGAATGTTGACGGATCGCAAACCCTATCCTTATTCCTTGCCGATTGGCATGTTCTCAACCTTCATCGGATTGCTTATCCTTGCCTATGCGGGAAATTTTCTGATAATTTTGCTAGGGGCAGCCTTAATCGGCATTGGATCATCGGTTTTTCATCCTGAATCCTCACGTATGGCACGTATTGCTGCGGGTGGCAGGCCGGGATTTGCTCAATCATTTTTTCAGATTGGGGGCAATACTGGAACCGCAGTAGGTCCATTATTGGCCGCTTTTATCATTTTGCCTCATGGCCAGACTAGTATCGCTTGGTTTTCATTAGCAACATTAATTGCGATCGTCACTTTAACAGCCATTGGACGTTGGTATCAAACGCATCACTTAGCCAATGCACGCAAGCCAAAAAAAATAGAAGTTGCTTTGTACGATCGTAAAACTATCCAAATTTCGCTGACAGTATTAATGACGTTGGTGTTTTCAAAATATTTTTATCTAGCTAGCATTACCAGCTACTACACATTTTATCTCATTCATAAATTTCATCTTACTACCCAGGCAGCGCAACTAAATTTATTTGTGTTTCTTGCTGCAGTAGCAGCCGGTACTTTGGCAGGTGGCCCCATTGGTGACCGGATTGGCCGTAAAAAAGTTATCTGGTGGTCAATTCTAGGTGTATTCCCCTTCACATTTGCTTTGCCTTATGCAAACTTGCTGACCACTGAAATTTTAAGCGTAATTATCGGCCTTATTATCTCTTCCGCCTTTCCAGCCATTATCGTTTATGCTCAAGAATTAGCTCCAGGCCGAACAGGGACAATTGCCGGCTTATTTTTTGGTTTATCTTTTGGCATGGGTGGGCTTGGGGCAGCAATTTGCGGAAAACTGGCCGATATTTATGGAATCGATTTTGTTTATCACCTAGTTTCCTATTTACCTGCTCTTGGAATTCTAACTATCTTTTTACCGAAGACTAAATTCCAAAAAGTTTAGTAACAACTTTCGGCACTTCTTGACCGAGCCGCGACCGTTAGGGAGCGTTTACGTTCTAATGTAAACGCTCCCTAACGGTCGCGGCTCGGTTAATACGAGAAATATGGATTAATTTTTTTCGCCACCGCCTCACCATCAGTTGCAATTGCAGTTGCAATAATATTAGCAAGGCTAGTATCTGCATCATTAATGACCGACTTCGACCAATAAGAATTAATTCCGTAGGCTTGGGAATAGGGATCTTTGCCATCAGCAGTTGCTTCAGCAACTAGCAAACTCTTTTTGGATAAATTGACGGTACTTGTGCCATCTAAATTAATCGCTTGTGTTTTGACAGTATTGTACCCTGGCATATCATAAATATTGCCGATAGCAGTGACTTTGCTTTTATCGGCAATATTTATGGTATTGACTCCATTTGCGGTAATCCCCGTCACAAAATTAAAATTGCTTATGGCATTATTATTCATATCGGATATTGCGGTCACAGCGCTGTGATTTGCCAGATTTACATTAGTGTTACCCTTTAATGCGCCAATACCAGCCAAATATAGGACATTACTTTCCCCCCCTTTAATATCAGCAGCTATATTGATCAACGCATTATCTTTAAGACTTATACTGTTGGTTTTGCCACTCGCTAAAATACCAAACTCATCCACTTCATTTTGCCCCGAGGATTTAGAAGAGATATAAGCTGTCATATTGATAGCACTTTTATCGGCCAGAGTGATTACGTTATAATCTGCCAAGGCGCAAATCCCACAAGTACTATGCGAGCTGAAACTGCGCGTGCCATCAAAATCCAACAAAGTACTGATACGACTGTTATCCTTGAGGTAAATATTATTTGTACTACCAGCAGCACCAGAGGCATAAATTCCCGACAACTTTAAAGAATCGCCGATTCCGCCAGAGTCGCCGTCAGTAATTTCAGCGTCAATTTTGCTGTTACCACTTAAAATAATATTATTGATCCCCAGTGAACCTGTATTTGTTGAAATACCCACCACATCCACCGTATTGCTAGACCAATAATTCCCCAGCCCCACCTGCGCATTAGCATTTATTCGGCTATTTCCTTGCATGGAAATGACATTCTGACCACCGACAGTATTGCCATTATCAGCCATAATACCGGTCGCGCTGGCATGCTTGATATCTGGGCCGTTGACAGCTACATTAATTACACTAGAGCCCGTTAATTCGACGGTATTATTACCACCCTTTACGTTAATACCTGTAGCAGATAATTCCCCGGGTCTTAAATTCTTAGTTGCAGTTGCATTAACATTAATCTGGCTGTTGTATAAGTTTATAGTGTTGTTGACAACACCTTGTGATTGTATACCCGTAGCAGAAAAATTATTATTTTTTCCGATACTACTTACATTAATTTGGCTATTATTAAGTGTAATAGCTGCGCTTTGGCCGTAGGCATTAATTCCAATTGCAGGAGAATTGGTATTACTGTAGGCGTCTATTACTGATTTATTAGTTATGTGAAGGGTACTATCTTGCATTTTTATACCCGTCATATATCCTTGCAAACTATCATTAGTACCCACTTTTGTGTGATCGAGTGTCACCGTACTACCCGACTGCAATGTTAAGCCAACATCTTGTTGATGTTGTGAGTCGTTGTGCAACACAATGGAATTGAGAGTATCGGTACCACCCAGTATCATCGCACCATTAAATATAGCACTCTGCTCTGGCTGACGGTAATCCGTAGAACGACCAAATAAAGCATCATCTGTTATTGTTAAAGGTATCTCACTCTCCGCTGTAGAAGGGGTAAAACTGGTATATTGACCAGGTTTAAAGTAAAAATTAGGATCGGGTTTAGCAATTTGGTTAATGCCATCAATTGTTTTTTGATCAAAACCTGAACAGGGATGTTCTGCTGTGCAACTGGAATTATCCTGAAAAGATTCACCGCCACTCTGTTGAAAAAACCAAATATTATCTTTTTCTACTACGGATGCAGCGACCACTTGCTGATGAGTCACAATGGGCTCACCATTAGCATTGGTCTGAGTCGCTAGATGCCGTTGCACTGGATCCAATAATCGATTTTGAATGGATTGTTGGGAATTTTCGCTGGCTTTATCGATTCCACCAAAGCTCAGACTAACTCCAAATAAAACACTGTTGTGTTGCACATTGTCATAGCTATTACGGAAGTTTAATCGTAGATTGGAGGTGATCGGATATTCCAAACGTGTGCTAACTCCATTAATAGCGGAAGTATTTTCAGGATTAAAATGGTAACCACCTAAATATACACGCAGCTCAGTTATCCCAGGTACCTGACGGCCCACCTCAGCATCGGCGCCCCAGCCTACTGATTCGTATTCCTGCAAAATTGCATCCCACTGGGTATGACCTTGAAAGTGAATATATTTATAATTATTAAAATTATCCGCAAAATCTGTTCCAAGATAATTTTGTTTATTACTTACCGGCAAATAAGCATTGGCATGAAAATCCCAAAGCTTGCCCATTAATTCAAATCCGGGATTAAGAAACCAGTAGAGGTGGCTGGTAGAGGATACATTCCGATCCACAAACAAATAAGCGCCCAAAAGTTGATTTGTATTAAGGACGGAACGGACTCCCGCTCCCATGCTACCGAGCCAATCGGTATCAAAAGTAGTTTTTCCCTGAGCGTCTATATAGAAAATTGTTTGCTGATCACCATATAGTGGAAGCATAGCATCACCTTCGGCTAATAAATGTTCACCGACTAATCCCCATATACTTACTCGGGGTAGATAGGGGAAAAAACTATTTGTTTGTGTTATGGGCTCTGCATGGGCTGCATAAGGAAGAGCGATAGTACACACAATAAATCCTATAGAAAAAAATTTCATGTTTTCCTCTTGATGTTGAAATATGTAAGTAAAATGTGGTTAATGCACTCACGTTTTATTTGAGTGTTTACCGGATAATTATTGGCGGATTATTGAGGGAAATTTTTAATGTGACAATACCGTAATTACTGGGTTACAACAGTGAAAGCGCTTTTATTGCCATGTTTAAGAAAATGTCTGGTGGGAAATTACCTTCGGACTTTGTAGTGAAGCAGAGTTGAGCTTTCAAGTCGTAGGAATTATTTTACTGGTAACTGTGCAACATAGAGCAGCATCGCGCAAAAACAATAATTGACACCTACAATAATTGTATTTTACAATAATATATCGATTATACACCTTGAAAATTTTATGACTAAACCTAAATCCCAAAAGCAACGTCAGATCACCTCAGCTAATCTGGCATATTCCATTGGCTACCAATTAGCCCAAATCCTCAAATGCAAACGGCGTCTGGTTGATATTGAAATGAAACCACTGGGACTTTCCAGAACTCAGTGGCAGGTGCTGTTTTACATGAGCCTGCTTGGACCCTGCTCACAAAAAGAATTGTTGAATCGCGTCGATATTGACGCAGCACATCTGGCGCGCGTACTAGAAGAACTGGAAAAAAATAATTACCTCGTGCGCACGCCGCTAGAAAGTGATCGCCGCGCACTGTTTATTGACTTTACCGATCACAGCAGACAACAAATACTTCCACATATTAAAGCTGTAATGGAAAAGGAAAATGCCAGGTTACTAAAAGGACTGACGATAGCAGATCAAAAACAGCTTCATCAATTACTAGGAAAAATGCAACATAATATGGAATCTACACTCAATGATCTATTAATGGTGAAGACAACTCATGACAAATAATAACCCAACAGTTTTATCCGAAAAACGCGCCCAATTGATCATTTATATATTACTCATTTTGATGCCCATCGTTGGCATGGCGGTTGATTTAATTGCCCCCTCACTGCCAGCGATGGTCACCGATCTACAAAGCTCTGCGCAAACGATAAAGGCTATCATCTCTATTTATCTGTTTGGCTATGCATTGGGTAATTTTATCGCCGGGTTTTTAACAGACGCCTGGGGAAGAAAAAAATTAATCCGCATCGCGGTACTCGGATTTGCCGTCATAAGTTTATTACCGGTGTTATTTCCGAATATAGAAATTGTGTTGCTGACGCGATTTTTACAGGGCATTACCCTAGGTGCAACCGCAGTACTGGCGCGTGCGATATTTTCCGACATTCTGACCCCAGAAAAATTAGTGCGCATGGGCGTCTTGATCGGCGCGATGTGGGGTTTAGGCCCCGTGATCGGGCCACTGCTTGGCGGTTATTTGCAGGTTTATTTCGGTTGGCAGGCAGGTTTCTGCTTTTTTACCATCGTGTCGTTTATGCTGTTTATAGCTGTAGTATGCATCATTCCAGAAACACATATGAATCGACATCCGCTTAACTTCCACATGATTAAACATAATTTCATTGAGACCCTTAAACACCCTCTGTTCATGGCAATGGTATTACTGATGGGTATGGCCTATTCGCTGATTATCACTTTTAATACCTCCGGACCTTTTTTAATTCAGACCGTTCTACATTATTCTCCGGTATTTTTCGGACATTTAGCGCTGTGTCTGGGTCTGATGTTTTTATCCGCTACCTTTATCTGTCGTTATTTACTCAACAATTTTGCAGTTGAACGCTTATTATTTCTTATCATACATCTGTCGTTATTCGTCGCAATGGTGGGTTTAGTCGCCAGCTATATGTTTACCCACAGCGTTGTTCTCATTACCTGCATCAGCGCCGTGATGTTTTTTGCCTGTGGTTTTACCTTTCCGATGTCGATGGGCAAGGGTATGTCATTGTTTCGCCATATTGCCGGCACTGCCTCAGCAACGATGTATCTGATTAACATTCTCATCACCAGTTTGACATCATTTTTAGTCAGCTTCATCCACGTACAAAGCGTCATTCCGATGCTATGGGTGTATGTGGTACTGCTATTGATATGTGTATGGGTGTATTGGAAGTTGGTGCGAACTGGCAGCGGGAGTAAGAAATAATGAACGCAGATAAACCCCTTACAGATTACGATCCAATAGCAGATGCCTATTTTATCACCGTCCCTTAGAGCAATACACCGAGGCTTTATTTGCAGCTGGCTTTGTCATTGAACGCTTACGCGAGCCTCAACCCGAGGAAGGTATGAAACAAGATGCAGAAATGTACAAGCTCATCTCAACTAAGCCTTGGTTTTTGTTTATTCGTGCGGTTAAAACAGCTTCTAAATAGTCAAATTCAAACGCAATCTCTTTCCTGTTCCTCCAGAAAAGACAATTAGTTATTGATCCATAGTTAAGCCACTTAATGCCTCGACACATGCTGTTTTAGTTCAGTTGAGCAATCAACTAATAAGACAGGATGAGCTGGATTTTTCCTTGGTTTCATTTATGTCATCAACCTCATCTATGCCCTCGACCTCATCTGCGGCATAGTCTAGAACGATGTTACATAGATCAGAAGTTACATCACCAGTTGTATAAGTTGTTGCTTGGTTTTGTGGCGTGGTTGCCGTATGATCTTTAGGAATACGGAACTGGAAAACACCAATTTCTCGTGCAATTTTATGTACTTCAGTATCAAACTTCTGTTTTTTTTCATGATAGGAACGCAATTTATCGGCACAATAAGCATCATAATCCTTACCGGTGATTGTTTTGAACATTTCTTTTGCTTCTGCTAGATCTGGGTGGATTTTCAATGCCTTTTTTAAGGCAATTAATGCATCTTTGGGGCGTCCTAGGTGGTGAAAAAGTATCACACCACTCTGGTAGTGTGCTAAGCAATCTTGTGGATTAATCTTCAGCGCTTGATCAAAAGCCTCTAAGGCATCTTCGTTTCGTTGCAAAGTGAGAAGCACTATGCCACGCCTGTAGTGTGATAAACAATCTTGTGGCTTAAACTTCAGCGCTTGATCAAAAGCCTCTAAGGCATCTTCGTTTTGTTGCAATTGATAAAGAGCGATTCCACGGTTGCGATGTGCTAATGAATCTTGTGGATTAATCGCTAATACATTATCAAAAGCCGCTAATGCCTCTTTATATTGTTGCAATGTATGAAGAAGTATTATGCCTCGACCGTAGTGTGCTAACAAATATTTTGGGTTAATGCTAAGCGATTCATCAAAAGCCTTTAAGGCTTCTTCTTCTCGTTGCAATTTGTCAAGCGATACGCCACGGTGGTAGTGTGCTAGCCAATCTTTTCGTTTAAACCCTAGTGCTTTATTAATACTCAATTCATTTTGAGTCTGGAGCTCTGGCTCTAATTGTTCTTTTTTAACATTGTTTTCTTCTGTCATAAAGTTACACCATTTAAAAATAAGTTATTAACCAGCGGACATATATATTATTTTGACAACCTGGACTATACCCGTTCCACTTAGGATTTCGGTGTTAGAGCAGCCCATCTTGCACTAATCTTCGTCCGATCTTCAATCGTAAAAACTCGAAATAAGAATAACCGACATAGTCGTCCCGAAGGGTGAAGTACAGGATGTACTTCATAAATCTCAGCACAAGCTGGACTACTCTAACACCGAAATCCTAAGTGGAACGGGTATAAAAAGAACAGAAAACCTCAAACTCTCTGACCTGATTTAAAGCTGTGAACTATATATTGACAGCCTTTTTCGTTTAGAACAGAGTCACCGCCTTTTTCCTTTGTAGATTTTAGGAATATCTTGTTCATCACTCATCATAGATATCCCCAAATAGCTCTAGTTGCTTAGGTCAGAAAAAACCTACTAGGCAAATAAAATCGAATACGCAAAAAGAAAAATAACCTTCACCACAGTAACCGTTAGACCATTTTTAATCATCAAGCCAGTACTGATAGCTAGAAATAATATCACAAAAATGACATAGGAAGTTGTAGCGTGCATAGCTAATCCATAAATCACACAGGCGAGGAATGCTAAGAAAAAAACCAGGTATTGATGTTTTGGCGTTTGTTAGGAATAAATTGCTGTGCTTGTGTGTCACTTTCCTCAAACTGATCCTTAGCATATTGTCTTTGGAAGCGTTTAGCCATGATCCAGGATACAGTCAGAGTCACTATGGAAATATGAACTAAATTATGGCCCACTTTCGTTTCTGTTAGCACTTCGCCCAAACCGCGCCCGAGCATAATAATGAAACCGATTAACGCCAGGAATGAGCTGAGCGCTTTCTCCATCACTGCACCCATCTCTATAGGCGTGGATTTATTAAAGAAAAAGCCTAGAATTACGCAGATGGCAGTAGTGACTAACAGGCTGACATTTTTGAATACCATAACTGCATATTTTAAAGTATGTTAATGAAAGTGGTGGTCCTTATTGGCGCCATGCAAATAATGAGATTAATCTCCTTGAAGTGCCACTGGATGGAGATCCTTCACTGCGTTCAGGATGACAGAGCTAGTTCAGGATGACAGTGCATTCGGGACGACGCACTTGAAGGGGGTGGGGTAAGTAGTGAGCTAAAAAGAACCTAAAAACCGTACCAATTCTGCCTTGGTATGGCAGCCCGCTTTGCGTTTAATATTTCCAAAATGGGTTTCAATTGTGCGATAAGAAAGTTGCAACTCATAGGCAATCATTTTCATATTATAACCTGAAGTCAATAGTCTGACGCATTGCAATTCTCGTGGAGAAAATTGCAACCTATTGCTATTGTTCATCACAGCTAAAAATTCATCGCGATTAAGCCCTTCTTGTATAAATGGTAACGGTCTACTAATTACTTTATCAGGAATTAGGATACGGTGTTGTTCGGCTTTTTTTATCATCCCGGCGGCTTTTTGTTTGAAATAGCCTAAAAAATTTTCTAATAAATCTAAATTATTTACAATTCGAGAAACTACTTCTGGCTGCTCTCTCTTTGCTCCGATAAAAAAAAATTCACAGCCATCTTTTTGCGGTTCTACAAAAGTAATTCCATGATCTATATTGAATTCCCGCGCTTTACTTAACACGGGTTGGTGCTGTGGCAAGCTAGCCCAAAGAAAACGATTCTTTTGGTATTGTTCCGGGGCATGTTCGAATACGCTTTTTTTATATAACTTTTGTTCGTAAAAAAAATTAATCCATTCAGGCTGATTTGAGAGCCGGATTTCTGAGCCATCAAATAAATTTTTTTGATAAACGAAACTAGTTAATCCAAAAAACTGACGTAGAGGCTGAATAATGGTTTCCACATCAGGACTTGAGGTTAAAAAGAAATGCTTGTTATTCAATATATTATATTTTTGCATGAAAAGCTGTCTATAGGGAATTTTTCCGGATGGCCGAAGCATCAAATGAGTATTAACATGCTACTTCAAGTTTTGTTTCTACAGAGATAGTAAAATTAACTAAATTGTATTTTTCTGAATATTTACCATTGTAAATTATATCATTATTTAGGGGGGAAAAGGTATGCAATACAGAACGTTGGGCAAAACAGCCTTAAAGGTGTCAGCATTAGGCTTAGGTTGTATGGGTATGTCTGAATTTTACGGCGCTACGGATGATAAACAGTCCATCGGTACCATCCAGCGCGCCCATGAATTAGGAGTTACGTTTTTTGATACGGCAGATATGTATGGCGCAGGTCATAATGAGCAGTTATTGGGTAAAGCAGTGCAAGGCTTTCGCAACGATATTGTTATTGCTTCGAAATGCGGCATTGTCCGCGATTGGACTAATCCTCAGGCGCGAGCTGTTAATGGCAGCGCCCAATATATCATTGAGTGTTGTGACAATTCTTTGAAAAGATTAGATACAGATTTTATTGATCTTTTCTATTTACATCGTATTGATCCTAACACACCTATTGAAGTCAGTATGGGCGCTTTGAGTCAACTCGTTCAACAAGGAAAAATACGTCATATTGGTTTGTCTGAAGCTTCACCGGAGATGATTCGCCGTGCTAATACAGTGCACCCTATTACCGCACTACAGACAGAATATTCCTTGTGGAGTCGTGGACCAGAGCAAGAAATACTACCAACCTGTCGCGCTCTTGGCATTGGCTTTGTCCCCTATAGCCCTATTGGTAGAGGATTTTTAACAGGAACAATTCCAGATCCTAGTCTACTTGCGGATGACGATTTCAGAAAAACCCAACCACGGTTTCAAGGTCAAAACCTGAAAGACAACCTGCAATTAGTAGTCGCCTTAAGCAAACTGGCAGAAGAAAAAAATTGCTCGCTGGTTCAATTGGCTTTAGCTTGGGTTTTAGCTCAAGGAGAGGACATTGTGCCTATACCAGGCACACGACGCATAGCTTATCTGGAAGAAAATGTAGGCGCACTCAATGTAAAGCTAAATGACATTGATTTGGAAAAAATTAATCAAATATTTCCTTTGGAAGCTGCAGCAGGTGGTCGTTATCCTGAACAGATTATGAAACTCTTTTCAATGCATAAATAAGAGATGATTTATAGTGAATGATAAACAAGCCATCATTGAGGTGGTTACAAAATATTTTATGGGCACTTTCCATGGTGACAAACAACAACTACAACAGGCGTTTCACCCTGAGGCCATTATAAGCGGTAATTTACAGGGAAAAAATACCACATGGTCTTTGGCTGAATTCCTGCTGCGAGTGACCACGCCCCCCACTGCTGCAGAAAAAAAAGAGAACTATGCTAAAGATATTATTTGGATTGATATTACCAATGATTGCGCCGTCGTTAAGGCGCAGGTGATGGTAGGGGAATTTAAATTCACAGATTATATTAGTTTACTCAAAATTGAGGATTGCTGGGGTATTCGGTATAAAAGCTTCACCGCATAACGCTGTATTTTTTATCACTTAAATTATTCTGTTAAATCCGAGCCGCACGCGTCAGCAAGCGTTGCCCAAGCTTCAGCAATCACTATCCCTTCCAAGATCGCTAACAGCTTGGGCAACGCTTGCTGACGCGCGCGCTCGGATTTAACAGAATACCCCTCCATTTGGGGCCGTTTTAACTTTTTCAGCTATATACCCATCTCAACGTGTTATTATTACCTCCAATCATTCCTAGCGAGGTTTTATGGAAAATTTAATACCGAAAACGGTTTTACTAGGAAATATTGAGGTGCATAGAATGGGTTTGGGCACAAACCGCCTCACTCAAAATAAGCACACTGAAGCACTCTTAAAGCGTGCGGTGGAAATAGGTATCAGGTTCATAGACACTGCAGATATTTATCAGAATGGTGAAAGTGAAAAAGCTATTGCCGGTGCATTGGCGCCCTACCCCAATAACTTAGTCATTGCTACTAAAGGTGGCATGGTGCCGAATGAGGAACCAGATAATTCGGCTGAACATTTGCAGGAGGCGTTAGATGCTAGTCTGCAACGCCTAAAGCTTGATTGCATACCTCTTTATCAATTACATCGGATAAATCAGAAGGCGCCTCTGCGAGAAACAATGCAGATTCTGAAAAATTTTCAGGGTCAGGGGAAAATTGCTCATATCGGACTTTCTGAGGTCACCATTGAACAACTTAAAGTGGCGTGTCGGGAAATTAACATTGTCTCAGTACAAAATCAGTATAGCTTGAAGGAACGTAAGCATGAAAGTTTAGTAGATTATTGCAAAAAAAATAATATTATTTTTATTCCCTGGTTTCCTTTGGATAGAGGGAATATCACCAATCACACACTAAATATTCTTGCTAAAAAATATCATGCCTCCCCTCATCAGATTGCCCTGGCCTGGTTATTGAAACGTTCGCCAACTATTTTGCCTATACCGGGTACTTTATCTATTGGGCATTTGGAAGAAAATTGGGCGGCGCTAAATATTGATCTAAGTGATGAAGATTTTGAGTTGTTGCTGGGAGCAGCTTAAGGCTCTGTAAAACAATAACCTATCTTTTTAACATCCCATCTAAGACCCATCTTCGCAGGCGGGAGGGGATAGAAAAACACTTACATAGAACAACCGACGTAGTCGTCCCGGCATGGAAGCCGGGATCCAGATCACAGGATGTGAAAGTTTCGCTTTCCTGCGCCCTGGATCCCGGCTTCCTGCCGGGACGACGTTCCGTCGACTATGCGCGCATTTTTCTACCCCCTCCCGTCTGCAAATCTGAGTCTCATCTGGGCGCTAAAAAGATAGGTTATTGTTTTACAGAGCCTAAGAGGCTTTTGCGGGTATAAGCTGACATCCTGAGCGCAGCGAAGGATCTCCATCTAGTGGCACCTCAAGGAGATCCCTCGCTGCGCTCAGGATGACAGCTAATTTTTTTTCCAAATACCACCCTAAGACTAATAAAAACTCGAATTGAATGCCGCCTGGCACAAGGTAAACAAATACCCCGGCACTATCCCCAATACCAATAGCAGTAATCCATTGATGGTAATGGCAATATGGGTATCTCTGGGATATTTGATAGGAGATTCATCTAATGGGGTTTCAAAATACATCACTTTTACTACACGAATATAATAGTAAGCACCTATAACAGCGAATAATAACGCAACTGCTGCTAACCATACTAAATGCACGCCGATCAAAGCTTCTAATACCGCCACTTTAGCCATAAAGCCAACGATAGGTGGCACTCCCGCCAATGAAAACATTGTAAATAGCATCATCAATGCCAGCCAAGGATTACGGCTATTTAGGCCACGTAAATCATCGATATTGCTAGCTTCATACCCAGAATTATTCATCATAGTGATTAGACCGAATGCTCCCAAGGTCATTAAAGCATAGGTAATGACATAAAATAATGCCGCGCCATAACCTTCAGGGGTCGCGGTGAGTAAACCAAGAGTCATATAACCCATATGCGCAATGGAGGAGTAGGCTAACATGCGCTTGATATTACTCTGCACTATGGCTGCAAGATTGCCCAAAGCCATGGACAGAATTGCCACTACAATTAATAATTGTTGCCACTGAATATCCAGTCCGGAAAGGGTATCGTTTAATAATCGAAATGCTAAACCAGCAGCGGCGATTTTGGCGCCAGTACCGAGAAACAATACCACCGGCGTGGGCGCACCCTCATAAACATCGGGCACCCACATATGAAATGGCACAGCACCCATTTTAAAAGCAATACCCACCACCACAAATACCAGACCAAATACCAGAATTAATTGATGCTCAGTGGAAGTTTGCATGATTACCTGTGATACAGTGCTGATATCCAGACTGCGGGTAGCGCCATACAACATGGAGAATCCATACAATAACATGCCCGACGCCAGTGAGCCGATAACAAAATATTTAATAGCAGCTTCCGAACAAATCGCTGATTGGCGCGGCAAAGCGACCATGGCATAAACCGGTAGGGAAAATAGTTCCAGACCTAAAAATAGTGTAATAAAACTATGCGCAGAAGAAATAACCATCATTCCCAAGACAGAAAGTAAGCCTAATATATAGTACTCACCATAGGGCATAGTGGTTTTGGGTAGATAGCTGCGGGAATATATAAATGCAAAAAAGCTGGACAGATAGATAAACAACTTTAGCATAATCGCCAATTTATCTAGGACGAAGGTGCCATTAAATGTAGTGACAGGAGATTGGCCATACTGATTAAGAGTAATGGCTGCAGCAACTACTAAAGTTAATTGGACCAAAATATAAGTCACAATTTGTGCGCGTTCGGGAACAAATAAATGAACTAAAATGATTAAACATGCCATACCCAGCACAAAAATCTCAGCCAAAGCCGGCGCAAAATAAGTTATTTGAACGCTCATTATTTTTTATCCCAACTTTGTTCGCATACTAAGTTCTAATAAATGCCCAACGGAGGCATGGAAGATATTTATTAAAGGAGCTGGATAAAGACCGATAAAAAATACTGCCCCAGCTGTCAACATAAAAATACTAATCTCCAATGGGTTAGCATCGGGCAACATCGCTACTTCTTCATTGACAATAGGCCCATAGAAAACTCTTTTATACATCCACAGGGTGTAAGCGGCGCCGATGATTAAAGCCAACGCAGCAAATAAGGCCACCCAAGGACTTCCTTGGAAACTGCTTATAATGACTAAAAATTCTCCGACAAAACCGGATGTGCCAGGCAGACCTACATTTGATAAAGCAAATATCATAAAAAATGCGGCAAATATTGGCATGGGTCGTGCGATACCGCCAAAACGAGAAATTAATCGGGTATGCAGCCGTTCATATAACATGCCAAAGCTCAGGAACATCGCCCCCGATCCGAAAGCATGCGAAATCATTTGCACTAAAGCCCCATCCAGACTAGTAGAGGCCGCTTGCAGGTTACCTGATTTCTCGACAATGATATAGATCATGAAACAACCTAAGGTGACAAACCCCATATGCGCGACAGAGGAATAAGCTATTAGTTTTTTCATATCTGTTTGCGCCAAAGCAATAAATCCAATATAGACTATAGCTATCAAAGACAATATCACCATTACCCAATCCAAAGCCCTGCAGGCGTCGGGAACGATCGGAAGGCTGAAACGCAAAAATCCATACCCCCCCATTTTCAGCATTAACGCTGCCAATACCACGGAACCACCAGCGGGAGCTTCAGTATGAGCATCCGGTAACCAAGTGTGAACTGGCCACATGGGAATTTTTACCGCAAACGCCAATAAGAAAGCTAAAAAGATAAAAACTTGCACCGTCATACTCAGTGGTGCGGCATAAAGATCTTGTATATAAAAACTATGCACTTGGATGCGTAGATATAAAAATGCTATCAGCATTAATGCTGAACCCAAAAAGGTGAACATAAAAAACTTGATGGCGGCATAAGAGCGGTTATCGCTCCCCCAAATGCCTATACTCAAATACATGGGGATCAGCATCCCTTCCCAAAAAGTATAAAATAACAGGGTATCAAGCGCAGCAAAAACGCCTATCACCATTCCCTGCATAATCAAAAAAGCCGCTAAATACTGACCTATTTTTTTATGTACCGTTTCCCAGGAGGATAGCATCACTAGCAAGGTGGTAAATACTGTGAGCATTACTAACGGCAGGGAAATACCATCTACCCCCAAGGCATAATGGATACCGTAGGCTGGGATCCAATTAAGGTTTTCTGTAGCTTGCATAGCATAACTATGGGTATTGAAATTCAGATACAGGAGAACGCAGAGCGCTACATTGATCAAGGAAAAAAATAGTGCGATAAAACGTGCACGATTGGCATGCGCATCTCCATCGGTTAATAGTACGACGATGCCACCGATGACGGGTACCCATATGAGCAAACTTAGAATTGGCCAATGTGCAAACATTGTATGTCCTAAAAATTCATTGTGTAAAAAACTGCAGATGATTGCTACATTAAAAACCAGAGCAAAAATACTAATAGTCCCAGTATCATGGCAAATGCATAATGATATAAATAACCCGATTGTAGACGTCTTACCCAGGCAGAAATTCTGGAAACTTCGCGCCCCGATCCGTTTACCATGACGCCATCAATTAACTTAACGTCAGCAACATTGTAGAAAAAGTGACTCAGTGCCAGGCCACCCCGCACAAATATTCGGTGATATAAGGTGTCAAAGCCGTATTTATTTATTAAAACAAAATATAGTAAGGCTAAATGCTTGCGCATTTCCTTGGGTATTTGCGGAAACCTGACCCAACATATCCAGGCAGTAAAAATTCCCAACAAAGAAAACCATAATGGCAAATGTAAAAATGCTGCTACTGCTGAATAAAAAACGCCTTGGAATTCTCCAACGATATGTGCGAAAAAATTGTATTGTGGCAATACAAATACACTGTCACCTAAGAGTGGCAAATGGGGACTATACAGAATAGGAACAGCCATCAAAACACCCAGTAGCATAGAGGGTATTGCCAATATAATCAGAGGGATAATGATAACCGAGCGTGTTTCATGGATATGCGCACGCAATTTTACATCCGTGCGTTCTGAGGTATGAAACGTCATAAAAAAAGCGCGGAAGGTATATAATGCCGTTACGAAGGCCCCTATTAGTAAGCAATAATAGGCATATCTGGCACCGGGAATATTTGCCTGTCCAACGACTTCAATAATAGCATCTTTCGAATAAAATCCAGCGAACGGTGGTATAGCCGCTAAGGCTAAAGAACCAATTAAAACCGTTAAATAAGTAATAGGCATGTATTTTCGCAGATTCCCCATTTTGCGCATGTCCTGCTCATGATGTAAGGCAATTATTACAGAACCCGCTCCCAGGAATAACAAGGCTTTAAAGCAGGCATGGGTCATAAGGTGGAATATTCCGGCAGAAAAAGCTGAAACTCCATTTGCCGCCATCATATAACCTAACTGTGACATGGTTGAATAAGCAATAACGCGCTTAATATCATTTTGCACCAGGCCAACCAGACCCATAAACAAAGCGCCTGTCGCACCGATCACTAATACCAAACTCAACGCCACTTGCGAATATTCATATAAGGGAGATAGCCGCGCCACCATATAGACGCCAGCGGTCACCATTGTAGCCGCGTGTATCAGTGCTGAAATAGGAGTCGGGCCTTCCATCGACTCCGGCAACCAGACATGCAGAGGTATTTGAGCAGATTTACCCATAGCGCCAATAAACAGCAATATGCAAATCAAGGTGATCACTGACCAGTGAGTATGAGGCAAAACGGTTATGGTGGTACCCGCCACAGAAGAGGCTTTATTAAAAACCGTTGCATAATCCAACGAGCCGAAATAGGCTAAAATTCCGGCAATACCCAGGATAAATCCGAAATCACCCACCCTATTAACAATGAATGCCTTCAGACTGCCTAAGGCTGCTGATTCGCGCTGATACCAAAATCCAATTAACAAATAAGAGACTAGCCCCACCCCTTCCCAGCCAAAAAATAGCAGTACAAAATTATTGGCGGCTACCAATACCAGCATACAAAACGTAAAGAGGGACATATAAGCAAAAAAACGTTGATACCCGGGGTCGTCATACATATAACCAATGCTATATATATGTACCAGCAATGAGATGAAGGTGACCGTGAGCATCATGACTGCAGTGAGTCTATCGACCATCAATCCAACATTTAACTGAACAGAACCACTAACCGCCCAGGTATATATTGTGCTGTTAAGAACCGGAAGACCTTGTACCACCAATATGGTAAAAATATAGAACGCACCCACGAAAGAAATGGCAAGGCCTAAAATAGTTACCCAATGTGCGGCTTGACGTCCTATTAATTTCCCACCAATACCAGCAATGGCCGCACCGATTAAAGGAACCAATATGACAATAAGTGTGATCGCTTGAATTGTCTGTTGCACAAACTTAACCCTTTAAAGAATGCATTTGATCAACCTGTATACTACCGCGATTTCTATACAGTAACACAAGCAATGCTAGACCGATAGCGGATTCAGCCGCAGCAACGGTTAGAATAAAAAACACGAAAACTTCACCGCTACTGTCGTTTAAGTAGTGAGAAAAAGCGATTAGATTGGTATTTACCGCCAAGAGAATCAACTCAATGCACATCAATAGAATAATTAAGTTTTTACGGTTTAATACAATTCCAGCCATCCCTAATACAAAAACTATGGCGCTGACTATTAAATAATGTGTAAGAGGAATCATATTTTTCCTACAATGAAGATTGATAACTTACTTATAACCGTTCAGACACTTCAATAGACGGGCACAAACTGTCATATTTTCCCTCTAGTGGCTTAACGCTTAAGCTTATTTTATTAACCGAATACGATCCTGCGGACGTACAGCCTGCTGTTTATTTATCTGTTGACTTTTTCGATTCCTTCGACCCCGAAATGTTAAGCTAATGGCAGCAATAATAGCTACTAAAAGTAACACCGCGGCTAATTCAAATGGATAGGCATATTGAGTATATAAGATCATTCCCAGTTCTTTAGTATTATTGTAATCCGCCGGTTGGGAAACTAGATGATAAACTTCGCTAGGGAAATACGTCGGGTTTATTACTTTTAACATCAGGAACACTATTATCGCGAAAATTATGATACCGAATGGTAAATAACGTACCCACCCCTTTATTCTTGGGGCCAGGTCTAAATTGAGCATCATAACTACGAACAAGAATAAAGTCATGACCGCCCCAACGTAAACAAAAATCAAAACCAAGGCCAAAAATTCTCCTTGCAGCAACATCCACAGTACAGCACTGGCAAAAAAACTTAAAACTAAAAATAAGACCCCTTTGACGGGTTGGCGCGAAGTGACTACCATCAGCGCGGAAAATAAAAGTATTGCTGAAAAGATGTAAAATACCAGTTGTGGGATTATATTGTTCATATTAATTTTTTAATTCTCGGTTTTGTAAAGCTCAGCGAAAATCAGAATCCTCTCCCCGGTCCGCTGCAATTTGTGACTCATAACGTTCACCTATAGCCAACAGCTTTTCTTTCGTTAAAATATTCTCACCGCGGTTTTCCTGGTGATAATGCATCTCGCGTGTTAATACAATAGCATCAACGGGGCATGCTTCTTCACAAAAACCGCAATTAATACATTTAAAAGCGTCAATGTCGTATTTGGTTGTGCGACGAGAACCATCTGTTCGTGGTTCAGCCTCAATAGTGATGGCCAATGCAGGACAAACAGCTTCACACAATTTACAGGCGATGCAACGCTCTTCGCCATTGGGATATCGGCGTAAAGCCAACAAACCGCGAAACCTGGGAGAAGTAGGAGTTTCTTCTTCAGGGTACTGTACCGTTATTTTTCGTTTAAAAAAATAACGACCGGTCACTCCCAACCCTTGCAATAATTCCAGCAATAGGAAGCTTTTTAATATCTTTTTTAAATAATTCATGGGGCAAGAGCTCTCAAAAATTATGCCAGCGTGAAGCTAAGGTCTTGTCAAACAAACCAAGGCGCTACGTGAAATTGTACAGCAAAAGCCACTACAAGAATCCATACCAGAGTTACGGGTATTAATACTTTCCATCCCAAATGCATAATCTGGTCGTAGCGATAGCGAGGAAACGTCGCGCGGATCCATAAATACAAAAATAGAAAGAAGCAGATTTTAAGCAATAGCCAAAAAAAGCCCGGAACCCAGGCAAGCAAGGGCCCAACCACTGGTATACCCTCAAATGGTGACAACCATCCTCCCAGGAACAGCAGTGATGCGATGATTGAAATTAAAATCATATTAGCATATTCAGCAAGAAAAAAGAGGCCAAAACCCATACCCGAATATTCCACATGAAAACCCGCGACAAGCTCGGACTCACCCTCTGCGACGTCAAAGGGAGAACGGTTCGTCTCAGCCAATGCGGAAATCCAATAGGCTACAAATAACGGGAACAAAGGAAGCCAATACCAATGCCAAATACCACCGCTCTGATGCAACACAATGCCCTGCAAATTCATCGTACCTGCGGCCAGCAATACGCCTACGAAAGCAAAACCCATAGCTATTTCATAGGAGATCGTCTGGGCAGAAGCGCGCAATGCGCCAAATAGGGAGTATTTCGAGTTTGAAGCCCAGCCAGAAACCAGTACCCCATAGACACCTAAGGAAGTCATAGAAAACAAAAACAACACACCCGCGTTGACGTTAGCGATAACCGCTCCTTTATCCAAAGGGATTACGGCCCAGGCAGCCAATGCGGGCGCCATAGTCAATACCGGAGCAACTATAAATAAATATCGGTTTGAGGCAGTCGGTACGATAATTTCTTTACTGAGTAGCTTTAAAGCATCTGCCATCGGTTGTAGAAAACCACCAAAACCCACTCGGTTAGGCCCATAGCGGCACTGCATATAACCGATAACTTTACGCTCTGCCAACGTCAGGTAAGCCACGGCAATGATTAAGCATAGCGATAGAACTATAATTTTTATTAATATTAAAATTATATAGATAATACCTTGCAGCACATGTGGCCTCGTTAAGTTAATAATTCAATGTCACCCAATGCTACACCAAATCCTGCAGAAACACTTAAGCCAGCAGGAATCGAAACCATATTATCTGCCACAGTATCATCGATCACTAGAGGGAGCGCAATCTGACTGTTTTTTTGGACTGCCGTGACCATGACGCCTTCAATTAAATTGAGCCTATGAGCCAATTTTAAATTAAGACGTATCACCGGCACGTCGTCAGTAATAGTTGCCTGTAATGATTGCGCGTGACGGACTAAACTATCCACACGGTACATTGGCCATTGACCGATACGTTGCAACCCAGTTGACTCGGGTAACTCTAAATCTAAGGTTGGTTTTGCATGATCAGGAACGAAGACAGCCGCGTCAGTTAAGGCTTTTAGCTCCTCATGTACTTGCTCCACTGTTCCATAGTCAAACCCCGTTAGTGCAAGTAATGTGCCCAATACCCGCAGTACTTTCCAACCGGGACGCGCCTCACCTTGTGGTAGGCTTGCAGCTTGCATAAACTGCCACTTCCCTTCGATATTAACATACGTTCCCGCGGATTCAGCAAAAGTAACAATCGGCAGGATAATGTTTGCGTATTCTTCCATTGCTTCGCTGCGAAAAGCTGAGAACACAATTACCGTATCAGCTGCCTTAAGCGCGTTTAGGGTGGTGGCCGCATGAGCGCAATCCAATTCAGGTTCAATCCCAAATAGTAAATAAGCTTGTAGACTTTGCTCAAACATTTGCACGGCATTCAAACCTGCAGTTTCAACCTTTTGTCCCGCTTCAAGCCGATGCGGGACGGCACCGGCTAACCAGGCACCCGCACTATTAGCACCTTCAGTAAAACAGCCAAATCGTGCTCCACTTAGCTTTGCAATGCACTCCGTCAAGGTTTGCACCGTGGATGACTGAGGATGATTCACGGCATAAGCCCCAAATAAAATAGCCACATCCTGGCCTTTGGCTAATTGCTTAGCAATGGCGATTTCGTTTTCTTTAGGTTCTACAGAGCGCAATACCTCGCTAATTTCATTAGATATAACTTGATCAGAGGTTGACAGCAGGGCCTTTACAATTCCAGCAAGCGCTAAAACAAAATGCTTCCCACCGACAATTAATTTGCTGTCAAAAATAAGGTTCGAGTCGTAATCTATAGGATTAATGCACAGAAGATGTGCGCCTTTCTTATTTGCTTTGCGAATGCGCTGATTTGCCAAAGGCTGCTCACGGCGTATGTCACTTCCCACGAGAAACACCGTATCCAGGTTTTCTAAATCTATCAGCGGCAGACCTAAGCCAGGGTAAAGCGGAGCCTGCTCTTGGCCATGAAAATCTGTCTGATGCAAGCGATGGTCGATATTATGGCACCCCATTTTACGCAGTAACTTTTGCAGTAAATAGAATTCTTCTATTGTTGCATTAGGGGAAATTAGCGCCGCAATTTGATCTGGCCCTGAAGTAGCGATAACAGTTTGGAGCCGCGAAATGGCCTCATTTAAAACAGTGTTCCAATCTACTTCCTGCCACTGACCTGCACGTTTAATTAATGGGCGGACTATACGTTTGGGGCTATGAATACCTTCATAGCTATAGCGATCGCGATCTGAAAGCCAAGTTTCATTAATCTGTTCATTCTCTCGTGGCACTACACGCATGATTTGCCTAGCAGGAGAATATTCTTGACCGCGAGTATGTATAAAAATATTCGATCCGAGACAGTCGTGTGGGGCAATAGCCGGATGTTGCTGCATTTCCCAGGCGCGGGCGCTAAAGCGGAATGGTTTGGAGGTAAGCGCCCCTACCGGACAAATATCAATGATATTGCCGGAGATTTCTGAACGAATAGCTTTCTGGATAAAAGTGCCAATTTCCATTTGATCGCCACGGTTTAAACCCCCTAGCTCACGCATGCCGGCAATTTCATCCCCAAAACGTACACACCGGGTGCATTGTATACAACGAGTCATTTCCGAAGCGATTAGCGGCCCTAAATTTTTATCTTTAACGGCGCGTTTACCTTCGGTGAAACGTGAAATCCCTTTGCCATAACCCATCGTCAAATCTTGTAGTTCACACTCTCCTCCTTGATCGCAAATAGGGCAATCTAGAGGGTGGTTAATGAGCAAAAATTCCATAACGGCTTTTTGGGAAACAATAGTTTTTTCTGATTGGGTAAAAACTTTCATGCCTGCTGCGACGGGTGTGGCGCAAGCAGGCAACGTTTTAGGCGCTTTTTCAACCTCAACTAAGCACATACGACAGTTGGCGGCAATAGACAGTTTTTTATGATAACAAAAACGTGGTATATAAATGCCTGCTTCATCTGCCACCTGAATAATCATGGTGCCGGGTTCTGCTTGCAGTTTTTGGCCATCTATTTCGATTTCTATCATGATTAATTATTCGTAATGGTTATGGGTAAGAGATGAAAGAGCCAATAAAATTGACAGCCACACGCGGGAAGCAACTTTGTGGGCGGCTTTTATGCACTTTTTAATCCAGCGGCTCATGAATTTGATATACCACCGAACCTGTTTTATTAGGATACAGCTTTAATTGCGGTACTACGCTTGCAATGCGAACATAATCTTCATCATTATGCAGTAATATTAAGTTATGCTCGATAGCGACTTGGGCGATAAGGCAATCAATAGTGCTGCGTATAGTAATACCTTTGCGGCGACAGTTAAAATAAATTTCCGCAGCTTCCTGGTGGCTTTGCAGATCATTTTCATGTTCAAAGAACTGCTGTGTGCCTAAGTATTCCTTCAAACTTTTAAAATCGTCTACAGTAGCAGCCCCTTGCAGAACTTCTTGATAAATAATGCCGGTAAGACCAAAGGGTATATCCTGGTCTAACAAGCTAGCAAAGTGTCTGGCAGGTGGATTATCAAACTCCCGCAGATAATCGATCCATACTGAAGTATCTACCAGATACATTTATTACCTCTTAAATATTTCTTGAACCCGAGCTAATCTTTACGTAAAGCCTTGTAATTATAGTCAGGACTTATATGAACTTTACCCTTCAATTGGCCTATCTTATGCCTTTTATGATGAGCAATAAACTCTCGTAACGCCAAATCAATCAATTCACGTTTAGTGGTAACGTCTCCAGCATAACGGAAAGCTTCTTCCACCAGTTTTTCATTGAGTACAACATTGGTTCTCATAGCTATGCGCCTCCTAATGTGTATTGTAATACACATTAGGAAAAAATCAACTGAGAGATACTTGGCTCGGTAAATTATCCATTTCAGATACCATGCACTTTCCATGCTTGATGTGATATTCAAACTCATCAGCAAAATACTTTAAAAATCCTGCTACCGGCCATGCCGCTGCATCGCCAAAAGCGCAGATGGTTCGACCTTCAATATTTTTGGCCACTTGTTCTAGTTTTTGAACATCTCCAGGTATGCCCTCGCCATTTTCAATGCGACGCACCATACGCATAATCCAGCCAGTCCCTTCACGGCACGGGGTACATTGGCCGCAGGACTCTTCTTTGTAAAAGGTGGAAATATTTAATAGGGCACGAACCATACACACAGTTTCATCCATTACAATCACTGCAGCTGTACCCAACATTGAGCCTACCTGCATAAGACTGTCATAGTCCATATTAGTTTTCATGGCCACAGCGGCAGGCAGCACTTTCATAGAAGTCCCACCTGGGATAACCGCCTTTAGCTGATGCCCTTTACGTACCCCACCGGCTAATTCCAATACCTCAGCAAACGGGGTGCCTAAAGGAATTTCAAAATTCCCTGGTTTATTTACATGGCCGCTAACACTAAAAATTTTGACACCACCGTTATTAGGCTTACCGAGCGTTAAAAACCAATCTGCACCTTTTTCTAAAATAACAGGCACAGAGGCAAATGTTTCGGTGTTATTAATGGTGGTCGGTCGGCCATAGAGTCCATAATTTGCTGGAAAAGGTGGCTTATAACGGGGAAAGCCCTTTTTTCCTTCTAGGGATTCCATTAAAGCCGTTTCTTCCCCACAAATATAAGCGCCAGCGCCCAAAGTGTTGTGCAACTCAAAGTCGAAGCCTGAACCGAGGATGTCCTTGCCGAGCAAACCCGCTGCTCTTGCCTCATTTAGAGCTGCTTCACAACGGGTAAATGGTTCCCAGAATTCACCCCGCAAGTAGTTGTAACCTACGGTTGCCCCCATGGCATAACCGGCAATGGCAATGCCTTCAATGACCTGGTGGGGATTAAATCTCAATATATCGCGGTCTTTACAAGTTCCTGGTTCACCTTCGTCCGAGTTGCATAGCACATACTTTTGACCTGGCGCATTGCGCGGAATAAAACTCCACTTCAAGCCAGTACCAAAACCAGCACCACCACGGCCACGCAAAGCAGCTTTTTTCAGTTCATCAATAATAGTTTCTGGGGGAATTTTATCGCGTAATATTCGACGCCATTGCTCATAACCGCCAACACTTTCATAGGTGGCCATGGTCCAGGGTTGCTCAAGGTGTAAGCTGCGAAAACAGACTTCATTCGGCATTTTTCACCTCCAGACGGCGGATTTCTTCTAAAATGTCATCAACTCGCTCAAGAGTTAAGTTTTCATAATACTGCTTATCATCAATCTGTAGGACAGGTGCGCTGGCACACGCAGCCAGACATTCGACTTCTTTAAAGGTAAACAAACCATCCGCTGTGGTGCCGCCTATAGGAATGCCCAGCCTATGCTCCAAATGTTCTAGCACTTTCTCTGCGCCGGTTAACATGCAGGAAATGCTATTGCACACCGCAATTTTATGACGTCCTACTGGCTCCAGGTTTAACAAGGAGTAAAAACTCGCTACTTCATATACGGCTATTTTGGGTAGGTCTAAATAATCCGCTACAGCATCCATCAACTCAACTGTAAGCCAACCGCCATTTTGTTGCTGCACCAGGCGTAAAGCCATCAATAGAGCTGAGCGCTTACGTTCAGGAGGAAATTTTGCAATCCAGTGGTCAATTCCCTGACGAACCTGTGGTGATATGACCGAATCATCCCATGTATTTTTATCTTTGGATAACTCTTCTGGCGCATTAGCACTCATCGATCAATTTCTCCAAACACTATATCTAAGCTGGATAAAATCGCCACTAAATCAGCGATCATATGGCCACGGCACATTTCATCTAGCGCCGCCAAATGAGGAAAACCAGCCGCACGAATTTTCACGCGATAAGGTTTATTGGCGCCATCGGAAATTAGATAAATGCCAAACTCACCTTTCGGCTGTTCTACAGCGGTATATACTTCCCCAACCGGTAAGGTATATCCTTCCGTAAATAGTTTGAAATGATGGATTAATGCTTCCATATCATTTTTCATAACTTTACGCTTCGGCGGTACTATTTTGTCATCATCTATCATTACCGGTCCTGGATTTTTCTGCAGCCATTCAACGCATTGCTGGATAATACGGTTAGATTGACGCATTTCTTCCATACGCACTAAATAACGATCATAACAATCGCCGGTTTTGCCTACAGGAATTTCAAAATCAAGTCGATCATAAATACTATAGGGCTGGTTTTTTCTCAGATCCCAGGGAACTCCTGAACCTCTCAACATTGGGCCGGTAAAACCAAGCTCTATGGCGCGTTCCGCTGGGACTATCCCAATCCCCACGGTACGCTGTTTCCAAATTCGATTCTCAGTAAGCAGTGTATCGTACTCATTTACTAAACGGGGAAAGCGTTCGGTAAAATCCCCGATAAAGTCCAACAAAGAACCACGACGGTTAACATTGCGCTTATTAACTTCGCTGGGTTTATGCCATTTTGAAGGTTTATATTGTGGCATGCGCTGCGGTAGGTCACGGTAAACTCCGCCTGGACGATAATAGGTTGCATGCATACGAGCACCTGAAACAGCCTCGTAGCAGTCCATTAAATCTTCCCGCTCGCGAAAGCAATACAGGAAAACACTCATTGCGCCTATATCAAGAGCATGTGCACCCAGCCATAGCAAATGATTCATAATTCGGGTTATTTCATCGAACATAGTACGAATATATTCGGCACGTATGGGCGGAGTAACACCCAGCAATTTTTCGATGGCCATGACATAGGCATGTTCATTACACATCATGGATACATAGTCCAGCCGATCCATGTAACCTATGCTTTGATTATAAGGTTTGGTTTCAGCTAATTTCTCAGTGGCGCGATGTAATAGACCAATATGTGGATCGGCTTTTACAATAACTTCTCCATCCACTTCCAGTATCAGACGCAATACACCGTGCGCAGCTGGATGCTGCGGGCCAAAGTTAAATGTGTAGTTGAGAATCTCAGCCATGTCTGGGTTGCCCTTCATCAGTCTCAGGATGTATATAACGATTATCGTGACGTATAACTTTAGGCACCAGAGTCCGCGGCTGGATGCTAACGGGTTCATAGATGCAACGCTTAAGGGTTGCGTCATATCGCATTTCAACTTGCCCAATTAATGGAAAATCTTTACGAAATGGATGTCCGATAAAACCATAATCCGTCAATATGCGGCGCAGATCCGGATGACCGCTAAACAAAATACCAAACAGATCAAACGCTTCACGCTCATACCAATTAGCCGCAGGCCAGATATCGATTACTGACTCTACTAGTGCTGGATCACCCTGTGGAAAAACCCGCAACCGGATACGAAAGTTATGTACCAGGGATAGCAAATGATAAACCACTGCAAATCGGCCTTTATTCCATGGACTAAATATCTCTTCACCCCTGGGTGACTCAACTGCTCTACTAAAACCTGTGGCAGTTGTTTCTTCGGTCTGCCATTGCGCAATACCGTATTTGGAATAATCAACGCCACAAATATCAAGCAGCATGGTGAACTCAAAGGCTGCTTCGTCACGTAGGGCAAGACAAACTTCCCGCAGATGCTGGACGGGTAGTTCAATCGTCAATTCATGGTTAGCGATAACAAGCTCAGAAATGGTATTTGCAAACCGCTGCTGCACCAGTTCAGATAAATTTTGAATATTAGTCATAGGTAAAATCTGCTCTGATGTTATATTTGGCTGTCATTCTGCTACGCTCTGTCATCCTGGGCAATGACAATTGTTCAGGATGACGGAGCAGGTCTGGATGTAAGAATTATACTAATCCCGTCGAATCATATTTTGACGGCGTATTTTATTTTGTAATTGAATAACTCCATAAACCAACGCTTCAGCTGTTGGCGGACAACCAGGTACATAAATATCGACTGGCACTATACGATCACAACCGCGCACTACCGAATAAGCATAATGATAATAGCCGCCACCATTGGCACAAGAACCCATTGAAATAACCCAACGGGGCTCAGCCATTTGGTCATATACCCTTCGAAGGGCTGGAGCCATCTTATTACACAAAGTACCCGCTACAATCATGACATCAGATTGCCTAGGACTAGGCCGGAAAAGTCCACACCCAAAACGGTCCAAGTCATAGCGAGAAGCGGCAGCATGCATCATTTCAACTGCGCAGCAAGCCAATCCGAACGACATAGGCCACAGCGAACCAGAGCGAGCCCAATTAAATAGTTTGTCAACTGAACTGGTAAAAAATCCTGGGTATTCCGCATCCACAAGATTCGCCTGTTCTTCTCTGACTATTCCCATTCTAATGCCCCTTTTTTCCACTCATAAATAAAGCCAATCACTAAGATAAATAAAAAAACCAACATCGAATAAAATCCAAAATGGCCAATATCGCGCAAAGAAATCGCCCAGGGAAATAGAAATGCAGTCTCAAGGTCAAAAATGATAAACAGAATGGCGACAAGATAAAAACGCACATCAAAGGGCATACGCGCATCTTCAAAGGGATTAAAGCCGCATTCGTAAGTAGAATTTTTGGCAGGATCGGGAAGACGAGGCCCTAAGATGAACCCCATTAATAAGGGAGCACAACCAAAGAAGACTCCGATAGCAATAAAAATAATGACAGGTAGATAATTTTGTAACATAAACAGAAAGCTCTCAGCGATAGTCGGTTTGTAAATCTCTGAACCACTTGCTGTTATTTTTGCCTATTTACCACAGCAAACTACAGCACAATCTACACTAAGGCTCTGTAACACAATAACTTATCTTTATTAGCATCTCATCTAAGACTCATCTGGGCGCTAAAAAGGTAAGTTATTATTTTAAAGAGCCTAAATATGGTGCCGAAGGTCGGACTCGAACCGACACGGCTTTCGCCACTGCCCCCTCAAGACAGCGTGTCTACCAGTTCCACCACTCCGGCTGTTAAAGCTCTGTCAAACAATAACTTATAATGTCTAGTGCTTCATCTTATCAGATGAGGCAGGTATAGGCGACTGCGTTGCGGGTCCATTATTAGTCTGTTGTTGTATAGGACTATGCCCAGTATTGATTGAGGTGGGTATTTCTTGTTGAGTACTCGGAATAGGCACCGGATTGCGTTGCTCGATTTCCTTCCCAACAATAAAGCTCAATACTGCGCTGGTAATGAAAAAAACCATACCCAAGCCGCCGGTGAATTTGACCAGAAAGGGCGTTGATCCCTGGCTGCCAAACATAGTGCCGGAAGCACCGCTGCCAAATCCCGCACCCGCTTCAGCGCCTTTCCCCCGCTGGACTAAAACCAAGGCAATGATACAGATTGAGACTAGAATATGTAACAGTGTAATTATTTGTTGCATGATAGTGCAATATCCAAAAATTCTTCTGCATTTAAAGAAGCGCCACCCACCAGCCCACCATCAACATCGGGCATGGCAAATAATGCAGCGGCTCCGTCGCGTTTGAGGCTGCCACCATACAAGATTCGCAGGTTTTCAGCAACCTTTATATCATATTCAGCTACCCAGGAACGAATTCTGGCATGCACTTCCTGCGCTGTCTCGGGCTGCGCTGTCAATCCGGTGCCAATTGCCCACACTGGTTCATAGGCGATAACCGCTCGGGCCAGAGTCTTAACTCCCGCCACCAAGTTAAATATGGCATCCAATTGGGCGCGTAGTATGTTATACGTCAATCCCAATTCACGTTCCTGTAAAGTCTCGCCGATACACAAGATAGGTGATAATCCTTCTTGCAATGCCGCTTGATATTTAGCCGCTACAATCTCATTAGTTTCATTATATAAAGTACGGCGCTCAGAATGCCCAACCAGCACATAACGGCAACCAAAGTCGCGTAGCATACCTGCAGAAATTTCTCCAGTAAAGGCCCCGGATGGTTGGGCAGCAAGGTTTTGACCACCCCAAGCAACAGGACCTCCTGCCAATAAACGTCTAGTGCGCTCTAAAAATACAAATGCCGGAAACACTGCAAGTTCTCCTGGAACATCAGACGCTCCCTTACTTATCGCACGCAGTAAAGCATCGACACTGGCGCAAGTGCCATTCATTTTCCAGTTACCAGCAATTAAGGATTTTCGCATATTGGGTTCTCACAGGTTTATAAATTTGTAACTATTCAGCATGTTAACCAAAGAGCCAATTGAGACCGCCCCCATCCTAACCTTCCCCCGCAAGCGGGGGAAGGAACTGTTGGGCAGAAAACTAAAAGTCCGCACCGTACAGTCCCTTCTCTCGCTTGCGGGGGAAGGTTAGGATGGGGGCAGTCTCAATTGGCTCCGAGTTACGATGCTGAATAGTTACATTAGCTTTTGAACCCTCATCTCCGAGGTTTCTGGTCAATTATTATTATTTTTTACTACATCAGCTAACTCTTGCGCCAATTGATTCACAAAATCCCAATTTTCTCCCTCTACCATGACTCGGACTACCGGCTCAGTTCCAGAAGCGCGTAGTAATACCCGACCCGAATTGCCCAATTTTTGTTCAATTCCTGCAACAGCCTGCTTAATATTTCGATGGTTTTCAATAGCATAAGGTTGAGCGACTGGGACATTAATTAATACCTGAGGCATTTTTACCATGCCCTTTTTGAGATCGTGTAGTGACTTCCCAGTGTCGCTCATCGCTCGCAACACTTGTAATGCAGAAATAATACCATCTCCAGTCGTGGTCAAGCCCAGGTTTACAATGTGTCCTGAAGGCTCACCACCTAATAGCCAACCCGCTTCTTTAAGCTTCTCCATTACATAGCGATCCCCTACTGAGGCGCGGATAAAATCAACCTTTAAATCCTGCATAGCGCGCTCGAAACCAAAGTTACTCATAATGGTACCCACTACACCGCCGGATAAACGCTGTTGAATTTGATTGTCACATACCATAATAAACAATAATTCATCGCCATCGACGATCTCGCCTTTATGATCCACCATAATGACACGATCGCCATCGCCATCAAATGCGATTCCCAGATGTGCGTCCTCGGCTAAAACCTTTTGCTTTAATATATCCGGATAAGTAGAACCACATTTTTCGTTAATATTTAAACCATTCGGCTCATTACCTAAAGTAACTACTTTAGCACCTAACTCAAGGAATACATGCGGCGCAACGTGATAGGTAGCCCCATGGGCACAGTCGACAACAATTTTCATACCAGCCAAGGTGAGACCATTGGGCACTGTACTTTTACAAAATTCAATATAACGCCCAGCAGCATCTTCAATACGCACGGCTTTGCCTAATTTGGCGGAATCTACTGTCACCATGGGTTGTTCTAATTGCAGTTCTATCGCTTGCTCAATGGCTACCGGTATTTTGGTTCCCTGAATTGAAAAGAATTTAATACCATTATCATAATAACGGTTATGTGAAGCGCTGATAACAATTCCCGCTTGAGCGCGAAAGGTGCGGGTCAGGTAGGCAATCGCCGGGGTCGGCATAGGCCCCAATAGGTGAATATCAATTCCCGCAGCAGATAAACCCGCCTCCAACACTGACTCCAACATATAGCCAGAAATGCGGGTGTCTTTGCCAATTAATACTTTCCCACCATTGCCACGGCTTAATACTGTTCCCGCCGCCCAGCCGAGCTTGAGAATAAATTCTGGATTAATTAGTGAAGAACCGACATTGCCACGAATCCCGTCGGTACCAAAATATTTTCGTGCTTGATTCATATAAATTGCCTCAAAGCGGAAACCCTCACGGTTCGTTCCAGCTTTAATGTAAGGAAAGTACAAAATTGATCTATTATTACATTTTAAAGAAGGGCTGCGCTACCCTCTAGTCTAGCGGGTGAACTGACAATCAAGCTACGCCCCTGTGTCGGAACGAAGGAATTTGTCAATATATCTTCAAGCCATTGCAATAGCTGCGGCTACTTTAACAGCCTCTACGGTAGCCTTAACATCATGGGCGCGAATAATAGACGCTCCGTTATTGATGGCTATGGATGCTGCTGCCAAGCTGCCATAAAGTCTGTCTGCTATAGGTAAATTCAATAATTCACCAATGAACATTTTTCGCGATACGCCTATCAAAATGGGTGCGCCCAATGTTTTAAATTCATGTAAATGCGCCAACAAGCGTAGATTCTGTTGCAAATTCTTACCAAAATTACCGCCTCCTATGCCCGGATCTATCACAATCTGGCTGCGGAGAATACCGGCTGACACACAAGTTGTTATGCGTTGTTCAAGAAACCCGAGGATGCTGTCAATAGGACAAACTTGAGTAGGATTGGAGCCAGCGGTAGAGTCTAAGCCATAAGGAAAGGACATATGCATTAGACAAATGGCAACCCCTGTCTTTTCCACTCTGGCTAATGCCCCGGGTTCTTGTAATGCACGTACATCATTAATAAAACCAGCGCCAGCCATTATAGCCTCATGCATGACCTGCGGTTTACTGGTATCTACGGAAATAGGCACGGGTAATTCTCGCGCTAATGCAGTGATAACTGGAATAACGCGATCCAGTTCCTCCTGTAAGGATATTACTGGATGTACCCCTGGATTGGTTGGCTCACCCCCTACATCAATGATTGCCGCCCCATCAGTAACCATTTGGCGCGCATGTTGCAATGCCTCGTCTACGGATAAAAAACGTCCAACGGCAGAAAAAGAATTTGGAGTGATATTGAGAATGCCCATGACATGCGGCATAGATAAATCAAGGAATTTCCCGGCGCAGTTCAAAAAAAATTTTTTAGATTCTGTCATTACTTAGGAGCTCTGTAACTCTCTCTTCTCAGTGGCTTTGTTGAATAATTCGCTCCCATTTATGGGAAACTCTATGATCCCCTCTCCCCTTGCGGGAGAGGGGATACAGTGCTTTTCCATAAATGGGAGCGAATTACTCAACAAAGCCCCCGCAAGGGGGCAAGGGGAGAGGGATTTATCAGCTTCCCGCTCTCTCGGCTGATTACTGACTAGCCCCCTGCTCACCAGCTGTATCCTTTTCAGAACCTCCTTTAACAGGTTCTTGAGCAAACTCGCTCCAATCTTTAGGGGGTCGCGCCGGTTTGCCTGACATTACATCGCGGATCTGCTCTTCATCTATAGTTTCATACTTAATCAAAGCTTCTGACATTAAATGTAATATGGATGTCTTCTCATGAATAATATTTCTAGCACGCTGGTAATTACGGTCTATGATGGCGCGCACTTCGGCATCAATAGTCTCAGCTGTGGCATCTGACACTTCACGACGCTTAGTCATGGAGCGTCCTAAAAATACTTCACCTTCTTCTTCACCATAAGTTAAGGGGCCCAACTTATCGGATAACCCCCATTTGGTAACCATATTGCGGGCAATTTCAGTAGCTCGTTCTATATCATTGGATGCACCGGTAGTGACATATTCCGGACCGAAGAATATCTCTTCTGCCAAACGTCCGCCAAATAGACTGGAAATCTGGCTTTCCAAACGCATTTTTGAATAACTATAGCGATCTTCTTCCGGCAAAAACATAGTTACCCCCAGCGCGCGACCACGAGGGATAATACTGACTTTATAAACAGGGTCATGATCAGGGACGGATAATCCAACAACCGCATGGCCCGCCTCATGATAAGCGGTGAGTTTTTTCTGCTCTTCACTCATTACCATGGAGCGCCGTTCCGAGCCCATCATCAGCTTATCTTTGGCTTTTTCAAACTCTTCCATGCCTACCGCTCGACGGTTGGCGCGTGCAGCAAACAAAGCAGCTTCATTCACCAAATTGGCGAGGTCTGCACCGGAAAATCCAGGGGTACCACGCGCAATAGCGCCAGGTCTCACATCATTGGCCAGCGGCACTTTACGCATGTGGACCGTCAGTATTTGCTCCCGACCGCGGATGTCTGGCAGTGGCACTACCACTTGACGATCAAAACGACCGGGACGCAGCAAAGCAGGATCCAAAACATCTGGACGGTTGGTAGCCGCCATAACGATTACACCTTCCTTTCCTTCAAATCCATCCATTTCTACTAATAATTGATTCAAAGTCTGCTCGCGCTCGTCATGTCCACCGCCCAATCCTGCTCCGCGATGTCGCCCGACAGCGTCAATTTCATCGATGAAGATTATGCAGGGAGCGTGTTTTTTCGCTTGGTCGAACATATCACGTACACGCGATGCGCCTACCCCCACGAACATTTCTACGAAGTCCGAACCGGAAATCGTAAAAAATGGCACTTTGGCTTCACCCGCCACGGCTTTAGCCAAGAGGGTTTTACCGGTCCCGGGGGCACCCACCAATAAAACGCCGCATGGAATTTTGCCACCTAATTTCTGGAATTTGGTAGGATCTTTTAAGAACTCTACCAATTCCTGCACTTCCTCTTTAGCTTCATCGCAACCTGCGACATCAGAAAAGGTGACTTTAACTTGGTCTTCCGTCAGCATTCTAGCTCGACTACGACCAAAGGACATAGGGCCGCCACGGCCGCCCCCCCCGCCTTGCATTTGCCGCATGAAGAATACCCATACGCCTATCAGCAACAACATGGGGAACCAGTTGATGAAAATATGCATCAACAGGCTTTCTTGCTCAGGTGCTTTGCCCTCAACATTCACGCCTTTTTTCATCAACTCGCCTAATAAATATTGATCTTGTATCGGCATGTAAGTAGTAAAGGTGGTGTTATTGCGGGTCGAACCTGTAATTACTTGATTTTCAATGGTGACACTAGTGATATTTCCCTGTTCCACTGACTGTAAGAATTGTGAATAGGTCAATCTTTCCCCTACTTCACGACGTGGCCCGAAGTTACTGAACACCATGATCAGGATTATTCCTACAATGAGCCACAATAATAAATTTTTCGCCATACCCTCAAACCTATGTAATGATTTTAAATTTAAAAATCCCGGACTTGCATCAACCCACATTCAAGGGGGACGCATCTTTAACCCCAACAGATAAATTTCATTGGAACGTGCACGGGAGGCTTTAGGTTTTCTAATCTTTACTTGCGAAAAACTCAATCGCATGCACTTTAAGAACTCATCGAACCCTGCACCCTGAAAAATTTTAACCAGCAGATGGCCTCCTGGCCTGAGCACCCGAGCTGCAAAGGCAAATGCCTGTTCTGCCAGGTAAATCGCTTGCGGCTGATCCACAGCGCTTATACCACTCATATTGGGTGCCATATCAGACATTACAAGGTCAACCAGGCAATTGTCAATGTATGCCAACAATTGCGCTTCGACCGCTTCATTGTTAAAGTCGCCCAGAATAAACTCCACCTCAGCTAGAGCGGGCATAGGTAACCGATCTAATGCTATGACCCTACCCTTCGCCCCAGTCAATTGTTTTGCAACTGCAGCCCATCCGCCAGGGGCTGCCCCCAGATCGACAATAGTCATTCCTGGGTGGATTAGCTTATCACGTTCCTGAATCTCTAAAAGTTTAAATGCCGCTCTTGAGCGGTAGCCCGCCTTCTGAGCACGTTTAACATAGATATCGTTAAAATGCTCATCTAACCAGCGAGCGCTGCTATTGGTTCGCCGCATAATGCTTTCTTTTTACCACAGTTTCGTTTTAGAATGACTGCCCATCCCATGACTCAACGAGTAATACCTTGCCATTATTAACTTCGACCGTAAAAAAACAGCTTAAAATTAAAGCTATGAAATTAAATCCTGTCGTGTTAATAGGAAATAAGGGATTAACTGAAGCAGTGCAGAAAGAAATTGGGCAAGCCCTGAATATCCATGAACTCATAAAAATCCGTTTACACAGCAAAGACCGCACGGTCAACAAACAAACTACCCAAGCAATCTGTGAATATCATCATGCTGCGCTAGTTGTTTCTATTGGTCATGTTATCGTGATTTATCGACCGCAGCAAGAACAGGTGACATAAATACCCTTTTATCATTTATATTTTAAATTCTATGGATTTTACAAATACTCTTGTCAGCCTCTTCACGCTAACTGTTCTTGAAATTATTCTTGGGGTTGATAATCTGGTTTTCCTTGCCATTATTAGCAATCGTCTACCTCTGCATCGACAAAAAAGGGCCCGTCGTCTTGGCTTAGTATTTGCATTGCTTACCCGCCTGCTCTTGTTATTTTGCGTTGTCTGGATCATTGGATTAACCAAGCCATTATTTTCAATTATGCAGTGGTCATTCTCCACCCGAGATCTATTTTTGTTAATTGGCGGTTTGTTTTTATTATATAAAGCCACCATGGAAATCCATCATGAATTTGATGCCACCCATCAGACAACCACCACAAAAAAACCTACCAGCTTCTTTGCTGTAGTAACGCAAATTGCTATCTTAGATATTATTTTCTCATTAGATTCTGTATTGACCGCCATTGGCTTGACCCAACAGTACTATATTATGGCGATTGCAATTACCATTGCCATAATTGTCATGATTATTGGCAGCGAGCCCCTTAGCCGCTTTATTAATGCTCATCCCACAGTGCGCATGTTGGCATTGAGCTTCCTGATATTGATTGGTGTGGTACTTATCGCCGATGGTTTTCATTACCATATCCCCAGGGGTTATATTTATTTTGCAATTTGCTTTTCCCTGTTTGTTGAAGCGATGAATATGTTATTACGGCGAAAAAATCAAAAATAACAAGAATCTCACCCAGAGGTTCGGTAATTTGATTTCAAACCACCCCTATTTTAAAGTGCAGTGAAGTTCAATAATTCACAGGGAAGATCCCCATGCAAAGAGAATCGCTTAATTTTGATATTGTTATTGTAGGAGCTGGCCCTGCCGGGCTTGCCTGCGCCATCCGCTTAGCGCAACTTAGCAAGGCGAGCCAGCGTGAACTCTCCATTTGCGTATTAGAAAAAGGTGCGGAGGTGGGCTCACATATACTCTCAGGTGCCGTGTTTGACCCAAAAGCCCTAAACGAACTACTGCCACAATGGCAGAAACTGGAAGCGCCTTTATATACAGCAGCAACCGAAGACCACTTCCTTTTGTTATCTGCAGAGAAGCATTGGCGATTGCCCACACCTCCACCAATGAAAAATCACGGAAATTATGTTATTAGCTTAGAAAAACTCTGTCGTTGGTTAGCCACTCAAGCTGAAGGATTGGGAGTACAAATATTTCCTGGATTTCCGGCGACTGAAGTGCTTTACGATGCTTCAGGAGCCGTATGTGGTGTGCGCACGGGGGATAAAGGCATTAGTAAGAATGACCAACCCACCCCCCTGTATCAACCAGGCATAGACCTTTACGCAAAACAAACTTTATTTGCAGAAGGGTGCCGCGGTTCCCTGACCAAGACTTTATTAAAACGTTTTAATCTCAATGAGCAATCCTTACCACAAACCTATGGCATAGGCATTAAGGAACTATGGGAGGTGACTTCTGCTCAGCATAAACCCGGCAAGGTAGTGCATAGCGTAGGTTGGCCATTAGATATAAAAACTTATGGTGGCTCATTTCTATATCATCTGGAAGACAACCTAGTCGCTGTTGGTTTTGTGGTGGGGCTTGATTATTCCAATCCTTATTTAGATCCTTACGAAGAGCTGCAACGATTTAAAACGCATCCGGCAATCCGCGGCACTTTCGCAAACGCAAAACGTATATCCTATGGAGCGCGCGCACTAAATGAAGGTGGCTGGCAATCACTGCCAAAACTCAGCTTTCCCGGGGGATTATTGATAGGTGATGCGGCGGGATTTATGAATGTGCCGCGTATAAAGGGCATACATACCAGCATGAAATCTGGCATGATAGCTGCTGAGGCTATTTTGGCAGCCAGCAGCCAAGACCTGCTGGGGGAATTTCTGGAATATGAAACTGCGCTCAAACAATCCTGGATTGCCCAAGAACTATACACAGCGCGTAATATTCGTCCCGCGTTTCGCTGGGGGCTATGGGGAGGATTGGCTTATGCCGCTATAGATACCTACCTACTGCACGGCAAAGCACCTTGGACATTTAAACACCATAAAGCTGATTACCAATGCTTAACCCCCGCCGCCCACAGCAAGCGGATTAATTATCCCAGGCCCGATGGCGTTTTGACTTTTGATAAACTGACTTCAGTTTTTTTATCCAACACCCAGCACAATGAAAATCAGCCCTGTCATTTACAATTAGCTGACCCGGCATTGGCTATTGACGTTAATTTTAAACTCTATGCATCTCCTGAGACCCGTTATTGCCCAGCGGGTGTTTATGAAATTTTGCATCCTGAAACTCAACCGCAACTGCAAATTAATGCCGCCAATTGCGTACACTGTAAAACTTGTGATATTAAAGATCCGCGTCAAAATATTAACTGGGTTCCTCCTGAGGGTGGGGATGGGCCTAATTATACGGAGATGTGAGTTTGGCGTACCGAGCCGCGACCGTTAGGGAGCGTTTATTGGAGAACGTAAACGCTCCCTAACGGTCGCGGCTCGGTACGCTTGTGAGGAAGATTAGAAAAGGGGCAGTCTCTAAGTGGCACCTAATTAAAACCACACACCCAACCAAAGACATAACCAAGTTTTTAACCATCAAAGGAACCTTAAATGATCCAATTACAAACAAACCACGGCATTATTTCTATAGAGCTAGACTTCGAAAACGCCCCTAAAACAGCTGAAAATTTTTTAAAACATGCTAAGAGTGGTTACTATGACGATACCATCTTCCACCGCGTGATTGATGGCTTCATGATCCAGGGCGGCGGTTTTAATACCCAAATGCAGGAAAAAACCAAACAGCCCACCATAGAAAATGAAGCCGATCGGGCCAGTGCTAACAAACGCGGTACCCTGGCTATGGCGCGCACTTCCGATCCGCACTCTGCTAGTACGCAATTTTTTATCAACGTCGCTGATAATGACTTTTTAAACTTTAGCGCCAAATCTGCTAATGGCTGGGGTTACTGTGTCTTTGGGAAAGTAACCGCTGGCATGGATGTAGTTGATAAAATAAAGAAATCAGCCACTACCAATCGCGCTGGCCATCAAGATGTCCCTGTTGAAAATGTTGTCCTAGAGAAAGTAACCGTATCTGAGAAATAATAAATATGAATATCAGTCATGTCATTGCTAATGAATTAAATGTCAAAGTAGAACAGGTTGCCGCCGCCATTGAGTTGCTTGATGGTGGTGCAACCGTGCCCTTTATTTCACGTTATCGTAAAGAGGTGACGGGGGGATTAACCGATACTCATCTGCGTACTTTAGAAGAGCGCTTGGTTTATTTGCGCGAACTGCAGGAACGCCGACAAGCTATCCTGAAAAGTATTGCAGAACAAGATAAATTAACACCCGAGTTAGAACAAAGTATTTTGCAGGCCGATAATAAAGCCACATTGGAAGATTTATATCTCCCCTATAAACCGAAACGCCGCACCAAAGCCCAAATTGCCCGTGAAGCTGGCCTGGAACCATTAGCACGGCAATTACTTGCCAATGCTGAACAATTTCCTGAGCAGCTGGCAGAACAATTTATCAATCCTGAAAACAATATTAATAGCGTAGCAGAAGCCTTAGAAGGTGCGCGCCAGATTTTAATGGAATTATTTGCCGAAAACTCAGATCTGCTGGGATATCTTCGCGAATATTTGTGGCAGCATGGCATCGTCAAAAGTGAAGTGGTAAAGGAAAAAGAAACCAGTGGCCATAAATTTTCTGATTACTTTAACTATCAGGAACCTATTAAAAAAATTCCCTCACATCGTGCACTAGCATTAATGCGCGGCCAAAAAGAAAATGTTTTACGAGTAGCTTTGACATTAAATGAAGCAGAAGAATTGCATTGCCAACAAAAAATTCATCAGCAATTTGCTATTGCAGATCAAAAACGTCCGGCAGATGCCTGGTTAATTGAGACGGCAGCCTGGACCTGGCGCATTAAATTGTTCCTGAAATTAGAAGTCGAACTCATGCTGCAATTACGGGAAATGGCAGAAGAAGAAGCTATTAAAGTTTTTGCCAGTAATTTGAAAAATTTAATGATGACCTCACCTGCCGGCTCGCGTATCACCTTGGGCCTGGATCCAGGTTTGCGCACAGGTGTAAAGGTGGTGGTCATTGATGGGACAGGCAAACTGCTATTCCACAGCAGCATCTTTCCTCATGCCCCGCGCAAGGATTGGGAAGGCTCTATCGCTACACTAGCAAAGCTCTGCCAGCAATTTAAGGTGGAATTGGTCAGTATTGGTAATGGTACCGCTTCGCGCGAAACCGATAAGTTGCTCTTAGAATTAAAAAAATCTCATCCGGAATTAAAATTAACCAGTATCGTTATTTCTGAAGCAGGTGCATCCGTCTATTCTGCTTCCGAGTTAGCAGCGAAAGAATTTCCCACTTTAGACGTGTCTTACCGAGGCGCGGTTTCTATTGCGCGGCGCTTGCAAGACCCACTCGCAGAGCTAGTAAAAATCGATCCCAAAGCCATTGGCGTTGGCCAATACCAGCACGATGTCAACCAGGTGAAGCTTTCTCGTTCATTACAGGCAGTGATGGAAGATTGCGTTAATAGTGTGGGGGTTGACGTCAATACGGCATCACCGTCGCTATTATCCTGCGTGGCAGGGCTAAATGACACAGTCGCTAATAACATTGTGATTTTTCGCGACGAACATGGCCGCTTTATTAATCGTCAACAATTAAGGAAAGTACCACGCCTTGGAGAAAAAGCCTTTGAGCAAGCCGCAGGTTTTCTACGCATTACTAATGGCGATAATCCCTTGGACGCTTCTGCAGTTCACCCCGAAGCCTATAGCGTTGTAGAACGTATATTGGCCCAGCAACATACCAGTTTTAAAGAGATTATGGGTAACCGTGAACTGTTAAAAACCGTTAAGGCTAAAGATTTTGTTGATGAAAGATTTGGTTTGCCTACCATAACCGATATTTTGCAGGAATTAGAAAAACCTGGCCGTGATCCGCGACCCGAATTTAAGATGGCCACTTTCAAAGAGGGTGTTGAAAAACTGACCGATTTAACTCCCGGGATGATTTTGGAAGGGGTTGTAACGAATGTAGCTAATTTCGGGGCATTCGTAGATATAGGTGTGCACCAAGATGGCTTGGTGCATATTTCATTACTGGCCAATCATTTTGTCAAAAATCCACATGATGTGGTCAAAGTAGGACAGATTGTTAAGGTAAAAGTGATAGAAGTCGATATTGCGCGCAAACGAATTCAACTCACTATGCGCCTGGCTGAAACCCCGACCCAACTGCCGGCTGCTCCTATTAAAAAACAGATTAAGGCGCAGCATAAGCCTGAAAAAAACGCGGTTATTAAAGAGACTGCTTTGGGTAATGTATTGCTGGCGGCTCTTGCAAAACAAAAAGAGAAGTAGTTAAGGTTTTATGGCAGTATTACATATTGTATACCCGTTCCACTTAGGATTTCGGCGTTAGAGTAGTCCAGCTTGTGCTGAGATTTATGAAGTACATCCTGTACTTCACCCTTCGGGCCGCTGTCGCGTTCAAATTTGTTCCTACAAATTTGTGTTCGATCTGATTGAGTAAAAACGTGATTAAAGAAAGCCGATACCTAAGCTGAATCCCGTGGGACAGGAATAGTCGACTTGTCGTCCCGGCAGGAAGCCGGGACGACTATGTCGGTTATTCTTATTTCGAGTTTTTACGATTGAAGATCGGACGAAGATTAGTGCAAGATGGGCTGCTCTAACACCGAAATCCTATGTGGAACGGGTATAGTAGGCACACTGGTGTTTAATGTGTGCTAGGGCCAAATTGACAATAAAAATTCGCATCAAATTCATAAATAGTGAGCGGAATTTGTTGCGCCACATTGTCATTCTGACTATAAGTTGTCAGAAAAGTTCCACAGGGAGCAGATTTAGGTGGTTTACCATCAACTGTTTCGATAACTAATTGAAAGTCTACTGCTTTACCAGAGTCCCAACAAGCAGCCGGCACAGCTGATGTATCTGCTTGAATAGAGGTTTTTTCTGTCGTGGATACTTTCAAATTAGATACATCCTTGATAACTAGACCGTTACAATCTGAAGAGAGGCTCTGAGATTGAACATGGCCAGCGGTAATGGTAATTGGGTTTTGGACAGAATTTTTATCATTGAGAAGAGAAAAAGTAAGTGTTCCGCCAAAGGAAGTAATTGATAGAGACAATAAAGAAAGACCAGTTAAAATTTTGAGTTTACTTTTCATAATGATTCTCCTGGTTAATTATTTGCATTGTGATGGGTATAGGAAATATAAAAGCCCTATCTTTGTCCAAGGCTAGCTACGTGCTACTTTAACAAAGAAAGTCAAAGCTTAAAACCATTTTCAATAGCAAAATAGCCTAAAAGCACAGTATAAATTCGACTGGTTTGATTTGTTTATAGACAATTCATCCCTTAAGGACGTAAACCATCATGCAACACACGATGGCCGCAACGATTTTCAGGGAGAGCGGTTAAAGGTTGCCAATGAATCCATCTGCAATGACGGTGGGGCTCGAGCCACAACCAATTTCCGGGACACGGCTTCATTCGATGATCGATTGATATGCGTGAGGATTTGATGAATCACGGACGGCTCTTCTATGCTAGCGACCACTATCAGTTTTTGACTTAGATGATTATACACTCAGAGTGGCAGGTTTAATGGAGACGCCTCGGCAGCGATTGATTAAGATTATGCAGGCTCAAAAGGAGGAGCGGTTAAAAAGAGAGAAATAATTGCTTCCCCCTTATTCACATATACCCGGTCGGGTTCCCCCGTTCCCACCCGTCCTGGTATGATTTCCTGGAAATTGGTCAAAAATTATCCATAGGCATGTGCTGGGCTTTTTTTACTGTCTGAATCACAGCAAATTACCTATAATGCTTTAAAAAACAAAGAACTTAATTTATAATATTAATTATATAGCGCCCTTGACAGTAAGCACCCCAAAATTTATAGATGGGGTGCCTAACCCAAGGGCTTTTTTTTAAAAAAAAGGAATTTTCTGTGAAAACTGCAATATTAATAGACGGCGGTTTCTTCATTAAAAGATATCGCTCATTAATAGGCAATCATCTCCCTGCTAAAGTAGCCAAAGACTTGCATGAAATCTGTCTGCAACATGTAAACACAAAATTTAGTGGCAATAATAATATCTCCAACACCTTGTACAGAATATTATTTTACGACTGCGCTCCAATTGGCAAAAAAGTACACAACCCCGTTACCCAAAGAAGTTACGACTTTAGCAAAAGTCCTGAATATCTATTTAGACATGAATTTCACCAAGAATTAAAAAAGCTTAGGAAGGTAGCTCTACGTTTAGGGAGATTGTCCAGAGGACGGCGGTTGGATTATAAAGCCAGAGCAAACGAAAAAACTTCTTAATGGCACACTCAAAGTTACAAATTTGCAAGAAAATGACGTATTTTATGAAATACGCCAAAAAGGAGTAGATATGAAAATAGGATTGGATATCGCTTCCCTCTCCTATAAAAAATTGGTAGATCAAATAGTTTTAATCGCTGGTGATAGTGATTTTGTACCAGCTGCCAAGCTGGCCAGAAGAGAAGGCATTGACTTTATTCTCGATCCAATGTGGAACCCGGTTAACCCTGATCTTCATGAACATATTGATGGCTTGAAATCTACATGCAAAAAACCAGCACCGTTAAGATCAAAGGATATATCTTTATTGACTAATAACTTACGGGACACTAGTGGGGCACTTGCTGGCAAATAATGAGAATAATCAGCTATAAGCCAAAACAAATAATTCCATACAACCAGTTGATTTAATTATTGTTATTTATTGTCAGCCATTCTCAGGTTTAGTTCAACAGGACTATTAATCATTGGGTCGCAGGTTCGAGCTCCTGCTTGGGGAGCCAGAATCAAGGGTTTGTGAAAAAAATAAAAATAAGTATGAAAATCTGTATCGAACATGTGTCGAAGATTAACATAACCCACCTCCCCCAGGCGCATGGAGCCAGTGACCACCTCAAGGAATTTAAAGGAGATCAAATTAGAAGAAACTACGCACTCTTTTTAGATATGCATTTTAATAAGTGGACTAACAATAATTTTCCTCCAAATAATAGATAGTAGAAAACTATTTGAATAAATACCCCTTCTTTGAACTAAGAGTATGAGTTTGATATTTTTTTCAAATAATCTGCCATTAATCTGATATTGCTGTCATAACTGGCATGCCGATGGTACATATAGATTTGTATTGACACAGGCTGCTCATCCTCCAATTCTATTTTAATCAACTCGCCTTTGCGAATTTCTTCCTGGATCATAATGTCACAACACCACATCAGCCCAACGCCATTTAATGCTGCAATAATATATTAAATCCAGAAGTAGAAGCATAATTACCTGTAACATAAACTTTTTTATTTTTTGAAAGAATCCACTCATTATACATTTTGATGTTGTACTATTTAAAAGGAATGAGAGCCCTATGAAACAATATTCACTTAACTGGCTCAAGAGAGTGCTTATATTTTTAGCCATCATGAAATTTAAGCCACACACACTCTGTATATTCCTAGCATCTTTGTTAACTTTAAATAACTGCTTCGCTAATTGCAGCACTATAGACCCTCAAGCTACGCAACTGATGCAACAAAGCAAAATTAATGGCATGGCAATAGCTATTATTCATCGGGGAAAAACCGAATTTTGCAATTATGGTTACACATCGTCTAATCATCAAAATAAAATAAATGAACATTCACTGTTTGAAATAGCTTCCATTAGTAAAACCTTTACGGCCACTTTGGCTGGCATTGCTGCTGCCCAAGGTTTATTTAATCTACAGGAACCTATTAGCGATTATGTGAATGAGCTAAAAGTTAATCCTCTATATCACACGGTTAATAGTCAGGAACTATTAGCGCATGTTTCGGGATTGGCTTTTACCCAAGAATCTAATTTTAAAATATCAACCCAAACAGACTTTGTAAATACATTGGTAAAAGTCAAAGCCCAATATCCACCACAAACCCACTATCAATACGGTCAAGTGGGTACTAGCCTGGTAGCGCTTGCCTTAGAAAAAAAATATCAATCATCATTTAGCGATATTTTACAGAAACAATTGCTCAACAAACTAAATATGCAAGAAACCTTTGTCGATGTACCTTCAAATTACACAAATAGAGCAACGGGATATAATAAAAATAACAAGCCTGTTCCCTACTTTAGAGTAGGAAGCCTAACGCCTGCGGCAGGAATAAAATCTTCAAGTTATGATTTGGCAAAATACCTCCACCTGCAGTTAAATGGCAATCATGATCCTGATTTTGCCAAAGTTTTAACTATAGTGCATCAAAACTATTATTGCCTATATCCCGATGGCACCTATCAACAATTAGGCTCTGTAAAACAATAACTTATCTTTTTAGCATCCCATCTAAGACTCATCTTCGCAGGCGGGAGGGTGTAGAAAAACACTTACATAGAACAACTATGCGCGCATTTTTCTACACCCTCCCGCCTGCAAATCTGAGCCTCAGCTGGGCGCTAAAAAGATAAGTTATTGTTTTACAGAGCCTTAGCTTGGGTTTATCATCCTAAAAATGATCTTTTGACAGAATTTAAACCAGAAACTCATAATGCCGCACAATTCAAACCACAAAAACTAGCGCAACATTGTGCAGATGATCCAAACGGATTTATTGAGAAAACCGGCAATAGTTATGGTATGTCCTTATATGCTGTATATTCACCCAGCATAAACGCTGGAGTAATTGTGTTGGCTAATAAAGCCCGGGTTTCTGACACGGTTAATTTGGGAAGAAATATCCTAAAGCAAATAGAGCCTGAGAAAAATTTATGAGAACTCAAATACCAATTAATTCTGGATTAAATAAATTATCTACAGCTTCACAAGTGTTAGCTAATTTAGTTTTGACTGGTAAAACAGCGCTTATTACCGGCGGACATTCCGGACTAGGCTTTGAATCGACAAAGGCATTAGCGGCTGCAGGCGCTCAGGTTATTGTGGGCGCACGAAATGTAGGTGTAGCTCAGGAAATGTTAAAAAATATACCTAAAGTGACAGTAGCAGACCTAGATTTGTCTGATTTAAATAATGTTAAACGTTTTTCAGACGATCTTATACGCTCGAAAATTCACATAGATATGTTGATTTGTAATGCAGGCATCATGGCTTGTCCTGAAACAAGAATTGCCTTAGGTTGGGAAGGACAATTTGCAATTAATCATATCGGACATTATGTCTTGACTAACCTAATTTGGCCGATGCTCAATCCAGATGCACGAATAATATGCGTTTCATCTGCAGGACACCACCTTTCATCCATACGTTGGGACGATATTCATTTTAAAAAAGAAGCTTATGACAAATGGATAGCTTATGGACAGTCTAAAACTGCAAATGCTTTATTCGCACTGCAGCTTGATGAGCTCGGTAAAGAACAGGGTATACACGCCTTTTCGCTACATCCTGGAAAAATATTTACACCGCTACAAAGACACCTGGCAACGGAAGAAATGATTAAAGCAGGTTGGTTGGATAAAGAAGGTAAGCCTGCCGATCCCACATTTAAAACCCCAGAACAAGGTGCTGCCACCCAAGTATGGGCAGCCACTTCGCCTAAATTAAAAGGCTTGGGAGGGCTTTATTGTGAAGACTGCGAAGTTGCAGAGTTGACATCAACCTATACCGAATCGTTTCGCGGTGTTTGTGATTATGCTACGAATCTGGCTGAAGCACAGAGACTTTGGGACTTAAGTGCAGATTTAACGGGAGTTAATACTTTTTTGTGAGCATTGGACATTAGATTTACAAGCAAACTCAAGGTGAGTGTTCCAAGTTTTGGCAGGTTGTAGCCTTTATAAATTCTTAAATCAAAAGATTGGTTTTATTCAAGAGTATCGCTTGACCCATCCAGCATATGCTTGGCATGTTATCCCTGGAAACTAATCAGCGAACTGAGCTTAATTGAATGGCAACAAACATTGGATACTAATCTTACCAGCGCCTTCCTTACCACTCAGGCTTGTTTTTCTGTTATGAAAAAGCAACCAGCTGGCAACATTATATTTATTTCATCCATTGCTGGAGAAATAATAGGATTGCCACACATGTCGAGTTATGCGACAACCAAGGCTGGCATCAATGGCTTGATGCGAACTGCCGCTATTGAGTTTGCACCGTACAATATTAAAGTAAATAGTATTAGCCCTGGAAAAATGTATGATAGCCAAAATTTGGAAGAAAAGGATTTTAAAAATAAAATAGCGCCTATTCCATTACAGCGATTTATTGATCCAAAAAATATAGCAGATATGGCTTTATTTCTTATAGAAAAAGGAGAAAACATAACCGGACAAAATTTTATTATTGATGGTGGACAATCAATAGTAGGTGAAAACTCTCATGTACAAAAAATTTGAGTTATTATTTTGTAACTGCTCACGCCATAGCCAGCTCAGTCCCGTCGTCCCGCGGCTTGTCCGCGGGATCCAGGAAAAAGCTGAGAAACCTCATTTCTGGATCCCGCGGACAAGCCGCGGGACGACGGAGTGAGCAGTTACGTTTTAACAAAAATTCTAGGAAAATTCCTTGATTGTAAAAATATTTAATTAATATCAACTTAAATTCAGCTAGCAACGAGAGTTTTATATGCCAAAACAACCTGTTTTTAACCAGTTAGCCCAATATTACGATTTAATCTATACTTGGAAAGAATATGCGAAGGAAGCCGATAAAATTAAATCGTTGATAACAAAATATAAAAAATCGGAAGGTAATGATTTATTAGAAGTCGCTTGTGGCACAGGGAAGCACACGCAATATCTTAAAGATTCATTTTCCATTTTAGCGACTGATGCTAATAAAGCCATGTTGGCCGTTGCCCAACAAAAGCTTCCCGATGTAACTTTCAAGCAAGCAGATATGATTAAGATGGATCTCGGTAAAACATTTGATATCATCATTTGCCTTTTCAGCTCTATTGCTTATGTTAAAACTTATAAAAATTTACGCAGTACAATAAAGAATTTTTCTCGTCACCTAAATAAGGGCGGTGTCGTTATTATTGAACCGTGGTTTACAGAATCGACTTATATAACCGGGTTACCTACCATGACCACTTACGATGGCGAAGACATCAAAATTGCCAGGCTATGCGTTTGTAAAAAACGCGGTATTCTTTCCGTAATGGATATGCACTATCTAGTTGCCGAGAAAGATAAAAACATGAAAAATTTCGTTGAAAAGCATGAATTGGCTATGTTTAATGTAGACCAATTTCTTCAGATCATGCAAGAAAATGCCTTAAAATCTAAATTTTTAAAAAGTGGTTTAATGAAAGATCGGGGACTATATATCGGCGTTAAAAGCTGACCGATGCTTTCCGTTTTTTGACTCAAGATCAAGTTAAAAGTAATACAATCAAAGATTTCTAGTCCATTACGTGCAAGCCTATAAAATGAGTAGCTATAACTGAATCAATAATATAATTGATTTGCCCTAAATTTGTTTCAATGCATTGCGAGAAAAACTATGAATGATACCTTTGAAATTCGATCCGCGACTGTAGAAGATGCACCCCTGATTTTATCTTTTATCAAAGAATTAGCTGAATACGAAAAATTGTTGCATGAAGTGGTGGCTACCGAAGAAACGCTCAAGGAAACGTTATTTGGCGCAGATGCACATGCTGAAGTCATTCTAGGTTATTTAAACCGAGAAGCAGTTGGCTTTGCGCTTTTTTTCCATAATTTTTCCACTTTCTTGGGTCGCCCTGGAATTTATATGGAAGACTTATTTGTTAAACCGCACGTGCGTAGTAAAGGCATTGGTCAAAAAATGCTGGCTTATCTGGCGCATTTAGCTAAGCGTAGAAACTGTGGTCGCTTAGAATGGTGGGTATTAGATTGGAACGAAAGCGCCATTGGTTTTTACAAACGGATTGGTGCAAAAGCAATGGATGAATGGTCCGTCTATCGCATTACTGATCAGGCATTGGATAACTTAGCAGAAAAATGGCAGCAGAACTAAGCTGTCATCCTGAACGCAGTGAAGGATCTCCATCAGTGTGTCACCTCAAGGAGATCCTTCGCTGCGTTCAGAATGACATTGCTCCCTTACGGTCGCGGCTCGGTGAGAAACAAATACCACCTACCAATGCGTCAATACCGCACGAAATCGCACTTCGCCATTTTTCACTTTTTCATAAGCCTTAACGACGTCCTGGAAACCAAAAGTTTCAGTAATAACCTTCACCTTACCTTTAGCTGCTAAATCCAAAGCCTCAAAAAGATGTTCGCGATTATTTTGCTGGCTGCCAATGATGCGAATTCTTTTCATGAGTAAATCTATAGGAGATAATTGCAATGGTTTGGCGTCAACTCCCATAATCATTAATCGGCCATCGGGTCGCAAACCTTGTATGCTATCCGTCATTGCTGCAGTGGAATTGGTGGTACTCAGAATAACATCCGCCCCTCCCGCTGCCATCAGTTCATTACCATTTCTAACGATAGAATCGGCACCTAATTCTTTAATTAATTTATCTTTATCCGGAGAGTGAGAAATCGCAATCGTTTCAAATCCTGCCGCTTTAGCATATTGGATCGCTAAATGACCCAGCCCACCAATCCCTAAAACGGCCACACGCTCATGGGGCTTAGGGTCTGACAGACGCAGACCGGACCAAACGGTATAACCTGCACAAAATATCGGCGCTGCCTGTTCATACGCAAGATTTTCAGGAATGAGCATGGTTCCATCAGCGAAGGCAAGCATATATTCGGCATGGCCACCGGCTATGTTAACACCGGTAGCTATTTGCTTTGCGCAGAAATTGGGTTTGCCACGGAAGCACCATTCACAACGGCCACAGGTGCTTTGTATCCAGGGAACCCCAACGCGATCACCCACTTTACGATTAGTCACCCCAGAACCAATTTCAACGATCTCCCCAACTGGTTCATGTCCTAAAGTCCGTGGAAATACCCCGGGGATTTCACCTTCGGCTTGATGGACGTCCGTGTAACAGATACCGCTAGCGTGAATTTTAATGAGCACCTGATTAAAGCCTACTTTAGGCATTGGGACCTCCTGAATCTGCCAGGTCGCTTTTGCTGCTGGAACGATAATTGTCTGCATGTAAAATTTCCTTTTATTGTTGAAGGGTCTTGCATCAATTGTACTACTTTCATTATGATAAACAATTAGCTCGAAGCATACCCCGAATGCCTGAAAAATGAAGATAAAGATGTGTTCCTGTTAGTACCTTCAGCCAAATCAAAAAATAGCGCAATTTAAATACATTCTAAGTTATTTTTTATCTTAAAAGGAGCCTATCGTGAAAACCACAGCAGCAGTCGCCTGGGAGGCAGGCCAGCCTCTGGAAATTGAGACCATCGATTTGGCTAAGCCAAAAGCAGGTGAAGTGATGGTGCATATTAAAGCCACTGGGGTGTGCCACACCGACGCTTATACTTTATCGGGCGCAGATCCAGAAGGAATTTTTCCCTGCATTCTCGGTCATGAAGGCGCCGGAGTTGTCGTAGATGTAGGGCCTGGCGTGTCGCAGATGCAAATTGACGATCATGTAATCCCGCTTTATATCCCTGAATGTGGCGAATGCAAATTCTGCCTATCCGGCAAAACCAATCTCTGCCAGGCCATTCGCGCCACGCAAGGCAAAGGATTGATGCCTGATGGCACCAGCCGCTTTAGTAAAAAAGGTACGCCAATATATCATTACATGGGCACCTCTACTTTCTCCGAATATACCATTCTACCTGAAATTGCACTGGCTAAAATAAACCCTGCAGCGCCACTGGATAGAGTCTGTTTGCTGGGTTGCGGTATTACTACAGGTATTGGCGCTGTGCTCAACACTGCGAAAGTGACGCCCGGATCTAGTGTTGCAGTGTTTGGACTGGGCGGCATTGGCTTGAGCGTGGTCCAGGGTGCGGTTATGGCGAAGTCCGCGCGTATTATTGCGGTGGATATCAACGAAGATAAATTTGAATTAGCACGGCAATTGGGCGCTACTGATTGCGTCAATCCTGCCAAATTGAGTAATCCGGTGCAACAGGTGCTGGTTGATATGACAAACGGTGGTGTGGATTATTCTTTTGAATGTATCGGTAACGTCGATGTGATGCGTGCTGCGCTAGAGTGTTGCCATAAAGGCTGGGGTGAATCGACGATTATTGGTGTGGCGGGCGCCGGTGAAGAAATCTGTACCCGGCCTTTCCAGCTGGTAACGGGTCGTGTGTGGCGCGGCTCAGCATTTGGTGGTGTGAAGGGGCGCAGCCAATTACCCGGGTATGTTGAACGTTATTTGCGGGGTGAAATTAAAATTGATCCTTTGGTTACACATCAAATGCATTTAAAGCAGATCAATGATTCCTTTGAATTGATGCATCAGGGGAGATCAATACGTTCAGTGCTAAATTTTTAATCATTGCTTTATTCCTGCGGTAAGATAACAGGTTTTCATCTGGAGATCAGGCTATGCACCCATTCGAACAACTCAAATCCCATACCTGCTTCGATGGGCAGGTGATCTATGCCAGACATCATTCCAGTACCACCGGAACCCCTATGCGTTTTTCCGTGTTTATTCCTCCTCTCAGTCAGAGCCAAGGTGCAAAATTTCCTGTTGTCTACTGGCTATCTGGCCTGACCTGCACTGAAGAAACTTTTATGATAAAAGCAGGTGCGCAACGTATGGCCTCTAAGCTGGGTTTGATATTGGTAGCTCCTGACACTTCACCGCGTGACGCGGCCATTCCAGGTGAGGCTGATAATTAGGATTTTGGGCTGGCCGCAGGTTTTTATGTTGATGCAATAGTAGAGCCTTGGAGTAAACATTATAAAATGTATAGCTATGTCACTTGCGAATTGCCGGAGATTATCAAAGCGAATTTCCCAGTCCACGCGGGTGCTGAAGCGATTATGGGACACTCCATGGGAGGGCACGGCGCTTTGGTCATAGGTCTGCGCAATAGTGAGCGCTTTGCCTCCATATCTGCTTTTGCGCCAATTTGTACGCCGAGTGAAGTTCCCTGGGGCCAGAAAGCTTTCCGCGGGTATCTTGGTGATGACCGAAATGCCTGGAATAACTATGACGCAACCTTACTTCTGGCTGCGGGAGTAAAACGCAATATTCCTATTTTAGTTGACCAAGGTTTAAATGATGAGTTTTTAGCTTTACAATTAAAACCGCAATTTCTTAAAGCGGTTTGTGAGCGTGTAAATTACCCATTAAATTTACGTATGCATGCGGGATATGATCACAGTTATTTTTTTATATCTACTTTCATTGATGAACATTTGCAATTTCATAAGCAACATCTAAATGAGAAATTATAATGCTACCTGAAAGATAACTGCTCATTCTCTCCTGCACAGCACTAATTTCCTTTTGAGTATTGTGCGCTCTAGCTTTTATCGATTTTTTATCTTTTTAGGGAATTTATTCAAATGACAGATATGGATGTTACGCTTGATGATCTACTGACAATTGATTAAACAACTTAATCAGTCCCTAACCGCACCTGAGCGCCAATTTTTTGTATCAGTTAAACAAGGTGAGCCCAACTTTAATTTAATGCCTTTTAAAAACTTAAATCTTCTGCCACCATTACAATGGAAAATAATAAATATAAAAAAAATGGATAAAGCAAAACAGACACAAATGCTACAGAAACTTCTGTGTTTCAAGCTTTTCAGCCCCATAAATACAGTGTGCCAAAAACACCAATAAATGTACCCACACCGCTTAAAAACAAAACAACTAATATGAGTGAGTACGTTCAGTCTGGATTTTTGATTTATCGGACCGCTATAAACAGCTATCTCAAGGAGGTGATCCGCTGGTTCGGATTAATAAGGTGGTAGAATGGAAATTTTTTTACCATTAATTAATCGTGCATTTGAGAAGACTCGAAAAAGTGCAGCAGGGCGCAAGCCTTATAACACCAGTCTAGGAGGTATTTATGTACGCTGTTGATATTCATGATGCAAAAACTCGATTTTCACAATTGGTGGAAGCGATAATGCGTGGAGAGGAAATCGTGATCGCTAAGGCAGGCAAACCTGTTGCCAAATTGGTTCCTTTTAATGAGAAAAAAAAACGTAAATTCGGCGTATTAAAAGAGAAGGTTTTTATCAGTGATAATTTTGACGCGCCGTTACCAGAAGAAGTGCTTAAAGACTTTGAAGGGTAATCTATAAGCGTTTTGTTAGATACGCACCTTTTCCTGTGGTGGATCAATGCAGATTCAAAACTTCTAAAATCAGCCAAGACCTCCTGAGACATATACTTTATTCTTTAAAATAATAAACAATATTTTTCGACCTAAATTTTGTAATGCCCCTGTATTTTGTGTGAATTTATTAGTCAAGATGACAATGCCTAATTTTTTTTCTGGGATCACCCCTATATACTTGAAGCGTTTGAAATTTAGGTGTTGGAGTAGTCCAGCTTGTGCTGAGATTCGTTCGATCTGATTGAGTAAAAACGTGATGTTAGAAAGCCAATACCTTAACTGAATCCCGCGGAACAGGAATAGTTATTCTTATTTCGAGTTTTTACGATTGAAGATCGGACGAAGATCAGTGCAAGATGGGCTGCTCTAATACCGAAATCCTAAGTGTATCGGGTATATAGGTGATTCTCCCCATTGATCCGAATAATAACCACCGCTCCTGGAACTTTATACTCACTCATATAGTCCACTATCATAGGCTGAATCGTATCTATATCAAGCGGAATTGCAATAACCTGCAGTGGCATAAAAATGCAAAAAAATCCTACAGCTATAATTTTCAATTTATCAAAATTCATTTTGCACGCTTAGCATTCTGAAGTGTACCGGGGAATTTTACTTTGCACCCATAAACGCTCCCTAACGGTCGCGGCTCAGTAAATGTTTAGTTTCAACACGATCCTCTACAACGCACAGATTTACGAGCGCAATAATTAAATAAACATTAACAGGTTGCTTTCAAATCGGGTTGGACAGATAATATGCGCACCGGTTGGGTGCACCAACACCCAGACCGGCACGACTACCACAATAACCTTTACGCGAGGTCTTATGGCAACTACAGTTTACACCAACGCGCGTCTGCGCAAAATTCCTTTTTTCACTCTGCTGGATCTTCTACAGATAATGGCTTTGGTCTGGGATTCTCCAGATTTGGCATCCCCCTTCCTAAAAAAACCTTCCCGCCCTAAGATGTGGTGGCGATGGGATGGTGGGCTTTTGTCTGTGCTTGAGCTTCCAGCGCGAGAGGATGTGGTGAGCTGAGGGAGGGGGACTGATGGCCGGGGCGAATTTCTAAAATGCCCCCGCCGTTGGTCTTATCCCCCAGCTTGCTGCCTCTGGCTGTTTTAGGAGCTTTACGATGAAACAAAAATTATTAATGACAATTATCATTTTGAATTTATATAGCCAACTATCTTTCGCAACTATTGAGACTGCCGTATGGAAAGGAACTTATTACCAGGGAATACCCAATGAAAGTAATATTAGTCCTGAATATTGTCAAGATCATACCCCAGGGACCTTTGTTCATTCGGTAAAAAATATGCTAGACCAGGGTGTTGAAACTGACAAGAAAATTAAACTAGATCAAGGCACTTTTCAGGAGAAGAAAAATCTAGGACTGTATTTTGTAACTGGTGAGTTGCGTTCACGTGGTAAAACAGGAAATGCTGAGTGGGAGGATCACATTCATTATTATTTTTATAAATTAACCGAATATGGGGTAACTCAAGGAGTCTGGAGTACGGGCAAGTGCAAGGGGCTATATACAGGAGTACTCATAACCGATAAAAATGCAGGATTTTAAAATTATCGGTGATTCTTTTGCGTAAAAAAACTTTCTTCCTACTAATATTAAAGTAGCCTCAGAAAACCCAGGATTCTTAGGGGATCAAGTCTTGTTTTGTGCCTTGGCTTTAACAATCAAAAGTACAAAGCTAGACAGTTGGCCAAACGCTTACTTGCCAGTCAACTCATTGAGCACACCCAAAATAGTACCCGTTTTACAAATTCTACTTCATCACCTTCAATCATTTCTTATGTAGAAAAAAAACGAAATGCACAGGTGATAACTCATAAATTGTTTCAAAGATTCTTTTTCAATTTTTTTCTTGAAGATGAAAGTAAGGGACAGGAATTTATATACCCTCAACAGCTTTCTGCTTTTGCCAAGCAGTTAGAACATTTTTCACTGCAGATACTTGCAACCCTGTCATGCAAGTGCAACCAGGCCCATTATTCACGAGCTCTGACGTCGACGCACAAAAAGAGCAAATCTCGGAGGCAACCAGATATTGTGCTTTAACTCCCAGTGGCCGCCAACGGGTTGGCCTTATTGGAACAAGTGCTGGGTATAAACCCAGTGTGCGTATCCCCAGCGCAGCACTCAAATGTGCAGGTCCAGTGCCGCCTACTAAAATTCCATCACAGACGCTGAGAAACCCAGCCAGTTCAGCTAGAGTGGTTTTTCCCATAACATTATGGATGTGGGGAAAGGGTTCAATCAAAGTTTCACGAAATCGTGCAAATTCTTTAGCAACACCCGTTAAAATGATATTGAATTGTTCCGATGGCAGCAAATTAATTAATTCTTGAAAATACGTGATCGGCCATTCTCTAGAATGCGCTTGACCACTAGTACCCGGATGAATGACGAGATTAAAACGGTCAGGGTCTAATTTTTCTAAAACACTCTCCGGAGCCGGCGTCTGTGGGGATATGCGAATATAGGGAATTAGCTGTTCACCGCTATGTTTTGCCTTGATTTTCAATGGAGTCAACATTTGTACGTTGATCTGCGCCTCGTGCTTGACGGAGCTGCGACGACTCGTCCAGAGGATACGCGTGCAGTTAGTAAAGTGATACCATCTATTACTCGTCCCCACGCGTTCTGAAATGCCGGCTTTTTTTGCAAGAGACGCTATTTTTTTATTAGTATAAATGTGAATAATCCAATTAGCCTTGCTAGCCTTTAGCAAGTTTACAGCCGTTTCTTCATCGGCACCCAACAGTTCATCCAGCGAAATAAATCCATTGATGTCACGGCAGCTGGGAACTAAGGCTTTCACATAGTTTTTTGCTAATAATATGACCTGGCAATCTGGGTACTGTTCTTTGATGAGTCCGGCCATTGGCAATGTGACGATGACATCGCCTAAATTGGGATCACTACTAAGGATGACACTCTTAGGTTTTGGTTTTTTCATAAGGTTTGCTTTTCAAATAATACCATTTTCACTTATTGCCATTTGGTCACAGGCTATAGTTCTGTATCAAACTTATTTGGGACAATTACCAGATGCATCGGATATTTTTTGCAAAGGGACCTGGAAATAGTTTTATTGAATTTTTTAGAACACGGTTCGATTCTGCGCTGGTTTTTAATGGCAAGTTTGATTTACTCTATTACTGTAAGCCTATTAATTAGTAGATTAATGATAACTATAACTTAGTTAACTTAAGGTAGTTTTAAGAGGTTTGCTTTGCCAATAACCGACTCTGTAGGGGACAAAAATTGAAGATAGGAATAACTTAGAATTAGTATACTTAACAATGCTGCGCGAAATCGGCTATGAAAATTGATATAGCAGCTTAGATTTGGATGATGACAGTGGATTATTCGATGGAGTATTAAAAAAATATCAACTTGAAATCATTCTCAGAAAGAAATAAGTAGGATAGAAAATTATCAGAAATAACTAATGTTCATCAAACCTGAAACTAAGCAACAAGCTAAACAGGTTAATAAAAAAATAAATCTTCCATAAGAAACTTTCTTTCTAGTAATATTTATAGTAGCATCAAAAAATCAACTATAAAATGATTTTACTGATATTAATATGCGTGACACTCAAGAAAGTATGGCAAGCACGATAGCATTTCAAGCAGTTATTTTGGGACTACTAATTTATGCTGCTATTCGCAAATCACGTATAGCGGTTGGAATTATTATAACAGCTGATTTATTTTTCTGGCGACAAGGAGTAAACAAAGATGATTCTCCTCCTATTGTTACCACGTTTCCTTGCCCACAACCTATAGCTGTCTCTGCTCCCTATAACTGGTTCTCTGATGTATATAACCAAAGATATCACACTATTAAAAATAATGTCTGTTAATTTAAAGGGTACTTATTTTACTGTACAAAAATCATTACCTTATTTAAATAGCCCAGCTTCAATTATTTTAATTTCTTCCTTAGCTGCTAAATTTGGTATGGAAAATTTTTCAGTTTATTGCGCCTCAAAAGCAGCCATTATTTCACTTGGTAAACATTTGCTGCAGAGTTAGCCCCAAAAAACATAAGAGTAAATTCAATATCACCCGGGGTAGTACGCACCCCTATTTTTGATCAAATTGGTGTAACAGAACAAGACCTGGGTGAATGGTCTAATTTGATTCCATTGAAGAGAGTTGCGGAACCTAACGAGATTGCTACTATGGCACTTTATCTTGCGTCAGATGATGCATCTTATGTGACAGCAGCCGATTTTGCTATAGATGCGGGATTATCAAGCATTTCATCATTTTAATAGAAGGGTTTGCAAAATAAATATTGAGTTAGCCAAACTCCTAATTTTTTCGCTGCTTTATTTTCTCAAGATAACAACCACCCCATTTCTTTAGTGCGACTAAAATCGGAGTTAATGTCCTGCCAATTTCTGACAAAGAATATTCCACCTTGGGTGGTACTTCGGCAAAAACAGTTCGCACGATGATTTTGTTATTTTCTAATTCTCGCAACTGAGCTGTCAACATACGCTGGGTGACATTTGGAATCAGGCGGCGTAGTTCATTAAAGCGCTTTGTGCCTCCGCATAAAGCAAATAAAATAATTATTTTCCACTTGCCACTTAACACATTTAATGTGGCGCAAATGGCCTCGCTTTCATCTATAGCATTTGGGCTCATATATATTCTCTCCAGTATATAAAGGTATACTACAGCACATTTTAGTGCCTACTTTACAAAAAAACGTCCAAGTATTAATATTGCATTATCTAACATATTCTCCAGGATTACCATGACATTAAACACAGAAAAATCAAATTGGTTCGCGCTGGCTGGTATTAGCTTGGCCAGCTTTTTAGGTTTAATTGACCTAACGATTGTCAATACAGCTTTACCTGCAATTCAAATTGATTTTAGCGCTAGCATGTCGCAATTACAGTGGGTGATGAATATCTTGTTGCTTGCGCTAACTGCATCTATGGTGATTCTCGGAAAATTGGCAGATTCATACGGTCGTCGGCTTTGTTTATATATTGGCCTTGCCGTATTTGCCCTTGCCTCTTTAGGCGCAGGATTTGCAGGGAATATTTATGCACTCATCCTGTTTAGATTTTTGCAGGGTATTGGTATTGCCCTGTTATACACGACGCCACTGGCCATTATTCCCAATATTTTTCCTCCGCACAATCAGGGAAAAGCCATGGGAATTTTAGTTGGGGTGAGCAGCTTCGGTTTGGCTTTGGGCCCAGCAGTGGGTGGCATCATCGTTAGCAATTTTGGCTGGCGCTGGATTTTCTTTATTAACCCTCCTATTGTTTTATTGTGTTTTTTATTCTGTGTGAAAACTTTGCAAGAAACGAAAAATAGTAAGACTACTGAAAAGATGGACTGGCTAGGATTCGTATTGTTATTGGTCAGTATTCCCATGCTTATTTTGGGAGTTGTCAAAAGTCAAACTCTGGGCTTTTTGTCCCCATTAGTGATCGGATTAATACTGGCCTCAATCATCGGCATACTGACACTTTATCAGGTGGAAAAAAGAAATAAAGCACCTATCATCCAGTTTTCTTTAATGACACATAGGGATTTTTTAGTGGGATTGATTGCTAATTTTTCTTTGGCGGCATTTTACGCAATCGATTTCTTTTTAATCCCTTTATATCTGCATTATATTAGGGGTCAGTCAGGCAATGAAATTGGCTTCACTTTATTACCTGCCACATTACTAGTCGCTTTTTTATCGCCATTAGCAGGGCGTATCGTCGATAAAAAAGGGTCAAAAGGAGTATTGATATTCGGGTTGGCACTGCTTTGTATTTCCGCGCTACTCCAAACGCAATTTGATGCGAACACACCGTTGTATCTGGTGATAGGAGCATACATATTGTTTGGGATCGGTTGGGCATTTATTTTAAGCCCTTCGCTGACAGCAGCCATAACCAGTGTGCCTAGCGAAGCGGGTGGGGTTGCCGCAGGCACTGTAGGCACCTTCCATAATTTTGGCGGGGCCATGGGTTTAGCATTTGGAACATTAATTTTTACTATCGCAGCAAATTCCAACTTATTGTCTGCTGTAAAGACTTTGCATCTGAACGCTGAGAAATGGCTGGGTGCAGCCACAGGGAATACGGATCACGCTATTGAAATTATTACATCAAACACTCATCTTAGCCATGCTGCCGCTACTGGATTATTTGAACAATTTTTCTTGCATGGATATGCCAGCGCCATGTGGCTTTTAGTGTTGTTACCTTTGGCATCTTTGGGTTTTGTGATCGTTGGTTTTAAGAAAAAATAGTTATAAAATTGACGTTATCTGTAACTAATAAGGAGAACACACAATGAAATTTATCCTAACCAGCACTGCATTCAAAAACAACCAATTTGTACCCGTCGACTATACTTATCAGGGTCGCCACTGAATTAGATTTCGGTCACATTTAGATAAAGCTTACGTTCCCAGATATCTCCAAAAACCATGTTGACTTTAACTTTTTATAAAGCTGTCATCCTGAACGCAGTGAAGGATCTCCATATGGTGGCACTTCAAGGAGATCCTTCACTGCGTTCAGGATGACAGCTTTATGACGGCCTTGCATAAATACCGGGAAGATTGAAATTACCTCATGACTTGAGTAGTCGGCGCCATAAAAGTATCTTGATATAATTGATCAACTGCCAAATCGTCACGTTTGTTTTTTTTATCAATTATGGGATCTACACAGCAACAGCAGCAAATGAGGGGTAACAGGATGGGGGAAGAAACTAATTTTAGTATAGTATCGCAGTAATCACCATCACACCATTCTCGTGCACACCAACAGATACATAGCATCTGTGAATATTTTTTTCTGTTGTCTTTTCTAGGAGGAGATAGTATGTCTATATCCTCACGTTTACTTGGGAACCTGTCAAATTGAAAAGCATCTGGTAGTTGAGGAGTATTTACATCATTAGGGGCAAGGTAAGTTCCAATTAATCCTTGCGTCTGATCTGAAAGGTGGTGAAAAGAAGATTCTTTTGAATCAGGTTTTTCATCTTTAAATTCATCTAATAAAGGTACTTCTAATTGTGTATCAGTCATTGTATGTGCTCCCCTGAGATTATTTTGTTTAATATTATTTTATCTTGTGCCAAATCAACTTTATTTGATAGCTGCTTTTCCTGCGGGATTTCCAAAAACAACTGTTTAGCTGTCATCCTGAACGCAGTGAAGGATCTCTATGATATGCCACTAGACGGAGATCCTTCACTGCGTTCAGGATGACAGTTTTTAATTAAATTAAAAATCTTAACCCTACCTTAAATAATGTATTTCTTTAAAATTATACAGATGACTTAATAGGTGACAATCGCATCATAACAAAATGCCAATAATCATATCAACTTTGAGGGCCAATTGGCCTTTTATTGATTCAATACTTAATGATTGTGGTTTTGATTTTTCTTCCATTCTTCCATACCTCACTTTATTTATCGCAGCGATTGAAGCACCTAGATATACATTTCGAAATTGTTTATGAGGTATCGAATAACACCCGCAAAAAGCTCGTAAATAAAAACATGCAAATTTTTTTTGAACCTGCAGATGATGCAGAATTATATCATGAGCAGGTCGAAAGAGAGGGGATACCTGAGGACAAAATTGCTCAACATTTCCATGGTGGGCCGTTTGCGGGGAAATTTTTCGGTGGTAATCTTAACAAAACCTTAAATAGTGGGCTTGAAGGTGAATCAGCATTTGAAATGCGCGAAGATTTCTATTTATCCAGGATAGTCGAAAAGCTTGATCGCTAAGGGGCTAAAACTTGTGGACATGATCATGTATGGAATTAAAAAACAGATTCATTCACCATATTCAAACTTTTGCGCCCCTTCCGACTGCCCCCATCCTAACCTCCCCCGCAAGCGGGGGAAGGCTAGGATGGGGGCAGCCGGACGTGGCATAATGCCCCAATAAAATTTCCGTCTCAAATACTATGACAACCCTAATAGCCATCCCAACCAAACAGTACTGTACAGCTTAAACAACGCTTGCTAACGCGCGCGGCTCGGATTCTTTTGGATCGGCAATGTTGTAAAATCCGAGTTGCGCGCGTTAGCAAGCGTTGTTACTCAATTCAAAATAAACATGTAGATCACAGTTCTTTGGGCACTGATTGACATGAATAACCAGTGATTAACCGCATAAGCTTACAAATCCATTCAACATCAATATAATATCATTTATTCAAACATTGCGATGTTATTTAATATTTTAAGAATTAATTGATTCTCAATAAAATATAGAGTAATTCTGAGACACTTGTGTTTGAATTGATATAGATAAATACTTATAACTTGAGATGGAGAGACCTGTATGCATGCAAATACTAGGGAACGCATCGCTGGTCTTTTAGTTCCTACTAAAATTTTAGTGAACGAGCGAGTTATCGATGGTTTTGGTCACGCTTCTGTTCGTGATCCAAGCCGGTCCGATCATTATTTCATGACTCGCGACAATCTGGGAGGGACTGATGCACGGCTACTAAAGAGAAAGAAAAATAACTTATGCGTTTAAATAAAATACTTATCAAAATTTTAACTGTTTTTCTACTGTTCGTTTTCTGCAGCAATATCTATGCTTCGCAAAATCAAAGTAAAAATATTCAGTTCAATACAAAAATTCAGAACATAGTTGACGCCAGTAGATTAAAATACCATCTTCCAGCCATATCAGTCAGCATTAAATTGCCAGGAAGTACTGAAATAAGAAATTACGTGAGTGGTTATTATTCCCTGAATGAGAATAAAAGAATTACTCCAAACGTATTATTTCAAATTGGCAGTATTAGCAAAACGTATACTGCTAGCATCATCTACCAGTTGATTGAAAATAATAAGCTTCATATGGATGACAAACTGACAAAGTGGTTGCCTCAATATCCCAGGTGGAGCAAGGTTAGCATTTATGATCTTTTGCATCATACGAGCGGCATTTACAATTATAGTCAAGGTTCGACGTTTGATAATTTATTGAGAACATCCCCAGACAAGGATCAGCCACTCAGCAAGTTGGCAGATATAGCCTATGGGCACGACGACCTTTTTCAGCCTGGGAAAAAATATAATTACACCAACACCGATTATATTTTATTAGGCATGATTATTGAAAAAGCGGGCCAGCAATCACTGATAGAAGTATTTAGTCGTTATTTAAAGCAGTATGGATTAAATAATACTTTTTACCCTTCACAAGCATATCCTGGTCAACTCATAAATCGTATGGCGCACGGTTATAATCGCGATGGCACATTTAAATCCAACACAGATACTACTTCTGTCAGTATGTCCTATTGGCAATCTGCCGGAGCTTTAATCGCAACGCCTGCGGATTTAATAAAATGGTTAAATCAGCTTTTCACTGGGAAAATTATAAACAATAAAAGTTTAATGAATATGACCACTGTTATTTCGGAAACAGATGCTCAGCCTATCGTCCTTAAAGACTTGTGTCAGCCGTATAAAATAACGGGTTCAAAGCATTTTGCTGAAATCGGTGTCGGATCAGGAATTGGTCTAGTATATTTTAAAGACTATGGTTTCACTTGGGCACATGCGGGAGGCACGCCTGGATATGAAACTTTTTATGCCTATAATCCTTGCAAAGGGATATATTTAGCCTTGGCATATAGCGTAAAACCTAAGCAACAACTTATTTTCATTAACATCAGTGAAGAAATTTTTAATGTAGTAGATGGTTCGTAACAAAATACTGCTATTATTTAAAATCTCAGATATAATAATTAATTAAATCAACGCATTACAACGTCAGAATCTCGAAGTAAAATTATTGCTGAATACGCTTTAAAAAATATTAATGCGTCGATAGGTGTATCAGACTATACTTTAGCTAAATCACTTCCAAATGAACTTAAGACAGGTCTTCCAAGCATTGAAGAGATTGAGGCTGAGTTAAATGAAGCAGTAGAAATGTATTAATTCTAATTTAAGGACAAAAACATGTTTTGTGTTGTTTATGAATTTAATGTGATTCCGGAAAAAGAAAATTGTAAGAGAAATTAATACTAATGCGGGTAAAATTGTTGCGCTAATTAAGGCTCTGTAAAACAATAACTTATCTTTTTAGCATCCCATCTAAGACTCATCTTCGCAGGCGGGAGGGTGTAGAAAAACACTTACATAGAACAACTATGCACGCATTTTTCTACACCCTCCCGCCTGCAAATCTGAGCCTCAGCTGGGCGCTAAAAAGATAAGTTATTGTTTTACAGAGCCTAACGCTTGTTTTTACAGCAATGGGGTTGCCGCATCGATTAGCTTTTTTATTACATAGGGTTGTACAGTGCTATAACTTGCAACAATAAGGATAATGAAAAATAATATGAAAAAATAAAAGCGATGGGGTCTAAAAAAATAACTAATAAATGCACGCGCAGATTTTGGGTATTCCTTTATCGCATTTTTGATTTCAGTTTTGTCTTTCATTTCAATTTACCTGGATTTGAACCAGAATCACTAGAAAAAATTAACGAAATACTGAATAAAACCACAACTAAAAAAAATAGTTTCGTGGAAAAAAATAACAATAACCCTATGCTGACCACACCTTTGAATTCTGTGGATTTGGGACTGAAGCTACTGAAAGAGAAAATAAAAAAGATACCAGCTCCCGATTCTAATGAGAGCAGTCGCCTAGGGGTGAATTAAGTTTGCGAACTGTTTACTCCGTGGATCACGCGGATAAACCCTGAGAGATGGTTACTTTTTTAATATGGCCAAACTCACTTCTCCCCTGGGGCATTGTTGAATAATTCGCTGCTATCTTTAGAAAAAGCACTATATCCCTTAACCCTCTCCCGCGAGGGGCGTTGTTGAATAATTCAACTGCGACTTATAAGAAGTTAGAGTCGGTAGAAGCTTGTGGTTGTCAGCACAGATTAAAGATAAGCACTGTATTCCCCCTCTCCCGCGAAAGGAGTTTGAAAAAGATCTCTGAACTTATTCGCGGGAGAGGGTTCGGGGAGAGGGTAATGAATGAAGCAGTGGGCCCGTGAGTTGCGAACAAGAAGCACAGATGCTGAACGGTGTCTTTGGTATTATTTACGAGCTCACCGTTTGGGATACAAATTTAAAAGACAGGTACCGATTGAACGTTACATAGTGGATTTTGTCTGCTATGAAAAGCATCTGGTGATTGAGCTTGATGGCGGTCAGCATCAAGAGCAGCAAGCTTATGATACTCGAAGGACAGCTGTATTGAGTAAAAAAGGATTTCAGTCTAACGGTTTTGGAATCATGAGGTCTTGCAGGATACTGAAGTGGTCTTAGAAGCCATATACCAGACCCTCTCCCCGCCCCTCTCCCGCGAATAAGTTCAGAGATCTTTTTCAAACTCCTTTCGCGGGAGAGGGGGATATACAGTGCTAATCTTTAATCTGTGCAAACAACCACAAACTTCTACCGACTCTAACTTCTCATAAGTGGCGGTTGAATTATTCAACAACGTCCCTTGTGGGAGAAGGGAATTTGGCCATGTTAAAAAAGTGACCATCTCTCAGGGATAAACGACGGTACGGGACTGAGCAGGCTACGAGGCGAGGCTACCGGATGAGGCGGGGGCTCAGCGGACCATCGGTTTCATGGATGAAACCGTCGAGCGTACAGGGACGTATTCACAGCGTGTCCGCTGAGTCTCCGCCTCATCCGGTAGCCGTTCGTTGGCACCAATAGCCGTGTTGCAGAAAAGTGAGCTGTTTGAAATTTTAAAAAGCCATCAAACCGATCAATCTATGCACACTAATATTATACTCGTTATCGCTACACACAACCGAAGGTACGAAAACTTATTGATTTTTTCTCTGAAAGAAAATTGCTTGTGAAAGCTCAATCTCTATTTTTATCATGAATCATTCTCTATAATCATTGCCTGTTTACTTCGCCTGCTGCAGTTTCATTATCAGCTTACGTTTTATAAAATAAGAGTCATTAACCTTGTCACGTGCCCAACGTTTAATCCATTTATTACAATTATTACGTCACCACCGTTTTCCAGTCTCTGGAGCCTCTCTTGCGAGTGAACTCGGCATCAGTGTGCGAACTTTGTACCGCGATATAAGTACTTTGCAGGCGCAGGGGGCACAGATTGAAGGTGAGGCTGGTTTAGGTTATGTGCTACGCCCCGGATTCATGTTGCCACCCCTGATGTTTTCCGAGGAAGAAATTGAAGCATTGGTGCTAGGGTCACGCTGGGTAGCAGCTCGAGGCGATGAGCGACTGAAATCAGGCGCTAACAGCGCATTGCATAAGATTGCTGCTGTATTGCCAACCGATCTACGCAATGCACTCGATACCAGCACTTTATTGCCAGGTCCACCAGCCGAACGAATCATAGAAGTGACCGATGTGGCACAAATTCGAAAAACGATTCGCGCTGAACACAAAGCAACCATTGACTATCAAGATGCTCAGAATAACGTTACCACTCGAATTATCTGGCCGTTCGCATTGGGGTATTTTGACCATGTGCGCCTATTGATTGCCTGGTGTGAATTGCGTAATAGTTTCCGCCATTTCCGTGCTGACCGTATTAGTAAATTTATCGCAAGCCAGGAATGCTATCCCCGCAAACGGCAAGCACTGTTAAAAGCCTGGCGACAAGAAATCACTGCAACTGGTGACTGCTGACAAAAATTGACCCAAGGCATTGTTACTATAGGCATCTAGAGGGGGCAACCCTATTTTTTCAATCCCTATGGAACATTCCTATGCCAGAACCGAATTTAATCATTTTATATGTCAGTGACCCATTGCGCAGCGCAAAATTGTATGGCGATTTACTGGAGAAGACGCCACTTGAATTACATCCTACATTCGCCTTATTTGCCTTAGACAGCGGGGTTATGCTGGGCTTATGGTCACGTCACACGGCGAAACCCAGCGCCATATGCACAGGTGGTGGCGGAGAAATCGCTTTTACAGTTACCGATCAAATAGCGGTAGAAAAGCTATACCATGATTGGACTAATCACGGCCTGGTTGTTGCGCAAAAACCAGTGACAATGGATTTTGGCTATACTTTTGTAGTGCTGGATCCCGATCAACATCGCCTGCGAGTATTTGCTCCCTTACCGAAGTTGCCAGCTTAAATAAGCCGCGTGACATATGGAAAACAATTAATTTTTTGAGAAATAACCCTATGAAAAAACAAACTATTCAACTGCCAAAGCTCATTTTGGTTGGTTTAACCATTAGAACCAACAACAAAGATGAAATGAACCCTGATACCGCAAAAATAGGTAAACTTGCAGGTTCATACTGGCACACACAAATAGCCAATCATATTCAACATCGTACTAGTCCAGGTATTACTTATGCGGTGTACACCGAATATGAAAGTGATGAAAATGGAAATTATACTTATTTTATTGGAGAAGTTGTGGATTCACTGCAGGGACAGGATTTATCTCAATTTAAGACGATCACGATCCCTGAAAGCAGCTATCAAAAATTCACAACAGAAGCAGGACAGATCCCTGAGGTCATTATTTCTGCTTGGAAGAAAATATGGACGCTGCAAAAGGATGACTTGGGAGGGACGCGTAAATATAGCGCAGATTTCGAAATTTACGATCAAAGAGCTGCTAATCCCAATCAGGCAGTGATTGATATTTATATAGGGATTGAAGATTAGCAACGGCAAAAATTTCTGCAGCTTAAGATTTTAGATTATTGTAGCTAAATTCTAGATTCAATTATTAACTATTAGTGGCTGTTCAAGATCTTGCTGAATAGCTGCTCGTGGAGCTGGGTTTCGACGACAATACATTGCCCGCCAGGCAACAATTACCCCCAAACATACCATTCCGCCGCCGCCTATGAGGGAGACTGTTTCAGGCCGTGTATATCCTGTATGCTGCGCTTCGTGTGAGCCAGCATGGAGGCCACCCCCCACCAATGCCACAAGCCCCATAACTATTAATGCTGCTCCCACACTTTCTTCCGAATCTCTCGGTGTAGCTGTCATCTGGGCAAGTACGTGGCGTGATCTATTTACCACACCATTAGCAATATTTTGTGTATCATTAGCTAATTCAGCAAAAAATTGAAGCATAACGGTTATCTCCTATTTTCAATTAAACTATTACTTTGTTTTGTGGATATTTAGACATAGTTATATTAAATTAATATTAAGTGACAGTTTTTCTTGATTTCTCTGTTCTACTTTGATTAATTAATTTTGCGTTTGAATGGTTGGATAAAGCCTCTTTAGTTTTATCCGGGCATCCTCTGGAGTAAATTGCTAACTAACCATCTAATGCTTGCATAATTGGACAAATCGCTTGAGGATCCTGTTTTTCACATTGATCTACCAGCTGCGTTAAAGCATCACGAATATTTTCTAATTGCTTAACATGAAGAGTAAGTTTATCTAAACGTGCCCGCGCAATATCCTGAATCCGTTGACGATGTTCTAACGGACTGTATTGAAGCAATTCTTTAATTTCTTTGAGCGTAAATCCGCCTAGTTGAGCCCGCCGAATAAAGCGCAATCGCTGCAATATTGTCTCATCATAATGCCGATATCCATTGGTTGTTTTGGGTATAGGAAGCAAACCACGTCGCTGGTAAAAACGCACCGTTTCAAGCCCCACTCCCCCTGCTCGCGCAAATTGTGAAATAGTCATTTTATCACTCATAACTACTTGACTCCGTACCTTGGTACAGGGTTTATTGTATACAGACTTTAAAGAGATAGAAAGAGGATTTTATGAAAAACGAACTTACCGGACTTCCACAAGGCAACCTAAGAACTTATTATCCATTGGTTTTAATTATTTCCTATATTACAGTTGTTTCCTTTATTACAAGCACCGGGTCAGCACAGCTTTTATGGCACCTGTGGATGAATCATTTTATGGCTGGATTTTTTCTAGTCTTCTCCGCATTTAAACTACTTAATTTACCAGGATTTGCAACAGCCTATGCCAAATATGACGTACTTGCAGCTCGCTGGTATTATTATGGTTATATCTATCCTTTTTTAGAATTAAGTCTCGGAATAGCCTATCTTGTGCAACCCGCAAATACTACCGTATTAGTCATCACTATTTTTTTAATGGGATTTTCTAGCATGGGGGTGGCACAAGCATTAATGAAAAAACAGGTTATCTCCTGTGCTTGTTTAGGGACTGCATTAAAACTCCCTATGTCTGCCATTACCTTAGTAGAAGATATATTGATGGTATTAATGGCTATCACTATGTTAATAATAAAATAAACAACCTTTCGTCGTTTTTAATAAATCGAGGTTGTCAAACAGCTTATGAAGTTGTATATCAATTGAAAAAAATTACAAACTCATTAGACTACATGAAACATATTAATTTTAGGAGAAAAAAATCATGGCAACTCTAGGATTCATTGAATATAAAGATGCAACTCCCGAAGTAAGGGCAGTTTACGACGACATCATGGCCACACGCAAAACAGACTGGATCAATAATTTCTGGAAGGCGATCGCGAACGATCCCGTTACGCTGAAGCGTACTTGGGAAAACCTTAAACAAATAATGGCTCCCGGCACTCTAGACCCCTTGACCAAAGAGATGATCTATATCGCCATCAGCACTACTAACCAGTGCGGTTACTGTATAGCCTCACATACTGTCGCGGCACAGAAGAAGGGTATGACTGATGCCATGTTCTCGGAATTGATGGCAGTGGTTGGCATTGCCAACGAAACTAATAAGTTGGTCACCGGATATCAAGTTGAGATTGATGAGCAATTTAAAAAGTAAATTAAAATTAAAGAGGCATCGTTATTCACATCCGAGCCGCGCGCGTAAGCAAGCGTTGCCCACGCTGTGCAGTGCTCTTCGCTGGATGGCTAAATTTTTGCGGTGCACAGTTTGAAAATGAAGAGTATCTCAGAAAGGACGGTAATTGCTGAAGCTGGGGCAACGCTTGCTAACGCGCGCGGCTCGGATTTTTGATGAAAAACTTCCTAGACTGGATTCTTAACGGCAACCACGCGCAATCTGACATAATCTGCCCACCAGCTAGCATTATGATATAGGCTAGATTTGGCAAGACTTTCCAAGTACTGAAAAAATTCCTCATGTTGTGTCTGGGGAATTTGGGCAATAACCGCATTACGAAAGCTGCATACCCAATCGCGCAATCCCGATACTCCATGAAGCCGAGTGGGTCTATTGATAAGTTCGGCATAATTGACTTGTAACCCTCCCGATTCCAACAAACTGCTATATTCGCCAATGCTGGGGTAATAATTAATGAATGGCAGACTGGAGACTCCAAATTTGTCCGCTGCCTGGCGGATGGCGGCCAATACTTGACAGACATTACCAATCCCACCCATTTCTAGAACAAAACGACCCTGATCTTTCAGGCAATGTCGGACACAGGCAATGACTTTCTGCGGTTCAATCATCCAATGTAATGCCGCATTGGAAAATACAGCATTAAAGGGTTGATCAAATTTAAAATTTTGTCCATCTAAGATTTTAAACTCAATATTAGGGTAATTAGCCCTCGCCTGCGCGATCATCTCAGGTGAATTGTCAATACCCACAACATTGGCGCCGGCTTTGGCTATTTCATGCGTCAGAGTGCCGGTGCCGCAACCTAGATCTAAAATGCGCTCTCCTGCTCTAGCATTTAATAAGGGTAATAAATTAATTCCATAACGCGATACAAAATCATGCTTCGCATCATAAAATTCAGCGTTCCAATGAGTAGCCATAAGCCTTCCAAAGGGATTATCAGGTTATGCCAGAGATAATTGTCAGTGAACATATATTGTCAATGCGCGAATACGTAGATTAGCGCGAGCATTCGTTAAATAAAGGTGCAAAGGCTATAGCGTATTTCCAAACAAGAATCGATGATCAAATATTATTGGGTATGGGCACAGACCATAACATTGCTGCGGCTTCACTCAAGGCTATGGTCAGTGCTGTCAATCAGGCAAATTGCTGGTAGAAAATTTATTGATGTGATCCTTTTGCTAGGATAATACTTTCAATCGAACCTCAATGTTATCGCGTGTTGCATTTGAATAGGGACACACATGATGTGCTTTTTCAACCAACATTTTTGCTTTTTCAGGATCCATTCCTGGCAGAGAAACTTGTAATTCTACATCAAGAGCGAATCCGCTTTGAATTGGGCCGATGCCGACAATGGCAGTGATTTTAGTATCAGCCGGTACAGCAATTTTTTCCTTTCCAGCCACAAGTTTAAGCGCGCTGAGAAAACAAGCTGAATAACCTGCTGCGAAAAGCTGTTCTGGGTTGGTCGCTCCACCTGGACCGCCGAGTTCTTTTTGTATTGCTAATTTAACATCTAGTAGGCCATCGGTAGAAACGGCATGCCCATCTCTTCCACCCGTTGTGGTGACATTAGCTTGGTAGAGAATTTTTTCAGGTTTCATCATAATAACATTCCTTGTTTGTTATATAGCTTTTCAAGATACCTCTGAAAGCTATTGAGTGTATGAGTCAAAATCTTAATATACCTTATGTACCCATGGCACTTCAAGACGCAGTAGCACTTTGAGCTGCGATAATAATCAAGTATTTACTTAATTTAAACCGCATGAAATACTTACCTCAATTATAATCAATTTTGATCTTTAAACTGTGGAGAAATGAGATGAGTACCGAAGAAAGGCAGATAACTGATATCAAAGAAACTGAACAAAATTTGTCACAACCCCTTATTGCTCAAGAACATCCAGAAGAAAAAAAATCAATCTACCAACAAAGGATTAACAGCATTGGCGAAACGTTAGGTAATATATCTTCCACCCTTATGAAAATGACGACAGTAGCTTCTATACCTCTGGCAATCATCCCATCTACCAAAACGACCTTGGATAATTACCATAAAGCTTATGTGAATGCTAAAGAAAGCGCCAAGACAGATAGTTACACAACCGGAGTATATAATAATGTCGGTACACTCAACTCAGGTATGATAGAGACTACCGAAATCATCCAGGGTTCAATTGCAATGGGTGCGCATTTTATGGCATTTACTGGAGGTCTTCTTCTCACCACTGGGACTGTTAAAAATGTCATGTTGGGACTTGCTTACATAGGCGCGGGGGTAGCAATATCGTCAGTAAATACGATGTTTAGCCTTCCTGAGGATGTTGGATCCTCATCAGGTTCTTATCAAGGCTATAAGGATGGATGGTGTGAAGAGATAGTGAATAGTCCGGAATGTAGCAGCAATATATTTCATGATAGAACCTCACATGACTTAGGAATACCTCAAAGATTCTGGGTAGGCACGATAACAGCTGTCGCTGCAGGGGTTAGCGGTGTGCTATCAGGAGTGGGCAAAAAAATGAAAAACTATCAAGATCCACCACTGCCACCACTGGAAATTTCAGTGAATCATACTGTTTGATATATTTACTTGAGAGTCTAAAATTCTCTGAGCGGGATTGCTTAAGAAATGAAAAGTATGAGAATTTTGATTTATCTTTGTTACTACTCAGGATCAGGCAGCTCCTGTTGCCGCCTTTTTGAATTAACAAAGGTTTTAGTGTGGCATTAAAACATCTTTTGGTTCAAGCCCCAAGCCTGCTCACCTTCGAGAATGAATCAGATATAATGTAAACCTCTTTCCTCAAACCACTAGATTAATCATTTCAAAGGTGCTCTTAAATAAAATTGACGAACAGCTTATGCAAAAAAAACATAACAAACTCATAGCTTATCTGTTTTTAATACTTAGGCTCTGTAAAACAATAACTTATCTTTTTAGCATCCCATCTAAGACTCATCTTCGCAGGCTGAAGGGTGTAGAAAAACACTTACATAGAACAACTATGCGCGCATTTTTCTACACCCTCCAGCCTGCAAATCTGAGCCTCAGCTGGGATGCTAAAAAGATAAGTTATTGTTTTACAGAGCCTTACACCCATAACGGTAAGCATTAATATCGTCGGTTCCAAATATTTAATTGCATCGATGCCGGTTTTATTTATATTAGCGGTGCGTTTTTTGCTGGCCACAGCTTTGTTGTTGCCGCTGCATTGGTTAACACTTGACGGTCAACAGAATTCTTTACTTTATTATTTAAAACGGCTTAGAAAAAAAGACTGGATTTTTCTTATAGCCCAAGCATTGACAGCCGGTGTTTTCTTCAATTTTTTAATGGTAATGGGACTGCAATATACCGACGCTAATGTCGCAGGCATTATCACCAGCGCCCTCCCCGCTATTATTGTGATTATGTCCTGCCTGGTGCTTAAAGAAAGATTTACCTTAAAGAAGATTGTCTGCGTGGGATTTGCAACTATTGGCCTGGTCGTCATCAACGGGGGCAATATCTTAGGTCACCCTTCGCATCATTCTTTAATAGGTAATTTAATTATTTTTCTATCGCTGTTGCCAGAAGCTAGCTATTATATCTTAACAAAGCTTCATCCTAACCGCTTGCCATTGTTCTTGATGTCAGCAGTAATAAACGCTATAAATGCGCTTATTTTATTACCTTTTCTGTGCTATTACCTTGACTGGAAACTACTGAATTCACCTGTTTTCGACTGGATGATTTTAACTATTGTGGGTATTTCTTCAGGTTTATTCTATGTCTTTTGGTATGTGGGTTCTTCAAAAGTTGACGCGATAATGGGGGCACTATCCACAGCAATTATGCCAATAGGAACAGTTTTTATTGCCTGGTTAACGTTAGGGGAAAAAATTGGATTAACCCAGTTCATCGGCGTGCTATTAGTGATCATGTCTATTTTAGCCTATGCATTGCCTTCGCGATTGAAGTTTAAGACTAAGGCTCTGTGAAACTTTATTTATTACCCTAATCTAAGTCAGATCTAAACCACCTGCCCCGCTGCCCAGCCCGAAGACCAGGCCCACTGGAAATTAAAACCGCCTAACCATCCTGTGACATCTAGCACTTCGCCAATAAAGTACAAGCCTGTCACCTGATTTACTTGCATGGTTTGAGATGAAATAGCATTACAATCCACACCGCCTAAGGTAACTTCTGCTGTACGATAACCTTCAGTACCATTAGGTTTGGGCTGCCAGTTGATAAATTGACTACAAATGAGCTGTAATTGCTGATGCGAGATGGCATGTATAGGTTTTTCTAACTCTGCACTATCTATAAAAACTTCCACTACACGTTTCGGCAAATATTCGCTAAGGATAGTTTTTAATTGCCTGATTGGGAATTGTTTTTGTGTAGACTTGAGATCCTCTAATATATTTATAGCGGGCAAAAGATTAACTTTTATACTATTACCCGCTGACCAGTACGATGAAATTTGCAACACAGCTGGTCCACTTAGGCCACGATGAGTGAACAGCATATTTTCATGAAAACTTTTTTCATTAGTACTGATTATGCTATTAACAGCTATTCCAGCTAAAGGTAATAATTTTTCTTTATCTGTTGTTTGTAAAGTAAATGGCACTAGTCCTGCACGTAATGGCCATAATTTAATATTAAATTGTTCAGCAATTTTATACCCAAAGGGACTCGCGCCCATAGTAGGGATAGATAATCCCCCGCTGGCAATCACTAAAGATTCGCAATGAAGCTCACCGTGATTAGTGTTAACTTTAAAATGATGGTCATTAATTTTATCAATCAATGTCACCATAGTATTTAAACGAATTTCTACCTGTGATGCTTCACATTCACAAAGAAGCATCTGTAAAATATCTTTAGCTTTATTATCGCAAAATAATTGACCTGCGGTTTTCTCATGAAAATCTATTTTGTATTGGCGCACTAAATTGATAAAGTCCCACTGGGTATAACGGCTTAGAGCAGATTTGCAAAAATGGGGATTGTGCGAAATATAATTTTCTGCACTCACATAATAATTAGTAAAATTACAGCGCCCACCGCCAGACATAAGAATTTTTTTACCTGCTTTATTAGCATGATCCAGGACGAGGACTGAGCGTCGCCTTTTGCCAGCCTCTATCGCACACATGAGTCCTGCTGCACCGGCGCCTATAATTATAACGTCTATTTTTTGCATAGTATTAGCTGGAGAAATTTTCGACTATTGTGGTCAGGGCGTTATTGGAATCTGTGAATAAAATTTGAAATAACTATCTTGCAATTCATCTATTTCTAAAGTAATTTCTAAATTTAGTTTACTTATTGAGTTGGAAAAATATTTTTTCAATATCTCTATTATTTGATTACCTAATATATTTAATAGCTCGCGGCTTCTGCCTGCTTTTATTTTCAAATTAAGATGTACAAATGCATTTTGTGGATTCCCATCTCCAATACAAAAAGAGCTATAAGCTAATGCTCTGCTTTTACAATTACGTATTTCTGTCGGCAATTGCTCACTTAATAATTTGTTAATGCTTGCCAGCAAGGTAGAGATATTATCTTTTTCAATTATATTGGCACTATATTCTAAAATTAATTGTGGCATATCCTTCTCCGATTTTGTGGATATATACCCGTTCCACTTAGGATTTCGGTGTTAGAGCAGCCCATCTTGCACTAATCTTCGTCCGATCTTCAATCGTAAAAACTCGAAATAAGAATAACCGACATAGTCGTCCCGGCAGGAAGCCGGGATCCAGGGCGCAGGAAGCGAAACTTTCACATCCTGTGAACTGGATCCCGGCTTCCTGCCGGGACGACAAGTCGACTATTCCTACGTTTTTACTCAATCAGATCGAACACAAATTTGTAGGAACAAATTTGAACGCGACAGCGGCCCGAAGGGTGAAGTACAGGATGTACTTCATAAATCTCAGCACAAGCTGGACTACTCTAACACCGAAATCCTAAGTGGAACGGGTATATTAGGGAATTAACAATATTTTCCCCGTAGTTTTTCGCTCCTCAAGCATTTGCTGTGCTTGTGCCGCTTGTGCTAGAGGCAAAACATGATCAATTTTTAAATTTAATTTCCTAGAAGCAATTAAGGAAAATAATGCTTGTGTGCGTTTTAATAATTCTGCTCTACTATCCACATAGCTAAATAGTGATGTTCGAGTAATAAACAATGATTTTTCGGCCAACTTACTCACCTCAAAGGGCGGAATAACGCCACTGGACTGGCCAAAACTCACCATTAAACCTCGCTTGCGCAAACAATGCAGGCTCTTAAAAAAGGTATCGGCACCTACGGAGTCGTAGACCACATGTACGCCTTGGCCTTGAGTGATTTGCTGTACGGCTTCAACAAAATCCTGTTGTGTGTATAAGATAACCTCATCAGCACCGGCTTGACGTGCGAGCTCAGCTTTAGCTGCAGTAGATACTGTGCCGATGACCCTAGCTCCTTGCTGTTTAGCCATTTGGCATAGCAGCAATCCTACACCACCGGCAGCCGCATGAATTAAACAGATATCTTCAGCTCCCAGCTGGTAAGTATCATGGGTGAGATAATACGCTGTCAGCCCCTGTAAAATGGCTGCAGCCCCTTCATTGAAAGATAAATCCTCCGGCAAGGGAGCTAATTTATCTACCGGAATAACCGCATGACTTGCATAGGAACCTTGCGCATCACACCAAGCCACCCGATCTCCTGGCCTCACTGTCGTCACCCCCGGGCCAATTTTCTCAATAGTGCCGGCACCTTCTTTTCCCAAAATGAGTGGCAATGGTTTGGGATATAAACCCGTTCGCATGTAAATATCAATATAATTTATTCCGGCAGCCTCAACTTTAACTAATGCTTCCCCTTGTGCAGGCGTTGGTATGGCTAATTTCTGATAGTGTAATTTATCGCTACCCCCGTATTCACTAATTTGAATAGCATTCATGCTGTTTTCCGCTGTGTTTTGCATAGAATTTCCTGTGGGTTAAAAATTAGACTAAACCAGCCGCGACCTTTAGAGCTATCCGATGCACACATTTTGCAATTACTAGCAATGCTGAGTACGTCGTTCCTGCTTTACCGAATTATCCTAAAATATTAGCCTATCAAGCAGGAATCTAGTGCCCATCTTTCCAACGGAACGCACAAATGCCAGTCATGAATGTTTATTGCTACTTCACTTTGTTTGAAAATTAGGCACTGGATCCCCGCTTGATAGGCTAATATTTTAGGATAATTCGGTAAAGCGGGGACGACGTACTCTAATTCTGGCGGCTTAAAAAATTGTGTGCATCGGATAGCCTTTAGAAAGCGCCTAGTTAATTTAAGATAACAATTCAGCTATTGCAAGCACTGTGAAAACGATGTATCTCATAATAATCTTGAATTTCAATGGCACGCAAAAAATCCGGATCATGTGAAATTACTAGTAAGCTACCAGGATAGGCCTTTAGCACTTCAATCATATGCTGGCGCGTTTCTAAATCTAAATTATTAGTCACCTCATCAAGCAATAACAGTTCAGGTGTTTGGGCTGCTATATGCGCCAATGATAAACGTGCTTTTTCACCACCAGATAGATGCGTAATGGGCCTATTGACTTCTTCTTGATTGCGAAATAAAAAATCATTCAAGTGGCGACGAATTTCTATTTCAGAACAGTTTGCCATAAGATGACGGATGGAAGTTAATACCGTGTCTGTCGGAGAAAGTGTCTGATAATGTTGATCTAAATATCCTATTGCATCTTGCTTAGGCAATAACCACTCTCCCGATCGAATAACAGAAGATACTCCTAAGATAGCTTTAAATAAGGTGGATTTGCCTGACCCATTATCCCCTATCAAGGCAATCCGCTGATTTGAGGTTATAGATAAATAGATGTTTTGCAATAACCACTGATTCTGCGCATAACCCACAGCGCCCTGACTAATGGTTAATACGGTATGGCGACTTTGTTTAGCAGGCAAATGAAATTTAGGGACTATGATTTCAGGGATATACAGCTCACTTAAAGCATCCAGTATGGCTGTCTTTTTATTGGCAAGTGCAGCTTTTTTCCGACCACTGGTTTCTTGAGAACGGCTCGCTTTAGCATGGCTCACCACCGTCGGCCATTTTCTTTGATCAACACTTTTTGCACCCTTGGCCTTACTTTTAGCTGCGCGTTGCTGTTCTTGCATTAAGGACTGATGTAAGTTTTTTTGTTCACTTTTAAGTTTTTGCAGCGATACCTCCAAGGCTGCACGCTGCATATTTTTAGCTTGTTGGTAATCATCAAAATCGCCGGTAAATATTTCAATACGGCCCTGATCCATATGCCAAAAAGTATCGACGGTTTGCCGCAATAAAGTAACATCGTGCGATACAATCACCAAGGTTCCAGGAAAATGCTCTAACCACCGCAACACCTGACGACGATTACGCTCATCTAAATGATTGGTCGGTTCATCCAGCAACAAAACGTTCGGCTGAAGACTCAAGGCATGTGTCAATGCGCGATTCAGTCGCTCACCTCCACTGTGATCAACAAAATCAGTAATTACCTGTGGCACATAGCCAATGACAGCATCATCAGGCAATTTAATGCAACCCGAACTGGATTCTCCTATACCTCGCAGTAAATTCAAAAGACTAGACTTACCACACCCATTACGGCCAATTATCGCAATGCGACTGCCGTAGTGAATTTCTGTGCTGAATGCTTCGAAGCAGGTTTTATGGGAAAACAATAAACTTAAATGTTCAATTTTGATAGGTTTATGCATGATGATCTCTTAAAGTTAAGGAGTAAAGAATGCGCGTTACGTGCGCTCTTTGCCCTGTGCGGGCTCTTTAAGCGATCATGTTCATGTACGGAAAACCTCAGGAGTTGGGGTAATTTATAGATAGTAACAAAGTCCGAATTGTACACTAAAAAAGCAAATCTGGCTAAATATTTCTTATATTTGTTAAATCAACAGTATCTGTTCGTTTATCATATTAAGTATTTACCATTTATTTTTCACCAATGAATGCCACACCAACCCCCTCTCCCTAACGCTCTCCCGCGGGGGGAGAGGGGATCATAGAGTTTCAGATAGTTAGGAAGAGAATTATTCAACAATGGCCTCCCTGAGAGAGGAGATACAGTGCTTATTTCAAAATGGGAGTGAATTATTCAACAACGCCCCTTCAGTCACAAGATTCGACTATTCCGCAATCCGCTGCAGAATAGTCGAATGAAAAGAATACAGATTCCCTACATTAAGAAAGACTGTAACCATTCACCAAATTCAGGGAAATGTCATTCCCGCTGGCACAATTTGGAGCGAACGTGTTGATCTTTCAGGCGGGAACCTATAACCCAATTGTTAACTGCACCTGGCAGTTTTAATGGAAAGGTAGGCAATAGGTTCCCGCTTGAAAGTCCATCATTCTTGGATAGTCCTGTAAAGCGGGAATGACAATTCTCGAATGTGCTGAATAGTTACGAAAGACTTAGCTAAAAAAATGGTCTTGATTTCCGGTCCACGGCAGGTTGGAAAGACCTTCGTGGCTAAAGAAATCGCTAAAACTTTTCAAAATTCCGTCTATCTGAATTATGACCAAATTGAGGATCGAGATATTATTCATCGGCAAGCTTGGTTGGGGAATACTGATTTACTAGTGTTTGATGAACTGCATAAAATGCCTGACTGGAAAAATTTCTTAAAAGGCGTATATGACACCAAGCCCGATCATTTATCTATTCTTGCTACTGGCAGCGCTCGGCTGGAAATTTTTGATAAAATAGGGGATTCTTTGGCAGGGCGTTATTTCCTTCATCGTTTATTGCCTTTGTCACCCGCCGAATTAAAACAGCTTGAGCAACCTATTCATTTTCAAGATCTGCTTAGTCGAAGTGGATTTCCGGAGCCCCTATCTGACGGAAACCTTGATTGACGCCAAACGCTGGCGTCTGCAATATGCTAACAGCCTGCTTAGTACCGATGTATTTGATTTTGATAAAGTCCAAAACATTCGCGCGATTAGAACCTTATTCGAATTACTGAGAACTAAAGTCGGCTCGCCCTAGTGCCAACACAGGGCCTGATAAAGATCTTTCTTTGTGAGCATTGAGGTTAGGTTTCTTATTTTTAAAAATTCTAAAGGCAACAAAAAACATAAATAGAGCAAAAACAATATGTAAAATGCGTGCAGGTAAAGAGCTGGCAATCCCTGCACCCATAGCAGAACCAACCATACAAAAAAATAAGACCTTTTTGAAAATATCCCACTGAATATTTTGCTGACGATGGTGGCCGATTATAGCAGCAACGGAAATGACCGTGATTGCTCCCATGGAAGTTGCGATGGCAATATGGATTGCCATACTTTGCGGAACACCATAATGCGGCAAAAGAAACGTTAACAATGGAATAGCAACAATACCCGTGCCCACCCCCAGCATCCCTTGCAAAAGACCGCCGATACATCCTACTAATACACAAATAATAATGAATAAAGTCATAGTTTGCTCTTTTGTGAAAATAAACCCAGCTGTAACTATTCAGCATGTTAACCAAAGAGCCAATAGAGACTGCCCCCTTCCTAACCTTCCCCCGCAAGCGGGGGAAGGAACTGTTGGGCAGAAAACTAAAAGTCCGCACCTTACAGTCCCTTCCCCCGCTTGCGGGGGAAGGTTAGGAAGGGGGCAGTCTCTATTGGCTTCCCAGTTACGATGCTGAATAGTTACCTTATAGCATAATCCTCACCTTAGCTCTTGCATTGACGGAAATTTAAAAGTTGGTTGGTTTTTATTGGGTGGTTTTTGAAAAATTTTCCTTTCCCTGATATTATATGTGGTTTTAGTTTCGATAATGATTCAATCTATTTAAATTTATTATGGGGTATACACAATGAAAATTAAAAATTTGATTATCCCATCGCTAACGCTAGCAGCATCCCTAGCGCTAACAGCCTGCTCGGATAAAGACCATGCCGCCAATAGTAGCACTAGCTCCACCAATGCAAAAAATCTCATCAACATTGATTTAGGTTCCGATATCGCAACCTTAGATCCACAAATGTCTGAAGACGTACAAAGCACTCGCGTTGCTTATGATTTGTTTGAAGGATTAACTTCACAAGACCAGCACAATCAACCCATCCCAGGTCTGGCGCAAAAATGGGAAATCTCTCCGGATGACAAAACCTACACATTTTACTTGCGCCCCAACCTTAAATTTTCTGACGGTACACCGCTCACCGCTGCCGATGTCGTTTACAGTTATCAACGATTGGCTGATCCCAAGACCGCCTCCCCTTATAACTTCCTGATCGGCAATTTAATAAACGGCCAAGCAATTTTAGATGGTAAATTACCCTCTTCCCAACTAGGCATTAAAGCGTTAACCCCCCAGACCGTTCAAATTAATTTGACCAATCCCGACCCTTCATTTTTATCTATTGCCGCTCAACCGAATTTAGGAGTCGTATCTAAAGCCAATATCGACAAATCTGGCTTAAGTTGGACCGATCCCAAAAATATGATCACTTCAGGCGCGTATAAACTGAATGAACGCGTTGTGCAGGGTTATGTTCTACTCAGTAAAAATCCTCATTACTATGACGCCAGCAAAGTGGGAATTGAACAGGTGAAATTTTTCCCCATTGTTGATGCTAATGCCTCATTAAGCCAATATAAAACCGGAAGCATCGATATCACCTACTCACTGCCGGTTGATCAGTATAAAACCATCAAGCAGCAAATGCCGGGGCAGGAACATACAGTACTTTGGGAAGCCGATGAGTATTATGATTTTAATATGACATCGCCCAAATTTAAGGACAATCCAAAATTACGTCAGGCATTATCCATGGCGGTGGATCGTGAAGCCTTAACTAAGGAGGTGATGGGACAGGATCAAAAGCCTTTGTATGCCTATGCAACTTCAACCATTGAAGACGGTAAATTTGCCGGATTAGATTATGAATGGGCTGCTTGGCCACGAGACAAGCAGATCGCCGTCGCACGCCAACTCTTTACAGAAGCCGGCTATGGCCCGGATCATCCGCTGCAAATTAGCATTAGTTATAATACTAGGGACTATACTAAAAAAAATGCACTGGCCATTGCTTCTATGTGGCAGCAGGTATTCGGTCCTAAAAGTATTCAGGTCAGTAATAACAATCAAGAATGGAAAACCTTTTTACAAGCCCGCCATAAAGGCGATTATGATATTGCCCGCGACGGTTGGGTCGCCGATTATGATTCAGTAGATAGCTATACTAATTTATATCGATGCAACCATCCGCAAAATAATGCACACAGCTGCACTCCAGGTTATGATGATTTACTGAATAAGGCGCAAAATACCCAAGACTCGGCGCAGCGCGTTAAATTAATCCGTCAAGCATTAACCTTGGCAATGAATAATTACTCAACCATTCCTTTATATCAGATGACTTATTATCGCATGGTTAGTCCTCGAGTGAAAAATTACGATATTGAGAATAATCATTTGGATCATGTCATGAGTAAATGGTTTAGATTAGATTAGAGTATAATGAATGATAAAATTTGTAATTAAACGTATTCTAGTATCCATCCCCACCCTACTCGCCATCATTACCCTGGTGTTTTTTCTAGTGCACCTGACTCCTGGCAATCCGTTCGAAGGTGACCGTGCACTCTCGCCGGAAGCACTAAAATCTTTAATGGCACAATACCGCCTGGATTTACCTCTCTGGCAGCAATACCTTTTGTATTTAAAAGATTTGCTGCACGGCAGCTTCGGCATTTCCATGAAATACCTGGGGCAATCCATCAACAGTTTGTTATTCCCTGATAATATGGGCGGTTTTTGGGTCACCTTACGCCTTAGTATTTATACGATCATTCTCGTCGTGCCGCTTGGAATTGTCTGCGGTGCATATGCCGGTTTTTATAAAAATTCCTGGTTTGATAGGCTGCTGGTATCCGGCAACATTGTTCTCACCGCTATTCCCACCATGGTCACAGGTCCATTATTCGTACTAATTTTTGCAGTCACTTTCCGGATTTTTCCAGCTGGCGGCTGGGGAGACGGTGATTTTATGCACCTGTGTTTGCCGGTGCTAGTATTAGCGCTTGCCTATATACCCACCATTGCATTTGTAACACGCGGTAGCATTATCGACGTGCTTAATTCGAATTTCATTCGCACTGCGCGCGCCAAGGGTCTGCCAACCGGAAAAATTTTATTTAAACATGCCATCCGTCCAACACTATTACCGGTAGTTTCGTTACTTGGACCTATGTTTGCCGGCATCTTGGTGGGCGCGGTCGTCACCGAACAGATTTTCACTCTGCCCGGGCTTGGCGTTTTGACCACCAATGCTGCCAGTAATCGCGATTACAATATGATTATGGCCATTACTATTTTGGCCAGCACCCTGACGATTATTTTTAATATAATGGTAGATCTGGTTTATATGTTGTTAGATCCAAAAATTAAGCAGTAAAAATATTATGTTATTTAAAACCAAAAATTTACATTTAGATGCTCCCAAAGCGCGCGGCTTCTGGCTTAACGTATTACGACGCTTGTCGCATAATAAACTTGCATTGGCGAGCGCAATCCTAATTATCATTTTGACCATACTATGCATTTTTGAGCCAATGTTCAGTCATATTGCCTATGACAAGACCGATTGGAGCAGCATCCTGCAACCCCCCAATAATCAACATTGGTTCGGCACCGATAGCTTGGGGCGAGATTTGTGGGTTCGCTGTTTTCTGGGCGGACGAATTACTTTTGAAATCGCCTTTGCCGCGGCTTTGGTGGTATTGTTAATTGGCGTTTTTTACGGCGCCATTGCCGGCTATATCGGTGGCAAAGTTGACACACTAATGATGCGAATTGTTGATATGCTATACGGCATCCCGTTTCTATTCTTTTGTATTTTGCTTATTACCTTATTTGGCAATAGCCTGGCATTATCCTTTGTCGCCATTGCTGCCATTTCCTGGCTGGATATGTCACGTATCGTGCGTGGGCAAACACTCAGTATCAAACATAAAGAATACGTGGAAGCGGCATTTGTCTCCAGCGTAAGTCACTTCAAAATTATTACTCGTCATGTTATCCCGAATTTATTAGGTGTGGTGGTTGTCTATGCCACACTCACCATACCGAATATGATTGTATTATCTGCTGTACTGAGTTTTTTTGGCCTGGGCGTTACTGAACCGATGACTTCCTGGGGACTGCTGATTGCCGATGGGACGCAAAACATGCAGGCTTGGTGGTTATTATTATTTCCAGCAGGATTAATGATTATTACTTTATTATCTTTCGCGTTTTTAGCCAATGGCTTGCGTGATGCACTTGATCCCAGCTGAAGAGAAACTGATGACTGAAAAAATTACGCCATTATTAGAGGTTCGAAACCTGACCGTTGAATTCAAGGTTCAAGACGGCCTAGTTAAAGCCGTTAATGGATTATCCTTCAAAGTGTATGATGGGGAAATCGTCGGCATTGTTGGCGAGTCTGGTTCCGGCAAAAGTCAAACTATGTTGGCTATTATGGGATTACTGGCTAAATCCAGTAAAGTGACCGGTTCAATAAAATTTAAGGGACAAGAATTAATCGGCTTAAGCACAACTAAGCTGAACAAAATTCGCGGCGATCAGATTGCTATGATCTTTCAAGATCCAATGACTTCGCTTAACCCCTATCTGAAAATATCTGCACAAATGGCGGAAGTGCTGATGTTGCATAAAAAAATGAGCTATAAACAAGCACTGATAGAATCCGTCAACATGTTGGAGCATGTCAAAATTCCAGATGCCAAGCAACGCATCCATTGCTATCCGCACGAATTCTCCGGCGGTATGCGCCAACGCGTCATGATTGCCATGTCTTTATTAACTAAGCCAAAATTACTGATCGCTGATGAACCCACAACTGCCCTAGATGTCACAGTACAGGCACAAATTCTGGCATTATTAAAAGAGCTGAAACAAGCACTAAATATGTCAATTGTGTTTGTTACCCATGATATGGGGGTGGTAGCCAATATTTGTGATCAAGTGAACGTCATGTATGCCGGCTGGTTAATGGAAACGGCTTCCATTTCGCAATTATTTACTAAGCCCTGTCATCCTTACACTAAAGCATTGCTGGCCACAATCCCTAACCTGGATCAAGACCTCGATCGCTTAAATACCATTCCCGGAGAGCCGCCTAATTTGCTGCATTTGCCGCCAGGCTGCCCGTTTCAACCACGATGCCTTAAGGTCAATGCAAAATGTAGCGAGTCAGTCCCACTGCATAGAATCTCTCCGCGCCATGTCATGAAATGCTCACTTAATGTAGAAATATGAAGAAAAAAATTCTAGAAATAAATAATCTGAAAGTTCACTTTAATGTAAAAGCCGGTCTGTTTAAAGCTGCGCAAACGGTCTATGCAGTGGATGGCGTTAATTTTGACCTATTTGAGGGTGAAACCCTGGGCATCGTGGGTGAATCCGGTTGTGGCAAATCTTCATTGGCCCGTGCTTTATGCGGTTTGAATCCTATTACTAGAGGAAGCGCACTATTTGACGGTCGCATTGATTTAGCCAAAGCCACTACTAAAAAATGGCATGAAGTGCACAAGCAGCTGCAATTTGTTTTTCAGGATCCGATCGCCGCGCTTAATCCGCGCATGACGGTGGCTGAAATTATCGCAGAACCATTAATTACACTTCACCCGCAAATGATGAAGTCCCAGGTTATTGATAAAGTCATTGCGACCATGAAGTTAGTGGGTTTAAATCCCAACCAGGTCAACCGCTATCCTCAGGAATTCTCCGGCGGACAATGTCAGCGCATCGGCATTGCCCGCGCACTGATTTTAGAACCTAAAGTACTTATTTGTGATGAATCCGTGAGTGCTTTGGATGTATCCATCAAAGCGCAAATCATTAATTTATTACAAGAAATTCAGCAACGATTAAAGTTCAGCATTTTATTTATTTCCCACGACCTCGGAGTAATCCGGCATATTTGCGACCGCGTGTTGGTGATGTATCTCGGCCATATTATGGAGCTTGGCCCCAAACAATCTATTTATGCTGCGCCATTGCACCCCTATACCCAGGCTTTGCTTTCAGCCGTCCCTGTAGCCAATCCCCATCTGGAAAAAAATAAACAAGTGCAACTGTTAAAAGGCGACTTACCCTCACCAATCAGTCCGCCACAGGGATGTGTATTTAATACCCGTTGCCCTTTGGCAAGCGGACAATGTTTTGAATCACGCCCAGCAGAGAGAATTTTGCGGGGACATTATGTGCGGTGTTTTAAAATTGAATAACTCACCCGCAGCAGCAGATATCTCGATCGCGCGCTCTGGTACTCTATTAGTTTTATTACAGACATTTTTTGTTTAAATAGGGAGCAGTGGGTCCATAATCGTCAAACTTGTTCTTCAATACACTAATCCGTTGACTTTCTTATTATTCAGAGCTAGAAAATACTGATAACTTATGCTCAAGTTTATTATCTAAATTTAATCAGAAATTTAAAATTTCTGCCCTCCGGACAATTAACTAAATAGTAGAAAAAAATGGATGATATCTCCCATCATAAGTTTATCCTTGACAGAGAGTTGTTTATTCAGCCAATTGGCAAAATCTCCGGCAATTTCAGCTTGCCATTCGTTTTTTTCACGTTCCTCGCGGAAAGGTGAGTCCTGGTGCTGGCGGTGTGGGTCAAGCCAAAGCTGCTGGGCGCGTGAAAGTTTGGATTGAGTACTCCAGCCAGCGGGAAATTCTCTCACTCAGCGGCATAATCCAGCATGGAGTTAACCAGTTCCTCGACATATTCTTGACGTCGGTCGCGCAGTGGCAGAGTGCTGTCTTTGGGCGCAATAGCTATTAAGTAACTACGAAATTGATTTATTGACTCTTTAGTCCGGTACTGGTATTGACCCTTAAAGATTGATTTTTCCCGAGTAGGAAGGGATTTGTGTTGTTTATTCCAATGCGGGGGGGCGCAACTGAATAAATAAACTGAGCCACCGCGTTTCACATTCAGTTGTGAGACATTTCGAGGTTTGGTGCCGCCAAAATTCTGAATTGCCATATCAGGAAAATCCGAAATGACAGCTTCGTGGTATTTTTCTTCTCGGCGGGCTTTTCTGGCTTCTTTTGCTGTTTCAGAAAAACGCTGCTCGATGATTCGATGATGCAATTCCTGCGCAAGAGAGGAGGCGAAGAGTGGCCCCAATAAGTGATATTCCGTAGCATTGATTGGAAAAAAAACTTGTTTGGCCAGAGTATGCGAACTGAGTTCTTTGCTGAGTAGTACTTCTGAAAAATCATTCATCCATTGTTGTAATTGTTCCGGTGAAGTTGCAAATGGCTTAAGCGCTGAATCATCATTTTGGGCAATGAAATCAATTAAACTCCTATTTTCTTGTTTTAATATAAGTAGATTGACCACATCCAGCACGCGTGCATTACATACATAATCAACCTCGAAGGTATTGAGGGAAGCTGTGCTTAAGTATTTTGCATTTAGATCACTGTCACGACAAAAAGAATGGGAGTTAGCATAAATACTTGTGCCTTTAGCATCCGTATGAGTAAATTTCAGCGCATGGGTAACCATGCTGATTTGCCTAGAGTGTTTTGCGGCATAAGTTAGCCAGACAGCTGGATTGAAGTCGGCTTCTATTTTTGCGCGATTGCTTTTGGCTTCTGTGTCAAATAGGGCTAATTGGTCGAGATCGGAGATAGCTTTGCGGTTTTTTTCTGTGGCTTTATCGAATTTTTTTAATTTGGCGCTAGCCCTATCTTGTATGTAATCAGCAATTTTTTTTGAAGACTAAATATTTCCATTAATTCTCCTAAATACCGTCCTAATTAAAGTTAATCGGATAATAAAGCTGAACGATAAATGCTTGTATTAAAAGTAAAAAAATTGTGCATTTGAATTGGCAAATTACTGTATTCGCTTAAAATGTTAATAATAAAAAAGAAATTGGTTATTGGGTTATGAGCATGGCAATCCATTAAGTTTGCTTATTACTTAAGGTTTCTTTAAGTTTAAGTAAGGACGCATTCAAGCATATTTCAGCCTCATTTACCATTACCTATATCATCTCTTCACGGCGTAGATTTGCCATATTCTGGACGTATTTCAGCCTTCTCGCACGTATTTCTGGGGAGTCATTGCCAACAGTATGTTCATCTTCGGGAATTTTTAAGGAAATATTAATTTTCTTCAATAAATGATACTTAATAATTTTTTAATATTAATGTATTAAAATTTTAGCTACGTAATGTAATGAAATAACAAAATGAGATTGCCTGTAATGAGTGAAGCGAAAGGTGTAAAAAATATATTAACTGACAAAAATAAAGAGGGTTATATTCATCTCTTATCTTTTGAAAAAGAACTTGATTTGATATTAGAAAAGATATTGCCAGAAGAAAGTGAAGAGCATGAAAACGAGAATGAACACCAAGAGAAATTGCGCCAAATTCTGGACTTGGCAGAGGATGAGGAAATAGAAGAAGAAGAGGAAAGAATAATTATCCCTTCCCCAAAAAAATCAAAAGACAGCCTATCATTAGATGAAAGAAAACCCCCAGAAATTAAAACCAAGGAAAAGGAAAAATCTCCAAGTCATATTGTATTAACAGCTACTAAGTGGGAAGGTTTTTTTGTTGAACCACGAGAGTTGCAAAATGTCGATGAAGTTCTGAAAAATTTAATTATGGGCATTTCCGAAGAATTTGGAAAAAAAGGAAATTGTGTAGCTAATTCTTATTATATGGCTAAACTACTGCTTGAGCCTGCCAATCAATCAACACAATTAAAAAATTCACTCTATAATGTGACTGACCATGAAGGGCTCGCCCTGAATTCAAATTATGAATATTTTCGCAAGCTTTTGCGAGACGCCGACAAGCGTGAAAGTAAAAAGGTCTCAAAGATTAAAAACCAAAATTGCGATTCAACTGGAAATATTGTAAATGTTCGTTATAACACAAAAAAATGTGAAGATATTTCCTCCATAACCTCTTTGGTTCAGGATATCCACGATACATTAAGCAATGGGCCCGCCAACGGTATTTTTGTCGCTGCAACCGAAGACCATAATTATCTCTATGTTGTGAATCAGAAAAAAGAAGTCTTTGTTGTTGACTCAGATCTTGGTCTATTTTTCCAACTAAACAAACAGACCATTCCCATCGTAGCCAATATTTATGGGTGGGGATTATTTGTTGATCCTGAGCTACAACAGTTAGACTTGACTTATGTGGGAAATCTACATTCAAGCTGGGGATCATTACAAGCAGCTCATAAGACACCTGAAAATATTATGTTTGCACATGAACAGTTAACAAATGGCGTTAGAGGGGATGTTCTGAATAACATAAAACCAGTAATACTGGGTTCTATCAGTACGAGTGATATGAGTTCCGGCCAAAAGCAAACGCCAATGCCGTGGGAGTAACTCACTCTAAAATAGAACTTTAAGTGTTACCTACGTATCCTAATACGAGTATTACTCACCACAGTCTATATAGAGAAGGCCAAGAGAGCCCCCTCCCCAAGACAAAGTCAAAAGCAGTATGACCTTACAACTAATCGAAAATTGGTTAAAAATAATCGTATTGTGCTACCATTAAGAGCCAGTTTTTTGCATCCGAGCGCGGAAGGCCTAATGGCATTTTCGATAAGATTATTATCTATTCTAATGCAATCAACTTGCAGATAATTCGTTTCTATTCAGCACTCCTACTCACCCGGGTTTTGGCGCCTGGCTTAAGTTAGCGCCCTTGGACTTTAATTTTTCTTCAAGGAAATTTATATGGAACATATTCGAATCCCCTCTTTAACTAAATCCGCCTCCCGAATTTGTTTGGGAACTTGGGCTATCGGCGGCTGGATGTGGGGCGGAACAGAAGAAACCGAATCTATCAAAACTATCCATAAAGCCCTGGAACTTGGCATCAACCTGATTGATACGGCTCCCGTGTATGGTTTTGGCAAATCCGAAGAAATCCTTGGCAAAGCCATAAAACAATACGGTCAGCGTGAAAATATCATCCTTGCCACAAAAGTGGGCTTGGAATGGCACAATGGCAAAATTTCCCGAAATTCCTCCCGCCGCAGAATCCTACAAGAAATTGAAGATTCCCTAAATCGTCTACAAACCGATTACGTTGATATCTATCAAATTCATTGGCCGGATAAATCAACCCCTTTTCAAGAAACCGCTCAGACACTCTTATCCTTAATAGCAAATGGCAAAATCCGTGCCATCGGAGTCAGCAATTTTTCAACCGAACAAATGCAAGAATTCATGAAGTTTGCGCCTATTCATACCTCACAACCACCCTATAATCTGTTTGATAGGCAAATAGAAGCAGAAATTCTGCCCTTCACAGAACAATCGGGTATCATTACCCTGGCCTATGGTTCATTATGTCGCGGTTTATTGACTGGAACAATGCGTCCGGACACTCAGTTTACCGGAGATGATCTACGCAAAATTGACCCTAAATTTAAACAACCGGTCTATCAACAATACCTCGATGCAGTCACAGCACTCAACGATTTTGCCCAATCAAATTATAAAAAAAATGTCCTGGCCTTGGCGGCCAGGTGGGTTTTGGATAAAGGACATACCATCGCACTTTGGGGAGCCCGACATCCTGCTCAATTAGAACCGATTGGTGATATTATGGGCTGGTCGATAAATGCAGAAGCGATGCAGCAAATCGATCAAATTCTAAAGCAACATATAAAAACCCCAGTAGGACCTGAATTTATGGCTCCACCAGCTTAGGGGTAACAAATGGGTCGGCCGGTTATTAACAGCAGGTTATTCCGTCATCGGCTATAACCGAACCAAAGACAAAGCAGCTGAACTTATTCAACAGGGAATGCAATGGGCTGATTCTCCCGAACAGGTAATCAACGCCTGCAAAATAAGCTTAATATCATTTCAATCCTTACAAACCTGAAGCTTTGATTTTTATGAAACTAAAGTTTTTTTTTAGTCTGTTATTAGTTGGTTTTATTGCTATAGCCCATGGACAAGAATCCAATAATTTACCAGAAGAAATCCAAGAAGAACCGCCACAAATAGGTAATTTTATCTTCCCCAGTTCAGAGCAGCCTGGTCCACTCATTAGTTTTGGCCAGAATATAATTGATAAAAATCAAATACAATTCTTTTTAGAGGCCGATAAAATTGGTGGGGTGAATAAACATACGATTGATGTTGTTCCCTCTGTTCTGTATGGAGTGACGGACAATTTTTCTATTTTCTTTAACTTGCCGATTGCTGCCAGCTTCAAAGATAAAGCCCACCAATCCTCCGGCTTAGAAGATGCTTTTTTGCAATTTGAATATGCTTTTTATGCATACCAGAATCATAATTATACTGATCAAGCCACCGTTGTCACCAATATGACCTTCCCTACTGGTTCTGCGGATAAACGTCCCAATACTGGTTTTGGCTCACCTAGCTTTTTCCTAGGCACTACCTTTAACCGCATCTATGTAAAATGGTTTTTATTTACTTCCTATGGAACTATTCTTACCACAGAAGATAAAGACGATGAAACCAAATTTGGCAATCAATTTTTATATCAAGCAGGTTTTGGCAGAAATCTGTTTAATATTGATTCCAAATGGATTTTTGCAGGGCTGGTCGAGACTGACGGGACTTATGCGGAAAAGAATAAAATAAATGGTGCCACAGATCCCAATTCGGGAGGAAATGTGGTGTATGTAACTCCATCGCTATGGATTTCATCCAAAAATTTAGTATTTCAGCTGGGGGCGGGAATGCCGGTGACACAACATTTATATGGTGACCAGGGAAAAAACCGATATTTGCTGGAAGTTAATTTGGGGTGGACGTTTTAGAATTAACGAACCCTATGCGGTTTGAAAGTGTTTTTGGACTCAAGATCGATAATTTTGACACGATGAGCGTGTTACTTCATGATGCCTTTCATTTGTATACATTAGATGCTAGTATGATTATATAAGTATCATGTATCATCACAAGAGGTGCAATATGCAAAATTCAACTTTAGTCGTTACAGTCCGTGTTAAATCAGAAGTGGCTGTCCGTTTAGAGAAATTAGCTGAATCCATGGATCGCTCTAAATCCTATTTGGCAGCAGAGGCAATCGAGGAATATTTAGAAATTCACGAATGGCAAATACAAGCAATCGAAGAAGGGATTGCTGCTGTTGACCGTGGCGAAACAGTTAACTTTGAGGAAATAAAGAAACATTGGGAGAAAAAAATTGAAGATTCAGATCACTAAACCTGCTACTACTGATCTTCAAGAGATTGATAACTATTTTCGCCAGGATAATCTCGCTGCTGCAAATCATACGGTGATGCGTGTGCTTGAAGCAATTGAGTATTTAGCAATGCTCCCAACCATGGGTCGGGTGGGTCGCTTACCGAAAACCAGGGAACTAATTATAAGTGGTGCGCCTTTTATTGTGGTGTATCAAGTGCGTCAGCAAACAATCTTTGTATTACGTATTTTACATGCCGCGAGAAAATGGCCATAGCACTGGTTGTTTGCCACCTCGATGGAGATGGACTTAGAAGATTATAAGTGACTAAAATATGAATACTTTTGAACGAAACCTCACTAGCCTGTATGGAGACCGCGGTAATGTATGGCTAGTTGATTTGCCAATGACAATAAGCAAAATAGCAAATAAATATCACCTATCTCACCTGCAGCCAGTCAATAACTTAAGTTACAATTACGTTATGTCTGGTTTTCAAGACGAAAAAGCGATTATTTTAAAATTGGGGCTTGATATTGCTGGACTAAAAAGAGAAGCACATGCACTTAAAGCATTTGCTGATCATGGCACTGCTCACCTGCTGACAGAAGACCAGGGAATGCTGCTCTTAGAGCGCGCTATTCCGGGTAGTTCTTTGAAGTCCTATTTCCCCTCTTCGGATGATCAAGCAATCCGCATAGCTTGTAACATCATGAAGAGACTCCATCAAGCACTCCTACCAGAGGCTGTCCAATTTCCTCATATCAAAGACTGGTTGCAGGTCCTTGATAAAGAATGGGATATTCCAACTAATTACTTAAAAAAAGCACGAAAGCTTCGTGATCATTTGCTTGCAACTACTTCTCCCACCGTTCTCCTCCATGGCGATCTGCATCATGATAATATTTTACAAAATGGAACTGACTGGTTAGTGATTGACCCTAAAGGCGTTATCGGTGACCCAGTGAATGAAGTTTGGGCATTTATCAACAATCCCCGGGAAATGAGCGCTGCGATGATTCTTGCCCGGGTTGATTTATTTTCTGAACTTTTAAATCTCGACCAGCAGAAGATCCTCAATTGGTGTTTTATCCAGTCTATTTTATCCTGGATTTGGGCTATTGAAGACAATCTCAAACCAAGCTCTATATGGATTTCTAATATTTTGGATAGGTTAACCAAGCGCTGAAAAAGAGAAAAAATATCTAATACCCAAATCCGAATCATTACCATACAAAACATATCCCCCAATTTTGCGAATAATAGGCGGTTTTTCGTGTCAAAACTTGATCAATAACTGTTTTAATTTAGACTCTGTGTAATTTCTGTGTAACCCAGAAAATAAACTAAAACTTATGTCTGGTTGAAGTTTACATAAATGTATTTTATAATATGTTTTGTAAACTTAAGGAGGCGTTATGTTCGGCAATCGAATTCAAAGAGCACGGAAAGCTCAAGGGCTATCTCTTCGAGAATTGGCAGGAAAAATAGGCTTGAGCCATGCTGCAATAAAAAAGTATGAAGATAATCAAACTATCCCTTCGTCCACCATACTCATCAAACTTGCAAAAGCTTTACACGTCAAAGTGGAGTATTTTTTTAGACCAACTCATTTTGAACTGAACAATATCCAATATCGCCATCTTGCTGATATGCCCAGCAATCATAAAATAGAAATTGAAGCTAAAATCTTCGATAACGTCGAACGTCGCATTGAATTGGAAAGCTTGTTTCCCTCTTTTCTTATTGCCAACTATTCACAACCAAAGTTACCCGAACTTCAAAGTGAGCAAGAAATTGAAGCTCTGGCAGATAACATTCGCAAACAATGGAACTTAGGACTTGATCCAATTCCAGATTTAATTGATGCTTGTGAAAACCAAGGAATTAAGGTATTTAGATTTGACAATAGCCACTACCCCAAATTTGATGGTCTGGCCGCATTCATCAATAATAATATACCTGTTATTGTTATTAGCAGCCCATGGCCTGGTGACCGACAGCGTTTTACTTTAGCTCATGAACTAGGACACTTACTATTGGCAGGACAACTTGCCAATCACTTAGATGAAGAAAAATGCTGCAACCGTTTTGCAGGCGCATTTTTGCTACCTAAAAAATCTCTTCTTCAAATTCTGGGAAATCACCGTAATTACATAGAACCCCGTGAACTCAGTATCCTAAAAGAAGAATTTGGTATTAGTATGTTAAGTATTCTGCACCGAATCGAAGATGCAGGTATTATCTCTAATAAACTTTACTCTCAATTGCGATCTCAATTTAATGCACACGGCTGGGATAAGAAAGAACCTGGCAATCCATATCCTGAAGAAATAACTAATTCCTTCGAACAAATGGTCTTTCATGCGCTCGCTGAAAATTTTATTGGAGAATCTAAAGCAGCAGAGCTAATGAATATTTCCATTGAATCCTTTAGAGCTTTACGGACAATGGAAAATGCAACTTGTCATTACTGATGCCAGCATAATAATTGACATAGAAAATAGCGACCTGACAAGGCCTATGTTCAACCTACCTTATCAGTTTGCTGTTCCAGATGTTTTGTTTGAAGAAGAACTATTAGAGCGGCATAGCCATTTACTAAATTTGGGTTTAATGAGAAAAGCAATAGGGCCTGAACTTATCTCTGAAGCCTATAATTTACGCCAACAATTTTCTAAAACAAGCGTGAATGACCTGCTAGCCTTAACGTTAGCAAAAGACACAAACTCTCTTCTATTAATTTTAGTGTCTATACATGAGTGCCTACACACGGCTGCCAGGAACCAGTTTACAAGGATGTGAACTTTTGCGTCCTGCAGCCTGGATCCCAGCTTCCTGCCGGGACGACGCACTTCAAAGTTAAGGTATACACACATCTTTATGAGCCACATTAGGAAGATCCTTCGCGAGCAGCGTGTCCAACACGCTTCCTCCTCATACAGTAGCCGTTTTTGGCTAAAAGATACGTGAACTGATTATTCAGATGTTTTAACAAATATTTACTACTCCTAGAAGCTCTATTAGCGGAAATTAAGGCCTATTGCCAATGGGCCGGCATCAATCGACCGACGGAGTTTTTCACACAAGCCATTGATTACATTCTGAAAAATTACAAGGATTGGCGTAAAATTTATTCACAACAAACCGCCCTAAAACCCTCAGAAAATTCACCTGATCTTTCGGTATTGTATTGAATTATTTTCTTTTCCGGTCGTCAAAAAAATTGCGCTATATTTATTCGATACATTTGAGATTTAGATCTAGGAGCTGCACAAATTTATCGCACGTTATGAAGGACTAGTACCAAATAAAATAATGTTTAAAGTAGGAGTTTCCTCAGGGGCGGGGCTTGGTATAAAAGGTTTTGAAGTTATATTTTTTTTAGGAGGCTGCTTTTTAAAATGGCCTGGAGAATATCCAGAAGCAATCTTCTTATTTTCCATGTTTGTTTCATTCTTAAGTTTCGGTTGTTCTATTATTATTTTTTTAGATTCTTCGAGATCAGAGTTTGAAAATCCTTGCGCGACTTCATTCGCTAGAGGGCCTATCTTTGGATCTAACTCGATTCTTTGCGACTTTAATTTTATGTCCTCAGAAGAGCGGCTGGATGATACGGTGCTGCCGGCAGGTAATGTGGTCATCGTGCTGGTGGATGACCCCATTGTGCCGGCGCTGGAAGCGCCGATTGCCGGAGTCCGCTTAGTCTCGTGTTCAGCAGAAACAGACTTTGGTTGGTTGAGCTCTCGCAGTTCCTTCAACGATAAACCACCCCGAAAAACCGTGTCTTTTTCAGCCTTAGCCACCTCCTTCTTTAATTTCTTATATAAGGCACGATTTTTTATGGTTAACGATTGGTAATGCACGCCCACCTCATAACCTAGATGTAAAACGGCATTCGGATTTTCACGACGCAGCACATTGACTTTTTCGTCACTGCGCACGATAACCAGGCTAAGATTTAAGGCGCGAGACAACGCGCGCAAATGAATTTCATCCGCCCATTCTCTGTTCTGACTCATTTTATCGATGAAAGTATGCATGCTTTGATCGACGCTGCCGCTGTAAAGCGCCAGATTCTCCAACACATGCTCAACAGCGATGGCGCGGAGTTTGTCGTATGGGATATTAATTCCTAATTGCTGTTGCAATTGATGACTGACGGCGTGATAAAAGCAATTGTCGTCTTTTGCCATGTCATGACAGGCATAGCCCCATTGTGCGGCGTAGTTGGTTAATTTTTGGGCAGGGTTGTTTTCTTTTTGCTTGGTTTCTGCCACCGAGCGGCGCAGCATTTCCTGCTCTGCGCCGCTTAATCCCCATTTAATCGTGGCTTGCAGTAAGAGAGCATATTCAGAAATTTCAGGCGTGGGAGTTGTAAACGGTTTATTGTTCTTTTGGTCAGTGGGCTTCGGTGGCACAGGGAATTCTTGACTATCCGGATCCTGTTGGTGTTCTTTAATTTCCCCGTCATCAGGAGCTTTTTTATCTTCTTTGGACGAAGTCGACACAGACCCTTGGTTTTTTATCTTCGGGAGTGAATCGGGTGCATCTCCAGGGACTAAGCTATGCTTGTTTAATTTTGTTTTTAATTCATGTATTTCTTTTTTAACGGATGTTAATTCCTTCCGCGCATACTCAAAAGTTTCAGAGATGTGTCCTGTCCACAATTGATCCTTTTCCTGGGCAAGAGCTGATTCAAAATAGTGCTGTGCTTTTTTAAGATCCTTTTCCACAGTTTCACTTCGATACCTCTTGCCCAGTGCAATTTGGCTTTTTACATGGCCTCGCTCAGCGGCCAATAAGTAGTCACGCAATGCTTGCTCCTCATCTTTATGATAAGAATATTCTCTTATGTGCTTCCCGTTAACAATTTTATCATTAATATTAAACTTAAAGCCTTCCCCATTGTATTTAGCTAATTGAAAAAGAGCCTCTGGATGATCTCCGGCCCGTTCTAAGTAAAAGATTGCAAGTTGCATGACTTTCTCAAAATGCCATGAAGGAGGATGATCCAAATGATCGAGAGCACAATTAATTATAGCTTCAGAAAGATTGCCAAGATCACTATCACCAGCTGTACAAAAGAATCGGTATGCCAAGTCTCTGTCTAGCTCAACTCCTAATCCAAAAGTAAAACAAACGCCTAAGTTATTCATTGCCGACGCATTTCCAAGCTTAGCCGCTAATAGGTAGTATTTTACTGCTTTTGCGAGATTCTGTTTTGGGCCAAATTGAAAGTAGAGACCTAATGTAAGCCATTTATTGCTCTCGGCGGTTGCCGCATCCGGTAATTCCAGTTGAGTTCCGTTTTTACTTTGTAAATTATTTTTTTCCAATTGGGGTTGGCCTTCCCTGAAGACGGCCCCGACAGCATCGGCATTGCGATGTGCTGGCACATCATTCTCGGCGTTGTAACTAAGAGAATTCAGTTCTGGGTTATGGTCAAAAAGCTCATTGAAATCTACAGAATAATCGCGCCCGGCAATTAGTCTATAACTCTCTTTCTCTTCAAGGTTATAAAGCCACCGAAGTTCATTTTTAGAGGGGGGGGCATACACATAACAAAGACCTGAATCTTTTTCAGTCTTTGGACTATCTGTTTTTAATTTTATTTCATTTCTATTAGATGTATGTAAATTTTCAGCTTTATCTTCTAACATGAATTAAACCCATTAGTAATGAAATTAGGCTAACAATGGCACAAGATTAATATTTTGTAAACACAAACTCCAATACTTTTTTCTCATCAAAATGTTGATCGAACGATGTAGCTTTCGGCGGCAGCAGAGGCTGGGTATCCGGGTATCCTTTTTCTGCCCGTTGCCAGAAGACATCTATCCGGAAGCTTTTTCCCTTGGCTTGCCAGCCAACTAATAATCTGCGCAAGACCCATCTGACATGATTGATCTGCCGAAATGGCTCGTGCTAAAAACCCAAAAATAACTACTTCAGGCGTGAAGATACGCTCCCGGCATGCCATTGGTTCCTAAGGTGATATTGGGTTCTACTTTAGTCTGAGGCGTTTGCCGAGCATGATGCAGCGCGAAAATAATATTGCAACAAAATAATTCCCCCTCCTACAATGGGAGAGGGAATTATAATTCTTTACTATTTAGGGCTTTTGTCACTCTTGATAGATCTGTCACTTTGATCATCATTTGTATTTATAAGTATTTTTTTTAGCTTGTCATCGCCGCAACCTTAGGCTCTGTAAAACAATAACTTATCTTTTTAACATCTCATCTAAGACTCATCTTCGCAGGCGGGAGAGTGTAGAAAAACACTTACATAGAACAACCGACGTAGTCGTCCCGGCATGGAAGCCGGGATCCAGATCACAGGATGTGAAAGTTTCGCTTTCCTGCGCCCTGGATCCCGGCTTCCTGCCGGGACGACGTTCCGTCGACTATGCGCGCATTTTTCTACACCCTCCCGCCTGCAAATCTGAGCCTCATCTGAGCGCTAAAAAGATAAGTTATTGTTTTACAGAGCCTTATTAAAAATTTTTAAGTATTTTTAACATATTTTTTAGAATCTTTCCCTAAGTTTTCCAATAAAATTAAGTGGTAAATTAGTCTGGTAACTTTGACATTCTGTTATAGAAAAAATCAGTTATTTAATTCGTAAAAATTTTGTAACTATACAGCTAACCACCGCAAGCCTAGCCACTATCACCGAAAAAATATGGTGTTTCTCCTTTAAATAACATTCTTAACATTTATATGGTGACCAGGAAAAAAACCGATATTTGCTGGAAGTTAATTTGGGGTGGACGTTTTGAGAATAAACGAATCCTATTTAGGAGGCCAGCCCACGCCCACCCTTCCAGACAATAAAATCAATTATGTTAATTAGATTCTGACGCTGTTTTAAATTAGTAAACACAAAGGATTTTCGCCCCGCATTTTTTTTGCGTCACGATCCATCACTTGCAAATCAGTACCCGACATGCGGCGTTATTTCAATTTTCGGCAACGCATCGTTATGAATCATAAAATCACTATCCTTCCTCTCTTTTTACCGACGAAAGTAGAGGATATTTGGCAGAATTACCTGTTTCCTATCAGAGCTATGTCTCCCAAAAACGTTAAATGTACCAGTGGATTTTTTCTAAACCAAGGTGTAAGATTAAATGTAAGGTAGCCAATATATACTAAAGAGATGATTTTATGCTCAAAAAATTAATAAATTCCCCTCTCACCTATGCGCTAGCGCAGATAAAATTCAGCAATATTGAATCGATTGAAAACTATATTCCGGAATTGCAGGAGGATATTAGAGGCGAATTTCCCTTTTTTAATAAAATCAAGGTGGACACTGTTCAGATACAACCCCATATAAGCCCAATTGCATCCTCAATTACCCTTTGGCATTTTATGGATAAAGAGTCAGTATTGGGGATATTATTGGATACCAATTCTATTACCATACACACAAGCAAATATATAAATTTTACTAACTTGGCAGAAAAATTTAAAAATGTTTTAATCAGCTTTAATAAAAGATTAAAGATTGCGATGTGTACCAGAATAGGTTTAAGGTATGTGAACGTTATAACTTCAGAATTATCAGAATCTATCAAACCTGAGTTATTGGGTTTTAATACAAAAAGCAATCCTGATGTATATCCAAATAAATTTTTAGCTAAAACTGAGGTTACTCAGGAAAGCAATCTAGGAATTATAAATATAAAATCTTTACACTTTGGAAACATAGACATTATGAGAGGGATGACCAATTTGCATGTCACTCCAGAACTATCGCAAATGTCACAGTTTTTATCTTTTGAACATCATTCAAAACCGACAGAAGAATCTTTAATTCTTGATATAGACCATTATCAAAATAGAAATACAGAATTTTCAATTGAAGAGGTTATTGCTCAAATGTCCAACTTACAAGAAGTGATTTATAAAACATTTTGTTTAGCTATCACAGATAAAGCTATCAAAAAATGGAGCAAGATATAAAAGGAGGAGATCATATGCAACATGCCAGCGTTAAATCAAATCTCTATGAGGATTTGTTCTATAAGAAGATGTTTGACCAGCATCCTGAAAATAATAGCTCCAGAGCTAATTATAGCTCAGAAAGTTCTTTACAAATAACAATAGAAAAAAATGATTCCTCAATCAAAATAAATTTTGCCAACTGCTCTGAAATAACTAAAAATACAAAATTTGGCACCGGTATTCCACTCCTTGACAATAGACAACTATTCCAACCCGAGGATTACTTTGAAGAAATTAAGAATTTAATTTTACCAAGAGATCAAATAAACAATCTCAGAAAATTCATGGGCCTTAATATCTCAGAAATAGCTGAAATCTTACATACCACTAGAACTACTATATATGAATGGTTAAATTCCGAAAACTCTAATTTACGCCATAACAACCAGGAAAGGTTAAACCAAATGCACGAAATTTGTCTCTATTGGAAAGAAAAAAACCTGGGCCACCTTAGCGGATATACACATAAAATAATCAGGGAAGGTCAATCGTTATTCCATCTACTTACCACAGACATTATCAATCAACAAATAATTTATAATGCACTTGAATCTATTGCAAATACTATTGTCAGCATGAGACAACAGGAATTACAAAGAGAACAAAATTTGAGAACAAAAGGTTTCAAGGAAATTAGCAAAAAGGAAAGAAAAAATAATTTAGACCGGTTTATTCAAGACATGAGCTGATACTAATGCCATATAAAAAAATTCAGAACAATGGTTGGCAACAAGGTAAATGCTTGCAAATTAACAACCCTGAACCACCCTTTGAAGAGCCAGGTTTTTATATTCTGATTAGCCAGGATTGCGATATAGTTAACCCAGATTTCAACAAGGAAAGTTATGTTGAATTTTTGTTTGCTAAAAAAATCGCATCAATAAACAAAAGCTTTAAAAACGAAAACCCAAGAATACTACACCTGGAAACATCCAGCGTGAAAATTGAAATAAATGCTGTTCATTGCCCAATTTTTTTACCAAGACAACAACTGATAACTTTAATACCATGCGAAGAAATTTTTATTGATGGAGAAAATAGAACTAGATTAGTCGGCTGGAAAACTAATCGTTATAAGAGACCAGCGTTTCCAGACACATTCAATAGAAGAAGAAATTCTGTTAAAAAAGAAATCGTAAAAATTTTAACCGAATCACTCGATAGCGCATGCACTTAAAGCATTTGCTGATCATGGCACTGCTCACCTGCTGACAGAAGACCAGGGAATGCTGCTCTTAGAACGCGCTATTCCGGGTAGTTCTTTGAAGTCCTATTTCCCCTCTTCGGATGATCAAGCAATCCGCATAGCTTGTAACATCATGAAGAGACTCCATCAAGCACTCCTACCAGAGGCTGGCCAATTTCCTCATATCAAAGACTGGTTGCAGGTCCTTGATAAAGAATGGGATATTCCAACTAATTACTTAAAAAAAGCACAAAAGCTTCGTGACCATTTACTTACAACTACTTCTTCCACCGTTCTCCTCCATGGCGATCTGCATCATGATAATATTTTACAAAATGGAACTGACTGGTTAGTGATTGACCCTAAAGGCGTTATCGGTGACCCAGTGAATGAAGTTTGGGCATTTATCAACAATCCCCGGGAAATAAGCTCTGCGATGATTCTTGCCCGGGTTGATTTATTTTCTGAACTTTTAAATCTCGACCAGCAGAAGATCCTCAATTGGTGTTTTATCCAGTCTATTTTATCCTGGATTTGGGCTATTGAAGACAATCTCAAACCAAGCTCTATATGGATTTCTAATATTTTGGATAGGTTAATACATGCTGAAAAAGAGAAAAAATATCCTGATTGGGATTTGATTTTGCTTTAAAACTTGCGGGTAATTGAAAATCAGCCAACGTCGGCTGAACGCTTGCCAAAAAAAATGATTAAATATAATTATTTCTAAATAAATGATATTACTTAGGCCCTGGAAAGTTTGATGTTGGAAACCCAGCAAGCCTAACGCACCTATCCCCTGACCATTGGCATGACTTCCCGCCATGGCTAGATTAACCACTCCCCAGGTCGACCATAGAAAACTCCCACCTACCCCCATCGTTTGTTGATTACTCAATACTTCTCCATGCATTTCCCCAGTAAAACGATCAGTAATCCCCAAGCGATGAGTGCCGGTCATCATAAATTGTCCATATTGGTAATTATTTATACCGTAGTTTTCTCGGATAAAACCTGCCTCATAAGAAAAATCTTGCAAACCTTTGCGCAATAATTGTTGACTGGCGTAATAAGGTACATTCACTACTTGCTGACGGCCTAATAAATCTGTAGTAACGACACTTACGTCGCCTTGTCCAGTAATCACTGGAATATAATTAATGGCAAATGGTCCAGGGGGCACAGCCAGGTTCGATACCTGAGCATTATTAGGCTCTGTAAAACAATAACCTATCTTTTTAGCGCCCAGATGAGACTCAGATTTGCAGACGGGAGGGGGTAGAAAAATGCGCGCATAGTTGTTCTATGTAAGTGTTTTTCTATCCCCTCCCGCCTGCGAAGATGGGTCTTAGATGGGATGTTAAAAAGATAGGTTATTGTTTTACAGAGCCTTAACATAGAGATCCACAACTGACGGCACTAACGCTTGTCCAGAAACGCTAGGTAGTGGAAAAGTTATAAAGCTGGGCTGAGTATTAAAATTAGTTCCCCATTGAATTCCGCCAAAATCGACAGCTCGACCCCATAATCCTGTTTCGTTATAGGCATCTCCAAATCGTGTGGTGCGCATTAATACCGGATTATCGTGTGTCCACGTGGTATTAAGCCTTACTGCCTGCGTACCTAGAGTAAGAACACCCAGGTTATTGCCCTCGTTATGCTGCAATAAGAAATCACTTGTACCCACCCCGTAACGATTAAAAAATGCCGGCTGGAGTGGTCAATCCAGCAAATGCCTGTAACGGATAATAATTTTTATCTTGAAAGACCACAGCAGGTATCAGGGGCAAGCGAAAATGCCAACGCTGCAAATCACTACCATTGGCCAATATTACCCAGATTTTAATATTTGGGCTCGCCAACGTAATTGCTGAGTTAATTCAGACTGCGGCGCTACAAATAAAGGTATACTAATTTATAACACCATAGAGATGCCGGCCTTCTTCTCTTATGGAATAAATTACATCGCTTAAAACTTATTGATGGCTCTACTGCAATGGCACTAACCTAAGATATAGCATTTTCATGCAATCTCCTTTTTATGATACAAACGTCGAGATTTTTGCAGCGGTGGAAAAGCCTTTGGCCTACGCTTAACCATTCGCGGCTCCCGCCCGCCTGGCCTTTTGCCAATCCTTTTTCTCATAATTGACTTCAGTAACGCTGCATAAATTTTCTCATCATTCACTGAAAGTATTCCAGATTCACGAAATGATTTTACTACATGAAGAGCAAGCTTAAAGCTCAAAAGAGTTGGAAACTATCGAACCCTCGCAGATTCACCGCCTGTATTTAAACCAAACTAAAATTAAAAATTGCCCTTCGCCATTGGTTGATCATGCGCTTGAAAGTGCCAGTCAGCAGGAAATCGCCTAGAAAAATCCCTATAAAATAATACAATGATTATTTTGAGAAACTTTGTCATCAAAAGGGTGATCAACTATTTTTTGGGTTGGTTTGGGAATGCCAAGGTAATATTGCCAAATGCAGGGGTGTAAAACTTTAGGCAGTATCTGTAATTCCTCCATACATACCATAAAAGCCAACTCTGACTTTTTAAAAAGCTTTTTATGTTCTTGTAAAATTAGAGAGATCTTTTTTTTACCTTCTTTATCTTCTGTATCTATTTCCTGGCACAGATTCCAGGGGGTTTTGTAATTATAGAGCAATGATTTCTGAATGGGGGCGTAGGCGCCTTCATTAAAAATAGATGGGAGCGCATAATGATGATATGAGGGCGGATGCGGTTTGTTTTTAAGGTCGGGTAAATCTTGATTGGCGCCATAAGTCAATAATAATTTGACCATATCTTCCCGCATGGAAGTAATCGCTACGTGCAAGGCACTTTCTCCTGACCCACTCTGAACGTTGGGATCGGCCTCATTTTCAAGCAGGATTTGCAGAATATCGAATTTGGCTCTTCTAGCCGCCAGAATCAATGGGGTTTCTTCAGGAAAACGGGTGTTTTTTAGATTAACATTAACGACAGGTTTGTTTTTTAAAAATAAAGAAACCAATTCAGAATTATCGGTTCGTACCGCGACAAACAATGGACGGTATCCCAAATGATTAGTTTCATTGATGTTTTTACAAGTAAGTAGTTCTTGAAGGATGTTAGTTAAATTTTGTTCTTTTGGATCCACTGTAGAGAGATGATTGCATAATGGATCGTTCGGCATTGATTTTATGACCTCTTCCTGGAATTCCATACCATACCTCGTTTATTTGTTGTGATAAAATAAATAATGATCTATACCCGTTCCACCGTTTTTACTCAATCAGATCGATCAAATCTCAGCACAAGCTGGACTACTCTAACACCGAAATCCTAAGTGGAACGGATATAGTATCAGATTAAGTTGAAACTGATATAAATTAAGACAATCAATTTTCTCCATGCAGCTCTTAATTTTCGGGGGTAGCTTTGGGGGTATCTGTACGTGCGACTTTCAACCACAAATCCAATTTTTGTCCAGTGTGGGGCGTTCATCAATGCTAGTCACTTTATTAGACTTATCTAAGCTAATGGAATTTGAAGCTGTTTCGTTTAATATGGGTGGTGGCTGCCATAAACGGTCTCTCCCCGTTTGTCTAACACTGGGAATAGATTTTTGGGTCAGTCGACTAATCCACTTCATTAATTCATCAGCGAATGTTTTTTCTAACGCTTTTTCTAACGTTGAATGGCTGATGGTAAAGGGTTTACACTTTGTGTTTGAATATGACTTTCCAGATTAGTAACTAAAGTGTTTAGATCCTTGAAAGAATTACCCATGCTGTTACAAACCTTGTTTAGAGCCTCTTTCATTTTTGTAAGCGTTTAGGCACCTATTAGCAGCATAGCCACTTTTCTTAAATTCATGCGCAAAAAAATCTAAAAATCGACTTGCATTTCCTAAGGAAACAAATATGCTATACGGATATGGAACTAGATTTTACACAACCCGCACCACGGATTAAAACACTTGAAGAAGCCCAAAAGCTTATTGATGTACTGTGGTCGTTATGCGCTGAAATTCCAACATTAAAGAAACGCATTGAAGAACTCGAAGAAAAACTAAATACTAATTCAAATAATTCCTTTTTTTCCTAATTTTTTGCCAAAACGAAAATCACAATCACGTGCAGAATGTATTGGAAATATTACATCAACCCCCATCTTTACTAACATAGCAATCAAAAAAAATGATGCATAATAACAATCTCCCAGCACAACATCACCTTTCTTAAAAACATGCATCAGCTGGCGTAACAAAGCATGTTCACCCGTTTGTTTACCACAATAAGGTCCAAAGGCCAAATCCAATACTGCTCCAGTAGCGCAAGAGTTCACGGTGACAATGCGTGCAATGGGGTGAGGATAAATTGTTTGATTCTCTGGAGTATCAGGCATCGAAACAGTAGAGCCATCAATAAGTTTTAAGCGATGTAATTTATTCCATAGCCAGTCATTCGACACAACTTCTTCCAGGTGCGCAGCACTTTCACGGGCTAAGTTTGAAATAACTTCTTCTGGAAATTTTGATCTGGCTTTGCTGTACGCAGCAGTATTAGATGAAATATCCTCTTGCCTACCTTGGCTTAAATGAAATGCAATAACACGACTAACGGCTGCTTCCAGAGAATGGTCTGCATCGAGTACTTGCGATAAAAGCGTCCAAAGTGTGACGTCGGGCGGATAAAAATTGTAACGTTCACGACATACTACCTCATTCAGACTTTTTGCAATTACGTCAGAAGACAATATTTCTTGAAATGGCAGTCCACCTGTAGATTTAAGGGTGTTCAGAATAGATTTTGGGTGACTGTTTGGGGCGACTGTGCTACTAATATCCATGAGTGCTTCCTTTTGTTGTTGTTTGCATTTTTCACGAAAACAAACATACTCTAATTGGAAGCACTTTTCATTTAAATTATTGTTTATACATCACTTTTGGTTAGGTTAGCGCCATTGGGCTACTGCCCCAGTTATTCAGTTTTCGGGAGTGTGATTAACAGAACAGATATAAGTTATTACCCAAGCATCTCTCTGATTCTATAAATCTTAAAATTAAATTACGACTATTTATTATTATTCGATGGGGTTTGCGAATCTCCATCAAACAATTGTGATGAAAACTCTAGGACCTCTGGGAATTTTGCTTGTAATAACTTTATCTGCTGATCAATAGCTTCCATTTTTCTAGTTATTTCTGTCATCTGCAGCTGCGCACTTTGGTCGGATGATTGCTTTCCTAAAGAATCACGAAGTATGGTTAATTCTTGTCTTCCAACAATAAGCAAGTTTAGGTCAACAATGGCCTCTGCCGCCGTATATATTTTGTCAGGCTGAATCGGAATTTTTTTTAAAAGGGCTTCAATTCGATCATTTACATCCGGTTCTTCTTTAACTACTGATGAAGTTATCGATGAGGATGAATGAGAAGAAGTTGAAAAAAAATGATTGAAATTTGAAGATAACGATTGCTCGCTTGAGCTGGTTTTTGACTTGATTTCTTCGATTTTTTGAGCGTCCTCTAAATCAGCACTCATGGCGTCACTAGCCACTCCAGAACCTCCATGTGAATTTAGTATGGATTTATTGAGAAGACTCTGGGCTTCTTCATAGGATGCATCAAGTTTGGACATTCTTCCCCACATGTTTACCAGATATTTTAGCTCAGCTATAACCGTCTCCCAATCTTCATCTTCTGCTCCTGCCAAAGAAAGCGCACTCGCCAAATTTTTTAACTCGGCTAATTTTTCCTGCAATGCTTGAAGCATGGCTCGTTCAGAATTATCTCTGAGTTGTTCAAATCCAGGTATGGAGTTCAGCCATTCACCCAGGGTTTTATTACTAGTATCTTGGAGAGGAATTTTGCTGATTTTTGCTTTAAACCCGATTAACAGGTTGTGCATATTCTTGAAGTTTGGAATTATTACATTTCGGTTTTCCGAATTAGTTAATGCTTGCCGCATTTTATTTTGGGAATTAATCCAAGCTTCCAGCACATAAATATAGTCACCAACGGCAGCTAGAGATTCTTTTAATGAATTTATAGGAAATTGAGATGTTGTTTCACTATGCTTTCTATCATAGTCACGTCCCTGATGCTGAAAAATTTTACTATCGTTGGTGGGAGTTACATTAAAACTATTTTGTATCGCCAGCTGTATTTGCCTTTCAAACTCAGCACCAACCATTTCCATTTTAGAATCTCCTGCAGAATCTGTAAAAATTTGAGTATCGGAACTAAAAAATGATGTTTCTGAATCAGCAATAGTGGATTGCCAAGGCATTAATAGCTTAAGTTCTCCAACATCGGAATCATTTTTCTTTGAGTCCACGGGCCGAAACTTAAACTCTTCCGAATTAAAGAGTGCGGGGGAATACGATGTAACTACACCCGAAACGCTTGATGATGAGATTGAGGAGCCATAAGAAGTCCTGGATGATGATGAGGAGGATCTCGAAGAAAAATAGGTAGGATTGGATGAAAAATTGGGTGGAGGAACAGGAACTTTGGGAGCTGGCGGAAAATTTTCAAGCATAGAATTTGAAGTTTTGTCCACACCTGAAAGGACTTTCTGGTCTGAAAGCGACTTGAGCGAGTCCATTTGAGTTTGTAAATGTTTACTATGTATTTCAATAAGCGTTTCTAAGCTTCCTATCTTTTCCTTAAATGGAAGTTGCTTTGAAAGTTGCAATAAAAACAGATTGGATTTTCTAAGAGTGGTTAATTTATTTAAACGAGCATCTTTGTCCAAAGATTTATCCAAATCGCGCATATTAGAATTTTCTATATTTTTATCAAATTTTTTAAATAAATGGTTTGCTACTGACTTTAGTAATCGTTCATGTGTTTTATGCAGTTCCTCAAGCTTAACTTCTAAAATTTTTAAAACCTGCATTTCCTCTAAAAACTGCTGCTGCGGTTTTACACCGCTTAAGTCTTTTGTTTCATCTAATATCTGCCGTAAAAGCTGACTCTGTTTATTGATTTCTAATATTTCTTGAGTTTTTTTTGTATAATTTTCCAGCTCTTCGTAGGTAAAGTTTGATTCAGAATTTAAAAATTCAAGCAATATACGCAGTAGTGAAGCATTTTGCTCCTCGAGTAATTTTTCTGCAAAAGATAGATTAGCTGCTAAATTTGCTATGCTATCAAGTACATTGGGTTCTTTTAATTGTTCCATGTAAACCTCCTTATATTTTATGGTTTTATACCATAATATTTGTTACTTTGCGCAGGCTTTTTATTTGGTCAATTAGTGTTGCTTTTGCTTAAAATATTTATTACATATTGTTGGCTGTTGTTGGGAATACCATTTAGCAATTAGCCGCGTTTTTTAATATAGCATTCCTAAATCTGAAGCATGATTAGAAAAGCTAAGTTTTCTAATTTTGCATGTCTGAAATTATTTCGTGTATGATACAATAATAATTAATTTTATAGATTAAAAATATAAAAATATAAAAATATAAAAATATAAAAATATAAAAATATAAAAATATAAAAATATAAAAATAGTGAAATATAATATAGGCATGAAATTACTGCAAATTATTTTGTTTTTGTTTCATTATTCACGAACTGATTATTCCAAAGTGTTCTGCTTTATAGACTGAGAAATGATGGTACACGAAAATATTGATAACATTTTTGGGATTAATGAAAGCAATATTGCTTTTTATGACTTTATAAAACCTGAAGGTTTGAAAAAATTTACTATAAAAGCGGGTTTGGCTACCGATTGTGATATGTCTGTATTAAAACCTTATTGGTTTAATGCCATCTCTATTCTTGAGATTGGGGCTGGATATGGACGGGCAATCGATTATTTGCTCAAGCATCAGTTTCAAGGGGAGATTGTGGCTGTAGAAAGAAGGGCTAATTTTTTTAAGCACCTAACAAAACTATATCATGCCAATGAAAATGTTTCCTTGATATACTCCAATTGGCAGAAAATACCAGCTTCGATTTGATTCTAATGCTATGGTCTGGTATAGCTGACTTTACTGGCGAAGAACAATCTCTCTTGATTAAAAAACTTGCAGGTTTTTTGCATAAAAAAAGGAAAATTAGTTATTGATACATTTTCCATGAACACCATGCCGCTGGAAACAATAAAATTGAGAGAACAATCATATCTAATAGAAATTCATAATTTCCGAAAGTTTATCTATGAACCGAGCGCTCAAGAAATAGAGAGTTATGCAAAAGATGCGGGATTGACTTGTATTAAACGAATTTACTATCAAACAGATACACACCGTGAAAGATGGTTATATATTTTAAGTTAGCTCTATTTTTTGTGCGAAAGGCGAATACAACCTTTTACAAAAGAACAACTATCAGGAAAGTTATCATGCAAAGATCCATCTAAGGTGGTCAGTAAATTTATATCCTCTTTGGACATTTCCGCACTGTGGCGCATCCCTGTATGCAGCTCAACTCCACTATGGAAATAATCAAATTGAGTGCACCGGAAGACATCACTTAACGATGTTTCTCCAAGATTAAACTTGTTAGATAATAGCTCTTTTTCATATCGTATCATCAACGATCTAATTTCATGCAAGTCAGAGATAATGCTCGTTCGAGTACGCGTACTTGGTTTAAATTCAGCCGCGTTAGGAAATTGTAAAGAATAGTAAACAGGATAACTATTAGCATCGTACATATTAAAAACATCCGGTTGCATAATGATGGGAGGATAATTTATTAGCCCATATCTTTCAGTATAGATTCCTTGAATTTCCTCAAACGGCCCTGCCATATTGTTTTTTGCTGGAGCTAGCCCGGGGAAGGCTGACACAGCCATATACAATAGATATTTCGCTGTATCCATTATATATGCGCTCGGGCGTGCCTCATACTTTTCTAACATCAAAGAAAGTATTAAATTCCACATGAATTGATTCCGCCAAATTTCACTACCTCCCCAAGCTGAATCATAAAAATAATAATAAAATGTCTTCCATTTATTGTCATCCCAATGGTTAAACCACTGTTTTGGAAAATATAAAATTTCCGCATGCCAAGGGGTGGTAAAATTTGGGTGATTCGCAATTTGCCTGAATATCTCCCAATGAGACATCAAAGTCCGAGGAACGTCCAAATTAGGCCTTTTTAAGTTGCGCATGTTTCTTGGATTCAGTAATTTTAGGAAGCATAAATACAGACCGTGCACCCGCTGTCATATTCCAGATAAATGCCGTCTGTTCAGCTTTTTTAGAACTTAAGATGCGCCAGGCCCCGAAGACAGTCCCCGGAAGGATTAATCCACTTAAAGGTATGGTTCTATCTTCTAATGGCAAGAAGATTTCAAAGGAGTTATTTAAGACGATACTAACGGGATTGGATTGCAAATTATATCCAAGACCCTCCTGAAATTCTGTCTCAAGCGAAGAATCGGTGATAGGCACAATTGAACCCTCTCTATTAGGAAGCATCAGCACCGACTTTTCCATCACTAGACTGCCATAGGGATAAGTTGCCTTGGCAATCCAATACGCATTACTCGGGGCAATTTCATCGATGATATTGGCAAGTTTTGGATTTACCCTAATAACATCTTGTCGAACCTGGTCCCATGTTAGTTTTTCTAAACTACCCTTAGAAAATAGAGTCACAGTATTTCCTTAAATGAAATGGTTACAATAACCGACTGTTTTGGTCAAGTACAAACTACTTATGCCAAAGAGTAATCGAATCTAGAAGGATTATAAAGAATTTCTAGGATTACACCTATACAGGGATTTGCTCACTAGTTTGCGCAATGGCTATCATTTTGGGGCAAATAGTATTAATTTATGGAGGAGAGAATCATAACTTATGGTATGACTACACTCAAAATTTCTAGAAATTAATTAGCCAGGTAATCCACAAAATTATATTTTTTTACATTTGCTAAGATGGAGTCTTGGATTGGTTCATTTTTTACTAAAATCCTAAACAAATATTGTAATCAACCTACCCCGCCCCAATAAACTCTGGATAGAGGGTCATCCCCCCATCAATGTAAATAGTGACTCCATGCACATAATCTGATTGGTCAGATGCCAGCCAAACAACTGCTTGGGCGATATCATCAGGCTCACCTATTCGCTTACAGGGAATTAGATTTAATAGTTGTTTCTCATATAGTTCCGGTGAAGTGAGTTTCTCTATATTCATGGGGGTTCTTATGGCTCCCGGCGAAATGGCATTGACACGAATTCGCAAGTGCGCAACTTCCTGCGCCAGGCTTTTCATTAACAGCATCAGACCGCCCTTAGCTGCTGCGTAATTGGCATGTCCCGCCCAGGGGATTATATCGTGGACAGAGCTCATAAAAATCAGTTTACCACGGGCATAGGAGATAGATCGATTTATCCCCTGGCTTTTAAAATGCCGCACGGCTTCACGTGCGCAAAGAAACATGCCGCCAAGATTTACATTGATGACTTCCTGCCACTGTTCCAGGGTTATTTCATCCACTTTTGCGTTTAGCTGGATTCCGGAGTTGGGTATTACGATGTCAAGGCGGCCAAATGACTCAAAAGCTTTTTGAAATAAAGCTTTTACTTCAATTTCATTTGCTACATCTGCCTTAAATACAATAGCTTTGGCATCATAACCTTCGATGATTTGTTGGGTTTCGAGAGCACCGGCTTCGTCGTTATGGTAGCTAACCAATACGTTAGCTCCAGCTCTTGCTAAACCAATGGCTATGGCTTGACCTAGACCTTTGCTCGCTCCAGTTACGAGTGCATTTTGGCCTTTGATAACCGGATAAAATAATGGTGGTGGCGCATCGTTGGGAGGGGTGTAGGTGGAACTCATCATCTTAATCCTTTCACGGGAGAGCGTACAAAATAATTTTTCAATTAATATTGCCTTAAGTCCAATATATTACACTAAAACTATATAAATTATTAATTATCGTATTGTGGTGATGAATTACTTTCTAAAGGTGAGTTGTGTCGGTAAAAAGTGAATTAAAAGAAAAGAAAAATGAATTAGGTGATTTAGGACAGGAGGATGATATGGTGTCAATTGAGGAAATGCAGAGCAAAGGCACTAAATTGGCTTATTTAGCTGCCAAGGGTGTCGTAAGCCCTGAAAATCCTCATATCCAAAAATATGTAAGAGAGTCCAAAATTTTAACGCTTGATACTGTTTCTTATAGTAGTATAGAGGGTTTAAATTTAGGATTTCTGCTTGACGCTGCGCATAAAAATTTTACCAAGGTGATGGATAAAGCATTAGCGGATATTAAAATTAAAGATTTCACTGAGGTGCTTAATTATACCCCAATCTACCACAAGCTGAGAATTATGAAGGAAATTAACGACGCATTTATTTCTTTTAAAGGTTTATTGGAAATACATAAGGGGGGGACAGATAAATATAAAGCTCATCATCTGATGGCTGATTCTAGTAACATAAGAAAGGAATTTAAAATTTTTTTCCAAGACTTAACCTCTATGATCGATAAATTAACGTTAACTTCTATGATCAATAAATTAACGGAAAAAGCTTCAAATAAAAAAGATCAGGCACAGACGCACAAGTTACTTGAAAAATTAAGCACCAGGATAGAGTTATTTCGTAAATCCGGCCTACTTGATTTTGCTTTGAACCCTTCGTCTACAGAAGCAAAAGCATTTTTCACAGCTTATGCGGCATTGGTAGATACGGTGAGACCCAAAATTTCATCCCAATCTAATAGCGTGGTAAACACATATAACAAACATGAGCCACTGGAAGTGAAGACTGTATATGCGTTTGCCAAAAATGTTGTGGAGCCAGCCCCAATTATACAGGCGCCTGTGGATAAAAAAGGTTTTGAAACACCCAAAACGCTACCGTCGTGTACATTCTTCGCAGAGAGGCGAAAATCAGAACCATCTACGCCTATACCTATGTCGGAGCCAACGCCAAAAGATGACGCTCCCTCTAGTGGGAAGGATGACCTTCCCCCTCTTCCTTCGCTAACCAGCGCACCTACACCCAGCGGGCACGACGATTAGCACGTATAATATCAGAGAAGCCACGAAAGCAATTTTGCAACCTGAAGGAAGGTCCCACGCATGGCTATTCATCTGTGTCAATTAACCCACTTTGAATAGCCATACGGACAGCTTCTGCCTCCATCTTGACACCTAATTTTTTAAACGCCCCCAGCAGATATCCATCGACGGTTTTTTTGCTTAGAAACAAACTATTGGCTATCTCACCTCTTTCCAAGCCATTAGCCAGCATTATGATTATTTGCAGTTCACGCTCAGTTAGTTGCGACAAAAGAGGGGGATTGCTTTGTAATGTCATCTGGAACGAAGCTATAGGATCTGTCATCTGTGGGTCTATATATCGCTCGCCTGTATATACAGTCTCAATAGCCGCCACCATCTGCTGTTGGTTAGCACGCTTGCTTAAATAGCCGGCAGCCCCTAATTTTAACAAGCGTAGAGGCACTAAGGGTTCCACATGAGCACTGAGAATAAGTATTTTGGGGGATGGTTTAATGCGTAACAGACGAGTAATGGCTTCAAACCCTCCCATGCCAGGCATGTTCAGATCTAGCAATACAACGTCGGGTTTAAGTTCCTTAGTAGCACCCAAGGCTTCTTCACCACTTTTGGCCTCGCCAACGACTTCAATGTTTTCTATATCTTGCAGTAATAGTCTAATGCAGGCACGCACTAGTTCATGATCATCAACCAATAGTACTTTAATCATAACTACTCCTGCCAGTATCGATATCGAAAAAAAACAGGAGTATATTAAAACATATTTGGATAATAATAAATGTAGTCTTAGCGCTATTTTTGTATAAAAAATATACAAACAACTTTGGGCAGCAAAAACTGAAAATTTTGAGGCGGTGAGTTAGGTAATATTAATAAATTAAACGCCAATATCTTCCAATAAATGAATATCAAGATAATTTTGATATTGAGGTTGAGGTTGAGGTTGAGACATATGGATCAGCTTGGAGCTTTTTCTACTGCTGCCTCATAATATAATGACAACATCTGATCCATGTATGCTTTATAGGCTGTTTTTAGTTTCATCCTCTCCTGTCGGAGTCACTGATATCTACTTTAGCTTTGCGCGGCTGTTAATTTTTGACATATCAGATATATATACCGATACACTTAGGATTTCGGTGTTAGAGCAGCCCATCTTGCACTGATCTTCGTCCGATCTTCAATCGCAAAAACTCGAAATAAGAATAACCGACATAGTCGTCCCGGCAGGAAGCCGGGATCCAGGGCGCAGGAAGCGAAACTTTCACATCCTGTGAACTGGATCCCGGCTTCCTGCCGGGACGACCAGTCGACTATTCCTGTCCCGCGGGATTCAGTTAAGGTATTGGCTTTCTAAAATCACGTTTTTACTCAATCAGATCGAACACAAATTTGTAGGAACAAATTTGAACGCGACAGCGGCCCGAAGGGTGAAGTACAGGATGTACTTCATAAATCTCAGCACAAGCTGGACTACTCTAACACCGAAATCCTAAGTGTATCGGGTATATTTGCTGTAAAGTTTGAGCCGTTAGGCATTTACAACTACTAAAACTATTAAGCTACCGCAGACATTACTTTATATGGAGCAGTTGTCTGACAAGAATTTCTAAAAGTTAACTTAACTAATTTAGATTTATTAAAATGCTTTATAATGCCTTCAACCACATCTATTTCTTCCTGCGATGGAAAATAGTTTCCCTTTTTTTCAAGCACTTGAATTGACAAGTAGGCAAGATAAACGGCCTTACTTATTCCTTCTGGCTTCGCTTCATTTTTCAGCAAGTCTAAATAAAGTTTCATGGATATTTCATCGGAACTTACTGAGTGTTTAAATGATTCAGAAAAATTAATGCCGCTCATTTTGTGTCTCCTGGAATTAACCTAGCTTACCGTCTTAAGCCTAAGTATGATGCATTTGCTGTTTAGAACTAAACAGAGAGCTTTAACCCTTCATAACTCTTAAGAATTACATCACAACTTAAAAAAAGCTTAAACCCCTTGTTCAGCGCTGAATTTCTTTGGAGTATTTTAGGTCATAATTTTGCCCAAGAAATTTTGGAGTAAACTTTGAAGTGAGGATGTAATTTTTACTTTTGCAGGAATGACTTTATGACAGGCGTGAGAAAAAATAATAACAAAGCTAGCAAGAACATAGCTAGTGATATTTTTAAAAAAGCATGGGCGTAGATACTGGTTGAGGTTAGTATCGAACCCATTATATCTATTTTGGCCGCAAGCCCGCTTAAATAACCCCCAAAAGCAATAAATAAATACCAAATACCTATCATAGTGCTTTGCACGTCAGCAGGCGCGCACCGACTTATAGTGGATAACATAACAGGTATTACACAAACTTCTCCCGCACCTAGGCTCAAGTTGCCCAATACTATCCACATTATGGGTAGATGACTTACCGTATTGTATTCGCTGCCCATTGCTGAAAATACAAAACAAAGAAATGCAACGCCACCCAATAGTAAACTTATAGAAATTTTAAAAGGCGGGCTTGGGGGGACGTGGGTTAATTTTTCCAAAAACCGCCACCCTAAGGTTATGATTGGAGCGAAGACAACAACTGCGAAGGGATAAAGTGACATGAACATCAGGGTGGGAATTCGCCACCCCCATACCACACGATAAACATCTCTTTGTATAAATAAATTTATAGAGCTTCCGAGCTGCAGACTTGCGGCAAAAAAACCCATACCAAATATACTTAACATAATTAAAGCAAACAATCGATTGCGCTCTTTACTTTCTCGTTTACAAATCATTATCATAAGCAGTGTTAGAGTGATAACGGCAAATACCCCTAAAAAGGTATCCATTAGATTTGCAAACAAAAATAGTATATTTACCAAAACTATTACTACTACGATTAACCCATAACCCAAACAATTTGCTGATAATTTAAATAGTGTATCAACCTTGTTAATTGTCGGGTAATTCTTAAGAACAAACCAAAGCCAGCTAATAAAAAGCAAAATAGCACTAATAAAATAGCCGTATTGATAACCCCAATATTTGACAAGCCCATAGATAAAAGGGCTAATAGTTGCACCTATGTTCATTCCTAAATAAAATAAGGTAAATCTATCCTCATAGCTTTTTTCTGAAGTTCCATTTTGGAGCTTCCCAATTAAACTTGAGGAGTTAGGTTTATATAATCCAATTCCACAAGCAGTTAATCCTAAACCTATATAAAAACAGTTAAGAGTAGGAATACCCATTAAAATATTGCCAACGATAAGTAATAACCCGCCAATAATAATCGATTGCTTGAGCCCAAGAAGACGGTCAGCTGCCAAACCACCTAATACAGGTAAAGCGTAACTAAACGCAGCGTAAGCGCCATATAAAGAAAAAGATTTATCATCATTTAAGAAAAATTTTGTCGTTAAATAAAGAACCAGCAATGTTTGCGCACCATAATAACTGAAACGCTCGCAAAGCTCGCCAAATGCAATAGCATAAAATCCCTTGGGTTGTTTTAAATGAAGAACGTGCATGATGGCATATATACCTGAAGCGTTTGATATTTAGGTGTTATAACGGCCCATTTTGCACCAATCTTCGTCCGATCTTCAATCGTAAAAACTCGAAATAGAACACACTATTCCCGCGTTTTTACTCAATCAGATCAAACAAATCTTGGCGCAAACTGGACCATTCTAACACCTAAATATCAAACGCTTCAGGTATAATTTTTAAAGGTTTACCAGGATTAAGAAAAGCTTTATACTGGACAAGATTTACATGAGAGTTTTGTTGTGTTTTTTGCTAGAACAGATAATTTAAAGAAACGCTTGAAAAATACAGCTTTTTAATTAGTAATGAAATTGCTAATAATATAAGGGGCTGTGTTCATTTCTTAACAGCCCCTTAAAGGTTACAATTTAGATTCCAACGTTTTGCATAGCATTACTCCTGCAGTGTTAAATTTAAGGTAAATGATTATAGCAAATTAGTTTTTATACGTACATGAAAATTTAGGACTTGTGTAGCAAGAACTTATTTTTTGCAGCAGATGCTAAAAAAATAAATTATTGTTACACAAGCCCTTAAGCAAGGAAGCATATCTATTCTAATTCAGCGAGGTGGAATTGAATGCTTAATTTTACAGAACAAAATGATTTTTTAATTGAAAGACCAAAATTAATTGATTGGAATAATGACGATATCAGTGATTATTACGGAAATATTCCCATTGAGGAATTTCGTGAGCTAGCTATTACTGGTGGGTTTGAAGATGGCGCTGACATTGAACTTATATATCAACATATCGCCAAGTTAGATTCAATATTAGACATCGGTTCAGCCTATGGACGGGTTATTAAGAAATTAATAGCTAAAAAGTATGGCGGTAAAATTTACTCCATAGAGCGCAGTAAAAATTTTTATAATTATTTAATCCACCATTATTCCACTAGAGCCAGTATTTTCCACGGCTCCTTACAAAACGTTGAGTTTAATAAAAAAGTTTCTGCTATTCTATGGATGTGGTCAGGAATTAATGATTTTCCAAAGGAAGAACAACTTGCGATTTTACAACGACTATCCAGTTGGCTTCAACCTGGAGGAACCATTATTTTAGAAACCCTATTACATACAGTAGAGCCAATAAATGCATCCTTTAATGATGAAAATAGTTTTACAATTTTTTCAAAATATGGAACGATTTATAGTCACAAAACCTCTGCAGCAGAAGTAGATGATTACAGTAAAAAACTAGGATTTCCTTACACGAAACACATACATTATAAAACTGCCACACAACGTCAGCGAGTTATTCACATACTAAGCCATCATCCTATTTAGATTTAGCTGCCACACGAATACACCCCCTTACAAAGGCACTATTTGCTGGAAAATCATGACTCATCCCTTCTGGAACCTGCAGGAAAGTTGAATCCTCTTTTGGGATTTCCTTGCTCAACCGGATACCGGAATATTTTTCAACATCAGTATGGAAAAAATCATACTGTACTTTCTCGTATAAGTCATACAGCATAGTGCCACTGACCTTTAGCGTGTTAGAAAATATGTCTTCCAAATATTTAGATAGCAAGGATTTTATTTGATATAAATCTGATATTTTTGTCGAACTTTCTCGCGCTTTGGGCGAAAACTCAATCGTATTCGGGTATTGCAAGGAATAATAAATGGGTCTGGGATCCTCTAAGTTAAAGAAATATGGCTGCATTATAATGGGCGCATAATCAGTTAAAAGATAAATTTTGTTAAAAACTTCTTGTAATCTCAAAATAGGCCCAGCACTATCATCTATCGCTGGAGCAAAACCAGGTAATGCTCCGATTCCCATGGCTAACAAATGTCTTACAACATCTGCTATATACGGGTTAGGTTTAATATTGCGCCCTTGCTGAATTAGAGAAAACACCACCGACCAAATAAATTGGTTGCGGAAAAATTCCGTTCCCGCCCATGCTTTCTCAAATAAATACATTTTAAAAGCGGACCATTCTTTATCATTTAAACGATCGAACCATTCCTTTGAAAAAAATAATATTTCAGCTGTCCAGGCTTCACCAAAATCAGGATGGTTTGCAATTTCTTTGAATAACTTCCAATGATCTAATAATGTGTTTGGCTTTTCAGATCTTAACTGAAAAGCTCGACTTAATTTATTATATTTACCCGTCTCAGAAATTTTTGGGAGCATAAAGATAGAACGTGCTCCTGCGCTCATATCCCATATAAAAATCGGATGCTGCGAAATACCGGGATTTAAAACACGCCAAAAACCAAATATTTTTCCAGGAGTCATTAGACCATAAAATGGAATGGTATTATTTTCACGTATAATAAAAAATTCAGCAGTATTTTTTAAAATAAAGCTAACCGGATTTGAACCAAGATTGTAGTTTAATTTATCTCGAACATGGTTTGATATTTGCGGGCTATTAAAACAGGTTAATACACCCTGGCTATTAGGGATATAGAGATCTCCATTTTTCAGAATCTCGCCTCCAAATGGATAAGAAGCTTTAAATAGAGTGCATTCAGGACCCGGATCAATTTTATCAATAATTTCCGCCAATTCTGGATTGAGTTTTGCAACTTCAAGCCGAACATCTTTCCATTGTAATTCGGAGATATTTGCTCGATCCTTAACTGTCATAACGACCCCCTAATTAATTTAGGTTGCAATAATATAACTAAATATCCTGCCAATAATTTAAACAGTTTATTATATAGCTCTCATAATATATGTACAAAAAACAACACTCTCGAGAGATGCTACATTTTAGTATTTTTTAAGGTTTATTGCCGCACTTATAGGCGCAACGAACGGCTGCTTAATTACAACCCTATAATATCATCGATAGAGGTAATTATTCAGTAATTGGTTCAGTCGGCGAATAATTAATCATAGCGACCCTATTAACATCCACAAAATATGGAAAAATAATATATATTTTACTTTTTAAACCCATAAACACAGATATTTCTAGAGTTTCATAAAATAAATATTCATGTATCCTAAAAATATCTCTCCACCAGTACATACGGGATGGGTTTTGCGATTGGGTTGCTGTGATGGATAGGAGGAAGAATAAATGCAGCCACTTTAACTCTCCGGCAGCCTATTACCGCGGACAAGTCACAACAAGTGCAGAAGGATACAGAACAAGCAAGATGCTCACCAAAACGATAAGTAAATTTTTTATAAAATGCATCTACAACTTTAGGTAATTTTTTTGCTAAAAAAAATGCAGTACTTTCTAGATTGGTTTCAACAGATCGGTCGTTTTTTGGACAAGCCTTAAGGACCTGAAGATTCTCTTTTCTTTCTATGAAGAGGTTTTAGATTATCATCACCTAATATAAGCCAATGTAAGGACACGCGCAAAAGCTTGCAATATTGCATCGCCTGCGACGCTTTTAAACTTTTGCTTCCATCTTCGTGAGCTGAATATTGCGGCATTGCTAATCCATTCTTTTGACAAAAATTTTCCACTGATTCAAAACCGGCATTAATGCGCGCTTGTTTTAAACGTGTTGCAATTTCTTCGCGAATTTGCACTTGACCTAACATAGATATCTCCTGGATTACCGCATGAACCAGATAAACTTCTTAAGTCACAAAAAAAGTTTAGTACAATAATACAATTACCATTCCAAAAGTCGCCCTTATCTGCGCGCCGTTTTATTGTTTATATAAACTAAGCTATTTTTCTAATTTTCACTCGACGATCACTTATAATTGCAGCTAGCGAGTTTTTTATCTAGTAACGGAATGTTCAAAGATAGCGCGCCTTGTGGGCCAGAATAGGATTTGCCCCCCTGCGAAGTAGAAAGCACTCTTCAGAATGTGCTTACTTTTTTGGATATGGCGAAGGATTAATTAATAACCTATTTATTCCACATTAATGGATATTATTCTTACACCTCAACCAAACCATGATCCATGGCAAGACGAACCGCCTCAACGTCTGATTTTACGCCCAGTTTTTTTAAAACATTACACTGGTATCCATTGATAGTTTTTTTACTGAGGTAGAGTTTTTCAGCAATTTCTGTCGTATCCATACCATTACCGACCATAAGCAAAACCTGCAATTCCCGTTCCGATAGGTTTGCAAATGGGGAGACGTTATCCTGAGAAGCGATATGAAACATCGCTATATTCTCCGCCATGGAAGAATCAATATAGCGTTCTCCAGCGTAAACGGCTCGGATCGCTTGGATTAGCTCCCCCTCGCTAGCCTGCTTGCTTAAGTATCCAGCAACTCCTAATTCTATTAATCTGGCTGGCACAAAACCATCTGCATGGGCACTGACTATTAAGATTTTCGTGACCGAATTAGTACGCAGCAAGCGCATGATGGCTTCAAAACCTCCTATACCCGGCATGTTTAAATCCATCAGTACAATATCAGGCCCCAATTCTCGGGTTAGACGAATGGCATCTTCACCATTTCCCGCTTCCCCAATGACAGTAATATCAGGCAAATTACTTAACATTGATTTTATTGCTGCACGAACCAGCTCATGATCATCAACTAATAAAACTTGAATCACGCAGAACACTCCTAGTTAGCCTAAGAAAAAATGCTTACTGCAGAAAGGTTGTTGGTAAAATAACAGAGTGGGATTTGCTTGAAATAGATATAATTTCAAACAATAAGGTATTTTTAGTTGGAAATAAGAGGAAATTAAACATAACCATGTTAGCTCACGACTTGAAGTTTGAGCTTTTTCGGAAGTTTCAGCAATTGTAATATTTTCATCCTGAATTATCCCTTTCTAGTAATGAATTATGAATCCCTGTTTTCCGCTAGACAAACTTTGAACCATATTAAATCATAATTCAGAAGTTAAAAATGTAGTCTTTTGGCGGAAAATTTCTCACCATGAGCCGATTTGACTCGACACGCTAAATTAATTGGCTTTAAATATTAAAGATTATTAAACTTGAGGGAACTAGGGTCTGCCTTCAATTACTCTGATGTCCGCGGGATTCAGGGGGCTTGGCAAATGTTTCTTGCCTTCTCAGCAGGTTTTAAGCTCTTCTGGATCATGCGGACAAGCCGCGAGACGCCGGACTTCAGAGTAATTGACAACAGGCCCTAATAAAAGAATATTAATTGAAGGTAAAACACACCAATATGATTGGTAAAAGGGGGCGGCCAGGATTATTAGGGAAGAAACTCTATTTGAACTATTAGCGCAGGATTTTCACACACTCTAAACCTTAAACACCGCGAAGCGGTAAATATATGGGTGATTTCTTTAAACATACCGCATCCTTGCGGTATGTCAAAAAGTGAAATCACTTGGTTCGTGGCAGCTTCCTTGCTACCAGCATCCTTCCCTAGATGCAATCTTCCTTGAATTGAGGCTCCTAATAATTCAAGTTCCCTGCGCCCCAAGTGATTTCTCGGTACAGATTAAAACATATTCTTTGCGGATAAAATGTAGGAAAATGGCGGATTTTTTTGTAAGGAAACGGCTGGTTTACATCCTTAACAGTGTTCGGGCGGCAACCAGCTCGGATGGCAGCTGAACAGGCTGTATTCCTTATATGCGGGTTGGGGTGGCCTACAGAACCCCTCCCCCGCATAGATTATCGAAAGAAGCCACCTCATCGATGAACTTCCATTGCTAACCTCCTAATTTAGGTGCGAAGACAAGAACTTTATCCTAATTTTAGTTCTACTCAACTAATTTCTCTCCTTGAAGTCTATAGTCCTTGAGTTTAGCTTTAATATTCGTTATGATCTTTTTCACGTTAGATGCAACGCGGGGTGGAGCAGTCTGGCAGCTCGTCGGGCTCATAACCCGAAGGTCGTAGGTTCAAATCCTGCCCCCGCTACCAATATAAAAATCAAAGTGATTATATTCTCTAGCTGTAGTTTAGAATCCAGCTCCTGGAAGCGAGAATGACTTTAGAAAAAATGGGCTATTTGCCCATTTTTTATTTGTGCCTGCAGAAGGCTTTGTCGGCACTACCTGCAAAAACTTTGCAATTCCACTGAGTCGCTGAATACTTGAGGTAGATATGACTGTTTCATCTGAGCTGGAAAGCATTATCGCGCCCGCCGTTTCTGCTTTAGGTTTTGAAATGGTGTATTGCTGCATTGTATCTGAAGGCCATAGAAAAGCTTTACGTGTATTTGTTGAGAATGTCCAAGGTGGAATTACTATAGAGGATTGTTCACGCATCAGCCGCCAGATCAGCGCTGTATTAGATGTTGCTGCACCTATAGCAGGACAATACAACCTAGAAGTGTCATCGCCTGGTCTAGACCGTCTATTAGTTACTCCTGCGCACTACCAACGCTTTATAGGCAGCAAGATACATATAAAGCTGCGTAATGGACTGGACGGCAGGCGAAATTTTACTGGGGAATTACTCAGCGCAACCAACGACATAGTGCGCATCCAGACCGAAGATAGCCTCTTTGAGCTGGAATTAAAAAATATTGAGAAAGCCAATCTCATACCTGAATTGAGGTTTTAGCAATGAACAAAGATATCTTATTAATTGTCGACTCCTTGTCTAATGAAAAAGGCGTTGATAAGTCCGTCATTTTTGAAGCCGTCGAAGCTGCCTTGGCAGCAGTCGCAGCTAAACAATATTCAGATGACGTTTCAATCCGAGTTTCTATAGACCATAAAACCGGAGATTATGAAACTTTTCGTTTTTGGACAGTGACGGAAGATCCAGAAGAAGTAGAGGATTTTCCCGGGAAATATATATTACTACAGACAGCTACCGAAGAGAAAAAGGATCACCCAGGGCTAGTGGCCGGTGATATTATAGAAGAACCCATAGAATCAGTTGAATTTGGCCGTATTGCTGCACAACAGGCCAAACAGGTGCTGATGCAAAAAGTTCGTGAAGCAGAACGTAAAAAAATAGAAAGTCGTTACTTAAAACGCATAGGTGAACTGTTAACTGGGGTCATAAAAAAAGCGACTCATGAGAGTATAATTTTAGATCTTGGCGATGGTGCTGAGGGCATAATTTCTCGTGAAGAAACCATTCCGCGCGAGATGGTGAGAGTCGGTGACCGGTTGCGCGCCTATCTATACTCCATACGCAGTGATAAGCGTGGTCCGCAGCTATTAATGAGCCGCACCCACCCCCAAATGCTGGCGGAACTATTCAAGATTGAGGTGCCTGAAATTGGGGAACAGGTAATTGAAATTAAAGCAGTTGCTCGCGACCCCGGCTCCCGAGCCAAGATTGCAGTCAAGACCAATGATGGGCGTATCGATCCTATTGGGGCTTGCGTAGGCATGCGTGGAGCGCGCGTTCAGGCGGTTTCCGGAGAATTAGGCGGTGAGCGCATTGACATTGTGCTTTGGGATGATAACCCTGTGCAATTAGTGATCAACGCTATGGCTCCCGCTGAAGTTGTATCTATTATGGCTGATGAAGAAACTAAGGTCATGGACGTTGCCGTTCGCGAAGATCAACTTTCACAAGCTATTGGCAGAAATGGCCAAAATGTGCGATTAGCTAGCGAATTGACTGGCTGGAAATTAAATGTAATGACTTCAGCAGAAGCCAATGAAAAACACTCCGCCGAAGCGGAACGCCTAAAACAAAATTTCATCAAAGAACTCAATATAGATGAAGGCATAGCTCAAGCCCTAGTTCAGGATGGCTATACCAGCCTTGATGAGCTGGCTTTTGCCGCTATTGAAGATATCACTGCAATACCAGGCATTGATGCTGAAGCTGCTAATGAACTGCAGAATCAGGCCCGCGATCTACTGTTAGCAAAAGAACTTGAGGCCCAACTGAGCGTACCGGAACCAGCTCAAGACTTGTTAAATTTGGAAGGAATGTCCACGGATCTCGCCTATCAGTTAGCTAGTCGTGGCATCATCACCCAGGAAGATTTAGCCGAACAATCTGTTGATGATATCAGTGATATTGAAGGACTCGATGAACAACGGGCTGCACAATTGATTATGGCCGCCCGGGCTCCTTGGTTTGCAGATGAAGAACCCAAAAAATAGGTTTAGAGGAGACAGTCCAGGTATCAATCCAGTAACTGTCATAACCTAGCAATAGTTAAAAACAAACATTGGCAAAACTCGTTTTTTAAGAATTTACGCGCATCATATCCCTCTGACGCAAGTCAGGTGTGGATACAGCAATATAAAAACCAGCTGCAAACAGCAGATAGTCTGTGAGGAATAAATATGGCGGAAGTAACAGTCAGAGAATTTGCTAAAACTATTGGCATTCACACTGAAGACCGGCTAGAGCGGTTATTAACATCTCTACAAAAAGCTGGCATTGCGGTTACCAGCCCTGATGAGCCCTTAACTCTGACTAATGAGCAAAAGCGCACATTGTTAGCTTTTTTAAAAAGCGGACAAGGTAAAACAGCGGCAACACCAACCTCACCCGCTGAGAAAATAACCTATACTGAAACTAAAGTTGATACTTTACGCCAGCCAGGCAAGTCATCTGCTAGCGCCGTGCCCGTTATAATCCGCCGTAAGAAATCAGTTGTTGTCGAGCAGAAAATTACCCCTCCCCCCCCTGAACCGCCCAAGCCTATTATTGAAGAGACTTCTGTTGTCGAAGAATCGCCAGTAACTCCTACACCTGAGATCGTCTCTGAACCAACAACTCCAGCGCTAACCGAAGCACCGCAATCGCCCACAGAGAGCAAACCTACCCCTGCGACTACTGAACCTACCATCACTCGCGCACCTGAACAGAAATCAGCAAAACCAGCGTATGAAACAGAGGATAAAAAACGAAGTAAAAAGAAAAAAGAACGACGCGGTAGTAGCGCCGCTCCTGAGCGACATGGTTATGAAATATCGAGTAGTACCGAGGAAGAAGAGTTTGAATACCCACAGTCGCGCCACAGAAGATCACACAGGAAGTCTCAGCCAGCAACATCTCTTACTCGGGATCATGGATTTTCCAAACCTACCTCTCCAGTAGTTCGGGAAGTGATTATCCCTGAAACTGTCACCGTTGCTGATCTAGCACAAAAAATGTCGGTTAAAGCTGCAGAAGTCATTAAAGCTATGATGAAACTGGGTGCATTGGTCACTATAAACCAAGTAATAGATCAAGAAACTGCCTCCATAGTAGTTGAGGAAATGGGGCACAAACCGAAGCTATTGAACGTTAATGCGCTGGAAGAGAGTCTATTATCGGAAAATGAAAAAGACACCCGTATAACCACAAGGGCTCCTGTGGTAACGATTATGGGTCACGTAGATCATGGTAAAACTTCCTTACTAGATTATATTCGTCGCACCAAAGTGACGAGTAGCGAAGCAGGTGGCATTACTCAGCATATAGGCGCCTATCAGGTCAATACAGCCAAAGGTGTAATTACCTTTTTAGACACACCCGGCCATGAAGCTTTTACTGCCATGCGTGCTCGGGGCGCAAAATGCACTGACATTGTGATCCTGGTTGTAGCCGCTGACGATGGTGTGATGCCCCAAACTATCGAAGCCATTCAACACGCAAAAGCCGCTAAAGTGCCTATCATCGTAGCGATCAATAAAATGGATAAACCGGGCGCTGATCCCGATCGTGTACGAATTGAGCTTTCTAAATACGAAGTTATCTCAGAAGATTGGGGTGGCGACACCATGTTCCAGCAAATATCAGCCAAAACAGGTGTGGGTGTAGATGATTTATTGGATAGAATTTTATTACAAGCTGAGCTGCTGGAATTGAAAGCACCTGAGGATAGTCCAGCTCGTGGTATTGTAATTGAGTCGCGGCTAGATAAAGGACGTGGTCCCGTAGCAACTATTCTGATACAAAGCGGCACCCTGCACAAAGGTGATATCCTTTTGGCAGGCGGAGAGTATGGTCGCGTGCGAGCGATGGTTGATGACTTGGGTCAATCCCGAGAGGGCGCCATTCCTTCCACCCCAGTAGAACTTTTAGGTTTGTCAGGGACCCCGAGTGCTGGCGATGAAGCTATTGTAGTACCTACTGAGAAAAAAGCCCGCGAAGTCGCTTTATTCCGCCAAGGAAAATACCGCGATATCAAGCTAGCGCGACAACGAGCGGCCAAGCTGGAAAATATTTTTTCTCAAATGGGCGAAGGCAAAGTCAATGCCCTCAATATCGTATTGAAAGCAGATGTGCAAGGTTCTCTTGAAGCCATTAGCGATGCGCTCACTAAAATGGCCACTGACGAAGTGAAAGTAAGTATTATTGCTAGTGGTGTAGGTGGCATTACTGAATCTGACGTCAACCTCGCCATTGCCTCCTCTGCCATCCTGCTTGGGTTTAATGTACGTGCTGATGCAAGTGCCCGAAAGTTGGTGGAAAGCGAAGAAGTTGATCTGCGTTACTACAGCATTATCTATAACCTGATAGATGAAATTAAAGCTGCACTGAGTGGCATGTTAAAACCAGAATACAAAGAAATGATAACCGGTCTCGCTCAGGTAAGAGATGTATTTAGATCCTCAAAATTAGGCGCTATTGCTGGCTGCTTAGTCATTGAAGGGGTTGTCAGGCGTAATAGTTCAATCCGTGTCTTGAGAGATAATGTTGTAGTATTTACTGGTAAATTGGAATCACTTCGTCGATTTAAAGATGATGTCAGTGAAGTACGGAGTGGCACAGAGTGCGGCATTGGGGTCAAAGATTATAATGACGTCAAAGTAGGTGACCAAATCGAAGTATTTGAAACGCAGGAAGTCGTGCGACAATTATAAAATCGCGATATCACCTGATTCTCCTTTCCCTTGTTGGGTGTATTAAATACTTCCTAAATGCTCCCACTCTTCCTGTCTATGATCCCCTCTCCCGCAAGGGGAGAGGAAGTTACAATGCCGAATGTAGTATTTTAATATATAGCTAATCTGCAGGAACCACATTCATGACCTTCAGCCGTATGCAACGTATAGCCGATCAAATTCAACGTGAGCTGGCAGTGTTGCTGAATACCAAAGCTCACGACCCTCGTTTTCATACTGTTTCTATAACCGCCGTTGATGTTTCGCCCGATATGGCTAATGCCACAGTTCTTGTTAGCCAGCTCAATGAAAACCATGTTAAAGAGACATTATCTGCTCTCAACAAAGCGGCCGGATTTTTGCGCTATGAGCTAGCCCATACGCTCAATCTGAGAGTTACCCCTAAACTACGTTTCGTTTATGATGAATCCATCAGCAGAGGCCAACATATTGACCGTCTGATTGAGCAAGCAATTAAAGAAGATTCAAAAGGAGAGAATAAAGGTGAACAAACCCCGAAATAATAAGCGCTCTATAAATGGCATATTATTGTTAGATAAACCAGAAGGCATGACCTCTAATGCTGCATTGCAGGTTGTTAAAAGATTATATAATGCTAACAAGGCTGGCCACACCGGTAGCTTAGATCCGCTAGCAAGTGGCATGCTACCTATTTGTTTTGGTGAAGCGACCAAGTTCAGCCAGTTTTTATTAGAAGCAGATAAATATTACCAAGTCACGGCAAAGTTAGGTGTTAAAACTAGCACGGGTGACCGTGAAGGCGAGACGATACAAATACGCGCGATTCCTGTCATCACCAGTGAAAATCTACAGGCGTTATTTACGCAATTCACTGGAGTTATCTCGCAGATTCCCTCGATGTATTCCGCCATCAAACATAACGGTCAACCTTTATACAAGTTTGCGCGCCAGGGTATAGATATCCCTCGTGAACCACGCCAAGTCACCATATATGAACTTAAGCTTATAGAGCATGGCCCAGACTATTTTAGTTTTGAGGTTCGCAGCAGCAAAGGCACGTACATCCGTACCTTGGTGGAAGATATGGGAGAAGTTCTAGGGTGCGGCGCACATGTGAGCGTATTACGTCGCTTAAGTGCAGGAAGTTACCAGCCGGAACAGATGCATCTTCTGTCGCATATCGAAGCTCTACAATCCACCGAGCCCCAAGTTCTCGACTCTTATCTTTTACCCGTGGATAGTTCTATTAGCGGCTGGACCCAGTTATCATTATCTGAGGCGGCAATCTACTACTTAAAACAGGGACAGCCGGTTATTATTCCCCATGCGCCAACAGAGGGTTGGGTACGTCTTAGCCACAAAAACGGTGGTTTTGTAGGAGTGGGAGAAATTCTTAAAGACGGACGCGTTGCGCCACGGCGGTTAGTGCAGAATTAGATTGACCGCATTGGCTGCCTACGTAGAGTCCACTTAATTCCATATACTTTTACTCTGACGTCGCTGCGTTAATACCCGAATAAACTCAGCTTCTTTATTTAATTGCAGGGTAATAGCGCCTTCACTGGCGGTGTTTAACAACACCGCTCCGCTCTGTTGATAGCGTTCCATTACTACTTGGCTGGGGAAGTGATAACGATTTTTATAACCCACCGGAAATAATACATACCGGGCATGGATTACACGCACAAAATCTGCCGTGGATGATGTGCGACTACCATGATGCGGCGCGATGATTATCATAGTCGGTAGTTCGCTAGAATCATGTTGTAGCATATAATCCTCAGCGGGTTTTTCAATATCCCCGGTCAGTATTAATATCCTCTTCCCTAACCGACTAATGCTTAGTACACACGAGCTATTGTTGTTCTGATGCAATAGTGCCAATGGCGGATAAAGTACTTTAAAAACTACCCCGTCCCAATCCCATGTTTGATTTGGCTGACATACCTGTGCTTTTGCTTCAGGAAAACGTTCCGGCACGCTGCTAACTATTTGCCCTGCTGGCATTTGTGCTAATAAAGAATTAGCCCCACCTATATGATCGCTATCACCGTGGCTTATCATTAACATATCCAAATGTCTAACCCCTACCGCATGTAGAAAAGGTAAGATAACTCTAGACCCCGCATCATCAATTCCCATTTGCGGACCCGTGTCATAGACCAAAGTATGATGTTCAGTGCGCACTACTGCAGATAAACCCTGCCCTACATCCAGCAAGGTTATCCAGGTCTCCCCCAGCTGCGGTGTGGGTGATCGGTAATAGAGCAATGGAAATACCCACAATATCCCAGTCCAACGGCACGGTATCCCGCGGGGAGCTACCATCATTATCACCCCTATGACAGCCGCAAATAATATCCAAAAGTTGGGAATATTCTGCTGCCAAATAGCACCCGGCAACTGCGCCAAATGCGCCAGCAACCACCAGATAGCAGAGATAATTTTAGCTGAGACTAGCAAAAACCAGTGCGCCGCTTTGGGCCAGATAAATAGTAATAACGCACCTGAAAGACAGAGCGGTAATACTATAATTCCAACTGCCGGTACTGCGAACATATTCGCGACAAAAGAAATCAAGGAAGTCTGCTGAAACAGCACTAGTGAAATAGGAATTAAGCCTAAGGTAATTACCCACTGCACCCTTGCATATTTCCACCACCAACCCTTAGGATTAAGCCGACCACCGATACCATATAAAATAGCAAATACAGCGCCAAACGATAGCCAGAAGCTAACAGTTAAAGTGGCAAATGGGTTCAGCACTAAAACTATCAGTAATGCCAGCATAAATGCATTCCATACTGATAATTGCCGCCGTAACCATAAACCAAGCATCAATACCAACAGCATGAACAATGCGCGTTCCGTCGGCAATGCAAACCCCGCCAGTGCACTATATGTAGCAGCTGCCAGCAATGAACCACCGGCTGCGGCTGACTGTGCTGGAACCAGTAACAGACAACGTGAGCTACATCGCCAAAGAAAATTAACAAGTACATAAACAAAACCCGCAACAAAACCAATATGCACACCCGCAATCGCCATGAGGTGATTGGTTCCCGTAGCGCGCATTACTTGCCATTGTTGTTCGCTGATGCCGCTTTGTGATCCCATAATTAATGCGGTAATTAACCCAGCACCAGGTTCATTCCCCAGGGTCTGTTGAATTTTTTGTTGCAGAGATTGGCGTATTTGATCATTTAACGTGCCTAATGAAAATTTATCAACTGCAGCTAAGGGTGTTGCACTCAAGATATAGCCAGTGGCGCGGATACCTTTGGCAAATAACCATTTCTCATAATCAAAACCACCGGGATTAGACAGTCCATGCGGTTTTTTCAAGCGCACTTGGAATTGCCAATGAGAACCCACCGGGAGCAACATATTTGCAGGGACTTTGTACCAAGAAAGACGTAATTTTGTGCGCTGCGCCCTGCCCTCCAGAGTTTGTAATTGAAATTCAAAATTTGCTGCTTTTTCTTGCGTTTGGGGTAATGAAATAATTTTCCCGGTTACTGTTACTGCCTTGTCCTCCAGCCCCTCAGGCAAATTCCAGCTTAAAATGCGCTGCGCTGAGAACATACCGTAAGCAAAGCCCCCTATTGCAAATAAAATGCAACAAACCAACCAACGCAAACTCCTAGGAGAAACCCAAGCTAATAGCAACCATAGAATGCCAGCATAAACCAACCACATTAAGGGTGGTAAAGTTTTACAAAGTTGTAATGCCAAAATTCCTGTTAAAAATCCGATCGCACAGGCGTACATAGGCTGCCCCCGCCAATAATGAAGGCAACACTATTGAACGGGTAGGGTTTGGGAGTCAATACCGTAGAACTACGGGATCGACACCTATTTATTTAAATATCTTTTTGACGAGAAAGACCAAATGAAGTGCCACTGGAGGAGATAGAGGGAATAGTTTTTAAAACTGAAAGTACTCCTTGATACCTGATAAAAACATCTGCACGGATACTGTAGTCAAGATCATACCCATTAATCTTTCGACGGCAATTAAACCGCGTTCGCCGAGAATTTTCATCAAATAGCGTGAGCATAATAATACGATAGTAAAAAGAACTGAAGAAATGACAAGAGCGCCAAACCAGGCTCCCATGCGTTGTGGTTCCTGATTGGCAAATAATAGGACCGTCGCCAGGGTAGCTGGCCCTGCAGTCAGCGGCACCGCCAAAGGCACTATAAATGGCTCACCGTGAATGGCATCCTGAGTATGAGTATCCGGATGTGGGAAGATCATGCGTAAGGCAATTATAAATAAAATAATGCCTCCAGCAATGTTTAAGTCCGGATCAGTTATATTTAAGCCATTTAAGATATTGCCACCAAAAAATAAAAACAATGCGAGGATCACGAAAGCAATAAAGGATTCACGCAAAATGATCCAGGCTTGGCGTTTGGGGTGTATGTTTTTCAGGATTGATAAAAATAAAGGGATATTCCCTAGAGGATCCATTACCAGGATAAGAGTAATAGTAGCGGTGTAAAAACTCATAGTATGGTGCATAGCATTACTTACGGAGAGTATTCAAATTATGTACGGCCTCAACGAGAGCGGCCATATTCTCTACCGGTGTCTGCGGCAGTATCCCATGCCCTAAATTAAAAACATGCCCCGTTTCATTACCATAGCGACTTAAAATATGAGCTACTTCCTGTTCGATACGCTGCGGTGTAGACAACAATACGGCTGGATCCATATTACCCTGCAATGCTACTTTTTCACCCACACGTGCACGTGCAACCCCCAGATCACTGGTCCAATCCAATCCTAAAGCATCACAGCCGCTATCGGCCATAGCTTCGAGCCATTGTCCACCATTTTTGGTAAATAAGATAATAGGTGTATGTGCCTGCTGGTATTTACGGATGCGCGCAATAATTTGCGTCATGTATTTAAGCGAAAACTCATAATAATCCTGTGGAGTCAAAATTCCACCCCAGGTATCGAAAATCATCACTACTTCGGCACCTACACTAATTTGCGCCTGCAAATATTCAGCCACGGCATCAGCCAGTAATGCCAACAGTAGATGTAAACCTTCTGGATCTGAAAACAACCATTGTTTAATAATGCTGAATGTTTTGCTTGCCCCACCTTCAATCATATAGCAAGCTAAAGTCCAGGGGCTGCCGGAAAAACCGATTAATGGCACTTTATCTGCTAATTCGTGGCGCACCATAGCTATAGTGTCCATTACATAACGCAGATCAGCCATATCAGGTATTGCCAGGGAATTTATATCTTGGCGTGTGCGCAAAGGATGTTCGAACTTTGGACCTTCATTCTCCACAAAATGCAGGCCCAATCCCATCGCATCGGGTATAGTTAATATATCTGAAAATACAATAGCCGCATCTAGCGGGAAACGAGCCAGCGGTTGCAACGTGACTTGGCAAGCCAACTCGGGAGTTTTGCACAAGTGCAGAAAATCTTTTGCCTGCGCACGAACCCTGCGGTATTCCGGCAAATAACGTCCTGCCTGGCGCATAACCCATACGGGAGTTTTATCTACCGGCTGGCGATGTAAAGCGCGAAGAAAACGATGGTGAGTATTAGTCGACATATCAGCTCTTAAAATTTAATTGAGTTTCCTATGCTACCACAATGACCCTTGTGAGGGATATTTAGGAGCTTAAGGAGAAAATGTAAATCTTCATAGTAAATGCTTCAGAAACTGTCCAGTATAAGAATTAGCCTGCTTTGCAATGTCTTCGGGCACACCTGACGCAATGACTTCGCCCCCTTTTTCACCACCTTCAGGTCCTAAGTCTATAACCCAATCAGCTGTTTTTACTACATCTAAGTTATGTTCGATGATAATAATGGTATTGCCACGTTGTCGCAGGCTATGTAAAACTTCTAGCAATTGTTTCACGTCATGAAAATGTAGGCCGGTAGTTGGTTCATCAAGGATATATAGTGTATTGCCAGTATCACGCCGCGATAGTTCCTTAGCTAGTTTTACTCGCTGGGCTTCACCTCCTGACAAGGTGGTGGCGCTTTGGCCTAAACCAATATAGGACAACCCTACTTCAATTAACGTTTGCAATTTACGGGCGATTTGCGGCACAGGATCAAAAAACACTCGCGCCTCTTCTACGGTCATATCTAGAACTTCATGTATATTTTTGCCTTTGTACTTTACTTCCAAGGTTTCGCGATTATAACGCTGACCCTTACATACGTCGCATTGCACATATACATCCGCAAGAAAATGCATTTCTACTTTAATTAAACCATCCCCTTCACAGGCTTCACAGCGCCCGCCTTTAACGTTAAAACTGAAGCGTCCTGCTTGATAGCCACGCGTGCGGGCTTCTTGGGTAACGGCGAATAGTTCTCTTATAGGTGTAAATAAGCCAGTATAGGTCGCAGGATTTGAACGCGGTGTGCGCCCGATGGGGCTTTGATCAATAGCAACCACCTTATCGAGATGTCCAAGACCGGCAATCTGTTTATAGGGGCCCGGGGTGATGCTTTCCATGCCATTTAAGTTATGCGCTACTATGGGATATAAAGTGTCATTGATCAGACTAGATTTCCCAGAACCGGAAACACCTGTGACACAGGTAATTAGTCCTATGGGAATAGCAATATCGACATTTTTCAAGTTGTTGCAGGATACCCCTAATAAACGCAACATGCGTTTAGGGTCAGGAGACACTCTATCTTGGGGAACTTCAATCTTAAGTGTCCCGGATAAATATTGTCCAGTCAATGAAGATTTTGACTGACAAATTTGTTTTGGAGTTCCCTGAGCAACTACTTGACCGCCATGTACACCGGCGCCCGGACCAATATCAACTACATAATCCGCTGTACGAATGGCTTCTTCATCGTGCTCAACGACAATGACGGTATTTCCTAAATCACGTAATCGCTTTAGCGTTTGTAATAAACGGTCATTGTCGCGCTGATGCAACCCTATTGAAGGTTCATCTAGAATGTACATTACTCCAACTAAGCCAGAGCCGATTTGGCTTGCCAAGCGGATACGCTGAGCTTCACCACCGGATAAAGTATCTGCGCTTCGATCTAAGGTTAAATAATCTAGACCTACACTGACTAAAAAACCTAAACGATCATTGATTTCTTTGAGTATGCGTATAGCAATTTTGCCACGCCGGCCCGGCAAATCTAGTGCGCCAAAAAATTGCAATGCCCTACCAACAGGCATAGCAGCGATTTGTGGCAAGTTGACATCATTGATAAACACATTGCGCGCCTCTGTGCGCAAACGCGCGCCCTGACAGGCAGGGCAGCGGCTAGTGGTTAAGTAATGAGACAAATCTTCCCGCACAGCTTCCGATTCCGTTTCTCGGTATCGGCGCTCCATATTAGGAATAATGCCTTCAAAAGCATATACCCGCGTAGTACGCCGTCCGCGTTCATTGACATAAATAAATTCAATCTCTTCATCACCACTGCCATAAAGAATTTTTTCTTGTACCTTTTTTCTAAGCTCTTCAAATGGCACTTCTACGTCAAATTTATAATGCTTGGCCAGAGACTTCAATATTTGAAAATAGTAGGCATTGCGCCGATCCCAACCGCGAATTGCACCACCAGCCAGGCTTAATTCTGGATTTTGTAACACCTTACTGGTATCAAAAAATTGCTTTACGCCCAAACCATCACATTCGGGACAAGCACCGGCAGGACTGTTAAAAGAAAATAGACGCGGTTCTAATTCAGCTAGACTATAACCACATAAAGGACAGGCAAATTTAGAAGAGAAAACACGTTCAGAACCATTGGTTCTATCCATTTCGGTTACAACGGCAAGACCATCGGCAAGACGCAATGCGGTTTCGAATGATTCTGCCAAACGTTGCGCAATATCGGGCCTGGCTTTAAAACGGTCTACTACGACTTCAATGGTATGTTTTTGACGCAAGTTGAGTTTGGGTGCTTGATCAAGATCATAAATTTTGCCATTAATACGTGCGCGGACAAACCCTTGGCGGCGTAAGGATTCCAAGAGTTGCAGGTGCTCACCTTTGCGACCTTTCACAATGGGCGCCAATATCATCAACCGCACCTCTTGAGGAAATGTGAGCACGGTGTCTACCATTTGACTTATGGTTTGCGCTTCCAGCACGGTATGATGCGTCGGACAACAAGGCTGACCCACGCGCGCGTATAACAGACGCAAATAATCGTAGATTTCAGTAATAGTTCCAACCGTAGAGCGCGGGTTGTGAGAAGTGGCCTTTTGTTCGATAGAAATCGCGGGCGACAAACCCTCGATGTGATCTACATCCGGTTTTTGCATAACAGATAAAAATTGCCTGGCATAGGATGATAGTGATTCAACATAACGACGCTGGCCTTCGGCATATAAAGTATCGAAAGCTAATGAAGATTTACCAGAACCCGACAAACCCGTAATTACAATTAGTTTATCGCGCGGTAAATCTAAATCAATGTTCTTTAAATTGTGGGTTCTTGCGCCACGAATTTGTATGGATTGCATAGATGAGGCTCGGGGGAAAGTATTAGTATCGAAATTTTATTGTATCACAAATTGTGCAGGGACTTGTTTGTCCTTATTAAACTGTATAATCTTGCTTTATGAACTTTAATACTAAACCAATACCTTTCGAAACCCGCGCCGTCTTATCCCTGGCCACCATCTTTTCTACCCGGATGCTGGGTTTATTTATCATCTTACCGATATTCTCTCTTTACAGTCAGCAACTGAAGGGGGCTACGCCTGGTCTCATGGGAATTGCATTAGGGATTTATGGTCTCACGCAAGCCTTGTTTCAAATCCCTCTGGCAATGCTGTCTGATAAAGTGGGTCGTAAACCTGTTATTGCCGCTGGTCTAATGGTATTTATATTGGGTAGCTTAATAGCTGCATTTTCTCACTCAATTTATGGCGTTATTATTGGCAGGGCACTGCAGGGAGCGGGTGCTGTGGGCAGTACTATTATTGCACTAGTGGCTGATTTGACGGCAGTGGAAAATCGCACCAAAGCGATGGCTATTATTGGAATGACCATTGGGGTCTCGTTTGCAGTTGCTATGGTTTTGGGCCCTGTACTCAATTTATGGATAGGTTTAGCGGGAATATTTTGGCTTACGGCTTTATTTGGGTTGGTTAGCATTTGCACTTTAGTATTTTTTGTTCCTCGATCTCCACATCTAGTGTTTCATCGAGATGCTGAAACTTTACCGGAGCTATTTAAATCGACATTGACCAATCCGGAATTAATGCGTTTAAACTTTGGAATTTTGAGCCTACATGCTTTATTGACTGCTAGCTTTATTGTGATTCCTGTCATGATCTCGCAGTTGAATAGCGTCGCTAAAAACCATACCTGGATAGTGTATTTGCCAGTTATGGTCTTCGCTTTCCTGGCGGTAATGCCGTGTATTATCGTAGCGGAAAAATACCGCAAAATGCGGTCTTTTTTTATTGTCATGATTTTCCTATTGGGAATAACGCAATACTTGTTGTGGCATTTCCATTCCACTGTTTTCGAAATCGCATTTATCCTGGGTCTTTTTTTCCTAGCCTTCACGTTCATGGAGGCCGCATTGCCCTCACTGATTTCCAAGATTGCTCCTGCTGGAAACAAAGGTACCGCTATAGGCATTTATTCCAGCTGCCAATTCTTCGGTATTTTTTTAGGAGGTAGCCTGGGAGGATATATTTACAGTTATTACCACTTCAACGGCATTTTTATTTTTGATTTGGTGCTAATTTTTTTATGGCTGTTAATTGCCTTGACTATGCGACAGCCACCCTACCTAAGCACCCTCCTGCTCCCCGTGGGAAACATAAATGCGCAACAAGCCCAATTTTTAACTCAAGGGTACAGAAAATTGTCCGGTGTTGTAGAAGCTGCTGTGATTATTAAAGAGAAAACTGCTTATTTGAAGGTGGATAGAAAAAATCTGGACCTCAATAATTTGTTAGATTTTAACAGAAAAAACAATAATTTGACCTAATATAACAAATTATAACAATATTTTAACTATGGCTGTTTTTTCAATTGAACCGCCTATGCGCTCAAGGTAAGATAGCTTGTTTTGGTATTTAATATGTCCAGGAACATGTTTATGAAAGTATAAATTTTTTGTCTTTACAAAAAATTGACCTACTTAATTAACTGGAACTTTACGTTAAAGTATTGTCGCTGTCATCTCAAGGTTGAGCTGTGATAGTAGCAAAAAAATTGTTATATCTTTAAGGAGAGAGCTATATGGCTAGAGGTGTAAATAAAGTCATTCTGATTGGCAACCTGGGAAGTGACCCCGAAGTGCGTTATACGCCTAGCGGCAGCGCAGTGGCCAATGTTAATTTGGCAACCAGCGAAAGCTGGAGGGATAAAACCAGTGGCGAGCTTCAGGATCGTACCGAATGGCATCGTATTGTATTTTTTAATCGCTTGGCTGAGATTGTAGGGGAATATTTACACAAAGGCTCAAAAATCTATGTTGAAGGCAGCTTAAGAACTCGCAAATGGCAAGATAAAAATGGTATCGAACGGCATACAACAGAAATTATTGCCAATGAAATGCATATCCTTGACAGTCGCAGCGGTTCCTCCAATCAGGTTCTTAATTCACAATTAGAAAGACCAGAGGATGCAGGTAAAACCATCAAAGTTCATCCACAACCGGCTACGGCTGATATAACGCCCATTGCTAATGACTTTGAGGATGACATTCCGTTTTAATGAGGATGATTGGCAACTTCCATAGTTCTTGGGAGTTGCCATTTATATCAGTTATTCACTTTTGAATAAATCTTTTGTTAACCACTGTACAGTTAAAAATTTATTTTCTCATCACGAACATTTTATTCTTCTTTTTCTTCTCGATTTACCTGATATATACCTGAAGTGTTTGATATTAAGGGACGTTTGCAGTTCTTATCCGAGCCGCGACCATTAGGGAGCGTTTACTGAAGCAACGTAAACGCTCCCTGACGGTCGCGGCTCGGTAGGTCGCGGCTCGGTAATAACCGGAGTTTATTATGTTTTATTTTTTAAAAAAATTTCGTGCTTATCTATTTTTGACTATATTGTTAATTTCTGTTCTTGCTGGATCTCTCACTGGCTCACTCCTCGGAGATAATGCAGTAAAGCTTAAACCATTAGGAGATATATTTTTAAATCTGATGTTTACGGTGGTCATACCTCTAATATTTTTCAGTATTGCTTCGGCTATTGCCAGCATGGAACAACTTGGGCGTATCTGGAAAGTGGTGTCCACTATGTTCTTAACATTTTTATTCACTAGCATTATCGCCGCTATTTATATGATTATTATTGTCAAACTGTTTCCGCCAGCACAGGGGGTATTACTTAAGCTAAATATGCCAGCCACAGTTAATCATATTAATATAGGAGATCAAATCGTCAGCATTTTTACCGTCTCAGATTTTTTTAAATTATTTTCGCGTGAAAATATTCTTGCTTTGATATTTTTTGCTTTTTTAGTTGGCTTAGCCACAGCCACTCTCGGTAAAAAAGCCCAGTCAATCAATACCTTATTGCAGGCAGGCACGGAAGTTTCCATGAAAATTGTGTCTTTTGTAATCTATTACGCTCCTATTGGTTTTTTTGCCTATTTTGCAGTTTTAGTAGGACAATTGGGTCCACAGTTATTAGAAAATTATTTTCGCTCCATGGTGATTTATTACAGCGCCGCATTAATTTATTTTATCTTAGGCTTTAGTTTCTTTGCTTACCTAGCCAGTAAAACCGAGGGGATAAAGAATTTTTGGAAAAACTCACCCGTACCTATCATGACCTCCCTCGCCACTTGTAGCAGTGCGGCCAGTATTCCAGCAAATCTACAGGCAACCAAGCAAATGAAAGTGCCAGCAGAAATTTACGAAACTGTGATTCCCCTGGGGGCTATACTTCATAAAGATGGGTCAGTTCTGGGAGGTGTTTTAAAGATTGCATTCTTATTTGGTATTTTTAATCTGAATTTTTCTGGGGTAATGGTTCTTTTAATCGCCTTATTAATTTCATTATTAGTAGGAACGGTGATGGGAGCAATCCCAAGTGGTGGTATGGTGGCAGAAATGCTCATTCTCTCTCTCTACGGATTTCCACCGCAGGCGCTTATTATTATTGCCGCCATTACTATACTTATCGATCCCCCAGCAACACTACTTAATGTCATGAGCAATAGTGTCTGCAGTATGCTGGTGGCGCGTTTTGTGAAGGGAAAAGACTTATCCTCGCCGCAAGCAGCGTCGGGATAAGGCTCTATTTTCGATACGGTTAAAGAAAATTAGGATCATTGAATTGAGGTGCCACTGGATGGAGTTCCTTCGCTGCGCTCAGGATGAAATTGATGCTCGGGATGACAGTCAGTGTAAAATGGGATTAGGAATAACTTGAAATGACCCGCCAAATTTTTTATAAAAATGGCGGGAAATCAACAATGAATGAACCCTCAGTTGATCGGGTTCAACTTTAGCTTACATCGAACTAAGGCTCTGCATAACACGAGAACTATTGGTAAGTTCTAATTATTATTCAGCTTCTGATTCTAATGGTCGATCAACTAATTCCACTAATGCCATTGGCGCATTATCACCAGGTCTGAAGCCACATTTAAGTACACGCAAATAGCCGCCTGGTCGCTCTTTAAACCGGGGGCCCAGTTCCTTAAATAGTTTACCAACAGCAACTTTATCACGCAGTCGATCAAAGGCGAGCCGTCTTCTTGCTACGTCATCGACTTTAGCAAGCGTGATTAAAGGCTCGGCAAAACCGCGTAATTCTTTTGCCTTAGCAACCGTCGTTCTGATAAGTTCGTGTTCAAATAAAGAAACTATCATATTGCGAAACATCGCTTTACGATGGCTACTGGTTCTGTTTAAGTGTCTCCCACTTTTTCTATGTCGCATAGTCTTATCCTAGTCTTTATCGGAATCTGGAGCTGGCAACTCATCTAATTTCATGCCAAGATGCAAATTACGCGCAGCCAAAACGGTTTTAATTTCAGTTAGGGATTTCTTGCCCAAATTTGGAGTTTTTAATAAATCAGATTCAGAGCGTTGCACCAAATCAGCTATTGTATTAATACTTTCCGCTTTTAGACAGTTTGCAGCTCGAACAGTCAACTCAAGATCTTCAACCGGTCGAAGTAATAATGGGTTAATCTTACGCGATTTTTCTTTTGGTGATTGTAGCGCTGCATGCTTTAATTCTACGAATGACGCTAACTGGCGTTGTAAAATAGTGGCCGAGTAACGAATAGCATCTTCAGGATTTAAAGTGCCATTAGTTTCAATCTCCAGAATTAACTTATCCAAATCTGTTCTTTTTTCAACACGTGCATTTTCAACTTGATATGACACACGACGCACGGGTGAAAAGGAAGCGTCGATCTGCAGTTTACCAACGGGTTTTCCTGTCCCAGCTGCATCTAACCAAGCAGCAGAAGGGACATAACCACGACCGACTGCGACCTTTAGATTCATTTTAAGTCTGCCAGCTTTTGTCAGGTGAGCAATGATATGATCTGGATTTACAATTTCAGCGTCATGTTCTAGGACTATATCACCGGCAACCACAGGGCCTGGTCCTTTCTTGTCGAGAGTTAATAATACTTCATTACGACCATGTAATTTGACCGCTACTCCTTTAAGATTAAGTAAAATATCAATCACATCTTCTCGTACACCCTCGATGGAGCTGTATTCATGTAATACACCATCAATCTCTACTTCTACGATTGCAGCGCCTGGCATCGATGATAGTAAAATACGACGTAAAGCATTCCCAAGGGTATGCCCAAAACCACGTTCCAATGGCTCCAATACAATTTTAGAATGCATTGGAGTAATGGATTGAACCTGAATATTTCGTGGTGTTAAAAAACTACTATAAATATCCTGCATATGATTACCTCTATTTCGAGAAAAGCTCGACCACGAGACTGACTTTGAATATCGCTGGGAAGTCTGCTGGATCTGGATAAGATTTAAATACTCCCCGCATTTCTTGGGGACTTACATCCAACCACTGTGGCTGTGGTCTTTGCTGAGCTAATTCCATTGCCGCTCCAATGCGTAATTGTTTCCTGGACCTTTCTCTTACTTGGATAATGTCATTAGGACGAACGAGATAAGAAGGAATATTAACAACCTTCCCATTTACAAGAATTGCTTTATGACTTACCAATTGCCTGGCTTCAGCACGGGTACTAGCAAAACCAAGTCGGTAAACCACATTGTCCAATCTTGATTCAAGTAACTTTAACAGATTCTCACCCGTTGAACCCTTTTGACGGTCAGCTTCTTCATAAGAATTTAAAAATTGGCGCTGTAATACACCATAATAACGCTTAATTAGCTGTTGCATACGCAACTGAACACCATAGTCTGAAAGACGGCCACGTTTTTGAGCATGTTGGCCAGGTTGAGTATCCAGCTTACATTTAGTCTCTACTGCACGCACACCACTTTTAAGCATCAAATCAGTGCCTTCACGCCGAGACAGCTTACACTTGGGGCCTAAATATCTAGCCATTAAAAACTCCAAATAGAAATAATAACTCTCAAAAAGAGCAGATTAATTGCCACTCTTTTTGGCTTAAACATCTTTAGAAAATTCTATACCCGACGTTTTTTAGGGGGGCGGCAGCCATTATGAGGTAATGGGGTTACGTCCACAATATTAGTAATTGTAAAGCCATTTGAGTAGAATGCACGAATTGCAGACTCGCGCCCTGGACCCGGGCCTTTAACCAACACTACCAGCATCTTCATGCCAATTTCTTTTACTACCTGGGCTACTTTTTCCACGGCCACCTGGGCTGCAAATGGAGTGCCTTTCCGTGATCCGCGAAAACCACTTCCTCCAGCCGTTGCCCATGCTAAAGCATTTCCTTGCCTATCAGTAACGGTAATCAAGGTATTATTAAAAGATGCTTGTATGTGAGCTATACCTTCTTGTACCTTACGCTTTATTTTTTTACGCGTACGTGTTGTTTTGGGATCTGCCATTATTTATATCCTACCTTACTTACGAATTGGTTTTGCCTTGCCCTTACGGGTACGGGCATTTGTTTTGGTACGCTGCCCCCTAACTGGGAGACCGCGTCTATGTCGCAACCCACGGTAACAACCAAGATCTACAAGCCTTTTAATGTTCATAGATACTTCTCTACGTAGATCACCTTCCAATAAAGGAAATTTGCCTACTTCCCGTCGCAAAGCCTCTATTTCCGCCTCAGTTAAATCATTTACTTTTATATCTGGACGTATACCAGCTGCTGAGCAGATCAGACGCGCACGTGTATTACCTATGCCATAGATTGAAGTCAAGGCTACACGAGTATGCTTTCGCTCTGGGATATTAACACCCGCAATACGAACTACCATTTAGTACTCTCCTACAAATCGGAACTTAACTACACCCTATTTCTCCTGTGAGGGAGAAATTATTACGAAATAGGCCACAACGAGAATTGCTGAAAACTTGCAAGCATACCGCTGAATATCCCCAAAATCAACCCTGTCTTTGTTTATGTCGCGCATCTTTACAAATAATCCGTACCACACCATTACGGCGAATTACTTTACAGTAACGACACATTTTTTTCACTGAAACTCTAACTTTCATGAGGAATCCTCCACTAAAACGGTATCAAGTATAGGTACTTGCTGACACTCAAAAAACTATGACTTAGCGCTGCAATCCTGTACCACGGCCTTTTAAATTGGCTTTTTTCATTATAGATTCATATTGATGTGATACCAGATGCGCCTGTACTTGCGCCATAAAATCCATCAAAACAACAACTACAATCAACAGGGAGGTACCACCAAAATAAAAAGGTACATGCCAGGTAAGGATAAAAAATTCTGGCAATAAAGAAACCAAGGTTAGGTATATTGCGCCTACTAAGGTTAATCGAGTCATTACCATATCAATATATTGAGCGGTCTGATCACCTGGACGTAATCCTGGAATAAAAGCCCCAGATTTCTTGAGATTGTCTGCGGTTTCTTTTGGATTAAATACTAATGCGGTATAAAAAAAGCAAAAGAAAATAATTGCTATAGCATCCAATAATAAAAACAAGGGTTGTCCCGGCTGCAGCATCAAGCTTATCTGTGTTAACCAGCTAAACCCGGCTGTACCGGCGGTGGCTCCTGAAAACCACTGCGCGATCGTTCCAGGAAACAAAATGATACTGGAAGCAAAAATAGGTGGAATAACACCAGCCATATTAATTTTTAAAGGCAAATGGCTACTCTGCGCAGCATATATTTTTCTACCTTGCTGCCGTTTGGCATAATTCACAGTAATTCGACGTTGCGCCCGTTCAACAAACACCACAAAAGCCGTGATACAAAGGACTATAGCTACTAATAAAAGTAGCGAAATAATCTGCATTTGCCCTTGCCTGACTTGGCCTAGCACTTCAGCAATAGCAGATGGGAACCTGGAAACTATACCAGCAAATATAATAAGGGAAATACCATTACCAATACCTCTTTCAGTGATTTGTTCACCTAACCACATTAGAAACATGGTACCTGTTACTAATGTCAAGGTAGCAGTAAAATAAAAAGCAAAGCCCGGATTAATAACTGTGCCATTACTGACTAACCATTTGGAAATACCAAACCCCTGAAACGCAGCAAGTAATAATGTACCATATCGAGTATATTGATTTATTTTGCGGCGACCCGCTTCACCTTCTTTCTTAAGCTGTTCTAACTTGGGAGATATTACTGTAAATAGCTGCATGATAATTGATGCAGAGATATAGGGCATGACATTCAAAGCAAACACAGTAAAGCGCTGCAAAGCACCGCCAGAAAACATATTAAACAGGCCTAAGATTCCACCCTGCTGATTTTTGAACAAATCTGCCAGCCTTTCCGGATTAATACCCGGCACAGGGATATGTGCACCTATACGATAGACAATAATGCCTACGAGCACAAATAAAAGCCGGCGTTTCAATTCACTTAATCCGCCTTGTGATAAGCCTAATCCTAACTTGGGCTGTGCCATTTATTCTTCAACCTTTCCGCCCGCAGTTTCAATTGCTTTTTTAGCACCTGCAGTTGTTTTTATACCTCGTAATGTTACCGGCTTATCAATCTTTCCAGATGCGATTACTTTAACCTTCTGTATATGGCCAGCCACCACTTTCGCTTTTTTTAAAGCGGCTAAATCGATAATATCTTCCGTAACTTTCAGTAGTTCATGCAGTCTAACTTCTGCAGAAAACATAGCTTGTGCTGAAGTAAAACCAAATTTAGGTAGACGACGCTGTAAAGGCATTTGTCCACCTTCAAAACCGACTTTATGATAACCGCCAGCACGTGCATGTTGCCCCTTATGACCTCGCCCACAAGTCTTTCCTAAACCTGACCCAATGCCACGACCCACCCGCTTAGGATTCTGTTTGGCTCCAGGAGCTGGCTTTAACGTATTCAAACGCATAATGATATCTCTTTAAGGTAACTGCTCTTGACTGAAACTATCTTGGCCCATACCGCCCAATAGTTTATTCAGGTATACAATTATAATTCTTCTATTTTCAGTAAGTAAAAAATCTTATTTATCATGCCTCGGTTTGGTTGAGTATCCTCAACGACCCGAATTTGATTTATTCGACGCAGTCCTAGCCCATTTGCACACGCAATATGATTAGGAATTCTACCGCTTAGGCTGCGAATCAACTGGATTTTAATCTGTTTTGTTTGAGCTGCTTTCATTATTGCACTCACTTATTCAAGAATTTCTTCAATAGTTTTGCCGCGCTTTTCAGCAATAGCTGCTGGAGAAGCCATGGATTGCAAACCTTTGACAGTAGCCCTAACTACGTTCATAGGATTCGAAGAACCTATGCATTTGGCTAAAACATTAGATACGCCCATTACTTCAAACACAGCTCGCATTGCACTGCCAGCGATAACCCCAGTTCCTTCAGATGCAGGTTTTATTAATACCTTTGTTGCTCCATGCCTTGCGATAATTGCATGTTGTAATGTAGTCCCGTGCAACTCTACCTGAATCAAATTACGTCGCGCACTTTCCATGGCTTTTTGAATTGCTGCAGGGACTTCCCTCGCCTTGCCGCGACCATAACCAAATTTGCCCTTGCCATTACCCACAACGACCAGTGCAGAAAAACCAAAAATTCGGCCACCCTTCACAACTTTGGCAGTTCGATTTACTGCCACCAGTTTTTCCTGGAATCCATCACTGGTTACGTCTAATGTTTCTGCATTCATTAATCAGCCCTTTTCAATTGTTGGACTTTACACAGAGAATAATGTCTATGGCACATAAAAAGTATGGATTACTCCCTTGAATAAATGCCTCATCACTTATCTCATGATAAACCTGAGTGTACCAGCTCCTAACGAAAAATTGGGAACTGCGTTTTTGAATCAGTGCCGCGCAAAAATTCAACTTTCGCTACAGCAAAGCTGCGAGATGTCTTTAAAACTCTAAACCGGCTTCGCGAGCAGCATTAGCCAAGGCCGCAACTCTGCCGTGGTATTTAAATCCTCCACGATCAAATGCGACTTTTTTAACCCCATTTTCTAATGCACGTTTAGCGATCATTTTACCGACTTCTTTGGCTGCCAATACATTCCCGCCAATAGGGTGGACGCTTTTGATTTCATTTTCTAATGTAGACGCCGATGTGATTATTGTCGCACCATTTGGTGCAATAATTTGCGCATAAATATTGCGCGGGCTTCTATGTATACTTAGCCTTACGGCTCCCAGCTTTCGTATTGTGGCACGACCACGTTGGGCGCGACGCAAGCGTTGTGTTTTTTTATCCATTATTTCTTCTTACCTTCTTTTAGATGAATTTTTTCATCGGAATAACGCACCCCTTTACCCTTATAAGGCTCCGGAGGCCTAAATGACCGAATATCTGCCGCAACTTGTCCCACTATCTGTTTATCTATACCTTTGACTACAATTTCAGTCTGGCTTGGAGTTTCTACTGTAATTCCTTTTGGGACGTCGTATTTAACTGGGTGGGAAAACCCAAGGGTCAAGGATAATAAACTGCCTTGCGCCTGCGCACGATAACCTACCCCAATTAAAGTCAATTTGCGCTCAAAACCTTGGCTCACTCCGATCACCATATTTGATAATAAAGCTCTGGTAGTGCCTGCAATAGCATCTGCGGATTTTACATCACCTTCCTGTTTAGGAGATAATTTTATGGTATTTCCTTCTCTCTCCAGATTTACAGCAAAATGAATCTCTTGTTGTACTGTTCCTTTGCTTCCTTTAATTGTGAGCATCTGGCCATTAAGAGTGGCTTCAACTCCAGAAGGAAGAACTATAGGTTTTTTCGCTACTCTTGACATAAATGCCTCCTACTAATAGACATAGCACAAAACTTCACCACCATGACCTGAAGCGCGAGCGGTTCTATCGGTCATTAAACCTTTTGGGGTGGAAACAATGGCTATTCCTAAACCATTTTGAATCTTCGGTAATTCATGTTTACGTTTATATTGACGTAATCCAGGTCGGCTGACACGCTTAATTTCACTTATAACGGGAGCACCTAAATGATATTTTAAACCAATCAACAGATAAGCCTTGCCTTCATGCTCAATTTTCTCATGACTAATAATGTAACCTTCTGCCTTAAGAACATGAGCAATGGCCATTTTTAATTTAGAAAATGGCATGCGTACTTCTTTTTTATTCACCGCTTGTGCATTACGCAACTGAGTTAACATGTCAGCAATGGGATCTTGTAAGCTCATTTAGATTTTTTAACCTCATATATTTCATGATTACCTCGACACTGCGACGAGGACAAAGCCATAGCGGTTGCCAAGGTTAAGAGCAAGCTCTCTCCTTAGAGATAACCAACATAGTCTATACTAGGTGGTCATTAATTGATCTTCGCGCATATCTGTTGCCAGAAGTTATCAATTCGTAACACAGGCCATTGGCCGCAAGTAAAAATTACCAGCTGGATTTAGACAAACCAGGCACATCACCATGCATAGCAGCTTGCCGCAAACAAATTCGACATAATGCAAAGCGCCGATACACTGAACGTGGTCTACCACATTGGCGGCAACGTTTTTTTACTCGGCAGGGACTTTCATCACGCGGTCTTTTGTTTAAATCTATTGCAGCCGTTAATTTTTCCTCATAGGAACTTGTTGGGCTAGCAATGATTGAACTCAATTCCCGACGTTTAACCTTACCACGGGTACTTAATTTAACTCTACGATTTTCACGAGCTATCATCGATTTTTTGGCCATCTAAACTTAAACCTCAATCCTTAAATGGAAACTGGAAACTGCGCAATAAAGCCCGACCTTCAGCATCGGATTTAGCAGTCATTGTGATGGTAATATTTAAGCCACGAATTTTATCAATTTTATCGTAGTCTATTTCTGGGAAAACTATCTGTTCACGTATTCCCATAGAATAATTGCCTGTTCCGTCAAAAGCTTTACCGCTCATGCCCCTAAAATCACGTATGCGGGGTATGGCGATGCTAACCAAGCGATCAAGAAACTCATACATTCGGTCACCACGTAAAGTCACTTTACATCCAATGGGCCACCCTTCACGAATCTTGAAACCGGCGATAGAGTTTCGCGCATTGGTAACTATAGGTTTTTGGCCAGCAATTCGAGTCATATCAGCTTGCGCATGGTCAATAACTTTTTTATCGGTAACCGCCTCACCAACACCCATATTGAGTGTAATTTTGGTGATACGAGGAACTTGCATTACGCTGGTATAATTAAATTTACTCATTAAATCTTTTACGATTACATCGCGGTAAAACTGTTTTAATCTAGCTGCCATTGTCCTCAAGACCCTTATAAATCAATGACTTCGTTATTGGATTTGAAATAGCGTACTTTTCTGCCGTCTTCCAAAATCCTGAAACCTACTCGATCTGTTTTCTGAGTAACCGGGTTATATAAAGCCACATTTGAAACATGAATAGGTAGTTCTTTTTGAACAATACCACCCTCAACACCACGTTGCGGATTAGGCCGCACGTGTTTTTTAACCAGATTAACTCCTTCAACTATCACGTAGTTAATTTTGACGCAGCGCTTTACTTCAGCTCGGCGTCCTTTATCTTTCCCTGTTATGACGACTACGGTGTCGCCCTTTTTAACTTTTAATGCCATGATTAAGACCACACTATAAAAATTGAATCTCTGAACCCTTTCACGACCCAATCCACTGATGGGCCCATAATTAATCAGGGTAAATCTATTTTTTTCTTCCAATGATTCTATGTGTTATACCATAGAAGAGTTGAATATTAAACTGTGTCTGGTGCTATAGCACTTCTGGAGCCAGTGAAATAATCTTCATAAAATTTTCACCACGTAATTCACGGGTGACTGGTCCAAAAATACGTGTGCCAATAGGCTGTAATTGGGTGTTCAATAACACAACTGCATTATTGTCAAAACGGATCAAAGATCCATCTTGGCGTCTTACACCTTTTGCAGTGCGTACTACAACAGCATTTAAGACTTCACCTTTTTTAACCTTTCCACGCGGGATGGCTTCTTTAACACTGACTTTTATAACATCGCCAATTGAGGCGTAACGACGCTTTGAGCCACCCAATACTTTGATACACATGACCCGACGCGCTCCGCTATTATCAGCCACATCGAGAACAGACTGCATTTGTATCATATTTTATTCCTCTCCCAAAGGTTATCCTAGATAAAGGTTGGTGATTTTATCACGTTACGGATAAAATGCACGCACAAAAACACTTTTTCTCTGCTTTAGACCAAAATTTTATTTTCCCTGGAGAAATGTGTCCGAAATAAATCAGCTCGGCTATACTGTTCACCCTGAGTACATACTCAAATAACGATTCAGGAAAAGTATACTCAAATACATTATTCCATCATAAAAATGAAATTCAGGTTGGGATCAAGCGTATTTTTCACCTACTCCAGAGCACCTTCTTCTAAATTTGCTAATCTATTTTTATAAATCAGTAATTAGCATGCTCATGAGCTGAAATTATCTGAAAAAACTAGACGGGTTTAAGTTACTGCGCTTTTTCAATGATATCCACTAATTCCCAACTCTTGGTTTTAGAGATAGGACGGCATTCTTTGATAAGTACGACATCACCATTCTGGCATTTATTTTCCTTATCATCTACATGCAATTTAGTAGAACGACGCAAATATTTTCCATATACGGGATGTTTGACTTTACGCTCAATACGTACAACTATGGAGTTAGTCATTTTATTGCTAACTACAACTCCTGTCAGAGTATGAATATTTTTTTTAGCTTGTTCGCTCATTCTTCACCTGCTTGTTTTTCACGAATTATAGTTTTAACGCGAGCAATAAGGCGCCGCACACGTTTAAAATGACTGGGTTTAGCTTCTAAACCTTGAGTAACTTTCTGCATTCGCAAATTAAATTGTTCGCGAAGTAATGCATGTAACTCATCAGATAATTCAGTTGCTGTTTTTGTTCTTAATTCAGATATTTCCATTACATCACCGTTCTTTCAATGAATAGAGTAGCCATAGGTAATTTTGCTGCGGCTAATGCAAACGCTTCGCGTGCCAGATCTTCAGGAACACCTTCCATTTCAAATAAAATACGACCAGGTTGGATCTGTGCTACCCAATATTCAACTGGACCTTTTCCTTTACCTTGTCGAACTTCTAAAGGTTTCTTGGTAATAGGTTTATCTGGAAATACTCGGATCCATATTTTCCCGCCACGTTTAATGTGACGTGTAATGGCACGACGAGCTGCCTCAATTTGGCGGGCGGTTAAACGACCCCGACCAATTGCTTTTAAGCCAAACTCACCGAAACTAACTTTAGAACCACGAATCGCCAATCCACGATTTCGGTCCTTAAATTGTTTCCGGAATTTTGTTCGTTTGGGTTGTAACATTCCCCTTCCCCTCTAACTGGTACACTTTAGTTTAAGTGTTCGGCCACTAAATAAATGACCACATTTTGTCAAAAAAATTGCTTACCGCTCTTTAGGTGCAGCTTCTTTAATTACTTTTTCAGCACCGACTTTCTTAAATATTTCACCCTTAAAAATCCAAACTTTGACACCTATAACACCATATGTTGTAAGCGATATTGCAGTTGCATAATCAATATCTGCACGAAAGGTATGAAGAGGAACCCTGCCCTCACGATACCATTCAGTTCTGGCAATTTCACTTCCACCTAAACGTCCACTGACTGTAACTTTAATACCTAAAGCACCTTGCTTCATTGCGCTCTGTACAGCACGTTTCATAGCACGCCTAAACATAACGCGGCGTTCAATTTGTTGGGCAACACTTTGGGCAACCAGAGCAGCATCTAATTCTGGTTTACGTACTTCTTCAATATTAATATGAACCGGCACGCCCATCATACGGCTAACTTCTTGACGCAGATCGTCAACGTCTCCACCTTTTTTGCCAATAATTACACCGGGTCGAGCTGTGTGAATGGTAATACGCGCATTACGAGCTGGTCGTTCAATCTGAATACGACTCACTGATGCAGCTGCAAGTTTTTTTTCTAAATACCGACGAACGGTGAGATCTACATTCAAGTAGTCAGCATATTGTGCACCCGCATACCATTTTGATGTCCAATCTTTAATGATACCTAACCGAATACCTATTGGATTTACTTTTTGTCCCATGCATTTCTCTCTGTTATATTCTCATAATTCCCCACTTTCTCTCATGGAGAAGGATGGGGCATTGTCAGGAAGAAACAAGTGTAATCTTCCCCATAGACCCGGGCACAAGGCTAATATCCGAGTGTGTGTGAAACTAATTGCTCTTTATCTCGTCAGAAACTTTAACTGTAATATGGCAGGTTCTTTTTAAAATACGGGCCCCTCTTCCTCTAGCACGGGCATGCATACGTTTAAAAACGGGACCTTCATCAACAAAAACTGTCGATACTTTCAATTCATCAATATCTGCGCCTTCATTATGTTCGGCATTTGCAATAGCAGAATCTAAGGCTTTTTTTAGCATTGCCGCAGCTTTTTTTGTGCTAAAAGTCAATACGTTTACAGCCTTTGCTACCGTTAACCCGCGGATCTGATCTGCTACTAGGCGGGCTTTTTGCGCAGAAATTCGCGCATATTTATATTTTGCAGCGATTTCCATATATTAATCCTCTTTCTTAGCTTTTTTGTCACCGGAATGCCCACGGAAAGTGCGGGTATGTGCAAATTCACCTAGCTTATGACCCACCATATTTTCTGTAATGTAAATAGGCACATGTTGTCGTCCATTATGAACTGCAATAGTGATACCCAACATTTCAGGAAGGATCATTGAGCGGCGTGACCAGGTTTTAACTGGGCGCTTGCTATCTTTAGTAGCAGCATCTTGCACTTTTTTTAATAAGTGGTGATCTACAAAAGGCCCTTTTTTGATTGAACGCGGCACGTATATTAACCTCACAATTAAAATTAAAAATCCTTAACAAATTCCTATTTAAAGGATAAACATCTAAGAAGAGTATAAATACCCTTATTTGCTGCGTCGATCCTTAACTATCATATTAGTAGTACGCTTATTCTTACGTGTTTTATATCCCTTAGTTGGAACACCATGGGGGCTTACAGGGTGACGACCTCCTGAGGTACGACCTTCACCACCACCATGTGGGTGATCAACTGGATTCATAGCAACACCACGAACGGTAGGTCTGATTCCTCGCCAGCGCGAAGCACCTGCCTTTCCTAAGGAACGAAGATTATTTTCTGAATTGGAAACTTCCCCAATACAAGCCCTGCAAGTGGATAAAATGCGGCGAATTTCACCTGAACGAATTCGTACTAAAGCATAACTCGCTTCTCGAGCTACTAATTGAGCAGAAGTCCCAGCACTACGGACTAACTGAGCTCCTTTCCCAGGCTTTAACTCAATACAGTGAATAGTAGAGCCTACAGGAATATTTTGCAAAGGCATACAGTTGCCCGGTTTAATAGGTGAACCTACTCCGGACATCACTTCTGAACCAGCTGCTACGCCTTTAGGGGCTATGATATAACGTCGTTCACCATCATTATATAAAACTAATGCAATAAATGCAGAACGATTAGGATCGTACTCAACGCGCTCAATTTTACCAATTATATTCTCTTTATCCCGCTTGAAATCAATTATGCGATAATGTTTTTTATGACCACCGCCCCTACGCCTTACTGTGATGCGCCCTTGGTTATTGCGCGCACTAATACGTTTTTTGGATTGCGTGAGCGGTTTATGGGGGGTGCCTTTGTGTAAATCAGGATTGACAACTTTTATTACAGCTCGGCGACCTGGCGAAGTTGGTTTTGTCTTAACTAACATGATAATAAACTCCTATTCTCTTTGGCGCGCTTATGCACCGGTGAGATCAATTTTATGACCTTCTGCCAATTTGACATAGGCTTTCTTCCAACCTTTGCGACGGCCTTCAATTTTTCCAAAACGTCTGGCTTTACTTTTTACTCGACTAACTTGAACCGCATCCACTTTTACTTTGAATAAAAGTTCTACAGCTTGTTTAATTTCAGGTTTGCTGGCGCTATTAAGTACTTTAAATACATATTGACGATGAATCCCAATTAATGCGCTTTTCTCTGTAACACGAGGTGTTAACAAAACTGTCATCAGATACGCTTCGTGAGCAACATTACTCATTGTAATTTTTCCTCCACCTGTTTGAGCGCGTTCACCGTTATTAATACATGGTCGAAAGCAACCAGGTTTGCCGGACTGATCTGAGAAGAGGAACATACCTGAACTTTATGCAGATTACGAGCAGCTAACATGATATTACGGTCAACTTCTTCACTGACTATCAGTACCTTATCTACCTTGAAGGTTTGCAATTTGGCCACGAGATCACGAGTTTTAGGCTCACTTAAAGAGAACTCCGGCACTAAAACCAGACGTTCTTGCCTTACCAATTCAGATAATATTGAGCGCATTGCACTTTCATACATCTTACGATTCACTTTTTGTGAATAGTCCCTAGGGGTAGCGGCGAATACTTTACCACCTTTACGCCATAATGGGCTACGAATAGTTCCTGCTCTAGCTCTACCCGTTCCTTTTTGGCGCCAGGGTTTGATCCCGCCTCCACTAACTTCTGCACGGGTTTTTTGTGCTTTAGTTCCTGCACGGGCACCTGCTAGATACGCAATAAGAACCTGATGAACCAAAGGCTCATTAAAATTAGTACCAAAAATATTATCCGAAACATTAAGTTTTTGATTAGACTCTTGATCGGGAGTTACTATGTTTATTTCCACCGCTTATTTCTCCCTTTTTTTAACGGATGATCGAATTAATACATAACCACCTATTGCTCCTGGGACTACTCCCTTTACAAACAATAGATTTTTCTCAGCATCTACTCGGACCACTTCTTGATTTTGCATAGTACGACGCACATTACCTAATTGACCGGCCATTTTTTTACCACGAAATACTCGACCTGGGCTTTGGTTCATACCCACAGAACCAGGAGCTCGGTGAGAGAGTGAATTACCATGAGTGGCGTCTTGGGAACGAAAGTGATGACGTTTGATTGTGCCAGCAAAACCCTTTCCTTTAGTAATGCCGCTAATATCGACTTTTTGCCCCACTTGGAATAAATCAGCAGTTAACGCATGGCCAGAAACAATTTCTTCTCCTTCACCGTCTTGCAAGGGAAATTCCCAAAGCCCACGTCCAGCCTGTGCTCCTGCCTTGGCATAATGGCCTGCCAAAGGCTTGTTAATACGCGAGGCCAATTGTGATCCTGCTGCAACTTGCAACGAACGATATCCATCGGTCTCTTTTGTCTTTACTTGGGTCACACGGTTCGCATCGATATATAAAACTGTGACGGGTATTGATAACCCATCATCATTAAAAACGCGGGTCATCCCGTATTTACAACCAACTAACCCTATGGGCATTGCGATTACTCCAATATATTCTCAGAATTCCTAGGATATCATAGCTTCCAGGAAGTGAGGGACATAGTCCCAATAAGACTTTAATCTACGCTTATCTGGACATCGACCCCTGCTGCCAAATCTAGTTTCATTAAGGCATCAACTGTTTTATCAGTTGGCTGAATGATATCTACTAGGCGTTTATGAGTGCGCATTTCGTATTGATCCTGCGCATCTTTATCCGCATTGGGCGATACCAATACTGAAAACCGTTCGATCTGTGTCGGCAATGGGATGGGGCCACGAATTTGTGCGCCAGTCCGCTTAGCCGTCTCAACGATTTCGTAAGTTGCTATATCAATAAGACGATGATCAAATGCCTTTAAACGGATACGTATTCTTTGATTTTTTCTCACAAGTGCGACCATTATTCAATCACCCTAGCAACAACACCAGCACCTACTGTGCGACCACCTTCGCGAATCGCGAAATTTAAACCCTTCTTCCATCGCAATGGGACTATCTAATATAATCGTCATCTGGATGTTATCTCCTGGCATCACCATCTCTACACCTTCCGGTAACTGGACTTCTCCGGTTACGTCTGTCGTTCTGAAATAAAATTGCGGACGATATCCTTTGAAAAATGGCGTATGTCTTCCTCCTTCTTCTTTAGATAATACATACACTTCAGCTTCAAACTTGGTATGCGGCGTTATACTGCCTGGCTTCGCTAATACTTGACCTCGTTCTACTTCTTCACGTTTCGTTCCACGTAATAACACACCTACGTTATCTCCCGCTCGACCTTCGTCTAGAACTTACGGAACATCTCAACTCCAGTACAAGTCGTTTTAATGGTCGGCTTTAATCCTACAATCTCAACTTCTTCCCCTACTTTGACAATACCTCTTTCTACTCGTCCAGTCACCACCGTTCCTCGACCCGAAATCGAGAATACATCTTCAATCGGCATCAAGAATGGCTGATCAATCTTGCGTTCCGGTTCCGGAAAATAATCATCCATTGCTGCAACTAGCTTAAAGATTGATGGTACCCCAATCTCACTGCTATCTCCTTCCAATGCCTTTAATGCCGAACCCACAACAATAGGAGTGTTATCTCCTGGAAAGTCGTATTTGGTCAATAAATCTCTGACTTCCATTTCTACCAATTCTAATAATTCTGTATCGTCTACCATGTCCGCTTTATTCAAATAAACCACAATATACGGCACACCTACCTGACGAGCCAATAAAATATGTTCTCGGGTTTGCGGCATAGGGCCATCCGCTGCCGATACCACTAAAATCGCTCCATCCATCTGCGCTGCACCCGTAATCATGTTCTTTACATAATCAGCATGTCCTGGGCAATCCACGTGTGCATAATGGCGGTTTTCTGATTGGTATTCTACGTGCGCCGTCGCAATCGTTATTCCGCGTGCTTTTTCTTCTGGCGCCTTATCAATCTGATCGTAGGCCAGTGCATTCTCCACCAAACTTATCCGCCAATACTTTCGTTAAGGCTGCTGTTAATGTCGTCTTACCGTGATCTACGTGACCTATGGTGCCTACATTAAAATGCGGCTTCGTTCGTTCAAATTTTTCCTTTGACATGGTTTCACCTCTTCTATTAATCTAAATTCAACTTATGCTGTTATTTTTCTTTAATAATTGCTTCAGCAACACTGGCTGGCGCTTCCATATACTTGGAAAATTCCATAGTATAGGTTGCACGTCCTTGGGTCAGTGAACGCAAATCCGTCGCATAACCAAACATCTTCCAAAGGACTTCAGCATCAATAATTTTACCTGTGGGATTTTCATCCATTCCCTGCACTAAACCACGACGACGATTTAAATCACCCACCACATCACCCATATAATCTTCAGGGGTAACTACTTCGACTTTCATAATAGGTTCTAGTAACACTGGGCTTGCTTTGAATGCGCCTTCTTTAAAAGCCATAGAACCAGCAATTTTAAATGCCATTTCATTGGAATCTACATCATGGTAGGAACCATCAAACAATGTCACTTTAACATCCACAACGGGATAACCAGCTATAACACCATTTTGCAATTGTTCTCTAATGCCTTTTTCAACAGCCGGAATATATTCTCTAGGAATCACCCCACCCACAATAGCATTTTCAAATTCAAAACCCGTACCCGGCTCTTGTGGTTCAAGATTAATCCAAACATGGCCGTATTGACCACGTCCACCTGTTTGACGAACATATTTACCTTCTTGCTCCACCGATTTTCTGAATTGTTTCACGATAAGCTACACGTGGTTTACCAACATTAGCTTCGACATTAAATTCACGCGCATGCGATCCACAATAATTTCTAAGATGTAACTCACCCATCCCTTCAATAATGGTTTGCCCTGATTCTTCATCAGTATGCACGCGGAAAGAAGGATCTTCTTGCGCAAGTTTACCTAAAGCAATACCCATTTTTTCTTGATCGGCTTTACTCTTTGGCTCCACAGCAACGGAAATGACTGGCTCAGGGAATTCCATGCGTTCTAAAGTAATAATGTTATTAACGTCACATAAAGTATCGCCAGTGACGGCGGTCTTCAAGCCTACAGCAGCTGCAATATCTCCAGCAAGACTTCTTTAATTTCTTCTCGAGTATTTGCATGCATTTGCAGTAAACGACCAATACGTTCTTTTTTGCGTTTCAAAGGATTATACACAGAATCCCCAGACTGTAATACGCCAGAGTACACTCTAAAATAGGTTAATGTGCCCACAAAAGGGTCGGTAGCAATCTTAAAGGCAAGCGCCGCAAAGGGCTCTGAATCAGAAGAAGACCTAATAGCTTCAGTACTATCTTTATCATCAAGCTGACCTTGGATCGGTGGCACATCGATGGGAGCCGGCATATACTCAATGACCGCATCCAATAATGCTTGAACACCTTTATTTTTAAACGCTGTTCCACATAACATGAGTACAATTTCATTACGTACCGTACGAATACGCAAACCTTTCTTAATTTCTTCTGTAGATAAGATCCCCCGTCTCTAAATATTTTTCAGTAAATTCTTCGGTAGCTTCAGCTGCTGCTTCAAGCATATTTTCGCGCCATTTATTGCATTCCTCTTGCAGTTCAGCCGGAATGTCATGGGCTTCGTAAGTCATACCTTTATCAGCTTCATTCCAATAAATAGCTTTCATACGCAGCAAATCTACAATACCTTTGAAATTTTCTTCAGCGCCAATTGGAACTTGAATAGGGATGGGATTACCACCTAAACGAGTTTTAATTTGGTCAACAACCCTATAGAAATTTGCACCTGGCCTGTCCATCTTATTGACAAAACCCATACGCGGAACGCCATATTTATTCGCTTGACGCCATACAGTTTCAGTTTGGGGCTCGACACCACCCACTGAACAGAATACAGCAACAGCACTATCCAATACACGCAAGGAGCGTTCTACTTCAATAGTAAAATCCACGTGGCCAGGAGTATCAATAATATTAATTCGATGCTGAGGGAACTGCTTGTCCATACCCTGCCAAAAACAGGTGGTGGCTGCTGAAGTAATCGTAATACCGCGCTCTTGTTCCTGAGCCATCCAGTCCATCACGGCCGTGCCTTCATGAACCTCACCAATCTTATGGGAAACACCGGTATAATAAAGAATACGTTCAGTAGTCGTAGTTTTTCCAGCATCGATATGGGCCATAATGCCAATATTACGATAATGTTCTATGGGGGTTGTACGAGTCATAAATTAAACCTATATCTCACAACTTGCCTAAAGCAAGCTTGGGGCGCGAAAGCTGAAAATGCAGTACTATTCAGCGCGAATTAATAACACCAACTCAACAGGTCTTGCTGATAGGTGCTATGCGGACGTCAGGGAGAATCATCCTAGAGGAGATACTTTAGGGCTGGATTCTTGCCTAACAGCAAGCAAAAAATATTGTAAGTGCTCAGCCACTAGATGGAAACGGCTATATTTTCCTGCAGCTTCAAACAAACAAAGTAATTCCCGCGATTGCAGCAGGAACTACTTTATACCTATTTACCAGCGATAATGTGCAAATGCCTGATTAGCTTTAGCCATACGATGCACATCTTCTCGTTTCTTGACTGCTCCACCACGCCCATGGAGTGCATCATATATTTCATTGGCCAGACGTAAAACCATGGTTTTCTCATTCCTACCTTTGGCAAAATCTACTAACCAGCGCATAGCTAATGCCATACGACGCTGCGGTCGAACTTCAACAGGAACCTGATAAGTTGATCCACCAACCCTTCTTGACTTAACTTCCACCGTTGGGCTGACATTTTCCAGCGCCTTTTCAAAAGCTTTAATGGCAGATTGTTTAGCTTGAGCAGTCAATTTATAACTTACTTTTCCACTACCACTGCTGCTGCCGCCACTACCACCTTCTTTTCCACCTTCTTCAGTGTTTTCTCTTTGCTGTACGCGTATCAAGGCACCATATACAATTTTTTCCGCAGTGGATTTTTTCCCACTACGCATGACGCTATTGATAAACTTTGAAATCAGTTCACTGCCAAATAATGGATCTGGCAAAATGTATCTTTTAGGTGCAGCTTTTCTTCTTGACACAGTTATTCCTCAATCATATCTTCTTAAAAAAATCGGGTATTTCCTACTTACTGCTGGAAACACTTCCTGGATTCAAATGTCTTGATCGGGAGAATGAAACCGCCCGACTCAGTAAAGGTTTAATAGGTGGACCGAACAAATTATTTTTTAGGCCGCTTTTCACCATATTTTGAACGTCCTTGGCGACGGCCAGATACTCCAGCGGTGTCCAGGCTACCACGAACAATATGGTATCGCACACCAGGCAAGTCTTTAACACGACCACCACGAATTAATACAACTGAGTGCTCTTGCAAGTTATGCCCTTCACCACCAATATATGCACTAACTTCATTGCCGTTAGTGAGGCGTACACGAGCTACTTTACGAAGCGCCGAATTAGGTTTTTTAGGAGTAGTTGTGTATACACGTGTGCACACACCTCTTCTTTGAGGGCATCTGTCTAATGCAGGAACAGTACTCTTTTTGCGTTTTTGAATACGCGGTTCCTGCACCAACTGGCTAATTCTCGGCATTTATAAATTACTCCAAAAAACAATTTTATACATCAATCAGCGTATGCAGCCGATAGTATGCGGCAATGGGGCTTACAGGACAGAAATAACAAGGCTTTCTTTCAACTGTAATTAAAATATTCTTTTTCGCATTGCGTGAATCCGAACTCAAATCATTAGCACATCTAGTCTAATATTCAAAACATTCAGATCAATGGAGGCGAGATTCTAAAAGAGGTTAATCAACCCTGTCAAGGCATGAACGCAAAGAATTGCAATTTTTTTCAAAATTCTTTGAAATATAAGCTGAAATGACTGTTTAACCTGCTAAATAATCTGTGCCGCATTAAAAAACATCTATTGCAAATAATACAACGGGTAAGCATCTTAATTGGACTATTATCCTGAGTCTGGCGAAGGGTCTCCTTGAGGTCCTACAAAAAGGAGATCCTTCACTACGCTCAGGATGACAGCTAAATCAGGATAAAAAGCTAAATAACGATTTAACTATCCTCAGGATTTTGATCTGCTGGAGATTTTAACGCCTGACTTAAAGCTTCCTCGGCTTTGCTAGCAATCATTGCTGTGTCCTCCACCTCCTCCAGCCTTGGAGTAGCGGTTCCTCCAAAACGTTTTTTGCGACGACGCAAGTGATAGATAAACCCAGTACCCGCAGGTATCAATCGGCCAACTATCACGTTTTCTTTTAATCCACGCAGTTCATCGCGTTTTCCACTGACAGACGCTTCCGTCAATACCCGTGTCGTTTCTTGGAAGGAGGCGGCAGAGAAGAAGGATTCAGTTGCTAATGATGCCTTGGTAATCCCAAGCAAAACCGGCTCAAACCGAGCTGGTAATTTATTTTGCGACTGAACTACTTGATTTTCTACTGCTAACTGACTTCTTTCAACTTGTTCGCCTTTAAGGAGGGTAGTGTCACCCGTATCGGTTATCAATACCTTGCGTAACATTTGGCGTACAATAATTTCAATGTGTTTGTCGTTAATCTTTACACCCTGCAAACGATAGACTTCTTGTACTTCATCGACGATGTAATTGGCTAGCGCATGTGCTCCCAATAAGCGCAGGATATCATGTGGGTCAGGCGGACCATCTGCTATCACTTCACCTTTTTCTACACTTTCACCTTCAAATACTGTGACATGGCGCCATTTAGGAATCAATACTTCATATACTTCCCCATCAACACCACTGATCATCAGACGGCGTTTATCCTTAGTCTCTTTTCCAAAGGCAATAATCCCGGAAATTTCCGCTAAAATGGCGGCATCTTTGGGTTTTCGTGCTTCGAACAAATCTGCCACTCGAGGTAAACCACCGGTGATATCACGAGTTTTACTGGTTTCTTGAGGAATACGGGCGATAACGTCACCAATACCTACCTCTGCGCCGTCCTCCAAAGTAACGATAACACCATGGGGCAAGAAATAATGGGCTGGCAGATTAGTTCCATGCAAACATAGATCTTTGCCTTCTTTGTCGACTAATTTGACCATCGGACGCAGATCTTTACCTCCCGGACCTCGTTGCTTCAAACCGGTGACCACAAAACTGCTTAAACCGGTCACTTCATCAGTTTGACGATTCATGGTAACACCATCAATCAAATCGCTGAACTGAACGAATCCAGCCACCTCAGTAATGATAGGATGAGTATGTGGATCCCACTGAGCTATTACTTGTCCAGCCTCAACTTCCGAACCTTCTGTAATATTTAGCACAGCACCGTAAGGTACCTTATAACGTTCGCGTTCACGGCCACGACTATCAACCACTGAAATTCGCCTGATCGTGATACTGCAATCAAATGACCACTAGCATGACGCACAGTTTTAATGTTATGCAGTTTAACCTGACCTCTGGATTTTACTTGTACGCTGTTTACCGCCATAGCCCTAGATGCAGCACCACCAATATGGAAGGTACGCATGGTTAGCTGGGTACCTGGTTCACCAATCGACTGTGCCGCGATAACACCAACTGCTTCACCAATATTGACGATATGTCCACGCGCTAAATCACGCCCGTAGCACATGCCACAAATGCCATAATGCGATCCACAAGTAATTCCTGAGCGAACACTTACTCTATCGACGTTACATTCTTCGAGGACAGCAACCAAGCTTTCATCTAGCAAGGTATTCCTGGGGATAACAATTTCGTTCGTTTCAGGATTATAAACATCTTCAGCCAATACTCGACCCAATACTCGTTCGCGCAATGGTTCAACCACATCACCACCTTCAATGTGCGCTGTCACTATCATGCCATCTTCGGTACCACAATCTTCCTCACTGACTACAACATCTTGAGCAACGTCGACTAAACGACGGGTTAAATACCCAGAATTAGCTGTTTTCAACGCCGTATCGGCCAAACCTTTACGCGCACCATGAGTAGAAATAAAGTACTGCAACACATTCAAGCCTTCACGGAAGTTAGCGGTAATCGGTGTTTCGATAATAGAGCCATCAGGCTTAGCCATCAAACCTCGCATACCCGCTAACTGACGAATCTGTGCTGCCGAACCTCGCGCACCAGAATCAGCCATCATAAAAATGGATTAAATGAGTCTTGACGCACTGTTTTACCTTCAGCATCCACTACTAATTCGGTAGAGATTTTTTCCATCATAGCTTTAGCGACTTGATCATTAGTGTGCGACCAAATATCGACCACTTTATTCTAACGCTCACCTTGGGTCACTAAACCGGAAGCAAATTGCATTTCAATTTCGCGCACTTCTTCTTCAGCTTTGGCAATAATATCGTATTTTGTTCAGGAATAACTAAATCATCTACACCCATTGAAACACCGGACATAAGTAGCATAACGAAACCCGGTATACATCAATTGATCGCAAAAATAACCGTCGCTTTCAGCCCCAACTCGCGATAGCAAATATTGAGGAATCTAGAAATGCTTTTTTAGTCATGGCTTGATTAACTAAATCGAAAGCAATACCTTCGGGCACAATTTCCCATAATAACGCACGACCAACAGTGGTATCAAATAGTTTGAATTCTTCATGCCTTTCTCCTTCAGTATTAAACGTTACTTCCTTAAGACGAACTCTAATTTTTGCATGTAAATCAACGGCACGATTCATATAGGCACGGTGTACTTCTGCGACATCAGCAAAAACCATGCCTTCACCTTTGGCATTGATGCGGTCACGCGTCATGTAATACAAGCCTAAAACCACGTCTTGGGTAGGCACAATAATCGGTTCACCATTGGCAGGAGATAAAATGTTATTGGTAGACATCATCAATGAACGCGCTTCTAATTGCGCTTCCAAGGTCAAAGGCACGTGAACAGCCATTTGGTCACCGTCAAAGTCAGCGTTATAGGCTGTACAAACTAACGGATGCAGTTGAATCGCTTTACCTTCAATCAATACCGGTTCAAACGCTTGAATACCTAAACGGTGCAAGGTCGGTGCACGGTTTAATAAAACAGGATGTTCGCGAATCACTTCTTCTAAAATATCCCACACTTCCGGTGCTTCACGTTCCACCATTTTTTTGGCAGCTTTAATGGTGGTGGCCAGACCACGACGTTGTAATTTGCTAAATATAAAAGGTTTAAATAATTCCAAGGCCATCTTTTTTGGCAAACCACATTGATGTAACTTAAAGTTGGACCCACCACAATCACCGAACGACCAGAATAATCAACACGTTTACCTAATAAGATTTTGACGGAAACGACCTTGTTTACCTTTGATCATATCTGCTAAAGATTTCAACGGACGCTTATTAGCGCCTGTAATGGCACGGCCTCGACGACCATTATCAAACAAAGCATCCACTGCTTCTTGCAACATACGTTTTTCATTGCGAACGATAATATCTGGAGCATTTAAATCTAATAATCGTTTTAAACGATTATTACGGTTAATCACACGACGATAAAATCGTTTAAATCAGAAGTTGCAAAACGACCACCATCTAAAGGCACTAAAGGTCGTAAATCAGGCGGCAATACAGGCAATACAGTTAAGAACCATCCATTCAGGTTTATTACCAGAAGCTAAGAAAAGCTTCCATCACTTTAAGACGTTTTGTCAATTTTTTAAGTTTGGTTTCAGAAGTGGTTGTGGGCAATTTCTTCACGTAAATTTGCCACTTCATCTTCCAAATTAATCGCTCTTAATAAGCGTTGAATCGCTTCGGCACCCATCAAGGCTTCAAATTCATCACCATATTCTTCAACGGCATCTAAATAGGCTTCTTCTGATAACAATTGGCCAGTTTCTAAAGTGCGTCATGCCTGGATCAACCACCACAAATGCTTCGAAATAGAGAATGCGTTCAATATCACGTAAAGTCATATCCAACAACAATCCAATACGAGAAGGCAAGGATTTTAAAAACCAGATATGCGCAACAGGACAGGCTAATTCGATATGTCCCATGCGTTCACGACGCACTTTAGCTAAAGTGACTTCAACTCCACATTTTTCACAAATCACACCACGATGTTTCAAACGCTTATATTTACCACATAAACATTCATAATCTTTAACTGGACCAAAAATTTTAGCGCAAAACAAACCGTCGCGTTCTGGTTTAAAGGTGCGGTAATTAATCGTTTCAGGTTTTTTAACTTCACCAAAAGACCAGGAACGAATCATATCAGGAGAAGCAAGACCAATACGAATAGCATCAAATTCTTCGATATGCTCTTTACTGATAAACTTACTAGATCTTGCAAAGCAGTCAATGTGGTTCTCCTATACAAATGGCATTAGAATCAAGGAATAACTGTATTCTCCATTGCCATCCCTCTATACTCATAGGTTATAGTTCTGTGGACTATCCATTACTTGTCCAATATATTACTCATTTTCAAACTCAATATTAATCCCAACGAACGAATTTCTTTGACTAACACATTAAATGATTCTGGCATTCCGGCTTCCATACGATGATCACCATCCACAATGTTTTTATACATCTTGGTACGCCCACTCACATCATCGGATTTCACGGTAACATTTCTTGTAAAGTATAAGCTGCACCATAAGCTTCCAATGCCCACACTTCCATTTCTCCGAAACGTTGACCACCAAATTGTGCTTTACCACCCAATGGCTGCTGAGTCACCAAGACTATAAGATCCGGTGGAACGCGCATGCATCTTATCATCAACCAAATGATTTAATTTCAGCATATACATATAGCCACGGTCACTAGGTCGATCAAATGCATCACCCGTACGGCCATCGTATAATGTGGTTTGACCAGATTCAGGCAAGCCTGCCAATTTCAACATTTCTTTAATTTCTGCTTCGGTAGCGCCATCAAACACAGGTGTTGCCATCGGCACACCTTCACGTAAATTATTGGCTAAGTTCAATAATTTCCTCATCAGTAAATGACTTAAAGTCATCTTTTTGTTCTTGACCTATGTCTATAAATTTGATTTAAATAATTACGCATATCTCCGAAGCTTTTCGCTGCTGATCTAACATTTCACCAATTTTATTACCTAAACCTTTTGCTGCCCAACCCAAATGGGTTTCCAAAACTTGGCCGACGTTCATACGTGAAGGCACACCCAATGGATTCAACACGATATCACCGGGGTACCATCTGCTAAATAAGGCATATCTTCAACAGGAACAATCGTAGAAATAACACCTTTATTACCGTGACGTCCCGCCATTTTATCACCGGGTTGAACACGACGTTTAACCGCCAAATATACTTTAACAATTTTAAACACACCAGGCGCTAAATCATCACCTTGCGATCAGTTTCTTGCGTTTTTCATCCAGTTTTGTATCATGATCTTTACGCAGTTGTTTCAATTGATCAGCTAGCAGCTTCTAAATGTTGCTGCGGTGGCTTCATCTTTCAAGTGAATATCAAACCATTTTTCACGTGGCAATTTCCTGCAAATAAGCTTTAGTAATTTTTGACCCGCCTTCAAACCTGCCGGACCGCCTTGCAGCCGTTTTATCCAATAACAGTTTTTCAACACGCTGATAAAATGCATCTTCACGAATACGCAATTCATCGTTAAATCTTTTTTAATCTTATCAAATTCAGCTTTTTCAATTTCAAGAGCACGTGCATCTTTTTTCACACCTTCACGCGTAAAGACTTGCACGTCAATCACAGTACCATTCATACCTGAAGGCACACGCAAGTGAAGTATCTTTTACATCAGAAGCTTTTTCACCGAAAATGCGCGTAATAATTTTTCTTCCGGCGTCAGTTGGGTTTCACCTTTAGGAGTTACTTTACCAACCAAAATATCGCCCGATCTCTACTTCTGCACCAATATAAACAATGCCGCATTTATCTAATTTAGACAGCGCGCTTTCACCAACATTGGGAATATCTGCGGTGATTTCTTCTGGACCTAATTTGGTATCACGCGCAACACAGGTTAATTCTTGAATATGAATAGTGGTAAAACGATCTTCTTCTACCAAACTTTCAGAAATCAGAATGGAATCTTCAAAGTTGTAACCATTCCAGGGCATAAAGGCGACTAATAAATTTTGTCCTAGCGCTAATTCGCCTAAATCGGTAGAAGGGCCATCCGCTAATACATCACCTTGATTCAACTTCATCGCCAACTTCAACTAAAGGATGTTGATTAATACAGGTATTTTATTGGAACGGGTAAATTTCGTCAAGATTATAAATATCTACCCCTGCTTCATCCGCGCCTGTTTCATCATCGTCGACACGCACCACGATACGCGAAGCATCCACAGAATCAACTACACCTCCGCGTTTAGCTACGACGGTAACACCAGAATCGATAGCAACGATACGTTCCATACCGGTTCCCACTAAGGGTTTTTCAGTGCGCAATGTCGGCACGGCTTGACGTTGCATGTTGGAACCCATCAATGCACGGTTAGCATCATCGTGTTCTAAGAATGGAATCAAGAGCAGCTGCGACCGACACAATTTGTGAGGCGAAACATCCATATAATTAACTTTATCAGGTGTAGTAAAAGTAAATTCATCTTTATAACGGCAAGGAACTAATTCATCTGTTAATACGTCCTTCTTCATCTAATGTAGTATTCGCCTGTGCAATATAGAAATCGCCTTCTTCAATCGCAGATAAATAATCAATTTCATCCGGTTAACTTGACCATCCATCACTTTACGATAAGGAGTTTCTAAAAAGCCATATTCATTGGTGCGGCAAACACAGCTAACGAATTGATTAATCCAATATTCGGACCTTCTGGTGTTTCAATCGGACAAACACGTCCATAATGAGTGGGATGCACGTCACGCACTTCAAAGCCAGCTCGTTCACGCGTTAAACCACCAGGCCCTAAAGCAGAAACACGGCGTTTATGCGTAATTTCAGACAAGGGATTATTTTGATCCATAAATTGTGAAATTGACTGGAACCAAAAAATTCTTTAATGGCGGCAGAAATCGGTTTAGCATTAATTAAATCTTGCGGCATTAAATTTTCAATATCAGCCAAACTCAAACGATCTTTCACCGCACGTTCCACACGAACCAAACCAACACGAAATTGATTTTCAGTCATTTCACCACGCTGCGTACGCGGCGATTACCTAAATGATCAATATCATCAACTTCACCTCGACCATCACGAATATCAATCAATGACTTTAATAACATCGACAATATCTTCTTTGGACAATGTCGCCTGGACCGGTTAAATCTGTGCGCCCGACGCGACGATTAAATTTCATGCGACCAACCGCAGATAAATCATAACGTTCCAAAGTAAAGAATAAATTTTGAAATAAATTTTCAGCAGCATCTTTAGTTGGTGGTTCACCCGGGACGCATCATGCGATAAATTTCACTAATGCTTCTAATTGATTGTTAGCTGGTATCAATTTTAAGGTATCAGAAATATAAGGACCACGATCAAAATCATTAGTAAACAAGTTTTTAACAGGTGTAACACCTGCTTTTTTTAAGGTGTTCAATAATTCCGGGGTTATTTCAGTATTAGCGTCTGCTAAAATTTCACCGGTATTAGTATCGACAATCGGTTCTGCCGACTACTTTTCCATAAACATATTCAGCAGGCACAGCTAAGTTAGCTAATACTAGCTTTTTCAATTACGGATATGGCGCATGGAAATACGTCGACCTTTTTCAACAATACTTTGCCTTCTTTACCTTTAATATCTTCAAAAGCAATTTCACCACGTAATCGTTAGGGAACTAAATCTAAGAACAAATTCTATCATTATGGATATGAAAGGTATTCATTTCGAAGAAAGTATCGTAAAATTTCTTCTGCGTTATAACCCTAGAGCACGCAAAAAAATAGTTACAGGCAATTTACGGCGACGATCGATACGTACAAATATACAGTCTTTAGGATCAAATTCAAAATCTAGCCAAGAACCACGGTAAGGAATAACTCGCGCTGAATATAATAATTTTCCTGAGGAGTGGGTTTTGCCTTTATCATGTTCAAAGAATACACCAGGGGAACGATGCAATTGGGAAACCACAACACGCTCGGTACCATTGATAACAAAACTACCTGTCTCGGTCATCAACGGAATTTCACCCATATATACTTCTTGTTCACGAATGTCTTTTACTACCTGACCTTTGGATGCTTCTTTATCATAAATAACCAGGCGTAACTTTACCCGCAGCGGAGCGGCATAAGTTAATCCGCGCGATTTGCATTCTCTTACGTCAAAAGCGGGTTCGCCTAGACTATAGCTAAAATACTCTAGTGCTGCATTTCCAGAATAACTTGTAATCGGAAATACAGATTTAAATGCCGCATGCAATCCAGTATCAGTTCTTTTTGCAACTGGAACTTCCTCTTGCAAAAAAGCTTTATATGAATCTAATTGTAAACTTAATAAGTAGGGGTTATCCATAGCCCTTGAGCTTTTACCAAAACTCTTGCGAATGCGTCTTTTTTCTGTATTTGAATAAGTCTGACTTGAATGACCGGTCATAGTGTAAGCCATTGGCTCGCCTCACCTGATGAAGATAACTGACTTCGCTCTTCAAGGCATAAACCCTGAAGTCGACCTAAGTGCCCTACACTTAAAGGGCAAGAACTGTGAGAACCATTTTTGTTCGAATGCAGCAAAACTTGAATAGAAGATCTCTTTGTGGATCAACTCATACGCTTGCTGGACACATCATCCCCCTCGCAGGAGGAGAAGATACAAATAGTTCTCGGAGAGAAAAATAAACAGGCTGACCTCATTGAGGTTTAAGCTTTGCCCATAAGTATTTATCACAAAAATTTACAGACAGTACGGGCGAGAAAAAACCTCGCCCGTACTGTCTGGGAATAAAATAAACTTTGATTAGCTTATTTAACTTCAATTTGTGCGCCTGCTGCTTCCAGCTTCTTCTTGATATCTTCAGCTTCAGCTTTAGGAATGCCTTCTTTTACAGTAGATGGAACACCTTCTACCATATCTTTTGCTTCCTTCAGACCAAGACCGGTAATAGCTCGAATGACTTTAATAACTTCAATCTTATTAGCACCAAAACTTTTCATGACGAGATCAAACTCAGTCTTCTCTTCAACTGCAGCTGCTGGTCCTGCTGCCGCTGCTGGGGCTGCCGCAATAGCAGCGGCAGCTGAAACACCAAATTCATCTTCGATTGCTTTTACTAAATCGACAACCTCTTTAACTGTCATAGTTTTGATTGTCTCAACTACTTGAGAAATGGACATTTGCTTCTCCTATTCATGTTTGAATTCACAAAGGAATTTTAAGATTTATCGAATATTCAGGCTGCTTGTTTCTTTTCAGCAATAGCCGACAAAACACGTGCAACCCTGGCATAAGGCTCTGCTAAAGTACGCGCCAATTTGGTTATTGGAGCGTTAAGAACAGCCATTAACATAGCAATTGCTTGATCGCGAGTCGGTAGATTCGCTACTGCTTCAAGCTCGTTACCTGACATTAATGCGCCGCCAAAAGAAAGTGCTTTTACTTCCAAAAGTTTGTTTTCTTTTGCGAAATCACGCACTAGACGCGCGGCATCCCCCGGATCCTTGAGTGAAAATATTAAAATCATAGGACCCACTAGTGCCTCTTGCAAGCAAGCAAAATTGGTATCCTGTACTGCCCTTCGCGCTAGTGTATTGCGAACCACACGCAGAAAAACTCCTGCTTGTCTTGCTTTTACGCGTAGCTCTGTCATCTGCGCAACGGTCAGGCCACGATAACTGGCAATAACGGCAAAACTAGCCTCTCCAACTACCTTAGCAACCTCTGTGACAATTAACTTTTTATCTTCCAGCTTAAGCGCCATCGGACAACCCTCTAAATTATAACATCTCCAAATAGTTGCTGAAGATGCTTTAACCTGAAAATACCTTCAGGCTTATGGCATATAGAATCTAGTACAATTATTTGAAGTTCAGCTTTAACTAAAATTGAACCTCAAAGTACAAACAGACTCCAGTTTACTCTAATGGTGCCCACTCTAAGAAAAACTTGTGAGATATCACCGTCTGCGCAGGTTATGTATATACCGTTTGGAATATACTATTAAGCATAAAGCACCTGCGGTCTTCGACAGATCAGTTATTGTTCTGTGATACTAGTTAAATCCATTTTTTTGACTAAGCTCTTGTTTGGCATAGCCTAAATAACAGAAATTCAACTTTCACAACAACACTATCTGATACCGCGAATTCTTTGGTATTCCTTACATAAAGGAATTTTTAAATACGTTTTCGGTAGCAGCATCACTTTGGGACTGCATTTTAAATATATCCCAAAGTAACAGCTTTAATACAAGACGCCAATGCAAGGAATCAGGCATTTTCTTCAAATGACGCCTGGTCAACTACTAATCCTGGCCCCATAGTTGAAGATACTGTAATTTTTTTCAAAAATACGCCTTTGGCAGTTGCAGGCCGGGCTTTTTTCAAATCAGCCAATAAAGCCTTCAGATTTTCGATCAGAGCAGGGGTCTCGAAATCAACCTTACCCAATGTGCAATGAATAATACCACCTTTTTCGGTACGATAACGAACTTGCCCAGATTTGGCATTTTTTACTGCAGTGGCCACATCAGCTGTAACAGTTCCAACTTTTGGATTAGGCATTAATCCGCGTGGGCCTAAAATTTGTCCCAGTTGGCCGACTATACGCATGGCATCAGGGGTTGCAATGACTACGTCAAAGTTCAAGTCACCTGACTTGACTGCTTCCGCTAAATCTTCAAAGCCTACACGATCAGCACCCGCTGCCTTAGCTGCTTCAGCATTTTGACCTTGGGCAAACACTGCCACTTTTACGCTACGGCCGGTACCGTTAGGTAGAACCGTAGCACCACGCACAACTTGTTCTGAAATGCGCGGGTCTACGCCTAAATTGATGCTTACATCGACACTTTCTTTAAATTTCACTTTTGAACTTGTTCTTAATAAATCAAAAGCTTCGCTTATTATATATAGCTTACCTGGGATAATAGCTTCATTAATGGCTTTTTGACGCTTAGATAATTTTGTCATTGAACAATCCCCTCTACATCAATGCCCATACTGCGAGCTGTTCCAGCAATAGTGCGTACAGCCGCTGTTAAATCAGCTGCTGTTAAATCAGGCTGCTTCAATTTTGCTATTTCTTGCAATTGTGCAACTGTCACTTTACCCACCTTGGTTGTATGCGGCGTTGCGCTGCCACTGGTAATACCTGCTGCTTTTTTCAATAGAACTGATGCCGGTGGTGTTTTAGTTATAAATGTAAAGCTGCGATCACTATAAACAGTTATTACTACTGGCGTCGGCATACCTGCTTCCAAGTTTTGGGTCCTGGCATTGAATGTCTTACAAAATTCCATTATGTTGACACCATGCTGACCAAGGGCTGGCCCTACTGGAGGACTGGGATTAGCCTGACCTGCTTTTACTTGTAATTTAATATAGGCTTGAATTTTCTTTGCCATTTTTTACTCCGTAATTACGGGCTTGTACCGAAAAACACTCTAAGATTCGAACATCAACTTGCCTAAATATGTCCAGTTATAAAGCTCTAACTTTTCTCTACTTGCCCAAACTCCAATTCCACGGGAGTGGAACGACCAAATATCAATACAGATACACGCAAACGGTTCTTTTCATAATTCACGTCTTCAACCACGCCATTAAAATCAGCAAATGGACCTTCAATAACGCGTACAACCTCCCCCGGCTCGAAAAGAATTTTCGGCCTTGGCTTGTTAGCACCTTCCTGCACCCTTTTAAGTATGGAATTTGCCTGGTTGGCAGGGATTGGAGCCGGATTTTTACCACCGATGAACCCTATAACTCCAGGAATTTCCTTGATGAAATGCCAAGTTTGAGCATCCATAATCATCTCAACCCATACATATCCAGGAAAAAATTTGCGCTCTGTTTTACGCTTTTGCCCAGCACGCATCTCCACCACCTCTTCAGTTGGAACTACGATCTCTCCAAATTTTTCTTCTAGGTGCTGCGAGCGTATGCGATCCTGCAATCGCAAAACTACTGCGTTTTCTTCTCCTGTGCGGGTATGTACTACATACCACTGTCTAGTGGAACTTGATTCAAGATCAGTCATTTTTACCCTCTGTAACTATTCAGTTTTCATGGTGTAATACTTATTGTGCAGTGACCCAAGAACTTATTTTATAAACCATGTTCCTTAAATCCTAGAACTGCATAATAAACTTTTTACCGTCTCTAGCCTTGTCCCGTAAGCCAACCCACGATGGATAATAATGCAGAATCTATACCCCACAATATAAGGGCCATAATCACAACCATGCCAACTATGATCATAGTCGTATGTATTGTCTCCTGCCGAGTGGGCCAAACTACCTTCCGCAACTCATTTCGTGCATCTTTGGTAAAATCCCATACCCGTCGACCTACGGCAGTTTGAGAAGCAATACCCAGCGCAATACATGCGAGCACTATCCATCCTGCGAGTCTGATAGGCCAATCAATTTCACTGTAGTAATAATTGGCCCACAATCCAGCAATAATTAAAGCAACTATCAGAATCCACTTTAGGACGTCCCAACTAGGGGCTGACGTTGTTACATAATCCGATTTTTTATTCATATTTATGATTCGTATTCCATTGTTCTCAGGAACTGTCTTAAATAACTATAAATTTTAATTGCTATAGGTATTTTTGAATAATTCTCTCAATGCAGTATCAATCCCACAATAGGGATTGAGTTAACCAGCTGTCAAACAATAACTAGCATCAAGGTTTGAATTTACTAGCGGTGAATTATTTCGTCAAAACAAATTAGAATGCATGAAAATCTGCAAAGAAAATCGGTTTTTACAGAAATTTCTGAGTGTCAGTTTTTGCTGACATGGCACACTTAATATATACGCTTTTGTTTTTAGTACAGTTGTTATCATTTTAAAACGATAGTCTTAGTCAATATTCCAAACTGGCAGGCCAGGAGGGTCTCGAACCCGCAACCTGCGGTTTTGGAGACCGCTGCTCTACCAATTGAGCTACTGACCTATAAAACATACTTATTTTAAAATAGTAATTCTTTCACTATTCTCTTTAACCCTTCACATCTACTTTTTCCGATAAGGACAAAGCATAACTTACGCAAGATGATCTATTCAATCACCCGAGCAACAACACCAGCACCCACTGTGCGACCACCTTCGCGAATCGCGAATTTTAAACCCTTCTCCATCGCAATGGGACTTCCTAATATAATCGTCATCTGGATGTTATCCCCTGGCATCACCATCTCTACACCCTCCGGTAGCTGGACTTCTCCAGTTACGTCTGTTGTTCTAAAATAAAATTGCGGACGGTATCCTTTGAAAAATGGCGTGTGTCTTCCTCCTTCATCCTTAGATAATACGTACACTTCAGCTTCAAACTTGGTATGCGGCGTTATACTGCCTGGCTTCGCTAATACCTGACCTCGTTCTACTTCTTCACGTTTCGTTCCACGCAATAACACACCTACGTTATCTCCCGCGCGACCCTCGTCTAGAAGCTTACGGAACATCTCAACTCCAGTACAAGTCGTTTTAGTGGTCGGATTGATTCCAACAATCTCCACTTCTTCCCCTACCTTGACAATTCCTCTCTCTACTCTTCCAGTTACCACCGTTCCTCGACCCGAAATCGAGAATACATCTTCTATCGGCAGCAAGAATGGCTGATCTATCTTGCGCTCCGGTACCGGAAAATAATCATCCATTACTGCAACTAGCTTCAAGATTGAGGGTACCCCGATCTCACTGCTATCGCCTTCCAATGCCTTTAATGCCGAACCCACTACAATAGGAGTGGTATCTCCTGGAAAGTCGTATTTGGTCAATAAATCCCTGATTTCTAATTCTACCAATTCTAATAATTCTGCATCGTCTACCATGTCCGCTTTATTCAAATAAACCACTATATACGGCACACCTACCTGACGAGCCAATAAAATATGTTCTCGGGTCTGCGGCATAGGGCCATCCGCTGCCGATACCACCAGGATCGCTCCATCCATCTGCGCTGCACCCGTTATCATATTCTTTACATAGTCAGCATGGCCTGGGCAATCTACGTGTGCATAATGGCGGTTTTCTGACTGGTATTCTACGTGCGCCGTCGCTATCGTTATTCCGCGTGCTTTTTCTTCTGGCGCCTTATCAATCTGATCGTAGGCCAGTGCACTTCCACCAAACTTATCCGACAATACCTTGGTTAAGGCTGCCGTTAATGTTGTTTTACCGTGATCTACGTGACCTATGGTGCCCACATTAATATGCGGCTTCGTTCGATCAAATTTTTCCTTTGACATGGTATTTCTCCTAAATAAAACAGAGGTTGGCTGTTGTTTAACTATATGATGGTGCTTGGTAAACGCTCCTCAAACCATCTCAGAATAGAAAGCCAGAAGTAATCTAGCATTCCATCCGGTAATTACTGGAGCCCACAACCGGATTTGAACCGGTGACCTCTTCCTTACCAAGGAAGTGCTCTACCGACTGAGCTATGTGGGCACTTTATTGAGACTTAAACTTAGATATCTATATAGGCTCTGTAAAACAATAATTTATCTTTTTAGCATCCCATCTAAGACTCATCTTCGCAGGCGGGAGGATGTAGAAAAACACTTACATAGAACAGCCGACGTAGTCGTCCCGGCATGGATGCCGGGATCCAGATCACAGGATGTGAAAGTTTCGCTTTCCTGCGCCCTGGATCCCGGCTTCCTGCCGGGACGACGTTCCGTCGACTATGCGCGCATTTTTCTACCCCCTCCCGCCTGCAAATCTGAGCCTCAGCTGGGCGCTAAAAAGATAAGTTATTGTTTTACAGAGCCTTAGGGCTTGTGTAACACTAACATATAGATTTCATAAAAAATTCACTGCAAAGAATACTATAAAGTAAATGGAGCGGGTGATGGGAATCGAACCCACGCTATCAGCTTGGAAGGCTGAAGTTCTACCATTGAACTACACCCGCATAGCCTGTAAGCGTGCAATCACCGGATAAAAACAGCTACAAAGCTATTTTTACCCCCTAAAAAAGCCCTCAAAAGGGTTTTTTGGCATCTCAAAGTGCGCATATTCGATTTTTTATTATGTTTTATGTTCTGCTGCACTTTGCTTAATTTGTGACTTAAGCGGTAAATTTATAGTAATTTAAAGCGTCTAAAGGATTATCATAGCTTTAGACTCTGTCAAGTGTTTCTTTATACCTATTACAGCACTACTATTCAATCTATATTTAAACTAAGTTCAGTAAAATTCCCTACCAAGGCTTCTTTAGCACTTGATGCCAACCAGCAGGGAATAAACAAATTGTGGTGGAGGGGGAAGGATTCGAACCTTCGAAGGCTGAGCCGGCAGATTTACAGTCTGCTCCCTTTGACCGCTCGGGAACCCCTCCAAAAAATTTAAGCGCGTCATTTTGCGTCACTACGACCAGAATGTCAACTAAACAATACAATCTGTTTAGGGGGCTGCGTTATTATTTATAACAAGCAAGGACTTAATTTCATGGAAACGTCAAAATAAAGGAAGTTATTCTAGATACGCAATAAAAAAGCCCTGCTTTGCAGCAGGGCTTCTAATTGCAGCTAGACGACGATGGTTACATCATACCGCCCATGCCACCCATACCTCCCATATCTCCAGCACCTACTGGAGCAGCTTCTTTCTTAGGAATTTCAGCCACCATTGCTCCGGTAGTGATCATCAAACTAGCTATAGAAGCAGCATTTTGTAAGGCAGTGCGTGTGACTTTGGTTGGATCCAAAATACCCATTTCAATCATGTCACCGAAATCACCGGATGCAGCATTATAACCAAAGTTACCTTTACCTTCTACTACCTTGGATAGGATAACTGAAGCTTCTTCGCCAGCATTGGTCACTATCTGTCGTAATGGAGATTCCATTGCGCGACGCAGAATAGCGATACCAATATTCTGATCATCGTTGTCGCCCTTTAGGTTCTTAAGAGACTGTAATGCACGAATCAAGGCAACACCACCGCCAGGAACTACACCTTCTTCGACAGCAGCACGGGTTGCATGCAATGCATCTTCCACTCGGGCTTTTTTCTCTTTCATTTCCATTTCAGTAGCTGCACCCACTTTGATAACCGCAACACCGCCAGCCAATTTGGCCAAACGTTCTTGCAGTTTTTCTCGATCGTAATCAGAGGTGGTTTTGTCAATCTCAGCACGAATTTGGGCGATTCGTAGATTTAATATCGCTCGATTCACCTGCGCCATCAATAATGGTGGAGTTTTCTTTAGTAACCACTATTCTTTTGGCCGCGCCAAGATCAGCTAAGGTAATGCTTTCCAGAGAAATGCCTACTTCTTCTGAAACTACTTTGCCACCCGTTAATATGGCAATGTCTTGCAACATAGATTTACGACGGTCACCAAAGCCAGGCGCTTTCACGGCTACGACTTTAACAATACCGCGGATGGTATTCACCACCAAGGTTGCCAATGCTTCACCTTCAACATCTTCGGCGATTAGCAATAAAGATCTACCAGATTTGGCCACAGACTTCTAATACTGGAAGCAATTCACGGATATTTGAAATTTTTTTGTCAACCAACAAAATATAGGGATTCTCAAGCTCAGTGCTCATGTTTTGCTGATTGTTGATGAAGTAAGGGGACAGGTAGCCACGATCAAACTGCATACCTTCTACTACTTCCAGAGAATTCTCTAGTCCAGAACCATCTTCAACGGTAATAACACCTTCTTTACCCACTTTTTCCATCGCTTTCGCGATAATGTTGCCTATAGCTTCATCGGCATTAGCTGAAATTGTTCCAACTTGGGCAATAGCTTTCTGATCGGTGCAAGGTTTAGAGAGTTTTTTTAGTTCCTCTACAGCAGCAGCAACTGCTTTGTCTATACCACGCTTAAGATCCATCGGGTTTATACCAGCGGCAACTGACTTCATACCTTCTGCCAAGATAGCCTGAGTCAACACGGTAGCGGTGGTTGTGCCATCGCCAGCAATATCAGAAGTTTTGGAGGCAACTTCCTTAACCATCTGCGCGCCCATATTTTCGAAGTTGTCTTTTAATTCGATTTCTTTGGCGACTGTAACACCATCTTTCGTGGGGGTTGGGCTGCCAAAACTCTTTTGCAGCACAACAATTCGACCTCTTGGGCCTAAAGTTACTTTGACGGCATCAGCCAAAATATTTACACCATTTAGCATTGCCTGTCGGGAGTGATCCGCAAATTTAATTTCTTTAGCGCTCATTCTTTTATTCTCTCCTAAAAATTAGTTTTGAAAATTAACCTTCAACGACACCCATAATGTCATCTTCTCGCATGACGATTAGTTCTTCGCCAGCCACTTTGACTTCAGTACCGGAGTATTTACCAAACAGTACTTTATCACCCACTTTAATTACTAATGGACGTAACTGACCGCTATCTAAATGCTTACCTGTACCAATGGCGATCACTTCACCCAATACTGGCTTGTCTTTCGCTGTATCAGGGATCACGATACCGCCTGGCGAGGTTCGTTCTTCTTCACTGCGACGAATCAGCACGCGATCATACAAGGGACGTATTTTCATTCACTCTTTCTCCTAGATTTTAAAATTGACACATAGGCAGGGCGGAATAACCGCCAACCACTTTTGCTAGCGTTTAACCATTAACTTACAAATTAAACACTAATGCAAAGATATATAGGGACAAAATTTGAGAATTCAAGAGGAAAAAATTCTTTTGAGGTTTTAGGAGGGTTATTAAAAGATTAAAACATTGCAATCCAACCAAGAATCGGACGGATTTTTAGAAAAACATAGATTAGGTTTGAAAATGCAAAAAGAACCGCCATTTAGGCGAACAAATTTCGACCCTAAGGAGCGCCCCTAGAAGAAGTTGCGCTTACTTAGGCTCTGTAAAACTAGCACGCTATATCTTCGGTATTTTCACTCGACCCATTTATGGGGAGATACTGTTCAGATTCTTCCAGACAAATCGATTCTGCTAAATGACCACGAAATCTGTTTAACAAAGGCAAGAAAAACTCTACGCGCCGGGACAAATGCATCTTTATAGAATTCATGAAAACCTTTTTCTGTTCCTCTGCTCCATACTTTGCAATCAGATGCGCACAGGAGTCTAGTTTTGCTGCCACTCCATCTGTGAGCTTTAGCTCTGGCAGCGGGATAAGCTGGATTGCTTCAATCATTGCCCTGGAAGCGGTTTGGGACATATGAATTACTTGACCATTTTCGAGCCGATAATTATCAAGGGCTTCTTTCATATGACGCACAAAGCGATCAATACCAGAATAGCGCAATCGTGAGGGCGCATCATTTTCTTCCATATGCGCTTTCTTGACTACTTTAAGCAACAAACGATATAAGTCCCCCTCACGCTTGGGGATACGTTTGTCGAGTCCCAGCTGCGCTAGCTTTCTGGCGCTTTCATTTGGATCCAGCTGTTTTTTTAATAGATTCTTATAATCACTTAAAAGTTTTATCGCAGTTTGAGAAAAGTTGTGCATATGCCACGCCGTTATACCTGTTTATCATTATTATACAAAATAACCCCAATAAAACCCATTCGGGCCTTCTATTTCAATTAATAGTATTATAAACACATAGCCCTTAAAGAAATATTAAGGGTATGCGTTTAATATGAGAAAACTTTTGCAGAGATCAAAACTTGAATTCACATATCAGTTAGCTCCTTAGCTCTTGGTTAGAGAATAAAAATAGCTAATTTCGAGAGAATTGCGTAAAATAAATCTATTGAACAAGGGGTGATATTAAGCATTTAGCATTTAATTTTCACCGATGAATGCCACACCTACCCCCCTCTCCCTAACCCTCCCGCAAGGGGAAAGGGGATTATAGGGTTGCCTATTTTTTCCACAGAGGTTTTATGAAGCATCCGGCTATACTGGTACTTGAAGATGGGAGCGTATTTAAAGGTGACTCTATTGGCGCTGAAGGCCAAACCGTTGGCGAAGTGGTATTTAATACCGCCATTACTGGTTACCAAGAAATTATTACCGATCCCTCTTATGCACGACAAATAGTTACTTTAACTTACCCACATATTGGTAATACGGGTATCAATACCGAGGATGCAGAATCATCAAAAATCTGGGCGGCAGGTCTGATTATCCGTGATTTACCCTCTCTCGCCAGTAATTGGCGCATGCAGCAACCCTTACCGGATTATCTACGCGCTAACAAGCTGATAGCCATTGCCAACATCGATACCCGCCGCTTAACCCGTTTACTGCGTGAAAAAGGCGCTTTAAACGGCTGTATTATGGCTGGATTGGTTGACGAACAAACCGCCCTGGAATCGTGCCGCAAATTTACTGGCTTGCATGGCCTGGATTTAGCTAAAGAGGTTAGCACCCACGAGTCGTACGCCTGGTCTGAAGGCAGCTGGCATATTCAACCTCAGATCTCTAATGAAGCAGAGACTTCCTCTAAATTACATATGGTTGTTTATGACTTTGGGATTAAGCGTAATATATTACGATGCCTGGTCGATAATGGCTGTCGTCTAACCATTGTCCCGGCTCAAACTTCTGCGAAACAGGTGTTAGCATTAAAACCTGATGGAATTTTTTTATCTAATGGCCCCGGCGATCCCGCCCCCTGCGATTATGCCATCTCCGCCATCCAAACCTTCCTAAAACACGACGTTCCGATATTGGGCATTTGTCTTGGCCATCAACTACTTGGCTTAGCCTGTGGCGCTAAAACTGTAAAAATGAAATTTGGTCACCATGGCGCCAACCATCCTGTACAAGACCTGCAAACCAAGCAAGTTATCATTTCCAGCCAAAACCACGGCTTTGCCGTAGACGAGAAAAGTTTACCCAGCTATCTTACAGCCACTCACCGCTCTCTCTTTGACAATAGCTTGCAAGGTATAAGACACACCGATAAACCCGCCTTTGGCTTTCAAGGCCACCCAGAAGCAAGCCCAGGTCCGCATGACGCAGTTAACTTATTTAAACAGTTCACAGATTTGATGCGTAAACGAGCTCATTGAGCTTTTCATGCATCAAATCTGTGGACTTGAATAAACCTCATGGGTTAGTTCAATATAACATTTTTAAATTTGGTAGAGGGCGGGATTAAACAGCTGGTGACATTGCAGAAGGCAGCGGTTTTAACCTTTCAGTCCAGGATTGCGGCATTCTTTTTCGCTATCCACTTCTTCTTGGCTGATGCCTGCTTTTTCTGCAAGGCGCCTTTGTTCATTTTTTTTTGCCTGAATTTCAGATAATTTACTTTTTGCTTCTGTAACATGATCATCATGAGCAATTAACTTTTTTAAACCACTTTCGGCTGCATCAAACTCTCCCTTATTTGCGGCTTTTTCTACCCAACCCAGATAGTTAGGTATCTGCGTAGGAAGATAATCGTCAGGGTCTTTTAAGGTTAGCAATAAAGATTGCCAATTAAGCTCGCCAACTGATAGATAATCTAAAACTTCCTGCTTTTGCATAGGCAAAAAATCGTTTGCTTCTTTCATAATGCGATCGGTATGCCAGACAACTTCGCTATAAATAGCTCTTCTGAGGTTTCTGTCGCAATGAGAAAATAGATAGGCTTCACGCTCGCTTAGCTGCTGATCTTTTGAATAGCTTTTTTTTATAAAATTTAAATCCCATTTTAGGCGATAGACTATTCCATAGAGTGGATCTTCAAACGTTAGATCAGCACGTTTTGTGCCCGATTGAGGTCTATCATAGATTTTTTTAATTGTCACCCTGCCATAATCTAGTAAGTAGAAAGTGCTTCCTATTTTTAATTCGCCACCCAGGGCTTTAACGTAACTCTCATAAAGCACAACTTTGTTATCTGGATCAGTTGACGTTTTGTAATATTGGTTATATTCCTTATTCGAACTTTTTCGCAGTTTCAATAGATATTTTCGTAATTTTTGTAATTTTTCAGAGTTTTCCGAAGATATAGCTCCACTTTTTGCTTGTTCTGATAAGATTTCCTCTTGTCTTAATTGATTTTCTAATTCTTTCAATCGCTGGTCCCCTTTTGCAAACATACTTTCCAGCTCAGTTTTTTCAGTATCGGTTAAATAGGGGTTTACTGATAATTTACTTCCTTGATTATTGGCCCTGAGGATTGCATTCCACCATGCATGCCTGAATTCATGAATCAGAATTGTCAGCATTACGGGTGAACTAAGTTCATCTATATTAATTAAAATCGTTTTAGTGTGTGGAGAAAAACTCGCCGCACTATTTGCTTCTTTTATCGACTCAGTATTATGACATGCGATAGAAAACCCAGATAAATGTGTGAGAACAAAATCAATTGTTTTAGCTGTTTCCGAATTTATCAAGCGGGCTTTTTGCAAAATATCAATAATTTTTTGATGTTGGTTTGAAGAACTGGTCCCAACGATAAATTGCCCAATAAACTGATCGGTTATCCAGGGTGTAATCGGTTTTGCTACCTGATATTTGGGGTTAAAAAAGAAATTGCTTGGACAGATTAAATCATAGGAAGAAGTTGGGGTTTGGGTATTTTTATCAAGCAACGAAGATTTAATATCAAGGTCTCTGCCGGCCTCAGCCGTTTTGCCCCAGCCTAATAGATAAGATATAAGAAACGTTTTGGATAAACGTTTAAAGCTTATTGAACTTTCCTCTTTATTGGTTGAACGACTTTTTGTTTCTTTTTTAAACTTATCAGACATTTGGCATCCTCTCATTCATCTAAAATTAACTTTTCAGAGAATTCATTCAACTGCGTTGCAATATAATCCAAATGCCTTTCCAACGAACCACGGTTTTTTTCCACCACAGCACGTGCGCGCTCACCCATCCCCCGACTGCCAATCTCATCTCCCAGCAAAGCTGACCAAGTCTCCGCCAAACCTTTTGCGTCATTAACCTGTACTATGGCTTCAGCCTGCTCTAATAAATTAAAAATTTCTGTAAAGTTAAATAATTGCGGGCCTGTGACAATAGGTAGCCCAAGAGCAGCAGGCTCTAATAAGTTATGCCCCCCCACTGTAACGAAACTGCCACCAACAAAAGCGACATCGGCCGCAGCATAATATAAGAAGAGCTCTCCTAAACTATCTCCCAAAAACACCTGGGTTTCTGCAGAACAGGGTACACTATCACTGCGTCGTACTGTAGAAAACCCCCGCCTCTGACATAAAACAGCCACCTCGTTAAACCGGTCGGGATGGCGTGGCACCAGCATTAATAAGCACGTGGGCCAGGACTTCCTCAGCTCAGCAAATGCTTGTAAAATCTGTTCTTCTTCACCAGCATGGGTACTCGCCGCAATTACCGTCGGGCGACGCTCGCCCCAGCTTGACCGCAGCAAATGGCCCTTATCCACTAGTTCAACTGGGACCTTAACATCAAACTTCATATTACCCCAAACCAATGTCCGCTCGGGATCAGCTCCCAAGGAGATAAATCGCCTGGCATCTTCGGCTGTTTGTGCCGCAATGGTAGAGATTTGCTGCAGCATAGGCTTTAATAACTTAGCGATGCGCTGGTACCCAGTCGCAGATTGCGCAGACAAACGTGCATTAGCCAACAAAATAGGAATTTTGCGCTGTGCTGTATAATGTATTAAGTTTGGCCACAGCTCAGTTTCCATAATGATTGCTAAACAGGGGCGAGTGCGGTCCAAAAAGCGCTTGACCACAGCTGGCATATCATAAGGTACATAAAAACAACATACTTTATCCCCAGCGAGCTGCCCCGCTAATACTGAACCACTAACGGTCATACTGGTAATAACTAGGGTTTGCTGTGGATATCGTTGTCGCAGGTTATTTATTAAAGGTTTGGCGGCAATTAATTCCCCTACAGAAACCGCATGTAACCAAATACAATTTTCTGCTGTTAAAGCATTAATAAAACCTAAACGCTCTCCCCAGCGCTGACGATAACCGGGTGATTTACGGCCTTTCCACCACAACCGTAAAAAAATAGCGGGCATTCCGAGATAAAATATTAATGAATATAGATAGCGCATAATTTGTAGAATATAATCACGTAGTTTTCAATGCAAGCTTGGAGGAAATATGTTTCGAGATTTTTTAACTTTTCGCCGAATGATTACCCCATTTGTGGTGCAGATATTATTCTGGCTAGCAGTAATAGCTTGCATCACCCTTGGGATTGCAAACATACTGAATCAACTGATTTTTCAAGGAGTTATCACTCTCCTTGTGGGTCCCTTACTAGCCAGAATTATCTGTGAATATATCATTGTATTTTTTCGAATTAACAATACCCTAACGGATATCAAACAGCAGCAAACCCTGCTTTAGTAAGTACAAGAATTCATTAGCTGCAAAGGGTAGCAAACACGCGTTCAGCAGCATCCCAAGTAGCCTGCAATTCCCAATCGCCGTGGGCAGCAGACATAAATCCAGCTTCATAGGCTGATGGTGCAAAATAAATTCCTTGCGCCAGTAATCCATGGAAGAACGATTTAAACTGCACAATATGACACCGCATAACATGCTCCAATCGACTAACCATCTCTTCCTCGGTAAAGAATAAACCGAATAATCCACCCGCATAGGTCGCCTTTAATGCTATGTGATAGGCTTGAGCGCGCTCCAGTAGTCCATTAATTAAACGCTGCGTTTTTGCTTCCAGAGCCGGATAAAAACCAGGCTTTTCTATTTCATTTAAAGTAGCCAAGCCCGCAGCTACTGCGATGGGATTGCCAGATAAAGTGCCTGCTTGATAAACGGGACCCAAAGGGGCCATCATCGCCATCAGTTCTTTTTTACCCCCGAAGGCTCCTATAGGCAACCCGCCGCCGATTATTTTGCCTAATGTAGTAAGATCAGGCTGCACACCATACCTGCGCTGTGCTCCCCCGATATCTACGCGAAAACCAGTAATGACTTCATCAAAAATCAATAGCGTTTCATGGCGATTACAAATATCACGCAGGCCCTGCAGAAACCCTGGAACGGGCAATACACATCCCATATTCCCAGCAACTGGCTCAACGATAATTGCAGCTATTTCCCCATTTACTTCTTTAAATATGCGCTCAACTGAATCTAAATCATTAAAAATTGCCGTGAAGGTTTCTTTAACTAGCGCCTGCGGCACACCAGGCGAACTTGGAACTCCAAAGGTCAAACCTCCTGAGCCCGCCTTAACCAATAAGGCATCGGAATGCCCATGGTAGCAACCTTCAAACTTCAAAATCTTATCACGGCCGGTAGCAGCACGCGCCAGGCGTATTGCACTCATCGTCGCTTCTGTACCCGAATTCACCAACCGCACTTGTTCAATTGAAGGAAAATGCTGGCTGATTTTTATTGCCAATTCCACTTCTTTAGCTGTTGGCGCACCAAAACTTAAGCCATTAGTAGCCGCACGTTGCACTGCGAGTACCACTTCCGGATGCGCATGACCTAAAATAGCAGTCCCCCACGAACCTACATAATCGATATATTGTTTATCATCCTCATCAGTTAAATAGGCTCCTTGGCCACGGTTAAAAAACAATGGCGTGCCGCCCACTCCCCCAAAAGCACGCACTGGTGAATTTACCCCGCCAGGAATATAATTTTGCGCATTGCTAAATAAAAGATCAGAACGTGTCATAACTATCAGCTCCATTTTTAAAATAAGTTAAAACTAAACTATTTTCAAAACGTTTGATATTCAGTTTTTTAGAGTATACTACACCAATTTGACGGGGACACGGTCATGCACTATAAAAAATATGTTTGTCTATTGTGTGGGTTTATTTATGACGAGGAACTAGGGTGGCCTGAAGATGGCATCGCCGCTGGCACTCTCTGGAAGGATGTCCCAGAAGATTGGCATTGCCCAGAATGTGGCGCCATGAAAGAAGATTTTGAGATGGTAGAAATATGATTATTTCCTACCACAGAAAATAAATTAGGTTAAGGTTTGACAACTACCAGTATCACAATTGCTATCAAAATCAATACCGATATTTCATTAAACCAGCGATAAAACACATGTGAATTTCGATTATTATCAATAGAGAATCGCCACCAATAATAACCACATAAAAGATGATAAATCCATAAAACTGCCACCAGCGCGAGCTTAGCCTGCATCCAACCGACATTGACATAAAAATTAAAGTTTAGACTTAATAACCAGCCTCCAAAAAAAGTGGCTAAAATCGCGCTCGGAGTAGTAATCCCAAAATATAATTTCCGCTCCATAATTTTAAAACGTGCCTTACTGACCGCATCCTCACTCATCGCATGATAGACAAATAAGCGCGGCAAATAAAATAGCCCGCCAAACCAAGTCACCACAAAAATTATATGTAACGCTTTGATCCAAAGCATTATTTCTTTCCTCAAAAACTCCACAATTAGAGCTATAAAGTGTATAATATGTCCTTTCGCAATTTAGCGAAAATGCTCACTATGAGATACTTTATGACAATACAAGCCAGCTCGGATAATCAGCCTCATGCATCAGACCCATTGATAGTTACCCATAGCGCGATTTTTAAAATCTATGAACTAATGCGAGAAGAAGGCAATCTAGATCTCAAATTACGAATTTTTATAACGGGCGGCGGTTGTTCAGGCTTCCAGTACGGCTTCAGTTTTGAAGAAGCTGCCAATGATGATGATATTATCATTGAAAAAGCGGTTACAGAAGATGAAGAAGAAGGAGGCAGTACCGGCGGCACTATGGGCGCCATTCCCTGCATTAAAGTTCTTGTCGATGCCCTTAGCCTCCAGTATTTAGCAGGCGCCGAAGTCGACTACTGCAAAGACATCAATGGCGAGCGATTTATCATTCGTGGCAACCCCAATGCTAAAACCACCTGTGGGTGTGGCTCTTCTTTCTCAGGCTGAAGCACCCACTAAGGAACGCGTTTCCGCGTTCCTTAGCTGCTTTCCAGCTGTTCTTGCAACTCCATAGCCGCTGCCAGCAATGCTAATCTAGCGATTACTCCATAGGCATAATAACGGTTTGCACAATCATCTACCGGGTGGCTTGGATTATTACAAGCACCAGTAAATGGCAAAGGATGAAAATTCATACCTGGTGCATTTAGATTCTCATCTACTCCTTTTTCTGCATGCACTCGGTAAAACCCGCCAATGACGTGATGCCCTACCATATATACTACTGGCTCGGCTACTGAGTGCTCTTCTCCCCAAGTCTCAAAAGTGTATACCCCTTCCTGAATAATGACCTTGGAAACCGACCTGCCCCCTTTAATCATGGACATGCTCGAGCGTTGTTTACGGTTCAGATGCTTCAAATCATCAATATGCTTAATGGTCATGACTGCCATGCCATAAGTACCCGCATCTGCTTTAATTATTACGAAGGGCGGATGCTGGATATCGTACTCCAAGTATTTTTTCCGGATAGATTCAAATAGCGATTCCACATTAGAAATCAAGCATTGCTGTCCCTCCCCTGTCATAAAATTAACCTCGCCACAATAACGAAAAGATGGCGCGATCAACCAGGGATCAATGTTTAAATGCTTAGCAAATTCGGAGCTCGCTAGCTCATAATGATGGAAATGATTGGCCTTAGAGCGCGTAGCCCAACCCAAAATAGCAGGAGGACAAATCAACTGCTCCAAACCTTGTAATAGAGGAGGGACACCGCCCGCTAAATCATTATTTAGCAGAATAAGACAAGGGGAAAAATCCTCTATAGACAGACGGTTTTCTACTCGCTTAACTGGTTCAAGCCTGATAGATTTCCCAGAAGGCAACTTAATATCTTTGGGCGCTTTCAATTCCTCCAATAACGAACCGATGCGCACGGCAAATCCTGCTTTGTTCAGGATTTCCTGCAAACAGGCTAAATGTTCAAAATAAAATATATGTCCAGTATGACTCTCCGGAATCAAAAGTATCTGCTTAGCCGTCGGACAAATTTGCTCTAGGGTGGCCTGCACTGCTTGGATGTACAAAGGCATAAAATCAGGGTTCAAGTTATTAAACCCAGCTGGGAAAAGATTGGTATCAATGGGCGCCAACTTAAACCCTGCATTACGCAAATCGACAGAAGAATAAAATAACGTAGGCACTTGCTGCCATTTTTCTCGAAACCAGCATTCGATTTTGAGCTGCTGATCAAGCAATTGTTGTTCTAAGTGGTGTAAAGAAGCTTTAAAAGAAACGGGTAAATGTGGGAGATTTACTGAAAGATTTTCATGCATGATTAGTTATTTTCCTAAGTTCTGACCCATTATATATTTTAGGCTCTGTCAAACAGTAACTTATCTTTATAGCGCCTTACTATACTTGAAGCGTTTGAGGGAAGGGATTATCGCGCACTTATGGTAAACTATCTATAGCTTTTTAAGATTCTGACGGACTTTAAAACCATGCATAATTCTTCCCAGTTTTTAACCGATATCTGGTATTTAGTCTTCCCCGGTACAGCATTAAAATCGGGTCAGATGACAGCAAAAACACTTCTCGGACAATCTATTTTATTTGGCCGCGACCGCCAGGGCGAACCTTTTGCTTTGCGTAATATATGCCCACACCGCGGTATTCCACTAAGTTATGGGCGGTTTGATGGTTGCGAGGTGGAATGTTGTTACCATGGCTGGCGCTTTAATACTCAGGGAATATGCACAGATATCCCCTCATTATTGCCAGAACAAAAATTTAATATTTCTCGGGTGAAAGTACTTAAATTCCCCTGCCAGGAAGTTCAGGGGAACATCTGGATTTATATACCGGCCATTAACAGCAAAATACCGGAAAATTTACCTCCTGTGCCCCTGGCCCCTGACATTGACAATAGCAGTCCGCAGCTACAATTCAGCAAACTATTCCCCTGCGATATTGATCATGCTGTAGTGGGACTTATGGATCCGGCGCATGGCCCGTTTGTCCACCGCTCGTGGTGGTGGCGTTCCAAAAAATCTATGCATTCCAAAACCAAAAAATTTGCCCCCATCCCGATGGGCTTCAAAATGGTGCGGCATCCACCCTCAAAAAACTCCAAAGCCTATAAACTTTTGGGCGGTGAAATCACTACCGAAATTAGTTTCCAATTACCTGGTGTACGTATTGAACACATTCAGGCCGGAAAACACACAATCTGCGCGCTGACCACGCTTACGCCCATAGAAGATTCTCTAACCGAAATTCACCAATTTTTTTATTGGACCTTACCGGGCTGGGTCACACTTTTTAAACCATTATTAAAACCTTTTGCCCGGGAGTTTCTTAATCAGGATTATGAAGTGATTGTCAAACAGCAGGAAGGTTTAAAAGAAAATCCCCCATTGATGCTAATCAATGACGCGGATACTCAGGCGAAATGGTATCATCAGTTAAAAAAAGAATTCATACAAGCCAAAGCAGAAAATCGTCCATTTGAGCATCCATTGATGGAGGCAGTATTGCAGTGGAGAAGTTAACCTTGTAAATTGTAATATTTGGAAGGGAAGTCTTTCTTGTCAAAAAACCGCAAAATGAGTCAATCTTATGCACAAATTTAAAATCGCTGCTTCACTTCTTTCTGCCGATTTTGCCCAATTAGGAAAAGAGGCCACAGACGCCGTCACTGCCGGAGCGGATTGGATCCACTTAGATGTCATGGACAACCATTATGTACCCAACCTAACTGCAGGTCCGTTAGTTTGCAGCGCGCTGCGTGATTTTGGTATTAGAACACCCATAGATGTCCACCTAATGACCAAGCCAGTTGATCGCTTAATTCATGATTTTGCTAAAGCGGGGGCTACCTACATCACTATCCACCCTGAGTCGACCGAACATTTAGATCGCAGTCTACAATTGATCCGTGATTTAGGATGTCGACCAGGTCTAGTATTCAATCCAGCAACACCTTTAAACCAGTTACCTTACGTAATAGATAAACTGGATTTAATTATGATTATGTCGGTTAATCCCGGATTTGCTAAACAACCCTTTCTTCCCAGTTCACTCAATAAAATTAGGGAAGCACGCCAATTTTTAGACAGCTATGGTTATGGGCAGAGAATTGAAGTAGACGGGGGCATAAAAATTGAAAACATTGAACAAATAGCTGCTGCCGGCGCCGACACTTTTGTTATTGGTTCCGCTATTTTTAACACGCCTGATTATGGTGCCACCTTGGGCAACTTCCAGGCCGCACTCTCAAAAACAATTAGTCATGGGCATTCTTAAAAAAGCCAATGCCATTATTGATTATGAGGCAAGGATGAGTAGTTCAGTTTTGACATCTACCCCCAACGCTTGACTAACCTGGTATCAATGTCAAATAAGTCTAACACTCGTCCAATGGAATGATTAACAATATCATCCAAAGTTTGCGGCTGATTATAAAATGCTGGAACGGGAGGAGCTATAATACCTCCTAATTGTGTCACCTTAAGCATATTCTCCAAGTGACCGGCATGCAGTGGCGTTTCACGCACCATTAATACTAGACGCTTGCGCTCCTTAAGCACCACATCGGCTGCTCGCGTTAATAAATTACCCGTTACGCCAGTGGCTATTTCAGCTAAAGTGCGCATGGAACAGGGCGCAATAATCATTCCTAAAGTTTTATATGACCCACTGGAAATAGCCGCTCCCAAATCCCCTATGGGATAATATACATCTGCCAAATCATGCAGCTGCTTGGCTGTTAATTTCACTTCAATCGAGCGAGTGGTTTCAGCAGTTTTGGAGACCACTAAGTGCGTTTCAATGTCAGTAGCTTTTAATAATTCTAATAAGCGCACACCATAAATTATGCCCGAAGCGCCACTGATACCAATAATTAGACGTGATGGATTGGTCAAAAATTTCTCCGGTTACTAGGGTGTGTCGTCACAGCTCCCCCGCTACGTCGTCCCGCGGCTTGTCCGCGGGATCCAGGGGGGTTGGCAAATAATTTTCTGCCCTCTCAGCAAATTTTAGGCTCTTTCTGGATCCCGCGGACAAGCCGCGGGACGACGTAGCGGGGGAGCTGTGACGACAACCCCTAGTTTTTTTCGCTATGGCGTTCAGGATGAGCCGTACAAATTCTTTTACGGTATATCCGTGAGTCTATTTCTGGATTATGCTTTAACCATGCCACTAACTAATTCAATCCACATTAAACCTATTATTCTACAAAAAGGTTTCACCTTACTCGAACTCATCACCACATTTGCCATTATAGGAATTTTAATTACCATCAGTTATCCCAGCTACTCCCACTATATCCTTAAAACCCGCCGTAACCAGGCACAAATAGCAATAGTGGATCTAGCGGCCAGCTTAGAGCGATATCGCAGCCTACATCAAACTTATATTGGCGCAAATCTAGCTAATCTTGAAATAAATGAATATACCGAAAGTGACTATTATCAACTGGAACTGAACACAGCAACAGAAACTTCCTATCTTTTAAAAGCAATTCCGGTTGGAACGCAAGCCCAAGATAAAACCTGTGGAACTTTGAGTCTAGATGAGTCCGGACAAAGAAATATTTCCGGGACTGGCCCTTTAACAAATTGTTGGTAGCGAAGTTAGGCATTATTAACTCAAGAGCTTACCTAGCAACTCTGCTCACACTTTTTTTACGCAATTCCTTAGGCAAAGCAAACATAATATGCTCTTGGCGTCCCGCTAACTCTTGCACCAATTTTCCCCCAAAAGATTGCAGTTTAGCCACAACCTCCTGAACCAAAATTTCCGGTGCCGAAGCACCGGCAGTCACACCAACAACATTTTTGCCAATGACCCAAGCGGGGTTCACTTCTTCTGCCCCATCCACCAAATAAGCAGTACAGCCTAGACGTTCGGCCAATTCTTTTAAGCGATTAGAATTAGAACTATTCACAGAACCTACCACAATGACGACCTCGGATTGTGCAGCCAGTTCTTTAACCGCATCTTGGCGATTCTGCGTGGCATAACAGATATCTTCGCGCTTTGGACCCCTCATATTAGGAAACCGCACCCGTAATGCATCAATGATACGTGCGGCGTCATCTATAGATAGGGTAGTCTGGGTAACATATACCAAATTGTCGGGATTTCTCACTTGCAATCCAGCAACATCATGTTCTGTTTCCACCAGGTAAATATTCCCCAATGGATTGTCATATTGGCCCATGGTGCCTTCAACTTCCGGGTGTCCAGCATGACCAATTAAAATACATTCCTTCGCAAGGCGACTATAACGCGCCACTTCAAGGTGAACCTTGGTAACTAATGGACAGGTAGCATCAAACACCTTAAGCGACCTTGCCTTTGCTTCCGTCCTGACTGACTGGGATACGCCATGTGCACTAAAGATGACAGTGGCATGCTCAGGTATCTCCTGCAAATCATCAGTGAATACTGCACCGCGTTGCCGCAAGTTCTCTACCACAAATCGATTATGCACCACCTCATGACGCACATAGATAGGCGCGCCTAATACCTCAAGCGCTCGCTCAACTATTTCTATGGCCCGATCAACTCCAGCACAAAATCCGCGTGGATTGGCTAATACAATTTTCATAATTTAACACCTAAATTTCAAGTAACTATTCAGCATCCTAACTGAGAAGCCACTAGAGACCGCCCCCATCCTAACCTTCCCCCGCAAGCGGGGGAAGGGACTTGCTCCAGCTAGTATGGGATTGGGTGCATAACTTAACCTATTCTGCCCAACCAGTTCCTTCCCCCGCTTGCGGGGGAAGGTTAGGATGGGGGCAGTCTCTAGTGGCTCTTTGGTTAACCATGCTGAATAGTTACAATTTCAAACGCTTCGAGTATAGATTATTGCAACTGCACAATTCAAATATTGCCTGTCACACACTATATCATTATTGCGGTAATAGGCGATCATGAATATCAATATCAAATATGTTAACATAACCGCGCCCAACAGATTGAACCCTACCGCCTAAGGAGATGCTTCATGAGAAAACGTAGTTTTACTGTAATTTTAATCGGTTTATTTCTAACCTTTGGATTTCAACCAGCCATTGCGGATACTGTTCCTGCTAGTGCAATGCCGCTCTCAAAAATCCTGGAAAACTTACAGTCAAAAGGTTATACCATATTCCGCGAAATTGAATTTCTAAATGGACTATATGTTACCAAGGCCTTCAATGCACAGGGTCAGAATTTAAAAATCAGAATTAATCCTCAAACAGGTGAGATCGTCGAACCTAAGGCGCAAGCTACCACCTTATCTCTAATAGATGTCACTAAAAAACTGGAAAATGCTGGTTACCATAGTATTACCAAGATCAGTTTTGACCGCGGTGAGTATGAGGCCGTCGCATTGGATAAAGATGGTAAACAGGTGGATTTAGATATTGATGGTAAAACTGGGCAAGTTAATAAGGACTGGTTTTAATAATTAGCTGTCATCCTGAGCGCACCGAGCCGCGACCGTTAGGGAGCGTTTATTGGAGAACGGAAACGCTCCCTAACGGTCGCGGCTCGGTGCGCTCAGGATGACAGCTTCAGGACGACGCGCCATCATCTTTTAAAGCGCTTTTCTTGAAAAAAAATGATTCAATAAACAACATAACCGCACCAATAGAAATCGCGGAATCGGCTAAGTTAAAAGCCGCAAAATGCCAGCCTAAATAATAAAAATCTAAAAAATCGATTACATAGCCGTATACAAAACGATCCAGCAAATTCCCCAAAGCCCCACCTAATACTAGCGCTAAAGCACACCCAAACCAGCGTCTCTCAACTGGCGTCCGTACGAGCCAAACAATCAGCACCATACTCACTACAATAGCGATGATGCTAAATATCCACAAGGATACATTCCCAGCACCGCTTAAGAAACTAAATGCAGCACCCGTATTATGCATGAGCGTAAGATTAAAAAAAGGCATAACGGAGAGGGATTGATAGGGTATTAAAAATTTTACCACAAGATATTTACTCAACTGATCAAGCACGATGACTAATACGGATAGCCAGCACCATTTTAATGCATTTTTTTTTGGGATTTTCATGTTAGATTGATTTACATTGTTTAATTTAAAAGGTGGATTATCAGCCTGTGTCATCCTGAACGTTCAGGATGACAGCCAAAAATTTAAGCATATTCCCGCAATTCCCCCTCGCCCGTCACGTTTTCTACACAGCGTGAACATAAAGTAGGATGGTTTGGATCGCTACCCACATCCTCACGCCGGTGCCAACAGCGGTCACATTTTTCTGCGCTGGATGCAGATACTTCAATCCATAACCCTGGGATATCAGTCGCTATGGCATATTCATCGCGTATTGATAAGGGATGAACGAAAGCCATGGAGGTAATTAATACAAAACGTAGCTCATCACCTATTTTTATCAGATTATCATATAGTTTTGTATCACAATATAGATCAACCTCAGCAGCCAGGCCAGAGCCTATTTTACTGGTAGCACGCGCCTTTTCTAATTCCCGATTAACCTGTTCGCGCACCTGCATCATCTGCTGCCAAAAATGTGCACCAAACGGGTCATCTGCTGGTAGTGCAGGTAATGCCTCGTCCCAGCAGGTGAAAAAAACAGATGCTTGTTCACGCCAATGAATATTCTGCCAAATCTCTTCTGCAGTAAAACTGAGAATGGGGGCTAATCCACGCACCAGAGATTCTAAAATATAATACAGTGCTGTCTGCGCTGAACGGCGAGCTCGACTATTAGTTTTAGTTGTATATTGACGATCTTTAATAATATCCAGATAAAAGCTACCCATGTCTATGCTGCAAAATTGTTGCAGCTTCTGACTGACTTGATGAAATTGGAAATTATCATATGCCTGCCTGACTTCTAATTGCAGCTGCCGCACGCGATCGATTGCCCAACGGTCTAGCGCTAATAGCTCAGTAAATGGCACCAAGTTTTCTTTAGGATTAAAATCAAATAAGTTTGATAACAAAAAACGTCCGGTATTGCGAATTCGACGGTAAACTTCTGCTACACGCTGTAAAATTTCATCGGAAATGGTAGCTTCAGAACGATAGTCAGTCGACGCTACCCACAATCGTAAAATATCCGCACCTAAGCTATTCCAAACTTTTTCCGGCAAAATCACATTCCCCAGTGATTTGGACATCTTTTGTCCCTGTACATCAATAGTAAAACCATGTGACAGGGAAATCCGATAAGGCGCTTTTCCATACATAGCCGTCGCCGTTAATAATGACGACTGAAACCAACCGCGGAATTGATCTGATCCTTCTAAATACATATCTGCAGGCCAGGCAAGTTCAGGGCGTTTAGCTAAGACGCAAGCATGGGTTACGCCGGAATCAAACCAAACGTCCAAGCTATCGGAAACTTTGCGGTAATCTGCAGCCGTCTCACCCAGCAAGGTCTCAACAGACAGATCATGCCAGGCGTCAATTCCACCTTGCTCTACCAAGGCAGCTACCTTCTCCATCAATGCGGGGGTATCAGGATGCAACTCATTGGTTTGTCTATGGATAAACAAAGTCAATGGCGTGCCCCACAAGCGTTGACGGGAGATGCACCAGTCCGGTCGTTGCAATACCATATCTGCTATCCGAGCCTGGCCCCACTCTGGGGACCAAGTGACGTGATCAATCGCAGCCAACGCCTTGTTACGCATACCTTTGTGTTCCATGCTAATAAACCACTGTGGCGTAGCACGGAAAATGAGCGGAGTTTTGTGACGCCAACAATGCGGATAACTATGCTGAATCTGCTGCTGATGGACTAAGCTACCTTGTTCTTGTAATACCCCTATCACATGCTCATTTACTTTATATACGTGTTCACCAGCAAAGAATGGGGTGCCTGGAATAAAACAGCCTTTATCATCAACGGGATTATCTATAGGTAAGTTATAACGGCTACCCACTACATAGTCATCCTGGCCATGGGCAGGAGCGGTATGCACCGCACCGGTACCCGTTTCCACAGTGACATGATCTCCCAAAATAATGGGTACCTGTCGCGGTAAAAAAGGATGCTGCAATTTAAACCCTTCTAGTGCTTCACCTAGACTGGAAGCCAATACGTGATAATTGCTTATTGCATAACGCTGCATGACCGATTCAACTAAGGAAGCGGCAATAACTAAATAATATTTTTGCTGCGAGTTTGTAGGTTTAGGCATTTGCATAGCAGCAGTGGGAATATATTCCACCAGAGCATATTCAATATTGGTATTCAAAGCGACCGCCTGATTGGCCGGCAGAGTCCACGGTGTGGTTGTCCAAATCACCACACTAACGGGATGAAATGGCACATATTTGCGGTTAAATCGGGCCAAGAAAGCTGCAGGGTCAATCACTTCAAAGCGTACATCAATCGCAAAGGAAGCTTTATCTCGGTATTCTACTTCAGCTTCTGCCAATGCAGAACCACAGGCCACACACCAGTGCACGGGTTTACTACCTCGCACCACATGACCATTAGCAATAATTTTCGCCAAGCTACGAATCACTTCCGCCTCAAAAGAAAAATCCATAGTCATATAAGGATTTTCCCAGTCACCAAATACCCCTAAACGTTTGAATTCTTCCCGCTGTATTTCCATCTGTCCCTGAGCATAATCGCGGCAGGCTTTGCGAAACTCTCGGGGAGTTGCCTTCTGGCCACTTTTCTCTAACATTTTTTCGACATTCAGTTCTATAGGTAAGCCATGACAATCCCAGCCCGGCACATAAGGCGTATCATAGCCAGCCAGCGTTTTCGATTTTAATACAATGTCTTTTAAGGTTTTGTTTAATGCGTGACCAATATGTATACGACCATTGGCATAGGGCGGACCATCATGCAAAATAAATTTTTTACGCGATTCATTTTTGCTACGCAGCGTGTCATAAATGCGATTTTTTTCCCAGAACTCTAGAATTTGCGGCTCACGTTTAGCAAGATCAGCTCGCATGGGGAAATCAGTTTTAGGAAGATTTAAAGTATCTTTATAGTCCGTCATGGTTACCTTTAATATGTTGATATCAATGAATCAGCTGGTAGGACTTAGTTAGGTGGCTGTCATCCTGAGCGTATACTGTCATCCTGAGCGTAGCGAAGGATCTCCATGTGCAAGTGGCACTTCACATGACTCGCATTGCTTTACCCAAAAGCCTTACAATGACAAATCATACTCCATAATTAACGGCGCATGATCGGAAAATTTCTCCTGGGTATAAATCTCGACTGATAATACTTTATTGCGCAATCCGGGGGTAATAATCTGATAATCAATGCGCCAACCGACGTTTTTTGCCCGCGCCTGACCCCGAGTAGACCACCAGGTATACTGATCAGGCTCTTGATTTACTACTCTAAAAGCATCGACAAATCCCACTTTATCAAATAATTCATCCAGCCATGCACGTTCTTGTGGCAAAAAACCCGAATTCTTTTGGTTACTTCGCCAATTTTTCAAGTCAATGTTTCTATGAGCGATGTTCCAGTCACCACAAATAATAAATTCTCGCGGCTGTTTGCGTATCTTTTCTAATTGCAGCATGTAATGTGACATAAACTCAAATTTATGCCCTTGCCTCTCTTCTCCACTGGTACCCGATGGCATGTATAGCGAACCAATACATAAATTAGCAAAGTCAGCCTGAATATAACGCCCTTCTTGGTCTGCTATGGGCCACCCCAGCCCTGTCTCCACTTTATCGGGCTCCTTACGTGTATAGATTCCCACGCCACTATAGCCTTTTTTGTCAGCATCATGAAAAAAGCAGTGATAGCCTTGCGGTCGAAAATGCGCCCCTTCCAGATGCTCCATTTGCGCTTTGGTTTCCTGCAGGCAGACGACACCAGCATTTTGTTGCTCCAGCCAAGCGAAAAAACCTTTAGTAGCGGCAGAGCGGATACCATTTAAATTCATGGTGATGATTCGTAAAGTCATAATTAGTCAACAGCTTAAGATAGGAAAAGGCTTCATTATAGGGGATAAGCTTATCCCTCACAACTATACTTAAAGCCTATAGGTAACGCCGTTACTTCATTATAGATATTTATCTGGAGTGTTTGATTTTAGGCATAGATAAACAAATCTCCAGCAAGACACTTTTTCTCAGCCATGTTAAGATCCGTAGCATGTGCTTAATATACTAAACCAATGGATCAATCCCATGAAAGATTGCCTATTTTGTAAAATTTTAAATCAAGAAATACCTGCAACCATTATCTATGAAGATGATCAGGTTATTGCGTTCGACGACATCCATCCTAAAGCCCCGATCCATAAACTGATTATTCCTCGTAAGCATATTGCTACCTTGAATGATTTAGCAGACGAAGATAAACTGCTGGCAGGTCATATACTTTATGTCACCCAATTGTTGGCCAAACAATTAAATATTGCTGAGCCAGGATATCGCGTCGCCTTAAACTGTAATGCCGCTGGTGGCCAGGTTATATACCATCTGCACCTACACTTGCTAGGTGGGCGCCCTATGTCAGTTGCTTTTGATTAAATCTATGGAAAAATACTTTTCTGAAATTATTAAAGCGATTGGTGAAGATACCGACCGCGAAGGTTTGCGTGATACACCAAAACGCGCAGCTGAAGCCTTAAAATATTTAACTCGAGGCTACCATCAGAATCTGGATGCGATCGTTAATCAGGCGGTTTTTACCTCGTCCATGTCGGAAATGGTTATCGTAAAAGATATCGAACTTTATTCCCTGTGTGAGCACCATCTTTTACCTTTTGTCGGTAAATGTCATGTGGCTTATATCCCAAAAGGTAAAATTATCGGTTTATCTAAGGTTGCTCGCATTGTTGATTTGTTTGCACGCCGGCTACAAGTACAGGAACAACTCACAGAGCAAATAGCCGAGTCGCTATATGAAGCTATTGGTGCTGCAGGTGTGGGAGTGATTATCGAAGCTAAGCATTTCTGTATGATGATGCGCGGAGTAGAAAAACAAAACTCGGTCATGAAGACCTCTAAAATGTTGGGGTCATTTCGTGATGATAATCGCACCCGATCGGAATTCTTAAGCTTGATAGCGGGTTAGTCTTAAGGCATTGTGCAGGAATAAGCACTGTAGCCTGCTTTGCTTGTGGGCTGTCATCCTGACTCTTCTTCGCAGGGGGCGTTGTTGAATAATTCGCTCCCATTTTTGGAACGCACTGTATCGCCTCGCGGGGGCTGTGTTGAATAATTCTCTTCTTAACTATCTGAAACTCTATGATCCCCTCTCCCCTTGCGGGAGAGGGTTAGGGAGAGGGGGTTGGTGTGGCATTCATTGGTGAAAAATAAATGGTAAATGCTTAATATTACCCCTCTCCCTAGCCCTCTCCCGCAAGGGGAGAGGGGAACATTAAGTCTCTGCCTGAGCTAAAAGCTGCGTTAATTGTTGATAATTAGTTAATACTTTAGACTGATAGCGTTCATTAAGATAAGGCGTATGTGAATGATAACCCGCTACGCCGCGCCAGTATCCACCATCAGCTGCGGCCAGAGAATCCGCAATATTACTGCTTAAAATCCAGGTCCCAACCATAACGTTCACACAAGGGTCATTCTGAACCTGGTCACGGGTATAACCATAGGGAGCAATTCTAGATAGCCAGATGGAATTAATTTGCATGGGACCATAATCATAGGTGCCATTTTTATTCGGGCTGGCCATACCAACTTCCCCGCCCTCAGTATTCAAGACAGAAATAATGACTTTAGCGGGGACATAATAAGTAACTGCAGCTTGATTGATACATTCTACTGGCACTCCATGTATAAGCAATGCGCTGGCCATTTAATGCGCTCCTTAGCAGATAACCGTAGTGAAATGGGTGGATTTTACCGCGGTGGCTGCGCAAAGGCAAATTGGTAGTCATCTAATAAGATACGCAAAGCAGCCGTGAAGTTTTTCCGGCAGTCGGACAAACAGAATTGAATAGCTATCAAGTCTTTTTTAACAGAAATAAATACCCCTCGACCGGCTGTTGTTTTTGCTGACGTAATACCACATTATCACCGCGCAATACTGAAAAATCATATTTTTTAGCTAACGATTCAATGTAATCACGCCGATGCGCAAAGCGTGCGTTGCTTTGCAGATAAAACGGCGCGGAAAAAGTTTTCTCCACGGTAAATGCAAACCAGCCTGCTGGCCTTAAAGCATCCCTAGCCAAAGCAAAGGTCTCATCTAAATCACCCACATAACCAAAAACATCCCCAGCTAGAATCAGATCGATATCACGGCTTTGCTGTAATACGGTATTAATATCTGCCTGCCTGAGTTCATCGTAAACCTTCTTTTGCTCAGCAGCAGCTAACATTTTTTCCGAAAGATCCACCCCTATGAGTTTATGTGCTAAGCGGCGAAATGGCACTCCACATAAACCAGTTCCACACCCCAATTCCAGAATAAACCATTCTTCTTGTTGCGAACCAACCTCTTGCGTGACCGCTTTAAACAGCAGATCAGGAACCTGGTAATGCAAATATTCCTGTAAATGCTTTTCGAAATGTGGCGCATATTGATCAAATAAATGTTCTACATATTCGTGGGGTGCAGTTGTCGGGGTCGACTTTTGGGCAATCGCAGCCAGGATATACAATAATTCTGGATCATTCGGACGCAACTTTAATGCAGCTTCATACTGAAAAGTCGCCTGCTGTAGATCTTCTTTCTTTAAATAGACCGCACCCAAATTGACGTGGGCATTATAGAAATTCGGATCTAACTTTAATGCTTCTTGTAAATAGGTAATCGCTTCATCATGCCGATCCTGATAAGAAAAAATAACGCCCAAATTATAATAAGTATCCAGATCTGGCTGCACTGTCAGCAGACGCAGATAGCAACGCAATGCCATTTCTGGATTACGCTGCGCCAAATACAGCGCACCCAAATTGTGCAAAGCCTCCGTATGATCAGGATGCAACGTAAGGGTCTGCTCATAATGAGCAATTGCCTGCTCCAACAGGTTCTGCTGAGTCAATGCTACAGCTAATTGATGATGAGTTTCAGCGTGGCCAGGATCTAAACGCAATCGTTCTTCAAAATGTGCGGCTGCCTCCAATGGGCGGTTCTGCTGTAGCAATAACTGACCCAGGTGACCATGGGCTTGCGGATGCTGCGGTTGAATCTGTAAAGCCAATTCCAATTGTTCTTGAGCTTCAGTGAATTTTTGTTGTGCTGTTAATATGGTGCTGAGATTAAAATGCGCATCGGCATAGTCAGGTTTTAAGGTAATGGCGGCTTGATAATATTTCACAGCTTCATCCAGCTGGCCTTCCCTATAATACAAAATACCTAAATTATTATTTACCGAGGGTGAATTAGGCTGTAGTTTTAAAGCTGCCTGGTAATGTTCAATCGCCAAATCGATTTGTCCCGACTGTCGATAAACATTTCCCAAGCTATTATGAAAAGTAGGTGACTCTGGCTCTTGTTTTAATGCAGCCAATAACCAATTAAGTGCTGCTTCATAATCTCCCTGTTGCCCACTTAGAATACCCAAAAGATGCAATACTTCTGCACGGGTTGGCTCCTTAGTCAAAATTTGCTTATATAGCTTTTCTGCTTCAGGAAATTGCCCCGTTTGGTGCAGTTCTAATGCGCGCTGGAATAAATCTTCGGACATTGCACAACCTCAAGATGACGAAAACAATTCACTGCGTGGTCATTAACCATGCCTATTGCCTGCATAAATGCATAACAAATAGTTGATCCTACAAAGGTAAAACCACGACGTTTTAAGTCCTTGGCCATGGCATCAGACTCTTTGCTGGTCGCTGGATTCTGTGCACTATCCTGCCATTGATTTATAATCGGAGTGCCCTCTACAAAACGCCAGATGTAATTATCAAAGGCGCCAAATTCTGTCTGCACTTTTAGAAATGATCCGGCATTAGTGACCACACTAGCCATTTTTAAGCGGTTACGGATCAATCCTGGATTGGTCAGCAAGCTCTGCATCTTCGCGGGTGTGTAGCGCACAATCTTATGCGGGTTAAATTGGTCCAAGGCGACGCGATAATGCTCACGCCTTTGCAATACCGTTAACCAGCTCAACCCTGCCTGTGCTCCCTCTAAAATCAAAAACTCAAAAAATTTCTGATCCTCATGTGTTGGGACCCCCCACTCTGTATCATGATATTGGGTAAGCAATGCATTATCTTTGCACCAGCCACAACGGATAATGGGCATGAATTATCTTCCCGCTTCTTTTTTCACCATACTTCCCAATTCATAGACCACCAACGCATAGCGATTGCTGGCATTGTATCTTTTGATAACTTGGAAATTAGCAAACGTAATCCAATGCTCAAAAGCATCAGGGTCTTCAAGAAATAACACTCCAGCCCGCATATCGCTTGGAACCTTTTCTACGGGAGCTAAACCATAATTAGCCAATTCTCGGACGGTAAAACGTAATCTACCGTCTTGGTTACTCAGCGTTCGAAAATTCGCGTTGACAATTTTTGCACGTAACGCGACAGGTTCCCCTTCACGCCAACCTTTCTTCTGTAGGTAGTTCGCAACGCTGGCAATGGCATCACGGTTATTAAAGAAAAGATCACTGAATTCGCTTTCGCCTTCAGCCACGGCATAAGTACGATAACTACTAGGCATAAATTGCGGCAAACCCAAAGCGCCGGCATAAGATCCCTTGATGCTGAATGGGTCCCATTTCTGTTCACGAGACAGCAATAAAAACTGGGTTAATTCATTGGTAAAAAACTTACTGCGAGCGGGGTAACGAAAGGCTAAGGTAGCCAAAGTATCGAAGGCTGAGAAATTGCCTTTGTTACCACCATAAGATGTTTCAACCCCGATAATGCCTACAATAACAGTCGCAGGTACTCCATATTTTCGTTCCGCTGCCGCTAGAGCATGGGCATTTTTTCGAAAGTAAGCTACCCCCTCCCGGATTCTCTCTTTGGTAATAAACAAGTCTCGATAGTCGTACCAGGGGATTACATGACCGGGTGGCTGCATCATCTTGGCAACTACTTCAGGATCATATTGGACTTCTTTAAACCACTCGGTGAGCTGAGCTTCATTAAATCCATACTTATCACTGACAGTCTTAATATAACTTCGTACCTGTGGTTCATTACGCAGGTTTAAAGCTTGAGAGATGCTGGAGATGAATACCAGCATTAAAATCATTAATTTAATTAAAGTTGGTAATTTAAGTTTCATTTGCAGTTCCCTTAATAAAAACAAAAAAGCTAGCGCCCCAATAATTTCCTATGCGTATGTATCGACATAATAATGCCAAATCCAATCATAATGGTAACCATAGACGAACCACCATAACTAATGAGTGGCAAGGGCACACCCACCACTGGCATTAATCCAGTGACCATACCCATATTAACAAAAGAGGATAAGAAAAAAGTCAGGCTCAGACTGCCGGCCAAGAGGCGCGAGAAAGTGTCCTGCGCTTGCGTGCTAATATATAAGCCACGCAATGCAACATAGGTCATTAACAAAATCAGCAAACTACTGCCAATTAAACCCAACTCCTCACCGCAGACGGCAAATATAAAATCTGTCGCATGTTCTGGCAGAAACTGAAGATGCGACTGAGTTCCTTGCAGATAGCCCTTGCCAAAAACCCCACCTGAACCTATAGCAATTTTCGATTGAATAATATGATAACCGGTGCCTAATGGATCACGCTCTGGATCTAAAAAAGTCAATACTCGCTGCCGCTGGTAATCATGCAAGAAATGCCACAAAAAAGGTGCGCTGGCGGAAACTATAATTACCAGAATAATGACATAGCGCCATCTTATTCCTGCCAATAACAGCACGCAGACCCCGGTAAATAAAATAATTAACGCCGTACCCAAATCTGGCTGTTTAGCTGTTAATCCTACCGGCACCACCAACAAAATAGCACATAATAAAAGTATTAAAATATTAGGAGGTAAAGATTTTTTATCCAGCACCCAAGCCAACATCATTGGCATAGCTAATTTCATAATTTCTGAAGGTTGAAAGTGGAATAAACCCAAATCTAACCATCGCTGTGCACCTTTGCCACTGTGACCGACCACCATTACCGCAAATAGCAGGAATACACCGATAGCAAATATTACTGGCGCCCACTGATAATAGCGTTGTGGGGGGATCTGGGCAAATAAGAACATACCCCCTACTCCAAAAATGACCCAAAGTCCCTGGTGAGCTATTAAAAGCAAGCTTTGGTTATCCGCACTAAATAAAATTAACATCCCAACAGCTATTACCAACACTAAACCTACCAAGAGTGGCAAATCAATATGCATTTTTTCCCAGAAGGTACGTACCAAACGGTTACCTGAGGGATGAGCAAATGATTCTTGAAGTAAATTATTCTGATTCATAAATTAGTCATTAGGTATGGTGGATATGTCAGGTTCAGGAGGAGCAGCTGGGGTCTTATTTTTATCTCCGGTAAGCGGAGTTGCCGAAGGCAAACCCTGACCAGCCGCTTGGACCTGTGGCTGAGCAATGGCCTGACCATGATCAGGTAATAAATAATAATCCAGCACTTTTTTGGCAACCACCGGCGCATAGTGTGGGTGGTTTTCCACCAACACCGCAATGGCAATTTGCGGCTTTTCTACTGGTGCAAAGCCAATAAACCAGGCATGAGCCCGGTATTTTTTCGGGATACTCGGGCTATCTTTGTCACCATAACTTTTAGGGCGGAAAACCTCGGCAGTACCGGTCTTGCCTCCCACAGTATAAGCCTCAGTATGCACAGAACGCGCCGTGCCAGCATCAACCACGCCTTTCATGGCATTAAGGACAAAATCCCACACCCACGGATTCTGCAATTTAACCTGAGGGGCCGGTTCAGGCGCGGCTGGAACGATAGTGCCATCAGGTTTTTGCCATTTTAGCGCGAAATGCGGTTTGTAACGTATGCCACGATTAGCCAGGCTCGCCATCGCTTCAGCCATCTGCAATGGCGTAACCAAAGTAAACCCCTGCCCAATTCCTGCGTTCACCGTATCACCCTCATACCAGCCCTGCCCCATGGTAGCACGCTTCCAGGCGGGGGAAGGCACTACACCGCCTAATTCCTCATCCACATCCAGGCCAGTTGGCTTACCCAGCCCAAAACGGTATTGGATATCATTCATGCGGTTAATGCCCGCCTTGGCCGCTACGGTATAAAAATAAGTATCGCAGGATTGCACAATGGCCTTATACATATTAACTATACCGTGGCCGCCCTTTTTCCAGTCTTTAAATACATGGCTAACACCCGGTATGCTAAACCAGCCTGGATCATGAATCGTAAAAGCGAGGTTGACAATATTTAGGTCCAGATATTGAGTGGCCAAAAACGGTTTCATGATGGAGCCTGATGGATAAAGCCCACGTAGGGCGCGGTTATATAACGGCCGCTCTGGGTCTTGCTGCAGGTTTTTATAATCCTGGGGAGTGATGCCTTTAACGAACAAATTAGGATCGTAGCGCGGATTACTGACGAATGCCAACACCTCTCCGGTTGATGGTTTTATGGCCACTATTGCTCCCTGATCGTCTCCCAAAGCAGCCTCCGCCGCTTTTTGCAGCCCACTATCTATACTCAAGTACAAATTATCCCCAGGGATCGGCGCAATATTTTTTAATGTGCGCACCACTTGCCCGTTGGCATCTGTTTCTACCTGCTGGTAACCTACTTTGCCGTGCAACTGGGGCTCGTAAAATTTTTCAATCCCCAATTTACCTACGTAATTACTGGCTGCATAGTTGGTACTGTCGACCGAAGCCAACTCCTGTTCATTGATACGCGCCACATAACCTATGGCACTCACCATGGTATCTCCCTGCGGATAATAGCGCATTAAGCGCCCGGTAATACCAAAACCCGGAAAGCGATACTGATCCAAATAAAATCTGGCCACTTCATCTTCAGTCAAGTTGAGTTTTAAGGATACGCCTTCCGAAGAGCGCCGCTGCTTAAGCGCGCGACGAAATTGCAGTAAATCTTCAGGGGTTATATTAATTATTTTTTCCACTTCCTTTAATGCCGCTTCAAAATGTGGCACCTGAGCGGGAATAACATCTAAACTATAAACTGGAACATTTTCTGCTAGTAATACCCCATTTCTATCATAAATCAGCCCGCGATTTGGGTCTACGGGAATCAAATTCATCTGATTTTCATTAGATAATGTCGTATAGAGTTCATGTTGATTAATCTGCAGATAAACCAGCCGACCGATTAAAGCACATAATAATGCTACGACTAAAAAGATGGCGAAAAAAACTCGGCGCGTGAATAATTGCGCTTCAGCAGAATAATTTTTTAACTGCAGATTAACCATAGTGTTAAACCTGAATTTTGTATAACCCATTCTGTGTCAGCGGGGTGTTAAGGCTCTGTAAAACAATAACTTATCTTTTTAGCATCCCATCTAAGACTCATCTTCGCAGGCGGGAGGGTGTAGAAAAACACTTACATAGAACAACCGACGTAGTCGTCCCGGCATGGAAGCCGGGATCCAGATCACAGGAAGTGAAAGTTTCGCTTTCCTGCGCCCTGGATCCCGGCTTCCTGCCGGGACGACGTTCCGTCGACTATGCGCGCATTTTTCTACACCCTCCCGCCTGCAAATCTGAGCCTCAGCTGGGCGCTAAAAAGATAAGTTATTGTTTTACAGAGCCTAAGCTCAGTCAGCTGTTTGTAATAGCCCCACAACATGACTCAGGAAATATATTTATACCCGATGATAAGGATGATTATGCAGCAGACTATAGGCGCGATAAATCTGCTCTACTACAAGGATTCGCACCAAGGGATGAGGAAAAGTAAGCGGAGAGAGTGACCACCGATAATTCGCCCTGGCCATGCAGATAGGGGCCAAGCCCTCTGGACCGCCTACCAACAAACTGACATTATTACTACCATCATGCCAAGTTTGTAATTGCTGCGCTAATCCCTGCGTATCCCACAACTGTCCATGTTCTGTTAAAGCAATGATCAAATCACCAGAAGGTACTGCAGCTAATAACTGCTCGCCTTCACGGTGTAATAATCGGTTCATATCAGCGCCTTTGGTTCTTTTGGCCGCTGCGACTTCAATTAATTTTACTGCAAAAACTGAGGGAAATCGTGATATATACTCTTCTACGCCTGCATTTACCCAATCGGGCATGCGTGTTCCCACTGCGATCAGATTAATTTTCATTCAAGTTATTTCACCACAGTCTTTCAAAATTTCCTACGCTTCATTTCTGAGAACCGGTCTTTTCTTGGCGTAACTGTTTAGCAGAACTCCATAATTTCTCTAGACTATAAAATTCACGGGTTTCAGGCAACATGATGTGAACTATCACATCACCTAAATCCACTAGAATCCAGTCACCAAATTCTTGCCCCTCTATTCCCAGTGGTTGCCTACCTTGCTGTTTACTTTCAGTTAATAGATGTTCAGCAATCGACTTTGTATGTCGGTTAGAGGTACCGCTACAGATCACCATGGCATCTGCAATATCAGTGAGATGAGTTACATCTAAAGTGACCACTTCCTGTGCTTTCATTTCATCCAAAATGTGTAATACAAAATTTAATAACGTCGATGACGGCATGATCAGATTTTCTCCAGTACCTTAGGCTCTGTATAGAGCCTTAGTTTAACGATACAATTTATTTTCGCAAATATATTCCCACACTTTAGGTGGCAATTTGTCCGAAACATCAATTCCTTGGGCTAATTTTTCCCGGATTTCAGTTCCGGAAACTGAAAAAGGTGTTAGCTCTAGCAAAAAAATCGCCCCAGCGGGCTTTTGATGTAATACATTGGCATTATAGATTTGTTGGGCTTTGAGCAGATTTTTTACCGCTGCACTGGGCACAAATTCAAAATCCGCGCGCGTGGTTACAATAATATGCGCAAGATCTGCTATCCGTTGCCATTCTCGCCATTGTTCAAAATGTGAAAACTGATCTACACCTATGATTACGCATAACGAGGCTGTGGGATTTTCTGCGCGGATGGAGGCTAAAGTATCTATAGTGTAAGAATACCCCCCCCGTTTCAACTCCCGATCATCCGCCATCAAACCATGGTAATCAGTTATTGCCAGTTGTACCATATCAAAGCGCTGCTGCGCAGATGCTGTGGTTGGCTGCTTACGTAAGAGCGGTTGGTTGGTTGGAATAAGGCATAATTGCTGTAATTGCAGGCTCTGATAAACCGATAGAGCTAACTGAATATGGCCCAGATGAATAGGATCAAATGTCCCACCTAAAATACCGACTGCAGATTTTTTCAAAGACAGGCCTCCCCCGCCATTGCCAATGATAGATCCGCCAATTCATCCCACACTGCCCCAGCGACACCGCCCTTGATCACCGCATCAATTCGCGCCGCACGCTGTAAACACTGCCGCAACGTGGCCGAGGAATGTTGTGCCAAGGTACGCTTGACCCAAGGCTTGCGCTTTTCCCATACCTGTTGCCCAGCCACTACTTGCTCTAGGGATTTGCCTGCGCTTCGTGCCTGAGCCAAGGGCATCAATTGACGCAACTCGCGCACCAGTGCCCATAAAATCAAGGTGGCCTCAACCCCTTCCGCACGCAATCCAGACAAAATTCGCACAATGAGGGGCGCATTTCCCTGCAAGACATGGTCTGCCAAATCAAATACATTAAAACGAGCGTTGTCGGCACTGGCTTCCTCAATCTGCGCAGCTGTTAATATACCCGCAGAATACAGCAAACTCAGCTTTTCTATTTCTTGTGCAGCTGCTAATAGATTGCCTTGGGTTCGCGCCACCAGCAATTCTATTCCTTGCCGATCAGCCTTTAATCCCACCTTTTGTAACCGGCGCAGGAGAAATGGTGCGATTTGCGTGGATTGTAATGGCCATATAGGTACTACAACGCCCTGCTTCTCAATTGCTTTTACCCAAGCAGTTTTCTGTGCAGCGGCATCGAGCTTACTCGTTGTAATCAGCAATAGTTTGTCTGCTGGTAAACGCTCAAGGTAATCGGATAATATTTTTTTGCCACTTTCATTTAGCTTTGGCGACAGCATACGCAATTCCAGACACTGCTTATCACTGAATAGCGAACCGTTTTGAGTTGCAGCCTTAAAGGATTGCCAATCAAATCCTGCATCTACGGTAAAACTAAGCCGCTCTGCAAAACCGCCTTTCAGCGCAGCGGCTCTTATGGCATCAGCCGCTTCCTGTACCAATAAAATTTCATCGCCGCTAATTAAATAAACCGGTCGTAAATTCCGTTCCAGATGGGGGGGTAATTGGTCGTATGCAAGCTTCATAAGGACGCGGTCAATAGGGGTGAACGTTCAAAAAATTAGGTGTTCTGCAATACCTTGGCTATCTGCGCCGAACTCAAACGATTATAGAGCTGCGAAACGATGTTTCGATACATCTCCTGTTCTAACTGGCTTAGTTGATTGTTAGATTTAATAAGCTGATTGGAGCTCAATACTAAACTACGGGTGTCACTCAAAACCATAGGGGGTGATAATGGTTTGCCCGCTGGATCCTCCAGGATCATAGTTACCACATATCTCACATTATATACGCGGGTTTGATTGCTGGTACCGATGGTTCCTGCCGTATAGGTGAGCTGTGGCTTTAATACGTGCAAGGTAATAGGGGCTTGAGCTTCAGAATCAGCCAAAATAATGCCCGAAGATTGTAGACTAGAACGTAGAGCCGATTCAAAATTACCGTAAGGATCTTCAGCCTTGATGTATAATGTGTGTAATTGGGGTGGGAACTCATTACGATTGCGCAATTTAAACGCGCACCCACTTAAACTGAACATTAATATGCTTAGTAGTGCGCACACAAAAAAGTATTGAAGGCTCTTATACATAAATTGTATCTAGTCAATTAAAATCTGAATACCTGCATAACATACTCGAAGCGTTTGAAATTTAGGCGTTAGAGCAGCGCATCTTGCACCAATCTTCGCCCGATCTTCAATCGTAAAAACTCGAAATAAGAATAACTATTTCTGCGTTTTTACTCAATTAGATCGGGCGAATTTTGGCACAATCTGCACTACTCTAACACCTAAATTTCAAACGCTTCGAGTATAGCAGCTTGACTATTTTTTTTTCAACCTTAAGATGGCTACTACTATGACATCCTTACCCTCACCCAAAACCATTTTAATTACTGGAGCTGCTAAACGCATTGGTAAGGCCATTGCTGAGCTGCTACATGAAAGTGGTATGCGCATCATCATCCACTATCGCTCTTCCAGTAACGCAGCTGAGAAACTCAGCGCCCAACTGAATGAGCAACGCCCTCACTCCGCTGCCATAGTTCAGGCCGACCTAACCCGTATGGCAGATATCACTCGCCTGAGTCAAGAAGCCTTCGACATTTGGGGATGCCTGGATGTACTCATTAATAATGCCTCCGCTTTTTTTCCCACACCAATGGGAATTGCCAATGAAGATCAGTGGCAACAATTGATGGATGCCAACTTAAAAGCTCCCTTTTTTCTGTCTCAAGCGATTGCACCTTGGTTAGAAAAAAGAAAAGGGTGCATTATCAACCTAGGTGATATTCATGCCGGCCGGCCATTAAAAAATTATCCCGTTTACTGTATTTCTAAAGCAGGAATCATCATGATGACCTATGCCTTGGCTAAAGAATTAGCCCCCGAGATACGCGTTAATGCCGTTTCCCCAGGTGCAATTTTATGGCCCGAAGATAGAAACGAGTTAAATACCGCACTTAAAGATGAAATTACTTCACGCATTGCTTTAGGAAAGCCTGGTGACCCAAGAGACATTGCCAAAGCGGTATTGTTTCTTATTGAATCGGATTATATTACCGGCCAAGTATTGGCGGTAGATGGAGGGCGGTTATTGAACTGCTAATGCTATGTTAGGGTTCTGCGGGGGCTGTCATCCTGAACGCAGTGAAGGATGACAGCCAAGCTCTTGCGGGAGAAAGTTTCTGTGTGCACCCACATCCCTAAGTTTTAATTCCAGTTCCCCGATTCAATAGAGTCAAGGCGATTAAAAACAAAATCACAGTCAGAGTAAATAATATAAAAAAAGCAAACACTACATTCACATCTGAAATCCCTAACATACCAAACCGAAATAAGTTTATAAAATATAAGATGGGATTAAAAAACGATAATGTGTGCCAAAAACCAGTCAATAAATGTACGGAAAAAAATACGCCTCCTAAAAAGGTCAGCGGGGTAAGAAAGAATGTAGGAATAAAACCGACATCATCAAAATTTTTCGCCAACATAGCATTTATAAAACCAGCCAAAGAAAATACCGCTGCTGTTAATATAATAGATAGAGCCATTAAATAAAAATGACTGATATGTAAGTGGGTAAAAAATAAGGCTGTAATGGTGACTAAAATCGCATTTAAAATACCACGAACAACCCCACCGGATAAATATCCCATCAAAATCAGCCAATTGGGCAGAGGGGCAATTAATAAATTCTCAATGTGCTTGAAAAATTTAGAGGCAAAAAAGGAAAAAGCGACGCCTGCGTAAGAGTTGCTAATGACCGACATCATGATTAGGCCGGGGCTAATAAATTCGATGTAACTCACTCCCCCCATAGTGCCAATACGTCCACCGATCAGACGACCGAAAATAAGAAAATATAGCGCGGTAGTAAGTACTGAAGGCAATAATGTTTCCACCCAATATCCGAGAATCCGCTCAATTTCTCTAGTGACAATGGTTTTATAGCCAATAAAATAGTTACCCGCCATGATTTTTTTCCTGTCCAGTCGCAACCAATTGTAAGAATAGTTCTTCCAACCGGTTACTTTTGTTCCGCATACGTGAAACCTGAATGGATTGCTGCGACAAAGCTACAAATAAGTTGTTCAGGGTTTGAGTTTGATTTAAATCAACTTCCAGAGTTAATTCATCCACCAGACGGGTGGGGTAGCCCGCTAATACAGGAGCTTGCTGTAATGGATTTTGAAGATATAAAACTACCGTCTCCATACTCAGCCTGCCCAGCAAAGTACTCATCTTAGTATTCTCGATAATAGTGCCGTGATCAATAATGGCAATATTGCGACATAAGCTCTCAGCTTCTTCCAAGTAATGGGTAGTTAAAATAATCGTTGTGCCTTGTTCATTAATCTGGCGCAGAAATTGCCACATTAAGCGACGCATTTCTATATCCACCCCAGCAGTGGGCTCGTCAAGTATTAACAGTTTAGGTTCATGTACTAAAGCCCGTGCAATCATCAAGCGTCGCTTCATGCCGCCGGACAGCATGCGTGCCTGCGCTTTTCGTTTATCCCATAGTTCTAGCTGTTTTAAATATTTTTCAGCGCGCTCTTTCGCAACGGACACTGGTAAGCCATAGAATCCACCCTGGTTGATCACCGCTTTTTCAACTTCATCAAAGAACATAAAGTTATATTCCTGCGGTACCAAGCCAATATAGGATTTGACCCTTTCAGGCTCGAGATCCATATCTTTATCAAAGACGAGCACTTTCCCGGATGTTTTATTCACTAAAGAAGTGATTATACCAATTAAAGTGGTCTTGCCAGCGCCATTTGGACCTAATAAAGCAAAAAAATCGCCCTCTTCCACAGTGAGATCAATTTTTTTTAGCGCCTGCACGCTATTTTTATAGGTTTTTTCTAATTGTTGAACTGAAAGTGCGTGCATAGATTTAAGAAGGGTATTTTATGTGTGAACTTAATTACACTGGCAGCAAGACCAGGGCTGTCGACAATTCGTGATAATGCGCATCCTTATTGTGCTTGCAAATGCGCAAACCACAAAGTCATACGCGACTTGCAACAGCCCTTCGCCTTTAATTTTTACGGCCGGGGACGGCAAGAAAACAGATATTTGATCAAAGCACCTACCGCTAAAATTGGAATCATTACTTCAATAAATCTTGAAACGTAAACTAAATCCATCAGCTTTTCTTGAGGCATCACTGATACTGAGATACCCATGATTACAGCCAATACAAGAAAGACAATTGCAAAAACTCTACCACACATTATGGATGCTCCTTTTTATATATTCAGAATCCAAATATTCCTTACCAAGCAGAATAGGCATGACAAGGCACAAACACCAATAGCCTTGCAGAAAATAAAATAGTATCGCTATCCCAAGCTTTTTTACAAAAAATGGATAGTGACTAATTCTCTTCAAGGCTTATGCTACCGAGCGTAAAGCTATCATAAAAAAAATGTATTGTCCCATTAATTCTGTGGATTTTCTGCAATAATGAGATTGAAACTTAGTTAGGCTCTGTAAAACAATAACTTATCTTTTTAGCGCCCAGCTGAGGCTCAGATTTGCAGGCGGGAGGGTGTAGAAAAATGCGTGCATAGTCGACGGAACGTCGTCCCGGCAGGAAGCCGGGATCCAGGGCGCAGGAAAGCGAAATTTTCACATCCTGTGCTCTGAATCCCGGCTTCCATGCCGGGACGACTGCGTCGGTTGTTCTATGTAAGTGTTTTTCTACACCCTCCCGCCTGCGAAGATGAGTCTTAGATGGGATGCTAAAAAGATAAGTTATTGTTTTACAGAGCCTTATGTGCTGACTATTCCACAATACCCGTCTGTTTTTCACGAATTTCGTCTATAGTTTTGCAATCAATACATTGAGTCGCAGTAGGACGTGCTTCCAACCGCCGAATACCAATTTCAGCACCACACACTTCGCAATAGCCATAATCCCCTTGCTTAATCCGTGCTAATGCCTGTTCAATCTTGGTTATTAGTTTATGTTCTCGCTCACGGGTTTGCCATTCTAGCTTGTGCTCTTCTTCCAAAGCGGCACGGTCTAAAATATCTGGGAAATTGGTAGCGTCATCTTGCATGTGATGCACAGTGGCATCACGGTCAGCCAACAGCTGTTCTTTCCACAATATTAATATTTTGTTGAAATGTTCCAACTGTTTTTTGTTCATATACTCCTCACCTTTATGATCCTTATAAGGTGTGAAGTCCATAGGACCTGTGCTGGTATTTTTTACTCCGGTTTTTTTTGATGTTTTCATTTGCCCTCTCTTGCCCTTCATTCCATTTGGACATTGTATATTTCTCAAGATACACGTTTAGATAAAACTAAACAGCACCACAAAGACTATACCACCTCTTAATATTTTGAAATTGTATTAAGTAACTAATATATCTTAAATATTAACGAACTTTATTTCAGCATTTTACGCTTTAGCTGGGGTCATTTCACCCTTAGATTAATTATAGTATCCGAATTCAAAATCGTGACTTTTTATTTCAAGCTTTAATACGGATAGTTAGACTTCAAACAATAATCTTACGCCAAAAATACACCCAACTTAATATCCTAACATGATCCTTTTAACCATTCACCTCTAAAAACTTCTTCGGCAGGCCCAGTCATCCACACCGAACTCTGTTGCCCAGCCCAGGATATTTTAAGCCTGCCACCTAATAAATCAACCAAAACTGTGTCGCCCAACCAACCTTGAAGATACCCAATCACCATAGCTGCGCAGGCGCCACTGCCACAAGCCAATGTCTCACCCACTCCGCGCTCAAAAACCCGTAACCGAATATGGCCTCTATCCACACATTGCATAAAACCAACATTCACCCGTGCGGGAAAACGTGGGTGCTGCTCTAATGCTTGACCCAATCGAGCGACGGGAGCCTGGTCGATATCATTAACTAATAAAACAGCATGCGGATTTCCTAAATTAACCACCGCAACCTGTACTATTTCATCAGCCAACTCCACCGGATACCAATCGGAGCGGATCGCAGCTTCAAAAGGTATGGCCTCAGGTTCTAAAAGGGGTATGCCCATATTGACGGTAATATCATTATTCTCTGCAGATTTTACCGCTATAATCCGCTCTTTAGTACCCAATAAAATACTATTTTTCTGCGTCAAATGAGATTGCCACAAAAAACGCCCCACACAGCGCGCGCCATTACCACATTGCGACACTTCGCCACCATCTGCGTTAAAGATACGATATTCGAAATCAACCTCCGGCCGTTTTGCAGACTCCACCACTAATAACTGGTCACAACCAATACCATAATGCCGGTCAGCCATCTGACGAATGAGTTCCGGTGTTAATTTAATAGGATTACGCACTCCATCAATTACGACAAAGTCATTCCCCAAGCCTTGCATTTTAGTAAATGTAACCGGAATATAATGTGTGTGCTTAATATTACCCCTCTCCCTAACCCTCTCCCGCAAGGGGAGAGGGAATTATAGAGTTTCTCAAAAATAGAGAAAAATTATTCAATAGCACCCCCCCCCTACGAGCAGAAAAACTACTGCGGTAATAATTGCTCATGCGCAAATAGTTCCAGCACTGTCTCGCGAGGCCGGATCAAATAGCTCTTATTGCCATCAACCATAACTTCTGCCGCTCTACTGCGTGAATTATAATTGGAACTCATACAAAAGCCATAGGCTCCAGCAGTACGCACAGCCAGCAAATCCCCCTGCACCACCGCTAATTTCCTATCCTTACCTAAAAAATCACCCGTTTCACAGACGGGTCCCACCACATCATAGCATTTTGCAGCCATTTCAGAGCGAACAATGACGGGCACAATGTCTTGTTCGGCCTGATATAAAGCTGGGCGAAGTAGGTCGTTCATACCCGCGTCCACTACAGCAAAATTTTTATGCGCGGTATGTTTCAAGTATTCAATACGCGTTACTAATATTCCAGCATTGGCTACAATAGCTCGACCTGGTTCCAAAATTACTTGCACCGGATCATTTCCCAAATGGGCAAGTAATGCTGCACCATATTCTGCCGGCGTGGGGGGTTGCTCTGTTTGATAACGTACCCCAAGCCCCCCTCCTAAGTCTAACCGCCGCAATACAATACCATGCTGCTGTAACTCCAAACGTAATTGTTGGACCTTGTCCAGCGCATCTAAAAAAGGCTGTAATTCAGTTAATTGTGAACCAATATGACAAGCAATTCCTACGACCTCTATATGAGGAAGGGTGGTTGCCACTTGATACAAAGCAACAGCTTCACCTGCATCCACACCAAATTTATTTTCTTTTAAACCCGTAGAAATATAAGGATGAGTACGCGCATCAATATCGGGATTAACCCTGATCGCAATTCGGGCTACTTTTCCCATATTACCTGCAATCTGATTAAGTCGGTCCAATTCTACGTCAGATTCGACATTGAAACTGCCAATACCCACTTCCAGCGCGCGCTGTATTTCAAAAGCCAATTTACCTACGCCAGAAAATACAATGGATTCTGGCTGACCTCCGGCCGCTAATACTCGCTCCAATTCGCCACCTGAAACAATATCAAATCCTGAGCCTAAACGCGCCAATATATTCAATACTGCTATATTAGAATTGGCCTTAACCGCAAAACAAATCTGGTGCGGATGATGGCCTAAGGCATGATCAAAAGCACGCCAATGCCGTTCTAGTGTGGCGCGAGAATAAACATATAGTGGAGTACCAAAACGTGCTACCAATTCTGACACGCGCACTTGCTCAGCGAAAAGTTCCCCCGCTTGTTCTATAAAATAATCCATAGCTTAAGTTCCCATAGGTACGACATTGTGTGGGGGAGGAGGAGGTAAATACAATGGGCCACGCTGACCACAACCGCTCAGCGCTATTATATATAATACCGACAGAAAGCAGAAAAAATATTTCATAATAACCTTATTTATCTGGGCATAGTGGATAGATTTAACGACTTATTTCAAGCACCAAGACTATAAACTTGGGTCAGTCGTCACAGCTCTCTCCCGCTACGTCGTCCCGCGGCTTGTCCGCGGGATCCAGGGAGCTTGGCAAATACCCTCTCAGCAGGTTTTAGGCTCTTTCTGGATCCCGCGGACAAGCCGCGGGACGACGTAGGGGGAAAAGCTGTGACGGCACACCCTAACTCTTCATCGCAAATTAAGCTATAATTTAACGCCTTAAACAAATCTATTTATTTAACTGAGTATAACATTACCATGCAAACTTCAACATTAGAAACAATTATCATTGAACCTAAAACGCCAGCACAATACAGTGTTATCTGGCTCCATGGTCTGGGTGCTGATGGACATGATTTTGTCGACATTGTGCCTGCGCTCAACCTACCGCAGCAACTAGCTGTGCGTTTTATTTTTCCACACGCGCCAGTACAACCTGTTACCTTAAATGCCGGTATGCAGATGCGTGCCTGGTTTGATATTTACGGGTTAACTTCGGCAGATAAGCAAGATGAGGAAGGCATTAAAACCACAGACCGATCGATCAAAGCGTTGATCGACCAAGAACGTGAATCAGGAATTGCAGCCAATAAAATTGTTCTGGCGGGATTTTCCCAGGGCGGAGCGATTGCACTTTATAGCGGCTTGCTTTACCCCGAACGCCTGGCGGGCATTCTGGCATTATCCACTTTTCTCCCCACCCAATACTTTTGGACCGGCACTAATATAAATGTGCAACATGAAACTCCGATTTTCATGGCGCATGGGGACTACGATCCCATTGTAAATATCAGCCTGGGAGCTGCCTCAAAGGAACGGCTTATAGAACTCGGTTGTAACCTAGAGTGGAGTAGCTACCCAATGCCACATTCGGTTTGCCCGCAAGAAGTGGATGATATTGGCAGATGGCTAAGAAAAGTGCTAACTTAGGCATTGCGCAAGAATAATGGGATATATTAGTGATGACGACTGTTCCGGCTGCATCAACGCCAAGCTTAATTGCGATAGATTGGGGGACTAGCAATTTCCGCGCATTCCTATTAAATGGACACGGCGAGTTACTGCAAAAAAAATTCGCACGCCAAGGTATTCTTCGCGTTTATCACGGTGCGTTTGCGAAAACACTACAAAAACAAATCGGTGACTGGCTGGCACAATACCCTGCGATTCCGGTTCTTATGTCCGGCATGATAGGTTCACGACAAGGCTGGCAAGAAATTCCCTACTTACAGTGCCCGCTGGCAATGAATGAGCTATCCAATGGCATTCAGAAAATTGATCATGCTGAACAGCAGTGGATAGTCCCCGGATTACGCATTGATTATCCCGACGGCCGCGTTGATGTAATGCGCGGCGAAGAAACCCAAATTTTAGGGGCATTGAGCGACACGACTGAGCCGCAGCTATTTTGTTTACCTGGAACGCATAGTAAATGGGCAACTCTAGCCGATGGAAAATTAACCCATTTTACTACTTTTATGACGGGAGAATTATTTACTTTACTCGCACGGCACAGTATTTTAGGAAAATTGATGCGCAATGCTAAACCAGACTCAGAAGGTTTTTTGAGAGGAATCGCCTGGGCAGAACGCGACCATTTTCTATTATCTCAGTTATTCCAGGTGCGCACCCAGGTATTAGCTGGCTCTCTTGATAACAATGATGTCTATAGTTTTTTATCCGGGGTTCTCATTGGTCATGAAATCCGCCAAGTGCTGGCATCTCCCTTGCCGATCAAAAAAGTCACTGTGATCGCCAATTCAAGCATTGCCAAACTTTATGCCAAAGCATTAAAAAAATATGACCTGCATGGTGTGATCAAAAATGTAGATCAGGTCACCATACGCGGACTGTTTAAAATTGCAACACAAGCGGGGCTTCTGTCGTAAGCTACCGAGCCGCGACCGTTAGGAAGCGTTTACGTTCTTCGATAACGCTCGCGGCTCGGTAGGTTGCGGAGCAAGTTAGGAAGGAGCTAGCTTCTAGTGGCAACTTTAATGATTTTAATTGTAACCAACCTAAGCTATTAATCTATTCATGCTACCTCTCCCAGATTCCGCTGCACAACAACACGCTCAGCAGTTAACTGAATATTTACAATCAGAAATAGTAGCTCACGGCCCGTTATCATTCGCCCGATATATGGAATTAGCGCTTTATGCTCCAGCATTGGGCTACTACAGTGCAGGCGCTCATAAATTCGGAGTCGGTGGGGATTTCACCACTGCGCCAGAAATCACACCCCTTTTCGGGCGCTGCATTGCAAATCAAATTCAATCTGTATTGGAGACATTGGGCACAGGAGATATTTTGGAATTTGGCGCTGGCTCCGGTCGGTTGGCAATAGATATTTTAACTGCCTTGAAAACACACAATATCCTACCCCAGCATTATTACATACTTGAATTAAGCCCCGACCTTAGACAGCGCCAGCAAAATCTAATTAGACAACACCTTCCAGATCTAGCGAAGCGCATAATCTGGCTAGAATCCCTCCCAAAATCTTTTACGGGGGTTGTTTTAGCTAACGAAGTACTAGATGCTATGCCTGCCCATCGCTTCCAGTGGCATAACAATGCCCCCCTGGAAAGCTATGTTACCTGGCAACAAGATCAATTTACTGAATTCTTTGACTCACCTCAATCCGAACTGCGAAAGAAAATTAATGAGCTTGAGCTCACTTTTAGCGAAGGATATACATCGGAAATTCATCTCACTATTCCCTCATGGATAACCAGCCTCGGCAATTTTTTACAGCGCGGCCTGGTGTTATTAATCGATTATGGTTTTCCACGCCATGAGTACTATCATAGAGACCGGTGGATGGGCACGTTGATGTGTCATTATCAACATTATGCTCACACCAATCCATTCTGGTGGCCTGGGCTCCAGGATATAACAGCCCATATTGATTTCACTGCGGTAGCGGAAGCCGCCTCAATGGCGGATTTGTCTGTCGCTGGCTATACCACCCAAGGACATTTTCTGTTAAGCTGCGGCCTCACCAGCATGGCGGTGGATACAGAAGCTAATATCAGCGAACAACTGCAAACCAGCCTACAACTTAAGAAATTGCTATTACCTAGCGAAATGGGTGAATTATTTAAGGTTATGGCGCTTACCCGAGATTTGCCATCACCCTTACTGGGATTTACACTGCATGATATGCGCGAAAAATTATGAAACCATTACAGACCACTATAGAATTATTTGAGCAACGTTTTTGTTTCTCAGCCGCCCATTTTACTATTTTTTCAGAAACCTGCCGAGAACGCCTACACGGCCACAATTATCACGTTCATGCCTTATTTACAACCGAAGTCAGTGACTTAGGTATTGCCTTTGATTATGCCATTTACAAAAAGAAAATACTGTCGCTATGTGAACAACTAAACAGCTACTTGCTACTGCCAGGTGCTGCCTCTGCTTTAAAAATTACAGAACAAGGCAATTATTATTATGTCTATTTTAATGAAGAAGAAATGCCATTCTTAAAACAGGATGCATTAATTCTACCGATCCGTAATATCACTATTGAAGAATTATCACGCTGGTTTCTTGAACGGTTGTTGGAAGACCAAACCACCTTGACAACTCATTCTATACAACAAATGACTATCAAAGTCTCTAATGGCTTTGGCCGTTCAGGTTCAGCTAGCTGGACATTGGGAGATGTATAAGCGACATCCGAATAGCAGCCGCGCGTTCCTGGCGTAGTGCTTCTTTAATTTCCTCACCTTTTAATCCCCGTTGTACAATGGGTTGAGGGTCGATTCCCACGGCTAGCTCGTAAGCCTGATGTAGCCGCGACGACTTAGAAGTTGTAGCACCAGGGTCAATAATTTCACAGGTTGCCAAAAATAACTGCAGGCGCTCTGACCTACGAAATGCATCTAATGCTTCCAATAACTTTAATAATCCCTCGGCATCCAATGATAATAGCTGTTGGTAATCTCCTTGATAACGCACAACCAACCCCGCTAACTCACAAAAATCTTGAGGTATTCGGTAGCGCTGACATAAACCCTGCAGTTGTTTGCTCTCTAGTTTATGTAGCAAGGCAGCAAAACGCACTGCGGGTGCCGCTGAAAGTTGTGTCGCCCTGATTAATCCAGTTAAATCTGCCATCTCATTTTGCAGTTCTGGAAACAAGACTGGTAGCGCTCTAGATTCATTCAACACCTCAAAAAATCGCTGTGGAGCAGATTCTGCTAAAGCACGCCGCCACTCCTGCCATACGCGTTCCGCAACCAGTGCATTCACCTCACCCGCTTTAACCATCTCCTGCATTAACACCAGCGTCTGCGGATGAATAGTAAATTGGCCAAAACGCGCCGCAAACCTTGCCAACCGCAAAATCCTCACCGGGTCTTCAGTAAAAGCATTTGATACATGTCGCAATATTTTATTTTTCAGATCTTCTGTCCCACCGTAGGGATCAACTATCTGACCATTAGTCATTTGTGCCATGGCATTAATGGTTAGGTCACGCCGTTTTAAATCTTCTTCCAATGTAACATCTGGCGCAGCGTAAAAATTAAACCCCTTATATCCCGGTGCGGTTTTTCGCTCTGTTCGCGCTAAGGCATATTCTTCTTTTGTTTCTGGGTGTAAAAATACCGGAAAATCTTTTCCCACGGGTCGATAACCCAATGACAGCATTAATTCAGGTGTGGCACCCACCACTACCCAGTCTCGCTCTTTAGGAACAATACCCAGCAATTGATCCCGCACCGCACCACCCACCAAATAAATTTCCAATTTTATTCCTCTGAACTAAATTGATTTATAGAAAACATTCACACTATTCATTTTGTAAACCAGGATAAATAACATTACACTATGCGTCCTTTTAAAATCATAATGCTTACAGGAGTATAATATGGACGCCCCCCTTTTATTGATAAACAATAATGATTCCAAATCCAAACGGCAAGTTATCTATAAAATTCTATTCCTTGCCCTCACCCTATTATCCCCTACCACAATTTTCGCTACCTGGTCTGCTGAAATAGCCAGCGGGGTTATCTATAATTTTCCCATGCCGCTTACTATTCAGCAAATGGGATATCCTGATATTAATATGACAGCGTATTACGAGTCGCGCCCTTTTACCTCTCCTTGGTATTATGATCTGCGTATAGCCAAATGGAACGGTGACACGGCCTGGGAATTTGAAGATATACATCAGAAAATTTACTTAAAAAATACTACTGACGATGTCTCCCATTTCTCTATTTCTCATGGCTATAACCTGTTCACACTTAATCGTGCGTGGTTAACTAAAAATAATTATATTTGGCGAGTAGGTGTAGGATTAGTAATAGCCCATCCCGAGTCTACGATCCGAGGAGAAACTAATGATGATGAAAGCGGTGGAACACTTAATGACGGGGGTTATTACGTAGCCGGACCCACAACAATGATTGCCCTGGGTAGACGTTTTTATGTTTCAAAAGCTTTTTTCTTTGAATTAGAAGGCAAACTGACTGCTTCCTATGCTGACGTAAACGTGGTCAATGGAAATGCTTATGCACCCGATGTAGCGATTCATGCTAACTTTGGATTGGGATATGATTTTTAGTGGGATTGTTTAATAATACGGATATCAATGTTTACTTCAATTGGGTAATATACTCGACACAGTTGAGATTTCGGTGTTAGAGCATTTATTTTGATTTGATTAAACTGAGAGTGGGACTGCCATCCTGAGAAGATCTTATTTCATCAGAATGACAGCCAACCCTGCTGTTTTTTTGGGCTCCTGCCTCCAATCTTAACTTATAGTAGAGTCTGCCCAACAGGTCTACCGATACTTTAATAATTGGAAAATCCTTTGCAGCATACATAGCGAGGCAATGCGCTTCATCCAAACTGATTCAACTCCATTTCCGGCTAATTCTTTTTCCCTGAACTACTTCCTTTTTAATAACATTGCCCCTATGCAGCCGTGTTTTGCATTACAACCGATATTCATTTCTAAAGATGCAGTCCTAGCGCTGAAAAAAATGTAAGTAAATCGCTGAAAAATAGGGTTGATTGCGTAAAATTTTTACAAAAACAATAAAGTGCGGGAAAATGCAGCACCATTCCTAGTTTTTAACTTCAACAAAAGATGTGCTTTAATCAAAAACCGAATGGATATAACCAGTAAATTTAAAAATATCATTGCTGGCTATCTTAAGTTTGTTACTACTGCTCATATTCAAAAATCTTAACTACCTTTTCAATTCCACTCACTTGGCTAGCGACAGTTGCCGCCAAATCAGCCTGCCCTGGTGTTAAGATACCCATTAAATATACAATTTTATTTTCCGTCACCACTTTAATCTGGCTTGAATTTAAGCCTTTCTGCGCCACAATAGCGCTTTTAACCTTGGTGGTTATCCAAGCATCATTAGCTTGATCTTTTTTAGAAAGTGGCTGCTCCACGGTTATCTGGTTATAGATGCGTTTCACATTCGGTGCTTCACTGGCAATCTGATATGCGCGCACACGCAGTGCATCAGTGGGCGCCTGACCCGCCAAAAGCATAACGTGATTAAAGCTGGCAATGGTTATGTGTGATTGCTCACTTAAATCTGGGTCACGGCTAATAACCTTTAAAACTGCATTAGTCATATCACGATCTTGTACCATGGTTTTAACGCTGCGTTTATCATAAACGATTGCGCCTGTGGCCCCTGCGCCAGCAACAAAAGCGGCCGGGATACAACCCGACAAGGGTAGACATATCAATACCGACAATATCACACTGCTAATTTTTTTATTCTTATAAACTATCATGTCAGCTCCCGAGAAAATAAGCACCGATCGATATAGTCGCACAGACAATGGATAATCAGCAGATGCGTTTCTTGGATACGTGCAGTGACTGTAGCCGGTACTCTGAGCTCTACATCTTCATTGACAGTCAAAATTTTTGCCATCTCACCACCCTGTTTACCCGTCAGAGCAACTACCCGTAACCCGCGATCATGCGCCGCATGAATTGCCTGTATAACATTTTTCGAATCACCACTTGTGGAAATCGCCAATAAAACATCATTAGCCTTTCCCAAGGCTTTTATTTGCTTGGAAAAAATTTCATCATAATGATAATCATTAGCAATCGAAGTCAGAGTAGAAGTATCTGTCGTCAAAGCAATCGCCGGTAGGCTAGGACGCTCTATTTCAAAACGGTTCAGCAACTCAGCTGAAAAATGTTGCGCATCCGCAGCGGAGCCGCCATTACCACAACTCAAAATTTTATGTCCGTCCAGCAAAGCCATCGACATTAAATGTCCTGCCCTCGCAATTTCTGGCGCTAGCTCATCAACGGAGCGCTGTTTAGTCTCAATACTATCTAAAAAATGCTGTCTAATTTGTTCTATTGGGTCTGTCATAACGAATTCCTGATTTGTCAATTATTCAGATGGCAACAGCTCCTGCTGCCGATCGCAATGGATGTCATAAGGGAATCACCCATTTTTTCATTCGGGGAGATTTCTTCTGACAAGAAGAAAAAAATTTGCTTGTTGCCACTTGCAAATGCTATTCACAAAGACTATTGCCTAATTCTAAATTATGCACTATAACCCTCTTCTCTCCTTGCGAGAGATAGGGTAGTTGCGTCATACATCAGTTGAATTAAGGTGTAAATGCTTAATATTGCCTTCTCCCGCAAAGGGAGAGGAATCATAGAATAACTCATAATTTGGAACATGAATTATTTCAGCGAAACAAGATTCAATTTTTTTCCTATTTTGTCATATACACCAAAATATCTCTAATCACTCTTGAAAAGCATCCTTAATCCAAGAGATTTGCATCTCGCACCCTCCCGACATTATAGCTACAACATCAAATCGACAAGCTTTATCTGCAGACAAGCCATACTCTCTTAGATAACACATAGCCGCCTTAATGAGCTTATGCTGCTTTGTTCGCGTCACCGTTTCTGCCGCGGTGCCAAATATTGAAGGTTTACGACACCTGACCTCAACGAAAACCAGATTTAGACCATCCTGCATCACTAAATCAATCTCACCAAATCGGCACAGGTAATTACGCTTTATCAGGCGTAACCCCTGTCTTTCCAAGTAAATACACGCCTTATCCTCCGCCTGCTGCCCAATAAGCTTCCTATTTTTTAATGTAGCAGTTGCGGTACTCCATCCTGTATTTTTGCCCATCGCAGCTGACGCCTTATATGCTGATCAGAGTCTAAAGAAAGAGTTCCCGTTGCGCCCTTAATAGTAGAACCTAATCGATAAGTTAGGTGATATGCATCGATACCCATAGCATACAACCTCGGAGAACGGCTATAGGACCCCCCCCATAAGCTCATAATATGCGTGCGCATCTCACTCCACTGCGGCGTATCCGGACCCAAAATCCAAGGCATATCACTAAACTGAATACCATCCAAATCACGATCATTTTGTGGATCAGAATTGCCATCAAACACTAGTGAAGGTGCATAAACTGGAACCTTCCCCCCCGTGTAAAAAGTTAAAAGTGGCATGATTTGCCGCGCCTGTTGCGGGAACCCTACCAAATAGATCACATCCATATCCTGACGCGATTTAGGCTGAGAACGCGCAGAACCACCCTTCACCTGCTCGCTGCCCATCACACCAGCCACCCAACTCGTCAAATTAGTCTTCGACTGATAGCCATAATTGCCAACAATGCTACCCCCCTGACTTTGCCAATTCTGCACAAATGCTTGATCAATTCCTTGTCCAAAAGCATTGGCGGGATAAATCACCAAAGCCCGCTGATGTCCATCCTGCCTAGCTCGCAAAGCCCCCTGGTCCGCATCATCTTTTGGAGATAAACCAAACTGATACAGATTTTTAATCCTGCCGCCATTATCCAATGTGTTTAAAGCTAACGTTGGCACCGGCAGCTGACCCTGAGCCGCCAAAGCCTGCAGATTTTCCTTAGTCAAGGGTCCCACCACAAAATTAGCCCCCTGCGCAACCGCCTGTTGATACAGGGCGACAATATTTCCACCACTGGTATCCACCACATCCACCGTAGGCGCATTCGCTTGATTTTGTTTAGCATAGTAATAAGCCGTCAAAAACCCATTCCGTATCGCCTGCCCACTCGCTCCCACCTGCCCCTGCAACGGCAATAAAAGCGCAATCTTAGTGGGCTTCTGCCCTGAAGACACACCGCCATTCCCTCCACCCAAGGGAGTATAACTACACGCAGCCAACCAAGCTGTAGTAAATAACAGAAATAAATAACCCAAAATTTTATAGTTTCGTGTATGCATATAAATTATTTTACTCAAGAATTTTTGGAAATAACATTACCGTAATGACCACTATCTAGTCATTCCAATGGCAGGTACTTAAATTACGAAGCAGTTTTAACAACTTTGAGAAAGTTTAGAATTTCACTTCCCTTTTTGCCCATTCCTCTTATACAATTCCACACCGCTTGGCAGGATAGCTTATACAGGGTGTATAAAATACCATAAAATTATCCCCCAAGCTTTTCTTCTTAGCAGTCCTCATATCAAAAGCTGGCATAGCTCAGTCGGTAGAGCAACTGATTTGTAATCAGTAGGTCCCGGGTTCGACTCCTGGTGCCAGCACCAGTTAAATCAATGGGTTACAGCAACATCACCCCTCATTACACAAATCCCTGCGGGACTTTTGCGGGAGCTGTCATTTTTCATCAATGAATTAGCACCTGAATTAACCTCATAAAATCCTCTGATAACACTCAATGCCGGGCCATTCTGCTGCACACACACCTTGTTAACCGCTTCAATCAGCTGAGACAATTCTGCTGCAGAATAGTGCGTCGTAATTCTTCCTGACTTATGACCCAGCAAGTCCTGACGATCCTCAAAACTGACTCCCGCCGCACGCAATCTGCGACCAAAAGTGTGCTTGAGATCATGAACTCGCATATGCGGCAACTCTGCCCTAACCCGCGCCTTTCTCCACGCGGAGCGCAGCATCCTGTCTACTGGTTTACCTTTATAAGTAAATACATACTCAGGGTGTGTGCCACGCACTTCCTCAATCACGGATTTAGCAATACTGTTCAATACTACTAAACGGTCATCACGATTCTTAACAACTTTACCGGGTATAAGAAATACTGAGCAATTAGGTATTTCAGGAACAGACACCTCCCACTCCCATTTAAGCAAACAGACTTCTCTATCACGGCAGCCTGTATTTACTGCAAATAAAGCCATATGCCGGAGGTGAAGCGGTAATTCCTGAAAAAACTGAGTCTGTTCTTCCCAATTAAGTGGAAAAGGCTTACGCGCATCAGGTTCTGGTAGCAACTTGATCTTAGGCGCAACCTGTAACCAGGTAAGTCCATGTTCATCCAGCCATACACCAGCTGCCAAGTTGAGGATATGCCGAACCACTTGCAATCCATGGTTGATGGTACGCATTTTTACACCATCTTTTTTCCTGGCACTAATAAATGACTGCAAAGTCCCGATATGAACAGCCTCCAGAGTCAAATCACCTATATGCTCGTCCAACACTTTGAGATGACCTGCATCATCTCCAATGCTCGCTTTATGCTGATTTTCCAGCAAAAATTTAGTAGCTGCCTCCCGGAATATCCGCTTGGGCCTGACTCCATAAACTTTAGCCTGCCTTATTTGCTCGATCCTTCGCGCAAGGTACTGCTCCGCTTCTGCGAGGTCGAAAGTGCCAGTGCTCTCGCAAAGTCTGCGCCCGTGTATTTGTTTGTCGATGTGCCATAAGTCTTTACGTTTGTAGAGACCTGGCGTTCTTTTGCGTCCCATAATTTTTTCCTCTCTTCAGGGGGACGCCCACTACAGGACTTATGATGATCTGCCCAGACGTCTAAATCAAGTCTGTCAAAAGCAATTGACTGCTTACCTATAGGTATCTCCGTTAAAAGCGGTCGAACTTCAGCATTAAACCGCTTTTTACTCATAGCCAAATAGGCAGGGCAATCGGGCAAGCGTATATATCGCAATGCCATTAATTCGCTAAAGCGCATGAAAATTCCCCATGATGATTTTTTAAAATACAAATTGTGAGTGACATTTCTGCATATGTGTGTGAAACAAAAATCTCACTCTCAAACCATACAAATTTATAGATGTATATTGCATTCCATAAGCTGAACATCACATTTCTTTTATTTTTAAATGGGATAAAAGTAAAAAATATTTTTATCCCACTCAAAGCTTTGCCCTTCATAAATATACTGCAATCAACTCAGCAATAACGGGAATTAATCTAAAGCATAAACTCACTACATTTGTAGCGAATTTCTCACCTAATTTATTGTTTGGTAGGAGTCTGTTCATATTTACAAATTAAATTTGCCCGATATCATTAATAGGCGGGTAGTGGTAACAATGTTAATTGAAGCACTGCCAATTAGTGAGTGGCCATTGATTTGGCTATAGAGCGTGAACTTGGTAATTGAAAGGGGAAAGAACAGATTTGGAACTTCCGCAGGAAGCTGCGGAAGTCATAACTCTTAGCAATTGTTAGCTCTAAGGACAGCCATTTGTTAAAAATTACACCTAGAATCCGCCGTTTCCTCAACTCCTTTGCTGTCTAGCTGTTCTTAATTTCTGATGTACACCTTAATTTGTGCCTAAGCACATTATCTGATGCACTATAAAAGAATAATGGCTAGCATGGCTGACATTTTTAACAGATTGGGTGGATACCCCCCCCAAAGTGAAGATGCGCAAAGGTTATGGATGCTTAATATATCTTTGATAAGCAAAAAAAACAGGGATGGACGAGGAAGAATGATGCAGCAATGGGCAGATTATTTGGATGGATTGAAATTTCAACTAAAGGAGTCATCCTCTGTCTGACCAAATAAAATAGAGCTCTATAATAGACGCCTAACTTTTTGGTCGGCACTTGAGAATTGCAGCGAAGACCAATAAGATTTAAAACCAACGAATACAACGCGCATTCTGCCGCCAAAATTTCCAATTTATCGACCATCGTTAATAAGATTTGTGAACAAAATCAATTGCCCGCTTTGATTAATTGTGAAGATAATCTAATTATTTTGATATCTGCTGTCCCACCAACCAATTCCGTACTTTAGCAACGGTTTGTTTTTCAGTGTAATTACCAGGTTAAGGAAAAAATTATTCCTAAGGTTATTCACGCAATCTGTAGACAACATCAAAATATTTCATAACCTGCCAAAAGCGAGTCTCAAGTTAGTAACTTAATCTTCAGGCTTATGAAGTTCTTTCCTATATATCGGTATGGCGGGAGGAGCTTGGATTGCTAATTTTATTATAGAGCCAACTATTGTTACCACAATCACCTCAATACAACCATTGATAATAATAACTTCTTTTAATTTTGTTGTTGTCAAAACCATCATTAAGTCACCAAAATAGTTTTTAATTTCATTATTTTTTTACTTCCAGTGAGGCAAATCGCTCTGGTGATATTGAATCGTCTAAAAGTGGTTGCCAGAGACTTCCAGATTTTTTATCGAAATTTTCATCAATAATAATATCGCCATCTTGTTTTTCTTGATTATCTTCTTCAGATTTATCTATTTTCATCAGCTTAATAATAAAATTCTCTAAACATTAATTAACCATAATCTTTTATTTTGTCATGGCTAATTAAAAATAAAAATGTAATTTTTGGGAAAAATTACCTTATTTTTCTGAAAAATATTTGCACACAGTGACAAAATCATCGATCGTTAAATTATTTTTATAGTTACAGAGTAAAAAATCAGAGTTAGAAAAATTTTTAAATATAAAGGAGATAATTATTAATAGTTATTGAGAAATAAACGATGAAATAATGCTTGTGGGGAGTATTTGGTTGATGAAATGATTTTGGGATTTTTATTGTGAGAGAGGGTGAATTTATTCACTATCCAATAGAGGAATCAATCCTAATGGCCCTTTTTCAGAGTCAAAAAGAATGTCAATAAGCCGTTCAATTTTTTTAACTCCTAATTTTTTCATGCCATGATATTTTTTGTTTGCAACTGTTTTAGGGCTGATGCATAAACCTTCTGAAATTTCTTCGTGTGTTTTACCCTGAGAAACCATTAAAAGTACTTGATGCTCAATTTCTGTTATATTACGAAGATGGCCGGAAATATTTTTATCCATAAGATATTGCAATAATTGATAGGCCAAATCTGGTTGCACATAAACGTTTCCATGATACACATTTTTAACGGCTTCCGTCCCAGAAAAATTGGAATTTTTACTCATGATTCCTTTGGCGGGCGTGTTAAGCAGGCGACTCAAAGAAAATAAGTGGCGACTTGCTGATATGAAAATAATTTTAGAATCTGGAGCTTTTCTGCAGATAGAACGACATACTTGGATTCCTGGCATGTCGGGCAAATATAGATCAAGAATAATAACATCAGGCTGTGTTTCAAGCACCAACTTGATTCCGCTGGCGCCATCGCATGCTTCGCCAATGATTTCAATTTCATCATCAGCCAAAAAACTTCTAACACCGAGGCGGGATATTTTATCATCATCTATAATTACTACTTTTATCATTGTTTATACTACGCTATAAATTTAATAACTTAATATTTGGTTTTATTTAATTTCACACCTATTATCAACTTTTTTGTTTCTTCGACTGTGGCGTTTTATAAATAATTCTGTAAAGTCTATCATTTCTTGACTAGGGCTATCATTGCCTAGTTCTTCTAACAATTGAATTGCAAGATAATTAAAGTATTGCGATTTTGACATATTAACTGGCCTAGGAGCATTTTGTTGCGCTACGCCATAGTATTTAATAAATTTTAGCTCTATATTGCGCTTATCCGCTATCTCGGGCATTAAATTTCTGGTTATTTCCGCTATATTTTTTTCCTTAGAGTTAATAAATAAATATGTCTCTGGCATCTAACGCAATACACTCATATAATTTTGCAAAGGCTTTAAGATAATTAATGATAAATTCTAGGCAGCTTTAGAAACCGCACTAATGCCCGATGCTGTCCGGCATGCCTGCATAAAAATAGGTTTAGTTGACTTTCGCAGGCTATAGCGCTTAATGTTCAATTCGACCATATCAATTTCAACTTGCGATGGAAACTTGTTGCCCATTTGTTCTAATATCGAAATAGCTGTACAAGTAAAATAAATTGATTTACTCATATTCTGCGGTTTTGGTTGCTGCTGTAGAATATTTAAGAAATGCTTCATTAATACACTTTCGAATTCCGCAGAATTTTTAGTTATTGCTCCAATTTGCTTGGCTTGTAGATTCAGACTTTTCATAATGACCTCTTAACTAATTTTGCTAATTTTCCAGGATTGTAAAACTCAAGAAACATCCTTACTTCTGGCTTAAGATAGCCTTAAGTGCTGATATGATCGCTTATATTTGGTTAGAAAAAAATTAAGAGATTTGCCTGATTTTAAAACATTCTTTTTTTGCGCATAAAAAAATTAGGATTTTATGGAGAAAGGAAGCCCATGATTAATAACAAAAAACAGCCGCGCGGCTTATATCTATTATCTTTTTTAGAGATATGGGATAGGTTTGGATATTATGGCATTCAGTCGATATTGGTTCTTTTTTTGACTAAAACCATGCTAATGGCTGATGATTCTGCTTATGCTCTGTATGGTATTTATACAGCATTGGCGTTCAGCACACCTTTATTAGGCGGATACATTGCAGACCGTTTTTTGGGGTACCGAAAGGCAGTAGCATATGGATTGACATTGCTAACTATTGGTAATGCCTTATTATTTATCGAAGGAGCGCATACTTTTTATATAGGGTTGTCTCTGGTTATCTGTGGCATAGGTCTTTTTAAAGCCAATAATGCCACACTTCTCGGTTCTCTTTATGAAGCGGGCGATATCAAAAAAGAAAAAGGTTTTACTTTGTTTTATATGGGAATGAATATAGGAGCTACATTAGGTCCTGTTGTTTTTGGATTAGCTGCACTTTATTTTAACTGGAAATATGGCTTCATGCTAAGCGCTTTGGCTAGCGGCTGCAGTCTTGTTTTGTTTGTATTCTTTCGTCAGCTATACAATTCCATTAAACCAAAGACATCTAAAAAATATCCATTACGATTCTGCGTGGCTTTAATTTGTGCTGTCTTGGGTATATCAGGCCTATTCTATTTTCCGGAGGTATTCAAAGATATACTCTGGCTCATAGGCATTGTTAGTTTAATTTACTTATTTACAGCTGCGGCAAAACACAGCAAATTTGAAAGAAAATGTATACTGCTGCTGGTTATTTTAGATCTGTTTGCAATTTTCTTTTTCGCTTGCCAGATACAGATAGGCAGCTCATTAACACTTTTTATAGATCGCCTGGTGAATAAACAGGTATTTGCCTGGACTATTCCCACGGCAGCGTTCTCTGCCTTACAACCGATATGTGTTATTATTTCTGCTCCCCTACTGGAACCCATTTGGAATTCTTTGGGACGTTTATTACCTATTTATTCAGTTATATTACGAGTATTCTTAGGACTGGCATTAGGCGGTCTTAGCTTTGTTTTATTTGCATTATCCGCCGATAGTACTGCATGGCACACTACTATCAATTATCCATTAATTGGTGTAGTGGCAGGGAATTTTGTTTTAGGCGCTGGAGAATTATGCATAGGTCCCATTATTATGGCAGCTGTATCTCGCTTTGCCCCTGAAAGATTACGAGGGCAGCTAATGGGATTCTGGTTTTTATCAATAGCTTTTGCCAGCTATCTGGGCAGTATACTTGCCCAATTTGCAGGGACAGCCAACATCAAGTTGACCAACAATAGTACCATTTATTTTCACTCATTCTTAAAAACTAGCCTTGTTACGCTGAGCACCGCATTACTTCTGCTTATTTTCCTGGCTGTAGTGCGCCGTTTTCCGCTTGCTCAGATAACATCGAAATAAAGCGATTTAATTCCGCTTCCCCCTGCTCAAAACCATGATAACTTGCATATTCATGGGTATTAATATTCAATTTACTCCATTCAGTCAAAAAAAGCGTCATTGCTTTTGGCTCTATATATAAGCGTTTTGCTTTTTGATAAAGACCAGTTAAACGTAAGGCATCTAAAAACCACCAAATATCTTGACTAGATGGATAAGCACCAATGGCGTCAGCATTGTTATTGACCACCAAAAAATCAAATCGTATAGCTAAATCCATTAATGCTAAGAATGCCTCCAGTGATGAATCATTTTCTTGCAGCCAAGTTTCCATAGCTTGAGTGCTTAATAATTTATGATTAAAACGAAATTTATTAGCATAATGTGCGACTTCAATCTGGTCAGGGATCAAGCCAATTTGCGTGGCTTTTAGATCAATTCTATGAAAAAGAGTAGCAATGGTATACATAATATTATATTTATCAATATCTGACTGTTTAAATGCGCTACATACGACAGATTTATTTTTTTCAGGAGAATACTGTAAGCCAATGCGTTTTTTGTAGTAGCTATAATAACCTGATAATTGCATCAGATAGACCAAGTAATCCATGCTACTTTTTTCATTATCGCTATAATTTAAACAATTAAGTCGTGTGATAAATTGCTTTAGATCTTTATCAAAACAATCATTTTCCATTTGCCAGCTTTGCTGTGTGACAATATCTCCCAAACCAAATATACCCTCTGATTGATTTCTTTCTCTTTGAGCAATATTGTAGGTTATCGTCAATAGGTAGGCCAAACGTTGTGTAAGTAGGTAATTTTTTCCAAATAATCGCGCAATCAAAGCGACTTTTTCTTGAATAGGCAACCAATCCTTATAAACGATAAAAGGCTGGCACTGCATTGATCGTTGTAGAGTACGAAAATAAATAGTGCGCTCAAGATGGGGTTTATTTTGAGATGGAACAACAGCAGTATTTGAATTTCTGATTAACTCCAATAATTCGGCTGCATCCAAAGCTTTTTGATCTATGTAACCTCCCTGAGCTAGCCAGGTTATTAAGCGTTTAATCTCTTCTTCCTTGAATTTATCAATGTTGCTTAAACAAATTTCTTTCAATGTACGTCGTTGATAAAATGTTTGTTTGGTTAGGTAAATTAAGGTATCTACTGTTTCCTGATTGACAATAGACTGAGCAAGTGCCGACTCCAGTGTCGCTCGTATATTTACCATAGGGTCTGTAATAACTTGGTAACCTGTAGCTTCAGTACCATGTAATATAGCCACTTCATCATCATCCGTAAGCTTGCCTGACGCATAATCATAAAAAACTTTTCCAACTCCCCGCATACCATAGCGCTCTAATTCCGCAGCTCTTAATGCACCCATGCTGGAAGCACCGAATACTTTAATACCTTGTTCCAACGCATATAATATTTCTTTATGCCAGACCGCTGCTGTTTTTTCAAACACGCCATCAATAATTAAGATGACCTCCGGTTTTAATCGCATGACACGCAAAATATCGCCACATTTTACTGGGGGCAAATAAAACGCTTCAGGCAATATCTCTTGAGCTTTAGTTAATGGTAACGATGGGCCTAGGAAGACGAATATATTGCAGCTAGGAGGATTTTTAGTATTCACATTCTGGCCCCATTGAACTTTAAACCTGGAACCAATACTTGCACTACGGGGATGCCAATCTCCTTTTTAGTATGATTTACTAGCAACACATGTCGATAGTCCTTCCTATAGAGTAAGACGATTATTTGTTTTATATTTTCAGCAAAAGAAGATTGATATTCTGGCTGCACCCCTTTTGCATAGTCATGCATGCCATCTTTGAGCCAGTCTTCCTCCAATAGTTGATTAAGCATTCTTTGCCGCTGATAGTATTCAGGGAATACATCATCCCGGTTGCCGCTGATTAATGTTAATCTTGCCTGTGCTGCTTCGGTTAATGCCCGAGACAAGGCAACTTCTTTTGATAAATGAGCCCCAGTTCCTGTGAATAATCCCAAACTTCTAAATAAATTGATGTCGTAGATTGCACAATGAAATGCTGGAATTCCCAAGGGCGAAGCAATGTCCCAAATTTTTACCCGTAACCCCGCCAGATGCAAGTGCGTCAATAACTGAATGTTACTGTCCTGAATACTCGCCTGCGATAGTAGTTTTTTATTCTTGATTTCCTGATCCAGTTGTTGCCATTGATAAAGCGAATCACGCTCTATCAATTCATATAATGCATGACAGATCGCTTCTTCATGGGTATTGCCTGCCGCCAAACCGTTCGTACTGACAGATAAAAAACTATATTCAGGGTGAGGTTGGGTAGAGTCTAAACAGGTAAGAATATGAGGAATATAAAAATTAGTATTGGTAGGTAAATCTAAAGCAGACACCCATCCCAACTCCAGAGTATCTAATTTTTTCTGAGTAAATTGAGTCCTATTAAAAAAATCAGGATTTATCAGCTTGTGAATATTGCAAAGTGCAGCATAGGAGCCAGCAAGCGCAGGGCCGAGTGCATTTTCCATATGATAGGCTTCTAGTGCCTCCATAATTGCAGAAATTTCTGCTAACTGTTGGGACAAGCCTTTGCCTTGTGATACTGAAAGATGCTTCGCATTGGGGCGTATGCAGGTAGCAACAGCGATACCGACGGAATCGAGTCCTGTAATATTGGCTACTCGAGTAATACCCACATTGGGCAAAATTGGCTTTAATCGTTGTAGAGTCTTATCAGTGAAATCGGCACGAATTGTACCTTGCAGAGGATAATAATTGTCCAAGCACACCACATTAACCACCCACCAGGGGTAAAAACAAGGTTATAACATCATCGCTTTCGAGAAAAAGTTCTTGTTGGGATGAAGGATGTATTTGCTTGCCATTTAAATAGATGCTTATAAAAGGGCGTATATTGTGCTTGTCATCAAAAAGATACTGCTCTATTTCAGGAAAATCCTTAATTAAAGCAGCTCTAACATCTTTTAAGTGATCACAATTAACAATAATCTTAGATTGATGGTTAGTAAACTTAGTTAATACATCTGGTATAAGAATTGTCGGCATAAGTGAGGCAATATTCTGTTGATAAACCTAAAATTAAATCAGGTCTAACAATTGGAACTAAGCGGGCGATACCGAGTAATTTGTTAAAAAAATCCTTTGATGACCTTGTCATTTCACAAGATGGCTGCCTTGCCGAACAAAAACTCGTTACAAGCCAACTTAATTTAATAAGCTAATACCTGATTCGCATTCTACATTCGAAAATAGTGGCCCTGAGAGACCTAACAAACTTTCATAAAAAATCATTATTTGCACGTTATCAAGTTCTTGAGCAGAAATACCGCTCTTTGGTTCAAAGTCATTAATCATGGTTAATCCCGGATAATTTATATTATTTAGTGAAACACTAAACGTTTTAGTTCTCACAACCCTGAGAGTAAATTAATCCTTTGATCTTATTATACATCAGATTTTCTTGAGATTCGAATACAACCTCTTAAAAATGGACTCGATGCGCAGAATGACTTCTCAGGATATTTCTTTAATTCAGAGACTAGCATGGAATCACCCATTGTGATTTCAGAAGAATTTAATATCAGTTCTCTGCTATCCATTTCAGAATGAAAATAAGAATAATCAATATTTTTTGCCCATTTATAAATAGGAGTATTTACCAATTTTAACTTGTCCTCCAATAAATAAGTAGATATTCCATTCATTACATGTTTGATTTCTCGTAAGTCTTCGAGCTTACTAGTGATTTTTTTTGATTTTGGTGAAAATACTACCAAGGTCGGTACTGCTAGAGAGTAATAGCAGGGTCTTTGGGGATCTTCTGCAGAAAAGTATCCAGGATGTAACATCGTGGGAGAGTATTTTAAGCTATAGATATTATTAAAAACAGTTTGTAGTGCTCTGATAGGACCTGCACTCTCGTCGTGGGCCACTATAAAAGCTGGGTAAGTACCAGTTCCAATAGAATATAAATGCTTTACAGTGTCAGTAAGATATGGATTAGGTTTCAGATTTTTGGCTTCTAACGCGCAGGAAAAAGCAAAATCAAGCACGACCTGATTACGTAAATATGCGGTTTCGTGCCAAGCAGTTTCCATAAGATAGGATCGAAGAAGTCGCCATTTGGGGTCTTTCTGATTTTCTAACCATTTGCCTGAAAAAAATAAAACTTCTACTGACCACGGTTCAGGGAAAGTAGCGCATTGTGCCAATTCCTTAAAGACTTCCCATTCATCAAGAAAATCTTTGGGCACAGAAGAAAATAGGTTGAATTCACGTTTTAGCTTTTTGTAATAGGTGACATCCGAAATTTTAGGTAGCATTATAAGTGAACGTGCGCCAGCGGTAATGCTCCAGATATGGCCGAGATGCGCCGACTGCATAATTTCTAATACAGTCCAAAGTGCAAAGATTTTGCCAGTTCGCATTAAACTGAATGGCACTACACGCCTGCCTTCCAACAAAAATAGTTCAATTGAATTATTAAGTACTACTCCCATTGGCATAGTCTGCGCATAGGTTAATGATTCTCTTATTTCAGGGTCAAGGTCAGGATTATCAATGGATAATAATTGCTGATTATCTGTGGGGAGATGAAGCACACCCTTATCTAAAATGGTAGCCCCAAAGGGATAGCGAGCCTTAATTAAAAGGAAATCATTTCCCGGATCAATTTTATCTATTTCGTTAGCAAGCTGGGGATTAGCCTTAACTACATCGTCTCTTGCCTGCTTCCAGGTCAATTTTTCAATTGCAGGTCTATTGTCTTTCCCCATAATAATTTTCCCTTTGATGAATGAACATTTTGTTTCATCGTAATATGTATTTTAAACCGATTTCCTTTTTGCACCTGGTCTAGCATACACATTTCCAATAATTAAATTACCAGTTTTATGCAAACATTAGTTCTTATTGCTGATAATACGATTAAGTATAGTAGATGGGAATTACTAAGTGAGCCACATCAGGGGATTACCGAGGTTTTTAATCTCTTTAACCATAAATCTTAAACTTATTGGATATACCCAAATTCTTTCCATCATGATTTTTAAGTTGATTATTTTCAAAAAAAGATCGTAAGCCACCAATATTCACTTTGCTTTCATTGTACTAATCATAGCAACATAAACTGGAGGTTTCCATGAGTAACTTCATCGTACCTGATCGCTAGTTTTGCTTGAAAGATTGGCCAGAAAATGGCACAGGAATGCGGGTGCTATGCTTGCTATAGACTTTCAGATAATTTCTTTGGAACTCCCCATCTTGAAAAAATGGGGAGCGAGGATTTTTTCAAAAATCATTATCTGAAAAACCAGTTGGGCAAAAAATATCAAAAAAACTCCAAAGAATGTACAATTAAAAATTCTTATGCCTATTTTGAGAAAAACCATTCTTTTGATATTTATTTATGAAGCTAACCCCAACTGAAATTCTACGCTATTCGCGCCATTTCCCGATCATTAATCAGACTGGCCAAGAGCAACTAAAAAACGCAGCTGTGCTATGTGTGGGCGCGGGTGGTTTAGGTTCTCCTGCTCTGTTATATCTGGCAGCAGCAGGTATAGGAAAACTCGGGATCATAGATCATGATCGCGTAGAAATCAGCAACCTACAACGACAGATATTATTTACCAATGCTGATATCGGGCAGCTCAAAGTTGATTGCGCGCGACAACACCTTGTTGCACAAAATCCCGATATCGAGATCAAAACTTATCCGCTGCGCTTGATTAGCAGCAATGCGCAACAGCTAGTTGCTAATTACGATATCGTACTGGATGGCAGCGATAACTATGAAACACGCTATCTGATTAACGATGTGTGTCACAGTGCCGGTAAACCAATGGTCTCCGCGAGTATTTTTCAGTTTCAAGGTCAAATCAGTGTCTTCAATGTCGATGATGGTCCGTGTTATCGCTGCTTATATCGCGCTCCACCGCCCGCTGAGTTAATGCCGGATTGCGCTGCCGGCGGTGTATTAGGAGTGTTACCTGGCATTATGGGCACAATCCAGGCAACAGAAACCATTAAACTAATCCTCAAAAAGGGGCAATCCTTGGGTGGGCGCTTATTGATCTTTGATGCTCTCTGCATGAGTTTTAATGAGTATACTATTCATTCTGATCCGCAGTGTCCGCTTTGCCAGTATAGCCAGCTATCTGATGATCTATTCACTCAACCTTCGCGGGAATGTAATTCTGATGGAACGGTACCTGAAATCCAGCCTTCAGAGTTGGCCAGTTGGTTACGGGATTCAGCAGCATCAGTGCAACTATTGGATGTACGTGAACCCTATGAGCGCGCAATTTGTCACATTGGTGGAGCATTTCTACCACTTTCCCAATACAATCCTTCCCACTTAAAACTTAATAAGCAAATACCAACTGTTGTTTATTGCAAGCATGGTAATCGGAGTCAAATAGCCGCCAAATTGTTGCAGGCAGAAGGTTACCAACGGGTTTTCACTCTAAAAGGTGGAATTATAGCTTGGGCGGAACAGATTGACTCATCCATTGTAATATATTGAGGATTGTAGTTGTCTTGGATATTTTCAATATGCTGTTCAAATATTTGGAGGCTGAGTCTTCTTTCTTGACAGGATAAAAGTGCCTATAAAAATGGAGCAAGATCACCATTAGGGAAATTATTTTTAAAATAAGATTCCTTAGAATCTAAAAAAAATGTGAATTGCATGGGGAAGAGCTTTTTGACAATATTATACTTGATATCTTAATTGGATTAAATTTTGGCCGGAAATGCTCTAATCGACCCCATTGATCAAACCACTTTCTATCACCATACGCACCGCTTCTGCATCCGTTTTAACCCCCAGTTTCTTTAATACATTAGCTATATATCCGCTAATCGTTTTCTTACTGAGATACAAACTCTTTGCAATGTCGCCTCTTTTCATACCACTCACAATCAGGAGAAGAATTTGCAACTCACGCTCATTCAACTGCAGTAACGGTGATGGATTATTCTGTGCAGCCATATGGAATGAAGCAATGACTTCAGCCATCGCTGGGTCAATATAGCGACTGCCCGCATAAACAGCCTGAATTGCCTGCAGCATTTCTTCCCGGCTGGCGCGCTTACTTAAATAACCCGCAGCGCCCATGTCAAGTAAGCGAGCAGGCACAAGTCCACTGGTATACGCACTAAGAATTAATATCTTCAGCGCAGGTTTATGCCGCAACAGACGAGCAATCGCTTCAAAGCCGCCCATGCCTGGCATATTAAGGTCTATCAGAATAATGTCTGGATTGAGCTCGCGAGCAGCGCGAATGGCGTCTTCGCCGCTTTCTGCTTCGCCAATCACTTGGAGGGTGTCAGTATCATTCAACATCAATTTTAGGCTACTCCGTACCAATTCGTGGTCGTCGACAAGTAAAATCCTGATCACTCAAAGCCCTCCTGGTATTTCACAAAGAATTTGATGCTTGCGCCCCATTAAGGAAAGCATATTCTTCCTATTGGACATAGTTGTTAATTCTCGTACTGATATCATCCCTCAGGAAAAAATAAAGTATTCAAAAAATGCTTGTCCTGTCGCAATAAAATCCTGTGCCGGACAAATAGAAAGTTCGTATTTTTCCCAACTTTCCCTTAAAGGCCCTTATCAAAGCATACGGGTGGGACTTCCCTGTTCATTAAAGAAACCTTAATAGGGTGTTGCTTTCGAAAAGTATTAGTCAGATAATGTATGTAGCTTATTAAAAAATAATAAGCGCAACCCCCAAGTGGCGCTAACCACAAGGGGGTCACTTCCCGACAAACCTTACTTCACGAGGTTCATATAGGGTAGGAAGCGAGATTCCCCGAAGGGTAATCCGTCAACCCCCCTCCGAACCGGACTTGAACCTTTCAGCTCATCCGGCTCTCCACTTGCTTTTCTTTAGCTCTTCTTAAGTCAGGAAGTTTTCCAGCATGTAACAAATCATGACATGAGACACAGAGAACTAATGTTTTCCTTTGTCTTCTTGCCATTATTATTTGCCACAATTTCTTTCCTTCTTTTAAGTCACTCAACTTTCGGATGTGATGCACTTCGAATGGTCCCGTTTGTCCCTTACAGTATTCGCACTGACGTGCATTTAATCGTTGAACAAGCTCCGTTCGACTTAAAGTAAATTGCCAGGTATTAGGCATATCATCGATATGTTTATATGTGGCTTCTTTACGCTTCACATCCTTCAATTTGAATATCTTAAAAATGTGTATATTCGTTTTGCTGCGAACAGTTAGCATTAGCCCTTGCGGAGTTTGGAGCCTTTTGGTGATTTTGCCTATCGTAGTTTTGTGCTTGCCTGCTAATGTTTTAAGCAAGCTTGTTTGCCATACCCACGCTAGTTTTCCCAAGCTCCAAAAGTTCTGGGCTAACCCATAATAATTAGCTAACCCACGCATTTCCGCGTTATAGGTTTTAATAATCTCTGCGTCGCTGAGATTGAACAACTCCGCTCGATGAACTGTTTTGAGAGTTGCATAATTTCCGTATTTTTTGTTTTTACAGAATTGACTCAGCTTTTCTTGGGGTATATATAATTGCATACGTTCTGCCATAGTTCTTTCGCGCGTATGGCATTTTCCCCTGACAGTCCTAACTGTCTTATTGCCAGAGTAAATAGCTATATTATAACCCAAGAATCGTGCACCTTTCGACCCACTTACTATATGAGATTTTTCATGAGCTATTTCGAGCTGTAGATTGATCTCGATAAATTTCTGTATTTTATCGCGCACAGTAATTGCATCATATTTGGAACCGATAATGCCAATTACAAAATCATCTGCATATCGACAGTAGCGCAATCTCTTATAATTCGGGTCTAACGGTTCAAGAGTTTTATTTGTTTTCCGTTGTATATCCAGGATTTTTATTTGTTGCTTGAGAGCATGAATCTGCTCAGCAGTGTTTTGCTGTTGATTCAAACTGTCAATTTTCTTCCGTAATCCATAGATAGAAGCACTGATACGGTCATACTCCGCCTTACTTGCTCTCCTCTTACCTCGGTTAAACTCCGTTTTCAATGTTTCAACGAATATATCGAGTTCGTGAAGATAAATATTTGCTAGAAGCGGTGAAACAATATTTCCTTGCGGTGTTCCGCTAAATGTTTTGTGGAATTTCCAGTCTTCGACATATCCGGCTGTTAACATCAGTTCAATAAGGTGAATGAATTTATTATCTTCAATCTTTTCCTTAAGGAGCTTGATGAGGATAGCATGATGGATATTATCGAAGTAACCTCTGATATCCATGTCAATGATCCACTTTAGACCGTGCCATCGATTTTTAATTTCATTTAATGCGGTATGACAAGATTTTCCTGGCCTAAATCCATGGGCATTTTTATGAAAAATTGGCTCATAGATCTTTTCCAGTATCATCCTGACTACTTCAGAAATTAATTTATCGTCTCCAGACGGAATACCTAATGGACGCTGCTTCCCATTCGCTTTGGGAATATACACTCTTTTTACTGGGTTGAAACGATAATGGTCTTCTTTGATTTCTTTAATCAATCTTTGGACTCGTTCCATAGAGAATCTGTCCAATGATTTACCATCTGTTCCAGGTGTCGTTGCTCCCTTATTGGCATATATATTTATATATGCCTGCAGCCACAACATCGGATTCTCTAAAAGTCTAAAAAGACCATTAATACGTTTTCCTTTCTTAGATAGCTCTCCAAGTGCATCTAATCTCTTAATCGTAGTATCGGTTAGCATCAGCACAACCTCTCTTAAGATTTTAGTTGCATAAGCAAGCTGCTTTCCTTCCCCCCAGACAGAGAGTTTTTCATTGATATTACTATCAACTTATGACTGTGTCGGTATCGCTTACTTTTAGGCGATCAGCCATTTCCATTACAGAAATGACATCGGGTAATACGAAAGCTCTGTTGCCTTATTGGTCGTAGTCTGAATAGACCAACTTAGGCAATCCCATGTTTACGACAAACCAAAGTTACAACGTGGTTAGGCCTCCTTTTCGTCTCGACGATCCCTTTTATGAGGGCATGTCTAAACAACTGGACAATGTAACACGCCCGATAAGTTACCTTGTGTTTAGAACAGATGTTACAGTTATCTTTCATCAGTGCCTGTCAAAAAGCCATGGAGACTGGGATTCAGGTAGTATAACTTTGACCATACACGTTTTATCCTTACCCCTTCAGCTATAGATAACTTTCAGCATTGGGGCATTTTCCCAACATGCTACACTCCCTCTTCCCTTTCGGGATTCAAGCCTGTTACCAAGCAGAGATAAGTTGGGTGGATATAAGATTTTCCAGTAATCTTAGCGACTGTTAGTCGCGCTCCTGTTTGACGCCGACACGGCGCACCAGACGATGAGATTTTACACCATTGCGCTTCAGCGCTGTATTCCTTTTTTCACCTTTTCCCCCTTTTCGCAAGCCCGATCTTGCCGTGGCTATATGCCCGCGGCAAAACAACGCACTGCCCTGAGTCAACCCTCAACGCCTGATGTATTCGGGAGGCGGGGCCGCGCGTTGCCGAGCTTAAGAAAAGCGGTTCTAGGTGCAACAAGCGGGGTAAACTAGCAGAGGGTGGATTGATAGCGGGGCGTCACGCCCTCAAAGCAATACGCCTCGCTGTTCGTCTTACCCCCGCCAGTTTGCCCCTCTGGCTGAATTTTGTTCAGAAGAGGATACACGTGGAAAATAAATTATCAACCATCATTACCATCACCCAACCGCTAGTGACTGCCATTAACGGGCATAAGATTTATCAAGCCATCAATTCTATTGAACGATTGCGCCGCTTCGCTGAGGTTCACGTTTTTGCAGTGTGGGATTTCATGGTGCTACTGCAAAGCTTACAGCGCAAACTGACCAGCAACTCACCATTATGGTTACCACCAGTGACCCATCTCGGTTGTCACTTAGTCAATACCATGCTGGCTGAAGAAGAAAGCGACGCGCTACCAGATGGTCGCTATTCAAGTCATTTTGAACTGTATCTGGAGGCCATGCACCACAGCGGAACAAATACCCAAAGCATCCAGGCTTTTATCGAACGTGTGAAACACAATCCCGAATTACTCCAATTGCTGGCGCAGGATTATTTACCCATACCAGCCAAACGATTTCTGGCCGACACTTTTGAAATCATCGACAAAGACAGCCATGCGATTGCCGCATCGATCGCCTTTGCGCGCGAACATATTACTTCAAACATGTTCTCTCAAATTTTGCAGCACCTCGCATCCTTTACCACTGAGAAAAAATATTCACTGCAACCTTTTATTTATTATTTCCAGCGCCATATCGACCTGGATGGCGGCAAGCATAGTGAGCAATCAAAAATCCTGGTAGCTCATCTCTGTGGTACCGATGCGGCCAAATGGGATGAAGCAATCGAAATTGCGGTTTTCTCGCTTAAAAGTAGACTGCAATTGCTGGATGGAATTTATGCTTATATGGTAGCTTAGGAAATGCACATGGAATCATTCAATCCCCAACAAAAAACTTTGATCGAAACCATTTTCCAACAGATACCCCAATACATTTTTTGGAAAAATACCCACTCCGTTTATTTGGGTTGTAACCAGCGCTATGCAGAGTTAATTGGTTTAAATAACCCAGAAGAAATCATCGGTAAAACTGATTACGAAATTGGCTGGCAACCCGACGGTGACACCGCAGACAAATTCCGCACTGGTGATCAAGAAACGTTAGCAGGCAAATACCTTACCAATGCTGAAGAATGGTTATCACTCAAAAATGGCTCGAAAATCCTTACTTTGATTAATAAAGTTCCTATCGTCAATCCGCAAGGAATAGTTTTCGGTGTATTAGGCGTCGCCACTGATATTACCGAGAAAAAACGTATTGAAGAAACGCTGACACAGACCCACCACCAGCTCAAAGGAATGACCCTGGTCAGTGCCAGCATTGCCCATGAATTACGCACTCCACTAGCAGCACTTAAAAACGCCGCCAAAGGCATTAGAGAACTGTTGCCTGCCTTAATCGCAGGTTACAAAACTGCCCAGAAAAACCATCTTCATGTATCGCCTATTCCTGCCTCTCAATTGAAATTATTAATCGGTGTAATTGATAGCCTGGAAAATAAAGTCGATCAATCAAATGTCATCATTGATATGGTATTAACTAACATTCGTGCCCGACAGGAAACCCAGTCAACGCCTGCAAAAAAATGCTCTGCGCGAAAATGCATCAACCAGGCGCTCACGCAATATGTTTTTCCCGTTCATGGCAAGCCTGAAATAATTTGGGATGATACCCAGGATTTTAATTTTTATGGTCGAGAAATCCTAGTGGTGCATGTATTGTTCAACCTGCTAAAAAACGCAATTTACTTCATAAGTAAAGCGGGTGAAGGCCATATCCAAATCTGGATTGAAATGACGGATAACTATAATGCCATTCACTTCAAAGATACCGGCATGGGTATCGAAGAAAAAAATCTGCCGTATATCTTTGATTTGTTTTTTACCCATGGCACCAACAAAGGCACCGGTGTGGGACTGGCTTTTTGTGACATCACCTTGCAAGCGCTGGGTGGCAGCATTAGTTGTGAATCCCGCTGGCACGAGTACACTGAATTTATATTGAAGTTTCCGCAATGTTAATCGTAGGAGCGTGATCAGCTTCCCTCCACGACTGTCATCCTGAAGGCTTGTCATCCTGACGGCTTTCAGGCGCTTTCAAGGATCAAGTTACAAATTTCCAGCAATCCAACTTCATGGAGTATTAACATGCACCAAATCCCCGTTCTATATCATCCAACCACCCTAACTCTAATAGATGACGATTCTGAATTTTTAAACAGCCTGGCGTTGGCATTAAGCAGTCAATTCAAATGCAGATGCTTTACCTATGCGCAACACGCACTAGAATTTCTAACGGCTAATTACTCGCAACAGGACGCATCAAAAATAAAATACTTGCAGTTGGAGTATCAGGATATCTGCGATTTTTCAGTGCGGGTGCAGCTATCCGGTTTATACCAGGAAATCTTTAATCCAAAACGCTTTGAAGAAACCTGCATCCTGGTGGTGGATTACGATATGCCCAGCATGAATGGGTTAGAATTGGCGCGCACCTTAAAATCCAAACTGCCCGTTAAAATAATTATGTTAACCGGAGAAGCTGACCAGGAAACAGCTATCACTGCCTTTAACAACAAAGAAATCGATCAATTTTTGCTAAAAAGCGCGCCCGATTATCATGAAAAGCTAATACGATATATCCAGCAGCTACAGCGGGAACACTTTCTGGAATTATCCAAAGGAATATTGGATCCTCTGAATAGTGTAATCAATCCTCCATTACAAAATAAACAATTTATTGAACTGTTTCAAATGGTTTGTTCTGAACATAAAATTATTGAATTTTATCTGCTCGATGAATCAGGCAGTTTTTTAATGCTGGACATAGCAGGTAAAGAAACCTGGCTTATCGTGCGCACCGCTGCCGATATGGAAACATTTTATGAGTTGGCAGCAGGTGAACCGGATGTGCCGCAAGAGACACTGCAGGCATTGCATGATAAAACTAAACTGGTATTTTTTCCTAAACGCGCTGAATTTATTCCGCCACAGGAGGATTGGGTAATCGAGGACACTATTCTGTTAAAAAGGAGTGACATTTATTATTGCCTTTTGCCGGGGAAAGATAAATATCATCTCCAACAGACACCCATCTTCAGTTATAATATGTTTTTAGATCAGGAGTGATGTCAAATAATTTGATGCTTCCAGAGAGAATTGAATCAATAGGAAATGGATTCTATTGATCAATTATTTCCGATTATCCCACTTGTTTCCAAAACCAAAGCATCCATCAATTCACCTGCAGTGATATTTCTACATAAACATGCAGATTGGCCTGCCCACATTGATATAAAATCGATATTATTCTGCTCTTTAGCTGCTTTTCTCATGCTGGTTGTTAGGGCATTTTGGATCGGATAAGCAAGAATATTTTGCTCTTGGGCCTTCAGATGGTTGATAAATTTGTTGCGTATGCCGCGCGCTAATTTTCCAGAAAAAGCTCGTGTTAGCACTGTGTTATCTTGCCGCTGGGCCAATAAGGCTTGTTTGTATATAGAAGATATACCTGCTTCCATGCAACTTAAAAACGCCGTTCCCATTTGTACGCCAGACGCTCCCAAATTCATTGAGGCAACGATACCTCGCCCATCCATAATCCCGCCTGCTGATACAATCGGGATTTTAATTTGATCTACCAGTTGTGGTATTAAACTGAATAAACCAATCAGTGCATCCTCAGCCTTACCTAAAAAAGTACCTCGATGTCCACCCGCTTCGCTGCCTTGGGCAATGATGATATCGACCCCGCTTTCTTCCAACACATGCGCTTCGGCCAAGGTAGTTGCCGTACCCATTAAAATAGTATGATGCTTTTTAAATGCGGTTATCCAGGATGAATGCAAGCTGCCAAAGGTATAACTAAAAACAGGCACCTTTTCTTCAAGAATAACGGTTATTTGTTCTTCAAAAGATGGTGTATAAGGTGCGGGAACGGGTTTAATTTCCAAATTTAATTCAATGCAGGCTTTATGAATATCCTCACGCGCTTTCTGTATTTGGTTTGGACTTGCATTATGCGTTTCAGGGATAAAAAGGTTAACAGCAAAAGGATGTTTAGTTAATTGCCGAATTTTTGTTATCGCTTGCCTAATTTCGCTCGGTGTCATATACCCTGCAGCCAAAGAACCTAACCCCCCCGAATTAGATACTGCGGAAATGAGTTCTGGCGTAGTGGCCCCGCCTGCCATTGGCGCTTGGATAATTGGAAGTTGTATGCCTATTTTTTTAGTCAGACTAGTAACTCGCCACATAATAATGCACTCCAGTAAGCCTCTATTTAGACAATTAATTTTAAATTAAGCTAAATGCCTGGGATAGTACGAAATATCCGAGCTAAAAGCCTCGCATACCAGGCAATATTGCGTTGCTGCATATCACTTTGTATTGGCTAATGCTGGGTGAAGATAATGCCACACCAGCGCAAAAGCAGAGAAGAAAAAATCCCGCCTTGAACCAAACAAAGCGGGATTCTCATGAGTGAATTTATTCTGCTTCAACTAGATTTTGCATAAAAGAAGCTTTAGCAATTTTTGCCTTTGGAACCGATTTTGATAGTTTTCGAGGTTTCTTAGCTGCGCGCGATTTTTTTACCCAGTCTTTCTCAAATTGCTGTAGTATTTTTTTCTGCGCCAATAATTTTTTATGACTAGAGGTTATGAGCGCTTTTTCCGCTTTTAAACTGTCCAATTTCTTTTTCATGGCCGCCAGATCAGCCGGTTTGATTTTGGCCGAGCGAGCAGTAGATTTAGTAGCCTTGGTGGTCTTAGATTTTCCTTGAGTTTTTTTCAACTCTTGGACAGCATTTTTTATTGCCTTATCAATGTCAGCCAGTACTTTCGGATAGATTTTTTCCAATTTTGCCTGATCCTGTGTCCAGCAGGTTTCCAGCTGTTGAATCTGCGCTGAAAATCCACTCGCTTTAGCCTTGGATGTAGTTGCACGTTTTGTTGCCATACTTCAACTCCTGTTTGAATGGAAAAAAATGATTAAGTGGTAAAGAATTTTAGTATACACGGTTTGCGGACTACTATTCTACAACGCTCTCCAAATGCCCCTTTTGCTTTTCAGTTTTAACTTGGGTAGTTTTTTTATTCTTCGCATTTAGCTGCTCTTTGATTTTGGAACTGATACGAGCAAAAGGCACCTGGGCTTCTGGGATATTAATAGTCTTGCCAGTACTGGGATTGCGTCCAGTGCGGGCGGCGCGGGTTTTAACACCAAACGTACCAAAACCCGGCAGAATTAAGGTGTCATTATTCTGGAATATCTCGGTGATTGTTTCCAAAACAGCTTCCAGATTGCGGGCAGTTTCTGTTTTAGAAATCTGGGCTTTGTCCGCGATGGTTTTGATAAAATCTGCTTTGTTCATATTTGTTTGCTCCGTAGGTGAAATGAGTAAAAATCCTTAGGAAATCAGGGCAAGTTTTGTGGGGAATAGTCGCTCTTAGTGTCTTTGTAAGTACCGAGTAAGCCAGTTGCATTACTGCAACTGGCTCCTCTAAGAACGCAGCTTGCGACTTTCATCGCACTACGCTCAAGCATTTTTTAAGACTGATTTTGTCAGTCCGACCATCTCATCCAGAGGCTCATTAAAACTCCAGTTAGCGTTGACCCGTATTTGATCGGACTAGTTTGCTACGCTTATCGCGGGCTTCAAAATAGTCTTTAAACTTCGGGTTGAATAGACATGCCTCACCGCGAATCTTAATGTAGCGTTCGATCTTCACGCTTTTAGCTGAGAACAAATCAAGGTGTTTAATTTCTCCTTTCTTGTTCCTGATTTTAGTGGAAAAGATCCAGTTTCTTGTCGACGATATGCGGAAATATTTAGCACACCATTTTCGCAAACTCCCTTTTGAATGCTTCCGCTTTATCCAGCGCATAATAGCCTGAAAGATGCATCTATCTACATACGAGAAAATTCTTTTAGAAACCACATGACGATAGTAGTTTGTCCAGCCACGTAAGCGTGCATTCAGCATCGGGATAAACAATTCTCTCGGTGTGTTGCTATGATATTTGATAAATTCTCGGATACCCTTTAAGAATAAGAGTACGTTTTTCTTGGCTGGTTTTATTAATAATTTCCCGCCATATTTTCGAACGTTAAATCCGAGAAAATCAAAGCCCTCATCCACGTGCGTGATTTTAGTTTTCTCCGGAGAGAGTTCTAATCCACGTTCTCTGAGAAAGGATTCAATAGCTGGTTTGATTTTATACTCTAGTACTTCATATGTGCTTCCGGTCACAATAAAATCGTCAGCATATCGCACAAAATTAATTTTGTCTGGTTGTTTAGTTATTCCTTTTACCAAAGCTTCCATACTATCCAAAACTATATTCGCCATGGTTGGGGAAATTATTCCACCTTATGCGAAGAAAGTAATTATGCAAAGTAGTTCTTAAAGTTTCCCATTAATTCAACAACTTCATTTCAATTTACTTTGCATAATAGCCTAGAGCGATAATAGAGTCTAGCACTCTAATTATCATTTCTAGGAGATATTTTTATGCAAAATAAACCATTGATTGATCTGCTCCGTGATTTGGAGCAAGAAATGCTTCGTCTAGGTTACACTGAAGGTTCCATGAAGTTTTATCGTAGACGCTGGCAAATGTTATTAGGATTTGCACAAGAACGCGATGAACCCTTTTTTTCTGAAAGTTTAGGAATGGATTTTCTCGAAAAGTATTTTCATATTCTTGAAAAAGATTCTAACCGTAAACTTTCCCAATCAGAAGTTCAAGAACTCCGCATCATACGGGTAATTGGAGACTTTCAACTCCATCATGCCATTTTACGTCGATATTTTAAGCACAAAGAAATTTTAACTGAACCCCATTTTTTAACTATCAGTCATCGATTTAAATCCTATTGCGTAGATAATGGCTATTCTGAAGTAACCATTGATCATTATGTTAAACAATCTGCAAGATTTATGGATTACCTCGCTTCACAGCAAATTATCAGCTGTCAGAAAATTAATCTCGCATTCATTCATAATTATATTAAAACTTTATCTGGTTACGCCTATAAAACCGTGGAACAAAATATTTGTTCCTTGCGCGCATTTTTTCGTTTCCTTTTAAAAACAGAGGAGGTTGCGATTGATTTTGCAGCAAAAACACCAATGGTTCAAGCCAGAAAGCAAACTCGTATTCCATCTGTATGGACAATCGATGAATTGAAAAAATTGATCGCCGCTATTGATAGAGGAAGTCCAAAGGGTAAACGAGATTATGCCATCATTTTGTTAGCCTGTTGTTTGGGGATGCGATGCCTGGATATTAAACATTTAAAAATGGAAAATTTTAAATGGGAAGAGAAAAAATTAATTTTCACTCAATCTAAGACGAAAACCCCTACTGTTCTTCCGTTAACTCCAGAAGTAGGCTGGGCGGTAATTGATTACCTCAAGCACGGTAGACCTAAAATAGACAGCCCCTTTATTTTTGTCAAGCACATGGCTCCTTTTGGTCCCTTTGCAGAAGACGATCATTTAGCTCAGATCATTAAACATTATATGGAGCTGGCGCATCTACCTACTTTGAAAAAAAGAAGAGGGATGCATTCCCTTCGACATACGATGGCCAGTCATCTTTTGGAAAAGGACACACCGCTTGCTGTTATTTCTGACATTCTCGGTCATATGGATACTGACTCCACGGCAGTTTATTTAAAAGTTGATACGAAGAAACTAAGAGAATGTGCAATGACTTTTGGGGAGGGTATTCATCATGAATAATTTTAATTATACCGGCCCTTTCAAGGATCATATTCAAAATCATTTAAAATTAAAACAGGCTATTGGATACAAGTATGATACTGATGCCGGGCATTTAAAACGTTTCGATCAATTTACATTAGATAAATATCCTCAAGCGACTATTCTGACTAAGGAAATGGTACTTGATTGGTGCAGCAAAAAAACTTATGAGGCACAAGCCAACCAAAGCTCGCGTGCTTCTGTCATTCGGCAATTTGGAAAATATCTCGATTCTATCGGAATGAACGCTTATGTCTTAGCCAAAGGTTATTATCCTAGCGCAAAACAATATATACCGTATATTTATACTATTGAAGAATTGGAAAAATTTTTCTCTGAAACCGACCGATGTCAGTATTGTTGCGAATGTCCCTATCGGCACCTGATTATGCCTGTGATTTTTCGCATGATCTATCTATGCGGATTGAGATTATCCGAAGCCAGACTGCTTAAAGTTGCAGATGTTGATCTAAAAGACGGTGTCCTCAGCATCCATCACGCTAAAAAAGATAATTGCCGATTGGTGCCTATGTCCGCCTTTCTAACGGATCTATGTCGAAATTTCTCAAAAAAAGTGCACCTAAACTCAGCCGAAAGTGATTATTATTTTCCAGCATTGCATGGTAAACCCATGACAAAAACTAATCTTTATCATAACTTCCGCAGATTTTTATGGCGTGCCAAAATTTCCCATGGCGGCAGAGGACATGGCCCACGCATTTATGACTTTCGACACGTTTATGCCGTGCATTGCTTAAAAAAATGGGCTGAAGAAGAAAAAGATCTCACTGTTTACCTGCCTCTGTTAAAAACCTATATGGGACACGACTCATTCAACGAAACTGCCTATTACCTCCGCTTAACTGCCGATGTATTCCCTCACATCACGTTAAAAATAGAGACTCAGTATCCAAACATCATCCCCATGCTTGGAGGTGAAACCAATGAAACCCACTGATTTTGCAAAATACCTAACTGAATTTCTTTCCATTTACTTGCCAACGCAGAAAAATGTCAGCAAAAATACTATTCACTCTTATCGAGATACATTTAAATTATTGATTAATTACTGTCAAGAGATTAAAAAAATTTCGGCAGAAAAAATCACTATTAGTATTCTCTCAAGCCAATGGTTGATTGATTTTTTACAGTGGCTGGAAACAGACAGAAAATGTAGCATATCCACTCGAAATCAAAGACTAGCGGCTATTCATTCTTTTTTTAGATATTTACAGGCAGAAGAGCCTGCTGGTATATTTAATTTTCAAAAGATCACAGCTATCCCCATTAAAAAAGCACAGAAAAAAATTGTGGAATATCTGACTCCAGAAGCTATGAAATTACTTTTGGAGCAGCCCGACAAACATACGTTGAGGGGTAGACGTGATTTAACGTTAATGGCGGTCTTATATGATTCTGGAGCACGCGTGCAGGAAGTATGTGATCTGAAGATCGGTGATGTTAGTTTACAAGAACCCGTTGTTATTACGTTAACTGGCAAAGGAAATAAAATCAGACGGGTACCTATCATGAAAAATACAGCTTCTTTATTAAAAAATTATTTGTCGGAAAATAACTTAGATAAAACTTGGAAAAATGAAAATCCACTATTCACAAATAACCAACATAGGAAACTGACAAAAGAAGGCGTGTCTTACATAATTGCAAAGTATGTTGAATCTGCCAGAAAAAAATCAACCATAGTACCTTTAAAAGTACATGCCCATATGCTTCGCCATTCAAAGGCGATGCATTTATTACAAGCGGGTGTTAATCTCATCTATATCCGTGATTTTCTTGGTCACGTTGACCTGAAGACCACAGAGATATATGCCAGGGCAGATACTGAAACCAAAAGAAAAGCTGTTGAAAATCTTTATCCTGATTTAATTGAAAGTAATCTGCCTGATTGGAGCAAAGATCAAGCATTGCTTTCGTGGCTGTCTGAGTTAAAATAAACACCATGAGAAATTATGCAAAGTAAATAAAAGTAAAATCATTATTTTTTAATAACCTAAGTAATTTACTTTGCATAATGTCCTACTTCGCATAAGGCGGGTTATGCAAAGCTTTGCATAATCCACCCTGTGGCGTCCCTTCTTCTGTTGGATAAAATGCTTGTTTCTCGATGTAGCCAGATTTCAACCATTTTCGGAGAATTTTTCTATCTATAAGGATATTATTTTCTAACCATAAATGGTCTATTTTATCGAAGCACGATTTTATATCCCCTTCGAGAATCCACTGGGCAGATGTTCCTTTTGCAAGGGCATTGAAGCATTGCTCAATGGCGTCAGCACAAGATCTCTTAACCCTAAAACCATATGAGTTTTTATCCGCTTGAGTTTCTGCTACAGGTTCTAAAGCTAGCAAATGCAATGCTTGCATCGCTCTATCAGCCATCGTAGGGATTCCCAACGGGCGAGTCTGAGTGCTATCATTTTTCTTGGGGATATAAACACGCCGCAGCGGTTGAGGTTGGTAGCCTCTTTGCTTCAACGCACGTGCTGCTTGCATCTTTTCTTGTGAAGTCTTCCAGATGATACCGTCAACTCCAGCTGTTTTACTGCCAGAGTTTTCGGCGACTCGTTTTGTCGCTAGTAATTTAGCACAATGCGAGTGAGTTAGGAGATGTTGCAGAGCTTTCGCTTTGCCGCGTTTCCCTTCTCTAATGGCCTTCGCGATACGCACTTGCAGCCGGTAAACATGCTTGATAACCCTTGACCAATTTATAAAGCCCCAGGTCTTCAAACCTGCCGGAAGGGCACCCACTGACGATATTGCTGTCGCGGTCATTTGCGTTCTCCCATTATGCCGGTTCTCCAAGTTCTCTCACGATAAAACACCAGCTGGATGTGGGCCCGCTTGCGCGTTGAGTGGTTCAAACCCATATCTCTGTCGTTACAACAGAGCGTTCGCTTTTTCCAGCATCTCAAGCCTGCACTGTTGTAGGCTAGCTTTACAGTTAGCTTTCCTAAGGAAATCATTAGGGGCAGCACAGGGTTTCCACGTTCCGCTCAAATGAGTATGTCAGGTTAGGTGCCTACTATAGAACGGGAGATTCGGTGGCCACGAAAGTATATGGAAGAGAAAACTTTCCTATCTCCAGTGCTGATTTTAGCCAAGGCGTGTCAACCACTTTCGCCTTTTTTAAAGTTAACGTTCTTTGCGTAGATTCACATTACATTCACCATACTGACTTTCTAGCACTCACCCAACTTTGTGGTTGTCAGGAGGGCACGCTTCTTGCGATTTGTGCCCCGTGCACTAAACTTTGCACTTTGTTACGTTGTCAGGGTCGCTCTTTATTCAGACCCGTAGAATCACCCGGTGGCACGGGTGGTCCCTCGCTCTTTTGAGTGGGACAACTTTTTTTGAGCGACTTCGTGTCGCAACTTCCAGTCTTTATCCATCTTTAACAGATATTTAGCAGCCTCCACCAGGAAAAATTCTTTGTCTGCAACCCCGGCCCATTGTATGTACTGTTCTATCTCAGCATTCAGGGATTTAGGCAGCTTGGTTCTGACGGCCACTGTTTCCAGATTAACCGGTTTAATTAACGGCATGATCGACTCCTTTTTTATAAATATATTTTAGATTTTATCTTAAGATAGCATAGGTTTTTTATCCTGGGTTGTCTATGGATTTTTCTGAAAATGCAGCGCCGTTTCTTATCTGGAGTAGGCCTGTGTTTTATATAAAAATCAACTATGGATAGGAGCTATTTTAGGTGCGTTGTAAGGTGTGCCGCTGCTAATTTGGCTGGCTGCAAACCACATTAAAACTTGGACCAAAATAAAGTAATTTTCCACACAAAACTTTGCTAAAATAATCGCCAAATTAGCAACAGCACGTGTGTACCCTGACGGGCTGCGCCCGTCAGGGTACACATTTTTTTGCGCAATATATATTGCTGATTTATAAAAGAAAAGAAAGGATTTTTATATGAAGAAAGAGACAGTAAAATTGAGACAGCATTTTGAGACAATAAATACTGATAAATTGGTTAATGGAAGCATCACGAACAGTCACTTATATTGCCACCTGCAACAACTCATGGGGAGGCTGGCAGATGATGAAATTTCCCATGCTTGCAGAGATCTGATAGGGGCAATGAACACCGCTTTACTCACAGGAGAAAGCCCTGAAAAACTAGTCCGGCGTATTGGCAGAAAGCGTTCACCAAAGCTATATAATTTGCACTCCATGACTAGAGAAGAAGCCAAAAAAGAACTGGTAGAAATCAGACGACTGCGCAGATTGGCCGCAGCACATTCACCTATTCCTGGTGCACGAAAATTGGAACAATACCACCCTGAAATTATCACCCTCTATCAGTCAGATGCCTCTTATCGCGACATCCAATTCTGGTTACGCGCCAAGAAAGGATTAGTGGTGTCTCATCATAGCGTACAGCGTTATCTAAAGGCCGTGTTAAATCATGATCCGAAAGAAATCTGATGGAAAAACCAGCGTTCAAGGTCATGCGCGATTCTCATTACGTGAGCAAGCTGAAAAGTATATAGACGCACGTGCTAATCGCGGCAAAAGCAAAGCCAGCGGCGCTATTTTGCGCAGCGACCGGACAGTGCAACGGTATCAGGGTGACTTGGGCCGAGCAGCTGAAGCCATTCAAAAAATCTACGGCATAATCCGCCTGAAAGACATCACCCAACAGCAGGCCCAAGAATATATTGACGGACGTTTACGCGAAAAAATCAGAGTTCGCACGGTGCAGGGATACGCCAAAGCATTAGAAATGTTACCTTTAGTTAAAAGTCTGACAGTGCCTTCACGGGCGAGTGATAAGCGGGATAAACCATGCCAGACTAGAGCCTATACCTATGAGCAAATTCAGGCGATCCAACATCATATTGTGACACCAACTGTGCGCTTGGCCATACAAATTCTGCAGGAATCAGGATGCCGAACCAAGGACTTTGCCTCAATCCGATTAGAAGCTGAACGGCCAGTTAAAAATGCCCGCTTAAACAAACTACATGCTGATCGATTTGCTGGCCGAGAGAACTGGGTTAAGGTCACTTTTGTCGGCAAGGGAGGCCATGAATATATCTCAACCATTTCGCCTAAAACCGCAGAGGAGTTGGCTAAATACCGTCTGCCGCAGCCTCGTGATTTCCGAGAGCGTAACCAGGCTAACGTGGTGGCTAAACAGTATTATGATTTACCCGCGGGTTTCAATTTATCCAAGATTTGGAGTGAGGCATCCAGGAAAGCTTTATTAAATTCTAAGGGCGCGCACGGGCTTCGACATTACTTTGCGCAAAGCCGATTGCGGGAGATGTTATGGGCGGGTATGACCTGGGATAAAGCGGTGGAATGTGTTAGTCAGCTCATGGGTCACTACCGCGCTTCGGAGGTAATAAACACCTATTTGCGATAGTGCCTGGAAATCAAATTTTAGTTAAGTGACATTTTTCATGAGACATGAAAAATGACGCCTCCAAAGAGACGATTTTATGAGCCAATCAAGTGGCTCACTGGTGCCAACTGTCGTGTGGAGTCTATAACACAACAGAAGGATGCAAAGGTATTTTTGTGTTCAAAAATACCTTTGCAAAGAGGGCAATCTCTGCTCTCAGGCAACCGCGACGAGAAACCCAGAATGGTTTCCCGTTGCGGCAAAGACATTAGTACCATTAAAGCAAACCTGTTTCAGCAAAACTAAATACTTGCCTGCCTGAGACAATAAAATGGTCCAATACCTTAATATCAAATAACTGCAAAATCTCTACCAACCTTGTTGTGATAGCCTTATCCGCCGTGCTGGGGTTTGTGCTATCACCCGATGGGTGATTATGTGCCAGGATGAGATTAACCGCGTTTAATTCCAATGCTTTTTTTGCAACTTCACGCGGATACACATGTGTGTTGCTAACACTACCGCGAAACATGGGTTCAAATGCAATTAACTTATTGCGGCAGTTTAAAAAAGCAACCCCAAACACTTCATAGGGTAAGGCGGACAAATGCATGATAAAAAAATCTTTGGCAGTACGACAGTCGGTAAAAGACTCTTTTTCAATACCCTGTTGATTTAAAATGTTTTTAGCTTGTTCAATAATCTCCGCGCCGGTAACAGGGCGGGTAGCAGTATAAACATTAGAGGTTCCCTCATTAACAAAAGCAACCTCAGTATGTGTGGATAAATTTTGATGCATCAACATATCTCCTGATTGAAAAAAAACCCACAACGGAAATATATCCCCGCAGGGAAATATATTTCCCTGAAGTTGGGGAATTTGAAAAATCACCGCATAAGACCATGTTGAGTTGGCGGCAAAAAAGCGCAAACCCACTTAGTTTATGGATGATAGTTGAAATGCAAGCAGAGCAGACTTGCGATAAATACGGTAATCTGTATGAAAGACAGTAAAGAGTCTAAAGACTACGTTGCGCGAAAGAAGAATCCCCGAGGATACGGGTACAACCACAAAACCATTATGAAAAAAATGGCGATCAGGGGTTTTCATTGTGGCTACGCCTGATCTTCACTGCGATTTTGAGTCTTGCAGTGTTGGACTTAAGTTTTCAATATTATACCAGCTGATTTGCATGTCAAGCATTTCCAGATTGAGGTTATGCGGTCGCTTTAAAAAGTATTTTTAAAGGATATTTAGGCGGGCATTTCAAGAAGCTGCCACGTCTTTCGGTTGGGAGCTGCAATCAATTCTGAATAAGTTTCGGCAGTATAGGGGTAGTGCTGACGGGATACTTAATCTCAAGAGCCAGTGTTTCTGCTCCATCAATACATCGAGAAGCTCTGTATCGTGCTGGTATCGCAGGCTCGAATATGGGTCGGTGAGGCGCGGCGGATGAAGCACGCAGCCAACTTCTACGCACGAGTTTTCGCGCCTGGTTTCTTGGGCAGACTTTCGTGGCGGCTTGGATGCGGCGCTTGCATGGCCTGCTGCGCAGTCCATGCAAGGAGTTCGCTGTACTCACATCTTCTCTTTAGGTGCGTCTTGTAATCCCTTGGATGAAAATCCAGGCGATGTGTGGATGATCCCCAATATAAAAGCCAATCATTGCGAGAAAACACTATACCCATTTGCTGTGGTGACATGGTGATTCCTATAAACAAAATAATCCATCAAAGGTGATTATTTTGGTTGTATTGAGGAAGTCAAAAAGCGCATTCAATTGTATTACGGAAAATGGATCCAATAATTTGGGCACTCAACTAAAACAGATAATAGGCAAACACGCTCCCATGTTGCTGTATGTCAAATCTCAACTCAAGGCAGCCATATTCGCTGCTGAATCTAAAACTAAAAATGACCATACATAAAATAGCTTAGAAAAACTATTTAATTGATGTTCATGATACGAGTCACCCAAGAATCGGTATGACCCCCTTTTGATCGTTAGCTCCTAACGATTTTAAGAGGCAATTGCATTACCGTTAGCGCCTAACGATATTGACAAGTAATTATATTATCGTTAGCATCTAACGAAAATAAGAGAGATGACATGGCAAGAGCTAAATTTAAAATTGATTCTGAAAAAACATTCCGAATTATCCGGTATTTCATCGATGGCATTGATAAATCTCGATGTTTAAAGCATCTTGAAGGACAAGTTCAGGCTCAAAAAGAGTTAAGGTTACTCTTTGATCGATATTTACAAACCGCCACAAGGGATACAGCAAAGGATAGCGCTGAGATAACAGAGGAATTAAAAATTTGGTTGGAAAAATATGCTTCAGATAAGGATTGGACCAATTGCCTTGGGGCAATCCGCCAACGGTCATTTTGCAGCCTTAAGAAAATGAAAACTATTAAATTTCCCGCCAAAGCATATTACGCTATCTATTATTATGCAAACGATAGGGATTTGCCGATGTGGGAAGCTGTTTTTCAACTCGTTGAAAAAGAGGAAAGTTTATTGCGCCAGGCCAGGGATTAAAAAATCCTTTGCTGAGCGTTAGGTTCTAACGATTAAAAGGAAGTCTGGTCGATTTGGGCGGGGGTCAAATCTGTAGGGAAGAGGTCGGCAGGGGGGGCTGTGTTTATTTATGCCTTTGATGGCATAAATAAATATAGACCTCCTGCTGATTTTCGGGGGCGATCTTGGAAAGCTCTGACCACTTGTGTCTGTCTAGCCAAGGGCCTAAACAGTTACTAATTCTTTTTACGGACTTCACTTTCCTTTACAGTAATCAAAATGACCTGGATTGTCCGCTCACTTGATCTAGCCCTATTGTTCAATAAATAATTATTAAACAGCCAGCCTTATACAACAAAAGCTACCTAAGCCTCAGCCATTTGAATATTATATCTCTCGCATACATCATATAGTGCTTTAATAGAATATTTTTCTTCAGAATTGAGCTGCAGCCCATTAATTATGCCAACATGCCTCATCAGTTGGTGCAGATCAATAATTTTTTTGTCAACAAGTATTGAGTCAATATTTTTTTTCAACCCTGACGTGATACTCTTGCCATAGAGGGAAATTGCGCAGAGAAACTTTAAAAATCCTTCTCCCGTGCGGATTAAATGATTTATCCATAAATTTTCCCCCTCTAAATCACCGCACTCAACCCACAATAAAAGAATTAAACCCAAATTTTTTAGCGACTCCAATTTACCGTTGTCCCGAGCTTTATGTATGATTTCTAATCCTAATTTTTGCAACAATTCAATGTTTTCTTCTTCAAAGTTAGGATCATTACCGGTAGGACTTTTTATTTTATCTAATTCAGTACCCAACCAATACAAAGGAAGGTACACGCCATTAGTTTCTTTTAATGATTTCGAAATGCAGGTTAATTTTTTGTTTTTATCTGCTTCCGCTCTTATGATTCTATCAATAATAACGGTAATATATGTTTTTGTAAGATCATAGGAGGGTTGAGATTGAGACAAACTATCGCCAAAATCAAACAGAACAATGACAAAATTAGATAAATTTTCCTTTTTAATATCTATAGGTGATTGATAAAGTCTATAGATTAGTTTAGTTAAAATGTTATTTTTTTCTAGTACTTCAAAATGTTTCCGCAGTGCCTCAATATCTGCCGAATTAATTATAATTTTTTCAATTTCTTCTTGAGAAACCTCTCCTTCTGATAGCTGAAGCTGAAAATATCTATCGAAAAAATCAGGATGATATAATCTTAGACTGGATTCACCAATGTATGGTTTATTAGTAAGGCGACCCTCAAAATATTTCTTCAAGTTTGGAAATAAATAACGTACAATATCTTTTAAACTCTCGTTTTTAATTATTGAATTAATAAATTTCCTGTTTTCTTCAAAAAGTTCCGGGCTTGAGGAGAAGTTTTCAATAAAATATTTTTTATATTTATAAATATTTTCGTAAAATTTTGGCTCGTATTGTCGAATTACCTCTAGTAAAATTAAATCCATAATATTTACTTCCAAGGTATTATTTGTTTTCATCATATTTAGTTGAAATTGAAAAATGGATATAAAGCGCTTAATATCTCTAAGGTTGTTAAAATATCCATAAAAATTTACCAACAATACTTTTTTCTGATAATAGTCATTCAAGTGAGATAAATTATTGTGAATAATAATTTTTTCCATATTTTCATGGAAAAAACTATGAATTGCCTGAATGGATGGCTTTGGTAGCTCAAAAGGAACTTGAATAATTTTTTTTAAATATTCTGAGCCAGAAATCCCATCTTCATGAAGATGAGCTTCAACGATATCTCGTTGAAAGAAAAGTACATAAATTAAGTTTGGAAAATCTGAGTTTGCTTTAATTATTTGAAATAATAATTTAGTTTCATTCTTATTGAGCCTATCTATGTCGTCAATCATTGTGACAATAGGATTATCAAGTTCATTAAGTAGCTCAGCAACTTCCTCTTTTATGGTTTGTAAAGATTTATTTTCTTCAAAACTCAGGCAGTCATGAAGGACATCAAAAAAGTTAGCCAAGTAATCAGATAAACTAACAAATGATAAAATAACAACGGGTATTAATAAAAGCCAATGAGAATAACCATTTAATAATTTTAAAAATGGAGTTACTCCAATTGCCCCCAAAATAGTAAAAATCCACTTATTACTTTTACCCAATGGACGAAAAATTATAGACGCTATGCGTAAACGAAGAGCATATTTTTTTAGTTTCTTTATTATTTTTTCAATTTTCTTTTTATTTTCTTTATTCTTGCTAGAATATAATCCAATTTGAACTTGATTAAACAGTTCCTTAGCAATAGCATGTTGTTCTTGCCATTCCCACGGATTAAACTGAACAACTTTAGCTCTACCTTTCAAACACTCAATTATCATGTTTTTAACCGAGGATTTGCCACTCCCCCACTCACCATACACCCCTATAATCAAATTATCTTTATTTTTATATTTAGATATAGTTGTGGCGATATTTTCAGCAAATTTAGCACGATTAAGAAGGTCATCTTTTTTGTTTTCAATGGCTCGGTCATTGAAGAAAGGAGAATCTTCAGCATCACTTTTTTCCATTTCAATAGTCCTAATCAAAATTAATTAATAACTCAAAAAAAAGAGTACCCAACTGATAACTCAGTTAGGCACTTAAGCAATTATGCTACTCTTCAATTAATTGCTTGGCCAACGCCACTTCAACATTCTCAGCCTCCATGTTCAACACATCAAGACTGGTCTTGGGCATTGTCCCTGCGGTTGATTAACTCACCGCAATCTTCTTGGCCATCAGCGAAGGGCACTCTATTTGCGCCGTCCGTTTATAACCCAAAAAATGTACAGCCGCCGGTCGAGTCTGCCCGATACCCAACTACGTCGCGTCGCTTGCAGCAAAGTATATGGGCAGGGGGTCCTATTTGTGGGGAATATAGCTGCACAATAATGTAGCTGTTATGCGGCCATAAGAATTAATGAGCATAAGCATGCTTTGAAGCAGAATTTTAATCTCACTGCCAATTTTTTTGTTCACTGAGAGATGGTCAAGCTCCGACTTGATCCGATCAACCTCTTCGCGCACTGATTGTTTATTAACACTGCTCATATTATTCCTAGCGATCTAATTAAACTTTCGCTATTATAACATAGGTTTTTTTGACCCTCGCAATTGCGCGCCATTTATTAGCGTTAGGTACTAACGCTTAAAAGAAGTCATACGGATCTGTGCTAGCTCTCCATCGCGTTTAGTGACGCAATAACATGCCTTTATTAGAAGCAGTCAAGCGCTCTGCTGTAGCAGGACACGTTTTTAGTTATGCACCTGCCCCCGGGCCGGGCATTATTTGGATTGATCTTAATAGCCTGCTCATAGGCCCTTAAAGCGACTTCCAACTTATCTTGTTGGTATAAGGTCAAACCCAAGTCCAGGACGATGCTTATAGTATCGCCTTTGACTTTGCCCAACTGTTGACCAGTGGGCAATTTGCCTTTGAGTAACTGAGTGGATAGCTCACTCTCGACAGTACCAAATAAACCCAATATTTGTGCGCCTTTGCCCAGTGTTTGATCTACGAGCAGCAATTATCATGAGCTAAAAAATAATGGCTAGCTTGGCCGATATTATTAATGGCTTGAGTGGATAATATACAATATCTGCAAATTGTCCTTGAAAATTTACTGAATTAACCAATTTAGAATTTTTAAGTTTTCATTAATACAGGAGACTCATATAGTAACTGGCAAGAAACCCGCCTTCTTAGCAGCCAAAGGATTAAAAAATAAAAAAACGTGCCAAACTCCGAGAATAGTAGATGGAAGCGATTTAGCCCAACTTCAAGGAAGAAAACAACAAAAGCAAAAAATAGAAAGTAATTGAATTTGGAATAATTTGAGGCCAGTCAATTAGGCCACTCCAAAACGAAAAAAATACTATTTAGTCCGCTATGTGGCATAAATTTACAGGCACAAGCTAAGAGAGAATTGCACCTCTATCGGGGAGTTCGATTGCGCTGTTTTCGCTGTAGCTGCGGGTAATCATAGATATCATTATTAACCTTCATGGAGTAATTCAGTTAATGAAGAATTTTGCGAATAATACTCGAGGCGATAATTCAATCCCTCAACTTAGAAAATCACGGGATGAAATTAATAAATTTCTTTCGGATCAGATCAGAGAAGGCAAAGAAAATTTTTTGGTGGTTGAAATTGGCAGCTCAGCCCAATTGGATGAAACACAAAGAGAATACAAAAAATGGAAATCATCCAACAAAAACTATTTAACTATAGCATTTAGTAATGATCAATTTTCGAACCAATATGATAATACCTATGTTTCAATGGACATTAGAACTTCTAGAACTCCTTTTTCAATGGAGGTAAAATATTTTAAAGATGAAGTACAGTCTAATATTGATAAGCTAATAGAAATTTTAGATACACTACCTCTATGTGAAACGACTCAATTAGAAAGCTCTGAAATACCTGTGAGTAACCAAGATTTCGACAATGTTGTTCTGGGTTATGTTAATAGTCAATCTCCTTCTCCCGTTAGATTCAATATGGCAAAAATTGAAAAATTGACGGGGTTAAAAAATAATACAGAAAATGAAGGCGATCTTATACGATTTTTGCAAACTGTAGATTTTCTTGTGGATGAAGGTTATTTAAGATGTTCTTCTAAGCACATACGTTATGGCATGAACTATGATCTAATCCTGCAACTCGATCAGCTCGTTACTATTACAGAGAAGGGTAAAGATAAAATAAAATCTAATCTTACACAACAGAATATCAAAATTCATGACAATAATAAAAAAGTCTTTATAGTGCACGGGCATGATGATACGGCCAAGCTTCAAGTGGCTTATTTTCTAAAAACAATTGGATTAGAGCCGATTATTTTACACGAACAACCAAACAAGGGTCGTACAATTATTGAAAAGTTGAATGATCATGCGCAGGAAGTCGCTTTTGCTGTAATATTACTCACGCCTGATGATATTGGTTGTGCTAAAAAAGAGTTTGATGGTGATGTTCAAAAATTGAAGCCACGCGCCAGGCAAAACGTGGTTTTGGAGCTTGGTCTTTTTATAGGTCTCTTAGGAGGAAAGAACGTTTGTGCTTTAATGAAAGGCGCTATTGAACAGCCTAGCGATTATAATGGAGTACTTTATATCAATATGGATGAATCCGATGGATGGCAGATACGACTTATTAAAGAATTAAACGCGGCTAATTTAGATATTGACCATACAGCTCTTGTTACTTCCGGTAAAAATTGATTCCGTTTAGTTGTAAACCTGCTTTTTGGTTCTATAGGATCTAAGGCGGATTAAAGAACAACAGACCAAAACACTGCCTGGTAATGATGCAGTCCATTAAATCACCGTGGATGCAATGATTTAACAGCGATTTGGCGTGCCAGGCGCGTTCTTTATCAATTTCAACCCCATAGGCAGGGTGCGGGTTTGGACTAAAGGATGTTTGCATTCAGCCAATGCTAAGCCTTTTCCGGCAGTGGGATCAAAGATGGCCAGTTGATCACCACTTTCAGCGGGAACTAAGGCATTTAAGATGCGCCCAGTATCTCGCTGTCAGTGGGAAAATAACCGAACTTGATAAAGTTTCGTGCCAGTCGTTGAAATAACATAGTGGTTTCTCCTGTGGTTGAAAATTAAAAGGAGAAACCATCCCCAGGGAGTTAGTTTCTCCCCGTTTGGGACTCTATTTATTGCAGATCACGATACGATCTGCTTTATGGTTTACGCAGCATAGGAATATACATGCGGTTCCACCAATTGTTTAAAAGGTACTTTGAATATACTTCGGTCTCGCTCAATGGTCAGGGCCGATGGGCTATGAGCAGACTTTAATTCGGATAAAGCAAAATAGCCTAATTCATTTTCAAAACCCTGCACAAATCCAAAAAATAAAAAATCCTTATCTTCCGGATACCATTCTCCCTCGAACACATACCATGTCCAGTTAGAATATGGTGAGAAGAATTTACAAATGACGATTCTCTCAGCCAAAGGCAGGTGTTCAGTTGCATACAATTTTGGTAATGCAGCTTTAATTTTTTGGGTTAATAACATCATGATATTTCTCCTATAAAAAAATTTGAATCAGGAGAAATATCCCCGAAGGGAGCTTCTCCCTTCGGGTGTAGAATATTAGTTTAACTATTGATTAACTTTTTTTTTAAAAAAGCTAAACCAGAATCATCTTGTCCTGAATCATCGTTCATGTCCATCGTCCACCAGCTTGGCGGATCATCTCCTATCAATAAATAATGCCCATTGACGGAAATGACTGTATTATCATCCAACAAAATATGATCATTATCGATCCAGTTGCCCTCGCTACAAAACCTATCTTTCCAGCCCACTGCGCCTATAGGAACCTTTGCATTATAATGTAAGTTGCTATAGCTTTTGCGGGTGGCGGAAAAATAGAAAACATAACGAGTAGGCGGGATATTGACTAATGCACCGACTTTATGTTCACCAGATTTATACCCACTGGCGCACCATACCCGATCACCCGGCTGCAACAACCGACGTATTTTGTTGTAAGGTACCTTCTCACGCACCTGCTCTACATTATCTTCAGTCACGACATAATGCCAATGCACCTGATAATGTATCTGCTCCAGGGTGAGCCGTAGCCTGAGTTTATCTTTTAAAAAGCGTGATGACTTCTCCAAGAAAGCGGCTGTTTGACTTAAAACAGCCATACTCAGGATTTTGACCCTCAGATAGACACGCAGTTTAAATCCAAATAAACCTTGTCTTAGACAATCAATTTTCTTTGAAAGTAAAGTTTTCATAATTTCTCCATAATTTAAAAAAAATAAGGAGAAACCATCCCAACTGGGAGTTGGTTTCTCCCCAGCTGGGACTTGATTAGTTACAGATCAAACACAATCTGCTTCATTTCATTCAGAGTTGTTTCCGCCATATCAACCGCAAAACGCAGGAGAGCTGTTGTGATCATTTTTATCGGTAATAAACCCGCAATTTGAATCGCAGGAAAAACTGCCTATCCATAAAGCGACCATCATTAAGCACAAAGCGGCCTAAGCTGCAATGTAGTAATGTGCCTTGCGAACTAATGTGAAGTGTACCACTTAAGGTAATCATTGAATTTTCCTCCTGGTTTAAAAATAGATGAGGAGGAAAAGCCCATAACCAGGGAGTTTCCTCCCCAAGGGGTGATTTGAAAATGACGCAGTCAGCTGACTGTTCATTGAACAACAATATTAATGTACCAGAGTATGTACTAACACAATGAGTGTAGAAACTGCTGCGGATAGAGCAGCAAGGCCAATCATCCAACCTGCTTTGAACGTGAAATCGAACAAACGGGTACGGATTTCACCGCGGACTTGATCGCGTCTGCCTAAGGCGGTTTCGACAGAGGACAGGCGGCTTTCAACTTTCGAAAAACGCTCAATCATGTCGTGACGAAGACCGCTAATATCACGGTGCATCTCATGCCTGAGTGTAACGATCTGATCAACTACTTGAGTGATGGCTCTGCTCACAGATATCTCCACTTTTGAATCTACCAGTTCGGTTTGCAACTGGAACAACAATCTTGCTTGATCTTCGTAACGCATAGTATAACTCCTTTAAAGACAGGTGGCGATGGTCAAACTTCATCAGGCGAAGTAGCGAGATGTTCACTATTTTCAATCCAGCCTTGGAGCGCCATCAGCCTGCCTTTAATTTGGAGCATATCCTTATCCCCTGCTAACCCTGAGTAGCAATGCCCGAAACTCGAATAATGCACGATAAACTGTAGCAAGATACATTCTCCGTTTCGGCAACGTTCCTTGAGTTCTTGCAGTTGCGTCAGCAATTGTGGTGTATCCACAATGCAATCAAGCTCAATATTTTCTGACCCATCCGAGTGAACCTTGATTTTAACCATGGTCCCTTGAGGTGTATCAGTAGTTTCAATCCAATGCCCATAACCGGACATGCAAAGTTTAAAGCTATTTTTAATCATATTTCCTCCTTAAAAAATAAAAGGGGAAATATTCCCTGCAGGGATATTTCCCCGCTAGGGTGATTTTTGTTCGTTACATTCGTAGCGAAAGTTTAGAAATTAATCTGACAATGATTGCGACTCTTGTGCCGGTTTCTGATCCAAAAACAGGAGTTTGGAAGCATAGATACCGGTATTAAACTGCCGCTGATTCTCTTTGTTTTGCCATTCGGTAGTACGTAATTCACCGGAAACATAAATGACAGATCCTTTATTTAAATGATCTACCACAGATTTTCCCAGCTGATTATTAAAATACACCGTATGCCATTCAGTCACTTCTTCAGATTCCTCTTTGTCATTGGTAATCCTTTTGGAAGTAGCCAGTGAGATTCGAACAAAAAGACCATTTTGAGTGGTTTTTAAAACTTCAGGGTCTTTACCTAAACGACCAATCAGTTGCATTAAATTAAGTGATAACATGATGTTTTCTCCTTTGATTTAAAAAAATCCTTTGAGTACAAACACACATCTCCTTATGGAGAGGTTGATTTTCCTCGACAGGATGGGTTGATAAAAGCAAGACGCAACTTATTTCTGGTAATAATTAAACCGGAAGATAAATTTAGTAAAATCATGACAGCAGAATTACAGATAAACTGTAACAGAACGGCAAGAACCGTATTGAAAGTGGAAATAGCTTAAAGGCTATCGGAGGATACAGAAGAATCCCCATTAGGATGGGTACGGCTATGACACCAGGATTAAATCTGGCGATCAGGGAATTGCATCATAGCTACGCCTGATCTTCACTGCGGTTTATAGTCTTGCAGAGAGCGACTAATACAGATAATTTTACCCCAATTATTTGTGGAAGCAATATTCTTATGCAGTAGTTTTCGCAGCACCTAACATGCTATCTAGTAAATATACAAATTTTATTTCTTTATTTAATATGGCACTGGGTATCGTGCCCATTTTTTCTTTAGCCTGCTGGGCCAGATCATTGTTTTCGCGAATATCCTGACGTGTGACTTGCATTTTCCAGCCTAATGGCAAAGAAAATAGATTGCGTATGCTGGATAGAATACGTAATGGCAATTGTTCAGGCTCCAGGAGTTGACCAACATGTCGCAAGGTATAAGCTTGTCGTGATACATAGTCCAATTCAGGTAATAACGACGCGCCCATATAGCTAAATGGAATGGCAAATTTTAATGCTAATTGCATAGGTTCTGGATTTTCAAATACTTTGATATTAAAACCACGCAATTGAGACAGACGCTGTTGACAATACTGCTCCAGCTCCTGAATTTCACTGCGGATGTTATGGATTTTTTCATCAATTTTCATAAAAAACCAATCAGCATAGGGGTCGTCGGCGCGATGGCCTTTCCAGAGATCACGTACCTTGAGGGCATATTGCCATAATCCCAGTTTTCCATTACCCCAATTGCCTTGTAATAAAGTTTGCGCCAATTTGGTATGTAATGTTAAATCGATTTCGCCCTCCAGATACACTGGAGAACGTATGGGTGGTTTAGGGGTATAACTATCGTTATTGATTATGGGTGAAGTCGTCATATGTATTTCTCCTATAGCGGGATGTCGGTTGCGAAGCTGGATTGTAGAGGGAGTGATTTTGCTTGTGGTGGTAAATAGCTAACGTCCAAAATAATTCCTTCGATTACGAGGCGTTTTTCAAAACGGGCTGAACGATAGCGGTGAATTGTGTTAGTATTTTTTTTGATCAAATAACTATCGAGCAGTTGCAGTAAATTATCTTGTGGTGCGTATTGGGGATAAAGTTGGAGAAATTCTGCAATACGCTTTATGCCTATGAACAAACCGGCGGGGATGCGTAACAATAGAGTATTTTCCACATTAAAATCCGTTGCAGTACATTGGTGATCTATCCATTCATTCAAAATATTTAGGAGCTGCGAAGGATTAGTTTTTTCCTCTTGTTCATCAGTGGTTGCATGGGGGCTCTGATGCTTTTGTATTATTGGATTGGCATCGTCTGGAGGATCTGTGTCCAAAGGGTAATTAATTTTTTCAGCAGCCTCACGGATAATTTCTGTCAAAACAGTAGGTGCTGTCGGATTTTCTACTAAAGTTGTCCACCAGACTTGAAAGGCAGTGGGGCAACCAGTTAGCCAACGCAATGCAATTGATGGGACTATCCGACCAATGAGGGCAGCGCGGAATACCCATTCGTTGACGATGACGGGGTGAGATTTATTTTCAAGAGAATAAAATGTCGCTGCTTCGTATAAATTGCCGGCTAATGGATGCCAAAGACCCAATTTATTGCCGCCATTTTTAAATAGCGTGATAGTGCGATCGTGTTGTAGGTGATTTATTTGCGTGAATAGGCAAGCGGTAAATAATGCGTAGGTCCACAAGGGCTCTTGTTCGGCAATAGTTTCACTTTCTGATTGTAGGGGTAACATTTTGCCCCGCCGCAATTTTAATGCTGTGATTGCTAAATCCAGTTGCCGCTGTAAGAGGCTATAGGGTTTTGATTGATGATCAAATGACATCGCTTGGCAAAACGCCATAAAGCGATTTAGGGTTGTGAGATATAATTCCTGATAAATATCGAGCGGTGCACTGACGAGCTGTTTTAACTGAATAAGATGGGGCTGTAATGCTGGGAGCCTGGCAATTTCTTCCCCAGTCAGGCAGGGCAATAATTCATTGGACTGTTTTTCCATGGTGCTGCTCCGAATAATGGGTTAAGCGGCTTTAGCCAAACAGACATAATCCTGTCGCATCATACGCAGAATATTGTCTAAATCAGCGGGGATATCTATGTCATCCTGATGTGGCAAAGGCATTCGCAGTTTATGGAGATTCCCACCGGCAATTAGGCAAAATGCTTGGCCTTTGGGCAGATTTAGTACATCATTTTGTTCAATCAGCCGCTGTTCATTATGAGCAAAACGATCTTCGTTAGATGAGTGATAGAAAATCCCGTCCTCACCCTGTGCAGTGTCACTACTACTGGAAGCCGGTAAAACTCGTACAATCGGAACTCTGGGTAATTGCTCCAACAGCATCTCTACCGTGCGGGCCTCTTTGCAGCGGAACATCACCACGGTGCCAAAATTCCCAGCGACTTGACCCGCTTTGGCAGCGGTCTTGAGGCGCGCTTCTACATCAGACCATGTTTGTGTGTAGGCGATTACGGTAAAACCAGCGCCGCGGCCTTTATTCAGCAAGGGGATAAATTCATCGCCGATGATTTCGTTAAATTCGTCGCTGTGTACGCAAATGCGTGGGAGATTGTGATTTTGTGTCGCGGATTGATAGAAACCGTCGTACAGGCCATATTTATATATGCGACCTGCCACAGAAACCAAATCGGAAAACATGGCGTTGCCTACGGCGGTTGACACTTCCCGGTCAGTCAATGCATCCAGCCCCACGTAGACAATTTGCTTATTACGAATAACCTGTAACCAATCCAGTATAGGGCGCTGGTCTTCTGTGTTTTCGTAATCGGGAGATAATAATTCCGCAACTTTACCTGTGGTGAGTTTCTTTAGCAGCGGGCCTAATGATGCAGTAATTTTACTGAAATACTCTTTGTCGTATTTACAAGCGTTATGTAAATCATCAAACACTGGATTGTGGAGTAATTCATGGTTTTGTACATAAGCAATTAAAGCCTCCAAGCGAGCAACCTGTTTTTTTTCTGTACTTTTTTCCGCCATATAGGACTTCACCCATTGTTCTAGCTCTTTATCAATGGAGGGCAACCAAAAGTTCAAGTATTTTTCTAGCAGTAAATCCATTTTGGTGATGTAAAATTTCATCTTCTGGTAGTCGGGTTTTTCGCCCATCGACACCAGGGCTAATGCCATTGAATTGATAAACTGCCAGCCGAAATCTTTAAAAGCTGCGGAATCTCCAGAGCTGGGTAATTGATTGGAAATGCGGTTAGCCACCTCAGTAACACGGGTGAAATTACCGACGGGATTGTAGCGCGCAGAGATTTGCGGATGCCCTAAATGAATGATAAGTAAATCCTGTTCACGCCCGACTAATTTAGCTTCAGTATAAATACGTTTAAGTAAATCAGCATCGCCTTTTGGATCAAGGACAATGACTACATCACCGCGTCGGATATCTTGGGTGATAAGTATTTCGGCAAAGCGAGTTTTTCCCATGCCTGGTAATCCAACTACCACCATGTGGCTTGCGCGGTCGGCAAGATTAATTGCAATGTCTCCTTCTTTTTCTGAGACTCCATGCAGACAAGGCTGACCACCGATGTCAGGATAAGGTTTGAAGGGATTCCAGGGGGCATCTTTTGCCAGGCATTTTGCCAATGCTTTGTATAAAGGCTTGTACTCCCATTGTAGTTCTTTTCGTCGCGCCCATTGTTTCAGGTTTGAGGGGTTTTTATAGTGGAGATTGTATTGGAGATCCAAGTCACGCAGACGTTGAGTGTGGGTTGTAGTCCATAGAAATCCCTTGCCTAAAAATAGTTTGCGATCACTGGCTGGAATTTGTTGAGAGTTGATACGGTATGTTGGCATACGCTTCAGATTGCACTGGTAGCGGAAGACGCGATAGCCTTGCCTTACGCGTATCAGGCTGATGGCAAGCAGAAGAATGGCAGTGGCATATTCCAGGGCATGAGGCATTAAAAAGGCTTCAGGCCAAGCCAGAAGTAATAAGGCACCTGTGCTGGCTGCCAATGCGCTGTACCACTCCAACGGTGGGCGCAGTAAACCCTCCAGAGGTTTTTGCATCGACATTAGTGTCCCTCTAACAGGTGCAGGAGTATTAAAAACAGGTTTTCACAGACGACTAACTCAAATATAATCAGCCAGAGCGTGATTTTTATTCGTTGCTTTAACCAAAACATGGTTTTTTCAGGTTTCCAATAATGATTTTTAGCCCACCAGCGTATAAAGTGAGGCCAGGCACAAAATAGGACTATTATTATCAGCCAGCGCATGGCGGTGAAAAATAATTTATTTTGTGAAATAATTCGACTCACGCTCTGCAAGTGGTTGGGGTGAGCGAAATTAAGCCAGACAAATGGCGTCATGATAAGAAGCATGAATGCAAGCCATAGTATCAGCTGCAGAAAGGTTTTTTTTAAATGTTTTAATAAAAGCATTTTTTCCTCAAAAAGGATTTAGTTATGAAAAATAAAGTTATTAGAAAAAATCGTTCACCGGCTTTAAAAGCCGTACTATTTTTAATAAAAATCCCATTACTTATCCTCGGAGCAACTGCTACAGCTCATTCAGATGAAGAAGAGCAATCAAATGTAGTAGAGGATTTATATTCACAAAAACCAAGTCTTTTTGATCCTCGATCTCCTAAACATTGAGTGAAATTTTATATTTTTTCAGCTAATTTTTTTGCCCCTTCCTTGATTAATTTAGCGCCAACTTTAGCCGAATCTTCAGAAACACTATTCAGCTTATTAAAGGCTAAGGTGACAACATCGCCAACTGCAACGCCCATGCTTGCCATAAAACTAAACCAAAACAACGGTGCAACAATAATTAGCGTACCCGTAATCATATCTACTAATGTTGCATTGGGAGATTGATGTGAAAACCAGCTATTGCCATACAATGCATTCATCAAAGTGGTATCCGTCCAACTCACTAAATGCCAAATAAAACTCCAGAAAATCAGCGAGAAGATAATCACTGCGCCCGAAATAAAACTCCCTGGTTTATATCCTGTAAATACCAAAGCCAGTGGTAAAAATGCATAGACCATCAATAACAATAATGCCTGTATAATTGGCGCAGCTTGCGCCGCCGCATATAATTTTGGGTAAGTATCCAATTGCTGAAACCATTCGCCCAACCCAGCTGCCAAATTCGAATATCCATTATCCCCCACCGTTTCATTGGCCTTGTCATAACCGGTATTGTTAAAAATAATTTCCTTCAACAAATCATCTTTAGTTCGTTCATCTTTTAATTGGGCAAACTCACTAAAATAGCTAGTCGGCATAACCTTTTCCAGGCGGTTTTTTAAACCATTTTGTGAATCATTCCACCATTGGTCACAGGTGGGGGTTCCATAGGCGGGTGGATTATCTTCATTTGTGTCTGCATTAATGTCCTGGCTAGATTCATAAATAAAACCCTTCACAGGTTGTGCTGCTTTTAAATTTTGGTAATACGTTTGAGAAAACCCATGCGAACCGGCCCATTCGGTATCATCGCTGCCGTATTCGGATTGGTTAGAGTTAATGACAGGAATAGTTGCAGCGTTAGTGTGACTATCTGCCAAATATTGTGTACGTGCCGGTACAAAACAATCCTGTTCGAACTGGGCTACTTCTTGTTTGAGTTCTGGATCAGTGATTCTCGCCATATTGGCTTGCGTGACCATACTCCTTAAATCGGGTACGCATGAGACCATGGTATTGGCACCGGAAGTGATTCCTTCGGACAGAGCCATCACTGCATACCACCAAATAGGGACGCGCGTTTCCGTGGTTGGCAGGGTAAATGCTGAATCGTAGGTAGTCCCGGTATTACCTGGATGTACTGTATTGTTTTGCCCATCTACGGGACACAGCGGCGTATAGGAAACGATAGATGGGTCTAATAAAAATGCCGGTGATACGCCAAAAAAGATAAACAATAGCGTTCCAATAAAATCCACTTCCATACGCCGCAGTGATGTACTGCCCGCATCTTTAGTTTCCTGCGAAGTATAGGGTTGTGCCATATTCCTCAGCACGATACCGATAAACGGTAGATAGGCTAAACCGGATTGTGATAATAAATCCCATATCTGATCATAGAGGTTCCAGCCCAGCAACATAGTATAAAGTTCAGGGTAAGATTGAACGCCAATACTCATTTTTTGGCTCCTGGTGTGCTCGGAATAGCCCCATTTTCCATTACAGATTGTGGCTGGTTCACTTTGCTGACATCAAAGGCTTGCTGTTGTTGCGAATTGGCGTAATTAACAATATTGGATAATGTATCCGACATCATTTGCCTGCGTACTTGAGCTGAGAATGTAATCGATTGGATATTTTTATCCAGTTGCACTATCGATTGATGCAACAATTTTTGCGCTGGTTCATTGGTGGCAATCACCGGTACTTGACTGCCAGTCTGCAAAAGGTCACGGGCGGTCAAGGCTTTATCCATCAGACGTTGGGCTGCAACTTCCTGCGCTAGCTTGTTGATAAAAATTCCCTGTTGGCTGGGATCCATCCCTTTCAATGTCGTAATGATCTGAGGGCTGACAACTAAGTTGTCGGCAGAAACCGCCATTAAATTATCTTTAGTTGCGGCGCTGGTCCCTGTTACTAAATTTTGCAATTTGCTGCGTAGCGTATCGACACAGTCATTATTATTTTGCGCATTACAAACTGTAGCCCAGGGTAATAAACCCCTTCCCGCTACGCCGCCTTGAGCACTTTTGCAGCTGGTTGCATTGCAGGTGGTGACTACCTGGTCGCCCAACACATTAGTAATCCAGTTCACAGCATCCTGGGGTGAAGCAAATTGGTTAGCTAAACCACTATTGCTGGGTGCTGCTGCATCCGAGGTTAAATCACGATTCAGCATGGCGTTAAAGCCAGCTTTCACTGTATCGGCAATGACATGAATGGGAGGTTGAGATTGGCCACCTGCGCGTAACGTACCGTCGCTAGTGCTTTTTCCTTGTACCCAGGCAACCCCATCATCACCTGCATGTTCGGTAATATCGGAATTTGCCGTGTTAATATCTTCATCGCCAATGGCGGTGAGTGATAAATGTTCTTTCCACATATCACCTACAGAAATCGTGCCCCAATCTTGATACGGATTTTTGCCTTGAGCGATTTGATTTTTAACAGCCTGACAGGATTTTAATGAGGCATCGATTTGGGTGTGCGCACTGACCAGGGCATTATTCAGCAGGTTATATAATGTAGGGTTGGCTTGAGCTAAAAAATACATCGGCATTTCGGTGATACTACCGGTGGCATTACTAATCAGGCTTTGCTCTAAATTATTCACACTATCCTGTAAATTATTTAATGTATTTTGTATCGACACAGCCGGATTGAACATCCCGCATTGATTACCCAGCCCTAAATCAGCGCCAGCCAATAAATTAATGGTTGAGGTATCTTGCACGGGCGGTAACGCATAGTCGCTCCCACCACCGATCTTATAATACAATGCATTATTATTGTTGCCAGTTGGGATAATGGGTGAAGCGAAAATACTTGTTGTTAAAGACAAACATAAACCCAAGAGTATTTGCTTTTTGTATTGTTTATAAATGTTTATAGCCATCAATTATTTTCTCCTTTCATCACGGTCTTACCGATATATTTTCCTTCGCCAGGAATGCAACCTTGATAGTGTCGCCACAAAATCCAGACATATCCGCCATTCGTGTTTTGTTCAAAATTTTCACCATAGCTATTGGATTTACCAAATACTTGGCAACTGGTTTGCTGGATGGGATATATCAGCTGAAATTGGGTGTTGTCACTGTCTTCGGAAATGACTGCTGCATCACATTCTTGACCGCAGTGCGTGGATAAAGATTGATAGACATGTGCCCAAGAATTTGATGCGGTGAGTAAGTTACTTGCGCGCTGGGCAATCACAGCAGCGGCTTTGGCATCGTTGGTGGTTTCAACTTTGCCTTCAAACGGAAAAGCGCCACCCCAGTTAATTGCACTGCCATTGCTACCTACGTAATGAGTGATATCTTCGATGACAGCATCTGCTTGTTCTGGCTCTGCCTGCGGGGAAAAACCGCGCCACAGTGCACTATCCAGCATCGATTGAAAATAAGGTTTTAGCGGTGTAGCGCTAGAGGGTAATAACATAGGAGTGCTGGGTAATACGGTTAAGGCTGGATTGCCGATAATATCAACTTCTTTAAAATACACATTTTGCTGCAGCGGATTTTCAAACCCATGTTGACCGCCACCGGCTTTGGTGTGCGCCAGGGCACTGATGATTTCTTTTTCTGCGATTACACCTGCTTGGTCTAGCGTTTCATTGATCTCAAACCAAGGATTACCACCATTTTTATCGGTAGGCGGATTAAAACTACTAACCACCACATCGGGTAGGAAATGCGCGATATACGGTGTAGTCATTGTGACACCCGCATCGGTGAGCCAATAACAGACGCCTTTTATTTGATAATGTAGACATTGCGGTAATGCGGCCAAAGTGCTTTCCGTGATTGAGACACTGTTGATACTGCCAGCCAGTGTGGTTAAAGAATATAATGCGAAAAAAGGTAACCAGAGCAATTTAGACATCGCTATATTCCTCCATCGCTCGCAACATCCGTTGTTCAGCTAGATACTGAATCACTTGCAGTTCGGATAAATTTAACTGCTGCATCAATTGTCGACGTTGGTGTTTTTCATATTGTTCGGTGGCTGCCATAGCTAGATAAAGCGCAGGCGGTACATTACGAAATAGTCCTTGGATTTTTGGGCTTAATAATACGCCTTCGGTATATTTGCCTTTTTCTTTGCGCGCGGATAGAAACAAGGTGCCTTGTTCTGCGCTCAAAACTTTAAAACGCTCTATCTGATCAATTTCATCGGGAGGGACAGCCAAACACATCCAGGTTTCAAACATCGGCAACATTTTGCGCGCTTCTTCGGCAAAGTCCCTGACGTTTTGCGTAGCAATCCAGATCCACCAACCTAGTTTGCGGCCCATTTTGGTTCCACGTGTTTCTATGGCGGCTAATAAGGGTAATTTACTGAATATATGGTTCTCATCAAGCACTGAAATTAGTGGGCGGTTGCTGTATTGATTGGCTTCAGCCAGGGTCTGAATTTTGCCGAACACACCACAAAAAGCGATGGAGCGCTGCGCCTCATAACCTTCTTGCGCAAATAACCCAAAATCAACAACAGTGATATCAGCGGTGGGCCAGGGATTGCCGGGGGTATTAAAAAATTCGCTAGAGACAGGATCCCGGATAAAATAACGCAGACTGTCTGCCATCTCCCGTCCGCGGCGAATCTTGTCGGCATCGCGCTCTGGATTGAGCTCCAAAATTAACCGTTCAAAAGCAGCGACAATATCTGAGGCGATCATTTGCGGTCGTCCAGCGGCTTTGACGGTTTCGGCAGCAAGAATGATTGCATCCATAATTAACATTCGATCACTGCGTCTGATGCGGTCTTCTTCTTTTTTTTCACCACCAGTAATCATGACCAGTGCGGCTAATACCATGTCGCCCAATATGTCGCGGCTATCGTCATCGATTTCGTTGTTTTCCGGCTGAGTATTTTTTTCTAATTCTTTGGCGATTCTTGCATCCGCTTTCGCTAGCCATTGCTCACGTTGTGTTTTTTCCAATGTAGCAATCTGGTCTAATACTTTTAATCCTTCGGCAAAAGGGTTGAGGGGTACTGGGTTCTTGGGATCAATTTTGATTTTGTGTACTTGCAAGCCCAGGCTTTGGCAATAATCCGCCAGCAAATCAAAAGAACCGCCGGCATCAATGATAAAAAAGCGTGGATTATAAAGCGCCAAATTATGCATGATGAGGTAATTTAGCGTGTTGGATTTACCCGTGCCGGTTTCACCTAGAAGTAAAAAATGTGCATTCTTGGTTCGATCTTGCAGAATGTCATAAAACCACGGCTCGCCACCACGGTTGAACATCAACATGCCAGGGTTTTCGCTGCCGCGGCTTCTGCCATACACCGGTAATAATTTGGCGATATCGCTTAATAGTAAATAACGCGAACGATAAGTGTTTTTCTTATCGAAATGAAAATCATAGCCCATAGGTAGGTAACGTAAGTAAGCATCTACCGGATAGAGTTCATCGTCAGTAATGACTTTAAAGCCGTTGCTGTTGAGTAATACTTCCGTATGCGCTTCACGCTCATGCAACTGATCAACAGTTTCGCCTTGGATGTAAACGGCCATCACTGTGGGTAACAGATAATCACCATTAGCAATAGCTTGCTCGGCCTCTTCTATTTCACCTTTAACTTTCATCGCCAGGGCATGTCTGCCGACGGCGCTATCATGGATCAGCTTTAAATGCAGCTCCACTTCGCTTTGAGCCTGGAACACAATGCTGAGGGAAAATACGCTACCCTCTGGCAAGTGATCAATGAGATTGAAAACTTTGTCATCGGTGCCTCTTTTGCGTTCTGCGGTTAAATGGCCAATGGCAGGTTCGCTGCTTAAATTTTGGATGGTGATGACTTTGTGAGGGCGGTTATCAAACTGCCACCCTTCTTCAAAAGATTCAGGGGCAGAAAAAAACAGTTGTTCTGACAGATCCCAGCCGAAGGGTTTTTCTTTATCTTTAGGAAATTCGATCTGTGATAATAATTTGGTTACATTACCTGCCGTTTGTTTGGGGCATGGGTTAAACCAAGGCATTAACCAGCGATAAAAAGCTTCACCCGTCAATCGCTTTACACCTAATCCGCAGGCGCGCCATTGTTCGGCGAGTTTGCGCGATATGTTCTGAATAGCCTCCAAACCACTGCGGCGTTGATTTTTATCATGGGTAGTATCATTGCGACGATACAGGACGGCATAAACTTTTAGGATCCCACCACGGAAAATTTGTTGTGTTACCTGCTGGTCGAAAAACACACCACCGGGGCGGGTGACATAATCAATATGTTTTTGTAGTGTTTCTAAATGGGCCTGTACTAAGGGTTCCGTGTGTCGCTCCGCGGGAATAGCTTGTTTTATTTTTTCTATGACGGGTGATAAGTCTTGTTCCCGTTGTACGAAGAGTTGCAATATCCAAGGATTGGTTTTTTCGCAGGGAATGGCATTTTGCAATGCATCTTGTAATGATTTTGCAATGGCTTCCATCATGGCTTGCGGGCGCGCTTCGCAGGCTATGGGTGTGATGCGGAAACAGACCGCCAAGCTTTGGTTATCTTCCAGTAAAAAGACTTTGTGCCTTTCATTATAATCACGCCACGGCAGGTAACTCGCGATGGACGGTCGTTTTTGATAGCCACGTGCAATATCGCTGTTTTTAATAACAGGTGGTGTTGCTATGGATTTTTTACCCCAAAGTCCCATCATGATGATTCTCTTGCAGTTTCCTGTGGTAATGCGTAGTGGTCGCGGGGGTAAGCGTTAAATACTGTGCTATACCCGGGAATCGGAATTTCAGATTCGCCCGCCAGGTGTGGGTAGACGTACATTTTCAATTCTGGGTTGGGCAGTTTTTGAAAAATATTGTCACTCACCTGGGTTTTAGTTTTTCGCGTAGATGGCCTAGTTTGTGCTTTAGCCGTACTACGAATATCGGGTAACGCGTCTTCACCGCTGCTATTTGAGCTATCAATCACAGCGGTGGATGTAGCAGTCAACGGAGTATTTGCTTTCGGTTGTGCCACGCCCATGCTGTCATACACCTGCTCCATAGTAGGTCCAGTTTGCGGCACCACATTGCCACGCATACTGCTGCAACCGACCAGGTTAATCGAGGCGGTGAGAAACGTTAGAATCAAAAGGATGCGCATAAACAATTTTTCTCCCTTCAGGGTCATAATCAATTTGAATTTGTTTGGCAAAATTCACGACAATCATTTGTGGCGTGCCATCGGTTTTCACTGTGGGCACAAACACCGCATCAAAACTATTTTCCTCACGGTCATGCCACCATTGCTGAACTTGGCCAGCAGCATTACTCATCGCTTGACCGGCCACATAAGCCCCTGGAGATCCCGTGACGCTGGAAGTGTTAGTACCAACAATCGTGCTTTGCGAACTAGTCTGGGATTGGGCATAGGCATTGGCGGCTCCTTGAGCCGCCCCGAGTGCGATATTGATGCCTAAATAGGTCGGTGCATTGGTGATGAGTTTGCCGCGAATCGCTGGATTACCGCGTTCGTCTGATAAATAGCCTAAGGCGTTATTTTTGCTGTAATGGCCGATATCATTATCGTTGGAGCTGGTGGTGGAAATAGTGCCGTCAGCAAATACAAATGTGAGTGATGTCACCCATCCGCGGGTGCTTTCTAAATTCAGATCGCCTTCGGTGTAGCCGCTGACGATCATTTGTCTTAAGTTCGGCACACGCAAACCGTTAGCAGCTAACGTATTATCGGAAAATACAATTTTGAATGGATACGGATCTGTCACGACCCCTTTCACAGGAATTCTACCCACCAACGGTGTCATTAGGCGGTCTTCTACAGCGGTCGCATTGGGTGGGATGGTATAAAAAGGTATGGGTGGGGGTTTTTTATTATTGACTGCTTCAGCATTATTTTTTTCCTTTTCTTGCGCACGTCGAGCTTGTTCTTTAGGGTCGGTTAAGGTGTCTGCTAATTCCGGTATGGTGGTAATGGGTTGCGGCACATTGTCTGAATTAACCGGATAATTGACACTATTTATGGGTTTAATTTTTTGCACTTGGTCTTTGAGTTCAGCCACTTGCTGAGATAAATCGCCAGTTGTTTTATCTTTTTTGCCTTGCAGCTTCGCCAATAATTGCTGATTCTGTTGTAGGGTTTCATTGTTTTTGACTACGGAGTTGACCTGTTGTTGTGTTGCCGATAATTGTGCCGTTAGGGTATCTAACGATTCAGCCGCACTGTCTTGTGATGCAGTGTTTTTTGCATTTTTAGGCGTTGTGATTAATGGAACCGATTTTTTATCGTGATGGCTGACCGAGAAGAAAGCCACTACCAATAACAAGACAATGATGGGTGCAGCAAATTTTAATAACCCGTTAGTTTTATGCGCTGCCATGACAGACTCCCAACACATCACCAAATGGTTTAGTGGAAATTAAAAATAAAGTGGTACTGTCACCTGGTTTTTGACCGGTAGGTTTTAAATGAATGCGCGGATATAGTGTGGCTGCCTGCCAATCGCCGCAGAAATCACTGGCTATTAATGTAGTGTCATGCGGATATTTATTGCGTAGCTCTATTGCCGTAACGTATAACCCATTGAGTAGCCAAGAGGCTTCAGGATGCGCTAATACTTTGTCGCCATAGACTAAGTCGGTTACCCACGATGTGGTATGCATCGGCGTGCGGGTAAACTCCAAATCTTGATTTAATAACCGTTGTGGGGCATACAATTGTTGCCAGGCAAAACGGACAGCATTGACATAATCATCAGCTGAAATGGTTTGCGTATTGTTACCCGTTGTTGGATTATTTGCCGTACCCTTGATTTGTTGTTTAGCCACTGCTATTGATGTAGTCTTTTCATTTTTAGGTAAAGAAATCGTGCGTGTATTGACTGATGCTTGATTGTCAGTTGCAATGTCCAGCAAAATAATTTGCTGAGAGTTTTTTAAGGTCACATATAAGCGCGTTTTGGCGAATGCTTGATGCGCAGTCAAATATAGATTTTTGTCATTGTTGATAATGCGTAGTTGATCTGTGGTTAAGCTGCCGTTTAAATCCACTTGTACCGGTTCTGGAAAAAGTAAACGCTTTTCTTTGTCGACAGGTAATTCAATGGTAATAGGATCGCCTTTCCAAATTAATGGTGCATTGTCATCATCCGTGGGCAAATATTGCTGCAACTTCTGTATCTGATTATCAGACAACGGTAATGTTGTGGCTGAAAACGCGGACAAACCTACACTAAATATTAATAGAGACATCAATAACCGTTTCACTTGCTATCTCCTATATGTACGTCTTTAAGCGTTGCGGTGGCGCAATAAATCCGCTGATTGCTAACCCATAAGGGTTTAAGCTGTTGGATACATCGTGACGAATCACTTTAAGCGGGTATAAAATTTCCACGTCTTTCACTAGCTGATTGTTTTTGTATTCCATCAATCGGACTTTGAGATCGACTTCCCAAGCATCTCTGCTTAATTTTTTGACAACTGTGGTATCAAAAGCACTGCCCGAGGCACCTTGAATAAACCTCTGTCGCTGAATTTGCCCGCCGGTTAATAAATCTTTGTATTCTTGTAAAAGTTCAGCTTGGAACTCGGGTGTTAAATAAGCTGAATAACTATGAAGATTTTTCTGGTAGTTTTTACTGCCGTCGTCTGGCCAGTAATTCAATTCTTGCCAGACTTCATAAGTAAAACTGTAAATTAAGGGTGCCGGAATTTCGCTGACATTAATCGTTGCGCCATTAGAAATATCGGGCGGTACATAAATTCGTAATCGTGACGGTGCGGTCATCCATCCGACACAAAACAAGGCACATAACAGGAATAAGAGAACAATGAATCGGCCTTGCGCATGAATTAACGCTCGGTCACGATCTTCTTTTTTCCAGGCATTAAACAGCATCACGATTCTCTCCTAACTGACCACCGCCCATTGCGGGTAATAAGCCGGGTTTTCCAGATAAAACTTAATATAGAGGTCCCCAGCTTTTTAAAAAATAATTGCCGATAATAACCATAGGGTTTGCCGTATTTTAGCCGTTGCAAGCGGCCTAATAAAAAACGGGTAGCATGGACTAATGAGATCAGAGTCAACGCACAACCAATGGACGCATACCCTATAAACAGCCAGGTTAATAATGAAAATATGAAACCACCCAGCACCAGATACCCACAACTGACTACCAATAACTCGAACAACGTGCAGTCTTTATAAATAGGCATTTTGTGATTGACATGGTTGAGCAGCATCTGGATTATTTCCATCAAGTTTGTTGTGGAATAATCAGATAACCGCCATACAGTAACCCAGCACCAATAGCAGCAGCAGCTACCGCAACAGCGGAGTGCTTAAAGAAATGTCCTATATCCTGTCTTTCTTGTGATGTATGATAGGCTTTGAAAATTCCAAACGCAGCTCCCGCTACGATCATTGTCCCCAGAACAATTAAAGCGTAACTTAATGTCTTGTATGACAGAGTTCCGCCGACATCAATCCAGTCAGTAGTACCATCTTTGGCAATGTCACTATCTGGAGGCTTTGGTAAATCAGCCCAAACTGGCAAAGTCACTGCATAAGCAGTAAGTAAATAAAATCCTTGCTTGATTCGATGCAAACTGCGTTTCAACATATTTTTCTCCTGTAAAAATTAACTGATAAACACTAACGTCACGGCGATCGCAACGATAAACATAATCCGTAACAACTGGCGGTGTGCATCAAACATATCCACGTCATGATGGCGAAAATGGTGGATTTTGCTGTAAACACAAGCAGCTGCCCAAATAAAAACCAAAACCAATAAAATACTGCGCACCGTTAAACTGAGTTCACTGGCTGATACACCGGCAGCTACTTGTAATGCCTCAATTGCGCTGGACGTTGCAGTCATGAATGGGAATCCTGTGAGAGATTATTTTTATCAAGATAATCTCCGCGAATCACATTAAATGACCTTGGTTCCACTGCAGCGTGATCTAGCTTTTGTCGGATCCCAGCTTTGATAGTCTGTACATCGTCTAATAATCCGTTGTGCAATTGCCCTTTAGCATCGTGCCAAACAGTATAATGAAATTGAATGCGTAAATTTTTCGGCTGCTCTCGCTCTGCTGCTAAAATCAGCGGGGTCATGGCATTAAGCTGATTGAGCAGTTGCACCAAATAGCTACGTTCTTGTTCTGGTGAGGCAAAAGCACTACTGACCGCACAACACAGAGTGAATACCAGAATTTTGCTGATTTTATTCACAATCCACCTCAAACATATTTCTTAAAAGACTTAGCACCAAACTGTGTGATCAATCCCAAAATCATCGCTGATGGCACAAGAAACCATTGCGGTGATACAGGCCAGGGCAATACCAAATACATCAATAGCGGGACGAAAAACCAAAAACTGCTGCCTCTTTTTAATTCGTGGAATAACAAAGTGCTTTCACGCGCACCTTGAAATTTACGGATATCGCGCTGCACCAAGCCATCCACTAATCCCAAACCCAAACACAACAGAAAAAGAGGCAGCGCTAATAAAAACATAAAAACCCTGGTTAGAATGATTCCAGTTACACCCCAAAGCAGCGGCAGAATCTCGCTGCGGATGGTTTGCCAAACCGGTTGCAGCGGCTTTTTGAGCCGCGGCGTTTGAACATTCAGTCGTTGCATTTCCTGCTGCAGAGAAGCGAAATCCTGGTTTAACTGTGTCTTCGGATTTATCAACTGCAGTAATTGCTGCAAGCGCGAATAATTATTTTGATTACCAAATAAAGTATGTTGTTTTAATAGGCGGATATTGGTATCCAAAATGGCATTCATTGCTGGATAACCCATTTCATTTTTGTGAACGATGCGGTAAATCCCAAAACCTAATAGCAATATCAGCCAAGCAAACACACTCATTAAAATCAGATGCACCCCAATTGAAAGTAACATCCCTAACAATCCACGGCGTTTGCGCTGAGTTTTTTCCGGGGCTTTGCTGACCGCCATTACAAATCCCAGACAGAGACAGCTCGAGATTGGCCATTCCTTACCAGTAATAAAAAGGGGGGTTTTAAATCCGCCGGTCTATTTTTAAAACGTTCATCGTCATGGTTGAGGGTAATTCGTCCGCTACTTACTAAATTGCTCGGTACGTTGTTAACCATTGCCCAGTGGCGAATGGCGTTATTATCTGTGCTGCCGGTGCAATAAATATCTAGGCTAATTTGGGTATTGGATTGCAGTAAACCCAGCAGTTTGGGTAACACTGCCAAATCCAATCCTTGTTGAATATTTTCAAATAAGGCCAGCCGATCACCTGGCTGCAGTGCACTCTGATTTTTACTATGCGTGCTCATGGGGTTAAATACCGATTTATCAAAATCTTTAATCATGGGTTCGTCAGGATATAAGCGGCGCATGGCCATAAACACCGCCTGATTGAAAGCCAATTCACGCGCCACTTTGTCATGCTCTTGCCGGGCAACGATTTCAGCAAAATGTCGTTGCTCTTCTGATGTTTCCGCGCGCATACCTAGTACCGCCGGTGGCGTCATATGTGCATACCATAGGCCGTCGGCACCCTGCATCCACTGTTTATACTGCTCCCATTCCTGCTCGGTTAATCTCCAATCCTGCGCAGATCCAGCAGTGGTAGTTTTTTCCTGTGTATTCTCTGTCACGGTGGATTGTTCTTGTGAATTAGCGATATCATCTGCCTGAATCGATGCATTCCAACTCAAAACAAAGACAAAAATTCCTGCACACAGATAGATTATTTTTTTACAAGGTTTCATGCCGTCTGCTCTGAGAGTATGATTTTCACGTACTGGCCTCGAGCATTAGCTAACTCGACAGTTTGCGTATCATAGTCTGCACTGACTATTTTCCAGGTGGCTAAGGAATCACCTATACCTAAAGGCGCGATGTGATGGTTATAGTCAACGGAAATAAAAGGCTGTTCGGAGATCATGTCTAACGACACCACATGAAACGGTAATTTTTTAGCATCTATATATTTTTTACTGATTGATTGCGCTGCCATAGTTTGTGATAGGTCGCCTAAGTTTGTCTGCATATCGGATAATTGAGCTGATAACTTTTGGATGTCGGTATTTTTTGCAGTCTCTGCGACTTCTTTTTCGATGTCGGTTAACTCGGCATCTAGACGGCCCAGAGCAGTTTTCAACTCCGATGGGTTAGATGATGTGGAGGAAAGTTGTTGCACTTGATTGTGTAGGTCACTGAGTTCACTCAAGATCAACAGACTGCGTTTGTTAGTTATACTGGTTGTTTGATCGGCACCGTGGTTCTCATGCATTACGTAAAATAACGTAGTCAAAGAAAGTAGCGCACTGAAAAGTAATGTGAAAAAAAGTCCATAATTTTTTATTGAATCGCTGCAATGCCATTGTTTGTCTTTCAACAACTGGAGCAGGGATTTTATTTTGACTGATTCATTAGCGGGAGAGTTCATACGACCTTATCCTTTATGCCAGGTAATATCCGGTTTCAGCTTAAAGTTGATTTCACGATTGAGAGGATCCTGCATCAAAGTAAATGCAGGACCTGCCAGGGTGATTAATCCGTCTTTTAAACTCATGGGGCCAAAATTACGGTCAACTAAGGGCAACGGTTTTCGTAGCGTATTTTTCATGGCTACGCTTTGTCTGGCATCGTCAACCAGGCTATAGCCGCTATATCGCAACAAGTAATTCATGGCGTCGCCAATGGTTTGAACTGCTTGGGGAAAACGCACCTGGATGATTTGTGATAACAAATTGACTTGTGCGCTGCTTGGTTTATTATCGACCGAAAGGTAACGTCCTACTGTCATATTACCCGTTTGTGCAAAGGCAGAAGATGTAACAACAATGAGCATCATGGCTACTATTCCCAATTTATTTTTGTATCGCATAAATTTCTCGTTGAAATTTTTTTAGATAATTAAAAAATTTAATAAACAAATTTTAAGAGTTATTTTTGATAATGAGAATACCCCAGATCAGGGGACAAGAATGGCCATGAAGAGAAGATCATTTTATTTTTTCTTATCGGAAATTTGTAAATATCCTCGTTGCAAGGAGATAAAAAATGCCTGTGTTCTATTTCTAACCTGTAGCTTTTTATGTATTCGCTTTAAGTAAGATGATAGGGTATTAGAGGTGATATTTAACAAGGTGGCGCATTGTTCAGGACTTTTACCTGTAGCTAATAAAATCAGGCATAGCATTTCCCTTATACTTAAAGGATTATTTTTAACTATGCCTGGAATGATACCTAACTCTTCAGCCAGAATGTCCTGCAAAGCAGCTACTGTGTTCTCAGGTAGTAGTTTGTGATGTGCAACTTCATTACCTCCAAATATGGCAATTATTTTTTGTTCAAAAGTGATGTTATCCTTTGGCGCCTGTATAATAAATTGCTCCATGATTTAACTCTTTTTTTCAGGTAGGTTAGAAACTTCTTGAGATGACAAATCCTGCAAAGCAGATGAGTCATTTCCCAATAATAAGACATCTCTATGTATCAGCGCATTAGCATCAGTGCCTAGCTGATACACCTGATGGGCTTTTTTCTTGTCTCCAATCAATACCGGCGGTGGCTCTTCATAACCTTGTAAACTATTTTGCCAAGCTAGACGACCACTTAATTTTTTTGGATATTCTGCAGGTGGATGTAGCACATAAGCTGCGTAAAGTTTTTTAAATTCATGGCCTTTAAATTTCAATTCATCCAAGGTCGTTTCACACAAGCATATCCATCCTCCTAAATCATCAATAACGCGATGCAGAATCGCGTCGTCGAATACTAGGGAATCATAACTGCCTATACACTTTATAATCTTCAGGACATGGGTCCAGGCTTTCAGAGCTTGGGTTTCAGTGCTGCCCTCGATATAACGCAACACTTCCGTCGCCTGCGGCATGAAATGCCCTTTGTCAGGATTTTGAGTGGTGCAGGCATACAAGGCTTTTTTCACCTCAGCAAATTCAAACCGTTCCAATGTTTGCCAGTAGCGTTCAATGGCAAACTCATTTAAGGATTGGCCATAGGACAGACTTAAAGCCATTAGCAATTCTACAAATTCCGGCATTTCTTCGCTTTGCATCAGGTTTTTTCTCCCGCTATTTTTTTGTTGAGCCAGTTTTTGCCGGCATTGACGTTTTCTCGCAGCAGCTTGTCGGATGTGTTCGGTGGGCAGGGTGGATTGTGATGATGGCGCATGAACCGTTCAATCTGGTCGCTATCCCGCAGTATCACATGCAGCCCATCGTATCGTTGGCCACGATCATTATCCCCCATGTTATGCGGAGTTTTAGCGCAACCACTGATGGCATCACACAACTGCGCTACGGAGTAGCCGCGTTGCAATGCCTGTGAAATTAAGCGCTGGCGTTTGGCATCCAGTAGCGCTTGTGAATGGTTGAGGGTGGTTTTCCAGAAATTAAAAACCTGGAAGACCTGGGCAGAACCCACCGGCCTCCGTCGCGCTGGCGCGACAATGTTTCGGTTACTCCCCAGTTCCCCCTGTTTTTCCATTTCCTTTTCCACATCCAGCTCCAGTTCCACTTCCCGTTCCACTTCCACTTCCACTTCCACTTCCACTTCCAGCGATGCAGGCATCTGCATTTCACGTGCAGGCATGTGCATTGCATGTGCTTGCATATGCATTTCAGGGTGGAGCGGACTTAGATCTTTTTGATTGCTTGTATCTTGCTGATTTATTTTGAAATTTTCTGTTACCGCAGAGGATTTCATTGAGAGTACGGTTAAAGGTTCAGGTGTTACAGAGTTTGATATTGGCATTGCAGGAGTCTGTTCGTGCAATGCAGAATATTGCATATGCATCTCTGTGGCTTGCTCATAAGGGGTTGGTTCGTATTCGGATTGTTGGGGATTGGGTAATTTAGATATTGGTTCGTGTTTGTTAATGGATTGGTGCTGGTGCCAGGAAGGGATACAGCCATAATTTTTACCATGCGCCATGTATTTTTTAATAAACCCGGCAGCCCATAAAGCGTTCAAGATTTCTGCAAAATCAATATCGTCATATGGCAAAATATCTAGTTTTAATGAACGCGGTTCCCATCGGAAACGCCCTTCCCGGTCACAGCAAGTGAATAAAGCAATGAAGGCCAGCCGCAATGGGAGCTGATATTTTTTCTCGGTTTCAAATAGGTGCTCATGACGAAATAGTTCGGGTTTGACAGTGCGGATTTTACCCATGATTTTCTCCAGTTAGATTTGACTATGGCTGTCCGTTGAATTTACCAAGCTTAATAAGTGCCTGATGTTGCATCTCATTTGATAACTTGGCGATGTGATTAGCTTTGGAAATAGTACAATACTGATAATCCATTGCTTGAATAAGTTGTGGAATTCCTTTTGCAACCGTCTCCTTGGCTAAACCGTAAAGAAAATGACTACTGAAACCAGCGATATTAGCTGCTACTTTTCGAGTTTCTAACCCTCGCGCAACTTGTGGATAGCTATCCACAAGCTTTAATTTTCTTGGCTTGACCTGATGGGGATAATTGATATCTGAACCGACATTAACTTCCGCAGCTTTCTGCGGAAGTTCCAAATCTGTTCTTCTCCCCCTTCGATTACCAAGTTCACGCTCTATAGCCAAACCAATGGCCACCTTTTCACTTATTGGCAATGCTTCAATTAACTTTGCGATCAACACCTTCCCGCTAATTACATCAGGCAAATTTAGCTTGTGAACATGAATATATTTTCTTCCCAACGAAAAATTAGCTCGCACACGGCATTCACAGGTAATCAATTCATTATTCATATTGATAAATACGGGATTGTGTAAATCATTTTCGCTCAGCATGAGATTTTCATTATTTTTATAGATAGGACAGCAAAAGCTATTCCACTGAATTTCTTTTATAGGAATTTGAACTGCAGGAAATTGTGTATAAAACAGGATCGATTCAGCCATACGATAAATTTCCAGATGATTGTGGCTTAACTCCTTTAGCGGAATAGTCCCTTTCGTCAGGAAAAATATCTTGAGCATCAGGAAATCAGGCAGATTTCTTAAACCATTTAACCAATGACCAATCGTGGATCTGGAGACGTCAAGCACCTTCGCAAGAGCTTCTTGCGAGCCAAAGTATTTAATGGCTTTGTGGAGTCCCCTAGGGTGTGTCATTAACCTGTGTGTCCATGAAAGAAATTTATTCCTTCCGTGGCTCACATGTTAGATGTGAAATTCGCTACATTTGTAGCGAGTTTGCAGGCTAGAGTATCGGTCGTAGCAGATGAGATTTATTTAAAGTTGAAATATGAAAAAAACTGGCAATTATACAACGTCAGTTTGACTTATTCACTACCGTAATAATGTGATTTTTTTAATTTGTGGGTGACAACAAAAAAAGCAAAATTTTTTATTTTAATACCATTACTTTTAAATCTCTATACCGTAATTTTATTAATAAAAAAATGTGCGCTATGACTTAAACATCTTCCTTGCCCCCCTGAACAAATAAGCTTGTGGAGAAATACACGCTACTGATTCCTCGACTCATAAGATTAAGGGATGCTTCATTCTATTTAGGAATTGATAGAAACCGTTTTGATGACGAAGTCAGGCCCTAGACGATTGAAATTCCTACCAGAGTCCGGGGTTTGACTGGCCTTGTTGACAGCTGAGTAAAAGCGGCTATAGATAGCGAATACTTACAGAGGCCTGGCATAACAAACTCACTGCTAGTGATTTTGTTGAATGCCCGTAGAGGCAAGGAGCTTCACTCGCAAACTCGACGCTAAAAATTTTTGACCCGCCGTTGCTAATAAAAATTGATCCACCCCTTCTCATGAACAAAGTTCATCCGTAGTCTGCCATTTCCAGTCAACGAAATCCCCTCACCTATGCTCTGACAGACCACAAATAGCTCTATGACTGGGTAATATTCATTATATGCTGGCGATCTACCGAATAGCTCATTTTGTGTTTTTAGTAAAATACGGCTACTTTTATGGTGAAATGGATGTGCGGGACTTTTGCGGGGATCAGTATGACACGGTTGGGTCCGGCTAGGCCAATTGTAGTGGGCTCCCGGGTTAAAAAACAATTTAAAATCAATATGTTACAAAATTAAATGCGGGTTTTAAAACCTCCGGCTCTTTGCCGACGTGTCCGATTAATTGAACGAAATTTCAAAGATGACATGTTTTTCTCCTCTGAGTTTAAAAAAACCTGAAAGAGAAACACGCCTTGCCCCGAAGGGAAAATGGTTTTTCCCTAGCAGGATGTGGTTGAAAAAAGCGAATACAGTTCAGCCGCAAAATTTTCGTTAACCGAATAAACGGTAACGCCGATCTTGCGTTGAAAAAGTAAGCGAATGGGACAGCAGAATCGCAGTGAGTTGCGACAGAAACGCGAGTAACCCGTTAGCCAGTAGAAAGGGCGGCAGGCCCTCGAATGATCTAGTAGAATCCCCGCAGAAACGGGTACGGGTACGGGTACGGGTACGGGTACGGGTACGGGTACGGCTACGATATCAGGATAAATCCCGAGGACCAGGGAAATTACATCGTAGCTACGCCTGGTTTCGCTGCAGTTTAAAGTCTTGCAGCGAGCGACTCATATAATATAAATCATTCAGTATTCTAAATAATATTAGCTATGTCCATTGAGTTGATTTTCAGAGCCTTCCTCAGTCTTTTCTAGTATGCTAGCTTCTTGTATATCAAATGCTTCAGTCGGTTTTCCTCCCGCATGAAGAATCTGGTGAAAACCTTGCGTGGCTACTGGAGATAAAGAAATCGCATTATTTGAAACATTCGTAGAACTTGTAGAAATTATGGGTCTTTGATTTTCTGTAGAGTAAATTAAATTACTTGGAGAGGGGGTTATAGTACAGTTTGATTTATTTTTATGGAAAAAATTGTCGGCGTTATTGAATCTAGAGTTACCCTTAGAGATTATAGTTTGCTCATCGGAGGTTATAGACTTTGAATCAAAGGATGAACTAATTGTTGAGTTTTCTAATGGTGCCGGTAATTTGATTTCTTTTTTATCGAGGTTAATGCCTTCTTGTCTCTTATATAAATATTCTCTCGCCATTTTCATTGATACAATATCCGTATCATTTGATAAGACATGCCGACAAGGATGGAAAGGCTCTAACCTTCCGATTAATTTGTGCTTATCAGGCCCGGCATGGCTAACAAAATTTTGTAAAATTTCTGGTATTTGATGTGCAAAATAGTATTTTTCAGCCCAAGGATCACAAATTACAGCATCCCGCCCCCAGGCGGTATAATCATTTGGATCACTGCCAGGTAGCCGACCTAGAACGATAAAGGCATGGTTCCCCCCGGTGATATAAAATAACTCTGCTTGAAAATCTGTTTCTGCTTCGCCTGTAGCGGACAATAATTTACTTAAAAATTTCAATGAAACTGCACTTTTGTCGCTACAGCTTCCTGTTTGCGATTGTTCCGCCAAATTCGCTAATAAAATTTGACCTAAAGCATTCTCTGGGAGAAAGGATGTACTAGATTTTATCTCGTTTAACTGCCTAAGCGCTAATCTCTCATTTGCAAACATGCATTTATTTAAGTCTTGAAATTCTTCTTTAGTTCTTTCCCTATTAAGATCAGTGACGCCACCTTTTGATACCAGTTGATTAGCAATTTCACCCGCGCCTTTGGCCAATGACAAGAGCCGATAGGCTTCAGCTGAGGGAGGCTGAAATTCATAATAAAAGAGAATGCGGTTAAGATTGGCATGTCGCCAAAAAAACCAAGCATCCTGTACAGGATAATCTTTAGTAGCTTTCTCAAAATTTAATTGAGCAGAATCTAGAATATTTCTTAGGCATTTTTTGTAAGAAATTTCTTGATTTTTGGCTTTTTTTATGACTTCTAAGATAAAGTTGCAAAACTCATTTGTTAATATTTGAGCATTTTCTTTACTGTCGGAAAGGCTATCGGAGACAGCTTCATGAATTTTTGTGACAATACGCTCTATATGACTATCATCCCCCTCAATTTTTACTTCATCAACATCACAAGAATCTTGATCATCATTAATGGCTTGATACATTGATAATCGATTAATAATTTCTTCGGAATATTTTAGTTTTTTTGCAGTTGTAAGCGTATCGCTAATGCCATGCACGGGTAGATAAAACTCGCTGTTGCTACATTCTTTGAATTTTTTCCCTAAAAGATCAATGAGATCCAAAGGAATGGGGGAAAAATCTGCAAGTTCTGCAATTACTCCAATCATAATCAAATTAAAGCCAGATCGAGGAATGATTCCTGGAGGCATTGAATTTTTTTTAAAACATTGTTTGTAAACGCCAGGATCTGTATTGTTTAGAAGGATTGTTGCATGATCAAATTTTCCCGTCACCAAAGCTTTGTGGGCTGGCAAAATCATAGTTTGCGTGTCCGATAAGTGGAGGTCAGCTCCTGCGCCTATTAGCATTTTTGTGATTGCTGAAGAGGCGAATTTCACTGCTATGAATAAAATAGTTTCTTTTTTTGTTAGATTATTGTGGTCTTTTAGAATTTTTTCAATTTCACCCTTTGAAAAGACTTGTTCTAAACGTAGATTAATTTTAATTGGTAAGTTTTTTTTAAGCAAATTACTTACAGTGATCTCATCATTATTAAGCACGGCTAAAAAGAGTTGTTTTTCGAGTTCCCCGTGTTGAATTGAATTATTGAGTTTGATATCTTCAGAATGCTGTGAGTATTCAGGTAGTTTTTTGAGCCCTGAAGAAAAGGGTTGAGTAGAAGAGCTGATTTTGCTTGATTTTAAATCTATTTCAGTTTCATTTTGAGACATTCGAATGTACCAGAGATTAATGGCAAATTCTTATCTTATCTCGTTTAGATTAACAGAATATTAAATTGTAATATTGCAACGCGGTTACGAATTGACTCAAATTAAACCTAACTAAAGGAAGATAAATTTCCCTCCAAAAACCTCAACGTTGACTCATAATTCACCTACCCAAGGAAAGAGGTGAATTTATGAAAAGAAGGTCAATTTAGAGCATTTTGTTCGTCGTTATGTGCGATCTAAGCGCAACCTCGACGCTAAAAATTTTTGACCCGCCGTTGCTAATAAAAATTGATCCCCTTCTCATGAACAAAGTTCATCGTAGTCTGCCATTTCCAGTCAACGAAATCCCCTCACTATGCTCTGACAGCCCACAAATAGCTCTATGACTGGGTGATATTTATTATATGCTGCCGATAGCTTATAACTGATGGCTCATTATTGTAGTTTTAATAAAATACTGCTACTTTTACGGTGAAATGGATGTGCGGGACTTTTGCGGGGATTAGTATGACACGGTTGGGTCCGGTTAGGCCAATTGTAGTGGGCGCCCGGGTTAAAAAACAATTTAAAATCAATATGTTACAAAATTAAATGCGGGTTTGTAATCAGTAGGTCCCGGGTTCGACTCCTGGTGCCAGCACCAGTTAAATCAAGTGGTTAAGAGGGGTTAAAAAATATTTTTCTAACATTCTGTGTAATTTTAGTGTAATTAACCCAAATGTTTCAACTTGGTTTAGTTTTTGTGCAACCAATACCTTCATTCCCTTTCATATGATACCTACCCCTATTATTGCTACTATTAGTAAAATCCTAGGCGCCCGATATACTCATAGTGACTTAGAAATACTATTTTTAACAAACGAGGCACCGGAAGAAGTGCCTGGTGGCAATAAAGTTGACAAATGTTTTTCTTGGCTCAAAGCTTGCAATAGTGCTACTTCACCCAGCCCTTTTAAAGTAGTAGGCAGCATTTTAAAAAATTTTATGGAGATCGATCGCCCTTACGATTCCGAACAATCTGCTGACCGCCAGGAAATTAATGACAAACTCGCACAGCACGGTTTGAGCTACCAACAAGGAGGATTGATTTTAAATGCAAGCACCGGCATCCCAATTCGAACCTTGCATGATATCCTTAAAAATAAAGATCTTCCCGGCGTTGAGCAAGAATTCCAGAGAGCCCTCACCACAATTGAATCTGATCCACCTGCCGGCTTAACTGCAGCATCATCAATCATAGAATCATTATGTAAAATTTACATAGGGGATAAAGGCCTAAAATTGCCAACCGTACTAACCATTAAACCCTTATGGGAAGTTGTTAGCAAAGACCTGGGACTTGACCCTAAGCTGTTAATTGATAATGATTTGAAAAAAATACTATCTGGATTAACTTCAATAATTGACGGACTCGGTTCGATACGCACTCATGGCGGTTCTGCCCACGGCAAAGGGCGCAAACCATATAGTATTGAGGCACGCCATGCCCGCTTAGCAGTTCATTCCGCACATACCTTATGTGTTTTTATTATAGAAACTTGGCAAAAAAGGGGTTAATATACACGATACTTAAATTACAGCGCATCAAAATTCAGTTACTTGCCGCTTTAATTCCTCATCAGTTATATCTGGTTGAGACTTGAACCACTCCATCGTAGAAATTACTTCTTCATCCTCTAAAGCTAATCTATAAAAAAAATCCTTATAAATAGTTGGCATTAATTGTTTAAATATTTTCGGTTGGTCCCCCAGGAAAAAACCAGATATCGGAGCATTAAATCCGAGTTTTTGCTCCATCGGAACATCAACCAATAGAATAGGATTGTAAAGAGCCAAAATGACACATATTGTCTGAACAACTTCAATATAAACATCCAAGAATTTATTCATAGTTGATTTGGATATATTTGGAACATATATGCCGCCTAGACAGACATGACTTAATTCCAATTTATCATAACTTTTTTCAAACCCTCTCACATGCGTAACATCGCATATTTCTGTGTAATATAGATGTTTCAATTTTTCTTTAAATTGAAACCGTCCATCAAAAATTTTATATCTTGGGAGCTCAAAGATATAATTTACCATTCTTTTAAAAAAAGGTGTCTCTGATTGTGAATGCCACCAGGAATTTACTTCAGAAATTTTTATATTAGCATCACTAAAATAGACAACAACACACATCATCTCTAATGCTCTTTTGAGATTATCATATGCCGATCTATATGATCCAATTAAAAGATGGTTTATAGAATCCTGCAAAGCTCTTTGAGTCTCATTGGATGGAAAAAAACTTATTCTTTGTAAAGTATCTAGGTAAGATTTAAATCCGTCTAAAAAAATATGATTAATAAAAACGACACATGAGTATAATAGGTCTTTATTTTTAAACTCATCATTAACATAATTCGTCACCTGAATAGTACGCCCCTGTATACCATCTGAATATATTTTCGCCTGTTTTTTAAGCTCGTCACTATTAAGTTTTTTCATTTCTGCTAGATATTCTTTATCAATTTCCATTAGAACACCTTTTTAGGAGCAATATATTAATTTTTTATATGAGACGCTTAATACCTATCAAGATCGTGAAGGCGAACACCTCGGAGAGAGAAAACTGATTCTTTTATTTGCTGCTCCAGGATATCATCATTCTCCCAGGGATAATTCAAAAATAACCAATGAATCCTAAAGTATCCATCGTTTTCAGCCACAAATATTAAACCCACACATTTGGTTAAGCGCCGATCATATTTATGTAATTGAGAAAAATTTTCCAATGCGGCTTGCCATTTGTCTGACAGATTTTTTGGACAAGCTATGAAAACAAATCCACAGTCTAATCTAGATATAGCCATTCTATAAGGCTGCTTTACTTCGCCGTTCATAGCATCTTGATAGGCGCGATCAAACCTTATCTTGAAGTGACGGGCTTCGTGCCTCATTAATTTGGCCATCTCCTGCGCTATAAAATAATAATCAGTTTCATTATCTTGAAATATTATTTTATCATGCATCCTTCGAATTATTATTTCTATATTCCATTCATCACCTTTTTTATTTATTGAATCAAGATCAATGTCGAATTTTATTGACGGGCTTACCTTATGTTGCCCGGATATATATTGTCCTAACAAGCAAGACTCTGGAATATTTCGTATCTTATCCGAAAAATTTTCTATCAATTTTCTCCGAAATGAGAAATATTCAGCAACTTCAGATGGGGTAATAAGAGTTGAAATAATGAGTCCGTAATTTTCATAAGATAAAATATGAATAATACCAACTTCTTTACTAATGTAATATTTTATTTCTTTGCAAGAGCTTGGAAGTAATTTGTGAGCCTGATAAGCTACAATTTGGTACAATTCGTGCGAGGAAGTTTCTTTCAATATAAAATCATGACCACGTTGATTAGCTACTTTTACCCCATTCTCTCCACTCAAATATTTACGTGTACTTTTAATCTGCTTTACTGCAAGTTTCAGAATCTTATTTTCAAACCATCTTCGTTCATTATCCTCTGTCGTACCTTCTCCGACAACCCTTTCTTTTAATTGAAAGACAATCAAAAGCTGGTCTAGAGAAATAACGCCATCTGCCAGCTCAACTAAATTGCCATTGGCATCAGAAAATTTTTTTGGCTCATAAGTAAACTCACTAAAAAAATAATTTTCATTAATATTTGTGATTTTTCTTTCTAAACTCATAAATTACCTTCTATAAAAAACAGAACTCTAACCTTTAGCAGACATTAAATTATATCTCGCTTCGAGTTTATCCATAGCCTCCTGAATATGCGCCCCATTCTGATGACTATACCTCTCCACCATCTGCAAAGTTTTATGCCCTGAAATTCTCTTAACTGTAGGTAAATCAATCCCGGCCTGCACCAAATGAGTAATGGCCGTATGCCGCAAAGTATGACGCACCACCTCTTTAATATTCAACCCTGCCGACTCAACCACCCTGCGAAAAGGCTTTTCAATAGATATAGCATGACCACTTTTTGATGCCCTTGAAGCAAACAACCATTGCTGCCCCGCTTCAGCCATTTGCAAATATTTGGCCAAAATTCCTGCCAAATGGGAGGTGATCGGCTGCTGACGCATACCTCCTTTAGCTTTAGGGATATGTATAATACGCCGCTCCAAATCAATATGCCCCAGCCTGATAGATAAAATTTCCATACGCCGCATGGCTGTTTCCAGGCCAATCACAATAAACAGATAAATATGTTGATTTTGATCTTGGGTAGCCATCTCCAGCAAACGGTTAATCTGCTCGGTAGTTAAATAGGTAATCTTGCTTTGGTCTTCTTTGATTAGTTTAGTTTTAGCTGGTCTTTTATCCAGCCATTCCCACTCTAATGCTTTGGTAAACAAATGGGATAAGGAAGCTAATTCACGGTTGATACTACTGGGCTTAGCCTTGGCTTCTGAACGCATTTTTTTAAAGCGTTCAACATCAAAACTGCTTACTTTATTCAATGGAGTTTCACGAAAGAAAGGAATAAAATGCAGCCGCATATGGTATCGTTTGGACTTCAGATTTCGCCCGCCTTCTGCTTCCAGCTTTTCCAGATATTGTTGCGCCGCCTCCCTAAAGCCAAAAACAATTTTACGTCCTTTGGGCAAATTTAAACGTCCTGTTTTAGCCTCCTGCTTCACGCGCTGGATAAATTCCTCTGCTTGGGTTCTGGTTGTGCCATCAGACTCTTTACCAATGACACGGTGTATACGCTGACCATCCACCATAACATTCACCGCGTATCGGCCATCACCATTAGTCAAGCGCTCAAAAGTAATTCCATGCTCACTTACAGTTTCATTTGCTTTTAATTGACGAATACCAGTTCGAGTTAATTTATTAAATTTAACGGACATCAGGAGCCACCACTTTGATTGGATACGGATAATATTCCGGTTTTTTAACTGTCCGGCTAACGGATAATTTCATTTGCTTTAATTTTTCAATCGATTCCTTACCATCTAAAATACCCCGCATTAACGGCCAGTACTCACGTAAATGTTCCCTAATCAGACCGTGGCGATCTACTACCGGCCACCATTCTTTATCGAGCACTTTCCCAGCTTTGGTTTCCACGTTAATTTCAAAGTGCTCCCAGAAATAGGGTTTATGTACAATGATTTGCCACAACTCTTCTTCTTCGGCTGTTAACAAATCCGGCAAAAACAATGCCAATGCTGCAAACCGATCAGCCTCTTCCGCTGACCAAATTAAATCAGCGGCGGCTTTCATCGATATATTTTGATATTTACGCTTGCCAAATAAATAGCGATCAGTTTGTGCGCGTTCAGTCAGCACCAATGGAATTTTATGCCGCTCGGCAGCTTCTTCAATTAAGCCTTCTATCAGACTGGAAAGGGTACGCCGTTCTTGCCTCGCCATGACTTCAGCTATGAAGCGCAACTTCGGGTTTAAACGTGTCTGGATAATTTCTGAGCGGTTCAGTTTACCACCCGCTCCTTTCTTCGGCTGCTTTTTTTTGACAGCCTTAAGATTAGGTTTAGGAATTTTTTTAGTTTCCATGGTCTTTCCTTTAAATGAAAGGTTCAATTTTATTCTCGCAAGTTCTAATTTATGCTATCTGATATTGTAACGATTTACAATACATAATTTCTGTATTATTCTTCATTACATATTTTAATGCAACTTGTTTCTCTAAAATGGAGGTAATGTTCTATGAGTTTCACAACAACAATAAAACCTGTTTACATCCAAATATTTCCTGATGGCCGCCTGGATGTCAAAAATGCTGCGCTTTATCTGGGTTATAAAGAAAAAACCCTAGCCATGAAACGCAGTAATGGCACCGGGCCACGATTTATCAAACGTGGCCGCATTTTTTATTTTAAAGAAGATTTAGATACTTGGGTGAGCGCCAATGGACGTCAGTTGAGCACCGCCCAGGGACTCAAGCCACAAGTAATCATTGTAGATAAAGAAATAAAGGATTAATCACTTTTGATATCAAGGTATAAAAACAAAAATTATAACTTTGAACAGGATCAGCAGCAGCAACCCACCCTATCCCCAAATGCCTTGCGACGGCCTCATTATTTTAATGATTTGTTACGCTACCCCAATGTAAATCCGCTCTGTATCACAGCCGACACTCATAGCCTACGCTTTAATCATCGACTGAAAGGACTCTGTTTATATTGCAATGCACACCCTGACAACTATGACCTGAGTTTTTGTTATCAAAGGGAAGTGTGGGTACTGTATTCACAGCCTGGGCAATTCGCTAAGGCTATGTCGCTCGCCCAGGCCGTTCAATCCAGTGGAGCAGCTAAAATATTGCTGATACTGGTCGCCAATTAGGACAACAACACATGACCATTCATAATTCACCCGTAATAGAATTGCCAGCGCTTACAGAAGCCAGCGCCTGGGACGATCCCATTTTGTTTAATGAACTGGAAGCACCGGATATCCCAGCGGTTCTGTTACCTGGTGTCTTTGGAGAATTTGCTTCTGCCCTGGCCTGCACTACTGAAACCCCAGAAGCTTTATCTGTGATGGCGATTCTGGGAGTATTGTCTGCGTGTTTAAGCAAACGTTTTATTATTTCTCCCATTATTGGCTGGCATGAGCCTATCAACCTCTACACCCTGATTGCCCTACCGCCAGCTAATCATAAATCTTTAGTGCTAGCACAATGCACTAAACCCTTAATCGATTGGGAAAATACTCAACGGTTGTTATTGGAGGGGGAAATCAAACGCTTATCTTCGGAACGCAAAACTCAGGAAAAGATTATTGAGGGACTGCGCCTGAAAGCTTCCAAAACTTATGATCTCACAGAACAGCAACAACTTATTGCAGATATCACCACCAAAGAAACCACTCTTACAACGGTGCCACCATTACCCACATTGTTCATTAATGATGTTACTCCTGAATCGTTGGCGCATTTAGTGCATGAGCAAGGTGGGCGGTTAGCTATTTTTTCAGATGAAGGCGGAATATTGGAAACATTAGCGGGGCTCTACAACAATGGCTTGGCCAACATCGATATTTTGCTCAAAGGAATAGATGGCGGCGAAGTACGTATCCGGCGCAAAGACCGCAGCATTGCGCTGAACCCCTACCTAACAGTTGTACTTACCGTACAGCCCGCGGTAATCCAAAGCATGAGTGAAAAACGCGCATATTTTGGCAACGGTGTTTTGGAGCGATTTTTATATGTCCTGCCTAAAAGCAAGCTGGGTTATCGCACCCACGACAAGCCACCGATTTCGCAAGCCACACAACATGCCTACCACACCAAAATAACCAGTATGCTAGATCAATATCCCTTGCAAGCGAAAAATAACGCCACTAATACCACCATATTGACTTTATCCTCGGCAGCCTGCCACCTCTGGCGAACTTTTCAATCCCACATTGAGATTCAGCTAAGGCCAGAGGGTAAACTGGCTAATTGCCAGGGATGGGGCGGAAAAATATGCGGCTTTACTTTGCGTATCGCGGGTTTATTGCATGTGGCTGAACAGGAAGCTGGCATCTCCTTGATCTCAGAAGCCACCATGCACAACGCCATTGAAATTGCCACACTACTTACTGAACACGCCACTGCTGCATTTAGCTTAATGGGGATAGACCAGGAGATTGAAGACGCAAAAGCAATTTTCCACTGGCTGCAGGAACGCCCCACTCCGAGCTTCACTCAATCTGAGATCACCTTAGCTATGCGAGGTAGGAAATTAGGCAAGGCAGAACGCCTATTGAAAGGAATACGAATACTACAGCAACGCAATATAGTTAGTCAGCCGATTAAACTGCCTACTCGTAGACCAACGACTCTATATCATATTAACCCGCGATTATTTTCTCGAACCTAACGATTTTTAAATCTCTAGGGGTACCTGAAAAAGTGAAAAATGTGAAAGAAGTGACCTCAAAATTGCCACTTCTTTCACATTTTTCACTTTTTCAGGGGGGATGAGTATCTGTAAAAATGGTTTCGTCCAGCTCCAGCCTTGTCACCTCCAAAGCCCGCAAACACTGCAGAAAAAAAATAGTGCTGAATGTACCTCGGGAAAACTTATTTTTTATATTGGCTTCACTTTCTTCTACTCCGAGGTGCGCAAGCTTTTCTTTTAAATCACCATAGGTCATGCCCCGCTTAGCAAGCTCCACTCTAAGCAACTTTGATGCAGCTTTTGCCCAAAATATTTTCTCTTTTGGCATTGTTAACCCCAGTAATTCAAATTCTACAGTGCAACTTAGCACAAAGTTTTCCAGGGTCAAAGATGATTGATTTTTGGTAACTTTTTAGATATTATGGTAATTTATATGTTACCTAAGGCTATGTGTTGAATACTGACTCACTATCTGCCGGAGGCATCAATTGGACATACGCCTGCTAACCACCCCTTAACTTTGAGGAGTTCTAATTATGACTACTACCGAAAACTTAATCGATCCCATGTTTCTACAGATCAGATCACTGGAATCCCTGAACGAAAATCTTATTAAAGCCAAAACATTGGTAGATTTGGTTTTAGAAAAGGAGCTGCTAGATTACCCGGCTACGCTAATGTATTACTACTTTGCAGCCGTCAGTGATTTTCTGGCGCAAGCCTCTACTATGAACGAATCCATTTTAGCCAATTTGATAAAAGATAATGCTCCCCATGCGCCAGGAGAAATACAATGAGCATAAGCAGCTTACTGGAGTGCGCACAAAAAATGGCAGAGTTAATTACTGAGATCAATCAACTGGCTGAGAAAATCCCTCATGGCCATAATTTTGAGCATCAACAACTTGCAACCCTACAACAAAAACTCACCAGCATGAAAATATATGTTAGTGAAATTTTAGATGGCTTAGGCTGGTGGCATAAAATGGCTTCTCGCCTTAAGCATGACCTTTGGCTTTTCTTATGGATATCTGTCGGCTCATCTATAGGCATTTTGGGTACCTTGCATTTTTGTCTTATGCGCTAAGAAGCAAAGCACTCTCTGTTGAAGAGCGCCAGCGAAGTCAACAGAGAGTGCCGATGGGCGGCACATAACATGCTGATAAAAAAATAATTTTTCAAAATTTTCAACAGTGAACAATACCCTGAATAAAAAGTTGAATCTATATTTATCAAGATAAACTCATCCATCGCAGAAAAATCTAGAACTTGATTTCAATAAAATTTCTGGTAACGTAAGCGTTATAAGTCGTCTACTGCCCGACTTAAAACCGCAGTAAAAAATCCAGCAAACAATCGTGATGAATGCTGGTATCCTTTCAGGATATTCATCACCCGTACTCACGCCGTTTGTGAAGATTCTGCTTTTACTATTGGATAGTGTGATGTTCAACACTATTTTTTACTGTCTTACGACTAGCGTAAGTATCACAGATAAATTTTATTCTGTGGTTCATTCACGAGTCAGTAGCTCTTTATTTTTTGGTTAAGTTCCCATAAAAACAGAGTGATTCTGCTTTAATTAAGCCGAAAAAATTGTTCGTCCGGCTTTTTTCCACAAAACATCTGTACGCATCAGGTATTTTCTACCTACTGATTTTTGCCGTGTGCTATTCAGCACTTAGCAGATCAGCACGCGCGTATGGAAGAAAGGCTCCTCGTTGGCAGAGAATTAACTCCCTTTCTAAAATGAGTACCCCTGCAAATTTTTAAGTGGGGTTGACTGATGTGCAATGCATCATCTGGAAACAGAACTGTCTCTATGGCGGAAACGTTGTAGTGCAGTGTCGGTAAAACACTCACGTATTGCCAGTAAGATTGAGTTGAGGAATGATTAATGAGTTGGAAATCAACATTACAAGCCATATTAAAAGCGCATAACAAAACTGCGGCTGTGGGCGGCAAAGCGGTCAGCTTTGCCACCCAGGATGCGCGCCAGGAAATTTTATGGCAGGGATTTAAAAAGTTGCGTGAATTAGGTTTTAAACTTGATGATGTGCGTGGTTTTAAAGAACGCCATATCATCGCTCTGGGTCATGCTTGGGAGACCCAGAAATTATCAGCCTCTACGATTCAAAACCGGATCAGTGTATTTCGTACTTTCGCAGAATGGATAGGCAAATCTGGGATGATCCGAGGTTCAGAAAATTATGTTACAAACCCTACAAGCATAACGCGCCATTTAGCTGCTCAAACAGATAAAACCTGGAGTGGCCAGCAACAGGACTTAAGGCATAAATTAGACGCCATCCAAGCCCAGGATAAATTTATTGCCCTGCAGCTAGAGTTACAGCGTGCCTTTGGCCTACGCATGAAAGAGGCGGCCCTGCTAAAGCCGCATGGTGCAGATAAAACACATTACCTCGCCGTCAACTGGGGCACCAAAGGTGGCAGAGACCGCATTATCCCTATTACCACCAACTACCAACGCGCTGCATTGGCGCAGGCAAAAGCTTTAATATCTAATACAGCCCATTCGATGGTTCCGGTTCAATATAGCTTCAAACAATGGCGCAACCATTATTACTATATTTGCAGGCAACATGGCATTAGTCGGAAAGATGGCATCACAAGCCACGGATTACGCCATGAGCGATTAAATGAGGTTTACCAGGACATCACTGGCCAAGTAAGCCCCATAAAAAATAATAATGCCAAAATAAACCAGCAACTGGACCAGACAGCCCGCCAGGAAATTGCAGAAATAGCTGGTCATAGCAGATCAGCGATTGCCAGTGCATACATCGGAGCAGTCAAATAAGTCAGTAGGTGGCAGGAGCCGGAAAAATGTCAAGGTTGCGCGCAGCGCACCCGAAGGGCTTGACCTTGACATTTTAGAGGCGACCCTACGCTATTCAAAGGGTTGCAGAATCTTTTCTCTGCAACCCTGCCTAGCGGCGAGCGTGGGGGTTTGGGGGGTAAAGCCACAAAAATTGACCAAAAAATGCTTGATCGCGGCAAATTATTTGAGGCATTAAATTAAAGCCATATAAAAAATCACTTACGTTCTTTGGCTAGTGCTGCAATCCTGGCCTCGGCCACAGCAGCTTTAATTTCTGCCTGATGAGTAGATTCTTGTAGCTTTACTATTTTTATATTCTGTTCTTCCATATTTTTTTCAGCCTTCTCCGCAGCTTTATCAGCACGCTCTAATTGTATTTGAGCTTTTGCAGATTCAGTGCGAGCAACCTCCAGCGCCATGACGGACTCTTTAAATTGTCCTTCTAACTTATCCACTTGCCGCTGAAGCTCAGCACCCCTTTCTTGAGTAGCCGACAATTGCTTCTCAAGAGCTAATATAGTCTGATTTGCTTTTTCTTTCTCTTCTCTGACTTGTTCTTCCAGATCAGCAATACGGGTTTCTGCCTCACTTAATAAGTCATTTGCTTCTTTAGATTGCACTCTTTCTTGCAATAATTGTGCCTCAAGATTTTCGCGGACATTCTTTGTAACACGACCAAACTCAATCAACAACTCCTGCTTTAGAGAATCAGATATATGGTCATCGACAGAAGATGCCAATGTGGTATCGCTTTGCCAGCGGCGCAAATGTTCTAATAATGTAGAGTTGGATCCACCAATCCGGGATCTAACCAGGCGTACCGAAGGTGTCTGGCCTTCAGCCCTGATATCATCCACCGCCTGCACGAAGATGGAGTAGGTAATGGTTTCTTTTTTCATGAGCAATGGGCTCCCTTTGGGATGACAGTTACAAAATAACGTTACCGTAACATTACGGTAACGTTACAAATTATAGGCAAACTCCTTTTCGCTGTCAACAACCCCCCATTGCTAACTTATTATCGAAAAGAATAGTCCCCTATGGTCGGCGAAATAGTTCTCAGGGTTAATCAGCGGTATCTAATCCCAGTCCTTTCGATGGTTCCGGTTCAATACAACTTCAAGCAATGACACAACCACTCACTATATTTTGCAGGCAACATGGGGCATTAGGCGAAAAGACGGCACCACCATCACCAGCCACGAATTGCGCCCGCACTAAACAGTCCACCAGGAAAATAGCAGAAATAGCTGGCTATAGCAGAGCTGTAATTGCTAACGCATACATTGGGGCGGTCAAATAGGTCAGGGGGCGACAATAGCCGTAGAAATGACAAGGTTGCGCGCAGCGCCCGAAGGGCTTGACCTTGACATTTTGGAGACGACTCCACGCTATTCAAAGGGTTGCAGGTTTTCCCCTGCAACCCTGCCTAGCGGCGAGCGTGGGGGGCTTGGGGGCAAAGACACCGATTATAGCCTTCCCCATTAGTACTGAGTTTATTTAAAATATTCATTAACCCCCTTGATGAGGGGGTTAATGAAGATTATAATTATAGTATGTTTACTAACGCCAAAGAATACATTGACCAACTCACAGCTAAAGGTGAAATCTCTTTCACTACTCAAAGCCTTCAAACAGCTCTAGGCATTACAGCCAAAGCCGCAGAAAGAGCCATTGCCCGTTTGCGCCACAAAAAAGAGATTACTTCCCCTGCCAAAGGGTATTATCTGATCTTGACCCCAGAGTTTCGAAAGTTGGGCTGCCTACCCCCTGATTATTTTATTGATGACTTGATGCAATATTGGCAACAAAAATATTACGTAGCATTGCTTAGTGCTGCACTATATTATGGTGCCGCCCATCAGCAACCTCAGGTATTCCAGGTTATGACAGACCACTTCCACCGCCCCATTACCTGCGGCCGAGTGAAAATCGAATTTATTACGCAAAAAAACCTCACAGACGCCACGACCCAGTTAAAAACACACACTGGCACCATGAATATTTCAACTCCAGAAGCTACCATGTTGGATTTAATCCACTTTATGCGCCGAAGTGGCAGCATTAACCATATAGCCACAGTTCTTGATGAACTCGCCGAATCCATAACCCCAACCCATTTATACACTTTATTAGAAAGAAATAGGGACTTAACTGCTGCACAAAGATTAGGATTTTTACTTGAATGTTTAGATAAAAAGAAATTAGCTGCAACCATTTATGAATACCTTGCAACAAAAAATAATCATATTGTGCCATTAGTACCTTATTATCCCATCACCGGCGTAAAACGAAACACCAAATGGCGAGTTGCTATCAATGCATCCATAGGAAGCGATATTCATGGTTCCCATTAATATAATCAAACAATGGCGTCAACAAGCCCCTTGGGTATATCAGTCCCAGGTAGAACAAGATTTAGTATTAAGTCGCGCCCTGGTTTCGCTTTACCAAAATGAACTTATCCGTGACTCATTAGCATTCCGTGGTGGAACGGCACTTAATAAATTATTTATCACACCTGCCGCCCGTTATAGTGAAGACATTGATTTGGTTCAAGTTAATGACGAACCCATAGGTCATATATTTACAGCAATTCGTGGAGTGTTAGACCCTTGGCTGGGATCAGCCCGCTGGAGCCAAAATGCCAACTCCGCCAGATTTATTTATCGGTTTCAATCTGAAGACACCCCCGCTGTACCACTCCGTTTAAAAATTGAAATCAATACCAAAGAATTTTTTTCTCTATACGGATATCAAAACTACAGCTACGCTATCGAAAGTCGCTGGTTTTCCGGCCAAAGCAATATTAAAAGCTACCAGCTGGAAGAACTTATGGGGACAAAACTACGCGCCCTATATCAGCGAACAAAGGGGCGGGATTTATTTGATCTATGGCTGGGTATTACCAAGCTAAATATGGATTGCAGCCAAGTGATCGAATCCTTTGCACATTACAACAAGACAAATGACATATCGATAAGCCGCGCAGAGCTGGAAAGTAATCTAACCCCCAAAATGAATACCGTTGAATTTACTGCTGATATATCGCCATTATTATCTGAAGGGATTGACTGGAACCCAGAGGAAGCATATGCGCTGGTAATGGATCAACTGATAGCAAAACTCCCTGGCCGGCCCTGGAAGAAACTATAAATACATACTGTCCAGCAGATTTACCAATTGAAATCTCTGTGTAATTCCTGTGAAATCATGCCAAGAAATCTATAGAATAAAAGGGGAAATTGAAGCATTAAGCAGAATAGTCCTCTTAGATAAAATAGCAGTATATTCAATATATTAGCAAAAAATAGAAATTTTGAGAATCCTTGAAGCGACCATTTGTAATCAGTAGGTCCCGGGTTCGACTCCTGGTGCCAGCACCAGTTAAATCAATGGGTTATAATGAGACACGAAATGATAGAATATTTTGGTGCTAGACTGGTGCTAGTTTAAAGGAGCAGTTTCACCATCTCAAATCCTAGCACAAACTAAAACTTCGGCACCTTCAGGGAAGAACCCGTGTATCTTGAACAAATCTCGATTATTAATTTCCGTTTATTTAATAAATTGAACTTGCAATTAAACCCAGGGCTGGGTTGGCATATAAAAGACTTAACTAACTAAGTTTTCTCTCGCATCCCCACGTGCATTGCAAGAGAGTACAATCAGCAAGCCATTTCCTTGTTTTTCCTCGTTCTTCCTCATACTTCCTCGTTCTTCCTCATACTTCCTCGTTCTTCCTCATACTTCCTTGTTCTTCCGTTCTTCCGACCAAGAGAATCAACTCTCAAACAACCGAATCAGCCTTGAATTCTCCATAAAGCAGTCCTCCCAAACCCTTCCAACTCAATCAAACCCGATTTTTTCAAATAATCTAAATCCATCCTAACCATCCGTTGAGATGGCGGATTTATCAAAGAATCCATTATCTGATGGATATTCATAGCACCCTGTTGTCGTACAAGTTCCAGAATAACCTTTTGCCTAACACTTAACTGCAGCTTCTCTTTGCCAGCGGTCGAAAGCGCGCCAATAGGCTCCCTAAACCTAAAAACCACAACCACTCCCCCCGTCCTCTCCTTAAACTCAGGCTCAGGAATCCTCTCCCGGTGACACTCCTCAATCATCTTATTAGTACCAGTCCCCCAGGTTTCAATTAACCCTCTATCATGAAACACCTTAGCAATCAGCTCATTCCTGGGTATAGATTCATGGCTATGCTTCAAATCCTCAATTTTTAACCCACCTGGCAAAGAGCCGTTATTCCAAATTTCAACATGCGTATCGAAAATAGCGCAGTTTCTTAAAAGTAAAATACTTGATTTTGAATGATCTATAGGCAAAGAAACATCATGAGTTGAAATCATGAAAGCACAATCTTTTCTAGTTTGAAGCAAAGATGATAATAAAGGAAAAATAATTGATCGATGGAGATGTCTTTCTGGTTCATCAATAATAATTAAAATAATTTTTGGTGTCGTAATAACATCTGCACATATTAAAAGTGCGTTCCTTAATGGTCTAGCTAATTTTCGATATTTTGCTGAAAGGCATTGACGGCAGTGAAGTGCGCATCCGCCGTATCCTAAGCATTGTAACTCACTCTCCCCTATTTATGGGATCACCCAGACCCCATAATGTTCGCCATGAAATCCTTACTGTTATTCATTTCCTTCATTTTCAATGATGACATTTCCAGGGGAATAATAGTATGAATTCGGATAAAAATAGGGATAAAAATATGAATTAGGGTTATAATTATAAGGTCCATCATCATAATAATTCTCATTTTCATACCAATATTCTTGAAAATACTCGGCACATTTTCGTTGAGCATAAAGGGAACGATGGGTGGCGCAATATTGATTCATATAAGTAGGGCTTTGAGCATATGTGGCGTGGGCTAAACTTGGGATTACTAAAATAAAAATCATTTTTAGTAAATTACTATATATTTTGCGCATATACTAATCCTCATTTGTTCTTTTTAGTAAGTATAGCATTCCGGTACCCGTTTTGCGGATGGTAAACTCTGTTAAAATATTAAAAAAAGGCTCAAGCATTCACATGGCATGCATTTTTCCTAGGCAGAGTAGCCCACATAATTTTTCCTTTTTGAATCATGAGCGGTCTGTAATAATGTCTAAAAATTCACAAGCCAAATTTTAATGAAGTTAATTTCCGCCAGAGTGCTGACTGGTATGCTCAGCCTGATTGCCGGAAGTGTCGATGTTATTAGTTTTTTGGGCTGCATGGTCTATTTATTTCAAATATTTAGCCCACCTTATATATAGTCCACATTGTATTGAAGGATCAGTGAGAATAAGATGGGGACCTTCAGTTTTCCCAAAACGTTCTGTTGTTGCTTGGAAATGTCCAGCTAAAATATCTTTTTTATTTATCTTGGGATTCGAAAAAAATCGATAGGCAGCTTTTGTGCTTGCCCAGTCTTCACAGGAAAAGGGTATACTTTTGCCTACTCCGTTCCACATTTGTCTAATTAGATTATTTAATTTTTTTCCTAGCCGTTCATTTTTAAACTTACAGCCGGCAAGCTCATTATTTAACCATCCTGCATCTTAATCTAATGTTTTTACAAAAGACTCCATCTCTTTTATTAGATAATGAAGTCACTTCTATATCAAAAAATGTGAGTAATTGAAAGGTTGGCTGAACGCTTACGAAGCAAGTGCATCAAAAACCATTCCTAAAGAGTATTGATCAGTGCCTAACTATAAATTTTTATTACAAGTTTTACTGGTGCAATCCCCAATTGCCCGGTTGATGGAAAAAAAATCAGATTCAATTAATTTGGTAGATGAAAAAAAGGAAGTTGCTGTTGCCATGGAGGCTATTCCAAGCGCTACTACATTTAGTCATACAACTAGTGATAGCAAAAATAAATTTATATCTAGAGAGCATTACGCATTCTCTTCTGAAGATTTAAATCGCTTTATAATTAAAGATCCTGATTGGTCTCTTTATTTAAAAGACAAGGATACCAGAACTAAAAAGGCTCTTAAGCGAGATATGAAGAAGATGATAAAACAAGTCAAGAAGATCCTCAGCTTAATCGACATGCCTCAATCATTGATTGAACCAATTATACTAAAATCGGGTTTTCGTATTTGTATTACCCCTAATAAAGCAAGGTCAGGTGCACCTGCCAATGTAGATTTGCAATCGAAAACAATATTTCTGAATCTAAAAAAAACGTCTGATGCCTATTTAAAGAGAGCTTTGCGAAATGAATTTAGTAATCTATTAGTTGTTACTCAGCTTCAAGAAGACGGCATTAGTCCTGATAATATATATCACCCCATAATTCAACGATGTGCTGCAGCATGTTTCCAGTTTATTCGTAGATTATATATCTATAACGATCATCTCGGTTTGAAGCCGATGACCAAAAAAGAACAAGAAGTTTATAAAGGATTTAAAGAATTTGTTACTCCGAAATTTCATTCCCTGGCCAGTGCACCTAAAAATCCAAGTCAATGGTCCAAAGAATTATCTACTGCATTAGCAGATTACACTCCCATGAATCATTCATGGTACTATACCGGTTCTAAACAAGATATAGAAAATTTTGTCAAGATAGATCCAAATGTTCGAGATGATCGTGTCTCTAAAAGCATAAATGATGAAACTAATTTTATAATTGCTGAACCATTAAAATTTAAAACAGTGGGCGTTGTTAGTAAAGTGGATACTGATTCTGAAAAACAGAAGCTAGAATTCAGCTATCAGTATGTGGCAACACCCGATAAATTATTTGTTAATGATATTAGAAGACGACTTTCAGAATACTATCATGCTACGGCGACATCTCGTTATGGACGCCGATCTACAATTGATAAGATGATCGAATTTCTCAGTCATATAGAAGAAATAAGAGAGATAACCCCTTTATTAGCACCGCAATTTATCAAGGCAATGAACGAACTATTTAAAAATAAATTAGCTGGACAACCCTATGTGGTTTCAGATAAGACCACGCAGTTTGGAGAGTACGCTAAATCTTTATTGTTTGAAGCTTCTGGGGCTAGTTCTGTATCTAGCCCATTGTTAGCAAATCTAATGTATGAAACGTATAGCACTGATCAGCTAAATTCAGCTGAAACAGAAAGCAATTCCCCCGGCCCAAAGTCCAAACAAACAGTCATTGATTAATGTAAACCTAATGCCTATAGCTTTCAGATAATTATTTTTGAAAAAATCCCCTACCCCCCTTTTTCAAAGAGGGAATTGCAAAGGCAGGCATCGGCGTCAATTCAACAGCAGCAGGTATATAAACCAATGGCATCAATCGTCACTATACTCCTTTAATTTCAAGAATTCTAAGTAACTCAGGAATCGCTGTAATCTCATTTGATTTTTCTGATGTCTTTAATTGCCCTAACGATAATCCATTTTCAGCTGCCCAAGCATGTACTTCGTCGGGAGAGGTAAAAATATTGCAATGAAAATGGTCGTCTAAAGCTAACGCTAAACCGACTAAAAAATCAGGGTCGTCATCGACTAGCTTCAAGGTAGTTGGTTGTCAAATATTTCTGCAATTGTTTTTATGTCTTCAGAATCTTTATCTCCGAAAATGACAAGAGTTGGCGATTTTAGATCCTTCAGCTTAGCATGAGCTTCTGGAAAAAACCAATGGACATCACGAACATCAAAAGTTTTCTAAGTTAACATTTTTCTGAAACTTTCTTTTGTAATAATCTCATTTGCAGATTTGATATGTAGTTCTTTCATTCCAACTTTGTAAAAAGGTGCAGAAAGAAATAACTCCGTCATTGTTTCTGGTTGAGGGTTGCTCCAAATTAATTACATCCAATCAAGATAGTTTTTTGACCATTGATACCCGTTTACTCCAGATGCAACTAATGCTAGGCCTGATACCTTGTCGGGATATTGAAGTGCGAAATCTATAGCGATCGTCCCACCAATAGAATGGCCTATTAACACTGCTTTCTCTAGATTAAAATGTTCGATAACTGCCTTTAAATCATCAGCCGGAGAAAATGCCGTCGTTACGATTGAAGAATTTCCTGATCCACGTTGATCATAAGCAATTGTCAAGTATTTTTCTCCGAAAGCTTTCATTTGATTCGTCCAATCCCTTCGATCAGAGAATCCAGTATGAATTAAAATAAGCGGCTTTCCTTTACCTATTTTTTCAACATAAAGTTCTCCGCTTGGAACGGCCACTGTATCTACAGTAATTTTTTCTTGAGTCATGTTATGTACCTCAGTTGTAGAGAGTTAGATATTTTTGTTTAGAACTACGTGAATAAAAATGGACAAATAGTCTGGAGAACTACGTGATTATCTTTTTCCATATTAAAGTCATTGTTATTTTATCCCATCCTTGTTTATGTAAGCAAATGTAGCTCGCTATTTTTACTGTATAGTTACGGTAAGAGTTGAAATTGCGACAGATAAACTGCGTGCGCTTTAAGGTCATTTTCATATTGTACGGGACGAGTGACATAATCTGGAAAGGGAGCAGTAAATTTCTTGCCATCTGAATTTTCCAGGATTTCAGTGCGATATTCAATAACATGGCGCGATATTCGAATATCAATAACCTGACGCGCATGATAACCGATCTTGTGATACTTTCCTTTTGGCAAACTGCTCTTATCAACGGGGAGAAGTTTGATTTCAATCAGGATTTTCAACCGGCTTAAGAGTGTAGCCTTTATGTCCCTTTTGTCCCCCCTGTTTTTTATCGGATTGATTTTTTTTCTTTTTTTTATCTCTGTTTGGGTCTTGGGATGGAGGTTTACTGCTATTTTTGCTATTCAAAACGGTTAACTAGTAATCCCATTATCAAGAATAAAGTAAGCGTTCAGCCAACCTTTCAATTACCCACATTTCCCAATGCTAAATCAAACCCCAATCTAATATCAGTCAATCGAGATAATCCTCTCCACATAACAATATTTCCAGGTGGTCCGTCATTGGAGCGATCAAGGTAACCACCCAGTTTTGCAATTATAAGCAGATAGTGGGACAAATCTTTCTTTTTTTTGACATTTTTCTTAGATAAATTATCTAGTAAATTAATTTCTATATTTGTCAAAGCTAAAAAAGGTGATGCAGTTCTGCTAACTCGATTAATGATTGTCATCCAGAAAATTCGCCAGCTTAGAATACAAAACACTGAAATTAAATTGGCTAGTCGATCTGCTGTTCTCAGCTTAGATTCTTCAGCTTTACAGCCTGATTTTAGGATTTTAAAGAATGTCTCTATTTTCCACCTCATAGCATACCAATTAATTTTTTCAATGGCTTCCTCGAGTGTATTAATTGACAAATCTGTTATTAATTTCCAGCTGATCTTTTCTCTATTTTCAGGTTTTTTATGTTCTTCAGCATGTATCACGTACAGTACTAATTTAGGGTATTTATTTTGTTTACCAATGGGAGGCAGTACTTTGATTTGTTTAAATTTTACAGAGAGATTTATTTTAATTTTTTTCCTTCTTTTATCTTCTATTTCAATTTGATGTTTACCTTTTATTGTGGGTTTTTCCATTTCATCAGCTATTGTGTGATTCCCATCTTCAGCAAGGCGGTCTACACAGGTTCTCACTAGAAAATGAGCATCTGACTCTCTTGCGGAACAATAAAGTTCATAAATATCGCTTTCGCGATCACCCACGTGCACACACCGCCGAGAATTATTTAATAACTGAGTGGATTGCCTTAAATTTTCGATCCAGCGATAGCTTTCTTTCCCTTCAATTGGCATTCGAGTGGGGTTTATATTCTTTTTTAAAGCATTAGTCCCTTTGAATTTCTCGCGAGTCCAAAATTTAATGGCCGATAAACCTAAGGGAAGTCCTTCTGTCGTAATAGCCATACTGGCATGCATGAGTATTCCGCAGGTGGTTATTTTCTTAGGTTGTCCTAGCAAAGTTTTTCCAGCAGGTAGTGACTTAATAAAACCAATCAAATTCGGATCTTCTCTTTTATATGAGAACTCTGTAGTATCGTGCAGGATCAAAATGGGACCCGCAGTTTTCCCAAAACGTTCTGCTGTTGCTTGGAAATGTCCAGCTAAAATATCTTTTTCATTTATCTTGGGATTCGAAAAAAATCGATAGGCAGCTTTTGTGCTTGCCCAATCTTCACAGGAAAAGGGTATACTTTTGCCTACTCCGTTCCACATTTGTCTAATTAGACTATTTAATCTTTTTCCGAGCCGTTCATCTTTAAACTTACAGCCGGCAAGCTCATTATTTAACCATCCTGCATCTTGATCTAATGTTTTTACAAAAGACTCCATCTCTTTTCCTTTTATTAGATAATGAAGTCACCTCTATATCAAAAAATGTGGGTAATTGAAAGGTTGGCTAAACGCTTACACAGCAGCCGATGTATCCGCCGGTATTGATATGGCGCTAACATTAACTACAAAAATTGCCGGGCAACCGATCGCCGAGAGATTACAGCTTGGAATAGAATATGATCCAGATCCACCTTTTAATGTTGGCTCACCTGAAAAGGCTAATCCAGAAGTGTGCGAAGGTTTACGCGCACGTTTAGTGGAACGTTTTGAACCCCTAACTAAATAAAGAGGTAAAATATGTTTTGCGCCGTTTATGAATTTAATGTAATTCCTGAAAAAGAAAATGAATTCAAAATTTACCTTCAACAATTGTAATGACGCTAGGTATGACCGTTTGTAATCGCAGAATCGTAGCTAAGGTCTGATTTACTTGTTCAACTCCCATAGCTTTATGTTCCGAATCGTTAGAAACACAGGAGCGATCTATGTTATAAACTAACCAACCAATCCAACTAAATGTACCATAAATCGCTGTGACGACATGATCCTTATTAATTACACCGCCTGATTTTTGATAGGTCTCAATTATTTTAAAAAAGAGGTGCTTATCAAAATTGCTGGTAATTCCACTCCAATAAAACGCCGTATTGATGATGTCATAGGTTGGATTGACTTTGCAGACAGATTCCCAATCGATCAGGATTGGATTATTGTCGATATCCCACAAAACATTTTTCTGATCCAAATCACCGTGGCTCACGATAATATGTGTTTTTAGTGTCGGTATTGCCTTTTGGTACAACTCATTAGCTGCCAATATGTTGTTCTGATTTTTCCGTAAATTTTCAGCAAAAGAGCAATTAAAAGTTTCAGCCTTGTCAAATAGCTCAAGAATTTTTTCGTTTGTGTGAGTATAAAATTCTGGCTGGATTATTTCAGGTTCATTTAAATTAAGGCGGTGCATTTTGGCAACGATAGTAGCTATTTTTAGAGCATGATTTTCTGACACAGTGTGGAGGTCTAGCATCTTTGCATCGACCCATGGATATACTAGAAAACCAGTATCATCTGTTATGAAGAGATGCTTGCCGGATTGCGCGATAGCACAGATGCCTGGGATACCCTGTGTTACAAAATGTGATGCAACTCTTTCACTCAACTCATAATTTTTAATGATCTGCTTATTTTTCAGATTAATGTCTTTTGATAACTGCTTAATTGCGTAAGAGCCTTTATCTGTATCAAGCCGCCACATAATGTGCAGTAAGCCACCATGTATTCTTTCTGGAAATTGTACTGGCTGTCCAAGGTTAAAATGCTGGTTTAAGCATTTGAGATGGTTGTGGTTCATATAATGGGTTTTCTCGTATACTCAAACCAATCTGGCTGACTTAATAATTTAGGTTGGTCATTAAAGTAGGTTTTAACTAGCCCACTGCAAAGCAAAACCATATATTTCAAAGTCGTCATTCATATAATATATCAGGGCAATTTTTGGATACTAGGCAGATTCGTCCATAAATGCAACACAAGGATTATTTATAATATATTAGCATTAAATCATCTGAGAAAATGACCATCAAATAGGGTAGCCTCATCTCACCCTGTCTTTTGGTTAATGTACTGTCTGGACTTGAAGCGGCGGTAAAAGCAGCAGTCAATCCCAAGGATAAAGTAAATGTTTGTGTTTATGCAGACGACTTTATTATCACAGGTACAAGCCAAGAGATACTGGAACGTAAGGTGAAACCAATAGTGCAAATCTTCCTTGCCAGACGTGGTCTAACGTTATCAGAAACGAAAACGAGAATCACTCACATCGATAAGGGTTTTGACTTTCTAGGTTTCAATGTCAGAGAAGTACAAAGGGAAACTGCTGATTAAGCCCTCCAAGGTAAGCGTCAAGCGGTTTCTAAATAACCTTCGAGAATTGATCAGAAATAGTGTCGGATCGGTTATTCATGAACTGATACGTACACTTAATCTAAAGATTCGAGGATGGTGTAACTACTACCGACATGTGGTCTCCAAGAAAATCTTTTCTAAGATAGATTGCAGCATCTACAAGGCGCTTAAACATTGGGCAAAACGTAAACATCCAGAAAAGAATGCTCAATAGCAGACGAACAAATACTTTCGCCAAGAGGGCAATCGAAACTGGATATTCCACACAAAAACTCTAGCAAAAGACGGATCGATACAAGTGCTAGATTTACTCAGTGCCAGTTCCATACCCATTGTAAGAGATGTGAAAATAAGGAGCAATGCTACACCTTATAATCCAGCCTTCAAAAAGTATTTTGCAAAACGCCACGCCAAACGTTTAGCCAAAGTTTGCGCATTAGGACTGCTGGGTCAACTCGATGGAGATGGCCTTAGAATGGCTCGAGCCGTGTGACGGGTCAACTGTCATTCACGGTTCCAAGAGAAGTCCGTCGCAGTAATGCGACGGGATTACTCGGCATCCCGATTTGACCCCTGCCTCAAAGAAATCTTACGCTGGTGCTCAGGATACTAAAACCTCCTTACCCTCTTAGTTTCTTTGACAACTCAGATGGTTTGCTCCAGGAATGATATTTGATTCTTGTTGCGATGATTGTGTTTAATTCACAAACTTATGGACATTTTCCTTTTGTTCCATCCGGCATTATGGCATTACAAACGCTTTTTACAGTTGCCAATTGCTCAGGCGTTATCTTTGCTCCATATAAATCAGCATTGCTAAAATTTACATCAATTACAATTGCACCTGTAAAATTCGCATAAGTAAGGTTGTCATTTGTGAAATTAACCTGATTTAAAATTGCATTACCAAAGTCCGTATAAGCAAAATCGGTGTTAGTCCAATTGCTGGTTGTGCCGTTGGCAGATGCGAAAATGGCTTGGGAAAAAATGCCTTTAATTGCGGAGCTAGTTAAATTGGCTTTTTCAAGATTTGCTCCGGAATGATTGCCAGTAATTCCTGCACCACTCAAGTCACATCCAGGGCATTCATTGGTTGTTAGGAATTTACTTAAATCGTTGGGATTATATGTAGGGTTGGCGAAGGCTGGAAGATTGCCAAATAGAAATAAGGCAGCAGAGAGCCAAAAAAGAAATGTCTTTTTCATTTCAACTTCCTTTTTATTTTGAAAATTGTTTTTAAATAATTGTGAGAGTCATAAAGTAAAATAAAAAATTTTACAGTCATCGAACATTAACAATCCCGGCAGGCTTCAACGCAGCCATTTTCAACCGATTATTCTTCAGAATCTTCCGCAAAAATTGCTTCCAAATTGGCAGCGTCCAGGATTTTTTCGCCCCATACTAACAATTTTTGGGCATCGGCTTTGGTGATCTGTTGAGTGATGGGATTGGGGATATCACCAAAGCGATGTCGAATTTGACGCATAAGTAAAGTAGCTTCGCCCTGCTGTATTCCTTTATACATTCCTTCATCTTGCCACTGTTGTGCTATAGTCATGATTTCACCTTGTAACGCTGGGGATAAATGATGGTGTGCCTCTGCAACTAACAAGTCTTTATCGCCCTGCTGGATAAGGGCAATGACGTATTTTAACACAATTCTAGCCAAAGAATCACCATGTATGCCTTGTGCTTCAACCTCGTGCAACCAAGGCATTAAGATCTCTAAGAACCGCTTAAAATCGGCCATTTTGCGGTATTTTAAGCAAAAAGAAACCACCCCTGAAAGCAATTTTTTTTAGCATTATATCTTGGATATGGCGGTATTAGATAATAGTTCAGGGCAGTATGAAGGAACAAAGAAAGCTCAACATGTCTGTAAACGCGGAAAGATTGCCATGATGACGGCAATAGCGCGACACATTGACTACACACCAGGAGCCAAAAAATACTATAATAAAAAACGAATGGAAGGCAAAAAACACAATCAAGCGATACGGGCCCTGGGGCGTCGTATGATAAGAATCATATGGTCAATGTTAAAGAATAAAAGAGATTATAGAATCAGAGAGCAGTTATAAAATAATATAAAATCTGTCTATAAATAAAATGGAGTTCCCCTTAAATAATAAAAATATTAATGCTAGTGGGATAGGTTATATTCGGCTTAATAAAAAATATGCTGCCATGTAATTTATGATAAATTTTTATTATTTAAGCGGGGGGAATCAACAAGCCGCCACCTAAGATAGTAATTGTGCCGAATTAATCGGCGCGTTAGCGTTGTTAGAGACAGAGAAAAATTATAAATTTATGTCGTGCTGGATATTTTTTTAAAAAAACCTTGAAAATACTAGCGGGATGTTCTGGATTTATGCCTCATTAAAAATAAATAGCTGATTATTTTAAAATACCGTATTGTATCATTTCAAACATAATGAAAACATAAGCCATTATGTCACGTCCACTTAGAATTCAATAGAAGGAGCCTGGTATCACGTTATGAACGGTGGGTTAAACCGGCAGACTATTTTTCACACAGATGAGCATCGCGAGTTGTTTTTAAACCTGTTGGCTGATATCCACCAACGTTTTAGCATTCAAATCCATGCTTATTGCCTGATGGGTAACCATTATCATTTATTATTACACACTCCCAACAGCAATCTAAGCAGGGCCATGAGACATCTGGATGGCGTATATACTCAACGGTTTAATAAGTGCCAAAAGAGTGATGGACCTTTGTTCCGAGGTCGGTATAAATCTATTTTGATAGATGCGGATAATTATTTGCTACAAGAGAACCAAAATCTAAAATTCCACATAAACCACTTTCAGATAGCTTACTGGCATTTTCTAGAAAGACTATAATATAAAAATAATAGGTTCACTGATATCTATGCAACCGTCACAATACCTTAACCTTAATAAGCAATTATCTGTCGGAAGTAGTGAAAGCAGATAGAGAATTTTATGGGCATTTTCCTTTAGTTCCATCTGGGAATATAGCATTGCAAACGCTAGCAGCGGTTGCTAATTGATCTGAAGTTATTTTAGCTCCATATAAATCTGCTTGAGAAAAATCAGCACCCATTACAACAGCATTGCTAAAATTTGAAAATTCTAAATCAGCCCAAGTAAATTTTGTTGCATTTAAAATTGCGTTGCTAAAATTGGCATAACTGAAATTAGTACTGCTCCAGCTACCATGAGAACCATTCACGTAAGTGAAATCTGATTGTGAGAAGGTGTTAAAAATAACCGAGCTGGTTAAATTGGAACTTTGTAAGATAGCTTTAGAGTGATTGCCACTCAATGTACTGTTGCTTAAATCACAACCTATGCACTGATTAGTGCTATTAAACTTGTCAAGATCATTTGGATCATATTTGAGGTTAGCAAAAGACACATTCTGAATGAGTGCAAGTAAAAATAAAAAACTGATATTTAAACCTATTTTTTTCATGTTTTAATTCCTGTTAATTAAGAAGAATTTAAAAATTTTAATGCGGCACTTTCCAGCCTGTATTAGTCAGAACCAAATCTTGATTGTGTTGTTCTTTATCAGCATTCTCAACTAATTGAATTATTTTCGGAAAAACATTCTGCACAGCAGGATCGTTAGCCCAAGAGGCAATGTTTTTCAATTGGTAAGTATAAGTTACATTGGTAAGTATTTCTCCTAAACCTGTTGATGGTTCAGTCCAATTTATTATTTTGGCAACTTGGGGTTCAGCATAGCAAAAAGTATTTGCGAAGGCTGTAGATAAAAACTTTTTACCTTCAGGAGTTACATCATAAGATGTGTACTTTGAATACAGGATGACCATAGTAAGGCTCTGTAAAACAATAACTTATCTTTTTAGCGCTCAGATGAGGCTCAGATTTGCAGGCGGGAGGGTGTAGAAAAATGCGCGCATAGTTGTTCTATGTAAGTGTTTTTCTACACTCTCCCGCCTGCGAAGATGAGTCTTAGATGAGATGTTAAAAAGATAAGTTATTGTTTTACAGAGCCTAAGTATCCAATTTTTTCTCTATATCACTTGAACTGACTAAGCCAACTTTTTTTAAGGCTTCTACTTTAGGGTAGTTAGGATCACTGGATTGATTGGAAATGATCACACTAATCGGAAAATTGTTAAAAATACTGATGCAGGCAAAATTATTTTGTATTAGATCATTGTTAATAGCTTCCTGAAAATTTTTGGCATCGGGTGTTTTAGGATTGCTGCAACTGGTCAGCAATAGAGGAAATATTAAGATTATCAACTTTTTCATTGAAAGAGGGACTCCTTAAGCCTATTTTTATAATCATGATTGATAATTTTTTATGAACTGATTTTTATTTAAACTGCATAGCCAACAATTACAACCAACTCAAACTTCATGATTTCTTAATGTTAATTATGGCGGTTTATCTTGTCAATAAGAATTATGCACAGTTCTTCGTAGCAAATACCTTAAAAAAAAATATGCATATTATAGTTCTTACTCAGCATAAATACTTGCTGTGCATAACTGTGATTAGGTCAAGCTTGGCCTAATCGCAACAGTTCCGCTTGCGCCAGATTAAGTAACCCTAGTTCTCAGCACTGGGAGTGGCTCTAAAGCCGCACCCCAAGTCATTGTGGTGCGGCTAAATGGCTGACAACCCATGCTTCATCAATTACACAAGATTTTGTCTGAGTGCGGCTACCTAAGTACATACGTTCGGAAATTTGATACATTAAAACCAGAAGAACAATTTTTTGCAGATCCTTTTTTGCCTTGAGTTCTTCTAATTCCAGCACAATAAAAGGGTTTAAAAAAATCTGGCTGTCCGTTCTAAATTCAATAAATTCGCCAGCTAATGTGCGGCAGGTTTTTTCATTTAGAACAACCTCCATCGATTACCCAGACACGGCCACCGGAACCGAGTGATAAGACGATGTATTCTTGCGTCAAAACTGATTTTCCACTGCCAGATGTAGCAGCGATGGCAACGTTATAATTACCATCGGGATTATCAAAGAAGTTCCAGATCGCAATTTGCCCACGCCGACCAGGTAGTAACAAACTGGCACGTTGCATACCTTTCCATTCATCTTGTAAAGTCATTAAATTCGCAGCGGCAAAAGCATTTAAAGTGCGCAAGTGTCCAAATAACCGTAGATCTTCAAATAGACCTTCCGTCATCATCATCGGCAACATTGCTAGCCAGGATTGCAGCTGTAAAAAAATCACCCTACAAGGCAATATCTCCCTTTATAAATTGGATTTTAATCTTACTGATACTGTATTTTCTTTAACCTGATTGAGCTTTTCACTATTTGCATCAAGAGCACCAGCGATGGCAATCGGATTTGGATCCCCAAGAAATGTATTAATGGGAAATAAATTATCAAGCTCAGCAAAAGCTCCCATCTTTTCTAAAATGCCAATCATACGATTAGACGCGCTGTTTTCCTTGACACGTTCTGGATTTTTAGTACCAGGAATAGGTATAGCACCTTGATGTTGAATCCATGCTAACGATAATTGAGCTGGTGTAACATTATATTTGCTAGCACAATCTTGGAAAATCAACATATGCTTGACATTCAATTTTTGGACTGGGATGGATGAACGGCGCGTTAATTTTCTGAATCAACAGGCCCCCCGTTGCAGGATTACGCCCGGCTCTGGGCCTTATGTCTTTTGGTTCCCAACCTGCCATATCCGTTAATTACCTTCTAAAAATAGATAACCAATATGTTCTGAGTTTGTAAATTATTTGGAATTCTTGGTCCGAGTCTGGCTATTATCACTATCTTCGGCAGATTCCTCTTGTTCTTCTTCACCCAGCTCTTCTTCATCAGTTCCCCTTTAATAGCGTTACGAGATACATTGGGTTGCTTAAATATACTCCCATAGAATCGAGCGGGTGATGCTTGGATTGGTGCATCTGGTATTGATCGGTAATAATTCTTTATGAATGAACTCGGGTTACACTACTAGAAGAATTAAGAATATCTTTTAGAGCTTGATGGCTTTCTACAAACTGACAAGTCATTACTAAAATATCCGTACCTAATACTGTTTTTTCTGTCACTTTGTTATCAGTATACAACCTTGGATTAGCCAGTCCTTTGCTGGCTTTAGTGGAAAATTCATAATAGCTGATTTTATGACCTGATTCATCAGTTTCTTCTTGCAACTTTCTAAAACCGGTGCGGTTTTCATCTCGTTTGCCGATAAATCCCTTACCTTTCACTAACTGACTTTCAAGAAAATCCCATTCATTCTGATCATATTTTTTTATTTTTGCAATTATCTCTGGCGAAAGATAGGCATATCGTGGTTTTTTCGATGTAGGATCATGAATCGGGTAGTAACCTTTGGCACGAAAACTTGTTATCAGATCTTTCTCTTCTTGACGTTTTTTATATAAGACCAATTTATTGTCTAAACTGCTTTTTTTATTGTCAAGTAGTCGATTAGAATAACGTTCCGTTAGTTCTTTTCGTATTGAAAACAAATCCCCTTCCACTACTGGAGTTTTCTCGTGGGTTTTATCAGGAGTTTGTGCGATCTCTGCTTCTTGTAAAAATTTTTCCCATGCTTCCTTAAAACTAGTTGGAGCCTTTTGAGATTTCTGTAGGGCGCCAGTAATTTTTGCTGTTGAGTGATGATTTTTCTTATCAAATTTACTGGGAGTAGTCTGTGGTTGAAATAGTGTTTCAACAGGTCCATACGTAAAAATGTTTGGTTTTTCTGATTTCTCTCTTTTTTGTTCAGGTATCTTTTCTGAAAGTAAGCGGATAATTTCAGTGTTACGGGGGCTCTGTTTATTTGCCAACCCAAGAGGGGTGTCGCCAAAAGAATTTTTCTGCGTGATATCTATTTCATTATCAAGCAATAGTTTTACTATCTCTGTATTTCCTACCCCTACAGCCGCATGTAAAGCCGAACCTAATTCTATGACAGTATTGATATCTATTTTTTTACTTTCCAGTAATGCGCGCACTATTTTGATATTTTTATTAATGATAGCAAGAAACAAAGCGTTGCCTATGGATTTTGTTGTTATATTTTCTTCTTTACGGGGCATTTTCTCTAAAATCTTAATTACCATCTGGAGATTATTATAAGATACCGCAAGCTCTAGAGCCGTATAACCCGTTTTTAAGGTTACATCCAATTGTAGGCGCGAATCTGATAATAAAAGTTGCACTAGTAATAAATTATTGCTCCAAACTGCATAGTGCAAGGCTGCCCATCCTTTATTAGTTTGAGCATTGATGTTTTGCACACGCTGATCTTGTAACAACTTTTTTGCAAGTTCATGATTTTGTAATGCAAAATACAAAACCGTCCTACCTTCGATGTCCACGCTATTTATAGCCTCTGGTGACATATGTGATAAAAGCAAATTTACGATTTCAGTGTGGCCTTTTCTTACTGCTATATGTAAAGCAGTGTAACAATTCTTATTATTAGCCGAATCTATTGTGGTCCTACTCATTTTAGTCAGTAATGACCGTACCATATTTAGATTCCCAATCTCTGCAGCAAGATGTAAAACCGTATGTCCACCTTGAACCTGTAAATTTACTTCTACACGTGGATCGTCTAATATTACTTGTGCGGTTGGTAAATTGCCTTCCACTATAGCAAGATGTAAAGCTCTATGCCCACCAATGGCTGGCATGTTTAATTCAGCTGGTTTCAATTTTTTTAAAAACCAACTAATCAGTTTAGGATCACTCTTTGTCGCTGCCCGATGAAAAGGGGTAAATTTATCTTGATCCAGTGGACTGAGATTGACACGGACATCATTTAATAGAATCTTTGATATTTTTCGTTTATCATGCTTCACCGCCAGATGTAACACCGTTCCTTTTTCTGTCACCACGCCGTCTTTATTCTTAAACTCGTAGGGTGCATTTATCTGCTCAGTAGTCATATGCTGCAAAAGGATTTTCACGATTTCCTTACGGTCTTTTATTACTGCAGCATGCAAAAATGTTAAACCTTCTAATTCTAAACCGTCTATTTTCTGGGACAGTATGCTTTTATCCCTTAGCAGCTCTTTATTGACGCTTTTAATATCACCACCTTTCACGTAAGCCAAAAATTGATCGTTGCTTATTGTTTCTGTTGGAGGCGCAAATTTAGGTTTCGATTTGTTTTCTTCTAGTTTGAATAACCCTGTAAAAGTTTTTCTTATATTTTCTTGCTGATCTTTTAAAAATATAACTTTCTGTAATTGCTCTTCCTGCTGCGTATCAAAGCTTTCACGGTTGCTAAGTACAGCAGTTAATTGATTATGGATATTATGTACGGTAAGGTCTATTAAGGCGAGAAGTTCTATAGGAAAATAATTTTGAATGGCATGAATAATAAATGCACGATCTTTTAAATCCTTTATAATTTCCGTTTCCATATCCATAGCTTTTTGGTTTTTCGGGAGAGTACAGCAATAAGCTATCTTTTTTATGATATTTATAATGTCCTGATTATTTTCTTTTTCTTTTTGTGATTTTGCATCTGACGTCATGTTTAGCTCCAAATTGATATTATTCTCAATGATGCCAAATAATACTGGATCTGGTTTCAGACTGAGAATTAAATGTTTTTAATAAAGTATGGGCAATTTATTATTAAGCAAGTATTAAATAGAGTAATTTTAGCGGATCTCTTTAGGTGATATTTCCAACGTTTTCTTAATTCAAAGGGTGCAGTTCTTTTATTACGACCATAAGCCGCTGATTCTATTGATTTTATATGCAATCACGGTTTTTGCGTCCACGATTGTTATTGCTGCCATGCATTACCGGGCATTTGCCTTCGTTTTTTTCATCAGCAAATTTACTCATGTTGATCTCCTATTATTCTTCGGCTATTTAATTTTGCCATGGGACTGTTGTTGATGTTAACGGCTGGATATTTCTGCTATGGTCAGAATAATCAGCACATCATGGTGCCTAAAACATAACGACAATGAGTGCAAAATAACTTCTCATTCTGACGCTCATCAATAGTAAAGAATTTTAGTATCCACGGATCGCGAACGATTATTCCACAAAACTTTCTGTGCGACCCTTTTGTTTCGACCAGGAAAAACTCTTTGTCTGTAATTCCAGCCCACTGTATGTATTGTTCTATCTCGGCATCCAGGGATTTAGGTAGCTTGGCTCTGACAGCGACCGGACAGTGCAACGTTATCAAAGTGACTTGGGCTGAGCAGCTGAAGCCATTCAAAAAATCTACGGCTTATCCCGACTGAAAGACATCACACAACAGAAAGCAAAAATATCTAATTTTCGGTTAATTTACTGACGCACCTGTGAGTTGTTTTTTTAGTTCTCAGATCCGTATCTTAAAATCCCCCTAACCACCTTTTTCAAAGGGGGGAATACAGTGCTGAGCTTAAAAAAATCTCCGTTCATCTGCGGATAAAACAAATAGCCAGGAGTCTTTTCTAAAATATACTGAGCCAGGAAGCCGCATTGGGTGTGGATTTATTAGAAGGGCTGGCGGTTCTATTAGAAACACCCATTCGCTTGGTGCTCGCCATTAAATTTCTTTGGCAAGTGCACGCACTACTTCTTTAGAAAGCCCTGTCATCTCTGAAATTTCTTCGAAAGAAAATATGCCTTTTTTTAGCATACTTATTGTGACTTTCCTGACGCCTTTCTCCAAGCCTATTGCTTCACCTTCCTCCCTCCCTATTTCTTTACCTTTTTCAATAAAATCTTCTTGTGTTTTTTCCAGTATGTCCGCCTGGTCCCTTAACCACATCAGCTGTCCCTCATAAATCTCTCGCTCTTCCTTGTCCAGCGACATCGTATCGAGCGCATGTGCAGCTTTTTTGATGGCCGGGTCATCTTTGAGTTCACGTGGAATAAAGTTTCGTTCCCATTGTTCGGCCTTGGTTAAAAAGGTTGCCCAACGATCCAGCGCAGTGGTCAAGTAGGAGAGGTCTTTAGCAAATTTTTTGAGCTCAATAAAATGCAATTCTAAATCTTCCGAATAACGGCTATAGGTCCTGGTATTTAATAAGTGGTAGATATTGTGATAGTCCGGTTCATCAAAATGGTTAAAATTGAGGACATTGATGCTGATGGTTTTGCGTAATTTGGAAAAACTCTGACCTTCGCTTAATTGCTGGCTGTAAATTTTAGACCAGTAATACAAGGCGCGTTGGTCGTAGGCAATTCGGTCATTCATCTGCATTTCCACATGATAGACTTTACCTGTTTTGTCTTTGGCTTTGATATCCAGGATGGATAATTTGTCGGTGGAATGCGTTTTATGGTTGTAGGGATTGAGCAATTCCAGTTCGGCGAGCTGATTTTCGGGCGCCAATACGGCGTTGATAAACGGTAATAAGATGGTATCTTTATTTTCTTCACTGCCGAACAGTATTTTAAAGGCGAAATCGACACGCGGATTTATTTTTGGCATATGAAGATTCACAGGATAGATTGATTGAGGTCGTCAAACACACTCTATGGGCGTAGGCAATGGCCATTTTTTCCCTGTGGGTGCGTATACTAAGATGCATTAAGATAGCATTTTCTAAGCGGGTGCGCCACCGTCAATGGAGCTTCCCAGGGACGAAGATTCAGTGTCGAGAGAATGTCCCACGTATTAGGCGTTTCCCGCAGCGGTTACTATGCCTTTATTAAGGCAGGCCGCTCCAAGCGGGATCAGGCCAATGATGAGTTAACGACGAAGATAAAAGCAAGCTACCAAGAAAGCCGCCAAACCTATGGCAGCCCATGCATTCAGGCGGAATTAAAGCTTGGTTTGCCTTGCGTTTTGACAAGTCAACCTTTGCTATTTTTGATACTTTTCCTAACGAAGGTATATACAGTAATATTGCAATACCGTAAATCTTATATTTTTTGGATAATTTTTAAGAAACTGCTACTAGCTCTAAATTAATAGGAGATCATACAAACCATTCTAATTGTGAATTATGAAAAAATAAGGCAATTTTCAACTGATCCGCTTCCTGGTAATATATACTGCCAGTGATTTTTATATTATAAATTGGAGCTTGCGATGCAGACTAAAAAAGAGATAATTCATAAAATTTTACATGAACTCAACCTACTTCTTCCAGATGAACTCAACAAAATGGTGATGGAGTATGTGCCTGAGATTGACATTGACGAGTTATGGACTCAATTTAAAGAGCTTAGTAGTGAAGAAAAAATCCAAAACAGTTTGGGTTTGAACAGTTGGAGCAGATTGGACAATTGGGGCCATTTGGATTTCTATAGCCGTATACGAATACTTCATCAAATTCTTGGAATTTGTTTAGAGAATCTTGCTAACAATAATAAACAGAATAATGAACAGATCAATTTGCCAGTAAAAATTTCTGCGTGTTCAAAATTAGAGCTGATGGATGAAAAGTTTGGAGTTGGGGTTAAGCGGAAAACATTTCCTGATTGGGAGAGTGCGACAAGCCATTACCTTCGAGAAGGCATTGGTTTCTATAGGCACCTGGATTTTTGTAACGATACTTATAACCATTATTTGCCTCAGTTGCCTGATAACATTACTGACAATGATTATAAAGCTAAATACCAAAATCTTATAAAAAATATTTATATTTGGACAGGGCATGTTCCTATATTTTTTAATAAATCATCTTGGGAAAATCTAAAAAATGCATCTACTAATCCAGCCGCCTGTGAAACTTTGGACACAATTATTTTCCCTGCTCTCCTCAGACGTGTACAAGAACATGAAGTTAGACGAGGATTAAATTCTTTATTGGGGGATGTAACTCAAGAGCAGAAAGCTATTGGCTGTCTGATAATTAGCTCAGAAACTGAAGCTAGTGTTGAGCTTTATAAGCTTTACGTAAGAAAAGACGCCCTACAATCAATCACAACATTACAACAGTGGGCACCAGAGCTGCCAGAATTAAAGCCGCAATCATCGGAACAGCCACGTACGCCACCTATTTCATCTAGTACGCAATTATTAAAGATTTTTGGTTTTGGCCCCATTCAGGCCAAACGGAATCCAGCAACTCGTTCAGAGGCTGAGCTTATTAAGGCTGGAGAGGATGGCCATTTAGATGCTGAGGGGTGGTGGTGGCTAGCTAAACACCATCAGACGGCTGGAAGGTTTAAAAAAGCATTGGAATGCCATCAATTAGCTGCTGAAAAAAAACACAAGGATGCCTATTATATGTTAGGCTTGGTTTATGAATTTGGACCTAAAGGATGGGAAGTGGAACAGAGTGACGAGAAAGCGCTGGAGTATTACAGGTTGGCTGCAGATAGAGGTTCAGTGGATGCTAAAAATAAATTGGAAGGTTCAGGGTCAAGCATTAGAAGAAAATGAGGATTGATCGCCATGCCCGGTTTTGATAAATTTACCATCACCTGTCAAAGCAATTTAGAAATGTCACCTTCTTAGCAAAATAGAAATGTCCTTTTACTAAGAAGTGGTTCCAACCTCTCCAGCAGTTATCCACAAGTCCATAGGGTGTGGAGCCCGTCAGGTTAGCTCAAACGCCCTGTGGACCCTGTGGGTAACTGTTACTCCCAAGCCTCAGTGTTCCCGGTGCTGTCTTCGCCGGGTTTGGGTTTATCACAAAACGCCGCCAAGGGTGGTTTATGGCGGGTACGTTTTTTCTCGCCTCATGCCCTGTTTTTTCCAGTCTTGCCGATAACTGTTTTGATCCCAGAATAGCTACAGCCTTTTTTTGTTTTTCATGCATCACATATGATAATTCGCGCCCCTTGTACAATAAGCTCACCTTCCCAACCTTATCTTCACATACAGTGACTTTAGCGTGCCGTAAACCATAACCAATGTGATCTACCTGGACTTGATAAATACTGTTTTTATAGCTTAGTTCTAGGTTCTTTGATAGCGTGCGTGTCTGTTGATTGCTAAAAATTAAATCCATCACCGCCGCTGTTGCCAAGTTCTGTCTATGTGCATTGATTGCACTACGTGCCTCTACGCCAAATCGACTATTGTAATCAGCCATAAAAGCCGGTAGAAACGCATTGGCAGCCTCCTGCGTACTAATGCCCCGTAATCGTAACTCCTTGACCAAGCGATCTTGTAACGTCCCATTAGCGCGCTCTACGCGACCCTTAGCTTGTGGGCTGTTTGCACAGATTAATTCAATACTCAGTTCTCCCATAGCGCGGTCAAACTGCGTCTGGGCATCCGCCATCATTTCAGGCTGGTTAATGCGAAATACACTGTCCTTATCACTGTAAAACGCCAAAGGCCTGCCACAACGTTCAATATACTCGCGTACCACGCTGAAGTAGCCCATGGTTGTTTCATGGTCTTCAAACCGCAAACTGACCAACTCACTGGTTGCGTCATCGACCAGTACCAATAGGCAACATTTGGGGGCTCGACCCTCAAACCAATCATGGTGAGAACCATCTAATTGGATCAGTTCCCCAAAGCAGGCGCGCCGCTCGCGACTTTGATGTAAAGTGACTTTTTTATGGCGCTTGGGTTTCCACAATCCCCATTCAATCATCCACTGACGCAATGTCTCTTTATTTACCTTCAAGCTGTGCAGTTCGTGCAGTTTCTCTGCTGCAAACGTAGGGCCGAAATCCATATAGTTCTTATGAATCAGACACTTTATTTTTTCACGATCAGCGAAGCTGTGACGATGGTTCCCCTTCGTATCCCGGTGCTTTGAAACCAGACCCGGGTGCACCCTCTCGTCGATAGATCTTTACCAGCCGAATAACTTGTCTTTTTGACAGGTTTAGCAACTTCATCGCTTCACTTTGCTTCAACTTTTTTTCTGTAACCTGGGCGATTACAGTAAGGCGTTCTACCTCCTTCATGCTAGTCCTCTTGGCATTATTGTTTCCCTCGTCGGTAGATGGCCCTATAGGGTATCTAACTTGAGGCACCAAGGTGACATTTCTAAATTGCTCAAAGGTGACATTACTAAATTGCCGCTACAAAATTTACCATCGCCTTGACAAGGGTTCCTTTATTAGTTATTGATGACTTCGCAGTTAAGCAACATTAGTGATGCTGGTGTATACCTTTTAGCCCTTACAAAATACCCAATAAAATCGTCAGTGTTAAATTTTTTTGGCAAGTGCACGCACCACTTCTTCAGAAAGCCCTGTCATCTCTGAAATTTCTTCGAAAGAAAATATGCCTTTTTTTAGCATACTTATTGTGACTTTCCTGACGCCTTTCTCCAAGCCTATTGCTTCGCCTTTCTCCAAGCCTATTGCTTCACCTTCCTCCCTCCCTATTTCTTTACCTTTTTCAATAAAATCTTCTTGTGTTTTTTCCAGTATGTCCGCCTGGTCCCTTAACCACATCAGCTGTCCCTCATAAATCTCTCGCTCTTCCTTGTCCAGCGACATCGTATCGAGCGCATGTGCAGCTTTTTTGATGGCCGGGTCATCTTTGAGTTCACGTGGAATAAAGTTTCGTTCCCATTGTTCGGCCTTGGTTAAAAAGGTTGCCCAACGATCCAGCGCAGTGGTCAAGTAGGAGAGGTCTTTAGCAAATTTTTTGAGCTCAATAAAATGCAATTCTAAATCTTCCGAATAACGGCTATAGGTCCTGGTATTTAATAAGTGGTAGATATTGTGATAGTCCGGTTCATCAAAATGGTTAAAGTTGAGGACATTGATGCTGATGGTTTTGCGTAATTTGGAAAAACTCTGACCCTCGCTTAATTGCTGGCTGTAAATTTTAGACCAGTAATACAAGGCGCGTTGGTCGTAGGCAATTCGGTCATTCATCTGCATTTCCACATGATAGACTTTACCTGTTTTGTCTTTGGCTTTGATATCCAGGATGGATAATTTGTCGGTGGAATGCGTTTTATGGTTGTAGGGATTGAGCAATTCCAGCTCGGTGAGCTGATTTTCGGGCGCCAATACGGCGTTGATAAACGGTAATAAGATGGTATCTTTATTTTCTTCACTGCCGAACAGTATTTTAAAGGCGAAATCGACACGCGGATTTATTTTTGGCATATGAAGATTCACAGGATAGATTGATTGAGGTTGTCAAACACACCCTATGGGCGTAGGCAATGGCCATTTTTTTCCGTGGGTGCGTATACTAGGATGCATTAAGATAGCATTTTCTAAGCGGGTGCGCTACCGTAGGTAATTGCACAGATGCTAGTGTTGCAATTTTATCTCTCCTCCATTAGTTGCCAGCGAATGCAAAATACTCAACCCCCTCATTTTTATTATATTCTTTAGAAGACAAAACTAACGCTGGCCTATATTTCCCTATTTCCTTGCCTTTCTTTGGTTCAAAATCAAGAAAAACCACATCATACGGATCCGGATAGCTAAAGAAGAACTCGAGTAGCAAAAATTACAAGGATAGCTGATTCTCGTTGATTTCGAACGCTTCGAATAGATATAAGCTAAGAGATAATACAAGACGGAGGTAGATTTCCCACCTGATGTCTCATCTCTTCCAAACTAATGGAATTCATTATCTGATTCGTCATCGATAGACTTGCCCTTATAATACACCTTGAATTGTTTTGCACGTTTAATATCACGCGATAAAACGAGAGATTTGAAAAAAGAAAGTTCTGGATCCGTTGTATTGCAGAGAAACAGGTTTAATATAAGCGGTGAACTAAAGCCGTTGGGATGGTCATTCCAATCGCTAAACTTAATATTTCTAGTCTGGTTTTTAATTCCACGATCAACAATGTAATCCCATACGTTTTGTTCTCGAGATTCCAATAGTCGACTCGGGAAAATGGTATATTTCTCGCCAAGTGATTTATAAATTTCAATAACCGGCTTATCAAGAAAACCTGAATCTTTCTGTTGCATGGCAATTGCCAGCCATTGTATTGCGTGGGAAAAATCGCCATGGGTTGTATCTCCTAACCCCGAATCTTTTGCCATAAAACCTTCTCTTAGGCTCTGTAAAACAATAACCTATCTTTTTAGCGCCCAGATGAGACTCAGATTTGCAGACGGGAGGGGGTAGAAAAATGCGCGCATAGTCGACGGAACGTCGTCCCGGCAGGAAGCCGGGATCCAGGGCGCAGGAAAGCGAAACTTTCACATCCTGTGATCTGGATCCCGGCTTCCATGCCGGGACGACTGCGTCGGTTGTTCTATGTAAGTGTTTTTCTATCCCCTCCCGCCTGCGAAGATGGGTCTTAGATGGGATGTTAAAAAGATAGGTTATTGTTTTACAGAGCCTTAGCATGCCCCTAAATGCCTCTGGTTGAAGGAATGAATTAATTTTAGCAAATTTTTTTTGAAATCCATGATGGGATAACTGTTCCTGAAGTACATCACTCAACACCTTGCTTTGCTGCGAATAGGCTTCTCCCTTCGCAGCAGCTTTTAAAATGTGTGGTTTTTTTTTATCGTCGACCACACCACGTTTTATTCCTTCTTCGATTAATAATTTCTCTATTTCTTTTAATTGCTCAATAACTGCTACCTTATCAAGCAAAAAAAGAAATATTTTGGGATATTGAGTTAATAAGTCTTCCGGCGGTCCTGGCAAATGTTCGAAATGATTATCCAAATCCTTTGTGTATAATTCAACTTCGTGGTCATCAGGTTTCCACATTTTAGGGGCCATAAGGTTGTTAGTTTCCAATGCCGTTAGCACTGAGTTTTCCCCATGAGCATCTTGTTTCACTTCACGATCTGTTTTGACTGCCGTGGACATAAATCTAGTTCCAGCTATTTACTAAAAACACATGAAAAAACTGGTAGGCTTTTTGGCCTACAATTGAACGTATGTTAGAAAAAATTCTTAGTAAAATATTAACTACTTCTTAGCATGCTCACCTGTTTTTAGATGAGGCCACCTTGCGGAATATGCCCTTAAGCATTGACTCGCGACATTTTACCATATAAATTTCGTGCTTATCTCACGAATTTTACATGTCATAAGGCATAATGAAAAGAAATGTTATCCATAAAATCAATGCGTTACTAAAAATGTTTCTTATAAATCAGCTCAAAAACCTGGAAGATTTTGTAATAAAGAATCGCTTGCCTTTTGGACTTTTAATCAATCAAGCCGAGGGACCCTATTGGCTTCCCAGTTACGATGCTGAATAGTTACAAATGAAATACACAACTTCATTATTAAAAACCATCAATTGTCAGTGGATATTAATTGAGGTTTGGCTTAGGGCTTATCATGACAGAAAAAAAACCTAATTTATTCCTCATAATCCTCGCTGGAATCGTTGGCAATACCTTGGAATGGTATGATTTTTTGCTTTACGCTTATTTTGCACCCATTATCGCGCCACTATTTTTTCCGGCATCAACTCCGTTTGCGTCATTAATGACTGCCTTTGGCGTATTTGCCCTAGGTTTTGGGGCGCGTCCTATTGGTGCCTTAGTCATTGGTCGCTGGGGAGACATTTATGGTCGAAAAAAAGTCCTGATCATCACGCTGATGCTCATGACGCTGCCCACAATGGCTATCGGCATATTACCCAGTTATCAAACTATTGGCATAGCCGCCCCGCTGTTGCTGATGTTAATCCGCCTTTTACAAGGTTTTGCCGTCAGTGGCGAACTGACCAGCTCAGCTAATTTTTTAATTGAGCACTTTATTCCCGCTCGGCGAGGTTTTGCCGGTGCGCTTATTAACGCCAGCCTCTTTACCGGTATTTTGCTGGGTGCGGCGGTGACCACCATACAGGCGCAATTAACCCCACCCGAGATTCTACATGCATGGGCTTGGCGCATTCCTTTTCTGCTCTCCGGTGTTTTTGGGGTCATCGGTTTAGGGCTGCGTCTTGCAGTGATGGAATCGCCACACTTTGTCGCCATTAAAAATCACAAGCAAAGTACGCTGGGTCAACTTTGGCAACATCATCGGGTGAATGTGTTGCGAGCCGTCGGCCTCTCCGTCGCAGCGGGCATTGCCAATTATTTCCTGATCGTTTATTTCAACACTTATCTAACCCAGTCGGGTATGTTACTTAAAGAAACCATGTTGATAAACGTGATTAGTATGCTGGTATTTGTTATTTTGATGCCACTCTTTGGCTTGCTGTCAGATATTGTCGGCAGGAAAAGCTTGTTTTTGCTGGGGATTGCGGCGCTGTTTATTGGTCTGACCCCCATTTTTTGGCTTTTTGCGCAAAAAACATTTTTCTATGCACTGGCAGGCGAAATTTTATTTGCCATGTTACTTTCAATCAGCAACGGCGCGCTTTTGACTTATCTGGCTGAACTCTTCCCTACGGCCGTGCGTAACTCAGGCACGGCCTTAGGATACAATCTGGCAATTACCCTCTTTGGGGGGACCACGCCGTTAATTGCCTTGTATTTAGTGAAATTAACTCACTCCGATTTTGCTCCAGCCTGGTTTTTGAAAGCAGGATTGGTGGTGACGTTTTTAACGGCGGCATTCCATAAACAGACAAAAAAGAATTTTTAATGACCTATTCTGAGGATGCTAGAGTTTTTTAAAAACTAAGTTTCCTTCGCTCCTCCCGCTCGTTCCGCTCCTGCCAATCTTCAGCTTCTGGGATAGCTGCAAACTCATCCTTTGTGGCGAAGTCGAAGTTTGGATAAACCGAACGTACAATACTCTTTCCTTTATTGAGATCTTTCGTTATACCTTTCTTCTCGTCCCCATTCTCATAACACCGGGCCAAATTAAGTTGGTCCTCCCTATGTTTTTGAGCCGCAGCTAAACGATTATAACGCGCTTGCTGCTTCTTCTCCCTTTCAGCTTCTGGGATAGCTGCCAACGCATCAGGCTTTGGTGAGAAGTCGATGTCTGGATAAGCCGAACGTACAAGACGCACTCCTTCATTGGGATCTCGCGTTACACCTTCCCCGCGCCGATAACACCAGGCCAAGCTAAGTTTGGCTTGCTTAAGACCTTGATCCGCAGCTAAACGAAAAAGACGCGTTGCCTCTTTGACATCTTTATCTACGCCACGCCCATGCAAATATTGCAAACCCAAATTATTTTGGGCTAGCGCATCGCCTTGATCTGCCGCTGAACGAAAAAGAGACGTTGCCTCTTTGACATCTTTATTTACGCCATACCCATGCAAATAACAGAAACCCAAATTAGTTAGCGCTTCTGCATGATCTTGTTTTGCGGCCAAACTATAAAGACGCGCCGCTTCTTCGTAATCTTGTTCTACGCCATCTCCCAAGACATAACAATTACCCAACTCATATTGAGTCTCTGCGTTGCCTAACTCTATTGGTTCCGAGGAAGGTTTATTAAGTCTTTGTTGGATTGCTCTGATTTCCTTGGATGTAAAGTTCTCTTGCTGTTCGTTCATTACAATTCTCACTAGGTATTTGATTTTTACCATTATAGTGATGAATTATTAAAAAAATATTAATTGTATTAGTGTTACGTCTCGAACTAATTTATGCTTTTTGTCTCAACCTATTTAAAGTGAAACGATTATGGAAAAATAAGGTAGGATAGCAAGTATCCTACCTCAATGAAGGTCACTACTTTAGTTGTTTAATAGCTTCTCGTATTAGATCGTCGGGTAAATGGTTGAGACCTTTCTCAGCAGCCAGACTCATAGCGCCCACTATCACATGATGAGCCAGACGCGGTTTGCCTTGAGAAGCTACCCGCAATAATTCAATGCCTGATTCTGACAAAAGAGTGGCCTGGGAACCGGCTTCTTTAAAAGCGTGATGAATAAGTGCTGTAAACCGATCCTGCGCTAAAAGTGGTTCAAGTTGATAGCGTACCTGAATGCGACTGGCGAAAGCTGCGTGGTGGGCGCGATCGATTAGGGGATTTAAATTAGGATGCCCTAAAAACCAAACCGTCATTATATCTCGGGAATCGAAGTCAAAATTTAAGAACGAGGGAAAGCTCACAAAAAAATCAGACGATAAATTTTGTGCTTCATCAATAATAAAAATAGGAAAACAGCGTTTATGTTCAACGCGTTCCCGTAAGTGGTTTTTAATATCACGCCATAATTGGGCATAGCGATAAGCAGGAACCAGTTGCAAGGCAAAAGCTACTTGACGATAGAAATCAAATGAACTGAAATGGGTTTCTGCCACATAAAACACATGATATTGGTGGGGATTGAGTTCCTGTGTCAAATGGCGCAGCGCCGATGTTTTACCCACCCCTGATTCGGCGGTTAATACACCGATTCCCGGTGTGTGCAATAATTGGTTAAAGTGCTGTTTGAGTTGGATGAAGGCTTGATCTTTCCAAAGAGAAGGACAATTTTTCGCGAGCGGTAAATGTTTTAAACCAAAGTGGTGTTGTATTGTCATGAGGCATGTTCCTTTTTTGAAATGGGATTAATAATGAGTGGGTCATTGTGTTGCTGATAGGCCAGCTCCACCGCATTGAATGATCGTTTCGCCGGGGTGGTAGGGGCATAGGGAGTCGGACGTTGGCGGCGTCGGTGCGTATTGGCTACCGGATCCAACGGCGCCACCGGACCTAAGGATTCAAAATTTTTGGACTCGATACGCAGGGGCTGTTTGAGGTGTGGATCAAAAACCAGGTAGACGGTCTGTCCAGCATAATGATAGGGCACTTCAAACCGTTTGCCCTCCCAGGAAAGCGTGCCGTCTTTGCGTACAAAACGTTCTACCCGATGAAAAAATAATTCATCAAACTGGTTGGCTAATGGGCCTAAACCTCGGATATACCGAAGGTCTTGCCGCCAACGTGTCAGAGGGGTTTGTCCCTTGATCCCTTCATGCGGTTGTTGATGATAGGCCTGCTCAATCCAGGCCCACAGGCGCGCATTGATGGGTGGAAGATCATTGAATTCATCGAGTTGAATTTCAGTTAAAAATCGGGCACGGAAGGTGCGATGGTAACGCTCGAGCTTACCTTTGGCTTGAGGTTCATAGGCAGGACAATAGACCAAACGAATTTCAAGGCGTGCGCAAATTTCCTGGAGTGATGCTGCGCGATAAGCCGCTCCATTATCCAGAATAATTTTTTTAGGAATGCCGCGTTTCAGAAGAGCCGATTTCAGCACGCCTTCGATATCTAAAGCGGTTTCACTCCAGCAAAAATCGGCATGGGCTATTAAACGGGATGCATCATCCAGCAAAGAAACCAAATAGAGCTTGCGCGGGCCTCGAAAACTGGAGATGACTGGGCCGTGCATGACATCGGCATGCCAAATATCGTTGGCGTGTTCTGCAACAAAGGCGCGACGCTCAATCGTATGGGATTCGGCCGGGGTGGATTTGGAGAGTTGATGCTGTTGCAAAAAACGATGCACGCTGGCACGGGCTAATTGGCCTTTAGCGGCAATCCCATGGTCTTCCAGTAACCGGATCAGGGTATTCAAGGAACGATTTGGGTTTTCCCGTTTGGCGTTGAGCAAGGCATTTTGTACTGCTTTGCTTAAATGGCTACGTTGTTTATCGCAACGCACTTTGGGCTCCAGCGCTTCAATTCCTCCTGCCCGCCAAGCATAGTACCACCGCTCAATCGATTGAGGGCTGAGATGGGTTCGTTTGCTTCCTGGAATTTGATAGCTGTGATGGGCCAACTCAGCCAATAATTTTTTTAATTCGCCGCGGTTAAATCGGTCTCGGCTGGCCAGCGGGCCTAAAACCGATAGTCGAAACAGCGCGACGGGATGTAAGGGTTTTTTCATCCGTTTCCTCCTGATATCAATGTAATTTAAGGAAACTCAGTACAGCATAATCAGCGACTCCTTGAGGATGGCGAAATTGTGTGGGGTCTCCTGAAACCAACATTTGGTCGGTGTCTCAGGATGATTAAAACGGTAGAAATCATGGGATAGAAAGCCCCGCCTGGTGACAGAGAAGCATGGCGCGATCGAAAGACATGTTTTTGAAAACTGCTGGCCAAAAAGTGTCCCAGGTGTTAGCGCAGAGTCCCAGTTTGGGAAAACGGGCGGTGAGTGTGCGGCTCTGCAACAGAAACTGATTTTGCAAGCACTCTTTCCAGCGGCGACAGGTCGACCGGCAGGGAGAAAGGTGCTGACTGATGGCGTTTAAACTCTCTCCCAATAGCAGCTTAACCAGAACAGCTTGTTGAACCGCCCAAAGATACCAGCGTCGCACAGGGATGCATTCGGGTAATACAGAGAAAGTTCGATGACAATCACGGCAATAAAATCGAGGGATCCAAACAGGATTCCTCTCCCCTGACTGACGATCGGGTTTACGCGAATAGCCTCCATGAAACCAAGGATTGGCTTTGCCGCAGCAAGCACATCACGGCCGTGCGTAACTCAGGCACGGCCTTAGGATACAATCTGGCAATTACCCTCTTTGGGGGGACCACGCCGTTAATTGCCTTGTATTTAGTGAAATTAACTCACTCCGATTTTGCTCCAGCCTGGTTTTTGAAAGCAGGATTGGTGGTGACGTTTTTAACGGCGGCATTCCATAAACAGACAAAAAAGAATTTTTAATGACCTATTCTGAGGATGCTAGAGTTTTTTAAAAACTAAGTTTCCTTCGCTCCTCCCGCTCGTTCCGCTCCTGCCAATCTTCAGCTTCTGGGATAGCTTCAAACTCATCCTTTGTGGCGAAGTCGAAGTTTGGATAAACCGAACGTACAATACTCTTTCCTTTATCGAGATCTTTCGTTATACCTTCCTTCTCGTCCCCATTCTCATAACACCGGGCCAAATTAAGTTGGTCCTCCCTATGTTTTTGAGCCGCAGCTAAACGATTATAACGCGCTTGCTGCTTCTTCTCCCTTTCAGCTTCTGGGATAGCTGCCAACGCATCAGGCTTTGGTGAGAAGTCGTGGTTTGGATAAGCCGAATGTACAAGACGCTCTTCTTCATTGGGATCTCGCGTTACACCTTCCTCGCTCCGATAACACCGGGCCAAATTAAGTTTGGCGTGCCCAGAACCTTGATCCACAGCCAAACGAAAAAGACGTATTGCCTCTTTGACATCTTTATTTATGCCTTGCCCATGAAAATAACAATAACCCAAACTATTTTGGCCAGGCGCAAAGCCCTGATCTGCCGCTAAACGAAAAAGACCCACCGCCTTTTTGACATCTCTTTCTATGCTGTGCCCATTAATATATAAGAAACCCAAATTATTTTGAGCTTGGGCATGACCTTGATTTGCTGCCAAATCATAAAGACGCGCCGCTTCTTTGAAATCTTGTTCTACGCCTTCTCCACGCTCATACAAAGCAGCCAAGCTACATTGGCCTTCCGCATTGCCTTGATCTGCTGCCAAACGAAAAAGACGCGCCGCCTCTTTGAAATCTTGTTCTACGCCTTTTCCAGACCAGTAACAACGACCCAAATCACATTGAGCCTCTGCATCGCCTAGCTCTATTGGTCCCGAGGTTTTCCGTCTTTGTTGGATTGCTTTGATTTCTCGCAGGCGTTTCTCGTCCATCTGTCTAACTTTTTCGGTAGCTGTCAACTTATTTTCGTTATCTTCAAACTCATTAGACTCTTCTGAGAAGTCGTGGTCTGGAAAGAGCAAACGTAAAAGAAGCCTTCCTTCATTGGGATCTTTCTTTATACCTAGTCCTTCCAGATAATAATGGGCCAATTTAAATTGGGCTTGCGTATGACCTTGATCCGCAGCTAGACGAAAAAGACGCGCTGCCTCTTTGTAATCTTGCTCTACACCTTCTCCTCTAGCAAAACACACACCCAAATTAAACTGGGCTACATTAGAGCCTTGTTTTGCCGCTAAACGAAAAAAATACACTGCCTCTTTGAAATCTTTTTCTACGCCATTCCCATGGTAATAACAATGACCCAAAAAACATGGAATCTCTGCCTTGTTTAACTCTATTGGTCCCGAGGAAGGATTATTTTTCCTTATTTGTTGGATTGCTGTGATTTCCCGCGCTCGCTGCTTCTCCATTTCTTCAGCTTCTCCAATAGCTGCAAACTCATCAGACGTTTTTGAGAAGTCGAAGTCTGGATAAGCCGAACATAAAAGACGCTTTCCTTCATCGGGATCTCGCGTTACACCTAGCCCTTCCTTATAACAAAAGGCCAACCTAAGTTTGGCTTGCTTAAGACCTAGATCCGCAGCTAAACGAAAAAGACGCGCCGCTTCTTTGAAATCTTTTTCTACGCCCTTCCCAGACCAATAACGATCACCCAAATCACATTGAGCTTGAGCCTCTGCGTTGTTTGAGTCTATTGGCCCCGAAGAAGGTTTATTGTTCCGTCTTTGTTGGATTGCTTTGATTTCCTTGGATGTAAAGTTCTCTTGCTGTTCGTTCATTACAATTCTCACTAGGTATTTGATTTTTACCATTATAGTGATGAATTATTAAAAAAATATTAATTGTATTAGCTGCCGAACAAGGAGATTTAGACGCACGTCTTAAACTAAAAAACTCTAAATTTGCTCCTTCCAAATTGCGGCGGGTTTCACTTTGTTTGCGGCGTTGTTTTTCCTGTTCACTGGCCAACAGGCGCGCACTTAATAAGCTCATGGCACGGGCACGATTTTTATGTTGGGAGCGTTCATCCTGACATTCGACGACTGTCCCGGTGGGTTAATGGGTGATGCGGATGGCTGATTCAGTCCAGTTGGCATGCTGGCCGCTCGAATTTCTAAAAACACATTGCGCTTATCATTGGGGTCTTGTGGTAAGAGAAGAATTTTCAATTGCTGTTCCAAGTCTTCCAAGCGTTGTGCTTGTGCTGCAATCTCTTCTTCAGCCAATTGTTTTAATTCCGGATCGGTTTCAGTCAACAGATTTTTTGCACTGGCGTATTAAGTTGGATTATGCCAAGGTTGAATAATTAAACAATGATGGGGTTGATGGATCGCTTACGAACTAACCCCCTGTAAAGGACAAAAATTTTTACACTTTACGTCATCCCGTGGATTGGCTGGAGAAGTATCAATTCGGGGGCTTGGGTGTAATTGAAACAGTTTTAGTTTGCTGGTACTCCTTTGGGTCTAAAGATTTTCTTCTATCCTTATTAGGAGGCGTAGATTTTCTCCAAAGGTTAGGCAGACTCCATTGTCTTGGTTTCGAATTGCTAAAAGCGCCAGGCGTAAGGATTTTATTAATTTTTGCAGTTAAATTTCCCGCGATAAGTATCGGTAATTCTTTTGCCTGACTAATCTCATGTTGTAATTTTAAAAGTTCCTTTGGTTTTTGAAAATCATTTTCCGCCTTATTGCTCAAATGATCTATGCTAGCCTCTAATTCGATTACTTTATCTATTTGATCAAGCGTACTAGCACTCAGGTTATCTAAATCAAATTTTTTCTTAGGTTTTATTTCTTTAATCTTAAGTTTATTGAGGACAGATTCATTACCGGAGGGATCACCTATCCTTATTTGTTGTGCTATTTCCTTGTTGCAAGGGACACCTAACCCATGATCCAAACAATAGGCTAATAGTGTTATAGCAGAGGCATGGCCTTGAATAGCTGCCTGTTTAAAATGAGGTATCGCTTCTTCAAATTTTGGTTCTGGGCCACTGACATATAATATACCTAAGAAGTAGTGGCCTTCGGCGCTATTTAGATCAGCCGCTGCTTGATAAAGCTTCTTCGCCTCTTTTTGGTAATTTGGGGATGAAGCATTCGCCAATAAGGTAAGGTGAGCCTGATAAATGAGTGCTTCGCTGGGAAATTTATGCTGAGTTAACTGCAGCAACAAAAAACTGGCAGTACTATCCCACGTCTCGTCCCACATCCTGGCAAGCGCTTCCAATTTTTCCACGATAATAGAATTCTTTTGATTTTTTTCTTTTTTTTCTTTGTTTTTTACTCTTTCTTCTGTAATTAACAGGAGTAATGCTGGTCTGCAGCCTTGCACTGCAGCTCGAAAAAAACATTGTTCCGCTTTAGTATCTCCGCATTTAAGGTAACTATTGCCCAATAACAAAAGCGCCTCACTATCCCCTTCCTTAATTTTTTCAAACACTTGATCAAATATTCTGTTTGCTTTACCCTTGTCTCTCGTTACGCCTTCACCGTTAGCGTAACAACTACCTCGTCGAATTTTAGCTTTTAAGCTCCCTTCATTTGTGGCATCTTGATAACACATAAAAGCCTCCTTGCCATTTTTCTCTAATTTATAACGCTCTCCTTCCTGAAATATAGATTCGGCTATTGCCTCTTTCTCACTGTGGTGTGTATAAGCCAATAAGTCTTGGTCTAAAAGTCTTAGAACTGAATTAACTTTTTTTGAACCTCCTTGCACTATCTTAGATTGAATAGACAGGTGTAATTCTCCTACTACTCTTTCCGCTAAGCTTTTGCTGAAAAGCTTAGTATTTGAGCTTTTCATTTCAATATCCAGAGGATTGATTTTTAATGAGGCATTTAAAGAAGAGTAAGAACTGGCGGTTGTGGAACAACCAGGGTTATTCTGACTGCTCGATATTGAAGCGGGCGAACTGGAAGGGGTCGGGAAGGGAGCAACGGTATAATTTTTTTCGCTAAATTTGCTATCATTCTCCTCTTGAGAAAGAGGCTTGCTATCTTGCAATAAATCAAGATTGAATTTGCCTAATTCTGTCTCTCTAATAGATTGCGCTAACTTTGCATTTTCTTCTACCCCGATACCCAATTGGCAACACCAGGCCAATACGTATTGTGCTGCTTTAAACTTGCCTGCCATTGCCTCCTTAAGGAAAGATATAGCCCTTGCAGCATCCGGTTTTACGCCTATTCCGTGTAAATAACAAAGACCAAGAAAAAAAAATGCTTCATTAGCTTCCCTCGTTTTTGCAGCCAATTCGTAATATTTTACGGCTTTCTCTTGATGACTAACTTCTCCTTGAATGTAATAATGCCCTTGCTCTATTGGCTTTAGCCCTAGGCAGCCATAACGCTCTTCAATGTCTGCCGTTAGTTCCAATATTCTAGCCTCTCTACAGAAAACTTGATCAATTGGATTGATGTTTTGTAATTTTTCTGCCGTAGCTACATTTTGTTCAAGACCTTTTTTTCCGTTCTTATAACAATTAATTAAATCATTAAGGGCAGCAGCCGCCTCTTCACTTGCGCCCCCCTTTACCGCTATGACGCGATAGCAAGGCAAAGCAATGTTAAATCGTGACTCTATTTCGAGGTCAGATGCCCACGAATGGAGTTTCTTTAAAGGGGGATTACTCATTGCGGCAATAGGGTGCAAAAAAAACAAAACATCTGCAAACTGATATTGTTTCAAATGATGAGATACTTTTGAGGAAAAAAATTCCTCTAACGCCGGAGCATCTATCGATGCAGATGAATCGACGCAATCAAGCATGTTTTTCGAGGGGGCAGTGCTTAAAATTTCTCGCCCCTTTTTATTAGATTGTTCTACGCCAAGACCTCGCTTATAACAGGTAGCTAAACCATGATAAGCAAGAGCCCACCCGTATATAACACCCATTTTAAAGACAGAGGGAGTTCCTGTGTCACCTTGATATTTTGCTAACCTTTCATATTCCTCTTTAATTCGTGTTTCTATTGGGCGTTGAAATACTTGTTGGAATATCGCAGATCCTAGCTCGCTTAGATATACGATCTGATTCTCACCAGTTTTTTCTTTTAACTCCGTTTTTTTTGATTCCATAACTCATAACCTCAATAGTTAGCTATTTTCGCAATGATCTTTTGCTTATCAAGTTCATGGCAGTGTTATTAAGACTATTCAAATCCGTCAAGTTGTATCCATTTTGACCAGCCTGGGGATGGCGTTAAGGAATAGACCCTATATTAGAATTTATTCTCGCAAACCACTAGTCTGAGATCGATGTAGTTGTATGAAAAATTTGGATAGGACGGATTAATTGCTAAGCTTTGACCCCCTGCTCACAAAACTTCTCATTTAGATCTACACCCATAATAGTAGCTTCAATAGGTAAATACAAAAGGGCTAACCTAGCACAATCTATTCTATAATTATCGCTATAGCGATAGCCCGAACCTTGGCTCGCTTTCGTAAAACATCTATCATACAATATTGCAGGAATACAGTTTGGATATTCTATTAACACCTTCTGTAGTTCTTTAAGCGTGCCAGGGGCTTTTTTTTCTTTCAATTCAAAAAACGACATAAACACACCTCTTTATCTTAAGAATAAATAAATACCTTTTTTTTTGCCGCAAAATACCATAATGATTGTGCATTGACAAACTCCGATGGCCAGGAATAATTTAGTAAATGATGGGGCGCAATAGTTTAGGATGTCACAATCAAGGTTCATGAAGGCAGTATTTCGAATAATCCTGTGCTTCTATGGGTGAGACATACAAGCGGCCGGTATTCAACTCCACAATGGCCAATACGCCGCATTGGTATTGCCGGCGCAATAATAAAACGTTCCGCGCTGGCCACTGCTGGGTGATGAGCGCATTTTTGGCGCTGTCGAGAAAGAGACTAATAAGGCGTTGGCGTTAATCGAGGGCGATTTAGCCAAAGCGGCGCAGTATAATGCTACGCAAAGCACCAGGTTGCAATGGGCTAGAATCAATTGAGTAATCATTCATCGCACAGCTTCCGCTAAGTTCATTTTCTTTCTTATAATTCGAACTTGAACAAATCGCACTGCTAATCTGATTTAACGAGCCATCTGGGTTAACTAGAACCATAAAATTAGAATTAGGGCCACAAGTCCAGTTGTACTGCTTTAATTGTTCACCTTCTAGTTGCATAAATTCTGACGCTAATACGAGAATTACGCTTGTTTTTCTGACATAAAAACTATTTTTATCCTTAAAACAAAAACTCACCATTGGTGAGTTCTAAAAAATTTTATTTTTTCAATAAATTTATAAACAAGATGAAGGAATTTATATATTTGATATTTTTAATTTAACTTAGGCTCTGTAAAACAATAACCTATCTTTTTAGCGCCCAGATGAGACTCAGATTTGCAGACGGGAGGGGGTAGAAAAATGCGCGCATAGTCGACGGAACGTCGTCCCGGCAGGAAGCCGGGATCCAGGGCGCAGGAAAGCGAAACTTTCACATCCTGTGATCTGGATCCCGGCTTCCATGCCGGGACGACTACGTCGGTTGTTCTATGTAAGTGTTTTTCTATCCCCTCCCGCCTGCGAAGATGGGTCTTAGATGGGATGTTAAAAAGATAGGTTATTGTTTTACAGAGCCTAAACTTGAATTCATTACGAACCCCACGAAAATACAATTGCTGCGTTATAATAGTTTCTTCAAAAAATAACAAATTGACCCTTTGACATTAACAACACTCTACTTTCAAAGCACAGTCTTGATTCCAAATGCTTCATCCAGATCAGAAAAATCTGCTTTTTGTAACGGTCGTAATCGACAATGGAAACTCATCCCGTCACCTTCCCATCATTTTCAGTATTCTTACTGAAGTCCTCTATTTTGCAAAAAAATCGATAACATAACAGGCTACCGCTCATTAAAGCACCGCAGAACATTCCCCACCAAAAACCCACCACGCCTAGTGATGCCATGTGAGCCAGGCCGTAACCCACCGGCAAAGGAATCAACCAGAAACCCAACAAGGTAGATAATAATGGGAAACGAGTATCTTTCAAGCTGCGTAGTGCACCAAACCATGTAATACGCATGGCCTCTACGATTTGAAACAGTGAACTGACTTTAAACAACGCAACGATCATCACAACAATAGCCGCTGTTTCAATTTGGTGAGGGTTAAAATCAACTGCAATGAATATGAACGGACAGCACCAAAATAAAATAGCCACAATCACCATCCCTCCACCTGCCGTAGCAACGCCACAAATCGCCGCACGCTTCGCAGCATGAGCCTCCCCAGCCCCCAACAGATGCCCCATCCTGACCGTGATAGCCTGGGCGACAGCAAAAATCATCGACGCCCAAAATCCCATATACTGCAAAGCCACCTGATTGGCTGCCATCCATTCGCTGCCACCGACTGCTCCCACGATTAACGTTAGCGCCAAAAAAAATGCTACCTCTAAACAATACATCACGCCAGTCGGTAAACCGATATTCAATAACTCTTTCAGTATCGAAAGCAAGGAGCAGCTGATTTGCAATGACAGTCTAAAATAGTGTCGATAATCCGAATACAAGGTAACATAACAGCCTAAAATAATGACCATCAGACAGGAGCTGGCGGTAATCCCCCAACCAGCGCCTGCAATTTTCAAAGCAGGAAATCCCCATTTTCCAAAAATGAGCGCAAAACTTAAACTGATGGTAAGAGTAACCTGGATGAGTATAAACACTAAAATAAGGCGACCTCGCCCCAATCCAACCAGCACTTCCAATAAAGCAATGAAGACCAGATTAGGTAACAAACCAAAGGCTAACGCATGTAAGTACTGTTGTGCAAAGGAAACGATAACTGGCGGTTGCCCAAAATACAGCAAAATAGGTGGAATATTCCAGAAGAGGATGATCGTAGGTAATGCCAATATGAGCGCCAACCATAAGCCCGCTTGAGCAACCTCACGGATTCCTTGATTGTCCTTGGCACCATAACGATGGGATACCAAAACATTAATAGCACCCAATGTACCAAAAGCAATCACGGCTAATGTACCAAATAACCAACTAACAATGGCACCTGCTGCTAAACTATCCGCTCCTAACCGTGCTAGAAATAACGTCTCAAAGAACGGCACTAATGCTTGTGATAGTCCTGTCAGCACTAAAGGGATCGCCAGCCGCCACAAAGGCAGTGCATCATTTTTAAAATAGGAACGCCACATCAATCACGCCTCAACCGTTTAATCTCTGTAACCATATTTTACAATTTTCATGCAAATAATGTAAGACAAAACATTAACAAAGACCATGCGAATAAAATTAGCATGACATAGTGAAAGCCATGTAAGAAAGATATTTTTGAAGCTATTTGATGATAGTTGGCAGCAATCCTAAAGATAGTCCCCAAAACAGCTAATCCAAGTGCAGAGGAAAAGCTAAAGATTGTCCAAAGCAATCCCACGGCGCTTCCACCTTACAAGGAGGAATCGAATTGACTGCAGCAACGGTGGACATACAGCTGCTTGATTGCCACAAAACAATTCTGACGCGAATGCATCCACTTGGTAGATAGGTTGTTTTGCCATACAAATTCTTCTCTCCCACATTATAAAATATATTTTTACTGTATTGCTACGTCTAATTTTTTGAGTACTTTTAGTCGTCCAATAAATATTGCGATAGTTATAACAAAATGCCAGATATCATAAAAATCAACCCAATCCTCTTCCTTTAATCATGATATTTTTAAAATGCGTATTTTGGTGTTAGCGTCAAGCAGGAGTAGTTAACTTAGCATGTGATAATATAAACTTAAGAATTTGAGGTTATTATTTACTCAAAATATAGTCTTTCAGATAATGGAAAAATCCCCTAACCCTCGTTTTTCAACAGGGGAAATTATACGGGAATTATCTGAAAAATTATGTTTATCCTGAATTGAAAAACCAGAGAAGAACAATGCAAGAATCATTGTCTCAGACAATATCTGAAACGCCGGCATCCACATCCGTTTCTTCCTCATCATCCATGCCTTCCTCAATGTCTGGATCCGATGAAAGCAAAAAAAGTCTTATACCAGATAAGAAATGGGAGCTGGATCTTAGTCTATTAGATCCATTGCAAGGTTCAAATCTTCTTGGTAGCGGTGAAAATGCCACAGTATTTCGTGGAAAGTATAATCACCAGGACGTGGCAGTAAAGCTTTATAACGTTTCAAACGAATTAGAAAAATTAGAAGCTGCAGTGAAGCGTGAGGCAGACGTGATGGCAGGTTTGCAGTCTGACTTTTTGGTAGACATGATAGGATACACACTAAGAGGTCCATCTCTAAGGAGACCTGGCATATTTTCCCAAGATGACCCAGAGATTCTGGGGATGAGTCATTTTTATAACCCACCTTTATTGGTGATGGAGTTATTGCCTCAAACACTAGACCAGCAAGCAAGTGAAATCCCTCCATTACTTTGGTCGGAGCGTTACCGTTTGCTACGCGACATCGCACTTGCGGTTGCCATTCTGCATGGCAAGGGTCTAGTACATTGTGATTTAAAAATTGAAAATATTTTTATTGATAAAGATGGTCGCGCCAAGTTAGGAGACTTTGGGTCAACCGATGAAGTCTCGAAACGTTTGGGGCTTTTTTGCGCTCACGGATATGCTGCACCTGAGTTGACGACTACTTTGAGGTCCACGTGCGCCACTGATATTTTTAGTCTTGGTGTCGTGTACCTGAGGCTTCTCTTCCCTGAGCTTAAGTTCGAGGCTTTCCTGATTAGAGCAGTTTTACCACTGCGCGAGGGTCAACGTAACATCGAATGGCCTAAAGGAGTTCCGCCTGAATTGATCGGCGTCATTTACGCCTGTTGTGCCTTAAAGCCTGAAGAACGTCCCAAGGCTGGTGAGGTGGCGCAAGTATTCGAATATTTATGGCGCAATGCCATCAAACCTCAGGGACCCAGGGAAGAAAAGGAAAGTCTTTCAAAGAGACTCAGCTCCTGGTGGACAGAATTTGGAACATCCCCTTTTAAAGTCCTGCTGCAAAAAAGTCCATGTCCTTATTGGCACGATCCCTCATCCCCGGGAAATACCCTGGGAATTAAATTACAGCGCCTGCGCCAGGCGGTATTAACGGATAGTGATAAAAAATCATCTCACTCCATTCCCCCTGATGGCAAAACGCAATTTGGGAAGAACAAGTTATTATACCCGCTGATAGAAAAGGAACTGCTCAAGGGCAAAGCCCAGGTATTCCTGTTGCAAGGTCCGGAAGGCTCGGGTAAAAGCCTGTTTGCTGAATTATGGCGAAACCCGGCCTGGAATACATATCGCCCTGGCGATCTGGCACCGGCAGCGCCCATACCCATTTTTATTCCATTACAATCCAAACAGGTTCGTCCCAAGGATTTGTGGGATTATTATAGTCATATATTAATTCCGGAATGCAACAATTTTACTGGGGAAGAAATCGCTATTTTGAAACGCGATTACCAGTTTGTGTGGATTGCCGATCATTATGATGTATTTTATGAACCAACTTGCAGTAGCAATGACATACCCAATCAAACGGTGGGTGATAATAAAAGCACCCGACTTCCGTCTACGCCGCCCAACTTATATGACCTCAATCAATTAGAGAAATATCAGGGCCGTGTGAAACTGCTGATCACCTGTTCTGATCTTAAGGAAAGGCGGCAGTTTGCAGAGGAGAATTTCATTCCGCACATCAGGGGCAAGCTAGAAAATTCCATATTCCAGACCTATTCTATCGCGCCGCCTGCCCCTCAGCAAACCTCACAACCCCCACCGCCCATCCTGATTAAGGATCAAAGGCCGCCTTCACCCGTTAATCCTGGCAGCGTAGCCACTGGCTTTTTTTCAAGCAGCTCTGCTATGCACAATGACAGTGCCGACTTAAAGGGTTCCGAACTGTCTTTCCGCTCAAAAAACCAAGACCAACGGAATTCGGTGATCTCACCTGAACCTGGTTCCAGCACTAGTAACGAAGATTTAAAAACTAAAACAGAAGAAAATAACCCAGTGAAAACCCAAAAAAAGCTAGGATTGGCGGCGGCAGACAGGGTGGTGTATCAAGGCTAAATAAGCTTTGCGAAAATCGTAACTACTCACCCTACCTCCAGCGGACAAGCCGCGGGACGTAGGCGCGAGGGGGGTGAGCAGGTATCGAAAATCAATGATTTATTAATTTATGTACATTCCTATAATTCAAGAGAAGTTAATCAAAACCCTCCAAGCATATTCCCAATTAATCCGCTCTTGTTCAAGACGGATATTAATGCCCCAATACTGTTGTTTTAACTGCTGATAAATCGTCTGCTCCGCTGGAGTCAGCAAGGGTAAATTAACTGCCGCATGCTGTTTTTTTTCATTGACCCATAAACTTTGATGCGCCAATAAAGTCGATTCATCCATATAACAGATCTGAATCTGCGTATACGACAGATGATATCAGGGCTAAAAAATAAGGGTTACGTTCTCACTCCAAAAACTATTAATAATCTGATATTCAATGCGGCTTCGCCAGATATTGTACATTGAGCAGATTAAATTTCGCTCAGAGAACCAATGAATCTGGTACACTCCTTTCATGGATGGTGATTTGGAGCAAATACGTATAGGTGCAGAACAACGCGAGAAAGTAGGATGCTCGATGAAGAAACATGAACAGGTATCTTAACTATGCTTAACGCCATCTCCCAACTAGCCCCACAATGTCATTTTCAATTTCCTTTTTATTCTTCCAGTGTGCCAGCTGGATTCCCCTCACCAGTGGATGACTATATCGAAAGCAACCTGGATTTAAACGCTCTACTCATCAAACATCCCACGCCACTTTTTTTATGCGGGTCAGCGGTGACTCTATGATCAACGCCGGCATCCATGACCAAGATATCCTGATTGTAGACCATAGCCTTGAGCCAACCCATGGGCGCATTGTGATTGCGGCTGTTGACGGACAGTTGACCGTTAAACGCTTAAAAAAAACTCCTCAGGGTAAAGTGTATTTAATGCCTGAGAATGAAGCGTTTGCGCCGATTGAAGTCAAGCCGGAAGCTGAGGTTTACATTTGGGGAATCGTGACCAACGTGATACACCCTGTGTCATGACAATCACTCATACCCCGCCTGTTTATGCCTTGGTTGATTGTAATAATTTCTATGCTTCCTGTGAGCGGATCTTTAATCCCGCACTAAACCATAAACCCCTGGTGGTATTGTCCAACAATGACGGTTGTATTGTGGCGCGCTCAAACGAGGCCAAAGCGTTGGGTATTGCTATGGGAGCGCCGTTCTATCAATTGCGCCCACTATTACAACGCCATCAAGTGCAGGTTTTTTCATCCAATTACAGCTTGTATGGTGATATATCGCAACGGGTGATGACGTCACTGCGTCTTTTATGTCCCGAGGTTGAAGTCTATTCCATTGATGAAGCTTTTTTGCGGCTTGATGGTTTTGCGTCTGATGAGCTGGCAAACTATGCAGAAAGCATACGTGAAAAAATTTATACCTGGATAGGAATTCCGGTTTCCATTGGTATCGCACCCACCAAAACCTTGGCCAAAGTCGCCAATCGCATTGCTAAGTCACAAACGACTAGCGGCATATGTGATCTGCGCGATCCCATCCTGCAACAATCTATTCTGCAAACATTTCCAGTAAAAGATATTTGGGGCATAGGTAGCCGTACCGCTGTAAAATTACAGCGATTGGGCATAACCACAGCCCAGCAACTGCGTGATTATTGTCCCAAAGCGATACGCCCACAGTTTGGGGTAGTGATAGAGCGGATTGTATTGGAGCTGCAGGGTATCGCCTGCCTGACCTTGGAAAAGATCCAACCGAAGAAAAATATTATCGCCTCCCGTTCTTTTGGAAAACTTATCACCGATTACGAAGACTTAGCAGAGGCAGTCAGCCAATATACTGCGCGAGCCGCTGTAAAATTGCGGCAACAACAGTCTAAAGCGCAGGGGATTTATACTTTTATCAGCACGCATCCCTTTCACAATTCAGAGCCACAATACCAAAACGGCAAAATGCAGGGTTTAGTTGCGCCGACCGCAGACAGCGCCAGACTGATACAGGCCGCCAAAAGTGCACTAAAGCAAATATTTCGCCCGGGATATCGGTATTACCGCGCAGGTATTATGCTAATGGATATTGTGCCAACGGGATGTCAGCAGCAGGATTTATTTATTGACCACTCCGCCATCCAGGTGAAGCGTGAAAAATTGATGCAAGTTATGGATCAACTCAACGAACAAATGGGGGTCAACACAGTGTTTGTTGCGGCACAAGGGGTGGATAATGTCTGGAGAATGCGCGCTGACCGCAGATCACCTCGGTTTACTACTGACTGGAGAGAATTGGTGCGGGTCATTGCTTAGCGGGAAGGATCTGAGCTAATGAGCAAACGGCGATTTGCCAGCAACTGGGTGAGATAATGTCAAACCAGCGGAAAGAAAGAAAAAAAAGCTCCCGCCTTGAACCAAACAAAGCGGGATTTTCAGGAGTGAATTTATCTTGCTTCACCTAGATTTTGTATAAAGGAAGGTTCGGCGATTTTTTTCTTTTGGATTGATTTTGGTTGTTTTAAAGTTTTCTTGGTTGCACTCAATTTTTTTGCCCAGGCTTTATCAAATTGCTGTAGTATTTTTTTCTGCGCCAATAATTTTTTATGACTAGAGGTTATGAGCGCTTTCTCCGCTTTTAAACTATCCAATTTCTTTTTTAGAGCCGCCAGATCAGCCGGTTTGATTTTGGCCGAGCGAGCAGTAGATTTAGTAGCCTTGGTGGTCTTAGATTTTCCTTGAGTTTTTTTCAACTCTTGGACAGCATTTTTTATTGCCTTATCAATGTCAGCCAGTACTTTCGGATAGATTTTTTCCAGTTTTGCCTGATCCTGTGTCCAGCAAGTTTCCAGCTGTCGAATCTGCGCTGAAAATCCAGTGGCTTTAGCCTTGGATGTAATTGCACGTTTTGTTGCCATACTTCAACTCCTGTCTAATGGAAAAAAATGATTAAGTGGTAAAGAATTTAGTATACACGGTTTGCGGACGACTATTCTACAACACTCTCCAAACGGCCCTTTTGCTTTTCAATTTTAACCTGGGTAGTTTTTTTATTCTTCGCGTTTAACTGCTCTTTGATCTTGGAGCTGATACGAACAAAAGGCACCTGGGCTTCCGGGATATTAATAGTTTTGCCAGTACTAGGGTTGCGTCCAGTGCGTGCGGCACGGGTTTTAACGCCAAACGTACCAAAACCAGGCAGAATTAATGTGTGATTATTCTGGAATATCTCGGTGATAGTTTCCAATACAGCTTCCAGACTGCGGGCAGTCTCTGCCTTAGAAATCTGGGCTTTGTCCGCGATAGTTTTGATAAAATCTGCTTTGTTCATATTTGTTTGCTCCATAGGTGAAATGAGTAAAAAATCTTTGGTAAATCAGGGTAAATTTTGTGAGGAATAGTTGCTCTTAGTGTCTTTGTAAGTATCGAGTAAGCCAGTTGCATTGCTGCAACTGGCAATCCTCTAAGAACGCAGCATGCGACCTACGCTCAAGCATTTTTAGGACTGATTGTCTCAGTCCGTCCACCTCTTCTGATAGCTCATTTAGAATATTGGTTAGCATTTCCCCATGTTAGTTCGGATTATTTTGTGACGTTTCTCACGTTTTTCAAAATATTCTTTGAACCTTGGATTAAATGGGTGTGCTTCACTTTGAATCTTAATGTAGCGTTCGATCTTCACGTTTTGGGCTGAAAACAAATCAAAGTAATAAGTGGTTCCTTTCTTATTCCTAATTTGAGTGGAGAATATCCAGTTTCTTGTTGCTGATGTGCGAAAATATTTGGCACACCATTTGCGCAAACTTCCTGTTGGATGTCTCCGTTTTATCCAGCCCATGATAGCTTGGAAAATGCACTTGTCTACATATGAGAAGACCCTTTTTGAGACAACATGGCGATAATAGTTTGCCCATCCGCGTATGCGTGCGTTCAGCATTTGGATGAAGAGTTCTATTGGAATCGCGCTGTGGCGTTTGATAAATGCTCGGATATCCTTTAAGAAGGAAAGTACGTTTTTCTTGGCGGGTTTGATTAATAATTTCCCGTTATATTTACGTACGTTAAACCCGAGAAAGTCAAAGCCTTCATTCACGTTTGTGATTTTAGATTTCTCTTGCGAGAGCTCTAGCCCACGTTCTTTGAGGAAGGTTTCGATAGCCGGTTTGATTTTATCTACTAGCACTTCTCGTGTGCTTCCCGTCACGATAAAATCGTCGGCGTATCGAACAAAGTTGATTTTGTCTGGTTGCTTAGCTATACCCTTTACTAAGATTTCCATACCATCCAAAACCCTATTTGCTACCGTTGGTGAGATTAACTACCCTGAGGTGTTCCGGTATCCCTGCTTTTGACAGTTCCGTCCGGCAACTCCACGGGGGCTTTTATCCATCGCTCTAAATATAATAATATACATCTATTGTCGGTATGCTGACGCACCGCTTTCATCAACAGACCATGGTCTATGTTGTCAATGGGATTTTACCCCTTGAGTTTCTCTCTTTTGCATCCAGATAACTGCTTCCCGCAGTTCCACATTAAAGCCCAGGTTAGGCTCGTGCCATCTCTACGCCGAACGCCACATACTCAGTAAGCAGGTTGCCTGTATGTTTGTCCCAAAATATCTGGAAGATTTTGATTTTGACGTTACTTAGGTCTAACGACGCTTCAACAATGGTTCAGTTTTATTCACCTTCCTAACCCCTACCTCGCCAGTTTTCCGCTGGCTTTACTTAACGCTCACTACCGTTTTCCTTGAACAGCAGCTTAAGTTGGTTTGTGACCGACTCCTGCAAGCAGATCACGGCGGGCCTTCCGCCATCTTTATTGTAGCTTTGCTACGGCGCACTCCAGACTTGACCCTATGATCTATGATCATATGATATTATGTGGGTAGATCAGCTAGCCAACGCAGCGCTCTCAATCCAGGCATAAAGCAATATTCACCGCCTCGCGTAATAACAAATCGCGAAATGCCCTGAAGGCGTTTGCGAACGGGCCGGTGTGGCGTTGTAAAACTATTACTGACTTCATTTGCCCCTACAATAGGATCTTTATCACTGCCCCCACCAAAGAAAACCCCGTCATTGATCCATTGAGACTGAACAAACTCAAACTGCCGTCCCAGATGCGACCCTAGAAATGCAAACATCAGGCCTCGGTCAGCACCATCATCCTCCAGAGCTCCTTCAGGCAGTAGTGGACCATACGCAGTTCCCCGCCGAATCATGCGGTGAAGTCTTACCATGCCCGCAACGGCAGCATCACGTGGATTGGTGCGTCGTATGTGTGAACCCCCCGGAGTTTTGAATCCTATGGGATCATCTTTTTCGTAAAGGAAACTGTTGTTCTGCTGCGGGTCAGCGCCTAAGTTGGGGTCATCCTGAAAGGGACAGAGCGCCAAAGGTGCACCACTGCGCCATCGTCCCATCATTTTAGCAGCTAGCAATTCCTCTTCCCCAAGACTACTTGAATTTGTGTTTAGATACTGACGGAAAGCTGCTACGCGTTGATGCAGCTTGCGGAAAACGATATAAGTCCCATTGCGGCCTAGAATTTCTGGAGTGGTTTCTTGTATACCACCCATTTCATCAGGATAACCCAACACAAATTCGCCCGCTTTTAACGGAGATTCCAAGGTGTTGGTTCCCGCGATGCCACTTCCTTCGATCGCCGGATGGCTAATACCATCCCTAAATCCGAAGGGTTCCTTCATATTAGGCAAAGCATAGCAATCTTGGCGCCATATAGCGGTTATTCCTGACAAATCTTTATAAGACTGCCGAGCAGGTTCAAGTACCGTTTCAAGTGCCTGTGTATCTGGTGACACGGCAACAATGATCACATGAACCTCTGCAGTCCCCAGCGGCTTCTCCCAATTTTCGGGGCTACTCTCGCCGGTATCGCCCAAATCTTTGCAACGTGCCGCCATCCCTTGCCGGAATTCCCAGGCAAAACTATCGAGTGAATTCTGCGGCACACCCAGTGCTTTCAGTCCTTGATAAGAAAGCGCAACACTTACCCAGGTATCCGCTAAAGGACTGGCAGGCGCAGCAGCGGAAGTAACAACCGCGCTTAATCGACGCATTAATTCGCGCCCCGCTTTACCATCATCGATACGTAGCACAATATAAGTAGCCGCATAGGGCGTAGGCCGGGGACGCAAAACACCACTTTGAATGTCATCCAATTCGAGGACCACTTGCATTGTTCCAGTCATTTGTTCTCCTTGGCCTTCACGCGATAGTGGCAAGATTTTTCCAGAAACATTTCACACTTTCATCCACGCCGAATAATGTGCTAAAAAGGGTGGAGTCAGCCAATAGAATATCTCCTGCCCGCTCACCGCAGGGAGGCATCCAGAGAAACGTATTGAACTCTTGATTTCCCATTTCTGTGAACGGATGCGGTTTGGACAGATCAATCGGCTGTCGCGCAAGCACATGAATTGACTTTGTATCCGCAGTTGTGACTGCATAATGCGGCAAGTGCATATGGAAGACAGAGTTAGTCACGCCCTTTAGCCAACCTTTGGTATCCAGATCTCTGGCAATGGATAATGGCATCGGTTTTTGGGTTCCCGGTTCCACTGCCGGGCGCAAACCATACCGGTTCTCAACAGGCACTCCGAGCCCTTTCATGATGGAACGCAGGTACAGACCAAAACGTTGTTGGCGTGGCACCAAAGCATCGCCATGATGGTAGTATTCCATATCACGTACCTTTAAATCATCGGTAGCGCCAACGTCGTGGTGAGGTCCTAGAATTAAACAGCTGCCTTCACGCTTGAGAAAATTCCGCAGAGCTTCGATTTCTTGGGAAGCTGCTTCCTGTTCAGTGACCATATGGTCTAATCCAAAAATCATCAAAGTATCTGTATCTGACAGTACACGTTCATCAATGGGAAGCTTGAAGCCAGCTTGATCGATACGTTGAAATACCGGAACCACATGGCCGGTGATCTCACCGATGTACTGTTGGAATGGTGCCCAAGCCCAGAAAAATAATTCCAACGATCCTGTGATTCCTTGTTGGAATTGAAGCGGATCTGACCATTCCGGCGCCTCATAGTTGGGCCAAGACACCCGCCTAACTTCCGTCATCGTGGAAAATCGGTTGTCTAGTTCAGCGGGATTTCTGCCAGCCTCGGCGGGATAACTCCATGACACGTAAACGCTCACTCGTCTTCGGCCAGGTGTATATTTTCGCAGTATGTGATTCTGATTGTAGGTTCGCGCGGGTCCCTTTTCTGCCATGATCATCTCCTGGAAAATTTGTGTAGTTTTACTGCATCTGGTCGAGTATATCAGAGAACGCATGCTTGATTTTGAGGGCTTTTTTAATTTCGTCAGCTGTGAAATAGGGATATTCCCCGTATTCTAAAAAACTAGGACAATGATGATCTCGGACAAATTTGATGAACGCTTCAGGATTGGTTTTCCAATCCGTTGGAAAATCTTCGAGATTTTCAAAGACGGTGTTGATACCGGTTTGGGTGAAAAGCGCAATGGCGTCCTCTGTGTATTTATCGAAATCCGTATCGAAGATCCCCTGATACATGAAGCGTGTGTCGTTATCGAACAATACCCAACGCAAGTAGTGAAGTTTAAGAGGGGCTAATACGTAGGGATCTCCTTCTAATGCTTGAACCAATTTGTTTCCATAACTTCGGATGATTGCAGCTTTGCCAGGTTTGACGTTGGCTATGATTGTAAATCCATAACAAGCGGGAGATTTGGGAAATATAGGACCATATTTTCCTTTTTCGAGATGATCGGTTTCCTTGGGTATTGCAACTGCTTGTGGCTTGATTTCCATATTTTTTTCCTTTTTGATTCCTTTCAAAACTGCAACAACAATGATCAGGAGTGCATGGTCAAATTATATCATTGATACAGTTATAATTTCCACGCTGTTAGCTGCTTGTGGCCATAACACATATGTTGCATGTTAAGACCAGTCATGCTAGCTTGCAATCGGTTATTGACAACTCATTGGAACTATCTCTCTCATGGACTGGTTAACTGTTTTATTAGCGATGGCAGTAGCTGCTATCAGATTTGGACAAGGCATAGAAAGTGAGGAAAATAACACCGTTTCTTTAAAGCCATGGCTGGTTACAAAAGCTGTATTAGCTGTCACTTTTCTTGTACCCATTGTATTTCTAGTATTAATTTTAATTTTTAAACCCCCTCTGGAAGCTACCTGCGCTCTTATTATTATGGCATGTTCCCCGGCAGCCAATTTATCGAACAAAGCTATGCGTGCATTAGGTGGAGATATAACACTCACAAATCGTATTGAACTCATAGTGTCATTAATTTCTATTGTAACCACTCCGATATTATTAGAAATCATGGAGATTATTTTAGGTTTAAACTTGAATATGAAGTTCTCTATTATTATTGAACAACTCGCAATTACTCAGTTTATTCCTACTATTTTGGGTGTATTGCTTCGAAAATGGCAGCTAAAAACTATTCATTGTGCAAAATTTATTATCAAAGGAGCAAGCTGGTTATTAATAATTATTTTTGTGTTGCTTATCATCCAGCAATATCAAGCTTTCTATCAGCCGAGAGTCCAAGGTTATGCTGTGGTCATTATCGCAACGATTAGTGCATTTTTGTTAGGCACAATATTTGCTGGCAAAAACCCTAAATATCAAATCTCATTTTCTATCGAAACTGGTTTACGAAATCCAGGTTTAGCCTATTTAATTGCTTCTGAGAATTTCATAGAAGAGAATGCCAACGTAATGATGATACCTTATACAGTAACTGTTTTAGTGACGATCCTTTTATGCACTTTGATTCTGAAATTATATTTCAGACGCAACCTTTAAGCTGAATAGAGTCAATTATTTTTTTCCAAATTGCTGGGGGAATACTTGTTGCTTCTGCAATAGCATTCTGAGCGATCAGATCAATGGTGCCTGGATTTTTGCTGTTCATTGCTATGATTGCAGTAATAGTGTCTTTATTCTTCAGCATAAATACAGGGTGGCGAGGAACTTTGTTAGGGTTATTAGCTTTTGTCTGTATCACAATTAGACAGAGAGCAATTAAAAATATTCCACCAATAATTCTAGAGACGATTTTAAGTTTCTCTGATCTCTCACGAATAAAGAGGAAATCTGCATGGAAAAAATTTCTGACGCCTTACGACAAATTGTCCGAATATAAAAGAGAGAACTAAAAATGCAAATTGAATTTTTATTTTATGAGCACATGACTGCTCTTGATGCGATTGGGGAGAAGGATTCTATCCCAAGCAATTTGCCATACGAAAACCTCTATCATGCGTGCAGTATTTTTTGAGACTGTACTCAAACTCCTTTCGCGGGAGAGGGGTTTACAGTGCCAATCCTTACTCTTAGCCTAATGCCTATGCTCACACTACCCCATATATATCCGATATTTAACCTATCATTATTGCAAACAAAATCATAAATATGACAGAATACTGCCTTTGAAATGATAATTGATTTCTATGCTGTCAGCTAAGCGGTGAGTAAACAAATGCAAAGATTTTTTAAAGAAATGATAAGTGGGGTAAGCGAGATTGAAAATAGCCTTTTTCCAAAGCATTCTAATATCAGAAAGGTAAAATTGAGTAAATCAAAAGTATTGAGATCTGAGGCTGAGACCGATGAGTCACCTGAGATGTTTGTTTTTTTTGGTCCAAAGGAGGCAAGTTATTATATTGAGCTGAGAGATCATACTATTTTTCATTTTTATAAAAAATGCGAACGTGAGTCAAAAAAAATTAATGTAAAAGAAGTTGAGGAAAAAAAAAGCGGGAGCATAAAAAGTGAAGCAGATCCAAACTATTGTCTTTCGGAGGAGGTATTAAGAAAAATTAAAAACTATCACACAGTTGAAAAATTAGCGATACCTTCTTGCCTTAAAATTGATCAAGAACAAATGAATGCATTATACGAACATTACTATTTATCAGTTATGAAGCTTATCAAAGAAAGCAAAGGGAAACCAGTAATCATTGTGTCAGGACAAGAACATGATGATGATGCATCTTTTTTACAAGATTTAATGATCTATTAAATGTTTAAATTCGAACACTTATTTATTGAAATCGATCATGAACTTCTAGAGCATTACACTGGTCAGACGTCTGCTGTAACTCATAATAAAGGGTTACTTTATAATAATGTTGATTCTTTCTGTTATTTGTCAAATCTAGCCATTGCGCAAGGTATACCAGTAACACCTGTAGACGATAGAGCAGCCCGTATTTATTTTATGAAAAATTTGGATAGAATTAATATAGATCTGCTCACTGGTATAAGAGATATTTTCATGTCAAAGAAAATTAAGGAAGAATTTCCAGATACCAGTACAGGGATTGCCTTTGTTTTGTGTGGCTCAAAGCACATACCGATGCTGACACACTTCCTGAAGGAACAAGGTAACTACCTTATCATATCTTTAGACATAGATGACAATAGATTGAAATTAAAAATTAGGTCCATAGATGATGTGTCGTCTCCTGATAAAGTTTTACGTAAAGCCCCCATATTCCAAGATAATCGAGAGTTGCATGCCTATATCTTAAACGCCAAAATGGCATTCGCGGTAAAATATGGACTCACAGAAAGCTCTCAGCCTAAAGATAATAAAAATAAAGAGAGCGATGAAGTTGAAAAAATTAATTCCGAGGATATTAGACAAGAAGTTGAAAAACCTGGTACCTGCATACAGGGTCCTGGTTAGGGTATTAGGCAGATTCGTCCGTAAATGCAACACAAGGTTACTTGATCAGTTTTCTATCAAGCACGTACTCGCCATAGAGCAATACATTATCCCATCCGATAGGGCTAATATATGGCAGCATGGTTAAACAAGCATATTTTTTGAAGCGGATCTCTATCTAAATCTAATTTTCTAGTTTCAATCTTCAAATTCAATTCGGCAGCTCGCTGAGTTCGTTTCGGATTGCACCTTTTAACGCGCTCAAAAGCATCTAAAAATAAATCATCAATTATGCCGATTATTAAACCTGTGGATTTGGAAACCGTTAGAGCTATAGCAAAATTACCCAAGCCTTTGAATGCGGAAATAAATCAATATGCTTAATGGGCACGGATACTGAATAAAGAATTTTTTCTTATTGAAGCAGCCAGATTTATTTTAAAAATGGATAAAAGTTGAAAAGCACATAAAAATTCTTAGAAAAACTTCCCTGTAGGAATTTAAAGTATTTAGGCCATTTTTAGAAAATCTGAATAATTTAGAATTTTCTCAGGTTTTTCGTATCCTATCTTGTCATGCAACAATCCATAAAACATATCGGTTCCTGGTAAGGAGTGTGCTTCCATCAATAACCACTCGTTGACCGGTTGGATGCCTTCACTGCCTTGCCGGAAAAAAGCGAGCTTGCTGTGATTTTTTAGAGATTTTAAGATGCCTTTTTGTAACGTTTCTTCTTCATCTTCAGCGAGTTCAAAATAGCTCTCCATGTCCACAGGAGCCAGCCAAGAGGAAATGCTGCAAGCAATTCAGACTGTCTATGTGGGCAATCGATACATTGACTCATCGATGGTCGAGGTCATTGCTTCGTTCCATATTGCTGCTCAGAATAAGCCATCACCGTTACTGCAGTTGAACGAGCGTGAGCTGCAGATTCTCCTGATGGTTGTCAGCGGTATGGAAAGAGGCGAGATTGCAAAGAATTTGTTTCTCAGTGAAAAAACGATTAATGGTTATATGATTAATGTATTAAAAAAATTGGGGGTGAAGACCAATGCAGAGGCTGTTCGCATGGCGATAGAAAGTGGTTTGATTGATGCGGGTACTTAGGCTCTGTAAAACAATAACTTATCTTTTTAGCATCCCATCTAAGACTCATCTTCGCAGGCGGGAGGGTGTAGAAAAACACTTACATAGAACAACCGACGTAGTCGTCCCGGCATGGAAGCCGGGATCCAGATCACAGGATGTGAAAGTTTCGCTCTCCTGCGCCCTGGATCCCGGCTTCCTGCCGGGACGACGTTCCGTCGACTATGCGCGCATTTTTCTACACCCTCCCGCCTGCAAATCTGAGCCTCAGCTGGGCGCTAAAAAGATAAGTTATTGTTTTACAGAGCCTTAGATATCCACCAGACTTTTTAAATTATTATTTTTGCCAGGTTGTGTTTAGTTAAAACTCCATTCATTGATATCTTGCAGATGAGAGGTTGATAAATGTAACAAAAGACTAAGGGCTCCCTATTTTGTTCGTAATCAGAATGCCCCCAAAGTGGGAAAGACCCAAACTTTAAATTCTGCAAATTATAGCACCATCCTAGCACCAAGAAGGAAGCACGCTTCACAAACCCCCTCTAAACCATTGATTTAACTGGTGAGCCGTGTTGGGATCGAACCAACGACCTATTGATTAAGAGACGGGAACTTATTGCTTAACCATTTGATTATTAACAAATTTTTAGGCGGTTAGCTCACAGCAATTCGCAGTACTGTGCATAACGATGCATAACCAGGTCGCGCAAAAGTCGCGCACCTATTTTAGGACATTATAAGTGATTAATCAGGATTATGACACTCCACATTCGCACTGCCAAATTCTAAAGGAAGTGCAATCCTATTTTGACACTTACTTGACGGATACCCCTATAAAGACTATCACCTTCAAGCCAAATAATAATGCACCTGTCAGCCCTTAAATGAATATTTTACTAATTGCTTAACTTCCGGAGAAAAGCAAAATAATTGAGGTTATTAAGCTCTCTGCACCGTTGGCACTACGCTTCCCATCTCAGATAAAAAGCTGGAAGCATGAAGGTGGGCATTCCGCCCAATACAGCTGGCAGGAGAAATACCATATTGATATGCCAATGCTACGTCGATTTGGCAACTACTTGTCAGAATAAGAGTGCCTACTTTATCTTCGCTGGGTTTAGCTTTGACCCTGGTAATGCCAACATAGAATAACCTACGTTGTTCTTCTTCATATTCTACTCGTGTGACAGTTGATGTGGCTGGATCATAATTTCTAGGCATCAATCCATTTACACAACCCGCGATAATAACAATTGGTGAACTGATACCTTTGCTCTTATGAAGGCTCATAATCCGTACTTCCGTAACTTCCAACGGTATTTCAGGCTGAGCTACCTCTGTTATTACTTCATTTAGGAGGTCTTCCACCCCAGAGCATTTATTGGTTTTTTCTTTGACCAAAAGTCGTAGTTCATCAATCTCATCTAAGTCATTTCGCAACCATAATTCAATGAACTTTACTAAGTCGTCTTCAGCGGTTTCAAGCAACCTAAACTCAGCGGTAACTTTATTAAAAGAACTTACTAGCTCCTGTGTATAAGAAATACTTATAATCCCGGCGCTCAACCGCTCCATCACTTGCCAGGGTGACATGTTATTATCTTCGCAATACTTACGAATACGAGCATAGGCTGTGGTTCTAAATTTGGCATGACCTTTCCCTAAAAGCCACCGCAGAGCGACCCCACCAACAATGTCGCCAAGCAAGTCTATCTCGACCAGCAGCACCAGCAGGAATACTCGGCCATTCAGCAATTAGCTCAGCACAGCGGGTTGTTCTTTTTTTATCGCAGTACCTGTCCCTATTGCCAACGCTTTGCTCCGATCGTGAAAAATTTTTCTCAGCGCTACAGCATTACTGTTGTTCCCATCACCACCGATGGTGTAGCTCTACCTGATTTTCCTAATTCCCATATTGACCAAGGTCAGGCCGCCCGCTTTAACATTACTCAAGAACCTGCATTATTTACCGTAGACCCTTATAGCCATCAAGCAGTACCTGTTAGTTTTGGTCTAATGAGTGAAGACGAATTACGCGAACGTATTTTACAGATTGCACAGCACTGGCAAAGCCAGGGGGTTGCACCATGAAAAAAATTATTTCCATAATTTTAACCTGTCTAATCTTTACCACTTCTGCTTTCGCCAGTATTAACTCGGATTTAAATAATTTTTTTAATGGTATTGGATTTTCTAATAATGAAACCGCTCCCAATGCTTACCACAGCCAGGAAGCAGGTTACTACAGTGGCGGCAGTTTATTTGCCCGCGACAGCGTGCGTGATATACAGATCGTCCAGGTAGATTTGCCGAGTTTCCGCTCCGGTTGTGGCGGCATTGATTTATTCACGGGCGGTTTTTCATTTGTTAATTCTGAACAATTGGTTGATGCCATGAAAAATATCATCAATAACTCAGTTGGCTATGCCTTTAATTTAGCGCTGGAAAGCACCACACCCGAAATTGCCAATGTGATGAAATATCTCAATACTCTGTCCAATGATATTAATCGTGCCAATATCAACTCCTGTGAAACATCGGCAGGTTTGGTGGGCGCAGCTTGGCCAAAAACACACGTAGCGCAACAACAGGTTTGTGAAGATGTTGGCACCAGCAACGGATTTTTTAGCGACTGGGCTGCTGCACGTGAAGGTTGCGGTACTGGTGGGGATATGACCAAAATATTAAATGGCGCGAGTAAAAATCCCAGTTATCAGAGTATGTTGCTAGCCAGTGGTAATGTCGCTTGGAAAGCTATTCAACAAAATAATTTCCTCAACAGTGATGTGCAGCTCGCGGAATTATTTATGTCGCTGTCTGGGACTATTATCGTGCAGGGAGGAAGTAACGATAAGGCTGGCAATCAATTTAAAGTGCTTTCTTCTTTAGCCGCTGATGATCAGTTGCTGAAAGCATTATTGCATGGCGGCTCTGCGAAAATTTATGCTTGTGATAGCACCTCCAGCGATGGCTGCTTAAACCCAATCATCCAAACCATAACCATTTCACAAAATTCGGGCTTGCAAACTCAGGTTACTAATTTATTGAATGACATGACGGATAAAATTCTTTCCGATACCGCACTGACGCAGGAGGAAATCGGCTTATTGCAGGCTACTCGTCTACCAATTTATAAAATGCTCAATGTGCAAAGCGCATTTGCTGGTGATAAATCCGTATTAGACCTCACCAGTTATGCCGACATAATCGCTACTGACATTCTGTTCCAATACCTTGATGAGAATTTATCCGTCGTACATACCAGTGCGGGTAGCTTGCAATACCCCGATAACATTATGGCGCAGTTTGAACGCAGTATCAGTCAGGCGCGTGCTGGTATACGTGCTGCACAGCAAAGTGCTTACTCGCAGATTGCCATTGCCAGTCAGCTGATTGAGCAGACGCAAAATATTGAACAGATGTTGGCGGGGCAGCTCTCGGCACAGCTGACAAATACGCTAAAATGGGCAGATGATTTGCGTCAATAGATTAGATTTGTAATTACTGTACCATCCCTGATAAGGTATTTCACACTTTTTGATTTTTGTAGGAAATTTCAAATGGGTATTATTCGTTTTGCTAATGTTTCAGATGCTAGTGCTATTGCCACCGTACATGTAGCATCATGGCAAGTTATTTATCGAGGCCATATCCCACAAAAAATACTGGATAATTTATCAGTTGATGATAGAGAAAATCTATGGACATCATTATTAAATAATAAAGTAAAAGTCCTTGTGTTAGAAGAACATTCACAGATTTTCGGATTTGTAAGCTTTGGCCCAAGCCGCGATGAAAAGTTTGATGCTACTAATGTAGCCGAAATTACTGCCATTTATTTACACCCCAGCAAATGGAGAAAAGGATTCGGCAAATTACTTTTAGAAGCTGCAATGACAGAAATAAAAAAAGATGGTTACAAAAACGTCTATGCTTGGGTACTTGATAATAATTTACAAGCAAGACGTTTTTATGAAAGCTTTGGATTTACTTACAGCAATGAGGCTAAGTCAGAGCAAGAAGATGGCTACACCTTGCATGAAATCAGGTATTGGAAATCAATTTAATACATTTGGGATCATTGTATGGATAAAGAATATTGGCTAGATCGTTGGGAAGTAGGAGAGATTCGCTTTAACCAACCCACGCCACATCGTTTCTTGGTTAAACATTTTAAAGCACTAGGTTTGCAGAGCCAGGAAAAAATCTTTGTTCCGTTGTGTGGAAAAAGCGTAGATATGGCGTGGCTGATGCAGCAAAAACAACGCGTAATAGGCGTAGAAATAAGCCCTATTGCTATCGCTGATTTTCTTAAAGAAAATAAACTGAATACTATGCAGTTTAAAGAGAGTTCTTTCCAAATTTATCAAAACAAATCCTGCGCCCTCTACAATGGCGATCTGTTTGATTTAACGCCTAAGCACCTTTTAGACATCAAAGCTATATATGATAGAGGCTCCTTAACTGCATTACCGCCTAAAACATTGCGTACTCAATATGTCGATTGGTTAAAAACTACAGTTCCTGTAAATAGCAAGATATTACTGATAGTTTTTGAACATGGTGCGCCAGATGTTGTGAAACCTCCCTTTTCTACCCCACAAGCTGATGTCAATTTATGTTTTAATAGCCACTTTAGCGCGACGCAATTAGAGAAGGAATACATGGCTGAGATTCCATCACATTGGATAGAAAGAGGCGTTTATGATCTTTACGAATGTGCTTATTTGCTAGAGAAGACAAAATAAATAGCGAAGACATTTGAAATGCTATTCTGTCAGCTTTATGTATTATGATTTCGATTTTATTTTAAATTCCGTGCATTTAAAAACAATAATTGTTGGTATAGCATGGTCGTTAATGGCATAGTCGCCTGGTTTTTTCGGGCGGTATTTAAAGCGTTTTCATAAATAGCATTCAGTTCTAGCGGTTGTTTGTGGTCATAAGCATCTTTCATGCTAGAATTAAAGGCTTCTCCAGTTTTAAACCATTCAAACATTTTTAAACGCGTTTGATAAAAATCACCCGATAATTCGGCGCCGCACTGAGTTGCAGCGGCGATGACTTCCTGAGTCAGGTTGCATAATAATTCGTGGCTAACTGGATCGCGAGTCATGGCTTGATTGGAGGCATTAAGCACCACTCCTAAGCCGCTGAAGGGAATATTGGCGGTTAGTTTCATCCAGCGCACGGTGGGTAAATGGGGTACGGAGTTGACGTTAATGCCTGTTTGTTGCAGATCTTGTGTCACTTGAGTGACATTGGGCGAAATGCCGGTTTGATTATCTTCAGGATAATATTGGGCGAGATCGATGGTATTTAAACCGAAATGTTGAACCACACCTGGTGATTGTTTAACTACTTTAATAGATGTACTGCCGCCGATAATGTTTACCGGCTCAATAAATTCAGCAAGTTCTTGCTCAATACCAATGCCGTTTTGAAATACGGCTACAATAGTGTGCGCTTGCATTAACCGGGGCAAGATAGTTTTTAGAATGTGATTGGCTGTGGATTTTAAGGTGATTAATATCACATCACATAGCGGCATTTCCGTACTGTCATCATAGACATGAACAGGCGCTACTATTTTTTCTGTGGGAGTGATGAGAGTCAAACCGTGTTGCTTGATATGTGAATAATCACTGCGAGCTAGGCAATGAACGGAAAATCCGGCTTGAAATAATTTAACGGCACAATAACCGCCGATGGCGCCGGTGCCAATAATTGCATAATTTCGCATAAATTTTCTCTTTAATAAGTGTTAGTTTTGTATGTCTCAGTCATCATTTTGAATCACTTTGCAGCCGTAGCTATAAAGTAATATGCTCACTATCATTCTGAGAGCGCTGACTAATTTCATTATCTTATTCTGAAGTTAAAGTATCACCACGCCAAGGATATGCATAATGCGTCATACGGTATTCCTGGATAAAATCAATCTTTCCATTTAAGATTTTGTAAAGACTACAACCTGAAAACGAATATTTGGTGTCGCTTGAAGTACAGGCAAAGTCCCATTCAACAAAAACAGCCGATTTATTTTCACAGAAGTAAAAATCATGCAAGCTCCAATAGATTATAGAGCTTTTTGCTCCCATCCAAAGTTTAAACCATCGCTCAATGGCTTCTATGCCATGATAAGTCGGGCCGTGTGATTCGATGACGATACAGTTTTTGGTCAAGCAAGAAGTAATAAGAGATAAATTATTTTGTTTCCAACCGTTCATGTATTGCTGAACTAAATCAAGAGCTAAGTTTTCCATCACTATGCCTCATGGCTGATTAAAAATATTTTTTTGCGAATTTGTCTGGTTCCTCGAAAAATAAATTATGTCCAGAATTTTCAAACCAGTAAATCCTAAAGATTTTGTGTGGCTTCGAAAAATGCTTGAATTAAAGGATGCTGTTTTCCTTGTAAGGCTGACCGTTCTGGCTGAAAAAGTGTTCCAATAAAAAAAGGATGACCAGGCAATTCAAATGCTCGTACTTCACCCTCTGGATCAAAACCGGTAAAATGTAAGCCTGCTTTCTCTAACTTTGATTGCCATTGTGCGTTCAATCCATAATTACAGTGATAACCTTCTTCTGTTGATTTACCTTCAAAGATTTTATACAGCTGACTACCTTCTAAAAAAGTAATTGTTCCTATTTTTTCACGTAAGGAGCAGGTTAAAGGCGTTACTATGAGGAAAGATTTTTCTGAAGCAGTTTCAGCGTGATCGGCATCAGATATTTGACATACATTCCGGGCATATTCAATTAAAGCATGTTGAAAACCGCCGCAGGTACCTAACAAAGGCTGATTCGTTTCGCGCGCCAAGCGAATTGCTCGCAAAACACCTTCCATATTTACATACGGACTACCTGGGGTTATCCAGAGAGCGGAGAATCTTTTCAGCCCAGCCAAATCAGCCCTTAGACTGGGAGTTGTTATCCATTCCCAGGTCACTTCTATCTTGTGATATTTAACTGCTAATTCAAGCGCTAAAGGAATAGCTCTGTGGGCAACCACCTTGTCGTTATAGTCTCCTATTAAACCTATATGAGAATTTGACGGCATATTTTTCTCCAAAATCGATATTAAAAGCTCATTTCAGGATATCTTATCATGGCCTTAGAATTTTCTGTTGTCACCTATGGCAACGGCGATATTCTGCGCGAAGTATTTAACGCCATTGCCGTCACCATGAATAACAACTCTGTTTACAGTACCTTGATCCATTTGGCGATTGGTTTGACTGGCGTTTGGAGCATGCTGGACCTAATCCAAAAACGCAATTTAATCGTCTTAGTGCGATGGTTCGCCTTATATTATTTGGCTTTCTATGTGGTATTTTTTCCCAAAGCCACCGTGAATATTATCGATCGCGTGGCGCAAGGTAAAGTCTACGTAGTCGATAATGTGCCCTTAGGTTTGGCTTCGTTAGCCAGCTATACTAGCGTGATCGGCGACAGCTTAACCCAACTGACCGAGCAAAACTTCTCATTGCCGGATGATCTGCGCTACAGTCAAACTGGAATGGTCATGGCATCCAATCTGGTCACTGCTGCCAGCACCTTTCAAATCACTGACCCGGTATTTGAAAATAATCTGCAAGATTTTATCAGTCAGTGTGTATTTTATGATCTGTTGCTGAATAAATATTCGGCGCAGGATTTATTAGCGACAACTAACATCTGGCAGTTCGTTACGCAGAATGCTTCTCCGGCACGAGCCTTTATGTATAACCATACTGTGGTCACTTGCAAAGATGGTGTGTCTTCTCTGGCCAAAGATTGGCAGACCGCTATTGAGCAGGCTGAAGAACGGTATGGGGCTCGGTTGTTTCCTAATCAGATCAACGCTAAAACCCAGCTGTTGCAATATTTGCCAGTTAGTTATGATTTCCTCACTAATCTCTCCGAAGACGCTTCCAACTTAATGCAACAAAATATGATGGCCAATGCATTGCAAAACGGCACCGTGGGCTGGAGCGCTCGCAGTAAAGCTCCGGCAGCGCTAGAGTCTTATGCTTTCAATAAGGCGCAACAACAGAACCGCATTGGCAATCGCACAGTGGGAGACATGGCTGCGTATTGGCTGCCACTATTAAAAAATATCTTTGAAGGCATTTTGTATGGTTCATTTGTCTTTGTTTTTTTAATGCTCCTCTTTCCATTTGGCTTTTCAGTATTACGCAACTACGCTTATTCCCTGCTTTGGGTACAGCTCTGGGCACCTCTTTACGCAATTCTTAATTTGTACGTAAATTTTTATGCGCAATATCACAGCCTGGGTGCGACCACCGTGGGTAGTGGCGCGCAAGGATTGACGTTGTCTAGCATATCGGGCCTCGCCCAGGTTAATGCTGACATGTCAGGATTGGCGGGTTATCTTTCGCTCAGCGTACCATTGATCGCCAGCGGTATTGTCACTGGCATGCATCGAATCCTATCGCACGTTGCACAATATGTGGGTGGAGCGGTGCAATCCAGCGCCACGGCAAACGCTGGAGAAGCGGCTAGCGGCAATTTCAGTTTGGCGAATACACATTTTAGTACCCACAGTGCGCATAATACTTCAGCAAATCATTTTGATACTACCGCCCGGACGTTTTCCGGCATGATCACCAGTCAAATGCCGGGTGGATCTATGCTCAGTGTGGCAGCGGATGGGTCAGTGATCATGAATAATCAGAGCGCTATTTCCAATCTCGGCACAACAATAAAACTAGCCTCAGCTATCCGCAGTACAGCATTGCAACAGGCCGATAGTTCTTATTCTGCGGCTTTAAGCCATCAGCAAGCTTACAGTGAGGCTATGTCTGAAGCGGAGCGGGGTGTGCAGGAACTTAGCTTGCAGCAGGGAATTTCCGAATCGCGCGGACAATCGTTCGTGACCAGTAATAGTGCTAGCGCTGCGCAAGCATTAAGTCAGGTTGTGCAGCAGAGTAATCGGGTAGGGGATAGTAACAATAATTCGGATACCAATTCCCGAGGACATACTGCGACAGTCGGTGCACAAGCTGGTGTAGGGGCAGGACTTCCCGGGGTTAGTCCGATTAAGGCTTCCATATCAGCTAGGGGAGATATCAGCGAAAGCTGGTCGGGTACTCATGCCGAGCAGAAGTCACATTCAACTTCACAAGAATTGAATCATAATGCCAGTTACAGCCAGAATGTGGATAGTGTAATGCGAGCGGTTTCGGAAGGGAGTTATCGCGCTTCTACAGAAGAAGGGGAGAGGGTGTTGCATAATATTTCGACTTCGTTAGAGCGAGCGCATCAAGAGCAAGTGTCGGCGAACAGTCAATTTCAGCAGGCGCAAAGTTATCGAGAAGTTGCCAGTGTCGCGCAAGAAAAAGCGGAAAGTATTGATAGTAATGCCACACAAGAATTTATGGGGCAGTTACAGCACAGTCGGCAGTCTATGCGTGCTGTAAGCAGACAATGGTTAATCATCCACAACAGGCGCAAGCGATGGCAGATCAATTTGTACAATCTAAAACGCAGGAATATTTGGCGCATTTTCAGCAGCAGGAAGCGTCAACACCGATCAAAGTGGCACAAGAATATAAGGAAAATAATCAATCTCTCAGTATTGAGAAACAGCACAATAATTCAATTGCAGCTTATCAATCTAATCAACAAAAGATAATAGAAAAAGCTGATAGGGAAAGTTTAGAGCCAAATATGTTCACTGACAAAATATCTACTGGTAGTACTTCAACCCACCCCGTTAATACTATTTCAGAAAAAATGGTTAGTAAAAAATGATTTTGTTATCAAAGCGCGCTAATGAAACTTGAAGCCCAGAATTAATGGATAGCTAATAACTAAAGCATCTAGCCATTGAATGAGTCATAAGAATGCTTGTTCCCGCCTTCCTGGTCAAATTAGGAAGAGAGAATATCGATTCTTTTTTTCTAAAATGACCAGGCGCTTGGGCCTATTGAGCGAGAGCATTAAAACAAAGCGGCAATTAAAAAAATGTAGTCCATAGGCCCGACAAAAAAATGGAAAGCATTTATTCAAACACACGACCCGTGGCGGTCAGGTTATTCTGCATAACCTGCGCATGATTGGACAGGTGCTGGGTAAAGTTTTATTGTGGTTAAGCCCTGTCGGTCTGCTGGTGAGTGCTTGTTGGTTTATGCATATCACGCAGGCTGATACTCGCAATCTTGGCAATCAGTGGCTCAATGCTCAGCTAAACCTATTTTTCAATGGCAAACATCATCTACAAAAATTTATCTTGCCTGACGGTCAGATCGCTACTGTTTATTCCAGCCAGATTACTTCTGCTCCTTTCGTGCAACAAGCTGTAGAAGATTTGCAAGATTCTTTACAAAGCAGTTTATGGGTCGGCTTGGGTATTTATTTCATGGCTGTTATGGCGACCTTGGTTTTATTGCGGCGGCATGGTGATTCCTATAGCCAACACAAATCCATTAGGGGAGATTATTTTGGCAGTGTGGCAGAGGTCAAAAAACTGATTCAACAGCATCATGCAGCTTCAGGGTTGATTATTGGCAAGGAACAGCTCCCACTGCCGCAATTATCCGAGCTACAACATTTTATGGTACACGGCACAACGGGATCCGGTAAATCAACCATTATTAAATCTTTACTGGATCAGATACGTGCTCGTGGTGAACGTGCGATTGTCTATGACAAAAGTTGTAATTTAGTCAGTCAATTTTTTCAACCCGACAATGATAGTTTATTAAACCCACTGGATGCCCGCGGTGCTGCCTGGAGTTTATGGCATGAATGCCGTGATAAACCGACTTTGAAAATCTAGCCGCTGCCTTGATTCCCATGACGCCTACAGCCCAGGATCCGTTCTGGATTAATGCAGCCCGAACTATTTTTGCCGCAGCAGCTTATCGTATGCGCAAAGAATCCAGCCCGACTATATTACCGCTTTTACGTTATCTGCTAACGGCGGAGATTGGTGAGCTGCAATCGTTGTTGCAGGGCACTGAAGCCGAGAGCTTGATGTCTGAGAAAACTGAAAAAACTGCTATTTCCATTAAATCAGTACTGGCCACCTATCTAAAAAGTCTGTGTTATCTAAAAGACGAGGGAACTCCTTTTTCGATACGCCAATGGTTACAAAACGATAATGCATCGCATTGGCTTTTTATCAGTTCTTTAGGCGATAACCATGAATCTCTAAAGCCCCTGATCACTGCTTGGTTAGACATTGCTGTAAATGCTTTGTTGAGTCTGCCAGAAAACAGTAAGCGTCGCATCTGGGTTATTCTCGATGAATTAGGCAGTTTGCAGCAATTACCTTATTTAACATCAGCCTTGGCGGAAGCGCGGAAATTTGGCGGTTGTTTTGTGATTGGTATTCAAAGCATCGCGCAGCTGGCAAAAACTTATGGGCACGAAGGTGGACGAGAAATTTCCTCACTGCTCAATACGCGGTTTTTATTTCGCATTCCGGATCCGGATATTGCACAGTGGTCGGCTAAAAATTTAGGTGAAACTACACTGCAGGAGATGCGTGAGGGAATTTCGTATGGTGCCAGTGCGATGCGTGATGGTGTATCTCTGCAAAAGATGGAGCGTGAAAAGCCAGTGATATCTGCTTCTGAGATTATGCGTCTACCTGATTTATCTTGTTATGTGCGACTGCCTGGTGCTTATCCCATCGTACAGCTTAATATGGCCTATATTGCTCGGCCCATGCTGCAGGCAGCTTTTTTATTAAGGGCGGTTGAGCCGGATAATTTACGTAGCGAGGTTGAACATATGCTGGATAAGCATAACCCTGTATTGGCGGATGTAAAATCACAGCATAAAGTATCTAGAACCCTAGCTGACCAAAAACCTATGCCCAACAGTGATGGCTTTGAAAAGCTGTTTGATTAATTAAGCTCATTAGAAGGGATTTTGTACCGTATGCGAACGGGATTACCTTAGTGCGACCTGCCATCTTTTTTTGGTCTATGGATTTCAATTTATCAACAATTTAATCGTTGAGCCTCGAAAAATAAATGAATGGCTGTTTTCAAATTACTGGTTCATGAGCCAGACCTTGAATGGGAGTTTGTTGATGGGCAGTGGCGTGTGGTTTTATATGGTTACCAATGTGAATTGTAAACAGGCCCTAAGGATAAAAAAATCAGAGCTTAGAAAAGCAGTTTAATTGGTTGTAACGGCGAATTAGTCGCGGCTCTAAATCCATTTATTTTAACCCCTTAAATTAAAATCACATATTAAAACCTAAATTCTCCTACTTGTGTAGATAATTATGGGCTTGACCGCGGGATCCATACATTGTTGCTGGAAAGCAGGATGTATGGTTCACGCGATCAAGTCGCGGGATGACGGGGGACAAAATCTGCATAATGGGTTGGTGGAGAAGAGTTGAGCAGCTATTCTTTATGGTGGATTACGCACGAGGCGTTAATCCACCTGCAAGATTGTCCTATTCCGCAGCCAAAATGTTTTTAAAAATCCTGCCAGCTACTCAAGATTTTACACCTATCCTTCGATACCTGTACTTAAGCTTGGCGGAATATTGGATTGCACTTCCTTATTTTGGTTTTCTTTATTAGTCTGAAGCTCAAGTAGCTCTTTTTGTAAAAGTAACAATGAACCACTTGCTTTAGCAAGCTGCAATTCGTTTTTATAACATTTATTGAAATAGATATTTTTATTATTAACTTTAGGAAAGATTTCATCTATCAATTGATTAATCTCAGCTACTAATTGATCGTCAGATACTTTATTTGAGGAGAAAAACCGAATAGTGTCTTCATTCTTATATCTTTTAGCGTCTTGATCTGTTTTATCAAAAGATGAACTTGAGGGAGGAGTTTCTACCTGCATTTGCAATCCATTCTTCTCCTTTAGGGCTTTTACCACTAATTTTACAGCTGACTTATCAAACGGATTAGAAGCTTCGAAATTATTTTTATTTATATTTATGATTGACAATATATCATTAGCATACTCACCTTTAAAACCATCCGTTGCATAGTCTGGATTTGCTCCATTTTTAATCAATAATTCGATTATTTTTTTTCTGGTTTCAGGATCAGTGCAAAGTGCTGCGCCTGTCAGCGGCCTTACCCAATAATCGTTTAATTGGATCTGACAATTTAGAGGAGTTCCGTCTTTAATCAATTTCCGCACTTCTTCTATTTGACCTTTCATTGCCGCTACATACAGAGATTTAATGCTTTGCCTCTCTATTTCAGCCAGGTCTTTTTTTAAGTTTTCGTTATTTTTATTGCGCAAAGTAATTTTTGCATCACAAATTTTTATTTTAGTATTTTGATTAGGCTTTTCATCATCCCATTTTATGGGAGATATTTCTCCTAGAAATTTAATGGAACCTTTTCTTTGCGCTGCTGCTTGCTGTTCAACAAGCTCTTTCTCTGTCAAGTAAGTTTTGACTTTCTGAGGCAGCTGTTCTTGAAAGGAATATTTATTATGTGAAATTATTTGTGGATTTAAAGCAGTAGAATCAATTTTGATCGGTGTAAGATTCAAGTTACCCTTATTATACCAATCCCTTATTCTTTCTCGAAAAGCCTTTTTATGAATATCCGAAAGAAAACTGCCATCTTTTCCTGCTAATGGGCGAAAAAGATCTAAAACATTATTACAATCTCCAGGAAAATCTTTTAGAGCTCCTCTAATATCATCCGCCGTAAATTTAGGTTTACGGCCAAGATAATTAAAAATAGCTTTTAGAATACTTTTTAAATGTAATTCTCTTTTTTCCAATTCTTTCGTCATGTCTTGCATAAAATCTTCGCCTTAAAAAATACTTAAAAATTAATAATCCAGCCAATTAAACACCAAAATCCTTTATTGATATAAATATAATTGCACTAAATTATTAAAAAAATATTAGGTAATTAAAATAAATTCTTTTTTATTATATTTCAGTGCCAGAGGAGGATTGGCGCCCCACCATAAAGAATGGTTGTCATATATCCTGAACTAAGCTCTATCCGGTGGCGTTTCAAATAGATTCTTCGCCGGGAATTGCTGCTTAGTCGCACAATTAGAAATGAAAGTGAAAATGAAAGTGATTGAATAAAAATAACACCTCTGATTGTCTTGTTGAGCTAACTGGTCTAAAAAGGCAGGATAATACTGGTCAACCACTTGATATATTAACCTAAAAACGGCAGTTGAAATCGTAACAAAACGGGCTAAGGTGCTTATTTTAGCGTGTTTTTTGGTTCGTTTTTACCGAAAGCGTAGTCTTCCTTACGGTGAGGTAAAAATAATCAAAAAACGCGCTAAAATAAGTGCATTAGGCCGTTGCAGTAGATTTCAACTGCCGTTTTTAGGTTAATGGAGGTCTGATTATCAATTGATACTACCTGCAAAAGTGGAATGCACCCTTTAATTGGTTGCTTCTTGTCTCAGTTTTCCTTTTACCGTGGCCAGCTCCAGCTCTGCTTGGTGTTGTTTGGAAGTAGCGGCTGTATATTGTTGCTCCAAGCGATTAAAACGTTCTTGCAGTTCCAGCAGCTGCTTTTCTAGCATTGATTTCTCCGTTACGGCACGCTCCATCCCCTTTTCAGATTCAATATACTTTTTTTCCAATTCTTTTAGCAGCTTGGTGCAATCAGTCGATCGTTGCTCCATTAGAGCCGTCAGCTTTTTTTGCTCCTGTAGTTCATTTTTTGCTACGGCTATATCCAGGCGCAATCCTTCCTTTTTTTTGAGGGTCTCATCCAGCTGAGACTGCATGTCCGTCATTTGCTGAACTGTTGATACTCTGAAGGAATCATATTCTTCCGTGATCACCCGCATTTTACGGGCGCACTCAGCGCGTATAGCTTGTTTAACTTCAGAAGATAGGTCTTCTTCCAGTTCCTTTAGCGTAGCTTCTCCCTGTTCTCGCTGCCATCTTTGCCAGTGCTGTAGGACTTTGTTTGGGGAGCCGCCAGTGATAGCAACTATCGAGCGTAATTTAACATTCTGCCCCTCGCTAAGCAGATCTTGGCAGGCGGTTGCGACCTGCGCGTAAGTTATTCCTGGTTTGGCCATGTTCATTTTCCTCTTAAAATATCATATCAAGTTGATATTGATATGATATGGTATTTTAAAAAGGAGTCAACCTACTTTTTCCTGGATGAAGTCAGCTCATGCTCTCCACCCAAGCCATTAAAGACGTCGATCAGGCTAGCCACTATTTTTTAGGCCGCGACAATTATTATTCCGAAGAGCAGACCCTGGGCAAAGAGCGCAGCAGTTGGTGGGGCAAAGGTTCTCAAATACTGGGATTGTCGGGGAGCATAGACAGTGAGCTGTTTTGTCAACTACTGAAGAGTAAGTTACCCACTGGTCAGCAATTGGGCAAGGTCGAAGGCGATATCATTAAGCACCGTCCTGGTTTTGATTTAACATTCAGTGCTCCTAAATCTGTATCCCTATTAGCTCTGCTTGGGGGTGATGACCGTATTTTTTCTGCCATTGAGCGTGCAACGGATAAAGCCTTAATTCTGATTGAGCGTGATTTGGCTAAGGCACGCATTACTCGAGACGGCCTGACTGACTACTAGAAAACTAGTAACCTGGTTGTTGCCAAATTTTTGCACGATTTATCTCGCGAAGGTGATCCGCAACTACACACCCACTGCGTAGTAATGAATATGACCCAACGCCGCGATGGGCAGTGGCGTTCATTGGCTTCACAAATGGGCGATTATGGAGAGAAAGCAAAAGCCATGCCGGATGGTTTTTTTGAGGCAGTACGACATCATAAAAAATTCTATGGTGCGATATTTCGGGCAGAGTTGGCTTATGAGATGACTCAACTGGGTTATACGACTGTTAAAACGCAGCCTGGATTTTTTGAGATTGCGGGCATGTCGTCGGAAACTATTAAAGTGTTCTCGCAGCGGCGACAGGATATAGAAGCTTACATGCAAGAAAATAATGTGAGCGGTGGGAAAGCAGCAGCTTTGGCGACCCTTAAAACTCGGAATGCTAAGGAACTTGTGGATCGGGAAACATTGACAGCTCGCTGGCGGGCTAAAGAATCACTGTATGATATCCGCGCTTTTGAGGAGGCTCAAAAAACCGTAGCCCAGTCGCAACATCCGGAAATTTCCAGCAGCGGGTCAGCTCTATTTCAGGAATTTACCGCAGAGCACTCCAGCGCCAGAAAAGCGGTATTGGATTCAGATATTGTCCGATATACCCAATCTCACCGACATAGCTAATATTGAAACAGAAACTTTATTTAATATTATCAGCCATGAAATAACCTGTGATATGCTAATCGACCTAGGCAAACGGGTACAGGCTATTGTTGACAAGCCAGATATCACCGGTATAGTAATCACCCAAGGAACAAACGCCTTAGAAGAAGTGGCCTATTTTATCCATTTGGTAATAAAAACAAAAAAACCAATCGTATTCACTGGCGCAATGAAGCCAGCTATGCTCTAGGTTTTGACGGTACACGAAATTTATATAATGCTATTGCACTTGCCAGCTCACCAGAATCCAGGGACAAAGGTGTTTTAGTAATCTTCAATGATAGTATCGTCAGCGCTCGAGACTCCGTGAAAGTAAACGCATCCTTAAGTGCAGATTTTGCCGGCAATACTTTCGGATTGTTAGGCTATATTCACAATAGCAAGGCATACTTTTACAGATCTACAAGCAAACGACATACCTCACAGAGCGAATTCACGATAGCCGATCTCAAAGAGTTTCCCCTGATTTTTATTTTTTACGGGCATTTAGGAGCAGACCATACTTTGATAGATGCCATGATTAAATTGAGCGCACGAGGCATAATCAGCGTAGGCTTGGGTAGCAGTTATCAACCACAGCCTGCAACCTTGGCTCTTGCAAAAGCTAAAGAATTAGGAATCATAGTGATTCGGAGTACCACAATGAGCCAAGGTGTATTCTTTGTAAAATAAAAAATCAGATTTCTTGTCGATCATTATTAATTCTTCTTAAATTAGCCTCCTCCCCAGAATCTGTGGGTCGGAGGCATATAAGTTTTGTAAATGATCACTGTACTAAAAACATTTAAGAATAAATATATGAGTTATGACAAACTGCACATTGACCTAATTCGTTCGAAAGATGATGAACCATTAGAAAGTAAAAAATATCAAACAGAACTTATAGAATTCTCCAAATTCGGGTTGTACGCCCAAACCGCAGAAATTTTTGAAAAACCTCATTAGCCAACGTTCTGGCCGGATATTGCGAACCTTAGCGTGCTTAAAATTCAGTTTTCTGATGAGACCCCAACAAGCTGAAGGCAATTTGCACCGGATGGAGGATATCATGTCACAAAAAACGCCTGAGCCATTCAAGGCCATCGTCATCGGGGGTTCCCTCGGTGGCCTGTTTGCTGGAAGCATATTGCACCACATTGGCTGGGATGTCGATATTTACGAACGCTCACCCCATGATCTTGATAGCCGTGGCGGCGGCATTGTACTCCAACCAGACGTCATTAAGCTAATTAACCGTGTCGGAGCGAATATTTATCAAGATTTAGGTGTTATTTCTCGCGAGCGTGTTGTCTTTGAGCTGGATGGATCAGTAAGTAGCCGTAATATTATGTCCGAGACACTAACTTCGTGGAGTCTGATTTACACAACCATGCGCGATCATTTCGGTTCAGAACATTATCATCAGGGCAAAAAACTGGTAGATATTAAACAGTTAGATAAAAAAGTGACGGCCATCTTTGAAGATGGCGCAAATAGTGTTTGTGATTTGCTGGTTGGTGCAGATGGTGCACGTTCCAAGGTGCGTAATCTTATCGATCAAGGCAACCAGCCGAAATACGCAGGCTACATTGCATGGCGGGGATTGGTTGCAGAAAAGGATGTACCGGAAGAATCAAAGATACTGCTGGAGCGGTTCTGCTTTGCTAACAGTAAAGGTTCACATGTGTTGGGTTATTTAGTACCAGGCGAATATAACACCACTGAAAAAGGTAAGCGTTATTATAATTGGGTTTGGTATCGAACGGTAGATGAAAAAACTGAGTTGCCGGATATCATGACCGATTGTAATGGTAAAGCGCATGGCTATTCAATGCCTCCAGGTAAGTTGGCGGATAAATGGCGTGAACATATATACCAGGAAGCTGACGCTTTGCTGCCACCTCAATTCAAAACGATGGTTAAGGCAACTACAGAACCTTTCGCGCAGGCGATTCTGGATCTCGTCAGCCAGCGCATGGTGAACAATCGAGTTATTTTGATAGGTGATGCTGCCTTTATTCCGCGACCACATACGGCAGCAAGCACATCAAAAGCAGCGGCCAATGCGCTGGCACTGGGGGAATCATTAGCTAACGCCCGCGAGCCGGATGAAATTGACGAGGTGTTACTGGAGTGGGAACTCGCTCAGATTAGGCTAGGACAGTTTTTGTATCAACAAGGCACCGAAACAGGAAATTATTTGCTGTTCCATCAATAACTCGGCGATACTCTCCTTAGTGCTTGATAAGCACTAGATCAGTGATACCATAAAGGCGCTAAAATTGATCCAGAAAATGTCCCCAGTAGCTTGGCAACATATCCATTTTTTGAGGGTATTATAACTTTGATCTGTAAATCTAATTTTCCTGAACTCTAAAGCACTTTTATCCACTACAGCAACCAATCATGCTGCCTGATTTCCCTATCAGCGGACGCTTTTTATCATGATGGCACTCTACAGCATGTATTTGCGTATCTCTGAATTAGCGGACACTCCGCGATGACCACTTAAGATGCGCAACTTTCACCGTGATAGCGATGGAAACTGGTGGTTCACAATCCCGTGGGTAAGGGCGATAAGCAGCGGGATATTGCTGTTAGTAATGCTATGCTAGAGGCTCTTAAGCACTACCGTGGAACTTTGGGTCTTTCTTCCCTACCCTCCCCTGCTGATGATTCACCCATACTACCAAAAGAAAAGTAAGCGTTTAGCCAACCTTTCAATTACCCACATTTCCCAATGCTAAATCAAACCCCAATCTAATATCAGTCAATCGAGATAATCCTCTCCACATAACAATATTTCCAGGTGGTCCGTCATTGGAGCGGTCAAGGTAACCACCTAGTTTTGCAATTATAAGTAGATAGTGAGACAAATCTTTCTTTTTTTGTAAGCGTTCAGCCAATCCCACTTCTCTTAAAACCTGATAAACTGCGGTAATAATTTTTTATAATCTTCTTCAGTCACACAACCACGAATGCGATTAAGCATGGCACACAGATAGCTATATGGCTCAATGTTATTGGCTTTGCATGTTTCAATCAGGGAGAAGAACATGGCACCCGCTTTAGCTCCTGCAGGACTGCCACTAAATAGCCAGTTTTTCCGTCCTAATGCGAAGGGGCGGATAGCATTTTCGATCAGATTATTATCGATTTCAATGCGCCCATCTTTTAAGTAGTTTGTCAGTTTCACCCAATGTGTAAGAGCGTAGCGTATGGCTTTACCAATGGCGCTCTGCTCAGAAGTTTTTAACAGATAAATATCCAGCCATTTTTTAAATGCGTCCAACACAGGCACAGATTTTTCCTGTCGTAAAATAAAACGTGCCTCTTGGTTTAATTGATTATCTCTAGCTGTTTTCTCAATAGCATAGAGCTTTTGATAAAATTTTAATGCTTCGTGAGCTAACCCCGGCGTTTTATTGGCTTTAACTAATTCAGCAAATGGGCGTCTGGCATGGGCATGGCAGCCAACAGCCACGATTTCCTGAACATCATGCGCCCAGTTATAGCCGGAGTAGGCGTCACTTTGCAGGAAGCCTTTAAATCCAGCTAAGAACTGCTGGGCATGATACCCACCGCGGGTTTGCTGATATTCAAATACGATGCTGGGGTGGTTACCGCCACCGCGATAAGCCCACATATAAGATTTGGCACGGTTATCACGCCCGAGTTCCTGGAGCACCTGCACGGAAGTTTCATCTGCCTGTACATAATCACACTCTACAATAATTTTTTGTAGCTGTTGGATCAAAGGAGCACAGATTTCAGCTGTTTTTAATACCCAGCCACACAGGCTACTGCGTGGCATATCTATTTCCATGCGCTTCCAGATAGCCTCTTAGCGATATAGTGGTAGATGGTCACAGTATTTGGAGATAATGATGTGCGCCACTAATTCAGGGGTGGCAATGCTTTTGGGTAGCAGTAGCATCGGTGTGGGCGCGATTTTGACATTGTCCTGACAAGGCTTGCAGGCATATTTAGGTCGGACGTGTTGAATAACGCTGATTTGTGCTGGGAGGTATTTTAATTGTTCGGAAGTCTCTTCTCCAATACGCACCAACGCTTCACCACAGGAGCAGATTTTTTCGCTCTCTGATACATCATGCAAAACAATTTCCCGAAGTAAATAAGCGGGTAAAGACTTACGCACGGGGTGTTTTCTACGGGTGTGAGATTTGATATCCACTACATCCATTAACTGTTCTTTGACCTCTTCTGGTAATTCAATACCAGGCTCATCAAACAGGTCAGATTGCAGACGATTTTTTTCACAGGAAGGGGAAAAGTACCGGGTACGCTCTAACCTGATTTGCTCAAGTAGCGTAGCGTACCGGTTTTTATAATTGCTAATTTCATCTTGCTGGTTGCAATTTTTATTTTTTGTTCGTCAATTTCCTGCTGCAAAAAATGAATCATTTTTTGCAGCTCTTTTGCAGAATCAGGTAATTTTTTTATGTCTATTTTCATCAGCCAATCATAGCAAAACAGCCCTATTTCTGCGAGGAATTTAATAAAAATTTTCTATTTGATTTGGCAGATTTGTATCACAACGCGAATACTTATCACTCGCCAATAACCAGCTAAAATGAGCATGATCCATCTCAATGCATCCTGAGGAATCGCGCGCAAATACAAAGCGGCCTTTTTCTAGGCGTCGATACCACAATGTAAAACAGTTAGTCTCATAATATAGCGCTTTTAATTTATTTCCGCTTTTGCTGCGGAATAAAAACAAGCTGCCATCGGCCGGATTTAATTTAAGCACATCAGATACAAACATACATAGGGTGTCGATAGATTTTCGCATATCCACTGGTTGCGTATAAAAATAAATTTTAATTTGTTCGAGATTTAACATGTCAGCAATACCCCTATTACGCGTTTAAGCTGCACCATATCCAAACTGCTTTGAAACACACAGTGAAATCCGTTAGGTAATAACAGTTTTATATCGCTGACAGTGGGGGGACGTTCACTATTAATCACCGTGACAGGAGCAAAAGCCGTCACGGGTGCAGGTGTGGCCTTTTGATTTCTGTGCAATAATCGGTAGTAGGCAAATTGGGATAATATGATATTTTTTTGCTGGCAGAACGCCTTTAGAGATAAGCCGCTTTTTTCCTGCTCTTCAACTAGAACAAACCATTTTTCATGTTTAGATTTTAATTGAGACTGTTTCATTCTTGAGATCCTGAAGTTATGGGGGCATCAGGATGCTTGAATTTTGTTTTTTTTGTAAGATGTAGTTGGCTAAACGCTTACTCCATAACAGACCTGAATCTGCGTATATGATAGATGATATTTGGGCTAAAAAATAAAGTTATGTTCTCCCTCCCAAAACTATTAATAATCTAATATTCAATGCCCTTCATCTGATATGTATGTTGAAAAGATTGCGCTTAAATGAATATTGCTTGAATAAATTGCATTTGTAGGTTGAATTTGCTTGTCTAGGGGAACGCCTCGATGGAAAATATATCGGAAACTTGATCTAATTTTTTTATTCCAAGTTTTTTCATCGCACGAAATTTAACATTAGTGACTGTTTTGGTACTGATAAGAAGAATTTTTGCAATTTGATTATGTGTTTTTCCCTCTGCTGCCATCATCAGAACCAAGCGCTCTTTTTCCTTAAGGCTATAATATCCCGTTTTTTGAGTTATAGCGAAATGTAATAATTCATAAGCTAGATCAGGCTGCACATAAGTTTTTCCCTGATAAACTGTTTTAACGGCTTCTACGCCTGAAAAAGACATATCCTTGCTAATAAGGCCCTTAGCAGATGTATGCAGTAGTCGGCTCAATACAAATAAGTGGGTGGCGCCGGAGATAAAGATAACCTTTGATTGTGGTGCCATGTTGGCAATAGTTTGACACACCTGGATCCCCAACACGTCAGGGAGATAAAGATCGAGCATAACGATATCTGGCTTTTCCTCAAGCACCAACTTGATTCCGCTTTCGCCATCAGTTGCCTCGCCGATTATCTCAATTTCATCATCGGCTAAAAAGCTCCTAATGCCAAGGCGAGATATTTTATTATCATCAATAATTACGACTTTTATCATTATATTAGAATATTTTTAGTCAGCTTTTACGCGGCTTTTTTTAAAAGGGTAGAACGTCTCATAAAACGTTTTAGGTGAGCTTCTACTAAATCGATTTCAAATTGTGTAGGAGAATTATTGCCCATATGTTCATGAACCTGGATAGCCAGACAAGTGACATAAAGCGACTTACTCATATCTTCTGGTTTGAAATCTTTGGAGATGATTTCTTCATATAATTCATATGCATCTCTTTCAGTATATATATCTCTTTTCATAACTACCTCTTCTATCTTTATATCTGTCTAAAGCGTTAGTTTTTTATCATCGTATCCGCCGTAATAACATCACCAGTATAAAACGTAATCCATTGATAATAAACAAGTTTTATTCTTAAGAAATCATTATGAAAACATTTTAACCTATTTAGGTTAGCTTGTAAACCTAAATAGGTTAAAAATAATACACATTATTTGATTCCCATTAAAACAGATAAAATAGTCCAGGGCGGTGCGCGATTAGTAAAAAAGGGATACACTATTTAAATGACACAATATCGGCGGCAAGGTTCATCATTTTACTTAAGGATTTTTTCTCTTATTTATGAAAAAAGGTATCATCAGCAGAAACATTAGCTTACTAATGGAACACTTTAATATTCGCAATGAATCGCAGTTGGCGAAGCTAGTTCGCATGCCACAAACAACCGTCAATAAATTGATTACGGGAGTTTCATCAGATCCTAGAGTATCAACTCTGACTCCGATTATTGAACATTTTAAAATTTCACTTGATACGCTTCTGAGCGATAATCCGATATTTACCCAAACATCTGCCAGCCAACAATCACATTTGTTAATACCCGTCGTCACAATCGATGAACTGGTTGATATACATCCGAATTTGAATTCATTGAAATCGAATAATTGGCCACAATGGTATCCAATCCCCAAGCAAAGCTCCTTAAGTTATTACGTAATACAATTGACCCCTAAACAATTGCTGCCTCCCTTCCAAGATGCTTCTATCGTAGTTGTCAAAAATGAATCTAAATTGCCTCAAACTGGGTATTGTCTACTCAAGCATTTAGACTCTGATAAAGTTAGTTTGAAAAAAGTTTTCTTCGATGATAGCAGGCAATGGCTGCTTGCACTTGAAACAGGCCTGCCGCCGACTGAGTATGATGCAAAAAAATGGCAATCATTGGGTGTAATACAAGCATTCGTGACGGATGTGGGTCATGGAGATTTTATTTATGTAGGAGAAAAACAGGGAGCTGATAACGATGGATAAAAATTCTAAAGATGCAGATTTTCTCAAGCAAGCCCTTGACCAAGATCAGTTGCTTAAACTTAACACAAAATTATGGTTTGCCGTGGAGAATCATCAATTGCAGCAAGTAAATAATTATCTCAATCAGGGAGCAACACTGCCAACGTTGACGGGCATTCCTTTGAGACGTTATGACTTAGATGAAAATACCCCTTTACATAACGCTGCGAAACACGGTTACTTAGAAATTGCAAAAATTCTTATTGAGCATGGATCAGCCGTGGATACCCGAAATCGTTTGAGTCAAACGCCGTTACAGTGGGCAGCGTATTTTGGTCATTTAGATACAGTGGAATATCTGGTTTCGCAAGGCGCAGATATTAATGCTATTGATATTGATGGAGATCCGGCACTCACTTGGGCAGCTAACAAAGGACAACAAGCAGTAATAGCCTATTTAATAAGCAAAGGCGCCGACCCTAAGAAAGTCAGCCCCAAAGGAAACACGGCATTACATTGGGTCGCTATTTCAGGCGAATTAAATATGTTTAAATATTTAGTGAGTCTAGGGTGCGACCCTGAATTAGAAAATGCTCAAGGGAGCACGCCTCTAGACTTAGCTATAGAAAATGCCCATACCAAAATTGTCAAATTTCTAATGGAATATAAAAAACAGTGATCAATGAAAAAAATTACAAGGATAGTAAAGTTTTGGTTGGCCTGATTGCACTACGCCTATTTTCTGCACTACCTTTTGCGGTTTACTATTCTTCTTTGCAACTTTATCTGCTTAATACCAGCCTATCCAAGAATATGGCAACCTCTATTGTAGGCAGTGTTCTTGCATTGAGTTATGGGACTGCTCTGTTAGGAGGATATCTGGCAGATCGATACATCAGCTACCGGGCATTTTTTTTATTCTCTATCATTTGTGAATTAATAGGTTGCTTGACATTTACCACATTAAACCCATCTCATATTCTATGGTTCAGCAGCTTATTTTTGCTTGGTGGTTCTGGATTAGCTGTCAGTATAAATATGATGGTCACTCAGCGATATGAGCCTCAAGATGAACACAGGGAAAGAGCTTTTTTTTGGATTTATATGAGTCTCAATGTAGGCTACCTCATAGGTTATTCTTTAGCAGGGTACTATGGCAACTTAGGTGAATATCAAAAAATACCTTTTTTTATAGCATTTTTCACCTTAATTGCTATCCTCCTAACCTTTTTCTATTGGAAGAAAATTGACACACCACGTACAAAATATAACCCAAACACCTTAAGTTATATGCTACTTATTTTAGTAGCACTATTTTTTATCATTCGCCTGCTGCTGCAATTTCCTGCAATGACTAATCTAAGCATTATTTTTGTTTGGCTTTTATTTTCTGCAGTGACACTCTTCGTATTAATAAGAAATCACTTGAATTTTAAGCGTGAAATTTTAATATTTTATTTGCTTTTATTCGCTGCCGTCGTCTTTTGGTCGATTTATTTTTTAGCACCGATGGCCTTGATGGTTTTTATTAAAAATAACGTTGCACTGAATATGTTTAGTATAAACATAGCACCACAGTGGGTGCAGAATATCAACACCTTCATTATTATTTTAGGAACCATGATCTTGGGTTCTAAGTCAGCCAAAAAACCAGTAAATACATGGAAAATAGCTAAACAATTTTCATTGAGCCTACTTTTGATGGGACTAGGCTTCATCGCATTAGTCTTGGGTATTATTTTTCATTCTGAACAAGGTAAAGTTTCGTTAATCTGGATTACATCCAGCTACATATTGCAAAGTTTAGGCGAATTATTAATCGGTCCTATTGGTTATGCGCTTGTCGGTCGTTTAATTCCAAAACTTCATCACAGCTTTATGATGGGCATATGGGTCACATTACTGGGAGTCGCAGGCGCTATTTCAAGTATGTTATCTGCCTTAGTCCCTTATTCAACAAGTTCGGTATTAAGCTTGCCCTATTATCAGCATTTTTTTATTTCAATTAGCATTATTGTTATTTTGACTGGTGCTATTATTTATCTGATTAGTGCTAAACTAACTCAAACTGAAAGCCCCAGCTTGCTTTGATATTGCATAATGGTCTTATTGATAATCTCTCCTTGTCTTATTTCAGTTGCCGCTTTTAGCATATTTTCAATTTCTTCAGTAAACTCTTTATTTGAAAATGCTTTCGCCAATGGGGTTAGCACCTCTGAAATTGAGATGGAAGCAGTCTGCCAACAGATGGATGGGATATTTTCTACACCATAATAAAAATTATGTCCCACTTGAAATATAGGTTCTGAAATTGTGGTTGGCTTAGCAAAATCGAATCCTAGTTTTTCGTCGCAGCTAATGTCAATGATATATTTTTTTTTATAATTCACTAAGTCTTCACGCAATAGAAATTGATAAGGATCCATTACATTTTGCATAATTGCATTAACGATAATATCAAATTCTAACAATTTTTTTTTAAAATTTTCTCCTGAAGCAGTAACTAACTCACCGTTTTTTTTCAAAAAAGTAACGTAATTAACTCCAGATAATTTTTTGTTGATAAAAGTTTCTGGTCGCCGAGAAAAAACGGTCAAATGATTAAATCCTCGCTGTTTGAATCCACGCGCGGCACCTTGTCCCGAAGCGCCATAGGTAATAACAGCAATTTTTGCATCATCTTGGGAATATTTAAAAGGAATAGAAGATAGGGCATGTGCAACCCCAATTTCCCCCGCCAAAAAATTATTATTGTAAAATAAGTGTTCCTTTTGACCTTTTACATTTTTAAACATAGCCTCCATAGCAATTAGTGTCAGCTTCCTTTTTTGTGCTATTTGGGTAATTTCCACCTGTTGCACGGCATGACACCAGCCTATTAAAATGGCGCCAGACTTCATCTTTGCCAAATCTTCTATGGTAGGTTTTAATAAGAAAATAACATCTGCTTTTTTCAGTAATTCTTTTCGTGGTAGATGATGAAGACGATTTGTTTCAAAGTGATTACCATTTGCATTTACATTGCTAGCATAAAATTTCTGGAAATAAAGATTAGATTTTTCTGCAATTAAGTGAAAATGTTTAGGATGTATAGGAATTCTTTTTTCATTTGGCTTTATCGATTCAAGAATAGCAATAACAGTATCAGACTCCATGAAGTAAATCTCTATGTTTATTGACTGATTCATGGTTCAGTAAGAACATGCTATTTTCCAAGGTTCTGATTTTAAAAATATCAGCCTCGATAATGGAAGAATCATGGTGAGATAAATAAATCATGCCAGGGGAAGTTTTATAATCAATAGTTTTTTCTAATTTACCGCCTACTTTTACAGCAAGTTTTATATCATAAAAAGATTGAAGTGCCTTAATTTCATTTAGATGATTGATAGCTTTAATAGAACCACTTTGATTAGAAATCATAAAAAGAGCAGCTAGAGATTGCGTAACTTGATAAGGCAAAGAGTATTTTGCTTTAAATTGTGCGGGTGAGGCATACGCTAAAGTAGCAAAAAAAGATTGTGCTGTCGTAATGGAATTGGCTAATAGGGAAAAAGGTAGATTGGCTCCCATTAAGCGCGCTCCCATTTCAATGAGATAACACCCCTCTTCATTTTTTATAATTTCTACATGCGCGGGCCCGTATCGAACCCCTAACACATCTATTACTTGCAGTGCATAGTCTATAACTTCTTCATGCTCTTTTGTGGTGACATCAATCACTCTAGCCGTATCATATATTTGTTGCCCATCTTCCCTTTTTTGTCGTGTGTAATACCAAAGCTCACAAAATTTATATTCACCTGCATGACTGACTGTGTTTACTACATATTCATCACCCTGAATATAATGTTGCAAAATAACAGCATTATTCTGAAAGCCTAACATATTTATTTTTGTAGACATTATGTTGAAATATGCGGCTCTCAGTTCATTAATATCATTACATACTCTGACACCTTCGCCACCTGCACTGGTAAGTGGTTTAATCATAAGGGGCCACTTATTTTGTTCTAATGACCAGTTTATAGCATCTTCCAAGGTGGTCGCTTTAAATGAAGGTATATTTTTTAACCCTGCCGACTTAATCCTATCTTGCATAAAATATTTATCGCGACGCTGCAAACTTAATTGCGAACCATTACCAGATAGGTCTAGACTTTCAGCTAGCATATCAGCAAATTCAACGCCGCATTCGGCACCCGCAATTACGAACTTCGGGTTGTATTTCTTCAATTGCTGAGTGAGCCAACTTAAATTGTTATCAAATATATAATTTGCTTGATAGTTCTCGGGGGTATAGGTATGAGAATATACTTTGGGTACGCTGGACTGTGTTTGAACATGGACACATGGAATATTATACTTTAAAAACTCCTTCGCAAAACCTGAACCTGTGGAATAACCGTCCACAATGATTCCACACCCAGTCATAAAATTCTCTCATTGATTGTGATGTATCTCATAGGTAAAGAGATACATTTTGAATACATCGTCTTAAGATCTTTGAATAGAAATCTCGAAAAAAACACGCCAATTAAATTGCATTGCACTTCGTCTTTAAAGTCATGAGTTCAATTTTTAAAAATATGTTTAAAAATCGTTAATACAGTGCATGTATTATAGCGGAAAAATTTAAGGGTATAAATTTAAATTATTGCAATTATTTGCAATTAACGAAATAAACCTTGACTGTTAAGTTTCTTTTAAGCTTTCATCTTGACTGGAGGCATTACGTCAGCATTTATTAGTATGGATCCATTTTTATTCAAGTAATGAGCTATATTTTGTGGAGAATTTTGTTCAAAAAGTGGATCCAAAAATATAAAAATTAGAAAATTTTAATTAAATTAAAGAGCTAAACCCAAGGCTATTCGACCCATTCAATGTAAAATCACAAGTGGTGCGATGCTTTGCTTCTGCATCGATATGTAGCTTCCTTTTGATGGGATTAATCAAATTATTGATTCTCAGAAATTATCGAGGGTGCCGTGGGCAGTCTTCCCTTAAAGTTTATGGGTGTAATTAAATCTGAGGTTTATTCCATGATTAAAGAAATCTTAAGAGTGTGTTGCTTTCAAAAAGCATTAGACAGATAATATACGTGGCTTGTTAGAAATAATAAGCGCAACCCCCAAGTGGCTGACACCACAGCGGGGGTCACTTCCCGACAAACCTTACCAACGAGGTTCATATAGGGTAGGAAGCGAGATTCCCCGAAGGGTAATCCGTCAACCCCCCTCCGAACCGGACTTGAACCTTTCAGCTCATCCGGCTCTCCACTTGCTTTTCCTTAGTTCTTCTTAAGTCAGGAAGTTTTCCAGCATGTAACAAATCATGACATGAGACACAGAGAACTAATGTTTTCCTTTGTCTTCTTGCCATTATTATTTGCCACAATTTCTTTCCTTCTTTTAAGTCACTCAACTTTCGGATGTGATGCACTTCGAATGGTCCCGTTTGTCCCTTACAGTATTCGCACTGACGTGCATTCAATCGTTGAACAAGCTCCGTTCGACTTAAAGTAAATTGCCAGGTATTAGGCATATCATCGATATGTTTATATGTGGCTTCTTTACGCTTCACATCCTTCAATTTGAATATCTTAAAAATGTGTATATTCGTTTTGCTGCGAACAGTTAGCATTAGCCCTTGCGGAGTTTGGAGCCTTTTGGTGATTTTGCCTATCGTAGTTTTGTGCTTGCCTGCTAATGTTTTAAGCAAGCTTGTTTGCCATACCCACGCTAATTTTCCCAAGCTCCAAAAGTTCTGGGCTAACCCATAATAATTAGCTAACCCACGCATTTCCGCGTTATAGGTTTTAATAATCTCTGCGTCGCTGAGATTGAACAACTCCGCTCGATGAACTGTTTTAAGAGTTGCATAATTTCCGTATTTTTTGTTTTTACAGAATTGACTCAGCTTTTCTTGGGGTATATATAATTGCATGCGTTCTGCCATAGTTCTTTCGCGCGTATGGCATTTTCCCCTGACAGTCCTAACTGTCTTATTGCCAGAGTAAATAGCTATATTATAACCCAAGAATCGTGCACCTTTCGACCCACTTACTATATGAGATTTTTCATGAGCTATTTCGAGCTGTAGATTGATCTCGATAAATTTCTGTATTTTATCGCGCACAGTAATTGCATCATATTTGGAACCGATAATGCCAATTACAAAATCATCTGCATATCGACAGTAGCGCAATCTCTTATAATTCGGGTCTAACGGTTCAAGAGTTTTATTTGTTTTCCGTTGTATATCCAGGATTTTTATTTGTTGCTTGAGAGCATGAATCTGCTCAGCAGTGTTTTGCTGTTGATTCAAACTGTCAATTTTCTTCCGTAATCCATAGATAGAAGCACTGATACGGTCATACTCCGCCTTACTTGCTCTCCTCTTACCTCGGTTAAACTCCGTTTTCAATGTTTCAACGAATATATCGAGTTCGTGAAGATAAATATTTGCTAGAAGCGGTGAAACAATATTTCCTTGCGGTGTTCCGCTAAATGTTTTGTGGAATTTCCAGTCTTCGACATATCCGGCTGTTAACATCAGTTCAATAAGGTGAATGAATTTATTATCTTCAATCTTTTCCTTAAGGAGCTTGATGAGGATAGCATGATGGATATTATCGAAGTAACCTCTGATATCCATGTCAATGATCCACTTTAGACCGTGCCATCGATTTTTAATTTCATTTAATGCGGTATGACAAGATTTTCCTGGCCTAAATCCATGGGCATTTTTATGAAAAATTGGCTCATAAATCTTTTCCAGTATCATCCTGACTACTTCAGAAATTAATTTATCGTCTCCAGACGGAATACCTAATGGACGCTGCTTCCCATTCGCTTTGGGAATATACACTCTTTTTACTGGGTTGAAACGATAATGGTCTTCTTTGATTTCTTTAATCAATCTTTGGACTCGTTCCATAGAGAATCTGTCCAATGATTTACCATCTGTTCCAGGTGTCGTTGCTCCCTTATTGGCATATATATTTATATATGCCTGCAGCCACAACATCGGATTCTCTAAAAGTCTAAAAAGACCATTAATACGTTTTCCTTTCTTAGATAGCTCTCCAAGTGCATCTAATCTCTTAATCGTAGTATCGGTTAGCATCAGCACAACCTCTCTTAAGATTTTAGTTGCATAAGCAAGCTGCTTTCCTTCCCCCCAGACAGAGAGTTTTTCATTGATATTACTATCAACTTATGACTGTGTCGGTATCGCTTACTTTTAGGCGATCAGCCATTTCCATTACAGAAATGACATCGGGTAATACGAAAGCTCTGTTGCCTTATTGGTCGTAGTCTGAATAAACCAACTTAGGCAATCCCATGTTTACGACAAACCAAAGTTACAACGTGGTTAGGCCTCCTTTTCGTCTCGACGATCCCTTTTATGAGGGCATGTCTAAACAACTGGACAATGTAACGCGCCCGATAAGTTACCTTGTGTTTAGAACAGATGTTACAGTTATCTTTCATCAGTGCCTGTCAAAAAGCCATGGAGACTGGGATTCAGGTAGTATAACTTTGACCATACACGTTTTATCCTTACCCCTTCAGCTATAGATAACTTTCAGCATTGGGGCATTTTCCCAACATGCTACACTCCCTCTTCCCTTTCGGGATTCAAGCCTGTTACCAAGCAGAGATAAGTTGGGTGGATATAAGATTTTCCAGTAATCTTAGCGACTGTTAGTCGCGCTCCTGTTTGACGCCGACACGGCGCACCAGACAATGACATTTTACACCATTGCGCATCAGCGCTGTATTCCTTTTTGCATCCCTTTTCCCTTTTTGGAAGCCTCATTTTGCCCTGGCGTAAACCTTTGATTTAATTGGTGGGCCGTGTTGGGATCGAACCAACGACCTATTGATTAAGAGACTGAAAATCCAGCCTTTTCCCCACCCTCACCTACATTGATAAGACACAAAAACCATTTACTTATCAATACGTTGCCTATATTATCCCCTTCACAAGCTTAAATCAAGTTTGATTAAGTTTGACCTAAATAGTAGCCCCCAGGTAGCCCCATATCCTATTTCATTTGAAGGAAGCTGCAAATGTCCGCCACTCAAAATAAATTAAATTTTACTAAACCCATATTAAATTCACTGGAATTACCACCCTCGGGCAAACGAACTCTTTACCATGACATTAAGACACCCGGTTTGGGAATCAGAGTCACTGATAATGGCCACAAATCCTTTGTAGTCTATCGTAAAATTAATGGCAAACCAGAGCGTATTACTCTGGGGCGGTACCCAGATCTTTCTATTGAGCAAGCTCGCAATAAAGCTATGGAAATTAATGTGGCTATTGTTCAGGGTGAAAATCCTAGCAACAAACGGCGCTTAGAACGGGCTGAGGCAACCTTAGGAGACTTATTTCACGAATACCTGGAGGGTTATGCCAAACTTCATAAGAAATCATGGAAAACTGATGAATCTCGTTTTAGATTACATCTATCTCAATGGAGCAATAAAAAATTATCCCAAATCACAAAGGCTGATATTCAAAAACTACATGCCGATATGGGCAGAAATCATAAAGTCGAAGCAAATCGTTTAATTGCCCTACTCAGCGTAATGTTTAATAAAGCTACTGAATTCGGCTTGTGGGATAAATTAAACCCTGCCTCAGGTATAAAAAAATTTTGGGAAAAATCACGTGATCGCTTTTTACAATCTGAAGAATTACCCCGTTTCTTTGCTATTCTAGCCCAAGAGCCCAATGAAACTATTCGAGATTATATTCTCTTAGCGATATTAACTGGAGCGCGTCGTGCTAACCTGCTCGCTATGAGATGGGATGAAATAAGCTGGGAGCGCGCCGAATGGCGCATTCCTGTAACCAAAAATGATGATCCTCAAATTGTTACGCTATCGGAAGAAGCGGTTATTATTCTAAAACGTCGTGAAGCAATCGCCTGCAGTGACTATGTATTTCCTGGTAGTGGCCGATCTGGACACTTAGAAGAACCGAGAAAAGGCTGGCGTCGCGTGCTTGAAGGAGCACAGATTAAAAATTTACGAATACACGATTTGCGTCGTACATTAGGCAGTTGGCAGGCAAAAACAGGAGCTTCTTTGACTATTATTGGGAAATCTCTTAATCATAAGTCACCACAAACTACAGCTATTTATGCTCGACTAGACCTTGATCCAGTACGTGAATCAGTTGAAAAAGCGACTAATGCTATATTAACAGCGGCTGGATTAAAGCAGGCAGAGAAGCTAGGGTCTAATCAACTCGTTGAGACAAGATAAGCTAAAAAACCTTGTCCCGCTTGTCCTATTTGTCCCAGTTTAAAAAGCTTTCACAAAACAATAGCTTGGGTGTCATGGTATGGGACAGGCTCGAAATTAGTGCATGTCCCCACTTGTCCCCTAAATTAGCTGACTACATGCTGCATTCATTACGAAAAAAGCTTTTTACATAGCATACTAAGACTAAGGTAGTTATTACCGGACCCTTTTCGATTTGTGGTGAATTACCGAATTTCCTGGAGCTAAGAAATTTTCTGATAGCAATTTAGACAGAATACGCAAGTTTTCTACCCTTTTCCTGACTTAATTCCCGCACAAGCTGTGCGGGAATTACCGTGGGGCATGCAGAATACCGTCTTTTAGATGAACTGCCCAAAGAACTTAAAGAAGATCTACCTGATCCTAATCTCTTGGCTGGAGAGCTTGTAGAGCTCAACCGCTTAATTACATGCTAGGACACAACTGCGACAATTCGTCGCAGAAATACTAAGTGCCAATCATGAAAAAAATTAGCCGAAGTAAAATTCCCAACTTGCTCAGTAAATCTGTAACTGCAAAATGAATAACTATCAGATGAAGTCAGAACTTATACAATTTAAGCCCAATTCGCAAGATCTATCACTTCCAATCTTCATAAATCATCGCCCATCTTTCGTGATCTCGCCACTCCCCATTAATTTTTAGATATTTTGGAGAAAATCCTTCTTTTTTGAATCCGTTATGCTTTACCAAATTAATAGAGGGTATATTGCCTGGTTGGATGTTGGCTTCTACGCGATGCAAGCTCATTTTCTCAAAAGCCATTTTTAAAATTAATTTCAATCCAGCACTCATATAACCTTTGTTTGTATAATTAGCTACCGCATAAAAACCTAAATAAGCGCTTTGGAAAAATCCACGCACGATTTCATTCAGATTAAACACGCCAACTATTTCTGTTTCTTGATTTATTACCAGAAAGCTTGCGTGATTATCCTGTTTATAACGGTCGATATAATTTCTAAATTCTTCTGAGGTATGCGGTGGTCTTACCCAGGGTTGATGTAATTTCTGACTGCGCTCCATTGCCGTCAAAAAATTTCTTTCATCGGCTAAACTGGGTTCTCTCAGCAATACAATGGGCTTCCTGATCTTGCTACCCTATTTCGGACACACTGAAGACAAATAAAGTGTATAATATTTATACTTTATGAGGTGTGTAATGAGTAAACGTAAGATGAGAAATTATGACAAAGAATTTAAATTAAATGCAATCAATCTATACCTGCACAGTGGCCGCTCTTATCAGCAGGTAAGCGATGAATTAGGCATTCCGGCAGCAACCTTAGCGGGGTGGGTATTAGCGCATGAAAAAGAAGGTAAGGAGGCCTTTCCTGGCAAAGGGAACTTAAAACCTACTGATGCTGAAATAGCCCAATTGCGCAAAGATTTAGCCAATGCCCGCGAAGAGAGGGATATCCTAAAAAAAGCGTTGGGCATCTTCTCCTTACAGCGAAAATGAAGTATCGATTTATGCATCGCTACCGAAACGAATTCAGTATTGAGAGGATGTCCAGAGTATTAGAAGTCTCCCGCAGTGGTTATTACACTTTTATTAGGGCAGGTCGTTCTAAGCGAGATCAAGCCAATGATAAATTGACAGCAAAAATCAAAGCAGCTTTTGAGGAAAGCCGTCAAACCTATGGTAGCCCACGAATCCATGCGGAATTAATTGAGCAAGGCAGCCAGTGTTCACGCAAGCGCGTGGCCAGACTGATGAGAAGGGAAGGTATTCAGGCCAAAATGAAGAAGCGCTTTAAGGTGACAACCCGCGCCAATCCCAAAGCGGTGGCTGCGCCCAATTTGCTACAGCAGGATTTCCATGCCCCTGCCCTTAATCAACGCTGGGTAGCTGATATTACGTATGTAGCGACCGATGAAGGCTGGTTATATGTGGCAGCTGTCATGGATTTATTTTCACGACGTATTGTAGGTTTGACTATGGGTGAGCGGATTACTGCAGACTTAGTGTCAGATGCGCTGCGCCAAGCCATTATTCACCGGCGCCCTGCCATGATTTGTTGCACCATTCTGATCGGGGCTGTCAGTATACCAGCGCTAGTTTTCAGCAATTGTTAAAAGCTCATCGTATTACCGTTAGCATGAGCGGGACCGGCAATTGTTACGATAATGCCGCAATGGAAAGTTTTTTTCATAGTGTGCCGCAGAACGTTATATCCAAAATGGATCTAGCGAACAAGCTCTAGAACTGATGAAGGAAGGCCCTTCAGAGTCGGCTTTCAGGAGAAGGCTCTAAACCCCCTCAAGCGGCTGCTATTAAGAGTAGTGGTCGTGAGCGTTGAGGAAACGCTAAACAATGATTTAGCAAGGTGGGGATCAGAAAGACGAATGAAACTGAACCACTGTGTGAAGCGTCGATAAACTTATAAACCGACATTAAAACCAGGGTCTTGTGGAAATCCTGGGATAAGCCTACAGAGAGCCTGATGATTGTGTAGGTAGTGTCCGGCGTAGAGGTGGCGTGAGTCTGATCCAGGCTTTTCTAGGGAACTGCGGGAACCAGTCGCCTTGATGTTAAGGGAGAAACGCAAGCAGCGAAAACTGCAAGTGTGAGAGTACCGAGGCAAGACACTGGGACGGATTAGCTCGTAGTAGTGATGAAGTGTCTGTAATGGACATGGAGCGAAGGGGCTAAGTTAGGTGATCGAGTCAGAATACAACTCGGAAGAGGAGGATATTTTGAGCAAGACAAAACCTTTTGACATTGCAAAGCATCAGGTAGTAGATGCCTATAAATTGGTCAAGTCAAATGCGGGCGCTGCAGGAGTAGATGCGCAATCACTAGCAGACTTTGACAAGTGCTTAAAAGATAATCTTTATAAAATATGGAATCGGCTATCATCGGGGAGCTATTTACCTCCACCAGTGAAGGCGGTACCCATACCGAAGAAAACGGGAGGTGAAAGGATACTGGGAGTACCTACTGTATCTGATCGAATTGCACAAATGGTTGTTAAATTGGCATTCGAGCCCTTAGTTGAACCTCACTTTCTAGCAGACTCTTATGGTTATCGACCGAATAAATCGGCATTAGATGCAGTAAGAATCACACGCCAGAGATGCTGGCAATATAACTGGATAGTTGAGTACGACATACGAGGCTTGTTCGACAATTTAGACCATAACCTCTTGATGAAAGCAGTCAGAAAGCATACTGACAACAAATGGATAATACTTTACATAGAACGTTGGCTAAAAGCACCGATGCAAATGCCAGATGGCAGCTTGAGAGAAAGAACCAAAGGAGTACCTCAAGGTGGCGTGATAAGTCCTGTGTTGAGTAATCTATTTTTGCACTATGCCTATGATGTCTGGATGCACAAGACGCACCCTTCAATCCCTTGGTGTCGATATGCGGATGATGCATTAGCGCATTGCAAGACAGAGCATCAAGCGAAGAAGTTGCTTGAGGAGCTGCAAAATCGGTATGGGGAATGTGGACTGGAATTACATCCGGACAAAACAAAGATTGTCTACTGCAAAGATGGACGTCGCAAGGGGAAATATCCCAATATGAAATTTGATTTTTTGGGATATACTTTTTGTCGCCGAACGGTAAAGAACAGCAAGGATAATAGTATCTTTGTAAGTTTTACACCTGCGGTATCGGCGGTGGCGTTGAAGTCAATGCGATCTGAAACTCGACACAAGAACTGGCGTAATCAAACTGATCTCAGCTTGAATGAGATAGCAACGATGTATAATCCTGTCCTGAGAGGTTGGATTAATTACTATGGACGCTACACAAGTTCTGCGCTGAATCCAATGCTACGTCATTTTAATAAGACTCTTGTAAGTTGGGCGATGAAAAAGTACAAACAATTTAGAGGAAACAAAACCAAAGCAAGCACCTTTCTGAAAATAATTGCCGAAAGGGAGCCGCATTTGTTTGTACACTGGAAGCAAAGCATGGGAAGGGTATTTGCCTAATGGAAGCGGTGTGAACTGAGAGGTTCACGCACCGTTTTGCGAGCGGCCGGCGGGGAAGTTCCGCCGGCCTACTCACCCACTTAAAACTGAGCACATATATTTTGAGAGTTATCGTACCCGTGAACAGGCAAAACAAAGTATTTTCGAGTATGTAGAGGTATTTTATAACCGCAAACGCCGCCACTCTACGTTGGGATACGTTGCTCCAGCGGTATTTGAAAATCAGGTTGAGAAAGTAGCGTAAAAACGTGTGTTTTAAATTTAGTGTTAAGAAATTAGTTATTAAAGGAGTTGTGGACGACTCTTTGAGGCGTGTGGATAAAACTGATGGACGAAATATGGAAAACATCCTTGTTTCCCACATTATCGACCACAGCTTTACCCACACTTCGCCCACAACGGTTTGTTTGAAATGCAACAATTAATTAATGGGATATTTGTGTTCGATGTGTCCATAAAAAGGTTGCAAGATTATCCTAAACATTTTCTCACTCAATAGGTTAATGAATTTCAGATAGTACAGGAATTTTCTCTCGTTATTTATGACAATAGCGACACCTTGAGCGAAGTATTTAACATTATCTCTGCTACCAGTGTTTTACCGGTATAACAGATCTATGTAAGCGCGAGCAATTAAGTGATAGTTTGAATATTATTAAGCCCAATACGGGCAATATTCAGCAAATTTGTTCCCACTCTCAGGAGTTTTACGCTTAATACGACCTGTTTTCACCGCTTCTAAAATCAAATTAGTAATTTGGGTGCGTTGCTTCTCATGAAGTTTAAAGCGTTGGCGCAAAGTAGTATTGGTCAAGGATTTGCTTGATAAATGCTGTAATACTGCATGTTGATAACAAGCCTCAATACGTTCGAGCTGAGACATGTCAGAAAACTTGCGAGGAGAATATAGGGTCACTCGAAATGCGTTTTCTAGATTGGTAAATGTTACTGGTGGTAAATTATATAATTCCACTGCAGAAATCACTTTTTCAAAACCGGTGCCTCGCTCTTCGCAGATACGATAGCGACGAAAAGCTGAAGCTAAACGCTCATTACGTGATTCCGGGGTAGTGCCAATCAGGCGGTCTAAGCGCTTACTAGAGGGTAAGCTTCCGGGATTAGTAAATTCTATTCTATCATCAAATATTTCAATCAGCGGGCCAGCACCAGTAATATTAAAATCCTGATGGATTAATGCATTGGCGATTAATTCTCGTAAGGCAATTTCTGGATAAATGGTAGTTTGTGTTCGCAATGCCTGCTGAATGATTTCAGAATGCGGTAAAATTTGATTGAGGTAGCCGATTAATCCTTCAAAACCTATCGCATAACCTTTCTTTCCCAGCAATTCCCCAGTAGTGTCAACTTTATTAGTGCCTTGATAACGAATAACCCTAATGCACTTACGAGCCAGTGTATCAAATTGATTGAGATCACGAGCTGCAGCTACAGCACCAAAGTTGGTAACATAATAACCTCTTCCTTCCGGTATCACTATTTTTTCATCTGTAAGCCAGTGCATTAATTGTGATTGATCTGTTGGTAAGGAGCGTTCCAACAATTTAGCGATGGTTTCAATATCTAAAAGTTTCTGTACCTCCTCGGAGGTTAAAAGCAAAGATGCTCTCTGATCCTCCCAACATGGCTGCTTACTATGCAGCATAAGCCCACCAATTTCTTGACGAGAAGCTTTGCGCGTTGTGCCTCCCGATCGAATCCAGGCTTCTTCTATAGATTTTCCTCGGCGATGTACAGGCTTATTGCGTTGCTCAGGGATGTGGACAAATAACAAAGGGACATCTTCAACTTCGATAACCGCATGATCCAGACTCAGTGGCGGGTCAATTGCATCGCGCCCTAGATTGGTCAGTTTATCAATGATGGGCGAGACTTCATGTGCTTTGATGCCTATTAAGTGAGCGTTTTGATCTGCGACACCATAAACAAGGTAGCCACCACCAGGGTAATTAGCAAAAGCTATTAGGTGCTCAATTAAGCGATCATTTTTTTCAGATAAATTACTTTTCCAATCTAATTCATTACTTTCCTGAGGAAATGGTTTACGGCTAGTGGAAAATAACAAAAGTGCTTGCTTAGTCCAATGTGCCCGACTCATGTTATAACAACCTATTGATTTATAATGGAAATTATAAAATTTCCGGATTCAAATGTAATAAAAATAAAGCCTATTAACCTAAATATTGGGGTGGCGAAAGTAGTAGCATGGGATCCTTATGGCTTTAAGTTAAAGCTATCTATTTTCTTAAGGTACATAACAGCATTCGACCCGCGATTAAAGTTATGAGCAGTTTATCAAGCTTAAACAACCCTTAAACCAGTTGCTTTTACCTACTGTAGGCAGGATAATAACCCTGCCTATGAGAGTAGGCGCACCGGCCAGGTGTCTCACCACCTGAACCGGCACTTCCAAGACAAACCTAACCTACGAGGTTCATCTGGCCATGTCAGTTTACACCAACGCGCTCACGCGCAAAAACCCTTTTTGTACTTTCTACGATTCTTCCCGCAGCGGGCTTATGCCTGTGCTTCGCAGGTCAAAGCCAACCACTGCCCTGTTTCACCCCTCCGACCATGATGTGTTTTGGAGCCGGGGCAGTGTTTTTGCTTGCGGAAAAGGAGCCGTTCAAGAGTCAATGGGCGGAGTAGACTAGCAGAGGGGGGATTGATGGCGGAGCGTATTTGGCCGCTCCGCTGTTGGTCTTTCATTTGCTCGTCTACCCGCCTGACTGTTTTCACAGTGAGGGGTGACTATGCACACACGGTTATCCGCTATTCTTCAGGTCATTCAGCCGTTGGTGATTGAGATTCATCAACATTCGCTCTTTGCAGCTGTTAACTCCATTCAACGATTGCGCCGATTTGCTGAAATCCATGTCTTTGTGGTCTGGGATTTTATCTGTTTGCTCAAAGCCCTCCAACGCCAACTCAGTAGTACTGAGTTATTATGGACGCCACCGCAAAATCATATAGGTTGCTATTTGATCAACACACTGTTGACCGAAGAAGAAAGTGACAACATTGACGACCGCTATTTGAGTCATTTTGAGCTATACGTGCAGGCTATGCAGGAATGCGGTGCTGACACACAGCCTATTCATCATTTTATCGCGCATATCCGTCAACAAGCGAATTTAGAAACAGCATTACTACGGAGCGATGCGCCGCTACCGGCACAGCGTTTCGTCCAAGACACCTTTAACATCATTAAAAAAAGCAACCATCACATCGCCGCTTCCCTAGCTTTTGCTCGAGAACATATCACTTCCGGCATGTTTTCCGCCTTATTGCATCATCTAAATCCTGAAAATCCCGATTCATTAAAAAGCTTTATACAGTATTTTCAACGCCATATTGAATTGGACAGTCATAAACACAGCCAGCAATCCCAATTACTGGTAGCCGAGTTGTGCGACCAGAATGAAAATAAATGGCAAGAAGCGACTGGGGCCGCCATTTTTTCTCTACAAAGCCGCCTGCGATTGCTGGATGAGATTCACGCAGCAATATTGATTAAAGGATAAACTTAATGGATGCCTATCAGGAAATATTAAACGAAACAATTTTTCAGCATATCCCGCAGTACATTTTTTGGAAAAATACCGATTCAGTCTATCTCGGTTGCAACGACAATTACGCTAAGCTGCTAGGGTTGAACAACCCCCAAGATATTATCGGCAAAACCGATTATGAAATCAGCTGGCTACCGGATGGCGATACCGCCCATCAATTCCGCCTGGGTGACCAAGAAACGCTGGCGGGTCGCCACATTACCAATCAAGAAGAATGGCTCTCATTACCTAATGGTAAAAAAATCCTGACCTTGATTAACAAAGTTCCTTTAATCAATAAATCTGGGGATATCCTCGGGGTACTCGGCGTAGCTACCGATATCACTGAGAAAAAGCGAATCGAAGCCCATTTAGCCAAAACCGATCATCAACTTCAAGGTATGGCTATCATCAGCGCAAGTATCTCTCACGAATTACGCACGCCTTTGGCGGCATTAAAAAATGCAGCAGAAGGTATTCGCCCTTTACTGCCTCTATTGATGGAAACCTATGAAATAGCTGCTATCAGCCAATTGCCTATTCCCTCTATCTCTAAAAGAAAACAACACTTACTCAGCACCTTAATAGACAGCCTGGATCGCAAAGTTGATGAATCCAATCGCATTTTAGACATGATGCTCATGAATAGCCGCTACAATCAGGATAAACCCACCGCTTTGAAAAAATGCTCGATTCAACGATGCATCAACCAGGCGTTGGCTCAGTATAGCTTCCCCAAGCATTGCCCTGTAATACATTGGCAAGACAACAGCGACTTTACATTCTACGGCCAAGAATCTTTATTGATACATGTTTTGTTGAACTTGCTGAAGAACAGCATCTACTGCATACAAAAATCCGGCAAAGGTGAAATCGAAATATGGCTTGAATCCACATTTCATGAAAATATCTTGCATTTTAAGGATACCGGTCTGGGTATCCGACCGGAGAATTTACCCAAAATCTTTGATTTATTTTTTACCGTCGGTACCAATAAAGGCACCGGCATAGGCTTGGCCTTTTGCAACATGATTCTGCAAAGCTTCAGCGGGTCAATTACCTGTCAATCGGAATGGCAACATTTCACCGAATTTCTATTACATTTTCCCAAAACACCCACTCTTCAGGAACAAGCCCATGCATAAAATAGCTGCCTTTTACCATCCAACCACCTTAACACTAGTTGATGACGATCATGATTTTCTAGTCGGTTTAGCGTTAGCTTTAGATGACCATTTTCATTGCAATACTTTTACATCCCCTGATGAGGTAGAAACTTTCTTTCACGCCCACCATTTAAAGCAAATAGAAAATAATATCAACTATTTAAATATTACAGAAAGAGGCTGGTCGGATTTACAAATGGATGTGCAAATTAATTCCATTTATCGCCAGGTTTTCAATCCACATCGCTTTGCCAAATATTGCATATTAATCATTGACTACGATATGCCAAGCCGCAACGGTTTGGATCTGGCTCGTGCATTAAAAACGGCTCTCCCCGTTAAGATAATTCTTTTGACGGGCGAAGCGGATCGAGAAACTGCTATTATGGCTTTCAATGCCAAAGAAATTGACCGTTTTGTATCTAAAAGTGAAGCGGGGTACCATCGTAAATTGATTCGTTATGTTCAGGAATTACAGCGGGATTATTTTATCGAACAATCCATAGCCATATTAAAATCTTTAGACATCCAGGAAGTGCGTCCATTACAAGAACCTGCATTCATCCGTCTATTCGAATCCATTTGTGAGCAATACGGCTGTGTAGAGTACTACCTATTGGACGAATCTTGCAGCTTTTTATTGCTGGACGCTGAGGGTCATGAAACCTGGTTGATTCTACGTTCTCCTATGGACATGGAGAGCTATTTTGAACTCGCTGAAGATGAAGATGAAACGATACAAAAAAATATCTTAAAATCTCTAAAAAATCACAGCAAACTTGCCTTTTTACGGCAAGGCAGTGAAGGTATCCAACCGGTCAACCAGTGGTTATTTATAGAAGCCCATTCCCTACCAGGTACCGATATGTTTTATGGATTGTTGCATGGCAAGATAGGATACGAAAAACCTGAAAAAATTCAGACTTATTCGGAATTTTTAAAAATGGGTTAAATGATGTTAGATTCCTATAGAAAAGTTTTTCTGAGAGTCTTTATGCACCCTCCAATCCTTATCCATTTTTAAAACAAATTTGGCTGCTTCAATTAGAAAAAATTCTTTATTCTGTATCCCTGCCCATTGGGTATATTGATTTATTTCTGCATCCAAAGGTTTGGGTAATTTTGCGATGACTCTAACGGTTTCCAAATCCACAGGTTTAATAATCGGCATAAATGACTCCGTTGTGCTGTTTGATAGGTATAAAACAGGATAATTATTTTGACCTTAATTGTCTATACACCGTTGTTTCTTTAGCGCTTACTAAAATTGACCCATATCCGCTAAGATAAATTGACCCCTTTGTTGCACATAATGCTGGAAGATAATGTCTTTAATAAAATAAATAAAAATTAATTGTTGTTGCGCAAGGTGTATTGTGGGCGAGAAACCAGCGAGTGTGGTCAAACTCTGGATAACATGTATTCGTTATCCAGGGTTTGTCCACACGTCCCGAAGGGCGATGGTTGGTCCGCAGGACTCGTCCACAATGGGATACTGCGATTCATTGTTTAGGCTGCATAATAAGGGGTGTGTTAATGCGATCGATCTTTCTTACGATTTTTGGTGGGTAGTTTAATGGTTTGATTCTGAGTGGGTTGGCGTAAACTGGGGCCTTGTATAGGGATGGTGATACAGTGGTGTTTCAGTCGATCCAATAAAGCATCCACTAAGGGTTTATTATTAAAAAGATCATACCATTGCTCAAAGGGCAAATTCGTAGTAATGATGGTAGCTTTTCTACCATAGCGCATATCCATCAATTTAAAAAATGCATTAACTTGTTGGGGGTTCAGCGTGAGATATCCTAACTCGTCAATCAATAAAATATCATATCGCGCCAAGGCATTGATTAACTTACCAGTGCTTCTATCAGCTAAAGAGGCATATAACTCATCCAGTAATTCTTGTGCACTATAAAAGCGGCCACGATAACCATTAACTAATGCTTCCCGTAATAATCCGATGGCCAGTCCCGATTTCCCAGTGCCTGGATCGCCGATGAAGATAATATTTTCCACGCGTTGAATAAATTCAAGGCTGGCCAGGTTCATGATTTGACTTTTGTTAATGCTGGGTTGGGCATCAAAGGGGAAGGTCATCAAACTCCAATCCCAGGGTAGTTTAGCTTGTTGTATTCTATTGTTAAGACTACGTTCCTGGCGATAGTTAAATTCGGCTTCAAGTAATTGCCTCAAGCTGTGCGTTAAAGCACATTGACTTTGCTCTGCTTGAGTCAACACCTCATTTAATTGAGCCTGCATGCCTCTGAGTTTTAATAATTCACATAACTGTTATTGAGTAGAGCGACGTTCTTCGTTAGTTGTTCGCCGCCCCCTCGTTAGAACCCATCGTGCCCTATTAAGGCAATAGGCTCAGGATAAATACATTTACGACTACCCACAGGCTAGAAAAGCTTGTGACATATTTTTGCTTTTGGAAACGCTACTCTGTCTAGAAACGTTTGGAATTGCTCCCAATTAAATGATTTTCGTTGACTCCTGCGGTTGAGCCACTTGAATAGAATTCTCTTCACTTTGTGAGCAAATATTTTAACGTATGCATAGTTGTGAGATACTCCATAATACTGGATATGACCTCTCAATTTTGCAGCCGCAGTTTTCATTATTTGTTTCAGTGATGTTCTATTCCTGATATTACGGGCCCAGTCATTGACTTTCTTTAGCTTCGATCGAAGTCTCTTGCCGTTGGTTTTCATTTTTATGAGGTAGTATCCCTTGCGAGACTTACCGATATAGAATGTGAATCCCAGAAAATCAAATGTTTCCTGCGCCTCGCCACGTTGTTTGCTACGTTTGGAGAATTTTACGAGCTTAGTTTTATCCTCGTTCATTTTCAACCCGTATTCTGCAAGGCGACGACCCAAGGCTACTTTGATACGTTCTGCATCTTGATTATATTGACAGCAGATGACAATATCATCAGCGTACCGTACCATTTTCACCTTGCCCGTACAGTGTGGTTGTACCGTTTCATCCATCCATTCATCGATTACTTCGTGAGCAAATATATTTGCGATGATGGGGCTGCAACCCGAACCTTGGGTGACCCCTTCATCACTTATCGTCAGCTCCCCTTCGGTTAATACACCTGATTTAAACATTCTCATCAGATAACGTATTAATCTTGGATCGCTGATCTTTTTGCTGATAATCTCCACCACTCTTTCGTGTGAGATACTGCCGAAGTAATTCGATAGATCAACATCAATCACTGTTTCTACTACGTGTGTACTCAGATAAGCATACAGATCTCCGATCGCATCATGACAGCTTCTTCCAGGTCGAAACCCATAGGAATTTTCGTGGAATAATGGCTCATAGATGCTTTCCAATACTTTATGCATCATCCGCTGGATGATTTTATCTTCGAAATTGCTGATACCTAATGGGCGCGTCGCGCCTGGTTTCCCATCCTTCGGAATCAGCACTTGTCGTACTGGCCCGGGGATGTAAGCCATGCGTTTCATCCGACCCATTAAATTCTTCAGATTATCATCCAATTGTTCTCCGTAGCTTGCTTTGTCTACCCCATCACTCCCAATTGCCTTCTGTCCATCCAGCTCATGGAAGCATGCCCGCAGTGATTCCTCATTGATATGGTGGATCACGTGCGTGAATACCATATCAGGGTTCGCTGCTGATAGTGCCGCTATTCTTTTCAATTTCATTTCCGTCAGTATTGAGTTTTCTGTGAACTCCATGACGTCTCCTCTACTCAGAGTATATTTGCCCAGTGTCCTTCCCTCCCCGCTCGTTACTTCGCTTCGTCGGTACTACGACACATCTGACTTCCCGATAGACTTTTCGAGGTCCTTGTTTTTGAGGCTTGTTCCCCGATACTACTGTCCTTCTGAGATCTATCTGGACCTCCCACGTTCACCCTTCTACTTTTATTGCATGCCATGCTCTAAGACCCCGAGGATGTTACCTAACTCTGCCCATCGTGATTTAGGTAATGTTGCCTTCTGGTAACTTGAGACCATCGGCCAGTTCCTAACGTTAAACTTTTCGGAGCTCAATCACTTCAGCTTGCGCTTACGGCCTGCAATTTTTCCTGCCTACGCTTAACTTGTTACATTACTGCAGCATGCCCAAGGCTAGATACGAAATGTGCTGGGTCAGCACTTTCTCGGCAGCACTTCCAGCTGCTAGCAGAGTGGTGCTTTCGTGGCGCACCAAGTTTTGCTTTCATGGGTTTTCTCCCAAATTAAAAAATTCACCAGCCACATATTTCAGGATCATGTTTTCTAAACGATGAATATCGTAAAGCTGATAATGCAGGGCTTGCTCAACGGCTTTATAAAAAGCATCCCGCGGGTACGTGCGTTTTAAACAAAGTAATTTCTTCAGAGGGTAATGCCCTTTGCCGCGGCTACGTTGTTTTAATTGATTCAGATATTGGGTTAAATGGGTATTTTCATCACGCAATAGGATCTCTGTCTGACTGGGTGCTTGTATCCGTGCTCTGCAAAATAATTTTTTGTGATGATGGGGTAATTTACTCCGCTGATTATAGGCGCCGGTCAAGCGTGGATGTTGGGCAATGCACTGTTGCTGCCAATAAATCTCTACGGTGTTCTCATGTAGATATACATCCACTGTTTTGCCTATGGTATGCTCCGGCGCAGAGTAACGCTGTTTTTCCAGATGGACATAGCCGCTACTGTCTACCACGCGGTGATGGAGTTCATAAATGGGCGGTATCACAGGCGGTAAGGCAAGTAGATAAGGTTTTTCCTGAACGAAGGCCGTGGCTGGCGACATACCTAAGGATTTTTTTATTTTTTGATTGGCGACCTGTTCACACCAAAGGCGTGCTTGATGATTTAAATCAGCAGAATCAGCAAACACTCTACCCGCTAAAAAATTTCGTTCCACATAGTAAAACGGACGTTCCACCCGAGCTTTACGGTTGGGATGACCAACAGCATGCGCCATAAATTCACTGCCAAAGCAGCGTAAGAGCATCGCCATTTCGGGAGCTATGACCGCTGTACTACCGCTACCACCGGCTAAAATCACACTGGTATTGTCGATAACACAACGACGACAGGCCCCCCCCATAAACGTCATCGCTTCGGTTAAAAACAGCTTGGCCTCAAATCGGGTAAAGCGAGAGTAGTATTTGATAAATAATTGCCGGCTATAAGCAAACACCAGGGCGGCACATTGCAGGGTGATTTTTTTGCCGCCAAGAAGCAGGGTGTGGGGCGAGGTATCATGCTGCATTTCTTCGCCTGGATCAAAGCAGTACTCTCCAGCTCGCACCTTGGGTTGGCGTAGTTGTTGTTCAACACACAGACGGGTAATCGTACTGTAGCCTACCGTCAGTTGATGATCCTGTCGCAATAGCTCCTGGATACGCACCGCATTGCCTTGGCAACGTTGGTATAAGTCAGGCAACAAAATGGCCAGTTCGCTGACTTTGGGCTTTCTTTCTGCCGTGACAACTGTTCCTTGCCGTAACACCCGACGGATCGTGTTGCGAGATAGATTCAGCAAACGTACCATCTCGCGAATGGGAACCTGATTTTCTTTAAGGTGTAAAATCGTTTCTTGGGTCTTGATGGGGATCATCGATAAACTTCCTGACATGTAAAGTAAAAGCAGTAAAGTGATGGGTGCATCGTTCAAAATGAGCCAGTAAAGGTTGCCGTTGTTCCTGAGCCTGAGAAGGACACAACACAATGGCAAATAGTTGCTCCAATCGTTTCAGTGTGTGCCTGATGAGGCTGAGCTTTTGTTGCCATTCCCCTTCTGGTCCCTGGGTCAATAATTGTTGTTGTCGTGCTATCGTTTGCTCTTTGATACTTTGAAAAAATAAATCTGGATGATTCACTATACGTTCGCGAACCGTCTGATTACTGGTTTGATAGTGCTGATAAAATTGTTGCCATTGCCGTGTTGAGTAACCCTGATTCGGCAGGTGTTGCAGTAACTTCGCGGCATGGGGAGGGTTGGCGCGCGCCAACGGCGATAAGACTCAGCAAGCTGCCCAGGGAGAAAGCTTGCCGGTGATGATGGCTTCGCGAATGGCTTCATTATGACTGTCCAATAGGTTTAACCGGCGGCTAATAAAACTTTTACTGCGACCCAAGCAACTGCTTAATTCTTGCAAAGTGATGCCGTGCTCTATCATAAGGTTCTTAAATAAATACGCTTCTTCAATGGCTTCCCAGGTGCGGTGCTGTAACCCCGCTAAAAGACACAATAATCCCTGCTGGAGTTCACACTGCCAGACCTCAGCCTGCACCGTGTCTCGACCGTAATGTCTCAAGGCTCGAACCCGCAAATAGCCATCAATCAAAATAAAGCCTTCAGTTTCCTGATCAGGCACCACAATCACGGGCATTTTTTGCCCGTCACTGCCAATTGAGACCAGCAGGCTGTGCCAGGTAGCCGGTGCTTTAACACGTATCTCAGCAAAACGTAATTGAATCCGATGGAGGTTCAATTTCTTGAGTTTGTTTAGTAATGATATTCATGGGCAATAGTTTAGTGACGGAAAAAAATTTGGAAATAACCTACCCTCTTTGCAATCACCCAGGTCGACCAACAAAATACTCATAACCAATTGGTATATAAGGATTTTTTTGGTATAACGCGTTCCTCTTTGCAATCAAGGCAAATTCACCAAAAAAATTTTCATAGGGCATTGTTATAAAAGGAAAATATGTGAGTAACGCGTTCCTCTTTGCAATCAAACCTGTTTTGCCAATGTCTCCGGCGGGTGCCTGACGGTTGCGGTAATTTCTCTCCTGCTGCTGCTGACGGTTGGTGACAACATAATCTGGATGACGGCGCGATAGTCCTGATAATAATCAGGACGACGCTTGAGCCAGGCTTGCTGAGCAGCCCGTTGATTGGCTTGATAATCGGGATCCGCACTATGCTTCTTTTTCCATTGCTGACGACGGAATGTTTGGCATAGCGTCTTAGAACAATAGGTTTGGTTGGGATTGCGGGAGATAGAAAATGTCTGGCGGCAGCGACGTTTGTGCATCATACCTGTTCTCGAGTCGGGGAATGGACGTATGCACGAAATTATAAAAGAATGTTGTAAGCAGGTGGGTCAAGTTTATTGAGAGAAGGTGGGTTAATTTAAATAAGCGCTAAAGTAAGTGAATCCTTGCAAAAAACAAATTATGCATTTGACTTCTTGCGGGGTAAAATAGATGCGGAATTTATTATCCAAAAACTTTCGATGTGCATATTTTTTCACTGCTTTCTCCTTGTGAAAATTTATGAAGTAGATATTTGAGAGATTTTCTTATGGGAAAAAATCCATATGACCCATGAAATACATGATAATATTTTTTAAAAAATTTAATATGGGTATTAATCACCCAATAAAATTGCTTTTTTGTAATGGTGACATTAATATTCGTTAATGATAATCAAAGAATATAAAGAGAGATCAATTTTTGAAAACAAATAGGGGGGATGAAGTCCCGTTGATCCTGGTTATAGAGGATGCGGTAGATTTTTTGAAAAATAACCTGAATTTACTGAGTATAATTTATCGCGTTACTTCTGCTCTCAACTATGTAATCTGCTAAATTGCTTAAGCATAGTTCTGTAAGACGATCAACTGACTCTTTGGTATGCCACATAGTATGTGGGGTTACAAATACTTTTGGATTGGTAATTAAAGGATTATCTATAGCAGGAGGCTCTTGCTCCAAAACATCGAGACTAGCATAGGCAACGGTTCCATTATCAAGTGCTTTTAAAAGTGCATATTCATCAACTACGCCGCCTCTAGCAGCATTAACCAGATAAACTCCTTTTTTCATAGCTTCAAATTCTTCATCGCTTAATAAATGATATGTTCTTTCATTTAATGGGCAATGCAGTGTTATAAAATCTGCTTTAGAGCACATATTTTTTAAGTTTGGTTTATCTGTTTTAGAATTGGCAGTGATTATAGTCATACCAAACACCCTCGCCAATTCAGCGACTCTGTTTCCTATTCTGCCAGCACCGATGATGAGCAATGTTTTGTTTTTAAGCTCTATTCCTTGGAAGCTTTGATAATTCCAGTTACCTGCCAATACATTTTGATTAGATTCTCTTATTTTATTAGCTATAAAAATCATCATTCCTAATGTTTTTTCAGCAACAGACTCAATTGAAAAATCGGGAACATTTTTTACAACAATGCCAGCACTCTGGGCTGCAACCACATCGATATTATCTATTCCGGTCGACCAGGTTTGAATGAATCGTAATTTTTTGCATTGCTGTATGATATTTTTGCTAATATGAATGGATATATTGACAATAATAGCTTCCGCTTCCCCAATTCGTTTAATGATCTCCTCTTCATCAAAGCAGGATTGCGGATTATCAGTAGCTATATAATGTACACCTAAATTAGAGAGAGCTGTTAATTGCGATTGAGAGAGGTGAATTTTTCCAACAATTCTTGCGATACACATAATTATATTCCTTGTTTTAAATACATATTAACACCATTCATGCTGACGCTTGGCGGTATTAGATCAGTTAATCCGTCTTTCATGGATTTTTCAATTAATTCAGTTTTGTAGGTGCAACCCATTTTATATTTAATCCCACAAATAAATTTTTCAACGGTTCGGGGAGATATTTTTAACATGTCGGCTATCATTTTGTAAGTCATTCCACGTAGAACATAGAAGAGGCATTCAAACTCTCTAGGCGTAAGATTGTATTTATTAGGTTGTTGGATAGAATAGTTTACGGGTACTTTTCCAAAATCAGGTAAATTTTTTGAGTCTGCTGCCTTTATGTTACTCAAAAAATCATGGAGGGTAATATCCTGGATTTCTGTCATTGTTGCTACAATACCAATAGCTTTTCCCGTATGAGGATCTTTAATTGCTTTTTTATTTTGTATGGCGGTAATTTTCTCCCCAGAGGCCACCCTTACTGCCATTAGAATTTTTTCTTCGTGACCACCTAAAACAGCTTGGTCTATCTTCCTGTAGTATTGAGTGTCTTCAGCCCAAGGTAAATCATAATCCTCCAGGTCTATTATTCGCTTTTTATCGCCCAATCTTGAAAAAACGACTAATTTTTTGTTGCAATCAACATACTGAAAATGAGTATTTTTTATAAAGATGATCTGGTTCATTTGTTCTAGGAGAGGACTGGCATTATTAATAATTCTTTCAAGCCTTTCTGTAGGATCAGCTATATCTATTTCTATTTTATAAGAAGAGACAGTAACTGCTTCTTTGTAATCATGAGCAATAATTACCATAAGACACCTCCTTGTTCCATTTCCTTGAAGGGTAGAAATTCTAAAAAATTTTTGATTTATACTAGCCTAAAGGAATAACCATGAGGATTAACTCCATGTTCAGGTAAAGGCAATGGTGTGATAGACTGCCTTATTCTGTAAGCATTTATAATATTCGGTTTTAACATACTTGGTAACCATAAAAATGTATGGTTGACAAAAGTTAGAAATTATGAATTTGGAGAGCATTTTAAATGATGACTGAACCCTCTATATGGAAATCTGAAGTTAGAGATTATGAAGTGGATTACCAAGGCATTGTGAACAACGCTAATTATTTCCACTACTTAGATCACGCTAGAGCAAAGGTTTTAGAGAGTTTTGGCATTAACATAGCCAGCTGTGCATTGGAAAAAAAGAATATGGTTCTGCTAAAAACAGGCATTATTTTTAAGAAATCATTAGTTTATGGTAATGCTTTTTCCGTGTGCTCTAAAATGAAGCGGATAAGTAGATTTAAATTTACGTTTGAGCAGAAAATTTTTTCCGAACTCGACCAACAGCTCATAGTGGTCGCAGATAGCCTTGTAGCCTGCATTGATGAGCGCGGTAAACCATACCTTTTAAAGCAACTTGAACATATGGAAATTACAGGAAGTTAAATTGCCGCGCGCCAGCTAAGTTCTTTCTCCACTTCAGCCATTGATTGGACAATTGATAATCCATTGATAGAAATCAAATCATTTTTTTCCCAACATTTATTAAACGCGCCGAGATAGCCATTTTTGACCCCTTCAAACACTGCTTGAGCCATGTTGGCTGCTTTTAGCTTGGCCTTTATCTGGTTCCTATAGGAATTAACGGTGGTTGTATTAATTCCTAAGATGATGGCTGTTTCTTCGGAGGATTTACCCTGTGCCGTCCAATGTAAGCACTCTATCTCGCGCTGCGTCAATCTTTCTTTGTCATGGTCTGTTTTGATGATAGACCGGCGGTAGTGTTTATCGTTGAGAACGATGGAGGAATAATAAGTCGGGTTATATTTTTTAATGATATCCACGTTTGAATCAATAAACTCACAGCAGAAATCCTCAAATTCACTTAAAGTGGTTTTATATATTTTTTTATAATCATCAAATTTTCTATCATTAATTGCGCCAAAAACAAATTGGCATTCTGGACAATTTCTAATAATGTAATAAGCTCTATAGATATTGAACTTGTTTTCGAGCAAATTTTCAAAATTTTTTGTAACTGCTTCTACCTCGTTACATAAGTAACTATTAAATTCGGAAGTTATCTGTTTTTTGAAGCTGAAGTCCTCGTTATATAATTTTTCCGCATAATAATACTCCAACATGTGAAACATATTTGAAATTACAAAAATTTGGCCATTGTTAAAAATTATATAGGACACAAAGTAAGAAAAATTAGTCGTTTTCTTTAGCCTTGCGCACAATTGCTCTATCCTATCCTGATATACAAGACTAAGAATATGGGGTTGGCTCATAAAAACTGACCTCCTTATCAGTGCAGGTGCATTAAATTTTACAGGACAAAAGGACAAGCTGTAGTTTGCCTCTTGTCCCCACTTAACATCGGATTAATTAATTGATTTTAAATGATTTTTCTTTAACGGGGCACGTGGGACACAAAGGACAAGCATTTTTTTTATTATCGATTTAGAAATACAGAACTACTGGGTGCGTCAATCCCACATTTTACTGGTAAATACATAGCAACGCGAGCGCCCAATACCCGGCAGATATTCCCGCCTATATGCCTTTCCTTTATTATCAGACTCAAGCCATCCTTCAGCAAGCAGAAGCTTGCTGACTGCCTGCGAATCCCATCCTTTGCAGATTTCATGGCGAAACACTTCAGGCAATACATAAAATTGAGTGGCCTGATTAAGATTCTTACGGAATCCAGCACGATTGACGGTGCGTGAAGCTTCAACCTGCCAATGACTGAATCTTGATTCAGCATGAGCCTCAAAGAACGTTTTGACTTGCGACAGTATGCGCACATTGTCCTGATTGCCGACATTGCCACGATGTTCCAACCAAACATTAAAGCATTCAGAAGCTGCTTTTTCTGCTTCTCCAGAGAACCATCCCGTAATGCTTAAGTCAGTTGCCAATTCTCCCGCTGCTGCAATAAGGCCAAAGCGTTCACAGACCCGGTAGACCTGACCATTTGAATCCTTAGGTAGATGCTTATTTAGAAACCGATCACATACTACCTTTATCAGAGTCGGCAATCGGGTTAAGCATTCAGATTGTGTAATTCTTTTTAGGAAGCTGATGGCTGCTGAACCATAGTAAGTGGCGCTGACTCTGGTTAGAGCATTGCTAAAGGCTGCTGCCGAACCAAAGGAATGTAGATTTTCAAATACTCCCAGACATTTGTCTGCTTCGGCAGGGATGTCTATGAGGCGTACCTCTTGACCAGCCCGTATTTTTTTATCAGCTTCTAGCATGTGCTGTGCTAGGCCAACCTCTCCAGCCGATAAAAATAATAATCGCCAATCCTGGCGTTGGCGTGAGCTACCACTTTTGCCAGCCCGGATTTTCCCGCTGCCATTTGCCAGCATATACGCTATTTCTCCGGCTTCTTTGGCATCTATTTGAGCGAGTTCATCTAAAATCAACAAGGTATCAGAGCGTAATGAGGCTAAAGCTTCTAAACCGTTAATAGTACCACGCCACCGATTTAAATAATTGGCACTACCGAAAACGGACGCAGCCACACGTAATAAGGTTGTTTTTCCGCTGCTGGATTCTCCTACAAAATGGATGCCTCCAGACTCAATGCCGGAATGATGCAATAGCATGGCAGCAAAGGCAGATGAAACTGCCAATACCAGTCGTGAATTGCCGCTACATAGTGTGGCAACCTGGTCGCGCCAATCATTCAATGTACCAGCTTGCTGGTAATCCTTGGATTGCACCTCCGATTGAAAGAAAACATGTTCACCTTTGTCTCCGATGGTTTGGTTGGGGAATACAAATACACTATCATGCCATCCAGTACGATTAATGCAGCGCGCTCTCGTATCAGGATTGCTACTTAATATATAAGCCATCAGTAAATTTCTAATTTTATTGCCTGCTGCTATCTCCAACCCTAAACGCAGCAATTCTCCTTTAATATCTTCACCACTCCCTTTGAGCATTTCCATCGGCATAGCCCAGGTGTGAAGTTGGCCATCGGCATCGTAAAACTCCAATAATCTGCCCCAGTTTTCAGAATGATTGTCACGGATTAGTGCTTTGACTTCTAAACGGGAACATATCCATAGTGCTTCTTCCTCTGCTAGATAAAACACACCTTGGTCGCTGACCTTGAACAAATGAGAAAAAGCTGAATATCGCTGATTCTTTTTAGGTTCAGATGATTGTTCATCAGATCGTTGAGTAGGATTCGTCTGTGATTTTTTGCTCTTTGGTGGGGAAATCTTCGGTAACTCTAAAATAACCTCAGCAGATGCTTGTAGATTTTGCCGCAGCCAATCAACACAATCTCCTTTAGCTGGCAATTGCAACTGGGCTATATCGACCCAAGATACTTCACATCCTAAAGCTTGAAGCTGTTGTGTTACATTGAGGCCATATTTGAAGCCAGGTTCATCATTATCCGGCCAGACTATTACTTTGCGTTTCGCCAATGGTTGCCAGTCTGCGGTTAAAACGCTATCCATGCTGCCGGAAGTGGTGGCTAAAATACCCAGCTTTGTTAACGCATCAACACACAGTTCTCCTTCAACGATCCAAACAGTTTCTTCATCTTTGCTTATTAATCGAGGTAGCTGGTAAAGAGGTTTCCCTTGTTTAAATTCTGGTTCTTTCAAAACAAAACGGCCTTGCTTATCTCGACTAAGCGGGCGTAACCATTTTTCACCGGTTAGCGGATGCTTTAGGCGAATCCGCCAGTAAATAAGATTACCAGACGCATCTTGGTAAACATGAAGTGCTTGTTTCTCAAAACCTGCGTTAATCAGTTTCTGAGTTAGTCGTTGCACCGCTAGCTGTTCAGGGGCGCTATTAGTTAATTGGTTCATATTTAGCCTCCTAATGCTATGAGCGCCTGAGCTAAGGTCAGCTGGTATCGTTGACAGTGAAATGCAATGACACTACCCCCACGTGTTTCGCAACCAAAACAACGAAAACTGCCGTTTTTAAGATTAAGGCGTAAACTTGGCTGCCGATCTTCGTGAAAGCAGCACCGAACGCTAATCCATTCTTTAGCGGCAGTTCTTAAGCGAGGGAATTGTTGCTGATAGTAAGCTGTAGGCGAGGGAAGTTGATTCATGCGAATAATACGATTTCCCAATATAAAAAAGGTGTCTTTAAACATAAACACCCCCTTAATCGTATTGTCGCTCAATGGTTTGACGCTCAAGGAACTCGTCCAAATGAGCTTTTCGATATTTAGCTAGGCGACCCACTTTAATGTATTTCAGTGTATGGCGTTTCTTGCAAGCCCAAATGGCCAATGTATTTTCGCAAACGCCTAGATACTCGGCTGCTTCTTTTCTAGTTAACAAGTCGCTGGTGGCTTTTTCAGAAAATAGTTTTTGATATAAAGGATGGTTAGGCATAGTAGCATCTCCTCAATGATAGTTAATGGAGATACAACCATACTGATTATTTTTAGAACAAAAGTTCTGGAGTTAGTTATCGTTTAATATAAATTTGAACTCAGCTAATAATTGCGGAAATTACTTGTTATTTAATAATATATCTACAAAAGGTATGACTATTAATTAACAACACAATAATAAAATTGCCACTTAGGCTATCTGGAGGATGCTGTTTTGACTGTGAGGATTGAAAGCTACCACTTGCTGATTTAGGGTCGCAGGGTCAAATTTTATAGCGCCAACAATTTGTTCATTATCCTTAAAATCATAAACAAAGGCTACGCTATATCTAGCTCTAGTTATTGCTACATATAACTTTGAACGACTCACTGATGCTAATTCACTAGTATTATTTTTCAACCACTCCAAAAACGGTTTGGTGGGATAGATTAAGACTCTATCAAAAGAAAGCCCTTTGGATTCTCCAAAGTTCATTATGGGATGTAAATTTTCTATTATTTTTTTAGGGTCACGGCTATTTCTTAACTGCAATGGTTCACAATATGTAAGGTAAACATCCACATCCCGAGGTCTAACTAAAAATATTCCATCATGACCGGTGCTATGAGCATTACCAGATCGTGCAGCTACATGCTCAGGGAAAAGCTTATTCGATAAGTCGCAGATCGCTGCAATACTACGATAATTGATAGTTAGAGAAGTCTCATCTTTCTCAATTCCTATCTTACTGTCTTCAAAAAAATGCAAGATGCGATGCTTGGCGAATTTCTTATTCCTAGCGGCATTGCTAGTGGAATAAATACCTTGTCGCGGATCGCCAACTAACAACATATTGATCGTCGAATTAAATAACATTTTCAGAAAATCAAGATCATGCCCTGCTAAGTCTTGAATCTCATCAATGAAAATATGCGGATATATGCGAGAAAGGCGATCAATTACTTTTCCACCACTAGCTTCATTGCATTTGATAAGAAATTTGGAAATTTTATCCGAGTAAATGCGTTGTTGCTTGTCAAAGTAATGGTTCGTGATATTGCTTTCTGCAATATATTGTGCCGACGGACTGTTAACTAAATTCATACCTCTGATATCATGATCAAAGAAATATCCTTGGTAGGGTCTGACGCCATGCTGCAATAGAAACGAAAACCAAGTTTGAACTGTGATGTTAGATGGTAGGAATTTGTTTTTCTCAATAATTTTATTGCGGATTTCAGCTTCATTTGCCTCGGTATAAGTAGTAATTAAAACCTTCACATCTATAATTTCTAGCGCTTGATCCACAAGATAATTGGTTTTGCCAGAGCCAGCAGCAGCGACAATCAGCTTATTACTCATGCAATAGCATCCAAAATATATTGCGGGAATATTACCAGCTCTATGGAATCAAAAATTTTTAAAGCACAATCCGTTTTATTGCTTTTCATAAATTTAAGTAATTTATCATCAGATGTGTAAGTCGTTCCAAAAATACGATTAAGCAAGTCACGACCATTTACCTTCAACAATTTCGGTTCAAGAGTATTGTAGTTAAAATCCTCCATTGAACCTTCGTCAATAGTTGCATCAAAGTATATTTTAATAAAGGGCTTAGTATTGTTATCTAAATAGTTTTTATACTTTTTATTCAGAGCTTCCAACTTTCCATCATTGTCAACGATAACAGCCACAAATTTATTAATTTTCTCAGCTATTTCCAAAAACCGTAAAAATGATGTGCCCACTGAAATTACATCAATATCATCTTCAATAGGCAATTTTCCTTGATTAGCCACCATATATGCTTTTTGTACAATGAGTTCATCGGAATCACCTTCAACAAGTAGTGCTTTCTTGCAAAGGATAAGACGCAATGTATCGTAGCCTGCTAATCTTTTGAAGAAAGCTCTGGTATCTTTAGATAGTTCGTTAAGGCGCGTGCTTTTAAAGTCATTCAGAAATATCAGGCTATCTAAGCCAAGTTTATTTGCAACAAAGCTGCTATGTGTAGAAATTATAATCTGCTTATTTTTTATATTTCCACCAATTCGGTGTATAAGCTTGTTCAGTTTTGTATGTGATAAATGATTTTCTGGTTCTTCCAATAAAATAATATTAGCTTCCTGGGATTTCTTATGACAAAGAGCTAAATTGGTTTTAACTACACTTTGTTCCCCCTTGCCTACATAATGGAATGGAATTTCATCAAGATAAGTCATTAAACTCATTTCCCAAGCATTCTGTGTAGCAAGATCAACGGAAATTTTTACCTGCTTTTCAGTAATGCTGGCAAAGGTGTTAATCTTATTGTTAATGGCTTGAATTGAAGGTGCGTCCATAAAGGACTCCTTCATTTGCCGATGCGCTTGAGAAATTTCTACTCGTTCTTTATCTTCTAAGTTTTCTCGGATAATACGCGAAATATAAACATCAGAACCGTTTTGTGTACGGATGCTAGCAGAGTCAATTAAAACAGATTTTATAGGAATACTTCTTGCTGTAACTGCTTCCCGCGCAAATGAACGCCAGGTGACTTTATAGTATTCTATGGGAATAGTTTTAATTTGGTGCGCGTCCAATAATTCGCCGTACTCTGACTTATACTGGTCATCAAATTCGATGCAAAATGATACGCCGCAATCATTAGTTCTTTCCCCGTTGCCGTTTCCCTCAAACATTGCCAGAACGGCACATTTCTCACCGGTTAGAAAAAGCTCAATTAGAATACTTGGAGGTTTTAATGGGGATGCTGTTTCTAGGCTTTGAATATACTGCTTTTCTATTTGCTGGTTGAACAAATACTGCGAAAGCTCATTTTTTAAATACCTGCCATTCAATACACCCGTGAGCGCAAGATGTATTGCTTCTAAGATAGTGGATTTCCCTGCTTCATTATTCCCCACAAGGATATTGACCCCCTCATTCAAAGAAAGGGAAAACTTGCCTCTATAGCATTTAAAATTTTCAATGGTTACCTTGGTTATACGCATCCTTACCTCTTAAATCCAACTGATTCGCAATGATGATTTTCAGAACTAAACCGGTCCATCATCGCTGAAAACCCAGGATAGTATTCCCCTGCTTATTAATATTGGTGTGGGAGTGAAAGGACTATTATAAAGGGGTGGCTAGGAAACTAATCGTAGAATGATCTTATGATGTTTTGTTGGCGTTTACCAGAATTGAGAAAAATTTATTGATTCAAGAACAGCATTAAAAAGTAGCCCCTGGGTAGCCCCGGCATTTGAAGGCAAATCAAGCCAATTTCTTAATTCTTTGATTTTATTGGATAATTTTGGTGGGCCGTGTTGGGATCGAACCAACGACCTATTGATTAAGAGTCAACTGCTCTACCAACTGAGCTAACGGCCCATAAACGCATAAGATACTTGTAAAATCAGTAATTTACAAGGACTTGTTCCACGCTCTTTTTTCTAATGCAAAATCGCTTGCGTGACCCCTGTCAATGATAGCTGCTTCACCACAGTTTAATGCTTCCAAAAGTGATGCTTTCTTAGCTGCTAACCTACGGTTGTCTATGCTAGTTGCATGATTTGAGTTCGCACTTATACCTCTGATGGATGCTAGAATCGAAGAATTGCGCTTCACACAAACTTTATTCGCTGCTTCAATTAAATTAACTAGTTCCGCGGCAGAATAATGTGTAGTGATACGTTGACTCTTGTGACCTAACAAATCTTGGCGATCTTCAAAACTTACCCCCGCCGCCCTTAAACGGCGACCAAACGTATGTTTCAGATCATGTACTCTGACATCTATTCCTACCTGCTTGCGTGCTCTTTTCCAAGCAGTATTTGCCATTCTGGTCATACGTTTATTACGGTAAGTAAAAACATAGACAGGATCTTATCCTCTAACATGATTAATAACAGACCAGGCAATGTCATTGAGAACAACCAATCTGTCCTCACGATTTTTCACATTTTCATCGGGTATAATAAAAACAGAGCGATTAAGCAACGATGATTCTCTGAACTTTTGCCTTTACAAGACCCTACTGCATAATCAATTACTGTATCTTTAGTCAACGACGTTACAGCAAGAAAAAGCATGATAGGAAATCCAGCTCCTTTTTTCTGATTAGTGCTCAAGCTTCCTACTGGCTTGATAAATCCTGCTACGAAAATGGCCTATTTAATTTTTGTAGATACCTTTTCCAAAACCGCCCTCGTTAATGGGCAGCCAGCTGAATGTGCAATAATGACTGTTTCAGAAGAAATTCCGTGTTGCAAAATATAGGGTAACTGAATTCTACATTAGGGCTTTCGTGACCAGGCAATTGCGGTTCCAGTCACTATAACCACGCTTTTCATTTGATTCCCTAATTAATGAATATCTATGAATATTTTGCCCATGATGTCTGTTGATAGCGATATTCCTGAGTTTTCCCTCCAAATCCATAGCTAGTTGCACGCACATCCTCTATATAAATATAACTTTCCTCATGTAAATTTTTTAACAAATTTTCAAATCCTGCAAATACGGCATTGATGTACTGCGCCTTCTCATCTTTAGTATTCGTTTCATCTGTGATTTTAATAGTCAGGTAAAAACTATTTTTGGCGAGATTACTCAGTGACGAACCAGCGATTAGCCAGCAATCCTGATCAACATATTCAATCACAATGGCAGTAACTTCACGTTTCTTTTTCAAGATGTCGGTTGTCAAGTTCAATAGCAACTCTGTAATTTTTTGGGTCAATTGCAGATTTTTCTTAGCACTCACTTTAAGATTCAGTATTGGCATTACGATATACTCCAAGATTTTTCAATTTGATGGCAATGGTTACCCTCTTGCCGATGATTTTGATACTGCGCTAACGAAATGACATCGGAAAAAATGCATTGTAAGCTGCCCATAAATGTCATATGCACCTGTTGTGCAGGGATGAAATTATTATCAAAACATAAATCTTTAGTGGCGCAAGCATCAGCAATCACCGTGCACGCATAACCTAAGTCATAAGCTGCTCTTGTCGTAGAATCAACACACATATGGCTCATGGCCCCACAGATAATTAATTTATCAATCTGATTACGCTGCAACATTTTATGTAAATCTGTGTGATGGAAACTATTGGGGTCGTGTTTAATCACAACCGGCTCACCCTCTCGCGGTTTAACCGTTGTGTGAATCTCAGCACCGACTGTATCTGGAATAAAAAAAGTAGCATTTTTGCGCGTTGCTAAATGGCGGATATGGAAAATGGGCGCTTGCATACTGCGAAAACTTCCCAATAAGCAATTGGCATTAGCAGCTGCCTGCTCAATGCCAACTAGTGCCATGTTGCCACCCAAAAAATAATCATTTTGAATATCGATAATAATTAACGCTGATTTCATCATATTCCCCAACCCGTTGATTCGATGGCTCGCATGGTAATATTTTCCGAGTTCATATAGAATAGCCATTTTAAGCAAATCATTTTTTCTTTTTACGCAAAAGTCGAGGGGGATGCATGTTTGAAGATATTGCAGCTTTTCAAGCCATAGCCCAGAATTTGAGCTTTACTAAAGCAGCACAATACCTGGAATTGTCAATTCCGGTGGTTACTCGTCGCCTGGCGCGTTTAGAACAAAGCTTGGGTGTACGTTTACTACAACGCAGTACTCGCCATGTTCATTTAACAGAAGCGGGAACAATTTTTCTTGCAGAAGTCAGTGATGTGCTGCAAGCGTTGGAAGCCAGCAAGGAAACTATAAAAAATTTAACACACACGGTAAGTGGCACCCTAAAAGTAGGTTTGCCAGCTAACCTTAGTCACTTATATATTAGCAAAGCATTGCATAAATTTGTAAGGTCTTATCCTGACATCAAGATTCATATGGTTACTGGCGAATATTTATTGGATTTATTAGCCAATGGATTTGACTTGGTTATCCATAGTGGCCACCTGCCAGACTCTAGTTTTTATTTCGAAAAAATGGCTACTTGGACAAAACATTTTTGCGCTGCACCGAGCTATCTGGAAAAAAATGGTACCCCACACACTATGGAAGAATTAAAATTACATAATTGTATTGATCATTATGAAAATGCCGATAGGACGTGGACTTACCTACAAGGGAATAAACAGAAAAAAATTTTAGTGAGTGGTAATATACGCGCTTACAGTAGCGCTGAAATAAGAAATATAGCGCTTAGTGGTTTGGGCATAGCCTGTTTATCAAAGTGCAGCGTCCATAAGGAATTGCGAAATGGTTCCTTGGTTTCCATATTACAACAGTATAAAACTCCCTTATCGGGAATATACGCCGTTTACCCTTCTAAAAAATTTTTAAATCAAAAAACAAAACTCTTTATTGAGTTTGTCGCGGAAGCACTGGAGCCTGTATACAATGAAATGACGTATACTTAGATACTTGTTGTACACCTTTTTGTACAATTGCAGTATTATAGCATTTGTAGTGGCTTACCCTTTTACCATACCTTGTGGTTGTTTATGTCATTTTATGTCCATGTGAAACATCACCTTACCCCCGAAGGTTTTGATTATTTTGGTGGCTGGCCCAAGCAAGTGCATGCTTTTATGTCAAAAAATCCAGGTTTTGTTTCGTTAACTAGTGAGCAATTCCGCAAAAAGGATATGGCGCATGCGCCCATTGATAAGTTTTACCGAAACAGATTTATTTTTCATAGGTTAAAATTGTATCGTGAATTATGGTGTCACCATTATATGAGCACCCTTTTTTGGTGCTGCCAACCAAAATTCTTTAAATAAATCCAAAAGCTGCTATCTTGTAAGATGGATTTTTGTTTTGTCTCGGCAATATTTTGATCATTAGGGGCATGAAGATTTTTTTGCTGCTGAAAGAGTATATGTTTGGATAGGGTATACAAGCTCTAGTTTGCACTAAATAATTAACAAAAATTCCGCTATTGCTAAGGCTAGTTAACAACTCAGATTCCTGCCTCGAGCTAAGCTTTTTTCCTATCCATGAATCAGCTAGGCTAGCATTATATAAGCTTTTTATATTGGCATACCCTTCTTGAGATTTGATTACAGTTAGAAGTAAAGCATTGGTGCATGAAGCTTTTCTGAGACTTGGAGCATATTGTAATAGAGTATCGATTCTAATTTCTGGATATGTCATAAAAACCACAGGCAGTATTTGTCCTAACTTACAGCTTCTAACGCAACCCGAGTACTGGCAAGACTATTAATACCCCGCAAGCCCACGTAACTTTTGGGTTCGTATCAGATCAAAGAGCAGTTAAAGGCGAAGAATCAAAAAACTGCTCAGGTTAAAACTGAAAGACAAAAGGGCCGTTTGGAGAGTATTGTAGAATAGTAGTCCGAAAACCGTGTATACTAAAATTCTTTACCATTTAATCATTTTTTCCATTCAAACAGGAGTTGAAGTATGGTAATAAAACGTGCAACTACATCCAAGGCTAAAGTCACTGGATTTTCAGCGCAGATTCAACAGCTGGAAACCTGCTGGACACAGGATCAATCAAAACTGGAAAAAATCTATCCGAAAGTACAGGCTGACATAGATAAGGCAATAAAAAATGCTGTCCATGAGCTGAAAAAATCCAAAGGAAAATCTAAGGCCACTAAGGCTACTAAATCTACTGCCCACTCAACCAAAGTTAAACCGGCCGACCTGGCGGCTCTGAAAAAGAAATTGGATAGTTTAAAAGCGGAAAAAGCGCTCATCACCTCTAGTCATAAAAAATTATTGGCGCAGAAAAAAATACTACAGCAATTTGAGAAAGTCTGGGCAAAAAAATCGCGCGCAACTAAAAAAACTCGAAAACAATCAAAGTCGGTCCCAAAGGAAAAAATCGTTCAATCTTCCTTTATACAAAATCTGGGGGACGCAAGATAAACTCACTTCTGAGAATCCCGCTTTGTTTAGTTCAAGGCGGGAGCTTTTTTGATTACGCAAGCATTGCTTATAATTTAATGGGAGTTGTTCAAACATTCTCTTTCCTGCCTAATATCCTACACAAATACAAAAGAACTTTGTTATACTTTGTACAAATATTGTTCTAATGAGTTTATAACCCTAGCGAAGGAAGTTAGAGGAAGCTTTTAAAAAAGAACCCTCAGCTATTTTTGCTGGGATTTTAGCACCGCAAGGAACTGCAGGAGACTCAGAAGAACAAATTCAGACCTTATCCAGATTACTAGCAGGCTTAGCGTTATGACTTATATCTTACAAAAAAGGGGCTCTATTATGAAACGATGGATAGTTTATTGGGTAACTATCTGCCTTGGCATCTCATTGCTAAGCACAGCTTGGGCTGAAACAGAAAATATATTACAACCGATATCGTCGGCAACAGCAGCCCAGCTTTATAATCCTCAAGGTAATACCATTGCTGGCAATCCTAATGGCAATGTAACTTTAGTTGAATTTTTCGATTATAACTGCCCATTTTGCCGCGGTTTACAACCCACTCTCAAAAAACTGATTGCTAAAAATCCTAATTTACGAGTAGTTTATAAAGAATACCTACTTTTCGGAGATGCATCTATTCCAGCTACTGCAGCCGCATTGGCAGCAGCAAATCAAAATAAATATCTCGACATGCATCGAGCCTTGATGTCGGCTAAACATCCATTAACTCAAAGGGAAGTGCTGATTATTGGCAAATCCATTGGGCTAGATCCGGAAATACTGGCGAAAAACATGGCCAGTTCGAGCATTCAGAATCAAATGGTTGCCAACACCATGCTGGCTTCAACCTTAAATTTGAATGCCGCACCAGCGTTTATTATAACCAGCACAAAGGCAACCACTCACTCAAACAAGGGATCGGCACCACAATATGTATTTATGGGCAGCGATAACGCTGAGAACAATTTGCAAACTTTGATTGATAAAGTGGGCGCAGGTTGAACGTGAAGAAATTTTGTTATGCGGGTTGGCTCTTCTTATTGCTCAGCTTTGCAGCCTGGGGCGCTACCTCACAACAGCCACTTCCTGTGGACAAAGCTTTTTCATTTTCTGCTGAACTGTTTGGTAATGATACCGTTCTTTTGCATTGGAACATTTCTCCTGGGCATTATCTCTATCGTGACCGATTTAAATTTAAAATAATTTCACCCACTACGGCCAGCATTGGCAGCATTATTTATCCTCAAGGGAAACCCAAAGAAGATGAGATTTTCGGGAAATATCAAGTTTATCCCGACAAACTAACCTTGCCTGTTCCCATTATTAAAGCGGATCCTAAAAATACAACTTTCGAAGTAACCTATCAGGGCTGTGCAGAAGATGGCTACTGCTATCCACCTACTATGCATAGGATAACCAGCAATTTTGTTGCACGGACTGTTACTACGGATGTCGCCCCCATTACTAGCAACCGCACCCCCACCAATCAAGAACAACAATTTTTCAAGCTGCTGTCCGGCAGGCATTTAATAACTATCTTTTTTGCTTTCTTGGGTTTTGGAATTTTACTATCCTTTACGCCTTGTGTATTACCTATGCTGCCAATTTTGTCTGGGATTATTGTCGGTCAAAAAGAAGACATTACCACTAGCAAAGCGTTGTGCTTGTCAGTGACTTATGTGCTAAGTATGGCGATTACCTATGCGGTGGCTGGTGTTTTGGTTGGAATGATCGGAGGCAGTGTCCAAGCATTATTCCAAAAACCCTGGGTATTAATATTATTCAGTACCTTATTCGTCTTATTAGCCCTGTCTTTTTTTGGGTTCTATCAAATCAGAATGCCCCGAAAAATTGAAGAATTGCTAACTAAAGTCAGCGGTCATCAGAAAAAGGGACATTATGTAGGCGTTGCCATCATGGGATGTCTCGCCACCCTTATTGTATCTCCCTGTGTTACACCGGCTCTGGTGGGTGTGCTGGGTTATATTGGCCAAACCGGCAATTCCGTGCTAGGCGGCATTGCACTATTCGCTCTGGGATTGGGGATGGGCGTACCTATTATTATTGTGGGTACAGCGGGAGGCAAGTTGTTACCTAAAGCTGGATCCTGGATGAAGACATTAGAAGCTGTGTTTGGGGTTTTATTCTTGGGCATGGCGATTTTTATGTTAGATCGGATATTACCTCCCGCAGTGAGCCTGCTGCTTTGGTCTGCATTACTTATCATTAGTGCCATCTATATGGGCGCAGTATCTCCCACCCCCAATCACAATTGGGGAAAATTATGGAAAGGTTTAGGAATAATGTTTTTGGTATATGGCTTATTAATGATGGTGGGCATCGCCCAAGGCAATACTGATCCATTCAAACCCTTAACCTTAGCTATTAGCAGAACAACTCCAATATCCAGCAATGGTGGATATTCTTTTGCTCGTGTAAAAAGCCTAGCGGATGTAAACCAAGCCATTGCACAAGCCAAATCTGAAAATAAGCCCGTGTTCCTCGATTTTTATGCAGACTGGTGCGTTAGCTGCCAAGAGATGAAACGTACAACCTTCAAAGATCCAGCTGTACTTGCCGCTTTAAAGCCATTTGTAATATTACAAGCTGATGTGACTGCGAACGACGCTGATGATAAAGCCTTAATGCAACAGTATCAGGTAGTAGCACCCCCTACTCTTTTATTTTTCCATAGCAATGGGGAACAGGCAGCTGAGGCGACACTGGTTGGGAAAATAGACTCCCAAACTTTAATTACACATTTAAAGCAGGCTATCGCAACGTAAAATTTTAGGCAGCCTCTTCTTAAAGAGCCTCTCCTCCTTTTTTAATATCTTAGTTTTCCTTTACTAAAATCCCTCCAGCCAGCTTTCTGCCGTTTTCTCATTTAAGCCAATTTGACGCTATTCTGCCGATAACATCTGCGATCTAGACAGCAATTTCCATCTAAGGCATAATAGCTCACTTTTTTAAAACAACCGAAGTGAGCCTCAATGGATATCCGCAAAATCAAAAAACTCATTGAATTATTACAAGAAACCGGCGTGGGTGAGATTGAAATCCATGAGGGTGAAGAGTCGGTGCGCATTAGTCGCTTTGGCATGATCCCTCCGGCTAATACTGTATTAAATCCAATTCATACCGGGATTGCTGCTGCCGCCCCCCTTCAAGCACAAGCTATCGCTGAGCCTAAAGAACCCTCATCGCCTCCAAAAGCCATAGAAGGGCACACAGTAAAATCGCCTATGGTCGGCACGGTATATCTTTCCTCTGCGCCTGGAGAAAAGCCTTTTGTAGACGTGGGACAATATGTAAATGTGGGCGATACTCTTTGTGTGATTGAAGCAATGAAAATGTTTAATCAGATAGAGGCTGATAAAGCCGGCGTTGTCAGTGCACGTTTGATTGAGAATGGACTGCCAATTGAGTACGACCAACCTCTGTTTATCATTGAGTAATCCCCTATGTTAAAAAAAGTTCTCATTGCTAACCGGGGTGAAATTGCATTACGCATCTTGCGCGCCTGCAAAGAGCTGGGCATTAAAACGGTAGCGATTTATTCCACCGCAGATGAAAACCTTATGCATGTGCGACTTGCCGATGAAGCCGTGTGTATAGGTCCTGCTAACTCTACCGATAGCTATCTTAATATCCCTGCGGTCATCAGTGCCGCTGAAATCACCTATGCTGACGCCATCCACCCAGGTTATGGTTTTTTGGCGGAAAATCCTGATTTTGCAGAGCGCGTAGAGACCAGTGGTTTCGTGTTTGTTGGTCCTACCCCTGAAACCATCCATCTCATGGGCAATAAAGTTTCCGCTATTAATGCTATGCAAAAAGCTGGCATACCTTGCGTTCCGGGTTCAAATGGCGCGTTGGGAAGTGATGGCGAAGAAAATCTCCGCATTGCTGACAAAATTGGCTACCCCGTCATCATTAAAGCTGCCGGTGGAGGTGGTGGGCGCGGTATGCGTGTGGTGCATAACAAAGAATTATTGCTTAACTCCATCGCCATGACCCGCACCGAAGCGGAAGCCGCTTTTGGTGACTCGCGTGTCTATATGGAAAAATTTCTCGAAAATCCGCGTCATATTGAAATCCAAGTGCTCGGGGATGGCCACGGTCATGCCATTTACTTAGGTGAGCGCGACTGCTCTATGCAACGTCGCCACCAAAAAGTATTGGAAGAAGCACCTGCGCCAGGCATCACGGCCAAACAGCGCGAGTTCATCGGTGGGCGCTGCGTGCAAGCCTGTGAAACGATAAAATATCGCGGCGCTGGAACTTTCGAATTTCTTTACGAGAAAGGTGAATTCTATTTTATTGAGATGAACACACGTATTCAGGTTGAGCATCCTGTCACAGAAATGATTACGGGCATAGATATTGTAAAAGAACAATTACATATCGCTGGTGGCAAATCATTAAGCTATAAACAACAGGATGTAAAAATTCATGGACATGCTATTGAATGCCGCATCAATGCCGAAGATCCCAAGTCTTTTATTCCCTCGCCTGGCACGATCACATTATTTCATGCACCTGGAGGATCCGGGATTCGGGTAGAGTCCCATATTTATACTGGATATCGTGTTCCCCCCTACTATGATTCCATGATTGGTAAAATTATTAGCCACGGTGAAACTCGCGAAATTGCCATTGCTCGAATGCAAAATGCGCTGGAAGAAATTATTATTGAGGGAATTAAAACTAATATTCCATTGCAGCAAGATATTTTGCATGACGAAAATTTTGCTCAGGGTGGAACTAATATTCACTATTTGGAAAAGAAATTAGGGTTGAAGACTATTTGATGGGGGCAGCTTCTAATGGCACCCAGCTCACATTAAAAACTTTACAGCTCGAGCAGGCCCCATGACTTGGCAAAAACTAACTTTATTCTTACCCCAGCATTTAATTGAATCCATAGAAAACCAGCTTATTGAGGCAGGCTCACTAGCTGTCACCATGGAATCCGCTCAAGAAGAGGAGCTATTCGAACCGCCCCTAGGCACAACACCTCTATGGCAGCAAACGCGAATCAGCGGTCTATTTCAGCCAGATATTAATTTACAACAAGTGCTCGCAGAAATAGCAGCAGCTGTTCAACCTCATGTAATCGCACATTACCAAATTGAAAACTTAAACGATCAAGACTGGCAAAAAGTTTGCACCGACTCTTTTCAGCCCCTTTGTTTCGCTGATCGGTTATGGGTTTACCCCAGTTGGCAGCAGCCTCCAGATTCAAATTTACCCGGCGTAATGCTTGATCCGGGTTTGGCATTTGGTACCGGTGCCCATCCCACCACTGCTCTGTGCCTCGAATGGCTAGCACAGCATATTAAACCTGGGCAAGATATCATTGATTATGGCTGCGGTTCCGGCATCTTAGCTATTGCCGCTGCTAAGCTAGGTGCACGACAAGTATGGGCTGTGGATAATGATCCACAAGCGATAGAAGCAACCCGCGAAAATGCTAACCGCAATGGAATTCCAGAAGGTCAATTACAAACCCTGCTGGCAGATTCTGCTCATTCACTCGTGATTGAAACAGTCGATTCAGTCATTGCTAATATTCTGGCTAATCCTTTAATCAGCCTAGCGCCTTTTCTTGCCGACAAAGTAAAATCGGGCGGTAATATTGTACTGTCGGGTATACTTATTAATCAGGCGCAGAAGGTTACAGAGGCTTATCAAAGCTGGTTTTCTCTGGAAAAGCCGGTGGTACAAGAGGCATGGGTTAGATTAGTGGGTTTGAAGTATTGATTGAATAGTTAATAGGCAATGCTTACTAAGCACCACTAGAGGCTACCCCCTTCCTAACCTTCCCCCGCAAGCGGGGGCAGGGACTTGCTCGAGCTAGATAGATATAAGATTGGTGCATAGCTTAATTTATCCTGCCCAACAGTCCCTGCCCCCGCTTGCGGGGGAAGGTTAGGAAGGGGGGCAGTCTCTACTAGCACAAAGGAAATATTTTCTCTAACTTGGTATACAAAAAAGGAATCAGGATTATGGAGATCCATACTACCAACCCCACCACCGGTAAACCTATAAAATCCTACCCATCCATGTCCGCCGGCGAAGTCACGAACATTATTCAACACAGCCACGAAGCCTATCTTCAATGGCGCCAGTGGCCAGTCGCAGAACGTACTGAACCTATGTTGCGCGCAGCCGACTTGTTATTAGCTAATATAGAACAATACGCCAGCTTAATCACCGCAGAAATGGGTAAACCTATTGTTCATGCGCGTGCCGAAATAACTAAGTGCGCCAATAATTGTCGTTATTTTGCCAGTCATGGCCCGGGCTTTGTAGCGCCTCGCCAAATTGCTACTGAACTGAATAAAAGTTACGTCACTTATCAACCTTTGGGCGTGATCTTTGCCATCATGCCGTGGAATTTCCCATTCTGGCAGGTATTCCGCTTTGCTGCCCCTACCCTGATGGCTGGAAATGCAGTCATTCTGAAACATGCCTCCATCGCCAGTGGCTGTGCTTTAGCCATTGAACAGATATTTCAACAAGCGGGTTTCCCGGTCAATTTATTTCGGACACTCTTAATTGAGGGAGCTGAAACTGAACAAGTGATTGCTAATCCATTGATTGCTGGCGTGACCTTGACCGGTAGTGAGCGCACAGGAAGATCTGTCGCTGGCGCAGCCGGGACCCATCTGAAAAAAACGGTTCTGGAATTGGGCGGCAATGATCCTTACGTCATATTAGAAGATGCTGACCTGGCACATGCTGCACAACAATGCGTACAATCGCGACTCGCCAATAGTGGCCAAGTATGTATTGCGGCTAAAAGATTGATTGTGGTTAAGGCGGTCAAAGCTGAATTTCAGCGCCTGGTGATGGAGGAGCTAGCGCATTATGTGTTGGGAGACCCCACGGATGAGAAAGTAAAACTCGGTCCACTGGCACGTGAAGAGCTGCGTAAAGACCTACATGAGCAAGTGCAAAAATCCGTAGCACAAGGGGCTGTTTTATTACGCGGCGGTAAAATACCAGAAGGTCCAGGTTTCTTTTATCCCATTACAATACTAGACCAGGTGCGCAAAGGCATGACCGCCTATGAGGAAGAATTGTTTGGCCCCATCATCACCTTTATAGAAGCGGAAGATGAGGCAACCGCGCTGCATATCGCCAACGACAGCCGTTATGGGCTAGCAGCAGCAGTATTTACTCGGGATTTGGCCCATGGTGAAAAAATTGCTGCTAAACAGTTAATCGCTGGCACCTGTTATGTAAACCAACTGGTCAATTCTGATCCGCGATTACCGTTTGGCGGGGTCAAATCCTCTGGCTTTGGCAGAGAATTGGCAGAGTTTGGGATGCATGAGTTCATGAATATTAAAACCGTAGGGGTTAAGGCAAGTTAGACTCAGTATCCGGTGGATCCAGAGGATGTTCCTCTTGCGGATTATACTCATCCTCATCGCAGTCAGACTCTGATCCTGGCTTGGTCGAAAATTTAGAAGAACTAGAGCGAAAAAATAAGCTTGAACTATGACTATTATAATCTAAGCTTTCTTTAGCATCACTTTCAAAATAACCAGATAGATCACGACCCGACTCAAAGCTCCCAGTAGGAGAAGCCACTGCAACTTTTGGAGTTGAATCACCTACCCCACTTTTGCTGCGTGGCTGATGAGCAATAGTTGAAGAAAAACTAGAACTAGGACTGATAGCTACATTTCTAGCGCCAGGACTAAAAGTTGCACTTTTAAGTGTACGATAATTACCTGGCGTTCCATTGGTAGTTGAGAAACTGCGTGGGAACCCACGGGAAGTTGACACAGTAAGAGAGGTCATAGAGCTTTTAGAGGTTTGTATTTTAGGTCTAAACTGTTCCTTAAATGATTTTGCAGTTTCCATTATTTTTTCATAATTGTTATTCCAATTTTCATAATCGCGAATCTGTTTTTGGGTATGATCAATTTCCCGACAAACTTTTTCGTACATTCGAGAAAAATCTAAATTACTTATTTGACTATTTAATTGTTCAAGTTCTAACTGAATGGCATCTTCCCGCTGACTAATTATGCCAGCTATTCGTTGTTGACTTGCAACTTGTGTTTCAAGATTTTTTTTTGTTTGCTCCAGTGTCAAATATTTTTCTACGGTGAAATTTCCTCCTATTTCAAAATATCTTTCACACCGTTCTAACCATGCTTTACAGATTTCTAACCACATTTCAAACACCAATTTCTCTTCTAATTTGCTGGAAAAATGATCATTGGGGTTAAGGGCATAATTTAATCTCCGACTTTTTTCTTCCCATTCTATAATTTCGTTTTCAACTTTCTGAAATTTGGAGTTCTGCGCAAGTGATAGATCGAACCAATCAATTTGCTTTTTTATATTGGAGATAGCAAATAGTAGTCTATGGCAACCGTTAAGCAATTTGTTATCTTTAGGATATTTATTATCCAGTATTTCCTGCCAAATAAGCTCCATATCGGGTAAAGTAATTTTTTCCTGTTCTAATAACTTCGCTTGACTTTCGATTTCCTCTGATAGCTGGGCACTATAATTAGTGGCAAATTTTAGGCGTAATTCCTCTTCTAAAGTTTCTAGTTCCTCTAAGAGAACGTTTTTTGGGGTTAAAAACTCTTCTTTCTTAGGTTCCAGTGCTTCTCTTCTTTGTAAAACTAATTTACGAAATTGCTTTTCTAAACGAAGTATTTCCGGACCATTTTGTGATAACAACTCCGGCTCATCTTCTTTTCTTGAAAATTTTCTGGCCATTGCTGCACTTTCATTCTTTAATTTTTCATATTTTTTTATAACAAAAATTTTTTCCGCCAATAATTTATCTTCACCAAGCTGTGATTGAAGTTTTTTTTCTTCATTAGACTGGATTATTTCTGGAGCTGCTGACTGCATTGGTTGACTTGTGGGCGCAGGAGTATGAGCACTCGAAAGGAAAATTTCCTGACTAATGGGAGGATTGTGTTCATCTAAAAAAGATTGTTCAAAAACGTTGACAGGCCAACTATCTCTCAACTCTTTTTTAATTGAATTTAATTGATTTTCTAGCGCGGCGAGTTTTAGGGAACTTAACTTCTCACTCCCAGATAATTCTGATAGCTGATTCTCTAACGAGCGCTTACGGGATAATAGCTCTTGCACTTGGGCTTGGGCTTGCTCTTGCGCGTGAGCACTCGATTTTTTAAACAGGAGAGTACCTTTTTCAGCATCAATGCTTAACTTAGCATCCTTTAGTTTTTTAAGTAACCCTTTAATCGTTTTGCTAGCCTTATCAATGTTATTGAAAATCAAAATGAAATGTTTGCATTTCTCCATCTCATTTAAATTATTTTCCCCAAGAACATTAGCATGTTTACTAAATAACTTAAAAACTTCCTTGTCAGACAGATTTTCTTGTTTTACCAAGGGATTCAGCTGCATTAAAAAACCCAGCAAGAGGGGATCAACTGGTTTTACCGGATGATTCTTCCCGTTTGGAGAAAGCGGAAATTGACGTGTAGCAACCGGAGTTGTCGGAGTAGTGGCATGAGATATATCTGTGGTTTGAGAGTTTATAGGAATAGAAATTTTAGGATTCGAACCTTGGGACATTATGACCTCTTCTGCAATATTAAAAAAATTATTCAAAAACCCTACTCAAAACGTTTGAAATCTAGGCGCGAGAGTAGCTCAGCTTTTGCAAGTACACTAGTTTAAAAAGGGGACAAAGTTTTACATACCCAAACTATCAACGCCAGTTTTTTTGATTTTAATATTTTTTATGAGGCATAATTTTAAAACTTTAACTTCGTAGGGATGAGACAACTTTAATGCTCTATATTTCTGTGCAAAAACGACTCAAACCGTTTCCCCCTTTATAACTCTTAGGTTATAATCGCGCGTGCAATTAACCCCCAGAAAAATTTATCCTGAATATCAGCCATTTAAACTACTAGTTTTAAGTGAATTTTATGATTTTGGATAAGGGCCATCATTTCACTCCTTGGCATTCTAGATAAACTCCAGGGTTTTCCCCCTCGGGATTTTTGATAATTGGCACAATTTACTAGCAGCTCTCACCGCTATATGGCAAGAACTGCTGATTATTTACTTATGTTAGTGGATAACTGTTTATGAAAACTGCTGAAACCCTAGCCGTCGTTCACGCAGAACACGCTGCCGAAACCAAGCCATTACGGCAGTTGGTAAGTCAGGCACTGGAAAACTACTTCGCTCACCTGGACGCAGCTATTCCACCCACCCAGCTCTATGAGCTGGTGTTGGAAGAAGTAGAGCCACCATTGCTGATAGCTACTTTAAAATACACCAAAGGCAATCAATGCAAAGCGGCTATTCTTCTTGGCATCAGTCGCAGCACTTTACGCAAAAAGCTGAAACATTATGATCTCGACTAAAAATGACCGTCCTGATATCGCCTCAACCTGCTTGGCAAATGAACCGGTAATTAAACGTGCTTTACTGAGTGTTTCTAACAAAACGGGGCTGATCCCTTTTGCGCGCGCATTACAGGCAAAACAAATCCATATCCTTTCTACTGGGGGCACTGCGCAGTTATTACGGCAGGAAGGGATTGTCATTGAAGAAGTGGCGGATTATACCGGATTCCCAGAAATTATGTCTGGTCGGGTGAAAACTCTTCACCCCAAAATTCACGGCGGCTTGCTGGCCAGGCCTGGAGTGGATGAGGCGGTCATTCAGGAACATGGCATTACTCGCATTGATCTGGTAGTGGTAAACCTTTATCCCTTTGCTGAAACATTAAATCAACCGGATTGCGACTTAGCTACCGCGGTTGAACAAATCGACATCGGCGGCCCAGCCATGCTACGTGCTGCCGGCAAAAATTATCCCGCGGTCATCACTATCGTTGACCCCAATGATTATCCCGAAGTTCTTAAAGAAATAGATGCCGGCAAAGGGGCAACTACATTAGCGACCCGTTTTCTGTATGCGCAAAAAGTATTCGCGCATACAGCACAATACGATGCCACTATTGCCAATTATCTAAATAGCATGCATTTAGATAATACCGCAGATGATTTTCCCAAAACCTACACGGTTCAATTCAGCAAAAAACAAGATTTGCGTTATGGTGAAAATCCTCATCAAAAAGCCGCCTTCTATATAGAACAGCCTGCCCAGGATGCCAATATCGCCACCGCAGTGCAGCACCAGGGCAAATCGTTATCTTTTAATAATATTGCTGATACTAATGCGGCGTTAGAATGCGTAAAAGCACTGAATAGTACCCCAGCCTGCGTCATTGTGAAGCATGCCAACCCTTGTGGTGCGGCTTTGGCTGATTCACAGCTGCATGCCTATCAGCGTGCTTTCGCTACTGACCCTACTTCAGCATTCGGTGGCATTATCGCTTTTAACCAAAAATTAATGTCTGATACTGCCAAAGCCATCATTGACAACCAGTTTGTAGAGCTGATTATTGCTCCTGAAATTGAGGCAGCGGCTTTAGCAGTTTTGGCCCATAAACCTAATGTGAGAGTGTTATCTACCGGGCTGTGGCAAGCACAAAAACCGTCCTTGGATTATGAGCGGGTCAATGGCGGGATGTTGATACAAGACCGTGACACTATGACTTTGTCCCCCAATAATTTGAAAATCGTCACTCAACGCCAGCCTACTATACAAGAATTTACCGACTTACTCTTTGCATGGGAAATTGTAAAGTGTGTAAAATCCAACGCAATTGTTTATGCTAAAGACCGATCTACCATAGGCATAGGCGCAGGACAGATGAGTCGGGTATTTAGTGCTATCATTGCCGGAATGAAGGCTAATGATGCGAGTCTTAATGTCGCAGGCGCAGTCATGGCCTCCGATGCATTTTTCCCGTTCCGCGATGGAGTTGATGCTGCTGCAAAGGCTGGGATTACAGCCATTATCCAACCCGGCGGGTCGATGCGCGATCCCGAAACTATTCAGGCGGCGGATGAAGCGGGTATTGCTATGTTGTTTACGGGGGTTAGGCATTTTCGGCATTAAATAGGGGATATCCATGAATATTCTGATAATCGGCAACGGCGGCAGAGAACATGCTTTGGCATGGAAAGTCAGGCAATCCCCGCAGGTGAGCCATGTATTTGTTGCCACAGGCAATGCGGGCACTGCTTTGGAACCAGGCGTGGAGAATGTACCTATTGCTGCAACGGATATTGCGCAATTAATTCATTTTGCCCAACAAAAATCTATCGGCTTGACCATTGTCGGCCCAGAAGCTCCACTTGCTGCTGGCATAGCCGATGAATTTCAAAAACAGCATTTACTCTGTTTTGCCCCTACCAAAGCAGCGGCGCAATTGGAATCTTCTAAAGCTTACAGCAAAGATTTTATGGCGCGTTACCAGATCCCTACTGCTAAATATGCCACCTTTACCGAACTGGCTATGGCTAAATCTTATATCAAGCAACAAAAATTCCCATTGGTAATTAAAGCAGATGGCCTTGCAGCAGGAAAAGGGGTCGTCATTGTGCAGGATGAAGCTGCGGCATTCGCTTGTGTAGAAGAAATGCTCAGTGGTCACTTACTGGGTAAGGCGGGTCAACAGATAGTAATTGAAGAGTTTCTTACAGGTGAAGAAGCCAGCTTTATCGTCATGACAGATGGTCTACACGCATTACCTCTGGTGACTGCTCAAGACCACAAAACACGTGACGAGGGTGATACCGGCCCCAACACCGGTGGCATGGGTGCCTATAGCCCAGCGCCTGTGGTCACTCCCCTACTGCATGAACATATAATGGAAACCGTCATTTATCCCACATTGCGCGGAATGGCACAGCAAGGCACGCCTTACATCGGCTTTCTTTACGCTGGCTTAATGATTACGCCCCAGAATGAAATTAAACTATTAGAATTTAACTGTCGCTTGGGCGATCCTGAAGCCCAAATTATTTTAATGCGTCTACAATCAGACTTGGTAGCTGCCTGCTTAGCAGCAGTAAATGGTCAACTAGATACAACCAAGCTCACCTGGGATCCTCGACCGGCGCTAGGGGTTGTATTAGCGGCTAAAGGTTATCCTGATAATTATGTTCAAGGAGATATTCTCAATACGCTGTCATTCGGGACTTCTAATGCGGATTGCAAAGTGTTCCAGGCGGGTACGGTTTTAGATGAGGGAAAAGTTAAAACAGCTGGTGGACGAGTATTGTGCGCAACTGCATTAGGAAGTTCTATTACAGAAGCACAACAAAAAGCATATGCGCTGGCTAAAAGTGTTTCCTGGGGTAATCAGTATTACCGCACCGATATTGGTTACCGCGCTATTGCGCGTGAGAAGGCAGCATCACAATGTGCACATTAGTTTTTTTAACAGACTGTGTCTATAAGGCTAGCCAATCTATGCTACCAAGGGACATAATATGGTCAGGATGACAGAGCACAACCTCCAGGAAAAGCATCCTGCAAAAATTTTTTCTAGGCATGAGCAAACAGATCATATGGAAATGAAACCCTATCAAGTAGACTGGACAGAGCTTGAAACACGAAATAATACGCTCGGGTTAATAAAATCTAATCCACTGTTACAAAAAAAACAGACCTATTACCGTTCCAAAGCTTTTGTGAGCCAAGCAGGCATTAATCCATTGATTACAGCAGCCGCTCCGTTATTTTATCTTGCTGAGAAATTCCAATTCATTGAATACTCCCCTGGGTTATTGAAACTCCACGAAGATTTAAACCATGAGCTGCAAGCCTTTGAGCATCAGGCACATAGTTATGGTTATCGTATAAATTTTACCATGGCCGCAAAACTGGTATTGTGTCTGTGGATCGATGAAATGGTACTACTGACCCGCTGGGGACGAGATAGCGATTGGAGCAAATACTCACTAACTGAGACCACGCAAAATGATCAAACAGAAAACAAATCGTTTTTTTTCGTATTGAATCATTGTCTGCAAGATCCCGTAACCTACATTGACCTACTCGAATTACTGTATCTATGCCTCAGCCTGGGTTTTGAGGGTGAATATCGCTATTTAGAGAGAGGGTATATCCAATTGGCTGAAATCAGGGATACTTTATTTCATACCATACAGCGCCATCGTGGAGAGGTCTATAAACAATTAGAAATCAGCAGCATCGTTCCAGAAGTTAAACAAGAAAAATATCTATCGCGTTTTATACGCAAACTATTATTGATATCCATCACCCTGGCTGCCATTGTGACCAGCTACTGTTTGTTAAACGGGCAATTACAATATAATTTAGACTCCAACCAACAGCACTGGTCTGCCCTATGATACTCGACTATGTAAAGGCTCGATTCAAACGCTCTTCACACCCTCTAGCAATACAAACCTCCTCTTTACCTTCTCATGATTGGCGCATTGAACATGCCGCTGCTAAGCTGAGTATTCTCGAACAAAGCATTCAAGATGCACTACAGTTTCTAAAAAAAAATCATAAGTCTTTTTTTTATCGTCATAAACTACCCTGGTATTTGGTATTAGGAACTGAAGGTGCTGGCAAAACTTCACTGCTAGGAATGAGTAATTTAGGTCTAGTGTCCACCAATGATCAACCCTTAAATCTTCCACATGCTACGGCTTATTGTGATTGGTTGTTTGGTAAAGAAGCTGTTTTTATCGATGTCTCCGGCGCATTGATGTTACCCGAAGATCCAAAAAATGATTCACATTTGATCTGGAAAAAATTTATAGAATTGTTGCACCGCTATCGCCGGCATTACCGTCTGGCAGACGGCCTAATGATCTGCATCGATTTACATGATTTCTTAGGCAAAAATCGCGGCCAGCGACAGCTACAAATCGACGTACTGCGACACCGCATTCAAAGCCTGGTTAAATATTTAAAATCGCTTCCTGTTTATTTATTATTTACTAAATGTGATCGAATTGCGGGGTTTACTGACTCGTTCAATGCCTTAAGTCCCGAAGACTGCCAGCAGGCTTTTGGCATTTCATTACCCCTAGGAATGATGCAGCAAAATCTTGCTCCCTTCCTGGAAGAACAATTAAATTTATTCCTGCGCCGCTTAAATGAGCAGCTTATTTCCCGCCTGCACCAGGAACACAACCTAGAAAAACGTTCCCGCATTAAAGATTTTCCTCTGCAGTTGGAAGCACAAAAGCGCGATATCATCAACTTGGCTACACAATTACACAGCACTAAAACTAGCTTGGGTGGCATTTACTTTACTAGCAGTCAACAAGATGGAATTTTCACGGATGGTTTAAGCCCATTACTTTATTCATTTGGCTTGCCTGCCATTCCACAGATAAGCTACCAACCACAGCAGCGGCCATTCTTTATTCAACAGCCGCTACAAAAAATTATTCGCAATAAACTTAGTATCGTTAAAAATATTCCTGCTTATTTAAATTGGAATAATAAGCATTTTTATAAGGCCTGGGGTGGCTTATTGGCTATAGTCTGTTTAGTGTTGGTGCCCGGCTATTTTTATAATGCCAGAACATTGAATAGCGCTCGAAACATTATGGGGCAGTATCAATTACCCACTGCCGCCAATAGCACACCGCAACAATTTCTTCCCTCTTTAAATGTGTTGCGTAAGGCTGTGGATGCTACTACCCGGCACTCAAACCCATTACTGACCCTGGCATTTCACCAAGCCAGAGCGCTAAGAAGTAATTTACAAAATACTTATATTGAAGCGCTTAATTCACAATTTGCACCCTTGCTAAAACAAACTTTGGAACAGCAACTACAGGCTGCAACCAATGTAAAACCGCAAGAATATTTTGATGCATTAAAAGCCTATCTAATGCTTGAAGATTCAGCGCATTTCGATGCCAATTTTGTAAGCCAATGGTTTGCCGACTATTGGCAAAAAACCTTAACCAATAACCCTGAACAACAAAAGCAGCTCAACGCCCACTTGGCTTTCTGGTTAAAACAACAGCCGGTCAATTTAGCCACTGATCCGCAGATAGTGCAGCTGGCGCGGCAACGATTAAACAGCCTGCCGCTTTCCGAACTCACCTATGTCACATTACAAGAAAGTTATAAATCTACTACCAATCCCGAGCGGCAGACACCCAGCACCGATAATCCATCTTTTCCTATTCCGCCCGAGACTGAACCGATGTATCTGGCGGACAATTTTACATCCATTTATCAGGACAAAATCCCCCAGTTGGTACAGCACATCGCTACCGGCGACAATTGGGTGCTTAATTTGACGCTGCCAGCGAACATTACTGATGCCTTGACTGAGCAGCTAATCACCAGCGTGCGCCATTTATATGTACAACGTTTTGCAGAGTTCTGGATGGGTGAATTGTTGAATATTCAACCGGGGGAATTTAGCAGCCTAGCGCAAGCGCGGGCATTTGCCGCCAGTCTTAACACCAATGATTCCTCTTTAATACCTTTGTTGACCCTTGCTGCTGATAATCTTAAACCGCTTGCTGCCTATCCAGAGGCCACCCCGACTCTGCAAGCACTGCAACAACTGCAAAAAATGCTGCAGGGATCTGACCAGAATCGCGATGTGCAAAAAGCCTTAAACAATTTAACGGCTTATCTGGATAATATCCTGCAAGCAAAAGACAGTGGCGAAGCAGCCTTGAATGCGGCGAAACACCGTATGCACACTGAAGGGAAAGATGATGCTATTAGTCAGCTTTATATGGCGGCCCGAATCGCCCCAGCACCTCTGAACAACTGGTTAACTAGTTTAGGGCAAAACACCTGGCGGGCTATCTTAGAGACTGCGACCAGTCATATTAATTTGTTGTGGCTCACGCAAGTTATGCCTGATTACAACGAGCATATCAAAAATCAGTACCCTGTTTTCAGCAATGCAGAAGAGGAAACATCTTTAGCCCAGTTCAGTCAATTTTTTGGTCCTGATGGCACTGTGGATCAATTTTTAAAACAGCATTTATCGGCCTTTATTGATAACAGTCAATTATATTGGAAATGGAAATATACGGAGGGTTTGACCTTAAATATTTCGCAAAAGTCATTGGAAATGTTGAATCGTGCAGCACTGATTCAAAAAATGTATTTTTCCGGAACGCAGAAAAACCCTGGGGTGGGTTTTTCTATTATGCCATCGGATTCTGGTTTAATGGCCACCAATTATGTGCTAACTGTAGATGGACAAACCATTAATTATCTCAGTGATTTCCACCAGAATAGAAAAGTAACCTGGCCCAAACAGGGTCATGCAACTTTTGCTCTGACGCAAAACGCTAATAAAACGGTATTTTTTGAGGAGACTGGCCCGTGGGCGGTATTTAGGCTATTGGCAAATGGTCGCTTGCTTAGCACTCGCAATTCACAAGTGTTCCAATTAATCTTTAATGCGAATGGGACGCCAGTAAGTTATGAGTTATTAGCTGATCAACCGATTAATCCGTTTATCCCAATGATATTGAGTGGGTTTCGTTGTCCTGAGAAGTTATAGCCTCATTTCTTCTTCACATGATCCATCAATCGCTTACGGCGTTTAACCTGGCGTGGCGAAAGCTCATTTTTTCGATCTTCATAAGGATTCTCGCCACTGCGCAGCTCGATTCTAATAGGTGTTCCCACTAAAGATAACTTCTCACGAAAATAATTTGCCAAGTAACGTCGATAAGATAATGGCAAGGATTGGGTCTGATTGCCGTGGATGACAATCACTGGTGGGTTAGAGCCGCCTGCGTGGGCATAGCGCAATTTAATTCTTCGGCCCATCACAGCAGGTGGTTGGTGTGAATCCACCGCTTTTGTCAACAACTCAGTGAGCTGAGGCGTGGATAATTTTCTGGTTGCGGAATTCCAGGCTTCTAAAATTGCGGGAAACAGATCACCTACACCAGAACCGTGCAAGGCAGAAATATAACGAATCCTAGCATAGGTCACAAATTTAAGACGCCGATCAATTTCTTTGCGTACTGCCGTGCGCTCTGCTTCAGGAAGACCATCCCATTTATTCACTACAATGACTAAAGCTTTACCCGAATCGATAACATAACCTAATAGATGTAAATCCTGGTCGGCAACTCCTTCACGTGCGTCAATGACAAATATCACTACATTGGACTCGGTGATAGCTTGCAACGTTTTTACTACAGAGAATTTTTCTATACCCACTTCTACGCTGCGCTTGCGTCTGACCCCAGCCGTGTCAATCAATACATAGTCTTTGCCGCGACGCTGGAATGGCACAAAAATACTATCACGGGTAGTGCCGGGAGCATCATAAACCAATACCCGTTCTTCTCCCAGGATGCGATTAACCAGCGTAGATTTACCCGCATTAGGCCGCCCCACTATGGCAACTTTGATACCTGTAGTCTTATTTTCTGCATCGCTTACTTCCGACGTTGTAAACTTTTTTAAGGCGGCCTGCAATAACGGTTCAATCCCCAAGCCTTGAGTCGCGGCAATGGGGAATAAATTCTCCATTCCTAATGCATAAAACTCAGCACAGGCAGATTCTTTATTATTACCTTCGGCTTTATTGACGACTATATAGATAGGTTTTTGCAGAGAGCGTAACTGTTCCGCAATATGCTGGTCACCTGGCGTAAGGCCAACTCGTGCATCTACAACCCAGAACACCACATTAGCTTCAGCAATGGCAGCCCATGTTTGTTTTAGCATTAATGATTGTAGATTGGCTTCATCTTGCTCCATACCTCCAGTATCGATGACGATGAACGGGTTATTGTCCAAATTCCCTTCACCATACTGACGATCACGTGTCACACCGGGTTCATCAGCAACCAAAGCCGTGCGGGAGCGGGTCAAATAATTAAATAGAGTGGATTTGCCTACATTGGGGCGGCCGATGATTGCGATAACTGGGAGCATAGGAATTCTAATTTGGATGGTTGGAGGTAATGGGGTCAAGTCTTGGCATTTGACATTGGCAGCGTCATTTGAAAAATCAAACTAATTCATTGCCAATGTCAAATGCCAAGACTTGACCCCATGGATGCGGCAGGACTTTAAACTCTATATTTCACCAATCTACCCCCATCGGTATAAATGTACACGTTATTCCCCTGAACATAGGGGGTAACCAAAATGCCTGTTTTATCTGCTTGCGTGCGGGCAATAAAACTACCATCCGCTGTGGATAGCCAGTGCACATAACCTTTATTGTCAGCTACCACCACCGTATTACCCATAATAGCGGGCCCAGTAGCACCACGCCCCACTAATTTATTCTGTTTCCAAACTACCTGACCCTGGCGACGGTTGAAGGCCCAAATATTACCACTAGCGTCAGTGACATAGACATTGCGCTCATCTACCGCTAAGCCAGCATAGGAAGAAATATCATGCTGCCATAAAACCTCTCCTGAGGTTAAACTAATCGCCGACAGTGAACCTTGATAAGTTGCAACATAGATAGTATTACCAGTTACTGCCATGGAACCATTCACATCCACCATTTGATCGACGATGGACAATCCGTTGGGCTGAGCGACTTCATGTTTCCACAGTAGCTGTCCGCTACTGATTTGAAATACCCCTACTTGACCGTTGGCAAAGCCAACTACCACAAGATTACCTGCCACTTGCGGCGATTGTCCGCCACGCAAAATCAAACTAGGAGTTTCTTCTTTATAATTCCATACCGGTTGGCCAGTTTGTTTATTTAATGCATATAAATGGTCATCAATACTTTTTACTAATACGTAAGGTGACTGTGCATTAGGATTGGCCAGGATCTGATTGCTGAGGGGGGTAGTCCACAGCACGGAGCCATTAGCGCGACTCAATGCAAGTACCTGCCCTTTTTCGTTACCTATATAAATTGCGTTGCTATCTGCACTGACCCCAGTGGTTAAATGTTGTTTGGTATTTACACTCCAGATTAGTTTGCCACTATTGGCATCAATAGCGGTCACACTTCCTGAATAACTCGAGGTATAAATCTGATTACCAGCCAACGTGGGGGTGAGTTTAAGGTATTCTTTTTTGATGCCCGCTCCGGCTGTGGTTGACCACGCTTGATGGACAGAAAGGCTGGGATTAAATTGCTGTAATGGAGTGACTACTTCCTTAGGTTTTCCACTGCACGCCCCTAGCATTAATATACTTAATAATAAAGTGAATATTTTTATATGTTTTAACATTAATCAGCCCTTAAAGTGTAAATGCTTAATATTACCTCTCTCATGAAACTATTTGGTCGGTAACTGCTCCAGCTTCATTTGTAGATCAGATTTTAATTGGGGTAAACCTGAAATGGATTGTAGGGCAGCTTGGTATGCAACCCGGGCATCTGCAAGTTTACCTTGAGTGAGATAAACATCTCCTTTTACCTCATTAATTTCAGGCAAAAAACCTTCATCGTCAACTTTTTGTAATAACGTAAGCGCTGCGTCCGGTTTGTGCTGTGCCAATAAAACCCGTGCTGCTCGTATTCTGGCAATTTGTTGCCATGACTTACCTTTTGCATGGTCTCCTGCCCATTGTAATTTTTGCAAAGCCGTATCTAAATCGCCTTTTTCTGCAGCATTTTTTGCCTCAAATAATGCAGCCAAACTAGCATAGGGGGTTGCGCTATAGTTATTTTCCAGATCTTTGGCTAAGTCCTGAAACAGTGGGGCACTACCCGCTGTGTAGCCCGCCAGCATTTGATCGTATAATGCAGAAGCGGTTTCTGATTGCTTTATTTTGTGCTGACGCCAAAATTGGAATCCAAAACTCAGAGCCAAACCCAAAACAATGACTATAACTAGCATCCTGCCATTGGCTTTCCACCAGGCTTTTATCGCTTCCCATTGTTCTTGGTCATTTGTGTAGTCGATCATCTTAGTTCTCCGAAAGCTATTTTCAGCTAGTTTTTGTGGGAAAGCATTGTAGCCCCTTTTCGCAAGGCGGCTTTGTTGAATAATTCGCTCCCATTTTTTTCGAAAAGCATTATATCCCCTCTCCCCTTGCGGGAGAGGGTTAGGGAGAGGGGTAATACTAAGCATTTACCATTTAATTTTCACTGATGAATGCCACACCAACCCCCTCTCCCTAACCCTCCCGCAAGGGGAGAGGGGATACAGTGCTTTCCCATAATGGGTAAAATGAATTATTCAACAACGCCCCGCAAGGCTGATAGATCGACACAAAATATTTATTTATATTGTGTGATTACAGAATGGTTGCCACTAGAAGCTACCCCCCTCTCGCCAGCTCTCTGCCCCTCTAGTTCCCAAAAGTGCTTTATTCCTTGCACAGGAACAATAACTTGGGGACGTTCTTCGCGTAAAAATTTCACTGAAACTGACTGTGATTGTATTTCATCCTGCCCGAGAATGAAGGCTAACCTGGCGCCACTTTTGTCAGCGCGTCGAAACTGGTTTTTAAAACTCCCGCCCCCACAATTAACCTGCAAGCGTAGCTGCGGTAATTCGCGCCGCCATTGCTCTGCCAATATTAAACCTTGTTCTTCCGCCAATTGTCCTACTAGTATCAAATAAGCATCTGACGTATCGGTCAGTTGCAATCGGGTCTCCAAAAGCGCAACGACTCGCTCCATTCCTAAAGCAAAACCCACCGCAGGTGTTGGTTTGCCACCCAGTAATTCCACCAGAACATCATACCGACCACCCGAGCAAACAGCGCTCTGTGCGCCCAACTCGTCGGTAACCCATTCAAAGACCATGCCGCCATAATAATCCAAGCCTCTAACTAAGCGGGGATTGATCTGATAAGCAATGCCTGCCTGATCTAATAATTGGCGTAAGGCGCTAAAATGAGTTGCAGAGTCTTCATCAAGGGAGTCAACTAATAACGGCGCTTCAGCTATTAAAGACTGCATAGCAGGGTTTTTACTATCAAGAATGCGTAAAGGATTTGTATGGAGACGACGACGGCTATCTTCATCCAGCTGCTGTTCAAAGGCGGAAAAATACGCCACCAAACGTTCGCGATATTTTGCGCGGGCTACAAGTGAGCCTAATGAATTCAGTTGTAAAGTCACAGCGCCGCGTAACCTCAGCAAATCCAGAATCTTGGCGCTCATGAAAATAATTTCCGCATCTATATCCGGTCCCGCCATACCATAGGCTTCTATCCCAAATTGATAGAATTGGCGATAACGACCTTTTTGTGGACGCTCATGACGAAACATGGGTCCAAAATACCATAGACGCTGCAGTTGATTATAAAGCAAACCATGTTCAATACAGGCTCGTACACAGCCCGCTGTACCTTCTGGCCGCAGTGTCAAGTTATCACCGTTACGGTCTGCAAAAGTATACATTTCCTTTTCAACGATATCAGTCGCGCCGCCAATACTGCGCTCAAATAAGGCGGTTTGTTCAACTAGCGGCAGGCGTATTTCTTGGTAGCCATAACTAGCAGAGACCTGGAGCAGACAATTTTCTACATGACGCCAAATAGGCGTTTCAACGGGCAATATATCCCTCATACCACGAATGGCTTGGATATTTTGTGACAAGGTGTGGCCTCATTAGTGAGAGAGCTAAAAAGAGAAGTTTGTAATTATTCAGGCTAGTTTTCTCCCCTCCCCCGCTTGCGGGAGAAGGAAGAAAGCTAATATAAATTCATTTAGTGATCCTTACAGGAGTTTTTAAAGAGAACAGCAGTAAATAAATTCACTACCCCATCTCCCAGTCTTTATTCATTAGGGTAACTCGAAACTGTATTACCCCGAGTACGTCTCCCTGCTCGAGGATTTTCTTTAGGGGCAGGAGCAGGAGTAGCTGCAGGTGGTTCAGCAGTCACCTGCGGTTGTTGCTGGGCAGCGACAGGGGTAACCGGAGTACTTGTCATAGGGGCAGCCTGTAAGGGAATCTGACGTTCATCACCCTCAGGCGGATTCACGCCGGTAGCATCTTGTTGCGCTCCTGCTGGTTGCATAGGTTCGGCTTTATCAGCGGAATTACGGTTATGCCACCAAAATCCAGCCAGTATGACCAATACTAAAATGATTAATAAGCCAAAACTGCGCATGACTTTGTGGTTGGAATGCGCCATTTTCTCATGGATAAGCTGCGGTTTGTTAGAGAGAATGCCTGTTTGCAAGTCTTGCGATTCGAATAACGCCACCGTCTGTGTTACTTCCGCCTCGGGCATGCCCAGTGTTCGCCCATAAGAGCGCAAATAGCCACGGGCAAAAGTACTTGATCCCATAGTGCTGTAGTCATCATTCTCAAGCTGCGCCAAACGCTGCGGAGTAAACCGGAGTTGTTTAGCCATTTCCTCAAGGCTGATCCTTTTTGCTTCCCTTATGGTACGCAGATGAGCTCCAGGCCCTTGCGCACGATTGGCTTCGGTAGCAAAAAGGTCTACGCCGTCATGTTCTGTCATAATTCTTTACTCCTCAACACTTCCAGTTTTATGGGCTATCTAATGAAGTTATTCCGACCGCGTTCATAATGAACATTTTAAACGAGTCTGTGCAAATGTTCACCCTCGGAAGCAAGAATTTTTATATCCAACTAACCGAGCCAAACCATTAGGAAGCGTTTATGTTAATAGGGTGCGCCAATAATAATGCCTTAGGGGTTGTGCAATAATAACTTTTCACTTTTAGTGCTTATATTAGGCTCATATTTGAATGTTTTATCCCTAAGAAAAATGTGCGCATAGTCGTTCTATGTAAGCGTTTTTCTTAGGGAGAAAGCGTTCAAAGATGAGCCTAAGATAAGTGCTAAAAGTGAAAAGTTATTATTACACAACCCCTTAGCTCACTATTCTCCAACAACCACTGGTATAGCAACCCTGCGCCTCAGCCAGCGGTCATTACGTCGTGTGCGATCTTTAAATTTACCGACCAGCTGACCGCAAGCCGCATCTATATCTTCGCCGCGAGTTTTTCGTATAGTCACGTGAATACCATTTTTTTGTACTATACTTTGAAACTGGCGAATAACTTCACTGCTCGAACATTCATATTCGGAGAAAGGAAAGGGATTAAACGGGATTAAATTAAGTTTACAAGGCACGGTACGCAGTAAATCTGCTAACTGGTGGGCCTGGTCAGTCGTATCATTTATACCTTTGAGCATTACGTATTCGAACGTGACCACACGTTTCGGATGGTTACTATAATACTCCCTGCATACCGTCATTAATTCTTTAATAGGGTATTTTTTATTCAATGGCACTAGAACATTGCGCACAGCATCATTGGGAGCATGTAATGACACCGCCAATGCGGCATCACTGCATGTTTTCAAACGCTGCATAGCTGGAATAACCCCAGAAGTGCTTAAAGTGACGCGATATTTTGAAAGTCCATAGGCGAGATCTTCCATCATTAAACCCATTGCCGCTACCACATTGTCAAAATTCAATAGGGGTTCGCCCATACCCATCATGACTACATTAGTAACCACGGGTCGTTCACCTTTTTTTCCGTAAACAGCGAGGCGGCGCACCGCAATCCACAGTTGACCAATAATTTCTGCCACGGTTAGGTTACGACTGAAGCCTTGTTTGCCGGTTGAGCAAAAACTACAGTCTAAAGCACAACCTACTTGAGAAGATACGCATAAGGTGCCGCGATTAGCCTCCGGAATGAACACCATTTCGACAGAATTACCATCCTCGAGATGCAATAACCATTTATGCGTACCATCATCAGAGATTTTTTCCCAAACTACTTTGAGCGGAACCTCAACGCAAGCGCGTGCCTGTAATTTTTCTCGCAATATTTTGCTGATATTACTCATCGCTGCGAAATCAGTCACCCCAGCCTGGTGAATCCATTTTAAAATTTGATCACCCCGAAATGGTTTTTCTGCTAGTTCCTCGGCAAAAAAGCGCTGCATGCCGGCACGGTCTAGGTTGAGCAAATTATATTGCTCACTACTGCAGGGTCGGCCAGCATCGCCAAGTGTATTCAAAGGAGAGGACGTTGCTATTCCTCCTTGATCATTGTTCTCAGGTTTATCCTCTTCAATACTGTGGAGGTCACGTTGATCATCTATGACTAGCGATTGATTTTCCATTAGCGACTGAAAATCTCTTCCGGCTTAAAAAAGAAATTGATTTCCCAGGCTGCGGTTTCAGGCGCATCGGAACCATGGACTGAGTTTTCATCAATGGAATCAGCAAAATCAGCACGAATAGTGCCAGCTGCAGCGTCTTTAGGATTAGTGGCGCCCATCAGTTCACGATTTTTAGCAATGGAGTTTTCGCCTTCTAATACCTGCACCAAAACTGGGCCGGAGCTGATAAACTGGACTAACCCGTTAAAAAATGGTCGTTCTTTATGCACTCCATAGAACTGTTCTGCTTGCGCTTTAGTTAAACGCAGCATCCTGGCAGCGACGATTTTTAACCCAGCTTGCTCAAAACGGCGATTAATTTCACCAATGGCATTTTTAGCTACAGCGTCAGGTTTAATGATGGATAAAGTGCGTTCGGTCAACTCTATTACTCCTCTTTTTATGGAGCGCAAAGATTACCAGGAATTTGTAGTAACGGCAAAGGGGGTAAGCTCTAGCCAGGCTTTAATATTATCCTTCTCCCGCAATCATCATAGAATCAATCCAGATGGAACCCGTATGAATATTGCCGCGGTTATCAATGTCATTACCGACAGTAATTACTTTCGAAAACATATCTTTTAAATTACCGGCGATGGTAATCTCCTGGACAGGATATTGAATTTCGCCGTTTTCTATCCAATATCCAAAGGCACCACGCGAATAGTCACCAGTAACCATATGCACCCCTTGCCCCATCAAATCGGTGACTAATAAGCCGGTGCCCATTTCTTTGAGTAAACTGTTGAGATCGTGACTGCCAGAATTAATAAACACATTATGCGCTCCCCCGGCATTACCAGTGGTCTGCAGTCCCAATTTGCGCGCAGAATAGCTGCCTAATAGGTAACCCATCAATTGACCATCTTTTATTAAGTCACGCTCTTGGGTGGCCACACCCTCTTCATCGAAGCCAGCGCTCCCCAATGCTTTAGGCAAATGCGGCCGCTCTATTATTTGAATATGACCGGGGAATATGGAGTCACCCAAATGATTTAATAAAAAAGAAGACTTGCGGTATAAATTGCCGCCACTAATGGCACTGAGAAAGTGAGCTAGTAATCCTCGTGCCACTTCCGCATGAAAAATCACCGGAGCCTGTCTGGTTGATAAACGGCGGGCATCTAAGCGTCGCACAGTACGCTGCGCTGCATTTTTTGCGACTAACGGAATAGCCAGCAAATCGTAGGGATCGCGCGCGCAAGTATAGTCAGAATCACTTTGCATATCAGAGCCATTCTGCGCAATCAGTGCGCAACTGATTGAGTGATAAGTTGTATGAGATAAGCCGATAAAGCCATGGCTATTGCCATATAAATCATGATGCGTATAGGTACCAATACTAGCTCCTTCGGAATTAGTAATACGTTTATCATAACTTCGCGCTAGTGACTCGCATTCCTGCGCCAATTCTATGCCCTGCGCAGGCGTTATATGCCACTCATGGAACAGGTCAAGATCAGGATAGTTATAAGCCATTAATTCAGCATCAGCTAATCCGGAACAGGGATCGTTCCCAGTAAAACGTGCGATATTACAGGCTTTTTCCAGGGTCGTTTGCAGTGCGCCAGGGGTGAGGTCAGAGGTAACCGCGCTACCTGATTGTTGACCAAAATAGACAGTGAGACTTAGCCCTTTGCCGCGGTGGTGCTCCAAGGTCTCCACTTCGCCTTTGCGCACTGTGACTGAAAAACCAGATTCATTTCTGATGGTTACTTCCGCCTGAGTGGCTCCAACCTGCTTTGCCTGCTCTAATAATTGCGTGAGTATATCTTGGCGGGTTTGGTTCGTTGCGACGGAGGTTTTAGTTGTGGGCATAGAATTTTTCGTAGTAGGTGTGTGTTTAATGGGTACTAACCTCATTGTCCTTCTTTTTACGCCTAATCCCGCTCACTACCAAAACCTCCTCTGCGGTAGTCTGGTCTTGTAATGGCTCAGGCATACGTTGTAACGCGATCCCTAAAACCTGATCCACCCAGCGTACCGGACGAATATCCATCCCTTCAGTGATATTTTTGGGGACTTCTTTTAGATCTTTTTGATTTTCCGCAGGGATCAATACCGTCTTGATGCCCCCGCCTAATGCGGCCAATAATTTTTCTTTCAATCCACCAATGGGTAATACTTCTCCACGAAGGGTAATTTCACCTGTCATAGCTACATCTGCTTTGACAGGAATTCCGGTAAGGGCTGAAACTAATGCAGTACACATACCAATACCTGCGCTGGGACCATCTTTAGGAGTAGCTCCTTCAGGTACATGGATGTGAATATCTTTTTCCTGGTAAAAATCTTCTGCTATGCCCAAAATTCTGGCGCGGCTGCGTACTACAGTTACTGCAGCTTGAATGGACTCTTGCATAACATCGCCTAAGCGTCCGGTATACGTCGATTTACCTTTACCCGGCATTACAGTCGCTTCGATTTTTAATAATTCCCCGCCCACTTCAGTCCATGCTAGACCAGTGACCTGACCGACCTGGTCATGCTGCTCAGCTAAGCCATGACGGAATTTTTCGACACCCAGGTAGTGTTCTAAATTGCGCGGCGTAACGGTGACTTGCTTTTTGGTGGGTTTGATCAATACTGATTTGACCACCTTGCGACAGATCTTGGAAATCTCACGCTCTAAGTTTCTTACACCAGCTTCGCGAGTATAATGGCGGATAATATCTCGTACCGTATTATGAAGAATTTTTATCTCAGACTGTCGAAGGCCCGATTCTTTAACTTGTTTGTTTATCAGATAACGCGTCGCTATGCTGAGTTTTTCGTCCTCGGTATATCCGGGGATGCGGATAATTTCCATACGATCTAATAAAGCAGGTGGAATATTTAATGAATTAGCAGTAGCGATAAACATCACATCTGATAAATCATAATCAACCTCAAGGTAATGATCGTTGAAGGCGTGGTTTTGTTCTGGATCCAATACTTCCAGTAACGCCGCAGCTGGATCGCCACGGAAATCCATCGCCATTTTATCTACCTCATCCAGCATGAATAGCGGATTGCGCACTTTCACCTTAGATAGTTTCTGAATGATTCGCCCCGGCATAGAGCCAATATAAGTTCTGCGATGACCGCGGATCTCAGCTTCATCTCGGATCCCGCCCAATGACATACGGATAAATTCTCGACCAGTGGCGTTAGCGATAGATTGCCCCAATGAAGTCTTACCCACCCCGGGAGGTCCTACTAAGCATAAAATGGGACCCTTAACCTTTTTAACGCGCGTTTGCACTGCTAAAAACTCAATGATTCGGTCTTTAACTTTTTCCAATCCATAATGATCTTTATCTAAAACCTTCTGGGCTTTAACTAGATCACGACTCACTTTACTACGTTTTTTCCAGGGCACTGCTAACAGCCAATCCAGATAATTCCTACATACTGTCGCTTCAGCGGACATGGGCGGCATCATTTTTAACTTATTGAGCTCCGCCAGTGCTTTTTCTTTAGCTTCAGCAGTCATGCCGGACTTTTCTATTTTATCTTTTAGCTGCTCTTCAGTGGTGCCACCTTCGTCAAGATCACCCAATTCTTTTTGGATGGCCTTCATCTTTTCATTTAAATAATATTCGCGTTGGCTTTTTTCCATTTGCTTTTTGACGCGAGATTGGATCTTTTTTTCCATCTGCAGCAACTCAATCTCACCTTCCAGAAGTTTTAACACTAATTCCAGACGATCAGATACATTGGCTTTTTCTAGAATTTTTTGTTTATCATCTACTTTGAGCGACATATGTGCAGCCACGGTGTCACCCATCCGGCCCAGGTCTTCCACCCCTGAGAGGGTAGTGAGGATTTCAGGAGGTATTTTTTTATTTAATTTAATGTATTGATCAAATTGGGATAGGATGGAGCGGGCTAATATGTCAATTTCCGGTGCTTTCGTCCCGGCTTCATCAGGGATTAATTCCACCGTGGCGGTAAAATATTCTTCCACATCCATAAATTCTTTAGTACGCCCACGACTATTGCCTTCAACCAATACTTTGATGGTCCCATCTGGCAATTCAAGAAGTTGTAGAATGGTGGCGACCGTGCCTATGGGATAAAAATCAGTGATTAGTGGGTTTTCCAAAGTGGCATCTTTTTGGGCGACCAAATACACTTGTTTGGTATCCGCCATAGCAGCTTTTAGGGCTTTAACTGATTTTTGACGACCTACAAAAAGCGGAATGACCATGTGGGGATATACAACAACATCGCGCAGCGGCAATACAGGTAACGTCATTTCAGAAATGGTGTTCATACGATGGGTTCCAATTTTTTATTTATTAATAACTAGACTAGGCGTAGCAGTGAAAGCTATTTAAGGGGTTGTGCACAACCCCTAAATAAAGATAGTTATTCTATGCGGCCTGTGTCGGTTCATCTTCCTTGAAGATCAATGTAGGTTCTGACTCATTGCGAATTACAGGTTCATCAATTATTACTTTAGCGACGTGCTTCATAGAAGGCAGTTTATACATAATATCTAACAATACATGCTCGAGGATGGAGCGCAGACCTCTGGCACCGGATTTTCTTCCCATTGCTTTCTTAGCGATGGCACCCAATGCCGCCTCAGTAAATTCCAAGGTAACACCTTCCATTTGAAATAATTTTGCGTATTGTTTAGTCAATGCATTTTTGGGTTCAGTCAATATTCTCACCAAATGTTCTTCATCCAGCTCTTCCAAGGTTGAAACCACTGGCAACCGACCGACAAATTCAGGGATTAAGCCAAATTTAATTAAATCTTCGGGTTCAACTTGACGCAAAGTTTCACTAACTGCTTGTCTATCTTCTTTGCTGCGAACTTCCGCTGAAAACCCAATACCACTTTTTTCTGTGCGGGCACGGATTATGCGGTCCAAATCAGCGAATGCGCCACCGCAAATAAATAAAATGTTAGCCGTACTAACTTGTAAAAATTCCTGCTGGGGGTGCTTGCGACCACCATGGGGTGGTATGGCCGCCACGGTACCTTCAATGAGTTTGAGAAGGGCCTGCTGCACACCTTCACCAGATACATCGCGGGTAATAGATGGATTTTCTGATTTACGAGAAATTTTATCGATTTCATCTATATAAATGATGCCAGTTTGCGCTTTTTCAACTTTATAATTGCAGTTTTGTAGCAATTTATGGATTATATTTTCCACATCTTCGCCCACATAACCCGCTTCAGTTAAAGTGGTTGCATCGGCTATAGCAAAGGGGACATTTAGATATTTGGCAAGGGTTTCCGCCAGTAAAGTTTTGCCACTACCCGTGGAACCTATCAATAATATATTACTTTTCCCCAGTTCTACGTCATCACTGCTGATGCGGCTGTATAAACGCTTATAGTGATTGTATACCGCTACCGCCAAAGCTTTTTTGGCATCATTTTGGCCAATCACATATTCATCCAAGAATTCTCTTATTTCGACCGGAGTAGGGAGTTTGGCTTGACTTTCGGGAGCGGCGCTGGCCTCTTCTTCTTCGCGTATAATATCATTGCAAAGTTTAACGCATTCATTGCAGACAAAAACGGAAGGTCCGGAAATCAGTTTTTGCACTTCTTTCTTTGATTTACCGCAGAAAGAACAGCTTGGCAGCTTTTCTTTAGTTGTCATGATTTCAGCCCCCCCCTTGATAATTTAATAGTATTTAAGCAGCGATGCGCGATAAAAGCCCTAGATAATTATAGTACATAATGGGGCTGGATAAATGAAATTTCAATGGGAGGATGTTACAACTTACTTAGACTTGGGGGAGAGTACAGGCATTTCATAAAATTTCAGTATTAATTATTATAATTACCCATTTAATGGTCCGAAAGGCATTATTGAAGGATGCCTTCTTCCACAAGGGACATTGTTGAATAATTCGCTCCCATTTATGGAAAAGCACTGTATCCCCTCTCCCGCAAGGGGAGAGTGGATCATAGAATTTCGGATAGTTAGGGAGTGAATTATTCAACAATGCCCTGCGGAAGAGGGGAAGATGCCGATTTGTGCTGAATAGTTACCAAATTTAAAAGAAAACGTAACCATTCACCAAATTCAGGGAAATGTCATTCCCGCTGGCACAATTTGGAGCGAACGTGTTGATCTTTCAGGCGGGAACCTATAACCCAATTGTTAACTGCACCTGGCAGTTTTAATGGAAAGGTAGGCAATAGGTTCCCGCTTGAAAGTCCATCATTCTTGGATAGTTCTGTAAAGCGGGAATGACAATTCTCGAATGTGCTGAATAGTTACAAGAAAACAAAAGATACTGACTTATTTACGCTTCTTCAATACCTCATCGACCAAGCCATACTCGACGGCCCGAGAAGGCTCCATAAAATTATCTCGGTCAGTGTCTTTTCTAAGTTCGTCCAAGGTTCTGCCGGTATGTTTGGCCAGGATTTGATTGATCAAATGGCCAATCCGCAATGTTTCTTTGGCATGAATTTCTATATCAGTCCCCTGCCCCTGGAACCCGCCCAGCACTTGATGGATCATGACGGTTGCATGTGGCAGGCAATAGCGCTTCTTATCCGCACCAGAAGCCAACAACAATGCGCCAGCACTGGCTGCCTGGCCAATACATAAAGTACTAACATCCGGTTTGATAAACTGCATAGTATCGTAAATAGATAAAGCTGCGCTGACTGAGCCGCCCGGTGAATTAATATAAAGCGAAATATCTTTATCTGGATTTTCCGCTTCCAGGAACAATAACTGCGCTACGACCAGATTGGCCATATGCGTTTCAATTTCACCTACTAAAAACACTACGCGGTCCTTAAGCAGACGTGAATATATATCATAGGCACGTTCACCACGGGCGGTCTGCTCCACTACCATGGGCACTAATTGTGCTCTTGTTGATAATGCTCCCTGGTGTTTACTTTCAATGATCATGTTTTGCACTTCCTGTCTCTTGATGGGATGAATTTACCAGTTCACGGTAAGGTTTAATGGTCTCTTTAATGGTGACTTGTTGAAGCAGAATATCTGCAATCTGCTCTTCAATTACCACAGATTCTATTCTTGCCATCTGCTCTTTGTTCCCACGATACCAGGAGATTATATTTTGCGGATCTTTATAAGGTGCAGCAATTTTCTCAAGCATAGCCTGAACCTTTGCCGGATCTAGCTTCAGCTGGTGCTCGCGAATAATTTCGCCAAATAATAAACCCAAACCCACACGCTGACGGGCGATCGGAGTATATTTCTCTTTTTCTGCTTCACTGACTTCATGCTGGTGATGGTCGTGATCATGCTTATGCTGTTTACCGGTCGCCTGTTCATCCTCCTGATGCTGTAAATTGTGAATTTCCTGATCTATTAGTGTTTGTGGTAATTCTAAAGGATTTAGTTCCAACAGTTTGGCCATTATCTGCGATTTAAGCTGAGTCTTATTATTATTTTCCAGCTCCTTAATCAGATTTTCGCGAATTTCCTTGCGTAATTGTTCCAGGCCGCCTTCCGACACACCTAGTTTTTTTGCAAATTCTTCATCTAAAGCAGGTAATTTAGATGCTAATACCTTATGGACCGTTGCGGTAACAGACGATGATTTGCCAGCCAGAGGTTTATGGTGGTAATTTTCGGGGAAGCGAATATCGAAAGTGATATTTTCCTGTCCTGCGGTTGTTCCCAGCAGCGCATTTTCAAAGTCAGGAATTGCAGCACCGGTCCCCAGCTCCACAGTGACTTTTTTGCCGGTGCCTCCTTCAAAGGTAACCCCATCCATCAGACTCTCAAAGTCTACGACTACGCGATTACCTTTTTCCGCTGGCTGATCGGTCTCTATCCATTCTGCCTGCTGTTTGCGCAGTTTTTCTAACATATCATCGATATCTTGCTCATCCACTTCCACTTTAAAGGATTCAATTTCTGCACCTTTGAGATCATGTAACTTAACTACCGGAAAAACTTCAAATGTAGCTTCATATTGCAGCGCCTCACCTGGAACTAAACTGGATAAATGCACCTTAGGTAACCCGGCGGGGGTCAATTTTTCTTGCTGGAGCGCTTCCTGATAAGTCGAACCTATCACTTCTGATACCACTTCACGGCGCACGGAATCTTCATATCGCTGGCGAACAATAGTAAATGGGACCTTTCCAGGACGGAAACCATCGATTTTAACACGGGGGGCTAAATCTTTTAGGCGTTTTTCAACTTCCTTCTGTACCCCTTCACTGGGAACCTTGACTAGCATTTTGCGTTCTAAACCTGGTAATACTTCAACTGTGACTTGCATGTGAGACCTCTGTGAATACATTTATACTGGTGCGAAAGGAGAGACTCGAACTCTCACGGGTTACCCCACTGGAACCTAAATCCAGCGCGTCTACCAGTTCCGCCACTCTCGCTGGCCATTTTGCAATGACAAGTGCGCATTTTGGTATGATTTACATATGCAGTCAAATGAAATATATTCTCGGGGGTTCGATTGCTTGATTGAGAGGCTTGGTTTTTAGCAATTGAATAAGGCGTATGAGTAAAAAACGCCCCGGTGGCACAGGGGATAGCGCGATCCCCTCCTAAGGGATAGGTCGCAGGTTCGAATCCTGCCCGGGGCACCATACATTAAAATACGGTCATCCATCGCGAGCGAATATGCCAGAGGCGTTGCCGCTGCTTGAGCGTGGCGGCTCTTGAAGGGATATAACGGCTCAGTTGATTTATTTGCCCTGTTTATCCATTAAATATTGAACACGCCTATAAAGTAGTATAGCCCCACAAGCCATGCCAATTACCATTCCATACCAATAACCAATTCCACCCCAATGCAAATGAATGGAGGTGAAATAACCAATCGGCAAAGTGATTACCCAGAAAATAATAAATGTGACTACTAAGCCAAATTTTGTATCCTTAAAGGCAACTAAGGCACCAAATATAACAATTTTTACACATTCCAATGTCTGTAAAAACGCACAGACCTTTAAGAATTGTTTTGCTTGTTCAATGGCAGCAAAATTTTCAGGATCATGAACATTTAAGAAAAAATTTACGACGACTCCAGGAAATAATAAATAAAATAAAGCAAAAATTATTGAAATAATGGCAACAATTAAAATACCCGAATAATAGGATTTCTTTATTGCATTAAAATTTTTCGCGCCTATAGCATGACTTGTTCGCATAGTCACTGCTTCTGAAATGGCAGCGGCTACTATTAAGGAAAATCCTAAGCATTGTAAAGTAATTTGATTAGCGGCTAAAGCATGAGCTCCTATGTTACCCATAAGCATCATTAATACCATAAAAAATGATATTTCGACCAACAGCATGAGTCCAATAGGCAAACCAATTTGCATCAATTTTGCCGGAAAATAAGGTCGATTCAGTTGAAACATTCCGGAAATATAGGGCTTATAGCTGCGATTAGAAGCTATATAAGCTATCAACCCGACAGCAAGACACCAGTAGGTAATTACCACTCCCCAACCCATACCGGCAATACCTTGACCTGGAAAACCCGATATTCCAAAAATAAATAGGTAATTAATAATAATTATCATGGGAATAGAAATGAAGGTAACCATCATGCTCGTCCGCACATGACCCATACCTATTAGAAATTGCATCAATACCAGCACCACAAAATTAGGAAACAAACTTAATGCCAAGCGGAAAAAATACAAATGAGCAAATTCTATTACTGAAGGGGGTTGGCCTACCAAAGATAAAAATCTTTCTCCATTCAATAGCAGTAAAATACCGATGGCTGTCAGAGGAAATGCCATTAATAATGCATCACGCAGAATATGGGATATTTCTTTTTCTTGCTTGGCGCCTCGCTGATATGATACCAATACGGCAACAGCAACCAGGATATTAGCGAAAACGACCATTAAAGTCATGAAAGTGGTGCTGACCAAAGCGCCGGCTGCCAATTCATCTTGACCCAGGCGGGCTAAAAACAGTGTGGTGGAAAATGCTAATGAAAACCCTACTATACTACTTAAAAAAAGGGGAAATGCTAATTTAATTATTTGCGTAGGTTCGGCAGGGTTGAAAGTTTTCATATTTCAAAATCGCTCCCAAGGTACAACTCAACCATTAAATCATTATTTTTCATCTGAAGACAAAATTTTATTTATTAATTGACTCAAATGTTTAACATGTGGCTCATAAACCATATCTCCATGCTTACCTGGAGATACATAAATTTGCAGATTACTAGCATATTCAAGCCAGCCATTATTTTCATCCCCTGGCATTGGTTTTTGACTTTCATCTGTTAGTTGAGCGGCCTTTATTAAAGTGATTTTCCCTTCATACTTTTTAGGTTTGTATTTCCTTGTCATGTCTCCTCTACTTTTCATTACAGCATTTACATGTTTCAACCATTCATCGGGAAGAATATTATTTCTTCGGAAAAAATCTACATTTATTAAAGCTTCTTCTTTTTCCATTTTTTGCTCAGTTTGATTATCTTGAAGTTGTTTACCTGTAAAGCTATCAATCAAAATTAGATTATTTATTTTATCCCCATGTGCCAACATTTGCTGCGCCATTTCATAGGCGACACTCCCGCCGAATGACCATCCACTTAAATTATAAGGCCCATTAGGTTGTATTTTCTTTATTGCTTTTACATACCGACGCGCCATCAATTTAATTGATTTATTTAATGTCTCCTTCTTATCATAATCTGGATCTTGAATTCCATAAAATGGCCTATCTTCTTCTAAATAATGGCTTAATAAGGAATAGGAAAAAACTAGTCCTATAGCAGGATGCACACAAAATAAAGGTATCTTATTGCCAGCAGTACGAAGAGAAACAATTGGATTAACAATAATTTGCTGTCTATTATTTCTCAGAGCAATTGATAACTGCTCTATTGTTGGGTTTTCAAAAATATATGGTATTGGTATTTTTGCCTGGAAATCTTTCTGGATGCGAGCTACAAGTGTAATTAGCAGTAAAGAATGGCCACCTAAGTTAAAAAAGTTATCCTTGACCCCAATGGGTGTTATCTTTAAAAGTTCTTCCCAGATTTTTACAAGTCTAAATTCAATGTCATTTCTTGGAGGCGTGTAGTTGGCTGTACTTTCTAATGATGGGATAGATTTAGCAATTAAAGCTCTTTTATCTATTTTGCCACTAGTCATCAATGGCAGTGAAGCTAATCCCACAAAAGTGTTAGGAATCATGTAATCAGGTAAATTTTGTTTGAGGAAATTTCGCAGTGACTGTTCGTCAAAGGTATCTCGCTCCCTGAGAACGAGATAAGCAACTAGGCGTTTGTCTTCCGCTATAGTTTTGACCAATACCACACATTGCTGTACCTGAGGGTGATTGAGTAATTGCGCTTCGATTTCTCCTAG
>CAWFAS010000004.1:0-656644 GCA_963813895.1 uncultured Gammaproteobacteria bacterium
AACCAAAAACTCCATCAATGTTTAGATATGATAAAAAACTTGCTTCAACGAAATATGAAGAAAGTCCTGTAAAATAAAGGAGTTACAAGTTTTATCCCAGGCACTAACTATGACAGACCGCACCAAAGCCTGTCGGGACTGACGCCAAGCCACATACATGGACAAAAAATGTTGCACTAAAGCGCAATGTATTTAATTGGGCTCCGCCCAAACCCGGGATATTTGAAGACATGATTCAAATAAACCAAGAATGATCGGGCGACGCAAGCCGCCCGGAATCATGTCACGGCCATCGCCGTCCCCGGCTGTACCGTGGCTTAACTTTAACAGAAATTGACTGGGAATTTATATCTTAACTTTTTGAAAAAATGGTCTTGCATTTCCGCCCGCTTTACTCAATTAACCCTCTATCATGAAATACCTTAGCAATCAGCTCATTCCTGGGTATAGATTCATGGCTATGCTTCAAATCCTCAATTTTCAACCCACCCGGCAAAGAGCCGTTATTCCAAATTTTAACGTGCGTATCGAAAATAGCCAAAGAAACATCAAGCTGAACGGTTACTATAATCCCTATGGGAAATAGCATTAATTACCGCTTCGCGCACTGCCAATACAGGCAATGCCGGTTTATCAATCCGCCGAAACTGATTAGGCTTAAAAAAACTGGCAATAGGCAAATGCCTCCTCAAAAAATCATCAGCCGCCTCAAAAACCTTAAAGGCATTACCATCTACTCGTTGATTATCAAGAAATTCGCCCAATTTATCAGCACCCTTAAATCTCGCCATTTTTATCATGCACTGCGGCAAATCCAGGGACTCTGCCTTAGCAAAAAGAACCACCGCCGCACGCTTAGGCTTACCGTCTTGCAGCAATTTTAAGCGTTTCAGAATCTGGACTACATTTTCATTAACAGCACTTCCAGGAATACGATGCACATGCACACCTTCCGCTATTGTCCGATAAATTTCATCCTGATCTAAGGAATCAATATCATAGCCCTGCGCCGGATAATCTTCCCACGAATGGTTAAGCTGCCCACGCTGTATCAGCAACTGTTCATAATGGTGCTGCGTCATTCGGCCTTTGGAATTGAGTGTGCGCTCAAAGGGTCTCCCATCGTATACATAAGGAATATGCTTACTAACTGGCGCTTGCATCACAATAACTTGCTTATCATCAATTTTTACATAATCAACTTGGATGTGGGCTGTGGGTTCTATTTTTCTAAGTTCATTGGCAATTTCTTGGTGGGTGGTATCTGTAACATGCTGCCCGACGACCTGTCCTTTACTACCGACGCCAATCAGCACCGTGCCACCTTTAGCATTAAGGAAACCGCATAAGGTTTCACAGGCAGGCTTTAGCTGGGCAGTAGAAGTTTTAAACTCTAGGGTTTCTGATTCGCCCTGCGCTATGAGCGCTTTTAATTGCCGGGTATTCATAACCTCTACTGCCTTCAAAGATGAGTTAACTTATGCTGCCATAATTCCGCAAAGCTGGCTATCCGTGTCCAAGGAAATAAATGCAGGATACCCCTAATCCAATGGCTGCTCCTAAAAACATCGTCCCTGCAAAACGGAGTTGTGAACAAAAAAACTCCTGCTGCTCCAGGCTTTCCGTTATGTAGTCCATATATACCCGCAAGGCAGCAACCTGTTCATTTAGAGCAGAAATACGTTTCCAGGCTGGGCTTTGATGGTGGTAATCCTCCCTAATAATATTGTCATGAACAATATTGCTGACTAATTGATTCAAGTCCTCGGTGAGTTTCTTCGCTTGCAGGGTATCTTTTAGTATGAGATTAGCAACCATTAGCTTACCTGCCCTGAAAATTGACCGGAAATAATGGTAGCTTTTTGCTCACGGCAGATATGAAAAGCAGCATCTAATGTTGTTGTACTGCCATTATAAGCATACTCAATAATTTCGCAGAGCAATAATAGGTAATCGTGAACAATCTGTGCGGGATGCTCTAGAAAACTATCACATAAAGCGACCTGGATTAAGGCATTAGCCTTGGCGAGATGGTCATTGATGGCTTCCAGAGAATCTATTTGTTGATTTACGAATGACGAAAAGTGATTTAGGCTATTGATAGCCATGATTAACCTCCAACTAAGGTTGATTTTTGGTCAGTGGCGCGCATGTGTTGCGAGCACTACGCGCCACGCTCTAATACATTACAATAAAACAATATCTATATATTGCAATATTGTCAATATCTTTATTGCTTATACTTTTCCAAAACCACTTCGATTCCTTGTCGGCAAAGCTCTGCCATACTGATATTCATATCAAATGCTAACCGCCTTAACTGTTCCCACATAGGCTTGTGCATTTGCACGATTAATTTTTTATCATCAGCTTGGCCGATAAATGATAAATCTCCTTCTTTGACTACAGGTTCCGACGGATTCTTTTTTCTTGGCATTACTGCCCCCCTCATTTAGATATACTATTGCGTTATTGCAATATGGTTATATTAACAATCAGCCTTTTATTTAGCCATTCAAATTAAATCTAGCCTACCTCATGTCAATGGCGAGACCAAGCTGCACAAGCGCGGCGAGCGCGAAGCGGAACCATTGACATGAGGTAGGCTAGAATTACGCTGAATACAGGGGGCTGGGATTTTTTTTTATCCCTGCCCCCTGCCTCACAGCGAGTGCGGGGTGTGGGGCTGGCCCCACATCATTGTTTAATCATAAAAATGAACACATATATATATCCTATATTGACAAATAGTGGATACATATATATAGTCACTTTTATAAATTATGGATATACATAGGTGAACAATGAGAACAAAATTACTCGCGTTGAAACAACTGGATCGTCAGTTAACGCCCTGGTCTCAAGCTAAAACCTATTTCCAGCCACGGAATGGCTGGATCTCCTGTATACGTAAGGCATTAGGAATGACATCAGTACAATTAGCCAAACGATTAGGGGTCGCTCGCTCACGCGTCACTAAAATCCAACAAGCTGAACTGGCAAATTCACTTACTTTACACACCCTGAAGGAAACAGCGAATGCACTAAATTGTGATTTGGTTTATGCCTTGGTTCCCCGCAAACCTTTAGAAACCTTAGTAAAAGAACAAGCTGAGAAAATTGCCAGACAAAAATTACAGCGGGTTTCACATTCTATGGCGCTTGAAGCTCAGGCGGTAGCAAAACCCCAACAACAAGAACAGCTGGAAGAGCTGATTAATACCCTACTCTCAGGCACCCTAAAACAATTGTGGGATGAAACACCATGAAGTTTGAATATCCGGCAGGTGCTACGCCCTTAGACCCTGATGAAATAGTTGGATTAATTCCAGACCATATTACTACCCAGGCGGAGTTAAATGAGTGGGAACAAGCGAATATTCTCGAAGCAGAAATGTGGCTTAGTGCTTCACACCGATTTGCTTACAACGTTCCAACTAGCGGTTACAATGCTGTTGGCAGCTATGGTACCAATCTGAACGTCAATGCTCTTTTAGAAGTCGCCTTTCTTCAGCAGATACATAAAAGAATGTTCAACAAAACCTGGCGATGGGCAGGTCAATTTCGTAAAAGCAATAAAAATATTGGCCCGGATTGGATATATGTCTCTATACATCTCAGAGAACTTTTAGAAGATATAAAATACCAAGTCACCAATGACTCCTATGAAATCAATGAAATAGCAGCTAGGCTGCATCATCGACTAGTCGCGATTCACCTATTCCCCAATGGCAATGGTAGGCACGCCCGCTTGGTAACAGATCGTTTTTTGATAGCCAATAATCGGCCAAGACTTTCCTGGGGACAAAGCAACCTTTATGAAAACTCTATTATTAGGAAAGAATATATTAAAGCCCTGCAAGCAGCAGATAAACACGATTACAGCGCTCTATTAGCGTTTGTGCAACAATAATTAATTTTTTTAAGATGTCATGAAATTTCTGTTAATTCCGTTAGAACTCCCACAATCAAGTTACCTCAATTGCGCGGCGGATTGGCTACCACCGATTCGCCCCGTTCTGACCTTGCAAAGTCATGGCTCGGACTGTTCACGCCATATTGATGCCAGTCATCAATAACTATTGCTTTTTTTATCTACTTGTTTCCTCCTTAATATTAGTTAATACAAGCTAAACCCAATTGATCTAAACTGATGTTTAAACCACATCATTTCTCATACGACGGTTGATGAAACCAATCCCGAAGGATATTCACCCAAGTTGATGACCGTACCAGGTGGGAGCACGGAACGCGTTAAGGGGCGTTAGTCCATCAATCCGATATTTGTACCGCATTCTTAGCTTTATTGGCAAGTCTTTCAGCACGTTTTCTTGATTGAAAAAGCTCGGATTTCAACTGGTCTATTTGTTTCTCCAAGGAGTTTACTTTTGTTTGTACCGCTTCTCTGGTTTTTTCGGAGATAATTAAATTATCAAATGCCGCTTTGTACACTATTATTGCTTCATCTTTCTTTTGGATAATACTATTCAGTTCGCTGTTTTTCCGTTGTTCCATCAGTGCAGATTGGGACTGCAAATTAGCTTGCCATTGGTGTAATTTCTAGCTCAGAATGATTGAGTATACGGTTATAGTTTTCCCTATCAAGAAAGAAAAAATTATGATGGGGATTGGATGATTTTCTTTTTTGACAGGGGCTCTGAACCATAACCGGGTAATATGGCAAACTGAGAAAGAGATAATATAAAAATTGGTTTTTATAGTTGCGTGCTTTATTATTGATCAATTAGATTTCAGAAAATATTTTTGATTCATGATGGGTGTTGTGAGCCTAAGCAGAATATTTAACCCCCCATCCCCCCAATTCTAATCATATTATTTAATGTCCAAATAAAAAACCCCTCAAAGAGCTTGATTAAAACTCCAGGAGGGGCTTCTCTTTAAGTTTGTCAACAAGAAAGAGAAGAAAAATGTCTCATAAATTTTTATCCAATTCCAGCTTTCATCAAATATTAAACGCCATTGACCAAAAATTAGCAGAACAATCAAAAGAAAAAGGCTGCCTAAGCTGTGGCAGTCAACTGCACAAAGCCAATTATCCTCGAAGCCCGGCTGGGCTAAGCGCGCCTTTTCGTGAGTACTATGATGAACGCCTTAGCTTTTGTTGTGTCAAGTGTCGCAAACGTATGACGCCACCGTCGGTCAGGTTTTTTGGCCGCAGATGGTTTGTTGGGCCAGTCTTTATCCTAATTTGCATTCTCCGCCTGGGAATTAACGATCGTCGGCTGATGCAGGTAAGAAAATATTTTGGCATTACCATGAGTCAATTAACCTGGAGGCGTTGGCGTCGATGGTGGCTCGAATCATTTCCAGAGACATCTTTTTGGCAACGGGTAACAGGCATCGTTCCGCTTTGTGTAATGGAATCCAAGCAATCTTTTCCGCGAGCATTATTCAATCAATTTTCAGGGGTTTTTGAACAAAAAATAACCTGTTCCTTGCGTTTTTTCTCATCAGCGCCCGGTAGCGTTTTGCGCGCTTTTTAATGGAGGAACATTATCCGCAGAGTTTGTTGTTTTCATCAAAAATCTCTATCAAGTAGCCTTTGAACTTCTTAATTTTATGAAGGAGTTCCTATGAAAGACTACTCAGATGCCGACACCCCTCAAGCACGGTGGGCTCGTTTTCGGTTTTCGATTGTCGGTCCGTTATTATCAGCGCCGCCAGAGAAAGGTGATTTATTAATCCTCCTGGAAGCCCTTTCCAAAAAACAATGGCAACATCCAACCCGGGACTGTATGGTTACATTTAGCCTATCGACACTGGAGCGTTGGTATTACCGTGCAAAACGTGACGTCGACCCTGTGCGTGCATTACGCACCAAACGCCGCACTGATGCAGCTTGTCCACGAACCTTGAATGCGGAATTAAAACGCGCCATACAGCAACAATATCGGTTGCATCCGAGTTGGAGCTATCAATTACATATCGATAATTTAGCGGTATTAGCGAAACAAAATCCTGATTTAGGATCAGTGCCTTCATATAGCACAGTGCATCGTTATATGAAAGACAACGGATTACGTAAACACCGTGCTGCTAAAGCACGACATACCGCGGGGGCATTGATTGCGCAAGAACGCCTGGCGCATCGTGAAGTCCGCAGTTATGAAGTTGAATATGTGCATGGTTTATGGCATCTGGATTTCCACCATGGTTCTCGGAAAATTCTTGGTAAAGATGGTCAATGGCGCAAACCACTGTTATTGGCGATTCTGGATGACCACTCACGGTTGGTTTGCCACGCGCAATGGTATTTGGATGAAACCGCTGAATCTTTAGTGCATGGATTTAAGCAAGCTTTGCAAAAGCGCGGGCTGCCAAGAGCACTGATGAGTGACAATGGTTCAGCGATGATATCAGCTGAATTTACGCAAGGATTAGCACGCCTTGGGATATTGCACCAACCCACTTTACCTTATAGCCCATACCCAAAATGCGAAACAAGAAGTCCTATGGGCGCAGGTAGAGGGGCGCTTGATGGCCATGCTGGAAGGAGAGTCAGAGTTAACCCTGTCGTTATTGAACGAAGCCACCATTGCCTGGATAGAGTTTGAATACCATCGCAAACAACATACTGAAATTTTAACCACTCCGTTGGATCGGTATTTAGAAGCAAAAAATGTGGGCAGGCCATGTCCTGAAACTCAGGTATTGAATCGTGTATTTGGTGAAGAAATAAAACGCAAACAGCGTCGCTCCGATGGCACGTTGACGGTAAATGGGTGTCGATTTGAAGTACCATCGCAGTATCGCCATATGTCATTTTTACATCTGCGTTATGTTCGTTGGGATTTGAGTTATGTGTCGCTCGTAGACCCCCACACCGACACTTGTCTTGCCATACTGTATCCACAAGATAAATCTGCCAATGCAGCAGGAGTGCGACGCACATTGACGAAAGAGACTACCCATCCGCCATCACAAGAAACACTGCCACCGGCAAGCATCGCGCCACTGCTGAAATCATTAATGGCCGAATATGCAGCAACTGGTTTACCACCCGCCTATTTACCCAAAAACGAAGGAGAAAAATAATGCACAAAAAATTATTTGCGCTGTATGGGTTGAAATTTAACCCATTTACCCCTGATGTCCCAACAGAGGCTTTGCATCTGTACCCAAAGCTCGAAAACTTTTGCTGGCGTATTGAACACAGCTTAATTCAGGAAGGTGGATTTTCGCTGATCTGTGGTGATGCTGGTACCGGAAAAAGTGCTGCACTCAGAGTATTGGCCGAAAAATTAAGTCACATCCGTGATATTCAGGTCGGTATCTTGACCCATCCTTCAGCACGATTATCTGATTTTTATCGCGAATTGGGCGATATCTTTGGTGTAGTACTTAATGTGCACAACCGCTGGCATGGTTTTAAAAGTTTACGTGAACAATGGTTGCATCATGTGAAAAATACATTGTTACGTCCGGTATTATTTATTGATGAAGCACAAGAAATGCCTGTTTGCGTATTAAATGAAATTACGCTTACTTACCAGTGCACAATTCGATTCGCATTTATTACTCAGCGTCATACTCGCAGCAGATCAACGACTCACTGATAAATTCCGTTGTAATGAGTTAATCCCGTTGGGCAGCCGTATCCGAGTACGTTATCACACCGAACAGGCCAGTGCTTCACAACTCATGCAAAGTCTTCAACATTTATTAACCACAGCTGGCAATCCGCGTTTAATGACACAGGAACTGATGCAAACGTTGTGTGACCACGCCATGGGAAATTATCGCGTATTATGCGCCATGGCTGCAGAATTACTGGATACTGCAACACAACAAGAAAAAACACAATTGGATGAGAAATTATATCTGGCATGTTTTGCGCCACCTACATCAACACGTAAACAAAAAAATACATTAGGAGGTGTGCGTGGATAAGCCAGTTATCATTATCGAAGCTCCAGAACTCAACGATCAAGGGGTAGCATACGTCAGAGCTTTTCTTCATGAAATCATACTTGCATTTGAGTCACATTATTATCATCGACTGCGCAGATATCATTGCCGATTGCCACTGCCTGATGAGCTGAAGAAGGAGGAATAGGTAAAAAATTAAATTTAATGGCTGCATTTGTGAAGCACCGCGGTAGAAATACCGTGTTTTGCTATTTACTGATATTGAATTTTTTAATTTTACATCTCACATCAAATAATCTGGGAAAATGACCATCAAATAGCGTGATTACGCTCACAATTAAAGGGAATTAAAAGCATTTCAGAGGCCAATGAAGTATTAAATAGCGGATTTATTAAGAAACTCAACCAAAAATTCGTTAAGATAGCGCGCAATCCAGTATCGGCACATCGCCAAGGAAAAGGGATTAATCTAAATGCTATTTTATGTTGGGAATATACTCGAACAATACAAAATGATTGGACTTTTTCATTCAGAAAGAAAATTTACCAAATAGAAAAACCCTATGGCTGTGGTGTTAGACCCAGATCAAAAATTTATGTGCGCTGTCAAATGAATGGCGAAATAACGGCCTACTATGGTGAGGAACGATTATACCTCCAAGTAGTAAATCAACGGCAGCCTGCTCAAAAGCAAGAGGCATTACATGCACCTAAATTACTAGAGAATCTTTCGAATCAGTTTATGGGCCTATTTGTGGGTAATGATGTGGTGAATATTTGACCCCTTATTTTTTGACCCCTTATTTGACCGTTATTTTTTGTTTGGATTTTTTTTTATTCTTTTTTTGTGTTTTTTGATTATTGGAATTTTTTTGGTCACTCGGTGAAGTTGAATGGATAGGGGATCTTAACCATGGTTGCGCAATTTGGGCTACAGATTTATTATCATTTTGTGGTGCTGATGCAGCGCGCAAAGGAGTGGCGCTCAAGCAGCTATTATGATCCGTGAGCATTTTTGTGCTAGGTTGATCGCTTTGTTTAGTAGCCAGGTTGTACCACCGAACAGCCTCTTTGAAATCCGTAACAACTCCTTCTCCTTTGGCATAACATGTTGCCAACTTAAATTGTGCCTCTTGGTCACCTTGTTCAGCAGCCAAAGTGTACCACCTAATTGCCTCTTTGAGATCTTTAATACATCCTTTTCCATTTTCATAATATATCCCCAAATTAAGTTGTGCTTCTACGACACCTTGTTTAGCTAACAATTCAAACAATCTAAGGGCTTCTTTGCAATCTTCATTAACTCCTTCACCGTTGTTATAACATATTGCCAAATTAAATTGTGCGCGTTTTTGACCTTGTTGAGCAGCCAAGCGGTAATATTTAACCGCCTCTTTGATATCTTTAGTAACGCCCTCTCCCTTTGCATAACATACCCCCAAATTATATTGTGCTAGTTCGTTACCTTGTTCAGCTGACAATTTAAATAATTTAAAGGCTTCTTTGCTATCTTTATTAACTCCTTCACCATTGTTATAACACATTGCCAAATTAAATTGTGCGTGTTTTTGACCTTGTTGAGCAGCCAAGCGGTAGCATTTAACCGCCTCTTTGAGATCTTTAGCAACGCCATCTCCATTTTTATAACATATCCCCAATATATGTTGTGCGTCTCGGTCACCTTGTTCGGCTGACAATTTGAGCAATCTAACGGCTTCTTTGCAATCTTTTTCAACTATTTCTCCATTTAGATAAAATCTTGCCAAATTAAATTGTGCCTCTTTGTTACCTTGTTCAACGGCCAAGCTGAACCATTTAACCGCCTCTTTGAGATCTTTATCAACTGCTTCTCCGATTTCATAAAGTGTCCCCAAATAATATTGTGCGTTTTGGTTACCTTGTTCGGCTGACAATTTGAACAATCTGATGGCTTCTTTGCTATCTTTTTCAACTATTTCTCCCTTTATATAAAAAGTTCCCAGTCTAGCTTGCGCCAAGCTCAGGCCTGCTTCAGCTGCCGATTGGAGTAAATCAAATGCTTTTTTATGAAACGATTTCACTGTTTTGGTTTCTGAGCTACTTCGAGCTTTTTGTATGCAGCAATACGCTAGCATGTATTTTGCCAAACAATGTCCTAGTGCGGCTGATGATTCTAGCCAAAAAAAACATTGTTTTTCGTCGTTGAATTTTTTTTGGGCAAAATCGTAAAACTGCAAGGCTAAAGAATATTGAGCTGCTGGGTTATCTGCCTGTGCCAACGCTGTTATTTGGACTAAATTCTTTTGTAGATTGCGACACAATCCGCAGCGGCAAGAAAATAAAGTGAAATCCTGCTGCATTTCTTTCCCTGGAGCTATTTCCTGTTTTGAATCTTTTGGTTCAGGCATGGGTTGACTAGATGGTTTTTTTCTGTCGGCAACTGGGGTTTTGTCGCCAGGCAGTTTAATGCCGATGCCCTCTAAATACCTTACAATCTCCTTTTTGTCCTTAATATAGGCTTCACATAAGGCCGCCTGCCATTCCTTCAGGTTGGTTTGGCGTTGCTCAGGTGTTGTTTTTTTATTAAAAATTTTTATTGCCTCTAGCTTCCCCCCTGCAACAGCCTTTATCAGCGGAGATTCTTCGCTTGTTGAAGCAGAGGTAATCAATATTGGGCCGAATTTGTCTATGAGATTTTCCACTATGGATAAGTTAGTGCTAAATTGATCTATGGCATGTATTATTGTATCTGCTTTTTCTTGGGGGCTAAAAATCTCTGGATTTAGTTTTTCCAATTTTTCTGAGAATGATTTCACTTTTTTTGAGTCAAGGCAGGCTTCTGTGATAATAGAGTGAAGTTGCTTGAGGGAAACAGAAGTTTGTGGCGGTTTTGGGGTTTTTGATTCTATCGGCGAGGCTTTTTGTTCTGATCCGCACAAGCGTTTTTTAAAAAACATAAGCAGGCTTTCTACCGTGGAATTTGCATCAACCGGTTCGCGAATAATGTCTCCCACTAAAGTCACGCCAGATTTATTTTTTAACCCACGTAAATATATATCGCGTTCTCCATCCTGTTTTTTATGCTTCGCATGCTTTGGTCCATCAATTTCAATAATAATAATTTTACCCGTCTTCCTATCTTTAAAGGCCGCATCCACACAAGCATATTTGTTGTCGACTAATATTTCTTCTATACCTTTTTCACCATCGCAGGGCGTGTAACGTTCTTTAAACCAGGGGGAAATCTGCAGGGCATTCACAAAATGATGCTGCAAAGAGTCTTCTTTCGGCTGCCGTCTACCCCTTAACAGACTGACTATTATCTTTGGTAAAGGTAGATTTGCCCAGCAAAGAAATTCCGCATATTGCTGAACGGCCATCGCTAATTTTTTCGATCTTAATATGGGTTTTTCTGGTTCTATTTTCAGCTTTATTAGTTCTATTTCCAGTTTTTCTGAGAATGTGTTAACGAGAATACCTGTTTTGCTACCGACGAGTCGAGTTCCCGGCTTTTTGGAAATGACTAAGGCATACAGGGTATGGGCAATATCAGATAAAGACATAGTCGATGCAATATCTGCCGTGTTTAATCTTGATACTAACGCATTGGCTTGTCCAGAAAATACCTGAGTTTGAATATCCTGACCGGAGGATTGCAGGATTTGCCCAATGGATAATAAGACTTTAGTAGCCACTTTGGGCCAGGTAGCGCAAGGCTTTGTTGAAATTAAGAGTTCTAGTGCTTTTCTCATTGCCTCGGAGCTAATACTTTTAGGTGGTTCTGACAGAAAGTTAATTTCACGACAAATATGAGCTATCTGTTCAGAAATTTCCGCAAGAATTTTATGGTCATTATCATTAGTAGTGGATTTTGCATCAGCTGTTATATCTAAAAAATGCGTGAATAAATCTACATTTAAGTTGGCGATGTCAGCTATTGCCAATTGATACGTCAGTATTCGTAGCTGTTGCAATCCTTTTAATATAGCATCACTTTTCAGCGGCGGTTTGGTTAAATTGAGCAATAATTGATTTATTAGGTTGCTTGATAAGAGGGCTGGCAAACGATGGCTGCTTGCTAAAATGGCAAAGCCGGTTAAGAGCCGATTTGTGACATCGGATGGGAGATCGGGTTTTTCTAATCGTTGTTCTAACCATTTCAGCCAGTCTTCCCAATCTTTCTCGAAGCTTTCAATTCTCCCGGATTGTCTATTAAAGGTTTGAATCTGAAATAAATTTTTTTCGGCAAATAAACCAATCGATCCGACGATACTTGCCAAATCTTTCGAAAGCGGACCCTGCGTACCGAATGTTTTTAGCAAGTGAAACAATCGGGCCGGGTTAAATTGTGCCGAAAAGGTGAATTCTGTCTGCAGCGTCATAAATTTATTTAGAAAATCAGCTGCCGCCGTCTTGGCGCGTTTTACATCTGTGTCAGACGAAGTAGCATCTATATATTCATATTCATTAAATAAGGTTATCGTGTGACAAATAAAGGCATGCAGTTTATTAGCATTGCCAGGTGATGACCACAGCTTTCGGTTGGTTACGAGACTTGATAAGGTAGCGGTCAATCTTTCCAGCACGTCGGCAGGGTTTGTAGTTATTGTCAGCCACTTTTTATATTGAATAAAACCATTTTCAGGCTGCAACCATTGATCGATGAGAGGCTGATCAATTGCGATCGCGGAGGGAGGTAAGGGATATTTAAGCTCTGCCATAATGTATCATTATTACCGCTCTATTCGTTGTCCCAGTAGGAAGCTGGGATCCAGTTCACCAAGAAGTGAAAATATTTAGCATACATAAGCTGAAGATATTGAAATTCTAAAAAAAGAGCTTGATTCAAAAATTTACTTAACTACCTCTGCAATTATCAACTATATTTCACAAGAATTCAAAATTAATTATTCAATCAGTGGGATGTGTGAACTATTGCATCGAATAGGGTATGAATACAAGAAACCTAAAGCAGTTCCTGGAAATCCAGACTTTGAAGCCCAAGAAATTTTTGCAGAACAATACGAAGAATTCATGTTAAATAAAGACCATGAAATTGAGGTCTTATTCATGGATGCTGTGCATCCAGAACACAATGCTATGCCCTCATATGGTTGGATTAGTCGAGGAGAAAATCGGGAGTTAAAAACGAATAGTGGCAGAGCCCGCCTTAATTTGCATGGCGCTATCAATGCAGAAACCCATGAAATAATTGTTATTGAGTCGGATACAGTCAATGCTGATTCTACTATCAGATTATTGAGCGAAATTGAACAAAAATACCCTTATGCCCCAGAGATTATGATCGTGTTGGATAACGCGAGATATCATTATTCAAAAGAGGTAAAGGAATATTTAGATTCATCGAGAATTCGACTGATTTTCCTTCCAAGTTACTCGCCTAATCTTAATTTGATAGAGCGCATATGGAAATTTTTCAAAAAAAAGATTTTATACAATACGTATTATCCAGACATTGGGAAATTTCGAGAGGTGTGCTTTTACCGCTTGGTGGACAGTATTGGCCTCCCTATAAATCTCATAAATATCTCCCTCACGATCGGCGATACTCACAATGGTGGTATCTTCCAATTTCTCGGTGTATTCATTTGCTTTTTGATAATTTTCTAACCAACGATAACTTTTCTTACCTTCTATTGCTGTTGCGTAATCTTTTTTAGTACTTTTCGGCTCAATTTTTGTAGCTCTTTTCGATGCCATTGCTTACTCGACACTACACCCAAACAGGTTTTTTCTGGGGTTATTGCTATCGCACAATGCAAATGCATCCCCTTGTACTCTCTTTTGTTGTAGGGCCTGTATCTTTACGTTCATCTTTTGCGCTCGTTGGTCTAATCTCTTATCTCCCAAAAACAAACTTGCTAGTTCTTCAATGACCCAATCCATTTTTTTCTCCTTTTGTTTTTATCAAATTAGGAGATTATACTTTGGTTTTGGGCTTTAGGCCTTTCCTCAGTTAATTTTTGGCACTATTTGTGGGTAATGATGTGGAGCAGACTTGAGCAAGTCAAGCAGGCGCAACCTTTCATAGGCATTTTAATTATTAAACTAATATTAACATATATATATGCTGGATTTTAGCCCAAAGCCTAGTGATAAATCAAAGCTTCTAGTCTCATATTCCAGGGGGCAATCCATAATACCAATATCCTTAAATTACAGGGGGCGGTAGCCAATTTTGTATTGACAGTCCCTTCTCAACTTGCTTCAATACGCTTGTTCCATAATTAATGCGGCTTAAGGCTGAGCCTATTATAAAATGACTCTGCAAAACAAGCATACATTATGCAAACCCACCTCCTCATGCGATGGTAAAAAGGACGATGAATATTAAATTGCTGGTCATAGGCCTAATTGCAATTTCACTGCTTGCAGGATGCGCTTCTAGATCCCCTAAAATAGTTGCCTACTATCCTCCGGATGCTGGCACATTAAATGCTAGAACTAAACTGACTGAAGCTGCCACATCCACCACTGCTTCCTTGAACCAGTTGGCTGCCATTGAAAAGGCTACGCACCCTAAGGCGAAACTGTCCCCTCCCCTCGACCCGGATAGCATTGGTCTAGGTGCTCCTACGTCGGTAGACTGGACAGGTCCAGTCGAAACCCTGGTGGCAAAGCTTGCCGCAGCAGGTCATTATAAATTTCGCGTAATAGGCAAAAATCCCAGTATTCCCGTTATCATCAATATTGTTGCGGTAAATATGCCCATCGCTGATATTTTAAGAGACGCCAATTACCAAGCTGGGAAAAAAGCAGACATTGTTATTTACCCTAGTCGCAGAATCATAGAATTGCGGTACCGTTACACATAATTTTGCGAAAGGTAACGAATGCGCGAAACAGATCTAACCTCAACCCAGTTTAGAGTAAAACTTTCTATGCATAACTATTCAGGCTTTACACTGGGAAATAATCTATTAGTCCAGCTTTTGGGCCATGCCAATAAAAAACCTTCTCCGGCTGTTTCTAAAAGAAAGTGGGGAATGCTAAAATTTAAAAAAATAGTCCTTATTATGATGGCTACGGCCGTTATATCTGCTTGTGCTACCAAAAAACCACCTCCGCCCAGCATTATCAATGGCTACCCCGCGACCGCTACAGATAATTCGCAAATCAATCAAATTCGCTTTACAGTATTAACAGAAACCGCTACCAGTATGGGGGCGCAAAGTGGCTTAGCCTGGGCTTCGCAGCATATTAATAAACTACTAGACCTCAATGAACGCAATCTAGATCTGGCCTTTAACTTCCGGTCGTTACTTTTAGATCACGATGTATTACCTCCCGTATTGACGCAGGGTCAAAATGCTTTAAATCTCGATACCCCGGAAACATTACGGCTTGCCGATAAAATTTATAAAATTGAAAGTCCGCCCCGATTTGTAACCGCGCCCCCCACCTGGCGCGAATATTTATGGATGGACTACCCAACCCCTGACAAGCCTGTCTCTTCTCTATTACCTCGCACTGCGGAAGAACGCAAAATTTGGAATGACGCAGTCGCCGAGGGTTGGCAAGATGGTATACAACAAGCCAATTCTATTTTTTCTGCCAATATGGGTCGTTTAAAACGTGATTATAACGGTATGATTACTTACAATGTTTTATTGGCTCAGAATATGGTTACTGCGCCTTACGTAGCTAAAACCGAGTTAGGAGTGACTGGCGACGATAATCAATTACGTATTAATGACCAGGTATTACGCATCACCGCAACCTCCAGACTGATACCCAATAGCAAAAAATGGAAGGCTGTGGTGGTTCCAGGTACGGAGGGTGCTATTCGCAAACAAGGGACGGAAGGCACAGAAGTGCTAGACTAATAATTTATGACCCAAAATTATCAATACCCGAATGAACCGAATCGATTTACTGCACATCACATTGAGCAATTATTGGCATTTTGCACCGATAAAGGTGCCTCAGATATTACCTTACAAACCGCAGAGCCTATTATTGCGGAAATATATGGCAAGCTATATAAAATTACGAAGCGCAAACTCTCTAATGGAGAGGTAAGCGATATACTGAACGCCATCTATGGGCCCAATGGAACCACCCAGGTATTGAGTGGGCAAGACATTGACACCCATTATGAGTTCAGGCCTACCCGCAGCAGTCGCTTCCGATTCCGCGTTAACGGCACTGGCTGCCAAGTCGAAGGCCATGCTGGCATCCAGTTGACACTGCGAACCATTCCCACCTACCCGCCCGACCTTGCCAGCCTTAACCTCCCACAACCTGTATTAGATGCTATTGCGCCAGACGACGGCGTCGTCTACGTGTGTGGCGCTACGGGTTCTGGTAAAAGTACTCTCCTGGCCGCTATCATCAAAGAAATTGCCAGCGACCCCGACAGTCATAGGAAAATTTTAACCTATGAGGCCCCCATTGAATTCGTGTTTGACGCTATCGATAAGCCTACTTCAATCATTAGCCAATCAGAAATCCCTATGCACTTGCCCTCCTTTGCAGCGGGCGTTCGCAATGCTTTACGACGTAAACCCCGTTTAATTCTAGTGGGCGAGTCAAGAGATACGGAAACTATCAGCGCCGTACTCGAAGCCGCATTAACGGGACATCCCGTTTACACCACAGTACATAGTAATGGCGTAGCTGAAACACTACGTAGATTAGTGGGAACATTCCCACCGGAAGAATTACAAGCCCGTACTATTGATATTGTAGAGACTATTCGCTTGGTGATCTGGCAAAAATTAGTCCCTACTGTGGATGGGAAACGCGTAGCCTTAAGAGAATATTTGGTTTTTGATGAAGATACACGCGATCAGCTGCTATCTGTTGATCCGGAAAGGGTAACTGCTATGACGCGTCAGTTGGTGATGGAGAAAGGTCAGCCTATGATTTTAGACGCTAGGAGAAAATTTGAAGCAGGAGTCATTTCGGAGCGTGAATATAACCTGCTGGTGCGTAGTACTCGTTCATCTGAAAAGGAATAATAGTTGCCGCTGGCTGCCATCCCTGCTGCCAACATACGTACCGAGCCGCGACCGTTAGGGAGCGTTTACGTTACTCCAATAAACGCTCCCTAACGGTCGCGGCTCGGTACCTGTTCAGGGAACCCCAGGCTTAATCCTTACTTGTTGGTGAAGCACTCATACCAGTACCCCCCGTGTTCAGAGTCTTGATGCTATGAGAAGCATGTTGACCACCAGTGTTTGCAACATTACGTATTTCATTGGCAGGTGATTGATCCTGCAGATGCTGTATCGATTCACCAATAGTGCCAGCAACGTGATTAACCAACTCAGTGGTACATAAAGTTGCTAGAGTCTGCGAAATGTATACCATCAAAGTAGCGAACACCATCAAAATAATCGCCAATGAAACAGGCACTAAAATCGCCGCATTATAAGCCTTAGCCAATACCGGGATAAATTGCGTTAAAATACTGGTAATTATTATATACCCAATATTAAACATTATTAAAAAAGCCACTGCACCCATTACTAGAATCGCTGGGGTGAGCGCCGTTTTGGCCAGGTCAACTAGAAACCTCTCACCACGACCCAGCATACCTTCTCCATCTGAACGGATCAGGTTGAAACAAAAGATAGGTGCTGCTAATACATTGATCACTACCATGCCTATCCAGCGTAGACAAATCGCTGCAAATGCCACCACAAAGGTCAGGGGCACTACGATGTATAACAACAAGCCACCTGTAAACAGCATCATTGCTAATGCAATATGGAAAGTCGTGAGGCTCTCAATGCCTTTATGCACCAGGTTATTACCTAAATTTATAATTCCACCTGCTACATCGCCCACAACCGGAATAGCACCTACGGCTGCACTTAAACCCTCTATACCTTTCTGTACCAATGTAGCTACAAACAAGATATGACCGGCCTCAAAGGTAGATTCCATAGCAGATACCATCATTTCGCCCCCTGTCTTAATCGAGCTAGTCATGGCATTAAGTTTCGGGTTAAACAGATTGGTCTCTAATGTATCCATGCTCTTACCAATCATGGCTGTCATAATGGTCACAAATAATGGGCCTAAAGGTCCTACCTGGTTTGCCATCGCTGTCAATTGTGAGGTCATGCCTCCCTTTTCCGCCATGTCCTTAGAATCTTTAACCTCTCCAACCAGGTCATCAATGCTTTTAATTCCGGAATATACACCATCCCATATCGAGGCCTGCGCCTGATCCAGGGCCTTGATGGCGTCATCTAAACCATCGCTATAGTCACCTCCGACCCAGCCAGTCATAGCCTGTACGCCTATTAACATTCCCTTTGGCACCCACAGCATAGAATCGGCCGAGGTTGCTCCTGCTAGCATGACGCCTTTAGTTCCACTAAACAGGAAATCGAAGTCATCCATAAAATCACCGGCATAACTCCCATCAGCTGTACCTTTATAAATCGAAGTAAAATCAACCTTTGGCCATGTATTATTAGTATTCATTAATTTCAGATAACCTAAAGCCTTAGCGGTATAGTCATCTGAATTTACCTTAGCCATTGGGTCAATAATTTGCTGTTTTTCAGCTGTACTCAGTTCTTTTAGCACTCCGACAGTTGAATTGGCTATATCCGCCGGGAAGGTTAGAGGTAAAAAATTACTGAGTGATACTGATTTTATGCCAAATACACCGGGTGCTATAACCATCATGGGAGTAAACATCCAACCCTTACTATTCAGGGCAGCCAGGGTATCCTTCAATTGCTGTTCATCAGCTACGCTGGCAGCTGTTTTGATAGGATCAACTAAAGTGGCATAACTGGTTCCAGAACCTGCCATTGCAGTTGCGGCGCGTTGCGCAATAGATTGTAATAAGGCGGGATCTCCCGAGCTGCTTACATCAGCGGAAGCAAGTTCTCTCGCCACCGGTTGTAAATTCAATACCATCTGCGTCAATGAGGCTTGCATATAACCAGCCAAGGTTTTTTTGGTGCTTGCTGCTTCTTCAGGAGTATCCAGCTGCAACACAACATTTAATTGCCACTTTACAGTGCCACATTCGGCAAGGTATTGACTACTGCCTGGGTTATCTGGATTATATTTAGGATTTTTACTACCAAAACTTATAATGCCAGAATCTGTACCTATAGTAGTCATGCCATAGCCAATACTAGCCAATTCATCGCCAGCGGTGGTGTCATTCTCTCCAGCTGCTTTTAAAGCATCCTTACGGTCTTTATTCCTTTTATCCACAATATCCTGCAATTTATACATACAAATTTCAGATTTAAGTACATCCGCCGCCGCTGGCATTAGTAATGCTATATCATTTTCATTGGAGGGTTGGGTGGTGAAAGACTGGCCACCTGCTTGCAGATAATCATATAATTTCTGGGTAATTTGATCAGCTAGCCCTACACCCTGGACCACTACCCATATCACTCCATGTTGAACCAATGAATAACCGGTTGTTTTGCTGGGAACGACTAGACAAATGCCAATGACAATTCGCAATATGGTAAAAACAGTTTTTTTACCACGCGTCTGCATCATTTCACCATTTTGCGCAGCGGTAATCACCGAGTCCCATACAATAAATAAAATACCCAAACCGATTACAACAACCCATAAGCCATTAAAAACGCCTAAAATATTGCCGAGGATCTCATTGCCTTGGCCATGCAACACATTGCCAACTGAACCAAAAGTTCTTTCAAGCAAATTGAGGGAAAAATCATTCGCCGGTGCGGTGAAGATTTGCAGATTACTGATATCCGCAAATGCTGCTATAGGTAGCAGCATCAGGAAGAAAATTAGACAGTTTTTTAAGATTCGGGTCATTTCTTACTCCCGCGGGTATAATCCACCCATTCTTTGAAACTTAAACCCAGGCGACGTTGTGTCATTTGCGTATACCAAAAATGATCTCTAAAGGCTAAAGCTAACGCGATGACGACCAAAATACCGGAAATAAAAGTGCCCAGAAATAGACCGGAAAAAAGTAAATATACGGTATAAATAAACAAGATAACGGCTATACCCATAAAAAATAGGGCGGTTTTTAGAAAACTCTTTTTTCGCTGTATAATCATGTCTTCGGACATATCCAAACGCGTTATTGCTTCCTGGAAGGTTTCTTTAATTACTTTTTTGTTTTTTCGATCCCATATTTCTTTGGCAGGATCACGCACATAGCTATCAAAACTGTCTTTTAATTGGTCCCAGCCAACCATACGTTTTGGATTGCGAAAAGGAAAAAATGTACGACCTATACCCTTTAACAGTTTTTTCACGGGACTACCTCAATAATAAATTTAATCTTTATGTATCTTACAGGAGCAGCCTTAACAGAACATTAAGGCGCCCCATATACAGACTATGACTACAAGAAAACCTGCTTATTTTCCACCCGTCACAGCTTTAATATTACTACCCGCATGATGGCCACCGCTCTTGACCGTATCGCGCATCTCTTGGGCAGGTGAAGTATCATGCAGACGCTGTATAGTTTCACCAATGGTATCACCCACGCTATTCACAAACTCTGTAGTGCATAATGTAGCCAGTGTTTGGGAGAGGTAAACCATCATGGTGGCAAATACCATTAATAGTAGCACCAACGATACTGGCACCAATATCGGATTGTTATAGGCTTTAGCTAACAATGGAATAAATGACGAGAAGATCGTAGTAATAATCATAAATCCAATGTTAAACAGTATTAGGAACACCACCGCACCAATCGTTAAAATAGCCGGGGTAAGTGCAGTTTTAGCCAAATCTCCCAGGTAGCGCTCGCCACGGCCAAACATCCCCTCGCCATCAGCACGTATCAGGTTAAAACAAAAGATAGGCGCACCCAATATGTTGATTAATACCATACCAATCCAGCGCAGACAGATCGCACCAAAAGCAACCACAAAAGTTAAAGGCACCAGGATATAAAGCATCACCCCACCGCTAAATAACAACATAGCTAAAGCGATATGGAAAGTAGAAAACCCTTCAATTCCCTTAGTGACTAGACCGGATCCAAGGCCTAAAGCTCCACCTGTTATGCCACCTGTAGCCATGCTTAAAGCCTGCATACCGGCATCGACCATAGAGGATATAAACAGGATTTTACCTGCCAAAAAGGAAGATTCCATGGTCGACCGCATGATTTCGCCGCCCATCTGAATAGAACTAACCAATGCATTATGTTCAGGGTTGAACATATGATTCTCTAATGTAGTTATACTATTGCCGATCATCGCGGTCACCATGGTTGCAAACATGGGGCCTAAAGGTCCTACCTTGGAAGACAATTTCTCCATTTCCTCTGTCATACCGCCCTTTTCAGCCATAGGTGTTATAGCTCTAATGCTGTTGGACATATCATCCATACCGACTACCATACCATTGATTTTATCACTGATACTATCCTGCACATCCGCAATAGCTTTAATACCCTTCTCCAAAGGAGTGAGATCAGCGTCTACTAAGCCCGGCACGTGTATGTCTATATCAATCACGGGTATCGTTAAGTCAAACCCATTGACGAATGCATCTGCAACCCCATAAATACCCTCTAAAATACCTCTTGGCACCCACAACATTGCATTGGCCAAAGCCTCCCCTGAGTGTAAGATCGCCTTCACGCCATCAAACACGGGATCAAAGCTATCCATGAGCCCATCGAGATAGCCACTCTTGTTATCAGTATATAGGGCTGTGAAATCAATTTTAGGCCACTTGGCATTTACATACATGGTTTTTAAATAGCCAGCTGCCAAACCCTTATAATTATCAGAATCCACATGGTTCATATGATCAACAATCTGTTGTAACTCAGCTTTATCCAGAATCTTCAATTGCCCCGTAGGATCTTGCAATACCAAGTCTGGCGGCGTATCTAAAGGGATAAAATTTGGCAGCTGAACGCTTTCTCCATCAATGATTCCTGGAATGATAACCATGATCGGGGCAAACACCCAGCCGCTGTCGTTTAGTTTAGTCAGCTGGGCCTTCATCTCCCCATCTTTAGATATCTTGACGGCATTCTTGATAGGATCAATTAAGGTGGCATAACTAATCCCAGAACCCGCCATGGCCGTGGCTCCTCTTTCTGCCATCTTCTGGAGTAACTCTGCGTTTTCATCAGTATCTTCCAGGTTGGCAGAGGCTAATTCACGGGCTGCAGGCTGCAGACTTATGACCATTTCAGTCACTGCAGCTCTCAAGTAGCCCGCTAGGGTTTTCTTAACACTTGCCCTTTCTGTGTCGCTGGATATTGGCAACTGAACTTCTATTTTCCATGTAGTGCGACCGCATTCGCTGAGATATTGATTGCTAGCTGGATCATCTTGATTGTAGTTAGGGTTTTTGCTGCCAAAGGTAACAAAACCTGAAGTGTCTTCCATCCTAATACCATAACCAATAGTATCCGCATCGCTGGGTGGCTTAGGGTCCTGACCTGCTGCTTTTAAGGCATCGTCTTCTTTTTTCTTCTTATCATTCAGAATATCCTGCAATTTGAACATACAGACTTCTGATTTAAGTATATTGGCCGCTATGGGAATTAAAGTCGCAATATCATCAGCGCTGGAAGGTTCAGTCGTAAAAGGCAGCCCGCCTGCTTGCATATAATCATGTATTTTTTGTGTTACCTTATCTGCCAACCCCACACCTTGTACAACCACCCACATCACGCCATCTTGTGCTAGAGAATAACCCGTCGTTTTACTAGGAACGACTAAACAAAAGCCAATAACAATACGTATAATGGTAAATGCGGTCTTCTTACCGTGGCCGCGCATCATTTCACCGCTGTGCGCCGCATGCATGATGGAGTCCCATACCACAAATAAAACGCCAAGCCCAATGATAATAATCCACACGGCATTAAAAATACCTAGCATTGAACCAACGATCTCGTTTCCCTGGCCATGCAGCACATTACCAACGGCTCCAAAGGTTCTCTCCAGGAGACTAAGGGAAAAATCACTCGGATTAACAGTAAACAGTTCCAAGCCATCGGCAAATGCTGCAACTGGCGCTAACATCAGGAAGAAAATAAGAAAGTTTTTTAGTGTTCGATTCATTTTTTAATTCCCCCATCAGCGAAATTGATCCATTCTTTAAAACCTATACCCGGACGCTGATGTTTCATTTGTGTGTACCAAAAAAGTGCTTGAAATGCTAAGGCCAGGGCGACAAATACTATAGCTCCAGCGATAAATGGAACCAATAATTGGCCTGGGAACAGTAACTCCATTGCATAAATAATCAATGCAACCGCTATTAGGCGGCAAGGGGGAGATGTATGGGCTATGCCAATAAACAACTTTTTCACAAAAAACTGTCCTCAATAAAATTTACTGCTTTCAGGTATTTTAAAGGAGGACTATTAAGAGAATATTAAGCAAACCTTATAGCAGCCTGTATTTCTTTATAGGCCGGGAAATCTTATGACGTAGGGGAAGCCGTATTACCTGGTAAATGGGCGTAATATACAATGGAGGAAAAATAAGAGATTATTTTAATTCAGCTGATTTTTTCCAGGTATCTGCCTGATGTAGGTAGTGCGGAATTACTTTGTCTGGAGTCAAAATTAAACCCTGAGAAAGGGCTATGGCCGCCAATTTGGCTATATCTGCTGCATGTGGATAGCATGAAACTTGAATGTCTTTCACTTTAGGCGCTCGCTTATATAATACCTCAGAGTATTTCTCCCACCCATTACCAATGCCTGTATACAACGGACCTTCAGGGAAAAACACTACTGCAGGATCACAACGCAAATCGGATACAACGGGTGTCATGGCTTGCACGCCATCCCACTGATAAACCCCCCAATAAACGTCTCCGGAATGTGCATCCATAGCAACCAAAACATCGGTTGCTTGATAGGTATGATGCGCGCTTTGAGCCATAACACATAACGTTGAAATAGGTATTATAGGAAGTCCGGCCCCCAAAGCTAGCCCTTGGGCTATGCTAGCCGCTAGACGGATGCCAGTAAAGCTACCGGGGCCGCTGGCGAAGGCAATTGCATCTAATTGCTTTAATTTAACATCCGCTTCTCGTAACAACTTTTCAATTATTACGAGAATCCGAGCCGCCTGTTGACGGGGAGCTATTTCAAAATAGTCCGTAACTTGACTACCTAAAACTAAGGCAACAGAACAAGCTTCGGTGGAAGTATCAAAGGCTAATAGGTTTAGCATGTAGGCTTTGCCCGGAACTTTAGGTAAATGCGACTAAGGCTCTGTAAAACAATAACTTATCTTTTTAGCATCCCATCTAAGACTCATCTTCGCAGGCGGGAGAGTGTAGAAAAACACTTACATAGAACAACTATGCGCGCATTTTTCTACACTCTCCCGCCTGCAAATCTGAGCCTCAGCTGGGCGCTAAAAAGATAAGTTATTGTTTTACAGAGCCTAATGCGATATTTCCTGCACAGATACATTCACATTGGTCAGCTTTGCTATGCCAGTACTAGTCATATCTGGGTAGGTAAAACCTCGCGTCCAGATAGGCATATATTGGAATTGCAAAGAACCATCCGCCTTATTAGGATCGATTGGGCTCGGGTCTAGAAATAATGTGCCTCCTTGATAGCAAACGCCAAGTTTAGTACGTAGTGAAGAATTGGTACCCGTGACCTGAATCTTCTCACCACAGCTACCCTCTTTTATATTAAAAGAAATAGGCTGAAAAGAAGCTAATTGCGTGTAGGGAGGCATCAAAATGCTGCCATTTTGTATATTCACTGCTAGCACTGAATTGCCACCTTTAGCATGAAGCGTTCTTGCTCTCTGGGTTTGATGATAATCTTGAATTATTTGTTCCCGCTGGCCTTCACTGTATTGGCTCCATTCGCTTTGAGAAATACCCAGTTTATTAGGGCTAACTGTCGAACAGCCTACTAAAAATATTGATAGGAACATTAAGGAATAAAGTTTACGCATGAAACAAAACTCCGCTCATTTGGTTTTTTGGTTTACTGAGCCGCGACCGTTATGAAGCGTGAAAAGCTCTACAAATGAAAGAGCCGCTATTTAAGATTCTAAATAACGGCTCTCCTTGAGTCAGCAGCAATCAACAATAGTTGTTATAGGGGTACCTTTTATGTGATGCAACCCTATTCCATTTCACCATTCCTAGCTTGTGCTAGTACTGGTGCTGGAACTATTTTCTAATGGGTCTGAATTGTTATAGGAACCACCGGTTGTTGGCTGTTGAGTCTGATCCATTCCTGATGGTGCGCTAGTGCTTGTTGATTGGGTATCAGTTGTGCTGGAAGTTGAAGAAGTTCCAGACTGATCTGATGTTCCAGACTGGTCTGTCCCAGGAACAGTTGACTGATCGGAAGTGCTTGGTGTTGGGGCGGTAGTTGTCGAAGACTGATCTGTAGTATTGGAGGTACTAGGAGCAGGAATCGTCGTCGTTCCATCCGTAGTGCTAGGGGTTGTTGTCGTAGTCGTAGTTTGATCTGTTGTAGTAGTAGACTGGTCGGATGTAGCAGGAACAGCTCCAATAGTAGACTGATCTGATGTGGTTGGTGGCGTTGTGGTGATGGTAGTTCCAGAAGCATCTGAAGTGCTATTACTATTTATCGCAGGCGCAGTAGTGTCTGGGGTAGTCGTTGTGCTTGAAGTGGATTCATCTGTGGTAGCGGGCGGAGTCGTTGTCGTAGTAGTAGTTGTCGTAGTTGCTTGCCCCTGATCTGGAGTAGCTGTAGTAGAGGTCTGATCAGAAGTACTGGGTTGGACTACAGTAGTGTTTGAAGTTGATCCTGCTGATTGATCAGAAGTACTCGGCTGAGCAGCGCTAGATTGGTCAGTATTAGTTGTAGATGTGTCAGACCCTGACGCTGGTGTGGTTTGGGTAGTAGTCGTCGCTGAAGTAGTGCTAGCTGCAGGAGTTCCATCTGTACTAGACGGCTGATCCTGTTTTTGACAACCTACCAAAGCCAACATAAATGCAGCTATGAAAGACAATAAAATACGCATATTTATAATCTCCTTGTATAACAAAAATTATTCGAATGGAAACGAGAAAAGCAAGGAACAGGTCCCTGAAACATCACCGGCACAGATCCTCTGTAACCGGCCCCTCGCAAATAAAAGGATTCACGCACTTAGAGCTTGTTATACAACAACTATCTTTTTTAACATCCCCCTCCAAGACTCAGTTGGGCGCTAAAAGAATAAGTTATTGTTTGACAGAGCTTTAGGGGGGTATTTCTAACATAATTAAGTAGAAAATGAAACATCTTAATCACCGCCACCCTAAAAATCATTCTACCTGCTTTACCGGCAAGAGAAAAGACTACCTGCAAACAAAACTCTTTTGCATTACAACCTTTTAATTTCTTTTGCGGGAAAGGGCTGTGCATGCTTAATAGATGGCGGAGAGGGAGGGATTCGAACCCTCGTGGGCTTGCGCCCCATCCGATTTCGAGTCGGTGCCGTTATGGCCGCTTCGGTACCTCTCCTATTTTGTAACGGAATCACTAATCAGCGTGCAATGATTCAGGCAAGGGGACACCCAAGCGCCTGGCAACTTCCTGATAAGCTTCGATGACTCCGCCCAAGTCCTTACGGAAACGATCTTTATCCAATTTATTACGGGTTTTTACATCCCAAATCCGGCAGCCATCTGGGGTAAACTCATCGCCTAATATCACCTCTGAGCCCATGCGACCAAACTCTAATTTAAAATCTACCAACAACAAATCTGACTGTAAAAACAAGGGTTTTAACGCTTGATTGACTTGCATGCTCACAGTTTTCATTGCCCCAACTTCATCCTCACTGGCCCAATTAAAAGTACGAATTAATGAGTCATTAATCATTGGGTCATGACGTGCATCATCTTTGAGAAAAAATTCAAATGTAGGTGGGTTTAAATCAATGCCCTCTTCGATTCCTAAGCGACTACAGAGGTGACCTGCTGCAATATTGCGTACAACACTTTCTACTGGGATCATATTTAAACGTTTTACCAGGGTCTCTCGCGGTGAGATTAAACGAATAAATTGGGTTGCAATACCAGCTTGCTCTAATATCTGCATAATAAAAGCATTAAAATAATTATTCACCACGCCTTTATTAGCTAGCTGTGCGGTTTTTACACCATCAAAAGCAGATGTATCGTCTCTGAATTCCATAATCAGGGAGCTAGGGTCTGTTGTGGTATAGAGCGACTTGGCCTTACCTGCATACAGTAATGATTTTTTTTCTAATAGGGTCATTTTTACCTATCCACAATGCCTTAATCTGCGGGAGTCGACTTTTGATGCCGACTCCCGCCTGCTTATACCGCACGAACAATCAAGCATTGTTCGAAAAAACTATTTAGAGTGAGCCTTTTAAAGCGCTCAAAATACGCGTGGTGACTGCAGGGGAGGCTGCTTGTTGGTTCTGCGGATTAATAACCGTCAAAGTAGTAGCTTTAGTACCCTGTTTTTCGAGACGCAACTGATAAATAGGCGTATCACGTTTAATTACCCCGCCACTACTTACCTTATCTAAAATATAATAGGTGCCGGCAGAATTATCTTCTTCCATGACTGGATAACCAGCAGAAGGTAATGCTCTACCTACTTTTGACCACGCTTGGTCGTAACCGACATTTAAAGTCAAAGAGTTACCCGTAACTCCTGCTGGCTTAGCGGCGGGTACAGGAGGAAGAGGTGCTGCAGCCGGGGCGGTATTAGTTGTATTAACTGGAGTTGCTGCTTGCGAGATATTACTCCCTGGAGGAGCTAAAGTAGCATTTTGCTGAGCATCTTGCGCAGGTGCCTCTGGAACTGAAAAATTATTTTGAATATTGGCAGAACTTAAATCATTGGGGACCTGCACCGGTTTGACGCTGGTAGTAGTTACTTCTCTTGACATCCGCGGCGGTTGGGCTGCTCTAGCAATCGTAGTATTAGATGGCGTTGAAGTGCATGCAGCTAGACTGGCGGCCAGTGCCGATAACAAAATGATTTTTCCATATTGCATATATAATCTCCTAAGGGTGAAAAAAAGCGCCTGCTCACTTTAGGCCGGCCACATCGCAGCTCAGCTGACTTTCTCAGGCCTCCCCTGAGGCATCAGCATCAAGCTAACTCTCTGATGAACTAATACGTGGTAGCTGTCCCCGCCTTACTCAATGCCGGGGGAACTACCACCGGAGCTGAATCATCACGAGAAACGGAGCTATCAGAATCCACCATATCCTGCGCATTGGGGGCATTCGGCTGCAAGGGCTGTACGTCAGCTGGCGGGAGGTTCGGCGGCTCCTCATTGGTAGGTGGTATCCACGCACAAGCAGCCAAGCTACTTCCCAAAACAGCTAAAATAATAATTTTTCCATATTGCACTTTAATACTCCCTCCTTATTGCCAGAAAGGTGCTAATGCACCCCTTAACGCATCATGGTATGGTTCAGATAGTTGGGTTAGTGGCAAACGAATGCCCATTGGGATCAAACCCATCCTATGTAAGCACCATTTTACAGGTATAGGATTGGTCTCTACACCCTGCAACTGATGAAATCTTGCCAATTTTTCATTTATTTCCCGTGCCGCGTCATTCTCACCCGTTAATGCCGCATCACACATTTTGCGCATTAATTGTGGCGCTACATTGGCGGTTATAGAAATTACCCCTTTAGCTCCAGCCAACAAAAAATCAAGCGCTGTTTTATCGTCACCGCTATAAATATCCAATGCATGATTTGCAAATGACAACAATTCCTTTAGACGCTCTAAATCCCCTGATGCTTCTTTTAGGCCTATTATATTGGGTAGACGGGCTAACCGCTCGACGGTAACCGGCTTCAGATCACAGGCGGTTCTTGAAGGAACATTATATAATATCTGGGGAATGGCAGCCGCTTCCGCAACGGCCCTGTAGTGCAGATATAAGCCTTCCTGCGTTGGTTTATTATAATAGGGGGTAACCAGTAGACAAGCATCCGCTCCCATCTCCATAGCTTCTCGCGTGTAATGTATCGTCGAATCCGTGGAATTAGTGCCCGTTCCAACGATCAAAGGGATACGGCCCCTGACCTGCTCCATTGCCTGCTGGATAACCAACTGACGTTCAGCCGGATTAATTGTGGAAGCTTCGCCCGTTGATCCCAATATTACAATACCATTTGAGCCCTTCTCAATATGCCACTCGATCAGATTACGGAAACTATCGACATCGATGACACCATCGGGTTGCATAGGTGTCACTATAGCTACAATACTACCATGAAACATATTGATTACCTCATCTGTGAGCACACAGCATGCTAGCTGATAATTAACTAAGATGACAGGGAAGCCAGCCATTCCCACCACAAAATAAAGAACGCTGTATTTGGCGCGCCCAGAAGGATTCGAACCTCCGACCACCTGGTTCGAAGCCAGGTACTCTATCCAGCTGAGCTATGGGCGCGGGAAATTAAGTATACTCAAAAAAATGACTGGGAAAAAGACTAATGGGAAAAATACCCTTCTTATTTAGCCAGCCCCGCTGATTGATATGCTGCTGCGCCTCTGCAATCATCCGTAATAGCACTTTGCCCTGATCAGAATCAGGGGGAAATTGCGACAGCAGTCGTTGCCAATAATCAGCTGCCTGCTGATACTTCCCGTGCTGATAGGCATCAATCGCTAATAAATTAATCGCCTCAGGTTGATTGGGGTGTAACTTTAGGGTCGCCGTTATCAGAGATATTGCCTGCTGATTCAAGGAATGACCGTTATAAAAATATAACCCTTCAGCATGTGCCAACATAATTTCTGGTTGTCCTGGGGACAGTTGTTCAGCCTGGGCGAAAGCGGCTACCGCTTCGGGGAAATTCTCATTTTTCATATAAAGTCGGCCCAATAAAAACCAACCACGACTATCTGGATTTTCCTGTACGCGCTGTTTGAGCTTAGCGATGATATGTTCAAGGCTGCCCAAGCTATTGATTTCAGCATTAATAGCTAACGTTTTTTCCTGAGCGGATTTATAACTTGCCCATTGCTGAAAAGTTCCAGAATTTATATAAAGTAGAAGGGCCGCTAAAGGCACTAGTATCAATAAAGGGATTATTAGCCATGTACCTGCTGCGCTATGCATATTGCGCCTAGGGTCGGGTTTTAACGAAGAGACCTCTGGGATGTCATTTAATAAAGATTTCTCGAGTTCAAAGCGCAATTGGTTATATTCATCAATTGTAATATCGCCGAAAAGCTTTTGTTGTTCCACATATTGCAGGCGCTCTTTATACAAGGCAATCGACACTGTAACTCTAGCAGGTGCGGTTAATTTAGAGCGTCCTAGCAACGGCCATATTATGAATGCCAATGACACTATGATCATCGTTACTATGATAATCCAAAAAATGATCATGCCTTATAGTCCTAAATCTTTTAAACGTTGTTTTTCCCTAGCAGATAATGCCACAGCGGGTACAGTTTTTTTACTGCGAAGAATCAACAGTGCCAAGATGATAATCGCGATAACTAATAAAACAAATGGCCCAATCCATAGCGCGTAGGTTAATCGATTCAATGCCGGTTTAAATAAAATAAACTGCCCATATCTAGCGAGTAAATAATTTTTTATAGCAGAGGAATTCTCACCCTGCTGTACTTTATGATAAATCTCATTACGCAAATCCTGCGCTAAGGGCGCATTGGAATCAGCCAGGCTTTCATTTTGACAGACCAAGCAGCGCAGCTGTTGGGTTAGCTGTTCAAATTGCAATTGTTGTGTGGGCGAGGAAAAGCTGTAGATTTCCTGAGATTGCGCATTGGCAAAGTGGGAAATCCATAAGGTTAGAATAGCTATGATTAAAGGCAGCTTTTTCATAATAATTCAGTGAAGTTATTATTGCACAACCCCTAAAGCCTCATTGACCGTCAGGATGACAGCCCTCGCAACTTCAACACTTCCGGCTCAATTTTATCTTTCCACACTTCAGGACTTATGGCTCCGATATATTTATCTCTAATAATACCTTTAGGATCAATTATGAAAGTCTCCGGGGTACCATAAACTCCAAAATCTATTGCCAGTGTACCTTTGTTATCAAAAATGATATCAGTGTAAGGATTGCCATATTTATTAATCCAGTCTGTGGCCGCAGAAAAATCGTCCTTATAGTTTAAGCCATAGACCTTCACTTCCTTGGAAAGAGCAATATCCATCAATACTGGATGCTCTGCATGGCAAGTAATGCACCAGGTTGCCCATACATTTAACAAGGAAACATGGCCCAGAAAAATTTTATTGCTCACAAAATGTTTCGGCTGCAGCAAACTTGTATAGCTAAACTGGGGAACTGGTTTACCAATTAAAGCAGACGGCAGTTGATGAGGATCGCGGTGTAACCCGCGCCATAAAAAAATCATAAGCACTATAAATAATACTGATGTAGTAATGGTAATGACATAACGCATATTATAATTCTTCTCATTCAGGGGAGCGTTCTGGCATTATCTTGAGCCGATACTTTCTATCACTCAGCGCTATCAACCCGCCTATTATAATCAACAAACCGCCTCCCCAAATCCAACGAATAAAAGGTTTGTAATAAACCCGCAACGACCAGGCGCCACCCTCTAAGGGTTCGCCTAGCGCGACATACACATCCCGGAATAGACCCGCATCAATAGCAGTTTTAGCCAAGGCAGTTTTCTGCACATTATAGATCCGTTGCTGTGGCTTTAAGAATGCGATCTCCCGGCCCTTTTCACTCACAATAACTCCACCCTCAGCGCCGGTATAATTGGGTCCTTGCAGATCACGGACACCTAAAAATTTAACGGCGTAATTTTGTAAGTTAACGCTATCTCCTGGGTGCATACGTACTTCACGCTGGACACTGTAATGGGTGGTAAATACTACACCACAGACGCATACCGCAACGCCTATATGAGCGACGACCATTCCCCATTGACTGCCCGACATAGGCTTCAGCACAATGAATCTGCCACTTTTTTTAAACAGTGTTTGCAAGGTTCCTACAGCTACCCATAACGCCAATCCTAAACCCAGTACCGCACCCCAGCTTAATTGTCGGGTTACAAGATAGGGTAATAACACAGCGAGCACAATTACCGTCGCTAGACTCAGCCATAATCTGATGATAATAGATTTAGTATCCGTATTTGACCAGCGTGAAAAGGGTGCAAAACCCATTGCGAACAATGCACATCCCATAAATGGGATAAACACCATATTAAAATAAGGAGGGCCTACCGAAATTTTTTCCAAATTCAGGGTATCAATAATCAGCGGATACAAAGTCCCTAATAAAATGGTGAGCATGGCCGTAGTTAACAATAAGTTATTGGCCAGCAAGGCGCTTTCCCGAGAAAAAAAATTAAAGTTGATCTCTTTACGTACTGTATGAGCGCGCCAAGCATACAAGAGCAGCGCTGAGCCTGTAACCACCCCGAGGAAAACCAACATAAAAACACCGCGCAGCGGATCCACAGCAAAGGCATGTACCGAAATTAATATCCCAGAACGCACCAAGAAGGTACCTAACAGACTTAGAGAAAAGGTAAAAATTGCGAGCAACGCCGTCCAGGGTTTAAATGCATCGCGTTTTTCGGTCACCGACAAGGAATGTATTAGTGAAGTTCCAGCCAACCAAGGTAAAAAAGAGGCATTTTCAACGGGATCCCAAAACCACCAGCCACCCCACCCCAATTCCCTGTATGCCCACCAACTGCCTAAAATGATACCAAAAGTCAGAAAGCACCAAGCAACCAATGTCCAAGGTTTCGACCAACGTGCCCAGGCTGCATCCAGGCGCTTACCAAGCAAGGCGGCAATGGCAAAAGCAAAGGCAACTGAAAATCCAACGTAACCCATATACAGCATCGGTGGATGAATCACCAATCCGGGGTCTTGCAACAATGGATTTAAATCTTGACCATCGGGAGGAACATTAGGTAATAGACGCAAAAAAGGATTTGAGGTTAGCAGCAAAAACAATAAAAAACCGGTGCTGATCATACCTAAAACTGCTAATACACGAGCCACTGTATCTAAAGGTAGGCTGCGACTGAAAACCGCTACCGCCGTCATCCAGCCGCTTAGTAAAAAGACCCACAATAATAAAGAACCTTCATGCGCTCCCCAAACCGCACAAAAACGGTAAATCCAGGGTAATTGCGAATTTGAATTGGCGGCTACATAAGTGACTGAAAAATCATTGGCTACGAAACAATAGGCCAAAGCCATAAAAGCCGAGCCTATAAAAAGTAATTGCCCGTATGCCAAAGGACGGGCGGCCTGCATCCAAGCCTGTTTTCCCCAACCTGCTCCCATTAAGGGAATGGATGACTGCATAACAGATAAGCACAGAGCCAAGATCAATGCAAAATGGCCAAACTCAGGTATCATGGCTTTATCCCCGGAGGCATATATTTTTCATCGTGTTTAGCTAACACCTGGTCGGCAATAAAAATACCCTGTGAGTTCAGCTTGCCTTGCACCACTATGCCCTGCCCTTCGCGAAACAATGCCGGCAATATACCCGTGTATTGGATTGGGATTTGATGCTGATAATCAGTTAATACAAAATGTACCTGCAAACTGTCAGGGTCACGCACAAAACTGCCAACCTTCACCATCCCCCCTAAACGAAACATAGATTGCGGGGTCTGCGCTACAGACAATTGCGTGGGGGTGTAATACAGGTTCACATTCTGGCCTAAGGCGTAAATAGCGAGACTTACCGCCATGGCGACCCCGACTAAAATAACTATAATAAAATAAACTCGTCGTCTACGGTGCGGTTTCATTAGGATTAACATTTTTGGGCTGATAATTATTATGACCATAATAATAACTGGCCAAGCAAATAGCCAACAAAACAACATTAGCTGCTGCAAATGGTACCTGGGTATTAGATTTCAACAATGTGCTCAGACCACTACTTAAGCTAGCTATAAACTGGCTAGAAGAACTGATTAGCGCCCCCGCAGAAGCGACCATGAGTGGAAACAATGCCAACAGCCTACTGTATATAGCCGGCAATGCCAGACCCCCGAAATAAAGTATGATAAATACTGGAATAATAATATTATAAATCTTAATCGGTAAGGTGATAGCAACAAACAACATGATAATAGACACCACCAGCATCATGCTGAAACATAGCAGAACCAAACTCCTGGAAGTGAAATTAATCAATAAGCGATTACTCAGATTACCTAAAAACCAGGCTAAACCCATCAGCAATGCCATATGTCCAAATTTACTGGGCGAATAATGCAATACCGACTGCACCAAAAAAGGAGCAACTACAGCAAATAAAACCTGCACAGAATAGACCAATCCCAAGCAAAACAAACCTATCAAATAATTCATATTGGTCAACATAAGCCGGTAATTGGATACTGTTCCTTTGAGGCTATAAGCCTGCTTTTTCAGCAAAGTTTCAGGCATATAAAATATGTAGAATAACAGGCCCGTCACGGCATAAATAATTAGAAAATAAAAAGGGGCTTGCCAGCCAAAATATTGCTGTAAATATCCACCAATGGCCGGTGCGATAATTGGCCCAACACTCCAAGCCATTGTCTGGTAGGTGGTCATAGTCTGAAATTTACGACCGGTAAATAAATCCGGCACCACTGCCCGTATGGGTGGATTGGCAAAGCCAATAGCTATCCCCTGCAACAACCGCCATCCCAATAATTGATAAATATGAGTACTAAGTGCAGCCAGTAAGGTGGTGGTTATGAATGCACTTAAAGCCAATATGCATAGAGATTTACGCCCCAAACTATCGGCCAAACTTCCTGAAAGTAGCTGGCTAATACCATACCCTAAGATATATATAGTGATTGTGAGCTGCGCGAATGATTTGTCGACTTGGAAATAATGAGTTAAAGCTGGTAAGGACGGGACATTAATGTCGATACTTAACCCTGAGAGCGGAATGAGGAACAAGCTAATTGCCACCAGCCAATAGGGATTCCCGCGAAGATGATTTTTAGTTTCCATTAGGTTTTATCCGTATCCCCTTCAAAAATCAGGGTAACTTTATTTGTAATTATCCACCATAAGGTTTTAAGCCCTTCCCGACTGCTCCTTCCTATCCCTCGCAAGTGGGGACAGGGACTGTTCAGAGCAGGATTTTGGCTTTATAGCCAATGCTCCCTCCAAGTCAGTCCCTTCCCCCGCTTGCGGGGGAAGGTTAGGAAGGGGGTGGTCAGGAGTAGGCAAGAGCTTGATTATGGCGAAAACCTTTATTTTAGCCGATATTGGGAGCAAGCTGCTTCGCATTTTGTTCAATCAAGCTGGCCAGTGAAGGCATTTCGTATTTTTTGCTAATCCGATCATAAAAATAGTGATACGTATTCACCGCTAATTTTTTCGCGGTTTCAACGATCGTCATGAAGGTATCTAGGGGTTCAATTTTTTATAATGCCGTCCATCATGTATCCAGCACAGTGATAATAACTCTGTGATTTGTTTAAACTGAGGAGCATCATCCGTGAGCAATATAGCAACAGCGTGCTGAGATTGTTGATAAGCCACAATCCGGAAAGAGTCATGATAAAAAATAGTTAAATGTATTGCCAATTGTGCGTAGTTAACTCGAAAGTATCAGATCACCCTCGGGTGATCTGATGCACGCGAAAACCATTTGCCTTCTGCAACAGAAATCACTTTACCGCCAATATGAATAGCAAATTTCCCGTTAACTTTGGATGCGTCAATTTTAATTAATGAAGGGCGATTTATTGAGTATCCCTGTTCAACACGTAGATTAATTTTAGATGATTGGCAAAAATTGTGCTCTAACAGATATCCTGCAAGATTACCGTTGGCGCTACCTGTAGCAGAATCTTCAAAAAATCCAGGATCATCTAAAAACACGCGCACATGTAAATTATTTTTAGAATTAATAACATCCGGGGTAAATGCTAAAATATTGGCTTGAAAAACTTTATCGATGAAATCCTGAAACCTCTTCTGGTTAATTCTACATTTTTGTACGGCTTTCAGATTGTGTAGCGGTATTATTATTGCCGGTAATCCTGTAGAAACAACTTGAATAGGATAGTTGGCGTTAATGTCTTGTTCAGAAATCTGTAATATTTCTGAAAAAATTTTTGGTTGGAATATTTGACCGAATGTTGGCTCTTTTTGTTGCATCCAAATATCATCACAATTTGCCCCCTTAAAAAATACAGGTATTTGGCCGATATTGAGATTTAAAATTATTTTTTTATCAAAGTTCTTTTCTAGAAACTGTTGAATCACAAAAGCAGTGCCGAGAGTAGGATGGCCAGCAAAAGGTATTTCAATGTGCGGAGTAAATATTCGCACATCATATCCTCCATTTGATAATTTATCAGACAGGATAAATGTCGTTTCAGAAAAATTAATTTCCCTGGCAATTTGTTGCATTTCAATAATTGAAAGTTCAGAGTTAGGTATTATAACTGCAAGTTGATTGCCTTGATATTTTTTTTCAGAGAATACATCTACAATAAAAAATTTCATTAACTGCTCTCATGTTGTAAAAACACTTTTGAAAATAATATATGTTGGTATCAATATTCTTAACAATAGTCTCTTTTTTAATGATATGTTACTTGAGCAAAAGCCAAATTTCGGTTAAAGCTTCCGTTTCGGCCACTTCGTTATCAAAGTTATAGTAGCAGAAAACACAGGGTAAATCGCCCAAGTTCTCCCCGGATTTAGGTAACCATTCGCGATACAGAGGGTAAACCGTATCGCCAATCCTATCGCGAGATCCTTTATGCAAGGTGACCGCATAACGACCGGCTGGCAGGTATTTTTCGACCACCACCTTATCTAATGCCAAATTGGCCGGAATTTTTATACCTAAGTCCATGCGAAATTGCTCTGGCGCTGTGGTTTTAGGGTCATCATAGCCAAAAGCAAATGCTTCACCCGGTTTAGGCTTCAAGTTCATCGGCTGAGCTTTCGCCCAAGTAATCAATCGGTTGACACTGTCGCCAAGGAGCTTGGGATCGCCTCGATGTTCGATCATGGCCAGACGGGTTTTGCTTACTTCTTTAATCGTTACTTTCATCTCTATGCTCTCTCGTTCGGGCAAGCAATACGGCGGGGAAGCCCAGCAAGACCAGTCACTTTGTTGCCTAAACTGACGGGGGCTTAGTCCACAGGTCTGCTTAAAGGCACGAGTGAAGGCTTCATGAGATTGAAACCCAGCATTGATTGCAATGTGGATAATGGAGTGTTCTTGATTCAAAATCAGCTGATAAGCCGCACGCTTCAAGCGCAGCCAGCGGATATATTGATACAAGGACAATCCCGTCAATGCCGTAAACAAACGATGAAAATGAAACTTTGAGACGCAGAAAATCTCACTCAATTGTTCCAGAGAAACATCCTCGTCCAGATGCTTCCCAATAAATTGAATGACTTTTTCCAATCGTTGTTGATAATTAATCGCTTTTTTCATTTTCAAACGGTTTGCTTAAGAACGAGAACCAGTATACCGGAGGTTTTTTCATTAAATTTGACCATTTTTGCTCAGTTGCACTTGGCTGAATTCTCAAGTGTGTAGCTTCTTGATGGCAAGAGTCAGAGCATGAGATAAGAAAACAGGCTCTTCTCAAATCAATTGAATAACGAGTAAACAGCGCCTCACATTAGCGTATGCTTGGCTTTCGCCAAAAATCCTGCAAACGTAAAGAGACGCTGATGAATAGTAATATCACAAATTTCTTAAGTTAGTGCCATTAATGTCTGCTTCATTAGTTCCATTTAGCAAAAAATACGAAATGCCTTCACTGGCCATCTTGATTGAACAAAATGCGAAGCAGCTTGCTCCCGATACCGGCTAAAATTAGTTACCCTGATTTTTGAAGGGGATACTTTTATCCGTCCCCAAAAGGCTGCCATCCTGAACGCAAGGCTGTCATCCTGAGCGCAGCGAAGGATCTCCATCCCATGGCACCTCAGGGAGATCCTTCACTTCGTCCAGAATGACAGCCTTGTGTTACAAACAACCTTGCTGTCAACTGCTTAATTTTCAACACTTGACCTCCCAATACCAGCACTACAATGCCATATGCCGGCCAGACATAGGCCGCATACCCCCCCATATGCATGAAACTGCTAAAATTAGTAAAACTTGAGGTCATTTTATTTACCTATTAAAACCCTAGAGGGTTAATTAATCTAAATAGTAACTATTCAGCATGTTAACCAAAGAGCCAATAGAGACTGCCCCCATCCTAACCTTCCCCCGCAAGCGGAGGAAGGGACTGTAAGGTGCGGATTTTTAGTTTTCTGCCCAACAAGTTCCTTCCCCCGCTTGCGGGGGAAGGTTAGGATGGGGGCGGTCTCTATTGGCTTCCCAGTATGATGCTGAATGGTTACTCTGAATATTAGAAAGCCTTGTTCACTATTTGCTTAACCCATTCAGCTCGACTTTCACGCTGCAATATTTCCAAGCGGGCCCGCATTAGCATGACCGCCAAATAATATAAATAAAATCCCAACAGCATGGCTATCAGAGGATACAGCATACTAGCATCTATGGTTGGCTTGGCCAATTTAAGCAAAGTCGCTTTCTGATGCAACGTATTCCACCAATACACAGAATAATGGATGATAGGTACATCCACCACCCCCACCAAAATTAAAATACTGCAGGCCCTGCCAGCAGCCTCAGTGTTAGCAACAGCTGAACGTAAGGCAATAATCCCTAAATATAAAAAAAGCAATACTAATTCCGATGTAAGGCGCGCATCCCAGATCCACCAGGTTCCCCACATGGGTTTACCCCAAAGCGATCCGGTCGCCAAGGCTAAAAAAGCAAACCAGGCCCCTATTGGCGCACTGACCTTGGCTATGACATCGGCAAGTTTAATACGCCATATCAGGTGTATACTGGCCATTAGCGCCATCGTCACAAACACGGACAGCGATAGCGCAGCACTGGGAACGTGTATGTAAATAATCCGATAGGCATTACCTTGCTGATAGTCTGGCGGGGCCCAGTATAATCCAGCCACTAGACCCACTGTTAATAGACTAATACAAGCCACCCAAACCCACGGGATCAACTTACCGCTGAAGCTATAAAAGGATTTAGGTGATGCCAATGGGTGAAAGAAGGTCCACATAAATGATTACAATTTTAAGTAAGTTAGATCGAGATAAGAAGGTACCTGCTTCCTGCCGTTTAATCAATCATCGGAGTATGATTCTTGCTAACAGAAGATTTATTACTTTTTAACAAAAATATCAGTGGCACCATCAGCAAAAAGGTACCAGCAATCACTGCAAACACATTAATGAATGCCACCATCTGCGCTTGCCTATATAATTCACTATTTAATATAACCCCTGCAGCTGCAGCATTCGGTTTTAAGTGCAATTTAGCTAAATACTGGTACAGCGCTGGATTGTAAGGGTTAATAAACCCTCCGAGCTGGTTCCAGGAGGCCTGACCATATCGCATTAATATCGACATGGTGATTGAAATTCCAATAGAACCACCCAGTACTCGTACCAGGCTGAACAAACCCGCCGCCTCAGTACGAATATGGTCAGGCAAGGTATCAAATGCCACCGTTGCTATCGGAACAAATAACATCCCTAAGCCAAAACCTTGCATGATTGAAAACAATACAATCCATCCTGGACTAATCATCAACGAAAAATAAGTGTTAAACCAAACTCCAACGGCCGCGATAAGTATACCCATTAGGATAATTTTCCGAGCACCAAACCTGCCCATATAACGCCCCACCAATAAAATACTCACCATACTGCTAATGCCACGTGGGGCCATAATTAAACCGACGTCAACCACCGGATAATTGAATAAATTCTCTAACATCAGTGGCAGTAAAACCGTTGCACCATATATGCCCATACCCAAAAGCAGCAATAAAGAACAGGCAATAGTAAAGTTTCGGTCTAGGAACATACGTAGATCAAACACTATGCGCTTACCCGGGGGTAAACCATGCAATAAAAACCCTATTAAGCCGCCAATTGCGAGCAATGCCGCAAGGCGTATGGAGTTAGCATCGAACCAGCCATCCTGGCTCCCTCTATCCAAAATAAATTGGGTGGCACCAATGGCAATTGATATTAATGTTAATCCGATCCAATCCATCTCACGTTGCTTCTTTGCACTATCGGGTACAACTCGCCAAGCTATTAAGAATGCTAAAATCCCTATGGGAATATTAACGTAAAATGTCCACCGCCAACTTGCAAAATCCGTTAGATAGCCACCTAAAGTCGGACCCAAAATTGGACCGACTGTTACTCCAAGGCCCCAGATCGCCATTCCCTTAGAACGATTTTCAGCGCTATAAATCTCCCCCATAATTGATTGGGATAAAGGCACCAGTCCCGCCCCCAATACCCCCTGCAGCATACGAAATATCACTATCTCCACCAACGAAGTAGCAGCCCCACACAGGGCTGAAACGATAGTGAAGCCGGCAATACATATTAATAAATATTTTTTTTGCCCGAACTTATCATTCATATATCCGGTCAAGGGCATAAAAATAGCGGAGGCCACCATGTAGCTGGTTAAGGTCCACGTTATTTGGTCGGATGAGGCGCTTAATGACCCCTGCATATGGGGTAAAGCGACATTGATAATCGTAGTATCCAAGACCTGCATAATAGAGGCGGACATAACAGCAATAATTATTAGCCAACGTTCAACTTTAGAAACTTGTGGAGGTTTGGAATTTAACTCCTCATTTGCCACTGAGGGAGAGTTAAGGGATGAGGGTTTAACAGGTTGCATAATTTAGCAAATCAATTTGAGATTTATAATCTAACCTGACTGTCATCCTGATCTCCTAATGGGGTCAAGTCTTGGCATTTGACATTGGCAGGGTCATTTGAAAAATCAAACCAATTCATTGCCAATGTCAAATGCCAAGACTTGACCCCATTACTCTAGTACTCTAGTGGAAATAAATTTTAACAGAGGCAGTCGTACCAATACTCAAAGGATAGTTAGCATCGGGATGCAACACCTTAATACGCACTGATACCCTTTGAGTCACTTTCACCCAGTTCCCGGTTGCATTTTGGGCTGGCAATAGAGAAAACACATTCCCGCTACTGCGGCTTATGCTCTCCACTATACCGGCAAAAGACTTCCCCGGATACATATCAATGGCGATGTCTACCTGCTGCCCTGGACGGATGCGATCCATTTGGGTTTCTTTGAAATTGGCATCAATCCAGAAACCTTCATCGCTGATTAAAGCAAACAGGGGCTGATTTGCATCCACCATATTACCCGAACGTAATGTCAGATTGGATATCCAACCATTAACTGGCGCGTTTATTTGTGTATGTTGTAAATCCAGTTTAGCCTGTGATACGAGGGCATTACCCATCTGCACCCCACCCTGCCAAGTACTTAACTTGGCAATTGAATCATCCAAAATCTGCGGCGAAAGCGCATGTTTTTTTATTAACTCCAAGTCTCTAGTGACAGTCAGTTGTGCCCCCAAGCGTTGCGCCTCATTCATGGCTAATTCTGCCTGGGCTTTATTAAGAGCAATTTGAAACGGCTGGGTATCCAGGGAAAATAATAATTGCCCACGCTTGACATATTGATTATTGGTTACATTTAGTTGGGATACCTGCCCGCTCACTCGCGCAGCTATTTGCACCACATTGGCATTTACATAAGCATCATCAGTACTTACAAAACGTTTACTGTATAGCCAATATCCTACGGATCCTATAATTAATAAAATAATTATGGCTATAGTAAATTTTTTCTTCATGGCGGAAATACGGTTATGCGGGTTATCAGTTGTTTTATCTACTTTATCAGTCACTTTGTTCACTCTAATTTCTGTATTAAATTTCTTTATAAATTAAACATTCCCTTGCCCTAAGATCGCTAATTTTTATGCTTATTATAGCAAACCACAAAGAAAGACGCTAATTTTGGATATTTTGTTTACAAAGAAATGGAGATTTTAAAACATGCGTTTCTTAATATTCATACATTTTCAAAGCCGCACTAGCTGCCAATGGCGCAAGGGTTAGAGCCAAAACCAGCATAGCGGCTAATAATGCTAACGCCCCCCTGTTAGAAATCCCTGCCCCCGCATCAATAACTGCACCCGTGCCAAACACTAACACCGGCACACACCAAGGTAAGATTAATATGGTCAATAACACCGTATTATTGCGTAATGCCACGGTTAAGGACATGGCAATAGCCCCTAACAAAGTAAGTACTGGAGTGCCCAAAAGTAATGTAATCAACAAATTAATAATTTCTCCTTCCGACAGATGCAAAGATAAAGCCAAGATAGGTGAGATGAGAATAAGTGGTACAGCACTCGTGACCCAATGAGCCGCACTCTTTGCCAATAATAATAGAGGGAGCGGATAGGGACTTAGTAGTAGAGCAGCTAAACTGCCATCCTCATAATCGGGACGCAAAAAATGGCTTAACGAGAGTAACATAGATAACAAAGCAGCTACCCATATCAGCCCAGGAGCGATGGTATGCAATAACACAGGGTCAGGTGTAACAGCCAAAGGAAATAAGGAGACTACTAAAATAAAAAATAGCCAGGCATTGACCCAATCAGATTTATATCGATAGGCGACTAATAGTTCGTTATGAATAACAGCGGTAACTACTGAAAATGTTTTCATCATGATTTACTGGAACCATAACGCAGTCTGTTAAGCAAATTTGTCAGCCCGCGGGCCGATAGGATTAAACACACACTGAGTATCAGTTTAATGATTGGGGTGATGACCGCTATTATATCGCGCCACCCTGCAGTCTCGGGTGTGGATTGATGAATCAATACCATGAGCATCGATATAAGTTGTGGGAAAGTGGTAATAAATACTAATACCCCCACAGCGCGAAACAGACTAGTTTGCAAATCAGTACGTGACTCTGGGATTTGCGCAACCCCCATAATAATACCTGCAATCTTGGGAGCCAAAATCCAGCATAAAACCGCCAACACCAACTCTATCGCAAAAACAGCTATCATGGTGAAGATAAGCCCTGCATTAAATGGGGTTCCTCCATTTATTGCCGCTCCTACCACCATCGGCGCTAAATCAGATCCCATTAATTTCAGTACAAGATAAATTGCTAAAATTCTGATGCCAATAATGGCGATTTCTCGTGAGGTTATTGTATTCATTAATATACCGTGGGTTAGGGTTAAAGTATTTAATAACGCAAACCAAAAAGCCAATAGAAACTGCCCCCTTCCTAACCTTCCCCCGCAAGCGGGGGAAGGGACTTACTCGAGCTAACATAGGATTAGCTACATAACTTAACTTATCCTACCGAACAGTCCCTTCCCCCGCTTGCGGGGGAAGGTTAGGAAGGGGGCAGTTTCTATTGGCTTTTTGATTACGTTACTAAAGGGTTATAAGTCAAATTACACTATGATGCTGACTATCATCCAATAACAATTGCTTTACCCCTCGCAACATTAACGGCTGATGACTAGTGATGACCACCATTCCTCCTTTTTGCACGTGCTTCCCAATTAACTCCTGCAATAAAATAATGCTATTACTATCAATTGCGGTAAATGGCTCATCTAAAATCCACAGCAAGGCATCTTGAATTAACAACCGCGCCAGGGCAACTCGTTGTCGCTGTCCAGCAGATAAATGACCGCACAATGTATGTTGCAGTTCATGCAATTTAAATTGTTGCAACACCCGCTGCCAATTCAGGTTAGAGTATGATGTGTGCAATTTTGCAATCAGCCGTAGATTTTCGCTTACCGTCAGGTTATTTTTGACCCCGATTTTATGACCAATATAAACTAATTGGGATTGATAATTGGTAGTACAATCACCAATAGGCACACCACCCCATAAGACTTCTCCTTGCGCCGGCAATAATAAACCAATTAGCATTTGTAACAATGTGGACTTACCACAACCATTCGCGCCGGAAATATGCAACACTTCGCCCGCAGATAGTGTAAAATTCACCGCAGAGAACATTACTTGATCATTGCGAATTGCTTCTAAATTATGAATGGCTAACACAACTGAACCCCTTTTCATTCAAAGAGTAAACTAAGCCATGTTTATTAAGGTTAGTTTATTAAAAAAATTATGACTCAATCCCATCATACACCAGCCACGTTTGAACTGACAATCCAGGGTATGCACTGTGTCAGTTGTGCTCAATCCATTGAAAAGAAATTGAGAAAATTGCCTGAAGTCAGAGCAATTCAAGTAAATTTTGCTCAAAATACTGCAACTGTCACCACCGATGCGCCCATGTCTTTAATTCTGGATGCCATCAATCAAGCAGGCTATCAAGCAACCCTCATCACCGACCCGTTGCAACAGGCACATCACGAAATGATGCCCTATCAAAGCTTATTAATTAAATCTGCTATTGCCGGTAGTTTCGGCTTGTTGTTGATGTTGGGCAGTCTGTTTCATTGGTTACCTTCCACTATAACATCTCAAGGCCAAGTCATCTGGTTGATAATGGGGGTCTTATGCTTGGTTATTATGGCCATCACGGGGGGAACTATTTATCACAATGCTTGGAGTGCGCTGCGTAGGCTGCAATCTACAATGGATACTTTGATCGCTCTAGGTACAATAGCCGCTTGGTTATTTTCAATGTTGACCACCCTGCTTCCACAACAATTTCAACAACTTTCACAACATGTATATTTTGAAACCGCCCTCATGATTCTTGCCTTTATTAATTTAGGCAATGCTTTAGAAACCCGCGCTCGCAATAAAACTTCAGCTGCAATCAAGAATCTGCTTAAACTGCAACCCAAAACGGCTCGGGTTATTCGGGATCAGCAGGAATTTGACCTCCCTATTGAGGACTTGCGTATTGGCGATATCATCCGCACCCGTCCAGGTGAAAAAATTGCTGTAGACGGACGTATAATCGAAGGCCAATCGACGATAGATGAATCCCTCATTACCGGTGAGTCCCTGCCAGTAGAAAAAATCGTCGATAATAGTGTAGTTGGTGGCACCTTAAATAAATCTGGCAGCTTCCTGTTCATTGCCACTCATGTGGGAAAAGATACGGCCCTAGCGCAGATTATTACCCTGGTACAACAAGCGCAAAATAGTAAACCGCCTGTAGGACGTCTAGCCGATCGGGTCTCGGCGGTATTTGTGCCCGCCGTCATAGCCATAGCCATACTCACTGCAGTGGTATGGTTTTATTTTGCACCTAACGCCAAACTGAGTTTCATGCTGGTGACTGCTATGAGCGTATTAATTATAGCTTGCCCTTGTGCTCTAGGCCTCGCCACCCCTATAGCCATCGTTGTCGGCATTGGCAAAGCGGCTGAACAGGGCATACTCATCCGCGATGCCCAGGCCTTAGAGCAAGCCGCTCGTCTAACCACCATCGTATTGGATAAAACCGGCACCATTACGCGTGGTCAACCGCAGGTCACACAGATTCAACCTCTTAAAAACTGGTCCCCGCAAGCTGTATTACAATGGGCGGCAAGTCTGGAAAAAAATTCCGAGCATATTTATGCTGAAGCTATTTTACAAGCGGCAGCGGTGCAATCCCTGGTGCTGCTACCTACTATAGAATTCATTGCTTACCCAGGGCTTGGCGTCAAGGCACAAATTAACCACCAAGCCGTTTTATTGGGCAATGATCGTTTTATGCAAGAAAATGATTTAAATCCAGCCGCCTTGCAGCCTGAGCTAATTCCCTTGATCTCTAAAGGTCAGACCCCCTTATTTCTGGCGGTAAATAAGGAGCTGGTGGGTTTCATAGCCATTTCTGACCCCATCAGATCCGACACCAAAGCGGCTATTGTGGGTCTGCAGCACATGAGGCTGCGTGTATTAATGGTGACCGGTGATCATCCTGGCACAGCTCAAGCAGTCGCTTCTCAGATAGGAATAACTGAAGTGCTAGCAGAAGTTTTGCCAAAAGATAAAGCTGCTAAGATTTTACAGTTACAACGTGCGGGTGAAATAGCGGGTATGGTTGGGGATGGGGTCAATGACGCCCCTGCTCTAACACAGGCAGATGTGGGTTTTGCTATAGGCTCAGGCAGTGATGTAGCTATTGAGAGTGCGGGTATTACTCTGATGGGACATTCGCTACAGGGAGTCACTTCCGCTATATTAATTTCTAAAAATACCCTCACCAATATAAGACAAAATTTAGTGGGTGCTTTTGTTTATAATATCCTCGGCATCCCCATTGCTGCAGGCGTTTTGTATCCCTGGTTTCATTTTTTACTTAACCCGATGATCGCAGCCGCTGCCATGGCTTTGTCATCCTTAACAGTGGTCAGCAACGCAAATCGATTGCGTTGGATGAACACGGCTCTCGGATTAGCCACAAAAAACCCGCATATTTGAGAAAAAATTACTTATTGTTCCAGAGGCATACATGATTCGACGTTTTTTTACATTAAGTTTGTTCCTATTTATAGCCATATCCACAGTTGCTTCAGCGGATATCAGCAGCCTTTTACAAAGATTTAGCGCAGAACACAATTTTGATTTAATCCATGATTTTGACACTAACTCCGCGAATAAAACCCTGAATAAATATAGTGTCAGTGAGTTTACAATTAGTGCTACCATTGCAGATTTAAGGACCGCTCTCGCAGAATTAACTAAATATCAAATCCAGGCAAGAAAATGCGTTGATGATAATACTGCGGAACTAAGCGATCTTGATAAACGGTTATCCGCCATAACGCCCACACCCATTACCCCTAACCAAACCAAAATACCGCTGACCTCCGAGCAAAAATTTCTTAATAGCAAAAAATCCCAGTTAACCAATCAACTTTCCGATTGCAGGCTATTCATATTACGCTCCGACGATATCATGAGCTCCTTATTGATTCGCCTGCGTATTCAGGTTAAAACTGAGCTGCTTTATGAAGAACCTACTGTTTTGACTAATTTGTCGGAAATCCCTACTGACATTAAGCAACTTTATCACAACTTCAATTTATCCCTATTTCTAGACCAAAGCGGTATTTATCTATTTAATAAACCGCATATTTTTACACTGGCTTTTTTGCTACTGTTGACAATTATCGCCAGTATCAGGCTAAAAATTACTCTAGGTCAGACAATTGGAACCTCCACAGAGACTAGATTTTATGCTCAGTTAAAACAGGCGTTATTGAGTGTAATAAAAAAATATATTATGTATTTTTTGCCAATCTTCGTATTTTCTTTATATATTACCGCCCTAGAACCTTCACCACATCAGCTTTCATATCTTGCTTGTCTTAGCTATGTTGCCTTGGCTTTCCTCATATTTTTGATGATAATCCGTTTTTTCTTTTATCCACCCAAACCAGCCAAAGGCTTCAGCACGCTACCTCAACATCTGGCTAAGACCTTGGTTAGGCGTTTAAAACTCCTGGGTGGTTTATGTGTCTTAGCTTACCTGAGTTACTTAGTATTTCATCCTCAGTCTGTGCCTGATCCGCTGGGGGATTTATTCCAGACCATATTTATATCCCTGGTGACAATAAACCTTATTGCCACCATCTGGCTGGTGAAAAAATTGCCCAAGATGATGTATCACTATCAGTTACTTCGATTTTTTATCAGTGCCCTATTGAGCTTTCTATTGGTAATTATCTTAGTGGCTGAATGGTTGGGGTTTCATTTACTAACCTCTTATTTACTCATTGCAACTTCTATAACAGTTTTAAGTGCCTTTATAGCGAAATCCATCCAAAAAATTATCTCAGTCGCTTTAAGCGAGTCAGTGGGACAAGAGGGGGGATGGCAACATAAATTTAAACGTTTGCTCGGATTACGGCCTTATGATTCTCTCCCAGAACTCTCATGGTTTCGGGTTCTACTCAATTTAGTCATCTGGTTTGGTTTTTTTGTAGTTTTACTGAAAGCGTGGGGCTTAGCACAAACTAATTTAGAGCTATTAATCGGCACCCTGCTGCAAGGATTTCAGATTGCTAATATTACAATCGTTCCTTCCCGGATCTTATTTGCAGTATTAATATTTATCCTGCTATTTTTTACTACTCGTGTATTGCGTAACTATGTTGCTCGCTACGGCAATGCTCAACTGGCACAAGGCAATCGCGAATCTTTAGCGTCTATAGTAGGTTACATAGGTGTGGCGGTCGCTATTCTCATCAGCTTACTTATCGCAGGCGTAAATTTCTCTGGCCTGGCAATCATAGCGGGAGCACTTTCAGTAGGTATCGGTTTTGGTTTACAAAATATCGTTAATAATTTTGTTTCCGGCATCATCCTTCTTATAGAAAGGCCTATCAAGCCTGGAGACCGCATTATTGTAGGTGACACCGAAGGTTATGTCCGTCGCATCAGCATCCGCTCGACCCACATCATCACTCTGCAACGGGCCGATGTAATTATTCCAAATTCTGACCTAACTTCTAAGCAAGTAACCAACTATATGTTATATGATACAAATTACAAAATTATTATATCCGTTGGTATTTCTTATAGCAGCGACACCCAATTGGCCAAAAAATTATTGCTGGAAATTGCTAACGCCCATCCTCATGTAATTAATTACATAAAAGACCACGAGCCGTCAGTGTATTTTGTAAAGTTTGGTAATAATAGTCTGGAATTTGAATTGTGGTGTCTAATTGATGATGTTAATAATCGAGGTAGCACAATAACCGATCTAAATTTTTCTATTCTAAAAATATTTGCGGAGAATGGTATAGACATCGCTTTCCCACAGCGGGAAATCACTGTGCGTAACTGGCCCAGTCCGAAAGCAACTCCCCCAGAGCCGGAAGCGAAATAGAACAAAAGCCACTCGGCGCTCCTATTTTTGAAAAAGCACTGTATCCCCTCTCCCCTTGCGAGAGAGGGGATCATAGAGTTTACCGCGAGGCGACTTAGCAGGGCACCGTGACGACAGGCCTAGAATCTTTACCGAGAGTTTTTTTCCACAAAAGCGATAATAGCTCCCGCCACATCCTTACCAGTCGTCCTTTCTATTCCCTCCAACCCAGGCGATGAGTTGACTTCGATAATCAGCGGTCCCCGCTCAGAACGCAACATATCAACGCCCGCAATATTCAAGCCCGTCAAATTAGCAGCCAATACAGCTGTTTTTAATTCCTCAGGAGTAAGCTCTACCGCACAACCACTTCCCCCCCGATGAATGTTGGAACGAAATTCCCCTGGCTTTGCTCTACGCTCCATAGCCGCAATCACTTTGCCACCCACAACCAAACAACGCAGATCAGCCCCTTTGGATTCTTTAATATATTCTTGCACCATAATATTCACTTTAAGCCCTAAAAACGCCTCAATTACGCTTTCAGCCGCTTTATGAGTCTCAGCCAAAACTACTCCAATTCCCTGCGTACCTTCCAGTAATTTAATTACCAAAGGGGGGCCGCCTACCATTTTGATTAAATCTTTAATATCGCCCGGAGAGTGAGAAAATCCAGTAATGGGCAGGCCCAACCCTTTATTTGATAACAATTGCAAACAACGCAGCTTATCGCGTGCACGGGTAATAGCTATTGAGCGATTAACACAATAGACCCCCATGCTTTCAAATTGCCGCACCAATGCAGTCCCATAAAACGTAATGGAAGCGCCAATACGCGGAATGACTGCGTCATACGGTGGTAATTCCTGTCCTCGATAGTGGATAGAAGGGTTATGAGAAGCAATATTCATATAACAGCGCAGAGGATTCAACAACTGCACCTCATGCCCACGGTCTAAAGCCGCTTCCAGTAGACGTCGTGTAGAATATAATTTGGGTCCTCTAGTCAATACAGCAATTCGCATACAATTAATCTCGATCTTTATTAGTGTTTTTAATTAACAAAAAGGACGCAGCCGGATTGACAATAACCCTTTTTTTCATGGCTGTTCTGCCTAAAAGCATACGGAAGCTCATGCTATCACGGTTAGTTAAAGTCAACTCGATTGGCCAATCTGTTTCGCCCAGTTGTAATATTGTTTTTATGACGTAACGTCTCTCCTTATGCCCCCCAGAATCGGTAACCCAACGAATATCCTGTACTTCAGCCGCACAATCAATTGTAACGTCTTTGCATCGCTGCAACGGATGGATTTTAAAGCGAATATAATGCTTGTTCTGATGCTTAAACGGTTTTATGGCAAAAGCATGCAGCGCAGAGGTACGAGCCCCACTGTCAACTTTGGCCTTAATCTGCGCAATCCCCAACTGCGGCAACGCTAACCACTCCCGCCACCCGACCATTAATAGCTTCAGCTCCTTCCGCAGTTTAGGTCTGATTTTTTTGCTCTTCATAGGTTAGATAAACTCCTTTATCCTGGAAAGTCTATCATAAAGAAGTTGTAAAATTCACCTTGACCGCAGGCTGCGAGGACAGTAGTATTTACTACCTCATCTGCCTGACACCACAACAGGCAGCATAAACACTCCCCGATAGCTCAGTCGGTAGAGCAAATGACTGTTAATCATTGGGTCGCAGGTTCGAGTCCTGCTCGGGGAGCCAGTAAAGTCAAGGGTTCAGCAAAATTGGTTTTAAACCACTCTGCTATTGGTATTTACTTTTTAATTGCCCTTGCAATGTTTTTCATCATCCAAGCAACCCTGTTGGAAAACCTGCTACAAATCCAAAACTAATTTCTGAAGGAAATCAAGACCCGTATCACTCAGGCGCAATACGAAGCGTTAAAACAGTTAACAAAATGTTACTTGGGCTCTATTGATTATTGAACGCCAACACGTAGAGGGATGGGGTAAATCTGTGGTAAAACAATTAGCCCATAATTTACTAATAAGTTTTCCTTGGAATAAAAGGTTGCTCCTATTGGACAAAATTGTAACAGTGGCAAAATAATGCCAGAACGTAGGCTCCTATCTTGCATATATCTAGCTACCTCAAATTTTGTGTAGCTGTGCTCTACTTTGCAAGTGAGGTAAAGACCAAGGACCTATTACCCAAAAAGCCCAGGCTCTTCCAGCCCAAAACGCTGAACTAAAAAATCAATCACGCTATGCAGCTTCGCGGTGGGACGGGTGTCTTGCGCATAGATTAAATACATCGGTGTCGGCCTGAATGACCACTGGGGCAAAACATGTACCAGGCGACCTGCTGCGATATCCTCGGCCAACGACATTTCAGGTTGCAGCACGATACCTGCACCAAGTAAAGCTGCAGCGCGCAAAGCACTCCCTTGATTTGCACTGAATCTACCCTTGACTGGTACCTCATATACCTCTGCATTGGGTCCGATTAAATGCCAGCGGTCGTGGTGACGCCAATATGACAGTCCCAGGCAACTGTGCACATTTAATTGCTCTGGATGCTCTGGTTGCCCGTGCGTGGCCAGATAATTCGGCGCTGCTGCAAGTATCCGGCGATAAGGCCGTAGTGGGCGTGCGACCAGTTCGGTTGCGTCAATTTCACCGATTTGAATCCCTAATTCGTAACCTTCCTTGATCAGATCCGGTACGCGATTATCTAAGGTCAACTCAACATTGACATCGGGATAGCGTAACAGATAGTCGACCAAGACCGGGACAAGATTCTGATTACCAAAACTAACCGGCGCTACCAATCTGACCAGTCCACGAGGGCTGGCCTGAAGCTCGGATGCGCTTGCCTCTGCCAGTTCCACTTCAGCCAGCGCATGCTTACAACGTTCATAATAGAGTCGGCCTACTTCCGTTAGATGCTGTCGCCGAGTGGTGCGATGCAGCAAACGGGCACCGAGTCTCTCTTCAATAATTCGAACTTGCTTGGCCACCATGGTCGAAGAGACGTTACTGATTTGCGCCGCAGCGGTGAAGCTGCCACATTCAACCACCTTCACAAACATTTCCATGCCTGCCAATTTTCCCATAATTAAGAACCTGTAGGTTGCAAATGACTCAATCTATCACATATTTATTCACTTTTATATTTAAGTAATACTATGCGCACTCAATCCTGAGTGTCACTTATTAAGGAGCTATCATGCCTATATTACGTTTAGAAATGCATCCCGGTCGCACATTGGATCAAAAACGCGCGTTTGTTCGTGAAGTCACGCGAGTTGCTGTTGAAACCCTGAATTGTCCTCTAGAAAGTGTGGATGTGATAATCAGTGAAGTCGCCCGCGAAGACTGGGCAAAGGCTGGCAAATTGGTCGCGGATAAATAAGTTTGGGGGTCAAGACTTGACCTCCGAAGCTCTTTTAGATGCAGTTCGCAAACGCGCCATATTTGTCTCTTCCAATAAAGAGAGAAGGAATAAATTATGAGTTTGACACCGCTAATCCTTAAGTTAACATCTTGAGCGTAATCATGCTGGTGCTGCTAGTTGCGGCTGGTTCCTGAGGCGGGTTACTATTTTTTCTTCTCGCTTCTTACAGTCAAAACTTTAGCACCGAATGTATAGGATGGGAGCCCAAATCGAACTTACCTTGCAAAGCTTCAAGCTCTATTAGAAAGGAATTGACCATAGAGTTCTAGAAGAAATGCCCTACTCTGTCATCTCAACTGCTGATGCTGAAATTACTTTTCAAATAATAAACCAAATCGGTATCACTCCTTATGCTAAAGTTAACCTTGTTGTGCAAGGTGATGCAAATTGCAGTGGGCTATCGCTGTAAAATTTATTTAAAATCAAACAGTTGGCGTATAGGTATTTGCCTGTTAATCATTGGGTCGCAGGTTCGAGCCCTGCTCTGGGATCCACTATAATCAAAGGCTTACAGGTCTTTGCCCACTTTGGGGGGCACTTCATCAATCACATCACACTCAAAGCCATCAAACAAAATTACTGGAAAAACAGCTTGAGTTAATATTACCTTAATATGGGAGAGGTAAAATTTAAGTATTAAAAACTTCGGGGATGGGTAAACAAATGCCTGGCATCAAAAAAATTATTATAAAGAACGATGTGATTAAAAATTTTTCCAGTATCGTTCGGCACATGAACCAGCAAGGTATAGATCGATTAGAGTTAAAGCCCCTTGAAATCGTAGCTCGCCCTGACCAGAATGATCCCAATAAAAAAAATTATTATTTGATAGATCGAACTAAGCCTTTAGGTGCAGGGTCTTATGGGGAGGTATATGGAGCTTATAAAATTTCACACGATGGCAAAATAGATAAATTTCAACCCTATGTCTTAAAAGAACTCTTTATTCTTACAAAAAAAGAAGACGAGAAAAATTTTCAAGCTGCTTCCCTAGGTCTAGCTGCATTCGCTGAACATAAATGGGACCTCCGCAATAACCCCTTTAAAAGGGAATCATTTGATAAATATAAAGATTTTATAAATAAAATTAATCAGAATGCAAATCAACCCGATTGGGATGATGAGGAAATGAAAGCCCATTTGCTTGCTAACATATCAGCATATAGACAGCAATACTCCCAAATTCAAGCTATAGCAGATAAAAATAAACCACAAACAGAACATGAAGCCTTGGCAGAAAAAAAACTAGTAAATAAATTTTCTCACTGTGAAAAACCTTTCCATGTGCCTCAAAAAAATCGGTTCTACCTGTTAGAGCGACGAAAACCCGGGAACAATCTCCTAAATATTTTGCGTAACGAGGAGCTTCTTGAGAAAACTTTTATCGAAAAAACCAACTGGGTTCTACAAGCTTTGTCAGAACTGTCCGCCTTACATGCGAAAGGTATTCTACACCTTGATTTATTCGAAAGAAATCTACTACTTGGTGCTCGCCCAGATCCAAGAAGGGCGAAAATTTACCCTAGTAAACGTGTAGACCAGAGAAGCTTAAATAAGGAAGAAAATCCCAACGAATCGAAAAGCCAAGGCAAAATCAACGCGGGCACAAGACGATATGTTGCCACTGATAAAGTAAACCAACTTAGCATAATTGATCTCGGCATGGCTCGTCAAAGAGAAACTGATCCGGATGAATTAGATCAACTTAAGGATACAGGTCATAGAGTTCAATTTGGGGAAAAAAGGCCTCCAGAAATGCGTAAAACTACACCGCAGGCTGGATCCCGAACTGACGTCTATCTAATGGCTTCAATTATAGATAAAATTTATAAGGACACGGAATGTCCCGATATTTTAAATATTAATTTAGAAGAAAATATTGGAAATTTCATAGTAAAAATGCACAGCCATGATTATAACCAACGACCTCAGTTAGCCAGCTGCCAAAACTTCTTCCTATCCATCTACAATTTAAACATCCACCATAATTATCTGGAAACATTAAAAACCGAAAAAGAAAAGGTCTCTAATAATCTACTGAGTGATGAAGAAAATTTGCGAATAACTTCCAGCAACCTGGCGGCGACTCGTTTACGAAGGACGGCAGAATCTAAAAAATGGGGAAATAGAATTCAATCGGCTTTAGGTATCAGGTCTAATCTTGAAAAAGAAATTAATACCCATGAAACCACTGAGAGAACTCTTAAAAATAACATTCAAGATAGCAAAAATTCCTTGAAGAGCCTGGAAGAACAAATCGCTAATCTTGAAGAGCAAATGCAGGTTAATAAGGTTAAAATTATTTTAATAGATGCTGGACTTTGGGAAGATGCAACCATATTTAGGGGAACTTCTCCGCAAAATTATCAAGGAGATGCCAATGCCTATAATTTCGCGGGCAATGCTCAAGCAACCAAAATCTTAATTGCTTTACATGAGGCCAAACTATTAGATAGAAGTATAGCCTCATTGGTATTAAAACTTTTATCAGTTCATCATAAAGATTCCGAGCAGCAACTTAAATTTAAAAACGATTTAGGTGAAAAAATTATTTCCTTGTGTCAGAAGCCCAGCCCTAAAAACTCTCTGCATAGTCTTTTAATGGAGGCCACTTGGGCAAAGAGAAAGCAAGACCGATCGGATATGGTTTTTGCCTATGGAACATTATCTACAGTCTATAATCGACATGGAGCCACAGAATGCCGTGACCTTTTTCATAATGAATATTCTCATCTCGCCGAAGATTTATATAAGTATGCGCATTCTACAGATGACAAAGCATTACAAGAAATATTTCGGCCGCCTCTAAAAGCAGCTATGGCCAATACAGGTATTGCTTATGCTTATGGACTACTATCTATAAAATATGAGCAGGCCGGGGTTGAAGAGTGTCGCAAACTTCTTCACAGTGAATATGCTCATTTAGTCTTGGATTTACATCAGTATGCACGTGAAAGAGAAAACAAAAATATATTAGAAATATTTGCTCCGACTTTAAAAAATGAGAACACCGGGTTAAAAGATAATCCAGCACCCAGCCAAACGACAAAGCTGGAAGGACTTGGAGGCGATGAAAAACTAAGGGAGTCAAAAAAAGAAAAAAAGAACTCAGAAAAAAGACAGATCGACAAAGACTCAAGCAATTATGCCCAGCCAGAACCTAATGCTGGAAGTGCACTTTTTTTTACCCCCCCTAATGTAGCCAAAACTAATAATAAGCCTAACAAACAAGAAGTGGAAGTGGTGGCTTTTTACTTAGTATTATCTAATCTTGTAAAAGACAAACTTAAATTTAAAATTAGTTTTTATAGCAAAGATCAATCTATAAGAGAGGAGTTATGTAAATATACTAACAAAATTGGCGATAAAAATTTAGCTAAAGCATTAGCCGATTATGTGCCAGAACATTTAGCAGCAAGAAAGGTATTGGGTAAATAAATAGTAACAGGATCATTGCAGGCTCGGCGTGTATTCCAAAATATCTCCGGGCTGACAAGAAAGGTAATTACAAATTGCATCAAGCGTTGCTAATCGAATTGCTTTAGCCTTACCCGTTTTTAATATTGATAAATTCTGTTCGGTGATACCTATCGCTTCTGCAAGTTCTTTCGAACGAATTTTTCTTTTTGCGAGCATTACATCTAAATTTACAATAATTGTCATGGCATCGCCTATATTGTTAGTTGTTGTTCTTCACGCAAATTACAACCTTCAGCCATAATCCAAGAAATTAAAATAATCAAAAATGCTGTTAGTAAAATTCCAATATTGGTTTGATCTAATGTAATTGCTGCAAAACGGTGGTGAGGTGGATTATGCATTGTTAGCACAATTCCCATTACAAATTGATAGAAAGGTTCAATCAATTGACTGATTAGCAAAGCATAACCAATATTACGAATATATCTAACATGATTAATTGAAAAAATATCTCCATTTTCAACTTGTAACCATTCACCAAATTCAGGGAAATGTCATTCCCGCTGGCACAATTTGGAGCGAACGTGTTGATCTTTTAGGCGGGAACCTATAACCCAATTGTTAACTGCACCTGGCAGTTTTAATGGAAAGGTAGGCAATAGGTTCCCGCTTGAAAGTCCCTCATTCTTGGATAGTTCTGTAAAGCGGGAATGACAATTCTCGAATGTGCTGAATAGTTAGTAAAATTTTTCATCTGGTTGTGGGCCATAAGGGATGATTAGAGCGTTGCTTATTGGCTGAATGATTAACCTGCACTGTAACGGCTTACACCCCCCCTTGCCTTGCTTGTAATGAAGTGATAGCTTAACCATCGGAGCTACAAACTCTCAAAGGCGGTTAACTATGCCCGACAGCCATGGTTTTTTATATCAAAAATCATGAAGGAGAAGATCAATGGAATATCAATCAAATAGTACACTGTCACCTGATTTAATTACCCTAAAAGACCAGATATACGAAAAAATCAACAAGGCTAAGTCTGTTTTGACCTGCGCCATGTTCGCTACTGAATTTGTGCATGACGGGGTAGCAGTAGATAATCATACTCTTTATCATGCACTATGGGTTGTTGACGAATATTTGGATGAATTAGTAAAAATATGGAATGTCGCTTCATCACGACCATATAAAAATTAGCGCAAAGCCCCATGCTAAGTGGGGCTTTGATCTTAATAGCTTTGATTGCAGACAATAAAGATGACCTTAGTAACTGAAGTTAAAGCCTATACCAGCCTATCAAAAGAGATCTATTACAAACAAATTACCCTGTGATTCAGACAGTAAAAAAAGACGCAATTCCTCCCACCCCCAAGCCGCATCGCGGCTGGGGCCCCCTACTTACTATTCCTAAAGCCATCCCCCTAAAAAAATTTAATGTTCCTCGGCGACTTATGAAAAAACTAAGGGGTCAAAAACTAAGGGTCAAGAAAAACTAAGGGTCAAGTATTCACATGACACTTGCCATATCTCATAAGAGGCCACAGTCACACGGGCAAGTGTCATGTGAATACTTGACCCCTTACTTTGACCCCTTACTCTCTCAACATCGACAACAAGCCAAAGATATACTATTCTGAGTATTCAAGAGTTACCCCATTGGTTCAGCCTTGAGAACTACGACTGCGCAAATCAATTGGACTTAAAGGGATGGATTGTACAATTATACTTGTCATCCCTGCATGGATGAAGGGGGGAAGGAAGCAGTAAGTGAAAGCGACGATACGTCGTCCCGGCAGGAAGCCGGAATATAGTCCACAAGGATGTGAAAGTCTTGTTTCCTGCAAACTGAATCCCAGCTTCCATATCGGGATGATGGTGTGAGTAGATATCTTTTAGGGCTTGTGCAAGAATAACTTCTCTTTTTAGGGTTTAGATTGGGTTCAGATTTGGACGTTTTGTTTTTCAGAAAAATGTGCGCATAGTCGACGGAACGTCGGTTGTTCTATGTAAGCGTTTTTCTGAAAGACAAAACGTCCGAAGATGAGCCCAAGATGAGCCCTAAAAAGGGAAGTTATTCTTGCACAAGCCCTTAGTTTAAATATTTCAAGAAGTATGTATTTATGTATGTTTACAGATTTGCTTTAAGATTTCCTGAGGGCGAACCTCTTAAAAGTCCTATCCATTTTGGCGATTTGCGCAGCATTCCTGAAAACGAAAATCCCAAAAAATTTGGAAAGAATTTATTTAATGATTGGAAACCCGACCGCCTACCCCCCGAAGATGCAATATATCTAACGCTGCCCGACAGCTATGGTTCTGATCCTCTTACTTTGCTAGTTGACTATCTGTATAATATGCATCGGGATGGTGAGACGTTTGACAAAATACCATCCTATAATGAAATTAGAGTTGAAACATTTCTGAATAATCAGATAGAAGAACAACAAGCAAAACTTTTATTCAGTGAGGAAGGTCTCAATATTATTATTGCATCTGATGAAGCTGCACTTGCCAATTTTTTAGAACGTTTCAACTTTCCCTCAAGAAAAAATATTGGTGGTTTCAACGTTTGCTATCGTACAAATCAAGGGCAGCAATTGATAAAAGATCATAAGTGTTTAGAAAGAATTTTGAAAAAATCTCCTTATCCTATGTCAAATGAGCCAAACGAAAATCAATTTCTCTTATCTATCGAGCAATATAATTGGTTAAAAGCATTAACCCCTACACAAACTAAAGATAATAAGCAGTCAGTTTTTCAAAACCTAAATATTTTTTGGTCGTCAGATCAATCACTCGATGAAAAGGGAAGGCTTGGAAATGACTTACAACCACTAGTTTCCAGCAGCGATTCTAATAGCGATTCCAATTGTTGTTGTATTATTAGTTAGAAAGTGTTTAGAAAAAACTAAGGGGTCAAGTATTCACATGACACTTGCCCGTGTGACTGTGGCCTCTTATGAGATATGGCAAGTGTCATGTGAATACTTGACCCCTTACTCTCTTGCTAACACCTCAGCAACGCAGCAAGTTACTTTTTTAGCTGCTGGGATATGCAAAAATTCATTAGGCCCATGCGCATTAGAATTGGGGCCTAATACGCCAGTGATAACAAATTGTGCCTGAGGAAATTTTTCACCTAACATGTGCATAAAAGGAATTGACCCCCCTTCCCCGGAATAAAGCGCATGTTGGCCAAAAAATTTGTTTGAAGCCCTATCTATTACAGCAGCTAATTCAGCGTCTACAGGGGGAGCATTCCAGCCCGGAGAAGTCTTATTTACCTCAAACGTTATCTTGGCATTATGTGGGGGATTAGCTTCTAAAGCATTTTTTAATGACGCACCTGCTTTTTTAAGATCGCAGGTTGGAGGAACGCGCATAGAAAGCATTAATGAAGTTTTAGGCCGCAATACATTACCCGCATTGGCTAAATCGGGTATGCCAGCTACACCAGTAATAGACAGCGCCGGACGCCAAGTGCGATTCAATATTAATTCTCCTCCTGAGATAAAAGCAGGCTCAGCCCCCATAACCCAAGGGTAGTCTGTCCATACTTTATCCCCCAGGACTTTAGCCACTTGTTTAGCCTCTTCCATCCGCTGTGCAGGAATTTCAACGTGGAACTCACTGAGTAAAATCTCCCCCGTGTCCTGATCCTCAATACGACTCAATAATTGTCGTGCTAAACGAAAACTTGAAGGCACTACACCGCTGGCTGCTCCGGAATGCACCCCTTCGCGTAATATTTCTACTGTAAGTATTCCAGAGACAATACCACGCAATGAAGTCGTTGCCCAAAATTGCTCATAGTTTCCCATGCCAGAGTCTAGGCAAATTACTAAGTCAGGGATGCCTATTTGGCCTGCTATTTGTTCCATGTAATAAGGTAAATCGGCACTACCGCTTTCTTCTGAAGCCTCAATAATGACTACACATCGTGGATGGGGGATCCCTTGTTCCTGCAATGCTTTAATGGCAGCGATGCTGGCGAAGGCAGAATATCCATCATCCGCCCCACCGCGACCATACAATCGATCTTCTTTGATAACCGGTGTCCAAGGTCCTAAGCCTGGATCCCAACCTGACATTTCTGGTTGTTTATCCATGTGCCCATATAGCAATACCGTCTTTTGCACCTCTCCAGGAATTTCCAAAACTAATAACGGCGTGCGGCCCGGATGACGGTGTACTGTATGCTTCATGCCCCGTATATTCTGCGCAAGGCACCAATCTACAATCAGTTGCATGGCCTTATCTAAATAGCCATTCTTTTCCCAATCTTTATCAAAAAGCGGCGACTTACAGGGAATCTCAATGTATTTATGCAGAGTGGGGATGATGGATTGATCCCAGTAGTTATTTACCAGGGTTTCAGTTTGATTGCGATTTTGTTGGTTCACGAGATACTCTCAATGGATTTTTATTGTCTTCATTGCAACAGCTGATTTAATAAACCACCAACACCAGTGCCACCCAGGTGCTCTCCGAGTTTGGTCTTAATTCCTGATTTCAGCAAGGTGCGAGCTACCGCTTCAATGTCGGGTGTAATGATAGGTTTACTAAAAGTGCCCGTAACTAACAAAGGCAATGCCGTTTGCCCAAATACTGGATTATTAAATTCCTGGGCAGCCAAATGATAATCCAGTGCATTAGTGACTAAATTGGCTGTGCCGTTGCCGGTAATTTTGATTTGGGGAGATCGCAGCAACAGATCATTATTATGGAACACCCCATTTTGGAATGTACCGGTACCACTGAACTGACCAAAATCTGTTTTACTGGTATTGGGCTGGCTTGCCCCCCCCTGCCTCTTGATCATGGCTGCAGCACGATTTAATTCGTAAGGTAAATCTACCCCTAACAGGGCACCATTTTGGATATTGAACTCAGTAGTTCCATTCAAACTGCGCAAAATAGCGTTTTTATCCTCACCTTGCATTACCAGGTGGGCTGTAACGTTAGCAGTTCCTGTTAAACGATCTGATTTCGTCAACTGGTTTACTTGAACGTTAGTTAGTTTTTCATCCACCGTTACACTGGGAGTTGCAGCACGCAAATTCGCAGCAATTTGGCTATACGTGGTCCCTTGGAAAACATTGGCGGTTAAGGGGTTTATTTGCAGCCCCCCCCCTTTTAAAGACAATTTTGCTACGACCTGAGTCAGCTGGGTTTTCGATAATATTAAGCTACCCAGTTGCATACTACCGCTAATATTGGCCTGTCTCAAAGCAGCATATTTTTCTGGATCTTTAGAGGTATTTGCATTGGCTGTAAAAGCTGAGGAAACCGCGGCGGTCCCTGTCGACGCCGTTGGTGGGGCAGCACTTGCCGGTAAATAGCGATCTAGGTTCAATTGATTCATATTAAATGCAAAATTAACCGCTTTTTCAGCAAAATTAGTAATGTTAATGGTTCCTTGAATAGTAGAGTCATCCAATTGGCCTAACACTGAGCTGAATTTAAGCGAAGCGGAATTACCGGTGAAATTAGCCGAGACACTGGCCCTGGTTAGGGCCTCAGGATCTTGAGTATTCATATTTTTTCCAAAGGCTTTTAAGAAGTCCTTCAAGTTAAACTGTGCCACTTCTACGCGGCCGTTAAATTGTGGTTTACTTAAAATATTCGTCGCTTGCACGTTGGTTTTAGCAGTCAAGTTCGCAGCAGTGATGAGTGCATTGGTGATTGATAATGTGTTTTGCTTTATTTTAAGCGCGACTTTCTCTGCCTGCAATTGCGTTGGTGGCAAGGATTTGCCTGCTAATGCGGCTGAAAAACGCAGTTTGTCAAATTGATAATTATCTTGTTGCGGATTTAAGGTAATATTACTGTCTAAAGCATACTCACCTGATAGGGCTGATGTATTAGTTTGTAATACAAATTTTAAGCTGAGAGGAAATGTTTTATTTAGACCCATATTCTCACTGCTCAAATTTAGATGTTTTAACTGCAGGGTTTGATTATCTTTCTCATTTAACCATAAGATATTCGCATTGCTGATCTCAATAGTCTTAACACTGAATTGGCTAGGCCCATGTCCTTTTACGTTAATCGAAGTTTTACCTAGTATCCCTCCCCCTGTATGAGTCACGGTAGTTGTATTTTGAATCCCTCCCTCAGCATGAGTCTCAGTAGTTACATTTTGTATCTCCCCCCCAGCATGGGTCACAGTAACGGAATTGGATGCAACCTGATCATTTTTTGGCGCCATGACTGCACCCCTATTCCCTAGACCCTGCCAGTTGGTTTGACCTTGCTTATTTTTTGCCAAATTAAGCTGCAAATCTTTGAGCCCTATCTTCCCAATTTCGACATTCCCCGACAGCAGGGGAAACAGCCTAACGCTAATATCTGCTTCTCCAACGGAGACAAAATTATCTTGCGGTTCGAACCCGGGGGCGTTAGTCATACGCACATCATGTATTCGCAACCCTAGCCAAGGAAAAAATGAACGCTCAATTTTGCCATTTATAACCAGATCTCTTCCGGTTTTCTCATGCACTATCGCACTAATTTGACCTTTGAATTTATTGGGATCCAAAAACCCTATGAGGCAGGCTACAGCAATAATAAATAATAAAATAAGCACTACAATAATTAAAATTAGTGTTTTAAAAAGTTTTTTCATATTTTCTTTTCCCGCATTTTTTTATAAGGTAACTGTTCAGTATCCTACTAAACTAAGATCTGATTTTTACAATATTTTTTGTAATTATTCAGCATAGGCTAGCTTTCTCCCCTCTCCCGCAAGCGGGAGAGGGGAGAAAGCTAGCCTATGCTGAATAATTACTATTTTTTAAAGATAATCTGGAGCGGGTGATGGGAATCGAACCCACGCTATCAGCTTGGGAAGCTGAAGTTCTACCATTGAACTACACCCGCGAAAATTATAAATTTTAAGGACTTCGACAAAAAACTTTAAATTTGATTTTTCAAGTATAATCCTGAATGCTACCTAATTCGTACACGAGATGCCAGCACCATGATAATCACTAACCCCCTACCCCGCCATATTAAAAGTTTTGTGCGCCGCGAAGGACGATGGACCCCTGGACAACGGCAAGCGCTTGAATTGCTGTGGGAAAAATATGTCCTACCCAACGATGTAGGATTGTTAAATTGGAAAACTATCTTTTCCCAACCGACTGATGTCGATACTTTTTTGGAGATTGGCTTTGGCATGGGACACTCTATCCTTAATATGGCCATCGCTGCGCCTGAAAAAAATTTTCTGGGTATTGAAGTGTTTCGGCCAGGCATAGGATCCCTACTCGCTCAGCTCAACCAAAACAATATCAATAATGTACGAGTCCTTTGCGCCGATGCAGCCATTGCCTTGCCTGGCTGTATTCCCGAAGCTTCGCTTGCAGGGATTCACATATTTTTTCCAGATCCCTGGCCTAAAAAACGTCATCACAAACGCCGTCTAATTCAGCCCGCTTTCGTCAGTTTACTGGCTAGCAAGCTTAAGCTCGGTGGATACCTGCATTTGGCAACGGATTGGGAAGACTATGCACAGCATATGTTGCAGGTGTTGTCAGCGATTGATAATTTAACCAATGCTACTGAATCAGAACAATTTATCAGTCGAGGAGACCGCCCCACTACTAAGTATGAACGGCGTGGGGAACGTCTGGGACATGCGGTGCGGGATCTGATGTTTTATAAGACAGTGGGTTGAGTGCCAAAGTCGTTGTTAGTGAATTATTTAACAATGCCCTCCATGGAAGCTATCCGATGCACACATTTTGTAATTACTAGAAATGCTGAGTACGTCGTTCCTGCTTTACCGAATTATCCTAAAATATCAGCCTATCAAGCAGGAATCTAGTGCCCACCTTTCCAACGGAACGCACAAATGCCAATCATAACTGTTTATTGCTACTTCACTTTGTTTGAAAATTAGGCACTGGATCCCCGCTTGATAGGCTGATATTTTAGGATAATTTGGTAAAGCGGGGACGACGAACTCTAATTCTGGCGGCTAGAAAAAATGTGTGCATCCGATAGCCATGGGAGAGGGGATCATAGAGTTTCAGATAGTTGGAAAGAAAATTATGCAACAACGCCACCCACGTGAGGGGGCCGCATAGTGTAACGCTGCATAACCACCTGCAACAAATCTTCAGCCAGCTGCGTTTTAGCGCGTAGTGAAAACTCTATTTCTCCCCCAGGCCACAGCACTAATAATGCATTCTGATCAGAATTAAAACCGGAATCTTTAGCTGAAACATTATTAGCAGCAATCATATCCAAGTGCTTTTGCGTCAATTTTTTCAGTGCATTTTCCCGTAAATTTTCTGTCTCGGCGGCAAATCCTACGGTAAATGGCCGATTTTCACGTAGTGTCACTGCTGCAAGAATATCCGGATTAGGAACTAACGTTAACTGCATCTGTACTGTATTTTTTTTAATTTTCTGCAGGGCCGTTTCAGCACAGCGATAATCCGCAACCGCAGCGGCGGCAATAAAAATCTCACACCCATCGATTCGTTCTATAACAGCTGCATACATTTGTTGAGCCGTGTCTACACAAACCCGCTCGACTCTTGCTGGGCACGGCAAATTGACCAAGCCACTGATCAAAGTCACCTCTGCACCCGCATTAGCGGCTGCCGCTGCTAACGCATAGCCCATTTTCCCGGAGCTGTGATTGCTGATAAAACGTACTGGATCAATGGGCTCACGGGTAGGACCTGCCGTAATTAGCAAGCGTATGCCGCGCAAGTTTTTATCAGCAAACTGAAACTGGAGTGCAGCAATAATATCGACTGGTTCCAACATTCGCCCCATGCCTTCTTCACCACAGGCTTGCGAACCGGGGGCTGGGCCTATCAGAGCTATACCACGCTCCATTAGCAGTTTTTTATTAGCCTGGGTCGCTACATTTTTCCACATTTGCTGATTCATCGCTGGTGCTAGCATAATAGGTGAACTTGCAGCCAGACATAAGGTCGTTAAAATATCACTGGCAAAACCATGTGCCAATTTGGCCATAAAATCGGCGGTGGCCGGCGCAATCAAAATAATATCTGCCCAGCGAGCCAATGCGATGTGGTCCATTGCAAATTCAGAAGACTGCTGCTCCCAATCCAATAATACTTGATGACCTGAAAGCGCCTGAAAAGTTAAGGGTGTCACTAATTCCTTAGCCGAGCTAGTCATGGCTACACGTACTTCAGCACCCTGTTCTCGCAAACGGCGGATTAAATCAGCACTTTTATAAGCTGCAATACCGCCGGTAATTCCCAGCAAAATACGTTTATTGTCCAGAATTGTCATAAAAATCTCGCGCAGATTATTTGTGTTATTAGTATAACAAATTTTAATTTACTACAGGCTTATATTAGTGGTAGGCTTCGTGACCTAGCTTGCTTATATCCTTAATCAACAAAATAACATTCGATTTATGTCAACAAAATATCTAAAAATCATAATTTTATTGTTCAGCACGTGGGTTCTTTTTTGTTATACCAATGCTCAAGCTTGGACGCATGAAGTGGCCATAGGATATGGTAATTCCAACGAGCCTGAACAGGATTACAATAATTCTATCTACGTATTAAGTGGTAAATTTTTAAAATTTAGAGTAGATAAAACCCTCATAGCTACCCTTGATGGAACGATTGGTCAGTGGCATGCGGGTACGGATGAGCATAGTAACCTCACCAATATTGCTCTTGCACCTGCATTACGCGCCTATTTCGCCAACCCAGACCGACACATGGTTAGACCTTATATCGGCGTCTCAATTGGACCCACTTACCTAAGTGAAGAACAATTAGGCACGCGATTGCAAAATACGCACCTGGCTTTGCAATCTACGCTGGAAACAGGAACCGAAATTGGCAGTCAGCAACATAGTATCGATTTGAATGTACACCTAGAGCATATTTGTAATGCCGGGTTAGCCGTGCCTAACCAAGGATTTAACGTACTTTATATCTTTTCTGTAGGTTACCAATTCTAATGAAAGCCTTATTACACTTCCAAAAAAAAATACTTGCTGCCTCTATTATTTCATTAATTGCGACATCTAACGCACTAGCCACTGATGGTATTTTTATCACGCTTGACACCGGCCTTTCTAAAGAATCCGGCCTGCCTTCTCCTGAGGCAATTGGTGCGACTAGTGCTGATAACAATCTGACGCCGCTGGCGCTGCGTGTTTCAATAGGTTACAACCATGATCTGGCGTCCTATCTCGGTCTGGGGCTGAATGTTGGGCTGGGGCAATATGGCAACTATGTGTATCACTATGACGATGGCGATACCACCACCGTCAAAAGTCAAACCTTAGAAATTTTAGCCTTGATAACCACGCATATACAAAAATTTGACCTAATAGGAAAAATTGGTGGCGTCCGGCAAAAAACCCTTGTCACGGGCCTGAATGCACCCGATGATTCCCACCATAATAATCCTGAAGCCGCCATTGAACTGGCTTATAATTTTTCTCCACGATTCGCTGCCACGGCTACTTATGCTCATGTATATGGCGGAACTCCGAAAGATCTCTGGTCAGTCAGTCACAATTCAGTTTCCTTAGATGAATACTTAATCGGCTTGCGTTACACATTTGCATCCTCTTAACTTCATGATTAAAAGGGAGCCTTAGGTAAAGTTTATATACCTGAAGCGTATAATATAGCGCTATCTGCGAGACTGAGATAAACTCCATTTTTATTAGCCCTGGCCGCATATTCTGAGGAACGTCATGTCGAATCCATCCCATCTACAGAAACCAAACCGTATTACCTTAACCAGCTTGCAGAAAATGAAGCAAAATGGCGAAAAAATCACCTGCCTTACTGCCTATGATGCTACTTTTGCCACCTTACTGGCCAATGCTGGGATAGAAGTGTTATTGGTGGGAGATACTTTGGGGATGGTCGTTGCAGGTCATCCAACAACCGTCCCGGTCACTATTAAAGATATGGTCTATCATACCCGCAATGTATGCCGGGCACAGTCTGCTTCACTTATCATGTCAGACATGCCTTTTTTGTCTTATAGCAACATTGAAAAAGCATTCCAGAATGCTGGCCGATTGATGCAAGCAGGTGCAGAAATCATCAAATTAGAGGGGAGCTCCTGGCTAATCCCCATTGTAGAACAGCTCAGTGAAAAAGGTATTCCTGTTTGTGTACATCTGGGACTGACACCTCAATCAGTACATATTTTCGGCGGCTATAAAATTCAGGGACGTGACCCCACCAAAGCGCAGCAGATGTTAGAAGCTGCCATCAAACTCGAAAAAGCCGGCGCTCAACTATTAATTTTAGAATGTATTCCTTATAAACTTGCTCAAGAGATCTCTCAAGCTGTTAATATTCCTACTATTGGCATAGGTGCTGGACCCTATTGCGATGGTCAAGTATTAGTAACTCCGGATATGTTAGGTTTAACCGCAGGTAAGCAATTGACTTTCGTGCAGAATTTTTTAGAGGGTCAAACTGGCGGAGCAGCGTGTGCAGTGAGAACTTATGTGCAACAAGTTAAAGCCGGTGAGTTTCCAACTCTGGCGCAAAGTTTTGTTTAAGTGGCTGTGAAACGTGAGGTTGCTGTGGATTCGCTAAATAAACCATCCATCATTACCAAAATCAGCGCACTGCGCGAGCTCAGTCAGCCCTGGCGCTCCTCAGAAACGATTGCGTTTGTGCCCACCATGGGCAATTTACATGCCGGTCATTTGGCTCTAGTTACAAAAGCGAAACAGTTAGCGCAGCGTGTGGTGGTCAGCATTTTCGTCAACCCACTGCAATTTGGTCCTAATGAAGATCTTCTAGCATACCCCAGAACTCAGCACGCGGATATCGAGCAGTTAACAGCGTTTGGGGTAGATGCTGTTTTTATTCCTGACATATCAGAGTTATATCCGAAAGAACAGCCTGTAATTAAAATCAGCGTAGCTGATGAGTTATCTAATCAATTATGCGGCAACAGCAGACCTGGCCATTTTAATGGCGTCGCTACCGTAGTTACAAAATTGTTTAATATTGTGCAACCACAACTGACTATTTTTGGTGAGAAAGATTTCCAGCAGCTGACCATCATTCGACAAATGGTCATTGATTTAAACTTCCCCCTAGAAGTTATAGGCCTTCCTACAGTTAGAGAGACCGATGGACTGGCCATGAGTTCACGCAATCAGTATTTATCTCCTGCGGAACGGATCGATGCCCCTCAGTTGTATGCTACTCTTGCATGGATGTGCGATGAAATTCGCTCTGGTAATAACGAATTAGCTAATTTGTGCGCGAGAGCACGAACCCGATTAACACAATATAACTTCGAAGTGGACTATATAGAGATACGCACGAAGGTAGGATTAAAAATTCCCCGAGGGAACGATGGGGATTTAATTATTTTAGCAGCAGCTTTTCTAGGCAAAACACGTTTGATTGATAATATTAGTATCTGAATAACCTTCTGGTAAATTGCCACTGGAGACTGCCCCCATCCTAACCTTCCCCCGCAAGCGGGGGAAGGGACTGATTGGGCAGAAAGTTAAGTTTTGTACCAATTCCTACGCAGCTCAAACAAATTCCTTCCCCCGCTTGCGGGGGAAGGTTAGGATGGGGGCAGTCTCTAGTGGCACTTTTTATACCGTAACACTACATACAGTAAACATAATCATTTAAAGCCAGCAAGTCCGCCAGAGGTGCAAATAATTACCACTATTTTTGAGCGAGAATTATATGCTACAGAATTTTTTAAAAGCCAAATTACATCATGCCCGCGTCACACATGTAGAATTAGAATATGAAGGCTCCTGCGCCATTGACCAGGAACTGATGTGGGAAGTAGGTATTTTAGCCAACGAACAGATTCATATGTATAACCTAAACAATGGCGAGCGCTGGATTACTTATGCTATTGCTGCGCCCATTGGCTCGCGAATTATTTCTGTAAATGGGGCAGCGGCACATAAAGCGCAAGTGCAAGATCGCGTTATTATTTGTAGTTATGCTTGGCTGCAGGATCAAGAAATCGCCAACCATAAACCCCGCATTCTTCGACTAGATGCCCACAATAATCGGCTAAGCAATTTACAAGAACAAGTAAAATTTTCAATTTAGGGCTTGTGCAAGAATAACTTCCCTTTTTAGGGTTTAGATTGGGTTCAGATTTGGACGTTTTGTTTTTCAGAAAAATGTGCGCATAGTCGACGGAACGTCGGTTGTTCTATGTAAGCGTTTTTCTGAAAGACAAAACATCCGAAGATGAGCCCAAGATGAGCCCTAAAAAAGGGAAGTTATTCTTGCACAAGCCCTTAGGATGCTCAAATGACCGTGATTCCACCGAACCAGCAATTAAATATTATTGGCTGTGGCCAAGTAGGCACTGCGTTGGGTTATTTACTAGTACACCACTGCAATCTGACTCTGAATTGCCTATTAACCACTTCCCTACCAAGTGCTAGCAAAGCACATGATTTTATTGGACAAGGTAAACCCATTGCCGACCTCAGTGAATTGACACCCGCAAATTATTATCTCATCGCCGTGCCAGATCAAAAAATTAGCGACTGCAGCCTAGCATTAGCGGCCACACATATCATAAAAAAAGGTGATATGGTTTTTCATTGCAGTGGTTCAATTTCTTCTGAAATTCTTACAGCTGTTAAGACGCAAGGGGCGATTACGGCCAGCCTGCACCCTATTAAAAGTTTCGTCGATCCTCATTTATCCGTTAATACTTTTACTGGGACTTACTGTGGGATGGAGGGAGATCCCCAAGCCTGTGAAATTATTAGTGGCTGGATTAAACAACTGGGTGGTGAAATTTTACTGCTGAACCCCCAACAGAAACAGATGTATCATGCAGCTTTTGTGATCGGCTGTAATTATTTAGCCGTATTGACTGAACTTGCATTGCGTTGTTTACAACACGCCGATATCAACCCTGCAACAGGCACTAAGGCATTGCAATCCATCATGCGCTCCACTCTAGAGCAAATATTTATCAAGGGAACTTCAGGGGGTTTATCGGGACCGATAGCGCGCGGTGAATATGAGGTCGTAGCCAAACAGTTAGCAGTGATTACCCAGCACGATCCTGAAATTGCTGCACTATATAAATCCTTGGGGAAGGTTGCTGTGGAGCTGGCACAAATTAAAAATCCTGGGAATAGGGAGAATTTAATCCAAGTGGCTGAGGCATTAAATGGGTAATCTTTTTTTACAACTTGTTAAGGTATTAGATTAGATTAGATTAGATTAGATTAACCCATTCGTAGATGGCAAACTAAAAAAACCGAGTGCAAAAGAAACTCACCGCTCCAATTCCTGCGGGGCAAAATCATCCACCGCAATAACTTGCCTGCGCGCTGCATCAGCTTGCTGCAATAACTCAATTTCATCGGCAGTTAAAATACCATTTGCCAGTGCAGCCTGTAGGCGCTCAGTTTTATCATTTCCTCTCACATGGCCGTCATGGATAGCTATATGCAATTTTTTTTCTGCTTGCTCAGCAGCTATCACTTTGCCCAAAGCATCATTCACCAATCCGACCCAATTATTAATATCCGGGGTTGCATAAATTCCCTGGGTTAAACGCGCACGTGTCTCCGTTTGCGCTAATATCAAATTAGCCACCTGATGATTTAATTTATCATTGGGGTGTTTGTAACGACGTCCCCATGGAAATACTAATACATTTAAAGCGGTTGCTACCCAACGGTTAGGTAAATTTCTGAGTACACCTTCCAGAGCTTGTTCCAGCTTAAAAAATACTGTTTGGCATGACCATTGTAATAGGGGGAAATCCTCCGTCGGACAACCCTGATTCTCAAAATGCTTTAATACGGCTGAGCCCAAATAAAGCATACTAAGTGTATCTCCAAGGCGTCCCGACAAGCTTTCTCGGCGTTTAAAACTGGCTCCAAGCGTGAGCAATGCCGCGTCTGCGACGAGGGCAAAGGCAGCACTATAACGATTGAGTTGTTGGTAATATCCTCGGAGCAATCCTTTAGCTGGAAAATGGCTCAAGTGACCCTGAGTAAGTGCCTGAAAAAATGTCCGTGCTTTATTACTGATTAAAAATCCCATATGGCCAAATATAGCCTTATCAAAATCGGCCAAGGCCTGTCTTTTATCAGGATTTTGTGCTGCTTGAAGTTCAGAAAATAAATAGGGATGACAGCGCATAGCACCCTGACCAAAAATAATCATACACCGCGTCAAAATATTGGCACCTTCCACCGTGATAGATATTGGTATTTCAATATAGGATTGCGCCAAATAATTGCGAGGCCCCATACAAATTCCTTTACCACCATGTATATCCATGGCGTGATTGGCTACCCGTCTACCCAGTTCTGTAGTGTGGTATTTACTAATGGCTGAAGGAACTGCGGGACGCTCTCCTCTATCGATGGCAGCGACTGCAAAAATTCTTGTAGCTTCCATAATGTAGGTATAACCCACAATGGTCGCTAAGGCATCTTCAACGCCTTCAAACCGACCTACGGCCATATTAAATTGGGTGCGAATACGCGCATAAGCGCCGGTGGTAAAGGTTGAAACCTTGGAACAACCCGTAGTCAATGATGGCAGGGTGATAGCCCTCCCCACCGATAGGCACTCCATCAGCATATGCCAACCCCTGCCTGCCATTTGTGCACCCCCAATAATAGCGTCAATGGGAACAAACACATCCTTGCCTTGTGTCGGACCATTGGGAAAGGCTGAGTTGACCGGGCAATGACGTCTTCCTATGGTAATTCCTGGCGTATTAGTGGGAATCAATGCACAAGTTATGCCTAAATCCTCCTTACTCCCCAATAAATGCTGAGGATCATAAAGTTTAAAGGCCAACCCTAATAAAGTCGCAACCGGTGCTAATGTGATATAACGTTTATCCCATTGAAGCTTAATGCCTAGCACTTCCTGGCCTTGCCATTGCCCAAGGCAGACAGTGCCATGATCTGGCATAGAACCCGCATCGGAACCAGCCTCAGGACTGGTAAGAGCAAAGCAAGGAATTTCTTCCCCACGTGCCAAACGCGGTAGGTAATAATCTTTTTGTTCCTCAGTACCGTAATGCAACAGGAGCTCCCCTGGCCCTAAAGAATTAGGCACACCCACTATCGTAGCCGCTGCGATACTGCGCCCGGAAATCTTGGCAATAATGGCAGAATGCGCCAATGCGGAAAATTCTTTGCCGCCATATTTTTTAGGGATAATAAAACTGAAAAAGCCTTGTTCTTTGAGAAACTGCCAAACTTCGGGCGGTAGGTTAAAACGATTGTGGTTGATGTCCCAATTATCCAACATCTTGCACAATTGCTCTACGGGCCCTGCTAGGAAGGCTTCTTCTTCAGGGGCTAGTTGCGGAGCAGGATATGCGGCAAATTTACTCCAATCTGGCATACCGCTAAATAATTCGCCCTCCCAGCCCACTGTGCCAATCGTCAAAGCTTCTTTTTCTGTGCTAGATAGAGTGGGTTTTGATTTTTGATATATTGCAAATAACGGTTTCGAAAACAATATTTGTCGTAAGGAAATGATATTGAGCGGAATCACCACTATTAAATAGACTAACCATAAAATTATCTTGCCAGTCATACTCAATGAACTGAGACCAGTCACTAGGATTAGATAGACTAGAATGCCAATGCTGGCCACAATCAGTGACGAGCGATGATAAGCCAATAGACTTAATACCGCAAAAAATAGAATAATCCAGGCAATAGCTATCATCTGGCAAAAACCCTCACTTCATGTTGTTTAATCGGTAACTGCTCACTCCGTCGTCCCGCGGCTTGTCCGCGGGATCCAGAAATGAGGTTTCTAGTAGCTTTTTTCTGGATCCCGCGGACAAGTCGCGGGACGACGACGAGACTGAGCTGGCTAAGGCGTGAGCAGATACATTTAATTATTTAATTCCCAACGCATGGATTCAAAAAAATTAGAACATAACAGCATCAACCAGTGCTTCAGCACCCCACTTTCTAAAGGAGTATCCATTATGAACCTACACTACAAAAATTACTACAAACGATCAGATGCTAGAGCAAAACCTCATATACTGCTAAGAATAACATCTGGGATATTGCTGAACACCGCATCAACTCCCCAAGAAAAAAGTTTTTGAGCCACTTTAGGATCATCCACAGTATAAGCAAGCACATACGGCACCTCATCCTTTATCTGTGCCACTTTTTCTTTAGTTAATAAGCGATAATTAGTGTTAAGGGAAATACAATTCAGTTGCACCACAGTATCTTTCCAATCAGCAGTCCAGTGATCCAATAACAAACCCAGAGGTAAAGTTTTATCTAGACCCCGAGCCATAACCAAGCTGGCTATAGAAAAGCTGGACACCAATAGCTTTTGCGGTAATGTCCAGTGGTGTTGCAAGCTCCTCACCACACTGAGGGCTGTTTCCTGGTCTTTGCCCACAGTCGGTTTTATTTCGACATTAATTCCTAAATTCAGTTTTGCAGCACAGGCCAGAACGGCTACAAAGGTAGGGATTTTTTCGCCAGCAAAAGATGGATCGAACCAGCTGCCCGCATCTAAAGCGGTTATATCTGCAAATAAAGTCTCGGCCACCTTGCCCCAACCATTAGTAGTACGACTTAACGTTTCGTCATGGATGACGATCGCTGTACCCTCTTTGCTGAGCATCACATCAAACTCAACCCATGGTGTCTTAAGCTCATAAGCTCTTTGAAAAGAAGCTAAGGTATTTTCCGGAGCATAATGGCAAGCGCCGCGATGGCCTATTACTTTTGGCAGGGGCAAAAAATGCGCTGTCATACTACTTTATTAATTTCCAGCTGTAGTTGGAACAGGAGCTGGAGCTGGAGGGGTAGCTAATGTATCCGGCCCAAACTCAGAAGGTTGTGCCCATATCATTTCCTTGAAATGGGTTACCGGCGCTACCGAGGGGGGGGTTAAAGAGGCAATAACAATACTAGCAGTCTCAACAATTTTTGTATTTACCGGCACTATAGGAAGGGAATCCCCACTAGCTGGTGGAGCGGTAGGACTACTGGGGGCAGTAGGACCATGGGAGGCGCTACTATTGGAAGCAACAGCAGCGGTTGCTTGGACAGATCCAGGCGAACTAACCATTGCCTGTGGTTGAATCACTCTGGCATCAAAGACCGTTGGCGTTACAATATGCATAATGCCAAAATCAATGCTATTTAAAAAATAATGCTGGCCAGGATAAGCCTGATTCAAACGCGCAATTTCCTGATTTACTTCATCGTAAATTTCTGCCCGTGCATCAGCATGAGTTCCATCTAATTCTGCCCTACTGGGGGTGAAATCAATATCGCCTATCGTATAAGTTTGCCCAGAAGTAGTAACTGCTTTGGCCTTGTCTCTAAGCTCTGTAAGCACTGAACTGGGCAAACGAGCCTCCGCTTCAATATGTAGTGTCTCTAATCCGGATCTATCCTGGGATCCATTGAATTGAGTGATATGCCAGTCTGATGAGGGGTAAATTTTGTTAAGATTCTGTAGAACCTGGCTGTTTATTTGGTGGAGACCTGTTTTATTTAATGTCGCATCTATACTCACGTTGACATCAGCTGTGGTCGTAGTTGACCATTTTTCTACCGATACTTGATAGGAAATTTTATTTAGCCCGGGGGCTCCCTTCTGTGGCGCTTCTTGTGCTAAAGCATTGGGAGGAAGTGTATATAAAATGGCAGCACAAATAGTTGCTATTTTTTTTATGGTAAAGGTCATGTAGTATTTCCTATAAGTTATAACTCTGTAAAAATTTTTATAGCCATTCCACAGCTCAACATGCACTAGTGTTATGGGCATTGAAAAAGGCCATGCTATTATCTAGACCTGAGTGGACCATTTACGGCATCTGACCAGGCGGTAGGATGGCATTATAATCCCAAATTAAGCGCTGCTTCAAAGACAATAATGTATAGGATAATCTTATGACCACAGTCGCCCAGTTTTCCATCGAATATCTACAGATTCTCAATTCTGAAGGCAAACTAACGCAACCCCTTCCTGCCTTTGCTCAAGATCCTCACACTTTGATAGAACTTTACCAGCATATGGTTTTTACACGTCTATTTGATGCTAAGGCGGTAACATTGCAGCGTACTGGCAAAATGGGCACCTTCCCCTCCTCGCTGGGTCAAGAGGCTATCGGCGCGGGCATTGGCCATGCCATGAGGCCGGATGATGTATTTGTTCCCTATTATCGAGATCAGGGCGCCATGATGAAACGCGGTGTAAGTCCAGCAAAAATCTTTGCTTATTGGGGTGGCGATGAACGTGGCAGTGATTTTACGCCCAATATAGATTTCCCTATCTCAGTGCCTATAGCAACTCAATTGTTACACGCTTGTGGCGCGGCTTATGCCATTCACTTACGCAAGCAATCGCGGGCGGTGTTAACTACTTGTGGTGATGGGGGCACCTCCGAAGGCGACTTTTATGAAGCCATCAATTTTGCTGGCGTTTTTAAAATACCCCTAGTATTTGTAGTTAATAACAACCAATGGGCCATTTCGGTTCCGCGCGATCACCAGACCAGAGCAGCTACCATTGCTCAAAAAGCCATTGCCGGTGGCTTTGAGGGCATACAAGTAGATGGCAATGATGTAATTGCCCTATCTAATATAATCAGCACAGCGTTAGAAAAAGCCCGTGCGGGTGGCGGCCCCACCTTGATTGAAGCCATCACCTATCGTCTCGCAGACCATACTACCGCTGACGATGCCAAACGCTATGTTAAAAAGGCTGATTTAGATGACGCCTGGCGGCGTGAACCCATTTCGCGTTTACGCACCTATCTGGAATCGCAAAATCTCTGGACTGAAGCAGATGAAATAAAATTGCAACAAACATGTTCCGAAAAGATCAGGCTTGCTGTCGAGGAATATCTCAATATGCCGCCGCAACCCACAACCGCTATCATTGATTACCTTTACGCAACGCTACCCACGGCCTATCAAGAACAGCGTGAAGAACTTTCCACGCAGGCAATTCCGGTGGCAGCGCATTAGGGTTTGTGTAACATGCCCTTAACTGAACATTTCATAAAATGAACGCTACAGTTAAAGAGTAGTACACCCTCCGATCAACCCAATCTCAGGAATATACATGGCAGAAATTACTTTAGCTGAAGCGGTCACCCAAGCCCTGGCCTTTGAAATGGCGGCAGATCAAAATGTCGTTTTACTTGGCGAAGATATTGGGGTAAATGGCGGCGTATTTCGCACCACTGTCGGTTTGTTAGACAAATTCGGACCAGAAAGGGTCATCGATACCCCGCTGGCGGAAAGTATGATTGCTGGGGTTGCAATTGGCATGGCGGTTGAAGGCTTGCGACCCGTAGCGGAATTTCAATTTATGGGTTTTATATATCCTGCTATAGATCAAATTGTAAACCATGCCGCACGCATACGTAACCGCACCCGCGGGCGCCTGAGTTGCCCTGTTGTTTTCCGCGCACCTTGTGGAGGTGGAATTCGCGCGCCCGAACATCATGTAGAAAGTTTGGAAGCTATTTTTGCCCATACCCCTGGGTTACGGGTAGTCATTCCTTCTTCTCCAGCGCGGGCCTATGGATTATTACTGGCCGCCATTCGCGATCCGGATCCCGTGGTCTTTATGGAACCCATGCGCATTTATCGTCTGGTGAAACAAAATGTTCCCGATAATGGGGTAGCACTCCCTCTCGATCAGTGTTTCGTATTACGTGAAGGCAGTGATGTCACCTTAATCAGCTGGGGCGCTTCACTCCAGGAGACATTGTTAGCAGCCGACGAATTGGCCAATCAAGGAATTTCTGCTGAGGTGATCGATGTGGCAACCCTAAAACCATTGGATATTCACACGATAGTCCATTCATTAGAAAAAACTGGGCGTTGTGTCATTATCCACGAAGCACCACGAACCTGTGGCATTGCAGCGGAAATCGCCGCCCAGATAGCTGAGCGCGCTTTGACTTCATTACTAGCACCTATCCAGCGAGTGACGGGTTATGATACAGTAATGCCCTATTTGAAGATGGAAAAACTTTATCTTCCTAGCGTTCCTAGAATTTTAAATGCCGTTCAAAATGTAGTGGAGTATGCATGACGATTTTTAAATTACCTGACTTGGGTGAGGGCTTGCCAGACGCTGAGATCCGCGAATGGTATGTATCCGAAGGTGATGAGGTAAAAATGGATCAACCTCTAGTATCCATGGAAACCGCCAAAGCCGTGGTTGACGTACCTTCCCCCTGCACCGGATATATAGTCAAACTATATGGGAAGCCTGGCGACATCATTCAGACGGGCTCCCCCTTAATCAGCTTTACTGAGAATAAGTCCGAACTATCCAGCCCCAAAGCAATATCTGATAGTGGCACCGTGGTTGGGGTTATCGAAAGTAGTAATACGATATTACAAGAAGCTCCCACGGGCCTAGAAGTCAAAGCATCCCCGCGAACTTTAATTAAAGCTATTCCTGCTGTCAGAGCTTTAGCTAACAAGCTTAATGTAGATTTAAACTCCCTAACAGGCACAGGTCCTGGTGGCTCTATCACTACAGATGACGTCAATCGTGCTGCCACTTCGTCGATCCATTTTGCTGGTGAGCCTTTGCATGGCGTAAGACGCAGCATGGCAATACAGATGGCTAAATCACATGCTGAAGTCGTACCCGTTTCGTTAGTAGAAGATGCCGACATTCATCTATGGCCGGAAAAAGTAGATGTCAGCATACGCTTAATCCAGGCTATTATCGCTGCATGTCAAGCTGAACCCAGCCTAAATGCGCATTTTTATGGGCAATCTGTCAGTCGAAAATTATGGAAAGAGATAAATATTGGTATTGCTGTTGATACTCCAGCAGGATTATATGTACCTGTAGTTAAAGATGCTGCGCAACAATCAGCCGAAAATTTACGTACCCTACTCAATTTATTTAAATCAAAAGCCACTTCACAATCATTTACACCTGAAGATCTGCAAAATCCAACTATTACTCTGTCAAATTTCGGCACCATCGGGGGTCGTTATTCAAGTCCTATCGTTATGCCACCCACCGTAGCAATTATCGGCATAGGTAAAACCCGGCCACAGATAGTTGCTGCTGACGGTAAAGCAGTTATTCACCCTATTATGCCTGTTAGTTTAACCTTCGATCATCGCGCAGCAACGGGCGGAGAGGCAGCACGATTTTTAGCGGTATTGATCAAAAATCTGGAGCTGTAATGCAGCAGCTGTCATCCTGAGCGAACCGAGCCGCGACCGTTAGGGAGCGTTTACGTTGCTCCAATAAACGCTCCCTAACGGTCGCGGCTCAGTTCGCTCAGGAGACAAAGACAGATAGGAACTACACCATTATAAAAATATTATTGAATTTGAATCCAAAGGTCTGCAATGAACGAAATACCTCCCAAAAAACCCAAACGTAAGTTAAATCCCACCTCTAAGCGTATGGTTGTTATGCTTGTTATTGTGGGCTGTATCTTTGGTTTGATTTTTGTGTTTGATATCGTACGCGATATCTTTATGAAACGTTTTTTTGCACATTTTTCTCTACCCACCGTTACTATTTCTACCAGCATTGCCCAGGCGGAAAAGTGGACGCCCACCATTTCTGCCGTGGGTTCGTTGGGTGCGAAAGATGGGGTTGAAGTGAGTCCACAAGTCGCCGGAATGGTCACCGCTATTCATTTCCAATCTGGCCAAATGGTAAAGGCCGGAGATCCCCTGGTACAATTAGATGACCGCACCGACCAACAAGACCTCAATAATCTCACTGCACAAATGAGCTTAGCGCAAGTCGAATATCAACGGCAGGCTAATTTAGTTAAAACCAACGCCGCTTCAAAATCAGCTGTGGATCAAGCGTCTGCCACCCTACAGGAAAGTCAGGCTGCCGTTGCTAAAACTAAAGTTCTGATTGATGAAAAACTTATAAATGCCCCTTTTAGTGGCAAGTTAGGCATACGCAACGTCAATATTGGCCAGTATTTATCACCAGGAACCGGTTTAGTAAATTTGCAAAGCATGGATCCTTTATTAATTCAATTTTCTCTTCCAGAACAAAATTTAAAGGATTTATATCCCGGCCAAGACCTTGATTTTACTGTTGATACTTATCCTGCTCGCACATTCCACGGTAAAATTACCGCCACTGAATCCTCCATCAATGTGCAGACGCGTAATATCCTGGTCGAAGGCACTGTGCCTAATAAAGACATGCAGTTATATCCCGGTCTCTTTGCCAATATCCAAGTATTATTGCCTAGCAAAGAAAATGTGGTGACGGTTCCTCAAACGGCTGTTTCCTACAGTTTATTTGGTGATTCGGTATTCGTAGTAGCTCAGGAAGGCAAGGATGAACAAGGAAATCCCAACATGGTAGTCCACCGTCGTTACATAACGACGGGTGACCGACGAGGTAGTGAAGTGGCTGTCGTGAAAAACCTCAAAGCCGGAGAACAGGTGGTCAATTCAGGCCAACTCAAGCTAGAGGATGGTGTTAAAGTGCTTATTAACAACAGCGTGCAATTACCACAGTTGTCACCAGAAGAATTAAAACAGAATCGGTCTTAACCATGCATTTTACAGATTTATTTATTAAGCGTCCGGTATTGGCGACAGTAGTCAGCTTATTGATATTTATATTTGGGCTCAGAGCTATGCACGATCTACCCTTGCGCGAATATCCAGAAATGCAAAATACCGTCATCACTGTAACCACCTCTTACCCCGGTGCAAGCGCTGAAGTGGTGCAGGGATTTATAACCTCAATTTTAGAAAAATCTATTGCTGGCGCTGATGGCATTGACTATATCACCGCTTCTAGTAATCAAAGCGTCAGCACCATTCAGGCTTATATCAAGCTGAACTATAATCCCAATACCGCCTTTACCGACATCATGAGTAAAGTAGCTGAAGTCCAGGGACAACTTCCAACCGACAGCCAACAACCAACCATCACTAAGGCCACGGGTTCCACTATAGCGCTGATGTATATCAGTTTCTTCAGTAAGGAAATGAACCCGCAGCAAATCACTGAATTCATCAGCCGCGTGGTGCGACCTAAATTACAAACTATTTCTGGGGTATCTAGCGTTGATATTCTGGGCGGCAATACCTTCGCGATGCGTATCTGGTTAAATCCACAGCGCATGGCTGCTTTACAAATCACTCCCTCCGATATTTCGACTGCGCTGGTGCAAAATAATTTTCAATCCGCCCCTGGAAAAACTAAGGGAGAATATGTCGCTTTTAACATTAACGCAATTACAGATATTCACGATGTGGATACCTTTAAGGACATGGTGATAAAAAATAATGGCACCACCCTTATTCGCATGCGAGACGTCGCAGACGTTGATTTAGGTTCACAGACTTATGATTCCAAAGTGACTTTTAATGGACAGCAGGCAACCTTCATTGGCATTAATTCTACACCTGACGCTAACCCGCTGACCGTCATTAAAGATGTGCGAAAGCTTTTACCTGATCTGCAGAGGACATACCCACCGGCATTGCACTCAGAAGTGGTGTATGACTCCACCGCCTATATCAGCGCCTCTCTCCATGAAGTTATCAAAACCATTGTAGAAGCCACATTGATTGTTATTGTAGTGATCTTCTTGTTTTTAGGCTCCTTACGTTCAGTCATTATTCCCGTGGTCACCATTCCTCTCTCTCTGGTGGGGGTGTGCACCTTGATGTTGGGTCTGGGCTATTCGCTGAATTTGCTGACTTTACTGGCAATGGTACTTGCCATTGGCTTGGTGGTGGATGATGCTATCGTAGTGGTAGAAAATATCCACCGACATATTGAAGAGGGCTTAACTCCCTTTGCCGCAGCGTTAAAAGGCGCCAGGGAAATTGCTGGTCCAGTCATCGCCATGACCATCACGCTGGCGGCAGTGTATGCCCCCATTGGTTTTATGAGTGGGTTGACGGGTGCACTATTTAAAGAATTTGCATTTACTCTAGCAAGTTCGGTGATTATCTCAGGGATTATTGCACTTACCTTATCGCCTATGATGTGTTCCAAAGTGCTTCAAACAGAGCAATCCACCAATCGTTTTGTACGTTTTCTGGATCAACACTTCGATCGTCTGAAGCAATATTATCAACGTCGTTTAAACAGCGTACTTGATTATCGTCCAGTGACGGTAGTATTTGCCATTATCGTATTGACCAGTTGTTACTTTCTGTATGGCAATACCAAACAGGAATTAGCCCCCGATGAAGATCAAAGTGTGCTATTTGCCCAGGCCACTGCCCCGCAGTATGCTAATCTCGATTATCTATCCGCCTATACTAGAGAGTTCGATAAAATCTTCGCGAGTTTTCCAGAGACTGCCGGGTATTTTATTATTAATGGTGGTCCCGACCCCACCACAGCTTTTTCCGGTATCATTTTGAAACCCTGGGGAGAGCGCTCCCGTTCACAACAAAAGATTAACCCATTACTGCAAGCTAAAATCAAAGATGTGACGGGTGTAAAAGCCGCGGTATTTCCAATGCCTTCTTTGCCCGTGGGCGGCAGTCCATTACCGATACAATTTGTTATTAACTCCACAGAAGGTTATGAGGTGGTTTATCAAATTTCACAAAAAATTACTGAGGCTGCTCGCAACAGCGGTAACTTTATCTACATTGATAACTCATTGAAATTTGATAAGCCTGAGCTGGAAGTCAATATTGACCGCAGTAAAGCAGGGCAAATGGGTATTAGCATGCAAGATATCGGTAAAGCCTTAGCAACTTCTTTGGGTGGAAACTACATTAACCTGTTTAGTATGCAGGGACAAAGCTATCAAGTTATCCCCCAGGTATTGCGCGAACTGCGTCTCAATCCTGATCAAATCGCTGCTATTTATGTCAAAGCGGGTAATGGCCAAATGGTACCCCTATCCACTGTGGTGAATATTACTTCCTCAGCCAAACCTAATAATCTTGCAGAATTTCAGCAACAAAATTCCTCAACTATTCAGGGCATTCTGATCCCAGGCAAAACTATTGCTGATGGTTTAAATTATCTTAAAGCTCAGGCAGATAAATTACTTCCCAAAGGCATGGGTTATGATTATGCAGGTCAATCACGACAGTATATGCAGGAAAGCAACGCTTTAATTTACACCTTCTTTTTTGCATTGATCGTGATATTTCTGGTATTGGCCGCCCAATTTGAAAGTTTCCGCGATCCTCTGATTATTTTAGTCAGCGTGCCTATGTCTATTTGTGGCGCATTAATTCCACTCAATCTAGGATTAGGTAGTATTAATATTTACACTCAGGTTGGGTTAATCACTTTGATCGGTTTGATCAGTAAACACGGTATTTTGATGGTAGATTTCGCCAATCATCTACAGGAAACCGAAGGCTTAAACAGGCGCGCAGCCATAGAAAAAGCAGCCGGCATTCGCTTACGCCCTATCCTGATGACTACCGGCGCTATGATATTAGGAGTCATGCCATTAATTACTGCTGCCGGAGCAGGTGCAGTTAGTCGTTTTAATATCGGTTTAGTTATTGCAACCGGCATGTTAATTGGTACCTTGTTTACACTATTTGTAGTACCCACGATGTACACATTTTTTGCTAGGGTACGGTCTAGAACACAGGTAGAGACCTTAGAAACATCATAGCTAAAACCTACTAAGGAAGGTAATTTTATGAGTTTTGAAGATAAAAAAAAGGAAAGAAAACCTAAAAAACTTATTATCCAAACACAAAATCTGCATCCAACAGATATCCCCCCACCCATCACTACTCATATACCCATTCAAATACCAGATATATTCCAAACCCAGGCAGAGAAACTGGCAGAAGAGAAAGAAAGAGACCTCTTTAAAGAAATTGATTATAAGTTAGAACAACGTCGATTAAAAAAGTCTCTTGCCAACTCAACTTTAGAGCTCTCACCTGACATTCATGACCTTAATCTGCTGACGGGGTTACTTGAAAAGTATGCGCTTAAAATTCAAAACAATTTCACATCAGATTATTCTGAGTCTTCACCAAGAGCCCACATTACGAACCTGGAGACGGCGGAAGCTTTTAAGAATTATTTAAACTTGCTCGAATTCATAAATGACATCATATGGGATTTAGGTCACAGACCCAATCAACTTAAAACATGTGACGCCATAAAACAAATCCATAGGCATCTTTCATCTGACTGGTATAAAGCTGCAAAAGAAAATTATCCTGAAATACTCAACAATGCTCCTTTACATATGGATAAAATAGAAAAATGGGTCAAATCTGAAGATGTCCAGTATTTACGCCTGGAATCAGACCTGATCGCCCTAATCGAAAAAGTTAAAATAAAAAGCGAATATATTGCAGCACATTTTAAAATGTCCACATCACTTTCATTTTTAGCTCACCAAAAAGGATTTAGTGCCGAAGCTCAGTTTTTTAAAGATTATCTAACATTGGCAGATGAACTAAGTGGAGCAATAATAGCTGTGTACGACGCAATGGAAGATTTATCCCCAGCTGCCGAGGATGCTTTAGCGCTACTCCACTCGCATATGTCATCAGACTGGTACCTCTCTTGCAAACTACTCCTTGCTCGTTCACTGAAGTTGAATTTGAGTGCTATAAAAGACTTTGAAACTTGGGTCGCCGAGCTGCATGTGCCTCTTAAAAAAGCCCCCCAGGATCAACTTTCCTCAACATCTAAAATTTTATCGAAGATAGGAGACAATAAAAGCCATATACGTACCCCCGGTGCAGTAGCATCTTCATCAACGGCTACTACATTATCTAAAGATAATAATTTTATTACCCGACCAACACCCATTATTACTTCCCAAAATATTACCTCAACTTCAGCGCCCATTTCGTCGCAAAACCCAGCCGAAGAATCTCTGACTTCTACTCATTCACCTACTAAATCTTCGGCTTAACTACTCGGCCCCCTCCTTGAACTTTTTTTGTGGCTATATCTGGTGCGGCTGTCATCCCTGAACGTAGTGAAGGATCTCCTTCAGTTGGCACATGCACTTCAAGGAACCTTCCAGAGCATAACCCCTCTTTCTCGCGGGAGAGGGGGCGCAATGCTTCTCCAAAACTTACAAGCAATATTTTAAAAGAACTCGTGGTCAATAATTTGAGCCACCTTACCTCCTTATTTTCAAAACCTTCTCAACATTTTGCATTTTTGTAATTATGGTGACATAATGTGGGACAAAGTGGGCCAAAGTGGAGAAATGTGTGTTTCGTGGGATCAATCTGATACAACTGGACTCTAAAGGGCGTATGGCCATGCCAGCCCGTTATCGGACCCAGTTGCAAGCCTCGGCTTCAGCGCGGCTGATCTTGACTATAGACACGCAGGAACCATGCTTATTGCTCTACCCGCTGCCGGAATGGGAGCTGATTGAACAGAAAATTGAGGCCTTGCCTAGCTTTCATAAAGCTTCGCGCCGCATACAGCGATTGCTGATAGGCCATGCTACAGAAGTTGAATTAGATAGTAATGGTCGATTGTTGGTACCGACTTTATTGCGCGAATATGCGAACCTGGATAAACAATTAATGCTTATTGGCCAGGGTAAAAAGTTTGAGATTTGGAGTGAGACTGGTTGGCAGCAAGGCCGTAATGAATGGCTGGCAGAAGAAACATCGGATGAGTTGTTACCACCAGAATTGCAAACCTTATCATTATAGCTGTCATCCTGAGCGCAGCGAAGGATCTCCATCCAGGTGGCACTTCAAGGAGATCCTTCGTTGCGCTCAGGATGACAGTTACCAGGAATCAAGCAGCAATAATTCCTTTCGGCGCTTCTGACCCTAGCCCTTCCTCCCTTGCATGACCGGAGGATTGCGAGGGAGGGAGTGGTTAGGGTGAGAGGCGCCGAAAGTAAGGGGCAAGTATTACACTTATTTGTGCATGAACTAATGCCGCCGGATGTCAATTGGGCGGGGCGTCACTCCTAAGTTAGCGCCAAAGACAACTCAAACGTAGATTCTGCCCCTATGCCGCACCAACCCGTTTTATTAGACGAAGTTATACAACATCTAGCCATAGCTGCTGATGGCATATATATAGACGGCACTTTTGGTCGCGGAGGCCATAGTACTGAAATTTTGCGTCACCTAGGCCCGCAAGGGCATTTGTTTGCTATGGACAAAGACGCTGATGCTATAGCAGCAACCCAGCAAGCACCCTTTGTCGACCCGCGTTTTAGCATAGCGCGAGGTTCTTTTATTGGACTGCGTGCGCAAATGGAACAGCGCGGCTGGTTAGGAAAAGTAAACGGCATCCTGCTGGATTTAGGCGTATCTTCGCCACAGTTGGATGACGTTGATCGTGGTTTTAGTTTTTTACGGGATGGACCCTTAGATATGCGCATGGATTCAGCGCAGACCCTTGACGCCAAACAATGGTTAAACTCAGCAACTGAGCAAGAGATAAGCACGGTGCTCAGAGAATATGGCGATGAACGTTATGCTGTACGCATAGCAAAAGCCATTGTTGCGGCGCGCAGCCAATTGCCCCTGACCACCACTGGGCAATTGGCTGCAATCGTCTCTAAAGCGCATCCCCGTTGGGAACGTCACAAACACCCCGCTACTCGAACTTTCCAGGCAGTACGGATTTTTATCAATCGTGAATTAATTGAATTACGAGAGGTACTTATCCAATCTCTGGATATATTGGCAGTAGGTGGGCGTTTATTAGTTATTTCCTTTCATTCGTTAGAAGATCGAATAGTAAAGGAATTTATCAAAACCTACAGCACTACTGAACACTGGCCTAGGGAGCTTCCAGTGACGCATGCGACTATGCAAGCCAGCCTGCGCCTGAAGCGAATTAATGGAGCCATAAGGCCAGGCGAAAGGGAGCTGGCGCAAAACATTCGCGCCCGCAGCGCAACACTACGTATTATGGAGAAGATTAAATGACTACCATGACCAGGGCTCTACCGGAAAAAACCTCCGTGGCCAAGACAAGCAACCTACTGCTCGCCAAACCTAGCTTTGGTACTCTATTATTAGCTTTAATTGTGCTGCTTTCAGGATTAACAGTCATCTACGTTGCCGACCTTAATCGTCGGTTATTTATGGAATTTGAACAAGCAGAAGGCAACCAAAACCAGCTACGCATTGAATGGGGAAAACTTTTATTGGAGCAGAGCACCTGGTCAACCCAAGCCAGGATCCAAAGCATTGCTCAGCAACGACTTGGAATGCAGGTCCCCACCTCTAACCAAATAGTGTTACTTAAAGCGGAGTCCTAAAAACTGGCATGCAATATTCCTGGCGCTTTTTTACTTTAGCAGTAGTCTTAGTTTTAGGGATGGTAGTTCTGACCGGACGCATGCTGGATTTAAGTGTATTCAATCGAAATTTTTTGCTCAAACAAAGTGATGCCCGCATTATCCGCACAGATGACATACCTGCCTACCGTGGAATGATGACTGACCGCAATGATGTGCCACTCGCCATTAGTGCCCCAGTAGATTCTATTTGGATAAACCCACAAATCTTTAAAATAAATACTACACAGTTGACCCAGCTCGCGGCTATATTAAAGCAGGATCCTCGAGAGATAGCACAACGCATTAATACTGAAAAAGACCGAGAATTTGTGTACCTTGCCCGCAGTCAACCACCAGAAACTGCTGCAGATATTAAAGCATTAAAAATCCCAGGGGTATTTTTTCAGCGCGAATACCGACGTTTTTATCCCTCCAGTGAAGTCACAGCCCACGTATTAGGATTTACGAATATCGACGACAATGGCCAGGAAGGTTTAGAACTGGCATTTAATGACTGGTTACATGGGATTCCCGGTAAAAGACAGGTCGTCAAAGACCGGCTAGGCCAAATAGTGTCTAATCTGGGTGTGTTACGTCAGCCTCAAGAAGGTCGAGATCTTAATCTAAGCTTAGACACTCGTATTCAATATCTAGCGTATGTTGCCCTGCAAAATGCTGTACCGAAATTTCACGCTGAATCTGGATCGATCGTTGTGCTCGATGTAACGACTGGCGAAATTTTAGCGATGGCAAATTACCCTTCCTACAACCCTAATGCCCGCTCTCTCCATGATAGTCGCTACCGTAATCGTGCTGCAACCGACTTGTTTGAACCTGGCTCCACCATGAAAGCGTTTAGTATTGCCAGTGCTTTAAATAGTGGCAAATACAAACCTACTTCTATTATCGACACCCGTCCCGGATGGTTGAATATCAATGGGCGTGTTATCCATGACGATGACAACTATGGAGTAATTGATGTCACACAAGTACTGGTTAAATCGAGCAACGTCGGTGTTTCAAAAATGACATTGTCTTTACCACCTGAAAACCTATGGAATATGTTGACAAATATGGGATTTGGCCAACGCACCGACTGCGGTTTTCCAGGAGAAGCCAGCGGCGTATTAGTCAAAGACCGGATTAAGCGGCCCACCGACCTGGCTACAATGGCCTATGGCTATGGCCTATCGGTGACCGCTTTGCAATTAGTGCAAGCTTATTCCGTTTTGGCCAATCATGGCATTAAAAAGCCCTTAACCTTCGTTAAAGCCACACAACCCGCATCAGGAAAACAAGTATTAGATCCCAATGTCGCAACACAAATGTTAGCCATGTTAAAAGCGGTCGCCGATAACAACGGCGGCCAAGCGCGGATTTCGGGTTATCAAGTAGGGGGGAAAACGGGAACTTCCTATATAATGGGCCCACACGGTTATATAAAAAACCGTTATAATTCATCGTTTATCGGCATCGCGCCTTTGAGTAGTCCCCGGTTAATAGTGGCAGTAGTTTTACATGGGGTGCAAGGAAATATTCACTTTGGCGCACAGGTTTCTGCTCCTGTATTTGCAACTATTATGGGCAGTTCGCTGCGTTTTATGAATATTCCGCCCGATGATTTAAAACCACAGTTGCAGGCGGCCAATGAATAAAGTACTGCAGATAGGATAATTTATGATGACATTAGATACCCCCTATATCAGTGGTGCTGCCCTGCTGCACGGTATCGCTTCGTGGCCCGAAAATTATCCAGTTAAGATTACTGGACTATCCTCCGACAGCCGCGAAACCCAACCCGGGGATTTATTCATTGCCTATGCAGGCCCAATAACTGAAAGACAACAATACATCGAGCAGGCCATTAACCGCGGCGCCATTGCTGTCTTAGAAGAATCTCCTGCTCACGCCGATCACTTGCGCGTAGTGAATAAAACTCCTGTTCTGCAAGTTACGCAACTCGATACTAAGGTGGGGCCTATTGCTGCTCGCTTCTATGGTAATCCTTCAGCAGAGATGACCATTATCGGCATCACGGGCACTAATGGCAAAACCTCTTGCAGCCAGTTCATTGCCCGGGCCTTGCAACTAGCAGGTCAGCGCTGCGGCATCATAGGCACCTTGGGCAGTGGGTTCCCCGATGAGCTGCAGGCAGGTAACTTAACAACCCCGGATGCTATTACACTGCAGCAACAACTGGCCAGCTTAAAAAAACAGGGTGCAAAGGCCGTCGCCATGGAAGTTTCATCGCATAGCCTAGTGCAACATAGAGTGGCCGGAGTGCATTTTGATTATGCGATATTCACTAACCTGACCCAAGACCATTTAGACTATCATAAAGATATGGCGCATTACGGAGCTGCCAAGCGGCTTTTATTTTTACAACCTAGTTTGCAATACGCCATCTTCAATACCGACGATAATTTTGGCGCAGAATTATTGCGCGAGTTTAACACCCATTTATCCTGCTACAGCTATGGCCTGCAATCATCGGCAATGACTAGCCAGCGCATCCAAGCAAATCAGATCAAACTAATTACCCAAGGCATCAGCGCCCAAGTGACCACTCCATGGGGCAAAGGCAACTTACACAGCCAGCTCTTAGGCCGCTTTAATCTGAGTAATTTGCTAGCAGTATTAACTACACTGGGAATAATGGGCATCCCACTGGGGGATATATTGCAATATTTAGCTTCGTTGCCCGGCGTGCCAGGCCGAATGCAGACTTTTGGCGGCGGTAAATTGCCATTAGTGGTGGTGGATTTTTCCCATACACCTGACGCGCTGGAAAAAGCGCTAACCGCTCTGCGAGAACACTGCCATGGTAAACTATGGTGCGTATTTGGTTGTGGCGGAAATCGCGATGCCACCAAACGCAAACTGATGGGACAAATTGCTGAACGCTTTAGCGATCAAATCATTATTACTAATGATAATCCACGCTTTGAAGATCCGATAGAAATCACTGCCAATATTGTTGAAGGTTTGCTATGCCCTTGGGCAGTAGAAATAGAGTACGATCGTCAGGCCGCTATCGCACATGCTGTTGACTGTGCGCAGTCCGGTGATGTTATATTAGTGGCTGGCAAAGGCCATGAAACCTATCAGCAAGTGGGGGCGGTTAAAATTCCCTTCAATGATGCGGAGCAGGTACAAAGACAGCTACAATTGAAGCACGTTTGATATTAAATTACTTTGTAACCATTCAGCACTCCAGATTGAGGGTCGGCTTTCTCCCCTCTCACGCAAGCGGGAGAGGGGAGAAAGCTAGCCTATGCTGAATAGTTACATTACTTTTAATAAATGAGTCGATCCCCCATAAACCCAACCAACTAAACTTATGAAACTCTCCAAAACCGCATCCCTTTTAAAAGCCCAATATTCAGGGCCAGATATTGATTTTCACGGTGTCAGCATAGATACCCGTACCCTGCAGCCCAACGAATTATTTATTGCGATCAAAGGAGCTAACTTTGATGGCCATGATTTTATCTCGGTTGCTGAAGAAAAACGGGCCGCAGCATTACTAGTACAATCTCCTATCAAATCAGCACTTCCACAAATTCACGTCAGCAATACTATTACCGCTTTGGGCCAACTGGCTGCACACCATCGCCAACAATTTACACTTCCCTTAATCGGCGTCACAGGTAGCTGTGGAAAAACCACCGTTAAATCCATGATCGCTAGCATCCTTAGCCATTGTGGCGAGGTACTTTTCAGCGAAAGTAGTTTTAATAATGATATTGGCTTGCCCCTGACCTTGCTGCGTCTCAACGCAAGGCATCAATATGCCGTTATTGAAATGGGTACCAATCACTTCGGAGAAATTGCCACCCTAACCCAAATAGCTTGCCCCACAGTTGCATTAATTAATAATGCAGCAGCCGCTCACCTGGAAGGCTTAGGCGATGTAGCCGGTGTTTCCCGAGCCAAGGGCGAGATTTTTCAGGGGTTGACCCGCGATGGAACAGGCATCATAAACGCCGATGACGCCTATGCAACCTATTGGGAAACCCTGATCACCGAGAAGAAAATCTTACGTTTCAGCGTTACTAACGCTGCTGATATGGCGGCTAAAGACATCCAACTTGACCCTACTGGCAAACCCTACTTTACTTTAGTCACACCCCAAGGCGAAATCAGCATTAGGCTTCCGTTATTAGGTCGTCATAACGTCGCCAATGCCTTAGCAGCGGCTACTGCGGCTTATGCAGTCCATGCACCTCTCTCGGCTATTCAAGCTGGTCTAGAGCAGGTAATTCCAGAAAAAAAACGCTTAAACGAATATCAGGCTTATAATGGCGCACGTTTGATTGATGACACCTATAATGCTAATCCTCTTTCTTTTAAAGCGGCCATTGAAATTTTAGCCCATTTGCCAGGCGAAAGAATTCTAGTGCTCGGTGATATGCGTGAACTGGGCGACCAAGGAAAGCATTACCATCACGAATTAGGCTTAGAGGCACGCCGTCAAGGTATTGAGCAAATCTTCGCTTACGGTGAATTGAGTAAGGCCACGACCCAGGCATTCGGTGAATGCGGCTATCATTTTCAAGATCACGATGAACTTATCCGTTCCTTAAAGGCAAACTTAACCTCCAGCACCAGTATACTAGTTAAAGGTTCGCGCTCAATGCATATGGAGCTGGTTGTGAAAGCCTTGCTGGATGAGTCAAAAGCTACTTAATTAATGAGCACAATTTTACTAAGAGTTATCATCATGGCCCCCCGCTACGTCGTCCCGCTCCCGGACTTGATCCGGGAGCGGGACGACGTAGCGGGGAAGCTGCAATGACAGAACCAACAATAACTTACTTCAACGGTACTTAACCTATCATGCTATTTTGGCTCACACAATTATTACAAAATCATTATGAATTTTTTCGCGTATTCCAATATTTAACTTTTCGCTCGATTTTAGGCGCTCTCACTGCACTCAGCATGGCATTGCTATTAGGTCCATGGATGATTCAAAAGCTGACGCAGTACCAAATTGGTCAGGTGGTACGCAATGATGGACCACAAACCCACCTCACAAAAGCAGGCACCCCCACTATGGGCGGCGCCCTGATTTTAATATCCATTACTACTAGTATCTTGTTATGGGGTAATTTAGCTAATCTATACGTGTGGTTGGTACTAATAGTCATGCTGGGATTTGGGGTAATTGGTTGGATGGATGACTACCTTAAACTACGGGTAAAAAACTCGGTAGGCCTCCCGGCACGTTGGAAATACCTAGCGCAGTCAGTGCTGGGATTTGTCATAGCCTTTATTTTATATTGGATGGCTAAAAGTCCGGCGGAGACTACACTGCTGATTCCTTTTCTTAAAAATGCTGGCATACAACTCGGCGTTTTTTATATTTTCCTCAGCTATTTTGTGATCGTAGGCAGTAGCAATGCTGTAAACCTTACTGATGGTCTAGATGGCCTTGCCATATTACCTACCGTCATGGTGGGTGGGGCACTGGGGATCTTTGCCTACTTAAGCGGCAATATTGAATTTTCAAAATACCTGGCGATTCCCTATATTCCAGGAGCAGGCGAAATTGCCATATTCTGCGCAAGCATTGTAGGAGCGGGGTTGGGCTTCCTCTGGTTTAACACCTATCCTGCGCAAATTTTTATGGGTGATGTAGGCGCATTGGGGTTAGGCGCTGCATTAGGCATTATAGCCGTCATAGTCCGCCAAGAGCTGGTGTTATTTATTATGGGGGGGATATTTGTTGTGGAAACTTTATCGGTAGTACTACAAGTAGCTTCCTTTAAACTGACACGGAAACGTATATTCAGAATGGCACCCCTTCACCACCATTTTGAATTGAAAGGCTGGCCCGAACCACGAGTTATCGTGAGGTTTTGGATTATCACATTTGTGTTGGTATTGTGTGGGCTGGCGACGTTGAAATTGCGTTGAGGGCAAGGTTAGGCACTGTAATATCCTCTCCCTGGCGAGCTAATGAATGATGAGTACAGAATGGTTGCCACTAGAAGCTGCCCCCATCCTAACCTTCCCCCGCAAGCGGGGGAAGGGACTGGTTCGGTAGGATAAGTTATGCAGTCAATCCCATACTAGCTCGAGCAAGTCCCTTCCCCCGCTTGCGGGGGAAGGTTAGGATGGGGGGCAGCTTCTAGTGGCACTTTATCTGAGTCTTCCTTCAAACTACGGCGTTGAAGGAGGCCCAGCATCAGGTTCAGCCCCATAAATCAAAGGTCTTGGCACCACCGGTCGATTGAGATGGCCTATATTAATAGTCATTTCTGGCCTGGTAATATCATTATCTCCAGAACACCCGATGGTAAAACGTAACCTGGCATCCTCCAGATCACAGGTAGCATCTATACTACCCCCCTCTTCCGCATACTCCCAGCGAGCCACCTCATACTGACCGAAGGGCTCTTGTTCCGCCATCCTAAATTTCAGGTATAAGTGTGCTGGGTAACCTGTCCTCCTAATCGCGAAAGTATACTTGTCATGTGCATATAAAGTTTGGTCTTCCATAGCAGCAATATCTTGAGGACAAAATCGTTCAGAAAGAGGGTCTCGATTCTCTATTTGCGGTGCCTCTGCCGCGGGGGCCGCCTCCTCATGCTCACCGGCTTCAGGGAAACCCGGGCCATTGGTGATAGCTGTCTTAAAGGCCACTGGCGCAATAATACTTAAATTAATATCAGAGTCATTTTGTATACTGATTATCAGGGGCGGAACACGAGTCGAGCAAACATCGGGTACCTGAATTTGGTTGGAAGGATAATATACGGGTTGATATTGCTGGGCCCAGATCGTTTTTTCAGGAAAGCCAATTAAACAGGCTACTGCTATTAGCTGTCCTAAGGTTGTGATTATATGTCGCAATTTGCGCATCCGTATACTCCTTTAGATACAATGCACATAATATAGCATATTTTTGAGGAAGCAGATGGGTCCTCACTCCCGCTACGTCGTCCCGCGGCTTGTCCGCGGGATCCAGGGGCTTAGCAAATGTTCCTTGCTCCCTCAGCCAGTTTTAGGCTCTTCTGGATCCCGCGGACAAGCCGCGGGACGACGTAGCGCGGGAGAGCTGTGTAGACACACCCTAATATTCCAACACCACCACCTTAACAGAATCCTACTCTATAACCCCATCCTGAGATATGATAGCTAAATGATCAACCACCCCCTGTATCAAATCCTATGGAATACAATGCCTTAACCGCCCTGTCCCCCCTTGATGGCCGCTACAGTGCAAAATTATCCGCTCTCAGACCTATTTTCAGTGAATACGGGCTCATTCGGTTTCGCCTATTGGTAGAAATCCGCTGGCTACAACAGCTTGCCCAAATCCCAGCAATGAAAGAAATAAAGCCCTTTAGCCCCTCAGCGCAGCAACTATTGGATGATATTTACACCCACTTTAGCGAAGCAGATGCTACCAGAATAAAAGAGATTGAAGCCACCACCAACCATGATGTTAAAGCGTTGGAATATTTCCTCAAAGAACGCATCGCAGCTAATGCTGAATTGGACGCTGTCAGCGAATTTATCCATTTTGGCTGCACCTCAGAAGACATTAATAATCTAGCCTATGCTTTGATGCTAATCAGTGCTCGGGAAAAGTGTCTTTTGCCAACCATGGATAAGCTCATCACCACGCTGCAACAGTTGGCAAACCAGTATGCTGCCCAACCCATGCTGTCACGGACCCATGGCCAGCCGGCATCTCCCACTACCATAGGTAAAGAATTAGCTAATACCCACATTCGTTTACAACGACAACGCCAACAACTCCAACAAGTGGCAATTTTCGGTAAGATTAATGGAGCTGTAGGCAATTTTAATGCCCACCTAATTGCTTATCCTGAAGTAGACTGGTTGTCAGTATCGCGGAAATTTGTTGAAAGCTTAGGGCTAAACTGGAATTCCCATACGACCCAGATTGAACCACATGATTACCTGGCCGAGTTCTTTCATACCCTGATACGTTTTAATGTAATCCTATTGGATTTTAATCGCGATATTTGGGGTTATATTGCTCTTGGCTATTTTAAACAAAAAGCGCGGTCAGGGGAGATAGGCTCTTCTACTATGCCACATAAAATAAATCCTATCGATTTTGAAAACTCTGAAGGTAATTTAGGCCTGGCAAATGCCATTCTCGACCATATGGCCAGCAAACTACCTATTTCACGCTGGCAACGCGACCTGAGTGATTCCACAGTATTGCGAAACCTGGGAGTGGGGATAGCTCATTCCCTATTAGCCTATCAGGCCACTTTGTTAGGTTTAAATAAACTCGAAATTAATGCCCATGCCATTAATGCTGAATTGGAGCAAAACTGGGAAGTATTAGCTGAACCGATACAAATGGTGATGCGGCGCTATGGCATAGCACAACCTTATGAAAAACTAAAAGCCCTGACACGAGGCAAAACAATTGATCGAGCTACTTTACTAAACTTCATTGAGAGCCTAGACTTACCTCAAGAGGTGAAGGCGTCTTTAATACAATTGACGCCGCAGACTTATACAGGCAATGCCTGCGAACAAGCTAAGACCAACTTTTAGTTTAAATGGACTGGCATAATTAAAAGTTAAAAGAGCAACTTATGAAATCCCATTTTGCGCAATGGTTAATTCAGAAATTTAGCAAATGGCTATTATATGAGCCACCTATAGAGCCATCCTATCTGTATGATTTTAAAAAAATTCGCTTTGAAATTCGACCTGCCGATGTGCTATTAGTGGAAGGCCGCAACCGTGTCAGCCGCATTATTAAACATATTACCCTTAGCACCTGGACCCATTCCGCTCTTTATATTGGCCGTCTTTATGATGTTGACGATGTGCAATTGCGCAGTTACATCAAAAAATACTATAAAGGTTCTCCAGATGAACAGTTGATCATTGAGAGTATGATGGGGCGCGGCACCATCATTACCGCTTTATCACGCTATAAGGATTATACCGTTCGTATCTGCAGGCCACGGGGGCTATCGCGGGATGATGCACAAAAAGTGAATAGTTATGCCGTCCATCATTTAGGTATGCGCTACAGTTTACGGCATATATTTGACTTGGCGCGCTTTATGTTGCCGTGGGGTATTATGCCGCGCAGATGGCGCTCTAGCCTGTTTGTGCATAACGCCCTGAAACCGACCGAAGAAATCTGTTCTTCATTAATTGCCAGTGCTTTTCAATCGGTGCACTTTCCTATTATCCCTGAGATTATTCATGATAAATCTGGATTGACCCTGACTAGCCGTAATCCCAGGCTATATACCCCCAAAGATTTTGACTACTCCCCCTTTTTTGATATTATTAAATATCCATTATTACCTCTAGGTGAAGGGATGTACCGTCACTTACCATGGAAAGAGGATTTGCTAAGTGGCACTGAATATATCCATTTTGTCAAAGATGTTTCTCCTGGATACTACACAACTGCAGCGAACGAAGGCGACCCTATTAAGCCTTTCATTGCATTGCCTTATATCGAGGAAGATGAAAAACCTGCAGATCAAGACCCAGCAGATAAAAATAGCGGGAAAGAAAAGAGATAAATCCGCCGCTTGGGCTTGTGTAACAAACCCTAAGTTCCAGTCAAAGTTGTTATTTCCTATTACTGCGACCACCACATCTGAGAAAATTCATGCTCAATTTCACCATCAAAAAAGATCCTACCGGCAATACCCAATGGCTGGAAACCTCCCTCAGCGGCAAACCCCTACTGACGACGCCGCAGCTAAACAAAGGCACTGCTTTTTCTAAAGAAGAACGCCATATTTTCGGTCTGCTAGGAAAACTACCGGACCATATTGAAACGCTACAAGCACAAAGTGAGCGCATTTATTTACAATATCAACTTTATGAAACCCCGCTACAAAAAAATATTTATCTCAATAAACTGCATGATACCAATCAAGTTTTATTCTATAAGCTGCTGCAACAACATGCCGCAGAGATGATTCCCATTATTTACACACCTACCGTAGGGGTAGCTGTAGAAAAATTTAGCCGCGAATTCCAACAAGCGCGTGGGCTGTATATTTCCTATGAAGATCGCTTCGTGATCGAAGAAATCCTTGATAACCGCAGCAACCCAGAGATTGATTTAATTGTGGCCAGTGATGGTGGCGGAGTATTGGGCATTGGTGATCAGGGAATTGGGGCAATGCTTATTCCCGTTGCCAAATTAATGGTTTATACCATTTGTGGGGGCATCAATCCCTTGCATACTCTACCCATCCTACTGGATGCAGGCACCAATAATGAAACATTATTAAATGACCCTTTTTATTTGGGCTGGCGCCATCCACGGATCTCCGGTCAAGCCTATGATGAGTTTATTGATTTGTTTGTCCAGGCAGTCAAAAAGAAATTTCCACAAGTGTTTCTGCATTGGGAAGATTTTGGTTGTGACAATGCGCGACGGATTTTACAAAACTATCAATATCAGATTTGTTCCTTCAACGATGATATTCAAGGAACCGGCGCTACCACCTTGGCAGCACTGATGGCTGCGGTTACAAGTCTGCATTCTACAATGGAACAACAACGCATAGTTATTTTTGGCAGCGGCACCGCTGGCACGGGTATTGCCGATCAACTGTACGATGCGATTATACGTTCTGGGGCCGATCCTACCTATGCCCGTTCTCGCTTCTGGTTAATTGATAAAAATGGTCTTATTGTTAATAATATGAGTGATCTGACGCCCGCGCAGATACCTTTTGCCAGGCCTTCGGCGGAGGTTACGGGTTGGAACCGCAATGAGAACTTACAAATTTCATTACTCGAAGTGATTAATCAGATACACCCCACTGTGCTTATCGGTAGTTCCGCACGTGGCGGAGCTTTTACGCAACAAATTATCCAGGCCATGGCCAGCCATGTGTCCCAGCCTATTATTTTCCCCTTATCCAATCCCACTGAAAAAGCGGAAGCTACCCCTCCCGACGTACTGCAATGGACTCACGGTAAAGCTTTAATTGCATCCGGCAGCCCCTTTCCACCTCTATCCTTGAACGGTGAATTGCGCAGTACCGCACAATGTAATAATGCCCTAGTTTTCCCGGGGATCGGTCTCGGGATCATTGCAGTCAAAGCTAGTCGTGTAACTGATAATATGCTCTGGGCAGCCTGTGAAGCGCTTAACCGTTGCGCACCGGTGCATGACGACCCTAAGGCGCCGTTATTGCCCAACATTGACACAGCCCACGAGTCCGCGCGTGAAATTGCCATTGCAGTTGCTACTCAAGCTGTGGCTGATGGAGTTGCAAATATGCCCATTGATTCGAATATCACTAATAGCGTCGATGCCCAGTATTGGACTCCAGAGTATCTACCCTTTCGCCACAATAACGATTGACAAATAATATAATAAAAAATTAGGATTATTTTGTTTTTTGCTAACAAATAAATGTACTGCCGTTTTGTATTTATCGTGAAATTAGAGGGGTGAGAATTATGGGAAGATTTTTGAAAGAATTAGGAAGTCATGCTGCAAGCGCAGCCCGAAGTATAGTTACTGCCGTGAAAGAAAACCCTGGAGTGACTATGATGACAACTGGAGCTTTTTTATTATTGGGAGGCGCGGGCAATGAAGTAGGCCAACACCATAACATAAGGGAAACCACCCCCACTGATGCGGTTATAATAGCTGCTGGCAGTCTACTAATGGTGATGGGGTGCGCGGTGCAATGCTGCACCGGACACTGTGATGATGATGATGAACAGAATGATTATGCCCGATTAGGAGCACCGGCAATAGCCCCAGGAGATGTATAAAAACGCTAGAAAATTTACAAAAATGGATTAGCGATTTTCTCGCTAATCCATTTAATCACTTAATTAAAATATCGGATTATTCTTAGCATCCTCTTCCTTTTTAATAAACTCAATCCATTCTTTGGTTTCTTTGGAATCTTCATTCAGCTCTAAAGACCGTTTAAATTGCGTTAGTGCTGCTTTAATATCCCCTGCATTGTATAAACAGATCGCCAAATTATATACCGAATTAAACTGCTCACCATAAAAATGGATCGACTGTTGATAATAACCTATAGCATCGCTATAACGACGTAAGGTATGGAACACAATACCAATGTCAAACCACACATCGTAAATTTTAGGCATATAGTAGTAGTTACTAGCCAGCTCTGGCATGTGATTGGCCAGGTAGATTTTGGTTTCATGCTCAGCATCGGGTAATAGGCTGATAATCTGCTTGCTGATTTTGCCAAAAATATGTGGATCCCAATCAGCGAAAGCCATATGCGCAGCCAAAGAATTGATTGGGCAATGTTTAAAGTTTTCTCTAATATTTCTATGCAAGGCGAAATAATCACCTGGACTTAGACGTTCTACATGCTCATAAACTGCATTGGCAAACTCAGGAAATTCATTGAGATCAAAACCGCAATAAAATGCAGCTGTATTGACCTCCGCGCGTTGGGTCTGCAATACCGCCTTACCGCCGGAAAGTTCAAAATATTTAGCAATAGCATGAAAATTGACCATGGTAGAAAAACTGCCATGGAAGGCAATATCCGGCGTGCTGAGTCCTTCTAGGTCTTGCTGATAAGCATAGGCCTTATCAGTGGATAACAAGAACAGTTTACCATCACTCAATTTCTTTAAATTTGAAATAGCAATCAACCCTGCCGTAGGAAACAGAAAATGGCTTCTACGTATGCCAATATCACGATAACTGTTAAGGGTGGCATTAATCGTGGGCTCTTCGTAATAATTAACTTCCAAATCGTGATCTGCATATTCGATTTTAATCTCTTCCATGCTGACCGGCTTACCATTCATGATATTTGAACGGTCAGTGGATAATGTTACCAATGAAGCCTGCAGCTCGCCCTCCGTTATAGCAAATGCATCCTGTGAAACCGTGTCAAAAATATAGTTCGCAAAAACAATAAGGGGATTAACCACACTGCTGGGTGTCAATTCTATACCGGCATTTTTTAGATTAACCGTAGTATCTTTTTCCATATCAAATAAGGCAAAATCGAGTATTCCACTGTGAATGTATTTTTGCAGCCCCGGATGCTTTTCCCAGTATTTTAAATTGCTGCCTGCATAATCGGTCATGACGTAACGCACTTTAATGCCCTCTAAGTGCAAGCGCTCAATGATGCGCATCATGCGATTTAAGGTATGGAAACTTAAAATACCGGAGCCGGTACCTAATTCAATAATATAAAAGGGATGTTCTATAGATTCAGGATGCTTTTTAACCCAATCTTGCATCATGCGCATGCTCATGGAAGCATAGCAACCTGCTAAAAAAGGATTACTAGTCGCATAAAAAGGGACATCATTAACCCACGCATCCACTCCCTCTTGATCGAAATAACGCCGTTGCATTTCCCAGAGATAAGACTCTGAAAATTTCTTATTTTTTTCAATTACCACCAGGTTTGACTTAGTCATATTTTAAAACACCTTATAATTCAATAAATTATGATTTTTTACTCCCTTGGCAAATGCAGCTTCGCTGGCAGTAAAAGGAAAAATAGGGTACTAGCTCATTTTTGTTCTTCCCCTTATTTAAACATAGCACTTAAACCTGAAGAAAATCTTAAGAGATCAAAAAAAACTTAGCGCCCTAAAAAAGTTAATTCAAATTAAACAAAGGGTTATGATAAAAGAATTCAATCGTGTTGAAAGTGCTTGCGGCAGGTAGCGTTATATCGTTCATTACCCCCTATTTCAACCTGATTGCCGGTTTTGACTATATTTCCCTGATCATCTATACGTTGGTTCATCGTGGCTTTACGACCACAAAAACAAATGGTTTTAATCTCAATTAATAAATCCGCCCAGGCCAAAAGATAAAGACTACCTGCAAAAGGTTCTCCCCGAAAGTCGGTACGAATTCCATAAGCTAACACCGGCAAATTAAGCTCATCGGTAATTTGACATAATTGTTTTACTTGCTCTTTAGTCAAAAACTGCGCCTCATCAATCAGCACGCAACGAATGTCATTATTTAGCTGCAAAGCCTGATTTGTATGAGCATACAAATTATCCTGGACGTTAAAGACTGTTGCATCAGCGCATAAACCAATGCGGGATGTCACTTTACCTGAAGCAAAGCGAGTATCCAATGCCGGCACAAATATCAGGGTTTCCATCCCTCGCTCTCGATAATTGTAGCTGGATTGTAGCAACATAGTGCTTTTACCGGCATTCATCGCTGAATAATAAAAATGCAATTTAGCCATCGGGGCTCCCACTGTAAGTTTCAAACGTGCCTCCCATTGTGGGAAGCGCTATGAACTCTCCTTGACATTAATTTTATCCATTTGAGCGAGAAAAGCATCTTTTTCCGGCAATCTCGTAGCTACCCAAAAGCCAATCACAGCCAGTGATGCAACCACATACATCACAACACTAAATGCTAAGGTATAGGAATGAACCGCTGCCTGATGTGCCGAGATACCCCCTGCAGCCGAAAGGTTCTTAGTCCCGGCCAACACCGCATCAAAATGAACAATACTCAAGTCGCCCATTTTAAGTTTATTTATCGCCAACCACTCGGCAAACTGATAGTGACTTAACCCGGCAATTAAGGTACCAATCACTGCCAGGCCAATGGAGCCAGCCATCTGCCGAATGCCATTGGCAATTGCAGAAGCAACGCCACTTTTAGCGTGCGGAGCTGAAGAAATAATAGTGGTAATGCAGGTGAGCGTAATAAAAGGTATACCTATTCCGAACAGAATCAACCCAGGCAACAACCACCATATACTATAATGCCCAGCAAAAACACCTATCCATAAACTGCTTATTATAACTAAGGAAATTCCCAGACAAACCGGCAGTCGTGGGCCGAAACGATCTAAAAAAGAGCCGGCTACATAAGAGAATAACAATACTGGAACCTGCGCTGATAACATCATAAGGCCTGTTTGCCCAGCTGATAATCCTAATGCCTGTTGAAAAAATATTGACCAGAAAATAATACAAACAAATATCCCCTGCATCAGGCTCAAAATAAAAACCGTTCGGGAAAACGTACTATTTTTAAATAAATTCAGTTCCAAAAATGGGTACGCCTGACGCCGTTCTACGCAAAAGAAAATAACGCCCGCCAACAGACTCAGCACAAAACAGCATAAAATTGGATATGAAGTCCACCCTTCCTTGCCACCTTGCATCAAACCATATACCAGCGCGACTATAGCAATAGCGGACCAAATAAACCCCCACCAGTCAAAAGTTTCTTTAACAGCTGAGGACGAGGGTACATCCTTAGGTACCACAAATACGGTAATCAAAATCCCTATCAAGGCTAAGGGAAAATTAATCCAAAAAATCCAACGCCAACTCAGGTATTCTACTAACAACCCTCCCAATGATGGCCCAAGTACCAGAAATACAGAAGCACCCGATACATAAAGGCCAGCCATTTTGCCAAATTCATTGCTGGGAACAGTGGTGCGAAACAAAGGAGTCCCCGCAGGAAGCATAAAAGCCGCACCCACTCCTTGAAATATACGTCCAACTATAAGCAAAGTAAGCGATGGCGCCATAGCACAAGTGACCGAGGAGAGAATAAATAGCACCATGCCACCTAAAAAAGCTCGACGATGGCCAATGCGATCACCCAGCTTGCCACCGAGAATAACCAGAACTGCCAGACTTAATAAATAAGCATTGACCACCCACTGTAATCCATCCTGAGAGGTATGTAATTCACGCTGGATACTAGGTAACGCCACTGGCAAAGCGGACTGATCTGCAAACACCATAGCTAAGGAAATAGTAGTTGCAGCAAATACCCACCATTTAGGATTACGCGGCGTATTAGAAGACATAAAGATTCTCTGGAAATTCCCAGATTATAGCGAGAGGAAGGGGGGGAAACAATCTTAGCTGTCATCCTTCACTGGCGTTCAGGATGACAGCTAAGGATGACAGGCAAGGCAAGCATTATCTAGTAATCACCGTACCCATCCCCTCATGAGTAAATATCTCCAACAACAACCCATGCGGGATTTTCCCATCCAAAATATGCACACGTGATACACCTTCTCGAAGCGCCCGCACACAGGCGGCCAGCTTGGGTATCATTCCTGTTTTAAAACGTTCTACTTTTAACCCGGCATTTATAGAATCTATATCAATCGATTCAATACGCGAGTTTGGATCCTCAATGTCCGCATAAAGCCCATTAACATCACTCATAAATATTAATTTCTCAGCAGCTAACGCAATGGCGATTGCGCTGGCAGCTGCGTCAGCATTAATATTATACGCTTGACCCTGATCATCTATGCCAATTGGCGCAATGACTGGTACAAATCCTGAAGTTAATAAAGTAGTGATTAGCGTAGCATCCACAGACACTATTTCACCTACTAAACCCAAATCTATCCCTGAATCGGTATGATCTCTCGGTTGGGTAAATTTTTTAGCGCGCAACAATCCACCATCCTGTCCCGCAATACCCACGGCTTTTATCCCCTGCTGATTTAAGGCACTCACCAAAGAAAAATTTATTTTTCCCAACAGCGCCATGCGAACTACCTCAATGGTTTGCTCATCTGTGACGCGTTGCCCTTGAAAAAACTTCACTGGAATATCCAATCTCTCACAGAGTTCAGATATTTCAGGACCACCCCCATGCACAATCACGGGTCGCATTCCGCAAAAATGCAATAATGCAATGTCCTGCATCACTTGATTAATTTGCGTTAAATCCGTCATTGCTGCGCCACCGTATTTAATGACAATGGTCTTACCATAAAAACAACGGATATACGGCAGTGCTTCGACTAAATGATCTGCTTTTGCGATAACTGATTGCATCACTTTAACTCCTATAGGAGGCATTGATTTTTACATAGTCATAAGTCAGATCACAGCCCCAGGCAGTAGCCTGCCCTGCCCCAACCCCCAGGTCAGCACTTAACTGTACCGTTTTTTGCTGCAGATAAGAACGCGCCACAGACTCATCGAAGGCTAAGGCTTGTGCTTGTTTAAATAAAATTACATCACCAATAGCTATTTCGAGTGTATCTGGATTGAGCTGGACAGCTGCAGCTCCTAATGCAGCAGCAATTCTCCCCCAATTCGCATCTTCGCCAAAAACAGCACTTTTAACTAAAGAAGAACGGCATACTGCGCGCGCAGCGATGCGCGCCTCTTCAATTGTTGCAGCACCTGACACAGTCATTTCAATTAATTTTGTTGCGCCCTCCCCATCCTGAGCAATTTGTTTAGCCAGAGTCTTACATACAAATGTCAATGCCTGTAAAAATACTTCTCCGTCTTTACTATCCAAACTCAAAATCTCTTTATTTTCTGCCATGCCATTGGCGAGCACTAAAGCCATATCATTAGTCGAACTATCCCCGTCTACACTGATCATGTGAAACGAATCTTCATTGGTGCGGATTAATGCCTGCTGTAATACAGCTTGATTGATGGCGGCATCCGTCGTAATAAATGCGAGCATAGTCGCCATCATGGGATGAATCATACCTGAGCCTTTGGCAATACCTCCAATACGCACAGGCTTGCCATCTAAAATAAACTCAACCGCTACTGATTTTATGAAAGTATCTGTAGTTAAGATCGCTTGTGCGGCTGGTTCTGCGTCTATGCATAGTTGTTGAACTGCCTGTGGTATCCCCGCTGAAATTTTATTCATAGGTAATGGCACACCGATTACCCCAGTACTTGCAACAGCCACATTTTTCACATCTAAATTTAAAGCGGCCGCTGTTATTTCAGCCATAGTCCACGCATCTTGGGTTCCTTGCACACCAGTACAGGCATTAGCATTGCCACTATTAATTACAACCGCTTGTACATTATTGTTAATATGTTTTTGCGTTACCACAACCGGTGCCGCCACAATTTGGTTAGTGGTAAAAACACCAGCAGCTACGGTTGGGGTTTGACTATAAATTATAGCTATATCTTTTTTTTGCTGGTTGCGCTTTATTCCAGCATACACGCCCGATGCCATAAAACCTTGCGCTGCACAAATGCTACCGGTAATAATTTTCATGTTACAACTCCATCATTCTTAAGGATATCTCACCTGTAAATTATTCAAACCCATTGTCTCGGGATAGCCGCACATCAAATTCATATTCTGTATTGCCTGTCCTGCTGCGCCCTTTATTAAATTATCAATTGCCCCTAACACAACCAGTCGTTGGGTACGCATATCGACATGAATGGCAAGATCACAGAAATTACTGCCAACCACATTTTTACTTTGCGGTAACACATTATCTGATAGAACACGTATAAAAGGCTCATGCTGATAGTGGTGATGGTAAATCTCACGCACAAATTGTTCTGACAAAGGCGTCAACAATTTAAAATAAGCAGTCACAAATAATCCACGTACCATAGGAACCAGATGCGGAGTAAATTGCACACGCAGCCTGCGTCCGGCAATCTCTCCCAAAGTTTGTTCTATTTCCGGTGTGTGTCGATGGCTGCCCGCTACCTGATAAGCTTTAAAATTCTCTCCCACTTCACAAAAGTGGTTGCCTAATACAACTGCGCGTCCGGCTCCTGAAACCCCAGACTTACCATCAAAAATAAAATCATCCATAGCAATTATACCTGCTGCCAACGCAGGAATAGTGGCTAAAACCGCACAAGTAGCATAACAACCTGGGTTTGCTATTAACTTTGCTTGGGTAATCGCCGTGCGCCTACCTGTTTCAGGTAGCCCATAAACCGCTTGCTGCAATAAGCCAAGTGGTGCTGGCTGTTGTTGATACCAGTGTTGATAATCTTTGCTGTTTCGTAAGCGAAAATCTGCTCCTAGATCAATAACTTTTCGACCCGCAGCCAATAATTGTTGTGCGATCTGGGCAGCATGCCCATGCGGCAAAGCAATAAAAACCAGATCGCATGAGTCTGCAATATGCTCTAGATTCAGCCTCTCACAGTTCAGATCGACAGTATTTTTTAAATGGGGATAAACCTCACACACAGCCTGGCCGGCAAAAGATTCAGTGGTCGCATAATTGACTTCAACTTGGGGATGGTTCTTTAACAAACGTAACAATTCAATACCGGTATAACCGGTCACTCCCACAATGCCAACTTTCATTATTTTCCTCTTGCAATTTAATCATGATTGAATAATAATCCATTTTATTGAATAATTATTCAATCATAAACCAGACAAGGACGCAAGCGCTTTCTATTTATAGGCACCCATGAAATGAAACCACCACTACATTATTTAACAGGGGAAGAATTAAATTCTGTACAAACCAAAATGGTATTACAATCTGCCCTACGACTTAAAAAAAATCGTCAGCACCGAGTAGCAACACAACACCTGCGCGGGCAACATTTGGCGCTCCTGTTTGACAAACCTTCGTTGCGAACCCGCTTCAGCTTCACCATCGCCATGCGCGAGCTCGGGGGTGACGTCGTTGAAAGTGTAGCCGACACTAGAAAAGTAGAATTGCCTGAAGATCAGGCCAGAGTATTGGGTGGTTATTGTCAGGCAATTATGGTGCGCACTTTCGCAGATGAGCAGCTGGAGAGAATGGCGACAGTCTCCCCCGTCCCGGTCATTAATGGCTTGTCAAATCTGCACCACCCCTGCCAGATATTGTCGGACTTGCTGACATTATTAGAAATGTTTGGCAAGTTGACTGGCCTCACTATCGCGTATGTGGGCGATGGTAATAATATCCTGCACAGTCTGCTATTAATAGCGCCCACCTTAGGAATAAATATACATTATTGCTGCCCAAAAACACGCGAGCCTGATAGCAAGGTACTGGGCCGGGCGCGAAAGAATACCGACCACAGCACGGGTCAAATCAAAGCCTTTACTACCCCGGAACAGGCGGTTACTAACGCCCATGCGGTTTACACCGACGTTTGGACCAGCATGGGGTTTGAACAAAGTAGTGAATATTTATTTACTGGTTTTCAAGTAAATGAACAGTTAATGGACAAAGCGCGACCCGAAGCAGTGTTTATGCATTGCTTACCCATGGAACGTGGTAAGGAAGTCAGTCATACTTTGCCCGATCAAGCCTGTTCGGTGGTCTTTGCGCAAAGTGAAAATCGCTTGCATGTGCAAAAAGCGTTGTTACTTTATTTGATGGCGTCTTAATATCGTAAATTTGTAAATTTAAACAAAGCAACTGTACCCAAACCGGAGACCTCATAAATGAACAAAAAAGTAATTTTAGCCTACTCTGGCGGCCTCGATACTTCTTGCGCTATAAAATGGCTGCAAGAAAAATATTCCCTTGAGGTAATCGCAGTCTCCGTCGACGTGGGCGAAGGTAAATCACTGCAAGCTATTGAACAAAAAGCGCTACAGGTTGGAGCAGAAAAATGCTACGTGCTGCCCTTAGAAGAAATATTTGCTGAAGAATATATCCTGCCCGCTCTCAAAGCTAATGCCCTTTATGAAGGCGTTTATCCGCTGGTATCCGCCCTATCTAGGCCGTTAATCGCCAAAACCTTGGTCACCATTGCCAAATCGGAAGGAGCGGTTGCGGTGGCCCATGGTTGCACGGGCAAGGGTAATGATCAGGTGCGTTTTGATGTCAGCATTCATTCTTTAGCCCCAGAACTACAGATTATTGCCCCGCAACGCGAACATCCGACCTCACGTGAGGAGGCTATCAGCTATGCTAATAAACATCATATACCGTTACCTATTGATCTGGACAATCCGTACAGCATTGATCAAAACCTATGGGGACGCAGTTGTGAATGCGGCGCCTTAGAAGACCCATGGGCCGCACCGCCAGAAGGAGCTTATGCCTTAACTAATTCAATTGACAAAGCCCCAGCCGCTGCAGAAGAAATTACCATTGAATTTTTACAGGGCAAACCCATAGCCCTCAACCACCAACCATTAAGCCTGAGCAAATTAATTACTGAGCTGAACCTTATCGCTGGCAACCATGGCGTGGGCCGAATTGACCATATTGAAAACCGCCTGATAGGCATCAAATCCCGCGAAGTATATGAAGCACCAGGGGCCATTACTTTAATTACTGCACATAAAGCATTAGAAGCCTTAACCTTGGTACGCGAAGTGGCTGCATTCAAGCCGTTTATCGAACAACGCTTTGCCAATCTAGTTTATGAAGGATTATGGTTCTCACCGTTACGCCCCGCATTGCTGAGCTTTATTGACACTACGCAAAAAAATGTGACTGGCAAAGTGCGTATGAAATTACACAAAGGACATGCCACAGTCACCGGAAGAGAATCGCCATTTTCTTTATACAAAAAGGCATTAGCTACCTACAATGCCGAAGACCAGTTTGATCATCACGCTGCCCTGGGATTTATCAAACTATGGGGCTTACCAACACAAATTTACCAGTCAACGCAGGATCTGGAAATTAATGGCTAACCAACTTAAACAACAAAAGCTCTGGGGCGGCAGATTTATCAGTAGTACCAACACAGAGGTAGAACATTTTCTAGCATCGATTCACTTCGACTGCGAACTGGCGGGTGATGACATCTTAGGTAGCATGGCGCATGCCGCCATGCTAGCGCATTGTGGCATTATTACTGACGCGGAAAATACGACTTTACAAGAAGGTCTACGTATTATTGCCGCAAAAATAAGTGCAGGTCAGGCAGATTTCAATGTCAGCGACGAAGATATCCATATGAATATCGAACGATTGTTACATGCGACTATCGGTGATATTGCAGGCAAGTTACACACCGCCCGCAGCCGCAATGATCAGGTAGCGTTGGATATGCACTTATATCTACGACGCCAGACACTAGTAATCGCTGAACTGCTCACACAACTAAGTACTATCCTGCTCAGCTTAGCCACACAGCATCAAGGCGTCATTTTACCAGGCTACACCCACCTGCAACGCGCACAGCCCATCTATTTATCCTTACATTTTCTAGCCTATATTGCCATGCTGCAGCGTGATGTAGCTCGGCTTAAAGACAGTTGGCAGCGAGTCAATCAATCGCCATTGGGGGCAGCGGCCCTGGCAGGCACATCCTACCCGACCCTTCCAGATATTGTCGCTCAAAGGCTTGGCTTCGACGGGGTATATGCCAACAGTATTGATGCGGTAAGTGATCGAGATTTTGTGGTGGAATTTCTCGCATGCGCTGCCTTAATCATGCTGCATATCTCGCGGCTTAGCGAAGAACTCATTTTGTGGAGTAGCCAGGAATTTGCTTTCATCCGTCTGGATGATGCCTACTGCACGGGCAGCAGTATTATGCCACAAAAGAAAAATCCGGATATTCCGGAATTGGCGCGAGGTAAAACCGGTCGCGTGTACGGCGCTTTGTTGAGTGTGCTAACTATGCTCAAAGGCTTACCTTTGGCTTATAATAAAGACCTGCAAGAAGATAAAGAACCTCTATTTGATACTATTAAAACCCTACGCAGCACTTTGACTATATTCTCCCCTTTGTTAGCTACTTTAACGGTCAATGAGACTCAGATGCGTGCAGCCCTGGACAGCGGATTTTTAAATGCCACAGATCTTGCCGACTATTTGACGCAAAGTGGCCTTCCTTTTCGCATAGCTCATCACCAGGTGGGCAAGATGGTCGCTTATTGCACCGAGAAAAAATGTCACCTGGGGGAAATGTCATTACAAGAAATGCAGCAGTTTGCGCCTGATCTAACTGCTGAGGTTTTCCAAATACTTAACCTTGAAGATAGTGTCGCGAAACGCAATAAATTAGCTGAAACTAAACAGTGCTCCATTAGCCAACAATTAGCTGAAGCTGAGGCCAGATTAATTAATGATAGACGTTGGATCAGTGATAAATATACACTATTGGATAACGTATCGAGGACATTTGGAATAACTCCATCTTGAGCGTAATGGGGTCAGCGTAATGGGGCCAAGACTTGACCCCATTACGCTTCTAGTGGCAACCCTATCCAAAATTTTTTTAGGAGCCATCAGCAATGAAAGTCCTAGTTTCCGTAAAACGTGTAGTCGACTTTAATGTACGCGTGCGAGTCAAAGCCGACCTCACCGGTGTGGAAACTAATAATATCAAAATGTCGATAAACCCCTTCGATGAGATAGCCATTGAGGAAGCGCTGCGTTTAAAAGAAGCCGGCCTGGTTACTGAAATCATTGCCGTTTCTCTAGGCAATGCCGCCTGCCAAGAAACATTACGTACTGCAATGGCTGCAGGTGCTGACCGCGGCATATTGGTGCAAACCGACCAAGAACTGCAACCCTTAGCGGTTGCTAAATTATTGCGGCAAATCGCCTTAAATGAAGCTCCAGGATTAGTGTTATTGGGAAAACAAGCCATTGATGATGACTGCAACCAGACCGGCCAGATGCTGGCAGCCTTATTAAATTGGCCACAAGCCACATTCGCCTCTAGCCTAAAATTAATGGATAAGTCCGCAGAAGTCACCCGTGAAGTGGATGGTGGGCTGGAGACTATACGCGTGCATTTACCCGCAGTAGTGACCACCGATCTGCGGTTAAATCAGCCACGCTATATTTCCTTACCTAATATTATGAAAGCTAAACAAAAAAAACTGGATATAATCACTCCTGAAGCACTAGGGGTGGATATTGCCCCACGGCTTATAACACAAAAAGTCGCACCCCCACCCAGCAGAAAAGCAGGCGTGAAAGTAAACTCAGTGCAGGAATTGGTATCAAAACTAAAGGAAAGTGGGGTATTGTAAATACGTAACTATTCAGCATCCTAGCTGAGAAGCCAATAGAGACCGCCCCCATCCTAACCTTCCCCCGCAAGCGGGGGAAGGAACTGTTGGGCAGAAAACTAAAAGTCCGCACCTTACAATCCTTCCCCCGCTTGCGGGGGAAGGTTAGGATGGGGGGCAGTCTCTATTGGCTCTTTGGTTAACATACTGAATAGTTATGAAAATACATTCTCATGGAATTCTATGCCCATACTCATAATCGCAGAACACGATAATCAGCAGTTAAAGCCCGCCACTCTGCCCGTCATTACAGCGGCCTCACAACTATCCAAAGAGATAATGGTGCTCATTGCAGGTCATCGTTGTCATTCCGTAACTCAAGAAATAGCCAGAATAGCCGGAGTAACTGAGGTTTTAGTGGCAGATAATCCAGTATATGCCCACCTTTTAGCCGAAAATCTGTCGCAACTCATTGTTGAGCAGGCCTCCAATTTTAGTCATATACTTGCCCCAGCAACCGCATTTGGTAAAAACCTACTGCCACGTGTCGCCGCACTATTGGACGTTGCGCAAATCTCAGATGTAGTCCACATTATAGCTGCAGACACATTTGTACGTCCTATCTATGCTGGGAATGCACTGGCCACTGTGCAAAGCAAAGATACCAAGATTGTCCTGACAGTACGCACCACAGCTTTTGCTCCAGCCACTGCTGGAGGCAATGCCGCAACTATAACAGTCGTCGCTAGTGTCATCGAGAATACAGCCAGCCAATGGGTTTCAATGACCCAAAGTACACAGGAACGACCTGAGTTGACGGCAGCGCGAATTATTATCTCCGGCGGTCGAGGTTTACAGAGTGCAGAAAATTTCAAACTATTAGATAAGATTGCAGATCGTTTAAATGCCGGCATTGGCGCGTCACGAGCTGCAGTAGATGCAGGATTTGCTCCTAATGACTGGCAGGTCGGCCAGACCGGTAAAGTGGTAGCGCCAGAACTCTACATAGCCGTAGGGATTTCCGGGGCGATACAACATTTGGCCGGCATGAAAGAAAGCAAGGTTATTGTGGCCATTAATAAAGATCCCGACGCACCCATTTTTCAAATAGCAGATTTTGGTCTTGTAGGAGATTTGTTTCAAATTCTGCCGGAGTTGGATAAGGCTCTGGCAAATAATAATTAAGAAATTACCCTACCAGAAACTAGAGTCTGCCCTCACAGCTCCCCTGGCACGTCGTCCCGCGGCTTGTCCGCGGGATCCAGAAAGAGCCTAAAAGCCGCTGAGAGGGCGAGGAACATTTGCCAAACCCCTGGATCCCGCGGACAAGCCGCGGGACGACGTGCCAGGAGGGAGCTGTGAGGGCAGCTCCTAGTTCTACTATTGTATATAAACTCACATTTTACAGGAGCTACACATGTTAATCGGAGTACCTAAAGAAATAAAAAAGGGTGAATTTAGAGTGGGAATGGCGCCCAACAGCGTGCATGAACTTGTGTCACAGGGGCATAAAGTAATAGTCGAGAAAGGTGCTGGGGAAGGGATTGAATGCCTGGATACACACTATGAAGCGGCTGGCGCAGAAATCATCAGTTCAGCTCAAGCGTTATACACCCGAGCAGAAATGATAGTTAAAGTTAAAGAGCCGCAGCAACAAGAATGTGAATGGTTACACGAAAATCAGATCCTATTTGCTTATTTACACCTGGCTGCTGATTCTGAATTGACAGCAGCTTTAATCAGGTCCAAATGTATCGCTATTGCCTATGAAACAGTGACAGATGCTAGAGGCGGCTTACCCTTATTATCGCCCATGAGTGAGGTGGCCGGTCGCCTGGCAATCCAAGCGGGAGCACAAGCACTGGAAAAAATGCGCGGTGGACGTGGCATTTTGTTAGGGGGTGTACCAGGGGTTGAGCCGGCAAATGTAGTGGTTATAGGGGGTGGCGTGGTAGGCACCAATGCGGCACGTATGGCAATGGGCCAGGAAGCGCGCGTTACAGTGCTAGATAAATCTCTGCAACGCTTGCAAGAGCTCGATTTTCAGTTTGGTTCGAAATTATGCACCATCTTTGCGACGCGCGCCGCCATACAACAATACGTGTTACATGCGGATTTGGTAATTGGCGCCGTATTAGTACCCGGCGGTACTGCTCCTAAATTAGTGACCAAGAAAATGCTGAGCCAAATGCATCCCGGCTCAGTTATTGTCGATGTGGCCATTGATCAGGGAGGGTGCTTTGAAACGTCACACCCCACCTCCCACGACAACCCCACCTTTGTGTTGGATGGTGTAGTCCACTATTGTGTAACCAATATGCCAGGTGCCGTGCCTCGTACTTCAACCTTTGCTTTAAATAATGCAACCCTGCCTTTCATTGTCACCTTGGCCAACAAAGGCGTTGAGGCAGCCTTGAAAAGCGATGCTCATCTATCGCACGGCCTTAATGTTTATAAAGGCAAGGTAACCCACCCTGCGGTAGCAGCCAGCTTGGACTTAGAATATAGTCCTGGTGAAATTTATTGTTCTCAAGCTGCGCAATTATGAAACACGCATTTAAAACAGGCGATGCATTATTAATTGTTGATCCACAAAATGATTTTATGCCTGGAGGCGCACTGGCGGTAACGGGCGGTGACGCTATTATACCCATTTTAAATGAATGGATCGCAGTTGCACAAAAGTCAAATATCCCCATCATCATCTCACGCGACTGGCATCCTCCACACCATATCAGCTTTAAAGAACGCGGCGGAAAATGGCCAGCACACTGCATACAAAACACGCATGGTGCAGAATTTCATAAACAACTCGTTCTACCCAGTAATGCTATTATAGTTAACAAAGCCTTTTTAGCCGACCAGGATGCTTATTCTGCTTTTGATGGAGTATTAGCCGACTCTCAAACCACGCTTCCCGATAAATTACGCAGCATGGGGATTAAACGCGTCTGGATAGCCGGTCTCGCCTTAGATTACTGCGTGTATTACAGCGCTATTAGCGCTCATGAACTTGGCTTTGAATTCCATGTCATCATGCCTGCGTGCCGCGCAATTGCAGAGGACAGTGCGCGTAAAGCGCTAGAACATATGCAACGGCTGGGGGTTTTGCTAGAGAAAGATTAGGGCTATCTCGGGTAGCCAAATATTGAGGTGCCTCTGGAAACTGCCCCCATCCTAACCTTCCCCCGCAAGCGGGGGAAGGGACTGATTGGGCAGGAAGTAAAGTTATGCACCAAATCCTAATACAGCTCGAGTAAATTCCTTCCCCCGCCTGCGGGGGAAGGTTAGGATGGGGGCAGCTTCTAGAGGCACTATGATTAAGTGTGGCAAAAATATATCATAGGTTTCAGCCCAAGAATGCATTCCTCCGCTCAAACTCACCTCCCCCGCAAAAAAAACTTATCTAATTCCTGCATAGAAAACTGGCGGAAAGTAGGCCTGCCATGATTACACTGACCCGAGCGGTCAGTTTTTTCCATATCTCGCAACAAAGCATTCATTTCTGCAATAGTTAGCTTGCGATGCGCCTGAGCTGAGCTACGACAGGCGACCGTAGCCAGGATTGCCTCTAAAGTTTCCTGAATGCGATTTGAGGTTTCCTGCGCCATTAAGTCGGCTATCACATCTCGCACTAGTTGTATAACATTCACGTCTTTCAATAACACGGGGACTTCTCGAATCACACACCCAGTTGGCCCCAGGCGCTCCATGGTAAACCCTAATTGCTGAAATAATGGTTGATATTGTTCGGCATAATCCGCCTCTTTTTCAGTCAAATTAAGCGACAAGGGCAGCAGTAATCCTTGGGATTTAAGTTGACCGCCTAAATAAGCTGCTTTGAGCTGCTCGTAGAGGATGCGTTCATGAGCGGCATGCATATCCACAATCACTAAACCTTGCTTATTTTCAGCGAGAATATAAATGCCTTGCAATTGGCCCAACGCATAACCCAGAGGCGGCGAGTCGTTATAGGAGGATGTTGCAGGAGTGATTTTGCTATCGCTTTGAGAAAGAATGGTCGCCGCTAACAGACTCCCTTGCGGCTCCGGAGTAGATACAGCCGGTGGTTTAGCATACAAAGCTTCATAAAGTGGTAACTGTTCACGTATCTGCATTGGCAAAGGAGGTTGTTGCCATTGATGACTCGATTGGCTATGGGTGTACTGCTTGATGGGTAAAGAATTTTGCTTAATCTGTTCCGTTGGTTCAGGGGCGGCACCAGGACGTGTGTGCGCTAATACTTGATGCAAACCCTTAAAAATAAAATCATGCACTAAACGGCTTTCACGAAATCTCACTTCATGCTTGGTAGGATGCACATTGACATCTACCTCTGTTGCCGACAAGGTTAAAAACAGTACATAAGCCGGATAACGGTCACCATACATTACATCGTGATACGCCTGTCGTATCGCATGAGAAATTACCTTATCACGCACCATACGTCCGTTGACGTAAAAATATTGTAAATCCGGCTGACTGCGCGAAAATACCGGCTTGGCTATCCAACCCTGCAATTTTAATCCTGCTGCTTCTGTCTCAATTGCTAATGCTTGCTCTATAAAGGATTCGCCGCAAATTTTAGCGACTCGCTGCTCATGTTCTTGCTGGGTCATAGCAGCAGGTAAATCTAAAATAGTGCGCTGATTATGTTTTAATACAATTCCTGCCTGAAGACAACCTAAAGCAATTCGTTTTACAACTTCTTCAATATGTGAAAATTCAGTTTTTTCCGTGCGCAAGAATTTTCGTCGCCCGGGAGTATTAAAAAACAAATCGCGTATTTCTATCGTAGTCCCTTGTGGATGAGCTACCGGCTGTAAATCGGCCTCACCTGTGCCTTCTATCTGAATTTGCCAACCTGTCTCAGCCCCTTGATAATGCGAGCTCAAGGTTAGTCGCGATACTGCAGCGATGCTGGCCAATGCCTCACCCCGGAAGCCAAGGCTACTCACCTGTTCTAATTCATTAAGGTTATGGATTTTGCTGGTAGCATGTCGGCTTAAAGCCAATGGTAAATCATCTTTATGAATGCCACTGCCATCATCACGCACGCGTAGCAATTGCACTCCCCCGCGTTCAACGTGAATAGTAATGTGCCGGGCACCTGCATCTAAGCTATTTTCAAGCAATTCTTTAATAACCGAGGCAGGACGCTCGATGACTTCGCCGGCGGCAATCTGGTTAGCGAGCAAGGGGTCTAGGAGGTGGATTCGATTGGTCATAATAAAGCCAAGAGGTTGTATTTGTGTATGTTAAATATGATCTAAGGCGCCACTAGAGGCTGCCCCCTTCCTAACCTTCCCCCGCAAGCGGGGGCAGGGACTGTTTGGGTGGGATAAGTTAAGCTATGCACCAATCCTATAGCTGGCTTGAGCAGTCCCTGCCCCCGCTTGCGGGGGAAGGTTAGGAAGGGGGCAGCCTCTAGTGGCAATTAAGACTCGTATAACAATAACTTATCGCAAATAATTCATAGGATCCACCGGCTTACCATCCCGCCGAATCTCAAAATGCAATAAGGTCTGGCCTGCATCGTTTTTACCCATATAAGCAATGCATTGCCCCGCTTTAACATTATCACCCTCTTTAACGGCAAGTGATTTATTAAATGCGTAGGCGCTCAGTTCATTCTCATTGTGCTTAATGATAATTAAATTTCCATAACCTGGCATACCAGATCCAGCATAAACCACTTTACCGGAGGAAGAAGCTAATACTGGCTGGTTCAACTTGCCACTAATATCTAGTCCGTGGTTACCACCTGCGGCGGCTGAATAACCGCGTACTACGCGACCTTTGGTTGGCCATAACCATTTTCCAGCAGCAGCTTTGTTCGTGGGGCTAGTAATGGTTGGCGCAGCCTTCTGCTCGACAAGGGTTGGGGGTTTTGTAGCAGGCGCAGGCGGGGGGATGGCGGCTTTAGATTTTGGTTGTGTCCTAGCGACTGAAGCAGGAGCACTTTTTTGCTTAGGAATTGTAGTGGTAGCAGAAGAAGCGACGATAGCGGGTGTTACGGCAATAGGTGCCGTTTTCTTTACCGCTTCAGGTTCTTGGATTGGAAGCGTAGCGGGGGGCGACATATGTAGGATCTGGCCCGGATGAATAGCATAAGGTTCTGAGAGTAGGTTATATCGCGCCAAATCGTGATAATCAACCCCAAAACCCCACGCTACAGAATATAAAGAATCACCTGGCTGCACACGATAATCGCCAGCCGCCGTTGCATTTTGCTTCCAGCCGTCGATTACTGGAGCTTGGTTTCCGGTGCAGGCCAGCAGCATAGATAACATGACCATAAGAATTGACCAATGCAATATTTTCATCTTAAACCTTGATTCAAAAAATATTTGAGGGGTGACGAGGCAGACCTAAAGATACCAATAAATCCCATATCCCACTATTAACAAAACTACAATAACCCAGCCTATTAAATCAATAAAACGCCTTAATGCCCGATCAATATGTTTGCCACCATAACGCATTAACAAAGCAACCAAGAAAAAACGCATGCCCCTGCCACAAGCAGAACCCATGACAAATGGCAAAAGAGCCATATGTAAAGCGCCGCCAGCAATGGTAAATAATTTGAAGGGTATAGGTGAAAAACCTGCTACGAATAACACCCACCCACCCCAGTGACTAAACCAGAGTTGCACATGCTGGTAAGCTGGGCCGTAACCAAATTTAATCAATAGAGGCCCGGCCCAATGGAAGAAAAACATCCCTATAACATAACCAAATAGAGCTCCCACTACTGAAGTTAATGTAGTCAGCGTTGCATACCACATTGCCCGTTCCGGCTTGGCCAGGCACATGGGGGCTAACATGACATCAGGAGGAATTGGAAAAAAAGAAGACTCTATAAAACTCACGGCTCCCAAATAATAGGGAGCATGGCGATGCTGCGCCCATTGCAGCATGTACACATATAATTTTGAAAATATTCGCATATTATTTTTATAGTCCCGCAATCCACTTTACCAAGGGGTCAAATGCCTGGTAATGGGTTAAATCGACCTGCAATGGCGTGATGGATACCCGTTTCATATGGATAGCGTAAAAATCTGTCCCCGGACCTGCGTCTTGTTCCAACCCTGCTGGGCCAACCCAATAGACTGTATGCCCCCGCGGGTCCAGTTGCGCTATGGTGCGCTCAGCCTGATGGCGAGTGCCTAAACGCGTTATTTCAAAACCATCCAGCTCTTCCAGCGGCAAATTAGGCACGTTAACATTAAGAATGGTATTGGCTGGCAGCGGATGCTCCTTCAAGCGTTGAACTAACTGTTTTGCAATGGCACCCGCCGTATCGTAATGATGGATAATTGGGCTGTTCCGTCCTTGAATAACGAGAGATACCGCAATCGCGGGCAGACCCAAAAACCTGCCTTCAATGGCAGCTGCTACTGTGCCGGAATAGAGCACATCGTCACCCAGATTGCCCCCTTCATTAATTCCGGACACAACCATGCTGGGAGGCTGCTCCAATAAACCAGTAATGGCAAGATGCACACAATCTGTAGGAGTTCCCTCTATGCTCAAAGCACCATTCTCCAGGGTCTTAACGCGTATCGGACGGTCAAGCGTCAGTGAATTGCTCGCACCACTCCGATTACGGTCAGGGGCCGCTATTTTGATCGTAGCCAAATCTTGCAGCGCATTAGCTAAAACACGCAAGCCTTCTGCGTGCACACCATCATCATTGCTCACCAATATTTGCATTTTATTATCTCTACTCAACTGTTTCTCCTTAATGAGAACACTTTCAACGCCCGTCTGGTGAGCTAAAATCACGCAACAAAACCACAGCATGAACCGCTATTGCTTCCCCTTGGCCAATTGCACCTAATTTCTCCATCGTGGTCGCTTTGACATTGACATCCCGCCGACTCAGACCCATATCTTCGGCTAAATTATCACACATTGCGTCTAAATAGGGAGCCAATTTAGGCGCCTCGGCAATGATGGTAGCATCGATGTTTTGCACATTGAATCCTTTTTGCTGCACTAGGGCTACCACATTACGCAACAAATTTCGGCTATCGATGCCTTTGTAGCGAGCATCAGTATCGGGAAAGTGGGTGCCTATATCCTTGAGGGCAGCAGCGCCCAGTATTGCGTCGCAAACGGCATGAAGTAATACATCCCCATCCGAATGCGCCTTCATCCCTTGTGGAAAAGGAATGACAACACCCCCCAATATAAGCGGCTTGCCATTCTCAAAGCGATGTATATCAAAGCCATGCCCTATACGCATTAGTTATTTCCTAGGAATTCTTGCACAAGCCCTTAAGCGTTTTTAAATAACGCTTTACCCAGAATAAATCTTCTGGATAGGTAACTTTTATATTGTCTAAATGACCAGGTACTACTAAAGGCTGGCCTCCGGAAAATTCAATAGCGCTAGCCTCATCAGTCACGGGATGCTGTGAATTGATCACCTGCTGCAGCGCTGCAGTTAAAACACTCAGCCGAAACATCTGCGGCGTCTGCGCCTGCCAGATGCGAGTTCTATCTACTGTATTTAGCACCACACCCTCTTCATTTGTTAATTTCAAAGTATCGCGGACTGGCACAGCTAATAATCCGCCAATTGCATGATTTTCAACAGTTGCAATCAAGCGGTCAATGTCTTCACCGCATACACAGGGGCGCACTGAATCATGCACCAGTACCCAATCATCGGGATCGGCGAAAGTTGTGAGGTTCAATAATCCAGCATAAACAGAAAGATAACGTTCTCCACCACCATAGGTAGTTACTATACGTTCTTGTGAAATGGTTGACGCTATAGAAGGCCAGTGACGATCGTTCTTTGCAATAATTATCACTATTTTTTTGATACGTGGGTGCGATAATAATCCCTGTAGACTATGTTCAAGTAGCGTTTTGCCGTTGACCGTCAAGTATTGCTTTGGTATTTCAGAACCCATACGAGTGCCCACACCCGCGGCAGGCACTATTCCCCAAATGTTCTGCTTATTTTGTTGCAAATGAATATCTCAAGAATAATTACTTCACGATCTGATAAAAAACTTCACCTGGCTTAACCAATCCCAAATCATCGCGCGCGCGTTCTTCAATAGCCTCATCACCCTGCTTTAAATCTTTAACTTCTGCGGCCATATGAGAATTTCTTTCCTGCAACGCAGAGTTTTCCTTATTTATCTCGGCTATATTATGCTTTAATTTCCAGAACTGGGCGACGCCATCTGGTGAAAACCAAAGCTTATATTGCAATAATGCCAGCAGGGCAATTAAGAGCACAAAAACAAGAGCCGTTGGTTTCATAAGAATATATTACCACGTTTAAGATGATGCCCTAATGAGACGCCTGATGTAATTAATCCTAACCCCAAGGCTTAACAGCAATTGCCTGACAAGCTAAAAGAATGCTCTTGTCGCTCTCCAAATTTAATGCAACCTTGGAGAACTTCTTAACAACGTGATCATGTAGATAATCCTTTTGCGTATAACCAATGAAAATACCAATGACAAGTAAAATAATAGCCAATACAACTCTCATAGATTGCTCCTTTTTTAGTTAACTGAAGGTGTTGTGTAGACTGCGAGCTGTCTACACAACGCCTAAATGGGCAAATGCATTACGACCTAAATATTGCGCTTTACCTTCCAATTCCTGTTCTATGTATAATAGCCTGTTATATTTTGCTATTCGATCTGAACGACATAACGAACCTGTTTTAATTTGCCCTGCAGCGGTGGCCACCGCTAAATCGGCAATGGTAGTATCTTCTGTCTCGCCAGATCTATGCGAAATGACCGCTTTATAATCATTAGCTTTAGCCATCGAAATAGCGGCTAATGTTTCAGTTAAAGTACCAATCTGATTTAGCTTGATTAATATCGCATTTGCAATGGATTCTTTGATGCCGCGCGCAAAAATAGCTGGATTAGTTACAAAAATATCATCGCCAACAAGCTGCACTTTTTCGCCTAATTCTAAAGTTAAAAACGCCCATCCAGGCCAGTCACCTTCACTCATAGCATCTTCAATACTAATAATAGGAAACTGCTCAACCCAAGATGCGAGATAACGCACCATTTCTTCTGAAGACAAACTTCGTTTTTCTGAAGTAAGATGATAAGCACCATCCTTATAAAATTCAGAGCTCGCTATATCCAAACCAAGATAAATATCCTTACCCGCCTGAAAACCAGCTTTGCTGATAGCTTCTAAAATCACTTCTATGGCGGCCTCATTGGAAGGCAAATCAGGAGCAAATCCGCCCTCATCTCCGACTGCAGTGCTTAAGCCACGTTTGCGCAATACCTCTTTGAGAGTATGAAAAACTTCAGCTCCATAACGCAATGCCTCTTTAAAACTAGGTGCACCGGCAGGAATAATCATAAATTCCTGCATATCTACATTATTATCAGCATGGGCACCCCCATTGATAATATTCATTTGTGGCACGGGTAATACACCTGCCTCTCCCCGTGCTAAATATCGGTATAAAGGTAAATTTAATTCTTTGGCCGCAGCCTTTGCTACAGCAATCGAAACCGCCAAAATAGCATTGGCACCCAAGCGGGCTTTATTTTCTGTTCCATCTAAAGAAATCATTGTTTGGTCAATGGCTTCCTGGTCTCGTGGATCCTGACCTAACAATGCCTTCTGGATTTCGTTATTAATATTGGCTACAGGTTTTAGCACGCCCTTTCCACCATAACGCCCTTTGTCGTGGTCGCGCAACTCTAATGCTTCACGGGTGCCAGTAGATGCTCCAGAGGGTGCTGCAGCATATCCTGATTTGCCACTAGCTAATCTGACTTCAGCGGCGACCGTTGGATTGCCTCGGGAGTCCAGAATTTCAAAACCTTTTATTGCTGTTATTTGGCTCATATATTTTCCGTTAGTAGTTTTAAGGTAAATGTTTAATATTACCCCTCTCCCCGCGGGGGCGTTGTTGAATAATTCTCTTCCTAACTATCTGAAACTCTATGATCCCCTCTCCCTTTGCGGGAGAGGGGTAATATTTAAGCATTTACCTTTATTTTTCACCAATGAATGCCACACCAACCCCCTCTCCCTAACCCTCTCCCGAGGGGGAGAGGGGATACAGTGCTTCTTCAAGAATAGGAGCGAATTATTCAACAACGCCCCTTGCAGAGAGGGGATACAGTGCTTTCCCATAATGGGTAAAGCGAATTATTCAACAAAGCCCCTTGCCAGGAAGGGGTAATATTAACCGACCGCTAATGAGTTATGGTCTATAACACAGTTTTTAACTAGCCCATCAATCGCTTTTAACGTTTGCAACAACACCGCCATTTTATCAAGAGGCCAGGAGTTGGGCCCATCGCTTAATGCCTTATCCGGGTTTGGATGGGTTTCCATAAATAGGCCTGCGACTCCAACAGCCACAGCTGCACGCGCAAGTGATGGAATAAATTCACGTTGACCGCCAGAACTTTCACCCTGTCCACCGGGAAGTTGCACTGAATGGGTAACGTCCATAACCACCGGCGCACCCGTAGCGCGCATAATAACCAATGAACGCATATCCGTGATTAAATTATTATAACCAAAAGATACGCCGCGCTCACAGACCATAATTTTTTGATTCCCGGTTGCACGGGCTTTATCGACCACGTGCTTCATATCCCATGGAGCCAAAAATTGTCCTTTTTTGATATTAACCGGTTTACCGCAGGCGGCTACACTTTGAATAAAATTAGTCTGGCGGCATAAAAACGCTGGCGTCTGCAATACATCCACCACCGCTGCCACTTCATTAAGGGGCGTATCTTCATGCACATCAGTTAGCACGGGCACTTTTACTGTCTGCTTCACTTTATCTAATATCGCTAAGCCTTTTTCAAAACCCAAACCTCGGAAACTTTTAGCAGAAGAGCGATTGGCTTTATCGAACGATGATTTATAAATAAAGGCGATATTCAGGCTTTCAGTGATACTTTTTAATTCCCATGCAGTATCTAGTGCTAATTGTTCGCTTTCAATAACGCAGGGCCCAGCGATGAGAAAAAAAGGTTTATCTATACCTACTTCAAAATTTGTTATGTTCAACAGCAGTCTCCTCACCTAACTTAGGCAAACTTATTTGTAACTATTCAGCAGGGATGATAAATCCTTACATTTATTGTTTAATTGAGCCTAAAGGCGCCTCAGTTTCGCTGGATTCCTGCAGGGCTTGGCTCAAAGTAAGCGCGGCTTTTATAAAGCCAGAAAATAGCGGATGTCCATCTCGTGGCGTAGAAGTAAACTCAGGGTGGAACTGACACCCTACAAACCACGGATGGTCAGGTAGCTCAATCATTTCTACCAGCTGGCCATCCGCTGAATATCCAGATACTTTAAGCCCAGCTGCTGTTAACTGTTCTAAAAAGTTGTTATTCACTTCATAGCGATGGCGGTGACGCTCAACGATTTCTTCCCGGTTATAACACTTTTGCGCCAAAGAACCGGGAGCCAGGTGACATGCTTGGCCACCAAGCCGCATAGTACCACCCAGTTCAGTATCCTGATAACGTTTTTCTACTTTACCTTCGCGGTTAATCCATTCCGCGACCAGAGCAACCACCGGAAAAGGTGTCGCGGGATCAAATTCGGTACTATTGGCACCTTGCATATTCGCCATATTACGCGCGACTTCTATGATGGCAGTTTGCATGCCTAAGCAAATCCCCAGATAAGGTATTCCCTGTTGTCTTGCATACTGCGCGGCAGCAATTTTCCCTTCTATACCGCGCACACCAAATCCACCTGGGACTAAAATAGCATCCATACCTCGCAATAATTTAGGGCCCTGTCTTTCCAATTCCACCGCATCTACATAGCGTACCTCAACCCGTGTGTGCGCATGTAGCCCGGCATGAACCAGGGCTTCGGACAGAGATTTATAGGAGTCGGTTAAATTGGTATATTTCCCTACCATAGCCACTTTAACAAATGAGATGGGATTACGATAATCGTTCACAACCTGTTGCCAATCACTTAAGTCAGCGGTTGCAGCTTGGAGGTCCAATTTTTCAACCACCAGATCATCTAATCCTTGCTGTGACAGCATAACCGGAATTTCATAAATAGGATTAATATCCGGTAAAGAAAATACGCCTCTTTGCTCCACATTAGTGAACAGTGCAATTTTAGCTTGCGCCTCAGTGGCGAGCGATTTCTCTGAGCGGCAAACCAAAATATCGGGCTGAATTCCTATAGAACGTAATTCTTTTACAGAGTGCTGAGTTGGCTTGGTTTTAGTTTCGCCAGTGGTAGGAATATAAGGAACTAGAGTTAAGTGCAAAAATAAGGTTTGTGAAGACCCCAGCTCAATACGCATTTGGCGTATCGCTTCCAGAAATGGCAATGATTCAATGTCACCCACCGTACCGCCGATTTCAACTAAGGCAACGTCAGTTCCATCAGCCCCTTCTTTAATTTTGAATTTGATTTCGTCAGTAATATGAGGAATGACTTGTACCGTAGCGCCGAGGTAGTCCCCACGGCGTTCTTTGCGGATGACGTCGGCATAAATACGCCCGGTAGTAAAATTATTGCGACGTGACATGGTAGTGCGGACAAAACGTTCGTAATGCCCCAGGTCTAAATCAGTCTCTGCCCCGTCTTCAGTGACAAAAACTTCACCATGCTGAAAGGGGCTCATAGTGCCTGGGTCGACATTGATATAGGGATCCAGTTTGATCAAAGTGACTTTAAGACCACGCGCTTCAAGGATGGCTCCCAGGGAAGCAGAAGTGATACCTTTGCCTAATGAAGAAACCACTCCCCCAGTAATAAAAACATAACGCGTCATAGCAATGAATCCCGGTAAAATTATGAAAAATTATTGTGTATAGTACCGTTTTTCAAACAAATTTTAACTAAAAAATTATTTAAAAGAGCGCTATGACACAAGTCACACACCGGGATTAAATTCTACCAGCATGCCCAATCCACGTCTATGATCAGGCGTTAGATACTTTTTAGAAATGGCATAATTAGCGACAGCTACTAATTCTTCATCAAAATAAATCAATGGCACCCGATCGCGTAACCAAGGCGGAACTTTCCATTCCTGGAATAGTTTTTTTAATGGATGAGAGCCGTTGCGGCCGGTGGGATAAAACCGCTCTCCGCCACACCTAAAACGTATAGTAACCTTAGCACCCATAGGAATCTCCAATCCCACGCTGGCGTAGGTTACTGACAAGGTTCCTAAGTTGGGTAAGACCAATGTCTGCGACAAGTCCCAGCAGAATACAGCCGTTGCATCATGAGAAGGTAACGGCTGCAGGGCATATAAATCATCAGCAAAACGTCTTATTTCCACCCCAGGCCACGTCATCTTGGGTGCAGCGTCAGGTTGCGAACACAAAAAGTCTTGCTGCAATTGGGCTAATTGCCTGGCATTAGGGACGGGCAAATGCAGGCATCTCAACCAAAATCGCAGTACATTTTTCTGGCGCGGCAACGATAATCTACTTAAAGCAGTCACTGAAAGGGTATGCCTCACAGATCCTGTGACTGCCGCTAAATCCTGCAATGCTAATTCGTCGATTAACTGACTGGCTTCACCACAATGCTGTGCAACACGAGACAAGACTTTTTTTACCCCCGGCCAACGCGAGGCTAATTCTGGTAATATGCGATGGCGCAGATAATTACGATCCAAGGTAGTTGCCGCATTACTCTCATCTTCAATCCAGGATAATTTATGTAACTGTGCATAACGTTGCAGTGCATGACGCGTGACGTGTAATAAGGGTCTTACAAGACTACTATTAGCAAATTTTTTGGCCAATGGCATAGCCGCCAATCCCTTTACTCCAGCACCCCGCAGCAACTGCAACAATAAAGTTTCTGCCTGATCATCCTGAGTATGTGCCACCATTAAGCATTCGCCAGCTTGCAATTCTTTAGCCAAGGCTTCATAGCGCAGGTTTCTAGCTGCTTCCTCAAGGCTCTGGCCAGCAAGGTGCTGCTTAACATCGACTGTTATTATCCTGCATTCCACATCTAACGATTTACATATTGCGAGACAATGCAGGCCCCAACTATGGGCTTTAGGGTTGAGGCCATGATTGATGTGCAGGGCACGAATCTTCAAATGCGGATACTGGGCGCGCAGAGTGGCTAGGCTGTGCAGCAATACATGCGAGTCTAATCCGCCACTGTAGGCGACTAGAATTTGCTGTAACTGATGCAAACGCAGGGTTTGGTGCAAAGTTTCCGCACTAAATGATTGGCTGTTAGGGTTCACTGTTTTCAAGTAATTCTTTGATTTAAGTTGAGGGATTCAAAGGGAGTGCCACCAGAGGCTGCCCCCTACTTCTAAAAAATATACCACAACCCACCTTTTTTGGGTAAAGTACCCCTCAACCCCGAGGGCTTCGTTGAATAATTCACTCCCATTTTTGGAAAAGCACTGTATCCCCTCTCCCGCAAGGGGAGAGGGGATACAGTGCTTTTCCAAAAATGGGAGCGAATTATTCAACAAAGCCACCCTAAGGAAACACACTTAACCCCATAAAAACGGATGGAACCCATATGGAACTCGATCCACGATTATTCCTCCCTTCCGGCTTAAACAGCAGCTTTAACAATCCAGGTAAAACATTTGCCGATTATATAGCACAAACCCAGACCATGATTACCCAAGCCAGAATTGATATCACCTCCGACTCTAAAGATCAAATTCTAGCTGCCAATACCCCCTACAACTGGGTGCCTTCGCAGGCAGGTAAAATCAAACAAGGCATTTTATTAATTCACGGATTATATGATTCTCCTTTTACCCTGAAAGATCTGGGACAGCATTTTTTAAAGCAAGGATTCATGGTTCGCAGCATACTTTTACCAGGACACGGAACTGTGCCTGGAGATTTATTAAAAATTCATCGCAGCGAATGGATAAAAGCCGTGGATTATGGTTTTGAAAGTTTACGACGGGAAGTAGACAGGATTTTTATTTGCGCGTATTCCATGGGATGTTCTCTGGCCCTGCGCAAAGCAACCGAGACGCCAGACATTCACGGACTCATTCTATTAGCACCGGCATTAAAACTTTACCGCAATTATTGGGCGCAGCTCTGCCGCTGGCATGGGTTAATAAGCTGGATGTCAGCAGATCTTAAGTGGTACCGAAAAATTGCACAAAAAAATTATACTAAATATGAATCTTTTAATTTTGATGCGGCTTACCAAGGGTGCAAGCTGGCGCAAGAAACACGCGTCCTACTGCAAAAAAAACCCTTGGCCATTCCTTTATTTATCGCACAAAGTTCAACCGATGAAACCGTAGTCGCTGAGAGTGTAATTGATATTTTCCAGCAGCAACCCAACCCAAACAATCGCCTGCTAATTTATCGCCCTGTGCCCAACCACGCCATTGAAAAACGTATTACACAGCTCACTAGTTATTTCCCTGAAAAAAATATTCTGGATTTCTCGCATACCTGCTTACCCATTTCGCCCGATAATTATTTTTATGGGGTCCAGGGGATTTTTAAGGATTTTGCTCATTATCAACATAGGGCTCCAGCTGTGACTGATGCAGTTTATATGGGCAGCCTCTCTAAAAAAAATTTATCCCAGCATATAGTTCAGCGCTTGAGCTATAACCCTGAGTTTGAACATATGCTCAGTACGATAGATCAGTTCTTGCACAAGCCCTAATGCGGACAATATTTATCAAAATCCTCCGCATTAATCTGCGAAACATACAACCGGCCCGTATTTATTAATACAATCGCCTGCGAATAAGCAGCATTGTCATTCGCGGCACAATAATAAAATGAGCCACGCTGGCCATTAGTAAAACCTGTCGGCAGCCATTCCACCCAATTATCCTTCCCCGCACTGCTATTCCAAATCAGACTATCATTCCCACCTAAGGCAGCAAACCGGTGCAATACTGCTCCTTTGCTATTTATTATTATTTGTCCATCATTCCAATTACCACTACAGGATTTACTGTCAGCACTTTTACAAAAAATAATCTTCTCACCACGCTGGATTGCCTCATTGCGCGCCAAATACAATCCGCTGACAATTCTATTAGATCCGGCTATCGCTCGATGCTCCACCAGAACCTCATTACCAGCAGGAACAATAAAAACAAACAAGCACATCAAAATAATCAATATGACCATAACTTCTATTACGGTAAAAGCAAGCATATTTGGTAATAGGAAGCTAGTTTTATTCGCCGTATCTGCGGGCATATAGAAATCTCCTTTTAGTATAAATTTTTGCACGATGCCTTAGGGTACCAGCCATATTTTCACCAATTTCACCATATTTTCTTCAATTTGAACAACTTCAATCCGGTATTCACCGATGCTTAAGCAGACGCCGAAATCAGGAATGGTTTCCAAATTCTCCACTATCAAACCACTTAATGTTTTTGGCCCGTCCGTCGGCAGGGTCCAATGCATTTGACGGTTCAAATCACGAATATTAATACCACCATCTATCATATAGCTTCCATCTTTTTGATGTTGAATATTTTTATTTGAACCTGGTAAATTGGTAGTAAATTCACCGACAATTTCTTCTAAAATATCATCTAAAGTCAACAATCCTTGGATGTCCCCGTATTCATCTACAATCAATCCCATACGGCATTTCTGCTGTCGGAAATTAACCAGCTGAATATTCAATAGCGTACCTTCTGGAATAAAGTAAGTTTCTTCTAAAATAGCGAGTAATTTAACTTTATCTAATTCACGGTTAGCTGCCAGATTGAGCGCTTTACGCAGATGCAAAATACCCTGTACTTGATCAATGCTTTCTCTGAAAACTGGCAGTCGGGTGTGCTCACTGGTGGAAAGTTGCTCCAAAATAACTGACCAAGAAGCGTCAAGATCAATACCGACAATATCATTGCGCGGAACCTTTATATCATCCACTGAAATGCCGCTTAAATCTAAAACCCCCAACATCATATGTTTAGAACCAACAGCTAACTGACCCGCTGACTCAAATACCAGCGTGCGCATTTCTTCACCTGTCAAATCATCGGTAGTAGCTCTTTGTATATCAACTTTGAATAATTTCAGGAAACCATTAGAAATGCAGTTGGCAATAAATACCAGAGGATAAAATAATTTAAGCAGAAGCCATAATAACCATGACGCTGAAAAAGCCAAGCGCTCCGGATGTAATACTGCTAAAGTTTTTGGGGTAATTTCAGCAAAAATAAGTACAATTAATGCCACGATTATAGTCGCTGGCACAACCGCAACACTACCGTACAGCTCAATAGCAATGACCGTTGTAACCGCAGACACCAACATATTGGCAAATGTATTGCCTATTAATATCACTCCCAGCAAACGATCAGGACGCTCTAATAATCGACTTACTCGCTTAGCGGCGGCATGATTTTTGCGCATGAGATGACGTAGGCGATAGCGGTTTATTGCCATCATGGCTGTCTCAGAACCTGAGAAAAAACTGGAGATCAGAATTAATATGAGTAACGCAATTATTAGTATTTGTATAGGACTCAAAACAAAATTCCCTGAATAGACTGTAAGCCTTCAGCCACCAATGGAAACGGCCATATTTTCCCAATATCACCCCGAAAAATCTGGGAAAAAACCTGACCGTTCATGCCTGTCTAGCGAAGCGCCTGAACAGTTACAATAGACTTTCCTCAACTACCAAAATATACAACTGTCAATAAAATAAACCCACTGAAAGTATAATATACAATTTTACGTCCGCGCCATCCAAAAAAACAGCGTCCCGCAAGCAGGACTGCAAAAATACACCAAATTATTATCACCAGAATAGTTTTTTGCAGCAGAGGCGGTGCTAATAAATGATGAAAAAAATACAGGCTACTGCATAAAACTACAGTTAATAGGAAAAATCCCAAGCCTATCATTTGAAACAGTAAGCGTTCCATCGTTTCGAGGGGAGGTAATTTTTGAATGAGGGTACCCGCATAATTGCGTCGCAGCAACCCCTCCTGGATGCGTAATAACACCGTCTGCAACGCTGCCATACCCAATACACTGAAGGCGGCCACAGCAGTTAATATATGAAATGTAACGTGCATGTACTTTAATCTTCTCCCATGGGCGGGTTCAAGGTATACTTAATTTATACCTGCGGTGATGACGAATTAAATGCCACTGGAAACTCCCCCTCTCCCTAACCCTCTCCCGCAAGGGGAGAGGGGATATGCTGCCCGTTCGAATATCGGCAGTATATCCCCTTAAAACTCTATATCCCCTCACCCTTGCGGGAGTTGGGTTAGGGAGAGGGGGGAGCTTCTATTGGCTGAAATCAGTACACCCATTAAAACATAACTCAGAATATCACATTATATAACTCTATTTAACGGAAACCTATGTTTGACTCCTTGACTGAAAAACTGACTCAAAGTTTAAAACGCATCACCGGCCAAGGCCGGTTGACGGAAGATAATATTAAAGAAACCCTGCAGGAGGTGCGCTCGGCCTTGCTGGACGCTGATGTCGCGCTATCCGTCATTAACGATTTTTTGAACACAGTGCGCAGCAAAGCCATTGGGGCAGAAGTTCTGCAAAGTTTAAAACCTGGAGAAGCCCTGGTTAAGATCGTGCATGATGCCATCCTGGAATTATTGGGCACAGTCCAAACCGAAATTAATTTACAAACCCAACCTCCAGCCATAATTCTGCTGGCTGGCTTGCAGGGCTCAGGTAAAACCACCACCACCGCCAAATTAGCCCATTGGTTAAAAACACGCAAAAATAAATCTGTATTAGTCACCAGCGCCGATATTTATCGTCCGGCTGCTATCGAGCAGTTAAAAACACTAGCTGAACAAATCGACGTGGATTATTATCCCAGCGATATTAGCCAATCCCCTGTCGCAATTGCTAAAGGCGCGATTCAGCAAGCCAAATCACAGTTTATTGACGTGGTGTTAATCGACACCGCCGGACGTCTGCACATAGATCAGGAAATGATGGCTGAAATCAGCGACATCCATAAAGCAATTAATCCGATCGAAACATTATTTATCGTAGATAGTATGACCGGGCAAGACGCGGCAAACACCGCCAAAGCCTTCAATGACGCTTTACCGTTGACTGGAATCATCCTTACTAAGGTTGATGGCGATGCGCGCGGTGGTGCTGCCTTGTCTATTCGCCATATCACTGGCAAACCCATTAAGTTTGTCGGCGTGGGTGAGAAAATTGATGCGCTAGATGCATTTTACCCGGACCGCATGGCATCCCGTATTTTGGGGATGGGTGATATTCTTTCTCTGGTCGAAGAAGTACAACGTAAAGTAGACCACAAAGAAGCTAAAAAACTCGCCAAAAAACTTAAAAAAGGCGGCAAAGAATTTGACCTGGATGACTTCCTTACCCAATTACAGCAGATGCGTAATATGGGTGGGCTATCCTCTATTCTCAGCAAATTCCCAGGCGCGGCCATTCCCCAAGCCGCACAAGGCATGGTCAACGATAAATTGTTTAAGCAGATGGAAGCGATTATTAATTCGATGACGCGTAAAGAGCGCCGTCATGTTGAATTGATTGGTGGCTCCCGCAAACGCCGTATTGCTGCTGGTTCAGGTACCCAGGTACAGGATATTAACCGTATGCTGAAACAGTTTATCCAGATGCAGAAAATGATGAAAAAACTAAAAGGGAATAACTTGGCTCGAATGATGCGCCAACTGGGGTCTTTAACTGGCGGCGGGATGCCGCGTAATTTATAACATGCTCATCCCCTCGCCCACCTTTTCACCTTTACTTACTGATTTTTACCAGCTTGCTATGGCTTTTAGTTACTGGCGTCTTGGTAAACATAAACAGGAGGCAGTGTTTCATTTATTTTTTCGCAACTCCCCTTTCGGCAATTATACCGTCTGTTCCGGCTTGGAGCGTGCAATAGATTTCATCACGCAATGGAAGTTTTCTGAGATTGAACTCAATTATTTAAGAGGTTTGCAATCCTCCGCAGACACCCGTTTATTTCCAGAAGAATTTTTAAGTTACCTTTCTCAAATCCATTTTTGTGGTGACATTGACGCTATACCAGAAGGTACCGTAGTGTTTCCCCATGAACCTTTATTGCGCATCAAAGCCCCGATATTGCAGTGCCAATTATTAGAAACTGCACTGATTAATTTCATTAGCTTTTCTTCCTTGGTCACCACTAAGGCGACTCGGGTTTGCCATGCTGCTTATCCAGATCCAGTCATTGAATTTGGCTTACGCCGCGCACAAGGCCCTGATGGTGGATTGACGGCCAGCCGTGCTGCCTATATTGGTGGCTGCATGGGGACTTCAAATGTACTGGCGGGACAGTATTTTAATATTCCGGTCAAAGGAACTCAGGCACATAGCTGGATTATGGCATTTGACAATGAATTGAGCGCCTTTGTGGGTTTTGCAGAGGCTATGCCTGACAGCGTCATTTTATTAGTAGACACTTACAACACCTTAAATGGAATTAAAAATGCCATTGTGGTGGGTGAACAATTGCGTGCGCGAGGACAAACATTGCAGGCCATTAGATTAGATTCTGGCGATCTGGCAGCGTTAAGCCGTGCAGGACGCATTATGTTAGACGAAGCTGGTTTTGATAAGACACAGATATTGGCCAGTGGTGATTTGGATGAATATGCTATTGCGCAATTAAAAGCTGATGGAGCGGCTATTGATTTATGGGGCGTGGGTACACGTTTAGTAACAGCTTATGATCAACCAGCGTTAGATGCTGTTTATAAACTAAGTGCCATCAAAAATAATTTACAAAACTGGAACTATAACCTAAAAATTTCTGACACAGCTGCTAAAACCACTATTCCTGGGATTCTCGCAGTAAGACGCTATTTTCAAAAAGGAAAACTTCTTGGGGATGTGATTTATGATTTGGAAACAGGTGTAGATGATAGCGCATTATTTCCCCACGCAGAACGTTATGAGGATTTACTGCGACCAGTGTTTCGTGGTGGAGAGCTGGTTTATGACAGTCCTACCATAGCAGCTATGCAAAGTTATTGTACCCAACAAACTAATGATTTTCGCAACAGTGGAATTGAGACATATCAAGCGCAACTGGAACCGCGGCTGTTGGATTTGAAAACGAGGATGGCTGCTTCTTGATTTGGAAAAACTTCGCTGCGCTTTAACTTGCCCCCGGCGGTAAGCTCCATGATCCCTCTCTCATTGCGGGCTGGGGGATCGACACAAAATATTTATTTACATTGTGCGGTTACAAAATGGTTGCCACTAGAAGCTGCCCCCTTCCTAACCTTTCCCCGCAAGCGGGGGAAGGGACTGGTTGGGCAGAATAAGTCAAATTATGCACCCAATCCCACACTAGCTCGAGTAAGTCCCTTCCCCCGCTTGCGGGGGAAGGTTAGGAAGGGGGCAGCTTTTAGTGGCACTTTATCTGAGTCTTAGCTCCATTCCCCAAATTTCGTCCTTCTAAGGGATGCTGTAACACAATAGTATGTTCCCGATCAGGTCCCGTTGAAACAATGGAAATAGGAACCCCCACCAGCTCTTCAATCCGTTTAAGATATTTTTGCGCATTCTTAGGTAACCCCTCCCAGGTTTTTACCCCAAATGTGGACTGCTCCCAACCCGCGATATCTTCATAAACAGGTTCACACTCGGCAAATATCTCCGTATCAGTGGTCGGCAGAGATAATATTTTACCCTGATAACGATAACCCACGCACAAACGCAAGGTGGCAAAGGGGTCCAGCACATCTAGTTTAGTCACGCATAAACTTGACAGACTGTTGAGTTGCACTGAACGGCGCATTAATGCGACATCATACCAGCCGCAACGCCTGGGCCTGCCTGTAACAGCGCCAAATTCCTGACCGCGCTCGGCAATTTCCTGCCCTATCTTATCTTTAAGCTCAGTAGGAAAAGGGCCGCCGCCTACGCGCGTAGTGTACGCTTTAGTAATCCCTAGCACATAATCAAAATACAGAGGACCCAAGCCACTACCTGTGGCGGCAGCACCGGCTGTAGTATTTGAAGAAGTTACGTAAGGATAAGTGCCATGATCAACATCAAGAAAGGTGCCTTGGGCGCCTTCGAACAGTAGATTGCCGCCCTGTTGATTAATAGTGCCCAGCCTAGCTGTCACATCAGTGATCATAGGAATAAGGATTTTGGCATGTTCCAGCAGTTCTGCTAAAACTTCGTCATATGAAATCGGTGCCAACCCAAAGTGATTAACCAGAGTGAAATTATGATACTCAGTAATTTCTTTAAGTTTGCTTTTTAGCCGCTCAAGATTGAGTAAATCCATGACCCGCAGGGCGCGACGCGCTACTTTATCTTCATACGCTGGACCAATTCCCCGACCTGTCGTACCAATAGCTGCCAATCCCTTAGCTTTTTCTCGCGCCTGGTCTAAAGCTACGTGGTGCGGCAATACCAGGCAGCATGACTGACTGATATGCAAGCGCTGTGATACTGGAATATCTTTTAACTCCAGTTCTTGAATTTCTTTAATTAAAGCCGACGGTGAAACCGCCACCCCATTAGCAATAAAGCAATGCACTCCTTCGCGCAGAATGCCAGAGGGTAATAGGCGCAACACGGTTTTTTGCCCGTCAATGACTAGTGTATGGCCTGCATTATGACCGCCCTGGAAACGTACCACCCCCCTAGCATGATCGGTAAGCAGATCGACAATTTTACCCTTGCCTTCGTCACCCCACTGGGTACCCACTACAATAATATTTCTTGCCATGTTAATGCCCATTTGTCGTTTTAACAGTTTCACTATTGGCTGGATTGGCTGGCTGGCCTGGCAAGCCATTAAAGTATTTAAAGAAGTCACTTTGCGGCGTTAGGATCAGCAAATCACTCTTATTGCTAAAACCAATTTTATAAGCTTCAAGGCTGCGATAAAAAGAATAAAATTCCGGTCCTTGATTATAGGCATCTGCATAAATCTGTGCTGCCTTTGCCGCACCTTGGGCACGCAGATCTGCTGCTGCTACCAAGGATTGCGCTACTGCTATAGCCGCTTTGGCATCGGCAGTGGCGCTGATTCCTTCCGCTTTTGCTCTGCCATCTGCGCGATACTGGGTAGCATCCTGCTCCCGCTTAGTACGCATATTATTGAATACTTTTTCACTTACTTCTTTAGGTAAATCAATGCTTTTAATGCGGACATCTGCAACCCATATACCTAAGTTCTTGGCGGTTGCATTTGCGCTGTCTTTAAGTAGCGCCATGACATTGATGCGCTCACCGGAAACCATTTCAGTTAAGGTGCGCTGGCCAAATGCCGTGCGCAGAGCATCATTCACCTGCTGCTGCAGCAACGTTTCTGCACGCAAGGGATCACCACTGGTACGTTGATAATACAAAGGCAGATCTTCAATTCGCCATTTAATGTAATAGTCCACCAATACATATTTCTGATCCTGCGTCAGAATACGCGAGGATTGTACCGTCAGCATCTGCAAACGGGTATCAAATTTCTGCGTTTGGTTCAAAAATGGGATTTTAAAATTTAGCCCCGGCAGAATTATCTTAGGTTTACCATTAGCACCCAGCTCAATTTGTCCTAAACGCAGCAATAAAGCTTTTTGGCCTTCGTTAACGGTATATACACTGGCATACAAAACAATAACCACAATTACTAATATTGTCAGGGCAAATGATTTTAATGCACGCATTAGTTGCCTCCCCTCACTGGATAACTACCTCGACCTGTTGACGCATTACCTGCCGCAATTGAGCCCCCGATTTCCGCCATTTGCTGGCTGTTTTCATTATAAGTCGTCCCTCCTCCTGCTTGCGGAGGCGATTGCGCGGGAATCAGTCCTGTTATTTTATCTAAGGGTAGATAAAACATAGGGTTGCCGCCTTTTTGATCCACGAATACCTTACTGGCTTTGGATAAGATGGTCTCCATTGCACTCAGATATAGTCGGTCTTCCATTACCTGAGGATTTTTCTGATATTCGGGCAATAAAGCGAGATAACCTGCCGTGGCTGCCTGTGCTTCCGATACCACTTGTTTCTGTGAGGCTTCTGCTTCTTGCATAATACGTGCAATCTGACCTTCTGCCACTGCTGTAACCTGCTTAGCATAAGCATCCGCTTTATTTATATAAGATTGCTGGTCTTCGCGCGCTTTAATTACGTCATCGAAAGCATCTGTTACGGCTTCAGGTGGTTTTATAGATTGCAGAGTAACATCTGTCAATAATAAACCGGAATGATAACTGGCGATAATCTGCTGTAGTTGGGTGGCAACCTGGTCACGCACTTTTTGGCGTCCGGTAGTTAATAATTGATCTAACGTACTATGTCCCACTACTTGACGCAACGCACTGGCTGTCGCTTGTTCCAAGCTGGTATCAGGGCTTACTACATTAAATAGATAATTATTAGCATCCTCAATGCGATACTGTACTGTCACTGTCACTGATACGATATTCTCATCTTTGGTTAACATTTCAGACGTATAAACAAAGTTAGCCACACGTTGCACATTCACTAAGGTTTTGGATTCAATAAAATGTGGAATCCAATGAGGACCAGGACCTACTGTCGTTCTATATTGCCCAAAACGTAATACGACTGCTCGATCAGCGGGCGGCACAATATAAATCCCTGATAGTGCCCAAATTATTAAGATGGCTATTATGATCAACGTGATAAAAAATGTGGGTACTCCAGCAACCCCAGCCCCTCCGGTAGGAGAGCCACTGCCTTTACCACCAAAAATAGCTAATAGCTTATTTTTATATTGTCGAAAAATGGCATCTAAATCTGGGGGACCTTGTGACTTATTTTTATCCCTTCCCCAAGGATCTTTATTTTGGTCCGATGGATTCCACGGCATACTTTTTATTCTCCGGTTACGTGTTGCGTATGTGGTTACAGAATGGTTGCCACTATCTGAAGTCTTCCTTCAAACAGGATATCATTCAAACTGCCTAAGTAGTTTTTCATAATCCTCTCGCGGCAATTTTATCATTAGGACAGAATTGCCATCCTCCTCCTGATGTTCATTCAATACAGCGCCCATTTCATATAAAGCTGCGCGCAATTTACCTTGCCCCGCTGTTAATTGAATCTCTTCATTCACCCAATCAGAGAATAATATTTCCCCTAAAGCCTGGGTTAATAATTCCATACCAACGCCGGTTTCTGCAGAAACCCACACGCGGAAGGGATGTCCTTTAGTGTCACGGTCAATTCTCGGGACTTGACCAGGCAACAAATCCAGCTTATTAAATACTTGTAGTTGAGGGACTTTTTCGGCACCGATCTGGTTTATGACCTTACCAACTTGTTCCATATATAACTGCCGTTCAGGATTATGGGCATCAACTACGTGCAGTAATAAATCTGCCTCTAATACTTCCTCCAGTGTAGCTCTAAAAGCATCAACCAGATGGTGAGGCAAATCGCGAATAAAGCCAACCGTATCTGCTAATACAACCGGACCAATTTCCGGAAAAGATACACGCCTTAAGGTTGGGTCTAAAGTGGCGAACAACTGATTTGCGACGTAAACGTCTGCCTGGGCCAATTTGTTAAATAAAGTAGATTTACCTGCATTGGTGTAACCAACAAGTGATAGGCTGGGAATAGCCGAACGTTGACGCGACCTGCGGCTTAAGTCACGCTGTCGACGCACTTTTTGCAATCGCTCAGTAATGACTTCTATGCGACGACGCAATAACCGCCGGTCAACTTCTAACTGTGTTTCACCTGGGCCACCACGCAGGCCAATACCACCTTTCTGACGCTCAAGATGGGTCCAACCCCGCACCAATCGAGTAGATAAATATTGCAAACTTGCCAGCTCAACTTGTAACTTACCCTCAAAAGTGCGCGCACGCTGGGCAAAAATATCTAAAATCAATTCAGTTCTATCCAGCACACTACACTGGAATAATTGCTCCAGATTACGCTTTTGCGCAGGGGATAATACATGATTGAGTAACACTAATTTTGCATGCGTGGCAGCAAGCTGTTGCACTATTTCTTCAGCTTTACCCTTGCCCACAAAGTATTTGGGATCTGGAGCAGTTCGCGAACCGCGAATCAAAGCCACTGGCGTGGCCCCAGCAGATAAAACCAGCTCACGAAATTCTGAAATATACTCAGCTTCGTGCACCTGATCAAAGTCGATATGTACCAGTACAGCTACTTCTTGCAATGATGCCTCAAGTGTTTGGATGCGGCTAGTGAGGCACTGTAAAACAATAACTTATCTTTTTAGCATCCCATCTAAGACTCATCTTCGCAGGCGGGATGATATAGAAAAACACTTACATAGAACAACCGACGTTCCGTCGACTATGCGCGCATTTTTCTACACCATCCCGCCTACAAATCTGAGTCTCATCTGGGCGCTAAAAAATAAGTTATTGTTTTACAGTGCCTAATTAGTAAAAAAGCCTGAACAGGATTTGTATACTAGGCCTATCATTACAGCGTCCCCCAGCCTTGTGGGAGAGAGCTGGGGATAAGAGTAGATCAGAGTTTTTTTGTAAAAACCCCGATCCAAAAGTTGCCTAAACTGAAAAAATTTTCAGGAGGCGGCCTCAGCCACTTCCATCTCTTCATTAAATCCTTCAAGCACTACTTTTCGCGCAGGAACTATGGTTGAAATGGCATGCTTGTATACAATTTGACTAGAAGTGTTTTTCAGCAACACTACCGTTGGATCAAAAGCCTCAATTTGTCCCTGAAGCTTAATTCCATTTACCAGATAAATTGAAACTGGTACTTTTTCTTTACACAATGTCTCCAAAAAAGGATCTTGTAGCAGATGTCCTTTAGTCATTCCTTTCTCCTTGCTGAGGCTATTTCATTATAGTTTGTAAATCTAACAAAGTGGCTAGTGTATCATGTGATTTACATGATTGCACAGTACCTAATCTCAAATTTATTACTTTTGAGCAAAACGTTTAGTATCCAGGAAAACTTTACCGGTTGCTGTCATCCTAAATGCACCGAGCCGGAAATATGTTATACTACCGCGCATGAAAATCAAAAACTTAATTTTCGATTTAGGTGGAGTCATTCTTAATATTGACTTCAATCTAACCCAGGAGGCATTTATTAATCTGGGAGCTCCGCACATCACCACCTTTTTTACTCCAGGCAGTGAAATTGAACTATTTACTGCTTTTGAAACGGGTAAAATTTCCCCAACCGATTTCCGCAAGCATCTAAAGGCGCTGCTATTTATTGAATCTCTCAGCGATGACGATTTTGATGCTGCATGGAATGCTATGTTACTGGATTTGCCAGCGAAAAATCTGGACTACATCAAACAATTATCTCAGCATTATCGAATTTTTCTTTACAGCAATACTAATGAAATACACCTGGAAGAGGTTTTTAAAATCGTCCAAAAAGTTTGTGGTGTTCCCACATTTGCTGATTATTTTGAACGTGAATATTATTCCTGTCGTTTAGGGATGCGCAAACCGGATCCCACTTCTTTTCAAGAAATACTCAGAGAAAATAATCTTAAAGCGGAAGAGACTTTATTTATTGATGACAGTTTGCTGAATATTGCAGGAGCTGAATCGGTGGGGGTAAAGGCATTACATTTAAATAAACCGCAAGAGCTTACGACATTGAAACTGGTGCGTCAGAATACAGTAAATCCTACCGTCGAATTCTACCCTTTCTCAAAATAAAGGCTGTTATTCTGAATAAGGCTGTCATCCTTCACTGCGTTCAGGATGACAGCCCCTTGTTCCGGTCTTTGAAAGAAGTTCGCTGCTAGAGACCAGGACCTGTATTTTTACTTAAACCAATAGAGAGTAACTGTGCTTGCATATGGTCTTTCAGGGTATCAGCATCTATAGAAAATATAGCATCACTGTCAAGCCGTACTTTCTCTCTACCGTAAGGATTTTTAAATTCACCATCAGTTACCATTTTCAGGAAATCCTTGTGTTCATAAACACGTACCACACCATTCAATGCTACGCAAACAGGATTTCTGATTTCTGCAAGAGTAATCGGGTCTTCTAACGTGAAATTATTTGGATCAGCATCACTATAATCAGGAAACGTGTAATTCTCAAACTTTTCAGGTATATCCGCGACTGCACCAATAGCAGGAGCAGGGGATCGATTAAAAAAGGAGGAAGCGGGTAAACGCTCAGATTCAACTGCTGGCCCTTGCCGTAGGCTTGAGCCTCTGTTGAACAAAGAATCAAAGAATTCATCTAAATCAGAAGATTCCGATTCCCTGCTCCAACTCTGCGGAAGAACTGCATTTGAAGAACGATCGAAATAATTAATAGCTTCTACTTCTTCAAAAAACGATCTTGGGCTTGGTTGCGGTTGAGTCAGTAATCGAAACAAATTTGATAATTGAGACTCTACTTGTAGAATCAAGGCATCTAACTCGTCTTGCTCATCTTGTTGATCTTCAAGATAGTCTGTAGCATCAATAAAGTTCGCAAAAAAAGGTATAGCATCGTAACCATTCTTTGCAGTAGAACTCAACTCCTCGAAAATAAAATCCATTCGATTCTTGCTGGAAAAAAATGGTTCAGGTTGAAATGAAACAACTAAAAAAGGCATAAGTAACTCCGATAAAGTTCGCGATGAAGTAACTAGGTTTTACAAGATAGCGACCAACCCTGTCATTTCATCTGGTTCAATATAAGTTTGCCTTCCATAGCGCTAAAAATTTTGCTGTTAATAACGGATCTTCGCAATACAACATTGATAAGTTTGGCCAGCTTTGCAACCAAGTTAGCTGCCTTTTAGCCAAATGCTTAGTCGACACAATACCACAATTTTCCATTCCTTCCCAGGTTAATTTTCCTTCGAGGTAGTCCCAAACCTGCCGATAACCTACCGCGCGCAAGGCGGGTAAATCTGCATGTAAATCAGCACGCTGTCTCAGCAGCATAACTTCTTCGATAAATCCATGCTCTAACATGCCCTTAAAACGTAGCTCTATACGTTCTTTAAGTCTAGCGCGATCATTCGGCACTAATCCGATATTTACAAAATTATAGGGAGGCGGTGTGATTTTATTTCGTTCACAGAATTCTGTTAGGGGCATACCCGTTAATTCATAGACTTCCAGGGCACGCTGGATACGTTGGCTATCGTTAGGACTGATACGCTGCCCTGCTACTGGATCTACCTGTAGCAAGCGTTGGTGCATCATTGACCAACCCAGCGTGGCTGCCTCGATATTTAATCGCTGACGTAATGCTATATCCGCTTGCGGCAATGGCGATAGACCCTGCTGGAGAGCGCGGAAATACATCATAGTGCCACCGACCAGCAATGGAATACGACCTTTTGCGATAATTTGGTTAATTACACGTGAAGCATCATTACGAAATTGTCCAGCTGAATAGGATTCGGAGGGGTCCAGGATATCCAGCAGATGATGCGGGGCATGAGTGAGCTCAGCTGGCGTTGGTTTGGCAGTGCCAATATCCATACCGCGATATACCATTGCAGAATCTACGCTGATAATTTCACACGGTAATTGTTGGGCTAATTCTAATGCTAAAGCGGTCTTGCCGCTGGCGGTAGGGCCCATGAGGCAAAAAACAGTGGGAGTCATAAAAGAATGATAATCGAAAAGTGAAATGGCTGGTAGGGATTTATATAGCGGGTGGTTTAAGAATGGTTGCCAGTAGAAGCTGCCCCCTTCCTAACCTTCCCCCGCAAGCGGGGGCAGGGACTTGCTCGAGCTAACAGAAAATTGGCTCCCGACTTTGCTCCCTGCCCAACCAGTCCCTGCCCCCGCTTGCGGGGGAAGGTTAGGAAGGGGGCAGCTTCTAGTGGCACTTTAACTGAATCTTCCTTTATCCTGCAGGAAAAAGGCTCACAGCGCCCCAACTCTCACTTCGCCTCCACCAACAAAGCATTCAACCTTCTCACAAAACTCGCCGGATCCTCCAAAGATGACCCCTGCGCCAACTGTGCCTGCTCAAACAGCACCCAAGTCCAATCTGCAAACCGCGCTTCATCTGCCTCTTGTTTCATTTTAGTAACCAACGCATGTTCTGGATTAATCTCAAAAATGGGTTTGCTCACAGGAAAACTCTGCCCAGCATCGCGCAATAAGTTCTGCAAATGGATACTCATATCCTGTTCATCAGATACCAGACAGGCAGGGGAATCTATAAGCCGGTCAGTAACCCGCACTTCTTTAATTTTATCTCCCAACACACTCTTAATTTGAGTGATCACGCTGGCTAATTCTCCTTCAGCTTGCTTGGTTTTGTCTTTGGCTTCCTTATCTTCCAGACCACCTAAATCGAGATCACCTTTAGCTACTGACTGCAGTTGTTTACCTTCAAATTCAGTCAAATGCGACACCAACCATTCGTCGATACGATCCGACAACAGTAATACTTCTATCCCTCTTTTGCGGAAAATTTCCAAATGCGGACTATTCTTAGCCGCGCTGTAGGTATCGGCAGTTACATAATAAATTTTATTTTGGCTGGAAGGCATACGACTAACATATTCGGCTAACGACACGGTCTGTTCCGCGCTATCACCATGAGTTGATGCAAATCGCAGTAACCCAGCGATTCGCTCGCGGTTTGCATAGTCTTCACCAGGACCTTCTTTTAGTACTTGGCCAAACTGCTTCCAAAATTTTGTATATTTTTCAGCATCGTTTTTAGACAAGTCATCTAACATATCCAAAATACGTTTGATACTGCCGGAACGTATACTGTCAATAATATGGCTGCTTTGCAAAATTTCACGCGAGACATTAAGCGGTAGGTCATTAGAATCGATAATCCCCCGTACAAAGCGTAAATAATTTGGCAGCAACTGTTCAGCATCATCCATGATAAATACGCGGTGGACATATAACTTTAAGCCATGTTTACGTTCACGATTCCATAAGTCAAAGGGAGCGCGGCCAGGTATAAAGAGCAGACTGATATATTCCAGTTTACCTTCAACCCGGTTGTGCGACCAAAGCAAGGGTTCTTCAAAATCGTGCGAGATATGTTTGTAAAGTTCCCGGTAGTCTTCATCTTTAATTTGCGACTTGGGCAGCGTCCATAATGCCGTAGCGCGATTGACAACTTCAGTCTCCGGTTGGGCTGGTTCAGCTTTTTTTCTTCCTCGCCGGTAGGGACTGAAGGTTTCTCCATCACGATGGGAAGCAAAATATGGTCTGAGTACTTGGTAATAATGCCACGCAAACGCCAATCATCAAGAAATTCATCTTCCTCAGTTCGCAAATGCAGTATAACTTCTGTACCCCGTTCATTACGCTCAATATTCTTGATAATATAATCCCCACCACCCGTCGATTCCCAATACACGCCCTGATCGGGTGTCATTCCTGCACGACGAGTTTTAACGATAACCTGATCCGCTACTACAAAACCTGAATAAAATCCGACGCCAAATTGCCCTATCATATTGGAATCTTTGGCCTGATCCCCACTCAACTTGGTTAAAAATTCGCGGGTACCAGATTTTGCGATGGTACCTAAATTCTCGATGACTTCTTCCCGATTCATGCCGATACCATTATCTCTAACTGTAATGGTGCGTTTTTCCTTATCAAAACTGACCCAAATTTTTAATTCGGGATCCGTTTCAAACAGCGCAGCATCCCCCAACGCCTCAAACCGTAGCTTGTCTGCCGCGTCAGAGGCATTGGAGATCAGCTCGCGCAAGAAAATTTCTTTATTACTGTATAAAGCGTGGGTCACCAGATGTAGAAGCTGTTTTACTTCCGCTTGAAAACTTAATGTTTCTTGCTGTTCTCGTGTTGCCATTGTAGTTTGTACCTCTTGGTATTAGTGTATGGTAGAAAAATAGGGGCATTGCTGGGGATTTCAAGGGGAGAGTGGTACCAAATTTCCTTTCTCTTGCGGGCTGCTGTTAATGGCACTTTATCGGAATAGTTAATGATTAATCCTCAGTTTTAGCCCTAATCAGTTCTTTCTTCTCCAAACCCTTGCTGCACAACAATATCATGTAATCTTTTAATTGCCTCAATCTGAATCTGACGCACGCGTTCGCGGGTTAAACCCACGGCCTTGCCCACCTCTTCCAAAGTCGCTTTTTCATAACCATATAACCCAAAGCGTCGCGCCAGAATTTCTTGTTGTTTAGGTTGCAGCTGTTCAAACCAGATATGCACATGTTCCTCCATATCTTCATCTTCCAGCAACTCTTCAGGGTCGATATTATGCTCATCGACTAAAGTTTCAGCTAAGGATTTTTCCGTATCTTTAGCTAGGGGAACGTCGATCGATGTGGTGTCTTTACTCAACTCCAGCATATAACGGATATCTTCCAGCGGCTTATCAACTTCTGCAGCAATCTCTTCACAACTAGGTTCATGATCCAGGGTTTGCGTTAGTTGACGGGCAGCGCGAAGATAGGTATTTAGTTCTTTTATTTTATGAATAGGCAGGCGGATGGTGCGCCGTTGATTCATAATGGCGCGCTCAATAGACTGACGAATCCACCAGGTAGCATAGGTAGAAAAGCGGAACCCTAAGTTGGGATCAAACTTCTCCACTGCATGCATTAATCCCAGATTACCTTCTTCGATTAAGTCTAGAAACAATAATCCTCTGCCCAAATAATGGCGGGCAATTTTGACTACCAAGCGCAAATTACTTTCTATCATATGCATGCGAGCTGCTTCATCGCCACTTAAGACTGCCTGCGCCACCTGAAATTCCTCTTCTGGGCTCATCAGCGGGACGAAGCCAATTTCGCTCAAATAAATCTGAGTAGGGTCAGGTGAGTGTGAGTTACGAGTAGTACGAGGTATCTCTGGCAAGTCCTCTTCCAGATAGGCCTCTTCTGGCTGTTCCTCTAATTCAGCTTCGAGCTCTTCTTCCAGATTCTTTGGCTCTCCAGCTTCATTAGAAACCAACTCATTTTCAGGTTTTTTTGCTGCTAATTTTGATTTTTTTGGCACGGTATCTATCCTTTGAAGTGGTGAATATCCCTATAACATGCTCCTTCTATCCAAGCTAATTGCCCAATGCAAATAGCGCTAATCAAGAACCATCCAATTCCCGCACGTTATAGGGAAGTTCTCTTAATTAGCGCTATCGACTCCAAGGCAATCCATGCCTAGGACAAAAAGCAAGTTGAATAGTACTTACGTTCCTACTACACAAGCAAGCGTACAGTATACCGCAAAGCAACATACTTAAACAGCCTGTGGGGGATGGCGGGCAAAGTAATCTTTAATCCCCGCTACAATGGCATTGGCAATCTTTTGTTGATAGGCGGGAGTAGTAAGCTGCTGTTCCTGAGCCGGATTAGATAAATAACCCGTTTCTACCAATAACGAAGGGATATCGGGCGATTTTAATACCACAAAAGCCGCCTGCTCTACCCGCGCATAATGCAAACCGGTGCAGGCACCCAGTTGGCGCAATATAGCCTCACCTATTTCCAGGCTGACACTAATAGTATGCGTCTGCGAAAGATCCAACAATACCGATCGCAATATTTGATCCTTATTAACAAACACCCCATCTACCAGCTCTGATTTATTTTCCTTGGCCGCCAACCACCTTGCCATTTCGCTGGTGGCCCCCCGCTCAGAGAGCGCGAATACTGAAGCTCCATTCGCGGTATTTGCATAAGCTGCGTCGGCATGGATGGCGATAAACAAATCCGCTTTAAACCTGCGGGCAATAGCTAATCTTTGTCGTAAAGAAATAAATTCATCATGTGACCGGGTCAAATAAACCCGAAATTGAGATTCTTGGCTTAACTGTTTAGATAAAATTTTCGAGATGGCCAATACCACATTTTTTTCTTTGCTGCCAGCTGCTCCTGTTGCACCGGGGTCTTTACCCCCATGGCCTGGATCAATAACAATTACCAACGCCGGGCGATTGTTTTTAGCTTTTATAGATTTAACAGTTGTTTTCTCTGCGGAAGAGGCAGAATCTTGGCTGTTCGCGTTGGAAGTTGATTTCAAATCCAAAACCAAACGATAGCCATGAGCGCCTGCGGGCGGCAAAGTATAAGCTTTGGGTATGACTGACTGATTAACATTAAAAACCAATTGCAACGACTGATCGGGTTGCGAACTGGCTTGATAGTCTTGTACTGGAGTTTTCGATAGACCTGTTGTGGGTAGCGGCACAACTAATACGGTATTTTTCACCGTCAATAACAATCGCTGTTTGTCCGCAGCCGAAAAATGATAGTGGGCAGGGCCACTTAAATCAAAAACAAACCGAGTCAAATCCGATTGCTTGGATAGGCGAACACCGGTCATTTGGATACTAGTGGCCCAAGCAGCGGCCACAAAAAAACTGTTCAGAATGATGAGTACGAATAAAAATTTAATAAATCTATAAGGCGTTCGCTGCATTCCTGAACCGCTCCATTATCTCTTGTCCGCGCTTACTTTTGGCTGCTATCTCAAGCATACGTCCACACGGCTGCACTTCAACCTGCAATACTAGATCCGGGGTAGGCAATAGGTTCTCAGCCAATTCTGGCCACTCAACCAAACAGATTGCTGCGTCCGTCAAGTAGTCATGGATGCCGATGAACTCTAACTCCGCTGCCTTACCGATACGATAAAAATCAAAATGATACACTGTTTGTCCACCGATTTGGTAGGACTCAACCAAAGTATAAGTGGGACTTTTTACCCGTCCCGCATAACCCATAGCACGCAAAAAGCCTCGTACTAAGCTAGTTTTGCCTGCACCCAATTCGCCTTGCAAAAAAATAAGGGCAGTATTGCCACCCATGGCATGTGCAATCAGCCCTCCCATGGCTAGCATAGTCGATTCATCTGGGAGGTGTTTTTTTAGTGTTGTGAGCATAGGTTAACTTGATCAGGCATTAGGCTCGGTATGCTTTAACCCGGATTCACTAATGCATGCAACTCCGCCATTAAATCCAATGCCAGCATACCGCGCTCTCCTTGTTTATTTGCAACTTTATCAGCCGCTCTAGCATGTAACAAGACGCCCAATTGAGCAGCGGTTTCTAAGCCGAGTCCCTGCGCCACCAAACCGCCCAGAATGCCACTTAACACATCCCCCATGCCGCCAGTAGCCATACCAGGATTGCCTGCGCTGCAAATACCTGGAATATCTGCAGACTTGATCAATGTCCCAGCCCCTTTTAATACAATTACCCCGCCATAATTTTGTTGCAACCCGCTGGCCGCAGTAAAACGATCAGACTGAATATCTGTAGTAGGACAATTCAATAACCGCCCCGCTTCCCCAGGATGAGGCGTTAAAATCCAATCATTTCTTTTACCCGGAACTTTCGCCAACAAATTCAAACCATCTGCATCCACTATTTTAAATTGCCTGGCCGCCAAGGCCAGGGTAAACAATTCTTGGGCCCAACTGTCCTGCCCTAAACCGGGACCTATGACCAACACCGTCGCGCGGTTCAAAAGGGGAGAAAAATCAGCTGGCGAGTATATCGCATGGCACATCAACTCAGGTCGTTGTCCAGTAATAGCGGCCGCATGTTCCGGCCGGGTTGCCACGCTCACTAGACCAGCCCCTACCCTGGCGGCAGCCTCACCGGCCATTCTAGCCGCCCCTGCCGCCCCATAATTACCACCTACTATCAACACATGGCCGAAGTCACCCTTATTCGAATCGCGTCTCCGCGGCGGCAAATATCGCAGTAATTCCGCCAAACTCAACAAAATAGCATCTGCAGGCACTTGCTCCAGCATTACAGCTGAATCTGGCAATAGCGGATCATACTCAACCTTGCCGCAATAAGCGGGGGCAGCTCCGGTGAATAAGCCCGTTTTTAGCGCAATAAAAGTTATCGTAACAAAGGCATGGACTGCACTACCGCAACAACGGCCCGTATCGGCATCAATTCCTGAAGGGACATCTATGGATAAAACAGGCTTTTGAGCACTATTAATCATCGCGATGGCCGCAGCATAAACATTGCTGACTTCGCCCCTGATACCTATACCCAGTAAGGCATCAACAATAACATCTGCCTGCAGTGGTGGATCCGAGTTAGCAAAAGGCTGTATATCAACACCGGCCAGGTGACAAGCCTGCCATGCCTGTTGCGCGACATCCGCCAAATCCACCAATTCGCCAATATGATATACCAGTACCCGCAGACCCTGCTGTTTTGCCAAGCGCGCCACAACATAGCCATCGCCACCATTATTGCCCTTGCCACAAAAAATCAGGATAGATTTAGCCTCCGGCCAATATTTCTGCAGCAACTTAAAGGCAGCAACTCCAGCTTTTTCCATTAAATTAGGCCCATTAGCTATTTTTTGGCTAGCTAACTGCTCCAAAGTTTTAATTTGTTGCAATCGATATAGTTTTTTTACTGGCTCTGCCATCGCACTACTCAGGTTAGATAAATTGAATGATTCAGCATTGATTCTCACAAAAAAGAGGCTACTTCTCAAGCGCATCAGCGATGCTCTGTAAGAGAGTTCTGAATTAAGATACAGCGCATGTCTATGCAAGCACAAGCTTAAGGCTCTGTAAAACAATAGAGGGCTGTCATCCTGAACGCAGTGAAGGCTCTCCATGAAGTGCCACCCTGATGGAGATCCTTCACCGCGTTCAGGCTGACAGCCAGGCAAAGTGGATTGTTCAATAGCCGTCAAGTAACTGAATCAATCGGGGCCGTTGCTCAGCGTGCTCTGTACTGGACAAAAAATTGCAATGATCATAAAACAGCTCCTTTTTCTGCAGAAATATTAAAAAAGTAACCTAAAACTCTCTTAAATTGCATTATTTTTTGATTGGGTTGCAGCAGAAGGTCGCGGAGAAGATCCAGGCCATAACGAAAAAAACTATATTGAGGTCTTTTGCTTTCCTTATAGTTTTTTAGAGGAATAGGGTGTTTTTCTGAACGCCATTCGCCCGCCTGGTGGGCTAAACAAAAGGCGATGGCTAATACCGAAATCAATATTTTCTAGCCTTTCCGGTTTAATCTTATGGTATCTTCAAACCGGAATCCTCTTCCCTTTAAGCTTTGAAAAAGATTTTCTATCTTCCATCTTCGTATATATATATTGCTACGGCTTGTTTTACTAATCTCTCTATACAGGAATTAGCCCGAGCTTTCCCAAAAATAACGGATCATGTGATTGTGCCAAATGCAATTAGCGATCCATTAAATTCGGAGGGAGCAAGGATTACGTTTAACTGAAAAAACCTGCTTGGACAACTTCAAGAGTTGAGGCAATTTTTTCAGGGATGTATGCATCGTAGCCACTCTCTGCCAGGTAAATTGCGGAAATTAGATTTAGTTAAGTAATCTTTCCAAACTATTTACAGCTTTATCCAGATTATTTTACTTTATTTTTTTCTATGTTTTTTTACCTAGTTTTTTCATTGGTTTTCTCCCTAACTTTTCCTTTACTTTTTATTTCGAGATCCATCCATGAAACGATTTAGGTCTATTCATATATTGAACGATCCACAACAATCGTATACTGGATTAAAGTGAACCACGACCAATTTAATATTGATTTAATTTTTAGCCATTATAATTCTATTTAAACTCTTTGTTTCAGCTTCCACAATCACAACTAATTGGTATTGGTATGCCATTCTCTGCCTTCCAAGCAGCTATAAAATCCCCCAAATACGTATTAGCTTTGTGTAAAGATTCCAGCTTAGTGGTTGGCGCTTTAACCTGGGCAATTCCAACTATTTTGGAAACCCTTAGTTCTCTGCCAAATTCTACTGAAAAAAGTGAATTAATTGAGAGCTTAAAAGTAGTTCATAAAACAAACCTTGAGGCTAATGCGGAAACTGCATCTGAAAAGCGAAAATATATGGCAGATGAGATGGACAATCAAACTCGTTTGGATATAATATTGGCAGAATCTGAAGACGATGAAGATAGCATTAATGATAAGAAATTAATAGAAACGGATACTGAATTACAAAAAATATTTGATCAAGATTCAGATGAAGAAGAAATTATTTTATATAATCCCAATATGAAAAAAAATGGAGAAACTATTTTTTTCCCAAATGTAAATGCAGCTCATTGTAAGGATAGTTTTTTCTCACTTAAATTAGAATCACCACGAATACAAACTCCAAAACCTAATACATTAATTAAAGAAATTAACGCCGATGAGCGCGGCATAAAGACCAAAGTTTCTCCCAATGGTTCAGAAAATTGAGCAAATTTCATAGCCATTTAATGCGTAATTCAGTGAAATCGATCACCCAGGCCCAGGCTCATCGAAAATCTATAAATGACTCCGTCCCAAATTAAAAAATTGAGAGGACAGGAACATGTCGGTAATTTAACAAAATTTCATATCTTCTTATCAACTATCCTACTTTAAAAACTACCTATCCTAGCAAATTATATTTCACACTGTACATTATTATTCTGCACACTTTTTAAGTGATAAATACTACCCTGATTATTCTAATTCATTGAGATGATCCTATGAAAGACTGGTTCAATTTCTCCCGCTGGGTGAAACAAACGCCGGCTGGCTGGGCGAATCCGTGCAATTCGGCGTCAGCAACAAAACACCCTCATCCCAGATTCTGGGCGATTTCTTTGATCAATATCCGTTATCCAGCTTACTGCCATAAAGCCAAGGCTTAATTTAGCTTGTGGCTTTCTTCTGCAGTATCGTGTATAGCCAGCGATTCTTTTCTTAAAGATTGTACAGCTGTGTTTATTTTATCTTCCGCCTTGGTTAGAGACTCCAGTATTAAGTGTTTACCTGGAGTAGAAAATAATGAAAGAAATGAAGGCGTATTAGGTAAAGAAACCAAGGAATTTTGCAGCGAATCTCTGCACGTGGAAATCATTTTCATAAAAGGTCGGGGATCTCCTTTATTAATTAACATTTTTTGTGCTGTTTCCAAATGAGTGCGCATATCTTCTACATAAAACTTAGCTATTTCGTATCTTTCGGCAACTCGTGGTTTTGTGTCCCCAAAAAGTTCAACGCCCTTCTTATAGATATTTGTAAGATCGCGAAGCTCAGATATGAGATTTTGCGAAGCCTCTAAAATTTTTTTCCCACCAGCACTCAATTTAATTTCTTTTTTATCACCATCGCTCATAAATCACCTTAATAACGCTTATGCACTTTAATTATATTTATGACCTATACAAGAAATGAGATTTCAAACTTATTTTTTTGATCAATAAATACGCCAATAAATACACTGCTATTTGCTTAATTTACACGGCTAAAATTAAGGATTGATTAATGAGCAGAGGGTTGACGCGAGGGTTGAGTAAAAGACTTGATTTCTAAAGTTTCTTCAATACGCCACAAAATTTCATGATTCCAAACCGTACACAAAACCTTTAGGGCTTCATTCATTTTCCCTCTCCCCAACACTCTCCCGCGAACAGGTTGAGAGTCTTCTCAAACTCCTTTCGCGGGAGAGGGGGATACAGCAAAACACTTCTGAATCCGAGCCTAAATCTACCATTGAACTAGATTCCATTGTATTTTTACCCTAAGGCTCTGTAAAACAATAACTTATCTTTTTAGCGCCCAGCTGAGGCTCAGTTTTGCAGGCGGGAGGGTGTAGAAAAATGCGCGCATAGTCGACGGAACGTCGTCCCGGCAGGAAGCCGGGATCCAGGGCGCAGGAAAGCGAAACTTTCACATCCTGTGATCTGGATCCCGGCTTCCATGCCGGGACGACTGCGTCGGTTGTTCTATGTAAGTGTTTTTCTATCCCCTCCCGCCTGCGAAGATGGGTCTTAGATGGGATGTTAAAAAGATAGGTTATTGTTTTACAGAGCCTAATTATGCAAAAGTTTTTTATATCCTACAAATGCCGGCTAAATTATAATTAAAAGATGGGGCATCTTCCCAGCTTAGTGGAATGCCAGCCAATTTTTCAAATTCCGTTTCGCTGCCTAGTGGGTTACTTTAGCGAAACATCTCAGCTTCTATCGGGTCTGGCTACGGTCTTAACCGTGATAGGTTTTTCTTCATCCTTTTTAGGCCGATATTTTTTAAAACATTGTGAAAATAAACTCATTAGCTCACCCATAAATTGCTCCGTTTGTGCCAAGATTTGTTCGATCTGATTGAGTAAAAAGGCAGGAATAGTCGACTTGTCGTCCCGGCAGGAAGCCGGGACGACTATGTCGGTTGTTCTTATTTCGAGTTTTTACGATTGAAGATCGGACGAAGATTGGTGCAAAATGGACCGTTCTAACACCTAAATATCAAACGCTTCAGGTATTATACTGAACAAATTAAGTTTCTATAATCGTCGAGCATTGTTAAGGTAATATCGTGTTTAAGCATCATATCTAAAAGTGGATCAACGTTTAATGGCAGCTCTAGTTTCATACTCTTTGCAAATTGAATACGCGAGTCAGGAGGAACTACTGGGATTTTTCTCAATTTATAAACCATGTCTTCAATAAAATCAACATCCACAGGCGAATTAATTGCAGAAGCTGCCAGAATGATTTCTTTTTGTAATTGATTTCTTTGTTTGTCTAAATTTCGGTCGCTTAATATTTCTGGAAAACTCTTTCCCTCAATAGCAGCTAGGATATAAAAAGGGATATTTAAAGCAAGCTTGGTTAACTGCACAGATTTAATATTGGTAACCAAGTTAATTTCTAAACCAGCTTCCTCAAGTAAAGCTTTTATTCTTATATCCTTTGGCTCAATAGCCATTTCTGAATTTTTATAAGAATAACGGCCTAATCTAGCACTATGTCCAAACTCATGTCGTAGGCTAAAAGGCGCAATGTTTGTTACTTTAATCCAACAAGCACCACTATATAACGGAACGTCTGGCATGATGTCTGCTATTTCTTTCTCAAAGCCTAAACCATTCTGCAACAGAACAATAGCGGTATTTTTTAAACATAGTTTCGGCAAATAATTGATTAAGCTACTATTTTGGCTTGCTCTAGAGGCTAATATAATAATCTCAGATGGAGCAATACCTTCGATATCATTATATATATTCAGTCTATCAGCTTGAAAAACTTTATTTGTTTCAACATCTAGAATATTAATTTCATTCTTGTTGATCTCCGGATAGGTATTTCTTACCAATAAAGATATTTCATGGTGTGTATACTTCGCAAAAAGCGCAGCCAAATAAGAATCAAGCTGATCAGATCCAATAATTGTAATTCTCATATTTTTCCTGATATGTTAAAAAATTCCTAAGTGTATCGAGTGTAACTTTGAGCCAGATTTTCAAAATCTAACACTACGGCCTCCTCCACTATTGGCATGAGCCGGGTTTTGATAAAAGCTTGATGCAAAGGATGTTCTTGGTATATATAACGATCTTCTTTATTAGCAAATGTCATTATAAAGCAATGACCATATATTTTATTGTTAATATTAGCAATATCATTTTCTCCAAATTGGTAAGAAACGATTTGGGGAATTTGTTTTTGCAAACCCCCCAGCTCAAGAAGAATAGAATTAGCTTCACTAGAAGATAATTTTGATGAGAAATTAAAAAAAATTGTATGATAATACATGATTACCTCATAAACATATTAGCAAAAAAATAGCAACTTAAATAAGGTCATTATCTATCCCACATTGCAGCACATTTATCATCATCAACCATGAACCATAACTCTTTAATTTTGTCACCAACAAACCGTTTCTCAACCATAATATGGATTTGACGACGTCTTCCTGTCTCTTTTTCCGTAACCTCACGCGTTAATCGAGCAAAAGTACGATCTCCACTGGCTATTAAAGATTCAACGTTAGTTTTTATATCTGAATGCTGAGCAACAAAATCACACATAGAAGCTTTTAATGAGGCAATAGTTAAATCTCGACCATTAAAATGACAAATGGCATCCGTATGATAATGGCTATCAACAGCAGGACAATTGCCACTAGCAAAAATATCTGTATATAGAGATCTTGCAATCTCAATCATTTTATTTTCCATTTTAGTCTCCAAATAAACCACACTGAACCTCGTGTGCAGGTATCAAAATAATAATTATTATTTTATTTAAGTCATCTCACTCGCATCCGTAGGTCCTAACCCTATAGAAGATTGCCTTTCCTCAGTCGGCACGATTAACTTTATATTTTTATCCGCTGTCAGTTTTGCGACTTCATACTTTGATTCTTTATGAAAGAAACTTTGCGATGAACGACCCGGGGATGAACTTCTATTTATTTTACGGTCTATTTCCAAAATAGATTTATCATTGAATCTAGCGATGTCTGTCTTCATTCTACCCATCAAATCTATAGTGAGTGTTTTTTTGGATTTAGCTTGCATATCAGCTATAAAACTATTTATGGCCCAATAATCAGTAGCAAAACCACTAATTAAGGCACTTATTACAAATATAGGTTTGTAAAATTCGCTATTATCAATATATTCTTCATTTAATTCAGCACGCGGGGTTGAAGAACTAAGCGCTGTAATGAAAATCAATAAATCCAAAAATTTTGATATTACTGAACGCGCAGTTATGTCAGAACAACTCGTACTAGGAATAACATTTTTATTAGTGAGTAATTTTTTTCCCCAATCAAAAAAATTTTCAAAACTTAGTTTACTGGCATAAGACGATAAGGCGGCAAGCCCTAAATAGGAGCAAACGCCGAATGTATGGGCTGAGTGAGCTCGAAAGTTTTCATCTTGAACGTTGAAATAATCCCAAAGTGCATCAGATACTGCTACCCCAAGAGGATAGGATGCATAGGGAGTAAGAGCTCCAACGCCAACTCCTAAGAAACCAAAAAAATTTTTAATTAAACTATCCGCTACCGCGGGAGAACTTGATGCAGTTCTAATATTAAAAATAAGCTTTATTCTTTCTACCAAACGACTCTCTTCTAATTGAAAACTACCCTCTTTATCGTTAAGCGCAACAATACCTTGATTTCCATCTTCAAAAGCCGTAGACCAAAAACGGTTTATTTCTTCTTCATTAAAAGCTTTAACTATATTAATTGAGTTTTGTAATTGAGTGACTAGCTTAGATCTTATATTGCGAATTAAGGCTTTTTCTTCATCGGAAAATTTATTCAATATACCGTTCATCAAAGGGGCATACCCGGTGATCAACTTATTTAATGACCAAGCTCTAACTGTCGAAAGAGACAGAAACGTGGGTATATCCAGAATCAATGCACCATAACCCATATATTTGGAAAAAAATTCATGTGTTATATAGACAGTGGGTGTAGAAGAAATCGCACCCGTTGCAAGGATTGCAGAATTATAAGCAAGCTTGCCTACACTGCTCACATCAAAATCTTTTTTGGATAATGTTTTAGTAGATTGTGGCGTATCAACCAGAAAATCACTCCATACATTGGCTGAAATCCTAGCTGATAATGCAATAAGTGCTACAGCGGCAGTTGCACCAAAATAAACACCAAAAATATTACGTGAAATATAATCATCAACATTTGCCATATCTGCTACATACAAACCAAAATTATAACCTAAAGGAGCAGTAATAAAACTGGAAATTCCACCACACACCAATCCAGCAACCCTCGCTACTTTCTGTCTTCCAACAGGTTTAATATCTTGTGGTGTTGCCAAATTGTTTTTAATCCATTCTAAAGTTGGACTTAGCATGGTCTCATTTGATTCAACTCGTAGTTCCATTTAAATCTCCTGATATTAAGGGGTTGTGCAATAATAACTTTTCACTTTTAGCACTCATCTTAGGCTCATCTTTGAACGCTTTTTCCCTAAGAAAAACGCTTACATAGAACGACTATGCGCACATTTTTCTTAGGGATAAAACATTCAAAGATGAGCCTAATATAAGCATTAAAAGTGAAAAGTTATTATTGCACAACCCCTAATTATTATTTGCATTTCTAATGAGAAAAAAGGAAAGAAAGAAGCCAACAAGCGACATTAAAACACACATCCACATAATATTGGAAAATGCATACATAAAAGCAGAAGCGCTGTTGTTCAGTGTTGCAAACCCCGTATCAACGTGTTTCACAATATAACGTTGCGAAAATAATTGAACGAGGATAGTGCTTATAGAAACACCAATTGCACCAGCAATCAGCGTATTTGTAAAAAAAATTCCAGAAGCTATTCCTTTTTTTTCATGAGGGGCGGAAGAAAGAGCAATTGAAGTTGTACAACTGAAATTTAAAGCGGTTGAAATTCCCGCCATAACCAAAGGGATCATTAAATATATTTTTTCAGGATTTTGATCCCATCTAGACAATAAATAAAACGAGAAAATAATCCCAAAAAAACTGACAGCAATAAGTTTTTCAGTTCCGATCTTATGCGACCATTTACCAACAACTGGAGAAAATAAGGCAAACGGCACTGTCAAAAAAAGCAGCATACCGCCGGCTTTTATTGGGGTCATATGTAGTATATTTAACAGGTACAACGGGACTATGAGCAACAGTATAAAATAAGCGTATTGATACAACATTCTAACCAGGTTAACGATTAAAAATGACCGTTCAAACAATAAAGTAAAATCCATGATAGGATTTTTAGATTTTTTTTCTACATAGTAGAGTAGACCAAACAAAATAAATAACCCAAGGCACAAAAAAACTAATAACGAAAAATTTAGTTTGTGCTGCTGGACCATACTTAAAATGAACATAAGACTGAATAAGCTCATTGCTAATAATACGGCACCAATATAATCAATGCCTAACGCGCTTTTTGTATCTGTGACTTCATCTTTTTCTATAAAAATAATTGCTATTAAAAGAGCTAATAGTATAAATGGTATATTTATAAAAAATATCCAACGCCAGTTTAAATATTGCAATAACAATCCGCTTAGAGAAGGACCAACAATCTGAGAAAGGCCAAGTACAGTTATATTAATACTCACAGCCAACCCAACTTGTTTTCCCCGAAAAACCTTGGTCACAACTACCATACATAACGGCAAACTAAAAGCAAAAGCGATTCCTTGTAAAATCCTTGCTAATATGAGCATTGACAAACTCTGAACACAACCCGCCAAAAATAATGATATTACCCATACAACTAAACTCAGGACAAAAATACGCTTGGTACCAAACATATCGCCCATCCTGCCACCTAAAATCATAAACATCCCGGAGGTGATGATATAACTACTAATAACCCAGGGAATGATGCTGATATTTGCATTCAAGCTGTGAGCAATGGCGGGTAGAGCCAAATTAACAGAGGTCAAATTAGAATTTGCAATAAATATAGTTAGGCTGGTCGCAACGAGTACCCCCCATTTTTTGGCATTTTGTAAAAAAATCAATCCTTTTATTAGTTTAAAAAAGACGGGGTTGTAACTTAATTTATAAGAAAACATTTCATTTTACCTTTGGAATAGAATATAAAAATGGTCACAGAAACATTTTAACTAGTTTATTCGTAGCCATTCACCAAATTCAGGGAAATGTCATTCCCGCTGGCACAATTTGGAGCGAACGTGTTGATCTTTCAGGCGGGAACCTATAACCCAATTGTTAACTGCACCTGGCAGTTTTAATGGAAAGGTAGGCAATAGGTTCCCGCTTGAAAGTCCATCATTCTTGGATAGTTCTGTAAAGCGGGAATGACAATTCTCGAAGGTGCTGAATAGTTACGTTTATTCAAATATTGATATTTTGTAACTGCTCACACCATAGCCAGCTCAGTCCCGTCGTCCCGCTCCCGGATCAAGTCCGGGAGCGGGACGACGGAGTGAGTAGTAACGAAATTTTCTTTTATCAACAAAGCTATATTTTTTAAATTTGAACCTGTCATTATAGAATAATGATCAGCTTCGCATAATACTTGACGCATATTAACCGCGTGCTCATTCCAGCCATTATGCATTTTGATTGACCCGAAAATCGATTTTTCAGAGGCATTCATTTCAATTTTAAGCTTAGAGGGTTTAGTCGCATTAAAAAGCACTACTTTACCATGGTACTTACCCGCTCTATAGCTTCTCAGCATATCTAACTCTGCAGGATATATTTGTAATAACTTATTTTTATATTCAGCAGGTAATTTCTGAAAAGCGAGGTCTTCTTCCAAACCATAAAATAAAGAATCTAAATTTTTTGCTTGAATCTCGGATGTGTTATTGAATAAAAAGCTATCAATCATAAATACATTCATTACCTGATCGCCCATCTCAGTAAGAAGAAAGGCGATTTCATAAGCAATAGTCCCACCTAGCGACCACCCTCCTAAATAATATGGCCCCGCAGGAACCGTTTTTTTAATATACTGGATGTATAGTTCTGCAAGCTCTCTAATTGAATACAGCAAGGAGTTACCGCTGTACAAATTATAGGATTCAACAGCATATAATGGCACATCATCATTAATCAAATTAGCCAGACCATTGTAGGCTTCTGCACCGGCGTGGCCAGGATGAATCAGAAACAAAGGCACACCTATTTCCTTTTTATTAAATTTTACCAAGGGATTATATTGTGCATATGTTTTTTTACGTTGACTTAAATACCCAGCCTGCTGACAAATCGTGTTGTTCTCAACAACCCAAACAATCGGAAAATTGGTATTAAATAATTTATTAATTTTCACTACCAGTTGAACAGCCAATAACGAATGTCCGCCGAGCTCATAAAAATCTTCATTACTATTGACATTATCAATCCCTAAAACTGATTTCCATACAACCGTTAAATCTTCTACTAGGGTGTTAGATTTCACAGCTTCTACACATGAAAAATTCTGTTCGAAGGCTTTATTTGTTTTATCGGAAATGATTTGGACATAACTATTATCAGTAAAATTATTGGATATTAAATTTGTGTTAGCCTCTTTTCTAACTAAAGTAGCCTGTTTAATTTTAGGCAAATCAACCCAATACCTGTCACTGCGGAATGGATAAGTGGGCAGTTCTAATCTAGAACATTTATCCGCACTATATACGTTTTGAAAATTAATGTTCACTCCCGAACGCCATAGCGCAGTTAATGTTTTGGCAATCAATAGATCAGTATTTTTATCGTCCGATTGATTAGAGGCAGGAAGTGAAGAAAGAAATAAACTATGATTATTCTTTAAAGACTTTTTTGCCAGAGTACTTAGTGTCTTGCCAGGACCAATTTCGAGAAAAATATCTCCTTTATCAGATAAATTTTTTATCCCTTGATTGAAAAGAACTGTCCCACGAAGATGTTGAATCCAATAATCTGGATTCTGAGCCTCGTGATCGGTTATAAAATTTCCAGTTAAATTGGAGACAACAGGTATTTGAGGCGTATTTAATTTTATCTTTTGAAAAGTGACCTTTAACTCATCCATAATAGGTTCCATCATTTCGGAATGAAAGGCATGAGAAGTATTCAAGGCACTATAAGCTATATTTCTTTGCAAAAATGATTGTTCTAGTATTTCAATGGAATGAGAGGCTCCCGAAACGACACAAATATCATCTGCATTAACAGCAGCAATTGAAACACCTGGAACCAATAAATCTGTTAATTTTTGTGAATTCAAATAAACAGCCAACATTTTTCCTTTAGGCATACTTTGCATCAAACTTGCCCTGACACTTATGAGTTTAAGAACGTCCTCCAGACTGAAAATCCCAGACAAACCAGCAGCGACATACTCGCCAAGACTATGTCCAATCATGTATGCAGGATTTACACCCCAAGATAACCAAAGTTTGGCCATTGCATATTCAATAATAAATAAAGCTGGCTGCGCAAAAACTGTGTCATTTAAGTCATGTTTATTTAAACTGTAATTATCATCAGGATATAACAGCTGCAGCAGGTTAATATCCAGATGCGAATTCAATAGCTTTGCACAGTAATCCACCCAATAGCGATAAGTAGGTTCCGAGAAATAAATACTTTTACCCATATTAATATATTGGGAACCCTGACCGGTAAAAAGAAAAACGATATTTTTCTTAACTCCCATTGGTACATTAACAATAGGACTGATTATATTTTTGTTGTCAGAACAGTTTTTTATTTCATCCATATCGGAGAAAATTACGGTTTTTCTAAAAGGGAATGATTCGCGTCCTACGTTCATACTAAAAGCTACATTGCGAAGATTAATATCAGGATTGTTAACTAATTTCTCAATCAATTCTTTTTCTTTTTGCTCCAAAGTTTCCTGTGATTTTGCAGATAGACATAATATATTTGTCTTTCGATCAGATGGGATTACCGTATGTGATGGGGCTTCTTCTAATATAATATGCGCATTAGTCCCACCAATACCAAATGAACTGATACCTGCTATTCGCGTCATATTTTCTACGATCCAAGGTTTTGTCGCACTATTAACAAAAAAGGGTGTATTCTCAAAATGAATATTTGTATTAGATGATTTAAAGTTTATGCTTGCCGGCAATATTTTTTTCTTTAGTGCGAGAATAGTTTTTATAAGTCCGACTATGCCCGATGCAACGTCTAAGTGGCCTATATTTGTTTTGACAGAGCCAATAGCACAAAAATCTTTTTTATTGGTAGTTCTAGAAAAAGCGTTCGTTAGTCCTGCTATTTCAATAGGATCTCCCAACAAAGTACCCGTACCATGTGTCTCTACATAAGTGATGGCATTAGCAGTTATACGTGCCATATTTATTGCCTCAGCAATTACATCAGCTTGCTTTTGGATACTGGGAGCAGTATATCCAATCTTACAATTTCCATCATTATTTATAGCAGTACTTTTTATTATTGCATCAATTCTGTCACCATCTGCTAAAGCATCTTGGTAACGTTTTAAAACAACGACACCTGCACCATTCCCACCCACCGTCCCTTTCGCGAGGGAATCAAAAGCTCGACAATGGCCATCAGGAGATAAGGTCATCCCTTCTTGATAAAGATACCCAGTTTTTTGACGCGCCTGAATTGACACTGCTCCAGCCAAAGCCATAGTGCAATCACCATTCAATAAACTTTGGCAGGCCAAATGAACGGCCACCAAAGAAGTTGAACAGGCTGTCTGAATATTAATGCTTGGCCCTGTTAAATTTAAAGCATGTGAAACGCGTGTACATAACTGGTCTTTACTATTAGCTATCGCAAGCTGAAACATTCCAAAATCTTCAACGATCTGTTCATTCGCATGTAAATGCTCACGCAAATATAAATTAGATGATGATCCAGCATATACTCCTACTACTCCCTGGTAATTTGAAGCGGCATAAGCAGCATTTTCAAGCGCTTCCCAGGCACATTCTAAAAAAATTCGATGTTGTGGATTTAGAATTTTTGCTTCATTAGGGCTGTAATTAAAAAAAGCAGCATCAAATTGATCATGATTTTGCAAAACACCACCCGCATTCACATAGTTTGGGTTGCTCAACAAGTCAATATCCACTCCTTCTGATAGCATCTCGTCCTGAGTAAAAAAAGAAATACTTTCTTTTTCATTACAAATATTATTCCAAAACTCTTCAATATTTTTTGCTCCAGGAAATCTACCCGCCATTCCTATTATTGCAATCTCGAATCCTGTCATGGCACTTTTATTTGTCATCCAGCATTACTCCTATTTTTGCCATGTTTCTTGCATTCATCCGTACTTCATAAATTGAAAATAGCTGGTTATTAGCTGTTGCTTGAGAAAAAATGATGGTTTTCTCATCTTTTTCTGACTTAATGGTGTCTAGTCTTTTTGCTAGAGATCTGATAGTAGGATATTGGAAAAAATCAACAATACCAATGTTATAGCCTAGCTTAGTTAAATTATTATGTACTTGCGCTATCAATAAAGAATTAGCACCGAGTGTAAAAAAATTACAATCAATATCGATATTTTTGGTTTTCAATATATTAAGCCAAAGTTCAGTGACCAGATGCTCATGATGACTTTTTGCCAATGATATAGTGGGTGGAGTAGTTAAGCTATTGCAATCAAGAATGGGTAGGTTTTTATAATCAATTTTACCATTCACGGTAACAGGAAATTCATCCAATTTTACAAAAAAAGCTGGAATCATGTAGTCAGGCAGTTTTGTTGTCACATATTCGCGCAGCGTTTCTTGTAACTCTGACTCTGAAAAATTGAAGTTATTGGCTGCATTAATAGTATAATACGCAAAAATCTGTTTTTGATGGCTTGAACCATTCACACTACAAACGCATTGTCGTATATACTGGGATTTACTTATGACGTCTTCAATTTCTTTAAGCTCGATTCGATACCCGCGGACTTTAACTTGCGTATCTCGTCTGCCAATATATTCTAATTCACCATTATGCTTCCAACGCACAATGTCACCGGTTTTATATAATCGTGCATCATTCCCCGATGTAGCAAAAGGATTAGCAATAAACGCGTTCATTGTAAGTGTATGCTGGTTTAAATAACCCTGTGCTAAGCCGATGCCGGCGATATAGAGCTCACCCGGAATTCCGGGGGGCACAAGATTTAAATTATTATCTAAAACATATAATTTTGTATTTGCAAAACCTCTTCCAATCGTTGTGCAATCCTCACTACTTCTTAATTCATGATACGTAGACCATATGGTCGTTTCAGTCGGGCCATAAACATTCCAAACTTTTTTTGCAAAACTTAGTAATTTTGCTGCAATGCTTTCGGGTAGTTGCTCACCACCCACAAGTACTGTTATTGAGTTGTCTTCTTTTAGGAGTAATTCAGTAACCATACCCCAAGTTGAAGGTGTAGCCTGAACAATACTATAAGGATATTTTCTTATACAAGAGACTAATTTGATTGGATCTTTAGTATCTTGTCGCGAGAGAATATGTGATCGCGCGCCAGAAATTAATGGCAAAAATATTTCCAAAACTGAAATATCAAAACTAATGGGAGTAATACTTATTAGACAGTCCTTGGAAGACACATTAAGTTTATTTTTTATGTCTTGCAATAAACTCACTACTCCAGCATGTTTTACCATAACTCCTTTTGGTGCTCCGGTTGATCCCGATGTATAAATTGTATAAGCTAGGCTGTCAGCGCTATTAGTACCCACTATATTTTTATCTTCAGAGTTGTCAACATCCTCTAGACATAAAGTTATTTTAGAATGTTGCTTTAAAAAGTTTTTATTATTCAAAATTTCATGCTGGGATATTAATAAATGAACGCCTGCATCTTTTAATATTGAATCCATACGATAATCAGGATGCGATAAATCAAGTGGGACATAGGCAGCGCCTGATTTTAGTATTCCTAATATTGCGACAACCATATCTAAACTTCTATCAGTGCATATACCTATCAATGTATTATCAGTTAAGCTTTGTGAATAAACCTCAAGGAATTTATTTCTAATAGCATTAGCTAACTGATTAGATTTTTTATTAAGTTCTGCGTAAGTTGTCGAGTGTTCATTATAGATAATAGCTACTGAATCTGGTGTTTTTGCTACCTGCTCTTCAAATAAAGCATGCAGAGTTTTTTCTATTGGGGTCCGAGTTTCTGTTAAACTCAATTGAGATATCAGAAAGGCTTTTTCACTTTCAGTGATTATAGAAAATGTATTGATTTTTTTATCCGGATTTAAAACAATTGACTGTAATATATTTTTTAAACGTTCAGCAAGTTTCCTTATAGTATCTGCATGGAATAAATTGGTATTGTACTCAATCCGACAGCTTAGATTATTTTTAGTTTCACATAAGTGAAAAGTTAAGTCGAATTGAGACACATCATAAAAATTATTAATATTTTCATTTTCTATATTTTTTAGTTTTAACCCTGAATTATTATTCTGATTTTCAAGCATGAACATAACCTGAAAAATAGGGTTTCTCCCAATATCCCTGTCAATATTCAATATTTCAAGTAATTTTTCAAAAGGCACATCTTGATTATCGTAAGATTTTAAGCATACTTCCCTCACCCTTTCTAATAGTTTACTGTATTTTAAGTCTCCGCCTAAATCAGTGCGAATAACTAAAGTATTTGTGACTAAACCTACTAAATCTATAAATTGATGGTTATTTCTATTTGCAACAGGAGTTCCGATGACTATATCTTCCTGGTTGGAATATTTATATAACAAAACATTCAGCGCGGAAAGCAGCATCATAAACAAAGTGGTCTGCGTTTCTTTACATAATCGGCGTAAAGAATATAGAAGATCATTGCCTAAATCCACAATTATACTTCTACCCACATGCTTCTCGACTAGCGGTCTTTTGTAATCTGTTGGCAAATTCAATGGGGTGAAACCAGCGAGAGTATTTTTCCAATAATTCAATTGCTGCTTAAAATTATCTGTGGCAAATAGGCGTTCTTGCCAATTATAAAAATCTGTATATTTTGATGCATAAACAAAATTATTCTTTAGGTTTCCTGAAAGGTAGGAGTCATATAAGTTGTTAAGCTCGTTAAGCATTAAGTTAATAGACCAACCATCTGTAATAATATGGTGTTGATTCATGAACAGAATATGTTTATCTTCTTCCAATTTAAATAATTTGACCTTAAAAAGGGGGCCCTCTGCCAAATTGAATAAAATGTGTGCCTCATTATGAAGAAGCAAATTAATGTTCTCTGCACTTATAGTTTTTACCTTTAAATCAATTTTATATTTTGGCAGTATAATCTGCTCAAGTGATGACTGACTGTTCATTTTGAAAATTGTACGAAGTCCAGGATGCCGTGCAATAAGTGTATTAAAAGATTCCTCAAGGGCTAAAATATTTAAATTTCCAATTAATTTAATGGCAATAGGTATATTATATATACCCGCTTCATACTGCTCCAAAAACCACATTCGCTGTTGTGCTGATGAGAGAGGGTAGGATTCTTTTACTTGCTCAAGGCTTGTAGATACTGTAGTGGCCTGCCGTGTTAACAGGTAATTTGCCAAATCATTAGCGGTAGGATAGTGAAAAATAGCATTAATGGGACAATCCACAGCTAAAGACTTCTGAATAGTTAATATGGCTTGATTTGCTGATAATGAATCACCCCCTAACTCAAAAAAATTATCCTGGATGTTTACGTGTTCGACTCCGAGATATTTTTCCCAAATTTTAGTTATTTCTTTTGATAACCGCTTGATACTTATATTTTCATCAAATACATTAATATTTTTCTCGCTTTGATTTGTGTTAATTTTTTCAATATCTTTTTCTACCGCATCCGCCCAATACCTCTTTTGATCAAAAGGATATGAGGGCAAAGGTATTCTATTCCCTGCAATATTATGATTATATTTTTTCCAATCTGGTTCTGCCCCTAATATCCAAAGCATTGCCAAAGCTTTAGTAAATTGCAAACAATTATCATTGTCTTTTGACTCAGATAAAGTATATAGAATTCTATTATGCTCTTCTTTTTTAATATATTTTTTGGCAAACGTTGAGAGTTCTTGTCCACATCCCACTTCTAGCAAGCAATAACTATTACTTCCGACAATATAATCCAATGCTTCTGAAAAGCCCAATGTGGCGTCTATCTGCCGTACCCAATAGCTCGGATCTTTTGCTTCATTCTCTGTCATTATTTTTCCAGTTATGCTGGAAATAATGGGTAGTTTTGGACTATTTAATTTAGTCTTTTTCATTTCTATTAAAAAATTATCTAGTTTTGGCCAAAATATCTTCGAATTCAATATTCTCTGTTGCAGCAAGTTACCACGCAGCGACACTATTTTAAGCGCATCTTTTAAAGAAAAAACTCCCGCTATACAAGCCGCAACGTATTCACCTAGACCATGACCCGCCACCTTGTGCGGATCGATACCAATAGAGGCCCATAAGCTCGCCAAGGCATATTCTATTGTGAACCATACAGGTTGAATAATTTCCATACTATCTAGCGCATAAGGTAAGATACTATCGGGGGGTACGGAGAATAATCCGGGGTATAGAATAGTTCTTATGTCAAAGCCGATGTATTCTTTTAGCGAAATAGCGCAGGCATCTACTTTTTCTCTGAAAACTTCTTGGTTCTCATAAAACTCCAGACCTACATTCCTACAGTGTTCACTCTCAGCGGGAAACATAAAAATAATCTGTGGTGGCTTCTCAATTGGTAATAAACTCAACAAAAATCGATCAGGATCCTTATTTTTTATAATAGCGATGGTATCGTCATTATCTTTTGAAATAAGGACGCTGCGTAAATCGAAATGCTTTCTTCCTAATTGGTAAGTATAGGCGATATCCATTAATCTACTCTCCGGATGTACGGAAAGATAATCTAATAGGTTTTCAGATGATTTTTCTAAGGATATTCGATTTTTTGCTGATAAAGGAATAATGTTCCAAGCCTGTTTCAACTTGTTATAAAAGGAGACTAATTTAGGAGCCTCTTCTAATACAACGTGGGCATTTGTACCACCAATTCCAAATGAACTGACTCCCGCTCTACGCGGTGTGTCATTAATTGGGCGCCACTCAGTTAGCTGAGTATTTACAAAAAACGGACTATCTACAAGATTGTTTTCAGGATTAGAGTTCTTAAAATGGAGACTGGGTGGAATTTTTTGGTGATATAAAGATAAAGCTGTTTTAATTAGGCCGGCAACTCCTGAGGTTGCATCGAGGTGGCCTATATTCGTTTTAACCGAGCCAATAGCACAAAATTGTTTTTTTTGCGTAGTTTGCCTAAAGGCATGCGTTAAACCCGTTATTTCAATTGGATCACCCTGTTTTGTTCCTGTACCATGCGCCTCAATGTAAGTAATAGATTCTGCACTAACTCCAGCCATTGCTTGCGCTTCAGCAATTACTTCAGCCTGGCCACGAGAACTGGGTGCCGTATAACCGATTTTTTGCGCTCCATCGTTATTAAGGGCGAATCCTTTGATTACTGCATATATGTGGTCTCGGTTTGAAACCGCCTCTTCAAGGCGTTTTAATACAATTATACCCACCCCATTACCTGGTACAGTCCCTTCCGCATTAATGTCAAAAGCTCGACAATGTCCATCGGGCGATAATATCATTCCAGGTTGGTAAAGATAGCCGGACTTTAGCGGTAGTTCTAACGTTACAGCCCCAGCAACCGCCATATCGCACTGATAATTTAACAGGTTTTGACAGGCTTGCGATATTGCAATTAATGATGTGGAACAACCCGCCTGTATTGTGTAACTGGGTCCAGTAAAATTAAATTTATAAGAGGCGCGTGTACTTAGAAAATCGCTTCCGTTATTAATGTTCAGCTGATAAGCGCCAACAATTTTCTTTATTTCATCGTTTGTGGATAAGTGTAGCTGGTAATAGCTATTGGCGCTTAACCCAGAAACTCCGGCTATTATACTAATGCGCCCCGCCTCATCCTCAGAACAATATCCTGAGTTTTCCAACGCCTCCCAGGCACATTCTAAAAATATTCGATGTTGCGGATCCATTGTTTGTGCTTCACGAGGCGAAATGCCAAAAAAAGCTGCGTCAAAAAACTCAGCCCTATCCACACATCCTTTAGCCCGCACGTACTCCGTTAAGTTCAAAAGTTCTGGACTAATACCGTATTTCTCAAGCTCTTCACGAGTAAAAAACGATATTGTTTCTTTTCCTAAGCATAGATTATCCCAGTATTCGTTAATGTTTTTGGCTCCAGGAAAACGGCAGGCCATACCGATGATTGCAATTGAATTATTCATGATAATTTACCGACTATAATTTAATTATTGAAATGCTGAATACCACCAGTTGAACCCAACGCCAGCAATCGTTTTTCGGCGCGAGTTCTGGCTTTCTGTAATGGGAAAGCAACCTGTTCTTGAGAGGAAGAAAAATAATTGGCAAGCTCCTTTATTGTGGTGTTGGTAAAAAGTATATTTACTGGTATTGTTCTTTTAAAAGCTTTTTCTAAATTGCTATGAATAACCATTAACAATAATGAGTTTCCGCCCGCATCAAAAAAATTATCATTAATATTTATGGTCGGAACTTCTAATATATTTTTCCAAATATTTGCAATTATTTTCTCAATTTTATTTTCAGCTGTGTTACCTATTGATTCGCTGATTTCATTGTCTATTTTAGATGCAGTTAAAACGTTGTAATCAATTTTTCCATTTTGTGTAACAGGAAATTTATCTAAAACAACAAACGAGGAAGGTATCATATACGATGGTAAATGTTGATTAAGATATTCTCTTACCTGTTCAACAGAAAAGCTTTCACGATTAGTAGGGATAAGATAAGCCACAATAGTTTTTGTTTGCTCAGGATTACTATAACTTTTAACAATACACTGGCTTACTGACTTATATTGTAATATATGAGACTGTACTGCATCTAACTCTACCCTAAAACCACGAATTTTGATCTGATTATCTTTCCGGCCTAGAAATTCTAAACTACCATCTGGAGACCAGCACACACTATCGCCAGTTTTATATAATTTTTCCTTTGCACCCTTTATAAAAGGATTGGGGATGAATTTTTTATCAGTTAATATTTCCTGATTTAAGTATCCAATTGCTAAGCCATCGCCACCTATATATAACTCCCCCGGGATCCCAATAGGAACAGGATTTAACCATTCATCTAAAACATAAACAGTAGTATTTGCAATTGGTTTTCCAATTGGTACACTGCCTTTTTTTAATGTTTCTTTAGTAATTAAATAGGTCGTAGCAAAAGTGGTGCTTTCAGTCGGTCCATAGCCGTTCAGAAAGTATTTTGGAATTCCTTGAGGGCACTCTAGCAAAGTTTTTATTTTTTCCATATTTAATATATCCCCACCAACTAACAAATATTTTAAATAGCTAAACATCGCTGGGTTGGTTGAAATATATTGATTAAATAAGGCTGATGTTAACCACAGAGCGCTGATAGACTCTGTTTTTAAAAATTTAGAAAATAACGCTGCATTTAACAAAGTGTCACGTGAAACCCCGATCAAACAGGCACCATTTAATAATGCACCCCAAATTTCAAATGTCGCAGCATCAAAACCAATGCTGGCTGCTTGAGCTATCCGGTCGGAGGGCATTATATTTATATAATTAGTATTTATAATTAATCGAGAAATTGAATAGTGTGCCACCATTACCCCTTTCGGTTTTCCGGTAGAACCCGAGGTATAAATAATATATGCCACACTTTCTGGAGAAAAAAATTGAGGGATATTATTATCATTTTCAGAATTGAGAAAATCTTGTATTTCATTAAGATTTAAAGTTTGATATCTCCTCGTATTGTTGGCTATAGCTGAAGTTATACGTGGTTCATATTCTTTTCTAACCAAGATAATTTCAGGCAAACTATCCTCCAAAATCAAATTGATATGCTGCGCTGGCGCATTAGGATCAATGGGGATATAAGCTGCTCCTAGCTTAAGGATAGCGAGTATGCTAATCACTAGTTCAAAATCATGTCCACTGCAAATAGCAACGTATTTTCCTTCTTTCATTCCTTTCTTTTTTAAATAGTTTGCCAATTGGTTCGATTTTTTATTTAAATCTCCATAGGTCAAACATTCACCCTCATACGACAAAGCGACTTGTTTTGGATTTTTTTCAACTTGTTCTACAAACAAATCCACTAAAGTCTTATCTCTTGGATAAGGCTGCTTCGTGTTATTAAAATCCGTTAGTATTTGTTTTTTTTCTTCGGCGAAAGTTAGACTAAAGGTATTAATAAATGCTGAAGGATTAACTAACAGTTTATCTAGAAAATTAAAAAATCTTGGCAATAGCGCGGCAACAAATAGATTGGGAAATATTCCAGAAAGTATATCGCAACTAAAATAGTGTTCATTATTTTTTTCTGTATATTTTAAACTAACGTTAGCAGAAGCAATTTGCGGATAACTTTTGGCCGTATATTGTTTGCCCATAATGATTATATCATTTGGGAATACATAGCTAGATTCAGAAAAACTTGGAATTTTACTGGTTTTTAAATGACCCATTATTTTAGTTTTGAGCGCTTTAACTACACCGGCTTTACATTGCCATGATTTTATTAAGGATATATAGGTAGCATTTTCAGTAAGCTCTATAGGCAATATCCCCATATTGATAAAGCAACCTTTAATGGATTTATCAGAGCGAATATTAACTGGGTAATCAATCAGTGAAAATTGTTGATTAGAGAGTTTGGCAGTAAATATTCCCCAAGCCAACAATAATAGATTAAATGTGCTTATTAATTCTTTCTTGCTTAAAATAACTAATTTTTCCTGGGTATTAACAGGCAAAATATCTGTAGTGTGCAACACTTTTTCTTGATTACCTTCTAAGAAAAAATCCATTTTAGTAGTTATTTCATTGATTTCCGCAATGTACTCTGCAAGATTGCCATTTGAACCTACTTGTTTTAAAGAAGGTTCATTTGTCATCTGCATAATACGTTGACCAGCATCTTCTTTAGGATATTCTGCACCCATGATTATTCTATTTAAATCAAGGATAAAATGATTAAGGGTATAACTATCCATATTTATGTGATGAATATTAAAAATAACAATATGGCTGTTACAATCACTAAATCGAACGACATGCAATTTTATGCTTGATTTCAAATTTATTTGGTGAGGTTCTTTGATAAGGGTTTGCTCAAACTGTGAAAACGCGGCGACAGAACATAGGTGGTAATTTATTTCAGGAGGAAGATCATCATGAATATTTACAATAATTTGGTTGTTCTCAAATAAATAAGTTTGCCTTAAATAAGCATTACGCTTAACTAATTTCTGGAGAGCCGTAGCCACACAAGTCACTTGATCATTATTTTCGAATTTATAAGAAAAACATAAATTATAATCACTTCCTTCCGGATGGGACTGCCAAGCCAAATAAAAAGGCAGTAAGCTATTATGTGCATCATAATTATTCAACATTTTTTTCCTTATTTTTCTAAATTATTAATTTTTGTTGCTAAAATCTATTTTTTCCTACTTAAAAAGTCGCTTGCCGCATAATTAATGCTTTTGTTGTCTATTCGAATACTATATTTTTTTATTTTGAAAAAATCAATTTATTTTTTATTTTATTTTTGATTTTGCATATATTTATTGATTTTCGCCATTCCTGAAGTTGCGGAGCTAATTTTAGTGCCTATACACAGCGGTCGTAGAGCTGCGGGTTCTGCGGACACGCTGTAAATACATCCATGCTGCGCTCGACGGTTTCATCCATGAAACCGACGGTCCGCAGAACCCTCTACTCCTACGGGCGTTGTTGAATAATTCATCTTTAATATTGTGTTAATACATTGCGTTTAAAATCACCGCAAACTAGCAATTTACTATGTCGATTGGTTAACCAACCCTCCTATCCTCTGCTCTCGGGAGGGACACACCGTCAGTGAGCGTCTATTGTCGTTTATGTAATGTAACTGCTCACTCCGTCGTCCCGCGGCTTGTCCGCGGGATCCAGAAATGAGGTTTCTCAGCTTTTTCCTGGATCCCGCGGACAAGCCGCGGGACGACGGGAGTGAGCTGGCTATGGCGTGGGCAGTTACTATGTAATTTTATTTAAAAAATATAACAGAAGAGGGTTTAACGCGTGGAAGTAAAAAAAAATAGCAAAGTGAAAGAATCAGAAAATATTGACCCGTTTCATTACTTAGTGAAAAATTTTTCGCCAGAAAAAATGTTAGCTACGGGCTATTTCAAGTCACTAATTGAGTCCGAGCAATTTACAAAAGATCGCTGTACAAACATTAATGGCCCTATTATCGTTGACTCTGTAGATTTTGATGGGCATGGCGAGTTTCTTTCAGAGGCGGGTAAAAAAGACTATATTCAAACATTCATTGATATTGAAACAACAAATCAAAAATTTTCAAAAACAACTCCAGAAAAGACCCAAGAAGAGCTAAGGAAAATGGCGGAAAGCAGTTGGCAGCTTAGGCATAATATGCTGCTAAAATTTTTAGCTCCAAATAATAATGGCATTGTCGTAAGGGTGATGTATTCAGGTTCTAATCGCCAAGATTATAAGCTCGATGCAGACAATGCTCGAAACAAGAAGAATGGTTCTTCTTTTAAAGAATATACTGCATTTTGCTTGGTTAATCTCTGGACATTTTATCCTTTCCTATTAGCTGATGTTGATTGGAATACTTATCCTGGTTCCGCAGCACAAAATCCCCAGTTAACCATAAGCGATTTTGACAATCTCGATTGGTAAAGGAGATTAAGCAGAAAATAGAAAAGTTCCAGGAGGGGGAGGAAAAGGAGGCCCTCGCATTTCTTAATTTGCTCAAAGATGTTAAAGATTTTTATATTAAGATCAGGCTCATTGTTAATCAAATGCTTCATGCTTCATTAATGTATCCTAATTGTGAGTCAATAACTTTTCGTTTTAGTGATGATAGAGCAGATATTTTGCAAGCAGTTAAAAAATATTTAGAGCAATTTCCCTCTCTAATTCCTCCGAAAGTTAAATTAGAGCTATGGCAGTCGGTCTTTAATGACACTACTGCCACTGCTTCTATGGTACAAATTCCATTTTTATCTGTAACAAAAGATACAACGATGGACTTAAAAGAGCAAAAAACTGTTCAGCCACAACGCAAAGTGATTCTTTCTCCAATTGCTTATATAAAAATACCTTCAAGATTTAGCATTACCGCCAATCCAAGATCTCCGACTAAAGATTCCTCAGCCGCAACTTCCCCGGTGCCGCTAATAAATTTAGCGCAAAATTTTTCCAGAGCGGAGTCAAAATTAGCTGAAAAGAGATTGATATTTAAAAATACTCCTCAGCTTTCTCAAGAACAAATAAATGACTTTAGGCTTTTGTTAACAACATTTGCCCAAAAAACCAAGAAGCTACTAAAGAATGAAATTCTGAATGGGGAAGATATCTCTAACTTATATAAATTATTAAAATCAGGTGCTGCTTCTGACAGCACTGACACTGATATAAAATTTGTTCCTAATTTAAAATTTGTCCCTAACGCTAATGAATCTCTATTGCTCAATCTTATAGAAGGCTACGTTTCAAATCGCTTAGATATACTTGCAAAGGCTGATTTAACTATACTAAGTAAACAACTGGATAGTATTTTGTCAAAAAATGCGAATCTCGACGAAATTAATACTTTTTGTGACACCCTCTTAGAACAAAGCGACCTGCTGTCACCCTCGTTTTTTGATACCAGTTTATCTAAGAAAGACAATTCCCCTCAGAAAGCTTCTTATGATATTTTTGGAAAATTAACTCATCTGCAACAAAATTTAAAATCATTAGAATACTGGCTCGGAATTACTAAGACAAAAAATACTAATCTAATATTTTTGCAACGGCAGCTTGAACAACTGTATGATAAGCTTTGGTTTAAATGTCCAAGTTCACCGGGAATTCTCTCAAATGGATTAGACGTTAAGGAAAAAAAGTCCGTAAAAAATCCACACCTAGAACAGATTCAAGCTAGTTTGCAGCGATTTCACCGCCAATATGATGAGTATTTGGCTAGCTTTCCTATGCTTATTTTTACAGAACCGTCACTAACAGACCTTACAAAATTTAAACGAACTATCGAAAATTTATACTCTGTTTTTATGGGCGAGTGTGAGAGAGCAGGTATAATAAAAAACAATCACGCCCCTAGAAGTTACGAAGATGCTATGATATTTACCAGATCTTTAGCAGCAACGCTGGAACAAAATGGCAGTCAAATGGAATTGCTACATAGTCTTAATCTGGCTGCCAGACGACTCTACTCTTTGGAAACAGATAAAAAAACTATTGCCCGCAAGATTGATGATAAATTTTCTAAAGAATTGGAGGGAATTGAAAGTTTACGCAAAGTTTTATATAAGAATTTTTCACCCAACCAAATTGAAAATGCTTTCAAAAATTTTATTACCTGGTGTATTGAGCAACGAATGATTGCGCCACAGTGTCTTTCAAACCCATTTTCTTTTAATGACACGATAAAATCATTACCTCTTCAGCAGTCAGATAATGAAACGATGACAAAATTTCAAAAAATTGTAACTGGATATGAAAAGTTAAGATCACTCGATAATTTACATATCCCGGATGAGAAGGCGTCTTTAGATGATGCAAAATATAACGTAAATTCCCGAGGTAGAAGCCACTCTGCCCCTAATCCACAGAGTATTCCTGAGTTAACTAGAACGAGGAGAGGATCCTCCATTGATTTCTTTGTGCCTACGATTCCTAAAAGCGCCTCTGATTTAGGCGAAGCTAATATCAATAAAGTTAATATAAATGAAGTCCAGACGCAGTTTGAATCAAAAACCACAGGGTTAACAAGTTCTTAAGGGTTTTTCAGGACTGGCGGTGTTGCGTAATTTAGTGCCACTAAATTATGCAGCAATGCCAAAACTAGCAAAATCTGTCAACAGATTGCAGATTCATAAAGATTACGAAGTTAACAAGTAACAAATTCCGGCACAAACTCCCCGGCAACTATAGCCTGGTTCACATAATCTAATAAATCCAGTCGCGTCATTTCATATAGATCGGCAAAATCCTTTATATAAAAATAGATCGGCTGAATTATATCGTAACGATAGGGGGTGCGCATCGCCTCCAGTACTTCAAGCGGCTTGCGTTGCGGCTGCGCACTTTCGATGGCATAGAGACTCTCTTCTTTGGAAGACAAAATGCCGCCGCCATAAATGCGTAATCCCTGCTGATTTTGGATCAAGCCAAATTCAATCGTGAACCAAAATAAACGTGCTAATATTGCCCGGCTTTTGGCATCTGTGCTTAAGGCGAATTTTCCATACCATTGTAAAAAATCAGCATAAGCCTGATTAGTAATCAGGGGGCAATGACCAAAATATTCATGAAATATATCGGGTTCTTGCAGATAATCTAATTCTTCGCGAACCCGTATAAATGCTGCCGCAGGGAATTGGCGGTTCGCCAGCAGTGAAAAGAATTCTTCAATGGGGATAAGCGCTGCAACAGGTTTAACGCACCATCCTGTTGTACGCTGCAGAACGGCAGAAATTTCATGACATTGCGGTATACGGTCAGAAGGCATATTTAACTTTTCCAATCCGTCGAAAAATTCTGCACAGGCGAGCTTAGCTATAACTTCACGCTGCCTAGTAATAAGCATATGCCAAGTTTCATGTTCTTCCTCAGTAAAATGCAGTAATCCATTGGCATCTGGGATTTTAGCGGTATATTTAGACATAAAATATCCTTATAAAATGAGTATACATTTCAGGGTTAGAGTTTTTTTTATTATTTTAATTGTTAAACACTCCAGGTTTAGGATCGGCTTTCTCCCTTCTCCCGCTTGCGGGAGAAGGGTCGGGGATGAGGGTGTATCGGTCTGCATTGCGCCTGAGGAAACACCCTCACCCCCGGCCCCTCTCCCGCAAGCGGGAGAGGGGAGAAAGCCAACCCTCTACAACCTAAAACACTTTATGGCTTAAAGCATATTGTGCCAATAAAAACATTGAAGCATTCCAGGTTTGGCCTTCCATGCCATGTGGATTGCCATCCACCCCATTGAACCATTCATTAAATTCCCAATTATTTTTTTTATTTGCTTTGGCTAAGGCGTCCATAGCAAGCATAGCTTCATTCTTATATCCTAAAATAATTAGGGCCAATACCCAAAAACCGCCAACGAAAGGCCAAGCCCCACCATTATGATAGCAATTTTCTAAATTTTGCTTATGTCGCCCCATGTAAGATCTCCAGAGAGGATCCTGTAGTGAAATGGGTCGCAGCGTTACCCTAACTGGAATAGGTTTATCAATATTCAACTGGTTTAGCGTGCGCAAGATTTGATTTGACTGAATATGCCCAGGTATATTAAATAACACGGTGAGTAGATTACCAAAAACGTCACCCTCATTCCCAAAAAAAGAAAAATTTACAAAACTCAAATATAGATCGCGAACAGCTACTTTTTTTCGGGCATAGTGCATTAATAATCGCAGGCGACGATATTCCGGTATATCGCGCATTATAGGATGAAATAAATGGTTAAAATGAAAACGTGTGTCGCGCAAATGCGCTAATTTATAGCGCCGTTTAACCTCATACCATAACGCATTTGAATAAAGCACAAAGCCTGACCGCGGCATGATATCTGCCCAATCACTGGCTTCATTCTGTTGCAGCAAAAATAACCGCGGGTGCTCCTGACACTGTAACCAATGGATAGCCTGGGTGATATGTTCTGAAAGCTCAGCATGCAGATTAATGCCAGTATGTCGCGTTACAAAATCTAGCGCCAGCAACCACCATAAGGTAGCATCAATACATCCGAGGTACCAAAAATCTCCTTCCTTTTTTGATGGGTCAACATATTTAGGTATCTGCCCATTAGCAGCCTGATGCTCAGCTAAGGTACGGAGCCCTGTGCAAGCTCCCTTAATCAGGTCTGGGTCTTCAGAAACTACCATTCCTAAAGCCGCAATGGCAGCATCCCGCCCGAAGATACAATGATAATGGCGCTTATCTTCATCCGCCTTTACGCTGGCAGCGGCCACTCCAAAGGAAGTCAGGTTATGACGCAGTAATTCACAGGCGTGTTGATGACACTGCTCTAACAGTTCTTTTGTTTTATCTTCGGCGGATGTTTCAGATTTTTTAGGGTTTCTCATAGTCAAAGTATAGTTCATGAATTGCCTTACAAAGAGGAATACTGGATAATCATGTAACTTTTCTTTACGGATATACACTATGTTAACCCCCCCCAGCCGCGCGCGTCAGCAAGCGCTGCCCAAGCTGTGTAGTGCTCTTTTGCTGACGCGCGCAGCTCGGATTCTCCTTACGGGATAACTGAATATTTGCTTCAAATACGTATAACACCTTAATTATAAAAGAGATCTTATGACGGGGACTGCTAAAAATACGCCAAATCCACTGGAACATCTGCCTGGACAAAAAAGAGTCGTCATTAATAACGTTCACCCAGAACTGGACTGCGGCGCCTATGCTATTAAAAGATGCTGTGGGGAAAAAGTTCAAGTACGCGCCGATATTTTCGCCGATGGCCATGATGAATTGAGCGTCTGGTTACATTATCGCCATGAATCGGAGTCTAATTGGAATAATGTGGCTTGCGAAGCTATGGGAAACGATCTCTGGCAAGCAGAGTTCAAGGTTCACGAAATCGGCGAATATTTTTATGAATTAAGTGCCTGGATTGATGAATTTACTACCTGGCAGCATAACCTGAAAAAAAAGCTGAACAGCCAACAAGCCCTTCCCCTGGATTTTTTAACTGGGGCTGAACTCATGGTTCAGGCCAGCGCCCAGGCAAAAACGGCTGATAAAAAAAAGCTGCTAAGCTTCGCCTCCCAATTAACTACTCAACCTAATCCCGCTTCAGCTGGCGAAATCGCGGTGAATGCCGAACTGACCGCACTCATGCAGCGCTATGCCCTACCCTCATTTGTAACTCGCTATGAACACCCATTAAAGGTCACGGTAGATCGTCCTTTAGCCAATTTTAGCGCATGGTATGAGCTATTCCCGCGCTCCTGTTCAAACACTCCTTTCGAATATGGCACGTTTAATGATCTTATTGAGCGTTTAGCCTACATTAAAAACTTGGGATTTGATGTAATTTACTTACCCCCCATACACCCGATTGGACATTCAAAACGTAAAGGTAAAAACAATAATGTAACCGCTACCGCAACTGAGCCAGGCAGCCCTTGGGCCATTGGCAGCGAGGAAGGGGGGCATATGGAAATTCATCCACAGTTAGGCGGTATTGAGAATTTTCGTAAGCTGATAAAAGCCCTGAACGATAATGGGTTGGAATTAGCGCTGGATTTTGCACTGCAATGTAGCCCGGACCACCCGTATTTAAAAAACCATGAGGATTGGTTTAAAAAACGCCCAGATGGCAGCTTGCAATATGCGGAAAATCCGCCTAAAAAATATGAGGATATTTATCCTTTAAATTTTGACTCAACCTCCTGGCCCGAACTGTGGGTGGAGTTAAGGAAAATTTTACTTTTCTGGATAGCTGAGGGAGTCAAAATATTTCGGGTTGATAATCCTCATACCAAACCTTTTGTTTTTTGGCAATGGTTAATACGCGAAATTAAAACTATTCATCCGGACATTCTATTTTTGTCCGAAGCTTTTACCCGCCCTAAGGTGATGTATCACTTAGCCAAGCTCGGGTTCAGTCAATCTTATACTTATTTTACTTGGCGTAATACGAAGGAAGAACTAATCGCTTATTTTACCGAATTAACTTCAGGACCCGTGGCTGAGTTTTTCCGGCCTAATTTATGGCCAAATACGCCGGACATTTTACATGAATCCTTACAAAAAGGCGGCCGGCCGGCTTTTATAACGCGTTTTATTCTGGCGGCTACTTTAGGAACGAATTATGGTATTTACGGGCCGGCTTTTGAACTGTGTGTGAATCAGCCTACTAAAATAGGTAGCGAAGAGTATTTGGATTCTGAAAAATATGAAATTAAAACCTGGGATCTAAACGACCCCAAGAGCATCAAAGATATTATCAGCAGAGTTAATAAAATTCGCCGTGAACATCCGGCCTTGCAAAATATGCAAAGCTTAAAATTTCATGCGGTCGATAATCCCTCCCTGATTTGTTATAGCAAATATAGTGAAGTATCTGGCGATATGATTTTAGTGGTGATAAATCTGGATTACCAATATAAACAATCCGGCTGGGTGGAGATGCCTAAGATATTGCAAACTACAGATACTTTTCATGTTAGCGATCTTTTGACGGGTGAGTCGTATATCTGGGATAAATATCGCAATTATGTGGAGCTGGATCCCAAGGGAATTCCGGCGCATATTTTACTTATTAGTAACTGCTCACTCCGTCGTCCCGCGGCTTGTCCGCGGGATCCAGAAAAAAGCTACTAGAAACCTCATTTCTGGATCCCGCGGACAAGCCGCGGGACGACGGAGTGAGCAGTTACTATTAAAAACAAATTACATAATAATTAAGGACTGAAAATGGTTACTAAATTCGATGAAAACGACCCCATCTGGTACAAAGACGCTATCATTTATCAAGCTCATGTCCGCAGCTTCTGCGATAGCAATGGTGACGGAATCGGTGACTTCCCCGGCTTAATTCAAAAACTGGATCATTTACAGTTCCTAGGAATAACTTTAATCTGGATTTTGCCATTCTATCCATCCCCCCTTAAAGACGATGGCTATGATATCCAGGATTTTACCAGCGTCAATCCCGCCTATGGTACGCTAGCCGATTTTAAACAGTTTCTGCGTGAAGCCCACGAACGTGGCATACGAGTAATGACAGAGCTGGTGTTGAATCACACCTCAAGTGAGCATCCCTGGTTTCAAAAATCCAGAAGAGCTAAACCAGGCAGCCGCTGGCACAAATATTACATCTGGAGCGATACCACCGAACCTTATCATGAAGCCCGCATTATATTTAAGGATTTCGAGAATTCAAACTGGGCCTGGGATCCCGTCGCCAATGCTTACTATTGGCATAGATTTTATTCCCATCAGCCAGATTTGAACTACGACAATCCCGAGACACAAAAAGCGGTGTGTAAGGTCATTGATTTTTGGCTTAAATTAGGGGTAGATGGTTTGAGGCTGGACGCGGTTCCTTATCTATATAAAAGAGAAGGAACCAGCTGTGAAAATCTTCCGGAAACTCACGCCTTTTTGAAAAAAATTCGCAAATACATCGATCAACGCTATAAAAATCGTTTTTTATTGGCTGAAGCCAACCAATGGCCCGAAGATGCCGTTGCTTATTTTGGTGCCGGTGATGAATGCCAAATGGCTTTTCATTTCCCCATGATGCCCCGCATGTATATCTCCATCCAAAGAGAGGATTGCTTCCCCTTAGTTGATATTCTGCAGCAAACCCCCCAGATACCCGATAATGCGCAGTGGGCTTCCTTCCTGCGTAATCATGATGAACTTACCCTGGAAATGGTAACTGAGGAAGAAAGGGATTACATGTACCGTATTTACGGTGATGATCCTCAGATGCGTATCAACCTGGGCATTCGTCGTCGTCTAGCGCCATTGATGAAAGGTGATCGCAAAAAAATTGAATTAATGAATGGCTTATTATTTGCTCTGCCTGGAACCCCTGTCATCTACTATGGCGATGAAATTGGCATGGGCGACAATATCTATTTAGGAGATCGCAATGGCGTAAGAACACCCATGCAATGGAGCTTGGATAGAAATGCTGGCTTTTCACAAGCCACGCCGCAGAAATTATTTCTACCAGTCATTATTGATCCTGAATATAATTACGCCATTCTAAATGTAGAATTACAGCGCAAAAATCCACAATCACTGTTATGGTGGACGAAAAGACTAATTGAACTGAGAAAACAATTCAAAGCCTTTAGTCGTGGGGACATTAAATTTTTATCCCTGGAAAACCGCAAAATATTAGCCTTCTTCCGCACGCATGAACAAGAGCATATTTTGGTATTAGCGAATCTATCACGCTTCGTGCAATATGCCGAATTAGATTTATCAAATTATGCGGGTCAGATTCCAGTAGAACTATTTGGCGACAATGAATTTCCAGCAATAGGGACTGCTCCGTATATTATCACTTTAAGTCCGCATAATTTTTTATACTTTAGAATTACCTCGGCAGAATCTATCCGCGGCAAAATTTTAGAAAAATATCAAATTCCTGAACTCAAAGTTAAAAAAAGTTGGTTGGAATTAATTAATCACAATAAATTTGATAGGCTAGAATCTATTCTTCCCGCCTACCTGTATAGCTGTCGTTGGTTTAAATCTAAAAGCGAAAAAATTACCAGTGTTAAAATTTATGATTATATCCAACTCATGCGCAATCCTTTTCCCACTTATCTGTTGTTCCTTTTAGTTGAATATAAAGAAGCCGAGACCGAGCACTATCTATTGCCTGTCACTTCAACCATGCAAAAAGACCCCCATAGTTTTAAAGAAATGTATTCGCACGCTACTATAGCGGTGTTGGAAAAGGAAAATGGTTTACAAGAACTACTAGTAGATGCCTTATTTATTCCGGAGGTATGCAGACGCCTACTAACCCTGAGCTCAAAAAATAACCAATACAAGGGTTCGAAAGGACAGATGTTTGCTCTACCCACCTCAAAAGATAGAAAAATTTTTGCTAGCAAATTTGATTTAGCAGAAATTAAACCTCTACAAGTAGAACAAAGTAATTCATCGGTATTTTTTGATAATACCTGTATTTTAAAATTGTTTCGACGCCTTGAACCTGGAATAAATCCTGATGTCGAAATCGGCCGCTTTTTAGCTGAGAAAACTAATTTCAGAAATATTCCACGCCTGATTTCAGAGTTGGAATACAAAAGAGACCACAAAACAACTACTCTAGCCCATATCCAAGAATACATACCGCATCAAGATAATGCCTGGATATATACTTTAGATTCCATCGTTATGTTTTTTGAACAAGTTTTGGCGCAACACAATCCTCAAGAAGCGATAACTTTACCCATAAATCCATTTTATGAGGTTGTCTCAGATATACCTGAGGAGGTTTATTACCATTTGGGGGTCTTCGCCAATGCGGCACATGGGATCGGCAGACTTACCGCTGAATTACACTTAGCATTAGGCAGTGACCCTCTGGATCCAAATTTCAAACCAGAACCCTACACCACCTTTGATCAAAAAGCCCTAAACCAATCATTGCAAAGCTCCTGTAAAAAAATATTTGATCAGCTCGGCAAAGTGAACAAAGCCGATAATCCAGGGGTTGCTGATCCAGTAGCTGATTTACTAAACAATAAAGAAGCTGTTTTAAACCTGACGCAAGAAATTCTGTCAGGAAAAATCGATGGCAAAAAAATTCGCTGCCATGGGGATTACCACCTGGGCCAACTACTCTACGCAAACAAAGAATTTATTATTATTGACTTTGAAGGTGAACCTGACCGCCCCTTGAGCGAAAGAAAAATTAAACGTTCGCCGCTAAGAGACGTAGCTGGATTTTTAAGATCCTTCCATTATGCCGTATCCAAAGTTTTTTTAGAAAAAAGTAATAATCTACCACCCGATCTGCAGGACGCATTAAAACAGTGGTCTATTTACTGGTATCGCTGGGTTAGTCACTTATTCTTGAAAGGCTATCTGGAGAAAATGAGTGAGGGCAAATTGCTACCTTCTAACAATGCCGCTTTATTTAAGTTGTTACGTTCTTTGCTACTGGAGCGTGCTATTTATGAGATTGGTTATGAATTAAACAACAGACCATTGATGTTAAATATTCCTTGTCAGGGGGTGCTTGATTTACTAGAGCGTTGAGTAATGGGGTCAAGTGATTATTCAACAAAGCCCCCCGCGGATGAAGGGGTTGGTGTGGCATTAATTTATTAAAATGTAAGGCTGCTTCAATAAACGCTCCCTAACGGTCGTGGCTCGCTAAGGAGTATTAACAAAGATTAGCCAAGATTTATCAGGAACTGTCAAAATAGATTTCCGCCATAACACTTTGAGAGACTAAATAACATGGATAAGTCGCAAAAAAGGCTATTACTCGAACTTGCTGATGCTTATGGCTTGCAAACATCATACTATGATGTATTTCATAACCGACAAAAAGCCTCCGATTCCGCCATACTTTGTGCATTAAAAGCACTACGCGCACCTGTTGAAAACGAAAAAGACCTGGCAACAGCCCTTCACGAATTTTATAAGACCTACTGGCTGCAAAAAATCGAGCCGGTCTCCGTTGCTTGGGATGGCGTAATAGACGCTTTACAACTGCGATTAACACAACAAGAAGCGTTAAGTACCATACACTGTCGTCTGATTCAGGAGAATGGCGCTGAGATTAACTGGAATGTTGATCTATCCGCATTACCTGCCTTGGGCACAATGACTTTTGATGGTAGAGACTATATATTAAAAGCAATCAAAATCACCGCACAGCTGCCCACTGGCTATCATCAATTACTTATCCAAATACACAATAATCCATTCGAAACATTGGTATTATCCGCGCCCAAATTTGCCTTTCGTCACCACAATAAAGCACCGAGCTTTGGCATATTCACGCCCATCTATGCCTTGCATTCCAAGCGCAGTGTTGGCTGCGGAGATCTAACTGACTTTAAAAATCTTATTACCTGGGTGGCCAGTCAGCAAGGTAGTTTGGTTTCAACCACTCCTATACATGCAACTTTCTTAGATGATCCCTGCGAATACAGTCCTTACTCAGCAATTAGCCGTTTATTCTGGAATGAACTCTATCTTGATATCACCGCCATTCCTGAGTTCAACGGTAAATCAGTTCGCAATGCAGTGCGACAATTAAACGCCAGCAAAACCATTGAATACCGAGAAATAATGGCTTTAAAAAGAAAAATACTAGAACCCATGAGCCAGCGTTTTGCTGAAAATAAAAACAAAAATAGTGAATTTGAAAATTATTTAAGGTCACATCCCGAAGCCAAAGATTATGCAGCGTTTCGGGCAACTGGCGAACGCTACAAAAAACCCTGGACCTTATGGCCTGACCGAGAACGCTCGGGTATCTTACCGGCCGATATTATAAATGACAGCAATTACCATTATCATTTATATGCACAATGGCAAATTTTTCAACAATTATCTGATGTAGTTACCCACGCAAAAGCAGCTTCCACCCTACTTTACCTGGATTCGCCACTCGGCGTACATCAGCACGGTTATGACACCTGGCGTTTTCAGCAAGACTTTCCTTCAGGAGCAACCGCTGGCGCTCCGCCCGATGCGGTATTTACCCGTGGCCAAAATTGGGGCATTGCCCCCCTACACCCGCTTGAAATACGCAAATCGCATTATAGTTACTATATTAAATGCCTGCGAACGATCATGCCGCACCATGATTTATTGCGTCTTGATCATGTGATGAGCTTACATCGTTTGTTTTGGGTGCCCGAAGGCTGTGAACCCAAAGATGGTATTTATGTCCGCTATCCGGCAGAAGAATTTTATGCAATTCTAAGTATAGAATCCCATCGTAATAAAGTAGAGCTAATCGGTGAAAATCTGGGAACAGTACCGAGTTACGTTAATCAAATGATGAAAAAACATCATCTAAATCCCATGTATGTTTTGCAGTATGAAATTGATTCGGATCATAATGAGCTTCCCCACCCTACTAAACATAGTGTTGCCAGCCTAAATACCCATGACATGCCACCGTTTGCTGCTTATTTCCAGGGTTTGGATATTAAACAGCGCATTAAATTTGGCTTATTAGATAAAGCCGCAGAAAAACAAGAATTACAACAACGTCAAACCCGTCTCAAGAAATTAATTGCAGCATTATCCACCTATGGATTAGTAACAACACCCAATAAGGATTTAACAGAACAAATACTCTATAACAGCTTAATTTTTCTTGCGGCCAGCAGAGTAGAATATTTATTAATAAATCTGGAAGATTTATGGCTGGAGACCACGCCGCAAAATATTCCTACCTTGCCACAGGGCGAAAGCTTAAATTGGCAACACAGAGTACGTTATGCGCTGGAGGATTTCCAAAAAAATCCCCATATAAGCTGGCTGTTCGAGCAGATTGCTCACGCGAGGAAGACTAAACCGCCGGCTCAACCTAAGCTTCTGGAAAAGCTATCCCCGGCCTCTCCAGCACATCAAGTATTACATTACGTGTCGTTAATTACCTCTGATGATCTATACCTGTTTAATGAGGGTAACCATTTTCGCCTCTACCAGAAATTGGGTGCACATTGCCTCACTTATGAAGGACAGGATGGTGTATTTTTTGCAGTGTGGGCTCCCAATGCTAAAGAGGTCGCAGTTGTTGGTGATTTTAATGGTTGGAACAGACACACCCATGCCTTAAGACCACGAGAAAGTTCAGGAATATGGGAGGGTTTTATTCCTGGCATTAAGGCAGGAGCAGTTTATAAATATTTTATCCATTCGCATCAACATGATTATAAAGTGGAGAAAGCCGACCCCTTTGGCTTTCAGCACGAAATTCCGCCGAAAACAGCTTCCATAGTCTGCGATCTCAATTATGAATGGCACGACGATCAATGGATGCAGCATCGAAAACAATCCACTGATCAACCCATGTCTGTCTATGAGATCCACCTGGGTTCGTGGCGCAGAGTGCCCGAGGAAAATAACCGTTTTTTAACTTATCGAGAGGCGGCTCCTTTTTTGGCAGAATATGTCCAAATGATGGGCTACACTCATGTCGAACTCATGCCTATTATGGAACATCCTTTTTATGATTCCTGGGGTTATCAAATAACCGGTTTTTTTGCTCCCGCTTCACGTTACGGAACACCACAAGATTTTATGTATTTAGTCGACTATTTGCACCAACATAACATTGGTGTAATTCTCGATTGGGTTCCCTCGCATTTCCCCCATGACCAACATGGTCTTGCCTTTTTTGATGGCACCCATTTGTTTGAACATGCCGACCCTCGCCTAGGCTACCATCCCGATTGGACCAGTGCTATTTTCAATTATGGCCGCAGTGAAGTACGTGCATTTTTGATCAGCAGCGCGCAGTTCTGGCTAGATAAATTTCATATTGATGGTTTAAGAGTGGATGCAGTAGCTTCCATGCTGTATTTAGACTACTCGCGTAAAGAAGGCGAATGGCTACCGAATATTTATGGTGGTCGCGAAAATTTAGCTGCCATTTATTTTTTACGGCGCTTTAATGAGGAAGTTTATAAAAACTATCCCACAGTACAGACCCTAGCTGAAGAATCTACTTCATGGGGCGGAGTTTCAAAACCTACCTATTTAGGCGGCTTAGGATTTGGCTTTAAATGGGACATGGGTTGGATGCATGACACACTGCAATATTTTGCTCAAGACCCCATACATCGCAGTTATCACCATAATGAAATTACTTTTAGAATGCTGTATGCCTTTACTGAAAATTTTATGCTGCCCTTATCACATGATGAAGTGGTCCATGGCAAAAGATCTCTATTAAATAAAATGCCTGGGACAGATTGGGATAAATTTGCCAATGTTCGCTTATTATTAGGTTATATGTACGGGCAACCAGGGAAAAAAATTCTGTTTATGGGCAATGATATAGGCGCCTGGGATGAGTGGGATTGCAATAAGAGCATTGATTGGCACTTGCTAAATTATGCGCCTCATCAAGGGGTGCAAAATTGGGTAAAAAAATTAAATCATCTTTATCGCAATGAACCTGCATTACATGGCACAGATTGTAATTCTGCAGGATTTGAATGGATAGATTGTAATGATCGTGATCACAGTACTATCTCATTTCTACGGAAATCAACCACAGGGAGTGAAATAATTTTAGTGATTTTTAACGCCACGCCAATGGTGTATAAAAACTATCGTATCGGTGTTCCTTTCCAAGGAAAATGGATTGAGGTCGCCAATAGCGATGATTTGGAATATGGAGGGTGCGGTCATGGAAATAAGCCTTTTATTATGGCAGAAGATCACGCTTGTCATAATCGGCCTTATTCTTTAGTTTTAACCTTACCACCCTTAGCAATAATTTTTTATAAATACAAAAATAATGGCTTATAACCCGAGAATTTTCTTATGTACAGACAGCACTCACTTTTTTACAGAATAAACAAATCTGTAAGATTTTTTCACTAAATTAAAAAGGATTTTAATTATGCGATTAATCATTATTTCAAACAGACTACCCGTAACAGCAGTTGCTAATGGAGATCGTATTATATTTAAACAAAGTATTGGCGGCCTGGCCACCGGCTTAAATGCCTTTCTGCGTGGTTTCAACCAACCGGAAAATGCCGAATATCTATGGATTGGTTGGCCCGGTATTACCGTAAAACCAAACAGAGAAAACATTGTTACCAGACAACTGAATAATTTAAATTGTCATCCCGTTTATATAACTGAAAATACGATGGAAAAATTTAATGAAGGTTTTTGCAATAAAACCTTATGGCCTAACTTTCATTATTTTACTGCTTATTATTCCTATGAAGAGGAACAGTGGGCTACCTATAAAAAAGTAAATGAACTTTTTTGTGATAAAATTGCCGAAATTATTAAGCCAGGTGATATCTTATGGATCCATGACTATCATCTATTACTATTACCTAAATTATTACGTGATCGGTTTCCTACCCTCACTATTGGTTTTTTCCTTCACATCCCTTTTCCTTCTTATGAAATTTTACAGATTTTACCTAAAAAATGTCGCAACGAAATATTACAAGGTATGTTAGGTGCTGACCTAATTGGTTTTCATACCCATGAGTATTCTCAACATTTTAAAAAATCTGTTAAGCGATTATTGAGCTATGAACAACATTCCGATTACGTCAGTGTTTCTGGAAGATTAGCCAAAATCAGCACGCATCCCATGGGTGTGGATTTTAACTTTATTCAAAATTCTGCGCTTGCCAAAAAACTGTCCGTTACTAAACAAAAAGTCTTAGATATAAACCAAAAATTAAAAATTGTTTTATCTATAGATAGGCTTGATTACACCAAGGGAATACCTAATCGTCTGCTATCTTATGAAAAATTCTTAATAGAGAATCCAGAATGGCATAGATCGGTTGCGCTAGTGTTGCTAGTTGCCCCTTCTCGAGAAGGTGTGAATCACTACCGCACCATGAAACGACAAATCGATGAATTAGTTGGCCGGATTAATGGAAAATTCGGCGACATTAAATGGATGCCCATCATTTATCAATATCGAACCTTTACCCAGGAGCAACTGACTGAATTATATACCATCAGCGATGTAGCCCTGGTGACTCCTTTAAGAGATGGCATGAATCTGATTGCCAAAGAATATATTTCTTCAAAAATTGATGGGAATGGTGTGCTTATTTTAAGCGAAGCTGCCGGCGCAGCCAAAGAGATGTTCGATGCGCTTATTATTAATCCTAATTGTACTGAAGAAATATCTTCAGCAATCAAACAAGCGCTTGAAATGCCAGCTAGCGAGCAGCAAACTCGAATTACCATGATGCAATCGCAATTGCAACGCTACGACGTAACCCATTGGGGAAACGAGATCCTCAATGAATTGAAACTAATCAAACATAAACAATTATCGCTCATGTCTACCTTCACCAAACCTGAAAACATTGTACAAACAATCAAGCAAAATAAAACCAACGGCAAGAAATTATTGTTGCTGGATTATGATGGCACCTTGGTACCCTACACCATCAATCCACAATTGGCGCTGCCCAGTAACGAACTATTACAACTACTCCGTTCGATTGCTGAAGATAAAAGTGCCAAAGTGGTTATCGTCAGTGGCCGCGATAAAGACACCCTGGAAAAATGGCTTGGAGATTTAAATATCGATCTAGTAGCGGAACATGGGGTATGGATCAGGGAAAATAAACAATGGGTTCTAAGCAAACAATTATTAATGGCGTGGGAACCCTATGTAGTGAATGTATTTGAAAAATTTGTCGATAAACTGCCGGGTACTTTTATCGAAAAGAAAGATTTTTCAATAGCTTGGCATTACCGCAACGCCGACCATGATAAAGGGGCACAATTAGCCAAAGAAATGGCTGATTGTCTGCTAGGATTAACTGCCAGCGGCGATGTACGGATTTTATTAGGCAATAAAGTAGTAGAAGCACTGTGCGCAGGCATTGGTAAAGATGTAGCCGTCACGCGCTTGATCGCCCAAGAAGACTATGGTGTGATTTTAGCCATGGGTGATGACGTGACTGATGAGGATATGTTCAGAGTACTGCCTGAAAATGCATTTACCGTGAAAATAGGTAATGATGCCACTTCTGCAAAATTTCGCGTACCGCTACAAACTGATGCGTTACAAATCCTCACCAACTTTATACCTGACCTTATAGCTGAATAACCGCTCATGAAACAGGATTTAAATTTGACATTAGGAGCCTTACCTTCACCGGATGGCACCTGTAGTTTTCGAGTCTGGGCTCCTTTGCATGAATCGCTTGCGCTTGAGCTTTATCAGTCAAGGGAACAGCCACGCCAGATAATTATGGATCGGGATCAAGAAGGTTACTTTACTACCCGCATTACGTCACTTGCTCCCGACACCTTATATTATTACTGCTTTGCAGATAAGCAGAAGCGCCCTGACCCAGCATCACGCTTTCAGCCTGAAGGAGTCACGGGTCCCTCTGCAGTCGTCAATCCTGCTTTCCCCTGGAGCGACTTAAATTGGATTAATCCCGGCCTGGATCAATATATAATTTATGAACTGCATGTAGGAACCTATACGCCGGAAGGTACCTTCGCAGCTATTATCCCCCATTTGGCACAGCTTAAAGACCTAGGTATAACCGCTATAGAACTTATGCCAGTTGCACAATTTTCGGGGGATAGAAACTGGGGCTACGATGGAGTATCGCTCTATGCGGTCCAGAACTCCTATGGCGGCCCTAATGGTTTAAAAGAGCTGGTAAACACCTGCCATCAACAGGGAATAGCGGTCATTTTAGATGTGGTATATAACCATATTGGCCCTGAAGGTAATTCCTTAGCTGAGTTCGGTCCTTACTTTACTCAGTTCTATACCACGCCTTGGGGTAGCGCTATTAATTTTGACGGCGCTCATAACCACCTGGTGCGGCGTTATTTTATAGAAAACGCCTTACACTGGTTTAAAGAATATCATATGGATGCTTTGCGCTTAGATGCGCTACATGCGATTTACGATGGTTCAGCCTACACTTTTTTAAGTGAATTAGCGGATTGCGCACATACCTTCGCCAGTAAACAGGCTAGAAAATTTTATCTGATTGGCGAAAGCGATTTAAACGATACCCGCTTAATATTGCCAAAATCGAAAGGAGGTTTTAACTTAGATGCGCAATGGAATGATGATTTTCATCATGCCTTACATACGCTATTAACCAATGAATCGAAGGGTTATTATCAGGATTTTGGCCAGCTGTCACATTTTATTAAGGCTTATAAAGAGGGCTATGTTTACTCCGGCCAATATTCACCTTCTAGACAAAAACCGCATGGCTGTTCTTCCAAAAAAATCCCGTCTCAGCAATTTGTAGTTTTTGGACAAAACCATGATCAAGTAGGCAACCGTTTAAAAGGCGACCGTAACAGTCAATCCTTATCTCTGCCCAAACTCAAACTAGCTGCAGGTTTAGTGATACTATCTCCTTACATTCCCTTATTATTTATGGGAGAAGAATATGCTGAAACCGCTCCCTTTTATTACTTCACTAGTTTTAGCAATGAAAATTTAATTACAGCCGTTAGGCAAGGAAGACAACAAGAATTTGCCGCTTTTTCATGGGCTGAGAAAATACCAGACCCGCATGACCCTAAAACTTTTTGGAATTCAAAGCTAAACCATAATTTAAAATATCAGGCCGAACATAATATATTACTGCGATATTACACAAAACTTATTCAATTGCGAAAATCCAATGGAGCATTATCACACCTGAACAAAAAAGAAATAGAGATTAATCTCGACGCCACCTCACAGGTGGTTACCGTGCAAAGAAAGCATAAAGAGCAAATAGTCTTATTGTTATTTCATTTCAATCCTGATTTAACGACTGTCACTTTGCCGATCTACAACAACTTGAAAAAAATATTTGATTCCGCTGATGCACAATGGGGCGGTGAGGGTAGCAAGGTGCCTGAGGCTATTTCGGAGACTGACGGCATAACATTATCTTTGCCACCTTTTGCATTTGTAGTGTTTACAAATAACCACTCCAAATAACAACACCTTAACAAGGAAGCCTACAATGAAAAAATATATCTGCATCCACGGTCATTTTTACCAACCACCACGTGAGAACCCCTGGCTTGAAGCCATTGAGTTGCAAGACACCGCTCATCCTTATCACGATTGGAATGAACGAATTAGCGCTGAGTGTTATGAACCCAATTCCTCTTCGCGCATACTGAATGAAAATCAGGAAATTGTGCAAATTGTTAATAACTATCAAAATATCAGCTTTAATTTTGGGCCCACCTTAATTTCCTGGATCCGCGAACAACAACCTGATTTATTAAAAAAAATTATTAATGCGGATGAAAACAGTAAAGCACAATTTCAAGGACATGGTTCTGCTATTGCCCAAGCCTATAATCACATGATCTTACCGCTGGCAAATTCACGCGACAAATATACACAAATTTATTGGGGGATTTGCCATTTCCAACTTTATTTCGGTCGCACGCCGGAAGGCTTATGGCTGCCAGAAACAGCCGTTGATATTGAAAGTTTAGATATGATGGCAGAATTAGGGATTAAATTTACCATTTTAGCTCCGCATCAAGCGAAAAGAGTTCGCCCATTGGATAGTGATCAGTGGCAGGACATTAACCAAGATCAGCTTGATTTTACTATGCCCTATCTGCAGAAATTACCTTCAGGACGCTCCATAGCCATTTTCTTTTATGATGGCCCCACTTCCCTGGCAATCGCCTTTGAAAATCTCCTGAAAAATGGTAATGATTTTGCAAATCGTCTCATTGCTCTATGCTCGGCTTCTCATGATCATGCACAGATAATTCATGTGGCTACCGATGGTGAAACTTATGGCCATCATCACACCTATGGTGATATGGCTCTTGCTTATGCCATACACCATATTAAAGAACAACAGGTTGCGGAAATAACGGTTTATGGACAATTTTTAGAACTTTATCCACCGACGCATGAAGTTGAGATTAAAGAAAATAGCTCATGGAGTTGTATCCATGGAATTGAGCGATGGCGATCGGATTGCGGCTGCAACAGTGGCATGCATCCAGGCTGGCGACAACATTGGCGTGCCCCCTTGCGTGAAGCCTTAGATTGGTTGCGTGATACTTTAGTGCCAGTCTTTGAACAACATGCGGGTAAGTATTTAGTAGATCCTTGGCTGGCAAGAAATGATTATATCCATGTCATTAATGATCGTAGCCCTGCATCCATGCAGCATTTTCTTGAAAAAAATGCTACACGTGAATTAACTAATCCTGAAATTGAGGAGTTATTAAAAGCACTGGAAATGCAGCGTCATACGCTATTAATGTACACCAGCTGTGGTTGGTTCTTTGATGAATTATCCGGCATAGAAACAACGCAAATTATTCAATATGCTGCCCGAGCGATTCAGTTAGGCAATACCTTAACCGGTACTGACTATGAATCTACATTTATGGATAAGCTCACCGCCGCTCCCAGTAATGTTCAGGAATATGAGAATGGTAGAAAAATCTATGAAAGGTTTATATTGCCCACTCGTCTTGAACTACCCGCAGTAACAGCCCATTATGCTATCAGTTCAATTTTTTACGAATATCCTGAAAAGACTAATATTTATTGTTACAGCGTCGAAAAAATTTATGGACAAACTGCTGAATCCGGGAAAATAAAATTAATTATTGGTTCTGTCAAAGTTACCTCTAACATTACTCACGAATCCGTGCATACTGACTATGCCTTAATCCATTACGGCGATCAAAATCTACGCTGTGGGGTGCGTCAGTTTCAAGATGAACAGACCTATCAGGCGATGGAACAGGAAATAATGAATTTTTTCTCACAAGGAGATTTTCTGGAGCTACCCAAACTGCTTGAGAAACATTTTGGCTCGACACTTTATACTTTAAAAAACCTATTCCACGACGAACAACGCAAAGTAATGAATGAAATTCTGAACCTTCCATTAACAGAAGTTGAAACCATGTATCGTCATTTCTATGACAATCATGCATCCATTATGACTTACATCAATAACTTATCTATACCTTTACCCCGTCCACTACACAAAACAATTGAATATATAGTCAATTCCAATCTAAAACAAACAATGGAAGAAGATATCCTCAATCTGGAAAAGATTGAGCAAATATTTGCTCAGGCTAATAAATTTCAGGCTAAATTTTACGATACTGAAATTAATTATTTATTTCAACAAAGTCTGGAAAATCTTTTTCTTAAGTTGCAAACCAACCCCTTTAACATGGAATTGTTGAAAAAATTAATTGGACTATTGGAAATTACTGATAAAAATAATCTCGAAATAAATTTATGGAAGGTGCAAAATATTGTTTATAACCTTTCCATAGAGGACAGGATTAAAAATCAAAACGATCAAACTTATAAAGATTTATTCGCTCAATTGTTGCAGCAATTGAGTATTAAAGTTTTTTAACTGTGAGGATGAATAATACGACCAGAGTGCCACTAGAAGCTGCCCCCATCCTAACCTTCCCCCGCAAGCGGGGGAAGGGACTGGTTAGGCAGAATAAGTTAAGCTACGTACCCAATCCGTACTTAGCTCGAGCAGTCCCTTCCCCCGCTTGCGGGGGAAGGTTAGGATGGGGGCAGCCTCTAGTGGCACCATTAGTAATCCTATAATTCCTTATAAATAGTTATTATAAGTCGATACCTTGCTGTGTTAGGGAAAGAGTTATTTATCCTAGAAAATTTTTGAGATCTAACCTATGGACATCCCCGCCTCAACTTACCGATTACAAATAAATCCGCGCTTCAATTTTGCTCAAGTTAAAAAAATATTGCCGTACTTAAAAAAATTAGGCATATCCTGGCTATATCTATCTCCTATTATGCAAGCAAACCCAGGCAGCCTGCATGGCTATGATGTGACTAATCTAAATCAGATTAATAACGAGCTAGGTGGCGCAGGAGGGTTTTTTGATTTATGCCAAGCCCTTAGCAATCTAGAAATAGGACTATTAGTCGATTTTGTTCCCAACCATATGGCAGCAAGCGAGCACAATCCTTGGTGGCAGGACGTTGTCCAACAAGGTTGTTCATCCCAACATGCTTATTTATTCGACATTTTTGGGAATTTATCTGACGTAAAAAAACTTTCCTATCGCCGTTTTTTTGACATCAACGAATTGGTGTGCCTACGCATGGAAGACCCAAAAGCCTTCAGTGCTACCCATCAACTGATTCTGCAGTTAATTCGTAATAAACAAATTAACGGGCTCCGCCTCGATCATATTGACGGCTTAAAAGATCCCTACGGTTATCTAAGCCTATTACAAAAAGAAATAAACCAGCCATCTTACATAGTGGCGGAAAAAATATTGGCTCGAAATGAAAAGTTACCCACCTCATGGAAAATATCAGGCACCACAGGTTACGATTTTATTAACGAATTAAATCAAATTTTTGTCAATTCTTCCGGATTGAAGCAATTACAGCATTTTTATGATTTGATGCTTGATTCTAAAGTCACCATAGGTGATTTACGCTATATTAATAATAAAATAGTCATAGAGAAGCTGTTTAAAGTTGAGTTTGATAATTTGGTCAAGCAGTTACAGGATATAGCCACCTCAGAGAGATCCTTCGCTCCGCTCAGGATGACAAGCATGGAAGACAGGATGACAGAGATTGAAAAATTATTATTAGAATTTTGTGCAGTCATTCCCGCCTATCGCACCTATATACAAAATTACACACTGAGCCCTGCAGATAAAAAAATAATTGACGCTATGTTCACAGTTATACACCAACAATCTATTAAACCGGAATATTTACATTTTCTTAAACAAGCTTTTAATTTTACAACGACTAATGAAACAGATAGCTGGTTAGACTGGGTTAAAAAATGGCAAGTATTTACCGGGCCAATGATAGCCAAAGGCTATGAAGATACTACTTGTTATCAATTTAATCTGCTCCTATCCTTAACCGAAGTAGGCAGCGAACCCCTGTATTTTAATGCTGAAACGGTTGGGGATTTAAATGCATTTCATAAATACAATCAATATAAGCAACTGCATTACCCCCAAAGTCTTAATGCCAGCTCAACCCATGACACCAAACGCAGTGAGGATATTCGCGCCAGACTGAATGTATTAACTGAAATACCTGAAGAATGGCAACAAGCTGTAACCCGCTGGCGTGATTGGAATCAATCGCATAAAATTGTCAAAAATGGCCAGACAATGCCTGACATCAATGATGAAATCATGCTGTATCAAACTTTGTTGGGAGCATGGCCGCTACATACTACTGAAATTCCACAATTTAAAAAACATATGCATACTTTCTTAACCAAAGCGATACGCGAAGGAAAAGTGCATTCGAGTTGGCAAAACCCTAATGAGAACTATGAACAGGCCATCCTGAGTTTTTGCGATTCAATCTTAACCGAGTCCGAGGAAAATAAATTCCTCACAGATTTTATAAACCTGCAACAAAAACTAGCCTATTTCGGCATGTTAAATTCTCTGACACAACTTATTCTGAAAATATTCAGTCCGGGCATACCCGATTTGTATCAGGGCAATGAGTTATGGGAATTTGATTTAGTCGATCCGGATAATCGTCACCCGGTTGATTTTACTCTGAGGGAAGAATTGCTGAATTCTTTACAAGCCACCAGACCAGAAGATAGCGCATGGCTATTAAAAAAACTGCTGGACTCATGGCCCGATGGTCAAATTAAACTTTACCTGACCTACAAAATTTTAAATTTTCGCACCGCCCATGCAAAATTATTTTCAAAGGCGGACTATATTCCACTGACTATTTCAGGTTCCAGAGCGGATAATGTAGTGACATTTATCAGACATCATGCAAATAAATGGATATTAGTCGCCGTGCCACGCTGGTGTAGTCAATTGTGTGTGATCAATAAACCGCCGCTAGCCGACAATTGGGAAGATACGCAAATACTATTACCAGCTTCTGCACCAAAACGCTGGCGATCACTTCTCACGAATGAAGAAATTATTTGCAACCAAGAGTTGGGGCTGAATTTTCATCTGGCTGCTAAATTATTTAATCAATTTCCGATGGGTGTTTATATAAATATTTAATGGGAAAATTAATACCGGTGCATGGCGTTCTTGAATAATTCGCTACCATTTTTGGAAAAGCACTGTATCCCTCTCCCTAACCCTCTCCCGCAAGGGGAGAGGGGATATAGAGCCAAAGGAAGAGATGCTGCCTAAAGATAATAGATAGCTAGAGGAAAAAGTCACCGCTAGTCAGAAATAGTACTAAATCTTACCTCGCTATGTATTTTCTTACTGCTCTATATCCCCTCTCCCCTTGCGGGAGAGGGTTAGGGAGAGGGGGCTGGTGTGGCATTCATCAGTGAAAATTAATTGATAAATGTTTGTGGGCCAATATTACCCCTTCCCGCAAGAAAAGAGGGGGCTACAGTGCTTTTCAAAAAAATAGGAGCGAATTCCCTTCTGAACCCTTTATGCACCCGTTATAAGGCAAACTACAATGAAAAAAACTTTCACCCCTCCAGCTATTGCAGATTATGGTTACATCGGCGATTGCCATTCTTCAGCACTGATTTCCAAACAAGGATCCATTGATTGGTGCTGTATGCCGCGCATAGATTCCGCCAGCTGTTTTGGACGTTTGCTTGACTGGGAGAATGGTGGATTTTGCCAAATAATTCCAAAACATCCCTATGAGACAGTTCGGCGTTATTTAGAAGGAACCATGATCCTTGAAACCCAATTTTCCACCGACAAAGCCACCGCACGAGTACTTGATTTTTTTCCAATGCGCAGAGGAGGTCGGGACAATCCCCGCAAACAAATCATACGCATTGTAGAAGGCATCAGTGGTCGCATGCGACTCAGCCTCGATATAAAACCGCGCTTTGATTATGGCGCAATCAAGCCTTGGATACGCCGTTATAAATACACTTCTTTTATTGCCATGGGCGGCAGTAACGGATTACTCATGTCCGGTGATATGCCGATGGAACTAGAAAATCCGCATCATCTATCTTCTACATTCTATCTTGCACCCCAGAAGCGTCTATATTTATCGATTCTTTACTGCAGTCCCGATGAATTAGATTTTATTGAAGTGGAAGTGCCTTCGATTGACGAACTTGAATGGCGACTAACAGAAACCCAGAACTGGTGGTATAGCTGGATTTCTCAAGATAAGATTCCTGACCCTTGCGAAATGGGCGCCTGTAAACTACGAGTAGTGAATCCAAATCAAACCTCAGAGCATAAAACACCTCGCCGCAAATCAGCAAAAAAAACTTTTCCCACTGACTACGATAAGCCCTCTTTGCAGCTCCCAGCTTCTATGCTAAGTCGCTACTCTCAACACATTGTTCGCTCCGCTTTGGTTTTAAAAACCCTATCCTACGCGCCTACTGGTGCGATTGTGGCGGCTTCTACTACTTCTTTGCCTGAATGCGAGGGTGGCAATAGAAATTGGGATTATCGTTATAGCTGGATCCGCGATTCCTATTTTTCAGTCAGAGCGCTTGCATGGCTTGGTTTCACAAAAGAAGCCGACTTATTCCGACAATTTATTGAGCGCAGCAGTCATAGTAGTGTAGATGGTCTTAAAATACTATTTGGCGTTGATGGAGAAACCAGACTCCATGAATATAATGTGGAGGAATTAAGTGGCTATCGTGGTTCAAAACCCGTCAGAATAGGCAATGCAGCGGTTAATCAATTACAATTAGATATCTACGGCGAATTGTTGGACTTAACTTGGACCCGACATCAGGCCGGCTATTTACCCGATGAAGATTATTGGCATTTTTTAGTAGATATCGTCAACCTGGTTTGTAAAATTTGGCGCAGCCCCGATAGCGGTTTCTGGGAAGTACGCGATAATCTAAGACATTTCGTACACTCAAAAGTGATGTGCTGGGTAGCGCTGGACCGAGGCATCAAGCTAGCACAAGATTTAGGCGCAGCTGTTCCCTTAAAAAAATGGCAACATACCCGTGAACAAATTCGGCAAATAGTGGAAGAAAAAGGATATAATTCCGAGCGTGGCGTTTTTATCCAGGCATTCGGCTTCCCGCAAATGGATGCTAATTTGTTATTATTGCCCATGCTGGATTTTGTGGATTTTAATGACGAACGTATGCTGCGAACAGTGGATGCTATCCAAGAAGATTTGCTAGAGGATGGCCTATTACGCCGTTATCCAGCTTATAGCGATGGTATGGAAGGAGAAGAGGGAGTATTCCTCGCCTGTTCATTCTGGTTGACTATCTGTCTGGCACGTCAATCCCGCTTAAAGGAGGCACACAAAATTTTTCAACGTGCTATTGCTACCGGTAACGACCTGGGATTATTTTCCGAAGAGTATGATCCAAAAAATAAAAAAATGTTAGGTAATTTTCCTCAGGCGTTAACCCATCTTTCCTTGATCGCTGCTGCTGTGGTGTTGCATGAAGTGGAAAAATAATTTACGGATCCCCTTGCGGGAAAGGGGATACAGTGCTTTTCTCAAAAATTAGAGCGAATTATTCAACAACACCACCAGGAAAAGACCTATATGGAACATTTTAAAAAAACCCTAACTATTAGCTGTTTAATCCTAATATTAGCTTTAGTACTAGCTGGAATCCTTTATTATTTAGGTCTTCTCGGTGCCCATATCCAATTAAGCAAAGCTCGCTTCGATCAACTACCTGGATGGCAACAAGATGATCAAAGTCTAGCGCTAAAGTCATTTCAACAGTCCTGTAGCCAAATTTTAAAGCTACCTCCCAACTCTGCGTTTGGCAAATTACCTGAAATACCGCCTACACAAAAGTGGCAAGCTATTTGTCTAGCAGCAGTAAAAATTAGCACTGCAGATCAAAAAAGCGCCAGACAATTTTTTGAGCAATGGTTTGATCCTTATCAAGTTAAAAATAATTTTAATCCTAAAGGCCTATTCACTGGCTATTATCTGCCTTTAATTCAGGGAAACCTAAATGCCGCCGGGGCATATACGATTCCTATCTATGGATTACCCAACGATTTAATTTCTGTAAACCTGGGACTATTTAAGCCGGAATTAACTGGCAAAAAAATTAGAGGCCGTGTGCAAAACCAAACATTGGTTCCTTATCCAGACCGCGCGCAGATAAATAATGGCGCTATTAATGGCAAGGCTCCCGTATTATTTTGGACTAATGATGCCGTTCAGTTATTTTTTACCCAAATCCAAGGCTCAGGACTTATCCAACTGCCTAACAATAAAACCGAATTAATTGGCTATGCCGGAGAAAATGGCCGACCCTATACTGCTATTGGCAAAATATTAATTCAAAAAAAAGCACTGACAAAAGATATCGTTTCGATGGAAACAATTCAGGACTGGCTGCATAAAAATCCACAACAAATCAATTCAATTTTAAATCAAGATGCCTCCTATGTTTTCTTTAGAGTTTTAAAGGGGATAAGCCCAGTAGGATCACAACAAATCCCTCTAACCCCACAGCGTTCATTAGCCGTAGACACCCACTACATTCCACTCGGCGCCCCACTGTGGTTAGTCTCTACCGTGCCCAACAAAAATTCCAACACCAACCCTACCCCTTACCAACATTTACTCATTGCCCAAGATACCGGAGGCGCTATTGTCGGCATAATCCGCGGCGATATTTATTTTGGCCCTGGAATAGACGCTGCCTTCATGGCTGGACATATGAAAAATAGCGGGAAATATTGGATATTACTTCCCAAATTATGAGGTAACCGAGCCGTGCGCGTTAGCAAGCGTTACAAAACATATTTCTTGCGATCTCCGATAAAAAAGCACTAGATAGTTCGGCAACGCTTGCTGACGCGCAGCTCGGTAAAAGCCTGACGCATAGTTCGGTAAGAACGGCTGCATAGTTCTAAATCCTGTTATTCTTATTCCAATTCCCTCACTCTGAGAAAACTAGCAAAGCGTGGAACATTATTTTTGGTTTTACCAAAATACTTATAGGTTATGGTACTACCCACCCTAGGTGGATTTTTCCTTTGTTCATCGCTAAAACCACTGCCAATTTTAAAACGCACTTTATCCTTATTTTCCACCAAAAGAGCGCCTAGCCTATTTTTATATTTTCCCTTGCCAGCTATCTGCGCCAGGACTATTGCTTCCGCATCATCAGAAGGTTTAACTTTTAACAGATCGTCATTACGAACAGCTTGATAATAGGATTCGCTTCGATGCAACATTAAACCTTCACCGCCCTGCCCCACAATAATATTAAGTTGGTTCATTAATTCCGCATGGCCAGCAATTTTATTTTGTTCTACTAATTGCAAATAGTCTGACCCTGATTCATCAATTATTTTTTTCAAGTCGTTGAGACGCTGGGTAAAAACAGCCGGATTTTTTGGCATATCAAACACCATATAACGAATTTTCCTCCATTGGGTCTCATTAAAATTCTGCTGTCTTATTGTGCTAGAAACAAGTTCAAATTGGTTCCGACCGATCCATAATTCACCGTCGAGCGGTACCGTGGGAAACCTTTCAATGAACCACCCAGGAGTAGCTATAATATTACCTTGCCTGGAAATTAATTTTTTACCATCCCAGTCGGTTCATTAATTTAAAATATTAAGTAAAAATTGCGCCCGTCATACCTGGACATGGAAGAATCTATGGCACGTTATGGTATGAATTCATTGGCTGATGTTTGCATTTAAATTTTTTATTGTAAATACCGTAACCGCAGGTCGCCTTCCATGTAGTTACAGCACTGACTAAATAGTAAACACAAGCTTAGGAAGATAGGAAATCCATGCTTTCTTGTGTACAATCCGCCCATATCTAAATCACTAACGAGGGATTAATCATGCAATTGACTTATGCAGACATCAAAGCGAAAGCGAATAATTTACGTTTTAAAAACCAAGCTTTTATAAATGGACGGTACGTTAATGCAGCAGCTGAAAAAACTTTTGACTGCATAAACCCGGCTACGGGAAAGATTCTTACCCAAGTAGCCGCCTGTGACCATGAAGATGTTGATTTAGCTGTAGGCGCGGCACGTCGTGCCTTTGAATCGGGTGTTTGGTCACAATCAGCACCAGCCCACCGTAAACAAATTTTATTGCAATTTGCAAATTCTATTGAGCAACATCAGCTCGAATTAGCCCTACTTGAAACATTAGACATGGGCAAACCCATTAGTGACAGCCTAAATGATGTAGCATATGCAGTAAAATCACTACGCTGGTATGCTGAAATCATTGATAAAGTTTATGGCTATATCGCGCCAACTGAACCAGACATCTTGGCCTTGATTACTCGTGAACCTTTAGGTGTGGTAGGGGCAGTCATACCATGGAACTTTCCCCTCTATTTAGCCTGTAGCAAAATCGGCCCAGCCCTTGCCACCGGAAATTCGGTTATTATCAAGCCCGCTGAACAATCGCCCCTGACCTCTATTTTTATCGCCGAATTGGCTGCCGAGGCAGGAATTCCTGATGGGGTGGTCAACGTCATTCCGGGTTACGGCGAGACAGCTGGCAAAGCCCTGGGTTTACATGCTGAAGTGGATGGCATTAGTTTTACCGGTTCAACTGAAGTGGGTAAATTATTTTTACAATATAGCGCCGAATCCAATATGAAGCGTGTCTCCCTGGAATGTGGCGGGAAATCTCCTAATATTGTACTTACTGATTGTAAAAACCTGGATAAAGTGGCTCAACACTCTATTGCAGGTGCTTTCAGTAATCAGGGGGAGATCTGTTGCGCTCCAACACGCTTATTGGTGGCTGAGGGTATCCGCGACGAACTAATCGACCGCTTGAAGACTCATAGTAATAGATTCCAACCCAGCGACCCATTAAATCCGGAAACCGCCATGGGCGCTCTCGTCGATCAAACACAATTACAGCGCGTGTTGACCTATATTAAAGCTGGAAAGAATGAAGGTGCAGATTTAGTCTTAGGAGGTAATCAAGTAAAACAGGATACGGGCGGATGCTTTGTTGAACCGACTATTTTCTCCCGCGTTAAAAATTCCATGACCATCGCCCGAGAAGAAATTTTTGGACCCGTATTATCCGTGTTAACTTTTAAAGATGAAGCCGAAGCGATAAAAATTGCCAACGATACGCATTATGGCCTTGCAGCCTCATTGTGGACCAATGATATTAATAAAGCCCACAAGGTAGCCAAGGCATTGCGAGCCGGAGTGGTTTCCGTAAACTGTATCGACAGTGGCGACATCACGACACCCTTTGGAGGGTATAAGCAATCGGGTATCGGGCGCGAATCTTCCTTTTTCGGGTTAGAGCATTATTTGGAAATCAAAACGACTTGGATACATTTGTCTAATTGATTCAATATGTGGTGGCTGTCATCCTGAGCGCAGCGAAGGATCTCCAGTACGTGATTTGTACTGAATAGCACTAGCTTAAAAATGGCTTACTCCCCTCTCCCGCTTGCGGGAGAGGGGAGGGGGTGAGGGTGTTTCCTCGGACGCAAATGCAGATCGATACACCCTCATCCCCGACACATCGAACGCAAGCGGGAAAAGGGAGAAAGCCGACCCTCAACCTGGAGCGCTGAATAGTTAGCATTGCGCTGAGGTGACAGCCTTCGGAGGGAGATCCTTCGCTGCGCTCAGGATGACAGCCTTCGGCTGTCACTTTTTTCGCGCTAATGTTAACCCATCACCAATAGGTAACAGACTAAGCGAAATCCTTGAATCTTTTAATAACTGCGAATTTAACTCCCGTATCATTACCGTGCTGGGATCCTGTATTTCGGGGTCCGCTACTTTCCCCTTCCATAAAACATTATCAATCGCCACAACCCCACCAGGACGTAATAACTCAATAGCCCCTTCATAGTAATTTTTATAATTCTGTTTATCCGCATCAATAAAAATAAAATCAAAACTATTACCTTCGCCTTTTTTCAACAATTCCGCCTGGGTATCCACTGCCAAGCCCAATCTTAAATCAATTTTATTTTCAACCCCCGCCAGTTGCCAATAGCGTTTTGCTATATTTGTCCATTCTTCATTAATATCACAAGCAATTATCCTGCCGTCATCTGGCAGTGATAGTGCTACAGATAAAGCACTATAACCAGTAAAAACTCCAATCTCTAATGTTTTACGGGCATTTAATATTTCAATTAAGAACCCCAGGAATTGTCCTTGTTCAGGAGATATTTGCATTTGGCCGACGGTTAACTGATGGGTTTCTTCCCGCAATTTTCGCAATACCTCAGGCTCACGCAGTGAAACAGACTGCAGGTAGGAATATAGCCTGGGTGTTAGATTAAGAGTGGTATCTGACATAAATTATTCCCTAAACCTGAGGTAGTTAACATAATCGCTATATCGCTATTTTGTCCTACTACCATCCAATTGGGAAGCTCTATTGCTTCCCTCATCTTGTCTTATAAAAAATTAATTAACTATTCAGCACATTCGAGAATTGTCATTCCCGCTTTACAGAACTATCCAAGAATGATGGACTTTCAAGCGGGAACCTATTGCCTATCTTTCCCTTAAAACTGCCAGGTGCAGTTAACAGTTGGGTTATAGGTTCCCGCCCGAAAGATCAACACGTTCGCTCCAAATTGTGCCAGCGGGAATGACATTTCCCTGAATTTGGTGAATGGTTACTAAAAAATTTAATTAACCGCAAAACGTTAATATTATTTTAAGCTGAGCAGGGTAGATTGATGCATAAAAGCATCTACTAAAAAATACCTCACGCAGCGAGTGAATATAAAATGACTGATGAAAAACATAAATTAGAAGCTAAACTTGAACTGGATCCACAGTTATTTAGTTACATACACTATCCACCGCTCCCACATCAAATAAAGCTGAATGATCCTGAGCTCAGTGACTTAAACGTTAATAAAAATGCGGACCCAGTTCCTACAGAACAAGTTACACCCGAAAAACTTGAACTAAACACTGAACCTGGACTCGGTCTTAGTAATACATATTATCCGGATAAAGAAAATACTCAGCCGCCCTCACGCCCATTACCTGATGATTATGAACTTCAAAACGTCTATGTGACAGTGTCAGAACAAGTTACAACTAAAAAACTTGACCCAAAAACTGAACCTAAAATCGACGAAAAACTGTTAGTGACTGACACATATTATCCGAGCACAAGAAATACTCAACCGAATGATCTTGAGCTCAGTGACATAAATGTTAATGCGGACCCAGTTCCTACAGAACAAAAACACCAAACAAAAATTTCAGGCCATGAACAACGCCAGAAAATTTTTGCTGAATTCCCCTCAATAATTCAAAACCATGTCAGTGACCTAAAAGATCAAAAACCCTCTATAGCACATGGCGAAAAATTATTTAAAACCACATTAGCAGCCGTTAACCAAGGTAATTTCCCAGAAGCTTATTTACTCCTAAATCAACACCTTGATAATGCTCAAGGCACTTACTCAATTTTTGACCACAAAAATAAATTGTACTTGCGAGATGCAAGAGAAAAAGACCTAGCTGAAAAAGGAAATACCGCGTTTCAAGGTTTTGCTATTATGGGTCTGAATTATTTCCATACAGCTATAAAGGCGTTGGAATATAAATTTGACGATGATCAACTTAAACCTTTTCGAGAAAAAGCTGTTGAATTTCTGAATACTATTAAGAATTGTGCGACAGAAGCTGATGCACAAGAAGTGACAGCAAAGGCCGTTGAAACTATCAATCAGTGGCTTATGAAAGAGTTAAGCATGGATAAAGAAACAGCCGAAAAAACCCTGGCTAAGCAAAAAGATTTTTGTAATTTAAATCAGCCACCCTATACTCAAGCTACTTTAATCAGAGTAGCGCTGACTGATAAGAAAGGGCATAAAGATTTTCTCCATATTGATACACCGATCGAAACTCAAACAGAGGCAATGATTGCTGAATTCAGTAATAGAAAAAGTAAACCCTGGTATAACGAACTAGATGCAGGCCTGCGAGAATTAGTTGATGAAGTTGCCGAAGATTTAATAGCTGGTAAACCTATATCCACTATACCAACCCAGATGCGGGAACTATTAATGCCAGGTATCCGCAATGCTGGATTAGATGGCATCTGGGCCATCGAAGACAATCAATACAATTTAGTGTGGCAAGGCCATCATATGGCTAGCCCTGGTTATAAGCAAGAAACCCCTGAAGCTGCTCGTTTAACCAAACTATTAGCAGAACAAGTGGCAGAGGAGTTAGAAGCACTTTCAGTTTGTGTAACCACCTTGATCAGCCCTCTCCCATTTAAAGAAGGTGAGCTACCGTTGCACAATGGAATTGTAGCCGGAATTCAAGCAGCTAACACAGACTCAACTATGCATTATTCGAATGTACCGGTTAATGTGGGAAGGACCTTCACAACACCTCGCTTGGAAGGTGTTAAGTCCATATTAAACAATGTAAACATCTTGCTTGCTTATGGTAAAGTGCTAGATTTACATGAGGCAGACTACCTCCGAAAATCGCCTACTGAATTTTGGAACGATGAAGACTCAGGTGAAAAAAGTCTTACCAGAGAACAGATTAAAGCAAAACTCAATGAAACCAATAAAAAGAATGAGAACCTAATAGATTTAATCCAGATCACCTATGAACTGCGACGTTTTATAAATGACTCTAGTAAAAAACAAAGTTTAGGCTCAGATCCGCAAAATCACAACGTACAATTAGTCGCTAATTTAAAGCAAGTAGCCTATTTAGTTAACCTTTGTATGTCTGAGCGTCCGACCCATATACAAGCCTTGCTCTTATACAATGTGCTTGATGCAACAAAAAATACTCAAGAACGTGGTCAGCTAAGAGAGTTAATCGAGGAGTTAGCTGAAAATACAAAGAAATTAAAACTACATAAAACGACGCCTGATGATAATAAGGATAGCGAAAGTGAAAATGTAGAATATCTCAAAGCTCGCCAAATCGAATTAACAGCAAACCTGCAGTCACTCATACATCGCATCAAAGGCAATAAAGCTTTTGTGCGACAAGTCGACGGCTGTGTCAGCTCAAAAGACCGTGAAGGGGTTGTTCGTTTAGTAACTATCATTAATGTCATATATCAACGTATGACCAATAGCCCGGTTAACTTTAAGACTATGTCGGCTCAAGAGAAAAATTTATATAACAATATAGCCCTGTCTGTGGTAACCAGCGATGACGTGCAGAGACAAGCCGGCCTGCATGGTGGCACTCTAGGTGCACACGGAATTAAAGGGGCAAGTAAAATGTTTCCAGCAGGAGTTAGCCCCGAAGTTCTTGCGCAATTACTATCCCACCTGGAATTAATGACAGCAAAATATAATCATAAGCCACCGACGCGATCAAAAAAAGACCCACAGCCCCGCCCTAACCCCACGTTAATGGTAGAGCACGAAGGTTTAGCAGACCTCATGATAAAATTTCAAAATAATGTTAATGCCGTGTTAAAGACAGCCTCGAAACAAAACTCTGTAAAATCTCCAACGACTGAAGAGAATCTCAGTAATGACGAGAAAAACACGAGAACGTCTACAGGTAGATTCGCAGAATTTTTTAAGAAACCAGTTCCCGGAATTACTGAAATTAATACAGCATGTAAAGCCATAGCTGATTGTATTATTTCATACAAAACAGCAAAACCTACTAATGAGGACTTAAAAGCTTTTTTTGAAGCCGCCAATACTTTAGTGGAGCAAAATAAAATTCCTCTTATGAGGATAAAATTAGAAAATAATATTACGACGGCCTATGCAAGACTTACATCCAGTCTAAAAGATTTTTCTGCTCAACTCTTATCGCCCATTTATTTATTTGAGGCGGAAGCTCAAGAAAATGATAAATTACGCATGCTTGATTAGGCACCCTCTCCCGCAAGACTGAGGGATCGACATTAAATATTATTTATAATGAAAGCTACAGAATTATTGCCAGTAGATGTAAGTGTGAACGCTCCCTGCACATCTGAGCCGCGCGCGTCAGCAAGCGTTGCCCAAGCTTCAACCACTACTCTCTCAGGTGTCTTAGGTAATTAACGAGGGAGGAATTGATACAGTTATCTGCGAATCTGATACTAATACAACTGGCGGCGAAGCTGGTTTCGTCTTGTTTAAAAAAGATATGACTGCTTGTGAAGGCTTTGGCTGTGAATTCACTTTAAATTTCCAGGGTGTTTCACTAAAAGTAGAAGTGGAAGTATTCGGCCTTTCTGCTGGCAGCTTTATTTCAGAATTTATTTTTTCAGCTAGTTCAGTTAAATCTCGAGCAATTGCTGGCATACCCATCTCTAAAGCTTCCTTAACAGCTTTTTGGATTAACACCCCTTGCTGCAATAACATAATAATAACTGCTTTATTCTTATTCATTGCTGCTTTAATAATTACCTTATTGGGATCTGCTTCCGCTTGTAAAAGCATTTGCACTATACGGGTATTTCCTGCGCAAGCAGCAATTTCCAGCGGGGTAATTTCATTACCGTATTCAGCATCAGGATCTGCACCAAAGGCTAAAAGTGACGCAACTATTTTTTCGTTTTTTAATTTCACAGCGAGATGCAACGGCGTTAGGCCCTCTTCAGTGCTAACATCAGGCTTAACTCCCAACGCAAGCAATTTATCAACTATTTTTTCACTATTTCTGCGAACAGCGACATGTAATAGTGCGAGATTCTGCGTAATTTCATCAATCTCAGCGTTTGCTTTTATCAAGCAGTTAATAATCGCTTCTTCTTCCTGATGCATAGCAATATAAAGTGGTGTACGGCCATCTGTTTTCATGATATTCGGATTAGCGCCAGCCTTTAATAAAAATTTTACCATCTCAAGGTGGCCCTTTTCGGCAGCTAAATATAGCGGTGTGGCTCCCTCATTATCCTGCAAGTTTACCGACGCTCCCGCCTTGACCAATTTTGTAGCTAATGCTAATTCACCATGCCGTGCGGCGATGGAAAGCCAGGAGGCTCTATATGAGTCAACTTTTTTGGTTTTACTTGGCATCTCACTCCCAAATAATTTCTGCTTGTAACCAGGTGCTATTGTTCTCCAATCATTTAAAAAATTTTCAATTTGTTTACTATTTTTATGCAGATAAACAGGAGCAATATAAAATGAAGCTACGTTATTGCTGGAAAATAGACCTATTTTTTTTGCAATTTCTTTGTTACTGCTAATATATCGTGCTGGTAATGCTTCTGCATCAAGCCATAACCAGCTTCCACCCGTTTTTGGATTGTGAACAAAGCTAACATTCATAGCGTGATTGGAACTAAGAAGAACGAAAGATAAACTAGCAGAAATTGCTTTCATTGCTGTTGGGACTTTTGCCATCCATTCAGCTAGTTCATTTTCATTATCGGATAAAATAGAAAAACCCGGTCCGATTTTTAAGGGTGAACTCCCTATTGAATCTGGATGTTTTTTTAATTTTTTTTCGTCAGAAGTTGGTGATAATACCACCGGCATTAATAAAGGCATTACCTCATTTATATTTTGTGTTTTTACAGATTTCCCTAGAACATCAGGATACTTATAACTTTCTTGGAACAACATGACCGCTTGAAAAAATATATTAATTTCTAAAGATCTTTCTTCTGAATGTTTTTTATCTCCTAAGAGGCGGGATTCTGGCCCCAATTTTGCTTCTTGAATGAATTTAGGAAATTTCTCAATAGGGACGTTATATATCTGCTCTAAGCGTTCGTTAAAATTTTGGATACCCTCTTCACCAGTAAAAACAGTCAACGCCATCATATTTGCTAAACCAAAGCATAACTTTAAAGGTTGATAGCCCAAAGTTTTAAAATAAAGAACCAGCCAGCCCTGTCCTTCGGGAAGGGAAGTTGATTTTTTTTTATTTTTTTTATCTTCGCCTACTTCAAGCATTTTGCACCTTACGAAGTCATGGAGGAATAATTTTAAATAATACAGGGATAATATTAAGAAAATATGAATAAAATTTGCGTGCGCGTAGATGGGGCTGACGTCTCTGTCTCCTGAGCGAAGCGAAGGATCTCTATCAAGCTATCCGATGCACACATTTTGTAATTACTAGAAATGCTGAGTACGTCGTTCCTGCTTTACCGAATTATCCTAAAATATCAGCCTATCAAGCAGGAATCTAGTGCCCACCTTTCCAACGGAACGCACAAATGCCAGTCATGACTGCTTATTGCTACTTCACTTTGTTTGAAAATTAGGCACTGGATCCCCGCTTGATAGGCTGATATTTTAGGATAATTCGGTAAAGCGGGGACGACGAACTCTAATTCTGGTGGCTAAAAAAAATGTGTGCATCGGATAGCTCTATCAAGAGGTGCCCCTCTATGGAGATCCTTTGCTTCGCTCAGGATGACAGAGCCTTAGGAGCTGGTACGGGAACTTGCGGCGACTAAATCAGCGCATTAGTTAAATCACCCATACGGTCACGTATGCCCGGTAGAGGTTCAAGATTAAAACGCTCGGTAATTAGCTTCAAGATGGAAGTCGTATCGTAAATCGTATGATCCACGAAGCCTTTTTTGACATAGGGCGAAATAAAAATAGCAGGGACCCGATTTCCGGGCCCCCAGCGATCGCCATTAGGGGGTGGCACATGGTCCCAGAAACCGCCATTTTCATCATAGGTGATAATAATTAAGGTGCTAGCCCACAATGGACTATTCTGAATCTGCGACACCAGATTAGCCACATGTTCATCCCCATCAGTGATATTGTCACTGCCTGGATGCTGACTGAACCTGCCATCTGGTTTATAAAACACCACCTGCGGCAGAGTTCCTGCTTTAATTTCCGCCTGCAAATCCGACAGGTCTTTGAGGTGTTGCGCACGCGCCTGCGTGCCTGGAGCATAATTTTTGAAATAATTGTAGGGTAAATGATGAGTTGAAAAGCCTGGAAAGCCACGGTTTTTCCCCCTTTTTGAAAAGGCAGCTTCTGCTTTATAAAAATCATTAGTATACCAAGCCCAACTGACTCCTTTTTCTGATAGAGCATCCCCTATAGTTTTCTCGGTCTGGGGTGGCAAGGGATGTTTTGCTGGGTCAGCAAAGCGCGGATCACCATCAGGTGCTGGAGGTATTATACTCGGTTGATAAGGAGGCTGCTGGGTACCCACTGCATAAAAATCAGGTGTCACCGACCCGCCACGCTTCCATTGCGGTGGAGCAATCATAGCGCTCTCTGAAGAGAAAAATTTACGCTTTAACCTAACGCCATCTTTTTTCAGTTGAGCGATCATGCTGTGCGGAGCCCCTGGAAATCGCGGCGTGCACGCACAGGCTAACCAGAAGTGATTAAGAAATGAGTCACCAAAAGCTCCCATAAAAAAATGATCAGCCAAGGTGTATTGTCGCGCTAATTGCCATAACCGCATGCTAGAGCCATCATAGTAACCCATCACCAAGCCACCCGCATTCGAGGCGGCTACAAAACGATCATCTTTGCCCTGATGGATCTGTTCCTGATTTACATAAAAATCATGTATTAGATCGCGGGTTTTGGCTCCCAGGGATAGATCATAGGGCGTCGAATTTAACTGAAATGGCCGATTTGGCAGCGGTGGTTTATTGACAAACTGAGGCTCTATTTTGCCGGGAGAATTATCATCCCATACAGGAGGTAACTCGCTAAAGGGCTTACCATTATTATCCTGCTGTAAGTATTGCAGAGGGAATAGTCCGCGTATGCCATCGGCACCAGGAAATAATCCATAAAGATTATCAAAGCTACGGTTTTCAAGGTATATGACTACAATATGGTTAATTTTCTCTAGGGTGTTGGCGTGAATTGGTATAGTAAAACCCATCAATAGGGTCGTTAATCCCAACCATAAGTTACGCATAGAATTCCTCATGTAAGCAAGTGTCTCAGCACCATCTCCCTCGCGCTTGCGGAGGAAGGGACTTAGCTGTCATCCTGAACGCAGTGATGGATCTCCATCTAGTGGCACTTTATCTGAGTCTTCAAAAAAAGATACTTTAAATGTTTGCTTTAAGCAAATAGGTGTCGATCCCTCAACCCGCTGGAGCATTGTTGAATAATTCGCTCCGATTTATTCAACAGTACCCCCCCCCCCCCCCCCACACACACACAGACATATTGCAAAGTCCCTACGCATCGAGTATCTTACCCTCCTCTCATGATTCCCGCAAAACACTGGAAAATGAGCTGAAAAACCAAAAGTAATTATCTAAAAAGAGGAACTGGTACATGAAGAAGCGAGCTTTTGCAGTAGTTTTAATCTGTTTAATATTGGGCGGTTGTTGCCATGCTTTTAACAAATCGGGCGCCAGCACCTATGGTGCCATACCAGCAGGACTTGACCCTAATCAATAGTACTAGTGATGACTCACGGCGGAATGGACACCGCCGGTTTCAACGGCGAGGGAATAAAACCCGTCCTTTTATGTATGAGGTGAGATTATGTCTCTTGAACCTAAAGATGAAATTAAAAGTGGTGGCCCCACCATTAAAAAACTATCAACCCTATTTTTCTTTTCTCACCTACTTGGCTTTTCTGGTCAAATTGCTAAAGCTGATGAAAAACTTAAAATTGTCTCTTCAGACACTAATGAAAATCCATTTGATTTAACTTGTCCAACAAATCCTTTTTTTGACCCCGCCTATCATATAGCGACCGCGACAACCCCTATTGTTAGTGATCCATTTCTTTCCCACTTTATTGTTGGCAGCAACTCGCAAGCGGAGCACCAACGCATAATAAGTGCTATACAAAAAATTCGCCAAATAAATTCATCCACTAAGAAAACTATTGATCTGGTGTTAAGGCATTTACCAGGATTTTCTATAGCAATTTATGACGCTGCAGATCTACGGGGTTCACCATTTGTCGCAACGTTCAATACAGGAACTCGATGCTTGCAAATTAGAAGAGAGGACCTAAATTCCGCTGAAGTCTATATAAACCTGCTGCACGAGTTCCGCCATGCACTATGGCTGACACTTCATAACCTAGAGGGTAGAGAAAGCAAAATTCGGCACAACCCTTATTTAGCAGACACGGATATAGCAAAAGAAGAGTTTGCAAAAATATTGGAGGAAGGCGATAAAAATGCCGAGGAAATACGAAATCAATTGAAATTAGAGTCATGGGGCACAATTTCTCCTGAAAATCGCCAAAAACTTGCAGCTTTCCGCAAGGGCCCAATTAAGAGAGAGTACGATAAATATTATCGACATGAAATAGATATTGAGAGCGGGATTTTTCTTCCTGACGCAATAGAAAAACAACTTGGCAGAAAACCTTACATAGGCGCTAATTTTATTTGGGACGATCTGGGACAGGTAACCATCAAAAAGATATACCCCAAGCAGTCCAATGGCCAACAAGCATTCGATCTTGCAATAAATGATCATCTAAACGCTGTAGTATACTGGATCCAGCGAGACGTTAAAAATGTTAAGAAAGGCTATCGCGACAGTCAACAAAATCGTGAGCGTGAAGCTCATTTGTTTGGCCATATTCCTCGAATATTTCTTGAAAAATTTTTTCCGCAACTGGTCGGACATACTGATCGTTTGATACATAAGATGGATGCAGTGCTACCTACACAAATAAAAACCATGCTAGATTATTTAAGCTTTATGGAACAAGAGTCAGTCCTAAAACGGGAAATGTTAAAAGATCCAGAAGAATACGATCCACAACTCGCTCCTTATTATATTACATGGGCCAGAGAAGCAATCAGCATTCATGATTATTCTGCAGCTAAAAGCGGTTTAGAGAAATTGCTGGCCCATAAAAATCGTGTCCCGGAAGCTCATCTGGAATTAGCACGTATTTACTATCAAGAGACTGATTATATAAAATCAACAAGTCACTATAGCAACGCTGAGAAAGCAGGCATTACATTATCCAACCAAGATCTAGACAATTATCGTCAAGCTAAAGAGAAGGCCAAAGAAATGCGATGTTCTGCAGCAAAAGAAGCGGGCATTAGTGAAGAGGAATTCAATAGTGAACATGAACAATGCTCGCTGTCACCTTAATGCAGCTGTCATCCTGAAAGTGAGAGTTGTCATCCTGAACGCAGTGAAGGATCTCTTGATGTGCCACTAAGATGGAGATCCTTCACTGCGTTCAGGATGACAACTCTCACATCCAGGAAGCATTGTTGAATAATTTTCTTCCTAACTATCTGAAACTCTATGATCCCCTCTCCCCTTGCGGGAGAGGGTTAGGGAGAGGGGGATGGTGTGGCTTTCATTGGTGAAAATTAATTGGTAAATGCTTAATATTACCCCTCTCCCCTAACCCTCTCCCGCAAGGGGAGAGGGGATACAGTGCTTTTCTTAAAATGGGAGCGAATTATTCAACAAAGCCCCCGCGAGGGGAATACAGTGCTAACCCTTAACTTAACGCCTCAGTAGCCAATTTTCCTTCCCCCACATGTGTTCGCTGTAACTGTCATCCTGAGCGCAGCGAAGGATCTCCGTCTAGTGGCACTTCATGGAGATCCTTCACTGCGTTCAGGATGACAGCCCAGCGCTCAGAACGACAGCCATGCGGGGGAAGGTTAGGAAGGGGGCCGTCTCTATTGGCTCCCCAGTTACGGTGCTGAATAGTTACAAAACTTTTACAAATTAAATATCATCAGAATCATGATAAATTTTCTGATTTTGCTAATCCTATGCTAGGACTTTTTAAAACTAGAGCACGCTAATTGTTAAGGGTAGCTTAAATGAGAGAAAGTTTTCATCCATTAACTCTTTAATTTCGAAAATTTATTAACGCAAGCTTAAAGCCAATTATAAAAAAATAAAAACACCCTCTCTGCAGAGAAATTTCATTCTCTTAACTCACCCCAAAAAAAACCTTGCAATATCTATTATTGTTAATATTACCCTAAGAAAAAGCTGTTAAATTGCAACAATCAACGACAAAAATTATGTTTAATTATTTTACTGATAATAAAAAAATAAAGTGGATTTATTCTTTAAATAACTAATTTCATAATAGATGCCGCTCAAATATATATAAGCCTAGGGGACTAAAGAGATGACTGAAATATTAGATGAAAAACCTTCCCAAAAAGATTTAGATGAGGATCTGCAGTTAATAAAAGCAAAGCTTGTTCAGGAATTAAATTATTTGGTAGCAAATTTAGGAGGCAATGTAAGAGCTTTTACAATTATAGACGATGCTACAGCTGACGCATTAATTAACAAAGTTCGTTCTTCAGAAGTTAACGAAAAAGGTAATGTCCCAACTGCCCTTTTCTTGCGCGAGCAACCTAATACCCATTTAACTACAACACAAATACAATCTTTAATAGATGATATCGATAATTTAGCAGATTGCTCAACTATTAAAAGCCTAGCACTTCAGCTCGAAGATATTAGAAATAAAATCAATCTACAAAAAGTACAAAACACCTCTTTTCACGTTCCTAGTTCAGCTTCAGGAAAAAAATCTGACTTTTATCCAAAAAAAATTCTAACACAAGCTATTAATTTTGTACGCGCAGATATTCGGTTAACCCATGCTGAAAAAAATATGAGCAAAATTGGCGAAAAAGCTTTTGAGCGAAAAGCTACACTTCATGATTTAGTTCATACTGAGCTTATGGCGACCGTTAAAAAAGAAAAAGTGAAATATTTTGATTTGTCACTTGCAATTAAGCAAGGTTATGAAGAGCGTATGCAATTTGCATTCAATAAATTTTTTGAAAATAAATCATTTAAAAAATTAGGGCTATTGGAAAAATTTCCAAACAACTGGATAACTAATGAAAGTATTTCCACAATGGCGGCGAGCCTTGCATTTGCTAAGCCGGCAGATGGAGTTCAACATTTCTTAAAAAACACCATCCCAAACCAAACAAAAAAAGATTTAGACACACTAAAATCTGTACTTACTAAACATCCAAAATACTGTGAGGGTATCATTAGTTACTTTAATCAAGTTACTTATGCTACGAACTCAGCATTACTTAATGTCGATGATAATCCAGATCAATCTACAAAAGATGAAACCTCACCTGATCTTATCCGTGAACATAAGACCAACTCTCAAGGGAATGAAATGACGGATGGAAATAAGAATAATTTTTCTACAGAAGATTTTGCAGACAAAACAGGACATTATGCTACTCAAAAAAAACCTAATCCTATAGTTTCAACAATTGATCATTCCTCTTTTCCTGAAAATAAACCCAACTCCAAGAGAAACAGCGTAACGAACGGAAACGAAAATGGAAAACATTTTGTTACACCGCATTATACAATTGATACAAATACCGTCTCTTCAAGAAATAGTACACGTTTAAAAAATTCTACAAACTCAGATTCTGCAGCTTCCAAAGCGCCAGCTTCATTTATAGAGGCAGTTGTTGACTTTTTAAACAAAGATATGGTGCTAGCCAAATCCAAATCCCCGAAGACTGGAAAAGATTGGATAACGTTGAAAACGGCAACAATAAAAGCAAACGAGAAAATTTTTAAATATGCTGAAAATCCAGATAATTTGGATCGTGAAATTCAGACAGGATATGAAAATTTAGTTACAGAGAAACTAAATAAATTAATAGCCAACTTAAGAAAGCAAGGTCCAGAATCAACCAAAGAGCTTTCTTTTAAGCTAACTAATGACAGCATAGCGCAAATACCGTCAGCTATTGAAACCAGCAAGAAATCAAGACGCCAAGCAATTTATAATTTTTTAATCAATACGGGTCAAGTAAAGGCAGAGGATGCGGGTATAAAGAAGCTATTAACTAGGGATGATCTTAGTAAATCTTGTGGTGATATTATTAACTATCTTAAACAAATTCAGCACGGTACAGATAAAAGGAAACCCTTTTTTAAGATAGACAATAAATCGACAGATGCTTCTCCTCAGCCAGAAGTAAAGAAGAAGCGGGTTAGTTTTAAAGAAGGTCCTCAAAATCCCCAGACATTAGAGCAAGATTATGTAATTGTAACCTATCCAAAATCTTCCCTGAAGAAGCCAGCGAATACTCCTCCTCCTCAGCCAGAAGTACCTGAAACGAAAAATTTCAGAGCGTCTAGCACAGATTCTTCAGATGTTAGGGTAATTCCTACTCCATTCAATCCATCCAATGATAACAAGGTTGTGAGTATGCCATTGGCTTCCCAAACTGAACAACCTGCACCCACAATAGCGTCCAAGCAAAACCCTAAAAATGAAATTGTTAAATCACCAACATTCAACAAGGGAGATGCGGAATATTCAATTCGAATTATGGAATTTACACCACCTAAGGATCCCAATATATCTACCGATTCCCCTTTATCTGATCAACAAACTGAACAGACTTCCACGTTAGAGTCTAAACAGAATAGTACTCCACCGCCTACATCTTACAGTAAAGAAACTCAAGGTGGAGTTTCAACCCAAGTCGACAGTAACCCAATTACAATTGTAAGTAGCCCAATAAATAAAAATCTTTCCGAAACTCAACTTCCTAGAGTAGAAACTGCTACTAAAACTCCAGATTCAGATACATTAAAAAGGAAAACAGTACCAGATCTTGTGATAGAAACCCAAAAACCTGGTTTTGAAAGAATAAATACTGCTAAAAAGGCAGATAAACCACCGGATCAACCAGGTGATCTTTCCAGGATACAAACTTATAAGAATAAAGGGGATGAAGACAAACCATTATCCACACCAGATATAAAATCAAGCGCTCTTAAGCATAAAAGCGCAACTCCCCCCAAGGATGAACAACCTACGGGTCTGACCAGCTTTTTTGCTAGAATGTTCTGGAATTTAAAGGAGAGATTCTCTTCAACTCCAGCGGAAACTAAAAGTATGGTACCCCCCCCTCTTACTCAAATAAGAACGGAGAAGACACTAGAACACAGAGTAGCAGAAAATAAAAGCCCTACTCCAACTGTAAAACAACTAAGCAGCGGACTTAAAGCAGAATGGGCTACGACAAAGATGCCGTCAAACATTGATATACTTGATAATGTCAGCGATCAAAAATTATTCAGGGCAGTTAGCAGCGGGAAAAAGACCGAAGGCAAAAATCCAGATGTGAAACCAAAAAACGGATATTTTAATTTTTTTGGTATTGCTAATTCCAACAAGCAGAGAAATGGATCTCCAGAAACAAAACCTTCGTTGGTTAATAAAAATCGCCAAAATACAATTAAAATAGCGGACAATGCGGAGCAAGAACAACCGTCTCAATTCAGTAAGCTTCTGACGCGCTTTTCATGTGTATTTCCGACGAGAGAATCGCTGGTTCATTATCACAACAAGAAGTCAGTTGAAACTCATCAGTTAGAGGCAGAAACACACCAATCAAGAACCAATACTTAAAAAGAGCTCGTATTAACAATATAGCTACCCTACAGAGTAGCTATATTTTTTATACTCAAATTAACCGTCAGTTTTTAACTGAGCCGCGCGCGTTAGCAAGCGTTGCCCATGCCATACAATGCTCTTTGATGGGATGGCTATATTTTTTGCGACGCACACTTTGAAAGTGAGAGCATCTTGCAAAGGACTGTGATCGCTGAAGCTCAGGCAACGCTTGCTAACGCGCACGGCTCAGATTTTGCATTTGCGCCTCAGATTTTTTAAACGCTCCTTAATGATCGCGGCTCAGTAAACCGCTGTCCTAAGACAGCCCTGCTGTCATCCTGAACGCAGTGAAGGATCTCCATTGAGTGGCACCTCAGGGAGATCCTTCACTGCGTTCAGGATGACAGTAAATTCTCTCCCCACAGGAGAGGGCTGATATAGCCGTCATCAAGCCATACTTATTAGTTACGCCAGAGATTTTCGGTATTCTTAGCCTAAAGTCTCGTAGATGATCTGTCAGAAACGGACGACGATTCAGTGCTAGAAATAGTAGAGGAATCGCTTGGGGAAATCACCTGACTTTGCAATGAAGAACTAGCATGATCAAAAGTTAATGGCGTCGTGCTTTGCGATGGCACCGATTGACTAGAAATTAATGGCGTCGTAGCATGGGGGGAACTTAAGGGTGTAGACGATGGGGGTACAAAAAAACTTGTCCATGTACCCTGCTTATTATATGAGCTGCCCATTTGGCCAGAAGTGGAAGCTGAAGAGCTACCAACTGAAATATTTTTTGCATCAGACATAACGATGCGATTAAAAACACTAGCCACTTTATTTAAAGGTTGAGCAGCCAAGTTCTCTAACTGACTTTTGCTTAGTGGTTGCAAAACTTGTCCTACGCGAGAAATGGGGGTTGTCAGTTCAGCGGCACTATGAATTTGAGTAGAGTTTCCTTGCAGAGATTGATAGTGAAACTTGCCGTTAAAAGAAATTACGAGGGGTTGTGACTTATTTAGCTGATTATAATAATGCAAAGTGGTGGGAACATTCAAGCCGCGATTCAATACTGACGAACTGCTAGAGCTTACAGTAAAATTTTTTGCATCTGTCGATTTTGTTGAAATCTGGCCTGAGGTCTGGCAAACAATCCCATTTATGCGCAAAGCATCTAATAATGCCATTAAATCAATACCATCTCCCCATTTTCTTAAATTTTGGTCTTTGCCGGAAAGTTTTTTTTCTGATCGAAACACATTTTCTAACATGGAATTGGCGTGTGCCTCGACTTTATCTTTGGAGTTCAGCAAAGGGCCTATATATTGGAATATGGTCGCGGCAGCTATAGTGCTCATTTTGGAAGATTGGCGACAAAAATTATAGATTACCTTTTCTGATTTGCCTGCTAGATCTGGATTTTGATCCTTAATTTCTTTGATTGCAGTATTCATTTCCCAACTATTCTTAATACGGTCTAAAGTAGCAGGTTCGAGGTGCTTAAAGCTGAAATCAGATCCTATGGTGAGGGAATGGCTATATAACTCGGGGTTAGATTGCATCTGTAGCATAGCGATTATACGAAGATGGTCTGCGCTTATGGTCACCTTATAGTGGAATTCTAATTGCTTGCTTATAGCATCGAACAAACAATTACCTTTATCATCCACATTATGTAGGGTCAAACCATATTGTTTCGCAGCAATGCGGGCAGATTCATTCTCTGCATCCTTCTTTGGATTTGCTTGATTTTCTGCCGCATTAAATACCTGGATGTACGCGTCATTTGCCACCATCCGAGTGGTTATGTCTAAACGAAATCGACCTAACAAACGCAATCTTTCATAGGCTTCTTTATTTTCAACTGGGGGCTCTTCCCCACGCGCTACCTCTTCTTTCCACATTTTCTGATAGGCTTCATGCAAATTTAACTGCGTACTTGTTAAATCTAGACCAAAAATTTCAAGGTCAGCCTCAATATCCATCGTGATAGCTTCGCTTGCAATTAGTCCTGGGATAGATTGACATAATCTTTGGTAAGCTGCCAATCTGGTAAAGTCATTGAAATTATTTTTTATAGCTAAATAACAATTTGCATACTGAGTACTTATAAATTTTGGATTGCTACGAATGCTTTCTAGGAAAGATGGATCCCATGTGGGGATATCTAAAGTATTTAAATCAGTCAGTTGATCAGGGGTAAACGGTGGATTGCTGGAATCCAGTGAAGAAATCGAAGATAGACTAGTTGATGATTCCGCAGAGGAAAGAGGAAGTTTATTATCGGAAAGGCTAAGAAACTTTGGCAAGCCCGAGATAGAGGAAGAAAAGCTTAAAGCGGAGCTATCAGAGTGAGTATTTGAATTGTTGCCAACAGATTGATAACTAATTTCTTGTTCAGAAAGCTGGCATCCTTGATCCTTCGCTAAGCGGTACAGCCGTTGGGCTAGCTGTTGATTTTGTTCGACACCCAGGCCTTGGTTATAACAGGCAGCTAATTGAAGGAGTCCAGCTATATCGCCTCCGCCAGCAGCTAATGCATATTTCTCTGCGGCTTGTGCATACCGACCTTGCGCAAAATAAAGATTGCCTAATTTTGTAAAAGCTAACCCATCATGTGATTTAGCCTGCTGATATAATTTAGATGCCATACCATAGTAATTGGCTACTTGAGTTGAGTTATGAATACTACTTTGGCTCAGGTTTAAATAATGATCGCCCAATTCGATTCTTGCGCGGGGATGGGCTTTGCCAGCCGCCAATTTAAGCCATTTCAAACTTTGGTCTGGTAAGTTAAAGGTTCTAAATAAATGAGCTACGGCATATTGCGCTTCGCTATCGTTTTGAACAGGTAATTCGAATAATGTTCGTATACATTGATTAATTACTGCCCGCGTGGAGATCTCACCAGTTGGAGCTTGTGTTGCTATCGAACTTAAAGAACTGACCCTCTCTAACAATAAAGCCCTATCGTTATCATGGATGGAAGGAGCGGAAGTGGCTTTAATATCCTTACCGGAACGTCCTAGTGTTTCGATCTTAGGCAAAAAGAGTTTTAGAATTTGTATTGCTTGTTCCACAACTGAAGCTATCTTTGATGCTGGCAAAGGCGAGCATTTAACTTTAGACAAAATTTCTATAACTGCCAAAAAAATAGAAACTTTCTTGCCCGAATAGATATTTAAATTAATCTGTTTAAGGGCTAGGTCGTACCATCTGAGTGCCTTCTCATAGTCTTGTGCAAGTCCATGACCCAGAGAGTAACAATTACCCAATTCAATGTGCGCAACAAAATTGCCCTTTTTGGCCGCTGAAGAAAGCCACTGTACCCATTTTTGCCAATTGGGTTCAATGCCAAATCCAGTTTTATAACAATAAGCCAAACCCAATTGGGCGTCGGCATTGCCCTGGTTTGCAGCTAATTCGAATAAGCAGGCGATTTCCTTAGCACGCTTTTCAAAGGAAACATTAGGCAGCTCTTTCGAGGGATCATCAGACGGCTTTTTAGGGGGAGGTAAAAAAGACTCTAAACTGGAGCCACTCTTTAACACATGCGCCACTGCACTGAATGAATTTTCTTTTAACAATGCAGAATCAATGCCTACAGATTTAGAATCCCGCTTCAATTCTGAGCCACCAGGTCTAATGTGCTGTCTTAAAATTGCGACACAACTACCGGTTTCCTTATCTTCTGGAAATTCATACTCCAAAAGTGAACTACAAATCTCCTGGATTGCTTCTTTTAGAGTTATTGTTTTATCAGGTGGATCGCTAGAAAGGGGGTTTTTTTCTTGAGTTTTGTAAGGTTTTTTTTCTGATTTTTTCTCCTCAATAGGGTTATTGCGCGAATCTACATTATTTTTTTCAAGACTAATCGGGGTAGCTTCCTCCTCGATTAGATTTACTACTGCTCCCTGTTCTGTCGGCGGATTCTTTTTGTCAGCCTGAAGGCCCCCACCACGGAGGCGTTTGTGCTGTTTCTGTTCTTTATCATTAGTATCGGTAGCAAGATTTTTTCTTTTTTTAGAGGGCATAATATTACCTGTGTGTCAGTCAGGAAGCAAAGAAGCACGATTCTATGGAACACCCTTAGCGCCTGTCAAGTTGAGTCGGCTATACTAATTCACCGAGCAGATTATTTCCTTAATGTTTTCTTCAGATTATTAAGTTAGGATATCACACATACAAATTTAAGATATAACACAATACAATTTATATAAGGATGAAACTATGGCTGCAGATAAAAAATCTTCCAAACCACAAGCTGAAAATTTATTACCGGCTGCGGAGAATTTTAAACGTGCAGATGTTTTATATCGCGCAAAATTATATGAAGCCGCTATCGCCAAATTTAATGAAATTATCCAACAAACCAAACCCACTGATAGTTTTCATTCTGAAGCCTATTTCAAAATAGGTAATTGTTACGTTTATTCAAACGATATAGGAAGGGCTATACATTCCTACAATGAAGCTATTAGGATTGATCCGAGCAAAGAAAAGGCATTCATCAATCTGGGCACTAGTTATGAAAAGTTAGGACAAGCTGAGCTTGCCATTTCTTGTTATGAAAAAGCAATTAAGATTAACCCCCGTAATCCTGATGCCTATTTAAATTTAACCCAAATTTATAAAAACTTAGGAAAACATGATCTGTCCATTTTCTATGTGAATAAACTTTTAAATATAGACCCTAATAATATTTCTGGCCAACGTATTAGAGGAGAGCTTTTTAACAAGCACAAATCTCTAAAAAAATTAGACTCTGATGATACGGAAGCAGCTAAACAAGTAATAGATTCCTATAAAACAATCTTGATGACTGGCACTGACCGACCCACGGCTTATAGAAAAATTGGTGATAAGCAGACAGCTTTAGGTAATTACGATGAAGCTTTCACCGCATATAAAATAGCTTTAGATCTCGACCCTAACGATTTTAAAACATATTGTAGCCGAGGAATTCTACATTATCGTTTATTACGTTATTACGATGCATTAGCGGATTTTAACACCGGTATACAAATTCAACCTGACGAAGGAATCCTCTACCTGGATCGGTGTAATACTTATATGAAATTAAAAGAGATTGATTTGGCTTTAGCTGATACACGGAAAGCATTAGAATGTAACCCTGCTGAGACTTTTCCATTGAAAGTGTTAAAAAAATATGGAAAAAAAGAGGAAATTATCCCAGCCCTTTTAGCGGCTTTGAACAAGGACCCAGTCAATGAAAAAATTAATACAATGTTTGAAGAAACAACCGGGAAAAATTATCAAACTTATCAGGAAGAGCTATCCAAATTGACGAAAGGTCTTTATACGCTTGGGTTTTTCCCTCCTGAGTTAAATAATATTATTTCAGCATACACCGTCACTACTGATCCAGATAAAGAACAACAATCCATCAATAATCCATAGTAATTGAGATCTTAAGTAATTCTATTTTAATTTTCCTCTCAAAAACTATCCGATGCACATATTTTTTCTGGCAGCCAGAGTTAACGTTCGTCGTCCCGGCAAGAATGCCGGGACGACGAACAATCACTAGCCACTAACCTGCATGATTATGATCAAAAAGAGTGTAAGGTAGGTGTTTTTATATACCCATCGTCTCTAGCATCTGCAGAAAAATCATTCTTTTGCGCAAATTGATTTAGATCGACCACATAATTATCTATCAGGTTACCGACTTCCTTTAATAGAGCAACCTGGGAAGACAATTCCATTTTTAAATGCGCAGGTATTTTTTCTGCAATTTCAATTATTAGAGTCCGCATATATTTGAGGCTAGGAGCTTTCCTTCTATCAGCCTGGTTTATTTTGTCAATTTTTCTAAGGTAACTTAGCATCTCAGCCTGATCTAACATAGTTGAACCAGAATCACATAATCGTTGAATCTCGTTTCGCAAAGATGCCAGCTGATAACGCTTGTCATTGACGCGGAAAAATTTATTCTCAGAAATCACCTCAATTTCTTTTTTTAATAAAAGCAATTGGCCGTACAATTTTTGTAAAATTTCTACTTGTGTTTCAATGCTGCTATGTTCCTTGATTTTATCTATCGCACCCATGATCGATCCACATTCTCCCGCAAGGCTGAAAAAGCGCACTAGATAATAGAGTTCTTGAGAGGATGTTTCTCTTTTCTTGATCGCCTCTTCGAAAGATTGACCTTGATAGTCCTTGCTAGACACCAATCCCGGCGCATGTCTCAACAAGCTTTCGATTAATAGAAAATATTTTTTATTGGGTTTAAGTGGCAGGGATTCCAATATCAGATGCATTAATGGTTTTTCATTAATAATAGGTATCCCATCGATATCCATGTGATTTAAAAATAATTCATTTTTAAGTAGATATTCCATAATGGTATTGGCCCCAAAATGGATCGCCAAATACCATGCATTGAAATGCGAATGCTTATCGGCTCCTTTTTTTAGAAGTGCTTCAAATATTTCCACTTCATTGTTTATAATTGCTAAGTCGGTTAAGGAACAAAAATTGCTGCTTTCCCTATCTTTACAACCTTTTCTAGGCATAAATTTTACTTCATGCACCTCTTTAGGATCGATTTTTCCTTTAAGCATGGGAAGCCCAATCTTATGATTTAGTAACAATGTTTTATAAAATAAAGAAAGCCCTTCTCTTATATTTTTACTAAAATCGCATCCTTGGGCTGATACGCCGTTCTCTAAACATTCGCGAATTATCTTATGATCATTATCTTGAATGGCTTTTTCTAAAGTTGATCTTGTTAAGCGCTGCACTTGAGGTGGTTCTTCTTGAAGCTTCACCTGAGATGGGTTTTTTTGCAAGCGTACCTTTTTGTTTTTAACCTTAAATCTCAATATTAAATCACCGGTGGTACTTTCACTTTGTTTTCTTTTTTTTTATCTTGCATGGTTGCCTCATTAAGTAAATATTTCCGTCAGCATTTAGCAATTTCAGTGTTCTTAAAATCTAAAAATAGCATCAATGTTGAAAGTAGCCTGATCTTTTTTAGTACCATTATCATAAGGCGTGCCCTTGAAAGCAAATTCATAGCGCATCTCTGGCCGCAGCTCTAGTAATGGCGAAAATTGATGCGTAAGCCCCAGAGTAAAACTCATATAGCCAGTTGCAAATCCCGTGCGCTGACCATCCATATCATCAAGATAATCTGTGCGATACGTTATAAAATCCTTATCTGATACTTTCAGCTCAGTATAATTAACCGCGCCAAATTCAGATGAAAAACCGGGTATAATAGTTCCACAGCCACCGCCGCCGCCAAACGGTTCAAGTGATCCGAAATTACAGGTTCCACCCATTGCTGCGTCATATTGGTACATATAATAGGTTTCAGTAGCAGTCAAAAATCCCGGATTGAAACGATGTGTCCAGGTAAGATTGAATTCCTGCAGGTTATCATGATCACCTTTAAATTTACCGCCATTGAAAGAATCGACCCCACCCCACAATGAATCATTATTGCTTTTTGAAACCCATCGCAGCATTGCCTGTGCTGTGGGTATATGAGCACCTGCCGCCCAAGGCGCCACATCATCTCCCCCATTTACACCAAACAATACTGTCCATTGATCATTTAATTTTATGGCTGCATTAACACCCGTTTGGGTGTAGGCATCATAAGTAAACATCACTGAATGCGTGAAAAGATAATTTTGCGGCGCTAGTTGTGCTTCGATATCCGGAGGTGAAATATAACGCCCCATCGTTACCACCATACCCTCTTCCACACTCGGAAAATACAATTGGGCATACGCTTCCACCGGGTCATAGCCGTATAAATTATTATGCTGCAACAGTTGATTGCTGAAGATTCCCTGAGCGATGGTATAACGATAATCAATGCCATACAAGTTAGACACCCGGAATCCCCAATCAACATGGTCAGTCTGAACGGTATCTGGTGCGCGTTCTACGCGTAACACCAGCTGGTCTAACTCAACATGATTGGGGACGATATTATATGACAATGGTACGTTGGAATTATCTGAAGTACTGAGATTAAAAGAAGGGTTTACCCAACCATAAATTCGGATCCCGCTATCTTTAAGCCCCGGAACCGCATTCCAGAAAATATTAGTCAATGGATATATTGGATCGGTATCGGGTACACCGATGGTGGGACCCAAGTATTCCGTGCTGGGAAATATTGAATCAAAAGGTGCAGGCATGGCACGACGTGCTGGTTGTGTATTATCAGAAGTGGCAGGGCTATTGGCTGCCAATTCAAATGGGTATTGAGACTCACCATCCGCCGCAGCAGATTGCAAAAAAGTTAAACCTGTTAAACACAACATCAGATGGCTTAAAAAATTAAATTTACGCAAGGGAAAATCTCGGGGTTAATTTAAAGGATCAGCACTCGTTGATTTGAATATTTATGCAAATATTACCTGATATTTAAGCCCTAATGCGAGGAAAAAACGCTGTAAAATTTGAACCGCTTGCAGCAGAATCAAAGGCATTAAGCCTGGCAGCATAATAATCGGACTTTGTGGGTTTTCACAACAATATACGCTCCATCCTCTTGTGTGGGATTTTTTCGTAACTGCTCACGCCATAGCCAGCTCAGTCCCGTCGTCCCGCGGCTTGTCCCGGGACGGCGGAGTTAGCGGTTACATTTTTTCTTTTCGGTTTACCTAATTTCTAAGCCGACCTTAATACTTATTTAAGATGTATTTGCTAATATATATCCTATAAATTTAGTTAAATATGTGAATTTTTGTATATACAGAATGAGTAATGACGACAGTATCTAAAGCGCGAAAGAGCGGTGGAGTTAGTAAGTGAGCGACGAGAGCAAAGAGCGATTCGATAATGATTCATTTGTCGAACAGCCCAGTTTAGAGGGGAGATATCCAGGCACACTATCTACTCAAGTTTTAACCACGATACGCGATGCTGTACACCAATGCATCAACGTACCAGGTGACGTTGAACATGAAAGCCTATTACGAAATTTATTCCTAATAGAGTTTGTTCAGAACCATCTGAATACAACCCAACCTCTCAGTCTTTTAAATAATCAGAAATTACTTAAAGAAAAGGTAAAGGAATATATATTCAGTCATAAACAGTATGCCTACGCCTTTGAACCCTTATCAGAACATCCGCCTCAAGCCATCACTCAAGAATCAAATCCTCTAAGAATTGCCCAGCAAGCCATTATCTGGGTACAAAATTTCATTAAAGAAGGAGATAATTTTCTCAGCAACAATGGGAAAAGCGCCGAAGATTTTAGTGCGCTGGTGATGCGTGTGGATAAAGCTCGAAGAGAAATGTCTCAGTTTGATAGTGCATTAACAGCCTCTTTATACACACTAATTGAGGATACTCTGAAACGATCTCTTGAGATGCCCGAAAAGTATGCGGTAGCAACTTTAATCTACACGGGAGCTGCCATAGCAGCTAAAAAGGGACTAGGTAATTGTAGTGAAATGGCGCATTTAGTTTTGGATTATATTGCACAGCATTATCCATCACTCCGAGCTGAATACGCTTGTATCGAACCAGGCGATCATGGATTTGTTATCATGGGTAGACCATTGAAAAGTGACCCCAATGATATCAGCACCTGGGGTTCTGCAATAGTATGCGATGCTTGGAGCGGTCGGGCTTATCCCATTTCAGAGGTTAGTAATTTTTTGTGCGATTTTAAATGGAATAAAAACCGAAATAATCAGGCCGATCATAAATTAATTAAATTTAATTCGGAAACGCAAAAAATTGGACTTCCGTCGTACTCAAATGTTCAAACTCTATATGAACTTCGAAATACGATGTCATTAATAAAAAAAGATTATCCAGAAATTTATGCGCAAGCTCAACCTGAGAATTGGGTATCGTGCCCCTATGAGCAAATTCAAAATTTTATAGAAAAGACTCTATCAGACAATCCCAAATATTTATTAGATTGGTTAAAAACCGAACCCACTTTAACAGAATCCATCAATATCAAGGGTGAAACACTGCTACATTTGGCAGTGAAAAATGGTCATGCCGATATTTTGGAAGCTGTATTAAAAATTAATCCTAGATTAATCAATATTCAAGATAATACTGGATGTACTGCTCTACACCTGGCCAGCCAAAAAGCAGATGCTGAATTAATGTCACTCTTGATCAAAGCTAAGGCGGATACTACTTTATTAGATAAGAACGGCAATACGGCTCATCAACTCATCGCAACGAAACCTAATAAAACGCAATTAATTCAGGTATTAAAAAATCATTCTTTAGAGGATGTTAAGCCAATAAAGCGTTGGCAGGATAAATTCAAACTCAGCAAATCTTCTGAATTAATAAAACAACAAATATCGTCATTTAGGGCAGAAGCGGAGCAACTAAAATCAACTACTTGTCAGCAGCGCTTTTCTGCTGAAAAACAGCATACGAGCTATTCAAAATTAACAGCATTACCCCTGCAGCGGTTTGTCCATCAAGGCCTGCTAGAGCAGTTGCGAAAAAAATATAATAAAAAATTAAAAAAACTCGCTAAAACAACTGATACTATGGAACAAGCTCAAGCAAAGCTTGATTTAAAAATTGGTCACAAAAACGTTATTAGCTTCGTGCAGGATCTAACTGAAATTGCCAAATTGCTGCAAAGAGATGGCGATTATATTAAAAAGAATCTCCCTGAATTAGCAAAACACTGGTCAATAGTTGTTACTGATTTTGTCACCAGTGTAAATAAATCGATGACCAGTGGTCTGTTAAGCAAACGACCAGACCAGCATAATGCAATTAACATTGCTTTAGACGACTTTAATTTAGCGTTTGCCAAGTTATCCCAAAAACCATTAATGGCGATAGCAGATGAAAAAATGAATCACTCACGGCCGTTAATGCATGATGTGACTAAAGCTGACCAACATGAAATCAAATTAAAAACACCTGCTACTGGGCCTATTATATTTGATCAAAAGCCTGGCAAAAATAGCCAAAAATATTCAATAGCCGCTTTAATAGTCAAACATTCTGCCATAACACATTTCGAAAAAAATAAACCTTCTAAATCAAATCAAAATCAAAATCAAAATCAAACCCAGAATGCTTCATCTAACGTAACTTTACTTAACCCTGAGATATAAATATGCGGTTCGATCGCTTATTTATCAGTTTATCTTAATTGAGTATGCTTAAACCATTCAGCAAAACTTTCATCCTCCAAAGCATAAGCACCACGATTTGATTGCCAAATAAACCCCTGATCGCGAAGTGATTGAATGGCTGTTTGCACTGATGAAACCGCCAACTTAGACACCTTCATTGCTTGTTGGTAATATCGCATGGATTCTTCTGAAAATGGCGACCACATTCGTCCTTGATCAATCAATAAGTTTAATATTGCCCGGTGTAACGGCGACAAGGCATTAAACTCACTTTCAAATCCCTCCCAAATTTGATTATGCCAAATGAAGGCATCTTGCTTTAATAAATCAGAGAAAGAGCGAGCATCATTATTGATAGCCACCTGCCCAACTACCTGGCGCAGAACTTCCGGCCGGTAGCCCATTAATTGAAAGGCCTCCCACATGCTATCTTTACTGAAGCGATTGTTTACTGCCAATGATTTATTAATTTTATCAGTAAAAAAATCCGTATAATCCTGCCCTAATAAGGGAAAAGCAGTCACCTGGGAACCAAAAAAAGGTTGATCTTTTTTAATGACCAATTGTGCCAATTTATCGCGATTAGAGCCCGTTAAAACCAGCATTAAATTCAGTATTTTGTGCGATAGATTGATTTGATCCCGCGCAGATTTAATGGAAAACATGACATTAACACCGCTCTGTGTGGTCAAAGCGTGTTGTGCCTCATCAATAATCAGTAATACCGATTTACCAGAAAGTTTGATCAAATCATTTAACAAATCCACCAAAGTAATATTATTGGGCAATCCCGGCTTGGAGAAATCCAGTTCCACTGTTTTAAGAATATTAACTTTCTGCAGTTGAAAATGCTTCGTTAGTTTAATTAGCTTTCCCTTATGCCCGGCAATACTGGCTTTTAACGCTTCAGTAATGAGTAAAGCAGGGTCGGCCAGTTTATTTGCCCATAAATCTACATATACCGTCAGCCAATCTCTGGTTTTAGCTGCTGGCATCAAATCCTCAATTAAAAAAGTACTTTTCCCAACTCGACGCGGTCCCGCCAAAAATAGGCCGGAGGTAGCATTAACTATCCCCTTACCGCTTAGGCTATCACAATAAGCATGAGCCAAATTCGCTCTTTTAAATGTAAGATCATCAAGCATAAAGAACCATTATGGGTAATTACGATATAAAAATAATTTACGTACTTTAACGTAATTTCACATAATACACAATGGGCCGCGAAGGTAATGTAAGAAAAAATCCGAGCCGCGCGCGTTAGCAAGCGTTGCCTACGCTATACAGCGGTGTTGGGAATGAAATGGCTATTTTTTATCGATAACTTGCACCCTTTTTGCTTAAGCGATAACATAACAATTGAGCTAGAAACTCCAAAGGCAGAAACCACGCCCGACACATCGTGATTTTTTTTACGTCTGGGTGGTTAATCATTGCAAAAAACAGAGGAGCTTTTACATGGAAACTTTACAACTCTCAAATCCTAAGCATGTTATTATCCATCTTGAAGACCAAACCCGAGAAAAAATAACCAAAGCAAAATCAATTCTGACTTGCGTTATGTTTTCAACGCAATTTGTTCGTAACGAAATGGAATTGGATAGTAATACGATTTACCACGCGTTATGGGCTATTGATGAATATTTGGATGAGTTAGATTTGCTTTTTCAACAGTTGGCGTCACCGCAATCTATTACATAATTTTAATGGATTCACTCATGCCTCATCTCATTTATAGGCATGAGTGATCTTGATGCCGACCGCCATCAAGCTCAACCACCAAATGCTTTTCATTGCAAACAAAATCCACTATGTAACATTCAATCGGTACCTGTCTTTTAAATTTGTATCCCAAATAATGAGCTCTTAACAATACCACACACGCCGTTCAGCATCTGCGCTTCTTGTTCGCAACTCACGGGCCCGCTGATTCATTCATTGCCCTCCCCGTCCCTCTCCCGCGAATAGGTTCAGAGATCTTTTTCAAACTCCTTTCGCGGGAGAGGGGAAATACAGTGCTAATCTTTAATCTGCTGCCAAAACCCACAAGCTATCTACTGGTATAGGATGCAAGCATTAGCTAAAAGGGTCAAAGTGAAGAGTGCCTTAGAAAGGACGGTGATAGCTGAAGTTCGGGCAACGCTTGCTAACGCGCGCGGCTCAGATTTTTCTGCTAAAGCAGTATAATTTTAAAAAATTCACAGCTTATTCAAAATGGCAGCTTTTACTCAGCAAATATCCTATTGCAGACATTTTCAATAATATCTGTTTCAACTTCCCAAATAACTGCAAAATTTTTAGCCAAAAATGGCGTATAACCTAACCTATTAGCTATTTAAAAGTTTCCATAAAACTTTAGATACATGATGGGTTAATATGAAAATTTATGTAGGTCATGCGCAAATGGTAGATAAACCACATTCTAATGCTTAGTTTTAAAAGTCACGCGATGATTGCTTTTGTTAGCACCAATCATCAGGTGCAACCCAATAGCTGAAAGAATTTCATTGGTACTTTTCAGGTAAGGATTGCCATGTACAGACAGGGCTTTATATAAGCTGGTTCTGCTTTTTTCGGAATTTTTTGCCAATTTTGTTATCCCCCATGTGCTTTAACGACGTTATTAAGTGCTAATAAAAATACCTCAATATCGCCTCCTTCCAATGCAGCATTAAGATAGCCCGCTGCTTCTTCCGGATCTTGTAAGGACTTAATTAAATAATCCTGGTATTTGATACTTTTCATCGTTTTCACCTCGAAAGATAATCTTTTAAATAAGCAATGGCCTGTTTATATCTTTTTTTTGCGTGCCTTTATTGCCAGAGTTAAGGAGCAGTATGATTGTGGTGCCAATGCGACCAAAATATACCCTGTATCCCGAGGGAAGCGCAGTTCCATAACGCCATCAAATATTGCTTTATAGTCACCAAGGTTTCCCAAAGCTAGTCTATCCAGCCGTTCCTTTACGCGATATCGCAATGTTTTATCAATTGATTCAAGCCATTCGATAAATGGTTTTTTTCATCCGGGGTAGTGTATATTTCAATCTCAAATGGAATTGTTGATCTCATGGATTATTGTATCCTGCAAGATACGAAAATATCAAATGAACTAAAGAACATTATTTTATTGCGCTAAAAAGTGCACAGAATAACGAAAAATGGCAGGAAAGAGTTTTAACACAGAAAGTCACTTATTAATATACCTACCACATGTCCAAAAATTAAACCTGCGTTATCGTGCATGTACTAATGAGGGCTGGGTTCGTTTTTTAGGGGATCTACACATTGCAGTTAAATGCCAACAGCAAACCAATGCTATTCCCTATGGGGTCAATTTGGTGTTCGTTCTTTAAGATTATCTTAAGTTCTATAATGTATAGCCAAATAGCCACACATAACTAGCAGTAAACCAATGCTATACCAAGGTATTGGGGTAAATAGTAGAAGTGTGAATAACCAACACGTACTAAAAATGGATGGGATTATAAAGCTTTGGGTGATACCACGCCCTATAAAAACAAGAAAACAAATTAGAAAGCCTGACAAGACTATGCCAAGGAACCAAAATATATCTTTACTCTCTGACAATTCAACATTTTCTCCGGCTTCAACACGCGCTTTAATGCCAATTAAGGTGCGCCTTTCCATAATATAGTGGAGCGGAACCTCTATATATTTCGCGGCTTTTAGTAATAGATTTGAGCTTTCTGCCTCTTGCGTTCGAATAATCAAACGAGTTTGTCGACTATTCACTGTCTTTAATAAAAATGTACCCCACTTATCCAAAACAAATGTTTCTCCTGGCTTCACATAGAGCACTTTAAAATTGTAAGGGATGATACTGCTCTTCTCATCAATTGATCCTCGAATAAGATCACCTACTTCTATTTTGCTGAATTCAGGTTTAATTAAATCCTGATGGCGGGTTTTATATCCCATTGCTTTTTCAATAAAATAATAACTATAAAAACCACCCCTATCAGCACCTAACTGGATCAACCATTTCCAAACATCAGCTTTTGAAGCATTTATCAATATAGCTCGGGTCGAGGTGATAGTTAGAGCTTTGTCATCACCAGCCATTGGCATGGATATTTCTTTTTCAGAAGCGCCGCATGTTGCGATGATAGACTTTAAAAAAAGATCATATATTGCTAATTGCAGCAAGGCCACAAAAATAATAATCAGCATAGATTTCATTGTGTTGTACATTCCAATCTTCCTGAATTTTTATCTCAGTATATCACCGTTAAAAGCTTACGGGCCCCCTGCTTCATTCATTGCCCACTCCCGCGAACAGGTTCAGAGATCTTATTTAAACTCCTTTCGTGGGAGAGGGGGAATACAGTGCTAAGGCTCTGTAAAACAATAACCTATCTTTTTAACATCCCATCTAAGACCCATCTTCGCAGGCGGGAGGGGATAGAAAAACACTTACATAGAACAACCGACGTAGTCGTCCCGGCATGGAAGCCGGGATCCAGATCACAGGATGTGAAAGTTTCGCTTTCCTGCGCCCTGGATCCCGGCTTCCTGCCGGGACGACGTTCCGTCGACTATGCGCGCATTTTTCTACCCCTTCCCGTCTGCAAATCTGAGTCTCATCTGGGCGCTAAAAAGATAGGTTATTGTTTTACAGAGCCTAATCTTTAATCTGTGCCAACACCCACAAGCTATATACTGGTATAGGATGACAGCTAAGTGCGGGGGAAGGTTAGGATGGGGGCAGTCTCTATTGACTTCCCAGTTAGTTATGATACTAAATAATTTCATTTCATATTTTGATAATATTTCTTTGCTACTATCCTATCATTACTCATTAATCCGCTCCTCGCAACGACAGCCCTCTTAACAAATGGCAATCAGATGAGGACTACCCAAACCATTCTGACTTGAGGTGAACGTGGCTTCAGAATCCAAAAATGAATCAAATTCTGGCATTGGCGTTCGTGTAAGAAAACTTAGCCATGAAACCGATACTTCTCTTGAGACACAAGCTCTAATATCAGATGATGAAGAACCGCCACTCGATTTTGAATCATTCTCCACAAACCAGCTAAGGACTGCTTTCTTTACTAAAATGCAAAAATCTGAGGAACAGTGGCCAATTTCCGGACCCATTCCTATTCAAAAAGCCATTGATAAGCTCGTTATGGCACCCAAGGAAAAGACTAAACACAACTCCTTGATCGATTATTTAAACTTATCATCCTTGCTGCTCAGAATTATCAGCTTCTCTGAATTATCATGGCGTCAATTTCCATCTTTTCCGGTTGCGTCAGCAGCTGAAACTCCTCATTCAGAACCAGGGGGTAGCTCCGCTTCGTTTAAAAAACCCGTTAGCGATACCACCCAAAAGAAAACAGATTCCCCAGAATCTACCGGCGCTGATCATTTAACTACTCCTACCCTCCCCTTTGGTGCTAGTCGATTAGAACAACGTTTTCTAAACGCTATAAATCAAAAAAATCTCGAAGAAGTAAATAAATATTTAGAAAAATCACAACTTGTTAAGAGATTAGGCATTCCAGATAAAGAAGGTGTCCACCCCATTATGTACGCAGCAAAATCAGGGGAAAAAGACATTTTAGAAGCTATATTGGATACAGGTACCCCTGTTGATGTTCAAACGTCAACAGGCGAAACCACGCTAACAATTGCCGCTCATTATCATAATCCTGAGATATTAAAAACACTGTTCAATTATGGCGCAAACTGTTTTCATCGCACCCAACTTGACATGACTGCCCAAGATATTCTTAGATACTATGCCACGCAAAATAAACAAGACAAATCTATAGCGGAAAGTATGGTAGTTCTATTAAGCATCGAATTTTATAGCGCATTTGATAAGGCTCTATTTGATAAAAATGACGCCCTGGCTTTGACCTCTCTTGATAAACTCAAAGACATTAACAAAAATAAATATATAAACACTCATTTTTTACATGGTTATACCCTGCTAGCTACTGCAGTTGCTAGTGACAATTTTAAATTTGTCACTGAGCTGATTGATAGAGGTGCGGATGTAAATCTTTGTACAAAGAATTACCAAAAGGATACCCCGCTACAGATAGCAGCCCAACAAGGTCAAAATGAAATTGTAAAACTATTACTGGATAAGGGAGCCGAGGTAAACAAGGCCAAAAATATGGATTTTTTGCCCATTACCTATGCAGTTCGTGGAAACCATCATAGGATAGCAAAAGAATTACTTGAGCGGGGTTCTTATAAGAACTTTTTTTTTCAGAATGGAGAAACATTGCTAGATATTGTTGGGGAAAATGGTGACGCATTGATGGCCAAAATATTATTAGATCATGGCGAAACGCTGAGAGTAACAGTTTTACAGAGTGCGATATACTTCGACCATAGAGAACTGCTAACAACCTTATTGGATTCGAATAAAATTGATATCAAAAAAAGTTTTCCAGAAGGATTCGTGCCAATAATTTATGCTGCAAATTTAGGCCGAAAACATATCTTTACAACATTGGCGCAGGCAGGAGCAAATTTACATGCTTTTGATATAGAGGGCACCCTGGAATATCATGCAACAAAAGGCGGCCTTAAAAAAGAATTTGATGAAGCAGTATCCAGCCAAAAAGCTGTTCCTGATGATAAAGTTCAAACCAGCAAGAAGCCTGAAACCACAGGGGGTTATACACCCTATGTTATCACTGCAATTTTTGGCGTTATTTTCGGTGCTGCCATCTATTTTTATTCTATTACTTTAGGCTCAGCCACTAAAAAACCAGCTCTTACCGAAGCTAAAAAAGAAAAACAAAAGATTAAAAAAATTATTAAAAAAATCCCTACAGAAAATAAAAAAGAACCGAAAGCGCAGAAAGAAGTCGTATCCGAACCGCCACCCCCAGCTGATATACAAAAAAATCCCCCAGAAGAATTTAACTATGATGATATTTCTGCAGATTTAGCGCACATACGCAATGAATCCACTGCAGAGATAGAAAATCTTGATAAATACCAGCAGGAATTAAATAGAGACATAAAGTTAAAATATAAGTTTGATCAGGTAAACAATACTATAAGATATCAGTTTGACTTCACATCGCAACAAATTAAAGATTCAAAAGTGGCATTAGAGTCTATTATTGCAGAAGCTGAAAGTTTACTGTTAAAAAAAGATTCATCCATTTTAGAACCCTACCTGAAACTTAAAGCACAATTCGATAATATAAGCAAAAGTCTCAATGTATCCGCTGCACCCGCCGTAAGAAGCGCAACAGAAACTCAACCCAGCAGACAAAAAAATGACTGGATGCGATTTTATGCACAAGAAACTTCTGCCCCACAGGCCGATCAAAAAAAATCTGCAAGCATTGATGCTGAACTGAAACAATCTAAAACCCATCAAAGTTCGTGGCGTTTTCCACCCTCGGAATCCAAAGCATTAAACCCTGTCACACCAATAGTGCATGAAAAGAAAAAAAAGCAGCCTAATCAATATCCTTCTTATGCAGAAAAAATGAAGCTGGTTGACAAACTCATCATGGTATTTAACGAGGCAGGAATTGGTGAAGATAGTATTTTTAATGATAAGAAAGAAAGCAAAAACAGGCAGGTCATCGCGAAAGGCCTCGCAATCCCACCTAAATTAGCTATATTATTTGCAATTCTTTTAGTAGCTGAAATCATCAAGCATCCCCATTTCCGAAAAAACACTACAGCACGTGAACATCTTGAAAATATACGCAATAATCTTGGACATGCTACCAATAGGTTTCTTGAAAAGAATCTGACTGAAATTGTTCCTGCGGCAGTTGAATTTTTCAAGAAAGTGCAAGATGTAACCCGTGAAGGTTTTGATGAGTCACACTTACAAAGTTTCGAAAGTCCCATATTAAATAGTCTAATTGAGCCCTGTGTAAACGATGAAAAATCAGTAGTTTCAGTCCAACTTTTTGATAAATTCAGTGCAGATTTTGGCGAAGCATGGAGCAAATTGGATAAAGAGGATGGCTCAAAATCCGCCAGAACCATAGTCTATGAATTGGCAATTAACTTTCTAGTTGCCAACCCAACTATCCGGGACATGACAGAAATATATCACAGCAATACTGTAGCGGCTGATCTGAGGGAGTTAGGCAATGATTGGCGGCATAATGGCGCAATGAACTATTTGCAACAATTGCTAGCTGATTTTACACCCACCAGTGAAAGCTTGCTGGAATTGAACTGTTGAGTAGTACAGCGGCCTTGACAATCACTTATCTTTTTAGCATTCCATTATCCACGAAAGCCCACAGGTAAATATCCATTATAGAGTTTTTTGGCGACCAGGAAATTATCTGTCTTGAGATGAAGGAATTTATTACTGTAAGGGTTGGCTGCGAAATCCAACTTATTTCTATGTGCGGACTTTAATCATGCAACCAGAATCAAATGCAAAAAATATCGTAACAATTCAGCACAAACTGGATTTCTCCCCTCTCCCGCTTGCGTTCGATGTGCCGGGGGTGAGGGTGTTTCATCAAGCACAAATGCAAACCCATACACCCTCATCCCCGGCACATCGAACGCAAGCGGGAGAAGGGAGAAAGCCGGTTCATTTAGAGGTGCTGAATAGTTACAAAATATCAACACCTAGATCCTAGTACTATAATGTATATTAAAGCAGGAAAAAAACTATAAATACCAGCTTTTCGCTAACTGTAAGGACATTAAAAAGTTTATTCCACCCGTGAATATGTGTTGCTAAATCAGTAATATAGCAATAAGCTACAGAATTTCGTTAATTTATGATCACTTGGACTTGTTTTTTGTAAGGAAAAGCCAATTAATTTGCTAAAAATATATAATATTACTCGGATGCTCAAATTAATAACTTAAGGAGGGAGGGAGGTATTGCCAAGATGCTTTGTACACAATTAAAGGAGTTTTTGATGAATCCAATCATCATTAATGAGCCAGAACAGCTTAATAAGGCAAGATCGCTGCTGCACTGTTGTTATTTAGAACATTTAGAGTGGGAAATTGCCCATTGCAATCCGTCAGGAATAAAAATCCAAAAGTGGGAAAATCAAGCTATTATTTCTGATGATTATGATGATTTAGCTGTTTGGTTTTCAGTGCTTGATGATAATGATGACTGCATTGTATGTGGAAGATTATGCCACAATGATTCTAATGGATTATTAGAGATAGAAAGATACGATAATGCAATAAAATCACTGAAAGATATTTTACAAAAAAAGAACCAATTTAATATTGTGGAACTAAATAGAGAAGCTGTTTTACCAAAGTATGCAGACAATAGTAAGGTGTATCTTTTATTATTGAAGCTAATTTTTGAGTACTGCCTAAAAAATAACTACTCAATTTTAACTACCAGCAATTTGATCAGATGGGTTGACATATACGATAAAATTGGTTTCAAGAGATTAGAAGCCGTTTTTAAATATTTTGACTCCGAACCTGAACCTGTTGTTTCCTATTTTGCATATACTCATGACATAGAAATCATGTTAACAAAAGTTAATTTTTTTCTTGAGGAATGACTTATTCCATTAAGACATTAGTTTTATTAAAATTCAAATAACAAAGAGGAAGGATTTCAAAATTAAAGGATGATGTATAGGCATAAATACGAATGATGCTATGATTAAAAGCAAATTGTGAGAGCGATAGGGACCAGTATGATAAATTTTAATGCATTCAAATTAGCACATGGCAAATATAAAAAAGAAGATATGCCATTTTTGACAGACCTGTTGGATAAGGCAAAAAAAAATAAAATATATCAAGGGTTAAAAATATTACATAATACCCCACTAACTATAGAAGCAATTTTAAAGATTGAACCTCTAATCATTGGAGGAGCAGACGTGACAGTTAGCTGCATTACATTATTGCCGCCACAACAAGAAGCATTGCAAATAATAAAAGAAGCAAATATTCATTTGCAAATTGAACACGTATTTAAGGAAATATATGACATTCATTTAGATTGTTGCGGAGAATTACTTCATACTCATCCTCCAAGAATGGGTGCAGTTGAGTTGACTCAAACCGGCAGCGAACTATACAAGAATGCAAAAATTAATTATCCTCTAATATCTGTTGATGACTCAAGCATTAAATTACTAGAAACATTTTATGGCACTGGAGATGGTTTTGTTCGCGCTGTACAAAAGTTTTTAGGCAATGAGATGTATGGAAAATCGTATGTGATTTTTGGCTTTGGAAAAGTCGGCAAAGGAATAGTGCATGTTCTGAAGAGATATACAAACAAAATTTCTACTGTTATTGATATAAATACCTCAGTTTTTAACAGGCAGACATACCCAAATGTTGAATTTATTAGTGGCACTGAAATAGAAAAAGTAAAGGGAGTGATTAAATCTGCATATTGTGTAGTCACGGCTACTGGAGTAGAAAATGTAATTTCAAAATATTATAATTTTAATAAAAAAGATTTTGGCGACGCCATATTAACGAATATGGGAGCGGATGATGAATATGGAAATAATTTTACAAAAGATGATGTTTTATTTGAAAAAAAACCGTTGAATTTTTCACTTCCTGAACCCACGACTATGAAGTATCTTGACCCTGTATTTTATGCCCATAATATAGGAATTGACGTCATTTTATCCGGAAAGATTCAACAAGGGTATAATCCTTTTCCAGAAGATATATCTGCCGAAATTTTAACCAGGTGGAAACAAATTCATCAGGAAAATATTGAATTTCTTGATTATTAGAAGCCTCACTTATGAACCAAGATAAAGATATTCACATAACAGCACTGGATATGCTTGATAGTATGCCGGGCATTGTGTTTTGGAAAACATCAGATTTAAAATACTCAGGAGCAAACAAAAGATTCCTTAAATTGGTCGGCTTAAAAAAATCAGATCAATTGGTTGGTAAAAAAGATGCAGAGATGGACTGGCCTAAACACTACAAAGAGTATTTTACTCAACATGACCATAGCATAATATCGTCTGGAAAACCGGTTTTCTCTATACAGAGAAATATACTAGCATCAGACGCCAGCATTGTAACTGTAATCACTGATAAATACCCTATTTATGACGAAAACAAAAATATTATAGGGGTATTAGGTATATCAAGTTCGATTTACGATCAGCAATTTACTAGTCAAACCTATTTACAAAATCTGATAGAAATAATTCCATATTTTATATTTTGGAAAAATTCTGATTTTGTTTACTTGGGCTGCAATAAAAAATTTGCGCAATTAGTTGGAAAAAAATCTCCGAAAGATGTGATCGGAAAAACGGATTTTGAATTAGGATGGGGTGAAGGTGAGGCTGAGGCATACCAGATTGGCGACAAAAGGACTATGGCGGGAAATCCAACAATAAATGCCGAAGAAATTTTGGTTCGTCCAGATGGCTCAAAAATAGTTATGCTGGTTAATAAAGTGTCCCTGATAAATAAGGCGGAAGATTGTATAGGCGTGCTAGGGACCTCAACTGATATAACAGAATTGAAAAATACCCAATATAGGCTCAAAGAAGCTGAAGAGCGTTTGGCGGGAATCAGAGCGCTCAGCGCAAGCATTGCTCATGAGCTTCGTACTCCGCTTGCTGCTATCCAGTTTGGTATAAGCGGCATAAAGACCTACCTGCCAACGCTAGTAAAAGCGTATAATACCGCAAAAAATCATAGTCTTGAGATAGAGCCTATTCAACCTAGAAACTTAAAGATACTGTCGGAAGTATTTGATAATATTGAATCGGAAGTAAGATATTCAGAGACCATTATCAATATGCTTTTGATGAATGTGAAACAACAGGGGGTATCGACTGCTGATTTTAAAATGTGCTCAATGAGCGAATGTATTGCAGAAGCTGTACGGCGTTATCCATTTAAACCAAATGAAGAAAATTGGATAACGTGGGTTAATAACAATGACTTTTCATTTTATGGCGACAAAACTTTGATGGTGCATATTTTGTTTAATTTATTAAAAAACTCACTATATTACATCCAAGCAGCCAAGAAAGGGAAAATTAAAATATGGTGTGAAAAAAAAGAAAATAGTAATATTCTATATTTTAAAGATACAGGACAGGGTATTCCCGATGATGTATTACCTAATTTATTTGAAAAATTTTATACTACAACCCATCACGGAACCGGACTGGGATTAGCATTTTGTAAAATGGTTATGGTTAGTTTCGAAGGAGACATAAGTTGTACTTCTGAGTATGGCAAATTTACTCAATTTAATATGGTATTTCCAAAACATAAAGATACAGTTTAATTTTCATAATAATCAAGAAAATTTTCTAAACCTCATATAGGAGTCAAAAACATGGAAGAGCAAAAAATGACGTGCATCTATCATCCGACTACTGTTGTTGTAGTGGATGATAACCCTTCTGTTTTACAAAACATCCAGCTTACAATTGGGGAGATTGTTCCATGCAAAACATTTTCAGTTCCCGAGGAAGCTCTGGATTATCTGGAAAAAGATATAAAAAAGAACAATGCCCTTAATGAAATAATCAAAATTAACGTAGAATCTGATAATTATACTTTTGAATCAGAACAACTTCCACTCCAGTATGATATCTCACAGATACACAAAATTATTTATGAAAAAGACCGTTTTTCAAAGGTCTCATTGGTTGTAGTTGACTTCGCTATGCCAAGCATGAATGGTGAAGAGTTTTGCACAAAGCTTAGGAAAGTTAAGGGAAGCACTATAAAAATTATTATGCTGACGGGAGAGGCTAATGATCCTAAAGCAATTCAACTTTTTAACTCTGGTGTTATTGATCGTTTTTTACGTAAGGCACAACATGGCACTGACGAAGATTTAAAAAAATGTATTGCTGAAATGCAAAATATTTATTTTAGAGACCTTACGTTTCAAATTGTGCAAGGATTATCTTCAGAACAAAATTCAAGCCTTGGTGATCCAGATTTTATAAAGTTCTTTAATAAAATTTGTCATGATATTTCTGCAAGTAGTTATTACCTCATAGAAATATCAGGTAGTTTTCTATTTTTAAATAATGCAGGCAAGCCTACTTGGCTAATTATTAAAACGCTGAAGGAATTGGAAGAAATTTCACATCAAATAGAGTCGCATATTTCTGAAGAAATCATTGCTTCAATACATAATGGTGAGGTTGTTCCTTATTTTGGAGGGTTAGAAACAGAAATTAAATGTTTTGGTGATGAAGAAGAACTAAAAAAACATCTCTACAAAGCAGAAAAATTAATTGGCAAAAAAACTTATTGTTATGCTCTGCTTGATGAACTTCCAGGATTTCCGCTTGAAAGAGACAAAATTTTATCATTTAACCAATATATGAGTAGCTTATAAAAGCTGTCATCCTGAACGCAGTGAAGGATCTCCATATGGAGGCACACATTATTGAAAAGCCCACATTTGGAGATCCTTCACGACGCGCAAGATGACAGCATCAGGCAGTTAGCTTTATGCTATTATCTCTCCCGCCCAAAGTTTGTTTAAAAAAACTTTCCATGGCCAAATGGTTATCCCATCCTCAGTCAACCGCTCATTAGGATCCAGGCTAACCACCGCATAATTTTGAATCAATCCTTCTTCTTTAAAGGCTCTGATTCCCTTGAGGTGTTTATCCGCTACAAGGTCAGTCCCTTTCACCTCAATTGCCAGCTTATTTCCAAGGATAAAATCCACTTCGAAGTGGGAAGTAGAACGCCAATATTGTAATGGTAAGTTTAAAAAATGATAGGCGAGGAAGGCTCGAAGTTCTAAGGCAATAAAATGTTCAAAAAGTCGACCAAAAAGTTCTGATTTAAATTCAACACGACCACGCCTGGTAAGAAAATTTACTACACCGATATCAAATAGATAATATTTTGCACGGGTAATAGCCTTACGTTTTTTGCTTGATAAAAATGGGGTAATGGAAAACCCGATCAGCGTATCATTTAAAATTTCAAAATATGCCTCTACAGTGCGCACCGCCACACCACAATCGCTTGAAATATTGCTGTAATTAATTTCTCCCCCATTACAAAGCGCAACTACCTCTAAGAAACGAACAAATCCGGGTAAATTACGCGTTAGTGCCTCTGCACTAATTTCTTGCTGGAGGTAAGTACCCACGTAAGCGGTGAGATAATCACTTACTCCATCTTGACCATAAAATTCCGGTAAGCCGGTTGTGTTCAAATAAGTCAGGAGATCAAAGCCGGGGATTTCTTGAGAGGTCAATGGGTGCAATGATGCTTGATAAGCCCGACCTGCCAATAAATTTGCACCACCCTTACGTAATTTTCTTGCGCTACTGCCAGTCAGCAAAAATCTTTGCTTTCGTTTTACAATTAAACGATGAACTTCGTCTAACAAGGTGGGGAACTTTTGAATTTCGTCAATCACAACTAAAGTAGTCGCCTTTGTTTCCTGGCTAATTAAGTTAGGGTCTCTAACCAGCCGTTGAAAGACCGATGCATCAAGCAGGTCGTAAATTTTAGCGTCTGGAAGGGTTTCTTCAATCAGTGTACTTTTTCCAACTCCGCGCGGTCCTAGGAGAAAATAGCTCCTTTTTTTGAGCAATTTTGGTAAATCTAAACATCTTGGATACATTTCGCCTCCATGTGGCATCTAAGTTGCCGAATATGATTATAATCGGCGCCCTGGACGATTGTCAAAGATTCTCCATCCTTAAATTAACATGAGAAAAGCGTAAACCTCAAGACTAAAGTATAATTTCCCGATTTCCAAAACGAAGGGAGACTAAAATGGAATGGGTAATCGAAGAATTAGCAAATTTATCACCCGCGTCCTTGTATAGATGACTGGGAGGCAGTGCTGGTGGAATCATCCTCCGTTTGTATGGCACCAGGAGATGACGTTGCAAGGGTAACACTACTGACTTTCTCTTTTTCATATGGATCCGGCTGTGTAGGTTTAGGTTGTGGCGTTTGCAATGGTTGTGGTATTTGTGGGGTCTTCGCTACAGTCTTAGGCATCATTCCCTTCTGTGATAAATTTGCATACGTTGACTTTAATTGCGTTACGGTTTCTGTTTTTGATAGATCGTGTTGTGGATGGGTACTTCTCTTCTCCTCTTCTTTATCAGCTAACTGCAGGGTTGCCAGCTCTTGTGCAGGAGACCAATGTTTTAAAATGCTTAACATTGCCTCAGTCATTTGGGGCAAATGTCTACATTCCCAGCCATCAGGAAGATTTTCTGCAGGGTTATAGGGATTCTTACCTTTATTACGCTCATCCGCATGCCATACCCTCAAAGCTTTCAGATCTAACGGCGGAGAACAAAATCCTTCAAATTCTATTACTCCCGGTTCGACGATAGGTCCATTACCTAGAGGTGTCTGTGAAACCCAGCCTTGGCTGGAAAAGTACTGCATTTGAAGTTCACTTAAGAATGGTATGAACAGAAGTTCGGTGAGAGGCTCATGGTCTAAATTATGTCTCTTGCATAAGCTACGAAGGATGCCAGGCAAGCCTCGGTTGGCATAATACGCAATAGCTCCTCTCAATTGATCTTTATCTGTCAGTTCAAAAACACGGTTTTGTTGGTCATTGGTGGCATCCAGGAGAAAAATTTTAGATCCTTGTTTTTCTTGTTTTTTTATTACCCAAGCATGTGCTTGGAAATTATCCGCCGTACTGCGATAAACAAAAATTTGTGCAGGAGGGTTGTCAGGATTTTGAAGATTATCCTCCCGTGCTTTTTTAGCCAATAAGTAAGCCGATAGTGCAGCGTATTGACGGCAGTGCGAAGGGTGGTCAGGTAATTGATCTGGAAATTTTGCTAGAAACTTAGATAGCGGTATGAGAGTAGGTTCCTTATAGGGGTCTGTGGGTTCTATTTCCTTTGCCTCGCGCAAAAGACTTGCTACCTTATTCAACAGATTTGCTTCCGAACTTTCTACCTTATCTATTGAAATATTCCTCAAAATGGGATCTACAGGAATTAATGTGAGAAAGGTATTGCTATGATCCACAAAAACAACTTTCTTTGCCTGGGACACTTCCCTAACATAGGGCATATCACCTGGTGTTGTAGGCTTATAGTCCCCTACGACTGTAACAAAGTCTAGCTTATGATCCACCATAATGAAATTCTCCCCACTATAATGATAAATTTCTTTTTTCTGATAATTGTAGTATATATTATTACCTACTAATATTGGCTCCCTTTTTTTTAAGCTGCGTGCTATGCTCTGAGTTCTGCTCCCACTATATAAACCACTTTGTTCAGCCGAAAAACTAAGATCGTTTTTTTCTCTTTTTTTCTCTGACTTTTCTTTTATGTCATCCAAGGTAACTATTGTTAATTGCTTAAGACCTTGTATTATGGGGGCTTGATCCTCTGATAGTGGCGATTCGTCTTGAATTTTATTCAAAAGATTCAACAAGCGAGGTATGGCTGCTCTTTTTTGAGGTTTTGTTTTGAAATTTCGTATGCCCTCAAGTTCTGCATTTAAAGATCGAATATAGACTTCTTGAGATAGGACTTTAGAATCTGCTTTTGTACTTTTTTGCGTGGCTTCTAATAAGATTTTTCCTGGCACCTCATGGACTTCTTCGCCGATACTGATAAAAAAACCAGCAGTTTTCAAACTCCTTTTGTATACAGGGATAGGAGCTGAAACGAATGGATGTGCGTCAGAAACAAAATCACCGCTACTTATTTTAATCTTCCTGAATCCAGTATGGGGCATATAACCCAGCCTCACTGGAACAGAATGAGTAATAAAATCTTTAGCTGCTGTTATTTTATCGAGAATATTTTCCGATTCCTTCGCATAAAGATAGGGGCTTGATCCTGCAAAAATTTTTAAAACTTCTAGTGCGGGATTATTAAATCCAATACAAATGCGAGGAGGCAGGCGACCATCAAAGGCTTCTTGCCGCTTAGCGATTAATTCTTGGGGGCTCTTTTTGTTAACGGTGGCCTTGCCATCGAGAAAAATTAGAATAGTGGAGGCTTCCGGATCAGGGAATAGTTCTCGCGTGAGCGTCTCTATAGCTGCCGTGATATTAGTGCCATGAACAGTTTTTAGGTTCATGATAGCTGCCTTAATTCCCTTATGGTCTGTGGGTTCAATATTCAGGATTGTTACCTCTTTATCAAAACATATGACGAACACCTTATCGTTCTTTGATAGATCATTAATAAGTTTTTCGACACTTTTCTTCAATGCATCAAGTGGTATATTAGAGGGCGTTCCCACAAGTTGCCGTCGATTGCGTTTACTAAAGCGAGTAACGTTATCTGGATCCCCCGGTTTATAATTTTCATGACCCTCCAAGTAAATAGGCTCACTCATAGAACTACTTTTATCTAACAGCAGGAACACATTTTTTCCTGTTTCTTTACTTTCCGGACGGAGCGTTGCTTTGACAATAACCCGAATAAGCGCGATATCAGGATCATTAGGGTCATCTGCTGCTTCCACTGCAGCGCTTACAGATAAATGTTTCGTTTGCTGTTTGACTTCAAATGCATGAGATTTGGCTTTTGGCAGGTCACCGATGGAAGACGGCGCTGAATTTGATTCTGTACTGCCTGAGGATTCTAGGGGTATCTGCAGGGAACCTAATGAATTGGACAACACGCTGAGTAGATTGGAATTTAAAAAGAGTTTGGATTCGTTTTTTGGAGTTGGTTCTAAATTAGATTTAGATTCAAGTTTTAATTCCTGAGAAGATTGGGATTCACTTTGAGACGCATAAGCCGCTTGAAGTTTTTCAAGCAATTCCACTAAACGATTAAATTTACAATATCTATCGCTGTTTTTGTCTTGGACTTCATATCTTAGCAGTTTAATGAAAATTAACGCAGATGAGATAAGGTGATCCTCCCCACACACTACGTCATCTAAACTTACAGAAGAAATCTGCAGAGTTTTCTGTAACCTTTCTATCTCTGCGCAGGCTTTTGGAATATCTAAACGATTAGTATTTTCGGACCTAATTAATAAATTTTTTTCCAGCATAATACCACCCCCTTATAATTTGCAGCATATTTGTTTTCCACTACCAATGTCAAATAAATCTATTGCATCAAGCAAACGGTTTCCACGCCCACATCTGCTGCAACAATTAACCCTGCGGTTTTCAATAACTGATCCAGTTGCTTCTGAATATCCACTTTTTTAATAAACGTTGAGACCATCTCAAAACCTGTAAACGCCAATTGCTATTGATTATTTTTTAATCGCGCGCTGGTGAATTTGTAACCTTGTTCTTCGCACAGGGTCTGCAGTGTTTCTTCAATTTCTGCAGATTCTGTGAGGACGTCATTGCCTCTGTTTGCTGCTATCCGATGCACACATTCTGTAATTACTAGAAATGCTAAGTACGTCGTTCCTGCTTTACCGAATTATCCTAAAATATCAGCCTATCAAGCAGGAATCTAGTGCCCACCTTTCCAACGGAACGCACAAATGCCAGTCATAACTGTTTATTGCTACTTCACTTTGTTTGAAAATTAGGCACTGGATCCCCGCTTGATAGACTGATATTTTAGGATAATTCGGTAAAGCGGGGACGACAAATGTAGCCATGAAATACTTAACAGATTCTTATATTTCCCAATTGCAACCCTGAAATTTTTCTAAGAAGCCACGCCACACGTTATAACCAATCAAGTCACATTTTTAATACTACAATAAGAAACCAAATCCTGATTAAGTAGCTGAAATTTGGCTCAGGCAACCTTGAAACACAGACAATAAAATGATATAAAATGGCGATAATATTGTATTTTTGCGAGGATAAATTAATGTCTCAAGAGCCACAAAATGGTGATAGCAAGAACGATGTAAATGAACAGCAGTTCCCTCCTATATCAACGACTATGCGCCCTTCTTCTATGATTTCCTCCCCTGCTGCCGATCATGAATTAGGTTTATGTTATGAACAGGGCAGCGAGGGCAGACAAAAAGACTTAAAAGAAGCTGTCCGCTTATTTACTTCAGCCGCCAGCCAAGGCTATGCAGCTGCACAATTCAGTTTAGGCAATTGTTATATGAAAGGCTTGGGCGTAGACGAAAACCCTGCAGAAGCAGTACGTTTATTTAAATTAGCTTCAATTCAAGGCCTCGCCAGCGCTCAGCTCGCATTAGGTACCTGTTATGAAAAAGGCGAGCATATAGGATTTGATTTGAATAAAGCACTATGCTTATATATTTTAGCTAATAAGCAGGGCAACCTTGATGCTGATGCAAAATTGCGTTGGCATGATGATAGGAATATGGATGGCGTTGCTTTAGCGAAAGCTGAAGAAACCGTAGAATCGTTATTACTCTATAACGATGCTTTTGCAGGCGATTCTGAGGCGCAATATGATCTTGCCATGTGTTATTACACGGGAGATGGATTTGAAAAAGATCTAAAAACCGCCATACATTGGTTTGTACAATCCGCTAATCAAGAACTTGTACGCGCGCAACATAAGCTTTGGTTACTTTATGAAAAGGGCGAAGATGTGCCAAAAAATTCTAAGAAAGCCCTATTTTGGTGCCGAAAAGTTGCTAATAACAAAACCCCTTTAGCATCGGCGCAATATAGGCTGGGGTTAATTTATCAAAATGGAGAAAATGATGTCCCACAAGATATTAATGAAGCCAGATACTGGTTCCGAAAAGCTGCGAAACAAAACTTTTCAGAAGCGATAGAACACCTAGAGGATTTAGATAAGGAAACAGCAGATGTTAAAACACCGATAGCAACTACTTCTAGATTTATAGGTGGAAATCCGAGAAATTTGCCAATAACTACAACGGAAACATCTACTAACCTCAACTTACGAGAAAACCGCAGACCATAAAAAATTAATAATAATCTAAAACATTGTTTCATTAATCGAAACTATAGAGGCGAAGGAATTATAAAGCGTATCTACTACGTACCCTGCCCTGGCCATTATTTTCCGTGTGCTCAATTCCATGAATAAATAGTGGAGGCAAAGGGGTTAAGCATCGTACCGTTGAATAAGGGGCATGCCTATATTGTTAACTATCCATGTTAATAGCATCCATGTGCCCCTTCTTGCAATAGATAAATGTTTTGTATAGACCGCGTGATACTCAGATGTAGATTCATGGCCTCTATGGCGTTTAAATCTACCTGCACCTGCGCTGGAATGCAGGGTGGTATTATGATCCATAGCAAAGTTAATCTTAATGGCTGAAAGCATACGGTATAAACCTATTTTTTCAGTTTGCTGTGTATCGTAACCAAAAAGTGGAGAATATGAGATATTCACATCCGTAAAACAACCAATAAATGCATCTAGCTGATCTTCATTTTTAAGCGCTTTTACATTAAACATGGGGCTATTGATTAACAAATTAAAAAAATATTGTGTGAACTGTGGATTAAAATAAGAATGTTTTTCTAGATATAAGTAATCATATAATTGCTTCATTCTTGTTTTATCTTTTTCATCAAATGGTTGTTCGTTAATGCAATACTTAGAAGATTTTAATATTTTTTCATCACGCTTTAAATCCGTGGGTTTTTTTTGCTTAAGTAGTGTTATTTTTTGATGGGTAAGCATATGTACTTGCCTGCTTCCAATGAGAAAATATTTACTCTTGCTAAGAGTCTTAATAAGCGATGGGTCAGTGATAAAATTCAAAGTCCGAAACAAAATAGCATGTTCAGGAAATTTATTTTTCAAACTAGCGGTTATTTTTTTTACTTGTTCTTCTGTAAGTGGTTTATATATATTGGTTGGAAACAACCAATTATTCACGTGGACACATTTGTCCACATTCCCTTTCTTTAAAAATGCACCTAACATTTTTAAAGAAAAATAAGCGATTTTTCTGAAAAACGGGTGGCTAATAATAGATAACTCATCCAGGGTATAATTAATATATTGCGTATAAGGCGACACAAGGTAGGTATTGTTTTCTATAAAATCACAAATAGTGACTGGTATTATGATATCGTCAATTTTTAATAACTGAAAATCAGCGCTAGCATTTTTTATCAAATAATGGATTGGGTTTTTTACAAAACTGATAAGATAATCCTTTGTTAGATGATAATTAGACGGCCATATCAAATTATCAATAGTTTGAGAGTTGTAAAAAATAACATGGCTATTCATATATGCCTTCTTTAACTGGATAATTCCTTATAATTCGCCGCAATTTGGCTCCTTTTTCTGGGAATGAGAACTTTCCAAACTGAACTGTTGGGCTAATAGCTTTTAATTGGATATGAAGATTATTTAAATTTTCTACAATTTTTTTCTGAATTTCTGCTACTGCACATCCATTAGTAAGAATATTAACATGAATATTGGCTGGATCATTTTGAATAACCGAGTATTCTAAAATATCAGCTGAGCTTGTGATAATGGCCCGTCGAATATAATCATGAAATAAAGGTTTTAATTTGCCATCAGATAAAGATTTAACGTAAAAAAGATCGTCGGATCTACCATCAATCTGCGCTATTGAGGTGCAAGGAGACCCGCAGAGGCAGGAGTTTTTTTGTTCAGTCAAAATATCGTTTAGCCGATAACGGATAATAGGCTGCGTTTTTCTGAACATATCTGTAATTACCGGTATAAACTTATTTTTTTCCCTATCAACATATTCTTTTTCTATCATGATAAGATCTTCATTTAGGTGCAAAGTGCCATACTGACAGGTTGCCGCCAAAAATCCTTCTGTGGCTTGATAGATTTGATGCAGTATGAGATTGAAAGTTTTTTCAATGTAGGCCTTATCATCTGGTTCTAATACTTCAGCAACAGAAATAATTTTAATGGGTGATATATGTAATCTGTGATCCATTTCCTTTGCCAGTATTTTTAACATGGAGGGTGGCGCAATCAAGATACTTGGCTGGAATATATTTAATCTGTCGATATGTGAGTCAATATCTTCCAAGAGGTCAAAAAACCTGAATTTTATAAAATAGGCGTTTAAGGTTGAGTACATATTGCTATTAGCCCTTAAGAAGAAGGCAATTTTTTGTTTAGAAACTAAGGTTTTCGGCATCATTTTTGCCAGCACAGCGCCAGCCCATGCTAGTCTTTCATTCTCACTAACTAAAAATAGCCCTCTGTTTCCGGTTGTGCCGGACGAAAGACCTACTGTGATGTTTTTTATTTTTGGTCTAAAATCTCTGGTTTTTTCAGATTTTATTGCAACTTTATATGCATCCTTGAAATCTATTCCAACCGTGTTTAATCTATCAAAATTTTTCATTAACACATCTTTGTTTAATTTTGGCAAACTTTCCCAGTCATCAGAAGGTTTACAATATACTCCATAATATTCTTTATAAAATGATGAATTTTTAAGCGCGAAATTTAAAATCGATTTAGATTTTTTAGCTTGCCACATAATAATTTTTTTCCTATTATTCATAAAATAGGACTTATAGCGCGTCTTTAAATACCACTTAATGATGATTAACAATTTTAGCATAATCCTGCCCTTCAAATTTTTCCCAAACTTGCTGACAATGGGATGGGATAATTTTTATATCTGGAGAATGTTTGTTTAGATGATGAATTTTTTTGAGTGTTTCCATATATGTCTCTTTGCCAGCCATTGCTATAAAAGATAGGCTATGAGGCAATACCAGGTTTAAATAAGATTCACTGCTCCAACAAGCATCACCAATCATAAATATTTTTTCATTTTCACTGATTTTCAAAAACAAACCAACCTGTTCTTCTGTATGTCCGGGTAACTTAACTGCCATAAGGCTATCATCATTAAAAATCTGATAGCCTGACTCAAAAGGAAAGTACTCTTGGGCTAATGAAATCATCGGCTGATTGTCCAATAAGTAGGAGCGTTGAACAAAATCATTTGGAATAAGGCCGGATATAAAACCAGCTTTAAGTGCTGAAAGTCTTTTTAAATTTTTTACCGCTTCATAAGCATTCTTTAAATAAATGAATTTCGCATTAGGAAAATCACATAATCCGCCAATATGGTCCGCGTGAAAATGAGAAATAAAAATATAATTTATCTCTTTAGGGGATAGACCAAATGTCTTTAACTGGTTAATAGCATCCTGTTTTTCATCATGCGTCACATGGATCAACCATCGATACACGGATAAGGGAAATTTATTGGTTAGTTTAAAAAAACGACTTGAATGTCCGCTATCAAATAAAATATTACCAAACTTTGGATGCTGAATTAGGGCAAATGTAGCTGGAAATTTATGGCGACGCCAGGGCGCTGTTTTAATTGCCAGTTTTTCAAGGCTGGTACAAAAACCTGTATTAAACAGTTTAAAATTTAGTGTCATATTATTGGTTCCTGTTTTACAGAGCCTAATGAGGCTGCATAGTTTTCTAACCCTTCTTCAATACTTATTTTAGGTTTGTAACCCAGTATATTTTTTGCTGCAGATATATTTAAAGTTTGGGCATAAGCCAGCAAGCCTAAAGTGTAACCTGTCAACGGAGGTTCTTTGTTGGTAAGAAATACCTTATAAAAATGTTCCAATCCCCAAACAGCTGCCTGGGCCAAGTTGTAATTCATAGAACGGGTCTGTAATTTAACACCAATTTTTGAAAATAATTTTTCGATTAAATCAATAAAATACATGGGCTCATCATTGGTGATGTTAAATTTTTTACCTAAAGCAATATCAGGGGCATTAACGCAAGCAATCAGTGCCTCAACAACATTATCAATATAAGTAATATCAATTAAGGTTTTCCCAGCTTTAAATAAGGGCAATGGCATTGTATTATGCGCTTTAATCAAACGGGGGATAATGCTGGTGTCACCCGGCCCAAAAATACCTCTCGGCCTAATTGTGATAACCCCCAATCCTTGCTGATAAGCCAAGTCAATTTCATTTTCAGCAAGTAACTTAGTTTTGGCATAAAAATTGACTGCTTTTTGGGGTAATGGATCATTTTCAGAAATGTTGTATTTGTCTCTAAAATCAAAATAGATACTTGGTGTAGACACATGGATTAAACGGGTAACCTTATAGGTCAGGCATCCTTGAATAATATGTTGAGTGCCTATGACATTAGTGGCATAAAAATGTTGATACTTACCCCACGGTGAAGAAAGGGCGCCACAGTGGAACACATAGTCTTGATTTTGACAAGCATCCCATATCGTATTTTTGTCTTTAAAGTCAGCTCTTATTACATGTAAATTATTGGCTTCAAGTTCTCTACAAATTTCAGGGTTTCGGCCTAGAACAGTCACGTCAAAACCATTTTTTTGGAGCCTCAGACTCAATGCTTTTCCCAAAAAACCTGTTCCACCAGTTACCAATGCTTTCATCTTGGTCCATCCCATTGAATATCATGCGTAGTAGCTGCAATAAGTGTTATATTTAATTTTCTGCTTATTCTGAAAAAATTGAATATCATAAAAAATTGAGCCAAAAATGGCAAAGGGTCGCGCCAAGAGAAAATTACATCTTTTCCATTTAAAAAACAAGTTAGCCAATCAAACCATTGATTAAATGATTTGATAACCGGTAATCCGTATATTAGCAATCCTAAAGCCAGCATGGGTTGTGGTTGCTTCGTTGAGGGAGCATCTATTATGGCATTAGTAAGAAATGCATTAGCAAGTTGCTGCTTATTAGAAAACAGATGTATGCCACTGGTTAACCTGGGATTGCATTCAATAGGCCATAAACTGCCATCAGCTGATTCAATAACATCAAAAGCAATTTGCCCTGAAAAATTTCTTTTTTTTACAAACTTTGAAACCCAGCGGTATAAGCCATCATTATCAACACGTTTAAAATTAATTCCCGCACCATTTTCGCCGGCCGTATATTGGTTTTTGTAAAAAACATTAGCAAGAATTTTACCTTCATGACAAATGCTATACGTGCAAATTAAATCACCTAAAATATACGCTTGTACTACCCAAGGTTTGCGTAATGAAATATCCATATCTATTCTCTCAGGTTTGGTTACTATTTTCGTTTCAGACGAAAACCTTGAATAGACCGGTTTCAACACATGAGGGTACTTTATTATTTTACTATCAATTAATGCATGATAATCAGCAAGACTGTTAATTAAATTTGTTTTCGGGACAGATATCTGAGTGCCTTTAATCAATCCATTAAAAGTGAACTTGTTATGCAGTACATGTAGGTTATCTATATTATCAGAACAAACTTTTGTCAGTCCGCTCAATTTTTTTAATCCGTTCGATATATAAAATATTTCTTCACAAGTAGGGACGAGCAAATCGATTTGATATTGTTTTATCAGGGTGCTTAATGCATCGATAAATTCATTCGGTTGTTCCGCGGGACCAGGCACAATGAAATTCTTTTTGATAGCGCTGGAATAGCGGCATAAATGATACTTCACTGATTCTGCCATATAAACTTCATGGCCAGATTGTTTAAATTTTCTAGCCAAATCAAGTGTTGCAGGGGCACGTCCACCCGTGAGTAATATTCTTTTAGGGGCTGTCAGTTCGCTAGTATTCAATGATGACTCCTCCTATAGTTAACCCTGAAGCAGTGCCCAACAATAATATTTTATCCCCTCGGAGAATTTTATTTTCTGTGATCGCATCATGTAAAGCGAGTGGAATAGAGGATGCTATTGTATTTCCATATTTTTTTACGGTAATAAAAAGTTTGGCCATGGGTATGTCCAGATGTTTTGCAAATAATCTAAGTGACGATAAACTGGATTGATGCGGAATGACGAGTTTAATATGACTCATTGAAATATCAGCTGTTCGAAATAATTTTTCAACAAAATCAGGCAATACTTTTATGGTTAACTTATACACCTCACGCCCTTCCATACGAAATAAATGCGGATGACCCTCTGCATCTAAGTGATCGCGTGGATGAAAGCGGGTTCCTCCCCCTGGAATTTCTGTCAGATGCGCACCTTCACTATATGTTTTTATATCCGACGCAATAATTTTTGAGCTTTCTTGGTCATTCGATTTTCGAATAACTACTGCTGCAGCCCCATCACCAAATAGAGTACAGCTTTTTTTATCTTTCCAATTCAAGCCTACCGAAGCAATTTCACTTGATACAATTAATACATGACAGTAGCGTTGTTGATGTACGGCATAGGAGAGCAAATCCAATCCTGTTAAAAAACTCAAGCAAGATGCGTTAATGTCAAATGCTGGTATACCCCTTGCTTCGATACCAAATTGTTCTGAAATTAATGCAGCGGTTGCTGGCATGGCCTGTTCATGAGTGCCACTGGCACAAATGATACAATCCATGTCGCTTATTGCTAAACCTGCATTAGAGAGTGCTTCTTTGGCGGCAATTGACCCCATCAATGAAGCAGTTTCATTTTCAACAAAATAGCGGGTTTCAACCCCTGATGTACCAAGGGAAGTGCCTGGGGTAAAGCCAGTTTTTTTATCCAGCATCTCCGCACTGATTAACTGTTTCGGTAAGTACTTCCCAGTACCTAGAATACGTATAGGTAACATTGTCGTTCATCTCTCATAAGGTCTAAAGCATAACAATACTAAGAAAAAGTCTTAATACAAATAAATTAACATATCTTAAATAAACTTGGCGCGCCTAAATCATAGGCTTACATGCTATCGCGGTAAAAACAAAGACCAACTGCTACCCCCATTAACACAAATACAGTAAGTCGTTCCAGCCAGATTATCTGTTGTTTTGTTGGGGAAAATTTAAACATCTCGGCTATGATAGAAAAAACAACCCACCAACTCGCTACCCCCAATAAAGTACCTACTAATAAATAGGATTTAGTAATCCAAGATGCCATAACTATGCGGGGTGCTCCCAACAAGATGAACAGAGCTAAATATCCGATGATCCGTCCAGGAGCTGAGATAGCCACAAAAAACACCGTTAAAAACCCACTTAGATGGTTAGGTGACTTACTGCTGAGAATTTTTCTCGGGTTGCGTGAGGAAGAAATCAGAAGCTTAATGCTTAACAAAAAGAGCATGCCTGCTGCAATATACTTATAATGATTGATTTCAGTATTTAAAAAATTTTTCCCAAGCCCCATAACCAAAATAGCAAGGGTTATCCAGACTATCTGGGCTGCAGTATGCCCCATACCTGCCATCAAGCCACTGATATTGCCATGACGCAATAAAAATTGCATTGCGGTAAGGACACTTGAAAAAGCACAAAAAGTGTAAAGAAATCCTGCAATATAACCAATGAAAAATAGGTGAATCATAAATTTTTGATCTCTCAATATAAACTTATGTCTGCATTAACTAGCATATATGCTTTTCATATAAAATTGAACAGTGTTCAATTATCAGCCCTTATTAAAAAGAAATCAAGCAATATTTTTTTGAATTAGAGGTCAAGACCATATCATTACCCACAAGTCTAGACGATATCACTGTAAAACCCCCTCTCCCGCGAGAGGAGTTTAAATAATATTTCCAGGCCTATTCGCGGGAGAGGGTTGGGGAGAGGGTCTGGCATATGCTGCGTGACCTCAAACTTTAAACCGTTAGGCCAGATTCTTTTACCCAATACTAATGATTCTAACCCTCTCCCCAGCCCTCTCCCGCGAATAAGTTCAGTAATCATATTCAAACTCCTCTCGCGGGAGAGGGGGTTTTACAGTGCTTTCGATTGGCTGGAGCTAGATTCAATTCAGTTGCCACGCTGATGTTTCCCTCCTTAGCACTGCGGCCGGTGTGTGGCAATATCTTTTCTGGCTTACTTGTGGGTAATGATATGGGGTGAGTAGACCAGCGGAACTGCCCCTCTGGCCCCTCGCAGAACCGTACTTAACACTCTCGTGTTATACGGCTCCCATTAAATGGACACAGTTGTAATACCTATCCTCCAATGCGCGAATAGACTCTTATGTTTCACCGCAAACTCCGCCATACACTTCGTTGCGTAGGTTTTCCGGTTCGCCAGCTTCGCATATTTCCTCATACTCCACATTGTGAGCGTTCGGTTAAATCTCTGGAATACTTTATTTAGCGCTGATTTGGTGAATTTTCCATAATAGTTAATCCACCCTTGTATCTTTGGATTGAGCCACTTCGCCAGTTCTTGCAGACTTAGGTTGCTTTTGTTCCTTACATTCAGCTCCCTAATTTCCTGTGTAATGGCTTTTTCTGCTTTTGGACTTATTGCTGGTAGAAAACTTCCAAATATTTCTTTTGTCTTCCTGTTTTCTGCTCTCCTTACTCGAAATTCATATCCCAGAAATTCAAAGCTTGTATTGCCAGTATAGGCTTCCTTTCGACCGCCATCTTTGCAGTACACTATCTTTGTTTTCTCTGGATGTATTTCAAGCTTGCATTCCCTAAACCGCTGTTCAAGCTCACTTAACAAAGTCTCAGCCTGTTCTTTGGTTTTACAATGGCAGATTCCATCATCAGCATAGCGACACCACAGTGATTCTGGATGATACTTTGTCATCCATACATCAAAAACGTAGTGCAAATATAAATTACTTAGCAGCGGACTAATGACCCCGCCCTGGGGTGTTCCGGTATCCCTGCTTTTGACAGTTCCGTCCGGCAACTCCACGGGGGCTTTTATCCATCGCTCTAAATACAATAATATACATTTATTGTCGGTATGTTGACGCACCGCTTTCATCAACAGATCATGGTCTATGTTGTCAAATAGCCCTTTTATATCAAACTCTATGAGCCAGTCGTAACTCCAGCACCGCTTTCGTGTGACCCCTATAGCATCCAGCGCCGATTTGTTCGGTCTGTATCCATATGAGTCTTCCAAAAAGTGTGGCTCTACTAATGGTTCAAACATCAGCTTGATCGTCATTTGCGCTATTCTATCCGATACAGTCGGCACTCCAAGCAGTCTTGTTCCTCCCTGCTTCTTAGGGATTTCTACCCCTCTCACAGCTGGCGGAAAATAGCTGCCTGAGCTGAGTCTGTTCCAGATTTTGTATAGGTTCTTACTCAGTTTCTTATCAAAGTCGAGCAAGGATTCTCGGTCTATTCCAGCACCACCTTTGTTCTCTTTGACTCGTTGATAAGCCTCCCATACTAACCTCTTTGATATTACAAATGGTTTTGGTTTATCCACTTCTTATCCTCTTTTCAAGTTCCGAAATTGACAACCACATTTAACGCTGCCCCTTCGCTCCACTCCCATTACAGGAGTTTCATCACTACTACGAACAGCTCCGTCACAGTTTCTGGCATCGATACTCTCACTCTTGAGATTTTACCCCTTGAGTTTCTCTCTTTTGCATCCAGATAACTGCTTCCCGCAGTTCCACATTAAAGCCCAGGTTAGGCTCGTGCCATCTCTACGCCGAACGCCACATACTCAGTAAGCAGGTTGCCTGTATGTTTGTCCCAAAATATCTGGAAGATTTTGATTTTGACGTTACTTAGGTCTAACGACGCTTCAACAATGGTTCAGTTTTATTCACCTTCCTAACCCCTACCTCGCCAGTTTTCCGCTGGCTTTACTTAACGCTCACTACCGTTTTCCTTGAACAGCAGCTTAAGTTGGTTTGTGACCGACTCCTGCAAGCAGATCACGGCGGGCCTTCCGCCATCTTTATTGTAGCTTTGCTACGGCGCACTCAAGACTTGACCCTGGGTGCAAAATCGTAAAATTTCCTTGATTGTATAGCGCTCGTACTTGAAGAATGCGAACTATGGTCTTCCGTACGAGCGTATACTTTTAAAGATCTTCTCATTGCATTGCCGCAACTCAAATGCTTAATTCACATTTTGTGTTGCAATAGGTTTAAATAGATGGATTTAGATAGAATGCAGCAGCGGGCATTGTGTACTATTATTTAAAGGAGACTTATCTAGAGGGCTGTCGAACGTGGTTAGAATTGTGTCTTTTTTGCATTCCTTTGCGCAAATACTACATGTATATTCCGCCGCAGTGCTCAAAACCACACTTTGCCTCTAATATGGGAGAAAAAACACTATGAAAATTTTGATGGTCATGACTTCTCACGATCAATTAGGTAACACTGGGCGAAAAACTGGTATCTGGCTGGAAGAATTTGCAGCCCCTTATTTTGCTTTTCGAGACGCGGGTGTTGAATTAACCTTAGCATCACCGAAAGGTGGACAGCCTCCGATTGATCCAAAAAGTGATTTGCCGGAAAATCAGACCCCTGCAGTGGTCCGATATAAGCAAGATGATGCAGCAAAAAAAGCATTTTCTCAAACCGCTAAGCTTGCAGATATGCGGGCAGAAGATTTTGACACTGTATTCTACCCCGGTGGGCATGGTCCTATGTGGGATCTTGCAGAAAGTCCGGATTCTATTGCACTACTCGAATCTTTTTATAATTCTGGAAAGTACATTGCTTTAGTGTGCCATGCACCCGGTGTGCTCCATCGTGTAACTTACCAGGGGCAACCTCTGGTAAAAGGGAAGCGCGCGACCGGGTTTACCAATACTGAGGAAGAAGAAATGCAGCTTACGAAGGTTGTACCATTTCTGGTTGAGGATGAGCTGAAGCGTTTAGGCGCAAACTTCGAGAAAGCGCCGAATTGGCAAAGCTTTGTTGTTGTCGATGGTCGGCTTATCACTGGCCAAAATCCTGCATCTTCAACGGCCGGAGCAGCAGCCCTACTCACAACAGTGTCAGGAAAAAACAATTCAAGGTAATTCCTACATTGGATACTATTTTTCCTTAAGAAGTATATTGTGACAACTTCAATCATAATGGTTTAAAACAATGCGTTGATTTAAATAGTTAATGTACGCCATACCAGCTCAGTCCCGTCGTTCCACGGCTTGTCCGCGGGATTCAAAAAACCCGACAACGCCGCAAGTGGGTCAGTATCTTGAGGAGACGAATCAAGGTTATGCACCAGCCCAAAGTAATTTGGCTTTCAGTTGCTGCATAGGGGAAGTGGATTCATCGTTTGATTATTTATCAGAGCTGTTAGTCTGTTAACTGAAGGGCTGGATTCCTCGCTCAGTTCTGGTCGTTGTCTTTCCCACATGTCATGCAACTCACACAGCAGGGGAAAAGCTTTATCGTGACGCATTGCGTCGCCCTCTAACCAGATTTTATTTTGTACCGACCAAGACATTGAGGAGAAATCCAGCTGCGGACGAATTTGTGTTTGAGAACGGCAAAAACAGTTCATCAGGTCCAACAATATTTGTGTCTCCAAGTTCAAATTGGGGTCATATAGTTTCTTTGCCTTTAAAAGATCTTGAGCAAAAGGGAGTGTTTTAGCTTTCTCATCATCAAGCTGTTTTAGTAATGAAGAATGCCAATTCTGCAAGCGGTTTAAGACTTCTGAATTAAATGATTCAGGTAATAGCTTCCCTTTATTTGGATTATCAGCTTCTATGATGATAGTTAAAAGCCGATCTGCTGCTGTTTGCATGTCTAAAGCGGTAAAACCTTTCAAACATTCTAAATGGTGAGCTAAATTATTACGCATTTGATATAGCCTTTTATTTTTTATCGATTCAGAGAAATAAAAGATCAGCGCTGCAGATACATAGAAGCGTAGCACAGGCGCCAGCTGCATACCCTGCCGTTCTAATAGTGGTTTAAACCACCTAGCCATATCCGCAATTTCAGAAAATTCAGGTTTCAGACTATCTTCAGCAGGCTGTCGGTGCCAAAAATTGGAAGAACTCACATTGCTTATAGATGACATACTGGCGGATGAAGAATTTAAATTTATTTTTGGTCTTTTGTAAGGCTTTTTAACTGCTCTTATCTGCTTTTCCTCTAATGGTAGACTGCTTGATATTGATGAACTACTAGCATTCTTCTTCTCAGTAGGTTTAACTGATTTAAAAACGTATTTTTTCGATTTAGTTAGCAGTGCCTGTTGCTCATTTAAAAAAATTTGAGCAGCTGCAGAAGTTTCATGAAGGATTTTTATATGCTGATCTATCTGGTTACTTATTTTATAGCCCTTAGTTAATTTACTCAATGGTAAGCGTAAATCCTCGCCAAGCAATCGAACATTTTTTTTCAATTGAATGTCCTGTTGCTTAGCCCATTGATCCCAGTCTTCACAGTCTGAAGGGAATGAAGGCAATGGGGTTAATTGGCGTAAGTTTGTTGAGTCTCCAAAGGTCACTGGGACATCTGGTGATGCCGGGTGAAGAGCATTTTCCAGCAATTTAGCGTTTTGGACTAATGTAACAAAAAATTTCTCTGCTTTGATTCTATTGTCAGGGGAAACAGTATCCGATTTCGACTCAATATAAGCCCTTAAACGATGTATAATGTGTTCTTTGTTTGGTTCTTCTTCATAATTACCTATTTCTTTTAAAAGATTTTCACCACTTTCTAATTTTAGGATTTCATTTTGCAAGTCATCAGTCGACGAAAAATTTTCAGCGGAGGACGTATTCGCCTGCGCTAGTAATTTATCCTTACGAAGTTTTGCAGATAAAACCTCAATTTTTTTTAATGCTTCTTTAGTAGCATAATAAAAAGCTTCAACGTGTTTTTTTAAACTAACTGATTTATTAGTAAGTAGTGTATTGACGTAAAAGTATTCTATTTGTTTTTTTAAAGAATCTGCTCTATTAAGTAGTGTATCAATGGTTTTTTCTATCCCGGGGAGAGAACGGCCAATAGTTAATGGTTGTAGTTCTTGATTTATTTCTTTAACTAAGCTGTCGACATCTTTATGAAATTTATCTGATGTTTCTTCGAAATCATAAATATGCTCCCAATGATACGAGATGCTATTTGCCAACTCATCAATTAATTCAGTAGGTTTTTCAGAATGGATTAATTTTTTAAAATTATCAAAATTTTCCTCACAAATTTCAATTAAATTTGATAGTTCAGTAGCAAAATTTGTAAAATGGCGTAATAGCAAATTAAATATATAATTAGAAATATCAACTTCAAGTTGCTTCTCTTGCTTTGATCCAGCTAATAATCTTGCTAATTCTAAATACACTGCAGCTATTCTTATTTCGTAATTTGTAGGTAATTCGGCTTGTCCTTTCTCATAGAACAATGCAATCTGGCAACCTGCTTGTGGAACACCTCGCGCAAATGATTCACGGTAATACGCCAGCGCGGTTTCGGTCTTTCCCAGTTTTTCACAAAGTTTGGCTAATTCATAAATAGCATTCCCGTGACCTTTTAGGGCTGCATGGCCAAAATGTTTAAGGGCAGCAAAGTCATCGCCTTGATTCTGTTGGTCTATTCCTAAAGAATAGCCATTACTGCCATCAAGTGACGCCAATTCACTATGAGTTTTATGATCAACTAAGAAAGGTTTATCTGTATCTTCGACCTTGACCTTGAATTGAGGTAAACCTTTTCCCAGTGCCTTTTCTACTTGGCGTTCTATTATATTTTGACGATCCAATTTCTTTTCTTGTTATTTAATTAATTTTTTTATTTCTAAAAAACCTGCTTCTATATCCTTATTATTTTTGTCAGAGCGACTGGTTTGTTCAATGTGTAGTTCACTTGAAGGTTGGTTTGCTTTTTGGTTCTTATTTTTATTTTTCTTCTTCTTATTGACGGTAGCTTCTTTAGAAGCTTTTAAGCTATCATCATTTGAACTGATTTTTAGAGATATAGGATTGTTTTCTTCAGACATTTTGCATTACCTTTTTTTCGGAAATTATATTGATATCTTATTATCTAGTTTATTCATTTTCAATTTCCATGTAAAGCATTGCTTGATTAAATAACTATGCCTCCGAACCACGGATTCTGGAGAAGAGGCCTTTTAATTTTTATAATTTCTCACGCCAAATATGGTATATGAACTATGCAGGTTTGTCATTTGCAGTCAAATTAAATGGAACAGTATGACAAACTAAAACTAGCAAAGAGCGGCTGTACCATTAAGAAGCTACAGTTAATAGAAAAAACTTTCAGTCCATGTTTAAGTTTTTACATGATCATTCCTTGGGGAATACTTATGTTGTTATCATGGGTCGTCAATGTCCCGATATATCGTGTGAATGTGTATTTAGCAAAGCGGAATGGCAAACAACTTATGTTGTTCTTTACCAGAAGAAGTCACCCCTAATCGCGCCTACATTGAATGAAATGACAAGAATGGTAGCTTCATTAGGAGGATATCAGAATCGTAAATTAGACCCTGACCGGGAGTGAAACAATGTGGATCGGTTTAAGAAATATGCAAGAACACCTTAGGACTACAGAATCTTTCGAATCCGTTTATGGTCCTATTTGTAGGTAATGATATGAGCCAAATTTGACCTTTTCTACCTTAGTGTTCCAAATTGTCAAGCCCCCGCCCTGGGAGGCGTTACAACATTATTTTGACAATTAATATATTAATTTGCTATGATTTTAATAATCACACTGGCATGGAGGTTATTGTGAAAAAAAAATTTTTGTATTCGTACCTTATCGTTTTTCTACTTAGCTGCTTTGTCATTTTAGCAAGAGCAGATAGCCTGCCTTCCATCAATGTCTCCCAGTTAGAAACAGGGAATAAAATCTTGCGTGTGGGAAGAATACCAAACTTTGTGCCCTTTTATATAGAAAACCACCCAAATGCACCAGGATTAGATGATGAAGTTTTCGCAGAAGTTGCGAAAAGAGCGAACATTAAAAAAATACAATATGTTAATTACAATAATTTTACAGAATTAAACCAAGCTTTAAGCAAAGGTGATATTGATATTATTGTGAATGATTATTGGGATGTGCCGGCTCACAGACAGTTTTTATTAACAGAACCTTATTATTTAAAAGATGGAATTGCTTATGCTTATGTCGAACAAAGAAATCATTTTAACAATATTAATGATTTAAAAAATAAACCAATAGGAGCTTCTCAAGAAGCTACGGATGTGGTGAACTGGGTTAAAAGTCAAGCAGATTTAAAGCAAAATCTTGTGATTTATCCCACGAGGCAACTTATGATGAATGGGCTAGAAAATGGGAAGATAGACGCTGCATTTGTTTATTATACGCTTTTTATGAGTCTTTTCCATAATTGGATTCAAACTCATTCGATTAAAGTAGTTAATTTATTTAGTATAGATTCTGTTTTTGCGGTTCGCGTGCAAGACACGTTGTTGGCTGAAAAGTTAAATAAAGCCATAAATTCCATGTGGGCGGATGGAAGTCTTTTCGCGATAAAGAAAAAATACTTAAATCCAATTGGTATAGAGCCTACCAAAACTAAAAAAAGATAATTTTGAGGTAAGTTAAAGGCTCTTGAAGCGCTAGATCGGCAGGAAAAAGTTTCGGCGGATTATGAACACTAAGGCTCTGTAAAACAATAACTTATCTTTTTAGCGCCCAGCTGAGGCTCAGATTTGCAGGCTGGAGGGTGTAGAAAAATGCGCGCATAGTCGACGGAACGTCGTCCCGGCAGGAAGCCGGGATCCAGGGCGCAGGAAAGCGAAACTTTCACTTCCTGTGATCTGGATCCCGGCTTCCATGCCGGGACGACTACGTCGGTTGTTCTATGTAAGTGTTTTTCTACACCCTTCAGCCTGCGAAGATGAGTCTTCGATGGGATGCTAAAAAGATAAGTTATTGTTTTACAGAGCCTAAGGGGCAACAGATTGCCGTGATGCACCATTTTCAAGCACAGCACTTAAGAGATAATGCAAGTGGATCCATTTACTCTTGAGAGGTCATGTATAATTCCCAAATTAGTGTAAATATTATCTTTTGTAATATTAAGAATGTCATCACCGGATTCAGTTTGATTTATATCCGCCAATCGTTCATGAATAGACAGAGCTTGCTGCATATGGGATTTAGCTTTCGAAAACTGCTCTACTTTCACATACAAAAGCCCTAATTTATAACAAATATATTGTTCTAATTGTAATGCGCATATATTCGAGGAATGTTTTTTAATTTGTTCATGCAGCTTAATATAAGCCACCCATTTAGCCACCAAGAGATTGCTGCTACTATGGGTTATGTTCATTATTCCGCAATAGGCAAATTAAAGAAAAGAACACAATTACTAATTACTTTAAATACCACTTATCAAAAACAATTTGCAAAAATCAAACAGATTATATTGCCAATGTCAAATGCCAAGACTTGACCCCTTTACTCTTTACTTGACCCCTTTACTCTAATTCCAGATAGCTCGCCAAGGTCAAAATAGCAGCTGGCAAATCATTAGCATGGTGGACGATTGCATCCGCCCCCGAAGCGTCTGGCGCCACATCACCAAAGCCATAAGTGACAAAAACACTCGGAATACCGGTATTTTTTGCTGCGTTTATATCGTTCATTGCATCGCCGATAAAGATCGCATTTTTTTTGGATATCTCAAAACCAGCCTGTGTCATTGTGCCTTCCACATGACGGCGATCTGGTTTTTTTATACCGTTAAAAAAATCAGAGCCGCATACCACTGGGAAATGATGTTTGATCTGCAAGTGCTCAAGGATACGCTCTACTAAATGCGTCAGTTTATTTGAGCAAATAGCCATTTTAAATCCCTGCGCACTTAGCGCACAGAGGGCCGCTTGAATGCCAGGATAAAGTGCGATTTGATTTAGCAACCCTTGTTCGTAATAAGTCACAAATGCTTGAAATAACGCCTGCTTCTTTTCATCTGTCATCATGCCATATTGGGGACCAAATCCTGCTCCAAAGAGACCAACAGCACCTTGACTAATTAAATGTCGTACTAGATCAGGTGCAACCGATGCTTCTTTATAGTCAGCCAGCACTGCATTTAAAGCAGCGATTAAATCGTGCGACGTATCAGCTAACGTCCCATCAAGATCAAAAATAAGTAAAGGTTTCATAGGAATCAACTTATGTCATCAATGGTTTGAGAATAGGGAAAAAAACATGACTTGCATTGTTGATAGATGCTTTAGCTGCAACAATACCGTCAGGTCGCATAAGCACCATTTCTTCAGTTTGCAAACCAAGACAGTTACACACTTGCTGCCAATCCTCTGGGTGAAATTGGATCGGTTTGATCAAATCATTGTATCGCGACCAAAAAGCACCATCAGGCAAATCAATACCATAAAGCAGATAAAAATTACAGCCATCAACAAGATCATAACTGCATAAATATTTTTCCTGCTGTGCCAACTTAAAATAAGGAATAAGCCGTCCAACCAAACCCTCATTATTTTCAGCTAATAATCCTTTTTCATAACGCTGAGTTAATCCAGAGAAGTGAAGCGGTAAGGTAGCCAAGCGCTTCCGATTAGCCATAATCGGCATCCAATCACGCAAGGATGCTGAATCACGATTGACGCGTGTGATAAGCGCTGTCATCTCATTTGTGCTAGCAATTAAGTGTTGGGTTAAAGTACGACGTTCTAATTCGTACGAAGCTAACACAGTTTCGGGAAAACGCTTTCTCAAAATGCCAGCTAAACGCCAAGCCAATGCGAATGCATCTTGAAAGCCTGTATTCATCCCTAACCCGCCAATGGAGCTAAACAGATGACAAGCATCGCCAGCCAGCAGAACACGTCCATGGCCGTAGCATTCAACTAAACGATTGTAGTAAGTGGTATTTGATTCCCAAACAATGTCGTGCAAAATAAGATCCGACGGCCCGTATTTCGCAACAAGATCTTGATAAACCGCTATTTTATTACCACCTATTTTTTCTTTCTCATTATTGGGTGTTCTAATGATGATGCGATGCTTATCGTCAGATAATGGAATTAAAATTAAAAAAGCATCTTCATTAACAAAGTAGTGCACCCGTTTCAAATCGCCAGACCAGCTAATATTGGCATCAACCATAATAAATCCAGTGCCATGATCTTTGCCGGCAAACGAAAAACCCAATTGCTGACGAACCGTACTTTTTCCGCCATCACAACCGACAATATATTGTGCTGTGAGGCGTTCTTCCCTACCCGTTTCATTATGATTTACGTAGACATCGACAGCATCCGAATTCATTTGCAGACGAATGACTTCAGCACCACGCTGCAATGTCCCACCAGATGCTAAAAAATGGGCTTCTAACAATGTTTCTGTTTTGGGTTGTATCAAGCAAAGAATATAGTTGTACTTGGAGGGCAACCGTCTGTAATTCACACGCATGAGGCGCTTTTGTTGCCAATACAAATGAAGATCGTGCACTCGCTTTCCCACTACATCGAACTGGTCATATATATCCAGTGCATGCAATATAGCAAGCGAATGGGCATTCATCGATACTGCTTTGGATTGGGTCGAACGAGTCACACGCTTTTCTAAGACACGCACGCCTATGCCTAATTTTCTGAGCCAGCAACCGAGAAGCAAACCGACTGGGCCTGCTCCTACAATCACCACTTCTTCTTCGCGATTATTTATCATCGTATTTACAAATCTCGTAATGCCTTAAATGCATCTGCCGTCAACAGTGCATCAATGTATTACTTCCAGCTCAACAGGCGGAATCCGCTGTGTCTCTTGCATAGAAGTGATCGCTATTCCCACTGACAATCCGATACCAAATCCACATAGCATCACTTTGTTAAAGCGCATGGCAGGCACGTCTTGCAATCTTGCCATCAGCAATGGAATCGAGGCAGGCCCCGTATTTCCCGTTTCAGCCATATCAATCACCAATTGATTTGGCGTAAAACCCGTTAGTTTCCTCAGGTATTTAAGCATAAGCATATTAGCCTGATGAAAAAACGCCAGATCAACTTCCTCACGCGTCAACTTACACTGTAGAAGCAGTTTGTTAACCATGCTTGGCACATGCGAAAGTACAAATTTCATGACTTCAGTGCCATCCATAGCTAAATGACCTACCGTTGCTACTCTGTCAGGAAACAAATCATAGGTGAGTGGGGTATGAAGATGTGGTCTGCCAGCCCCATCCGTATCAAACAAAAAATCGATTTTTTCTGGGCCAGGCCCTAGTAAAGCGACACCCATGGCGTCACCAAATACTGTCTGAACATGCCTATCTCCGGGTTTAATCAGCTTGGTGGTGACATCCCCTGCACACAGCAGCACGTTTTTGTGTCCTGCTTGCACAAGCATAGCAGCTTGCAGCAGACCATATACAAAACCGGGGCAACCGAAATTAAGATCAAAGGTCAGGCAACTTCGCGACAAACCCAAATATGCATGAATACCCAGGGCCACACCGGGCATGAAATCATTGGGTGTTTGTGTCACTACAACAACCGCATCAATATCACTTGCAGATACATTCGCATGGGTCAGCAGATGACGAGCAGCAGCCGCGCATAGGTCTCCTGTACTGAGCTTCTCAGCCACACGCACAGATGAGATGCCTGTACTTTCAACAATGCGTCTCACCTCTTTCTCACCATACAATGCAGCGAGACTTTTCATCTCTAACCGGGTTTTAGGTAAAGCGGCGGTCACTGCACGTAATTGCACACCCGTGAAAGACAAATTCATACGGTGGCACCCGTTTCAACTAAGGCCCACAAATCACCGACTGTCTGAATAGTCATGAGCTTTTGTAGCTCTATTTTGCAATCAAGCTCACCTATCAAAAATGCAACGAGTGATACCCATGCAATCGAGTCCCATCCGCCACCGTTGGTGATTTGTAATTCGTCTGTAATGTCAGAAATAGGCAATTCTAGTTGCTTGGCCAATTCCGCACGTATCAGGCTTCTATTCATAGTATTTTCCTTCTTTAATCAATGTAGACCTCAAAGCGCTCGCCCCCATTTTTTTTGACCTTACTGTATGTAACAGGGTATCGGTAATCACGATTTTTCGTGGTATGTGTGAGGCTAGCAGTTTCTGATGACAAAATTTGTAGAGACGGCTTTGAAATGAGATTAATTTTTCATCTGTCTGTAATTTAAATAGAGCACCCACTACATGCCCCATGATGGGATTATCAAATGCCGTCACTGCTACTTCGAGTACCCCTGGCATATTGCGCAGCACATTTTCTATTTCGCCAGGGTAGACTTTTTCACCTCCCACATTGATGAGGTCTGACTGTCGCCCGAGCACACGATAGCGGTCACCTTCTTGCAGCACTGCATCGCCTGTTTTTAAATAGCCATCAAATGTAAACGGCGATGGCGCATTGATATAACCAAGCATGCTTGTCTTTACTTTCACTTCCAATAAACCATCCACAATACGGACATCACATTGCGTTCTATCAAATGTTAACCAGGTGGATGAAGATGAAACCGACTTAACAGGTATCACGCCCGTTTCAGTTAACCCATAGGCTTGTGAGAATCTTACCCATGGCAGCTGCTGAGTTAACATCATTAGCAGACTCTCTTGCATGGGCTCTGTGCCATAGTTAATCACTTTAAGACTATTGAAATCATGACGCGTTAATGCGCCGCTCATCACCAGCAAATTAAGAAAGGTAGGCGATGTAGTCAGGGTCTCCACGCGATGCTGTGCTATTGCTTGTGCTACCACATTCGGTGACCGCGATGCAGGTATAATCAGTTTTCCTTTATTGAATAAAACATAGAATAGCGTGTTAAGGCCACCAATGTGATCAAACAAAAGAAAGGAAATGGAACTCAAACATCGTTTTTGTAATACATGTTTATCCAGCATGGCGCGAGCTGAGTGGATGCTTGCTTTTGGCTGACCCGATGATCCGGAGGAAAAAATTACAAAGCCAGCTTCTTGACGTTGGTTCATGTCACTCAATATTGGATGGGAAGTCTCAATACCCGTAGGGGAAATCTCTATCTGATTACCTTTTCCTATTTTGATTATTCGCGCTGCTTGAACAAGTTGAGCACGCTCATTAACGAGTGTATCCTCGGTCGCACAGCACAAGGCTACCACATTGCCCAAACGCCACAACGCGAGCAAACAAGCAATAGTCGACGGATCATAAGTCCCAATCAACAACACAGTTATCCCTTCACAGCCATGTTCTCTTGCAAGTAAGTCAGCATCTTCCATTCTAACTAACAGCTGTCCGTATGTTGTCTCCTCTTTAGAGGTGACGAGAGCAATTTTATCTTTAGCTGCTTCAAATCGGCTGAACAATTCATGGAGTGTATTCATACGCCCCCCAAATAAATATTCTGACCCGTGACAAAGTCACTTTCTTTACGTAAGAAAAAATCGATGACGTTTGCAACGTCCTCAAAGGTGCCAAATCGTTTGATGGCCTGTCTCGCAAGCAAGCCATCCATCTTGTCTTTGGGAACAGCGCGGATTAAATCCGTTTCAATGGGTGTGGGACCAATTGCATTTACTGTAATGCCAAGGGGTGCCAGCTCTTTTGCAGCAATTGCGGTCATCGAAAAGATAGCTGCTTTAGAAGCCGCATACATAGCCTCGCCTTCCAGCTTAAGCGGTGTAGCAACCGTGGTGAAATTAACGATACGACCAAATTGTTTAGGAGCCATCAGTTTGGCTGCTTCACGGCAAAATAGAAAAGAACCAATCAGATTTGTTTGAAGGATTTTCTCTGCCGAATTTAACGGTGTGAGTAGAAAATGATTCATACTCGCTATACCCGCATTATTAATCAAATGATCAAGCTGGCCATAAGTCTTACGAATAAAAGTAATGATCCGACGAACCGCTTCTTCATCTGCTACATCAGCACAAAAATGGGTGTAACCCGTTAAGTGCCAATCTACCGGTTCGCGACTGCACCCCACCACTTGATGCCCTTGTCGCAGATAGTGCTCAACAAGATATTTACCTATGCCTTTACGAGTGCCTGTAACCAGTGTCACTGGCTGCTTATGCATGTTGTTTCTCCTGTATTAACGCAGCAAGAAATTCAGCTAAAGAGCCAAGGGTGGCAAACGGACTGCGGTATGCAGACATTGTCTTCTCACTCACAATCGTAATGGGAACGCCCATCTGCATCTCGATCATTTCTTCTATATTCAAAATAAGTGCGACTAATCCCAACGAATCTAAAACGCCGCCCGCTCCAAAAAGAGGCGTCGCATCCCCCAAAGATGTATCAATTGGCACAGATAATAAGGGTGCTTGCACCGCGATGGCCGCGTGGATGATTTGGTTAATTGTTTGATTCATTGTTTTACCCCATTATTTTGTAATATAAATCCGCGTTTAATGATCGCTCCCAAGTTGATTAATTGCTCCTGATTTAAGTAAGGGAATCGCCAAACTGCATTTTTTTTAGGATGGTTTTCTAGTTCAACTGCACTTGAGAACGTAAATCCATTACTACTGACTTTGATGGCACGAATATTATCTATAGCCACATTGTCATAGCTAGTCATGCATTTATCACGAGAGACACTGACACATTCAGCGAGATATTCCTTGTTATTCTTATCAACCAATTGGCAATGTACTTTATCGGCATGAATAGGGGCGTACCAATGATCATTTTTTTCATAAATAAATAGGTTGCGCAAACGTTTGAACTGATTCATGTCAATGATATTTATCACTGAATTGATGAGAGCAACCAGCTTGCCCCGTTGGAAAAAAGCAACACGGTAAGCTATTTTTTTTGCGCATGCCTGGCGCTCTTCTTGCATATCATCAACCACCAATTCCACCGGATACATTAGATCAACGTAACCATAAAATTCGCAATGTAATTTATCGAGACTAACAGTGACATCTCCACGAACATGTTGTGTCATTGTATACACATGCGTATAAACAGCTTGGCGTTGTGCCTCAACCAGCATAATACCAGGCACATGCTCATGATCTTTGCGATAAAAAAAGTAATGATCTGCTTGATTAATCATCTTGTAAGAGGTTGAGCGAAAAAGTTCAGCAATAGGGCGATCTGTTTTGTCTACATTGGCGTATAAGCTTTCAAGCTGCTGCAGTAGGTCAGCATGTGACGCTGAAAATTCAGCTTCTAGAATTTGATAAGGCAACGCACGATAGGGTTCCCATGCTGGATCTAAAGGGATGGTCATGCCAAAGAAAGTTGTCAACCCCTGATTGCTATTTGCTAGGGCCAAACGCAAGAGCGCACTATTTTGTTCATGGGGTTGGTACAGCGCTAATAAACAACCTAGCCCTGCTTGCACCCATTGACACGCCGTGCTTTTCTCTATTTGCAGTGGCAAGGCAGGGCGTGGGTGGATTAGCAACACATCTTCTGCTGAATCTTTGTGGACTAGTTTTGGTGGGATCAATAAGTTTTGCATAGGTTCCTCCGTGCTCAAACCGACAATTCTGTCTTTTTTTGCGTCGTGTCGATTTCCAGTCCTTCACCGATTTTTGTTCGATACAGCAGAATAAAAATCAGCACAGTCGATATCGATGTCAGCACAATCAACACGTTTACTAATTGATGGAATGCGTAGCCATAAGCGGAAACAAGCTGCTGGTGTTGCACAGTGGGTAATAGTTGGCTAGCGTGACCCATCGCCCCTGCCGCCAACTGTGCCGTTGCGCCTGCAATCTGTGTTGCGCCTAATCCACTGGTTGTAGCGGTTAAACTATGTGACATAAAAAGTGCCAATAACGATCCCACAATTGCAATAGCGGTACTGTCAAATGACACGCGCAGCGCACCAAAAATACCAATCGCTACACCTGCTTTCTCTTTAGGCACCACAGACACAGCCAGGTTATCCATCAAACCCCACGGCACAGCGACACCAAATCCAATGATGAAGAGCACCCACCTCATGCTCCAATCGTGCACACCTATGGGAAGGATATTCAGCAGCATCAACCCTATAATGGAAATCAACATGCCGCCACCCGAAAGCACACCGACAGATATCCACTTGGTCAAATTTGCCGCTAAAAATGGGACGAACAACAAAGATCCAGAAAACCAAATCATCAAAACACCTGTATCCAGCGCACCCATCTGTTCGATGCCAATGAACCGTAAAGGCAGAATAACTAGTAACACCGCATAACAATAAGCAGCAGCAAGCGGCAGTAGTTGTGCACCGACAAAAGCAGGATAGGAAAACAAAGATAAATCCACCATTGGATTGACTATGCGCTTTTCTACCCAAATAAATAGGCATAAAAGCAGAACAGCTATCAGTAATGGAACAATAACAGCGAGACTTAACCAACCACGAACTGGCGCTTCTATCACGGCAAAAGTAAACAGCGCTAACATCACCGTAAATAGTGTGGCTCCGATCTTATCCAGTCCTTTGGCGTTTGGATCTTTGCTATCATGCATGCACAGTAGACAAACAATCAGCGCAACGACACTCAATACCGTACTACCAAAAAAAACAGCATGCCAACCAAAATAAGTAATGAGTATGGCTGCTATTGTTGGCCCGAAAGCTAATCCTGCTCCGAAAGTAATTCCTATCCCGCTAAATATTTTTGCTCGAGTATGCCCTTCAAATTCTTGAGCAAGAATAGAGATGCCACCCGCATAGGCACACGCTGCTGCAATGCCTTGCGGTATACGTAACAAGTCAAGAACCCACACACTGGGAGAAAAAGGCATCAGCAATGAGGTAATAGTAGAAATCAATAGACCTATCCCAAATACTTTTTTACGTCCGTACTGATCAGCCATTACACCTGCCACCATCAACGTACTACCACAGCTGAGAAAAAACGCATTCGTTATCCACGACAGCGCAACCGCACTGCCTGGCAAGCTCGCTGCTATATAAGGTTGCGCCGTCGGTCCAGCAGTAAAGTTTAATGGAACGCTAAAACAGGCAAGAATAATCGCGAATAATAGAGTAGCTTTTCTCGCAAATACTTTTTCATTTACTACGTGAGCTTGCATATATCTCCTTAATAATATTTTAAATTGCAATTCTTAAATATTTTTCATTTATTCAATTGTTAAAAAAACTACTGCTGTTATATGTTCCGTAAAATTTAAAAAAAGAGAAATTATTCAGCCAGCAACTCAGAGCGACTTTCATTCTTCAAGGAAATATTTGGGTATTAAACCCATTTTCATCGAGCATGTCAAATTTTTTTGGGTTTTTAAGCAGGGTTGTTAAAGTTAAAAATTGATTTAAAACAAATGCGTATAAGCATTAGAAGGCTTTTTGATTTTATTAATCTATGATGCCAAGTAGGAATTGAGTTATTTACTCATTAATATTCTGCAAACTTTCTCCAAAATAGACATAAAATGGGTATGGGCGTAAATATAATTATGAATGATTCTTTGATCAGCAGGGTCTTGAAAACCCTGATTCGGTCTCGTTATTAATTCGAGGTGCATTATCTTCCATTTGCTTACTCTAGATAGGACAGAATGTTCAACCCCAAAACCCAATGCGCGACAACTTAAAATATAATTATCTATCACTATAACTTCTAATTTAAATTGATAAAATACAACCCCTACTAATCCATAATCACCAAACCGATCACTGACATTTACAACCAAACAACGTACTCCATTTTTTTGCAATTGTTCTATCTGCCCTGTTGTATATCTAATGATGGTAAAATTAACTGGTTAACTCGCTGAGTTAATTGTGAAACCCTTTCAAGGTTCTGTTGCGTAATAGCTTGTATATCTATGGTTGTTTCTAAAGTGCTTAAATAATCTAATAGCGATTTTGATGCAGCTACAGCTACTTTTCTTTTTAAATCCTGCTGATAGAATTTTGCTCTTTGATGGATAAATTGATCGAATATGGTGAGCAATTTAAAGAATCAAGTATTAAAAAAACATCGAGCATAGAAAAAGCAGCAGATTTACAAAAAGCGATGGGTTTCTATAAAAAAGCTGCAGAATTAGGTAGCATAGCCGCTAAACTTAAATTGGCTATGCTTTACATGAATAAAGATTACGAAGGACTTTCTGAAAAAGCAAGGCAAAGAGAGCTGGTTAAGCTATTATTCCAAATAATTTACGATTCACTGGAATATCCTTATTCAGTTAAATTTTATAGAGAAAGCAGCGATGTAGCTTCTTCTGCTTATTCTGTAAATCTTGAACAATTTCACTCCCCAGTGGCTATTGCTACAGCTAAATATTATCTGGCCAAGACTTAAATTTTAAACGCTTCGAGTATGTAGTTTTCATCTTTTAGCAGTTCTTTATGGCGAGCAACTTCTGCCAAAGCCTGCTTAATTTTCCTATTGGTTTCATCATCTTGTTTATCTGTGCAATTGAGGGATATTTGTTTTAATACTAAAATTTTTTGGATTTCGGACAATGATTTGGCCAAAGAATTTCTAACTACTTCTTTGTTATTATCCGTGCATTTATTTTTTATTTCTTCAGTAATTTTTTTAAGTTCAGAAAATGGCATAATCACAGAATAAAGCTGCTGAAAGGAAAAGGCTTCCTGACTTGGTTGAGAGTTGCTAATTTTTTTACTATCATTCATAAAAGCACTGCTAGATTTAAAAACACTGGTTATTTTTTCTTTCTTTTTTCCTTCTGGCAGTTTTTCTGCCAACAATTTCAGGGTATTCGGCAGAATGACTTCAGCTAAAATATTCGTCTTTTTTGATAACGCCAGCAGATTTTGATGCAAATTTTCTGGATCATGCTTCAAATTTTCTGAAGCATGCTTTACTTCATCATTTAAGGATTCAATCGCATTATTCAGCGACTTAACGACGTTGTTGCTTAGCTCTTCTATTCGTTCCATCAGGAAATTATAAACATCTTCTTTGCTCACGCCTTGCTCAAGCAACCAATTAAGAATCTTGCCGGATTCTTTTTCAGCCAGGCTACGATCAGCGCCGGCCGCAAGCAATCGTTTAAGGCAACGGAGACTTATGTTTGGATCTCTAATTTTAGATGAAATTAGCATTGATAAGGGAACTTCCCCTCGCGAATTCATTGCATTGACATTTGCATTTCTCTCGATCAAACTAATTATTCCTTCTTCGTATTTATTTTGTGCCACCCAATGTAAGGCGGTGCAACCACCATTATCAGCCAGAGTTACATCTGCATTTGCCTCGCAGAGCGCTTTGAATACTCCCCACTCAGCACCATGCGCTGCAATTTGTAAAGCGGTTTCGCCCAAATTCGAACGTGAATTCAAATTTGCACCACTCTTGATTAATAAATTAACTAATTGGAGATTAGCATATCTAGCTGAAGCTTGCATCAGAGGAGTGATTTGGTTGTTCGCAACATTATTAAGGTTAGCGTTCTTTTCAATTAGATATTTTGCACAATCGAGATGATTGTGAAACCAGAAATACAAAGCAGTTTCATTTTTATGATTTAGTCTATTAACATTTTCACCCAATTCCTCGATAAGATAACGCAAGACTTCAAAGTTCCCACATTGGGCTGCTAGATGGATAGTAAACCCCTCTCTATGTCGCAAATCAAGAACATTAACGCCTCTAGCTTTTAATAATCTCAAGTATCCTAACCAACTGCTTTTATTATCTGAAGAAGATTGTGAGAAACTTTCAAGAGAGTATTTTTCCAATTCCTCTGATGTTATTTTTTTTTCTTGCATATATATACTCCTTATTCAAAGGGTCAATTATTCATACTGCTACTCTAACATTTAAATTTCAAACGCTTCAAGTATATATTATTGTTTTTGTTATTTTTATTGTAAATTGGGTTACTTAATTTTATTATTTACTCACTAATGTTCAGCAAACTTTCTCCACAATAGACACAAAATGGGCACCGGTGTAGATATATTTATGAATGATTCTTTGATAAGCAGGGTCTTGAAAATCCTGATGTTTAAAAAAAATATCAAAACCACCCAGTTAGGGCTTGTGCAAGAATAACTTCCCTTTTTAGGGTTTAGATTGGGTTCAGATTTGGACGTTTTGTTTTTCAGAAAAATGTGCGCATAGTTGTTCTATGTAAGCGTTTTTCTGAAAGACAAAACGTCCGAAGATGAGCCCAAGATGAGCCCTAAAAAGGGAAGTTATTCTTGCACAAGCCCTTAGCTCGTGATAATGATGAAATCATTGCCACAATGATTGAATTTCGGCATCTATTTGAGTTATAACAACGAGAGTGACTAAAGACCTATGAACATCTTTCGAGCAAGTTGCATGACGAAGCGACCGAAACTCTAAAAGAAAAAAAAGGCACTTGTTATCGCTAGATTAAGTAATGAAAAGGTATCAGCTCAGGAGAGCAAAATTACTATAAATTCGAAACTTTAGGAGTATAAAAATGGCACAACCACTTCCTTGCTTTAATATAGAAAATTTTATTGCTTCATGCGAGGCTTACCTAAATACCGGATCAGCACAATATCAACAACAACAAATTACCCATTTATTCAATTGCGCCGTGGACAGTTCAGCAAAACGTCAGGCCGTTATAGCTGGCCTTAAAGAATATGCTAAAGACAAGTTTCCCAGCCAGCAAGGTGCTTATATATTAAAACAATCGGACCAACTATTTTTATCAATTTTCACACTTCCTGCAAAGATGCGAACCGCCACGCACAACCATGGTTTATGGACAACAGTCGCCATACTGAAAGGCAGCTCACAATGTCACTTTTATAATGATGGAAAAAATCAGGATATACGGAAAACCTCATCCAAGTTATTGACAGAAGGAGCTGTTTATACTATTAGCGCACAGCAACCCCATGATGTGTTTAATCCCAATGATGAATCAACTATAGAATTACATTTTTATCCTGGGAATGTACTGACACCTCAAATTGATGCAACTCGTAGCCTATGGCATCCTCTCACCTTGGCTCAAGAGCCTTATTCGTTAGAACGCTCCGTACAAATTTCCAGGGAAGTATCTCGAGGCAATGAAGTTCTAGAATCAGTTATCAACAATAAAGGTGTAAATATACGAGAACACTAACTATTCATCTTCTAATTTAAATGGATTAAAGCGCACACCCGGGTTATAAACATCCGGAATCTCATTCCGTTTTAAATAAATAACCAAAAATGAGACGGGAAAAACACTTATCAATGAAAATATCAACTTCACAAAATAGGAGGTGTAAATTAATTGAAATACCCTACCGAGGGGCATAGTGCCCAAAAAAATAATACTAATACTTACGACCGTAAAAATTAATTCTCCCGACATAGAAGACAACATGCTACGTAATATGAAAAAACTACCTTTGTACCTAATTTTTAATTTTGAAATAAGAAAAATATTAAGAAAAGATCCGCCTACCACACCCAAAAAGCTGCCTACAAAAATTCGTAACAATGATCCAACCACTATTTGATAAGCCCCTTGATTATCCATTTGCGGTGGTGAAGGAAGCAACAATAAACCACTGCAGATCAGTGCAAAAATTAATTCACAAAACAAGGTACCCCAGATGATTTTTCTAGCTGCATCATAGCCATATACTTCAGCGATAGCATCTAAAAAAACATAGGTTATAGGGATAATAAAAGAAGAAACCGAGGTGACTATATTATCACCTAACAAAACAAATTTATGTGCCATAACAACTGATGAAATAAAAATGACAGCATATATCATACTTAATAGATTCAAATACCGCGCTGGTTTTTCTCTTTTCATGCTGATTGACACACCCATATGAATTTAATTTTTGAAAAAATAGAACTACTAAAGCTCTTGCTCGAAGTAGCGCAAAGGATTAAGGGCAATAATTTTATCCGGCCTTAAAATTTTCAAATAATCCTTAATACGTTGCATAAACTCAAGAATATTTTCTGGTTGAATATATTGCGAATGATAACGCATACCAAAATGCAATTCATTGTGCAATAGAAACGTATTAACTTCTATCAAGTAAGGAGAAATATAATTTGGATCATGCAACCCTTCAGAAAGAATATGTTCAAACTGAAAAGGCCCATTAGAATTTAAGGTAATGTTACCATGAAAATTAAATAGCACTCGCGCATTATCTAAAGGTTTTATGAGTTTTTTAGCATCGACATCATTAGACAAATATTTTATCACACCAAAAGTATGTGCTTTATTATGTAACTCAGAGAAGCGTGCGGAGATTTTTTCATGGAATCCCAATAAATTGTTGCTCTCCCCATGAATCATCATAGGATATACTGCAACCAACCAGCCAATGGTACGAGAAAAATTATCTTCTGAAATATTTCTAATCTGGTCTTCTAAATCTACAATGAAATGATCAATCGAGAATATTTGTAGTATAGCTTTTGCGACAACAGTTAAAATGATCTTATAGGCTGCGGGATTATTTAAGCTCTTAAAGTCCTGCCAGGAAATTTTATCGCGCAATTCTAAATAATCAAATGCATACTTTCCGCCTATAAATTCAGGAAATTTCTTATGAAGACCACATTGTTCTTGTTCTGCCCATAGTAAAAGATGGTCACTAACGCAATTATCCTTAATTTTATGACAATATTCAAACCATTTATGACTAGAAGTGCTGACAGAAAGATTTTTTACAAATAAATTTTTAACAACATCAAAATAAGCACTATTCAAATCTTCCAAAAGTAATCGCATTGATATGCCATCTATTATCAAATGGTGTGATAAAACAATTAATACATCCCTGCTTGGCATCCGCAATAGAAAAAACTCAATCAATGGGCCGAATGTAATATCAATACGTTTAATTTTAGCATTTATAAATCCTGCTATATCTGATGCATTATATAAGTCTTTCTCACCCACAAGCACTGAAAAATAGTAATTATCATTACACCTCTGATAATACTGTTCCCAACCATCTACAGTTTGTTTATAGCGCAGTTTAAATGTATCATGGGCATCAACAACTAACTTAATACACTTACGTAAAATATCATCATTAATTCTCCACGCCAGAGATACAGTAAACCCATAAAGCCATTGATTAAAATTAGTGATATTTTTTTGAAAAAACCATGTTTGTGTAGAACTTAATGGTATTAAGATTTCAGAACAAGCAGTTTCTAAATAGGCAGGTAATTCAAAAGATACCTGTTGCGCCAATTCGTGAATAGTCTGATACTTGAAAATGTCTTTGGTTTTAATATTCAAACACTTCTTGTTAAGCTTAGAAACAATCATAATACTGCTAATAGAGTCACCACCTAACTCGAAAAAGTTATCATAAATGCCAATATTCTGTATACCTAAATATTCTTCCCAAATTTCAGCGATTAGTTTCTCTTTATCTGATACGGGGGGTTTATATAAATGTCGCAATGCCTTTGGAAACTTTACCAATGCTAGCAGTTGATCCTTATCAATTTTGTCAGATGAATTTAATGGCCATGAATTAATTACATGGAAAGTATGCGGTAAAGCATACTCAGGAATGTAGTTTTGCAATGCTATACGGATCTGGCCAGTATCCAGAAACCTAGCAAATGGTGCATTAAACAACATATCATTATTTAAGAGTGGGCTTTTAAGACTTTGTTTTATATAAAATCTTTTAAATTTTTTAACTACAGACTCTTGAATAAAAACAACGTTAAATGTCTGACAATTATTATCTGCCGACACAAGGAAATAAACTTGATAACCTGAATTTTTGGCAATCTCCGTAAAAAAATTGCGCTCTGTGCCCGGCAAGTCATCTGAATATTTTTTTAAATATTCATTGAAAGTACCTACAAATTCAGCTTGAGACAACCACTGGTCTATCAGTTGAACCTGAGAAATCCAGACATCCTTAACCGAAGATAATCCCCAATAGGGAGGATTTTCCTTCAGTAAATAGGCGCGTATCTCCTCTTTCGACCAGATTTTGGAATCCCAATCCACAAAACACACATCGATAGTAAAAAGATTAGCATCATCCTTAAGCAAAACCACATCGTATCTAAAGAGATTAAGTTCATTAGCTACCGTACCAGATTTTATAAATATGTTGACTTTATAAGCTTGTGAGTATTTATCCGTGATTTTATAAAAATATTGTGGATCCAGTAGTAGCTCGTTTTCATGGCTAGCATAATGCATAACTAATTTTTCGAAATCACATTGCGCAGCTCGATAATGCAATTGATAAGCAGCCACTAGCCGCCAATAAAGTGCATTATGCATGTAGTTTCTAATATCACCGAGAACAATAGTATTTGGCTTAATTTCACACATTAGGTAATCAATAAACTGACCCAAATATTGGCCGCTGGGAAAATATTGGATAACCGAATTTACAATCACGGTATCATAGTTTTTATCAGCTAATTCAGATAATTGATTAGCATCGAGTCTATACCGGCGAACTATACGTTGAAAATTTTCCTTCTCAGCATCAGTAACCTGCGCCTCTACTACTGATTCAGCCACTATTGAAATATCCGTTGCTACGTATTTCTCACAATACTTATATATATTTAATAGGATTAAACCCGATCCATAGCCTATTTCCAAAACAGAAGAAGGCTTTAAACCCCGAATGAGGTTTAAGATATTTTCAAGCCATTCCTGCATCTCAAAATCAGAAAAAATTTCATGAGTTAAACTATTTCTCCACCCAGCGATATTAAATCCTTTAGGATATAAAGAAGAAGAATTTTGGTAAATTTCATCGAATATCTGTGACCAGCTTCTTTGCTGAATTTTAGTCATCATTTCAATACCAGAATATAATTTATCGACTTTTAAAAAAGCATGCAGCTGCATAACTTTTCCTAGACCCTCATCAGCTATAACTACCGCCGAACTGACAAAAGGTAGTTTTTTTAGCGCTGCCTCAACTTCATCTAATTCAACACGATAGCCACGAACTTTAATTTGCCGATCTAATCGACTACAGAAAATTATTCCAGCATCTATTGAAAACTTCGCCAAATCTCCAGTTTTATACAGAATACACTCATCTTTTCCAGGTAATTTAACAGTAATAAATTTTTTCATAGTTAGTTCTTTATCATTTAAATAACCCTGAGCTAAACCAGGTCCTGCAAGGTAAAGCTCACCCATCATTCCTTTGGGGAGTTGAATTAAATTTTCATCTAATATATAAGCCTGCATATCATCAAAAGGTTCTCCGATATGACTCTCGGTGCGAACAATATCGAGTTCTGTAATGACGTGAGAAGTTACATGGACTGTCACTTCAGTGATACCATACATATTTATTAAGATAGGTTTTTCTAACCCAAAATGATTATTCCATCTCGCTAATTTTGATGCATCTAATTTCTCGCCACCAAAAACAATATAACGTAACTTATTGAAAGATAAATTTTCAATTAAATTGATAGAGTCCATTAAAGAATAAAATGCGCCAGGTGTTTGACTCACTATTGTGATTGAATATTCATTAATAAATTCAGCAAAAATTTTTGGAGATGATGATATTTCGTCTGGCGCTAACACTAAAGACCCACCATGAGCCAATGCACCAAATATTTCCCAGACTGAAAAATCAAAAGCATAAGAATGAAATTGTAGCCAAATATCACTTTCACCATAAGCAACCCGCGAACTTGTCATAGCGAATAATCTGGCGAGATTTAAATGATTAATTAGCACGCCTTTAGGAACTCCAGTCGTGCCTGATGTATAAATAATATAAGCAGCATCTTGCAACTCAACCACTGGCAGGTTAGCCAACGTAATATCAGCAAAACTTGATGGATTGTTGTTATCGAGATAAATTATCTCTGGAGGAAAACTCATTTTCAGCACCAGTGGCTGAGATGATAAAATATAATGACAATTACAATTCTCAATAATTTGCTTAATACGATTTTGTGGCCAGGAAAGATGAATTGGCACATAAGCATTCCCGGACATCAATACCGCTAATATTGCAACGATCATATCAAACGAGCGATGGAAATATAAAACAATAAATTGTTTATGTATAGCACGCTGCGCATACAGATAATTAGCCAGAGAATAAGCACGCTGGTATAATTCTCCGTAAGTCATATTTTGCTCAATAGTTTGCAAAGCAATACTATCAGGATAAGATATAGCCCATTGGCAAAACTGTTCAATTACGGTTTTGGCTCTGTACTGGGCTAATTGCAGCTTTTTTACTGGAAGAGGATAGAGATCCTGATTTGAAAATCGGGATAAATCTACTTTTTTTAATGGCATGTAATTTTGCAATAATGCCATTCTTGTAATTTCCTCGTAGCATTGGCTTAGATGGGAGATACTCTTTGAGTCAAATAAATCAGTGTTATATTCGACATACCCTTCTAGACAATTTAGATTATTATCATAAACGTAAAAAATAATATCAAACCTTGAGATATTGATATCAAGATATGATTTTTCAACCTTTACTCCATTAAAATTTAAGGTTGGCGAATCCATATTCAACAATACAAATGCGACTTGGAATAATGGATTATGGCTTAAAGTACGAGCAGGGTTTATCATTTCAATCAATTTATCAAACGAGAAAGTTTGATGGGCTAATGATTCAATTACTTGTGTTTGAACATTATCTGCCAGCGCATTAAAATTCTGATCATCATCCAGATTGATACGCAGAAGTATTGTATTAGCCATAAAACCAATGGTTTTCTCAAATAGCAATTCTGATCGATTTGCAACACTTGTGCCTAGTACAATATCTTTTTGCAAAGTCATTTTATGAGCCAAGAAGCTGAATGCCGCCAAAAGAATGCTATATAAACTTAATTTATGCAAACGCGCATAGTTTCTTAATTCATCAGTTAATATGTGTTCAAAAGAAAAATAATGATTCCTGCCGGTGAATTTCTCAACTTCGGGATGAATATAATCCACAGGGAAATTAAATTTTGGCAACCTAGCACCAATAATTTTTTTCCAATATTTTAAATCATTTACCATTCGATCTTTATTATCTACTTGAAAATTTTGCCACTCACAGTAAGTCAGGTGTAGCGAATAGGGCAATGATATCTGGTTCTCATGCTGATTAGTTTGAATACCATTGTATAACTGTGTTAATTCCGTTAAAAAAATGGATAATGACCAAGCATCAAAAATGATATGATGAAAATTAATTAAAAAATAATATTTTTCATGGCCAAATTTCACAATATCCGCATTGAAAAGGGGACCTTTTTCTAAATCAAAAGGTTTACTGGCTAAATTTTTTATGAGTGTTAGTGCTGCTTCTCTAGCATTAATATTTTTTTTTATGTGATGCACATTAAGAATTTTGTTTTGCTGCAATCTTTTTATTTGCCAAAATTGCTTTTCTGATTGAACAGTAACTATTGAGGCTAATGTGTCCTGCCTCATTACTAATATTTCCAAGGCGCTCTTTAATTTTAGAATATTGATTTCTCCAGAAATATCAAATAAAAATGGCATATTATAGAAAGGATTTTTTCGATTAGCTTTCCATAAAAACCAGAGCCTTTTTTGATTGCCGGTTAAAGGCTGCAAAAAATCAACTTTCACCAGTTCAGTATTCTGACGAATAGTTATTTTTGGACTTGATATAATAAATTTATAAAATTCTTCCGGCGTCGGATATTGATAAAAATCAATTAATTCCAGGCTAGATTCGAGTTGTTTTTCTAATTTATTTAAAATACGTACTGCTGCTAAAGATCTACCATCTATTGCCAAAAAATTATCGTTAAAATTTACAGGTATCTTCAAAACTTCCTGCCAGGCTCTTTGTATAGTTAGCAAAACTCCTGTTTGCATACTATGCACGGCATTCCGGGGATTATGATTTGTCTTGTTAACCTGAGCAATTTTTTTTATGATTTTTTTATAATCTATTTTTCCATTAGTGGTTACTGGAATTTTGGCTAAACTAATGATCGATTGAGGAATCATATAATAGGGTAAATGATCAGACAGATAGCGACTAATTTCTTTGAGTTCCGCTTGGGATAATCTGGGACTGACAGCTAGATAGATATTTTTATTCATATCTACCGCATGCACTATCGCAACAGCTAAGTTTACTAGTGGATGGTCAATTAACAAGTATTCGATTTCTTTGAGTTCTACGCGAAATCCTGAAATTTTGATTTGACTGTCTTTGCGCCCCTGAAATAAAATACAACCATCGTCCCGGTATTTTCCTATATCTCCCGTTCTATATAATTTTTCATTGGTCAATGGATGCGTGATAAAATGTTTTTCAGTTAGATCATTATCTTTACAATAGCCTAAAGCTACACCTTTGCCACCAATATAAATATCCCCCGTTATGCCCACAGACGTAGGCAAAAGATTTTTATCATAAACGAACATTTTTTGATTGCTCAACGGATATCCGTAGGGAATACTTTTTAGGTAATCCTGTTGAGAATCAATGGGAAAATAAATGGACCAGATCGCACCTTCAGTTGCACCACCGAGCGACCAAACATCTGTCACTGATGCAATTTTATCAACTACCCGCTTTGGCAAATCGATCGGAATCCAATCTCCACTCATTAAGATTGCTCTTAGCTTTATATTATTTAAGCTTAGCTGTTTGTCTTCAAGAAAGCTGATGAGTAAATCAACATAGGCTGGAACAGAGTTCCAAATAGATACCTGGTGATTCTGCAGATAAGTTATTAAAGCACGTGGATCTCGATGATGATCCTTATGAGGAATAACAATAGCCCCGCCAACAAATAAGGGAGCAAAAATATCATAAACGGATAAGTCGAAACTTAAAGCAGATAGCAGTAGCGTTCTATCTTTCTCGTTAAGATTTAAACGCTGATTAATATCATATATAGTATTAAGCACACTCTCATGCGTAGTTACAATACCTTTAGGTTCTCCTGTAGTGCCAGAGGTAAAAATTATATAGGCAATATTATGATTTGGAACTATTGATAAATCAAAGGGAAAATCTAATAATTCTTTTGAATGTAATGGCCAGGACACAACGCTAAAAGCAATGTCGAGGTTACTGATTTTATCGCCGCTATCTATATTAGTCAGTAAAAATTTTATTTCTGCTCTTATTATAAAACGTTTTATTCTTCCAATAGGATCTTCCTTATTTAATGGGACATAGCTTGCACCAGCCAATAAGACTGCTAAACAAGCAATAACCTGCTCATAACCTTTTTCCATATAAATCCCGACACAGCTTCCTTTGACAACGCCTTGGCTACATAGAAGAGCAGCATAATGACAAACTGACAACAACAGTTCTTGATAAGTCATCATTTTTTGCGGTGCAATTACTGCGATATTATTGGGTGTTATCTTTGCCTGGCTAATAAACTGAAGATGCATGCGCTTTTCTCCAGCAAAAACTTGCTTAGTATAGTTCCATTGATTAAAAACTACTTTCTTATAGGCTTCCGGTAAAATGCTTAGATTATCCAGCTGAACTTCCGGTGAACGCACGATTTGTGAAAGCAAACTATTGAGTTGCGACTTTATCCAATCCGCTAATTTGTCCGCCGCAAGGTTTTTGTCATGCGTCGACCAAACCTGCATATCTAGAAGATCGAGAGGAATACATAACTCAATTTCATTTTTTTTTATTTTAAAAATAAAGCTTTCCGTCAAATTATTGACTTGAAAACTATCGCTAAGACTTATAACGACTGGAAAAATCTCGGATAAACTTTGGTTCCGATAACGTGACAAAGATGCATAACGCTCATAAAGGTCACATGGCCAGACTTGGCTTCTTTCGGTAATTTTCAATTCACATACAGACAGCACTTCACGAAATTTCATTGCATTATTTAGATTGATTGTGCAAGGATTAATACTGGAAAAACAAGCGGTCTTGGATTCGGTAATCTGTAACCCATAATGAACCATTTGCGCATTGTCTAACTTCAGCAAATATACCGTCAATAACGCGAGAAAAAAATTTTCCGCTGTTACAGAAAAACAATACAATAATTTTTGTAAATCTTCAGTATTAACATCTAAAGTAAAAATAGCAACTTTACTATCAATGCCTTGCTTAAGTGGGGAAAGGTAAATCTTATGCAAACCCGTATCAGGAGTATATTCATGGAAATCTTTAATAAAAATATTTTCATAATCTCCGACCTTATCATTCCAAAACTCTAAATCTCTTTGTTCTTCTATATTGATTGAGTATGTCTTACCTAGAAAAAAATCCAAACTTTCTATCTGAGGTTTTTTATTTTCCATCAATAACTTTAATTCTGAAACACACACCACACCATCTTTAAGAATGAGGTTTATACCAGCAGATTTATTTTCGAGACTACATTCTTCCTTATCAAACGTATTTTGCACTTTACCAATAGCAATTAAATTATTGCCCAAAATCAACTTAGGCAGTGCCAATGGATTATCATACGGCCCATAATCTAAAGCTCTTATTAAATTAAAAACATCAGAAATCTTCATATTAGAATGAAGCAATCCATTTGCTTTTGGTTTTTTATTTAAAGGGTAAAATGTACGAATATTTAGATTTTGTGGTCGTGAAAGCAGAGCGCTGCCCATCAATCGTGAACAAAGAATGCTAAAACTTTCTATTGCTGCCGCAAAGCACTTTATGTTTAACTTAAAGGCTGAATCATCTGGAGAAATAATAACTTCTTGCTGTAATAGAATATCCCCCGCATCAATTTCTTCACTCATTAAGTGCCAGGTAACACCATAATTCTTTTCGCCTTGCAAAATTGCCCATGTAGTTGCATGCGAACCGGCATAGAGTGGCAACAGGCTATTATGAAAGTTGATAGGACAAGAGAAATATGCTAATTCTGACTGCTTCAAAATCACAGGATTATCAATGCTAAATAGATAATCTATTTTTTCAGCAAGCGCAACAATCTGACCAACGTTGTCGTAAATGGGAAGGTCATAAGTTGCAAGTAGCTCCAGTATTTCTATATCTGTAGTTATTATTCCTAGAATAGACAAAGATTTTTTTTTCAAAATCTCAATGCAGCTTATAATAAGGCTGCCTCGACCTATGAGTATACAATTTTTCATACTTAAACTCCGCTGCAACTTTAATCTTTTTTTTGCAGGTAGGAAACGGAAAATACATGATAGATTCGACTTTTATAATTATTCAATATTTTAAGTTAATTTCAGGGATCAAAAAATCATCCTGCAGCTTGACCCTAAGGAAGCAAAATTTATTTTACTGAATCTTCGGATAGCTGCTCTCGAAATTTTGGATAGTTACGGATTTTTTATTTAAAAATACTAGGCAGCAACTACCAATAAAGGTGATAAGCGCACTTACAATTAATACTCTATTTATTCCTTGTGCTAAAGCTGTTGGTAGATATTTCAATATTAGTATTTGCACGTTGGAGGGGAAGGCATCAAGGGAGGAGTTTGAATTACCGATAAACAGAATAAGATGCTGCAATTGCTGTAACTGTACATTATTCAGTGGCGCCACTGACCATTGTTGATTTACATAACTGACCAAAGCCTTATAGCCTATCCACTCATAAATAATAGCTGATACAATGACACCACATGTATTGGCGAATAATGCCAGCATTAAAAATACACTGGATGCCATGCCCACCTCGCTCTCAGATACTGTCGTCACGACACTAGTATTTAATGCACTAAAAGCCAAGCCCATGCCTATGCCCATTACCAACAAAATAAGGAGCACAATCCACGAGCCTGCTAATAGGGGCAAGTAAACTAATGCCAGCGTGGCTAATGCTAATATTAACATTCCTGGTAAAGCAAAAGGTTTTACCCCAAATTTGTCAATTAATTTGCCGCTTATGGGTGAAACTATTGCAAAAGCTAATGTGAGTGCCAGAAAAAATATGCCTGCATGTAAGACAGACATACCCTTGATTTTTTGTAAATACAAACTAATAATCACTACGAGAGCAGCAAATGAATATTGTTCAAACGCTAAAGCTAAAGTTGTGGCCGTATAATTACGATTTTTTACTAATGATCCAGGTATCAGTGGGCTTGCTAAATATTTCTGCCGCCACACAAATAAAATAAAAAACGCTATTGCAAATAAACATAATGCAAAAAAACGGCCTGAAAATATCCCCCAGTCAACAAGATGATCCAAAGCATACATGATACTTACAATAGTTGATATTAATAAAAAAGAAGCAGATTTATCAACAACAGATTGTTTGTTAATGACTTTTTTTTCTGGAGTGAAAAAAATAATTAACATGACAAAACAACCAAGCGGTAAATTAAGCAGAAAAATCCAGCGCCAGTTTAGACAAGTTAAAATTAAACCACCAAATGTAGGACCAATAGCCATACCTAAGCCCACTCCAAGACTAAAAAATCCAGTAGCGAATCCACGTTTTTCCAATGGGAAATAGGCACAAATAAGCCCATAGAGGGTGGGCACGTAAAATGCGCCTGCTATCCCTTGTATGACCCTGCCGACAATAAGGACATTTTCAGATGTTGCTATTCCTGCTACTAATGAACCCACCAAAAACAGCACTAAGCCAAAAAGACATATCCTCCGCGGACCATAAATATCAAGGGTCTTCCCGGCAGGAATAACTAAAGCTCCCCAAGCAAGCACATAGCCACTTAATACCCATTTGATACTACTAATTTTTGCATTGAGATCAAAAGCCATAGGAACTAATGCCAGATTAACCGCCGTGTAATCTACGTTGATTATTAAAGCCATGAAACCAACAGCCAGTAATAACCATAAATTTTTGCGGTTCTCTACATCATGTATATCCATGTTTTTCTATTCTCTTTATAGGTACAATTTGTTTGCAAATAAAAATATTTTTCAACTATTTTTATTTGATTGGAACATCAGGATTAGAAAACAAGCTTAGCATGAATGTCAGATATGCCATAAGAACATAAGGTATTTGGTACTTCGTTGTGAAATCGGCATAGAATATATCCTGTTAGGCTCTGTAAAACAATAACTTATCTTTTTAGCGCCCAACTGTTGCGTCACTTTAAAAAGTTATTGTAATATGCACTGTTTGCATTATGTGTGGCTTTACAATGAGCAGCCATGTTTTTAATTGCGGAATACTTTCATCTTTTCAAGATCGAATGCAAGCATTATACAATAAGAATTTTAATGGGAGAATCGTGCGCCAGAAATTTTTTGCAGGCAGGGTTTCCCTTCAACAAAAATGGATATTATGTAAAACCCCATGGTCTTCCAATGACTAACTACCTCTTTATTCATGGCGCCTTCCAGGGCGGATGGGTCTGGGATAAAATTAAGCCCATGCTTTTTTTGTCCAACCACACCGCTTATTTCCCCTCACTAAAAGGTTCAGCGGAAAGAATCAATGAGCTCACAGAGCAAACTGGTCTGCAAGAACATATTAATGATATATGTTACATGATAGATGAGCTTGCCTTAACTAATTTGACATTGATCGGGCATAGCTATGGTGGGATGGTAATAACAGGAATCGCACAGCAGCGGCCGAGCAAAGTCCGTGCTCTGATTTATCTGGATGCTGTTTTTCCTGAGACAGAACAAAGCTTACTCGATATATTAGGACCAAAAGCTGCAAACATGTTCTATTCGTCCGCAGCCAAAGGGAACGGCTGGCAAGTGCAACCATTTCCTGCCGCAGCATTTGGGTTGACTAAAATTGAAGATATAAATTGGGCAGTACCCAGGCACACTCCGCAAGCGCTGAAAACTTTTACCGATAAAATTGCAGCCTCTTCAAAATACTGTCCCGATATAGAAATAACCTTTATTCATTGCTTGCAAGGCAATATGCTAATGAACAAAATAGCTCACAAAGCAAAAATTAAAGGTTGGGAATGTATTGAAATATCAACCCCACACTGTCCTATGATTACTCATCCAAGGCTATTGGCTGCTATTTTAAATGCGATAATCAATGCTGATGCTTCGCCGACAAGCACAAGCGCCTCATCAATGCGGCAGGATTTCATTTGTTAACATTTTGAGTGTTATTAAGGCTTAGCTTTAACGTTGTCTTTGCTTTTTCTTCATTTGCCATATTTTCAGTTGCCACAACGTAACCAATAGTTTGTGCGTCCTTCGCCTTCAAATTGTTAATAATATCAGTTTCGCGCATAATTTCATCAGCTGTTTTTATGATAATTTTATCATCACCTCTTTTGCGTAAAGCAAATAAAACGCTATCATGTTTTTCCGACAGGCGCTGCGCTAGGATTTTATATTTAGGATTATTAATCATAAGATAGCCTAAATAGGTAAGAGCGCGAATATCTCGAGGAGAAAATTTATCGACTAAATGATCATTAGCAAGGATTTCTTCCGGCTTGGCGCGAAATACTGAATTTTTATGAATGACTTGCACGGTAACTATATATTCATCCATTTCGGTATGATTGATTTCAGCTAAGCGGTATGCCGGGGTATAGGTATGTTTTTGGTGCAAACTGGCAAGAAATTTAAAAAATTTACTGATCTTTTTTGCAATCCCCATCAACATATTTTATATCCTTAATAATTTTTATTGTTTTTCAGGTATATTGATTTCCAGATAACCATTAAAAAAACTCTTCACCAACAACGACTCACCTGTAATGGAAAAGAAATCTGCGATAGCTTAGATAATGTATAGGGATGAGTAGATTTTACTACAATAATTATATTAGGCTCTGTAAAACAATAACCTATCTTTTTAGCGCCCAGATGAGACTCAGATTTGCAGACGGGAGGGGGTAGAAAAATGCGCGCATAGTCGACGGAACGTCGTCCCGGCAGGAAGCCGGGATCCAGGGCGCAGGAAAGCGAAACTTTCACATCCTGTGATCTGGATCCCGGCTTCCATGCCGGTACGACTGCGTCGGTTGTTCTATGTAAGTGTTTTTCTATCCCCTCCCGCCTGCGAAGATGGGTCTTAGATGGGATGTTAAAAAGATAGGTTATTGTTTTACAGAGCCTTAATTGTGGGCCGGTGTATTTATTTGCATCTATAAATTTGGTTTTATTGTGCTTAAATAATAGGTTATTAGGGATTTTGTCTGGTACTAGATATGTGTAATAAATTTAGCAAATATTTTGACTTAGTATAAATGGTAACGAGTTTTTGTCAACCACAATTATGACGCAACCTATTGACTCTCACGTAACGCAATATCTTATTGTGTTTATGATCAAGAAGTTAAAGTTTCATTTTCTCGACACTCTGATTTTAACTCCAGGCGTTAAAAGTGCTCGGTAGTTGATTAGCATATTCAGAATACTTAAATCATTGCCTACTATGCAGGGGGCAGTCTCTATTGGCTTCGCAGTTATGGTGCTGAATAGTTACAAATTTGGCTTGGCCTACCTGGTATAGAAGCCATTGAACGAATGGAAGGAAAAGTACAACGATCAACTGGAATTGGAAAATTCCGTTTTTTGCATCGGCGAAAAACAAGTAAATATTCGATTATTACGTAAGAAGAATCTGAGCCGCACGCGTCAGCAAGCCATTGCCCAAGCTTGCGTCACTTTCAAGGCGCACCAATCCAAAAAATTACCTCCACTACTCAAGCAAGCTTTGCTTGCAGTTTTTAAGTATTCCACAAAACATCCCACATAAGGCTCTGTAAAACAATAACTTATCTTTTTAGCATCCCATCTAAAACTCATCTTCGCAGGCGGGAGGGTGTAGAAAAACACTTACATAGAACAACTATGCGCGCATTTTTCTACACCCTCCCGCCTGCAAATCTGAGCATCAGCTGGGCGCTAAAAAGATAAGTTATTGTTTTACAGAGCCTAAGAGTATTTTACAGCTGGGGTAACGCTTGCTGACGCGCGCGGCTCGGGTTCTTCCTTAATTGCCGAGGACTGACTTAATCTAAGTAATTTGGAAATGTTGGTAATTGTTCAAAATCATGCAGATCATGTTGAATAATAAGACGTGCACCGGTATTTTCTATCAATACTTTAATACGATCTGCCGAAGCCATTGTCTCTGCACGGCTGGTATTAAACACTGGAACTCGCAGCGGTTCAAAGCTCGTTCTTTGATGAAATTCATCCCCCGACAAAATAATTACACCAGCTTGTGGTAGTTTTAACAATAAAGACTGATGTCCAGGTGTATGCCCTGGTGTGCTTAATATTTGCACCGTTCCATCACCAAACACATCATAATCACCACTGAGCATGATTTTGTGAGCAGTTTTCCAGCTTTTTAAAGTGCTTGGATCGACAACAAAAGCATTAGGATGCATTTTTGCATAGGCTAATTCTGCATTTTGTAACAGCCAGGTTGAATGAGAAAACTGATCCAAACCACTCGTATGATCAAAATGAGAGTGAGAAATAGATACATAGTTAATATCGTTGGGTTTCAAATTAATTTTTTTTAAACTATCTTCCAGAGAAGTATCTTTTGTAAGATGGTATACACCTATGGTTTCTGGCTTTTTAATCAATGAATCTGGCAGTCCAGTATCCCAAAGTAAAATTCCTTTAGGATGCACAATTAAAAAACAAGGATCGGCAAGTTGCACAGATTTATTATCATAGTCATGCGTGTCTGAAAAATCTGAAAAATTTGAGACATCAATGCGTCCACAATTAATTGCATACAGTTTTATTTGAATTGGCTGCTTATCTTGTGTTTGAGCATAACAACAATTAAAAATGAAAATTGCAGCGATGAAGAAAAATTTAGAAAAATATTTCACAAAGACCTCTGTTAATAAGCAATTGGGATAACATTAAAATATGCTAAAAAAGTCAAAGGGTCAAGTATTCACAGTCCTAAGCCAATACCAAAATCTAATGTAATGATAGTACCCTGTTGAGATAAGTATTGCGTGGCTATAGCAGAGTAATACCCAAACGTTTAAACAATTGCACATCATTATCAAAATCAGGATTGGTAACATACTTAGTTAACATCTCTTTACGCGCTCCGTGAATAGAGTTAGCTCCTGCGTGAAAACATAATGCCTGCATTTCATCGCTCATCTGATGCCGTCCAGAAGATAAACGCACGAATGCGCGCGGCATCATAATGCGTGTCACCGCAATGGTGCGGATAAAATCAAAGTTATCCAGTTCCGGCGCTGTTTCACCTAAATGCGTGCCGGGTACGCGTGTTAAGCGGTTGATGGGCACGCTAAATGGGTGTTCTGGCAAATTGGTTAGAACTACCAGCATAGCGGCGCGATCGACAACGCTCTCGCCTAGGCCAACAATACCTCCGCAGCACACTTTTATACCAGCATTACGTACATGTTCAAGCGTATCCAGGCGGTCTTGGTAGGTGTGTGTAGTTGTTACCTGTGGATAAAATTCTGGAGAAGAATCGACATTATGATTGTAATAATCTAATCCGGCTTCAGCCAATACTTGCGCCTGTTTAGCCGTTAGCATGCCCAGGCACATGCAGGTTTCCATCCCCAGGGCATTCACTTCTTTAATAATTGTTTTTATTTTTTCCAGGGCACTGTTTGGTAAATTACGCCAGGCAGCGCCCATGCAAAAACGCGTGGCGCCTTTTGATCTGGCATTTTTGGCGATGGGTAAAATCTCTTCCAACGATAGTAATTTCTCAATTTTTAATTCCACGTTCGCGCTTTGGCTTTGTGAACAATAACCACAATTCTCAGGACAAAGACCGGTTTTAATACTCATCAAGGTGCAAAGCTGCACTTGATTGGGATCAAAATACTGACGATGTAATGTCTGCGCTTGATACAGTAGATCGGCAAATGGCAGATCAAACAAAGCCATCGCTTCTACCAGGGTCCAATTATGGCGGATGTCCATTTTGTTGTTAGTTGATTGCATAGTGTGTCACTCCCAGTTAAATGGCAAATGTATTATTCAAAGATGCTTCATTGCTGTCAACCAAATTTATTTATTTTGGTTGACAATGTTTCTGGGAGCATTTATCGTTTGCTTCATGCCACCTTATACCAACCAATCTATTAGACTATTGCAGCATAGAATAGCACTGTATAAATCCCAGGACCTCGCGCGATACTTGCGCGCACCCTGCGGCGTGGATTTTAGTTCAAATGATTATCTGGGATTTGCCCAGGATAATTTGTTACGTGAACGTTTTATTTGCCGCCTGGACCAAGCAGCTGTTGGTTCAGCAGGATCACGTTTGTTACGAGGTAATTTGCAGATCCATGAGGAAACAGAGAGCTTGCTAGCTGCATTTAGCAATCGTGAAGCCGCTGTGTTGTTTCCATCGGGTTATATGGCTAACCTGGGTTTGCTCGGTGCATTGTTAGGTCAAGAAGATTTAGTATTTTCAGACGCGCTGAATCATGCCTCCATTATTGATGCCATTCGGTTATCTAAGGCGCAAAAAATAATATTTCCACACAGGGATTACGAATATTTAGGGGAACAACTTAAATTAAATCAGTCACAAAAATGTCTGCAGGTTATTATGACAGAAAGTGTATTTAGCATGGAAGGTACTAAGGCTGATTTACTGCAATTAGCAAAATTGGCTGATAAATATCAGGCTTTATTGATTGTAGATGAAGCGCATTCTACCGGGATATGGGGCAAAAGTTTGGTGGCAACGCTAGGGCTGACTGATCAGGTTTTTGCCAGCATGCACACAGCGGGAAAATCGCTGGGTGCGGCGGGAGCTTGGGTAGCAGGCAATGGCTTATTACGTGATTACCTGGTGCATTTTGCGCGCAGCTTTATATTCACAACAGCACCTTTACCGGCATTAGCACTGCTGCTGCAGGAGTCAATCAAATTGTATGAGGAGGTCGGGTCAATACGCGCAGAAGTGATTAAGCGGCGGGCGCAATATTTGCGCACCTTATTATCATTAACTTCCGGAAAAAACGCGGATGATACTCCCATCATTTCTGTATGTTTAGGCGATAACCGTCAAGCAATCGATATTAGTGAATTTTTATCTCGGCGCGGCTGGGATGTCCGCGCTATCCGCCCACCCACGGTACCGAAGGGAACTGCCAGACTACGTATTACAGTCAAATGGGTTAATAACGAAATACAACTGCAGCAGCTGGCTGCTGATTTGTTAATGGCAAAACATAATTTATGAAAACGGGCGTTTTTGTTACAGGCACTAATACCAATGTCGGAAAAACACTGGCAGCGGCGCTGATATTAGCTGCAGCACGAGCACAGGGCATGAATGCCTATTATTTCAAACCGGTACAAACTGGAGAGGATAGCGACTGTGAAACTGTAAGTTCATTAACTGGATTGCAGCCCTATATTATTAATCCCGTATTTTCCTACACTCTGCCGCAAGCCCCATATCGTGCTGCATTAGCAGAGCATCACCCCATCAAGTTTGATAACATCCTAGCACGTTGGCATCAATTGGAAGAGGGATGCTATTTGGTTGAAGGTGCCGGCGGACTGTTAGTCCCTTTAACACAAAATCAGATGATGCGTGATTTGGCAGTCGCACTTAAGTTGCCGTTATTGATTGTGGCCAGCACACAATTGGGTACGATGAACCACATTCTGCTGACATTGGAAGCAGCCGCCAATGCGCAAATTCCAGTTAAAGGATTAATCTTATCAGGGGCATTAGATCCGGGATTAACTGCAGCATTACAATCATTTATTTCAGTGCCAATTCTAGCGGAAATTCCTGCTTTAAACCCAGTTGAAAAACAAAGTTTTCAGCAAGCCGCGCATTTAATCTTCCAGCATAACTTATTACAAAAAATCCTCACATGAAAATTTCAGCATCATTGATAGCACGCGATCAAAAATCACTCTGGCATCCATTCACCCAACATGGCCTGGAGCATCAACCTTTGCCCGTTATCAGTGCTAAAGGCGCCTGGCTACAACTGGCTGATGGACACCGTGTGATCGATGCTATTTCTTCCTGGTGGGTAAATTTGCATGGTCATGCACAGCCGGAAATTGCGGCAGCCATTTATGCTCAAGCATTGCAGTTGGAGCATACGGTGTTGGCAGGTTTTACACATGAACCGGCAGTCAGATTGGCCGAAATTTTAACCACCGCTTCTCAACAACGCGGCGCAAATTTGACACGTTGTTTTTATTCGGATAATGGTTCAACCGCTGTTGAAGTGGCAATGAAAATAGCTTACCAATATCACAAAAACCGGAAAATCAAATCCCGTAGCCAGTTTATTGCCATTACTAATGCCTATCACGGTGATACGCTGGGTTCTATGGCGTTGAGCGCACGTGACAGTTATCACAGTCATTTTGCATCCCTTTTGCCCGCTGTCACATTTATCGATCCACAACAGATTAATCAATTAGAAGACCTCTTGTCGCGGCAGCCGGAACAATATGCCGCACTGATAATCGAACCGATGATACAAGGGGCTGGCGGCATGAAATTTCACAGCGCTGATTTTCTGGTGGCTGTAGCTGCTCTTTGCCGCAGGGCAGGCGTGTTATTAATCTGCGATGAAGTATTTACCGGTTTTTATCGCACGGGTAAATGTTTTGCATTTGAACATGCGGGCATAAAACCGGATTTGCTATGCCTTGCCAAAGGATTAACTGGTGGCTTTTTACCGCTGGCGGTGACATTGGCAACAGAAGAGATTTTTAATGCTTATTATTCCAAAGATATTAATCAGGCTTTTTTACATGGACACTCTTATACTGCCAATCCCATAGCCTGCGCTGCTGCGATCACTTCATGGGAGTTATTGCAGAAACAATCTACTCAGCAGGACATTTTTCGTATTAGTGAAATTACTCAACGCTGTATACGACATTTATCACAACATAAGCATTGTGCAGAAGCCCGCATGCTGGGAACCATCGGCGCCGTAAATAAAAAAAACTTGCCTGGTTATATGACGGGCTTAGGACCTGCCATTCGCACGTTTGCGCTGCAACAAGGCGTATTATTACGTCCCTTAGGGCCGGTACTTTACGCTGTGCCGCCTTATTGTATTACCCAAACCGAGTTAGAGCATGTGTATCATGTTATTGAATTAATTCTTGATAAGGAGTGGTTTTAAATGCAGCAACTATTAAAAAAAATTATTAATGTGCCGGATAAGTATGCGCGGTTTTTAAATACCTTGAGTTTACTGGAATATATTGGTGCGCGAAAAATTATAAAAAGCCAAAAACAGCAACAATTGAATGAAAAATTATTAGCACATATTAGCGAAGAATTGCGTCATGCCTGGATATTAAAACGCGCTGCACTAAAAATTTCATCTCAGTGTGATAATTATGAGACCAGTAATTTATTATGTGGACCAGAAGCTATGCATTATTTCCAAACTATAGATCATGCTGCAGTGACACAATTGCAGGAATCCGATCTATGGAACTGCTATTTATTTACGACTTTATTGCTTGAATTACGAGCTCTAGAGTTTTACTCAGCATTTGAGCAAGTACTTCAAGAATTGGGAAAGCCAAGTATTTTCCGCGGCATCCTGGCTGAGGAAAATCGGCACTTACAGGAAATGTTGGAGTGGATTCACCTAATTCCGGATCATGATGCAAAACTAAAGCAGTTAAAAAAAATTGAAACGACGGAGTTTTTAGTTTTTATGCAGGCCGTGGAAAAGTGCATAAGGGATTTGTGAAAGCCACCTAGAGAGCTTGTGCACACAAAGAAGCTTCTCCACAGGAAAAACTTTTTATTGTTCCCTTTTCGATTTCCAATAAAAAAAAGCCTTCCTCATTAATTCCGCGCCCAATGCCTTGGTAAATCTCACTCCCTAAGGTAATACGGACTGGTTTATTCAATGTGTTATTTACCGCTGAAAAATCGCGCAAAAATGGCTGAAACCCTTTTTTCTGAAATACAGACAGGGCATTGAGTAATTCCTCCAATAGGTAAGCTGTAAGCTTATTTCGTTCCGGGAAGCACTGGATAATCTCAGTCAGATCCGTAGCTGGAAAATCCAGCGCTTTTTTTAAGCCACCGCTTAAATACAAATTCAACCCCACGCCAATAACAGCATCGCAGTTAAAGTTAAATTCACCGCGTAAGTCAATTAAAACGCCACCCAGTTTACGTCCGCGCCACATTATATCATTGGGCCATTTAACAGTAATGTCGTGACTGATCCCATATTTTTTTAAAGCACGTATAATGGCCACGGATATTACTAGGCTTAACCCGGATAATTGCGACGAGTCATTCGAAAAATGCCACAATAATGATAAATAAATATTGTTGCCAAAGGGGGATAACCATCTGCGATTGAATTTGCCTCGACCCGCAGTTTGCAGTTCAGCCAGACAAATAGCGACGCTGTGATCTTTATTTTGTAACTGCTCCAATAAATAGTTATTGGTTGAGGGTATTTTATCAAAAATAATACTTTTCTTGATATAGCTATGATACTCAGGAGACAAACAAGATTTAATTTTACGCAAATTCAGCAATTCAAAGCTTTCCTGAATGCGATAGCCTTGGTTGGTTTTGGCCTCAATGTGGATGCCCATTTCTTGTTTAAGTTGATTGATAAGCTTCCATACGGCGCTGCGGGTAATTCCTAGGCTCTCGCCCAGATGAGCACCCGAGTGGGCATTACCATCGCTTAAAATTTTCAAAAGTTTTTTGATTTTGAAATTTTTTGTGCTAGATAATTCTCGGCTTGGTTCAGATGCATTTGTCATAGGTAATTGCTAATTTTACATTTTTATTGGCTTAAAAGATCATCACCCTCAGACATGAGGTGAATGAGCTGCAAACTCACGTTATATCCCGAAGTTTTCAATTGAAAAGGTAACTATTCAGCATGTTAACCAAAGAGCCAATAGAGACCCCCCCTCTTCCTAACCTTCTCCCGCAAGCGGGGGAAGGGACCGTAAGGTGCGCAAAACAAACGAGCTAGTTGTTAAGCCAGCTCGTTTCTCGACTTATCAATGAACAGCTGAAATTTTCTGATAGTTATGAGCCTCTAGCATTAGATCGAGCCACAAATTCCGTTAAAAAATAGGCAAAAACTATCAACGCACTCATTAAACCAATACTGCAAATCGCCATCCACCCACCTTTGACATAAGCAAAACTGCTCAAAGCAGAACCTACTGCTCCTCCGACAAAAAAAGTAGTGATATAGATGCCATTCAATCGCCCTCGCTCTGCAGCAGCTAACATATAGATGGCGCGTTGGCCTACTACCAAATTAGAGCAAACCCCAGCATCCAATAAAATCGCTGCTAACACCAACACTAGGATCGAATCTCTACCCAAATAAGCTAGAACAAATGCCACCGCGACTAACATAATAGCCAAACCGGTTGCCAAACGTGAATGACCACGATCTGCCAGTCGACCGGCTAATGGTGCTGCCAATATACCACTGATGCCCGCAAAGGCAAATAACGCTACCTGACTTTGCGAATAGTGAAAGCTAGGTCCCAATAGTAGCAAAGCAATCGATGTCCAAAATAAGCTAAAAGCTGCAAATAAAAATGCATGATACAGGGAGCGGCGACGTAATATCGGATAACGTTTCCAGAGCTGCGGCAGGGAAGTCAGTATCGCAGCATAGGAAGAGGTTTCCTGAGGTTGCCTTCGCGGTAATTTGGTCAACACCAATACGGCAAAGATTAGCAACAATATTAGCGAAAGAATGAACACTGCTTTCCACATGAATACATCGGCCAACCAACTGGCCAAAGGTCTGGACAACATAATACCCAACGATAGACCGCTGACAACATTACCGACCGTTTTACCTCGATTTTCTTCAGCTGATAAATGAGCGGCAAAAGGGACCATCACCTGGGCGCTCACAGATGTCGCCCCCAGCAGAAAAGAAAAGATCAAAAACATTAAACCGGTTTGGGAAAATAAAATCCCAATCAATGCTATCGCGCATGCACAGAGCAACCAGAAAATTAAACGCCGATTCTCAGTTAAATCGGCCATCGGCACGATGAAAATAAGACCGACCCCATAGCCAATTTGGGTTAAAGTCACAATAAAACCAGTTACAGCATGATTTAGATCTAAGTAAGAGCCAATAAGTGAAATCAGGGTTTGGGAATAATAGATATTAGCTACCGTTATTCCACAGCCTGCTGATAAAATGAAGGTTAGTCCGCGAGTTAGATAAGGAGAACAATTGGTTTTATAGTTTTTGGACATAGCGATTAATTAAAATTTGCACTTCTAATACCGATGGAATTATTGCTTTATTCAAGCAAATTGGTTTTTTCGCAATTACTGCTAAAATGATACTAGGTTTTACAATTTGATGCAATGAGGCATTAAATATATTCGTAAATATTCATTTAGCACGTTTTAAAATCCGAGCCGCGCGCGCGTCAACAAGCGTTGCCCAAGTTGTGAACTGCTAGCTGTCATCCTGAGCGCAGTCTTATTGAGGTGTTACCTTAATGGAGATTCTTCGCTGCGCTCAGAATGACAGCGCATGTTCAGAATGACAGCTACTGCAGTTCACAACTTGGGCAACGCTTGCTGACGCGCGCGGCTCGGATTCGTCTCACCTCAAGGAGATCCTTCACTGCGTTCAGGATGACAGCTAAGGTTGCTATTATATTTGATGTTTTTATAGCACCGGATTTTTTCTGAGTATAAACAGTAGTGTATGAAGTGAGAATGCCTTTACTATCAGCACGCTGTGCTGGATTTCACGAATTTTGGTGTCTTTGTGCGTTTTAATCCGTTCGAGTGATAACTTGCTAATATTGTCGTCGTGGTTCACATAAGTAATTCAAAATATCAAATATATAAATTCCTTCATTATGCAAACTGTTATATACATTGCGCATCGTCTTTTCAAAATGGGCTTTAGTAAGATGACCACTGCATTAAAAATCGTTATAACAGAGTCGAAAATGCCAACGCTGACATTGCGCATATCGCCTTGATGAAACTCCAGCTCTAATTTTTCTTGCCGTGCTTTTTGCTTTGCTAATTTTAACATGCCTGGACTAATATCTGATCCAACCACTTGATATCCTCGTTTCACAAGCCAAAAAACCTGTGAACCCGTTCCACAGGTCATATCCAGCACTGTTGTGCATTATGTCTTCGGTTCAATGGTTTTTACAAAAATAGATACGATGACAATCCCACTGAAAAAAACCAGACTGGCAATAATTAAGATTGCTTCTCACAAGCACTCAATGCCTGCGTTTAAAAAAAGAATTAGACGATGTACGAGCGATTTGTCAGCAGATGATGCATGAACCTGAAGGCAGATTAAAAGTAGTGGTCTTTGAATATTTTGCCCTGCTATTGTTTTCTCGCTACTGTTAAAATACGTTCCGTTTTTTGCGCTGAAAATTTAGATCCATCAATGCCATATTGACCTAAGACTTTAAATCCGTTCCTGGCTAACATTTCCCGTAACTCTTTTGCTGTATAAAGTTGCAAGGTTGCTATTATATTTGATGTTTTTATAGCACCGGATTTTTTCTGGGTATAAAAAGTAGTGTATGAAGTGAGAATGCCTTTGCTATCGAGCACGCTGTGCTGGATTTCACGAATTTTGGTGTCTTTGTGCGTTTTAATCCGTTCGAGTGATAACTTACTAATATTGTCGTCGTGATTCACATAAGTTAAATTCAAAATATCAAATATATAAATTCCTTCATTATGCAAACTGTTGTGTACATTTCGCATCGTCTTTTCAAAATGATTTTTAGTAAGATGACCCACTGCATTAAAAATCGTTAAAACAGCGTCGAAAATGCCAACTCTGACATTGCGCATATCGCCTTGATGAAACTCCAGCTCTAATTTTTCTTGCCGTGCTTTTTGCTTTGCTAATTTTAACATGCCTGGACTAATATCTGATCCAACCACTTGATATCCTCGTTTCACAAGCCAAAAAACCTGTGAGCCCGTTCCACAGGTCATATCAAGCACTGTATCAACGTAATATTTCTTTAGTATTTTTTCTATGGTTTGGTTGGTAACTTTTTCATTCAGTGAATCTTCATGAAATAATGCTTCATATTTGCTGTGAGTGTTATACCACTTCGGTATTTCACCATGCTTAATCTTGGCCATGAGTTTTCTATCCTAATTTGTTACTTTATTGAAGAACTAAGATTTACAACTATTCGAAAATAACGAGGGATTGTAGAGCTCAATCTTGGTTAAACATTATGATGAGCGGGGCTCTAATCCATCCTAGGAGATAATACAGGTCGATTCGTTTGAATCACTTTCTCTTAACTGATTTTCTATCATATCCAAATTAAGAATAATTCTATTTTTTTTAATATTTAGAATTTCATGCGTGGACTCGGTTTGATTTAATTTAGTCAATTTTTTGTGAATAGAGAGCGCTTCCTCCATATAGCTTAAAGCTTTATCAAATAGGTTCGTTGCTGCGTATAAAAGCCCTAACTTAAAACAAATATATTTATCCAATTGCATTGCACTTATATTCAAGGGGTGTTGTTTTACTTGTTCGTGCAGTTCGCTATAAGTATCTATAGCGGTTTGACCCGCATCAATTTTCTGAATTTTTGGCAAAATTTCATGCATAATTGTGTCGTCTTTTATGTTTCTGAGAGGAAAAAAAGATGGTTTTGAATCTTTGATTTCTTTAAAGCTCTCAGGCAATTTCAGACGTCTAATTCCACTGGAAAGATATTGTGCATTAGGATATTTATCTTTATGTATTTTATTAGATGCTTCACTTTCTATAAGTAATACACCCTTCGACTCTTTTGTGCGTTTAGTATCACGAGATAAAACAAGTGATCGAAAAAAAGAAAGTTCTGGATCATTTGTTTTGCAGAGAAACAGATTTAATATCATGGGTGAACTAAAACCATTAAGATCCTCTTGCCAAGCATCAGAATTGTAATCTCTGCGTTGAATCTCAATAGACGAAACACGATCAACAATAAAATCCCATACACTTGTTTCTCTAACATCAACTAGTCGTTTAGATGAATTTGTAAAAACGTTGAAGTCCTCGCCAAGTGATTTATAAATATCAATAACCGGCCGATCGAGAAAACCCGAATCCTCTTGTTGCAAGGCGATTGCTAGCCATTGTATTGAATGAGAAAAATCGCCATGCGTATTATTTCTCAACCCCGAGTCTTTTATTAGCAACCCTTGCCTTAACAGTGCTCTAAATCCAGCTGGTTTAATTTTCCAATCAGCTTTAGCAAAACCTTCTTGAAAACCACGCCGGCCTAATTGTTCTAAAATTACATGGCTCAACACCTTGCTTTGTTGTGGGTAGAATTCTCCTTTTACAGGTGCTTTTAGTACGGCTGGTTTTTTTTCCTCATCGAGCACATTACGTTCGCTTCCTTTTTTGATTAATAATTTCTCTATTTTTATAAGCTGCTCAATAACTGCTAGTGGTTCTTCCAAAAAAAGACGTATGTTGACATATTGAGTTAATAATCCTTTTGGTCCTTCAAAACGTGTGAATCGTTTAGCTAATTCCTGTCTGTATTGCTGAACTGAAAGGTCAGGAGGTTTCCACTTTTTAGAAGAAGGTTCAATCATTTTCCTTGCTCGGCTAGTAAAACGGAAGGCCAGGTTAATCTGCAATATCCTCGCGCTGCATTGCTCCAATTTTCCGGCCACTTCTTATAGGACTAAATAATAGCAAATAAATATTATGCTAATATTAAATCCGTCCCAGATCGAATCGAAATTTATTGATTTTGGCATGGCTGTTTAATAATGGGCATAAATGACACCATTGTGCATTATGTCATAGCTTAAATAGTATTTACAAAAATAGATACGATGATAGCCCCACTGAAAAAAACCAGAGCAGCGATTATTAAACTATAATGCAAGCCCTGCATGAACTGCCCAGAGGCAACCAATGCGCCAAAAATGGCAACGCCTAAAAGACTGCCGATCTGGCGACTCACATTCAATATGCCTGAAGCTAAACCTGCGCGATTGGCAGGCACTGAGTGCACAACAGCCACTGTTGCAGCTGGCATGGTAAACGCGATGCCAAAGCCGAGCGCAGCTAAAGGTAAAATTAATATCCAATAGGATGGGCTGGTTTCGCCTAATATCAGCAACGATAAAAAACCTACGGCACCCACGATTAGACCTGTCAGCATAGGTAACTTAGCGCCGACATGACTGGTCAACTTGCCGCTTAAATACGAAGCAATGGCCACTACCCCGGTCATAGGCAATAAGGCAAAGCCCGTCGCTAATATAGAGTAATTACGGATTTGTTGGAAATACAACGGTAGTAAAAACAGTTCGCCATAAAAACTGATATTTAAAATCAAACCCACGGCAGTGGCAGCAGAAAATGTTTTAAGTTTGAAAAAATGCAGGGGCAGCATGGGTGATTGAGCCCGATGCTCAACTAAAAGAAAAGTACAGAAAAGCGCTAGAGATATCAGTAAACTGCCAAGCACAATACCAGAACCCCAACCTAAACTGCCCGCTTCAATCAAGCCAACAGATAATGCGGCAATACTGAGAATAGACAGCATCTGTCCCCAGAAATCAAAGTGAGTGATTGTTTTTTTATTGCGCGCAGGAGTTAAATATTTTCCAGTTAGCCCTATGCCTATGATCCCAACTGGAATATTAATTAAAAATATACCGCGCCAACCCAATGTGGTAGCTAATAACGCGCCTAAGATGGGACCGGATGCCGCCGCAATTCCCCCTACTCCCGCCCAGATACCGATTGCCTTGGCACGATCTTTGGGATTTTCATAGGCTGCATGAATCAATGCCAAGGAGGTGGGTACCATCATAGCCGCTGCTATTCCTTGAAGAAATCGAAACAGAATCAACATGGAAAAATTGCTTGCCAGGCTGCAACCCACCGAGGTAGCTACAAATAAAACTAATCCTGAAATAAAAGTAGGTTTAGCGCCGAATTGATCGCCCAGACTGCCTGCGGATAAGAGTAAACAGGCAAAGGTTAAGGCATATCCGGCCACTACCCATTGTAAATTGGCTATAGTCCCATGCAAATCCTGAGCGATGACAGGCAGCGCCACATTAATAATAGTGGCATCTATTATCACCATGAAAAAACCAAAACATAAGGCGATCAGCGGCAAGTGTTTATTGTGAGAAGGATTTGCTAAGGTGGTATTCATTTTTCTCTCTTAATTTAGAAGGGATAGAGGTGCTGATGATTTGTCGAATAACAGGCCGATAATGAAAATAATGCCTAATAACAGAATAAAAACATAAATTTGATGCATGGGTTAATTATTCTGTATGCGATGGAGGATAGGTTTTGCATGGATTAACTTCCTTGATAATGAATAAAAGTGGGTTGTAGATTGATTGACATTGTGCCAATAGAGGCAACCCCTCTCCCTAACCCTCTCCCGCAAGGGGAGAGGGGATATAGAGCGGGAAGAAAATACAGAGCGAGGTAAAGTTTGGTGCCACTTTTGACTAGCGCTACCTTTTTCCTCTAGCTATCTATTATCTCCAGGCAGCATCTCTTCCTCTGGCGCTATATCGGCTCTCCCCGGGGGGCGTTGTTGAATAATTCACTTCCTAACTATCTGAAACTCTATGATCCCCTCTCCCCTTGCGGGAGAGGGTTAGGGAGAGGGGTTGCTTCCCTCAAGCACCCAACCCATTCCCTCTACGAACTCTACCCAATTAAGTGAAAAATCATTTAACTAATTTTTTGTTCCTTTTAATAGTTTTAAAGCCGTCTTATAAACATTTTCAACCGTGAATCCGTATCGTTCCTTCAACGCCTTTCCTAGTGCGGAAGCGCCGCAATTTTGTGTTCAATTGTCAGTTGATTATATTTGTTTCCATATAAGATATAAATATCTACAATAGGCAATCTCTGTTTCTTTTTTGGAAACCTTTATGTCCGATTTAGACCGATTTGAATTATTCACCTATGTGGCACAATACGGCAGCCTGACTCAGGCTGCTTTGGCTTTAGGCATGAGTAAAACGGCGCTGAGTAAACAAATTAAGCAATTGGAAACCCATTTAAAAATGGATTTGTTTTCACGCCAAAGCTATCGTCTGCAATTGACGGAAGCAGGCAAAGTTCTGCTGGCACAATGCCTGCGTTTAAAAAAAGAATTAGACGATGTACGAGCGATTTGTCAGCAGATGATGCATGAACCGGAAGGCAGATTAAAAGTAGTGGTCTTTGAATATTTTGCCCAGCATTTAATATATCCCAGATTAGCGATTTTTTTACGAAAATATCCGAAGCTGGAAATTAACTTTCTCGTGAGTGAATATATCCCGCATTTTGAGCAGGAACAAGTTGACTTAGCCGTCGGTTTTTCCTTGCCTGCCGGTGATGAAATCGTTAGAAGCAATATTATGAACACGCGTTATCTGCTATGCGGAGCCCCTGCTTATTTTAAAAAGTACGGAGTTCCCAAAGATTTAAATAGCTTAGCTCAACATCACTATATCGGTCATAGCAGTCGCTCTGCGGATAGAACTATTTATTTGAAACCACCCCATAAACTAGTATTAAAACCCAGCCTCTTATTAAACAATGTAGCGGGTATGATCGAATGCGCTAAACAGGGTATTGGCATTATTCAATTGCCATTATATTTATTGGATAGTGCATTAAAGAAAGGTGAACTAATTGAAGTTTTAAAAAATTACCAGGCAGACCGAATTCCTGTCTATTACTATTATCCTCGTTATCGGTATGTACAACCTAAAGTCAGAAAATTTATTGATTTTTTCTTCGAGAAAACTGATTTATGAAAACTCAATGTATTGTATTTATTGTCGACAGAAATAGAAGTCAAATAAGAGATATAAGGTAGCAAAAAAATGATGAATCAGAATATTCAAATATCAACAGCCGGTTTGACGGACTATCCGGTTATACAGAATATGGCGAGATTTTATGTCTATGATCTTTGCTGGGGTTCGACCGATATTTTATGCGTAAAGTGGTTGAGTAAATCGACGCATAAACAGTCTATAGAGCACGTCCGCCCGGCAGGGATGCCGAGATCCAGCAACTGCTCACTTCGTCGTCCCGCGGCTTGTCCCATAAGTATGACAACTATTAATACCCAACCTATTTACGCGCTAGTTGATTGCAATAATTTCTATGCTTCCTGCGAGCGAATTTTTAATCCCGCGCTAAACCATAAGCCCCTGATAATAAGTTCTGATGCGAAGTTAATTAATTCCGATTTTTCGCAGCTTTTTAATTCATCATTTCGATATTAAGTGAGAGACTTAAAAACTCCCAAAAATCCAAGAAAAAATTCTTAAAACAATCGACAAAAAGCTGTTTTTAAATTGTAGTGGGGAAAAATGACTTGGAATTCAGGTAACTAGTCACCCCGTCATCCTGAGCGAAGCAAGGGATGACGGGGTGATTAGTTACATTAAATGTGCAAATTAATTTTTCGAGATAAATTATGAAAGAATATACTCAAAATACTAGTAAAAAAAGAAAAAAATCACCCAATAGTGCGCCACAAAAAAAAAACCTAAATAATCAGCCATCACTAGAATCGCCAGATAGTTCACTACCACCACTGATTTATCCGGTTCCTCCAATTCCTTCAGAGCCAAGCTCTTCTTACTCTCGGCTTTTATTGCAAAATCCTCCTATGCCAAAATCATCAATATCCAGGGCAGCACAAAATCCTCCAGTGCCTGAGCCACCAGTACTTAGCGTGCAAAACCCCAAACAGCCTTTATCTCTTCCTCCTCAGGAACGATTCCCAAGTTCAATATCACCTAAATTATTGACACTTATAGCACAATTGCGGGAGCTACAAGAAGAAAAAAGTCCTATTAGTGATTTGACTAGTAAAAAGTTGGAAGAATTTTATAAAGCGCTTTCTGCTCCAGACCCAAAGACGCAATTGGAAAGAGTTTTTCAAGCATTTTCATCAGAGAGTGTCGTTGATAATGAGGGACCAGATGATCAAAATTTTGAAAACCTACGAAGAGTTTAAGGTCATCGCGGTTAAATGATCGGTTGTGGAATTGCATCTCTTTTATATTGGAGTGATCAATTCCCAACCATCATTACGCCACTGTCCTCCTAAGCGCTAGCAAGGGATTCAAGGCGTGAACGACAGATAAGGAGAATATAAAGAACAAAGAAAATTTCTCATTGATTTGTTAATAACTAAACATCAAGTATGGAGCTATGAGCAGGAGATATAGAAAATTTTTAACCATTCACCAAATTCAGGGAAATGTCATTCCCGCTGGCACAATTTGGAGCGAACGTGTTGATCTTTCAGGCGGGAACCTATAACCCAATTGGTAACTGCACCTGGCAGTTTTAATGGAAAGGTAGGCAATAGGTTCCCGCTTGAAAGTCCATCATTCTTGGATAGTTCTGTAAAGCGGGAATGACAATTCTCGAATGGGCTGAATAGTTACGAAAATTTTTTAATCCTTTTTCGTAAATTCTAGTTGCCACCCAATTCCTATCTAGTATAGATACTGAAAAGCCGCGCTCTTTACTTAAGCCTGCCTCCAGCTTAGCGTTCTTTTTAGAAGCCATCCGATGCACATTTTCCACTAGCGACTACAACATGCTCTATCATCTTGCCTGAACAAAGTTATATTTGGGCACTAAACCCAATTTTATTGTAGTGTCAAATTTTTTTGGGTTTTTAAACCGCGCTGGTTTGGTGAAAAAATTTCTTTTAAAACAGGCGGGTATCCGCCTTAGAAGGTTTTTGATTTTATTAATCTATGTTATTATGTAAGAATTGAGTTATTTACTCATTAATATGCAGCAAACTATCTCCAAAATAGACACGAAATGGGCAATTAGGCGTAAATATACTTATGAATAATTCTTTGATCAGCAGGGTCTTGAAAACCCTGATGTTTAAAAAAAATATCAAAACCACCCAATTAGCTCGTGATTTAGATCTCCCACAGCAAACGCTGCAGCGTATTGTTTCAGGTACTTCCCCCAACCCTCATGTCAAAAACCTAAAACCGATTGCAGATTTTTTTAATATTACACTAGAGCAACTAAAAGGCGAGCAACCACTACCCGAATCTTTTGCTGATATGCATTTACCCACAGCCGCAAAACCAAAAGCCAGGCAACTACCTAAAGTTTGTTGGGATGATATTGAAATCTATTTAAACAATCCTGGAGCATATAAACTCGAAAGCACCATCTTTGTTGAGGAATCCGCGGGTAACAATACATTTGCGTTGACTTTAGGTGATTCAGCAATGGAACCTTATTTCCCTCAAAATTGTTTATTGATTATGAGCCCAGAAAAAAATCCGAAGGACCGGAGTTTTGTTTTAGCGAAGATTGCTGATAGCAAAACCTATCTTTTTCGGCAACTTTTAATTGATGGTGAATATAAATATCTAAAAGCTCTAAATCCGGATCTTAGTGCATTCCCAATGCGATTTTTGAAGGAAAATGATGAAATCATTGCCACAATGATTGAATTTCGACATCTATACGATTTATAAAAAAGAAGACAGACTTTTTTACTACGAGTATCCTTCAAGTAGGTTGACTGACGAATCTTCCGAGACCAACTGGAAAGTTAATTGGACAAAGAAATCAGACCATATAAAAGAGCTGTCTCAAGAACTTAATCTATCTACTAACAGCTTTATTTTCCTTGATGACAATCCTTTTGAATGTATGGAAGCACAAACATCTTGTCCCGAAGTTTTAATTCTCAATCTACCCAAAAAAAATAATGATGTTAAAAAACTTTTAAAACATGTATTACCAGAGCCGATTGATGGACTAAATGTCTATCGCTTCTAAAGTAATTTTAGCCTTTTCCGCCAGACTATATTTTTAACCCATATCTCGCCTCCTGGTTTAGATGAGAATAACTTAGCTGCTTACCCCCCATCTGTGGTCTGAATTTCTTGATCCATTTACTAGAAAATCAATAAAAACCTTAATAATTTTTGGTTATTCTTTGGAAAGATACTATATATATAGAGCGACGTTGATTCTTAAACATTAGCTAAATTTAATCACAAATCACAAATCACAAATCACAAATCACAAATAAAACTTTAAGGCCATAAAATATATGCGTCCCACTCTATCTAAACTCAAGCTTACAGGGCCACAGCAAAGTCTTTGGTTTGAGTGGAAATTAAATCCAGAATCAACGGCTTACAATCTTCCTTATGTATTCAAATTAAATGGTTTATTAAATATTAGCGCCATTTCAAAAGCGTTGCATTTTTTAGTTGAACGGCATGAGTCTTTACGAACTCATTTTGAAGAAACTGCCAAAGATGTGCTGCAGGTGATTAGTTCAACAATCGATTTTAAATTAAACATTATCGATATATCTACAAGCAAAAATGATAAATAAATATATCTCAAATGCTGGCTGACGAGTCTGAATATCTCCACTCGGAGCAATACCATAAAGATATGGAAAAGGGGCAATCATGGTTAGAAAATTCCAATTTTTACACACAGTTGCCACCAAAATTTTCTGCATTATCTGATAATAATTCTACGACCTATTATTTCAAAATATCACAAAGTTTAACGAAATCACTTAAAGCACTGGTTCATGATGAACACAGCACTCTCTTTATGAATTTGATGGCCTGTTTTAAATTGTTATTATTTCGCTTATATGCTACCCAATACTTTTATAGTATTAGATTCATTGCCACTGACGCCTAACGGTAAAATAGACAGAAAAGCGCTAAGTGCTAAACCTATCACAGCATTAGAAAGTGCAATCCACCAAATATTTCCAAGAAATGAGATTGAATTTAGACTGGTTAAAATCTGGGAGGAGATATTAAAGATAACACCAATTGGCGTGAAGGATAATTTTTTTAGCTTAGGGGGACACTCTCTACTGCTAATTACACTGGTTGCTCGTATCCAAAAAGATTTTCATACAAAGTTACCAATAACCTATATTTTTGAAAATCCGACAATAGAGCAGTTTCAATAATCCTTAAACAGGATAAGCAGGAAATTATTATTAATCCAATTGTTCCTTTTCGCACTACTGGCAGTAAAGCCGCTTTATTTTGTGTACACCCGGCGATAGGACTAGTATTTTCTTATTCTGCATTAAGTCTTTATTTAGAACAAGACAGGCCATTTTATGGAATTCAAGATCCCGACTATGACCAGAAAGAAACCTTAGATAAATCAATTCAATCAATGGCGCAATGCTATGTAAAAGCCATAAAGAAAATTCAACCCAATGGACCTTACAATTTAAGCGGCTGGTCATTGGGTGGAAATATTGCTTATGAAATGGCGCAGCAAATGACGGCACATGGGGACAAGGTAAACAATCTTATTTTGATTGATGCTTTTGCTGGCAACAAATTTCCCGTCCATCAAGCTGATGAAAATGAAGATAAAGAAAAAGAAGAATTATCAGCCAATGTAAATTTTTTACAAATAGGCAATATGCCTAGTGATGAATGGTTGCAACATGTAAATGCTGTGATCGACAATAGAAGGGATTTGATAAGGAAATATCAACCTAAAAAATATTATGGAAAGATCACCTTAATAAAAGCTGCTGAGGGAGGGGTGGAAAGTTGGAAACTATTACCAGACTACGATAGTAATGGTTGGCTTGAATACGCCAGTCAACTAAAAATTTATATTTCTCCAGGTAATCATGATAATATGGTTTTAGAACCACATGTGAAACAGTTAAGCCCGTTAATTACTAAAACTCTGTCTTCAGATGAAAAATAAACATAAACATAAAAATTGGATCGACAGCTCCTTAATTAAACCATCAAACGAGACTATAGATATGAAAAAAATTGGCTTATCAAGTATCCTGACTACAGTTATTTTATCAAGTGTTTTCAGCTGCGCGAATGCACAAAATCAACCGACTAACTATAAATTTATTGTTAATAATAACTTTCAGCCTGTTCAAAACGACAAACTGGCTGTAGTACAACATAATAGTTGTGACAATAAAGATAGCAATCAATACTGGACCATTAACCCCGGCCAGTCTAGCGGATTATCTTGGGATTCAGGGTATTGTAGTACGTATAATCCTCCTTTCGTTGGACAAGTTACTTTAACTGGCAAAGACGGGTCGACAGCAACGATAGTTGAAAAAATCGACGCTGCCGGAATCATCCGTGTTCAAAAAGACTGCTCCTTAAATGGAAATCTAAATTGCAACAATGTATCTATACGACCTTCGGGTACCCAAGTTATTGTCGACCTTAATTTAAATAGTTAAGTAACATCAAGAGTTACCCATGGTAACGTTGCAACCTGGGGGACACAGGTGCGCCCGTCGCATTACTATCATGACCATCGGTAGCAGGAGCTGTTTCACTGTTGAGAGCTCTTTCTACCTAAAGTCGATAGATTCAGATACGGGCGCGCTAGATATTTCGAAAACTAAGCCACTTGATAGTACTCATCCTAATGAGTTTAAAACACAGACCCATTATGAAGCTTCTACACAAGCATTACTTTCTTCAAAAACATTATCAACTTTTTCAAATGCCAGTGAAACAATATGCTTTACGCCACCATCGCAAAAAACATATTATAACTGGAGATGGGTGTCTGTTGGAGATGATATTTATCTTTACCGGACAAAAGGCAATAATAAATGTCACTCCCTTTTAACAGAATAGCGTCCTCGATTACCCAATCTTCCTGTGGCGGAATAAATTCAGCACGTTTAGGGAAAAATACCAGTTTAGTTTTATCATGCAATGCCTGCAGTGTTTCTTGGGGCACATCCGGTTCACCTGCTGCCAGCTCATAAAATGTTTCCATATCGGCAGCGGTGCGCACGATAAGCCAGGTTTCTTTTCCTGCTGTGTCCAGCATTAAAAAACTGCCTGATTCGTCGAGCAAAGTGGCAGCAACTGATTTTGCTATTGATGCAGGATTATCGAGGATTTCGTCATTTTGACGTAGCTAATTTTTTGGTGGGTTCACATATACGATGTTTTTGACTGTCAGCTATTTTTCCCTGCTGCAATGGTCGTAAGAACTTGCTCACAAATGCCCAAATTTTTCCAGCTACAACCAGCGCAGATATGGTGGAATTTTTCCAGGGTGAGTTTTGTTGCGATGCGCTGCTTGGCCTCTTCCCAGCTAAACTCATCTCCTGGCTGGATATCTAAAACAAAACTATGAAGTTGGTCTAAATGGGTGATCTTTTCTTGAGTAGCGCAGTGAGCTCCTTGCCGATGAGGGCAAGGAGCACAAATGGCATCAGTGTAATTTACTACCCTAATTTTAGTAGATGGTTTTTTTTGTAGTTGATCGACAATTTTTTCGTAGTTAGTAATAAAAGCAGGGGAATAGCCTTTACCCTGAAAGCACAGCGTACAAAGAAAATGATGTGGTCGAAATTTAATTTTCATCGTTACACTGTCATCTATGTATTAGTCGATTGTTTCCAAAACTGCGGAGCAATTGCAGCTACGGCAACCAGCTTAACCAATTCAGTAATCAAAAATGGTTGCAGCCCAAATAGAAAAGCTTGATGCCAACCAGTGTATTGAGACAATACCAATAAACCCAGCGTAAATATCACCACCGCACCGCATAGCGATGCAATGAACGCACTAATGAAATGTTTGCCCCATCCACGCTGCATTAAATAACCACTTAATAAGGCGGCAAAGAAAAATCCAAATAAGTAACCACTGGTAGGCCCAAATAATACAGCCAATCCCGAAGACATTTCTGCATACACCGGCAAACCTAAAGCACCCGCTATTAAATAGGCAGCCATTGTGGCACTCCCCAGTCGCGCACCATAAAGTGAAGCAATTAACAATACAGTCGCACTTTGAAAGGTAAGCGGTACCGGTTTAAGGGGGATCGACAATTGCGAAGCAATTGCTAATACCACTACACCCAACAAAACCAATGAAACATTTTTTAAAAGTTTATTTTGCCTAGGCCAACATAAGCTTTGTAATGGATAATTAAAATTAAATAATGAAATCATAGTATTCCTTATGATATTATGCAATGATTAAATTAATGCCCGCAAGGCAATAGCGATGGGTTAAACGAAAAACAGGCAATCATCATACAAAAATGTAAACGTTTTCGTCAACAACAACTTGCTAACAAAACGCCGCCGAATAAATCCTCTACTATGACAACAGGTACGCAATTAATAAGTGGAAAAATCCCTCATCAAGAAACATTAGAAGATGTTTAAGAGTCCAACGGCACTACCTTAAGCCGCTGAATATTTTAAAATCCTTTTATTTATTTTCCGCAACAATTTCTCTTTTTCAGTTCCTCTGTCCCTCCTCCAAGGTTTGAAGATGAAACTGGTATTAATATCGGTGGCAAGCGCCACTGGTTGCACCGCAGGTATTAAATTCGATCAAACAATAGAATTTTAGAATTTTAATACAACTCATATTTTATCGAAAACCAGATTTACGCCAAACGGTCTGATTTTTCCGGTATCGTCCATCATGCTGCAAAATATGTATGAGTATGATGCTGTGCTTGAATTATTTTCTAAGCCATTATTATCCATTCTCACGCACTATCACTTAGGCTCTGTAAAACAATAACTTATCTTTTTAGCATCCCATCTAAGACTCATCTTCGCAGGCGGGAGGGTGTAGAAAAACACTTACATAGAACAACTATGCGCGCATTTTTCTACACCCTCCCGCCTGCAAATCTGAGCCTCAGCTGGGCGCTAAAAAGATAAGTTATTGTTTTACAGAGCCTTAGCGGATGACGGGACAATGTTCGTTAACCAAGACAGCCAATCGTTTTATCAATATATTGATTATACGGCGATGGCCGAGTATTTATTTTCTTGTATTGAAAAAGCGACCTATCATACAATTGAAAAAGAAATTGAATTTTTGATGAGTTATGATGAAGCTAAAAGATTAATTCAAGAGGTTTTGGCGGGTATGCTTGGTGTTTCGGCAATGGCCGTACAAAATGCGCTCGTGCAATTATCACTCAAGGGTGCACCCGCAACTGCAATGATGACGACCAACATCACTCGCTTTGTTCTGGATAGGCGAAGTGTTGCTTAAACGCGATGGCAGTGACACTAGTCAAGCTGGCAATCGAGCTCAATACACCTGGCCCGCGATCGTTGGCTTCACTGTTGGCTGCGGCCTGGGCGGGCAGTAGGCGAGGCGACATTGGGTTTGTGGGCGCTGATCCTGCCGGTCTTTTTTGCTTTGTTGGCTTTTATACTCGAAGCGTTTGAAATTTGATTGGGCAAATAAAGGGAGAAAAGTCTACAAGGCGGTAAATTCTAGCGAGGGTAAAAAATGAGCGAAGCAAAGGATATCAAAGATAAAACGAAGACTCTTCCCAAAGAAATTACTGGAAATTTAGTTAAGCAATGGTTTTCTGAAGGCGGATTAGATGCCTATCAACAATGGCTGGCGAAACAACCAAATTCATTGATGGGTTTGGAAGAGCTCAGTCAAACTTTAGTCAGCATGAAGCAACATTGGGCGGATTGGTCAGGGCATTATGCACCAGCCAAAATGCAAGCTTTTATTGCCCAGACAATACGACTATGTAATGAAAGATTGGCTGCAGTGCCCGATAGCGCCCGCGCCCGTGCAGCAATCCGAATTTTTTTACAAAACCTGCAATATTTTTCTCCCTTTTCAAAATCAACAAAAGTCTCCCCACAAACACAAAGTTATGCTATCGATGAATTACTGTCGCGCAGTGCCAAATTATTTGCATCGGAACAAAGTTCGGTTCTATACGGTCAATTTGACCCTGGCTTATGTTTCGATTTGTTGGGCAGATTAAATAGTTTCCAACATTTATCAATAGGGGCATTATCAGCTAGGATCCAGGCCATGGGTTCACTCGCGCAGTCGCATGCATTTTATACCCGTGTGATCGATTCCTCGGGACAACTGAAGACCTTTAGAAACCAATGGCATAAATGGCTGGGAGAAGTCGAGCAGCGATTAGGCCAGGGAGAGAAACTATCAGGGCGGATGGCTTGTCAATGCCTGGCGGGTTTTGCCGCTTTGGTAGACATGCAATGCTTAACACAACCCTTTAAAGCGGCAACCATTAACAAACTGCTTGCCAGTTTATTGAAAGAACCCACTGACCAAGAAACCGTGCGGGATGGCCTGGGATATGTTGTCAGCTTAGTCGCCTGGCAGGCAATCACAGATATTGCGGCTTTGTTCCCGGCTGACAACACAAATCTTGCCGGGCGTTTAATTGAGGGTCCTGCGGAAAAAAAAACCTTGACGACTAGCCAGGCGACACATAATGAAGCTGCGTTTCACCTGTCTTATCTTTGGCAGCAAATAAATGCCGTTTCCTCCAAGCCCAAGGCCATTTCGGCGCAAGCATTACAGCGACTGCTAGCTAGGGCCGTGAATTCCAACTCACCGCAAAGCATGAGTCAAATCTTACTCTTGGTTGGTCAGATATTACAAGCCAGCCAGCAAAGCGGCCAGGAAGCAAATCTGCAAAAAATCGCTGAAGAATCGATTGCGAAATTAAATGCAGAGGAAGTGGCGGCCAACCTGTCTCTGACTGAAATCGCCCATGCCTTATATGCCTTGGTGTTACCTGAGGCTGAGGTCTGGTGCAATATCGGGCCCACAGAAAATTTAATCAAATATTTTTGTCAGAAACTAAACAATGAGCTCAACCGTGGCGGCAAAGCGTCTCACGCGGTAACCGTGGCCGTTCAACAGGTCGCAGAATATTTGGGAGTCAGTCGGTCTGAGCAAGCATTCCCCAAGCCCATCGCTGATTACTTGCAAAATCAGGAGCCGGTTATCGATGAGCATTCACTGCAATCGCGTTTTCGGACTTATTTAAAAAAACAAGCGTGGTTTAAGCAGCGTTATGAATTTTTGGCACAAAAAGGCAGAGAAGAAGAATTGAGATTCGGTTTTGTACAAGGGGATTATGTCATTGAGGATAAGCAGACAAGCAAAGATAACCAGATAAATGACAGGTATCAAGTCGAAGTGGACGGCTACAAATACCATTATCATAACCGACGACTGCGGCCCCAAAATCAGCGTCGAGATAAGTATTTGCGTAAACTCAAAGATCAAAAATCCCAGCACCCCTTATTTAAAGAGATTATTCGCCTACCGGTGGAGTCTGATACTAAATTAGAAGATATGGAATATAGGCTTTATCAACAATTAACCAGGCAGGCTTCCCTGTCTGTAGTATCTGAGACAAAAAAAAATGATATTAAAAAAAAGCCTATTACAGTAACTGAAAGTTCTAAAAAGATCCGTCTAGAAGAACAGGAATTTAAGTCTAAAGTAGATCAGCTTGCTTCTGCCTTGCACCAAAGCGTCGCTAATCTGGAAGATAAAAAAGAACAACAACCATCGCGTAAAACCAAACCACAGTATCCGGTTTCGATAGAAGGCTTGCGCCAGGCGATTAAAGCCCAGGATAGTCATGGCGTAATTCAATTAACCAATCTGTTAAAAAACCGTAACACCTTCAAAAGTGACCAAGAAAAAGCCGATCTACTCATGGAGGCCGTGTCATCTAATCAAGGGCCAGACGATAAGGCAAGTCAGGTCATCATAAAAAATTTAATTACCCTGGGTCAAAGAATCATCACAACAGACTACAAAGGACAATCACCTTTAACGCGTGCTGTTGAACTTGGCAATACAACAGTAATCGATCTTTTTATCGCCAGCATTATTCCAGAGAAATTTCAAGATCAATCATGGGCATTTTATCCATTTTGGCAACAGGCTTTGAAACTTGCTGAAAAAAAGCAACAAAAAGGAATTGCTCAACGCTTAAAAACGGCTGGTGTTGTTTTATTTGATAAAACCACTCCACTGATGTCGGCGCCCTTAACTGTGACGCCATCGTCAGCCCCTTTAAAGCCTGCTACCCTGGAGGATAAAAAAAATCTCGATGAGAAATTATCTGAAGTCAAAGCCTTAGTGCAACAAACTGGATATTTCGCGGATTTTGGATTCCAACAATATAAGGATCCCCAATGGCGAGAACAGCTGGAAATTTTGGCGCGAAATAATGATGCCGTGGCGCAATATTTTTTGGCAGGGCTATTTTATGATTTAGCTAATAACAAACTAACCGACCCCGAAAATTTTTTCTATTGGTTAAAATTATCTGCAGCACAACGTTATGCTCTGGCACAAACATCGCTTGGCATATTTTACATCAAAGGAATAGATATCCCGCAAAATATAGAAGAAGGGATAAAATTACTTGAATCAGCCACACAACGAAAAGAGCCAAGAGCTCAAGGTCAACTCGCAGCATGTTACCAGTATGGAATCGGTGTGGTTAAGGATGAAGAAAAGGCCGCACGATATTATCGTTTAGCGGCAGAGCAAGGCAATGCAAATGCACAAAAACAGCTTGGTGTTTGTTATGAAGACGGAATCGGTGTTTCACGGGATATGGAAAAAGCATTGGAATGGAATCGATTGGCGGCAGAATCGGGAATGGAGGAAGCGCAATTGCACCTTGGCACACTTTATGAAGAAAGAGGCGGAGATGTAAATCTCAGGGAAGCAGCTCGATGGTACCGGCAGGCTGCAGAACAAGGGGCAAAAAAAGCACAATTTTTGCTGGGTGATTTTTATGAAACGGGTAGGGGAGGATTACCGCGAGACCTAAAGGAAGCATTTAATTGCTATCATCAAGCTGCAAAACAAAATATGAAAGATGCACTAGCTAAGTTGGGTGAATGCTATGAAAAAGGCCGTGGAATTGAGCCGAGTATAGGTAAAGCAGTACAATGCTATCGATTAGCCGCAAGGCAGGGAGATCTTGATGCTCAATATAATCTGGCTCTGTGTTACCTCCAAAACGATATAGAAACTGTACCAGAAAGCAAATTTGAGGCGGTGCAATTGCTTCAAGATGCAGGGCAAAAAGGTTTTGTCCATGCAAAAAAACAGCTGGAATTCATCGCTCCTACAATCTGCTTGCTTGCACAACAATATGAGGGAGATACCCGTTGGGATAGGCATATTGAGAAAGCGATTGAATTATATCAGATAGCCCATGACTACCTGAAAGAAGCAGGCTTAAAAGAAGAGGTTGAAGCAAATCTAGTGAGATTATCTTCCCGCAAAAAAGAAACCGTATCTTCTACTGAAACTGAAATTCACCCTCCCGCCCTCCAAGAGCAAAAACAATTTTTTGAATCACCAAAGACCCTCATCCTACTTCTTCCATCCAATGTTTTGATTAATTCTGAAACTCCCTCTGCAACATCAAACAGTAGTATAGATGATAAAAACAGGATACCAGTTGGAAACACATCAACGTTGGCTTTGCCCTCAGCTAGCATAAAAGATGAAGTAGAGACGGGTGTAAATTCAGATAGGTTAACTGATGCCCCAAATACTCAAGCAATGTCACTCTGTAATAGAGAAGATAATAAGGCACAGGTATTAGGTGGAGAGACCCCCACGATGGCCTCTACTATACCTGTAGAGCAGGTAATTCTTGATACTAATGCTACCTCTTCTAGCCCCAAAGAATTGAAAACAGATTTTTGGAAACCAAAACCCATAGCAATGCAACAATCTCAAAAACAGAATGTCATAGAAAATCCTGAAGCAAAAGATAAGGCAGAAGAAACCAAGGTTTATTGGAAACGGTTAGACTGTACCATTCTTTAAGAGTAACTGCTTGCCCTAGGGCTGCTCCTGGATCCCATTGCTTTTTTAATTTAGGCTCTGTAAAACAATAACCTATCTTTTTAGCGCCCAGATGAGACTCAGATTTGCAGACGGGAGGGGGTAGAAAAATGCGCGCATAGTCGACGGAACGTCGGTTGTTCTATGTAAGTGTTTTTCTATCCCCTCCCGCCTGCGAAGATGGGTCTTAGATGGGATGTTAAAAAGATAGGTTATTGTTTTACAGAGCCTTAGTTCCAACCGCCAACGCGGTGTCGTCACCATTCCCTGGTATTGCTTGAGAATTAATCGCATAATGCCTAATAATTCAGCTGCTTTTGCAACACCTCAAACCTTATCTAATGCCAGCGTTATTTTTTCTTGCATAACCACCAATGGTTCAATTTCCTTTATGTAAGGGTCACTGTAAATATCATGTTTCCGGCAGATCTACTGAAAATAATCGAGACGTATGTTGGCCCTAACGTTAGACATAGTACTGTTCTAGAAAGGCTAGAAAGCGCTGGTAATTCTATGCATATGACACTACAGAATCTTCAGAAACCACAGCACAAAATACGCAGCCAAAAACACCTGTCACAGATGGAGCAACCCAAAGTTTAAAAAAATGAAAATCCCACTGGGAAAAGGCATTGTTGCATACATGCTGATATATACCCGTTCCACTTAGGATTTCGGTGTTAGAGCAGCCCATCTTGCACTAATCTTCGTCCGATCTTCAATCGTAAAAACTCGAAATAAGAGTAACTATTCCTGCGTTTTTACTCAATCAGATCGAACAAATCTCAGCACAAGCTGGACTACTCTAACACCGAAATCCTAAGTGGAACGGGTATAGTTCGCATAGCGCGGATACCGGCGTAAATGCAAGATAGCTATTAAACGCTACTCTAATGGAAGCTCTTGGGTACTTTTTATTTCATTTAAAACAAAAAAAGTACGTAACTGCCGCACCCCGGGTAGACAAAGCAAAATGCTCGCATGCAATCGATTAAATGCCTGTATATCTTTAACCCGAATCTTTAACCAGTAATCAAATTCACCAGCCAACAACAAACATTCCAATATCAGCGGAATTTTTTTTACCGCCAACTCAAATTCACTAAAACTTTCCGGCGTTGAGCGATCAAGCACCACTCCTACGGAAACAAGCACGGGCAACCCTAGCTTCTCAGGATTCAATACCGCCTTAATTTCACGCACATATCCTTCTTCCATTAAACGTTTTGTCCGATTCCAACAGGATGTCTTGCTAGCTCCTACCTTATCAGCCAAATCAGCATTGGGTATACGCCCATCTGCCTGAAGAGCTTTAAGAATCTTTTTATCAATACGCTCAAGCGACATGCTCATAAATTATATTCCTAAAATACCATATTAAGCGAAATAATATATCATTAAACCCATAAACATCCACAGATACATCCTGAAAATGCCAAAAAAAAGAACCCTATTTTAAATAACGATGACTATAATTTCCACTCTAATTAATCAACCTAATTAATCAATAAAGTGGAGTTTAGTCATGCTAATCTTAGATAAATTATTTTCTCGAAAAATACTGGGTTTTTTCCCGTCACCATTACACAGACTCAATCGTATATCTAAAACCTTAGGGGTAGATGTTTGGGCCAAACGTGATGATATGTGTTCTGGTTTGGCATTTGGCGGCAATAAAATTAGAAAACTCGAGTGGTTAGTAGCAGATGCATTGGCGCAGTCATATGACACTCTTGTATCCATTGGTGGCATTCAATCCAATCATACACGTCAGGTAACAGCGGTGGCAGCCGTACTGGGCATGAAATGCTACACCGTACAAGAAACATGGGCAGAATGGGATGATAGTATTTATGACAAAGTGGGTAACATACTTCTGACACGCCTGATGGGTGGAAACCCAATCCTGGAGGGTTATGGGTATTCTACTGCTCATAAAGCACCGTGGGATAAAGCCATAGCCGAGGTACGAAAACACGGTGGGAAGCCATATGCCATACCTGCAGGCGCCTCAGATCATCCTTTGGGTGGCTTGGGCTATGCTAATTTTGCTGATGAAGTGCGCCAACAAGAAAAATCTCTCGGCATTTTTTTTGATACTATCATAGTCGCCACTTGCACAGGCTCTACCCAGGCAGGCATGGTGGTTGGATTTGCAGCACAGGAAAAAAAGCGGCGCATTATTGGTATTGATACGGCAGATGATGTGAACATGACTTTTCGAGCGGTTACTAAAATTGCTCAGGCTACAGCAGAATTAATTGCTAAAAAAGGCGGAAAGCGTGTTACGGTATCAGAAAATGATATTGAAATAAATGCTAACTATAGCAAGCCAGGTTATGGCTTACCTTCTCAGCAAACTATTGACGCCATTCGTCTGTCTGCTGAACTAGAGGCGATGATTACTGATCCAGTTTATGAAGGAAAATCCATGGCGGGACTGATTGATCTTTGCCAAAAAAATGAATTTAACAAAAACTCAAAAATATTATATGTGCATTTAGGAGGTGCACCCGCAGTAAACGCCTATTATAAAGCTTTTGAAGATTCTGAAAATCTACAAAAATTAGCACGACCAGCTCGATATCAAGAGTGTTGATTCCAGTTTAACAACTAAACATAAATACATAAATGACAAATAAATCCTCCGCAAAAAACCAAAGTTTAAAGTTTTTTGCCTCTTACCTACAGATTTTTGCGCAAGAGGCATTTATATAAATTTAATTAAGAGAGATACTTTTTATGCATGAAATTGCTGTTTTTAATAACCTGAATGATTTCCAAAAAGAAAAGTTTAAAAGAATTTGTGGAACTACTGAAATTGTATTTTTTGATGCAAATTCTTTGATAGATAACCTTGGCCCGTACATTATTATTATAGGGAATGGCAGATTTGCTGCTGAGCCACATGCGTCTTCGGCCAAGCTGCGCCAACCAAGCCAGCGGCTGTTTCGCACGAGTTGATATTGGCGCGGTTGATACCATTGGATAGCGTATTGATATATTTCATCACATTGGCGATTTCTGGCGTTGTGCTTTCCAGCGCTAGATTAAAAGCATAACCCAAAGAATTATTGATGATGTTCTGCATGGCATCGACCAATTGTTTTGAATCAACAAATGAGAAACCGCCTGTGAAAAATCGATGTCTCCACAACCGGAACGAAAACTGGGTAAGTCTATCTGGACGATCTGCACATCACGCACACTATCGCGAGCAAATAAACTCCCGCCGCTGTAACCAGCCTCTTGGCTTTGGTAAGCATTCATTCACCTTCCTAATCCATACCTCGCCAACTTTTGTTGACTTTCCTTAACGCTCACTACCGTTATCCTTGAACAGCAGCTTAAGGTGGTTTGTAACCGACTCCTGCAAGCAGATTACGGTGGGCCTTCCACCATCTTTAATGTAGCTTTGCTACGGCGCACTAACTATTCAGCACAAACTGGCTTTCTCCTTCTCCCGCGTGCGGGAGAGGGGCCGGGGGTGAGGGTGTTTCATTAAGCACAAATGCAAACCGATGCACCCTCATCCCCGACCCTTCTCCCGCAAGCGGGAGAAGGGAGAAAGCCAGTTTGTGCTGAATAGTTACGATATTTTATGGTTAATTTGACGTTAAATTAGTGTTCCTGTTAATTTGTCGAAAATGATTTTTACTTCTGTTTATATTTATTTCATGATTAAAACATGCTAAACGAAAATGAAATTAAATCAGAAAATGCTGAATCTTCTAAAAAAGCTGAACCTTCTGTATCAGAGAATGCTGAATTTCCTATAAAACCTATAAATATATATCAAATTCAGAATGATAACTCTCCTTTGCCTTTATCTCCTTTCTCAGATGATGATGAAGATCTTCCATTAGATGATGAAGATTTATTAGGCGATAATAAGGTTTTAAATCAAACCCGGAATGAACCTCCTTTAAATCAAATGCAGGGTGAGCAAGATCGGTTTCTAGAGTGGCGTATCAGATGCCTCAAGCGCCAATGTCTTTTAAAAAGCAAGAACAGATTAACGCTAAAATAAAGGCGTCGCGGGCAATTGAATGTGACATTGAGGTAGGAGGAGATTCAAAGAAAAAGATGAAATTAAATAACACAGGTTTGGAGAACCCATCCTCATTTTTAAATTCTTCAAGTGCGCTCTTTAGCCACAGTACATCCCCATCTTCAAGTAGTGAGCTAGAGGATACCGGAATGACGAGTTGCACACCCTCTCTCTCTCGTCAATAAGGGTGATGATAGCTGAAAAGAAGTAGATGCACTTCACAAAGATTTAATGGATACCGGTTGTTCAGTCTTTCCATCAGATTTATTTGATATTATAACAAAGTACCACTCTGAGCCGATTCGAAAAATGACTACGGGGGAAGCCTTGTATGACAAATTTTCAAATCTTTTCAAACCGCCCGCGAATCAGCCTACAGAAAAAAAGCTGGAATCCACGAATCAGCTTACGGTAAAAAAAGATGAAGAACCGGAAAAAGATAGCTGTATAATAGCGTGATTTTTTTATTGAGATCAGTCTCAATATGAATTGAATAGAGGCTGTTAGTCATTATTATTGGCAGCCTCTAATTCCCATAGGTGCTAAACACTTGTTAAGGGAAAAAACGATCCATTCCACAAGTCCAAACCAATCCCTGTCAATATATCAGTAATTTTTTCTTGCCGCCGTATAGCGTTTTCTGTTTTTCCTTTAAATTCTGGATTAGCTTTTAATTTTGGATTTATCAAAATTAGTAATTGCTGGTGTGAATTGAGAGGTTCATGCACTGTTCTGCGAAGGGCTGGGGCTGAAATGCCCTGGTCTACTCTCCCCTTCTTTTTCTGAAACTCCGCGTTTTTCATATTTAAGTTTGGACGAATTGGAGAAAGAGGTTGAGTAAGTCTATATTGGTTCAGTTTGAGCTCACGAAATTTTTTTATGTCCCATAAGATAAATTTAAGGATCTTATGATATAAATATTAAACGCTCCAGGTATATAACACTCAGGGTATTTGAGCGGCCTGACGAATTATCAACAACCCTAATTATAACCGGAGAACAATAATGACTAGCGATCAAAAACAAGAGAAACGTGAGGCAAAAACAAATAAGGCTAAGAATTATTATCGTTTGGCGGCGGATCAAGGTGATGCGAGAGCCCAAAATAATTTGGCTTTCGGTTATGAGTATGGGACAGGTGTAGAGAAAAATGTGAAAGAAGCTGTGCGTCTTTATCGTTTGGCGGCGGATCAAGGTCATGCGGAAGCCCAAAATAATCTGGCTCGCTGTTATGATAATGGGATAGGTGTAGAGAAAAATGTGAAAGAAGCTGTGCGTCTTTATCGTTTGGCGGCGGCTCAAGGTTATGCGGAAGCCCAAAATAATTTGGCTCACTGTTATAGGAATGGGGCAGGTGTAGAGAAAAATGTGAAAGAAGCCGTGCGTCTTTATGATTTGGCCGCGAATCAAGGTCATGCGGGAGCCCAAAATAATTTGGCTTTCTGTTATGAGAAGGGGATAGGTGCAGATAAAGATGTGAAAGAAGCTGTGCGTCTTTTGTGTTTGGCGGTGGCTCAAGGTCATGCTGCAGCCCAAAATAATTTGGCTTTCTGTTATGAGAATGGGATAGGTGTAGATAAAGATGTGAAAGAAGCTGTGCGTCTTTATCGTTTGGCGGCGGATCAAGGTTATGCGGAAGCCCAATTTAATTTGGCTTCCTATTATGGGAATGGGATAGGTGTAGATAAAGATGTGAAAGAAGCTGTGCATCTTTATCGTTTGGCGGCGGATCAAGGTTATGCGGAAGCCCAATTTAATTTGGCTTCCTATTATGGGAATGGGATAGGTGTAGATAAAGATGTGAAAGAAGCTGTGCATCTTTATCGTTTGGCGGCGGATCAAGGTCATGCGACAGCCCAAAATAATTTGGCTTGCTGTTATGATAATGGGATAGGTGTAGAGAAAAATGTGAAAGAAGCTGTGCGTCTTTTGTGTTTGGCGGTGGATCAAGGTCTTGCGGAAGCCCAATTTAATTTGGCTGGCTGTTATAGGAATGGGATAGGTGTAGATAAAGATGTGAAAGAAGCTGTGCGTCTTTGTCGTTTGGCGGCGAATCAAGATTATGCGGAAGCCCAAAATAATTTGGCTGACTTTTATGATGGGGGGATAGGTGTCAATAAAGATCCCAATGAAGCAAGGCATTATAATCGTTTGGCGGCGGCGCAAGGTGATAGTAAAGCCCACAGCACTTTGTCTACTCAGGAAGTAAACCATGATTATAATGGCCAGCATTATGGTTATGGTTATTTTAGTCCACCAAAAACTCCCCATCCCACGAACACAAATCCACCCCAAGAAGAAGATTCCAAGTTCTGTCTAATATTGTGATTTTTTGATGATGATCTGTAGGCACATTCGCATCATCCCCTTGTATCATTGGATTAAGCCATTTCGCTAGTTCTTGCAAACTTAGGTTGCTCTTGTTTCTCACGTTCAGCTCCCTAATTTTCTGTGTGATAGCTTTTTCTGCTTTAGGACTTATTGCTGGTAGAAAACCGCCAAATATTTCTTTTGTTTTCTTGTTCTCAGCCCTCCTTACTCGAAATTCATATCCCAAGAACACAAAGCTTGTATTGCCAGGGTAGACTCCCTTTCGGCTGCCATCTTTGCAATACACTATCTTCGTCTTCTCTGGATGTATTTCGAGCTTGCATTCCTTAAACCGTTGTTCAAGCTCAACTCGTAAAGCCTCAGCCTGTTCTTCAGTTTTGCAATGGCAGATTCCATCATCAGCATACCGACACCACAGTGATTCTGGATGATGCTTTGTCATCCATACATCAAATGCGTAGTGGAGATACAAATTACTTAGCAGCGGACTAATGACACCCTCCTCCCCTAGCCTTCGAGTTTTCCATTAGATTCGTGCTGCCACACACAGCATAAATAGCTGTTCGCCGGACATTCTCATCTGGATCGCTCATCTTTTTGATTTGTTCATCGACAGTAGATTCTTTTTTTGACTCTTTTTGTGCCTCATCTTTGAGAGTTGGTTTGTGGAGAAAAATCTGACTGGCTGGAGCTGGAGGATGAATTTCCTACGGGGGGTGTGCTAGACGTAGACTGTGATGAGGAAGTCAGTGCTTTTTTATTCTTAGAGTGAATGGGGGAGCCCAATTGGGGGGCTAGAGTGCTCACGGGAGAGGGATTTTTTTTGTCTTTATCAACATCTACTCCAGATGCCTTAAACACAGCCTGTACACCCGCGTTACCTTGCTTTGCGGCTTGTTGAAGCCATTTCATCGCTTCTTTTTCGTCTTCTTCAACACCTGTTCCCTCCGAATAGCATACAGTAGAATAATACAATTGTGCTTTTGTATGGCCTTGCTCTGCGGCTAAGCGGTACCATTTCACTGCTTCTGTTTTATTTGTAACGCCGATTCCACTCGCACAGCACATGCCAAGTTGGTATTGTGCTTCTGCATAACCTTGTTCTGCGGCTAACCGGTACAATCTCACCGCTTCTTTTTCATCGTTTGTAACGCCGACTCCCAGTTCATAACACAGGCCAAGTTTGAATTGTGCATCTGGGAAACCTTGATTCGCGGCTTTTAAGTACCATTTGGCCCCTTCTTTTAGATCTTTTGTAACGCCGATTCCGCCCATATAACACGCGCCAAGGTTGAATTCTGCATCTGGTACACCTTGATTCGCGGCTGCTAAGTACCATTCAGCTCCTTTTGTTGGATCCTTTGTAACGCCGATTCCGCCCATATAACACGCGCCAAGGTTGAATTCTGCATCTGGTACACCTTGATTCGCGGCTGCTAAGTACCATTCGGCTCCTTTTGTTGGATCTTTTGTAACGCCCATCCCGCCCATATAACACGCGCCAAGGTTATTTTGTGCTCTTGCATGATTTTGCTCTGCAGCTTTTTTCCACCACCTCGCTGCTTTTGTTTCATCTTTTGTAACGCCGTTTCCGGCCGAGTAACATTGGCCAAGGTTATATTGAGCTCTTGCATGATTTTGCTCTGCAGCTTTTTCCCACCACCTCACTGCTTCTGTTTGATTTGTTGTAATGCCGTTTCCGGTCGAGTAACGGGTGCCAAGGAGGTATTGTGCTTTTGGCATACCTTGCTTTGCGGCTTCTCCCCACCATTTCACTGCTTCTGTTTGATTTTTTGTAATGCCGTTTCCGGTCGAGTAACAGGCGCCAAGATTGTATTGCGCTGTTGGCGCACCTTGCTTTGCGGCTTCTCTCCACCATTTCACCGCTTCTTTGCTATGTTCAGGTCCATCGGGTTCAGAATTCCTAAGGAGCCAGTGATGGTCTGCTAAAATAAACTGTGCCTGCATATAGCCATTTTCTGCCAGGAGTTCCAGTTGCTCCAGCCAGTCGGCATCTCCCTGCTGGTTTTTGCATAACTCTGTTGTAGGGTTCAGGAGGGAAGAGGTTTTCTCATCATCGTCTAAAAAGTCAACTTTATTATTCCTCTGGACGGTCTTTTGATCCACAACGCCTGGCTGAGATGTGGATGAAGCGTGAGGGCGTACCGGGGGTTTGCTATCAAGCGGGGTAGTTTCAGGCAAAACAATCTCTGCCTGTTCTAACACTGTAATAAGAGCATCTTTATTTTCATGTGTTGCTTTTTGTAATGCCTGCTGCCATAGGGCGTATATATCCGGCGATTTTTCTTTGTCTTGTTTGGGTTTTAGTGTATCAATAAAAAAGTTTAGAATGTCTTTGTTGTTGGCGTCAATAATATGTAGCAGTGGTGATTGACCTTTTGCATTGGCAGTGGTAGCGATGCGGCTTCCAAAATTTTTGATAAGACAGGTAATGACGGCCTTGCTATTCTTTGTATGTTGTTCTTCGACTTTGTTTGCTGCATTAACGGCTTGCAGAAGTATGTCTGCTTTTTCCTGATCGCCGCTGATATCGTTTTTAAGTGCATTTCGACGCCTGAGCCTTTCAATTAATCTATTTATTTTTTCATTGTTATGCGCTTCAATGGCTTGGTACAGCTCATTTTTTAAGTCGAGTACAGATTTTTTAAGTTTTTTCTTTTTCCCCTTTTTCTTTTTCCCTTGCGTATTGGAAGGTTCTTCTGTTGTCTCAGGCAGGGGAAGTTTTTTAGCCTCAATAACTGGTTTTTTGCGATCGCTCAGTATAGAAGGTAGCGTAGAAGGTTTTGATAACGTATTCTTGAGTTTTTCTAATTGACGCTGAAGATTATCTGCCATTAGTGGTAATACTTCTTCAGGTTTCCAAAAGCCTTTTGGTTTCCTGGGAACGGGAACACGGCAAATCTCTTTCAAGACTAGCTTTTTTGTTTTTGGGTCTATTAATTGGTGCAGATGATCGTCACGCCGATCATCGCTTGGGCCTCCATGATACCGACCATCGACTTCTACGTTAATGATTTCCTGGGTCTTTCTATCACGAATGATGAAATCAAGGTGAGAGTAGGAATTATCCAGCAATGCTTCTTCTTCCACTACTTTGTAATCTTTGTTAAACCAATGCTGTAGCGGTAGATACTCACCAAATTTGTGTTGCAGTGAGTTTTTATCAATAAACGGCCGATTTTTTATCAGATGATTTTTAATTGGTTCCGGCAATGGTTTATGCGTCAGACACAAATATTCAGCCATTTGCTGCAGATCAGCAGGAGATGCCTGCTCGGTCAGCAGGCGCTCAAAAAAATGTTTAACGAGGTTTTCAGTCGGTTTTAAATCACGCCAACCAGGTGGTACTGGTAACACCAGGGCATACAAGGCAGCTACCAATTGAGACGTGCTCATTTTAGCAACGTTATCCTTTTCGTTTAGAAAGATAAGAATTTCTGTAATTTTTTCCTGGAGGGTTTCATTTCCCCCATTCATTCTACCTGCCTGCAGGATGTTACCTGCTGCCAGTAGTAACAGACTCAGATTGGCTGCTGATTTGTTACTGGATTTTAACGCTTGATCCAGCACGTTGATTAATGATTGTATTTGAATGCATTTTGGGCCGGGAGAAAGCACACGCATCTGCAAAAGGAGATAGGTGATGTGTCTGGTAATCTGTGTTCGGATGACGATTTCAAGGTTGGTATTTGCAAGATGGCTTGTTTTGACGTCCTTATCATCATTCTTTTTTTCTTTTTTCCGCTGTGGTGTATAGTTCAGTAAATCATCTAATATATCAACATCCAAGGCGGCGATGTTCCATACCACTTGATAATCAGCCAATACCCGCAGGTGATTTAATCCATCGCGGATTTCTTCCAGACTTCCGCATGTTTTTAATCCATTTAACAATGCATTGATGGCGTCTGCCTTAAATGGCCGTATCACATAATAATTTTCTGTCAGCGCAGCAAGACCCGTGAGCAATTGATTGGCGCTGGGAGGCGGAAACTCAGTTGCTGTGTTTAATGTTGTTTCCATCCAGGTGAGCCACTCTTTCCAGGATTTAGATTGTTTGTCAGTTTGGTCAACAACCGATTGGCTAAATCCGTGCTGCCTGGCGCGTAAGCCGATGGATGCAATGGCCTTGGCTAAGTGTGGCAATTGGATGAGTTTGGAGTCATGGGCGCTCTTGAGCGCGCTTAAGGTTGCAAGCGGGTCTGTTTGTGTTTTCAGCCAGACTTCGTATTGTTTAAAAGCATTGGGATTGTCAGTATTGTCAGTAGAAAGCCACTTTTCTAACAGCTTGGGGGTGATTGTTTGTGGGGCGGATACTTCTTTTTTAGTCTCGTATGTCGTCATTACCTGTCTCTAAGTGCAATTGAGACAAAAATTACCGGAGTTAATGCAGCAATGCAAGCAATTTAAGGCGAACTATTAAAGCAGTACTCTGCCAGTACCGCAGTGCGCCGCAAACGTTCTTGCTCAGGCACTTAAGTGCGCAAAGGGAATGTTTGCGAATAAAATCATCGAGATTTAAATAGCTGTCTCCCCTTTGAAAAAGGGGGATTCAGGAGGTTTTAAAGAATTTTGAATCCATTGATGGGCAAGCGCTGGAAGCCAAAGAAGAATCTTCGAGTGCAGGCGGCGAGGAGGGATTTGGCTTTGTATGATGTATAGGAGAACCCAGCCTGGGCAGGGCGGCGCCGAAAGAAGGACTCTGATGCGCTTTATCAACGCTCACCCCGCCTGCTAAAGTATACTCCCTAAGCTTGGCCTGCGCCGCTACATTACCTTGCTCAACAGCCTTTCGATACCATAATATAGCCTTTTGTGGGTCTTTTAGCTCGCCTATTCCTTCAGCATAACATCGCCCCAGGTTGTATTGAGCTGCTGCAGAACCCTGGTCAGCCGCCGCGTGATACCATTTCACAGCTTGTTTTGCGTCGGGTGGCGTGCCTATTCCATTTTCGTGACAATATCCAAGGTTATATTGGGCTGGAACATGACCCTGATTAGCAGCTGCCAGAAACCATCTGGTTGCTAGAATAGAACTTTGTAGGATGCCTGTTCCTCCCGCATAACTCAGCCCCAGGATATATTGCGCCTCTGCCGAACCTTCATGTGCCGCTTGCAGTTTTGGCACTAACTCAGCATCAACGCCTATTCCTTGCGAATAATACTCAGCAAGTTTGGCGCTCGCCTCCTTACAGTTAAGTTCGACAGCTTTTTGAAGCCATTCTATTGCTTGATTTGTATCCTGTGCGACACCTATTCCTTCAGCATAACACAACCCAAGATGGTATAGCGCTCCCGGCAAGGATTGCTCAGCCGCTTTTCGATACCAGTGAAGGGCCTTTCCTTCATCTTTGGTAATACCTTCTTGATAACAAATAGCAAGATCCAATTGAGCTTGCGGAAAGCCTTGCTCCGCCGCTTTTTGATACCATATCATAGCTTGTTTTAAATCTGTTGGACCCCCTTTTCCTGACTCATAATAAAGTCCAACGTTGCGTTGTGCTTCTGGCATACCTTGGTCAGCAGCTTGCTTAAACCAATGCATAGCCTGTTTTAAATCTTTCGTAACGCCTCTTTCAAATTCATAACACACGCCAAGATAAAATTGCGCTTTCGGCAAGGATTGCTCAGCCGCTTTTTGATACCAGTGAAAGGCCTGTTTTTCATCTTTGGTAATACCTTCTTCTTCTTTTTGATGACAACAAATAGCAAGATCCAATTGAGCTTGCGAAAAGCCTTGCTCCGCCGCGCGTTTATACCATACCATAGCTTGTTTTACATCTGTTGGACCCCCTTTTCCTGACTCATAATAAAGTCCAACGTTGTGTTGCGCTTCTGGCATATCTCGCTCAGCAGCCCTCATAAACCAGTACTTAGCCTGTATTAAATCTTGCGTAACGCCTATTTCTAATTCATAACACACCCCAAGACAAAATTGAGCATATAAATGCTCTTGATTAGCAGCTGCTCGATACCATTGCACTGCCAGTTTTTTATCTTGTGCAATGCCTTCTCCTTTTTCATATCTTTGTCCAAGAAGAAATTGAGCATGTGAGTGTCCTTGTTTAGCAGCTGCTTGATACCATTGCGCAGCCAATTTTTGATCTTGTGCAACGCCTTCTCCTTTCTCATATCTTAATCCAAGAAGAAATTGAGCATGTCGGTGCCCCTGATTAGCAGCTTTTTCATACCAATACACAGCCCGTTGTTGATCTGCAATGTTTTTTCTTGTTTTATATCTTTTTTCATATCTTTGTCCAAGAATGAATTGAGCCTCTACATGCCCTTGCTTAGCCGCTTCATGATAGCAGTTCATCGCCTCCGTTAAATTTCGCGCAACTCCTTCTCCATTTTGATAAGCGATAGCAAGGTTATAATAGCCTGATGGAAATCCTCCCTCAGCCGCTTTTCGATACCATTCGACTGCTGTTTCAAAATTTTGTGAAACACCAATTCCTTTTTCGTAAAAACAACCAAGTTGGAATTGGGCTTCTAACACGTTGTTTTGAGCTGCTATCTCAAACCATGTCGCAGCTTGTTTAAAATCCTTTTCATCTCTATAAAGCACCCCAAGATTGAGTTGTGCATCTGGCATGCCTTGCTTAGCAGCTTTTTCAAACCACTGCATCGCTTCTTTATTTTTAGAAGAAATTAACAACAGACATGCCCATTCAAATTGCGCCGCAGGATTGTTACCCTCAGCTAAGAATTTCAATTTTGCTAACTCTTCTTCGCTACATCGCGGGGTTGAAGGTAAGTTCACTGACGCAAAGTCTTTCCCAGGCTTGATCTTTTTTTCTTCAGCTTGTGAATCTTGGGCAGCTGCAGAATTGGGCTTAATATCCGCTCCTTTGACATCAGTAGGCCATGTAGAAAGCGCGAATAAATCTTCCTCTTTCTCTTCCTCTTTGGGATCGCCTAATGCTTCAGCATAAAATAGCCCTTGATCCAGTAAGATGTGTTTTGGCTTTGTATGATGTATAGGGGAGCTCAACTTGGATAGGATAGCGCCAAAAGAAGGACTCTCATGCGCTTTATCAACGTCCACTCCGGGTAAAGCATACTCCCTAAGCTTGGTCTGTGCCGCTGCATGGCCTTGTTCAGCAGCCTTTTGATACCATAATATGGCCTTTTGTGGTTTTTTTAGTTCGTCTATTCCGTCAGCATAACATCGCCCCAGGTTGTATTGAGCTGCTGCAGAACCCTGGTCAGCCGCCGCTTTATACCATTGCACAGCTTGTTTTGCGTCGGATGGTGTGCCTATTCCATTTTCGTGACAATGTCCAAGGTTATGTTGGGCTGGAACATGACCCTGATTAGCAGCTGCCAGAAGCCATCTGCGTGCTTGAATAGAATCTTGTGGGACGCCTGTTCCTTGCGCATAATACAACGCCAGGATATATTGCGCCTTTGCCGAACCTTCATGTGCCGCTTGCAGTATCGGCACTAGCTCGGAATCAACGCCTATTCCTTGCAAATGATACTCAGCAAGTTTGGTGCTCGCTTCCTTCCAATTAAGTTCGACAGCTTTTTGAAGACATTTTATTGCCTGATTTGTATCCTTTGCGACGCCTATTCCGTCAGCATAACACAGCCCAAGGCGGTATTGCGCTTCCGGCAAGGATCGCTCAGCCGCTTTTTGATACCAGTGAAAGGCCTGTTTTTCATCTTTGGTAATACCTTCTGCTTGATAGCAAATAGCAAGATTCAATTGAGCTTGCGAAAAGCCTTGCTCCGCCGCTCGTTGATACCAAACCATAGCTTGTTTTAAATCTGTTGGACCCCCTTTTCCTGACTCATAATAAAGTCCAACGTTGCGTTGCGCTTCTGGCATACCTTGGTCAGCAGCTTGCTTAAACCAATGCATAGCCTGTTTTAAATCTTTCGTAACGCCTCTTTCAAATTCATAACACACGCCAAGAAGAAATTGAGCCTGAAGGTGACCCTGATTAGCGGCTTTTTGATACCATTTCACAGCCTCTTGTTGATCTTGTGCAATGCCTTCTCCTTTTTCATAGCTTTGTCCAAGAAAAAATTGAGCCAGTGAGAGCCCTTGATTAGCAGCTGCTTGATACCATTTCACAGCCTCTTGTTGATCTTGTGCAATGCCTTCTCCTTTTTCATAGCTTTGTCCAAGAAAAAATTGAGCCAGTCGGTGCCCTTGATTAGCAGCTGCTTGATACCATTTCACAGCCTCTTGTTGATCTTGTGCAATGCCTTCTCCTTTTTCATATCTTTGTCCAAGAAAAAATTGAGCCTCTACATGCCCTTGCTCAGCCGCTTTTTGATACCATTTGACCGATTTTTCAAGGTCTTTTTCGATGCCTTGCCCCAAGTAATAAGCGATGGCAAGCTTATATTGAGCTGGTGGAAATCCTCCTTCAGCCACTTTTCGATAATATTTGACCGCCTCTTTAAAATCTTGTGGAACGCCTATTCCTTCTGCGTAGCAGCAGCCAAGTGCGAATAATCTTGTTAGCTTTTCTTCGTTACCCTGCGAAATTGGAGAATAGCTCACTGGGGCAGAATCTTTCTCAGGCTTGATCTTTTTTTCTTCAGCTTGTGAATCTTGGACGGCTGCGACGGAAGGGATAGATTCAGACGGGGTAGAATTGGAACTAATATCCGTTTTTTTGACATCAATAGGCCATGTAGAAAGTGCAATTGAATCTTCAGCCTCCTCTTTTGGGTCGCCTAATTCTTCAGCATCAAATTGCCCTGGATGTATAGGAGAACTCAGCTCGGACACGACGGCGCCAAAAGAAGGACTCTGATGCCCTTTATCAACACCCACCTTTCCTGCTAAAGTATACTCCCTAAGCTTGGCTTGCGCCGCTACATGACCTTGTTCAGCAGCCTTTCGGTAGCAAATTATGGCTTCTTGTTCGTCTTTTTTTAGTTCGCCTATACCCTCAGCATAACATCGCCCAAGGCTATATTGAGCTGCTGCAAAACCCTGATTAGCCGCCGCTTGATACCATTTCACAGCTTGTTTTGCGTCGGGTGGGATGCCTATTCCATTTTCATGACAATATCCAAGGTTATATTGAGCTAGAACATGGCCCTGAGCAGCAGCTGTAGAAAAACATCTGGTTGCTAGAATAGAAATTTGTGGGACGCCTATTCCTCCCGCATAACTCAGCCCCAGGATATATTGATGCTCTGCCGAACCCTTTCGTGCAGCTTGCACTACCGGCACTAGACTCTTATCAACGCCGATTCCTTGAAAATGATATATAATAAGTTTGTTTATCGCCTCTTCACAGTTAAGTTCAGCAGCTTTTTGAATCCACCCCACTGCTTGATTTATATCCGTTTCGACGCCTTTTCCTCCCGCATAACACAAACCAAGAAAGTATTGTCCGTATGGCACGGATTGTTCAGCCGCCTTTCGATACTGGTCTATAGCCGCTGGTAAATCTTTTTTAACACCTTGTCCAAACTCATAACATATGCCAAGATGGTAGTGAGCTTCTGGGCACCCTTTAGCCTCGGCTTGCTCATACCAGTACACGGCCTCTTTTTTATCTTCTGCAACGCCTTTTCCCCTTTGATAACCTTTTCCAAGCTCGATCTGGGCCAATGCATGGCCTTGCTCAGCGGCGCTTTTAAACAACTTCATCGCTTCTTTAAAATTAGAAGAAGCAAGGAATTGCAATGCTGACTTATATTGCGCTCCTGCATTGTCAATCTCAACCATTTTCAATTCTGCCAGCTGTTCTTTGTTATTATGCGAGATTGGATTAAAGTTCGCTGGCGCTGAATCTTTTTCAGGCTTGATCTTTTTTTCTTCAGCTTGTGAATCTTGGATGGCTATAATCGAAGGAACAGGTTCAGGCGGACTAGAAATGGGCTCGCGCTCCGTTTCTTTGACTTTACTAATCCTTGAATAAAGCTCTAAAAAAACTTCCACTGCATCTTTTGGGTCGTCTAATTCCTTAGCATCATATCGTCCCCGATTATGCTGCTTCTCATCTAAAGTTTGTTGGACAATTTGTAATATTGGAAGCAGAGGCCCCGGGATCTTAGTTGCAGATTTACGTTTTGAATCTGTGACTTGATCGGCTGCCCAAGATAAGTATAAATCGATAGCAAATAATTTTATTAGCCCGTCCAATTCCTCTTTATCGCTCTTTTCCTTAACTAAAGTATAGTAATAAATTGCCTTGTTCAACTCTCCTTTTTGTTGATAGTAATTGCCCAACATGGCGTATGCTTCAATTTTTCCCTGAGTTGCTGCTTCATTGAACAAATCAACGCAATTGAAAGGTCCGTCGTCTTGTGTAGAACCCCCATAGTATAAACATCCTAGATTATATTGTGCCTCAACGTCAGTTTTTACAGTTTTTTCATAATGCTGTATTGCTAATCCGTAATCTTTCAAATAATTTGAAGCTGCCTCCAAATAACTGCAAGGGTCTTCTGACCTACCTACAGCCTCATAATATCTGACTACTGCCCGAACTGCTTGAAACTGAGCTCGAAAAGCAGCCCTTTCAACCCAAATGTCGCAATAATCAATTGTTTCATTCTTTGTTATTGCTTCTAGCCAACCCTGTACTATTGTTTCATTCTTAGTCATTGCTTCTAGCAAACCACGAGCTTCGGTATCACCTGCATGAGCAGCAATCTGGTAATGCACCTTGGCTCTTTTAGAATCACTCTTTTCACATCGAGTACCCAATTTTATGTGTGCCTTCATACTGCCATTTTGCATCGCTTGGTTAAAACAGGCTACAGCCTGTTTTTCATTCCCCATGTTTCCATATGCTTCTCCTAAAATCAGGTAAATTTTTGCCTTCAGTGCCCTATCATCAGGGGTGTCAGTTGGGATAATTTTGATGGCTTCTGAGTAGTATTGAATGGCTTTATCAAAATTCTTCTTGTCATAATAAATGTCACCCAAATGGTATTTAATGACCACTGCGTAATTTTTTTCAAATATGGGTTCAATCTGGTCATCAGCCTTATGCAAATATTCAAGGGCTTTATCAAAATTTTCTTCTAAATATCCCGTATAAACGTAACCTAAGATCCTTTGCGCGGGTACAAAATCCATATCTGATAATTCTTCTAACTGATTAAGGGCTTTAGCAATGTCTTTTTCTACTCCTATTCCCAGCAAATGACACTCGGCTAAAATAAATAGAGTGAAAAGAGATTGTTTTTCATTTCCTAACTTCACCCATTTTAAACAATTGCTGGCATCCTCTACTGATGGTTCTATTTGGTTTTTATTAAAATAATAAGCTGCTAAATATTCGATGGCATGAATTTCACCCTGCGTAGCAGCTAGTTCAAGCCAATAAAGACCCTGCTCGATATCCCGCTCTAAATTTTCGCCTAATAGATATTTCTTCCCTAAAATAAATTGGGCCATGCTATCGTGATGAATTAAACTAAAAAGTCTAGGCAAATAGACATCCTTTGTCTCAACTAAACCTTGTGGGGTAATTTTGAAGATTTCGCTAAGCTGCTTAGGCTCATGGTGCGGTTTATTTAGGTCAGCGCTCTTTGGCTTCAGTTTTTCTTCAGATACGTCTGCAGGTGCTTTTAAGAGATCACGGTAATTGATTGATTTATCCCATGAATTGGCTTTACTTTGGACCTGCCCCCATTTTATTTTTTCCCAAATTTTACCCTGTAATAATCTGTCGCATATTATTTTCTTAACATTACGACTTTTGTTTTCCCACTTTGTTGCGAGAATTAAAGGACAGACAACTTCTTCCTCGTTGTACAAAGATTTTAGAGAAGATTTGTCTGCTAAAAATGTTATGATCTCTTGTAGATTAGTTTTTAGTGGGCCTGCGGCGACATCTTGCTCCTTTTGCATTGCCAACATTAAGCCTACAGTAAATATATAAGGGTCAGTTTTTTGACTAGAGGGGTGTAAGGGCCAAACTTCTTTATTTTCATTTATCTCTTTGACTTTGCTTAAATCACCCGATTCTATGGCGCCCATTAATTGTTTGAGGCTAACGCGGTCATACTTTTTAGGGGATTTTTTTTGAGTTTCCTTTTTTTTCTCAGGTATATCCTCAATGTCCGACGGCACATAAGGAACTTCTGATTCTGTTTGGCTAAATGCTATAACAGGCTTAGGGGGCTGATAGGTGCCGACAGCTACTTTGCTGTCGGTTATTCCCTTTTCCCATTTTTTCTTGTTCGCTTTGCTCCGTTCAGCGATATATTGATACAAATGTTGTGATGATTGCTTAGAGTCTTTCTGTTTATTTTCGCTTTTTTTGCTATCATTCTGTTCTATGACAATACCGTCTACTATCTCGCTGGGGTTAGGCACTCTATCAGAATAGTCATAATAATGAACAGGCACTTTTCTCACGTAGGACAAATAATAGCTTTTAAAAAGATCTTTTTCTTGTCCCTTAATTGGATTCTTAAAATGATGTCGCCCTCCATTTAAGTCAATTACTCCTGCCAATCCGTCTTCTTCTTTGGATTTGAAATAAATATCAACAGCTAAAGGGCCAAATAATTTTTCCGGCTTAGCTTCAAAGTTTGCTTTTTGCAAAAGCTCTATTATTCGCGCCTGAATGCTACCGCGTTTTGGCATCAAGGGCTTATTGGCCTCTAATTCGTTTATGATGAATGGCGGTAAAGAAGTTTCTTTGGGTAAGTTCAAAAATAAGAACCAAGCTAATTGAGAAACCAATACAATATAATTTTTTGGAAAAAGTTGCTTATTTTTTTCCAGAAAATTACTAATTTGCCCGGCCAATTTTAAGGTATCATCAGAAGAGTTACAGATTCCCATCAAAGTTAATCCATATAAAGCCCTGATGGTACTGCTGACAAATATTTTCAGGTCCTTAGATTGTGAAGTTTCAGACTTATCTTCATCGAAAGCATAATTTGAGCACAAAGATGCCAAATAGGAAATTAAGCGAGAAGTATTTTCAACATCTCTATCCCCTATTTCGCCATACATCCCTTGGTATCTAATAATCTCTCCCGTAGATAAGAGTGATATGCCCACGTATTTGGTTAATTGTTCAAGTCGCTTTGATGTTGAAGTTTCGTTGACTAATTTTTCTAAACACTCTGAGAGAACGGGATAAGGAATATTTTCGATCGAGGGTAAATAATTAAGAGTGTGATAGAAATTATTGACCATATAAACCATTGAGCTGACTGGAATATCTTTTACCGGAAAAAATTTTGTAAAAATCTTATTGATCAGCGAAACGTCTATGCGCTCAGAGGAGGAGATTGCCCAAGCGTTTAGCAATTTAACAAAGCCCCAGTAAGCTTCTTTAGCGCTCCAGTAGGCTCCTTTAGCACTTTCACTGCCTTTGAATTTCTTTCTTGCAAGTCTGGTTAATAGGGAATTTATGTGATCTGCACTGATATTGGCAGTAAGCAGCCTATTTTTAGCTAAATTTCCCAAGCCTGATAACCAGTATTGAATGACCTCTAATGTTACTGAAGAAAGATATTTTTCAAATTCTGTTAAAAATGGATTTATATTGATATTTTTTCTAATTAATAAATTTTTTTCTGCTAAAAATCCCATGGCATATATGGCTTGGCTTATTGGCTTTGCGGCCAGTTTTGCCCTATCATAATGCCACCAACTATGCAATAAATCACTGATTTTTAGTTTGGGAAGACGGGCAATATCGATACGTTTAGAATTTTCAAGCAAGTGGGCTACGGCCAGCAATAAACTTCCTAAGCGAAGGTGGCGAGCATCATTGACTTGACTAAATGGAGTTATACGCTTTAAATCATTTAACAGCTTGTCCAACAGCTTAATGAACTTAAAGATATCGGGCAAATCCTGGGAGGGGGTTGTACAATCGTCAATGGCCTGCGCCATTTGGTCAACTAGATAGACAACAAAATGCCGCAATTTCTTAAGAGACAAGTCAGCAGAATACATTTTGCTGTCTTGGTCGGATCTAAGCTGGTTAATGCGTTCAAGGGTTATGGCGATGGCAGCTATTTTGGAATTAAATTGTTCTAGCCAGGTTTGATAATTGCGAAAATTTTCTTGAGGTTCTAAGAAATCTAATAGTTCAGAATCTTTTATGAATGGCTGATTGACTTTTTTTTCTTTGCTGTCATTTTTTGTTTTTGTTGATGGCTTTGGTTGGCTACTTAAATTCGATTTTTGTTCCATAAGCTTCTCTTAACGTAAGTGGTATACTCGGCGCGCGTTAGTTTAAAATTTTTTAATTATTTTAACTTAGCTATTTCTAAAGTGACAGTCCTATGTCTCCCCCTTTGAAAAAGGGAGATTCAGGAGGTTTTAAAGAATTTTGAATCCATTGATGGGCAAGCGCTGGAAACCAAAGAAGAGTCTTCGAGTGCAGGCGGCGAGGAGGGATTTGGCTTTGTATGATGTATAGGAGAACCCAGCCTGGGCAGGGCGGCGCCGAAAGAAGGACTCTGATGCGCTTTATCAACGCTCACCCCGCCTGCTAAAGTATACTCCCTAAGCTTGGCCTGCACCGCTACATTACCTTGCTCAACAGCCTTTCGATACCATAATATAGCCTTTTGTGGGTCTTTTAGCTCGCCTATTCCTTCAGCATAACATCGCCCCAGGTTGTATTGAGCTGCTGCAGAACCCTGGTCAGCCGCCGCGTGATACCATTTCACAGCTTGTTTTGCGTCGGGTGGCGTGCCTATTCCATTTTCGTGACAATATCCAAGGTTATATTGGGCTGGAACATGACCCTGATTAGCAGCTGCCAGAAACCATCTGGTTGCTAGAATAGAACTTTGTAGGATGCCTGTTCCTCCCGCATAACTCAGCCCCAGGATATATTGCGCCTCTGCCGAACCTTCATGTGCCGCTTGCAGTTTTGGCACTAACTCGGCATCAATGCCTATTCCTTGCGAATAATACTCAGCAAGTTTGGCGCTCGCTTCCTTACAGTTAAGTTCGACAGCTTTTTGAAGCCATTCTATTGCCTGATTTGTATCCTGTTCGACACCCATTCCTTCAGCATAACACAACCCAAGATGGTATTGCGCTTCCGGCAAGGATTGCTCAGCCGCTTTTTGGCACCAGTGAAAGACCTTTTCTTTATCTTCTTTGGTAATACCTTCTTTTTGATAGCAAATAGCAAGATTCAATTGAGCTTCCGGCATACCTTGTTCTGCAGCCTGCTTAAACCAATGCATAGCCTGTTTTACATCTTTCGTAACGCCTATTTCTAATTCATAACACACGCCAAGATGAAATTGCGCTTTCGGTAAAGATTGCTCAGCCGCTTTTTGATACCAGTGAAAGGCCTGTTTTTCATCTTTGGTAATACCTTCTTGATAACAAATAGCAAGATCCAATTGAGCTTGCGAAAAGCCTTGCGCCGCCGCTTTTTGATACCAAACCATAGCTTCTTGTACATCTTTTGGACCCCCTCTTCCTAATTGATAATAGATACCAACGTTGCGTTGCGCATCTCGCATACCTCGCTCAGCAGCCCTCATAAACCAGTACTTAGCCTGTATTAAATCTTGCGTAACGCCTACTCCTAATTCATAACACACGCCAAGATGAAATTGAGCATATGAATGCTCTTGCTTAGCAGCTGCTTGATACCATTCCACTGCCAGTTTTTGATCTTGTACAATGCCTTCTCCTTTTTCATATCTTTGTCCAAGAAGAAATTGAGCATGCGAGTGTCCTTGTTTAGCAGCTTCTTGATACCAATGCACAGCCTGTTTTTGATCTTGTGCAATGCATTCTCCTTTTTCATATCTTAATCCAAGAATCAATTGAGCCAGTCGGTGCCCTTGATTCGCGGCTGCTCGATACCATTCCATAGCCTGTTGTTGATCTGCAGTGTTTTTTCTTGTTACATATCTTTGTCCAAGAATGAATTGAGCCTCTACATGCCCTTGCTTAGCCGCTTCATGATAGCAGTTCATCGCCTCCGTTAAATTTCGCGCAACTCCTTTTCCATTTTCATAAGCGATAGCAAGGTTATAATAGGCTGATGGAAATCCTCCCTCAGCCGCTTTTCGATACCATTCGACTGCTGTTTCAAAATTTTGTGAAACACCAATTCCTTCTTCGTAAAAACAACCAAGTTGGAATTGGGCTTCTAACACGTTGCTTTGAGCTGCTGCCTCAAACCATGTCGCAGCTCGTTTAAAATCTTTTTTATCTCTACAAAGCACCCCAAGATTGAATTGTGCATCTCGCACGCCTTGCTCAGCAGCTTTTTCAAACCAGTACATCGCTTCTTCATCTTTAGAAGAAATTAACAACTGCCATGCCAATTCATCTTGCGCCAGAGGATCGTCACCCTTAGCCGAGGATCTCAATTTTTTTAACTCTTCTTCGCTACATCGCGGGATTGAAGCTAAGGTCACTGACGCAGAGTCTTTCCCAGGCGTGATCTTTTTTTCTTCAACTTGTGAATCTTGGGCAACTGCCACGGATGGTGTAGAATTGGGCTTAATATCCGCTTCTTTGACATCAGTAGGCCATGTAGAAAGCGCAAATAAATCTTCCTCTTTCTCTTCCTCTTTGGGGTCGCCTAATTCTTCAGCATAAAATAGCCCTTGATCCAGCAAGGTGTGTTTTGGCTTTGTATGATATATAGGGGAGCTCAACTTGGATAGGATAGCGCCAAAAGAAGGACTCTGATGCGCTTTATCAACACCCACCTTTCCTGCTAAAGTATACTCCCTAAGCTTGGCCTGCGCCGCTACATGACCTTGTTCAGCAGCCTTTCGGTAGCAAATTATGGCTTCTTGTTCGTCTTTTTTTAGTTCGCCTATACCCTCAGCATAACATCGCCCAAGGCTATATTGAGCTGCTGCAAAACCCTGATTAGCCGCCGCTTGATACCATTTCACAGCTTGTTTTGCGTCGGGTGGGGTGCCTATTCCATTTTCATGACAATATCCAAGGTTATATTGAGCTAGAACATGGCCCTGAGCAGCAGCTGTAGAAAAACATCTGGTTGCTAGAATAGAAATTTGTGGGACGCCTATTCCTCCCGCATAACTCAGCCCCAGGATATATTGATGCTTTGCCGAAACGTTTCGTGCAGCTTGCACTACCGGCACTAGACTCTTATCAACGCCGATTCCTTGAAAATGATATATAATAAGTTTGTTTATCGCATCTTTACAGTTAAGTTCTGCTGCTTTTTGAATCCACCTCACTGCTTGATTTATATCCTTTTCGACGCCTTTTCCCCATTCATAACCTTGTGCAAGTTCGACTTGGGCCAATGCATGGCCTTTCTCAGCGGCGCTTTTAAACAACTTCATTGCTTCTTCAAAATTAGAAGACGCAAGGAATTGCAATGCCGACTCATATTGCGCACCAGCATTGTCAATCTCAACCCTTTTCAATTCTGCCAGCTGTTTTTGGTTATCCTGCGAGATTGGATTAAAGTTCTCTGGCGCAAAATCTTTCTCAGGCTTGAGCTTTTTTTCTTCAGCTTGTGAATCTTGGGCGGCTATAATGGAGGGAACAGGTTCAGGCAGACTAGAGTTGGGCTCAAGATCCGTTTGCTTGACATTACTAAGCAATGAAGAAAGCACTAATAAATCTTCATCTTTTGGTGCGTCTAATTCTTTAGCATCAGATCGTCCCCGATTATGCTGCTTCTCATCTGAATCTTGTTGGGCAATTTGTAATATTGGAACTGGCAGAGGCGCCTGGATCTTAGTTGCAGGTTTAGATTTTGTATCTGCGGCTTGATCGGCTGCCTGGAGCAAGAATTGCAAGAATCGATCGATTTCAGATAATTTTTCTAATTCTTGGACTTTCTTTTTATCATCCAGCTTCTGAGCTAAATTCCGAGCTAAAGTAAAGTAATAACTCGCAGTTTGATATTCTTTATTTTCACGATAATAATAGCCCAAAAACTCGTAAGATATATGGTGTCCCTGCTCCCCTGCTTTCTTGAACCACTCAACGCATTGGCTTCGAGTTTCGCCTTCCACCAAGTTACCATAGTATAAACATCCTAGATTATGTTGAGCACCAACGTCGCCTACTTCTGCAGCTCTTTTATAATGTTTTAATGCTGGTGCGTAATTCTCATTTTCACGATAAATGTATCCTAGAGCTAAATTTGCACTACAATAGGAAGGGTTTTGCGATTCTGCTACCTTTTGTAAATAAGGAATGGCCTCTGCAAACTCCTTTTTATTTAGCTTATATACTATTCTGGCATAAAAAACTCCTAACAAAAGCTGAGATTCTGTATCGCCTGCTGTAGCTGCAATTTTGAAATGTATTTTTGCTTTTTTTAACTTATTTATTTGTGAATTATGAATACCCAACATTCTGTGGGCCTCTATACTGCGATTTTTCATTGCTTGCTCATAGCAGGCTATAGATTTCTCTTTTTGATTCTCCAATTGTGCATATATTTTTCCTAAATTCAGGTAAACTTTCCCTCTCATTTCACTGGCTTCAGGATCAGTTATCATTTTGATTGCTTGTTCGTAATAATCGATGGCTTTATCAAAATTTCCCTGCATTTGATAAATTTTACCCAAATGATATTTTATTTCCACGTCGGAAGTTTCAAATAAGATCTTAAGCTGATCATCAGCTTTATGACAATGTTCAAGAGCTTTATCTAAATTTTTTTCTACCCAATTCAAATGTCCCGTATACAGGATACCTAAGATTTTATGAGCAGATATAAAATCCATATCTGCTAATTCCTCTAACTGTTTTAGGTATTTATCCATGTTTTTTTCTACTCCTACTCCCATTAAATAACATACGGCTAAAACATACAGAGTATAAAGAGATTGTTTTTTATTTCCTAACTTCACCCATTTTAAACAATTGCCAGCATTCTCTGTTGATGGTTCTATTTGGTTTTTATTAAAATAATAAGCTGCTAATTCTTCGATGGCATGGATTTCACCCTGCGTAGCAGCTAGTTCAAGCCAATAAAGACCCTGCTCGATATCCCGCTCTAAATTTTCGCCTAATAGATATTTCTTCCCTAAAATAAATTGGGCCATGCTATCGTGATGAATTAAACTAAAAAGTCTAGGCAAATAGACATCCTTTGCCTCAACTAAACCTTGTGGGGTAATTTTGAAGATTTCGCTAAGCTGATCAGGCTCATGGTGCGGTTTATTTAGGTCAGAGCTCTTTGGCTTCAGTTTTTCTTCAGATACGTCTGCAGGTGCTTTTAAGAGATCACGGTAATTGATTGATTTATCCCATGAATTGGCTTTACTTTGGACCTGCCCCCATTTTATTTTTCCCCAAATTTTACCCTGTGATAATCTGTCGCATATTATTTTCTTAACATTACGACTTTTGTTTTCCCACTTTGTTGCGAGAATTAAAGGACAGACAACTTCTTCCTCGTTGTACAAAGATTTTAGAGAAGATTTGTCTGCTAAAAATGTTATGATCTCTTGCAGATTAGTTTTTAGTGGGCCTGCGGCGACATCTTGCTCCTTTTGCATTGCCAACATTAAGCCTACAGTAAATATATAAGGGTCAGTTTTTTGACTAGAGGGGTGTAAGGGCCAAACTTCTTTATTTTCATTTATCTCTTTGACTTTGCTTAAATCACCCGATTCTATGGCGCCCATTAATTGTTTGAGGCTAACGCGGTCATACTTTTTAGGGGATTTTTTTTGAGTTTCCTTTTTTTTCTCAGGTATATCCTCAATGTCCGACGGCACATAAGGAACTTCTGATTCTGTTTGGCTAAATGCTATAACAGGCTTAGGGGGCTGATAGGTGCCGACAGCTACTTTGCTGTCCGTTATTCCCTTTTCCCATTTGTTCTTGTTTGCTTTGGTCCGTTCGGCGATATATTGATACAAATGTTGTGATGATTGCTTAGAGTCTTTCTGTTTATTTTCGCTTTTTTTGCTATCATTCTGTTCTATGACAATACCGTCTACTATCTTCTTGGGGTTAGGCACTCTATCAGAATAGTCATAATAATGAACAGGCACTTTTCTCACGTAGGACAGATAATAGCTTTTAAAAAGATCCTTTTTTTCTCCTTTAATTGGATTATTAAAATGATGTCGCCCTCCATTTAAGTCAATTACTCCTGCCAATCCGTCTTCTTCTTTGGATTTGAAATAAATATCAACAGCTAAAGGGCCAAATAATTTTTCCGGCTTAGCTTCAAAGTTTGCTTTTTGCAAAAGCTCTACTATTACCGCCTGAATGCTACCGCGTTTTGGCATCAAGGGCTTATTGGCCTCTAATTCGTTTATGATGAATGGCGGTAAAGAAGTTTTTTTGGGTAAGTTCAAAAATAAGAACCAAGCCAATTGAGAAACCAATACAATATAATTGTCTGGAAAAAGTTCCTTATTTTTTTCCAGACAATTACTAATTTGCCCGGCCAATTTTAAGATATCATCAGAAGAGTTACAGACTCCCATCAAAGTTAATCCGTATAAGGCCCTGATGGTACTGCTGACAAATATTTTCAGGTCCTCAGATTGTGAAGTTTCACGCTTAGCTTTATCGAAAGTATAATTTGAGCACAAAGATGCCAAATAGGAAATTAAGCGAGAAGTATTTTCAACATCTCTATCCCCTATTTCGCCATGCATCCCTTTGTATCTAATAATCTCTCCCAGGGATAAGAGTGCTATACCCGGGTATTTGGTTAATTGTTCAGCCCGCGTTGATGTTAAAGTTTTTTCGTTGGCTAATTTTTCTAAACACTCTGAGAGAACGAGATAAGGAATATTTTTGATCGAAGGAAAATAATTAAGGGTGATATAAAAATTATTGACCATATAAACCATTGAGCTGACTGGAATATCTGGAATATTTTTTGCCTGAAAAAAATTTGAAAAAATCTGATTGATCGACTTAACATCTATGGATTCAAAGGAGGAGATTGCCCAGGCGTTTAGCAATTTAACAAAGCCCCAATAGGCTTCTTGATTGACCCTGTAGGCTTTTTTAAGATTATTACTGCCGTTGTTGAAATTCTTTCCTGCAAACTTGGCTAATAGGGAATTTATATGATCTGCACTGATATTGGCAATAAGCAGCCTATTTTTAGCTAAATTTCCCAAGCCTGATAACCAGTATTGAATGACCTCTAACTTTGTTGAAGGAAAAGAAAGATATTCTTTAAATTCTTTTAAAAATGGATTGATATTGATATTTTTTCTAATCAATAAATTTTTTTCTGCTAAAAAGCCCAGGGCAAATATAGCTTGGCTTATTTGACTTGCGGCCAGTATTTTTCCATTACAATGCCGCCAATTGTGCAATAAATCGCCGATTTTTAGTTTGGGGAGACTGCGGATAACGAGCCTTTGCTGCCAATTGCGCAATAAATCGATGTTTTTTAGTTTGGAGCGACTGGCGATATTGATGCTTAGTTCAAAACTTTCAAGCAAGTGGACTACAGTCAGCAATAAATTTCCTAAGCGAATAGGGGCATGATCGACTTGAGTAAATGTATTTATCTCCTTTAAACCACTTAACAGCTTGTCCAATTGCTTAATCAACTTAAAGATATCGGGCAAATCCTGGGAAGGGGTTGTACAATCGTCAATGGCCTGCGCCATTTGGTCAACTAGATAGACAACAAAATGCCGCAATTTCTTAAGACAAAAGCCAGCAGAATACATTTTGCTATCTTGGTCGGATCTAAGCTGGTTAATGCGTTCAAGGGTTATGGCGATCGCGGCTATTTTGGAATTAGATTCATCTAGCCAGGTTCGATAATTGTGAAAATTGTCTTGAGGTTCTAAGAAATCTAATAGTTCAGAATCTTTTATGAGTGCCTCATTGACTTTTTTTTCTTTGCTGTCATTTTTTGTTTTTGTTGATGGCTTTGGTTGGCTACTTAAACTCGATTTTTGTTCCATAAGCTTCTCTTAACGTAAGTGGTATACTCGGCGCGTGTTAGTTTAAAATTTTTTAATTATTTTAACTTAGCTATTTCTAAAGTGACAGTCCTGTGTCTCCCCCCCTTGAAAAAGGGGGATTCAGGAGGTTTTAAAGAATTTTGAATCCATTGATGGACAAGCGCTGGAAGCCAAAGAAGAATCTTCGAATACAGGGGGCAAGGAGGGATTTGGTTTTGTATGATGCAGTAATCGCTGTTTGTAAATAGCTGACAGCCAAATTGACTGGATAGGGTTAGCGAGCTATCGGATGCACACATTTTTTTTTAGCCGCTAAAATTAGAGTCGTCGTCCCCGCTTTACCGAATTATCCTAAAATATCAGCCTATCAAGCGGGGATCCAGTGCCTAATTTTCAAACAAAGTGAAGTAGCAATAAACAGTTATGACTGGCATTTGTGTGTTCCGTTGGAAAGGTGGGCACTAGATCCCCGCTTGATAGGCTGATATTTTAGGATAATTCGGTAAAGCAGGAACGACGTACTCAGCATTTCTAGTAATTACAAAATGTGTGCATCGGATAGCTTCTAGTCGCTTTTTCTCCGTGATATCTGTCGCCACGCCCAGCACGCCGATTACTCGACCTTTGAGGTTGTGCAAGGGGACTTTATTAATCAGAGTGAGAATTTTTCGACCATTTTTAACTGACAACCATTCTTCTTCATTGGTAACATACTGACCCGCCAACGTTTGTCGATCATAGCATTAGTTGCTTCTTCAACAGATTCATGCACGGGATCCAGCTCACGGAAGAGTAAGGAGGGACAAGTCTTCACTATAGGTGAATTGTGAGTCAACGTTGGGCTTTGCCTTGTTAAGTCTTTTTTAAACGTTTTTGGGTGAGTAGACCAGCGGAACTGCCCCGCTGGCCCCTCGCAGAACCGCACGTAACACTCTCGCGTTATACGGCTCCCATTAAATGAACACAGCTGTAATACCTACCTATTCTCCAATGAGCGAATAAATTCTTATGTTCACTCGCAAATTCTTTCATACGCTTTGCAGCATATGTTTTCCGATTTGCCAGTTTCCCATACTTTCTCATACTCCACATTGTGAGGGTTCGGTTCAGTCTTCTCTGGATGTATTTCGAGCTTGCATTCCTTAAACCGTTGTTCAAGCTCAACTCGTAAAGCCTCAGCCTGTTCTTCAGTTTTGCAATGGCCGATTCCATCATCAGCATACCGACACCACAGTGATTCTGGATGATGCTTTGTCATCCATACATCAAATGCGTAGTGGAGATACAAATTACTTAGCAGCGGACTAATGACACCCCCCTGAGGCTCAGGTTCATTCACCTTCCTAATCCATACCTCGCCAACTTTTGTTGACTTTCCTTAACGCTCACTACCGTTATCCTTGAACAGCAGCTTAAGGTGGTTTGTAACCGACTCCTGCAAGCAGATTACGGTGGGCCTTCCACCATCTTTAATGTAGCTTTGCTACGGCGCACTAACTATTCAGCACATTCGAGAATTGTCATTCCCGCTTTACAGAACTATCCAAGAATGATGGACTTTCAAGCGGGAACCTATTGCCTATCTTTCCATTAAAACTGCCAGGTGCAATTAACAATTGGGTTATAGGTTCCCGCCTGAAAGATCAACACGTTCGCTCCAAATTGTGCCAGCGGGAATGACATTTCCCTGAATTTGGTGACATGAACCTTAGCGAATTCAGCACTAATCTGACCAGCATCTTGCAATATATCGATAAGCTCCGCAGCCGTCCGGCCATGAATGGCATAGTGCAGCTTATTCTGCAGTTTAGCGAAAAATTCCTTCGTAGTAGTTCGTTAATAGTGGGCAAGCTCACGTCAAAGAGTTCAGCAAACAATTTCTGAGTTAACCAGATGGTTTCCTCCTCGAAACGAACCTGAATATTTGGCCGCCCCCGCTTGCCGAGTGAAAATCAGGAATTCAGCCGTGCTGTTACGGATGTTTAACCCTTTGTCTTGGTATTGTTTTTTCATACTTCACGTCCAATCTTTCTTATGACAAAGGCCTAGTCAGGTCTTCTTCATCTCCAGAAATTTTCACATCGCTTTGTTTATCCTCATATGCATGAGTCATTACTACTACTTGTATATACCCGATACACTTGAGCTTAGCCGCGGGGCATAAGCCCGCGGACAAGGGCTCCCTAATTTGAAGGAAACGGCGTTTTGCTGCTTGCTGTGGCCTCGGGGGTTGGTGGGTTTGTGGGGGTTGGTGGGTTTGTGGGGCTTGGTGGTCGAGATCCAAACCTAAACCTTTCACCCACTAAACCTCCACCACTAGGCGGCGCACTAGGTCCGGAAATTTGTAAAGTTCCAGTATTCTCCTTGTTATTTTTTTTATTGTCAGAGATTTCATTCTCTTTAGGATCGGTTGAGCGAATTATTGTCTGCAATAAAGCATCCTCTTCATCATCATCTTCCTCGATGTTTTCATCCTGTTCACTATGGGAAGGAGTGGAGCTGAGAGAGATAGCAAAACTTGAAGACGAAGACATAGATGCAGTCCTCAATTCTTCTCTTATTTCTTCTTCCAGACCATTCAATCCTAATTTACTGATATTTTCTTCTATAAAAACATTTATTAACTTAATTGTTTCCACTGCATTAAGATTGTTTGGATCTCCCAAATTTTTCAAGTATTGCGCAAGGAACTCCATCAATATTTTCGCCTCAATAGCTGTCCGCAAATCCCAGTGTTGTGGACCCCCTAATTGTTCCATATTTGCAAATGAGGACGTAAATAGGATTATTGAATCTGATGTACGCCCAAGATACTCTTTAGCTTTTGTTTTCATGTTATTAAAGTCATTCTGTAATTTTAGTAACTTTTGAAATTTCGGATTTTCCTCTAGCTTTTCTTGAGCTATATTATATCCAAGGTTCGAAAGCTGACTTGAAATGAAACTTTTTAAATGTTCTTTATCGTTAGAGACTAATGCGAGAGGTAAAATTTTTAGAGTAGGGAGAATACGCCCTTTTGCATTATGACTTTCTGTTATGGATAAAAATATATTATAAGCGTCAAGATATGATTGAATTAAACTGCTATATGTGCCTAACTCTATATCTAAAACTTCGCGAGTCAGATTTTTCGATAATTTTTTTTCTTCATGTTTTGTTTCTTCATAATCTGCTTGAGAGAGGCTTAATGCCTTATCCAAGGCTGTCTCGACCGGATTATTCTCAGAAGCCGTGAATTTTTTCTTTAGCAACTCTATATTGGTTAAGACGTTATCTAAAAAATTCGTTCTTGTTGGATCTTCTGGTAGGCCAATTATTTTTTCAACTAACTTCTCACAAGCTGCGTAAAAAGTCCTTTGAAATACCTGATGATGACGACCTTCCATTATTGGGAGGTCTGCAAACTCTGATTCCAGTTTTTGATATTTTTCTTTTATTTCTTGATATTTCGGCGGTAAAGAGTTCTCAGAAGTTTTCTGATCTACGACGCTTAGTTTTGAATCTTTATTTAGGGGTGCAAAATCGAACGTTAAGGTGGGGGCTGATGCGAGGCTGAGTTTTCTGCGCGAATCGCTAGTTGGAGGAGCCTTGAGAGTTGATTCTTTTTTCTCCTCATTTTGTGGCGTTGATGGCTCCTTTAAGATAGAATCTATTGTTTCTAAATGATATGCTATCGCCTCCACATACTCATCTTTCTTTGGTGAGTCTAGTAATCGAGCTGCAAAATCAGCTAATAGCTCCAATTCGTTTATAATCGTGTCCTTGTTATCCTTAGTTATGAACTGTATATCCCTAAAATGGTCTTTCAGTTCGTTAAATTTTTTATCTATGGCTTCAAAGAGTTCATTGTGTGTAAGTTCAATTGCTGTCCTGGCAATCTCATATTGATGATCGTGGTCTTCAGATAGTTTAACTTGGCTTGATGAATTTTGATCATGAGCTTGCTTAGTCTTTAAGGTAGCTTCCTGATATATTTTCTGTAAGTTAACTGTCGGATCAGCGGAGAATGATTGGAGTTCTTTTAAAAGAGTCTTTGCTGCTGCTAGTGAATCTTTTGCACCGTTTAATTGATAAATCTTCTGTATATCTGTTAGTTGATCTAGAGTGCTGCCAGGAGTAGCACGGGAATTAGAAGTTTGGAAGGGCTTGGGATTCTTTTTATCAGCTTCTTTATATGTGGGGTCGAATACAGCTTTTTTTTGATCTTGTAGGGATAAGGAAATTGCCGTTTTGAAATCCACATCTCCAGGCAGAGTAGGTGTAAGCACCGCGTTTTGATAACGTTTTATTGTATCTACACGACTAAATTTGGCAGGTGAATCTATTAGTCGATTTGTAAAATCTAATAATTGTTCCAATTGTTTTAGAGCTATGGCTTTATCAGGGACAGTTAAACTGTTTTCTCTACTAGTAACTACTTGCAGTTCCTTAAGTTTGGTATCTATACTTTGACCAATTATCGATTGTGTTCTTTTGACTTCCTCCCAAATCTTATTATAAACATCGTTCCAGCGTTGAATTTCCTTGACTTTGGGCAAATCAGAAAATACAGAAAAAGCTACATGAAGCATTTGAAATAAATTTTCTGTCGGCTTAGGGAAGGATTCTAACTCTTTCATGGTTTTGAGATTTACGAAGAGTAAGATTTGGTTTAAAAGATTTTTTGCTGCTGCTAGCATATTTTTTGCATTGTCTATTTGGAATTGCTGCCGGACACCAGGTTCACGCTTTTCCTCGTTGATTTCATCAAATTTACTTTCTTTTTTTTCAAATTTAGGCAGATCTAATGATCCCGTATTTTTATTAGTTTTAGCGTCTGTGGGAGGTATTGTATGTAGACTGCCAGGCGTTGCTACGCTTGATTTGTTTCTTGCTCCGGGCATATTCGATTGTAGTCGTATTGAGCCATCAACATCTTTGGACTTACCTAGTCCAAGCATAGGTTTATTTGCTTCTGTTCCTGTCATGAGAGCAAATGCTGCTTCTTCCAGTTTGCCTCCCGGTTGAGTACCCTGCCGCATCGATTCAAAATATTTCTCAGGTTTAGGTGGTTCACGAAAACGATTTCTTTGCATGTAATCTACTATCCGGTTCCTAAGCACTCTAGTAAAAAGTTGTTTTAGAGCGGGGTCGGCTAGACTCGATGTCTTAAGTGCATGACGAATATAATCTCTGGAGGCATCACTATCTACCTCTAAATTGTCCTGGTCTTTTGTTATTAAATATTTAGTACTGCTACCTACTACAAATAGTTTGTTATACATGAGGTCGAATTCACTTTTTTTATCAACCAGTGGTAACAGAGCCTTTAAACTCCATTCAATAAATCGATCATTGGGTGTTATTTCTTGCATTTTTTTATCCTCAGATTTTCGTTTTTTTAAGCCTGTGCTGGGATCGGATTCGGGGTAACTTTCTTTTCTTTGCCATCATAACCTCATTACTAAATAATCATATCTTGCGTCAAACGAATCATATCTTTTATTTGCCCCCGTTCATGAATCTAAGGAAATTCTTGCAAAATCAAGGCATTAAATTGTTTTGGCGAACAGGAATAGCTGAAGTTGGCTCACCTCGTCGGAACGCAAAGATTTGATGTGGAACTAAGGGGTTTTAAATTCGGAGCCAGCAATACTAGGCAGCCGTTATCCTGTGGGGTGACTGAATGATTTTGGAAGATTGCCTTGGGAAGCGGTAGGGCTGAGTTTTTGTACATGGCGAAGTTCTTCGACTTGATAACTTTGGGCAGTATAAAGAACTCGCAAACTCAATTCAAGCTGCTTTCAACAAGACACAGAATTATTAATCGTTGGGTACACATTATAAAAACACCTTTTAAAGGTAAAAATTACGTAACTGCTCACGCCACAGCTAGCTCAGTTCCGTCTTCCCGCGGCTTGTCCCTGAGAGATGATCACTTTTTTAATGTGGCCAAATTCCCTTCTCCCCTGTGGGGCGTTGTTGAATAATTCGCTCCCATTTTTTGGAAAAGCACTGTATCCCCTCTCCCCTTGCGGGAGAGGGTTAGGGAGAGGGGTTGCCTCTAAGGGCACAGCATCTTGCAAACTAAACTGTCTATCAGATTAAGCCATCGGAGTTTGAGGCATGGCAAAAAGTTTGGAATTAAACGATTAGGTTTTCCATCGTCTTTTGATAAGTAATATTAGCAACATTTCTTTTGAAAACTTATGCCCGTATAATAGCAAAATTCGCAGGATTAATTATAAGGGAATATACATGAATGTTTTTACTCATTTTCCAGTCACCAGTATTTCACTGCTCGCTGGAATTATCGGCGCTTTTCTGGTTTTACTCATACGCAAATGGGTTGATGTATCGTTATTGGCCCTGCACCATGAGGTCGCATTTCCCATCTTTTTGCAAATTGGGGTTATTTATGCGGTGTTATTGGCCTTCACTTTCTCCATGGTAACTAGCGGAATGGGAGAGGCTTATAAAGACATTAAAATAGAAACCAGCAATCTATTAACGTTAGCGCAATTAGCCCAAGGATTTCCCGAACAAAAACGACAACAGATTGATACAACCTTGATTGAATATGCAGAAACAGTGATCCAGGGTGAGTGGCCTAAAATGAGGGCCCGCCAAGAAGATCAGGAAGTTGCGTCAATTTTGGGAAAGCTACAAAGGATTTATCTCAGTATCGATGTAAAGACTCCACGCGAAGAAGCTATTTACGCCAACTCTTTGGAATATTTGGCGCGGTTGCGTGAAAATCGACGGATGAGGGTTTTTACTGCTACCGAACCGAAAGTACAAAATCCTCTGCTATTGCTGACCGGTCTTGGTATTATTGTTATAAGCATTTCTTATCTATTTGGCATGCCGCGCCTATGGGTGCAAATGGTGTTAACAGGGGCGCTAATCGTAACCATTGTTTCTATCTTGATGGTTATTTACCTGGTGAGCGATCCTTTCACTGGAAAATTTGGTATTACGCCACGTATTTTTGAAAATACCTTAATTAGATTAAAACAAATGGATCAGGAAAATTTTACGTAAATATAACCGGAATAGTCGACTCGTCGTCCCGGCAGGAAGCCGGGACGACGCACTTTAAGGGGAGAGCAATTTACGTTTTTTTTTAATTTAAAATGATGTGTTCCTGCGTCGGTCGAGCTGTTTCAATGTGGTCAAGATTATCTATAATTGCTTTAAGATCTGCTAATGTGTTAGCAAATTCCTTTATTGCACATTGCTCTCTAAATTTATCTAAAAGTTCTAATTTGTATCCACCAAGATCTTTTAAAATCGAATTTTTAGTTCTAGTATCAACAATCAACTCAGCTAAATTGTTGGATAAGGTCTGGATATCTTTTAAACAACTTCTATACTCGCTGATGGTATTATCTGTAATTGAATAAAAAGGGCATGATAAATTGTCCATTTTTTTAAGACTCTTTAAAATATAATAGCACATTGTTAATCCCCTTTCGTTGTTTTTAGTTAAGTCTTTGTGGACAGGATTTTGAGAATTTTTTGGATTTAAATTAAGATTAAATCTTCCAAAATTAGAGGACGCTTGGAGTTTCTGGTCTTGATTGATATTAGTTTCTTCTGCCCTGTAAGTTTGCAGTTCTATACCTATTTCTTTTTTGTCATCCATTGTAATAATCTCTTTAAATAATTGACTCCTGGTTATTATATTTAAAAATATAAAATATGTAAGAATGCACAAAATTGTGGCCTAGTATCAAATTGAATACCTATCATTGGATTGGGATATTAGGTATTTGTTTGACTATTGCCAGCTGTTGTCTCACTCAATTCTGAGTTTGGAGTAATATCAGGATTGAAAATGGGCGCTTGAATAGAGCAAGATTGGTTCAAAGAAGTTTCTTTTTTTTCCGAAAAAAATAAGCTAATTTTTTGAGGTTGATGGAAGAGGATTGAACAGGAGAATCAGTTTTGCTGGGCTGGGAACCTATTGCTTCAGGTGTATATTGAGACATTAGCATGTACCGAGATTTGCTGATAAATCTGGATTATCTCTTTTTTAGATTAAATGAATATTAAGGCCAGTTGAGCAGCATTTCGCAATTAACTATCTGCGTTCAGGATGACAGCTTATTCAGGATGACCGCTAAAGGCAAAAAGGTGAGTAGACCAGCGGAACTGCCCCTCTGGCCCCTCGCAGAACCGTACTTAACACTCTCGTGTTATACGGCTCCCATTAAATGGACACAGTTGTAATACCTATTCTCCAATGCGCGAATAGACTCTTATGTTTCACCGCAAACTCCGCCATACACCTCGTTGCGTAGGTTTTCCGGTTCGCCAGCTTCGCATATTTCCTCATACTCCACATTGTGAGCGTTCGGTTAAATCTCTGGAATACTTTATTTAGCGCTGATTTGGTGAATTTTCCATAATAGTTAATCCACCCTTGTATCTTTGGATTGAGCCACTTCGCCAGTTCTTGCAGACTTAGGTTGCTTTTGTTCCTTACATTCAGCTCCCTAATTTCCTGTGTAATGGCTTTTTCTGCTTTTGGACTTATTGCTGGTAGAAAACTTCCAAATATTTCTTTTGTCTTCCTGTTTTCTGCTCTCCTTACTCGAAATTCATATCCCAGAAATTCAAAGCTTGTATTGCCAGTATAGGCTTCCTTTCGACCGCCATCTTTGCAGTACACTATCTTTGTTTTCTCTGGATGTATTTCAAGCTTGCATTCCCTAAACCGCTGTTCAAGCTCACTTAACAAAGTCTCAGCCTGTTCTTTGGTTTTACAATGGCAGATTCCATCATCAGCATATCGACACCACAGTGATTCTGGATGATACTTTGTCATCCATACATCAAAAACGTAGTGCAAATATAAATTACTTAGCAGCGGACTAATGACCCCGCCCTGGGGTGTTCCGGTATCCCTGCTTTTGACAGTTCCGTCCGGCAACTCCACGGGGGCTTTTATCCATCGCTCTAAATACAATAATATACATTTATTGTCGGTATGTTGACGCACCGCTTTCATCAACAGATCATGGTCTATGTTGTCAAATAGCCCTTTTATATCAAACTCTATGAGCCAGTCGTAACTCCAGCACCGCTTTCGTGTGACCCCTATAGCATCCAGCGCCGATTTGTTCGGTCTGTATCCATATGAGTCTTCCAAAAAGTGTGGCTCTACTAATGGTTCAAACATCAGCTTGATCGTCATTTGCGCTATTCTATCCGATACAGTCGGCACTCCAAGCAGTCTTGTTCCTCCCTGCTTCTTAGGGATTTCTACCCCTCTCACAGCTGGCGGAAAATAGCTGCCTGAGCTGAGTCTGTTCCAGATTTTGTATAGGTTCTTACTCAGTTTCTTATCAAAGTCGAGCAAGGATTCTCGGTCTATTCCAGCACCACCTTTGTTCTCTTTGACTCGTTGATAAGCCTCCCATACTAACCTCTTTGATATTACAAATGGTTTTGGTTTATCCACTTCTTATCCTCTTTTCAAGTTCCGAAATTGACAACCACATTTAACGCTGCCCCTTCGCTCCACTCCCATTACAGGAGTTTCATCACTACTACGAACAGCTCCGTCACAGTTTCTGGCATCGATACTCTCACTCTTGAGATTTTACCCCTTGAGTTTCTCTCTTTTGCATCCAGATAACTGCTTCCCGCAGTTCCACATTAAAGCCCAGGTTAGGCTCGTGCCATCTCTACGCCGAACGCCACATACTCAGTAAGCAGGTTGCCTGTATGTTTGTCCCAAAATATCTGGAAGATTTTGATTTTGACGTTACTTAGGTCTAACGACGCTTCAACAATGGTTCAGTTTTATTCACCTTCCTAACCCCTACCTCGCCAGTTTTCCGCTGGCTTTACTTAACGCTCACTACCGTTTTCCTTGAACAGCAGCTTAAGTTGGTTTGTGACCGACTCCTGCAAGCAGATCACGGCGGGCCTTCCGCCATCTTTATTGTAGCTTTGCTACGGCGCACTCCAGATTTGCCCCCCCCCTTTAGATAGTAGGAGCGAGGCCAATACCTCGTATCAACCCTAAATATACACATCTATTAAAAAGATCTGCTGTATAATCAGTACTGATATGTGGTTCATCAAACTTTAAAGCAAAAGCAGTAAGACAAAGATTTGGCAGGGTTCGATCCTCTTCATCAGAGTAGGTCAAATATCGTTTAAGATGTATGAGTGCCTCTTGTTTAATTTTTTGAATATTAAGATTTTCTTCAGCTTTGGCACGCCTATACCCCTGAAAAAAACTAAAACGCGAGGATGGAGCAGCTTTGCATTGATCTATGAACTCTTGCCGTTCTGCGATTTCATCTTCTAAAGTTTCAATATGGTTATTAATGGCTTTAATCATCTGATCCTTAGTACGCACGTGATCTAATAAAACTCTCTTAAAAGAGGTTGGTTCGGCATCTTGCCTGCGCACACCTAGAAGCCTGGAATCTAGATGACCGGTTGTGATTAGCGTTTTAAAATTTTTTACTATCTCGTGATATTTTTTTTGATCCTCTTCCGGAATATCTGAAGTTTTAAAACCAAAACTATCTTTTTTGCCAGTAATAATATCCATGGAATTTTGTATCGCGAGTTTTACTTCGGCAAAAAGCTGCGCTTGTGAGCAGCCATCAAAAATATTAGGATCTTTAAATGTTACAGGTGGAAAACCATTTTGCGCCAATAGCCGATTAAGTAACAAAATTGCAAATGTTCTGATATTGCCATCAGCAAATGGATGTAACCGGTCAATATCAGTGATGAGCTGTATAATAACACGCAGCTTATCATCGTCACTTTGTGCTGTTTTAATTTTTGCGTTGTAATCTTTAATTAATTTCCGCAAGGCGCGTTTAACATGTCCCGCTGAAGGCGCCGCATATCGATAAGGTTTTGTGCCTTGCTCTATCTCCTGAAATAATATATGCGCTAAAGCGCTATTATCTGTTACTCCATAACGCTCCCTTACCTTTTTCAAATTTTTATTACTAATCGAGTTATCACCCAATAAATGCATTTTTTCTTCATTATCTCTGATAAATAGATAAGAACCGTGCTGATGGGGGAAATCTTTAAAATAATGAGCTTCCTCTTCCATTTTATTCAATATTTCACATAAGCCTTGTTCGGTGAGCGTTTCGCCACATTCCAATCCAAAACTCGCTGAGATACTGCTAGCCTTTCTCAAACTTCCGGGAGAACTAATGAGGTTTTTGGTATTTTTTGTACAAACGTAATGCAGATCTAAAATAAATTCTTCTGATAATGGCGCTTCAATATTCAAAAGAGCTTTGGCTAAACCATCGTGAAGATCTTTAACGCATCCCTCTTCTCTTTCTTCATACTTACCCCATCCACCCTCAGCCCGATGTAAACGACCATCTATAAGAGGACGCCAGATTTCTTTGATAGGAAAAAGCATCCAGTAGTATAAGGGATTATGTATTGGCATATATTAGATCTTTCGATAAAGGACAAGGCATTATTTTACTAACAAAAAACGTAATTGCTCACGCCATAGCCAGTTCATTCTGTCGCCCCGAGGGCAGGACGCACAACCTACCAAGAGGCATCCTCTCTCTCTTAGAGAATTTTAATAAGTTAACAAGTGTAAATTCATTTTTTTTGCTTTCTTGACCAATTTCTTATCGTCATTGGTAAATAATCTCACCAATAGATTAGTGTCAATACCGATCATTTATGTTTCCCCACTCCTTTCTTGATACCTGCTTCCATTTCTTTCAGCGATTTTTTTGCTCTTTTATAACCTACACATCCTATGACATCTTGGATAGAAGTCGGTTTAAAAGGTTTCAAAGGAGTTAACAGAATCCCTTGTTTTGTATCAGTTACTGAGAATTCTAGCCCGGGAAGCCAATGGTGGGATTCACGAATGACCTGGGGAATTATAATTTGGCCTTTGCTGGATAAACGGGTAATTTCCATGGGAGTATATCTGTAAGATTAAAGTAAGATAAAAACAGTATATGAGAAGGAATAGTTATTTGCAATTTGGTGCTCTCAGCAAACTATTCAACAATGCCCCTTGCGAGAGCTATCCGATGCACACATTTTTTTCTAGCTGCCAGAATTAGAGTTCGTCGTCCCCGCTTTACTGAATTATCCTAAAATATCAGCCTATCAAGCGGGGATCCAGTGCCTAATTTTCAAACAAAGTGAATTAGCAATAAATAGTCATAACTGGCATTTGTGCGTTCCGTTGGAAAGGTGAGCACTAGATTCCTGCTTGATAGGCTGATATTTTAGGATAATTCAGTAAAGCAGGAACGACGTGCTCAGCATTTCTAGTAATTACAAAATGTGTGCATCGGATAGCTTGCGAGTGAAGGGATCATAGACTTTAATGCATCGAAACCCAGCGGATGTGAAATCAGGAGCAAGCTATTGTAAAATTTTCCGAACCTTTTACAATTACCCACAATAAAAACCTGTTGAAATCAGGACGGGTATATACCCGTTCCACTTAGGATTTCGGTGTTAGAGTAGTCCAGCTTGTGCTGAGATTTGTTCGATCTGATTGAGTAAAAACGCAGGAATAGTTATTCTTATTTCGAGTTTTTACGATTGAAGATCGGACAAAGATTAGTGCAAGATGGGCTGCTCTAACACCGAAATCCTAAGTGGAACGGGTATATAGTAATAAATATCGATTATTGCGCCTCCTCCAAAACATCTCACCCCTCACTCTGGAGTTTTAAATATCAAATATGAGTACAGAAAATCTTCCTAAAAAAGAAAATCCTAATCCCCAACAAAAGGGGACTCCCCAAGAAATGGATTCAAAAATGATGGCTAAACTCATCGAAGAAAGTAATAAATTTAAAGAAATATCATCTGACTCTGTTAATCAGATAAACAAATTATTAAACGATGTCAAAAGTGGGTCTATGGTTGCCTTGCGCAGGTTGGGTGATTGTTATCGATGGGGGAATGGTTTTGAAAAAAATGCAAAGCTCGCAGCGGACTGGTATCTAGCAGCCGCTCAGCGTGGGGATTTGGTTGCGCAAAAAAATCTAGCCTGGTGTTATGAGAATGGCTTCGGTGTAACAAAAGATCTCAATGAGGCATTTCGATGGTGTAAATCGGCGGCAGAAGCTGGGTTTTCAAAATCGCGCATGGTGTTAGCTGATTATTATGAGAAAGATTTAGGGATGGAGAAAAATCAAGTATCAAAGTGGATTAACCAAGGTCATGGAATAGCTATGTATGATCTGGGAATGTGTTATATGGAAGGCATTGGGACAAACAAAGATTTTAAGGAGGCGATGAAATGGATTCAGACTTCGGCAAAAAGCGGGAACGAGCATGCTCAAGTGCTTATGGATATTTATCACGGAGAAAAATTTGCCATCAAGGAGGATCATAAAAAAATAGTAAAGCGGTTCCTCCAAGCATCCGCCAAACAAGAAGATGCACTTCCTGTTTCGCAATCATCTAAGCACGACAAAATAAAATATGAAAAACCAAAAATAAAGTTGATAAGTAAATATTTGGACTTAGCATCTCAAGGGGACATCAAGGCACAGCGTCAATTGGGGCTATATTATTTGCAGGCCAATCGAAATTTAGAGGGAGCGATAAAATGGCTCACATCAGCGGCTGAAAAAAAAGATGTCAAAGCACAACGTTATTTGGGAATTTGTTACGAGCAAGGAACCGGGGTGGCCATAGATCACAAAAAAGCAGCGAAATGGTACGAGAGATCGGCAAAACGAGGGGATGAAGTAGCCCAATATCAACTCGGTTGTTGTTATGAGCAGGGATCAGGAGTTGATCATGATAGACGGGCGGCTTATCGCTGGTTTCAAGCTTCTGCCAAACAAGGATATGCTTTGGCCCAGGCAAAAATAGATGAATATATGATAAGAGAAATAAAAGAGAATCCACCCATAAAACGATATTTGAAATCGGCAGCGCAAGGAGACCCAGAAGCGCAGAGACATTTGGGTTTTTGTTACGCAGAAGGTTGGGGAGTAAACAAAAATCCCAAAGAAGCAATGCGATGGTTAAAAAAAGCAGCTGAAAACCAAGATGTGACAGCGCAAATTTATATAGCCACGTGTTATGAAGAGGGGTTAGGAACTGACAAAGATATTACAGGAGCTATCAAATGGTATCGGGAGGCAGCCAAGAATGGTAACTCACTCGCTCAACAGAGTCTGAATTACTGGCATCAAAAAGATGAGAAGAATGTACTTGGGATCATGGAGCCACCACGTTCAACTTCACCAACCCACAGCAGCGCTAGTCTTTTCCAACCGCCACGGTCAGTGCCAGTTGGAACCCCCTCTCTACCTAATCCATCACCCAACCCCAGCAATTTGATATTCACCTTAACTACCGGCACCCAACAGCTGCAAGCCCTCATGCAATCTCATCAATGCGGCGCTTTGTTATTGTCTCACACGCAAGAAGCCCATACGCTGCGCCTGTTATTACATGACCCTCAACAGGGCACCACCCCTTATAATGTGAGTTATCTGAACGGCGGTAATTGGGTCATATGGAATGGCAAAACCAGCAGTGATTATCCCCCGCTTGATAAACGCAGTGATTTCTGCAATGAGCAGGCACAAATTAAGTTATTGGATTTTATTACTAAACAATTGCCGACTCTAGCCAAGCAATGTCAGCTTAGTACGCCGCCTACTCTACTTCTTCCAGACGCCGAGACTGCTGTTGACCTATACAGAATTTAATTCACAGTAACTGTTCACACCCTTATGTAACATTCAATCGGTACCTGTCTTTTAAATTTGTATCCCAAACGGTGAGCTCGTAAATAATACCAAAGACACCGTTCAGCATCTGTGCTTTGCTTCATTCATTACCCTCTCCCCGACCCTCTCCCGCGAATAAGTTCAGAGATCTTTTTCAAACTCCTTTCGCGGGAGAGGGGGAATACAGTGCTAATCTCTAATCTGTGCTAACAACCACAAGCTATCTACCCACTCTAACTTCACATAAGTGACAGTTGAATAATTCAACAACGCCATCCAGTGTCCTCCCGCTTCACTTCCCTGAGCTACAATTACATCAATACCACGATTTCACGATAAATGCCGTTCAGTAGTTGCAGTCGGCTATTGAGCGAAAACCAAGCGGCTTCCAATACTTCATCGCCCTCCCTCAGCTCACCGCCTTCTCACACATTGAAAGACCCACTACAGACAAAAGCCCACCATCCCACCGCCACCACATCTTAAGGCGGGAGGGTTGTTTTAGGATAGGGGGATGCCAGGTTTGGAAAAACCCAAAACAAGGCCATGTCAGTAAAAAATCAAACAGAGTGAAAAAAGGAATTTTGCACAGACGCGCGTTGGTGTAAACTGCAATTGCCATTAAGAACCTCTCTTGTAGGTTGTTGTGGTAGTCGTGCCGGTTGGGTATTGTCCGCACCCAACCGGTGCGCACATTATGTGTCCAACCCGTCTTCAAATGCGACTAGATAATGTTTGTTTGTAACCATTCACCAAATTCAGGGAAATGTCATTCCCGCTGGCACAATTTGGAGCGAACGTGTTGATCTTTCAGGCGGGAACCTATAACCCAATTGTTAACTGCACCTGGCAGTTTTAATGGAAAGGTAGGCAATAGGTTCCCGCTTGAAAGTCCATCATTCTTGGATAGTTCTGTAAAGCGGGAATGACAATTCTCGAAGGTGCTGAATAGTTACGTTTGTTTAAGCATTAAACCCCTTTACAGCGAAATTCTCTAGAGTAATTTGAGCTTAAAGCAAATAAAAGAGTAGCGTTAATTGAAGACATTAGCGATACACTGAGTCGATTATGAAAATAGGAGTTAACTTGGAATGAGGAACTGCAACTAAATTACATTATACTCATAAACGCCACATTTCGCTCATCAAGACACGATTGCATAAATTCCGTCATGGGCGTTACATCAGCATTCGCATAAAATGCTAACATAAGTTTATTGAATTCTAATTGACGCTTAACAGGTAAGTTAATAACGGGATAACCCTGTGATAATAACAAACCATTCATCAAGAAACGCCCCGTGCGTTTATTCACATCATAAAAAAATTGCACACGCGACATGGTTAAGAAAATAAAAATCGCGCGCGGATAAATGTCCACAATTTTATCAGCCTGCTGCAACATGTCATCCCAAAGCTTGTTTAATTCCTGCGCAGGAGGTGGCATATAATCGGTTCCTGCAATCGTAACATTCCCATCACGAAATTTTCCCCAGGTCAAAGATTCCTGTTGTGCAGCAATTGCGTGCAACCCACATGCAATGGCTTTGCTTACGACAAATCGCTGCTGTTCAATAGCATCAAACAACCACCGCCATGCTACTGCCTGATTTAAGGTGATGATTTGATCAGATACCTTGTGTCCGCCCACAGTAACCCCATCTAACAAGGTTTGAATTTCAGGCAATGTATAATGGATCCCTTCGAGATTAACCGCATCATACACGAATTCCGGCAACTGGCGTTTTGCCAAAAATAAGGCCTTTTGTAGGTTAGGAATTATTTTGGAAATATCAGGTATCATGCTGTTTTTGTCCTTTAAGTAGCCGTATTATTTAATGTTGATCATATACCCGTTCCACTTAGGATTTCGGTGTTAGAGCAGCCCATCTTGCACTAATCTTCGTCCGATCTTCAATTGTAAAAACTCGAAATAAGAATAACCGACATAGTCGTCCCGGCAGGAAGCCGGGATCCAGGGCGCAGGAAGCGAAACTTTCACATCCTGTGAACTGGATCCCGGCTTCCATGCCGGGACGACAAGTCGACTATTCCTACGTTTTTACTCATCAGATCGAACGAATCTCAGCACAAGCTGGACTACTCTAACACCGAAATCCTAAGTGGAACGGGTATATCAACCAAGTTTTTTTGGAAAATTCAAAATGATATTGAGGCACGCCATTGAATAATTGCTGCTCAATCCGTTTGATTGGATGATACCGGTGAAGTTGTCTGACCCTCATTATCCTGTGATGCAATAGTATTACTGCTGGTGGGTGAGGTTTCAGCTATTGAATTAGAAGGTGATGATCCAAATACCCTAAACCTTTCACCTAATAAATTTTTATCAGACAGTGTATCAGGTCTGGCTATAGAAGTCGGCAAAGTCTCAGCGCCCTGCTTATCATTTTCTTTAGGCTTGGTTACTGTGGACTCAACAGAGGCGGTAGATGATGAGAAAAACCCTAGTCCCCAAGAATTATTCTTATTTTTTTCTGATTCATTCAATGTTATATTCAATAATTCAATAGGTAATTTATCAGCAGCTCCTTGCTCAATGACTAATCTAGCTAGTTTTACCGCTTTTTCTACATCTTGATCAACCAGTATATCTTCATAATAAGCGCGGGCTAAAAGAACAAGTCCATCAACATTACCCCTACAGGCAGCTTTCTTGTAAAACTCAACCGCCGTAGTCGGCTCTCTGTCGCAATTTAGCTTGGCCATCTCTATTATACCCACGGCATTTTTTTGCAAGATAGCTTGGCCGAACCAGTAATTTTTTTCGATTCTATCGCTAGTGCACTGACCTAATGCAATCTGCGCTTGAGGATTTTTATTTATGGCCGCCAAATTAAGCAAGGCATCTTTTCCTTGCTTAAATTGAACAGCTGCAAAAAAAAGAGCTAAGGTATATTGGGCATTGCTATCACCAAATTCAGCTAAATTAATCAATCTATCCAGCGCTTTTTTAATGCTTTCCTTGGCCTCGTTACCTTCACCCTCCTGATTTGATTTTTTCATTACTAGAGAACAGACCGCAGTGAGGAATTTTTCTTTGTCATCATTCGCAATGATTTTCTTTCGTTTTTGCAAAAGCGGTGGCAAATCCTCGTAGTTGAATTTTCCTAAACTTTGTAAAATATTTACCGCCTCGATAACAACCTCTGGCCTACCAACATTATTAGAGCCATCGTGGAATTGATCCATGAGTTCTTCCGCGAGCAGCTGTGAAACATTTAGGAAAATTCCCCTCTCGGATGCCTCTTGAGATTTATTTTGCATTGGGGGCTGCTGAATAGCTTTTTTATACCAGTTAAGTGCTTTTTCAGCATCTTTTCCAAGACCATAGCCCATATAAAAACAATCTCCTAATCGTATTTGACTAGGGAGGTGGCCTTGTTCAGCTGCTAAGTGAAGATATTGCACCGATTTTTGCCAGTTCTCTTTAACACCAAATCTCATTTGATAACAACAAGCTAAACCATATTGAGCATATTGATTACCCTGTTCAGCAATTGGCACTAATGCAAGGGCAAATTGTTTAAAAGGTTTAAACCTAGGTCCTTCAAAATCTGAGTTATCGGGCTCCTCCATAAACAAATTCGCTACCTTATCAAAATAATTTCCACACAAATTAGGAGAATAGCCTTTTAGAGGCTTAGAATCAGCGGAGTCATTAATGGATAAAGTGGATTGCTTTAATTCTGAACGATGGGAATCGCTATGCTGCTTTAAAATTGTAATTGTATCTTTAATATTCTTCTGAAAACTAGGTGATATCATTGAAGCCGTTGAAGCCATATCATCCTTTAGAAATATCTGGCAGATATTTTCGATCCTTCCTTTGAGATTGTCTTTAGTCAGCTCTTTGGTATACTCTTTCTTATTATCTAACTTATTTCTTGATATCTTTGGTTCGGTGGTTTCAGATATACCTATCCCAGACCACATTTTTTCGGTGTCTTTTATGTATAATTTGGCTTTCTCATGCCCCTCGCAGGCGGCTGATTCAATTAAGCGATATGCTTCTCCAAAGTCCTCAATCTTTGGGTCTAGATAACGTTTGCCTAACTCGTATTTTGCATCGACATCTCCTTTATCACTTAGTTTTATTAAATTAGCTGTAGATTTTCTGGGGGTATTTTTCATTTTTATTAAAGCTGCTGATTTTGAGGAATCAATTTTTACAATAATAACAGGTGCAGTTGGCTTGGATTCTTGCCTCTGATTATAGCTTAGACAGTCAAATGCTTCCAAATTACCTTGCTCAGCTGCTAACATAAATAAACGAGTTGCTTCTTTTTGATTTTTCTTTACTCCTACACCTTTCTGATAACATAGCCCCAGATGATATTGGGAATTTGCATTCCCTTGCTGGACTCCTGACTCAAATAATCTGACCGCACGTTGTTGATTTTTATCTACACCTTCGCCCTTCTCATAACAAAGACCTAAATGACATTGGGCTTGCAAATTTCCTTGCTCGGCGGCTAATTGAAACAAGCGGGCTGCTTCGAGCAAATCTGTGTTTAATCCTGATCCATTTTTATAACAGAGTCCTAAATGGAATTGCGCCTCGGGATTCTCTTGCTCTGCAGCTTTTTTAAACAAATCCACTGCTTTTTTTTGGTCTTGTTCTACTCCTATATTATCTCTATAGCAGATTCCCAAATGGATTTGGGCAAGTGGATCACCTTGCCCGGCAGCTAATTGGTAAAGGTTCACGGCTTTTGCTGGATTTTCCTCCACACCCTCCCCCGTCTGGTAACACATACCTAAAGAAAATTGTGCGGGTGCAAAACCAAGATTAGCCGCTGATTCAAATAAGCCTGCTGCTTCTTTAGCATCTTTCTCTACGCCTATACCCTTATAATAGCAAGTCCCCAAATTATATTGATCAAGAGCGGAAGCTGATGAAGTCAATTTCTGTTCGTCGGGTGGTTTATAAGTATCTTGAACTGGCTGACTTAAAGCTTCTTCAGGGAATAATACTTTTCCACTCGTGGAGTTAGTCGTTTTAGACTCCTGTTGACTGGGTAGTTTGTAGGTGGCTTTACCCTGGCCACTTCTAGTTTCTTCACGGAATAAATCTCTAGCGCGAACGGGGGTAATTGCTAACTTTTGCGCTTCGTCAGTTGCTTGTTTCAGTGATTGTTTTGCTTTGAGCATTTCTTCTGTCATTAGCAAATCTTCTGCAGATTGAGGCGCTAATTTTTTTCCTTTTTGTTTTCCTTTTTGTTGTTTAGCACGCTTTTTCGTTTCCTTGATAATCGCCGACTTCAATTTTTCATAAATAAAATCTTCAATATAGAGTGATACCCATTTAGTTTTTTCACCCCCTTTGTGCGCTACAATCCAAGGAGATAACTTAAATTTTTCTAATAACAACTCATTGGGACCTATTTTATTCACCAAATATTCAATGACATTCTTTAACCCAGTTGATCCGCCCGTAGATTCTTTTTGAATAGCAGCCATTAAGGCTACTACCAGCGTGTAACGATCTGGTTTATCTGTGTATGGATTTTTTGGTGTACCAGCGCCAAGCAGATGTTTGATTTTTTCGAGATTGCCCTGTTCGGCCCATTCCACCAATTGATAAGCCGGCAGGGCTTTGCGCCGTCTTACAGCAGCGGGTATCTTTTCTGAATGGTTCCGCTTTTCCTCGACAAGAGGGGTGGAGCTTTCCGTTTGGGACGTTGTAATAGAGGGTAATTTATAGGCAGGCACTGTGGAAGGATTTTTTTCTGGATGTACCTCTTCTGAGGGAATTGCAGAGTCGGCAATAATATACTGATATAGCTCTTTGGTTTTGGTAAGGGGCTCCGATGCTTGATCCTTAACTTCTTTTTTACTATTTTTAAGCTCCTTTACTGTATCCAAGGCCAGCGATAGTAATTGTTTGGGGTCAAATTTGTCTTTCCATATATCAATATTCCTTACCCAATCTACTTCTTGTCTAAATTCAAGCGCTTTTTTTCTATATTCATCTTTTTTTATCTTGGCCCGTGAACTCACATGTACCGGACCATTGATTTCAAAAGCTAATCGAACGCCATCTTTTTCAGCATAAACATCAACATGGGTATAGCCAAATCCCTTCTCCGTCTCTACGTTAAAGCCTCCATCACGCAATGCTTTGGCAAGATCCTCCTGAAAACTGTTTATTTTTTTGGGTTTTTGGGCCTCAATGGAGTCTGTTAACCATTTTGGCCAATGCTGTTCTGGTTCACCCGCTAAATAGAGGTAATGCGCTAATTGGTTGCAGTTGGCAGCATAATGATCTTTTGAAAACTGTGGTTTCATTTCCCCCAAATGCTCTAATACATACTGAGCCAGTTTTCGAGTTGTCTCAGTAGCAGATGTCTTACCCATGAGTGAAGCACCGGATAAACTAAATATTGCATATTTAATTAATCGAGTATCAGGCGGATTAGAAGCGACTATTTTAAATAGGCTTTTTTGTAAATTATCAATCAGTCGACATAAGGAAGAGTTATCTATTTTTTCCGATAAATAAGGGCGATTTTGTATGATCTGGCCGACATACATCAATGCTTCGCCAATCACTCTTCCCAATGCTATTGAAGTACGTTTCAAGCTATCTTGCCTATCAATTTGCTCCAAAACATCGGTCAGTGGTTTTAAATTCAGTTTGAACGGAGAATTGATTTGGTTACAGATGCTTTTTAGTGCACGGAGTAGATCAACTAAGGCGGCAGGGTGGGGCTCCGTTTCTGTAAAATTACATAAAATTTCTTCTAATGCGTAGATATTTAAAGAATCTTTACCATTGATACTGGGTTTATCTGTGGTTTCAAATAGCTGCTGCGAGTACATGATAGCGTCGACCAACATATGCTGATGGTAGTAAAGCTCTTTATCCGTTAAAGCCACGAGCAGTGAATTAACATGATCCATTTGCAGTGGCGTACTTAAATAGCCCTGCGAAGCCAACAGGCTACAACCCCTTAATAAACTTAAAATAGTGCCGGTATTAGGCGCATCAACTCGGCCCTTGTTAGCCTCTTCTATTTGATCGAAAGCCAGCTGCGTAATAAATTCCACATTGGCTCGTTTACCCGTTAAACATTGCGCTTTTGCAAGACGGCCCATAGAATCTAATGCTCTACCTAATTCCTCCAGAGTGCTTGATTTGTTCATACCTTGAAATTGCCTCGAGCATGCCATTAAATTGGGCCAAGATAGCTTAGTTGACAGTCTCTGTGCGCTCGAATTTTCCTCTGAAATATTGGCTAAAACACCCAGTAATTTTGAAAATGGCCAGGTAAATGTTTTTTGCTGAATTTGCGCATGGTTTTGTTTTTTCTGTGCTTTAAATGCTGAACCCAAAGCCTCTATGCTGTCTATTAAACCACTGGCTGCTGCAAAGATATTTGCAATGGATACTGACTTTTTATATCTATCCTTTTCTACATCCGCAATAAACTGTTCGGTGATAAACTTAACAAGATCTGGTAATGCCGCAAACTGGGGTAGTTCTGAGAACCATTTATGTAACGCCCGCAGAGTATTGGCAGCTGCTTGAAAGCGATTTGGTTGCCTATTTAGCCATGCGCTATATTGAGAGAAATGACCTGAATTGGATTCCAAGAAGCTGAAAATTTGTTTTTCAGAAAGAACGTTAGGATTGGTAATTTCATTGTTTTTCTCAGACTTCTTATCAACCATAAAAATCTCACCTATCAAAAGTTTTCAAAAGCCTCTGGGGCAGAAAATAAATTAATTAATGTCTGCAGTATATATTTATTTTATTAAGAATTAATTAAAAAAATAATTTTTTGATTCCATTTCTTAAAGGGTTTGGACCCGGAAATCCATAGGAAGACATTGTCGATCATAGCTAATCTCCTGGAGGTTGCCATCAGGTGTTTGTGGTACTGGAAATGAGGTCTGTTTTGAAACCAGTGCGGACGGAGGGTGTGCAGCTTCGATTCCACTCTCCCTAACCCTCTCCCCCGCGGGGGCGCTGTTGAATAATTCACTTCCTAGCTATCTGAAACTCTATGATCCCCTCTCCCCCCGCGGGAGAGGGTTAGGGAGAGGGGGAATCGAAGCTACCCAACTATACCCGTTCCACTTAGGATTTCGGTGTTAGACGATTCAAAATTAGCAAAAGTTTCTGAAGCTGATTCTTCCTTCAAATTCACTCATGGCTACATAGCTGCTTGATTCGCTCATTTGAATAATCCATAATTCCCCAAATTATTCTGATAGCTGCCTGCAATAATGTCCAAAAAATTCCCAAGCCAAATTTTAATGAAGTTAACTTCCACCAGAGCACTGACTGGTATTCTGAGCATGATTGCCGGTAGTGCCGATGTTATCAGTTTTTTAGGGTTGCATGGTCTGTTTGTTTCACATATCACGGGTAATTTAGTTATTTTAGCCATGTACGTGGTCAATGTCGGTAAAGCACCGCTTGCATTAATACTCTCTGTTCCAGTATTTATTACAGTTTTGGGATTGACTAAATTATGGGTACATTTCTTGCATAAAAGCGCACGAAATCCTTTACAGCCGCTGCTTATAGCGCAATTTTTCTTATTGCTAGGTTTTTTGATTTTGGGTCTGAGTGCATGGCCGATTTTAGGAGGTATACTCGGCATTTCTGCTATGGCAGTACAAAATGCTTTAGTGCAATTATCATTAAAAAATTGCCCAGCCACGGCAGTTATGACGACGAACATGACACGATTTGTATTGGATATAGGAGAAATCGTTCTAAGTAATGATGCAGATGAAAACCGTACTGCGCGCGCCCGCGCCAAAGGAATCTGGCCAGCCATAGTGGGTTTTATCGTTGGTTGCGCTATAGGAGCCCTATGCGAAATGACCTGGGGTTTGTGGGCATTATCATTCCCGGTTATTTTAGCTTTATTTGCAGTGATGATGGGGCGCTGTAGTAGTGCTCAAGCCGTATGAAAAACTTCATACCACCGCCAGGAAGGGACTGTGTGCTCTTTCCTGAGGCATTATATCCCCTCGCAAGGGAGAGGAGATGCAGTGCCTCAGGAGAGGCGATCGGCTTCAAACAATGATTTAAAGTATAATGCACTTAGGACAAGTATCCTCAACAACTACTAATGTTTCTCCTGTATTTGGGTCACGCGCTGTTCGTTCTCCTGTCGTTGGGTCTATTTGTATTTGTATGCTCTGATCAGGTCCTGATGACGAAGCTTTGAATTCTAGTGTTTGCGTTGGTATTCCTGTTGGATTTCTACGGTTGAACGTTGAATTTATATTTCTGCTCAGCTCGAGTTCTGGTGCTAAAGGTTTGTAGTTTGGTTTTTCTGTTGTCATTACTCTCTCCTCTTGTTTTAATATATATTTTAAAATGAACACATATCACTATTACTTATTCTAACTTTTTTTTCAGATAAAGAAAATCAATCCAGAAAATCTAAAAAATACCCCAAACTCAGAAATCGTAATAAATTAGCATATATCTGTAATTGCACTTCCATATTGGGCGCACTAATATCTTTAAACTCTTCAAACAATCCCAGCATTTTTTGTTTATCATATATCCGCCACAATAAGTGATCCGGCTTATTCTTAGTGATTTGCAAAATTTTTTCACGCCATTTAAGCCTATGCTGGTTATACTGTAAATAGGCATCTGCGGATTGCTCTCCACGATAGGGATTGAGACGAATAGCCTCTGGTACAATATCAATTAGACCTTCACGCACTAGCAGTCTTCGTTGTAGGACATCTCTGCCCTTAAAATACACCCATTCCGGCAAGTTGTAACAAAATTCCATTATTTTGACATCTCCAGTTGGATCCAGCATGTCGACACCATGCCAAAAAAGTATCGGTCGAAAACTGGATTGCCTGCCAGCGCCAGAATTTAAGATCCAAGCACGATCATAGGTACGAGAACCCAACTGCCATAAGGCATCTCTTGACTGCTTCCGACGTAAAAAATCTGCATGATGTCGATTAAAATAACTACCAAATAATTTTTCACGTTCAAAAAATAATCTGATTTTTTTATTAATGCCAGACATGATTTGTCGAATACCACACCCTGACCAGGAAATAGTAGCATTACCTTTTGATCCCCATAAAATGTAACGTCCATTATGGGCAGCGGCATAATCTAAACACGCTAATATCCAATCCAGATTGAACACATTACGCAAGGGCTGATCTATGAATGGATAAAACAAGCTTAGTTTCTCTAGCGGGTCAGTCGATGCCGAAGCTTGATAAACTTGATGCAGCATATTAGGGTATTGTTGCAATGCCGCATTAACACGCGGCATTTCATGATAATACCATCCTCGCCTAAAACTAGGACCTTCCAATCCTTGAGGTATGGCGGTAAAAGTGTGCAACGATTGATTTTTTTCTGCGAGTAATTTCGCTGCCATGCAGGCAACGGAAGAGGAATCCAAACCACCACTTATCTGTGCAGTAATGGGATAATCACTTCGCATATACTGTTGGACGGTGTTAGCAAATAATTCGCGAAATGCCTGATAATAATCATCACGTGTTTTATAAACAGCCCTGTTTGCTTGCTTTTCAATTCGCCAATAGCGATGTGATTGGAAGTTATTTTTTTCTATTCTCAAGTAATGGGCTGGTAAAATTTTCCGTACCTCTTTGTAGCAGGTCTCATCGTCAGGCAGATAATCCAAAGTAAAGTTTTCATGAAAGGTTTCATTTAAAGTCAACGTAGGACACAAATGACGAAAGGGTGCTAAATGATTGGCGAAAATAAAATATTTTCCAGGAACATAACTATAAAGACAAGGACGCGTACCCGAATGATCAGTGGCGACAAATAAAGTTTGCTTATCAGCATCCCAAATCGCAAACATGAATGGACCCTGTAAATGTCGCACGCACTCAGCACCCCATTTTAGATAAGCTGCCGCCAGTAATTCCACATCGGCACTTCCTTTATCCAGAGCCAAATCTGCTAATAATGCTGCCCGATTGCTTAAATAGATATCCGCAACCACGACGCACCTTGAATCTGGATGTTGATAAGGCATAGGAGCATGATGACATTCCGGGGTCATAAAACGCTGTGTGCAAATAAAGCCCAGTTGAGGTTGCAGAAATAGGAATTGATGATCAGGGGACCACATTGGGCTTTGAAAATGACATTCAGTTAGTCGTTCTCGGCATACGGATTGGCCATCCAAACGTAAAATCCCACCGATAATATTCATGTTAATTTCCTTATGTTTTTTTTATAACTTGATAGATAACTGCTCACTCACGGGGGCATGCTGCCCTCTAAAACATTAATCCCAGGGTTGACACTCCTGAAGAAGCAACTATAATGCCTAAGTGTCGTGCTTTAAACAATTTTTTTAAAGGAGATTATTATGAACAAAACAATTTGGGAAACACCAAGCCTGGAAGTGTTGTCTATTGAGGAAACTCAATACAATCCCGGCCTTTTAATCGACGGCTTAATTGACATTGGCACTGCGAGCTAATTCGATTCACCCATCTCAAAAAATGGCTGTCGGAAATATGACAGCCATCAAAGAAAGATCAATTCAAAAAATATCCCAAACTAACATATTATATAACCTCCAATTTAGATCAAAATTTATACAGCGATGATGGGGTCACCCAGAGTCAAGTCTATCTTTCCAATAAAGGCTGGGTGAGCGCAGTCGCCGATGGAGTTTTATCCTGTGAGGGTGGGTTAGTTGTTAATTGTGGAGTTGGCAAAAAAATATGTTTATTTGATCTGTGGAATATTTTATCCTCTGATGCGCCTTTAGGAATCATGAGCTTCGTCCCCTTTATCTCGTCTTTAAAGTGGAATTGGCCCTTTAATGTTGAATGACTCTGTTGTAAGTCTGTCTCCGAGGATCTTGATTCAGGCATGGGTTTGATATCTTGCTCAGATACATCTGTTGGGAGTGTCGAACCAGGAAAATCTTCAGCATTAATATCATTCTGCAGTAAGGCCATGATTTCAACGCGCTGATTTCTGCTTGCAAATTCAAACACAGTTTCATCCTGATCATTAATGATAAATTCTGAAATATTTTCAATATGCTCCATCAAATGGAGAAAGATATCCTTTCTGTTCATCTCAATTATCTTCTGCATTAAATGGTTGAAGCATGGAATTTTAAAATTGTCATCGCAACCCTGAATGAGGTCGAGGACATATAATGCCGCAGTTGGATGATCATGGGTTGCAATACGGCTGATGGTTGCAAAAGCCAAATCCAAATTTAGAGTTGTGATAGCATGATTAAGTGCTAGATTATGATCGTAAGTATGTAGCAACTTCATACCTTCTCGCATACCTGACAAGCCATCTGGATGGAGACAAAATAAACTATATTTGAATGGGTGAAATTCTCTGGTCCCGCCGCCGCTTACATAACTTTTTAATCGCTCTGGTATTTCTGCGGGAAAGAAAACTGTATCTAACCACGGATCAACAATGATGGCATCGTTACCCCAGGTTGTATAATCATTAAGATCACTGTCCTTTCTGCGTCCAATTACTACCACGGTGTGATCGGCTTCTCCATCTTCGCTGTGTAAAGAAATGATTTCGACATTTGTATCTGTGTTATCTGCAAAATTCGGACCTAATTTCCTTAAAAAATTAACCAACACAGCTGATTTTTCATAACAGTTGCCTATTTTAAACGTCTCAGCTAATTGTGTTGCAAGCGCTAGAGACAGAGCATTCGCATCACGCGCTAAGTTTGTGCTTGAGCGTCTTAAATATTCAAAGATTTGTTTGTATTTATGTTGATAAATTTCTTCCATATTATCCATTTCTATCTGGATTTTACTATAAATACTTTTTTGAGTTACACTCTTTTTCACATCTGTGGAGCCTCCTTTATGTAGTAATTTGTTAACTACACCATTGGCTATTTTTCCCACTTGCATGAGATGAAGCGCTTTTGGAGAAGGGGCTAGATGTGCTTTATCGAGTGAAGTCTCATAGTGAAACCGTATTCTCTCAGGAGTAAGATGCTTCCATAAAATCCAAGCTGTTTTCAGAGGTAGGCGGTTTTTTTCTACCTCAGACATTTTGCTTATGGTTTCAAATGTCTGCTTGCAAACATTTTCTATGCATATTTGATAAGTTATTTTACCTTGTTCTGCATCATTGATTTGCTGCTTAATAAACTCAATGTGTATTTTGCTGCGCTCTTCGTGAAACTCATTTAACTTATCGTTAATATTTTTTAAAATTAAGCGTTCATTCTCACTTAAGCCAGGTGTAGGGTGGTTTTTTAATTCAGAAGGATTTAAGTTGTGTTTGGGCAGTGCTCTCTCAAATGAATTGCTTAGGGAGTTTGTTTTTATTTCCAGATCGTTTTTTGTAATTTTTATAGAAAACTCATAATTTTCACTCTGGCTTGATGATGAACTTCTGCTGCCATTATTGCAATCTCGTTCTTGCATTTTTAGATCAGACATACTCTATGCTCCGGCTTAATAAACATCAATTGAAGCAGTATGACAGCATAGTATTAAAAATTTATTAAGGAATTCTCCAGGGTATCTGCTTAACAATGCTGATTAAGAAAATTTCTCAGCACTTGATTGACTCTTTCTGGCTGCTCTATGGTGCAAATATGACCTGCTTTGGGAATGATTTCAAGCTGTGCATTAGGGATAAGTCCGACCATTTCCTGAGCTTCTGCGGGTGGCCTGGGTAGGTCTTCCTCTCCAACAATAACTAATGTAGGTACTTTAATCTGCGTTAATTTTTTTAATAATGAATCTCTAGTAAAAATAGCGCGACCCAACGCCACTTTGCCTGGAATATGCTGGGCCGGGACAGCCAATAAACTTTGAATGAAACTCTCTACTAATTCAGGTTGTTCTCTTGCAGTGTCTTTAGCAAAAAAATAGGGTGCAACTTTGCTTGCAAAGTTAGTAGTAAATTGCCGGTCTGCTTCTAATTCTTTCATCATTCCTAAATAAACTGCCTGCGTAGTTACTGGCTCTGCTCCTACGTAAGTATCCATTAAGACCAGAGCAGAAATGGACTCTGGGTGGTTAAGAGCCAACTCAGTTGCCCACATACCACCCACAGAAAGTCCTATCAAAGCAAATTTTTTTAATGCCAACGACTGTGCAAATTGCCAGCAATCATTTGCTAGGTGGGGAATGGTATAGACAGAATGCGTAAGCACATCCGACTGCCCATGACTCCAAAGATCAGGAGCAATACAGCGGTAGTTTTTCTGTAAATCAGTTATTTGTGGATGCCACATATGAGCGTCCCACAAATAACTATGCCCCATTAATATTGGGTGACCACAGCCTTGGTCTAAATAAGCCATATTTGCTTGCTCAATACGTTGCTTTTTCATATTTATCTCCTTAATGATTAAAACCTGTTTGAGGTTACTTCCGTTAAATACATGCTACTGAACCACCATCTACCCTAAAATTGCTACCTGTAATCCAATTAGCGCATTTAGAACATAAATAGCAAACCAGATTGGCGACATCTTCTGGCATACCTATACGGTTTTGGTCCAAAACACTGTGAGAACATTGCATTGCCAATGCTTCTCTGGTAATTCCTAATGCTGCTGCACTTACATCAAATGCAGGAGTTAATATTACACCCGGGGAAATACTATTAACCGTAATATTATATTTTCCCAGAGTGTTCGCTAAGCTTTTAGTAATAGATAATATACCTGCTTTAGTCATGGCATAATGCGGCATTTCTGTGCGTGGTTGCATAGCAAATTCAGAGGCTATAAAAATAACTCTGCCCCAGTTTTTTTGCTTCATTTGTGGTAAAACAGCTTGCGTAAAGCGTACACCACTCATAATATTGGTTGCAAACACATCGAACCACTCATGATCTTCTAATTCCTGAAATTCAATAACTCGGCCAGTAACGCCAATATTATTAATTAATATGTCTATGGCACCAAAATGGTCAAATACTGCTTTCACGATGGAATGGATATCCGCTGGAACACGAGCATCGCCGCCGACCATGAAAACATCTACGCCTAGTTCACGAATTTCAGCGGCAACCCGTTCTAAGTTCTGTAGATCATTAGAAGTGATGGCAACTGCAGCACCTTCTTTTGCCAGCTGCTTAGGCTCTGTAAAACAATAACCTATCTTTTTAGCGCCCAGATGAGACTCAGATTTGCAGACGGGAGGGGGTAGAAAAATGCGCGCATAGTCGACGGAACGTCGTCCCGGCAGGAAGCCGGGATCCAGGGCGCAGGAAAGCGAAACTTTCACATCCTGTGATCTGGATCCCGGCTTCCATGCCGGGACGACTACGTCGGTTGTTCTATGTAAGTGTTTTTCTATCCCCTCCCGCCTGCGAAGATGGGTCTTAGATGGGATGTTAAAAAGATAGGTTATTGTTTTACAGAGCCTTAGCAATTGCCTCTCCGATTCCTTGACTGGCGCCAGTAATCAAAGCGATGTGATCTTTAATTAATAATTCCATAATTAACTCTGAGGTTTTGCGAAACGTTCAAAGATATGCGTCTCTTTCAAAACGCACCAACCCAAAAAATTACTTCCCCCTACTCAAGCAAGCGTTGCTTGTAGTTTGAGTATCATTAGGAGCTCATTCATTTCCCTCTCCCCATCCCTCTCCCGCGAACAGGTGCGGGAATCTTCACCAACTCTTCTCGCGGGAGAGGGGGTTACAGTGCTTAATTCAACGCAATTGCCATGGCTCCAGCCTGGATGCCGAAACGACATCCGGGCGGAGCAGTTACGTATAGATAGGAAATAACAATAAAATTAACCCCATATGATCCCTTTGGGCACACAGGCGAAGGGATCATATTTTTTCTAGTACAGAATTCTTAATGCCTATCCTTATCTAATACAATGACCTCATTCAAAGTCATGTGCGGATAGTGATGGTGATGGTGTCGGACCAACGTCGCTTGCATCTAATTCTTCCTTAAGCAGAGGAGCTAAATGCCTCGTGTCTCGACTGAAATGAAATGTGACAGGAGAAGGATAAGATATGGTAACAGATGCTTTTTCCACAATCGAACGTCTTACTTTTACATCAGTACAAAAAGGAATGCCTAAATCCTCATAAAAACTTGTGATATTCTCAGGCAAATTTCTTCCCGGAAAGCAACTATTCCAACGTTCCAGCGCCCCATCCCTTAGTTTAACAAATTGCGAATGAACCTCATCTGGCAAACGCACCTCGTTCGGCGCTATGCGATCTTCCATCTTTATTAACCCCATACGCAAGTCATAACAGTCTTTGAAAAAATTTTTAAATTGATTTTGCACTGCATTCTCTGCCTTAAACATCCCTACTTTAGTAGGTAATAATGGGAAATTTTCGCTTAATCGGGACAGGACTTGTGGTAAATCACGCCGATGTAACTCACCCACAATATCATCCCTAGAGCTACCTTTTATACCTTTTGACTCATTATTAAGTTCTGTCATTTCATTCTCGCTGTAGTTTGGTTATAAATTTAACTAGCATGCAGTCACGACCTTAAAACAATATGAGCTAAACACCTTAAAATCCATCGTCGCAACTAAACGCACGCGACAAGAAAATGCCCTTTCAACGTCAATACTTCCTTAACTTGATCATGATACCATAGCCAAAAAAATCAGCTATTTTTCTTCTTTAAATAAAATCTTTAATTCTTCCTTTGCTTTATTGAGGGTCTCTTTATGTTTTTCATCTAAGTTTTTTCCTGCCCTGTTGATATAAAAGGTAAGCATAGAAATAGCAGAACGATAAGGCGAGGATTTTCGGTTCTTGCTATTTAACGCAGAGTTTTTTAATGAATTGGCAATCTTTTTCGGATCACTCCAGGTGAAAACACCGTCTTCAAGATCTAAGGCATGACTATGTTCAGTCACATTACGTGACCATTTCTTGGTCTTTCGAGCTTGGGCGTTCATTTATTTCCTCCAGAATATTTACCCTGATAAATTCGGTAGTGAAAGGCTTTAAAAGCCCTGAACGGTTAACTCTGATGCATCAACTCCGCGCACCCCTCTCACCGATTCAGCCGTTTTAACCAATTTACTAGCTTCAGCGCTGGTATCAACATGGCCGGTAAATTGCACAACACCCTCTAAGCTCGATATTTTAATGTGAATATTTTTAGCTGACAGCTCAGGCTTAAGCGCTTGTTTAACGTCACTGGCTATTTGAGTATCATCAATTACAATATTTCCATTAGCCACATCTGGATTGTAGTTATTACTATCATAAATATCTTCATTTTGTGCAAATATGGAAATGTTATAAAATAATGCCCCTAATGCCATTATAAATATAATAAAAATTTTTGTGTTCTTCATAAAAATCCCTCCTGGATTGATTTTTGCGCAGGTATATATTAATTGTAGTTGATGTTTTCCAATTATCCATTCGCACATAATTCGCGCGCATAATTGAGAATTATTCAACCATTTTGGGGGATATTATGATTGTTCTAGCGGGACTGAGCTGGCTATGGCGTGAGCAGTTACGTTCTAGCTTGGAATTCACGTTGATAATCGGGAAAAATCAATAAGTAGAATTTTTTATCGCAAATCCAGCCAACCATTGCCGGGCTGCAATACTAGTTAATATTTGTATAAATTCATTTTCAGGAATGTTTTGAGTTACTTCATTAACTATTTCACCCACTGTTTTTTCTGCCATGATAGCGTTCAATACTTGAAAGGTTTTTGCATCGATTACATCCATATGCATCTGCAACTCATTCCGCCAAATAAATAAATAAAAAAACTGATGCTCGGTTAGTGTCATAGTATCATCACCCATATAATCATCTTGGTTCATTTCCCAAATTTTATGGATAGGATAAGGTGACGTAATTAAAGAAGATTCTGACGAGAGATGAAAAACAATATTTTCACCATAAGACGTATAAGTCTCAGCAAGCTGATTGAAATCCAGTTTATGGGTAGCCGGAGCATTAAATAACTTATGCCAAGCCCACTCTAACCTGGCAACATCGCTTAAATATGGCAGACATGCGGCGGGCGGAAAATCAGCGATGAAATCCGGCAGGCTCCAACCGTATCCTGCAAGATCAGGTGAATTAGAACGCGTGAGATCGATATACTTATTTATCATAGCAATAAAAAAATCATCGCCCACCAGCTTATTGCAAACGCTATAAATTTCTTGCAAGGATTTTTGTTTTATACCGAAAATGCTACTCTGATAAATTTGCAGCCGTTGTTTTGCAGCGAGCTTATTTGTTGCGGGTATATACTGCATTATTGCATCGCTCTGTGAATATAACCCTTTCACAAATTGATTTTGCAAATCATCTAGCGTGGGCATATTTTTCCATCACATTTTGTGCGGCCATAGCTTCTTGGTGTAAACGCGGAAACTCTGGAATTTCGTTATCCCATTCTATGCAAGTCGGCCGGGGACCAAATTTATTGAGCGCTTTTATAAATAATTCCCAAACTGCAGGATGGACTACCTCACTATGAGAATCCAGCAAATGCGTACCCTTATCTTCAAAACCAGCCAAGTGAAATTGGGCAATGCGATTAGTAGTCAAATCATTTAAATAGTTGTATGGGTTAAATTCATTATTATTAGAACTGACATAAATATTATTAATATCAAGCAAAATCAAACAATCAGCTTCTTCAGCAACCGAGTGTAGAAAATCCCATTCCGTCATTGTCGAATGATTAAATGAAAGATAACTTGATACATTTTCAATCATAATTTGCCGTTCAAGAAAATCTTGTATAACTCTAATGCGCTGCGCAACATGCACAACGGCTTCTTCGGTAAAGGGTAGTGGCAATAAATCATGGAAAAAATCGCCGTGGAGCGAAGTCCAACATAAATGGTCAGAAATTAATTGCGGTTCGGTAAGCTTCGCGAGAGATTTTAGTTTTTTAAGGTATTCCATATTAATAGGATCTATAGAGCCTATTGACATTCCTACCCCGTGCAAAGTGATAGGATATGAGTCACGAATTTTTACAAGATGGGATAAGTGGGTTCCACCTTCACAAAGGTAGTTATCTGATAGTACCTCAAACCAATTAATATCAGGTTTATATTTATCGATATAGGCGTAATGGCACGATCTAAGACCAATGCCAACGCCGTGTAATCCAAAACCTTCCGCTGTCATCAACCCGTGGAACCTGGACTAGTGCTACCCCCTAAAATCCTGTCACAAGTCCCTTTGGGTAGACCCACCCATGCATCTTTCGCATTATCAACTTTCGATTGTCCGGCACAAGCTTGGGTCCCCGAAGCGCAATCATTTTTGCCTGATTTTGCAATACCATAGCATTTTTCAAAACCGGTCGGCATTTCCGTCTTCAATTTTTCAGCGGTGGTGTTCTGCATCGTTGTGTTACCTGGATCAGCAGCCATACACTGAGCGGAAAAACCCAAAGCAACGATTGCGCCTAAAGTAGATATAACCATTTTGTTTGACATTTATATTTCTCCATGAAATTTTAAAAAAATCCTGCTTAACAGGTGTATTATTTTAATCTCACTTTCGTTCTATTAGCAAGTTAGACTCTCATAGTGATTGATATGCACCTTGAATATCTGAATAAGTAAAAATTTCTCCTTTTTTTACATCAAAAAACCATAGGTGAATCTTCAAAAGTTTCTGAGATATTTTTTCAGCAATCCAAGGGAACGTCATGCAATTTTGATAGGATTGATTAAGTGCTAATTTTGCATAATCGTCTACATCACAAGTTTCGATGGCGTTGGTTTTTATCAAAGAAACCCAATCGGTTATAAAATCATTACGCTGCGAATCATTACTATTCACTAGTACTTGAATTCCACCACATTGACTATGACCCAACAAAATAAGATGCTTAACTTTTAAAAAACGTATACCAAACTCTAGAGCAGCGCTCGTACCATGATGGGCCTCATCTTTTTCATAGGGAGGAATAATATTGGCCACATTGCGAACGACAAATAAATCCCCTGGATCACACTGGAGTATCAATGCAGGATCTACTCGTGAATCACAACAGGAAACGACCATCGTTTGCGGTTGCTGCCCATAATTAGAAAGATAATGCATAATGGAATTATCTCCTTGCGCATACTTTTTTCTAAATAATTGATAGCCTTGCAGCATTTTTGTTAAAGTATTTTCCATGAGATTCCTTAAAGCAAATGAAATATTTCTGATTTAATAGGCGTAATTTGAGTTAACCTGAAAGAATATGAATATACTCGATAATAGGATAAGTTAAGTGCTAAGATTATCATATTTGGATCCAGATTCATATTATGAAAAAAGAAACCCTAGCTACCACCTATTTATTATTTGGAACCCTACTCTGGGGCGTGACGTTTTCTTTCACAAAAGATGCTGTGGGCTTTATGAGTCCGTTTGATTTTCTATTCTGGCGTTTCGGTATTGCCAGTTTATTTCTTCTAGTGATTTTCTTTAAAAAAATTAAATTATTTGACAAAAAATTAATCCTGCAAGGTGTCTGGCTGGGATTATTTTTAGCGGGTACCGTTATTTTTCAAACGATAGGACTGCGTTATACTAGCGCATCAACCGCCAGCTTTATCACCGGCTTATCCGTCATTCTGGTGCCAGTTTATTTTTGTGTTATCCAAAAAAAACTGCCACAAGCTCAGGTTATGGCCGCATTGGTCTTGACCATCTTGGGTATCGGCCTGATTTCACTCAATTCGGAGCTGAGCATTAATATCGGTGATTTCTGGATTATTTTATGCGCCATCAGTTTTGCTATTTATGTTATTTTAGCCAGCAAGTTTTCTCATAGCGGTCATGCGATGACATTGACCTTTGTGCAATCGCTCACTATAACCGCCATTGTTGGCATAATCGATTTATCGAGTGGCGGTTACACCCTACCCCGCCAAATCAATCTTTGGGTGGCTATCTTATATTGTGCGCTATTGGCGTCAGTACTGGCCTTTTATTTACAAATCCGCTTTCAGCGTTATATTTCAGCCACCAAAACTGCGCTCATTTTTGCTTTAGAGCCGGTATTCGCCACGTTAACCGCGATTATTTATTTAGATGAACAACTAACACTTAAATTTGTTATAGGAGCGTTATGTATTTTTGCAGGGATGTTATTGTCTGAAGTTAAATTGAAAAAGAAGCTTAAACAGCAGGAGGGGGTGGTGGGTACTTAGCTCCTAACTGTCATTACTCTAACTGTCATCCTGAACCTTCGCTATCATCCGGCGTTGTTGAATAATTCACCTGCCACTTATGGGAAGTTAGAGTGGGTAGATAGCTTGTGGTTGTTAGCACAGATTAAAGATTAGCACTGTATTCCCCCTCTCCCGCGAAAAGAGTTTGAAAAAAATCTCTGAACCTATTCGCGGGAGAGGGTCGGGGAGAGGGCCTGGTATATGGCTTCTAAGACCACTTCAATATCCTGCAAGACCTCATGATTCCAAAACCGTAAGACCTGAAATCCTTTTTTACTCAATACAGCTGTCCTTCGAGTATCATAAGCTTGCTGCTCTTGATGCTGACCGCCATCAAGCTCAATCACCAGATGCTTTTCATAGCAGACAAAATCCACTATGTAACGTTCAATCGGTACCTGTCTTTTAAATTTGTATCCCAAACGGTGAGCTCGTAAATAATACCAAAGACACCGTTCAGCATCTGTGCTTCTTGTTCGCAACTCACGGGCCCGCTGCTTCATTCATTACCCTCTCCCCGACCCTCTCCCGCGAATAAGTTCAGAGATTTTTTTCAAACTCCTTTCGCGGGAGAGGGGGAATACAGTGCTAATCTTTAATCTGTGCTAACAACCACAAGCTATCTATCACTCTAACTCGCCATAAGTGGCAGTTGAATTATTTTACAACGCCGGATGACAGCAAGAGTGCAGGATAACAGCTACATACCTATCTCGTATTATTCAATTGCACATGCACATCATTGCCAGAATTCGGAATGCTATAACCCACACCAGGATTCACACCAATATCCGCATTAGCCTGACTGGGCGCTGCAGCAGCACCGCCTACAGAATTACCCTCACTGCCTGTGTCACCCCCATGAGGCTGGGCCAACATCCCCTCGGCATTTAATTCCAGACCACCGTTTAAGTTCGGAATCGACAATTGAAATGGATCATTCTCTGTCGGTACAAGAGCTTGTGCTGAAATGCAAGCAGACAAACTAACTGCGGCCATGATATATAAACATTTCTTCTGCATAATTATTTTCTCCTTGGATAATGACAAGCAACAAGGATAGCAAAAGCACATAAAGGGTCAAGCCCTGGGTCTTAATGGGGTCAAGTCTTGGCATTTGACATTGGCAGGGTCATTTGAAAAATCAAACCAATTCATTGCCAATGTCAAATGCCAAGACTTGACCCCATTAAATACACTACATTAATCACTAATATTTTGTTATTGTGGATTAACTAATCTTCAAATTTGTCTCTCATCACCCATCGGAACGCCTTATGACCACACTCACTCCAAGTCCCACCAAAGCCAACCCTGCCCCCTTTTTAGACATTGAAAATTTTTTCCACCATTACTGGAAGCGCAAACCCCTATTTCTCCCCCAAGCCTTCCCAAAATTTACCTCTCCTCTCTCCGAGGACGAACTAGCAGGCTTGGCCTGTGAAAAAATCATCGAATCCCGCATTGTACTTGAGCACAGCACTACGCCGTGGCAACTCCGGCATGGTCCTTTTAAAGCCAAAGATTTCCAAAAATTACCCAACACGCACTGGACCTTATTAGTTCAAGCTGTCAACCATTGGATACCCCAAGTCAGTGATATTCTCAATCACTTCAATTGGCTACCCATGCATTATATAGATGACATTATGATTAGCTACGCCGCAGAACAGGGCAGTGTGGGAGCGCATTTTGATTACTATGATGTATTTATTTTGCAAGGCAGCGGCAAGCGTCACTGGCGGCTGGGCGAGTTCTGTTCACCACAAACAGCTACTCGCAAAGAGACTCCCCTGGGCATCCTGCAAGAATTCAATACCCTGGAAGAGTATGTGCTAGAACCTGGAGATATGTTATATATCCCGCAACAGCAAGCACATTGGTGTGTCGCCTTGGAACCTGGGCTCAGTTACTCCATCGGATTTCGCACCCCTTCCACTGCTGAATTATTGAGCAGTTTCTGCAGCGAACGCTTAGCACAACTCAATGAGACGCAACGCTTGCAGCCCTCAGCGCTTCACACCCTAACACCGGCAGCATTAAACTCTCAGACTTTAGACCAAGTAAAACAACTGTTGCAAAACCTAATCCAAGACCCCGAACACCTGCGGGATTGGTTCGGACGTTTTATTACCGAACCCAAATATCCAGAATTGGAACAAGAACCCACTCCTCAAAATAAACTGACACTGGATCAACAGTTGGTTAAATATACCCTATTGCGCCACAATGAAAGTTCACGCTTTGCCTATTATGAGGAAGGCAATCAAGTCTATTTATACGTGGATGGCAAGAGTTATCAATATCCTGCGAGCCTGAGGGAGCTCACTGTATTGCTATGCAATCATCGCCAACTAGATTGTCATCTGGTAATTTCTAGCCTTAAAAGTGCAGCAGACAAACAGCTGCTGCAGATGCTGCTTGATCAGGGATTGGTTTATCTTTCTTAAGTTTGAGGTAACTGCTCACTCCGTCGTCCCGCGGCTTGTCCGCGGGACGACAGGACTGAGCTGGCTATGGCGTGAGCAGTTACAGTTTGAGAATAGCGGCAAAACAAAAAAATAATACCTGAGCTCTTAATATCTTGTTAAGCTTTAAAGGCTAAAATATTTAAGAATATTGCCTTCTCTCTAATGATTATTTGGATTAATAATATGACACAAATCAAACACGAATCCGCAAAAGCCAACAATGCACTGTCAGCTCAACCACGCATTAAATCTACACTAGAGGGGTGGCAACCTAATGACCAGCTTAGTCCTAAAGATCTAGTACAGGATTATTTAAACCTTGCAGCAAGCTCAGGACAACAAAAGAATTCTGTCACCCTTCAGGGCAATTGGACTAAACCGGAAGCAGCAAGTGCGGCACTAACGTTATTGGAAGATAACAATATAACTGTGGAATTAGATGAAGACTGCGTGGTACCTGAAGATGTACAAAAAAATTGGCAGAGGCGCGCCGTAAGCAGGAGTTAGCGAATGATGAAGACGATGTTATTGCTGCACGGGCTAGGCATCCTGCACAAACAACAACAGATGCGGATGAGGATGAAGAGCTCGGAGAAGATAAGGAGGAAACTATTGAAGACGACCAAGACCTAAAAGAGGGTCGCAAACCTCCAACAAATAATTCAGATGCAGTAGATCCAGATGAAGAAGAGCAACTCGCTACAAAAAGAGCTATAAAATTTGAATCTGAAACATTTTATGTGTCCGAAAATACGCCCGAGCCTCAGTGTTTCGAAGATACAATTAATGAAGCTATCAACTATGCAGTTCATAACCGACCTGATACAGATCCTTCAAAGTTAAAAATGGTCATCCATGGCGATTGGCAGGGTGGTGAAGATGCACTTAGAAAAGCAGTAAGACACGGATTTAACGTAGAATTAGACGCTGACTGCAAAGTAAGCCCAGAATTCCGTAAAGAACTCGAAACTATACAACAGCCAAGGGCTCAGGAGAGAGCCGGCCAACCAAGTAATGCAATTAATGCTCAGGTTGAGGGACAGGCTGAGCAAAAAGCCTCAGCACCGAAATCTCCGGTTGAAGAGAACAAAGCTGCACCCTTAGCACCTCAGACGCCTACGTCGCAAGCCACCGCTACAACGGGACAACCTGATGTTAAGAGCGTAAATCCACAAAAATTGCATAGCTTCGCTGCTAATGCGATCAAAGCTTCAACCAAAGCTGACAGCAAACCCTTCGAACCAGATGTTACAGATCCCAAGAAAGAAACCTCATACTCAATGTAGTAGTTGGTAATCATTAAATTGCATGCAGCTTCTGAAAGCACCTCCTCCGAAGCTGCCTCCTATTCAGCAAATCTCTCCCCGATAGGGGTGTTGATTGGGTTACTCTTCTAAAGAAGTGCATGTAAGCGATTGATATGTATGGGAATTGCACTAATCTAAAAGTGGCTTACTCCCCTCTCCCGCTTGCGGGAGAGGGGCCGGGGGTGAGGGTGTTTGAATTAGCACCCATCTGAAACACCCCACCCCTCCCAACTGTGCCTATAGATTATTGGTTTAAAATTATGCAGCCGTTTTTAACCGAGCCGCGACCATCAGGGAGCGTTTACGTTAGAACATTTAGGCGAACATCTATGAATGAAGCGTTATCATGAGCTCACAAGAAACTAAATCAACCTTAGAATAAACCGCTAGACGCGCCATGGCAGTATTTGAAAATAAAAACCGTTCAATCGCTTAATTGGCATAACTTGGCTCCTATAAACGCTCCCTAACGGTCGCGGCTCGGTTAAAACAGCTGCATAATTTTAAACCAATAATCTGTAGGCACAGTAGCCCGCGGGAAGACGTAGCAGGGGAGCTGTGGCGGCAGGCCCTAGTACAGAAGCATATAAATTACTATTCTGGGCTATTAATATTATATTAAGCTTTCGGAGTTATAATCATTTGATATAGCTGGTGAATAATAACCCTGCTGATACTAATGAGTTAGTCCTTTTACTAATAAGGGTATAGATACATGAGTCAAGAAAATAGCAACGAAATAGAGCTCAATGATTTTAAACAATTAGAAGCTAAAGCAAACGAAGGTTTAAAGTTCCAACGTGAGGCTATGGTAATTAATGGTTTAAATCCAGAAGACCACAAACAGACACTTGTCGAGTTAGCCGAATTAGGTAATGCGGATCAGCTCGACATTAATAATAAAAACTTGCAACAAAAGTTGTCCATCAATTCCGAGCCAGTGACCAAACCTGAAAAAATTACTGATGAAAAATTAAATAAAATACAGACTCAGCCTGTCAATCCAAAACCTGAAGTGCAACAAAAGCGAAGTTCACCAAACTGGGCTACTCGTTTGCTTGAAGGTCTAACCTCACTAGTATCTCAAAAATCTCCAGAACCTAAAATAGGTAAAGAAAATAAAGCTGGTAACAACCACAATAAAAAGGATTTTGAATTACTAGAACTAAACCCACCGCACTCAACTTCAACGCCTAAGAAAAATGAAACAAACCCGGCACCTGTCTTACCCCCTAATAAGAAAAAAATTCTTTCTGAAAAGCTGAACGAAATCAGAAACATGGCTACGGAAGCCATGGAGCTCAACAATCTAAAAACTCAACAAAAAATGCAAGCTCAGGTCCAGAAACGTCACGAACATTTCTCCAATACAGAACCAACATCAGGACGAGTTGACAAAAATAAAGCTTCGCCAGAGGCAACATCAGAACGACAAGTTGACAAAAAGAAAGCTTCATCAAAGGCAAAATCAGAACTATCTCCCTTCCTTAAATTGTTTAAAAAGACTAAAACAACTTCTCCAAATACTTCTGACCTGCCTGAAAAAAAAGTAGGTAGTTCTGCTGACATTGAGCAAAAAATGAAACATGAGAGCGCATCATTAGAGACAGCCCAAACAGGAGTAAATTCTAATTCTTTATCCAGCACCTCAGATGTAAATTTATTACGTCCTGAAGTATTCACAGATCTTAACAAGAAACAAAACGTAGAGCAGGACGCGAAATTAATTTCTAAAGCAAATTTATCTGATAATGTCGAACCTCAACCCAATAGTAAAATTAATTCTGACAAAATATCACAGCCAGAAACTACCCAGAACATAATAACGGAGCCCACGGCAAAGAGTAAAAATACAATTGTGCCACAAAATGCGAATCCACAACTAGAATCCAAATCCATAAAGGAACCCACTTTGCAATCAGAATCTAAAACTCAATCTCTATCATCAACAGCACCTTCTAACAATCACGACTCGGTCAGTTCACAGCCTAATCAAACTCTTGGAAATATGGACCCCCCATCACCCAGCCAACAATCCACTCCTCTAGAAATGAAAGCAACTGATAACGCACCTAAAGGCGAGAACTCTCAAATCGAAGGGGAAATTCCAGGCGAGGGGCATATAACAACCCCTGAAGGTGAACAGACCCCTTCGGGTGAAAATACATTTGACTCGAATGAACCGGGGGCAGCTCATGCGGGCAATCCTCAAGTTGATCCGATTCAATCGCGGGCAGCTCCTGCGCACAATCCTCAAGTTGATCCGATTCAATCGCGGGCAGCTCCTGCGCACAATCCTCAAGTTGATCCGATTCAATCGCGGGCAGCTCCTGCGCACAATCCTCAAGTTGATCCGATTCAATCGCGGGCAGCTCCTGCGCACAATCCTCAAGTTGATCCGATTCAACCAGGGGCAGCTGATGATGAAAATATAAATCCCGGAGAAGGGTCGAAAGCCACTAACGACGCAGTGGCGACTTTGGGTGATGATGCAGCGCTAGCAAAACCTTACTTCGATTATAATGGCGCTCTATTTACGGTTGAGCAAGATACAGCGCCGAGCTTTAATGAGGCAGTTACTAAATTTGCAAATCTTAAGGCCAGTCAAGCTCCTAATAATGCCATGAAAAATGAAGTCACGTTATATGGCAATTGGACTGCAAATAGCTCTAAAGCAATTGCGAGCATGTTGGTGAATCTCCAGCTTAATATTATTGAAGGAGCAGGTTGTAGATTGGATAAAGACACTAAGGCTTTGATTGATTCCATAAATGAAAATAGAAATCAAAAGCCACCATCAGTAAGCCAAGGTTCAACCTTAGATGCGGAAGATATAAATCCTGGAGAAGAGTCAGCGACGACCCCTACCCCCGATGACACAACACCGCCAATTTCTGATGATGATATATCTGAACTGGATGATGAACCGGGGGCAGCTGATGCGAACAATCCTCAAATTGAAGGGCACGTTGATCCGGATCAACCGGGGGCTGATGCGGACGAAGGAATGCCGAACGATGGCACAGATAATCCTGAAATAGGAACTCGACTTGAAGGGAAAAGTTCAACCTTAGGCGATAGAGATACCCCTAAAGGCGAACCATTATCTCCAGGTGCTGATCCTCAAGAGCCTTTATCCAGGACCTCAGATCTAAATTCAGAGGACGATGAAGATCCTTTGCCCGTAATGGACTTCAAGCTACCTAACCACCAAGAGGATTGGTTCGCAGAACCTAAAATAGAACAGACTCTAGAACAGAACAATCAACTGGCGGCAATTAAAAATGCACTTGATGCAGATGATGAGGAAGATGTGTTGAAAGAATCCAAGGCCGCCGACCCTATAAAGGATCCACTTGAGCATGTTATTAATTTATTTCCCTCTGCGCCGAAAACGGATCCTTTGGAAGTAGTGCCTCCTGGAAACACTCCCATTCCAGGCAATAACGACGACAAATCTAAGCCGACAATTCCCGACAATACAAAACCAGCTGATACCGTAGATAAATCCATTGACGAGGATAAATCTGAAAAAGAAGTTAAATCATTCCAACCAATAAAAAAAGAATTTACAACACCTCCCGAAGACGGACAGCCACTTCCTATTGATAATATATTCAACCCGGATCAACCGGCGGCAATTAATAATGCACTTGATAAACACGGGCCTCAAATCAAATTGCGACTAGATCTAAATATTAAAAGTCCTCTCGATGAGTACAAAAATATAGATAAAGAAGATGATGAGGAAGATGACCTGTTTTCTGACAAAGACAATAAGGATAAAAAACAAGAAGACGCGAAACCAGTTGTTTCGTTAATTGAAGCGCAAGCAAAGGATGATGATAACCTGTTTAAGGATCCACTTGATCCTCTTAAACCATTGCTCTCAGAGTCAAAAACAGTTCCTTTGGTTGTGGATAAAACCGATCTCGAGGTTACACCGGAAAAAGATGAAAAACCATTCCAACCAATAAACATGGCTCCTAAGACAAATCTTGAGGACTCAAGTCTAACCTTGCCTAAAGAGTCAGAAAAGAAAATAGCACCACAAGGACAAGATACCCTGCTTTTAGAAATCGAGGACCCCGAGCCTGGTGCTGACCCTAAATCTATCAAAGACAATAATGAGAAAAAACCAGAAGGCGAGAAATTAGCTGACCCGACAAAGGATAAGGGCCCCATTGGTTTGGATCCCCCTATAATCATAACCGAAATTCCAGATAATAAAACTCCAGAGCCTAGCGAAAGCAAAACTGACGAAGGTCAACAAATTCCCACCGATCCTAAAACAACGGAAGGTGAGGACGATGAGCAGCAAGACACAGCTTACAAGAGTACTGAAGGTGAGACGTTATTGGATCCTACCCCTACTATACCGGAAGGTGAAACAGAGGACGATACTAATAAAAATCCAGAGGGTCAGACGGACACGCCTTTACAATCCGCTGGACAAGCATTTAAGAAGCAGGTCTTTGAAGTAGCAGCGACCAAAAAAGATACGGATTATTTGAACACCACCAATGCATGCCTGCAGAAGATTGGACAACTAAAAGCAGAGGGACGTGACCTCACGAAATTACGTGTAACCGTAAATGGTTCTTGGGAAAATGCAGGTGAACAATCTATTAACAAATTGCTTGATTCTGGCGTTAAAATCAAATTAGGTGCTGATGTAAGCTCAAAATTTCAAACTAACTTCAATGAGATTATAGCTAAGCGAGAGGCTGCATTAACGCAACAACCGTCAACCCCTGCTTCTCTAGGATCTTCAGGGGCTGGCAATCTAGTTACGACTAACTCTACTGACACTGTCAAGCCACAACGTGTTGTGGGTAATAGTTGGGTTAAAGATGCTACAACTAATCAAATGGGTCCAAAAACACGTTCTTACGGATACTAGTGGTGATGAACAATAGCTATCTTATGAGGAGATGCCGAAGGGCTAATGTAAATGCTTAATATTACTCTCCTATTCTAACCCTCCCCCACAAGGCTGAGGGATCAACACCTATTGCCACTAGAAGCTGCCCCCATCCTAACCTTCCCCCGCAAGCGGGGGAAGGAACTGGTTCGGTAGGAAAAGTTAAGCTATGCAGCCAATCCCACACTAGCTCGAGTAAGTCTCTTACCCCGCTTGCGGCTACTCTGCCTACAGAATTTTGTATAAAAGTGATACAATTTTGTGGATATGGACGTTGACGTTAAGTTAAGGATAAGCACTGTATCCCCCTATCCGATGCACACATTTTGTAATTACTAGAAATGCTGAGTACGTCGTTCCTGCTTTACCGAATTATCCTAAAATATCAGCCTATCAAGCAGGAATCTAGTGCCCACCTTTCCAACGGAACGCACAAATGCCAGTCATAACTGTTTATTGCTACTTCACTTTGTTTGAAAATTAGGCACTGGATCCCCGCTTGATAGGCTGATATTTTAGGATAATTCGGTAAAGCGGGGACGACGAACTCTAATTCTGGCGGCTAAAAAAAATGTGTGCATCCGATAGCTCCCCAACCCTCGCTGCGGCGCGCGCAAGAAGCAGTCCAAGCTAAAAGTTGTTCAACAAAACTCCCCCAAACAAGCTACCGTACCTCAGTAAAAAACACACCTAAAATTTCCCCCTCTTATCCTAATTTTCAGTATATAAACCCTCACCCCCGCGTGTTACAGTATCGACCCAAAAATAACAACTTCGATGGTTTATCATGACTCAGGCACTGGATATCCTGCGCAATGTATTTGGTTATCGGGAATTTCGCGGTAGCCAGGCTGTTATCACCGAACATATGATCGCTGGCAACGACGCTTTTGTATTAATGCCCACCGGCGGTGGCAAGTCATTATGTTTTCAGATCCCCGCCATTGCTAGATCGGGTGTGGGTATTGTCATTTCTCCTCTCATTGCCTTAATGCAAGATCAAGTGGATGCGCTATTGCAACTCGGCGTGAAGGCGGCATTTCTCAATTCCAGTTTGGATAGCCAGAGTGCCTGGCAAGTGGAACAACAACTGGTCGCAGGCAAACTGGATCTGCTCTATGTCGCACCGGAACGGCTACTGACACCTCGCTTTCTCAGCTTGCTAGAACGGACCCCGTTAGCCCTATTTGCCATTGACGAAGCCCATTGTGTGTCACAGTGGGGGCATGACTTCCGTCCAGAATATGTGCAACTCTCCCTATTGCATGAACGCTTCCCACAGGTACCCAGAATCGCCTTAACCGCAACTGCCGATGAGCCAACACGCCATGAGATCTCTGAGCGCTTAGGACTCACCGCAGCAAGGCAGTTCGTAGCCAGCTTCGACCGGCCCAATATTCAATATCGCATTGTGCAAAAGCAAAATGCGCGCGAACAATTGCATCGCTTTCTCGAATCAGAACATAAAGGCGACGCTGGCATAGTTTATTGCCTGTCGCGCAAACGCGTAGAAGAAACGGCTGAATGGCTGCGGCAAAAAGGCTGGGAAGCCCTGCCCTATCATGCCGGCCTCAGCAACCCCATCCGCCAGCAACATCAGCAGCGCTTTATCCGCGAAGAAGGTGCGATTATTGTCGCGACTGTCGCCTTCGGTATGGGGATAGATAAGTCGAATGTGCGCTTTGTAGCACATCTTGACTTACCTAAGAGCATAGAGGGCTATTATCAGGAAACCGGCCGCGCAGGACGTGATGGTTTACCGGCCAATGTCTGGCTGTCTTACGGGTTGGGTGATGTGATTGTATTGCGACAAATGTTGGATAGTTCAGAAGCGGATGAACAGCATAAACGCCTGGAACGACGCCGGCTCGACGCCTTACTAGGTTTTTGTGAAACGACTTTATGCCGCAGGCAGGTGTTACTGAATTATTTCGGCGAATCCTATAGTCCGCCTTGCAATAATTGCGATAATTGCCTGAATCCCGTTGCCACCTGGGATGGCAAGGTCGCCGCCCAGATGGCCTTATCCTGCGTATACCGCACCGGACAACGCTTTGGCGTAAAACACCTGGTGGATGTGCTCACTGGCAAAATAACGCCGCAAGTGACCCGCTTTAACCATGACCAGGTATCCACCTTTAATATAGGCCAAGCCCATACTTCACAGCAATGGCAAAGCATTTATCGCCAATTGGTCGCCGCCAATTTACTAAGCATTGACATGCGCGGATATGGCGGTCTGCAGTTGACAGCAAACAGCCAAGCCATTTTGCGCGGCGAACAGACGATCGCCTTGCGCAAAGACCCTGAGCCGACACGCAAGAAGGCAAGCAAATCTACACTTAAATCTCCGTCCCAACGTAATCTCGGCCCTGCCCCAGATGATGCTTTATGGAAGGCACTGCGTAATAAACGCCTGGAATTGGCGCGGGAGCAAAGTGTGCCACCGTATGTGATTTTTCATGATAGTACGTTAATAGAAATTCATTATCTTAAACCAAAAACTATAGAAGAATTCGCCACTATTTCCGGCGTGGGCAAACGCAAGCTGGAGCGTTATGGGGAAGTTTTTATGGAAGTGGTGGAATTTCATGGCTGAATGCTTAACTAATTTTTGTCTCTGCAAAGAAATTTATTAATTTTTTCTTAAGAATGGGAAGTTATTATATATAAAATTAATAGCCGCACCTTACACTAGCAGAGACAAACATATGACAACTGAATCCAAACCACAAGATGGGAAAACGATACATTCGGACACTTTTTTTGGAGAAAATATAGATAAAATTACCGATCAGATGGTGGCGGGTACTTTAAAATCGATGCAACAGAATTTAGCTGATAAACGAGCTCATAGTGTATCTGGGACATTTGCACTTAAGGCATTACCTAAATTATTATTTAATATGTATCCACTCCACTATGATAAAATTTCAGAATGTCTTCATGAAATAATTATCTATGGAAATGTGGACAATATTAACAATTTAAATAATTTTTTAAAGCAATTTTTGGATCCTAATAATAATAGCACACCTGAAATAATGCATTTGTTTACTGATCCTTCTTCTCCTTCATTATCACTTGACAACTTGGTACTCACTCGCTCGAGCGTAACCAATGATGATCAAGTTATTAGGCATAGAGCTGAGAATGTACTTTTTGAAATGTGCAATTTAATGTCTATGACACTATTTAGGTTCGCAGCCGTGCCAAAACGTAGGAGAGACGTGGAAGCCGTAAATAATGACAGAACTGTTTGCGAGGAGCCTCTATTAGCTTTATGCAAAACCTTTGGTACGTTAGGATTAAAACTTACCGACTCCAATGAAAATCTTCAGAAAATCTTTAAACTTCCACGCGTAATAAGAAATCCAAATGTTGTACATGCTATAGCAGCAAATGAAAAAGATGTGCCTGGGAGGAATGACAACTATTTAGAGCTACCCCGGGCTGTCTGGCCTCTTAGGGATTATTTCCAGGGTCTTTTTTTAAAATCAGCGACAGATCGCTTGAAATTAGCGACGGAACTAGCTTTTAATTTTAGCAAAGTCGCTAATGGAGTGCTGGACAATGATGCCAGCTTATTCCCTGATCTAATTAAAATTATTCTTGAGTATGTGAATAGGTATCAAGAAGAACTTGACAGTATTCCAGTTCCTAAAAACTCCGACGATGAAAAAATAGCAAGAATGGCGGTTATGCATTTCAGTTCTTCTCAGAGCACTCACACTTCAAGTAGCACCACGATGCCTTCCTCACAAAGCACATATTCTTCGAGCAGTATGCCAAGTTCTTTGTATGAAGATAAGAAGAACAGAGATTCCAGTTCCTATCATTTTGTTACGACATCTTTTCAAAATAGCTCCGATCACAAGCACGTGCATCCCCTGCTCGTCCCTATTGTGCGTGAAGAACGTATACCGGTCAACGACGTTATGGCTCGAGATTACCTTAAAACAATTTTCCCAAAGCTTGGCTTACCGTCTTCTGCCATTGATGCATTCCAGGGTGTTTATAGTTTTACAGCTCCAGACTGGAAAAAAAATTGGAGCACAGACAAGAGCCAGATTCTTGCAGATCTGCTGTCTGATGAAATGGATGAAGATATAAATAATTTAACTGCCGCAGCAGGTACCTATTTACTTCTCCAAAATTCAGGGATTTTTCAAAATCTTTCTGTAAGAGAACATAAGCCGCAGGATATTAAAAATACTGTTGCAACCATAGCTGCCAGCACCAGCTCTACCTCTGATATGGCAAGCTCAAGTAATACGAACACCTGTTCTTCCAGCAGCCCTGCTTTAAGTAGTAGCAGTACTTCATCATTTAATTCTCGCTCTACACGCGACTTGCGTCAGACATTTTTAGATAATTTGGCTGCTAATACCAAAGCTCAACAAAAATCTGATGGCGAAGTCACAAAACAACCAGAATCAGCACAACCAGAATCAGCACAGACACAGGTCGTTTTGGATTGAGTAAAACGTGATGTTAGAAAGCTAACACCTTAACCGAATCCCCCGGGACAGGAATAGTCGACTTGTCGTCCCGGCAAGAAGCCGGGACGACTATGTCGGTTATTCTTATTTCGAGTTTTTACGATTGAAGATCGGACAAAGATTAGTGCAAGATGGGCTGCTCTAACACCGAAATCCTAAGTGGAACGGGTATATTATCAAATTGCTTGATTCTGGCGTTAAAATCAAATTAGGTAATGATGTAAGCTCAAAATTTAAGGCTGACTTCGGAGAGCTTAAAGCTCAGCGAGCGGCTGCATCAACGCAACAAACGTCAACCCCTGCTTCTCTAGGATCTTCAGGGGCTAGCGATTTACCTAGGGATACTGGGAACAGGCTTAGTAGTAGTTGGATTGGAAATGCTACAAAAAAGGATACAACTAATCAAAATAACTTAGAAAACGCATACAGATGCAGCAACTAACCCTCTCCCGCAATTAGCTGTCATCCTGAGCGCAGCGAAGGATCTCCATCTGGTGGCACCTCAAGGAGATCCTTCACTGCGCTCAGGATGACAGCTAATTCTTGCGGGGAAAGGGACTGGTAGGAAAAGGGTTGGGGAGAGGGTCTGCCGTATGACTTCTAAAACTTCTTCAGTATGCTGAGTACGTCGTTCCTGCTTTACCGAATTATCCTAAAATATCAGCCTATCAAGCAGGAATCTAGTGCCCACCTTTCCAACGGAACGCACAAATGCCAGTCATAACTGTTTATGGCTACTTCACTTTATTTGAAAATTAGGCACTGGATCCCCGCTTGATAGGCTGATATTTTAGGATAATTCGGTAAAGCGGGGACGACGTACTCTAATTCTGGCGGCTAAAAAAAATGTGTGCATCCGATAGCTCCCCAACCCTCGCTGCGGCGCGCGCAAGAAGCAGTCCAAGCTAAAAGTTATGCAACAAAACTCCCCCAAACAAGCTACCGTACCTCAGTAAAAAACACACTAAAATTCCCCCCTCTTATGTAGGTAAACACAAGTTGGAGCGTTATGGGAAGTTTTTATGGAAGTGGTTGAATTTCATGGCTGGATGCTTAACTAATTGTAACCATTCACCAAATTCAGGGAAATGTCATTCCCGCTGGCACAATTTGGAGCGAACGTGTTGATCTTTCAGGCGGGAACCTATAACCCAATTGTTAACTGCACCTGGCAGTTTTAATGGAAAGGTAGGCAATAGGTTCCCGCTTGAAAGTCCATCATTCTTGGATAGTTCTGTAAAGCGGGAATGACAATTCTCGAAGGTGCTGAATAGTTACAACTAATTTTGTCCCTGCAAAGAAATTTATTAATTTTTTCTTAAGAATAGGAAGTTATTATATATAAATTAATAGCCGCACCTTACATTAGCAAAGATAAACATATGACAACTGAATCCAAACCACAAGATGGGAAAACGATAAATTCAGACACTTTTTTTGGAGAAAGTATAGATAAAATTACCGATAGGATGGTGGCGGGTACTTTAGAATCGATGCAACAAAAATTAGCTGATACACCACGGGCTTATGGTGTATCAGGAACATTTGCACTTAAGGCATTACCAAAATTATTTTTTAATATGTATCCACCCGACTACGATAAAATTTTAGAATGTCTTCGTGAAATAATTACTTATGGAAAGGCGAATGATATTAACAATTTAAATAAATTTTTAAGGCAGTTTTTGGATCCTAACAGAGAATCTGAAACTATAACGCATTTATTTACTGATTCTTCTTCGCCTTCATTATCACTTGACAACTTGGTACTCACTCGCTTGAGCGCAACCAATGATGATCGAGTTATTAGGCATAGAGCTGAGAATGTACTTTTTGAAATGTGCAATTTAATGTCTATGACACTATTTAGGTTCGCAGCCGCGCCAAAACGCAGGAGAGACATGGGAGCCGTAAATAATGACAGAACTGTTTGCGAGGAGCCTCTATTAGCTTTATGCAAAACTTTTGGTAAGTTAGGATTAAAACTTACCGACTCCAATGAAAATCTTCAGAAAATCTTTAAAATTCCAAGCGTAATAACAAATCCAAATGTTGTACCTGCTGTAGGATCAGCAGATGGAAAAGGTGTGCTTGGGAGGAATGACAACTATTTAGAGCTACCCCGGGCTCTCTGGCCTCTTATGGAGTATTGCCAGGGTCTCTTTTTAAAATCAAAGAACGAGCGCTCTAAATTAGTAGCATTAGCGCCAGAACTAGCTATTAAGTTTAACAAAGGCGCTAATGAAGTGCTGAACAATGATGCCAGCTTACTCCCTGAGCTAATTAAAATTATTCTTGCGTATGTGAATAGGTATCAAGAAGAACTTGACAGTATTCCAGCAGTTCCTAAAAACACCGACGATGAAAAATTAGTAAGAATGGCGGTTATGCATTTCAGTTCTTCTCAGAGCACTCACACTTCAAGTAGCACCATGATGCCTTCCTCGCAAAGCACATATTCTTCGAGCAGTATGCCAAGTTCTTTGTATGAAGATGAAGATAAGAAGCACGGCTTTTCCAGTTCCTATCGTTCTGTTACGACCTCTTTCAATAATAGCTCCGATCACAAGCACGCCCATCCCCTGCTCATCCCTCCTGCGCATGAAGAGCGTATGCCGGTTAACGACGAGATGGCTCGAGATTATCTTAAAGCGGTTTTTCAGTCACTAGAGCTTGGCTTAACGTCTTCTGCGATTGACGCATTCCAAGGTATTCATAGTTTCACAGATCCAGACTGGCAAGCAAATTGGAGCGCTGAACAAAGCCAAATCCTTGCAAATTTGATCAGTGATGAGATGGAGGCCGATTTTACAAATAAAACTTCTGCAGCAGGCATCTATTTACTTCTTAAACAATCAGGTATTTTTGAAAATCTTTCTGCACGCGAAAATACGCCGCAAGATATTAAAAGTAACGTTTCAACTACAGCTGCCAGCACCAGCTCTACTGCTGGTATGACAAGTGCAATTAATACCGACACTATTTCTGCTTCCAGCAGCTCTGCTTTAAGTAGCGATAGCAGTGCTTCATCCTATAATTCTCGCCGCGACTTGCGTCAGAGATTTTTAGATAATTTGGCTGCTAATACTAGAACTCGACAAAAACCTGAGAGTGGAGTTGCAACACAATTAGACACACCACAATCAGACTCAGCACAGACACAGAGCGATTTGAATAGCACATTCAGTTAATAAAGGGGCGATTTAAAGTATGCTACAAAGCATATTTTGTGCGATACCCGATAAAAGAGCATTATATAGATGAAACCGTCGCGCTTACATGGACGTATTTACCGAAGAACATTGCCACTAGATGAAGATCTTTCGCTGTGCTCAGGATGACAATGAGCAGCTTAGCTACTTTCACTGATCCATGCGCGACAATCTAATATAATTTCTTTAATTCCGACACTTGGGGACATGCTCTGTAAATAATCCACTGTTTTTACAACGTCATCCGTGCTGATCATGTCCTCTTTTGGCATCGGCATTTCTGCAGTCATGGGTGTATTAACCCAAGAAGGGCATATAGCAGTAACATAAATACCTAGGGGAGCTAATTCTTTATATAACGCTTCATTGAAACCCACAAGTCCGAATTTTGAAGCAGCATATCCGCCCAATTGGCCCCAAGCTATTTTGCCTGATTTAGAGGCGATATTAATGATCCGGCCTGAGCGCTGCTGTTTCATGTAGGGGGTTACTGCATGAACCAAGTTAAACGCCCCGATCAGATTTGTATTCAACATCTTTGAAAATTCATCCAAAGATAATTCAGAAGTTCCTGGCTTTGCATAGCCCGCATTATTCACCAGCAAATCTAGATGCGCATGTTTTTGCGCAAAACTGTTAACAGCATTTTCCACCAGCTGATAATTTACAACGTCCAATGGCGTATAGGTATGGTTTGTACCCAGTTTGGTTTTGATTGCTGCAAGTTTTTCTTCATTGCGAGCAATCAATAGCAATTCATAGCCTTTTTTAGCCAGATTTTCAGCTATCGCTAGTCCTATGCCGCTATTGGCACCAGTAATAATGGCGGTTTTTTTGTTCATTGTGAACCTCTCTATTTTGAAAATTAAACAAACTTAAACAGACTTAATTTAGTTTTTTGCGCCTTTGTATAACAACTTAACTACCTTTTGATAACCGCAGGGAAATAGCCGCTGTATGTAATCTAGTATATTTGCAGAATTACCAATTAACACGCGCTTCTTTTTTTTAAGAATAGCATTAATAATAATTGATGCCGCTCTTTCAGGGGTAACCTTCAAATATTTTTCTGCCTTATTAAGAACGTTAGAGTCATCATAAAACTGGCTATTTTTAGCTATGCGAGCATTTCGCATGATATTAGTTCTAATCCCACCGGGGTAAACACAGGTAGCAAAAACGTTAGATTGCTTCAATTCCAGTTCCTGTTGCAAACTTTCCGTAAAACCACGAACAGCAAATTTAGTGCTGCAATAAAAACCAGAGGTAGGCATGCTAATTAGTCCATACAAGCTCGACACATTCACTATATGACCACCACCGAAAGAACGGAGATAAGGCAAAAAAGCTTTAGTGCCATAAATTACACCCAGTAGATTAACACCTACTATTTCCTGAATCTCTTCGTAACTTGATTCTTCTATATATCCCTTTAAATACATGCCCGCATTATTAATAATGATATCCACACGACCATAATGAGTTACCACATCATCAGCCCATTTATGTACCGCTACACGATCTGAAATATTGAGCGTTGTAAGATGTACCGCAGCTTTATTTCCTATTAAGGTCGAGGTTTTTAAAAGTTCGTCGGGATTAATATCGGAAAGTGCCAGAGTAGCCCCTTTTTCAGCTAGAGCAATGGCCAAAGCTCGCCCAATTCCTGATGAAGCTCCTGTAATGGCAACCACTTTGCCCTCATATGAGAGTGATTTTGATTTTTCTGGGATGTTCATATTATTTCCTCTATTTTTAAAAAACGAGAGTTACCACACTCTGAATCAAGTATATTCCCAGATTCAAATACCCAGCAACCTTGGACGAAACTCAAAAGCCGCTGCAGCTAATGCTATTCCAAAGCTGCGTAATTGTGCAGCACGGGTGATAACTGCTGCCCCTTCTAACAAGTTGTAGCCAATCTGTTGCACACTACGGTTATTGATGTCTTCCAGAAATGACCCTTTAACCCAGTCATTGAAAGCACCCATAGCGGGACCACACCATAATTGATAATCTAAAACCCGCGATGCATCGCCGCTGATTGCCCAACGGCTGGATAACCCCAGATAAGAACGGAACACCAAGGCCATGCGGTGTTTGGGATTTTGTTCCGCCAAGCTAATTTGCTGTGGATCACGTTTTTCAAAAAAAGCGCGTGTATTTTTCCAAACTTCCTCAAGAGGCACATGAAAAAATTTTTGTTCCAGGTTTTCTTGTTCTTCAGCTGGAATATCTTCTAGAGAGGGATATTTAAGATATAATTCGTATAATTTAATGGCACGCCGACTAAACATAGTGCCGCGCTTTAATACCTGCAGTTTTACTCCCAACTCAAACATGTCTGCCGCTGGTGCCATCTCCACATCAGCCATATCAGCCTGCGCTAGCATCGCTTTAGCTTTAGGACAGACACCAGCCTCCAGTGCTGATTGATTGACACTACCTGTCAATACATAAGCCGCCCCCATGGCAAACGCGGCTGCTACCGCGGTGGGTGTGCCCAAGCCTCCGGCTGCACCTACTCGCAGCGGTTGCGTATATCCATGCTTTTCAGTCAACTGTAACGCCAGGTGTTGGATTACGGGAAATAACGTGCCCAGCGGCCGGTTATCGGTATGACCACCAGAATCTGCTTCAGCGGTGATATCTTCAGCGACAGGTAAATTTCTAGCAAGTTGGGCTTCTTGTTCTGTCAGTTTCCCCTGACTGACTAATTGCGTCAGTAATTGAGCAGGCACAGGTGTCATAAAGTGTTTTGCTACTTCTGAACGCGATATTTTGGTCAATACATGGTTACGTCGACGGATATTACCCTGGGGATCGGTGTGCAATCCTGAAAAAGCATAATGCACAATAAACGGACTTAATGACATATAGGCGGACGAAGAAATACGCTGGACTCCAAACCGCAGAAATAGGTTGACAGTAGCTTCTTCCAAAGCAGGTTCGTTGGGATTATAAATAAGATTTGCACCCCAGCCGCCATATTCTGCTCCCAACTCACTTCGAATTTTCTGCAGATTTTTCTCAATAACCTCAGGCATGAGTCCAGCCGCGCCAAATGAACCCATAAAACCACTTTTGGCTGCAGCGATGACACACTCAGCCGAAGCGATCCCATTAGCCATTTCACCTACGATATAGGGAAAACGTATTTGGTGGGTTGCCAAAAAGGCAGGGTCACCGAGCCATTCAGGATATAATGAAGGGATAGTCGCTACGTACGTTAAATCAATTCTGCTTTGCAGTGTAGAGATAGATAAACTTTCCGCATTTACTAAACCCAACTGTTGAGTAGCACTATCTTTTACAATGTGAATCGTTTCACGAACTTGAGGAATAAGTTGCAATATTTCTTCAGCGGTAAATGCAATTAATCTGCTCATAAGAAGATACCTCTAAGGGGGCACTAAGCGGCTGCTGGCGTGCTGAATGTATAACGCTTTTAGACCATCTATACTTACCAATAAGTGAGCAATAATGGTTGGATATGGTTCTGCTATTATTTCTTCAATAAAAATTTCATACACTATTTGTTTTGTTTTCGGAGTACATTGCCCACGACAACGCAATTGCATTTCTACCTCCGGCACAGGTTCTAAACGCCAACCCTCTTTATCCAGAGTATAACCTAAGGCCGCCAGATAAAAATAAGCCATCTGGACTCCTCCTTCCGACATCAGTGAGCCCGGCATGCACGGATCATCTTTAAAATGATATTTAAAAAACCAATCGTCTGGCGAAACATTTTGTATGGCACGCATATAACCACGCCCTACGGGGCCACCCTGCGGATCAAAATCAGTCACCTCATGAATAAACCGCATCTTGCCATTTGGGATGCGTGGGTTCTGCTGATGGGTTTTAGCAAGTTCAAATCCCGCACCAAAACAAGCGAATGTGTCGCCTTCACTAAATGCATTGACCTGTTCAACCGTAAAATGACGCTGCGTGCATAATACTTTAGGTGGATCCAGCTGGGCATTTTTTTTAAATTTGATTGCTGTTGGCTCCCAAACCACTCCAGTGGAATCAGCTAGTTCTAAAGGAGAAATAAACCCAGCCTGGCCATTTTTCATATTGATACGCAATTCACCATTGATATACCCTTTGAAATGAAATGAGGCCAAGCGAAAATCACCTAATTTAGTAAAGCGTTCTAATTGTATTTCATACACCAATGTTTCTCCCGGTTTAGGTAAGCCACCATGAAAAGTAACGTCTGCACCCAACAAACGATACACTCGTTGGTCCTTATTATTAAAATCAATACCTACCCACGAAACCAGCACTAAATCGGCCTGACCCGCTTCGACCATCATACTGACCGGCATATGCCCTTGATGCAAATACCAAGAGTCTGCTGAAATATCGGTTTCTGACCAGATTGTCCCCGTAGACATGCTCAGCGGTTCACCTTCCAGCTTTATTATTCTGTCTATCAAAAGCAATGGTGGCATGGGTAAAAAACGTGGCGGATGTGCATCACGGTCCACAGCTGCAAATAGCGGTCCGAATACTGAAGAAATTTTGCCACTTGCCAGCTCTTCGAGATCCTCACGAGAAAATAAGGGTTTGCTAGTATTTTCCTGTTTTGAAGCAACTAATGAACTATTTTTTAATTGCCTTAAAGTATCTGCTTCTAAAGAAGGCAATTGTAGCGGTTTAAGGTGGGCTGCATATACCAATCTATTTTGGGATGGCTTTTTATCCATGGTTTTTTACTCTGTCAATAAACGCTTTATGATTCACATTCACACCGGCCGCCATTAATTCTGCTATCACATGCAGGGTCTGCGTTAAACTGCAGCGACGCGGTTGGTCATAATGCGTTGCAATATAATCTTGCTTACCCAAAATTTCTTTAATCCAATGGCTGCATAATCCTTGTGGGCCGTGCTCAATAAAAATACGTGCGCCATCCTGCCAGGCATTGTGTATCAATTTTGGAAAATCAACTACCTCGGTGCCAATTTTTAACATATACTCCGCTACACTATCTGAAGTAAGTGGATAGGGTTTACCTGTTATACACGAATAAATCCGCACATCCAGAGGATTAATCACCCGATGATGCAATTGATACCAAGTTTGGGCAACCGCACGCACTTCAGGGCAGTGGACCATAAAATCTATCTTTAATTTGGTCGCCCCTAAGGGACGTAGTTTCTTAATTATTCTTTGGCAAGCTTGCGGTATTCCAGCAATAACGCAGTCATGCGGAGTATTAATAATGGTGAGGTGACAGTAAGGTTCATCCACCAACGCTTTTTTCACCTGATCTATATCTTCGTGAATGCGCCAATTCTGCCAGCCAATTTCATCTTCATGCAGGTTGGGATAATACTGGCGTAATGCAACATATTCTCTGTCCAGTAAACGGGTAAATAATTCAGATTTTTCCGCAAATTTTTCCATATCGTCCTGATCATGAAAAACATCCATAGCATTTAAAGCATTAGACTCGCCTAATGAATGGCCCAAAACGCAGTCCATACGGATACCCAGCACTTCACGACTGATTCTATAATGTAGCCCGCCTAGAAAATCCGCCGCTAAAGATTCAGTTAAAAAATTGTCAGTTGTCTGAGGTGATCCATACAATAAATTTAGTACCCCCTGCTCATTATGGTAACGTTGATGCATCTCTTCTAATATTTCAGGAAAAGCTAAAGTTAAATCAATTCCCATATCCGGATAAGAAGTATTAGAGGAAGCAAATACAAATGCCACGTCACCCTGCAACGGCTGATCACGATAATAAATACCGTGATGCGGCAAACTCAAAGTTAAATTTTGCTGTGAACTAGCAAGCAGATGTAAAGCGATTTGTTTTTTCTGCTGCAAAGAGGCACTATCGTCAGCTATCATCACCAATTTTGCTGGCCCCTTCTCGGATAGAACCTGGTTTTGTAGCGCATCTATCACTTCCTGCCGATTATGACCGGAGAAATAATATAATTGTGGCATTTTGGTCATTATAAATGGCTTGCGAGTCGCCCCAAGGTCAGCAGCTAAAAATACGCTCTTGGTGTGGCCGCTGAATGCATGGACCTTAACCTGTGCAGTACAAGGTCCATCGTCAAAAGGTATCCAGGGGATTGGAAAATGTTTTCCGGTAGCTGCAGGTAATAACTGGTCATGGCACGCCATAGCTGCCAATGCAACATGTAATAAACCCGAAGCGGCATGTGCATGTCCCAATAACGGAATAAACTGGGTTTCATCAATAGCATAAGATACGGACGGCGCCAATGAATCATCGCCGAGTATTGCAATAATCTGCTCATTCTCTTTTCTGGCATCGCTAAGGCGTTTTAGCACCAACACGACAACTGCGTCGCTTGGTATGTGTTTCTCCTTAGGCAATAGGGCTTTCACCGCCAGTTGATGAACCAATTCACAACTCATATCCACCGCGCCCACTACCGCCATATCAATTTCTCCGGCGTGCAGGGCATCACTGGCGATTTGTAATGCGGTTAACCCTGATAATTCTTCGCTACAGACAGCAAAGCAAGGCCCCTTACAATCCCATTGCATAGCCAGACGGCTGGCCAAAACATTGGGCATTGCACCGAGAATATGAGCAGGCTTGCAAAGGGGAGTGATACTGTCTAATGCCTGCGTTAGCCACTGCGCAGAGGGGGTAATACCCTGTTTGGCAAACAGGCCGGTTAAAAACCAGCGCAGACTGCGTCGAGATATTTCAGGATCACATCCCATACCTACAAAAATACCTGCCCTATCTGCCAAATGGGGCTGTTTAACTTGCTCCATCACCGCCAAGCCGGCATGGAGAATAGCCAGATGTTGTCCAAGCGCCTCTTTTAAATCATTGGGCGGAAACCGTAATCCAAAAGGCAATGCGATCTGTTCTATCTTGGCTTGCAGAAGACCCTCTGTTTCTTTTAATAGTGATTGTCCAGAAAGTATATGCTGCCATATCGCTTCTATTCCGATACAACTCCCCACCATGCCGCTCATCGCAACGATGGCAATGCGTTCAGGCTTGTTGACAGCATCCTCGTTCCGGTGTTCCGATAGCAATGGGAGTGCTTTGGTTTCCTGTTGATTAAGTGGAAATAATTTGGATTTAACGGATGAATCGGGCAAATACTGTTCAACGATTAGATGGCAATTGGTGCCACCCATACCAAAACCACTGATAGCTGCACGTAACGGCTGATTATCCAGGGTCTGCCATTTGCGGGGTTCTGAAAGTGTAATAAAATTGGATTGTTGCAGTTCGTCAATTGGATCCTTTAAATCTTTGATGGGGGGTAATTTGCCTGCATGCATAGCATAAAGCACACGCGTCAATGCTGGACAGGTCGACGCCGTCAATGCATGTCCCAAATTAGCTTTTAATGCACCTAATACTAATCCCTCATTATCTTTGAAAATCTGTTGCATACTACGGATTTCAACGCCATCACCCACAGGGGTGCCCGTCGCATGACATTCTATATATGAAATCGTTTTCGGATCGATACCCGCTGTGTTATAGGCTTTCTGCATGGCCAATGTCTGGCCTGCTACGGTTGGAACCAACATTCCAGGGCTATGGCCATCATTCGACAGTCCGATACCCCGAATGATTCCGAGAATCGCATCTCTATCACGGATGGCATCATCTAAACGCTTTAATACGAATAGGCCACCCCCTTCCGTTGGCACCAAACCATCGGCACGGCGGTCAAAGGGTCTACTCTGTCCACTTTTACTTAAAGCGTGCAAACGAGTAAAGCTCATGAGAACCGATAATTCATCCGGCACATTTATCCCGCCTGCTAGCATCAAGTCAGCACGGCGCGTCTGCAGTTCTCGACAGGCTAATTTCAAAGCGTAAGTAGAAGAACCACACGCCGCATCCAAGGTAAAGGCATTACCCGATAAATTTAGTGCATTGGCTAAAAACAGTGCCGGAAAACCTGACATAAAACGATTACGCCAATCATTATCTGAAGAAAACAGATGTTGTAATTCCGGAACTTGCTGATTGAGCCAGGTCTGTAAGGTTAATTCGGTGAGCTTATGCATTGGATAGGACAGATTGGCAAAAATAGCGCCCATCTGTACTCGGCCAAGATCCTGATAATCATAATGCGTTTGGCGTAAGGCTTCGCGCGCCAAATGTAAAGGCCACTGAAACACCGGCCCCAATTTGTTGATCTCTTCAGCAGGTATGGCGAAACCTTCCGGATCAAACCTATCCTTAAAACCTCTGATATAACCCGCACGCGTGGTCCAAGTATGATCAGGATCTAGTTCACCACTGGTGGTATTATTGATAATGCTGGCTGGGTCAACTATCCAGCGATTTTCAGGTACTTCGGACAAACTGTCTCTTTTCTCTACGGATAAACGCCACAAGTCCACAGGGCTAAATACTCCAGGAAATAAACAAGACTGCCCAATAATTGCAATAGATTCAAAAACCATAAAACTTCACCAATACTACCCTACAAAAAATTCTTCCTTACATAAAATAAACTGTCATCCAGTCATGGCATAACAATCCCTTCCAAGCGCTCTATTTTCGCGATGGGCTTACCATTGGCCAAACTGTATTCTGCATTGATAATACAGTGAATATCATTATACGATTCGACTTGTATCACTACGTTTATCGGTTCGGTTACCAGCCCCGGCTCGTATAAAATAAAACGTTTCATTGACATAGGTAGAATGGGCCCTTTGACCGTACAGAACCATAGCCATACCATCTGCAATCCGCCATCCAACATAGCGACATCCAGACTCAATTTTTCCGTCAGCCAACTGGGATCAATTTTTGCCATTGCACGCACGCCAGTTACTACACCTTGGCATCCTTGTCCTGATAAATGGCTGACAGCTTGTATGACTTGGAAGGCAGGCCCATGAAAAATAACTTGCTGCTGATAGGCCTGAGGAATTGTCCAAGGCCAGGCACGCTCCGCTTCAGGCGGCAAAAACGGTTTAAATGGAGCAATTTCTCCAGTTATAAGCGGTATGCGGGCCGTATAATGCAAAACCCCTTCTTGTGAACGCAGTTGTAATTGTAGATATTTATTCTGCTGCTGAGTTTTCTGTTCACATTCCACATAAAATACATGGCCTTGTTTAAAATGATTTAAACGAATCGCCTTTAAAACTTTCAAGTCTTCACATGAGCTTAAAGTATAACCAGGGTAATTTTGCTTTGCCGTGCGCATAAACCATTCCAAGGCTAAACACATGGGAACTACCGGGGCCTCTTTGATAGAATGATCTTGTAAATAATGATGCGTGGCCTCACTCACATTAAATACTGCGGTGATACGCTGCGGTACTGCCGGAGCGGATATGGCACCGCCAAAAATTACTTCTGTCTGCTTAGGGGCTAAATGTGTTAGCTCCTGTACAAATAATTGCGCCCCTGCATCCAATGGCAATAAATTAATGTTCAGTTGACGGAAATGTTCTTTTAAGGCGGCAGAAACCATACCACCTTCCCAAGGGCCCCAGTTCATGGACTTCACGATGCAATTAGAGCCGCGTCTACGTTGTTCTGACTGCGCAACCTTGTTCAGAATTTCATTGGCCATAGCATAATCGCATTGGCCAGCATTGCCAAAACGCCCTGCAACTGAAGAGAACAAACCAATCACCCTAAGCGGTTCATTAGCAGTCGCTGCTAGCAAGGCTTGCAGGCCTTTGACTTTGGTATTGAAGACCAAAGCAAACTGTTCATCTGTTTTATCTTTAATCAGTTTATCAGCCAGAACACCAGCACCATGGATAATACCGGTGATAGAACCCCATTTTTGATGAATGTCCGTAACGACTGTTTGCAGCTGCTGAACATTCTGTACATCACCCACGAAATATTCGGCGACAGACCCGGCGTCGCGCAGGGCCTGCAAGGTTGCCTCCACTTCGCGACTGGCCAGTATTTGTCGTGCTTGCCTTTGTATCTCGGGTAAATTCAGCTTGTTTTTATGGCTTTGCGCCCATTGTACTAAAGCGGCCTTCAGCTCAGCTTCGGTTTTGGCAGATTTACACACATCCGGTTCGCTTGCAGTTAAAGAAGTACGTCCTAATAAAGCAATGCGCGGTTGAAATTGCCTGGCTAACTCTATCAGGCAGGCGGCTGTTACACCTCGTGCCCCACCGGACACTAACAGTACTGATTGCTGTGAAATAACAGCGCGCGTTTCTCCTGCTTGCTGATCTTCTTTAAGCGCTAGGGTTATACGACGTCCGTCGGCTGGTAAACCAATCTCCTGTTCAGTTCCTCCCCCTTCAAACAATTCTGTTACCAAGCGCTCAATTAATGGCTCAATCAGGTGTGAATGGCGCGCCAGATCAACCACTCTGACGGTAGCAGCAGGCCATTCACAAGCGGCTGTTTTAATCAATCCTGAACTACCAGCCGTCCAGGCCAGGGCGGGCTCACCCGTCTCCAAACCAAATGTGCCGCCGGTGTTCTGTACTATGACCAGCGTACCACCTTGTTCCTGATAACGTGGGGCCAATTGTCTGGCAATCTTAAAATTACATTGGTTACTGGCAATCGCGCTGTCCTGATCGAGAAAATTCTGCCAAGCTAATAATGAAATAACTACCCCAGCATTTTCTGGTGGCACCTGATATAAGCCAGCAGAGCAACCCCGTTGGGTTAATCGTTGTACCAACAGGCATCCGGCTGCATCATCAGCATCAGCAATAACCGCTATTAATCCGCTGTTTAAACCGGGCAATTCTTTTCCTAAAGCAGGTTTTTCTATCACGCTTAAAGTATAACGCGATATGCCTGGCGGATAAGTTACGGCCTGTCTAAGGGGAGGAGTAGTTTCTACCGTTGCTGCAACTACATCCCCTGATGTTTTTTTATGAAAGCAGCAATCTCCCCAAAAGTGCGCAGGGGGGCCAATTCTGCTGGTTTAAGTTCAGGCAAGTGGGGTATTTGCTCCTGTATGGCAGAAAGAATTTCCACCCGTTTGATTGAGTCAATGCCCAAATCAGCTTCTAAATCCATGTCCAAGCTAAGTGTATCTTCCGGATATCCGGTCTTGTCTGCAACAATGGCTAAAATGGTGGCTTGAATACCAGAATCAATGCCTATCTCATTTGCTTCCGAGGATTGGGATATGACTGGCTCCAATGATATTACAGTTGGAGTAACCGCGTCAGCTGCTGGAGCTGGGGCTGCTGTTATTGCAATAGTAGGGGGCGGCGCCATTTTTTGGACGGAAGGCGTCGCTGTAAAATTCTCTTGTTTTACCAATGGTTTTGGCGCCTCATATAAGTTCTTCGCTACCTGCACCCTTTGAGTTCTATCTGTTTCTTCATGCGCTAGCGTAGGAGCCGCTTCCACTTGTCCCATAGCCAGGAGACGTATTTCATCTAATGCAGTGCGTGCTTCATCCAAATAAGCTAAATGGCTTTTTTCAGAAAGTGTTTGATATTCAATATGTGTTCTAGCTACCTCTTCCTGCAGCTTTTGATACAGCTCCAGAACCTTTTCTAAAGTATCACTGGAATGTGATGCTAACTGATCGCGCGTCCCTGGAAGATCAGATGTTTTTATTTGATTACGTAACATGGGTGTAATCCTCTCATTATTAATGGGTGAAAAATTATTTATTTCCTCCTTGAAGGGTCCTATTAGATTGCGTTCCAGTAAGTCCTTTGTATCAGCTGCTATAGGCGGATAAGGTTTACCATAGCTAGTTCCTGAAATATTTAGGGTAAAATGTTTAGTTGAGTGTGGTTTTAATTTAACCGGCTCGGCATATTCCTGCCAAAGAGCGGAAAAATCCAGCTTTACTCCATTAACCGCTAATTGGCCTAAGGTATTCCACAGGCTAGTAATACCATCTTTCTGCTTGCTATCAACAGAAATTGCCGAAATATCCTTGCCCACTAATATTTTTTTAACCAAATTCGTTAATATGTCACGTGGGCCCGTCTCAATAAAAATACGCACTCCCGCTGCATACATTGCTTCAATTTGTGCTACGAATTGTACGGGGCTCAATAATTGCTTAGCCAAATATTCTCTAATTTGGTCCGGCTCATCAGGATATATTGCAGCGGTGGTATTGGCATAGACTGGTTGTCGTGGTTTATGAAAAGTTTGCATTTTCATATAATCAAGAAACGGTTGCTGTGAATCTTTAATGATTTGGCTATGAAATGCCGTACTCACAGGCAAACGGCGAAAACCAATCCTTTCACTGCTTAATTTAACTTCCAACGCGGCAATAGCTGCTTCAGAGCCTGAAAATACGGTTTGTTCAGGGCTATTATAGTTAGCAGGCGCAACGGCTAACTGCCAAGTAGCAATTTTTTCTAATAGCGCTTTAATATCCGGGTAAACAACAGCCGTCATTGCCCCAGAAATGTTGCTGGCTAAGGCCATCAACTCGCCGCGCTTACGCGCCAATTTAACCAACGTTTCTTTATTAAAAACCCCCGCAGCACATAATGCTACGAGCTCGCCAAAACTATGGCCAGCATAATAGTCTGCTTTAACGCCTACAGCCTGCAATATAGCAAGATCTACTAAACTAGTCACTGCTAATGCAGGCTGGGTCCATTGTGTCATAGCCAACTGCTTGTGCTGCTGTTGTTCAGCCTCCTTATGGAAAACCGGTGGTGGAAACACGACTTCATGCAACTTAATCGCGGGATCCAGCAGGATGGTATCCATTTCACTCCACAGCGTTTGAGCTATATCAAACGCCATCAGTACATCAGCACCCATATTAAGATATTGGCTGCCCTGACCTGGGAACAACAAGGCAATTTGGCCGGGCTGAGCTGCGTAAGTGTAATATAAATTTTTCATGGTATAAGCATGAAATGGCTCTTTAGTAATTTGCTCATAGATCAACTGTAATTTAGCCAGCAAATCGGCCTCATCTTGAGCGATGACTGCAAGACGCACAAGATGCTGATGCGAAAACTGCTGCTGAGATTGTTTGGCTATGTAAGCCAGTGAACCTGGTTGCGCTATCTGCGGCATCATTTGTTTTATAGTAGCCGTTAATAGCTGTGGTGACTGAGCGGATAACAAGAGCAACTCCGAAGGCAGGGTGCGCATTCGTGGCGCTAATTTGCCCGGCCCATGATATTCCTCTATCGCCACATGAAAATTGGTTCCACCAAAGCCAAATGAACTCACTCCCGCACGACGCAAATGATCAGGCGTGCGTATCCAGGGACGTACTTTAGTATTAATATAAAATGGTGATCCAGTTACTTCCAGTGCAGGATTGGGCTCATCCACTTTAATCGTAGGGGGCAATACCTTATGTCGAACCGCCATAATTGCCTTGATCAGCGCAGCTGCACCCGCAGCAGCTTTAGTATGCCCAATTTGAGATTTAACACTGCCCACCGCACACCAGGGTTTTGTCCTGTTGGCACTATTAGCAAATGCCTTATGCAGGCCATTGATTTCTGCTGAATCACCTGCAATAGTCCCAGTACCATGGGCTTCAATTAACTCCACTGTCTGCGGCTCGAAACCAGCAGCTGCGTAACAGCGGCGTATAGCTACTTCCTGACCCTCAGGCACAGGCGCATAGACACTTTTAGAACGCCCATCTGAAGAAGAGCCTATGCCACGGATCACAGCATATATAGGATTACCATCGCGTTCGGCATCGGCAAGACGTTTGAGTGCTATAAACCCAATACCCTCACCCAATAAAGTGCCATCTGCCGCTTTAGAGAATGGCCGACAATCTCCCGTTAATGATAAAGCAGGTGTTTTGCTAAAACATACATAGGTAAAAATATCATTCAGCGTATCCGCACCACCTGTTATAGCTAAATCAGAACGACCCAATTGCAATTCATCTACAGCCATGGATAAAGCGGCCAGGGAACTGGCGCAAGCGGCATCAGTTACGCAATTGGTGCCACCAAAATTGAAACGATTAGCAATGCGGCCACTGACCACATTACCCAGCAAACCTGGGAACATACTTTCACCCCAAGGTATATAAGAATCACTGACCTGCTGGCAAATCTGCTCTTCTGTCTCTTGAGGGATCCCTGCCTCACGCAAGGCTTTTTTCCAAATAGGGTATTGTAGCCGCCCGATAGCGTATGAAGTCAATTCCTGAGCGGAAGTGACGCCTAAAATCACGCTGGCGCGAGCCAAATCGATTTTTTTATCAAAGTCTTTACCAAATGTATCTGTCAATAATTGCTTGGCAACTTTCAATCCCAACAGCTGAGTCGTATCCGTTTGCGGCACATTCGCAGGTGGAATGCCAAACTCGACTGGATCAAATGCTATCGGAGAAATGAAACCCCCACGCTTACAATAAGTTTTATCAGGTGCTTTGGGGTCAGGATCATAATAGTCTGCAATCAACCAATGATTGGGCGGGATTTGGGTGATTAAGTCAGTACCATCAACTATATTCTGCCAAAAACTAGGGGCATTATTCGACCCTGGGAAAAGAGCTCCCATACCAATAACTGCAATTGGCTCAAAATAGGGTTTATTCAACATAGGGTGGGTCTCAAATTTCTTTAAATTAGCACAGCTTGAAGCACATAAGTGCTCGTGCCTAATATTACAAATTATTCAAATTATTGTTTAGTTTTAACATTACCTTCTTAAATTCTACTAACTTAATCTTAATGTAATATTAATACTCATCCTTGGAATACAATTTCTCTGGACCGTAACTGCCCACTCCGTCGTCCCGCAGCTTGTCCGCGGGATCCAGAGATGAGGCTTTTATTAGCTTTATCCTGGATCTCGCGGACAAGCTGCGGGACGACGGGACTGAGCTTGCTATAGCGTGAGCAGTTACCTCTGGACAAAAACTTAGAAAATTTATATCAAAATTAGTTGAATAAAGATAACAATTAAATTTTTTAAAATAAAATAGACCCTTAATAGTATTTTAACTTTCGTAGGTTATTATGCCAAAACTAACAAAAACTTTAATTTTCAATATTGAAATACGTTAGAAATTGAATTTTTAATTTATATTATAGAGAGTAGGTAAATGACCGAGCACAAACACACATCATCAGACAACAAGAAACATCCTCAAGGAGAACAACAAGACATAGAACAAATTCGAGCTAACGCACTAACGCTCATTGAAGAGATGCCCATGATGCCGGATTTGGAACTTGACGCTGTCAGAGATGACAAATCGACTAAAAGCTGGCTAACACGTTTCTTGGATAGAGCCGAAGCTCTTAACGCAAAAGGGCATGCATTTCATGCTGATCCAGATCTTGAGCCCGCGGACGACGTTGAAGCACACACCACAGATCCACTTGGCGATAGACAGATTGATCCGAATGAAGAACCAGATGATCCTCTTGAAGCAAGTACAGTTACTTCCGATGGCATATTGATATCTACGCCTCCTAAAGGGCATACTGTTGATCTCGAAAAGGGTGGCTCAAACAAAAGTGGACCTCTCGCTTTTCGCATAACTGAACTTTCTGAAGCCCCACAATATGGCCGAACCTCCATCGGGGCGGATTCATGGTGGGCATTTATCTCTTCAGCCCGGGGAAATAATTTCACTCCTCCGCAAACAAAACTTCGCGGTTTAAATATGGCAATGCTTAAAAGTATTCCTCGAGGAGGGGTCGGCAATGTAGCAAAACTAGATCAACAGGCCCTGACTGACAAGATTAAGAACTCAAAAACAACAAAAGATATTATAAAATATACCTTAGAAGCGATTTATGCTCTAAGTTATACTTTGCCAAAAAAAGAATATGCAAAAACGGGTGCAAATAAATATCAGAAATTCGTTCTCTTTGTGGCGGGAACATTTCAATTTGCCGCAGCACTCAATGCCGTTGCCCTAAGATTGGGTACAGGTTATGACAAGGATAGGTACTATGACAGAGTGGGGCTTGTTCAAAGATCATTCCGCAAAGAGAGTTTTAACGAAATGGAATATGTCCAACACGCGGAAATTGAAAGGATGTTTAACAGCCGTTGGGTTAAAGGTAAAAGTGTTCTCGGAGTCGGCGTAGGAGTTTTAGGAATCATTGCCAACTTAATATCAACGTCTCCTTTTAAGCAAGCATTTGAAAGTGATGCCTTATTCGCTCAACAATTCGTAGGAGAAACCATAGCCAAATTTATCGAGCTGTTCGCTGGCCGCGACAAGAAGAAAAAAGCTTTTGAAGCATTATTTGCAGCGGCTAGATCAACTCCGCAAATAGCAGCCATGTTAGGGTATCCAATTCCAGGTCTAGGATCCTTCATAGGTGCTACCCAATCGGTCGGCAAGGGAGGAGGATTGGCGAAAGTCTTATGGTCAGACACATCAGCTCAAGTTTTAGATGGCGTAAAAAACCTAAAATCAATAGTTGAGGCAGGTAAATTAGTAGTTGAGGAACATACAGGGGAAGCCGGAGCCAATTTGGGCAAGGCTGTAGGACAATTATGGCTAGATTATTTTCTGAACGGTACTAAGGCCTATGATAAACATGCGTTTAGCACCGTGCTTGAACTATTTGAAAATTATGGAGCTGGTGGAGTTGGTGGCTGGAGCCCCTTAGGGATGATGAATGACAGCATAGAAAAAAATAACCAGAGACTTAAAGAAGAAGCAGGGCAGCTTTCATCAACCACCATTGATATTAATGACGGTCAGCCAGGTGATAATAAGATTCAACGTACACCGACTAAAATATTATATGCAACCACCTTGGGCGATGCAGTTGGCGCTATTGGGAGGAACCCACATAATCACAAAATGATCCAGGAGTTCTTATATGGTCTTGAGGAGGCTAGATCCAGACCAGGGAATTCACCGGCTGAAAAAGTATTATTTGATAGGTTAGCTCAAGCTTTACCTACTGATTACTTAACGAGCGATAATGGTAAACCACCCAGTGTTAAAGTGATCGAAAAGCATTGTGAAAAGCTTGAAGCAGCTTGCGGTCTGTTCTTGAAACAGAGAGCTGGGCTCAATCCAACGTATGAGAAGCTGCTTGGTCAAGTCAAGAAGTTAGATTTGATATTCGATAACAGCCAAAATCTAACAAATAAAGACGAACTCATGACGGCATGTCAAGACATCAGCGACGATATATGGAAGCTAGAATCTGATTTTGAACGTTTTTATATTTTAAACACTGGTATAAACCTAACTATTGTCGACCAAGTAAATCATCTTAACAAAGTAAAAGATTTATTATCAAAAGCTATGGCAGATCCAGCGGACAAAGACAAGATCATCCAAGATCTGCTAGCCGCTAAAGACGCTGCGGGCACTAAACCTAAATCAAGAGAGCAAGATGAGAAAACAGAAGTTAGAATCGATATAAAAGACAAGCCGCCTCAAACTTCGCAAGAGGAGCTCTCATCACCTTCGGGAACAGCGCCATTAACTCTGCAAACAGGGCCAATGGGAATACAGAGCCAACTTGATAAAGTTGAAATACCAGTGCTTACTCCTATACTGGAACATGCTGATGATGAGAAACCCCTGAATCTTTCTAGAGACCGTGTGCCGACACCACCGCCAAGGAAAAACTCAACCTCCGTTGTTAAAAATGAAAATGACAGTGGGACCCCGCTAATATTAGGGGGTGGAAAAGGGAACGATTCAAACTCAATTGCCGCCCTTATAGCGATAAAGAGAAGGGAATCGAGAGGAGCGGTTGGAGATACGCAAATTGAGTTACAGTCGTTATCACCATCAAGCCCGGAAAATAACACCCTTCCTAGCAATCCAGTATAGTCTTAGCTGTAACATACTAATCGTCTCACAAATGACTTGTGAGACGATTTTATTTTTTTAATTAGTAGTTCTTATTTCGATCTTTTGCGATTAAAGATCGGATAAAGATTAATAAAGATAAGTAAGCTGCTCGAACACCTTGATTCAAACGCTTTGAGTATATCTTAATCCCTTCGCAAGAAAGCAAATAGCAAGAATATCTCCCCTCTCGTAATGAATGTTCTAAAGATACACTGCCCGCCTAACCACCTACCGCTACGATAAGCCAAGAAAGCTTTAAAAAAATAAGGACCATCAAAGTTCCACAGGTCATCCTTAACCAAAAAATATAAATCACCACAAAGATGTATTATGTTTATTGTGCAGTTAAATGCAAAATAAATCTCATATTCTGTAGCATTCCAATCTTAAGATTAATTAAATGTTTAGTTCAAGATTTTTATTATTAAAAAAATCAAAGTCAAAGACCCTTAATACTATTTTAATTTTCGCAGGTTATTATGCCTAAAGCTAACAAAAATTTTACCCTTCGGTATTGAAGATACGTTAGCAAACTGAATTTTTAATTTACATATAGAGGTTTTAGTAATGGGTGACCAAAAACGCAATCCACAAATAAAAGTAGATCAAACAGCATTGAACGAGGCGGTAGAACTCAGAGATCAAGCTATACTCGAAGTCAAGGGGATACCAATGCAAAATCTTAAAAAGAATAACTCCAATTTCTCAGCACCATTGGAAAATGAAAATCCAGTCAATGAGGAAACCGCTACTGATGCAAAATTTTCTATGGACCTACAAATCGCTCGAGCAGAACAGGACAAAGAAAATCAAAAAGCAGCTCTACGGGGAAATTCACCAGGGACAACCCATCGTCCACCGGAAAATAAATATGATAACGAAGTGCCACAAAATGTAGCAAGTTATCGAGAAGAATTATTAAGTAACATCGTTTATCCTGATATTATGCCAACTTTGGAAGAAATTGAAACAGTCAAAGATGAACAATCGGCTGAAAGCTTTCTAGATCGTCTCTTTAATAAAATTGAAACTTTAAATTCCCGAGGGCATGCATTTAATAACGACGAAGATCTTGATAACGTAGATCTTGAAGCAAAGACCACAGATCCTCAAGGCGATAGACAGCTTGATGATGGTGAAGAACCAGATGACCAATCTGAGTTCAATGCAGTTACCCTTTCCGACGGAAACTATGTATCTAAGCCTCCTAAAGGGGCATCTCTTGATCTTGAAAAGGCTGGGCCAAAAAGTGGGCCTTTAGCTTTTCGCCTAACTGAACCCGCTCAAGCCCCACAATATGGCCGAACTTCCATGGGAGGGGATTCATGGGTAGCTGGTTTTGCTACAGCGCGCGGTAAAAATAATGTCACTCCTCCGCAAACAAAAACCACCGGTTTTAATATGGCAATGTATAAAAGTATTCCTCGAGGAGGAGTCGGCAATGTAAGTAAAAAGGATCAAGACTACCTGCTTGATAGGGTCTATAAGGCAAAAACAAAAACAGATGTTTTAAAATACACCTTAAAAGCGGTTTATGCTCTGAGTTTTACTTTGCCTCAAGAAGAATATGACAAGACTGGCGCAAACAAATACCAGAAAAGCGTTCTTTTTGTGGCGGGAATGTTTCAATTTATCGCAGCACTCAATGCCATTGCCCTAAGAATGCCTACAGGTTATGACAAGGATAGATACTATGAAAGGTTTGGGCTTTTTCAAAGAGCATTCCGCAAAGAGCCTTTTACAGAAATGGAATATGTCCAACATAAAGACATTGAACAAAAGTTTAAAGGCCGTATAGTCAGAGGTAATGGTATTCTCGCAGCCGGCGTAGGAATTTTAGGAATCCTTGCCAACTTAGCAACAACGTCTCCTTTCAAGCAAGCATTTGAAAGTGATTCCTTATTCGCTCAACAATTCGTGGGAGAAACCATAGCCAAATTTTTCGAGCTGTTCGCTGGCCGCGACAAGAAGAAAAAAGCTTTTGAAGCATTATTTGCAGCGGCTAGATCAGGCCCACAAATCGCAGCCCTATTAGGATATGCAGTTCCAGGCCTAGGACCTATTATAGGTGCTACCCAATCGCTTGATAAAGGCAAAGGATTGGCTAACGTCTTATGGGCAGACACATCAGCTCAAGTTTCAGATGGCATAAAAAACCTAATATCAATAGGTGAGGCAAGTGCATTATTAGCCGAGCAACATACCGGGGAAGCCAGAGCCAATTTGGGCAAGGCTGTCGGACAATTATGGCTAGATTATTTTCTGAACGGTACTAAGGCATATGATAAGCATTTGGTTAGCACTTTGTTTGAACTATTGGAAAATTATGGGTTGTTTGGACTTGGCGGATGGACTCCCTTAGATATGATCAATAACAGCATAGCAAAGGATAACCAGAAAATTAAAGAAGAAGCGGGGCACTCTTCATCAGTCATCATTAATATTAATGATAGTCATACGCCAGAGGTTACACGTAAGAAGTTAAATGCCTATCTGCTGAAAGCTGACGTCCGTGGTATTATGCTTGAGCCAGAGAATTACGCCAGGATCAATCAGTTCATAGGCGATCTTCATGCGGCTAAATCTAGGCCAGACCTTCCGTCAGCTGAAAAAATATTATTTGATAGGTTAGCTCAAAATTTACCTACCAGTTACCTAGACGCTAAACCTAACTCTGCCGCTGTCCAAAAGTTATTTGAAAGGCTTGGAGAACCTTGTGACCGTTTCCGGAAAGACAAAGATAGGCTCCAGACAGAAAACGGGAAGCTGCTTAGTAAGATCGAGAAGATAGACTCATTACATCCGAAAGAATATCCCGCGGAGGGCTGTACAAACATAAGAGAAGAGCTCGCAAGGATAAAATTACAGGAGAATAAAAATCTCAAGGATGACTGTATATACTTAAGTGGAGAGATAGATAAGCTAATATCAGACTTTGAGCGTTTTTATGTTTTTAAAATTGACCCTAAAACTGGAACTGTTGAAAACAAGCCTGTTGCCGACCAAATAGCTCAACTTAGACAAATAAAAACTTTTTTAGATTTGGGCGACGACAATGTGAACGCAGCTCAACAGCTTGCGAAAGGTAAACCAGCAACTGAATCTGATAACGACGTGAAGCCAGCTGTAATCGATATAAAAGACAAGTCGACTCAAACTTCGATTCGGGAACAGGGACCATCATCACCTTCGGGAACAGCGCCAACGGGTGCACAGGAGCAATCTACTGCAGATCAAATCCCAGTATTTCCGATAACGGAGGAAGCTGATAATGAACCGCTGAACCCTAGGACTTCTGTACCACCACCACCGCCGAGGAAAGTTTCAACCTCAGTAGATAGAGTGGAGAGTGAGAGCCCGCTATTACGAAAGGGAAGTGACTCAATCGCAATTGGCGCCCTTATAGCGATGAAGACACCAAAGGAAACGCCAAACGAAATGCAAATTGAGTTACAGCCGCTGACATCGCCAACACCGTTACCAACAGACTTGGAAGATAGCACTCATACATTCAATTAATCCTAGTCTCAGGCGATAATATACTAATCGTCTCACGAATGACTCGTGAGACGATTTTATTTCTTTCCTAGAGAGCCATCCCATGTACACATTTTGTAATTACTAGAAATGCTGAGTACGTCGTTCCTGCTTTACCGAATTATCCTAAAATATCAGCCTATCAAGCAGGAATCTAGTGCCCACCTTTCCAACGGAACGCACAAATGCCAGTCACAACTTTTATTGCTACTTCACTTTGTTTGAAAATTAGGCACTGGATCCCCGCTGATGGGCTGATATTTTAGGATAATTCAGTAAAGCGGGGACGACGTACTCTAATTCTGGCGGCTAAAAAAAATGTGTGCATCCGATAGCCTAGAGAGAACCTAATACAGGGATGATGGCAGTCTGAATAACAACCCTAAAAATATTTACTTAAGAAATACTTAATCTACACTAGCCTTATTTGCCATTTATTGGTTATAATGCTGCCTTAATTAATACAAATAACTTAAAGCAACATTTAATCTAGTAAACTAAGGGTATTTTTGTGGACGAGACTAAAGAAAGGAAAGTTCCTTCTATCCTAAATGCATCCAGCAACAACGAACCTGATGCCTTTAGATGTTTTCTTACCGGCAAAGTTATGAAATATCCGGTGATGACTGTCAGTGGCAACAGCTTTGAAAAAGAGGCCATCGAAAAATGGCTGCAGGACAACGACACTGATCCCAGCACTGGGGAAAAACTTCCCTCTAAAGATTTAATACCTAATCATGCCTTAAGAAACCTCATTGATGAATGCCAGGAACACACTCTAGAATCTAAATCCTCTTCCTCTAAATCATCACTTCAAATTTGGCTTGAGCAAGAACTACGCATTCAAAGTCTCCAATACCAACTGCAACATATACAGGCGTTACGGCTGGGTATAACACCACAAGACACCATACCTATTCTCTCCGCGCCAGAATTGCCCACAAGGAATTTTATAAGAGCCCCTGCCAGCGAATCAGTATTTTTCACTGGGTATTGGCCTAGCCGAATTTCAATGTTAAATCAATTACCACCTGAAAAGGAGAAAGACAAAGATCTTCTTTATTTGGTAATGGTTAATCAAAAAATAGTAGGGCATTGGTATGAGAGCGGTCAATATATTACAAAGGAAATTCAGGAACCCCAACAATCCGAGCTTAGGGCGTATTTTGTAGCTGGAACCAGCATTGCAAAAGGAAAAGCAAACTATGAGAAAATTGCATTAGGGTCCGGCTGGATCCATTCGTTTTACGGTAATGATTTTAGCACAATACCTGGGAGATCTTTTTACCACCATGGCGCACGCTTTGCAGAACTGACTCGCTATGCAGAAGCGTTGCCTTGGCTACTGCAATCAGTACTGCAACAATATTATTATCCTCCTACTTTTATGTTACTAATGGAGATATATTCGAAACGAGGTTTCGGTTTGCCGAAGGATGAAAATAAAGCACTTATTTTTCATCAGTTACTAATTACCCAGCAATCCTGGTTTGAACATCAGGCACGATGTGGCGATGCCGTGGCCCAGTATGGATTGGGAGAATTTTATCACCGCTATGATATCGACAGCGACACTGAAACAGAAAATACGGAAAAAATGCTTTATTGGCTGCAAAAATCCGCCCACCAAGAAAATGAACATGCTTTGCATGCATTAGGCCTCCTGTATGAAGAAGGAACCAAAGTCACTCAGGATTTAGACAAAGCCGTCAATTTTTTGCGACCAGCTATGATCCGCAGTCGTATGGCAACGTACAATTTATGCGGCTTAACAAATCGGGTTGAAGAGATTATGCTGCTCCAAGATCTCGATACGGAAAATTTCCCACCAGCAGTATTATCTATAGCTGAAAAGATCAATCGAGAACAAAGAGAAAAAAAAGATCAGAAAATTTTTATTAAGGATGTTATAGGAAGATATCAAACCGCAGCTCACTTGGGCTTTGCTGAGGCTCAATATCGCTTCTCAAAATGGTTTTACCTATCGGCTGATAAAGCTCTATCTGTTAATAATAAAAATTTTCACTGGAATTGGAAAGCACCAGAAAAATCAAACCCTCTGTCTCAAGGATTTTACTGGGCCATGCGCGCTGCAGAACAAGGCCATCCGGAAAGTAAAGCGTTTTTACAATCAATCTTAGTTACACATCCTGAATTTAAGGAGATCCTTAAACCAAACCCGGAACCAGTATTAAAAAGTGCTAGCAATTCTTTTGCTATCTCATCAGATTCCGGTTTAACATCTAAATCACCTCCGCAAGAAAGCAAACTGCAAGAATATCTCCCTTCTGGTAATGAATGCCTCGAAGACGCCCTTCCATCATCCATTCTATGCCCAATAAGCCAACAACCCATGCGCCATCCAAGAGCTACCCCTGTGGGACATAGCTATGAAAAAACAAATATAACAGCATGGTTCTCACGCAACAGCGATAAAAAAGCACCTAATCTTTACAACACCGATCCTTTAACTAATACAAAAATTCCAATTCCTTCAAGGTTGATTCCCAACCATAATCTACGGAGAGCAATTGCTGAATTAAGGCTACAATCTCTGTTGCTGGCTGATATAAAGCAGCAACAGGCACGGATAACGGATTTAACACAGGATATTAAATTGCATACGACGCACCTGCGAAAGCAGATCCCAACAAAGCAAGAAGAAAAGAAAAATACCAAAACCAGTACTACAGCCCATGCCAGCTCACATACCGCACCCATTACTTCATTCTCAAATGCTCTATCGCGGATTAAAAGTCAAATTCAATCCCTGACATCACCAGGAGGCCCAGGACAATTTGCTCCACACTATCAGCAACCCGATCGAAAAAAATCTTCATCCGGAGTAAGTAGCGCTCGCGAGTTTCCCTCTTCCCCCACATTTTCTCCTCAGCGAGACCTAGCTATACCATCCCTAGAAGAAAAGAATAAACGTTCTTTAGACTCTTCCGCCACGACAGAGTCGCAACAGCTTCCAAAAAACGAGAAAGCTCCGCATTCCAATTGTCCTTAGCCAAAGTGTGAATGACCGGCTGCGGCTCAATTATTTTTGGACTGCTACAATTAATCCATATTACGGCTGGCCACAACAGCTTTCGCAATCGCTTTGATTTCATCCAGCGATAACTCAGTCAATACCACGATTTCTTCTAAGGGCATCGATTTAGCCAGCAATTTGCGAACCATGGCTTGTTTAGCTTTTAGTTCGCCTTGTTGCAGCCCCTGTTGCCGGCCTTCTACGCGCCCTTCTGCACGGCCCTCTGCACGAGCTTCTGCCTGGGTTATGTTAACCATGTCATTGAAACTAGCTTCATCATGCAAGCTTTCTTGGTAGCCTGCGTATATCCGCCTTTCCTCTTTATTCAAACGCAACACATCTAATTTTTGCGCCGCACTTTGAATGCCTTGCGCTGAAAATTCTTGTTTGATTTCCCCATGCTTTAAAAAATAAATCCATTCATCCAGCTTATCTTGCACCCGTTCATGAAACTGCGTAACTTTAATAATATAATATTCTGGAAAAATGCTCTCGGGTGTCTGGTGTTCTAGCTGCGCATGAACACTCTTATATATCTCACGCTCCTTTTGATTTAAACCCAGAGTATCTCCATAATGCATTCCCTTAAAAACTGTACTGCCTTTGTAGAGATAATCTTTACCATCCCCCAAGTTAAAAAAGACTATGCTGACTGAAATTACTTTGCTGATCTGTTTGTAGGCATCTCCCTCCAGGATATGTTCACAAACTACTTTAGATGCCCCATACAGTATCCGGCTTAAGTAATCCCATTGACTAGAACATTGCACTTCGACGATCACATGCCTGCCTTCTGCTGTTTTGACCAATAGATCCACGCGGTTGAATTTGTCATCCACATGATTTTTATTGCTCTCTGATTCCAGCACATTCTCAATATGGATTGAGGTTTTCAGCAATTCCGATAAAAACCCTTCCAAAATATCGAAGTTAGCTTTATTTCGCAGGAGATATTTGATCGCCCAATCAAAGCGGACTAATTTAGGTTTGTTCATGTATTTCTCTTTGTACTGTCTAAATTGGCAGATTTAATTCGTTTGGTTGCAAGAATGCTTTATGGTTACACTTATATTATATCACCGCAATGAAACGCAACAGTTCGTAAATATTCATGCAAGAAAAAATCCGAGCCGTGCGCGTTAGCAAGCGTTGCCCACGCTGTACAGGGCTTTTTGCTAGGATGGCTATATTTTTGCGGTGCACATTTTGAAAAGTGAGCTGTTGAATAATTCGCTACCATTTTTGGAAAAGCACTGTATCCCCTCTCCCCTTGTGGGAGAGGGGATCATAGAGTTTCAGATAGTTAGGAAGGGAATTATTCAACAACGTCCCCCCCTGCGGGAAAGTAGATCCGAGCTGATATAGCCATGCTACACAACGCGCGGATTTAACTAGAGCCGTTTTAAAAGGCGTTGCATTTGCTTTAGCCGATGGCCAGGAGGCGATGTTGGCAGCGGAAACTCCAATCAATGCAGTATCCGTTGTGGGTGGCGGTGCAAGAAATTTGTATTGGGGGAAAATATTAGCCACCGCCCTCAACCGTCCTTTAGTATACCGCGAAGACCGTGCAGCCGGCGCCGCACGCCTTGCCTGGCTGGGGGTGCATACTAATGTCTCTCCTGAAGTAGCTTTTATCATTCCACCTATTGAAGAAACTATCGAACCACAACAAAATTTACTGGAATTTTTTGGTAAAAAGCGGACAATATTCGAGAGCTTTATCAACGACTGCAAGATGTATTTACCGATGCTCTGTTAGAGTAAAACTGCAAATACCACCCTACAGTTAATCACATTCTTATCAAAATTAAGGAGTATGCAATGGAATTTTTACAAAATATGATGCGTCAATATGTTTTTAAATTACTGCTACTCTTCCTATCTTTCTTCAGCTTGCTTTTGGTAACGCCATCTTGGGCACAAACCCCAGCCGTTAATCCGCTGACTACAGCAGAACTACCCCAAAGTACCTTATTAGCCTGGGCGGAACGGGCTATCATTTCTACCTTTAGTTATGATTATAAAAATTATAAAGATGTGCAAAAAAACGCCGCTGGCTATTTTACCGCACAAGCTTGGAAAGAATATAACCGCGCTTTAGTAGCATCAGGTAATCTAAAAGCAATTACAGCGCATAAGATGCGTATTACAGCTGTGCCGGGTGCAGCAAAAATTGTCGACCAAGGCGTTCTGGCTGGGCACTATAACTGGAAAATTGAGATTCCTGTAAAGCTGATCTATCAAAACATTGAGGATAATAATGAGGTGCAAGAACAAAATGTGGTGATTACTTTATTAGTCAGCAAAACACCACCCAACATTAATCCGCAAGGAATCGCTATTAGCTCTTTAGTTATGCAACAAAAATAAGCACGATATTAATATTTTGATAACTAATGTGGAGGCTCATAATGAGCATTAAACCCGAAGATATACTCGCTGATGATGCTAGTTTTATAGAAAAAAAAGGGGTTACCATCAGAAAAGGCAGTGCCGCCGCTATACTCGCTAATGCCGACATTTTAGCTGATGCTAAGACTTCCGAATCAGAAAAAAAATCTGCTCTTAACACTATTGCTGAACTTATGCCGGCAATGATTGCAGCTGGAATGCACCGGCATGTAGTATGGAAAAATCCTGTGATCCAAAAAATAATGCAAGACAATATGGAAAAATAAAAGTAACTATTCAGCATGTTAACCAAAGAGCCAATAGAGGCTGCCCCCTTCCTAACCTTCCCCCGCAAGCGGGGGAAGGGACTTGCCCGAGAGCTTTGTTAACAATGGCTGATAACCTTAACCTTCTATCCAACCAGTTCCTTCCCGCGCTTGCGGGGGAAGGTTAGGAAGGGGGCAGCCTCCAATGGCACAAAAATATCCCTAAACCTCTACCATCAATCTTAAAGCAAACCCTGCAAAGCCTGCTCAATAGTTGGATATTCAAATTCAAAATCCGCCTGCAATAACTTAGCTGGCGTCGCTTTCACTCCCCCCAGCAATAACTCCTCCGCCATTTCCCCGAATACCTTTTTCAGCAACCAATCTGGCATGGCCATAAAACAAGGGCGATGCAGTGCTGCTGCCAAAGCTTTCGCAAAAGCCATTTCATCGATTAGCTCTGGTGCAATCATATTCACCGGACCGCTGATACTTTGCTGCTTAATAATATAATTAAGCCCACGCACCACATCCGGCAGCGCTACCCAGGGAAAGGGTTGATGTCCGGAGCCCAAACGACCCCCCAGGCCTAATTTATAGGGCAGCAGTAGTTGTTTTAACATGCCCCCAGAGATGCCTAATACCGGAGCGAGGCGTAAATTAACCACGCGTATTCCCAACGCCTGCAGCGGTTTAACCGCCTGTTCCCAATCCCACGCCAGCTGGCCCATAAAACTGGGTGGTGGGTTAATGCCGGTGGGTGTGTCTTCGGTATAAATCTCTGTGGAAGATGGGTAGATTGAAATGCCACTAGCGGAAATAAAACATTCAGGAGGCTGTCGCAACTGGTTGGCGAACTGAACCAGCTGCATCGTGGCCGTAATGCGGCTATGATGTAATCGATGTTTTTTAGCGGATGTCCATAACCCGGAAGCAATATTTTCGCCAGCGAGGTTAATAATTACATCCACATGCTTAGGAGTTCCCTTACCTAGACTGTCCCAATCCAGGCAATTGACCTTTTCTTTGAAGATTTTCTTGAGTTTATTGATATCCCGACCGATCACTGTCAGTTGATATCCCTGGCCACTGAAGAAATCTACTAGTGCCTGGCCTATAAAACCAGAGCCGCCTGAGATTAAAATCTGCATGATTTGTCCTTATCAGTGATTTCAATGATGCATTTGCTATTTTTCTCAGCAGTTGGGGTTGGTAATGTTCCCCTAACTTAATACTATTTTAAGCCAACCGCGTTATGATAAACTCTAATATACTACAGTCCCTAACTACAGGAACACGCTTTTGAAAAAAATTCTCTTCTTGGCATTAATTGGGATCGCCTTAATGATGATTTTCCCTGATGCATTAGCTGACGACTCAGGAAATTCCATAGTCTCCAGCGTTATGAATATGTTCCACTCAATCATTGGTAAAATTCAAGACCTGTTGCATTTCTTTATCGAAAAAATTTCTCAATCATTTGCCACGCTAACGGATACTTTTAAAAGCCAGTCTAGCAATTAAACCCTGGCTAAATAATCTTTGCCGTATTGCGCCAAATAATCGTGGTAATTTCCGAGATAGTTGCGCACGCCACCCTTTTCAGTCAGGGCAATAACTCTAGTGGCTATATGATCGATAAAATACCGGTTATGACTTACAAATAAGACCGCTCCGGTGAATTTCTCTAAAGCCTCCATTAAAGCTTCAATTGATTCCATGTCTAGGTGGTTAGTTGGTTCATCTAACACTAATACGTTATTTTTTTGCAAAATTAAATAAGCCAGCACTAATCTGGCGGATTCACCACCACTTAGCACCCCTATCTTTTTTTCTACATCCTTACCACGAAATAGTACTTGCCCCAGAGTATTTCTGATTTCCTGCGAAGTGGCATTCACCTTGCTTTCCATCCATTGCCATACAGTCTGATCACGCGGTAGTTGGACACGATAATCCTGAGCAAAATAACCAATTTTCACCGTTTCACTCCACTCATACTTGCCTTGATCAGCAGAGGTTTGCTGCAGGAGAATTTTAAGCAGGGTCGATTTGCCGATACCATTGGCACCAATGACGGCACATTTCTCACCCCGTTGCAGATTAAAAGAAATGTCCTGCAATAATACCCTTTCATCAAATTGTTTTCTGATATGTTCGGTTTTTAATACCGTTTTACCCGAGGGTTTATCCGGCATAAAGCGAAAAAATGGTCTCATAGACGTTGATTCTTTTAATTCCGGTACTTCAATTTTCTCAATCATTTTAAGACGTGATAATGCTTGCCGGGAACGATTAGCCGAAGCACGAAAGCGATCCACATAACTTTGCATGGTGGCAATCTGCTTTTCCTTGTATTGCACTTCATGCTGTAGCAACCGCAAAGTTTCTTCTTTGGCATTGATAAAATAATCATAGTTGCCATGATATTCAGTGATGGTTCCATAATCTACGTCGAGAATATGGGTAGAGAGATTATTGAGAAATTCACGGTCATGCGATACAAATACTAGCAATCCGCTAAATTGATGAATTAAAAAATCTTCCAGCCAGTCAATGGACACAATGTCTAAATGGTTAGTCGGTTCATCCAACAACATAATGTCAGGCTTTTGAAATAATACCTGGGCTAATAATACACGTAACTTATAGCCACCCGACAAGGCATCTAATGGACCAAAATGATATTTTTCCAGAACCCCGAGACCTTTCAGCAAACGCTGCGCAATTCCTTCCGCATCGTAGCCATCGTTATGCATAATTATTTCTTCTAATGTACCCAAGCGATAGCCATCTTCTTCTGTTAAATCGGCTTTATGCAGCAGATGTTCTTTCTCGACCTGCGCAGCCCACAATTCAGAATTACCTTTAATAACAACGTCTATAACACGATCATGTTCATAAAGAAAATGATCCTGCTTTAGGATACCAATGGTAAGGTTTTTCGGCTTGTCCACCGTACCCGCATTGGGGGTTTCTTCACCAGCCAAGGCGCGCAGAAAGGTGGATTTCCCGGCACCATTGGGGCCAACCACTCCGTAGCGCTGGTTGCCCAACAGTATCAGATCGACATTTTGAAACAGAGTTTTTTGGCCAAAACTTAAGCTTAAATCGCGGATATCTAACATTCTAAACCTTTATACCTTTGTATATTTACAAGCTGCTTATAGTACCCTCTTTCTACGGAGACTGAGGGATCGACACCAAATATTTATTTATAATGAGAGCTATAGAATTATTGCCACTGGAGGCTACCTTACTACTAAATAACCCGCTTACCCACCGGAACCGCACAGTCAAAAGTCAGCAGACAGATTGCATCCTTTTCGTCAGCAACCCCCATCAACAAAAACTCAGAGGTAAATCCAGCAATATTTCTCGGCAGTAAATTCACACAACCAACGACCTGCTTCCCTAACAAAGATTCTTGCGTGTAATTGCTCGTCACTTGCGCTGAAGTTTTTTTAACCCCCAGCTCACCAAAATCAACCCAGATTTTGTATGCCGGTTTTCTGGCGCGCAAGAAGGGTTCTATTTTAACAACTACCCCAGATCGTAAATCCACTTTTTCGAGTATTTCGAAAGGTATAATCATAATTAATTCCTGTTTTTTATAAAGTGGTAAATGATTATACCTTATATACTTGAAGCGACAGAACTTTTTGGCACTAAAACTAACAATCGCATGGGGGACTCAGTGCCATCGATAATTTTGAGTGGTAAGGCAAACACATAGGCCCCCAGTGGTGGTAATTGATCAGCATATGCGTGCCAATTCCAGCCGCCAGTGTCAATTTTTGCACCCGACAGGATTGGTCATAGTCGGATACCAATTGTGAGGCAAAACCGCAGCCTCCATCCCAAGTGGGAACAGCTGGGTGTAGTGGATGGGTCAGATCAATCCATTTATAATCATGAAACATTGCAAGCCCTTCCCTTATTTAGCTAAAGGTCAACACATGAAACTGAAAATTCTGCAAGCTGGCGAACCCGTATTGCGTCAAAACGCACGGGAGCTTACCACCGAAGAAATAACCAGTTCTTTTATCCAAACCCTAATCCTATTGATGAAAGATACCTTACGCGATGCTCCAGGAGTAGGCCTGGCTGCTCCTCAGATTGGTGAATCATTGCAATTGGCAGTGATTGAAGACCGAGCTGAGTATATCCAAAGTCTGCCCGCTGAAATAGCAGCGGAAAGGGAGCGTGTTCCTGTGCCGTTTCATGTGATTATCAATCCCAAGCTGACCATTGAAGAATCAGCCCCGGCAGAATTCTTTGAGGGTTGTCTTAGTATTGCAGGTTGGATGGGATTAGTGCCACGCGCCTCTGTAGTGACGGTCACTTGCTTAAACGAACGCGCTCAGCCTATCACCATCAAAGCCCGCGGTTGGTATGCCCGTATCTTACAACATGAAATTGATCATTTGCAGGGAAACTTATATATCGACCGCATGCCATTCATGCGCAGCCTGACAATTTCGGAAAATTATATTCGGCATTGGAAGGATAAGGCTATTCAACAGACTCGCAGGGAGCTTAAATTATAACGAATCAGCCATTTCCTGATTCGCTCATAATTTACATTTCTTCTAGTCGCTGAAATAGCAAATGAAGCTCTTCTATAGATTAAACTCCTACTTGTTTATTTATATACCAAAAAATTGGCGGCCAGGAGCTAAATACCGCAAGTAGCCGGCGGGCATATTTCCCTTTCGGGTATTGTATTATCCCACTCCCAGCCATAAGGCTAGGCTTTATCCGCACTGACGGGACGGAAACCGCTACTTGGGTGTATTTAGCACCTGTTTTCAGAGTATCATCAGATTTTATGTTAGGCAATAGCTTACCCTAGCCGCCAGGTGTAAATGCTATGGTAATCTCTTGAATCAATCCCACCTTAATCTGCTTCTCAAATTTTTTAGTACGTCTTAAAAGAGACCTAAAACCAATTTTAACTTGTTCTGCATTTAATATTTGAAAGCATTGACACCGCTACCATTTTTATAAAATAATTTCCCCTCATGGTAGAATTGTAGAAGAACTTCATTTCTCTTTTATTAGGAATAAAAAATGGATGAGAGAAAAACGAATACAACTATATTCCAAACTTCCCTGGAGGAAATCTATAGGCATTTACATCCAAAAGGTTTCAAAGAAGAAGAAATGCGACCCTTAGTGGGACAACCTCCCTTTATAATCTTATCTAACATTAAAGTGTTACTAAAAGAATACCAAGCAATAAAAAAACTTATTCCAGATATTTCTAATCATCAATTTATTCGTATTCTCGCCGTCAATGGTGGAGGAAAAACCCTGATTGATTTAAAAGAATGTTGGGATTTTTTGCACAAAAAAAATTTTGGGTTAAATCAGGTTATCATCTGGTGTTCACAATCTGGAGGAGGAAAAACCCTAAGGGCAGTAGTTGACCATTTTGATAGGCTGACATTAATGTTCAACTGCACTTGTGAGCAAATCTCGAACATAGCGAACAACCACCCGGCGGCAAAAAAACTGGAATTCATCGTGGAGAAATTCACTCATTTGGCCCAATTAGGTTATACACCAAATCAACTCAATAAAATCATGGAAATTATACAACATGATGGTTACCTAATAATTTGTCATAGATTAAATGCACTGACAGCAAATATAGAACCCAAGGAAAATAAAGAAGAAAGAACCGTGTCGTTAACAACAAAGCTTACATCGTCCACGAAAAGAAAAATGCTTTCTTCAATGTCACCCACCTTTACGAGTCAAGAGAATTCTGAGCAACCTCTGCTGACAGCTGCTAAAAGGAATCGTCAGTCAAGCACACTGCCGAGTTTGACCTTTTGGCAAAACAGTCCAACAGAGAGTCCCAGGCAACCAGAAGCACTAGCAGACACTAATCTTACCAATCTTGCTTGTACTCTTGCCACTTTAGAGGATATAAATTCTTTTTATCTACAAGTTAACAGTATCGCATTATTACAAGCGCTATGCGCAGAATCCCAAACGAGAATAAATCAGCAACAATCAGAGATCGATACTTTAAGGCAAAGCATTTTGTGCCAACTAGAACAATCTGAAGAAACAATTATCGACGAATTAAAAACTGCTAAATATAACTCATTGTGATAGAAAGAAGCATGATTAATCCAGCATGTAATTAACAACCACCCCCACTGTTGCTGGCTATTAATACCTCCTGTGGGGGTGCGCTGCTGATTATAGGCTGATTTTTAACAAGAAAAATCTCGTAATGGGCTTTGTAAGCTCATATTGGTTGGGTTCGAAATTTATCAAGTAGCATTTCAATATCTTCTAAATAGTCATCCACCGCCCATAAAGCATGGTAAATAGTACTATTATCTAGGGCTACGTCATCACGGATAAACTCCGTAGCAAACATAACAGAAGTTAGAATGGCTTTGGATTTTTGAATCTTGCTATAAATGGTATCACAGATGTCAATGTAAGAAGTTGAAGGATTAGAATGACTGAACTGTTCCATAGAAAGTTCTCCTAGTTGTATGTTGAGAGTCACCAAATTGGCGGCCGGGAGTTTAACACCGCAACTAGACGGCGGGCATATTCCCCTTTCGGGTGTTTTATTAGCCCACTCCCAGCCATAGGCTAGGCAAAAAAACCCGCGATTTCGGCGCGGGGGTTCCGCTAGTTGGGTGTGTTAAGCACCTGGTTTCAGAGTAGCATCAGTTTTTATGTTAGGCAATAGCCTAGCCGCCAGGTATAAATGCATTTATGCATTTATTGACAAAAGGTATACATCGTGATCACATAATTACGTCTCTCAATATTGGCCGCACTATAAGTTTCATTGCGCCACTGAAGTCGTAAGGAACCCCCACCCTAAGATGGGAATGGCTGAATATGTTGAGAAATAAGTGCAGGGACGCCCGCCAAATACAACAATTAGGAGCGTTCATGCGTCAGTCAATTGAAGATATACTTGATTCGCCAGTAATTTATAATTTTTCTAGTGATAAACATCGTGAGCTAATCGAAAAAAGAAAAATTAGTTTTGAAGAAATTATCGCAGCAATAAATGACGGAGCCATCTTAGATATACTGGAGCATCCAAACAATCATAAATATCCAAATCAAAGTATTTACATAGTTTGCGTGAACCGATATGCATACGCGGTTCCTTTTGTTAAAGAAAATAAAAATACAATCTTTTTAAAAACTATTTCCCCTCATCGTAAATTGACTAAAAAATATCTAGGAAATGATCCATGAAAAAGCATAACCCCGATATTTATAACCTCGATCTTGATCCTGAAGAACAAGATCTTTCTGATGCAATTGATAATGCTATTGATCAAGGCAAATTAAAAAGGGTCAAAAATATTAAGCATAAACTAGCCATAGCTCGAAAAGCAGCAGTGAATTCTTTGCGTAAAGATAAACGAATTAATATCCGTATTTCAAACAGCGATCTTATGCGTCTTAAACAAAAAAAGCTGCTTACGAGGGAATTCTTTATCAAACGCTTGTTGCCAGTATTTTACATAAATATGCCGCTGGCCATCTTCCAAAATAATTTTCTTCCAACAAAATTAATATGGCTGTCATCCTGAGAGCAGCGAATGGAGCAGGCCTGGCTGCTCCTCAGATTGGTGAATCATTGCAATTGGCAGTGATTGAAGACCGAGCTGAGTATATTCAAAGTCTGCCCGCTGAAATAGCAGCGGAAAGGGAGCGTGTTCCTGTGCCGTTTCATGTGATTATCAATCCCCAGCTGACCATTGCCGCCAGGTATAAATGCATTTATGTCTTTGATATAGCTAGATGGATAAAAAAGCGCTATAATTTGTATTTTGTGAATTTTCAATGGAGGTTTTGCGGCTAGGAGGTTATATGCAAAAAAAACTGAAAAATTTAGGGCTTTTCTTATTTTTTTTCATAATCAATATATCTTTACCAGGTGCTTATTCTGCCCTCGACGCTTATCCAGACAAAGCAAAAGCCGCTCCAGCTCACACCCAGGATGCTCCGGTTTTTAATTATATTCAAAAAAGTTGGTCGACCTTAACTCGTTCGCATGCTGAACTATTACAGGCGGCGATCGATCCCAAAGTCAAACCTATTCCGCAAAAATGGACAGTCTATATACCAGATCAAGCTTCTTTCAGCCAAATTTCTAACGAATTAACAACGCAAATGCCTGTTGCAGATTTTCAAAAAATTGTTTTGAAAAAATTACCTGCAGACATACATCATATTCCCCCTGGTTTGCTTTATTTGCCTCATCCCTATGTAGTGCCCGGTGGCATGTTTAATGAAATGTATGGTTGGGACAGTTATTTTATTATTTTAGGTTTATTAGAATCGCAAAAAATCGCGTTAGCAAAAGATATTGTTGATAATTTTATTTATGAAATTACCTATTATGGAACAATATTAAACTCTAATCGCTCATTTCATTTAGAAAGATCACAACCGCCATTTTTAACTGAAATGATTCTAGCTGTATATGACCAAACCCATGATAAAGTTTGGCTGAAATCTACCTTACCAGCAATCGAAAAATTTTATACTTTCTGGGTTACTCCGCCACATTTAATTCCAGAATTAAATTTGTCACGCTATTATGCTGAAGGTAAGGGGCCGGCTTATGAAGTCACTATACCGGATAAGGCGACAGGCCAACTATTTTATAACGAAGTAAAGAAATATTACCGCCAATATCCTGTGTCTGACTACAATGTCAATTGGTATTATGACAAAAATCAAAACCAACTAACTCAACTTTATTACACCAATGATCGAACGGTGAGAGAGTCGGGATTTGATTTGACCGGTCAATATGGCGCTTTTGGAGCAACGATTACGGATTATGCGCCTGTAACATTGAATTCTTTATTGTATCAGATGGAGGTCGATACGCATGAAATTTACACCATTTTGGGAGATTTAAATCAGGCTAAAATATGGCAACAAAGAGCAAAAGAACGCGCTCAACGCATTAATCGCTATCTCTGGGATAATAGTACCGGTTATTATTTTGATTATAATTTTAAAACTAAACAAACCAGACCCTATATTGATGCCAGCACTTTTTATCCCTTATGGGCAGCTATCGCTTCTCCTGAACAAGCTAAACGGATTGTAGAAAATTTACCTGCATTAGAGACGGAATGTGGGATTGTTACGAGTCGTTATGTCACACACATGCAGTGGGATGCACCTTATGGTTGGGCTCCCTTGCAATATTTTGCTGTCGCGGGGCTTGCTAATTATGGGTATTATGGGGATGCCCGCCGGATTGCTCGTAAATGGAATCATTTAATCGATGAAGATTTTGCCAAGCATGGACGGATTGTTGAAAAATATGACCTATATCGTTGTAGCTCAAAGTTAACCATTCGCTATGGCTATTCCAGCAATGAGGTGGGTTTCGGTTGGACCAATGGCGTCTATCTATACTTTCGGGATTTTCTAAACGGTGTAGAGGAAGAATCTGCTAAGCAGTTGGCGCCGTGATCAAGAGGTATGCAGCTCTCCCTTTTGATTTTTTGTTTATGGCATCATCCCACGACTTGATCGGCGTTGTTGCATAATTCCTTCCGCCCACAGGGGAGAAGAAGGAACAAGTATCTATAGCTTTCCTTCTTCTAACTACCCACTCAATTCTTCATAGAGCCAAGGAAGACGACTATATTAGTCAGGAAGATTGTAATTTGGTATAAATGTTGGATCAAGCTTGATTCACATGCCACCGTCCATAAAAGGATTTTTTATGTTTGTACAAATTCTTTATTCTTTGCCTGCTTGTATTCTACTACCACTTTTATGGTTTTTTTATATATCTTATGCATTAATTGGCGGGTATATAGTCGAGCGACTTATGAAGAATAAATTATTTGTCATCGATAATGGTGCTCTTGGCCCCATGGGTGGCTTGATAAATACGATGTTTGCCATACTGGGTGCATTTGTTGCCGTAAGCGCATTAACTACCTACCGAAATATAGAATCATTAGTTCAAAATGAAGCAGCGATTGTAAGTGCCATTTACCATAGCGCTTCTGGTCTACCCGCAGATTCTCGTAATGAAATTCAATCCAATATCATTAATTATGCGGAGAAAGCGGTGAATGGAGAATGGCCGAACATGCGTAATGAAAAACTAGATTTGTCTGCCAAGATCTATTTAGAGGATATACTGCAAGAATCAAATAAATATATTATAAACTCCAGCATTGATAATACCCTTTTTACAAAAATTATTGATCAAATTTTTTCCCTCTATGAAATTCATCGTCAACGCGCTGACAGCATCAATAAGTCGTTAGAAACCACCACTTGGGTAGTATTGCTTCTCATTAGTGTGGTGGCAATATCTTTGAATTTTTTCTATGCTATGAAATCGCGCTATATAAGGTATATAGCTTTAGCGTCTATATCCCTGGTAGTTGCATCATTGGTATTTTTAATTATTTTGTACGATCATCCTTATCGCGGAGAAGTTTCAATCCGGCCCACGCCGTTAAAAGAGGTATTGGAGCACATTACCAGTCAGCATTTATGAATCAAAGACGTTCGCTTGGGTCTACCCCCGTAGCCAATAGCTTTCTAGCCTCATCACGCAGTTCACGTGCTTGCTGTAGACTAGTTTCAGGGTAAATACCTAAAGAAATGCGTTTTTAATCAGTATCAATCAAAACTGAATCAAGAAAGATTTTTATCAGTTCTAACCAGGCAATTAGCCATCCTGGCTGACACTAAGCTTCATGAAGTGAGGCTAGTTATGTAGGAAATCAACTTTTCTATAAGTAGTTGGTTGTAACGGCTTTCACGTGCCCTGCCCCCTCCGCATGAACGCTCCTTTCGCTACCAAATCTTGCAATAACGCATAACATCCATGGCATAACAAGCAGTTAAAAGTAAAATCCATACACTTTCCATTACAACCATCGTTAGTATAAAAAATACCGGAAATTAGGGAAATTTAGACGCATTTAGCAGAGATGGGGGCTATCAAATCAGCCAATCCCATCATGCACTATCGCTCAATTCATTTTGAATGCCGCGAAATCATAAAAGGCGTCATGCTAGCTAATGCCTATTTAAACGATCCGCTAAAATCCCTGCCGATTTGCACATTGAACAATTAATCTAATATGGAATTAATTGAATGGATTCGGATTTTCATTTGATCCATCCAACGAATTGGGTGGACTAGCCGTGTCTTCAGTTGGGTTGTCTAATAAGAGTGGATTCCGACCGTCTGGGGACTTATGCGGCGAAATAGGTTGAGGAGATGCGGATGAATTAGGTTGCTTATCTTTGTCTGACAAGCTCTCATTTATCTTTTTGGTATGCTTCATCGTATCTAAATATCCTCTTTTATCAATAAGACAAGTATAAACACTAATAGGAGGCTTAATAGGAATAGTAGATCTATTATCGATTCCCGCAGCAACTTGCGCAGCGACTTGTGCAGCCAATCGCGGTAGCGATAATAACTTTTCGTCCATTTTCTTTTTTCTCGGTTCGCCCGCTTCATCTAAATTTTGTTCTTCCGCCTCTGCTTGCCGCCATAATTCTTCTAATGTCTTTGCCAAATATGCAGCCCCAGGACGTTTTTTAGGCTCTTTCTCTAAGCAGTTTAATATGATTTCCAATAAAGCGATTGGAAATCCCATGGGAAGGATGCTTTTTACGGTATTGTCATCGTAGCTTTTGCCGCGCAACTGTTTGAATTTCTCTAGTTCACCATATGTAACAATTTTGCCCAGTGCGACGCACAAGCAGATGTAACCAAAAGAAAGGATATCTTTGGCATAAGTTACTTCTGCTTGAATGAGCGACTCGGATGTAAAACAATCCGGCCTGCCGCCAACAGTAGCAAATTTTGATTTGAATTTTCTGGCACAACCAAAATCACCGATTTTCGCTCTGCAATGAGCATCGACCAGGATATTCAGATCACCTAAGTCATCATGCACTATCTCCCTTTCATGCAGGAAATTAAGTCCCAAAGCCACATCACATAATAAGCGGTAGCGCTGTGGCCAGGTTAATTTAGTGCCGTCAGTAGTTAGCAGCATCTTCAAGTTCCTGGGGAATAACTCCATCATCATCAAATAAGGATATTCCAGTGAGAGTCCCAATGTGGATACTAAGAAGGGGGACTGCAAGTTTCCCACAGCAGCTTCATTTTTTATTGATGTTATAAAATCAACGCCGTTCTTCTCCTGACAGTATTTAATAAAGCATTTAACAGCCACCGGTAGGCCATTATAGGTCCCAACTAATATTTTGTTAGACGAATTTATGTGCAACGGGGGTGTCTCATTAAAAACCAATTCATTGCGGTTAAATGTTAAATTTCGGAGGTCTTTAGGTAAGGCGTCAGGTGGCGTTCCCTGACCAACAGATAGACGGTATAATCGTGACGCTTCTTTGGTGTCTCCTGGCTCATTACTTTTGACGGGTTCTACCAGCTTTTTACGGACCTTTTCACGTATATATCTTGTGGTGGGAGCAGACTTAAGAAAGTCAAGCAGGCGCAACCTTTCGTATGCATTTATTTGTTCTTCAGAGGGCTCGTTTCCATCTTGTATTTCTTCTCTCCACGCTTCCTCATATGCTTCGGCCAAATCTGAACTATTAAATAAATCTAGGCCAAAAATATCAAGGTCGTTCTCAATGCTTTCCTCAATTTTTTTGTGTGTAGGCAGTTCTTTTAAGAAGCTACACAATCTTTTGTAAGCAGTTATTTTTTCAATACCTGGCGTACCTGCGGAACTCAAATAGGCATTAGCATATCCATCTGCTATTTGTGGTATGGTAATAGCGGTATCATTTACAGATATGCCTAAAGTTTTTAAATCAGCCAGTTGCTGCTTATCCAGCTTTTTTGATATAGATGTTGCGGAACTGAGTGATGATGTGTAGTAGATACTGCTGGAAGGGGAACTGATTTTCTTTTCCATTAAAATTTTTGTAAGTCCCACATAGTTATTTATTTCGCCCCTTTTTTCAGCCATAATACAAAACCTCTCAATTATTAAACTAATATTAGCATATATACCCGATACACTTAGGATTTCGGTGTTAGAGTAGCTATCCGATGCACACATTTTGTAATTACTAGATATGCTGAGTACGTCGTTCCTGCTTTACCGAATCATCCTAAAATATCAGCCTATCAAGCAGGAATCTAGTGCCCATCTTTCCAACGGAACGCACAAATGCCAGTCATAACTGTTTATTGCTACCGTAACTATTCAGCACATTCGAGAATTGTCATTCCCGCTTTACAGAACTATCCAAGAATGATGGAATTTCAAGCGGGAACCTATTGCCTACCTTTCCATTAAAACTGCCAGGTGCAGTTAACAATTGGGTTATAGGTTCCCGCCTGAAAGATCAACACGTTCGCTCCAAATTGTGCCAGCGGGAATGACATTTCCCTGAATTTGGTGAAGCGATATTATAGGAATTATTTTCCATCACGGCTGGCAAATGGCACATTCAAATGTCTCAAAATGAAACTGAAATAGATTATCGACCAAGCGACACTAGTTCTTCCACTCAATCTTCTTCCGACACACAGCATCTGGACATTTTAGAAAAATCCTGGAGAAATCTCCAGTTGAATTAATGAAAAATCGCGGTATTGCGCGAATGCTCGCCAAAAAACAATTCTATGAAGAATATCGTCTTCATATTCTCAAAGTGTTGAAAAAGTCCAAAGAATCTAACAGTCAGATATTTTTATCCTCTTTAGAAACAGCCTTAATACAAGCAGGTAACAATAATGATCTAGAAGTGGTGGAGCTTTTATCTTCCCTCGCGCCGATTTTAGCTTAATTGATTCAGACCGCTGCACCGCCATGGATCTGGCTGCCGAAAACGGTCATTTTGAAATTTGCGAAATTCTTGCAGCAAAAATGGAATCTCATGAAAATAATATCGACGAAAAACTACAAGTCACACAAAATAAAAATCAATTAATTTTTATATATGCTGCAGAACAGGGTGATAGCAAGACATTTACCCCATATCTCGAAAAAGTTGACGATGTTGATGTAAGGGATAAAAGGAGAATGACGGCCGCTCAATTGGCTGCGCGAAAAGGCCATTTTGATATCTGTGAAATTTTATTTAAAAAAACACAAGCTGCCCCCGGCTCTACTCCTTTAGATAATAAAGAAAGCTCTGCTGGATTATTGGACTTTGTTAATAAGCAACTACCAGTCCTGCCTGCTGATAAGCGCACATAGGATCATTAGTTTTATAGTCTACACGCACAGATTCAATCAATACCTCCAATTTTTGGCCAGAATTTATGCTTACTACACTGATTGCGGGCAGATGTGTCTGGTCTACAGTACAAATGCAAGGCAAAAAATGATCCAATGATCCAAGGTTTCTTTTTCCATGAGAATTTCCTCTTTGTTATACTCATTTCCATATAGATAAGGAATTATAACAAAGGGGGACTGAAACAAGAAAGCTTGATTTGAGACTCAACCTGCTCAATTGGAAAAGGAATCAAATGCGTTATTAATATTCGCGGCCTAAGGGGAATATAATCAATATATTACAATGGATGGGTCAATTTGTTCCGCCCAGGCTATAATTCCACCTTTTAGAGTGAAAACCCGTTGGTAACCTTCTGCCTGCAACAATTTGGCGGCTATCTGACTCCGATTACCATGTTTGCAATAAACAACAGTTGGTATTTGCTTATTAAGTTTTAAGTGGGAAGGATCGTATTGAGAAAGGGGTAGAAATGCTCCACCAATGTGACAAATTGCGCGCTCATAGGGTTCACGTACATCCAATAGTTGCACTGATGCTGCTGAATCCCGTAACCAACTGGCCAACTCTGAAGGCTGGATTTCAGGTACCGTTCCATCAGAATTACATTCCCGCGAAGGTTGAGTGAATAGATCATCAGATAGCTGGCTATACTGGCAAAGCGGACACTGCGGATCAGAATGAATAGTATACTCATTAAAACTCATGCAGAGAGCATCAAAGATCAATAAGCGCCCACTCAAGGATTGGCCCTTTTTGAGGATTAGTTTTATGGTTTCTGTTGCTTGGATTGTGCCCATAATGCCAGGTAACACTCCTAATACACCGCCGGCAGCGCAATCTGGCATTAACTCAGCGGGCGGTGGAGCGCGATATAAGCAGCGATAACACGGACCATCATCGACATTGAAGACACTGATTTGACCTTGAAACTGAAAAATACTCGCGGAGACCATTGGTTTACCGGCACTGTGACATACATCGTTAATCAGATAGCGTGTTTCATAGTTATCGCTGCCATCCAGTACGATATCGTAATTAGCAACTAGCTGTTGCGCATTGCTGCGGGTCAAGCGCAGAGGATAAGTTTTGATCTCGATATGAGGATTTTGTGCAACAAGGTGTTGTCGCGCGCAATCAACTTTGAGCTGTCCGATATCAGCATTGGTAAATAATATCTGTCGTTGTAGGTTGCTGATTTCTACGCGATCATGATCTATGATCCCGAGTTTTCCTATACCTGCTGCTGCCAGATATAACAGAGCAGGAGAACCTAAACCACCCGCGCCCACACATAGCACAGCTGCGTTTTTTAGTTGCTCTTGGCCAGTCTGATTAATGATCGGGAAATGGCGCGAATAGCGTAGAATTTCAGTTGGGGTTAGCTTCATAAATAAATATCAAAAGAATGGTTTTTCTCAAAATAGACATAAGAATTGTTAATTGTACATTCTTTGGTGTTTTTTTGATATTTTTTGCCCAACTGGTTTTTCAGATAATGATTTTTGAAAAAATCCTCGCTCCCCATTTTTTCAAGATGGGGAGTTCCAAAGAAATTATCTGAAAGTCTATAGCAAGCATAGCACCCGCATTCTTGTCCCATTTACGGGCCAATCTCTCAAGCAAAGCCAGCGATCAGATACGATGAAGTTACTAATGGAAACCTCCAGTTTATGTTGCTATGATTAGTACAATGAAAGCAATGCGAATATCGGTGGCTTACGATCTATTTGAAAAAAACTAGCTTAAAAAATCATGATGGAAAGAATTACGTATATCCAATAAGCTTAAGATTTATGGTTAAAGAAGTTAAAAACCTCGGGAATCCCTTGATGTGGCTCACTTAGTAATTCCCATCTATACTTAATCGTATTATCAGCAATAAGAACGAATGCTTGCATTAAACTGGTAATTTAATTATTGGAAATATGTATGCTAGACCAGGTGCAAAAATGAAATCGGTTTAAAATACATATTGCGATGAAACAAAATGGTAACCATTCACCAAATTCAGGGAAATGTCATTCCCGCTGCACAATTTGGAGCGAACGTGTTGATCTTTCAGGCGGGAACCTATAATCCAATTGTTAACTGCACCTGGCAGTTTTAATGGAAAGGTAGGCAATAGGTTCCCGCTTGAAAGTCCATCATTTTTGGATAGTTCTGTAAAGCGGGAATGACAATTCTCGAATGTGCTGAACAGTTACACAAAATGTTCATTCATCAAAGGAAAAATTATTATGGGGAAAGACAATAGACCTGCAATTGAAAAATTGACCTGGAAGAAGGCAAGAGACGATGTAATTAAGGCTAATCCCCAGCTTGCTAACGAAATAGATAAAATTGATCCGGGAAATGATTTCCTTAATTTACCTAACCAAACAAACATTTTATCAACGACGTATATTGAAAGATATTTGTTTAAGCAACATTGATAAATTCAAGGAAGAAGAGATTAAACGCTTAATAAACTGGTCAGCTCAGGGAGGTTACGTAGATCAAAAAGCTTTTGATGCAGCCGAACTATTGGAGATAATCAAAGATTCAAATAATCCTGTTGTTCCTTCTCAAAATAAACTCCATCTTGAGCGCACTATTTATTTTCGTACTCTACCACGATCAATGCAATGCCAGCCTTTTATCCTTTATAAGGATTGGTTGCCTATTCAAGAAAAAGTTGCTTTGATTGCGCGATTATTTGGAAAAAATTACCTACTTACACAACGTTTGGCCTACCTACTGACGATAACCTATAATATTGCTCAAAGAGAAAATAATCAATCAGAAGGTATATTTGGTTTGGGAGATATTGTCACGCAGCAAAGCTGGCAAATGGAAAATGATTGTTTTGATAATGATTTAAAGCAATTTATCACACGACTTAATTGTTTAAATTATAGCGATGGAAAAAGTAGCATGGATTACTTGGTCTATCTGATGCAATTATCAGGATATTATAGCTACTACAAAAAACGCGTTGGCTTACAGTATTCTCCTGAAAAAAATAAATCTGTCGTATGTAGTGCATTTAAACAGTCAGATATTGATAAATATAATATTATGTATGCCATTGCTACTCTTTTTCATAGAATTGATCTAAAGGGCACGCAAATTGGCTTGATCCCTGATCAGGTTGAAGTTGCACATTATGCTAATAAATTTCGTTTTAATCATAAATTATTAAGCACTCAAGCTATGGAAACCTGGCTGCAAGAAAATGATTCATCGCTGGAGACATTCTTAGCATTAATGGATTTAACCATACGCTTTGATTTTTTAGTGGTCAATAACAATGCTGACGCTATTGGTGCTTACCCATCTGGTCAAGATATTTGGTGGTTTTTAGATGCCTTACGTTTAACTGGTCTTTATCAAAAAGCAAAACGCTTATATATAGAGCCAAAAGCAATGACGCTTTTTTTGACTGAATGGAGTAAATTGAATATTAATACCCATGAATATGCAGTTATCATGGTTTTGAACAGGGAGAAGCGGAATTAAATCGCTTTATTTCGATGTTATCTGAGCAAGCGGAAAACGGCGCACTACAGCCAGGAAAATAAGCAGAAGTAATGCGGTGCTCAACGTAACAAGGCTGGTTTTTAAGAATGAATAAAAATAAATGGTACTATTGTTGGTCAACTTGATGTTGGCTGTCCCTGCAAATTGAGCAAGTATACTGCCTAGATAGCTGGCAAAAGCTATTGATAAAAACCAGAATCCCATTAGCTGCCCTCGTAATTTTTCAGGGGCAAAGCGGGATACAGCTGCCATAATAATGGGACCTATGCATAATTCTCCAGCGCCTAAAACAAAATTCCCTGCCACTACACCAATTAATGGATAATTGATAGTAGTGTGCCATGCAGTACTATCGGCGGATAATGCAAATAAAATATATAACAGAAATTGAGCATCAAGTACTTTTAATGGTTTCTCAGGGTAAAACACACGAAGAAATTTCAGAAGGTTTATGCATCAGCCCTAAAACAGTTGCAAACAAAAAATATCATGGCATGAAAAAATTAGGAATTAAAAAAATTGAACGGCTTATTGACATTCTTTTTGACTCTGAAAAAGGGCCATTAGGATTGATTCCTCTATTGGATAGTGAATAAATTCACCCTTTCTCACAATAAAAATTCCAAAATCATTTCATCAACCAAATACTCCCCACGAGCATTATTTCATCGTTTATTTCTCAAGAACTATTAATAATTATCTCCTTTATATTTAAAAATTTTTCTAACTCTGATTTTTTACTCTGTAACTATAAAAATAATTTATGGTCTGCTAATAATTTTCTGGCTTCATCAAGTTTTTCTCTAGCTTTGGCCAATATTACATCTGGATAAGCGCCAATGGAAAGCAATTTTTCTTTACCATCAAAACGATACTTAAAGCGCCACAACTTTCCACCTGTCAGCTTAACAAATATAAACAAGCCTTTTTCATCGGTTAATTTATAACCCTTTTCTCGTGGCTTAGCATTACGAACAGTAGTATCAGATAAGGGCATGGGGGTACTCCTCTGAGCGGGAAGGCGGGTACCCCCAAAAATGCCCCCAAAAACTGCTGGATGTCAATAGACAGAAAGGGATTTCTCAGGACAAAAAAAAGACCGAAATCTTAGTTTTTACTAAGATTTCGGTCTTAAAGGGACATCCTTGGATTTAAAATTGGTGGAGGCGGCGAGAATCGAACTCGCGTCCGCAAATCCTCTACCTTCGGTTCTACATGTGTAGCCACATCTTTTAATTTAACTGTTGATCACCCGATGGGCAGGAGAATCAACAACGAGCTTTCTAAGTTTTAACAGTCTGAATGAAAGCGCTTCAGACCGCGATCTTATGAAAAATGACCGTTGAACAGAACCCATAAGCAGGTCCAATCAACGGCACAACGCTGGTTTTTAAGCAGCGACTGCGAAAGTTTCGTCGTTTGCGACTATATTTTGTAACTCATTTTAACGAGTGAAGCTACCTACTCGACACGCTCCTAAGGCTTTGTAATCCACGTCGAAACCATGTCGCCCCCTTATACTATAATTATATAGGAGAAATAGGTCCTTAACCAGCTTACTGTCATCCAGCTCATCCAGCTTTATTTATGAATAAGATGCTTTGCTAATTCCCGCTTTAACACCTCACTGAGTTGAGTCAATTGTCCATGAAAAAAATGGCTCACGCCCGGCAAAAAGACCCTGTGTATCGGTACAGATAATGTCTTTATCCAAGCTTTAACATCGGATACCGGGACCACCTCATCTGTTTCGCCCATAATTAACAGCCAAGGACAATGTACCCCGTTTGCTTCCGCAAAATCCAGATGATTCACTGCGGGAGCAATCGTTACTAATTGGGCAATATCATCCTCCTGCGCTGCTGCCCGCATGGCCGGATAACAACCAAAAGAAAAGCCGGCCAGCCAAATTGTCTTACCAGGGAAATTGGCTCGTGCCCATGCAATCACTGCCAATAAATCCTCAGTTTCTCCGATCCCCGCACCATAATTACCCGCACTTTCGCCTACACCGCGAAAATTAAAGCGGATTGTATATAAGCCGAGTTCGTGAAAAGTCCGGGCAATAGTCGTTACGACTTTATTGTGCATGGTGCCTGCAAATAAGGGGTGCGGGTGACAAATAATAGCAATTGCCAATGGTTCGGGGGTTATGGCCGGTGAGACTAAAGCTTCGAGCGGGCCTGCGGGGCCGGGGATCATTATAGGATTGTGTACTAATGGCATGGTAGTTACTCAATGGGTTAGTTTGTCTTATATTCTAACGATAACCTGTTGCCGGTACTAGCCTGATTATTTTGAATGCAGATGGGAGCTGCCTATGTATGGGTTGGGATGGCTTGCGCAACCCCTCTCCCTAACCTCCTTGTTATTTAAGCTTGCCTCCTTAATACTGCCATTTTCTTCACAAATATAGACAGTCACCCGATCGCCACATAAAGGATTGAATCCTTCATAAATACCATTAGCACAGGCATTTTCAGCAAAATTCCGCAGCCTGCGGCCATGATCGATAATAATCTCCTGATATAAATTATCAAAGCTTGTCATCATTTAAATAACCTATGATGTAAAATTTTTTTCTGTTTGATGCGGGTCTGTAGAATCTGAATCGGTTGAGTTCTGGCGGAGATACTTGCTATACTCAAAATCATACTTTCGTTCATAAAAAATGGCTTCATTTGGATCTCTTGTCACCCCCCGGCCATTAGAATAAACAAATCTTAATCGGAATAGAGCCTCTAAACTCACCTGTTTAGCAGCCAAATGGTATAAGCGAACTGCTTGTTTGTGATCTTGAGTTACTCCTTCACCTTTAGCATAACATTCTGCTAAATTATATTGGGCTTCTGCATGCCCCTGCTTAACAGCCAAACCGTATAATCGAATCGCCTCTGCGGGATCTTCTGTCACCCCAACGCCAAGCTTATAAAGTTTTCCTAAATAACATTGGGCTCCTGCATGCCCCTGCTTAACAGCCAAACCGTATAATCGAACCGCCTCTGTGGGATCTTTTGTCACCCCAGCGGCGCCAAGCTCATAAAGTTTTCCTAAATGACATTGGGCATCTGCATGCCCATTCTCAGCAGCTAAACCATATAATCGAACGGCTTCTTTTTTATCTTTTTCGACCCCATAGCCATTCTCATAATGCTCTCCTAAATAAAATTGGGCATCTGCATGCCCCTTCTTAGCAGCTAAATCAAATAATCGCACCGCTTCTTTTTCATCTGCTTCGACGACACCATCACCAGTAGAATAACTAAGTCCTAAATTGCATAGGGCTCCTGGATGTTCTTGTTTAGCAGCTAAACCAAATAATCGAACTGCTTCTTCGTAATTTTTCTCTACCCCTATACCTCTTTCATAAAAAAGTCCTAAATCATATTGAGCTCCCACATGTCCCTTATCAGCAGCCAAACGATATAAGCGAGCTGCTTCTTTGCTGTCTTTTTCAATTCCTTTGCCAGCCTTATACCGAACCGCTAAGTTATATAATCCTTCTGCATTCATTTCTGATGCTGATGTTGTTGTTTTTTGTATAATTTCTTTATATGCACTACTACTCATTCTAAAGCCCTCTTTAATATATTATTACCACTATTCCACTTAACTAACCAACAGAAATCAGAGCAGCAGCAACTAACCAGCGCAGGTATACTAACAGCCCCGACCAGAATGGTGCAACAAATCATGGCAGGGGCGCCGGTGAATAATGGCTTGGCGCAGCGCATTTGACACTAACAAATAATGCAATGTACTAGTCATAATGATAGTTGGGTGACGTATGCTGCTTGGCAGGGAGATGTAGCTAAGCTTAAACTCTTTCTCAGCTCTGACGTACATAAGTAGAGGTTGCCGTGAAGTCTTCCTTTTCTTTTTTTAATGTTGATAAACAAATAAATGAAAAAACCGAAGCTGCCTTGCAATCTTAGCAATCGAGCAAGCAGAAAAGAAACAACAAGAAGATGAAGAACCCGAGGTGGCAGCTAAGATAAAAAAAAATAATGCTGGCTGGACGGAATTAACTACTTTTAAAAGATCTTGAATTTGACGGCTCAGATTCATGAGAAATTAAAAAGAGCCTGATAAGCATTTAGAGGCAATTACCAGCCGTCCTTTATTGTTGCATGCTGTTGCCAAGCAAACTACCCATGCTGGGCAAACACAAATTAGTATCAGTTCCCGTTTTTAGGTTTAATCACATAAATGCGATAAAATACTAATATTCACCAGGAGGATCTCGAACATGAAAATCATAATGTTTAGCATACAACCAAATGAAAAACCCTTTATAACTCAAGCAAATCAGCATTATAAATATGATCTTACCTGGGTCGACGCTCGTCTTAATCATCATACTGCAACGCTCGCCCAGGGTTTCTCAGCTGTGAGCTGCTTTGTCACGGATTGCCTGGATGCACAGACTATCAAAATCCTAGCCAAAGGTGGGACAAAATTTATCGCCCTGCGCAATGCCGGGTTTAATAATGTCGATTTAAAAGCAGCAAAAAAATATGGTTTGGTGGTTGCCAGAGTACCTGCCTATTCACCTTATGCAGTGGCTGAATTTGCTTGCGGGTTAATTTTGTCATTAAACCGGAAAATTCCGCGCGCTTATTGGCGAGTGCGCGATAATAATTTTTCACTTGATGGCTTACTTGGGTTTGATTTACATGAAAAAACTGTGGGGGTAATTGGCACAGGTAAAATCGGCGAGGTATTTTGTAAAATCATGCAAGGATTTGGCTGTCAATTGCTCGGCTATGACCCTTCTCCCAATGAAGCCTGTGTCCAATATGGGTTGCGTTATACCAGTTTGAAAAAGCTTTATCACGAGGCAGATATTATCAGCCTGCACTGCCCATTAACTGAAAGTAGCCACCATCTTATCAATGCCGCTGCATTGCGGCAGATGAAGACTGGAGTTATGTTAATTAACACAGGACGTGGGGCACTATTGAATACTAAAGCCGTCGTCAATGCCTTAAAAAATGGCAAAATTGGCTATCTCGGTATTGATGTCTATGAGGAGGAAGAAGATCTGTTTTTTAGAGATCTTTCTAGCCAGATTTTGCAGGATGATGTTTTCGCCAGATTGCAATCTTTTCCTAATGTGATTATTACGGGGCACCAGGCGTATTTTACTGAGGAGGCTTTGCTGCATATTACTAACACCACTTTGCAAAATATTAAAGATTTTGTTCAGGGTAAGTTGGGGGGTAATCGGATTGGATAATATACGCTCCCTGTCGCAGCTCGGTAAGCGGCTCACAACCCTTTCCGCGCAGCTACATCTGATTGAAACACCAACACCCGTTCCCGTGCGAAACGTTCCAAAGCCAAAGCTATCAAGCGATCGATTAAGCCACTATAAGTCATACCAGTCGCCATCCACAATTGTGGATACATACTAATTTGGGTAAACCCCGGAATAGTATTGGCCTCGTTCAGAATCGCCCGCCCATCAGGCGTGAGGAAAAAATCAATGCGCGCCATACCATCACAATTCAAGGCTGCAAAAGCTTTCTTCGCCAAATCCTGAATTTCAGCGATTACTGGCGCCGGTAAATCTGCTGGCATTTTCAACTCCGCGCCATTGGGATCAAGGTATTTTGCTTCATAACTATAAAATTCATGGTGAGGAATAATTTCGCCAGGCAATGAAGCGGCCGTCTCTTCATTACCCAATATTGCACATTCTATTTCACGACCCGGAATAAATTCTTCAATGATAATTTTACGATCATATTGTTGTGCCAATTGTAATGCATTCATAAAATCAGCACGGTTTTTTACTTTTGATACGCCCACTGAAGAGCCAGTGTTCGCCGGCTTGATAAATAACGGCAAGCCCAAATGGGCTATGACAGCATCATAATCCAGTTGCGACAATTCAGGCTGGCGCACCACCATCCAACGCGCGACAGGAATATTGGCCGCAGCTAATAGGTGTTTCGTAACTTCTTTATCCATACATACAGCAGAACTTAAGGTACCAGCACCCACATAAGGAATATTGGCCAAATCGAGCAAACCCTGCAAAGTTCCATCTTCACCATGCGCGCCATGTAGCACTGGAAAAACCACATCAATTGCTAAAGACTCCATCTGGATATTTAAAATAACAAAAGGCTCAGTAGCCCCCAAGTTAAACAAAACCCGTCGTCCTTTAATGAGGTCTGGCAGCGGCTGCATATCCGGATTTTTCAGAATAATTTCGGGAGAATCCAACAAAATCCATTCCCCCTGATGGCTGATTAAGATCACAGACACCTGATAGCGGTTTATATCCAAAGCCTGGATAATGTTTTTAGCAGACTGTATGGAGACTTCGTGTTCAGCTGATTGGCCACCGCACAGAACGGCTATGTGTAATTTTTTCTGCATGGATTATCTCTCAATATGCGCAACTTTAATACGATTTAGTAATTTATAAGGGGGGGGGGTGGAGGCGGAGCTATAAGTTCATGCACTTCTGCATTGCCATCGCCATCATAGCCATAAACTATCCCATCATCAATTGTAGTTCTATCAAGGCGATTAGCGGATGCTAAAGTCATCAGAGTAAGCTCACTAATTCGTCTTACTGGGGACTCCTGGGAAGATAATTCCGGTGTTTCTCTCCTAGAAGCGTTCGGGGTGAAGAATTTCACATCAGAACCATTCCCCCGGCTAGATTTTGGCGAAGCTGGTGGAATACAGCAACAACAGCAAAAACACATGAACCTTCTAAAGGAATCAGCTGGCGAACTTTTAGCCGATTCTTTCAAGCGTCTCTTCTGATCTTGTTCTGTTGACATTATGGTCTCCTTACCGTGGTATTATTAAGAGTGGGTTTTCCTAACCTACTTAAACTAAACATTTTATTTGGATACTCAAGCCAGTAATAGTATCAGCTTATACCCTAATTAGATGTAAAACTAATTCGTAACTGCTCACGCCATAGCCAGCTCAGTCCCGTCGTCCCGCGGCTTGTCCGCGGGATCCAGGAAAAAGCTGAGAAACCTCATTTCTGGATCCCGCGGACAAGCCGCGGGACGACGGAGTGAGCAGTTACACTAATTCTTAACCTTCTCCCGGGGCGTTGTTGAATAATTCTCTTCCTAACTATCCGAAACTCTATGATCCCCTCTCCCGCAAGGGGAGAGGGGATACAGTGCTTTTCCAAAAATTGGCAGGGAATTATTCACCAAAGCCCCTACGGGAGAGGGGATACAGTGCTTTTAGCTTGTGAGTCTATACTAAACCATTGAGCTTCCTCATCTTTAATATTACCCTGGAACGTTATGCTAAATTACAACTTTTCAAAATCATTTTACACTCAACGAACCTTAACTTATGGCTCACCAATGATATGACATTCCGGCTGTAGCGTCACTCCAGTCTGCTCCTCAACCAGCAATTGCACATTAGCAATCAGGAATTCTATATCCGCTGCTGTAGCCTCACCCCCATTGATAATAAAATTGGCATGCTTAGTGGATATCCAAGCACCGCCGATTTTTTTCCCCTTTAAACCACAGGATTCGATTAGTCGGCCTGCAAAATCCCCCGGTGGATTGCGAAACACCGAGCCACAACTAAATTCACCAATAGGTTGGCTATCATTGCGCTTACGCAACAATTCGCGGATTGCCTGAGTGGCTTGCTGTTCTTCACCTAAGGGGAATTGAAAATGACCCGCGACAAACCATTCATCTAAGGGACGTTTGACTTCACGGTAAGTAATATTAAAATCCTGACGTAATCTCTGTTGAACGCTCCCACGCCGATCTATAGTTTCTACAGCTGTGACATAGGACCAGGTCTCACCCTGAAATGCTCCAGCATTCATAGCTAAAGCGCCGCCGACAGTACCGGGAATTCCAGCAAAAAAAGCCCCTTGCGCCAATTCATGCCGCGCACAGAATTTGGCTAATTTTGCACAAGTCACTCCTGCTTCTGCGCGAATAGTCTGCTCTGCTAGCAAATCCAGTTCTTTTAAACAACCTTGAGTAAAAATGACCGTACCATTGATTCCACCATCACGGATGAGAACGTTACTTCCCAGTCCTAACCAGACAATTGTTTCTGTGGGAGGTAATGTGGGTAAGAAAGCACTAAGATCGGCAAGATCTGCTGGCTTGTAAAAGCGTTTTGCCTTACCGCCGACATGCCAAGAGGTATAATGCGCTAATGATTCATCCAATAATAATTCACCGCGCAGGGCCGTTCGGGTTTGCAATTCTGGCATAACATAATCCTTTTATTGCGTTGGGACCTAACTCAGATACTGGAAGCTGCCTCCTTCCTAACCTTCCCCCGCAAGCGGGGCAGGGACTTGCTCGAGCCAGTATGAGATTGGGTGCGTAACTGACGCTCACCCCTCTCCCTAACTCCCGCAAGGGGAGAGGGGATCCGCCGTGAAGTCTCTTAGGGCTCCACCAACTGAAACTCCGTTGCCATTAATTTCGGGGCTATAGTACCCACATTACCAGCACCCTGCGTTAGCAGCACATCCCCAGCACGCAATTCCTGCCGCAGCACTTCCGTTAATGCTTCCATATGTGGCACGAAAATAGGTTCTGCATGGCTACGGGTTTTGATAGCTGAAAACAAGGCTGCGCCATCTGCTCCCATTATGGGTTTTTCGCCAGCCGGATAAACATCCAATAAGATCAATTGATCTGCATCCTGCGCCAACACATTGACAAAATCTGTAAATAAATCCCGCGTTCGGCTATAGCGGTGCGGTTGATAGACGACCACTAAGCGTCGCTCCGGCCAAGCTTGGCGGATAGCTGACCAGGTTGCTTTAATCTCCCGAGGATGATGACCGTAATCATCAATGACTAGCACATGCCCTGCGCCAACAGGCAGTTCACCATAGATTTGCATTCGGCGTCCCACACCGGAAAATTTTTGCAGCGCTCGCTGTATCGCAATCGCAGGCATTCCCAGCTTTAAAGCCACTGCTATCGCAGCTGCGGCATTTAACACATTGTGCGCGCCAGGCAAGTTTAAAGTAATGGCTATTTCCTGGTTATTTCGTGCATCATGTATTTTAAAATGGGTCTCAAATCCTTGCGGATTGAAATCAATAATGCGCAAATCTGCCTGCTCGTCAAAACCATAAGTGACTACTGGACGTGAAATACGCGGCAGCAACTCGCGAATCACTGGGTCATCGTGACACATCACTGCCAATCCATTTTCTGGCAATTGCTGGAGGAATTTAATAAAGGTATCGCATAGGCGATTAAAATCACCGCCATAAGTCCCCAAATGATCCGCATCAATATTGGTAACAATAGCGATTTTGGGATGTAGAAATAAAAAAGAAGCATCGCTCTCATCTGCTTCGGCGACAAAATATTCACTATAACCTAGATGAGCATTGGCACCCGCACTTTTTAATAGGCCGCCAATAACGAAGGTGGGGTCTAATCCGCCTTCAGCCAGAATACTAGCGCATAGGCTGGTGGTAGTAGTTTTCCCGTGAGTACCGGCGATGGCTATGCCGTATTTAGTGCGCATGAGCTCAGCTAGCATCTCCGCTCGCGCAATAATCGGAATATTCGCCCGCTGTGCTGCAATAATTTCTGGGTTGTCTTGTGCAATAGCACTGGAGACAACTATCAATTCTATCCCAGCGATATTTTCCGCTTTGTGCTCTGGAAAAATAGTGGCGTGAAGACCTAATAAACGTTGGATCATTGCATTTTTGCCTGGATCCGAGCCACTAACCGCGTAACCCAAGTGCAATAGTACTTCCGCAATTCCCCCCATCCCTGCTCCACCGATACCTATAAAATGGATGCGTTTTACTTCTTCCAATAAACTGACAGTCACAACTTATCCCCCAGATAGGTACAAAATAGAATATTGTACCCAGCTGGCAGAATGTAGGCAAATAAAAAGCAGTTACTGGCCCAGATTCACTGGGTTAAGGCATTTACTTTGGCCGCACAAATAAAGTCATTTTCTGATAGTCCACCTATTGCATGGGTAGAATAACGCACCAAGCAGTGCTGATAGCCTACTTCCAGATCAGGGTGGTGATTTTCCTGGTGCGCCAACCAGGCGATCGCATTAACAAATGCCATGGTGTGATAAAAATTTTTAAAGGTAAAATCACGGTAAATTTCTTTGCTGTCACCTAATTGCCAGCCAGGAATCTCTTCTAATAGTTGATGCGTTTGCGATTCTGTGAGAGGCGCAGTGCCTCCTTCACAAGGTAGGCATTTTTTTATGGTTAAATCTGACATGATATCTCCTTATTTAAAGTTAAATTTTGAAGGAAGACTCGGATAATAGTGCCACTAGAAGCTGCCCCCTTCCTAACCTTCCCCCGCTTGCGGGGGAAGGTTAGGAAGGGGGCAGCTTCTAGTGGCAACCATTCTGTAGCTCTTTATAACTAAATATTTTGTGTCTACCCAAGAAAAGAACATCATAGCGCTAGCAAGAGAAATTATTCAATCACCCCCCCCCCCAAACAAATATCCCCCTGATAAAACACCACAGACTGCCCCGGCGTCACCGCCCATTGTGGCTCTGAGAATTCAACCCGCAAATAATCCTGATCAATTTTTTTTACCACACAATCCGCATCACCCTGGCGATAGCGAATTTTCGCAGCACAATGCATTGGCAAAGGAGGTTCTTCTCCTGCTACCCAATGTAATTGCCGACAACTTAAAGTGCTCGTCAATAGGCGCGGATGATCATGTTCTTGAGCCACCAGCAGCACATTGCGCGGGATATCTTTAGCAATCACGTACCAAGGGCTAGCCTTGGCATCCTGCCTACCACCTATCCCTAACCCTTGCCGTTGTCCTAGAGTATAAAACATCAGCCCATTATGCCGCCCTATTATCTTGCCGCTATCAGTTTCAATATCCCCGGGACGTGCTAACAAGTATTCACCAAGAAAATCTTTAAATTTACGCTCGCCAATAAAACAAATACCGGTACTATCTTTTTTAGCATGATTAATCAGGCCGGCTGCTGCAGCGAGAGCACGCACAGCCGGTTTTTCCAAATCCCCTAATGGAAATAAACTGCGCGATAACTGCGATTGCTGCAAGGTATATAAAAAATAACTTTGGTCTTTATTAATATCATAGCCTTTATGCAATTGATATTTCTCACCTATCTGCACACAACGTGCATAATGCCCCGTTGCGATGAAATCCGCCCCCTGATCAATAGCATAATTTAAAAAAGCTTTAAATTTGATCTCTTTGTTACATAAAATATCGGGATTTGGTGTTCGCCCTGCGGCATATTCATCGAGAAAATTTTGGAAAACTCTTTCCCAATAGGCTTGAGCAAATGCGACAGTATGCAGTGGGATATCGAGTCGACCACACACCTCACGGGCATCCGTCAAGTCTTGATTGGCGCTGCAAAATGGGTCTTGATTATCCTGATCCCAATTTTGCATATAGACGCCCTGGACAGTGTATCCTTGTTGTTGCAATAGTAATGCGGCGACAGAAGAATCCACACCGCCGGACATGCCGACCATGATTTTAGATTTGATAGTCATGATGTAACTCTCATACAAGGTTGCTTCTTGTGATTGTTTTACCGTGTTTTATAGCCCATGAACAACTAACTATATAAAACATAATTAACATAAACATAACGTGGACGTTTTGTTCTTCCTAGTGTAATAATACTTAGTCTTGAAGTTTGGAGCCTAATCGAGATGATAACACCACCTCTTTTATAAAATAAGCGATTAAAAATTAAGTTTTTTAACTATATTTGGAGAAAACATATAAGAACCTATTCATAAAATCTATAACAGGAGAAATTCATGACTGATAAAAAACAACAAGAACAAAACAAATTGATTGATGCATTGCCTGAAATAGCAGATCTCAGCAAACAGCTCCTGGAGGAATTATACAAGCCAAATGCATCTGTCTTAAACCTCGAAAAAAGTATTGAGCAACTCATAGCATTATGCCAAACCCATCATTTATTTCGTTACCCCACTACAGGTCTTTTTTCCAAACAATATCCCCTCACGCCAGAAGCCTTGGATTCTGCGAAAGTTCAATTAGCCCTTCATATTCAGAAAATAAAAAATCACGAAAAAGAAAATGCGACGATAACAAGCAGTCCTCTCTTGGACAGTGCAATTAAAGAGAATGCGAGAATAGCAAGCAATCCTCTCTTGGACACTGCAATTTTAGTTTCGTATGTATTAGATATGTGCCGGGAAAAAATATTGGCCACCTCAAGCACCAAACCTTCTTCAGCCCCCACCCTTGTTAATAGCGAACCTCCAACATTGGATGAACAGAAAACCTCTACTTTACCATCCGAACTAATTTCTGAACTATCTTTCTTGGTCATAGACATGATTAATGAGCCTATTGGGCCGAATTTTGAACGGTTTTTAGCGTTAGTTCGAGCCAATGGCTTATTTGGGCCAAAATTAAATCTATATAATATTGATACGTTTGCAGAGAAAATTAGCAGCATATTAATTAAAAATTCACCACGTGAAACAGCACAAATACAAGAATCCATCACAAAATTAGTGCCACTTCTTACAAATTACCTGGAAAATATCAAAAAACTAACTCCTACTGGTATAAAACCTCTGGAGGGAATTATTGGAAAAGGCGAGAAGCTTTTTAACACCCTTACACAATCTTTCGAAAATATAAAAGACAGGAAGGAGAAGAAATTTAATTGGTCCATTGGCATAAATATGCCTGAGCAATTGACAAAAGATTTCTGGCAAGCCTGTGCTCACGCAGGGCTGCTAACACCTCCTAAAGATCAGTCAGAAAAAAATTTTACACCTTTGCAGCTACTAAAAATTAACCTCTTGCGTATAAAAAAAGATATGGACACTTTGCCCGATGACCAGAAATTAGTCATCGCCCAGCAAATACAAAATGTTGAAGATTTAGCTAAAGGATTTTCTCTGATGGGAATTATTGAAAAAGGTGAGAAATTTTTCAGCGCACTTTCACAATTTTTTAATAATATGCAGGATAATAAGGATAAGAAATTTAATTGGTCGATCAGCATAAGTACCCTTGAGGATTTGGCAAATGATTGCTGGACAGCCTGCAATAATGCAGGATTGCTAAAGCTTCCTGCCGACCACGAGCAGGCTGATAAAATTTCTACAATTTTGATTAATCTCTCACCTTTAAAAGAACAATTTACCCATGATAAGAGGGGGTTATTCGTCCAGCAAATAGAAACCATTGAAGATTTAGTTGCAGCGGTCGATGAGGCAGTTGTTCGTTTACCTAGAGATAGATTTACAGAGGCGAACGTTATTAAATCGTATCAAGACTTTATGGACGAAATTCTTAAAAATATGCAGGTGATACGCGAATTACCTGATCAATCTGCTGCTAATGGCGTAAACATCGCTAATAAGTGTTTACCTTTATTACATGCTTGTGGTGTCTTCCCGGAATATAGGCAATCAGACTATTCACTCTCTGAAATTATCAATTTAATTGATGATCAGAAATTGCATGCAAGACATTCTAAAATTATCACCTTAATTGATGAACAGGATGCAAAACACCGTGCTCTAACGTTGGATGATAGTAAAGAAGAGATAAGCTCTTTAAATAAGTGCCAAACCCTGATTGAAAATTTTAAAAACATCATAGAAGAACTTAATATTAAACTTGAGAGAACATCCAATAATTCTGCCACTTCGGCTCCAGACATCATCATAATTGACGATGAAAAGAATGAAACACCCTTGGCTTCCTCTTTTTCAGCGGGACAATCCTCGACTTCCTCTTCGAACTCCTCTTTTTCACTGGGACAACCCTCGACTCCCTCTTCGACCTCCTCTTTTTCAGTGGAACAACCCTCGACTTCCTCTTCGACCTCCTCTTTTTCGCTGGGACAACCCTCGACTTCCGCTCAAATTGGAGTTAACAAGTACCCTGGTACAAAGGCTATTGAGAAAATTGAAGACTGTGGTATGGCCTTAACTAAAGCACTTAAAGATTTAGAAAATCAATTTGATACAACGATCCTCAATGTTAGCTTTAAAAAAATTACAGGTGACGGCGGTTTATTATCGAAGTTTACGAATGCTTGTAAGATGACGGGAATACCTGAATCGAAACAACTATCTGAACAAGGGTTTCCAGTATTCGATTTATCAAAAATAGAAGCATTTATGTTTCCTTGCTTTGAAGATTTACTTCAGGCATGTCATCAAGCAAACCTAATTAGAAGTCTACCACCTAAAGAAAACTATACGGATATAGGCGGCATATTATTAACTCTTGCTGAATTAGAATTATCTGTGAAGATTAATCAGCAGGGAGAGGAAGCCGTATCCCTAAAAAAACCCCTTAAGCTGCTCAATAGGTTAATTAATCTTTTAACGCTAATTCCAGCTACAATGAAACTTCTCCAGGAAATAGCGGATAAAGTTACAGCAGTCAATTTAAGTATAGAAGCGGAAAAACAGCAATTTACGAACGAGCGTAATAACTTTTTGAACCGAACTCTTTCTCACACATCATCCACTACATTTAGCGCGATAACTTCCAGCCTGATGCCACCTCTTGAAACAGTTGAAACAGCCACATCAATTTATTCAAAAATTCGACAGGGAACTTTTAAAACACACTTCTCATTCCTGGACAGTTGTGAACACCAAAAATTAATTGATACACTGGTTCACGCGATAGTTGAGGGTAACATTCTAGTTACTGAAAATCTTTGCAAATATTTAAAAAATAAAAATTCCTCTGACTTTACAAATGATAAAAAAAGCGGAAGTAGGGAGGAAGGTGATTGGCAAGCTCATATTGTTCAGATTGCAAATGAAACTGCCAATGATGCTGCCAGCTTAGCCTTAGGTATTTTAAAACCCCCTCCATCTAGCAATTTAAATCCCTCACGTTCACATAGAACTCATTCAGAGCATGTTGTAGGAACACGGCATACATCTAATAGCTCCTCTTTTCCACGCTTGAGTGCCGATCAAACTCCACTGACGCCAGTAAGAAATAGTACTGGTACTTTTCTTTCTACAACAAATATTAGACTAGAATCCGGAAGTTTCTCAACTTTTAGCACACCCCCTTTGGTACGCGCTAAAACTCCAACAATACCTCCAAGTTCTTATTTAGATAATGAGAGCTTTAATAGCAACAATGGGACAACGACAATTTCCAGAACTAAATCTGATCGCAATCTGGATAAACAAGAGCAGCTGCCACCCCTACCCAGGAGTACCTCTTCAGTAAGTCGCTACAATACATCTTCATCTAACCCTGCGACCTTACCAAAAAGCGCTTCAAGTAGAGGGTTTGAGGGTAGAAGAGTTAGTCTAATGGGATCTATAAACCGACCAGACGCCTCATTGGAGAAAGATAAAAAACAACAGGCAAACGATAATAATTTGTCAGAGTTAGATAATGTAGAAAATTCTTTGGCTACATTAGAAAAACAGGGTTACGGAGAATTGGGAGTTGGACTGGGACGGAGAACTCAAAGTTTCAATTTTCAAACCGTAAACAAATTAACACCAAATGGCGGGCGCAAAAAGGAAGGAACAGATAAAGATAACCATCAAGAAAATAACGGAGTCACTAAAAAATAAAGTAACTATTCGGCACAAAATATTTATTGCGAATGAAGTTACACATGGTTGCCACTAGAGGCTACCCCCTTCCTAACCTTCCCCCGCAAGCGGGGGAAGGGACTGGTTCGGTACGATAAGTTACGCTATTGTTGCCAATCCCGTACTAGCTCGAGCAAGTTCCTTCCCCCCCTTGCGGGGGAAGGTTAGGAAGGAGGCAGCATCTATTAGCACTTTTACATGAAGTAGCTCAATATTTAGCGGCTTTTTGATTATTTAGGAATAGTAATGCGCGTTTAGAAGTATTCAACAATACCGCTTGTCCGCGGGACGACGGAGTGAGCAGTTATATACCCGATACACTTAGGATTTCGGGTATAGTATATTTATTATCTTGCCTTTCAAAAAGAACCCTTACAGCAAGCAACATCATTTTTTCTTAGTCAACAACTTGCGCACATGCTCTAAATCTTCTTCTGTATTAACATCTGCCGGAACGTTTTCCAGGGTCTGGCTTAAATGCACGCGGCCGCCATTCCACAATACCCGTAACTGCTCAAGACGCTCCATCTGTTCTAGCGGCGAAGTCTCCCATTCCATATATTGCTGCAGGAATCCAACGCGATAAGCATAAATACCTACATGGCGGAAATGTTCAGTCAGCAACTTTTGATTTTTTTTTGGTGGGATTTGGAAGTGTTCACGATCCCAGGCAATGGGAGCACGACTGAAATATAATGCATAACCGCGCTTATTCATTACCACTTTAACATGATGGGGATTAAACAACTCCTCTATGCTTTTGATAGGCTCATATAAAGTAGCCACCCGAGCATTTTCGTATTTTACTAAATCCTCGGCCACCTGGCGGATCACAACAGGTGGAATCAAAGGTTCATCACCCTGCAAATTAACAATGATTTCATCCTCAAGATACCCTAAGGCTACTACAGCTTCGGCTAAGCGTTCAGTACCCGTGTTATGATCGGGAGAGGTCATGCAAACGAGTGCACCAAAATCTTCCGCTACTTTAGCAATGCGCTCATCGTCGGTGGCAATTACTACGCTCTCGGCACCACTTTCTATGGCACGTTCATAAACATGCTGGATCAAAGGCTTGCCGGCGATATCTAACAACATTTTGCCCGGAAGACGGGTTGATGCATATCGGGCTGGGATGACGACTCTAAATTCCATTATTCCACCTCTTTTCCACTTAATCGACGGGCCTGATCCTCCAGCATAACGGGTATCCCATCACGGATCGAATAAGCCAATTGATCAGCTTTGCAGATCAGTTCGTGGGTGGTTTTCTGGTAAATTAATTTACCTTTACAGATCGGACAGGCCAGAATTTGTAATAATTTATAATCCACTTAGACGTCTCCGTTGCTTAAAATGAATTGTGCGTGTTTAAAACCATTGCTCGGGCACAGCAGAAGAACTGCTTTATGTATAATAGTATAGCTGTAATTGGCTATTTTTGTTTTATGGCAGTTAATTAATGGATTTCGATTTGTAAGAAGTTTTTATTATGTCATACCGGCGGATGCAGGTATCTGGAAATTATTTGACCTCAAGCCTGTAATTCAGGTGTTGAGTGTCACTTAGCTTGTTAATGTTTTTAGCGGCGTAAGCTTAATATTTTGTAATTATTCAGCAGGGTAGCCCTCAAGCTTGCGGGATAGAGTTTGCCGTCCGACCCGCCCCCTCTCCCGCAGGGGAGAGGGGATATAGAGCCAGAAGAAGCGATACTGCTTGGATGATAGATATCTAAGATAGAGACTCTGCTAGTCAGAAATAGCATAAAATCTTATCCTCGCTCTATATTTTCTTTCTGCTCTATATCCCCTCTCCCCTCGCGGGAGAGGGTTAGGGAGAGGGGGTGCGTCGGCCTGCACACTCTATCCTACAAGCAAGAGAGGGCCACCCCGCTGAATAATTACAATATATTTTTTCAAAATGGTCGGGACGGCAGGATTTGAACCTGCGACCCCTTGCACCCCATGCAAGTGCGCTACCAAACTGCGCTACGCCCCGTTTTTAGAATTATTTATTACATTACTTTCTTTGACTAGTTTGATTAGAAGACTCAGATAAAGTGCCCCCAGATGCTGCCCCCTTCCTAACCTTCCCCCGCAAGCGGGGGAAGGAACTTGCTCGAGCTTGTACGGGATTGGCAGCAATAGCGTAACTTTCCTACCGAACCAGTCCCTGCCCCCGCTTGCGGGGGAAGGTTAGGAAGGGGGTAGCTTCTAGTGGCAACCATTTGTGTCGATCCCTCAACCCTCAAGCTCCAAAAGCAAACTCTCCAGTTCAGTTAACGCCTTCTGCAAAATTTCTAACGGCAGGGTTTCGCCCTTTTCCTCCGGGACTTGCAACAGCTGCGTGCGGGCTCCTTCAATGGTAAACCCTTGCCCATACAATAACTCTTTGATTCGCCATACCAATATCACGTCTTTACGCTGATAATAACGACGGTTGCCCCGACGCTTGGCAGGCTTTAGCTGTTCAAATTCTTGTTCCCAGTACCTAAGCACATGGGGTTTTACCTGAGAGAATTTGGCCACTTCGCCAATACTAAAATAAAGTTTATCCGGAATTTGCGGTAATTGGGGTAATTGCTCGCTATTTATCTGAATTGACTTTCGCTTCTTCTGTTCCTGCATACGTCACCCTAGCTTTAAGTTTTTCACCAGCCCTGAAAGTTACCACCCGTCGCGCTTTAATGGGGATTGCTTCCCCTGTTTTTGGGTTCCTTCCCGGACGTTCATTTTTGTCGCGTACACCAAAGATGCCAAAACCTGAAAGTTTGACTTCTTCACCGCGCTCTAGTGCCAGCATTACTTCGCTAAACAACGATTCCACGACTTCTTTGGCTTCGCGTTTATTAATGCCTAACACATTAAACAGATGGTTGACTAAATCCGCTTTGGTCACTGCCATCACTTTAATTCCTCAACGTTGCCTGATAATTTTCATTTAGCGTCTTGATCACTTGACTCACCATTGTATCAACTTCTTCGTCTATAAGAGTGCGTGAAGCTAACTGAAACGTCAAGCCCAACGCAATACTTTTTTTCGCAGGGTCAATGCCCTCTCCGCGATAAATATCAAATAACTGAATATTTTTCAATGTCCCGCCGACACTAGTTTGAATACTATCACGTATTTTTTGCCAAGAAATTTCTTCGCTGATAATAAATGCCAGGTCACGACGAATAGATGGATATTTAGAGGGAGTACTATACAGGGGCAATGCAGCCTGTGTCACTTCGTTCAACAATAATTCGAACATATAAACCGGGGCAGAAAAACCTAAGGTGCGTTGTAACTGCGGATGCAATGCGCCCACGTAACCCACATGACGATCAGCCTGTTTGATTACAGCACTTCGACCTGGATGCAGCGCTGGATGCTGGGCAGGGGCAAAAGTATAATTTCCTTCCTTAGTTAGAGAGCTAAAAGTTTCAAGATCGCCTTTTATATCAAAAAAATCTACCGGACGTTCCATTATCGCCCACTGCTCAAGAGCAGCACCGCCAGTTGCTATGCCAGCGATGCGCCCTTCTTGGTTTAATTGCTCTATTGTTCCAGTAAAACACACGCCTATTTCAAACAGACGTAACCGTGATTGCTGACGATTCAAATTAAATACAGCAGTCTGGAGTAACCCCGGCCATAATGAAGTGCGCATGACGGCCATTTCGGCAGAAATGGGATTGCTTAGCGTCAAAGGAGCCTGATCTGGGTTGATCAATTGGGCCAGTGTAGGGTCGATGAAGCTATAGTTAATAGCTTCACTATAACCCCTATCCGCCCAAAAACTGCGGATACGTGAGGCTACTAATTGTTGTTCAGGGGCAGGTTGCATGGTTAAGGGGGCTTGCATGGCTTTACTGTCAATTTGGCTATAACCGTAAATACGAGCCAATTCTTCAATTAAATCTATTTCCAGGTGGATATCAAAACGATAGCTGGGCGCCGTCACTCTCCAGCCCTCAGGGTCTGGCGTAAGGGACATACCAAGACGCTGCAGAATGTCAGTCACCACCTCATCCGGCCATTGTATGCCTAGAATACGCTTAATACGCGAGCGTCGTAAAGTGATCACCTTAGGTTTGGGGAATTGCCCTTGATCTTCAATCTGGATTACCGGACCTGCCTGTCCACCAACAATACTGAGTAGCAACTCGGTGGCACGCTGCATAGCCGGCCATGCTAATTCAGGATCAACCCCGCGCTCAAAGCGATGCGCGGAGTCACTCTTTAGCGGCAATTGCCGCAAGGTAGGACGAATCGCATCAGGGGTAAAAAATGCACTCTCTATAAATAAATCAGTAGTATGGCTCGTGACGGCTGATTGTTGACCACCCATAATGCCTGCAATGGCCAGTATCTGCTGTTTATCGGCTATAACCAATGCCGGTTCTGTCAGGCTAAGGGTTTGACCATCCAATAAAGTGACCTTTTCTGCCGGTTCGCTCATGCGTACCACAATTTGTTCAGTTAGCATGTTAAGGTCAAATGCGTGCAATGGCTGACCTAGCTCCAACATGACATAGTTGGTGACATCGACCACCGGATGTATACTGCGCAACCCGCTGCGCTGCAAGCGCTGCTGCATCCATAAAGGGGAAATGGCTTGGGGATTTATTCCTGTTATCACCCGCCCTACATAGCGTGGGCAAGCTGCACTATTAGCGACGGTGATAGGAAAAACTGTATCGGTAGTAGGTGGTATCTCTTGCTGCTTAAGAGTGTGGAGCGGGCTGTTGCAGATAACGGATACCTCCCTTGCTATCCCCACTACACTTAGACAATCCCCACGGTTAGGAGTGAGGCTAACATCGATAATATGGTCGGGCAGACCTAGGTATTCCCCAATACTGATACCTAAAGGAGCATCAGCCGGAAGTTCCATAATGCCCTCTGACTCTTCCGCTATTCCCAGTTCTTTGACAGAACATAACATCCCAGAAGAGGCAATACCGCGTATTTTAGCCTGGCGAATTTTAATATCCCCTGGCAATACAGCACCTAGGGTGGCCACCGCTACTTTTAATCCGGCACGCACATTAGGCGCACCACAAATAATTGTCAGCGGCTCCCCACCTTCTGTTAGGCTGACTTGACATACCCGTAATCGGTCCGCGTCAGGATGAGGGGTAATGGCTAATACTTTACCTACTTGTACACCGTCCAAACCCGCACCTACTGAAGAGACTGACTCAACTTCTAAACCGGCCATGGTTAGCTTTTCTGCTAATTGGCTAATATTGATGTCGTTGGGGTTGACCCATTCATGCAACCATTTTGTACTCAATTTCATTGGGTAGGACCTTTTGTTTAGAATTGGGAAACTCTGTGATCCCCTCACTTTAGGGGCTTTGTTGAATAATTCTCAGATTGGACTCCCTTCTCCCGCTTGCGGGAGAAGGGTCGGGGATGAGGGTGTTAAGGTTGGCATTTTTTTGTGATTTCATTCCATTTTAAACTTCTAAATCATTACTAGCCAATGCCAATTCATACACCCTCACCCCTAACCCCTCTCCCACAAGTGGGAGAGGGGAATTATTCAACAATGCCCTCGCAGGAGAGGAGTACAGTGCTTTCCCACAAATTAAATACTAACTCAAAACTGCTCTAGAAATCGCAAATCATTTTCAAATAACTTACGCAAATCGTCAATGCCATAGCGCAGCATAGCTAAACGATCTATGCCCATGCCAAAAGCAAAACCGGTATAGCGTTCAGAATCAATCCCGCACATCGACAATACATTCGGATGTACCATGCCACAACCTAATACCTCCAACCAACCACTATAACTACAAACTCTGCAACCCTGACCGTCACATTTCACGCAGGCGATATCGGCCTCTGCAGAAGGTTCTGTGAATGGAAAGTAGGACGCGCGGAAGCGAAACTTAAGGTCACGCTCAAATAGCTGGGTAAAAAAGTCTTGCAGCATACCTTTTAAATCGGCGAATGTACAAGTCTCATCAACGACCAATCCTTCCACTTGATGGAACATAGGCGTGTGAGTCTGATCAGAATCGCAGCGGTAAACTCTACCCGGCGTGATAATACGAAATGGCGGTTTGCCGTTCTGCATTACACGGATCTGCACCGGTGAAGTATGGGTACGCAACAGTAAACCATTGTCGAAATAAAATGTATCGTGCATTGCGCGCGCGGGATGATGCTCAGGAAAATTCAAGGCGGCAAAATTGTGGTAGTCATCTTCAATTTCTGGTCCTTCTACCACACTAAAACCTTCCGATACGAATAACGCTTCAATACGCTCCCTGATCCGGGTTACTGGGTGCACATTGCCAGCAGCGATAGGCAGCCGCCCAGGAAGAGTAATATCTACCCACTCGCTGTGCAATTTTTGTGACAATTGTAATGCCTGCAGTTCCTCATGGCGTTGTTGGATTATTGTCTGTAATTGTTGTTTGGTGTCATTAGCAATCTGCCCTATTTGGGAGCGCTCCGTTGCAGGTAAAGCGCCTAAATTTTTGAGGACCTCAGTAATTTGGCCTTTTTTACCTAGGAAATGGGTGCGCACTTGTTCCAAAACAGGAAGATCCTGTGCAGCAGCAATGGCATGCTCGGCAGCCTGCAAAAGCTGTTGCATCTGGTTTTTCATATGCTGCATATTGGCGTTGATTTCGGTTGTCATGGTGATCCGTAGTAAATGAAAAGCTTTTTGATGTTTGAGAGAACTTAAGGGCTTGTGCAAGAATAACTTCCCTTTTTAGGGTTTAGATTGGGTTCAGATTTGGATGTTTTGTTTTTCAGAAAAATGTGCGCATAGTCGTTCTATGTAAGCGTTTTTCTGAAAGACAAAACGTCCGAAGATGAGCCCAAAATGAGCCCTAAAAAGGGAAGTTATTCTTGCACAAGCCCTAAGAATCCAGCGACAGCAACTGCACCTGTTTAAGCATCCCATCCGCGGTAAAATCATATCCTACATTGGCATACCCTGCCGCTTCACAGGTAGGGCAACCGTTTAGAATTTTGAAACGAAACACTAAACGCAGACCACCTTGTTGCAAAGTCTCTGCTATCGGTGGTTGCTCTACAATAGACCACAATTGCGCTTGTGGAAATCGCTGCTGCATTGCGGGAAAATTGGGATTAGTTCTAATGTTGATCGCCTGTGCTTCCGGCCCCGAAGTAATATTGTAAAAAGTACCGCGGTTGCCCACTACATAATAATCCCCTGGGAAATTAATACCATAACGCCGCACATGAATTAGACTCAAGCTGCCTTGGTTATACTGCTGTATATCATCCACAGCATCGCCCACATTAAAATTTGTTTTAGCAGCAAACAGCATAAACTGTCTGCAGTTAGGCTGCGTAATAGTAGAGAGACAACTTCGATAAGCCGCATTATTTAGGGAACGATTACAGGTGACTACGGATAACCTGGAACAATAAATAAAGGGTTGCGTATCGATCCCACCGGTAAATTCGGGCACCGGCACTTCCACCTCATCGGTAGCCGCTAAAGGTACGGGTTGACCTGGCGCTTCGGAAGCCATAGGTAAAGCGCTGACGGGTGTGGGTGTCACTGGTGCTACCAAGGGCAGATTAGTTGATGGCGGTGGTGGTGTGTTCTGCACAAAACCGGTGTCGGACGGGGGCGTCCCAGGTAGAGGAGTCGTACCTGATACAGGCGCGCTTAAGGGTAAATTAGGTTCTGCTTGATTGGAAGTTACCGGTATTACTGTCGCCGGTGCTAGATTCTGTGGTAATGGAACGCCAGGATCTGGCGTATCGGCATTGGGACTAACCACTTCTGCGGGTGGCGGCGAACTGTCGTTATCAGCAGTCACGAACTGCTGAACGGGTATGTCAGTCATGGAACTTAAGGGATTGGTTCCTGAAGGGGCTGCTGCTAGAACATTAACAGGTAACAGCGCCAACCATATAGACCAGCGATAGATCTTGGTGTAGCGCTGTGTCATGTTTAAGCACCTGCAAGAGCTGCTTTTGCTTTCTCTGCAATCGCTGTAAACGCGGCCTTATTTAGCACAGCCAGGTCAGCCAATATTTTACGGTCTATTTCAATTGCAGCTATTTTCAAACCAGCAATTAAACGACTGTACGACAAGCCAACTTCGCGAGCAGCAGCATTGATTCGAACTATCCACAACGCTCTGAACTGACGCTTGCGCTGTCGACGATCGCGATAGGCATATTGTCCAGCTTTAATAGCAGATTGTTTAGCGACACGGAATACTCGACTGCGCGCACCGTAATGGCCTTTGGTTTGCTTTAAAACCTTTTTATGACGAGCCCGTGCTTGGACTCCACGTTTTACTCTTGGCATTTACTTGTTCCTCTATTGCTCTTAAAGATTACTCAAACACATTCTGTCTATCGTCCATTGGACGACAACCGGTTGGAGAAAAATGTAAAAAAAAACTTTATTGTACTTTCAATAAGCGACGTACACTTTTTAAATCACTTTCGGCTATCATTGTTGTAGCACGAAGGTGACGTTTTCTCTTATTTTTCTTTTTGGTCAAAATATGATTCCGAAAAGCGGCCCTGTGCTTAAATCCTCCGCCGCCAGTTGGCTTAAAGCGTTTAGCGGCGCCGCGGTTGGTTTTCAATTTAGGCATTAGTTCTTTCACTCCAGATTTAGATGGTTATTGCGCTCTCAGCGGTTTACGTTGCTCCAATAAACGCTCCCTAACGGTCGCGGCTCGGTAAGGAGCTTGCGCAAGTAATAATTTATTTTTTCTTCGGCCCTACAATCATAACAATCTGCTTACCTTCCAGTTTAGGCCGCTGCTCAATCGCACCTACCTCACTCAAATCCTGTTCAATGCGCCTCAGCAGTTCCATACCTAATTCCTGATAAGACATTTCTCGTCCGCGGAAACGCACAGTAAACTTGACCTTATCACCTTCCTCCAAAAATCGCAATGCGCTGCGCAATTTTACTTGGTAATCACCCACATCGGTAGCGGGCCGCAATTTAAGTTCTTTAATCTGTACCTGCTTCTGTTTCTTTTTTTGTACAGCTTGCTTCTTATTTTGCTCGAAACGATACTTGCCATAATCCATAACCCGACAAACCGGTGGAACAGCTTGCGGTGCAATTTCAACCAGGTCTAAACTAGCTTCTTCAGCTACCTGTAAGGCCTGCCTTAGCCGCATAGCGCCGATTTTTTCTCCATCAGCACCTATCAGAAATACTTCGGGTGCAGTGATTTCATCATTTACCCGGGTTTTTTTGGTTGTAATATTTTATTCCTCCATTTTTCATAAGGATACTTCCCCTACTAAATCCTCTCCAATAAGTGGGATTTAGCATTTAGAAGGGAAGTACGTGGGAAGGTGATCATTCTCTTATACTCACTCGCACACAACTTGTTCACTACCTGTCTTGCGGTGCTGAGCAATTTCATCCTGCAATTTGTGGCTAAACTCGGTAAGCGGCATACTCCCCAAATCTTGACCTGCTTTAGTACGAACGGAAACAGTATTGGTTTCCAATTCACGGTCGCCAATAATCAACTGATAAGGCACGTGTTTTAGTGTGTGTTCGCGGATTTTAAAGCCGATTTTTTCGTTTCTCAAGTCTGCTATGACTTTTAATCCCTGATTTTTTAAGGCCTCAACCACTTGTGCTGCGTAACTGCGCTGTTGATCTGTGATATTCATTACAACTACTTGCACAGGCATCAACCATAGGGGCAAGTGACCTGCATATTCTTCCAACAGGATACCAATAAAACGCTCGAAAGTACCTATAATCGCCCTATGCAACATAACAGGCGTCTGTTTGCTGCTATCCTCGGCGATATAATGAGCGCCTAGACGTTCTGGCATGAGAAAATCTACCTGTAACGTGCCACATTGCCACACGCGTTGCAAGCAGTCCCGTAATGAAAACTCCACCTTGGGACCATAAAATGCTCCTTCTCCTGGCTGAAACTCCCATATTAAACCACTGGCATTCAGCACATTTTCCAATGCTTTTTCCGCTTTATCCCACACTGCATCTGAGCCAATACGTTTTTCAGGGCGAGTGGATAACCGAACAATAATATCGTCAAAACCAAAATCCGCATATATCTGGCGGAGTTGACTGATAAAGTGCCCCGCCTCGTCCGCAATCTGCGTTTCAGTGCAAAAAATATGACCATCATCCTGCACAAAGCTACGCACCCGCATTAATCCATGCAAGCTACCGGAAGGCTCATTGCGATGACATGAACCGAACTCTGCAAATCGCAGTGGTAAATCTCTATAACTATGTAGACCTTGCTTAAAAATCTGCACATGGCAGGGACAGCTCATCGGCTTAACCGCATACTGTCGCGACTCTGATTCTGAATAGAACATATCATCACCGAACTTTTCCCAATGCCCAGATTTTTCCCACAGACTGCGATCCAATAATTGGGGCGTGCGCACCTCGTTATAACCCTGGGCGCGCAGTTTACGTCTGAGATATTGTTCTATGGTTTGGTAAATAGTCCAGCCATCAGCGTGCCAGAAAACCATGCCCGGCGCTTCTTCTTGAAAATGGAATAAATCAAGTTTTTTAGCTAGCTTACGGTGATCACGTTTTTCGGCTTCTTCCAATCGGCGCAGATAATCAGCCAATGCTTTTTTATCAGTCCAGGCAGTGCCATAGATTCGCTGTAGCATTTCATTATTGGAGTTGCCACGCCAGTAGGCGCCGGCCAATTTAGTTAATTTGAAGACTTTCAATAAACTGGTTCTAGGCACATGTGGCCCGCGACATAAATCAGTGAAGTCACCTTGTTGATACAAAGTCAGCACCTGATTTTCTGGGATGTCTTCAATAATTTTTGCCTTGTACTCTTCACCCGCAGCACGGAAAAATGCAATCGCCTCATCTCGACTGATTACCCTGCGAGTAACCGGAAAATCCTGCTTAGCCAATTCCTGCATCCGCACTTCTATTTTTTCAAGGTCAGCAGGCGTAAAACCTTCAGGATAAGAAAAATCATAATAAAAACCATCTTCAATCACCGGTCCTATGGTGACTTGAGCTTTCGGATATAATTGTTTTACTGCATGAGCCAATAGATGCGCGGTAGAATGACGAATAACCTCCAGACCTTCCGGATCGCGTTCAGTAATAATCGCTAACTCAGCATCTTTATCAATAATATAAGAAGTATCTACCCATTGCCCATCGACCTTGCCTGCCAACGCAGCTTTTGCAAGACCCGCACCAATAGCAGCAGCCACATCGGCAACACTCACCGGCTGTGAAAATTCTTTTTTCTGGCCATCTGGCAGAGTAATTATAGGCATGAAATATTCCTGGTTATCTTTGGCGTTGATTTGCCATTCAAAAAGTGGAGTATTTTAGCGGGTGAATTGGGGTAAAAGCAATGTGTTTTTTTAACCGAGCCGCGACCGTCAGGGAGGATGGCTTTCTCCCTTCCCCCGCTTGTGGGAGAAGGGTCGGGGATGAGGGTGCATCAGTTTGCATTTGTGCTTGATGAACGCCCTCACCCCCGGACCCTCTCCCGCAAGCGGGAGAGGGGAGAAAGCCATCCTCCCTGACAGTCGCGGCTCGGTAACGCGTTTAAATGCCTGCGCTAAGCAAATCCTCCAACGACCACCTCGGCCACACCTTAATCTCCCAATTTGCATCCCTCTCCCCTGCTCGCATACGACAATGCCCCGCATAAGCAATCATCGCACCATTATCCGTACAAAATTCAAACCGTGGAAAAAACAATTCCATACCTTGCTGTTCCGCCATCTGTTGCAAAGCCTGCCGCAAAGCCAAATTGGCGCCCACCCCCCCTGCCACTACTAACCGCTTAAGCCCCGATTGCGCCAATGCCCGCTGGCATTTGATAACCAAAGTTTCCACCACCGCATCCTGAAAAGCTCGCGCAATATCAGCGCTAGCCTGTTCATCCATCTGCGTCGAACGCAAAGTATTCATAGCAAACGTCTTCAGCCCGCTGAAACTAAAATCCAGCCCCGGCCGGTCAATCATCGGTCGAGGAAAATGAAATCGCCCCGCATCCCCCTGCTCTGCCAAACGAGCCAGGAGTGCACCCCCAGGATAAGCTAAGCCCAACAATTTAGCCGTTTTATCAAAAGCCTCTCCGACGGCATCGTCCAAAGTCTCGCCCAAAATACGATATTGACCCACTCCAGCCACGGCTATCAGCGAGGTATGCCCACCTGAAACCAACAGCGCTAAAAAAGGAAACTGTGGCGCAGACGGCTCTAGCATTGGCGCTAATAAATGCCCCTCCAAATGATGGATACCTAGCACCGGCACGCCCCAAGCGAATGCTAAACTTTTAGCCAAAGCAGCCCCCACCAACAATGCACCCATCAAACCCGGGCCTGCAGTATAAGCAATCCCCTGAATATCCTCAGCACAAAAACCCGCTTTATATAATACCTGCTGGATTAAAGGCGTCAATTTACGCACATGATCGCGCGAAGCCAACTCTGGCACCACTCCCCCATACTGGGCATGAAGCTCAACCTGGCTGTGGAGTTCATGCGCCAATAATCCACCCTGAGTCGCATAAACCGCGACCGCGGTCTCATCGCAGGATGTTTCTATACCTAAAATGTTCATAGTGCCCTGTTAATAGTTTTTAACATAGATCGTTGTATTAAAATTATGCAGTAGGTTTAACCGGGCCGCAACCATTAGGGGGCGTTGTTGAATAATTCTCTTCCTAACTATCTGAAACTCTATGATCCCCTCTCCCCCCGCGGGAGAGGGTTAGGGAGAGGGGGTTGGTGTGGCATTGATTAGTGAAAATTAAATAGTAAATGCTTATTATTACCCCTCTCCCTAGCAACTCCCGCGAAGGAAGAGGGGGCCGGGCCAGCACACCACTTGACGAAGATCCTCCACAGCATTCAAGATGACAGCCAAAATTAACAAATTCCTACCGCCGCGGCCAAACATCCGGACGACGCTGCCAAATCACCGCCGCTGCGCAGACTAAAGTTTGCTCATACAGAGTGGGTGCGACCATTTGAGATTCCATATTCCAACACATAAGATCATAGGTTCCAGATTTCCTATTACCTTTGATCCTCCGCAATAGGATCTCGTTGCGAGCGGTTTGGACAATACACTCTTTCCCTATAAGCTGCCCAATAGCTTCGTCAATACGACGTATCCCAGCCACTAAATCCCCCTGTTGATAATAGGGCTCCATGCCATCATCATTTACGATCAGATCCATAACATTCGGATTTAAGTTCCTAAAAGTGAGTAACTCGTGCGTCATCGAACTGTCTGTCGCGGGAGCATTATAAAGTGGTGAAGTTTCCGAGATTTCTACTGCTTGCATATTGATCAGCTGCGGCGGCTGCCCCATGCCATGCAGAAGCCACTCTACAGTACAAAAAATACCCTCCTTTTGAAATACGGGCAGTAATCGCTTGGCTGCCCTAAGAGTTAAGCTCACTTTACCTGCTTCCCAGGATTGGAGTGTATAAGGACTAATACCATGTTTTTCCGAAAATGCCTTACGTGACAGCCTGATCATTTGGCGTAATACCTCTACTCTACCACCACATGCTTCCGTAGTTGACTGCCTATTACATGGGATTCTAGCTGCCGCTTTTTTTCTCATCTCGTAGCCTCCAGGCCTAATTAGAAAATAGAGAGGCAAATATTACTTTTTTTATTAATTTTAATCAATATAGATGTCCTTTTTAACTGCTTTTGAATAACAAATGTCCAATATAAAATGGTCGGTTATCATGTAAGTAAGAATGAATCCGTGACGCGCGCGGCTCGGATTTTAGGGCGTGTTAAACGAATACTTAGGCTCTGTAAAACAATAACCTATCTTTTTAACATCCCATCTAAGACCCATCTTCGCAGGCGGGAGGGGATAGAAAAACACTTACATAGAACAACTATGCGCGCATTTTTCTACCCTCTCCCGTCTGCAAATCTGAGTCTCATCTGGGCGCTAAAAAGATAGGTTATTGTTTTACAGAGCCTTACGGCGAATTAGAAAGACAGGGAATTTAAAATTTATAAGGAGTTAAACAGAGAGTAAACAGTATTATTTCGATCTAATTTTTGCTGATGTATAAATTTTTTGCCCCGCGTTCATCAAATAAAAATTCACTGTGTTCCGACTAAGACCCAAGTCTTGGCTGATTTTTTTGGGGGGTTTATTTTGGAGTAGTTCTAAAACACACTGGGCCTCGAGATCACTAAAATCCATCTTGCAATCTTTTTGCTCAATAATATCCTGTTTTTTGATCGCAGAAAATTCATCCATCTGTAACTTCCTTTTAAGGTTTAGTACTTGAGATGGTCAGAAATTAGGCCGCAACCATTATGACTTGGGAAATGGAGGTTTTTCGTCTGCTATAACGTTTAAATGCTTTCTCAATGACATCAATCTCTTCTTGAGTAGGAAATTTATTCCCAAATTGCTCAAAAATCTGCAGTGCCATACAGGTAAGATAAAGGGACAAGCTCATATCTTCAGGTTTTGGTTCTTTTTTTACCGCACTTAAATAGAACTGTAATAGCTGATCCTCAGTTGAACAGCTGTTATTAGCTATTAAGTTGTTTTTAAAATGATATTTTTTCATATTTACTATCTCCGCTAAACTATACGAATAATTTTATTATTCACTGGTGTTCCTGACTTTTATTCCGAATTTTGGATTGATTCAGCGATATATAAAGCCTTAAGAGAACAGAGAGGCAACGAGCCTATTACAACAAGTTAGCGAGGTATGCGAAACAGTATTGAAAAGGGCAATTTTATTGCGCATTATTTCCATGCAATAATGTTGCCCCATAAATGTCTGGGCTTTATTAAATTTGGAAGGTTGTTTGTTTGCATCTGTCTTTACGATGAAATACCAAAAAGTAGTTGACTTAAGTATATACCCGATACACTTAGGATTTCTGGTATATTAACTCCCTCAGATAGCCATCACAGACAGGTATCCTCTTTTCGCATAATCTAAGATTTTTCTGTCCGAGGTTAATAAGGTTAGCTGGTGAATCCGTGCCGTAGCGACGATAAGACGATCAGCCGGATCACCATGAAAACCATCGGGCAATTGTGAGCTCTCTACCGCGATTTCCGGGGTGAGTGATTTTAACTCAATACCTGGCAATGCCAAGGCTTCTTGCACCCAAGCCAGCAGTGGTTTTTCTAATTGAATCCGCCCTTTCTGCACCAACATAGCCGTTTCCCAGACTGAAATGGCGGCAATACCCACCACGCTTTCTCGTGTTGCTTGATTAATTATTTCTTGCTGCGCACTATTTAACTCTGGACTTCCCCCCATCAACCAAATCCAGACATGCGTATCTAACAATAACCCTCTCATCATTCTGCATCCCATTTTTCATCTATTGGCGCGGTAATATCTTCTATAATTTTTACAGTTCCTCTTAAAGCACCGTACAAACTAACCGGTCGTTCGTCTATGGGAACCAATTTAGCAATAGGGGCGCCATGCTTGGTTATTATTAATGTTAAATGCTTTTCATACACGTCATCCATTAATTGCAAGCATTGCGCTTTGAATTGCCCGGCAGCGATAGTTTTTTCCATTAGAATCTCCGAAGTAACTATGGTCATATGTCTATGGTCATAATTATAATTGAGTATTATTAATTAATCAAAAGAGAGGGCGGGAGGGGAGAAAGCCGCACCACTCTGATGGCGATCCTTCGGTGCGCTCAGGGTGACAGCAGGCATTAAACACTATCCCTAAATCTATTTAAAGAACTTATCAGTTATCTAAGAGTAACTGCGACTGACCTTCGTCGTATGTGGCTTTATCCTCAACAGGTTTTGATTCAACCTTGTTTAATCCGGAATTATCATCTTTTTTCGGAGGAGCTGCAGCATAATTAAAATTAGGAGAACTACTTTGAGACTTTATTCCCTTACTTTCGCTATTAGGCCGAGGAGAGACAGGTTTTGATTCAAGGTGTCCACCTGTACTTTCTGTAGTTAATTTAGATGAAAAACAGCTAGTAAACCTGTCCCAAAAACTACGTGTAGGGACAACCGGAGTAGGTGAGCTTTTGGAATTAAGTGGCACAACGCTTCCTGTTTTTGTATTTTCGAATACTCGCACCACTCCCCCTGATGGAGTTTGAGCCAATATTGATTTTTTTATTGGGATATTAGACTTATTAAAAGCGCGTTCGATAGAAACATTAGCTCTTGCATCAAAAGGATAACTTCTTGGAAAACCATTTTGACCAGTTAAAATCTTAGCGCCTTGTTTAACTTTACGTGCTTTATTCTCAGATTGATACTTGTTGTCTACAGCGCCCACCAAGCTGCCATCTGAATTTTTTATTCTTTTTACTTCAGTATCTTGATACTTGCTTTTATGAATAATAACAGCCTCACCCTTTTCACTTACACTTACTTTACGGAAAGCTAGCTGTTTTTTTTCCTCTTTTAAAATGGGTTTAGACTTTTCAGCCTCAGTCGGGCGAAGGTTTGTGACAGATTTAGGCCTTACTTTTTCAGCCACCCACCACCAAAAACGGGTAAAGAGACTGACACCGGCTAAACTAGGCTTTAGCAGATTTGATGTTTCCGCAACGCTGTTGGCCTTATGCGTTGTGCTTGTTGCGGGCTTTTTAATTTTTGTGGGACTGGGTGGAGGGGTTGGGGTTGGGGTTGGGGTTGGGGTTGGGGTTAGGGTTGGAGTAGTTGGGATTGAAGCTATGGAGGATTGTTTGGAATCATCGATGGATTCTGGAATATCGCTACCAGAAAAAGAACGCGTTGGACTTCGAGGGACTATCGCCTGCTGTTGTCCATTTTGAATTGATTCAACCTCATTAGTTGGTGGTAAATTTTGCTTAACTTCTAGGTTGTTAAAATCGGTCGATTTCTCTAAAACAGCAGATTTTTTGACATTTGCTGGCAACCAAGCCTTTGTAATTGCCTGAACTATCTTTCTATATTTTTCATCTTCTGGCTGGATATCCGCAGGCTTCAACGTAAGAGCCAGCATAAGGCCTCTTAAAATAATCACAGTGTAGGCATATGGAATATCAAGATTTTGAGATTCTACATATTTGCTCTGATAGGGTTGGAGTTGCTTTGCTAATTTATAGCGTTCATATAGCCCTGCTATTATGTTTTTCTGTGTTTTTATATCTGCAAGCTGATCTAATAATTTTGCGCGCTCTGAAGCCAAATGCTTATTGGTATATTCGACACGCAATTCATTTTTTTTAGTAATTTCCAACAAATGTTGGATGAAATTTTCAACGGAATAATTAGCTTTTTCCAATTTATCTTTTAACTCTAAATCATTTATCAAAAAATAAAAGGTAAGGGCGACATCATCAATAGTGCAATCAGTCTCATCATCAGGATGGTTAGGATCATAAAATGCTGCTTGCATAGCATTTGCAATATCCATAAATAATTTACTGGCTAAATCTGATAGCGCGCTTCCAAATTTAATACGCCTGTCAGAAGCTCCTTGTCCGTCTTTTACGATTTGATCCACTAGCTGTTCTGAAAGTGCATTAAAATCTTTTTCTTTGTAACCACGCTCAAGCTTTGCTTCTAAAATTTGTTGTTGCTCTGCATAAAGATTTGTACAAGTTTGTGTTTCTTCTTTTATCATCTCATCGATCAATAATTCAAAACGCGAGCGAGACATCAGCTAAACTCCTAAAGTTACAAATATAAAATGTCAACTTGGCCCAAAATACGTGCTAAATACAGCTAATTCTGTGGTTTGGAATCAAAAAGGGTTTGAAATTTACAAAGACTTAAAGGACACTAGCAGCCTAATATTAAGAAAATATTAAGAAATATATCTTTCCTTTGAGACGCGAAAGGTAATAAGCTAAAGACTATCTTGTTGCATGACCGATCGGCGGTGATTGGACAATTGAGAAAATCGAAAAATGCTACCGAGCTGCGATCGCGAGAAGAGTGTATGAGAGCAATATAAACGCTCCCTGACGGTCGCGGCTCGGTAGCATTTTTTACACCCTCCCGTCTCAACAAACTTTATCTTCTTTAATTAATAATTTTTTAGAAAAATTTCCTAAAAATATTTATAAATAAAGTAACTAATCAACACTATAACTGGGAAGCCAATAGAGACCGCCCCCATCCTAACCTTCCCCGCAAGCGGGGGAAGGAACTGTTGGGCAGAAAACTAAAAGTCCGCACCTTACAATCCCTTCCCCCGCCTGCGGGGGAAGGTTAGGATGGGGGCAGTCTCTATTGGCTCTTTGGTTAATATGCTAAATAGTTATTAAATAAATTTCCTTGAGCCTCAAAATTATTCTTATTTATTAATTATTTTTAAATTTGTCTTTTTAAATTTATTTGCACAAACTCTTCCGCTTTCCCCATCCTTCACTCACCTTAAAGATAGAGAAATGTGTTACAATTATAAGGATAAATGCTTGTTGCTAGACCTATCCTATTGAGCGTCCTATTTAAACTCGAAGGCCACAACAAGTTTCATAGGAGTATTAATAACAGGATAGGGAGATATGCATAACGGGTTGAAAAATCGCACTTGATTGCTCTTTCAATATGAAATTTCTTTGCATATCTCAATCGAAAAATGCAAAAGAGTGACAAGTTATGATATCTGTGGCAGAGCAAAGTGTAGGTAGTTATTTTCGTCCAACAACCCTAAAAAAGGGAACAAATCATAAAAATAATGCTTTTTATCAATCACTAAAAGCTTCCGGACTTCAGAAATTAGCTAAGACGGGAGGGCTAGACACAAATTGTGATTTAAAATTATTAGCGCCTTATTTCTCGCAAGGTAAATCTATTTTAGAAGTTGGCGCAGGTTATGGAAGAGTCATAGATTATTTATTAACATATAATTTTTCAAAAAATATTACAGGAATTGAGCGATGCAGTGGAATGCACAACTATCTAAAGACGCGTTATAAAAGTAATAATAATATAAACTTATTACAGTGCGATTTATTTAACCTTAGCCAAACCATAACCTACAAGAAATTTGACGTTATATTATGGTTATGGGGTGGAATTTACGATTTTTCTCCCTTAGAACAACAAAGAGCAGTAGAAATTCTATCAAAACTTCTTAATAAAAATGGCACACTAATTTTAGACACCCTTACTGAAGGAACAACTCCACTTGGCGCTAAAAGAAGCGGGAAAATAACCGATGGGGAATACCTTCTTAAAAGCAATAATGCAACAATACGCGTGTATGGCCCATCTATGCTAGAAATAAGACAATATGCTTTTTTATCGGGACTTTCTAACGTTCAACATATTAATTTCTATACTGACACTAAAAGGGAAAGGGCTCTACATGTGCTTAGTTAATGTCCAACTCGAATACATCCTTTAACAAAAGAGCACATGTCAGGAAATTCTTTATGAACTATGCCGTCAACAGTACTCAGCAAGTGCTTATCTTCTAAAGGCATTTCACCGCTATTTCTTATACCCATGTGTAATTCAACATTATTATGAAAGTAATCGAATTTTGCCAATTGAAAAACATCATAATAAGGGGTACCACCAATATTAAATCTATCGGAAATAAATTCTTGCTGATAACGCATTAACAGTGACCTAATTTCATGAAGATCAGATACATAACTGCTTCTGGACCGTGAATGCGGAGTAAATCCAGGAGCGGTCGGAAATTGTAAAGAATAATAAAGGGGGTTTCCCTGAGGATTATACATATCAAATATTTCTGGATGCATAATAATTGGCGGATAATTCCTAATCTCATACTCGTTCGTATAAACATACTGCAAACCTGCTATTGGCGCGGATAAATTGTCCCGCGCCGGGACAAAAGCTGGCTGAGCTCCAACAGCTACATTTATGAGGTACCTCACAGTATCAACAATATATGCACTTGGTTTACCTTGGTATTCATTCAATATAATTGAGAACACTAAATTCCATAGGGGTTGGTTACGTAAAAATTCACCGTTAACCCAAATAGAGCGATCGAAATAATGATAAAATTCCCTCCAATCCGGGTCACTCAAATGATCAAACCATCGTTTTGAAAAAAATAAAATTTCTGCATTCCATGATTGAGTAAATCGGGGATGATTAGCAATCTGTCGAAAAATTTCCCAATGCGTCATTAATGATTTAGGTGTATTCACTGATAAATCAAATAGTTTTCTTAGTTTGAAGTGTTTTTTTTCTTCGGAAATTTTTGGCAGCATAAATATTGAACGAGCCCCTGCTGTCAAGTCCCAAATAAAAATTGGTTGATGTGTTTTTCCAGGATTTAACATTCGCCAAGCTCCAAATACCTGACCCGGGTAAATCAAACCTTGAAAAGGTACAGTTCGTTCTTCAAGAGGTAAAAAAAGTTCAAAGGTATTGTGCAATACACACGCAACCGGATTAGAATTCCCATTATAATCCAAACCCTCGCGTACTTTGGAATCTATGGACGGATCCGTCAGAGGCACAATATCTCCCTTTGCATTGGGCAACATCAATAAAGCCCGCCTCAACAACAAACTTCCATAGGGATATGTAGTTTTAGCTAACCAATATTCTTTACCAGGATTTAATCGATCAATAATCCTAGCAAATTCAGGATTAACTTTAGCCACCTGTTCCCTGACCTGGTCCCAAGTTTGAATTTCCAACTTTCCTTTAAAAGCTAAGCTCATGATCGTATCCAAATTAATTATAAAGAAATTTCCCTTAGGGCCTGTCGTCACAGCTCCCCGTTACGTCGTCCCGCGGCTTGTCCGCGGGATCCAGGGGGCTTGGCAAATGATTTCCTTGCGCTCTCAGCAAGTTTTAGGCTCTTTCTGGATCCCGCGGACAAGCCGCGGGACGACGTAACGGGGAGCTGTGACGACAGGCCCTAATACCCTTGTACTGAGCACCAAAAAAGTCCGGTCAAATCTATTTCACACCCCAGCCTCAATCATACGCCTTAATTTAGGCGCCAACAAAATCAAACAAAAAGCTACAAATAAAGTAAACCCGGAAATGAAAACAAATTGGCTCACATATGGTATACCTGAAATCGGTAAAATTTGATCCACCGTCTCCGATAATTTAGCAAGTAAACTACTAACATAACCACCCATGCCAATAAATAAAAACCAGCATCCCATCATAGTTGTTTTCATTCCGGGCGGCGTTATATCGCTGACAGCTGTGTAAATGGCGGGTACGATTACCACCTCTCCGGCACTCAACAATAGAATTCCTAAAATTAACCCTAACACAATAAAATTTGTCGCAGCAGCAAAAGCAAAGCAGGCGATTCCTAAAGCGCCGAGCAAGATCCCCACGGCCAGTTTATAAACCACCAGCAATTTTATTCCTCGCGATCTCAATTTGAACAAGGAATAAGTAATTAGTGGTGCCTGCAACAGCACAAAAAGACAATATAGCGTACTGAAGGTACTAGCCGGTACTTTTGTAGAAATGACGCCCTGCTGAATTTTAGATTGTAAAAATAAAGTGATAGTCGTACCAATCTGCATACCAGCCGCAAAATAAAACATGCCAAAGAAACTGATAACTAACAATGCCAGCAATCGCTGACGAATCACGCCTTTATGTTTAATAATCATCAAAAATATATAGCTGATACTAGCAGCAAAAAATATTCCCACTACAACATTTAACGAACCAGAATAATAAAATGGCAAACTCAGCAATAGACAGCCTATAATCAGAGCCAGATAGATTAACTGAACCTGTTTGATTTTTATTTTAAAACGTTGGGAATTATCTTCACAGCTTCGCCAATTAAATAAGAATAAAACCAGCCCCATGCTAAGACCTATAGCGCTGCATAAAAAGCCCATATTCCAGCCGATCGCATAAACTACAAAACCATACACTAGCGGGCCCAAACTGCCACCGAGATTGACAGCCAAATATAACCAAGTAAATCCCGCCTCTTTACGTGCTGCCCCTTCAGGATACAGTGTACCCACCAAATGAGTTGCCGTACTTTTATAAAGACCTGAACCCACTAAGGAAGTGGCCAAACCTAGACAGAAAAAATATCGATGATAAGAAATGAGTAACAAATTACCTACAATATTTAACAACCCGCCTAACAGCAAAGTGTTGCGACTACCTAACCATTTATCTCCCAATACCCCACCCATAATCGGAATGGCATAAGTAAAAGCAGCATAAGCTCCATATAATAAAATACTTTCACCGCGAGGTAATTTAAATACCTGCATGAAATACAAAACTAAAATAGTTTGTGTGCCATAATAGCTAAATGTATCCCACAATTTGCCAAAAGAAAGAATCCATAAAGTCTTGGGGTGCTTAAATAATTCCATGTGTTTGTTTGCCGGTTTGTAATATGACAGAATACAGCCTAATTATTAACTATACCCGATACACTTAGGATTGCGGTGTTAGAGTAGTCCAGCTTGTGCTGAGATTTATGAAGTACATCCTGTACTTCACCCTTCGGGCCGCTGTCGCGTTCAAATTTGTTCCTACAAATTTGTGTTCGATCTGATTGAGTAAAAACGCAGGAATAGTCGACTTGTCGTCCCGGCATGGAAGCCGGGACGACTATGTCGGTTATTCTTATTTCGAGTTTTTACGATTGAAGATCGGACGAAGATCAGTGCAAGATGGGCTGCTCTAACACCGCAATCCTAAGTGTATCGGGTATTATACAATACCAATAGCAGAAGAACACCCCACTTAAGGATAATACAATGGAAGAAACCCAAACCAAGACCTGGCAAACCGTCCTGGCTTATGAAAAACACCAGCCCTATTTTCAAAAAATTCTTGATTTTCTTAAAACAGAACAGGCTACCGGCAAAAAAATCTATCCTAAATCTGCCGATATTTTTAACGCGTTTAAATACACTCCATTTGAAAATGTCAATGTCGTGATCATCGGTCAAGACCCTTATCATGGAGCTAATCAGGCACATGGTTTGTGTTTTTCGGTCCAACCGGGCATTGCTACTCCACCCTCCTTACATAATATTTTTCTGGAACTGCAAACTGATCTCGCCAACCCCTTACCCTCTCACGGTTGCCTGGAAAAATGGGCTAAACAAGGTGTTTTACTATTAAATGCTGTATTAACTGTAGAGTCTGGCAAGCCTCAGTCACACGCCAATATAGGTTGGGAAACTTTTACTGATAAAGTGATTCATATTTTGAACGAAGAAAAAGAAGGTGTGATTTTCTTATTGTGGGGATCCTCAGCACAGCGCAAAGGGCAATTTATAGATGCCTCCAAACATCATATCCTCAAAGCGCCCCATCCCTCACCTCTATCAGCTCATCGCGGTTTTTTGGGTTGCCGACATTTTTCTGCTACCAATCAATTATTAAAACAACAGGGTAAACCGGAAATTGACTGGAGTTTGGATTAGATTGTATTTCTTTATTTGTAACTATTCAGCATATTAACCAAAGAGCCAATAGAAACCGCCCCCATCCTAACCTTCCCCCGCAAGCGGGGGAAGGAACTGTTGGGCAGAAAACTAAAAGTCCGCTCCTTATAGTCCCTTCCCCCGCAAGCGGGGGAAGGTTAGGATGGGGGCGGTTTCTATTGGCTCTTTGGTTAATATGCTAAATAGTTATGTTTATTTTAAGTTGTTTTACCAAACGTCTTTTATACATAGACCTTTAATCCCCGCCAGCTGGCGGGGGCACCCTATCCTCACCCAGAAACTCCCGTTACATTAGGATCCATTGCCACAGACATGCCCCCCCTACGCCTTCTAATCAGCTATTGACCCAACCCCCCAATAAATACGGTATTTAATATCACCAACAATCATGCTACAAATATTCATCAGATCATTAAAATAGAGTGCTTATAATGAATTGGCTTTCTCAAACCACACGTTTTTTACAATTAGATCTACCTCTCGGTAAAGAAACATTAATGCCTATTAACTTTTCAGGCAGTGAAACTTTATCGCAGCCTTTTAATTTCAGCCTGCAGGCCATTTCGGATAATATCAATATCGACCCCGCAGCTATCCTCGGCAAACCCATTACCCTTAGCATCCACACCAATGATCGCGGTCTAATCCGCTACTTCAATGGCTACGTTACTAAATTCCACGCCGAGCAAGTGGTTGAAGGCAACCGCTATTACCGCGCAGAAATTCAACCCTGGCTATCCTTCCTAAATTTCAGCAGTGACTGCCAAGTGTTCCAGCAAAAAACGGTCGTGCAAATCGCCGAAGCAATCTTTAAACAATTCAAGTTTACCCACTTTGACACTACCGGGCTGTCAAACTCCTACAAACCTCGCAACTATTGCGTCCAATACCGTGAAACGTCATTACATTTTCTCTCACGATTATTTCAAGAAGAAGGTATTTATTATTTCTTTAAGCATGAAGACGGCAAACACACCCTGATGCTGGCTGATTCACCAACCGCCATCAAACCTGCCACCGACGCATTGGCGGTTTATACCGCAGGCTCCCATCAAGCCCCAGCTATTACTCAGTTCACGCGCCAATATCAGTTCTACAGTGGCAAGGCCGCCCACACCGACTATAATCATACAACGCCGGATAATTCACTGCATGCCCAACAACAAGGCAGCGCTAAACTAAAAGCAGCTGAAAATTACGAACAATTTGATTACCCCGGTCTATATGAAGACAACAGCAGCGGTAATTCACGCGCACAACAGCGCTTCGAAGCCCAAGAGGCGCAATATGATTCACTTCACGGGAAAAGTAATTACGTCAGTTTCAGTTGCGGCTCTAAATTCTCCATAGAAAACGCTCCCGCTGCCAGCGACAACGGCGATTACGCCATCACCACCGTCATGCACTACGCCACTGATGGCAGCTACTTGCACGACGATACAGGCAACCAATCTTATTACAATACCTTCATCTGCATCCCCGCCACTACTCCCTACCAATCCTCAATCCATTACCATAAACCCCTCGTCCATGGCGCCCAATCAGCATGGGTGGTCGGTGGACCTAATGAAGAACTGGAAACCAGTGATTACGGGCAAGTTAAAGTCCAATTCCATTGGGATAGAAAGGGCAAGAAAGATGAATACAGCTCCTGCTGGCTACGCGTTGCGCAGCTATGGGCAGGCAAAAACTGGGGCGCCTTATTTATCCCCCGTATCGGCCAGGAAGTCTTAGTGCATTTTTTAGAAGGCGATCCTGATCGACCGGTGATCATGGGCACAGTTTACAATGCAGATAATATGCCCCCCTACTCTTTACCAGGCTCACAGTCACGCAGCGGCATACGCACTTCTTCTACCAAAGGCGCAGCTGCAGATGAATATAATGAACTGTATTTTGAAGACCGGCATAACTCTGAAGAAATTTATATTCAGGCGCAGAAAGATTTTAATAAGCTGGTGAAGAACAATCTTGGGGTGAAGGTGCAGAATGATCATACTCATGTGACCAAACATGATTCAAGCATCACCGTGGGCAATGATCATAGCCACACCACAAGCAATAACTCAACAGTTAGCGTCGGACATGATTTTATGCATAGCACTGCAAATAACTCTTTTGTCAGTGTAAGCCAAAACTATACTCAGTCTACTGGTAGTAATTCTACGCATACAGTAGCCAAAGATTACAGCCATGAAACAGGTAATAATGCTACTCAAATTGTCGGCAACGATTATACCCACCTTACCGGAAACAGCGTTAATCAAGATATAGCTCAAAATTTAAATATCACCATTGGAAATACTGGCACGATGCAAGCAAAGCAATCCATCACCCTACGAGTAGGGGGAAATAGTTTATTAATTAACATGAAAGGTATTTTCATTAATGGAACAGAAGTAAAAGTGAATGAATAATCGCACTCTCCTCTAGCTTAGGCTTTGTTGAATAATTCATTTAACCATTGCAGGAAAGCACTGTATCCCCTCTCCCCTTGCGTGAGAGGGAACATAGAGTTTTGGATAGTTAGGAAGAAAATTATTCAACAAAGCACCTTGCGGGAGAAGGGAATCCATCTGGGAATTATTCAACAACGCCTCTAGCTTACGACAAGATAATTAAGAGAATACAACTGAAAGGAAATTTTTATGACAAAATCACCTGCCCGAATAAAAGATCGAGTCATTAACCCTTACCATGGAGATGGGTTAATTGACTCAGGCAATCCTACCGTCACTTTTGAAGGGCAACCTATCGCTTGTGCAGGTGATTACGCAATATTTGAGGATGGCGTTCAAGGAGTTATCATCGAAGGAAATGCCTGCGTGATGGTTAATGGAAAACGCATTGCCTTGTTAGGCGATAACACTCTATTGAATGGAGTGATATGCAAGGGTGCCAAAACTATACAGGTTAAGGAAGGTAAGCCTTTTGTATTCCTTGGAGCAAATGTACATATTGGAAAAAATGTTTCATTCAATTGCCGGTCAGATACAACCGTTGCTGACGCTAAGAAAGAAGATGAAGAATATATTTATTATGTGGTGAATTCTATTGGGGGGAAAGTAACGTTAGCAACGTTTGGGGTATGGCAAATATTGGACTCCATTGCAAACATTGATCTGGGCGAGTATTTTGAAGAGGATCGCTGGGAAGAAGATCCAGAAGAAGGTGGAATTAGTAATGCGGGTCGCCCAAAAGCAGCAACAGTTACTATTATTGCAGCAGCCGCAAATGAAGCAAATCAAATTAGCATGCGACAGGAGCTTATATCCAAGATTAAATTATTGCATCCCATAACAAAATCCCACATAACAACTTCAGCCGGTGAATTATTAAAAGCGGTATATAACGTATATGACGCTGAAGTTTATAGCGCAAGATTATATGATATTAATCCTATTGGGATCTACAAAGATCCGGATTATCAATTTGAAATAAAAAAAATAATGACCGGACCTTCACTTGTTCAAACCCCTAAAAATGGCTATCACTGGGAATCATTATTTATTTGGGTAGTTAAAAAATGAAGCTTATCCAAAAAAAATATTTTTTCCTTTTTATATTCATTTTTTTCATTTCGTTAATATGGATTCTTCTTTCAAAAGCCAATAATTATAACTCCAATTTAATCGAAAAATATGAGGATGCTATGAATAATGGTTACCTTATTTGTCCTAAACCGAATAAACCACCTATTTACGATAATCTACAAAAAGAATTTTCACTGTATTTAACAAAAGCCAAACAAAATGATGCAAAGGGACAATTTATTGTAGGATTTGCTTACCTTAACGGTTTGGGCACCTCCATCAATATAGATCAAGGTGAGCATTGGCTTTATAGATCTGCATCCCAAGGATATGCGCCAGCAGAAGCTCTCTATGGATTTACTTTATTGCAGAAGACGAAGCATCTAGGAATGAATTCTCAAAAAAATAAAATATTACACCAGCAAGAGTTTCAAGAGCCTTTAAAATGGTTGAAACAATCAGCATTACAAGGCGACAAAACAGGCAAATTTTCTTTAGGCATCTACTATCTCGATACTGACAATTACAATGAAGGGATACGTATCCTGAATGAATTAGCGACCCAAGGAAATGATGCTATATCTGCCACTACACAAGTTGTATTAGGTGATATGAGTTTTCATGGCGACGGCTCCGTCCAAGAACTAACGCAAGCAATTAATTGGTATAAAAAAGCTCTGAAGCAAAAACCACCCATAATTTATGCTGCAGAAGCAATGATAGCAATGCAGTTTATATATTCTTCACCCGGTGATTTATATGATGAAAAGCAAGCGGCCTACTGGGAAAAAAGACATGCTGAGTTTATAAAAATACTTAGTTGTGGGGTTTAAGTAGATCTGCTGGGTCACCTCAACAAATCTACTCAAACCGTCTTGCATTAAAAACAAACAAATGTACAATATACCCGATACACTTAGGATTTCGGTGTATCCATAAAAAGGTTGCAAGATTATCAGAAAACAATTGCTATTATTTTTTCTTGTTACCAATGACGTACAAATAAGGAAATCCTAATGAATAAGCCCGATGAATATGTACTAAAAGTAGGCGCACAGGCTGCAGATAGACTACATTTATTAGATGAAATTTATGGACCCTATACCCGAGAATTTTTAATAAAAGTTGGGTTATCAGCTAATTTACAGATTCTCGAAGTGGGTTGTGGAACTGGCAATACAGCTTGTTGGCTTGCTGAACAATTAGGTGAGCATGGAAATGTGACTGGCGTAGATATTAGTTCTGCGCAAATTGAATTAGCCAGACAGCAAGCTAGTTCCAGAAAAATAAAAAACATTCAATTCAAGGTACTTTCTGCGTCTGATCTTCATGAACTTGATAATCAATTTGATTTAGTTTTTTCCCGGTTTTTGTTAGTTCACTTAAGTGAACCAACCAAAGCATTGCAAGCAATGTATGAGCGGGTCAAGCCGCAAGGTATTTTAGCTTGTGATGAACAATTTTTAGCAGCAGCTCGGAGCTACCCCTATTCAAAAGCTTTTAATGATTCTATGCAACTTGCCTATAAGATTGTTAGAAATAAAGGCTTAGATTATGATTTTGGAGCGCGACTATATACAGAATTTAAAAAATTAAATTTAAATCGCATTCAGATACAAGCCATTCAACCGGTATTATTTCATTCATCGCAAAAAATTATTTGGCCGATGTTTTTTCAAGAAGCAGAAAATGCTTTTTTAGGGTCACAGGAGATCACTCAAATAGAATGGGATACACTGCTAAACGAACTTAGAAAAATTGTTGCTAGCGAAGACTACTATTTTTTACCTATGCAGAATTTCCAAGTCTGGGGCAAAAAACAGAACTGATATTATTTATGCTACTATATTTTTCGTCATCTTGACCTTTTTGGCCAATTTCCTTGGTAAGTCCTGGGTATGTGGAAGAATTGGATCTGGAGCTGGAACTTGAATTTGATAAAACAGTGTGCTGGCTAGTAGTTTTAAGATCACTGTCATAATTTTTAACTCTGGATTCTTGTATGCTAGCCAAAAGTAACTCAATTAATTCATCGCGTCGGTTGTACTCTTTAGGATTCTGATCCAGAATAAAAGAAAATAAATGAGAAGTTGTATCATTAAAATCAGCTATTGCACCCTTACCCAATAAGAATTTAATCATTTCATATTGAATGTCAGAATCACCTGTATAAACTGCAGCACCTGTCAATGGACTTACTGCTTGACCATCATTTAAAACCAGCAGGTGATTTACAGGAGCCCCGCTAGCAACGAGACGTGCCATAGTTTCCAGTTTCCCATTTCGAGCCGCATTATATAAAGCCAAAGCTCTTGAATCATCTCCTTGTTTTAGTGATTCAATCTCTTTTTTATACTTGTCCATTCTCTCCGACCATGCTATAAAATCCTCAATGCTTTCCGTCGGACTTTTAATTTTTTTTTCAACACTGGGGGCTATTTTTGAAGGTTCATCAGAATTTTTGGCTTGAGATTTTTCATCTTTTATATCAGTCATGGATATTTACCTCGCATTCTTATTTTATAAGGGACTTTGGCAAAAACATCACTGGTTTATTAAGAAAATATTAAGTCAGCCATATATCAATTTAACATGCTTAACCCCAGAAAGCGCGGACAATTCCTGCAACAATAACTCACTTGGCTGAATATGCCATTCCTCTCCCAGCGTTAAACGCGCAATCGCACTCTCATGGTAATAATCAATATAGACAGGACAAGCTCCTTTCCCGCTTGCAGATAAGGCTTTTTTAAAAGCGGTAAAAAAATCTGCGTCTATCTGTTGTTGCTCTAACTGGAGCAGCAAATATTTAGCAAACCTTTGCCGCGCACCACCGAGATCATATACCTGGCGCGCCGTGAGTTTATGGCCTTCAGTGAATTCATCGACACTTACCTCACCCTCCACTACCAGCAATTGGTCTTTCACTAATAACCCACGACAGCTATCAAACAATTGGGAAAATACCATCATTTCAATACGTCCTGTCCGGTCTTCCAAAGTCAAATAAGCCATACGATTGCCTGCTTTGGTCTGCATGATGCGCATCGCTACAACATAACCAGCCGCAATAATCAGTTTATCCTTAGCTGGCCGCAAAGCACTGAGCGAAGCGGCAACGAATTGCGACAATTCTTCCTCATAGCGAGCAATAGGATGGCCTGAGATATACCAACCGAGGGTATCTTTTTCACCCGCCAAGCGCAGCTCATCCGGCCAAGGTGCAACCTTGGCATAGCTAACGCTGGGCGTATCATCTGCTAATTCACTACCGAAGATATCAGTCTGGCCTTGACTGCGGGCGCGGCTGTATTGTTCAGCCGTTTGTAATGCTGCGTCTACTGAAGCCAGCAGCATGGCGCGGTCGATGTGAAAACAATCCATCGCTCCGGAACGAATCAATGCCTCTAGCACTTTGCGGTTGACTTTGCGCGTGTCAACTCGTCGACAAAACTCAAATAAATCACTGAATAACCCATTAGTTTTACGATCTTGCAAAATACCATCTAAAGCGGCCGTCCCCACGCCTTTAATCGCACCCAAACCATAAATAATTTCACCCGCCTGGTTCACGGTAAATCGGTATTGACCTTGATTGAGATCAGGCGCTTTAATAATCAATCCTAACTGCAAACAATCTTCAAAAAAACGCACCACTTTATCGGTATTATCCATATCTGAGGATAATACTGCCGCCATAAATTGCGCCGGATAATGGGCCTTTAGCCACGCTGTTTGATAAGACAATAAGGCATAAGCCGCGGAATGGGATTTATTAAATCCGTAGTCAGCAAATTTTTCCATCAAATCAAAAATCTGGTTCGCCAATGGACCCGCTACGCTACTCTGTGCTGCGCCGCTGACAAAGATGGCCCGCTGCTTAGCCATTTCTTCCGGTTTTTTCTTACCCATCGCTCGACGCAAAATATCCGCCCCACCCAGCGTATAACCCGCTAAAACCTGGGCAATCTGCATAACTTGTTCTTGATAGAGAATAACCCCATAAGTAGGACGCAAAATCGGTTCCAAGCGTGGATGTGGGTATTCCACCTTAGCACGCCCATGTTTGCGATTGATGAAGTCATCGACCATGCCTGATTGCAGCGGCCCGGGTCGGAATAAAGCGACTAATGCTACGATGTCGTCAAAATGATCTGGCTGTAAACGGCGTATCAGATCTTTAATGCCACGCGATTCTAATTGGAATACCGCCGTCGTATGACAGCACTGGAGCAACTCAAAAGTGGCTATATCATCCAAAGGCAGACTATTAATATCTATAGGTGGCTGAGTTTGTAAAGCGCGGTCGGCATTAATGGTCTGCAATGCCCAGTCAATGATGGTGAGGGTTCGCAAACCGAGAAAGTCAAATTTGACCAGACCTACGGCTTCGACATCGTCTTTATCAAATTGGGTAACGCGGTTATCACCCCCCGGTTCACAATACAACGGCGTAAAATCGGTAAGCACTGAAGGTGCTATAACCACACCACCGGCATGTTTGCCGACATTACGCGGCATACCTTCTAATTTCAACGCCAAGTCGATCAGGGTTTTGACTTCTTCTTCCTGCTCATAACGCTGTAATAGTAGCGCTTCATCTGTCAGGGCTTTTTTCAAAGTCATACCCAATTCAAATGGAATTAACTTAGCTATCTTATCCACAAAACCATAAGGGAACCCCAAGACTCGCCCGACATCGCGCACCACTGCTCGCGCTGCCATAGTGCCATAGGTAATAATTTGCGCCACGCTGTCCCGGCCATATTTGCTGGCAACATACTCAATGACCCGATCGCGTCCTTCCATACAAAAATCAATATCAAAGTCGGCCATGGAGACACGTTCTGGATTCAGAAATCGTTCGAATAGCAAATCATGTTTGATGGGATCTAGATCAGTAATGCCCAGCGCATAAGCCACCAAGGAACCCGCACCAGAACCTCGACCAGGCCCGACAAAAATATGCTGTTGTTTAGCCCAACGAATAAAATCGGCCACAATTAAAAAATAACCGGTAAATCCCATGCCTTTGATGACGGCGATTTCCATTTGCAGGCGTTCTTCATAAGACTGGCGGGTGATCGTGGCATTCTCATCTTCTGCAAGGGTTTTACCTAAACGTTGCTTTAAACCCTCTTTCGACTGGTCTTGGAAAAAATCGTCCACCGACATTCCTTCCGGCACCGAAAAATTGGGTAAAAAGCTTTTACCCAAGATCAACTCCAGGTTACAACGTTTGGCAATCTCTACGCTGTTGACTAATGCCTCAGGAATATCTGCAAATAATTGCAGCATTTCTTCGGTACTACGGAAATATTGCTGGTCGGTATGAATATGGTGCCGACGTGCATCATCCAGCACCCAGCCACCATGAATACATACCCGTGCCTCATGCGCTTCGAAATCATCCCGCGCTAAAAAGCGTACATCATTAGAAGCTACCAAAGGAATATCGGCAGCGGCTGCCAGCTCTATAGCAGCTTGCACGAATAATTCTTCCTGCTCTCGTCCGGTGCGAGTCAGTTCCAGATAAAACCGATCAGGAAAAAGCACACTCCATTCCGCTAGCAACTGCTCAGCCAATTGCAGCTGATTGGCTATCACAGCATGGCCTATATCGCTTTCACGTCCAGCTAAAGCGATGAGTCCGTCTGATAATCCGCTTAGCCACGACCTATCAATTAATGCCATTCCCAGATGTTGTCCCTGCAAATAGGACTTAGAAATCAATCGGGTTAAATTTTTATAGCCCACCTGATTTTGGCACAGCAACACCAGGCGATGGGGGTTTTTTTCATCAGTTGCATTACGCAACCACAGATCAGCGCCTATGATAGGTTTGACACCAGCCGCCTGGGCAGCACGGTAGAATTTAACCATGGCAAATAAGTTGGATTGATCCGTGATGGCCACCGCGGGCATGTTGGATTTCACTGCGGCTTGCATTAACGGTTTGACATTGATTAGGCCGTCAATGAGGGAGTATTCAGTATGTACGTGTAGGTGAATAAATTGCGGTTGTGGCATGGTTGGCGTTTTTAGGGTTGATAGAGAAGTAGTATAGTCGTTAATGGCTGATTTAGGGAATAAATGGTTTCTATGTGTAAATGATGATCGTTAATAAAGATACTTTATATAAATAGGTGTGTAACCATTCACCAAATTCAGGGAAATGTCATTCCCGCTGGCACAATTTGGAGCGAACGTGTTGATCTTTCAGGCGGGAACCTATAACCCAATTGTTAACTGCACCTGGCAGTTTTAATGGAAAGGTAGGCAATAGGTTCCCGCTTGAAAGTCCATCATTCTTGGATAGTTCTGTAAAGCGGGAATGACAATTCTCGAATGTGCTGAATAGTTACATAGGTGTCGATTCTAGGAAAGGGCCAAACCAATCTCCATTTCCAACTGCACCGACCCCGCAAACTTCAACTCCCCAAAATGTTTACGGTGCAACTCACAAGGCCCTAACAAGCGTAACGCCTGCTGATGTTCTTGCGTAGCATAACCCTTATGCCGTTCAAACCCATAACCAGGAAACTGCTGACTCAGCATAACCATTTCTCGATCACGTGTCACTTTCGCCAAAATTGAAGCCGCGCTGATAGCTGCGATTTTTTGGTCACCTTTGACGATAGCTCGGGAAGGAAAAGGCACTTTGGGGCAATGGGTGCCATCTACTAATATTTGTTCCGGCTGCACAGACAAAGCCAACACCGCGCGCTGCATTGCCAGCAGGCTCGCATGGAAGATATTCAAATTATCTATCTCGGCCACTTCAGCTCGGCCAATAGCCCAGGCTATGGCGTGGCGCTGTATCAGAGGATATAAAGCTTCACGCTGTTGTTCGGTCAGCATCTTAGAATCTCCTAGACCGGAAATCCGTCGTTTGGGATCGAGTATGACTGCAGCTGCTACTACCGCGCCCGCCAGTGGACCACGTCCTACCTCATCGACCCCTGCAGCCAATAAATGCTCTGTTTTCCACAACAAGCGAGGCAGGGTTTTTTGGACGGGCTTAATCATGGATACATCCATTTAGAATGCAAAGATAGTCGGGAGATAGAGTATATAGGGATTTTTAGATTTTGCACCTGGAGTTAACTACTTGGAGCTGGGCTTTGCTAGACCCTGTCGCTGTAGCTCCCCTCTACGTCGTCCCGCGGCTTGTCCGCGGGATCCATAAAAAGCCTAAAACCTGCTGAGAAGACAAGGAACATCTGCCAAGCCCCCTGGATCCCGCGGACAAGCCGCGGGACGACGTAGCAGGGGAAGCTGCGACAAACCTAATACGCCGGATACAAAATAGCTACGTTAGAACGTATAGATTGATTCCAGTGAAAAAAAGTGAGAGTATTTCAAAAATGTGACGTACCTTTTCTTTAGCCGTTATTTATCTGACCATTAATGAAAAGGCATGCAACCCTTCAAGGAGGAGGGACAATGATAAAACTCAGCCGTTCTGTAATCTTCAGGCTCATGCAGAACAATTTTGCCAATAATCTGCAAGCAAACTTACCTAGTGACCATTAAAACATGAAAAAAATCACGTGCGGGGTAATCGGTGTCGGCTACCTGGGCCGGTTTCATGCCGAAAAATACGCCAACCTACCGAATGCCCAACTGGTTGGCGTTTGTGATACCGATGCGGCTCGAAGCAAAGAAATTGCCGGCAAACTGGGGACACAGGCAACACAAGACTATCGCGACCTCCTCGGCAAAGTAGAAGCCGTCAGTATCGTGACCCCAACCCAATCGCATCACCAAATCGCCAAAGTATTTCTCGAACATGGCGTACACGTACTTTTGGAAAAACCTATAACCAATACGGTAGCCGAAGCGGATGAACTCATCTCTATCGCAAATAAAAATCGTCTGGTTTTACAAATTGGTCATTTAGAACGTTTTAATTCCGTGGTCAACGCCCTGGAAAAATACTTAGATCGTCCCCGCTTTATTCAGTGCAGCCGCCTGGCTCCCTTCAAATTGCGCTCTATGGACGTCAGCGTCGTGCTGGATTTAATGATTCATGATATCGATTTAATTCAATACCTGGTCGGTTCACCTATTAAAAATATTCACGCCAATGGTGCCTGTGTTTTATCTGACCAAATCGACATTGCCAATGCGCGCATTCAGTTTGAAAATCATTGCGTAGCTAACGTAACTGCCAGCCGAGTTTATTTAAAACAGGAACGCCGGCTGCGTTTATTCCAACCTGAAGCTTACATCTCTGTGGATCTGCAAGATAAGCAGCTGGCCATTCACCGCAAAGGGACCAATGAAATGTTCCCGGGCATTCCAGAAATAATTTGCGAAGAACAAGCATTCGAACAAGGTGATGCTTTGCGCGATGAAATTATTGCTTTTCTAGATTCCATAGAACAACACAAACCGCCGGTGGTATCAGGATTGGATGGGAAAATGGCATTAGCCACGGCTATTGAAATTACTAATATTGTAAATAAACAGATGGAATTATTTAAATCTGTTAATTAACTGGGTAACGATTCATCTATACGTTTACATTAGCTTTCTCCCTTCTCCCGCTTGCGGGAGAAGGGTCGGGGATGAGGGTGCGTCGGTTTGCATTTGTGCCTGGTGAAACACCCTCACCCCCCGGCCCCTCTCCCGCAAGCGGGAGAGGGGAGAAAACCAAATACCTTTAAATACCTCAGCGATCCAGCCTTGAACCCACAACCCTCACCCAAACGCGTCCTGATTGTATCCGGCGAAGCCTCAGGCGACCACCATGCTGCCCAATTAGTACGGGAAGCACATAAAATCGACCCAACTATATATTTTTTAGCCATGGGTGGGGAACAAATGCGCCAAGCCGGAGTGGATATTATTGTCGACTCCAAACCGCTGGCCGTCGTTGGCATTATAGAAATCCTAACCCATTTTTATCCCATTTTCCGCGCCTGGAAAACCCTACGCCAATTCATTAAACGCCAACCCCCTGATCTAATTGTATTGATCGACTATCCCGAATTTAACCTACAAATTGCCAAAGCTGCGAAAAAAGCAGGCATCAAGGTTCTATATTATATAAGCCCCCAAGTCTGGGCCTGGAAACAGGGGCGCATCAAAACCATACGCGAACGAGTGAATAAAATGTTGGTGATCTTTCCTTTCGAGGAAGAGTTTTACCGCCGCGGTGGTGTTCCAGTTGAATTTGTAGGCCACCCCTTAACTGGCAAAGTCCATGCCGATCGGGACAAAACGCAAATGCGCCAAGAGCTACAGCTGTCCTCCGAAAGGCGCGTGATAGGCCTGTTGCCAGGTAGCCGTAAAGGGGAAATCATGCGTTTACTGCCCGTACTACTAGCAGCGGCCACCCAGTTAAAGCACCGCTATCCCGATCTCGATTTCGTCCTGCCATTAGCTTCCTCGCTGAGCCAGGCGGATCTGGAGCCTCATCTGCGTAATACCAACCTACCCATAAAGGTGATTCCAGGACAGTTCTATAACACCTTACAGCTATGTGACGCCGCCATTGTCACTTCAGGCACCGCTACCTTGGAAACAGCCTTGATGGGTGTGCCTATGGTCATTGTTTATAAAATAGCTGCCTCGACTTATCATTTTGCTAAACGCCTTATTAAAATTCCTTTTATTGGTCTATGCAATATTGTCGCTGGGCGGCCCATTGTGAAAGAATTGATACAACAGGAGGCAAATCCGGAAAATATTTATGCAGAAATTAGCCATATCTTGGATGATGATGGGTATCGTGAAACTATGCGCAATGAGCTGCTGCAGGTTAAAGAAAGGCTAGGACAAGGAGGAGGGTCGGAACAGGCGGCTAAGGCGTTGTTGGGGTTGCTGGGGTCTTAATTTAAGTTGGGTAGTTTTTCAAGCCCCCCCCATCCTAACCTTCCCCCGCAAGCGGGGGAAGGAACTTGCTCGAGCCATATGAGAATTGGCTCCAGACTTCGCCCTCCTGCCCAACCAGTCCCTTCCCCCGCTTGCGGGGGAAGGTTAGGAAGGGGGCAGCCTCAGCCAGCACCACCCCAGTCAAACCTTCTCCGTAAACCCACTAACCAACTTCTGCAACAGCGCCTTAAAATCATCAGCCAACTCATCATGAAGCAGTGCTAAATTAACAGTAGCTTCCAAATAACCTAATTTACTACCACAATCATAGCGCTTACCCCGCAACAAATGCCCATACACCGCTTCTTTTAACAGCAGGCGTGATATGGCATCTGTCAGCTGTATCTCACCCCGTCCATCGGCAGCCGTTTCTTCCAACATTTGAAAAATACCTGGGGTTAATAAATAACGTCCTACTACCGCCAGATTAGAGGGCGCATCTTCAGGAGCAGGTTTTTCAACGATCGTTTGAATGCGTCCATCTACTTTTTGTTGATCTTCTAGCGCAATAATTCCATATTTTCTCGTTTCTTCGCGAGGGATCTGTTCCACCGCAATCACACTAGCGCTGGTTTTTTCATACAAAGCCACCATATCCTGTAAGCAATTGTAGCTGCTTACATCAATCAAATCATCGGCTAATAACACCGCAAAAGGTTCATCGCCTACTAAGTTTTTTGCGCATAGCACCGCATGCCCTAGACCAAGAGGATTGGCCTGTCGGATATAAGCGCATGACACCCCTGCTGGCAAAACTTCTCTGACAATATTTAACAGCTCATGCTGCCCGCGCTGTTCCAAGGTATATTCCAACTCAAAATTTGAATCAAAATGGTCTTCAATCGCGCGCTTGCTGGAACTAGTCACAAAAATCAGCTCACTCACACCTGCGGCGATCGCTTCTTCAACAGCGTATTGGATTAAAGGTTTGTCTACTATGGGAAGCATTTCTTTGGGATTGGCTTTGGTGGCGGGTAAAAATCGGGTACCAAGCCCAGCGACGGGGAATACCGCTTTTCTAATGGCGGGGAGCATTTAGGATAACCTCATGTTAGGGTAGATAAAAGCGCAAGTGCTCTGCAAAATTACCGCAGAGCACTTGCGCCATTCCAACAGAATTGAAAGGGTTACAGCGAACCTTTTACCAAATATGCATGGGCGAAGGTGCTAACGGATGGTGGGTTCTCGGCTCCCAAAAATGCCAGCTTTTCCACCAATTACCTACCGTAGGCCGACCGCCCCCGACAACCACTTCCATTTCTTTGTCTGATAAATATTGTACTGTAGTCTTCATAAAAAAACTCCTAAATCCTTAAAATGGAACCAATTTTAATTTCAGCCGCTCCCAATTGAGCTGAAAAACGACAACCATAAGGAAAATATATCTTAAAAAGGGAATTCTGCAAGGTGGGGGGGTTTATTTAAAACATCGTTAACGAGTTTTTAGCAAAAATAAAACCTTGGGTGCCAATAGCAGCTACCCCCCCCTTCCTAACCTCCCCCGCAAGCGGGGAAAGGGACTTGCTCGAGCCATATGAGAATTAGCTCAAGACTTCGCCTCCTGCCCAACCAGTCCCTTCCCCCGCTTGCGGGGGAAGGTTAGGAAAGGGGCAGCTGCTATTGGCACCCAAGATAGCCTAAGCAAGAAACTCAGTAATTCCAAAAAAATTCCCAAAAATCATTTATTCCCCCCAACACCAAATCACCCAGAAAAAGTCACCTCCTGTATATGCTTAATCTTATCCCGCACCCTGGCCGCCTCTTCAAATTCAAGATTCTTCGCGTGTTGATACATCTGCTCCTCCAATTTTTTAAGCTGCTTTGCTAATTGTTTGGGAGACAAGGTTTGATATACCGCCGCCTCTTCCGCCACGCGCTCGGCACGTTCACGGGCTTGCGGGGAAAACTCTTCACTGGTTTCCAATATCACCTTAATTGCTTTTTCAATGCCTTTAGGGGTGATACCGTGCTCTTTATTATAAAGCCTCTGGATTTCGCGACGACGATCGGTTTCCGAAATCGCCCGCTGCATTGAATTGGTAATCCTGTCGCCATACATAATCACCTTGCCATGAATATTACGCGCTGCCCGCCCTATTGTTTGAATCAACGAGCGTTCCGACCGCAGGAACCCTTCCTTATCGGCATCAAGTATGGCTACTAAAGATACCTCCGGCAAATCCAGGCCCTCGCGCAATAAATTGATCCCTACCAACACATCAAAGGTACCCATACGCAAATTGCGGATAATTTCCACGCGTTCAATAGCATCAATGTCCGAGTGTAAATAGCGTACTTTCACCCCATGTTCAGCCAAGTATTCCGTAAGATCCTCTGCCATGCGCTTAGTTAAGGTAGTAACCAATACACGTTCATTCTTCGCCACCCGCAAATTGATTTCTGACAAGGTATCATCTACTTGAGTGGCGACAGGTCTCACCTCTAATTCAGGATCGATTAAACCCGTGGGACGAACTAGCAATTCAACGACTTGCGCAGATTTTTTTTGTTCAAAGTCTCCTGGAGTGGCAGATACATAAATGGTCTGCGGCGCCAGGTTTTCAAATTCATCAAACCGTAGCGGTCGATTATCCATGGCCGAAGGCAGGCGGAATCCGTACTCCACGAGAGTTTCTTTACGAGAGCGATCGCCACGATACATCGCGCCCAATTGCGGCACCGTGACATGTGATTCATCGATCACTAGCATGGCTTCACTGGACAAGTAATCTATCAGGGTAGGCGGCGGTTCACCCGGCTGGCGACCGGAAAGATAGCGCGAGTAATTCTCAATTCCATTGCAATATCCCAGCTCCATAATCATTTCCAGATCATAACGTGTGCGCTCCCCCAAGCGTTGTGCTTCCACTAATTTTTGCATCTGATGTAGATCAGCCAGTCGCTGCGCCAACTCCTGGCGAATAAAATCTACCGCATCCAAAAGCCTTTGCCGCGGCGTCACATAGTGGCTTTTGGGAAAAATAGTCACGCGCGGCACCCGCCGCAACACTTCGCCGGTGAGTGGGTCAAAAATACTAATATCTTCGATTTCGGTATCAAATAAAGCGATACGCACTGCTTCGCTTTCTGAATCGGCCGGAAAAATATCGACTATATCACCATGCACCCGATAAGTGGCGCGACGAAAATCCATGTCATTACGCTGATATTGTAACTCGGCCAAGCGGCGTAAAATGTGGCGCTGTTCGATCTGATCACCACGGCTTAAATGCAGCAGCATACTCAAAGTTAACTGCGGATCTCCCAAGCCATAAATCGCCGATACGGTCGCGACAATAATAACGTCTTTACGCTCCAGCAAAGCTTTAGTAGCCGACAGCCGCATCTGTTCTATCTGATCATTGATGGAAGCATCTTTTTCAATATAGGTGTCTGAAGAAGGCACATAGGCTTCAGGCTGGTAATAATCATAATAAGATACGAAATACTCGACAGCGTTTTGCGGGAAAAATCCGCGCATTTCGGAATAAAGCTGCGCTGCTAAGGTTTTATTGGGCGCTAATACTAGCGTAGGGCGCTGCACTTGTTGGATCACATTAGCGATGGTGTAGGTTTTGCCTGAACCCGTTACCCCCAGCAAAGTTTGATAGGATAGGCCTTGGTTAACTCCTTCTACTAATCGCGTAATGGCTTGGGGTTGATCGCCAGCCGGTTGATAGGCCGATTCAAGAATGAAAGGTTTGGTCATGCTAATGGGTACCTACGAATATTTTTTTGGCAGGATTTACTTCACAAAATTCCTTTGGGAAATTTTTCCGTTTCTGGGTGTGAAGTTGTGAAGTGATGTTATGGGATTTTTACATCAATGGGGGATAATTGCTACCATAGGAAGTTAGAGTGGATAGATAGCTTGTGGTTGTTAGCACAGATTAAAAATTAGCACTGTATTCCCCCTCTCCCGCGAAAGGAGTTTGAAAAAAATCTCTGAACCTATGCGCGGGAGAGGGTCGGGGAGAGGGCCTGGTATATGGCCTCTAACACCACTTCAATATCCTGCAAGACCTCATGATTCCAAAACCGTAAGACCTGAAATCCTTTTTTACTCAATACAGTTGTCCTTCGAATATCATAAGCTTGCTGCTCTTGATGCTGACCGCCATCAAGCTCAATCACCAGATGCTTTTCATAGCAGACAAAATCCACTATGTAACATTCAATCGGTACCTGTCTTTTAAATTTGTATCCCAAACGGTGAGCTCGTAAATAATACCAAAGACACCGTTCAGCATCTGTGCTTCTTGTTCGCAACTCACGGGCCCGCTGCTTCATTCATAACCCTCTCCCCGACCCTCTCCCGCGCATAGGTTCAGAGATTTTTTTCAAACTCTTTTCGCGGGAGAGGGGGAATACAGTGCTAATCTTTAATCTGTGCTAACAACCACAAGCTATCTATCCACTCTAACTTCCCATGGTAGCAATTATCCCCATTGATATAAAAATCCCCTAACATCACTTCACAATCTCTTCACACCCGCAAAACGGAAATAAATATTTTGCAGTGAGCCCAGCCTTGCGGAGAGAATTAGAGAAAGAAGTCATCAAGGCGCAAAAGTGACTGAATGCTCCTCACTTTCAGAGTCCAAAGCAACTTTATGCGGCAAATCATCCGATTCCACCTCTATTTCAAGGGAGTCATCCTCTTCCTCATTATTCTCATATAACTCCCGTTGTAACGCCAAATTAATCAACTGCTGTTCAGTCAAACCACCGAATTCCCCTTGGGCGAAGAGATTGAAGTCTTCATAATACGCATCACTGTCATACTCAGACGAACCTTGTTTCTTAGCCTGCAGCTCCACCACCTTCGCCGCCCATTCCCCCAGCGCCAGTGCAATAGCCTGCGGACTAGGCGGTAATCGATTAAGAGAGGCCGGCCCACTCAAAAAACCGCGCAGAGCACCAAACGCTTTATCACAGGCTTGTTCATACTGCTCGCCTTCCAGCCCCATATTGGCCAATGTTTCCCGCAACAGGTCTTCGCTTTCCTGTAAGAGCGTTCCATCGAACTGTGGTTGCTGGATTAATTCCGTTTTGTAAGCGAAACTATCTATATCGGCGTTAAGTGTTTCGTTTAGTTGCCTGTAGGTAGATTCGTAGTCTGGGTCACTCATGGATTTTATTCTCTTAATCTTTACTTTATACATTAAAAATCATAGCTGATGGTTCTAAACATAAAACTAACTGGGTTTAACTTGGGAAGCAGATTCGATATCATTACTTTTTTTAGTCCAGGATGCAGCGTTAATTGCGGCCGATTCCAAGTCTGCTTTGTTTTTTTCTTTTATTGCCTCAACTGCTTTTTTATCGGGACTCGATCCTAGAGCCTGAATCTCGTTATGTTCTCGTTTTTTAACCTCATTTTCATGGCTTGCTAAAGACTTCGATATTGTATTTCTAAACGTGCGCTGATAATGAGTTTCGGTTGCGTTGTACCGAGATGAGGTTTTTACCAAGTTATTCGCATCTTCTTCTGATAATGTGGGCGAACGCGAACTATCCTGCCGAACTTTACCCATCTCAGCCGCCAAGCGTTCTGCTGCTGTTTTAAGTTCAGCGTTTGAAGGTATACATCGCCCAATTAAGGCATAAGATTGGTTCGATTGTGGCAATTTTGTCTCTTGTGGCCCTCGCCCACTTGGAGCTAATGGTAATGGTATTGTTCCAGGAGCTGCTGGCTTTAGATCCTGTACTCCTAAAGAAATTGCCGCCTTCTCTATCAATTTATTACAATTACCCACGAGAGTATCGAAAGTCATAGATTGACTATCTCTATAATTATTACATTCAGTTCTTATTGCTTCTTTAGCAGTCTTACCTTTATCTTGCTTATCGTTTTTTGAGGATTTGCTGACAAGCTCATCTATTTGTTTATTGCATCGTAGCTCCAGGTTGTTACCACCAGGAATAGCTCTAGTTTTTTGTTCAAGTTGATCTTTCTCCTCCAAAGGTGAGCTTGGTAGTGGTGGTGGGGTTGCTGGCTTTGGAAGTAGATTAGCAATAGGAGGTTCTAACAATTTTTGAAGTTTGCTTAAAGCTTCTCCCATAACATCTTTACGTATGAGCCCATATTTGTCGATTAGTTCTTCTATTACTTGATAACCTGCTCGAAGAGAGTCACTTTTCAGATTGCTTTCATTCTCTGGAATTAATTTTCCTGTTTTTTCAAGTTTACTTCCCTCCGTTATCAATTCCTTTTTAAAATGTTGCAGGAATTTTTCAAGGTCTTGATCAAATTCAGCCTTCTTATCGCCAGTATCCGAAGTAGGAAGTGTCTTGCTGTCTACAACAGGAGATTTCGGAATTACAGGCGGGGTTGGTTTATTCTCTACCCTTTTTACTCCTAAAGCGATTGCTGCAGTATCTATATATCCATCACATGTCTTCGCTAACTCAGGAAGAGATAAGCTTTCTTTTGAACCCTCGATTTGTTCGGCAATTGCTTTTTGGGCAATATCAACTATAGCATTCTTTTCTGTTTCAGGTTTTGTGGAACGAGAAGCTATACCGCTCAATTCTTTACAAAATGCTTCTTCCAAATTTTTAGCACTTTGAACTATTGAAGAAAGAGGCGATGTTTTAGAAACTTTTATCTCTTTGGTTACACCCATCGCTTCATTTAGTTGTAATAATTCTTCAGCCTCGTTTGCAGATCCTCTGACTGAAAGTTTTGGTTTAATCTCTTGGACTCCTAACTTCAGCGCTGCATTATCTATATGCCCACGACAAGTGTTCACGACATCAATTAACTTTAGGGATGGAGTACTTTTCAACTTCTTGAATTCTTCATCAATTAACTTTTGAGTTTCCTCAGTTATTTCCATCTTATTTATGGATTTGTCCTTGCAAAGAGTCAACAAATCATTCAATTCCTTATATAATCTTATTTCTAGTTCTTCAGGCGTAGGGGGCTTAGGACTACCGGCTTTTTTTTCATCAGATGCACCAAGTTGATCGACTAGAAAAATTGGTTTACTGTCGTCTTTAGCTGCTAATTTTTCGTCACCAGAGACTTTAGCTGAAAATTTTGGTTTGGGCTTTATTTCTACTCCTAAACTCTGTGCAAAATTACTTATATGCTCATTACACTTGTCCAAGACATCAGCTAACTTTGCAGGTGGCTTGTCTCCCAACTTTTTAAATTCGTCATCAATTAAACTTTGAGTTTTACGATATACTGTAGCTCGTTCAGAAGTTAGTTCCTTGGGAGTGGAAGGAAGCAATTTATTGAGTTCTTCATGTAAGGTATCTTTTAGTTTAGCTGCTTCTGAGGCTAGTTCAAGGCTCGCATATTCTTGGTATATATCAGAAAATGCTTTACGCAACGGTGCTAAACTTTCATGCTTCTGCTCCATATATGATACTAAGTCAAATTCATCTTCCGGTTTAATATTTTGTAATTCCTTTTGAATATCTTCAAATGATAGGTCAATTTGTTGTTTTAATTTCTCTTTAGTTCTAACCAGCTGCTGCTGATCCACATTTTTAGGAGGGACCCTAAAAAGATCATCATGTTGGGAATAAAAGTCGTTTTTTAAAGCAATGTAAGCATCTTTTGCTGCTTTTAAGTCTTCAATCTTGGGCATGGGTTATTCACTCCTAATATTTTATGGAATTTGATTATGTAAATTTAGCTTTTACAGTTATTATTAATAGGGTACAACATAAATCTTAACCTAATATTATGGTAAATATTTTATTTCCATAAAATTAATTACCCATACTACTGAAGAAAGATCTTTTATGACTTTAAACCAGGGCCTGTCATCACAGCTCCCCCACTACGTCGTCCTGCTCCCGGACTTGATCTGGGATCATCCGCGGATCCAGGGGGTCTAAGAAAGCTGTCATCCTGAGCGTAGCGAAGGATGACGGCTTTGTCAGGATGACACCATATCATTACCCACAAGTCTAGACGATAGCACTGTAAAACCCCCTCTCCCGCGAGAGGAGTTTAAATAATATTTCCAGGCCTATTCGCGGGAGAGGGTTGGGGAGAGGGTCTGGCATATGCTGCGTGACCTCAAACTTTAAACCGTTAGGCCAGATTCTTTTACCCAATACTAATGATTCTAACCCTCTCCCCAGCCCTCTCCCGCGAATAAGTTCAGTAATCATATTCAAACTCCTCTCGCGGGAGAGGGGGTTTTACAGTGCTTTCGATTGGCTGGAGCTAGATTCAATTCAGTTGCCACGCTGATGTTTCCCTCCTTAGCACTGCGGCCGGTGTGTGGCAATAACTTTTCTGGCTTACTTGTGGGTAATGATATGGATGACACCTTAACCCTACATACGAATCGGTCCAAAGGGATTTCTATTCTCTTCAAGCTGCTGATCCGACAAATCCTCTATCTCAGCCAACTCGCGCTCAAAAACCATATTCACTTCCGGGTCCGTCAAATCATCCAAATCGGGACTTGCTTTTAGGTCCAGTATGTTTGTTCGTAAAGTCTCTATTTTTGTATTCAATGACCGCTGATTATTTTCACTGGCTGCAGTGCGCAAGGATGCATTCCTAGCCAATTCTAAATCTGCATCGATAGGCTCAGCTGGAGCCGACGTAGGCCGTGGAGCCGCTGAACTGATAGTGGCTGCTGATCTTATCTGCGTTTGCGCAGACGGGACTTGTGGCTGGTTTAATGATATAGATAATTGGATAGCTCGCGCTAACTCAGCATTTTCCGATGGATCATCATCCTCATCTAATTCTTGAGATTGCGGTGCCGTTGCACTGCTGAGGATTGGAGCTCGGTTTAACTGATTTATTATATAAGTACTTGAGCCATTTGCAGGCGCGGCTGCTCTAGGTTCTATGTTGTTTCCGGATACCCGCGGCACAACAACAGGTGTTGCAGCCACCGTATTAGACACTGGCGCTACAGCTTGAGCTTGCTCGATTAACTGTTTGTGTAGGACAATTAAGGCTGCCAAACCTTGAACGATAGCATTATAAGCACAATTATTATCGCCATTTGTTTCACCTAAGCCTAGAGATTCTTTTGGGTACTCCCATTCCCCATGTTTGATACTTCTTAATTCGAAATGATTACCGTTTTTATGATCAATCACAAAGGTGGGAAAGTCAGCTGATTGGGGTTTATAAGTAATAGGCTTGTTAGGATCACCCGAATAGATTTCTACACCAAAACCAAACTTTTTCACAGCAGCAGCGAATACATCATAAGTAGCCCACTCACCTGGTAAACTTAATGCGTCGATATGAACTTGGAATCCGAGCTTAGACTTTTCGGCTTCCAATTCCTGACGTTGGTGCACAATACCCTCTTGAAGCTTGTGCAGTCTATCTAATTCAGACATATCTATGAAAGCATTAGGGGCATTATTTATTAGCTCTCCTACGGCTGTTATTTGCTCTCGTATTGCTGTCTCTTCACGAGTCAACCTCTCCTCTTCCTCTTGAAATACCTCAGTCAAATTTTGTCTATTTTGCCCTTTAATATCTTTATCTTGTGCAATTGCACGGGCTAACCCAGCCGTATTACGAACGTCTGCAAGTTTTAGAATGTCAGGATCTTCACCTTTGGGATCTTCATAATTCTCATATGTAGACAGCACACTGTCTTTGACTGCTTGAAAAAATTGCCGCTGCAATTCAACGGAGGATTTGGTGCCGGCACGCAACTGATCGACACTGGGTTCAAAAGGTGAATTAGCGGGAGAATTTTCTATTTTTACGGGAGCCGGAGCAAGTGAAGCCACAGCAGCTGTTATCGATTGCAGGCCAGTTAAATGCGTTGTGGGTGGTTGCCCTTGTCGTGGTTTTTGTTCAGACATATGTGCTCCGAATCTACTATTAGAATTTTGTAATTGCTGCTTGATTGTTAATGCTAGCGCAACATTGTGAACGATCTTTCATTGCACCTAGCAGGTTCAGAATATTTTTTGTTATTTTGAATAACTTCATAATAACTGGTGAAACTTAATATAGTCTTAACAACTTTATAAAATGTAAAAATTTTTTCTGGATTAGATAAAAATACGGGCGTCCCTTCGCTTCCCCACAGGGGCATTGTTGAATGTGTCATCTGCCACTTGTAGGAAAAGCAGTGTATTAAGCGCACACGTTAATTTAACTAATGAATGCCACACCAACCCCTCTCCCTAACCCTCTGCTATGTGATTTGTCAATAGGGGTACGAGCGCCTCCGGTAAATAAAGTTTATTTATTTACATAAGCCAGTTTAAGCATAAAACTCTATTGTTTTTATTTAGATTACCGTAACTAGCAAAGCCTTATTGGCCCAATCTGCTATTCGTGGTCAATTCCGTAAAACCGCCACAAGTTGTCCATTCGGACGGAATAAAAGTCTGCGCCCCAAACTCCCGCACGTGGTGGCCAAACTACGCCTCACAACAGGGTATGACGAGGTCACAGATAATTGTTACGGTACTTCTTACAAAAACATTCCTGTTTATACTTTCTGCTATAATTTAATCACGGTACAGGCGGAGACGCCGATGACCGTGACGTGATTCCAGGGCAGCTTCGAGGTTGCCCTGTTACTTGAGACAGATTCGATTATCCTGTATCACGTCTACAAATATCTCGGGGTTTGGGGTAGGCCCCCATTTCAATCCATTCATAGCAAAACCTCCTTGTTATTTAAACTCTACCACCCTAAAGGGCCGTGGGAAGTACTTCACCCGTCTTTTTGCAAATGCTTTCTGATTTGCGTATTTGATAGAGTTGCCCCGACTTGAAACAACTCCGAATCTGTCCAATTAAGCGTCGTGCTACCCCAACAATCGCCCGCTTCTTACCAGCAGTGATACTGATCCTCTGATAAATATCCATTAATGATTTATCTCTTCTTATCGCTGTCCATGAAGCTTCTACCAATGTTTTGCGTAGAATAGATCGACCCTGACGACTCATATGTCCTAGTCGTTTATGCTCCCCTGAAGAATGCTCGCTCGGGGTTAATCCGGTAAAACTAAATAATTGCTTCTCGTTTTTAAACTGTTCCATATTGCCTAATTCATTCGCCAACACACGGGCATGGGTTGGACCTATCCCCGGAGTGCTTTGATAAATGACTTCCAGCTCTTTATCTGCTTGCGCCTGTTTAGCTAACTCTAGCTCTATGTTTTTTAATCGGTTCGCCAGTTCCCACCATTGAGAGATCAAGGTGTCCAGACAATACTTCACCGAAGGATTACAATCATACGCCCGAACTTTTTGTAACCATTTCCAACTCACGACGGGGGTCTCGTCGGGGCCTATTAAACCCTGACGGTAGAGCAAACTCTTGATGCGATTTCCTACTCGACGCTTATCCTCAGCGATTTTTTCCCGCATGCGGCTGACTTCGCGGTAAGCTTCTCGCTCCACGCTAGGTACATGAATGCCCTTTAAACGCCCTGCGGCTAATTGTGTTGCCAATTTTAATGAATCTCGCTTATCTGTCTTTACCCTATCTCGGGCTGATATCTCTACACTAGCCGCGTGAACCACCCGACTGTCTATTCCCTCTTCTAATAAATGACGGTGTAATACAAATCCTGAGAACCCTGCTTCATAAGCCGTTTTAATCTGCGCATTTTTAAAGTATTTATGTAAATAATGCACTAACTCCTCAGGAGTTGCCTTCAGGGTGTCTGTTTTCATTACCATACCCTCACAGATACACGTTACTGCATATGTCTTTTTGTGAACATCAATTCCAGCAAACACGGTTTTTCCTGTATAATCTCTCATGGTATGTGCCTCCTCCTGTCGAGGTTATTGGTTAAAACTATATTTTAACCGAAGGCACATACCTCTTTCCCTATTATTCAGCATAGCAACTCCCGCAAGGGGAGAGGGGATACAGTGCTTTTCCCACAAGTGGCAGATGACACATTCAACGGAAAGGGGATACAGTGCTTTTCCCACAAGTGGCAGATGACACATTCAACAATGCCCTCGAAAGGGGGTTACAGTGCCTGTTAGGATTATGCAACAACCTCCCCTATAAGAAGAAGGAAATTGCAAGAGAAGCGAATCACGAACCGTACGTAATGTTTTTAACCCCTAAATCATGTAATAATAAGTTGACTACTTCTCAACAATTCAACCCCTTGGGGAACCACCCATGCACATCCTGCTTTCGCAAAAAGTTAACCGCATCAAGCCTTCAGCCACATTAAGTGTATCCAGCCGTGCCACAGAACTCAAGGCAGCCGGTGAGGATATCATCGATCTTAGCGTGGGCGAACCGGATTTCGACACCCCTGAATTTATTAAGGAAGCAGCCATCAAGGCGATACATGAAGGTTTCACCAAATATACGGCCGTAGATGGCACCGCCGGACTCAAGCAAGCCATCATTAACAAGTTTGCCCGAGAAAACCAGCTCCAGTATCAGCCGAATCAAATCCTAGTGAGCAACGGCGCCAAGCAAAGTTGTTCAAATTTATTTACCGCACTGCTCAATCCCGGGGATGAAGTCATTATTCCAGCACCGTACTGGGTCTCCTATCCCGATATGGTATTATTAGCCGACGGATCACCCGTTACGATTCAAACCCAACTCAAACAACGTTTTAAAATCTCACCCGCGCAGCTGGAAGCAGCCATTACCGCGAAAACCCGCGTGGTGATGCTAAATTCCCCCTCTAATCCATCAGGCATGGCCTATAGCCGCTCTGAATTGCAGCATTTGGCAGAAGTCTTGCAGCGACACCCACGGGTGCTGGTCGCAACCGATGATATTTATGAACATATTTTGTGGGCTGAACAGCCGTTTACTAATATTGTCAACGCCTGTCCGGAATTATACGAGCGAGCTATTGTGATCAATGGCGTCTCCAAAGCCTATGCCATGACTGGATGGCGCATCGGCTATGCTGCGGGGCCCGCTGCAGTCATTGCCGCTATGAAAAAAGTACAGTCGCAAGTGACCTCTAACCCCAATTCCATCGCGCAGAAAGCCGCCGAAGCGGCCTTGAATGGCGATCAATCCTGCATTACACATATGAATAATGAATTTAAACGTCGCCATGATTTTGTGGTTGAGAAAATAAATGCCATTCCAGGCCTGGAGTGTGCGCCTGCGGATGGAGCCTTTTACGCTTTTGTGCGGGTTGAGAATGTGCTTAAAGATGATGGGATCAAAACAGATCTGGATTTTGCGGAATATCTATTACGTGAAGCTAAAATTGCGGTTGTGCCGGGGTCAGCATTTGGCACAGCGGGTTATGTTCGGATTTCTTTTGCTTTGCACTTTGAAACTTTAGTGCAAGCATTAGAGCGCTTGGAGCTTGCAGTACTGAAGTTGGTTCAGACGTGTGATGCTCGAGAAGTATGATGGCTTCTCCCAGGGGAGCTGGGAGAAGATAATGACACGTTTCGAGATTTACGCTTGGGTGGGTTCTAACGAAACGCCATGCTGATAGCTTCAAAAAGTTTAACAGCTCCACCACCAACAACTTCGATTCCGGCACCTATGTCTGCCATTCTCGATCCAGACTGTGACGGATCACTTCCGGCTGAAGATCGGCGTTGCGAGGGGGAGGGCGGCTGGCCTTCCAAAACATCATTAACATTTTTATGCATTAGTCTAGTAAACTCAGTCTTTGATCGCTCTACTATCTGGTTGATATTAGCACCACGCTTCAAACTGTCGAATCTCGCCTGACCTATTATTCTTCCAAAATCAGCCTGACAACGCCTTCCCCAATCGATTCTTTGAGCGTCAGTTAAACCCCAACTAGGATAATTAGCATGCAGGGCATCATAAGCGGGTTTACACTTATCTAGGATTTTTTTATCTATACTCTTGTTTTCAGTAGGTGCAGGCCGCCTAACGTCTTGAGAGGCATCTCTTGAAGGTGGGTTTTCTGTTCTAGAGACAGGCCTTGATGGTGAGCTCTTGCTCTCTGGCTGAGGAGGATTAGGTGGTCTTTGGGCAGCGGGACGAATCGGCTGAGCTTGCCTGGAATTGGAATTATTTTGTAATGATTTAGCGAAATCTTTATATTCTTTAAGGGCCGCCGTCAGCTGCTCCTCGTAGATTTTTTTAATCTTCTCTCTACTTTCTCTATTATCCACTCCCCGATGAATTATTCATAACGCCTGCGAGGAGAGGGATTATAGTGCCTGTTAGAATTAAGCAACAGCACCAACTATTGACAGTCTATTTTAATCTTACAACGCTATCCCGGAACTATTTGAGCCGCTCTAGGCTGCCCTGGGAGCACTGGTTGGCCAGTTGCTGGAGCATAATGAACCGTTGACTGGGTTTGATCAGGATTTTGCACCTTTTGTCCAAAAGGATAATAGGTTCCAGGCTTACATCCAAACAGGGCCATTATGCCCACAATAACAAAACTGACCGCAATCGTCCGCCGCATAAAATTCCCTCGGTTGTATTTTTAAAGGGTAAGTATAAATAAGTAGATGAAACAATCAATAGGAGAATTTTTAGTCGCCCAGTTTATTGCTATCCCTGACCCTTCTTAACTTCCCCCCGCAACCTACCGAGCCGGACTGTTAGGGAGCGTTTATTGAAAAGCGTAAACGCTCCCTAACAGTCGCGGCTCGGTAGAGGTTATTGAGAAGTTTAGAAGGGGGGCAGCTGGAAGGAGCGCTTTTATTTAAATCTTTGTAACCATTCACCAAATTCAGGGAAATGTCATTTCCGCTGGCACAATTTGGAGCGAACGTGTTGATCTTTCAGGCGGGAACCTATAACCCAATTGTTAACTGCACCTGGCAGTTTTAATGGAAAGGTAGGCAATAGGTTCCCGCTTGAAAGTCCATCATTCTTGGATAGTTCTGTAAAGCGGGAATGACAATTCTCGAATGTGCTGAATAATTACAAATCTTTCTGCAAAAAAGATCCTTTAACTTGACAGACTCAAGCCATATTCCATAAAATCGCCGTTCTGTTTCATCGCAACTTGATGAACGGGTCTTCGGGGCTATAGCTCAGCTGGGAGAGCGCTTGCATGGCATGCAAGAGGTCGGCGGTTCGATCCCGCCTAGCTCCACCAAACTCAAATCCCACGCCTTCCCAATAAAACAGCGATCATCACTACTCCTGAATTAATCAAGACATTGCGCCACATAGAAACTCAGCCCACTGCACCCTCCCCCGCCAGCAGCTAAACCCCATCCTCATCCTCCGAATTTTTATCAAATACAATGAGTAGCCACCCTGTGGAGATCCTTCACTACGTTCAGGATGACAGCCTCACCCAATAAATTTCTGTATTACCCTAGACACATAAGATTAGCTTAAGCTTGATAAGGTAGCATTATGGCATTATCAAACTTCGATAGAACCATTCGCTTTCACAGAAGAAATATAAATAACAATATTTTTTGGTATTTAGATAGGGGACAACAAATGCCACGTCATACATTTTACGATGATGGAATTGAAATTATAATTGATGATCAAGATGGTCGGATTATAGGGTTTCAGGAAACAATTAGGCTGATGAAGGAGAAGGGTAAAAATCTCCTACAATTTGGGCCTGAGGGCTTTGAGGACCGCTACCAGATTGTCGCTACAGAATTAGATCATCATTATCTGATCGATTTCGAAAATGACGAGGAGGTTTTAGGCGAGGGCTCTTATGCAGATGCACGTAAGGCGTTTATAATAAAGCCCCATAACGAGGAGGATGGCATAATAGACCTCTCTCAGCCTTCTGTGCTAAAACAGATTATTTTACCGGACAATATTAACAATCAGCTCACGGGTTTAACATTAGCTGTTGATGCCTTAAGAAGTAACTTGGATATAAATGGAAAATACAATACCGTATTTCAAGGGGATGCTTTCTTACAATTCCAAACATTTTATACCTCACCCTCACTTAAAACCGACCCTCTTCATGATTTAATTGGGTACGATCCAAAACAAACTCCGCAAGAATTTTTAACCACTTATTGGGTTGAATTAAACTCAAAATATTTTGAATTAAGTAAAAATTTTGAAAATTTAAAACAAACGGCCATAATTGAAGCCCAGATCACTAATTTATTTTTTTCAGCTGAACCTCCTATTCCTGTAAAGACTAAAGGCAGCCCAGTTGATAATAGCCTATATTGTATACAGGAAGAAAAACCGGGAGAAACTTTAACTGATGCAGATCTTAGTCATCTAAAGTTTTCAGACATTAATTACCTAGCGTTACAGGCGGTAAATCAATTAGCTGCAATACACGACAAAGGTGTTCTTCATGGCGATCTAAATCGAAATAATTGCTTAGTGGTAGTAGATGCTGCATCTGATTCAGAAAGTTTTACGCTCGAAGATAAAAAGAAAGGAGGAGATAACGTTGGAAAGGTTAAAGAAACCATAAATCCCTCTGATATAAAGCCCAGCCACGAGCTTACTCACACCCATTCCCATCTACAACTTAATTTCATTGATTTTGGCTGGGCAACAGAAAGAAACCCTGGTCAAATGGATAAACAACTGCCCATGCGCTATATGAAAATGGGGTCGGAAGGTTTTAAACTACATCAAAAGAATTTTGGGGCTAAAGATGATATTAACATGATGGCAAAAAATATCTTAGCCTCACTTTATCAAAAATTTGATAAAGCATTTCCAAACACTTTAGGCATAGATTTTAAACAAATTATTGACAAATTTTTGGGGGAAATGCAGCATCGGGACTATAATCAACGACCTAACATTACCACCTGCCAGCAATTTTTCAAATCAATTTACGATGCTAGCCTTAAATATGAACGACTCCAACTATTGGAAAATGAATCGAGTAAGTTTAGTCATAGGATTAAAAGATTTTTTGGTGCTAATGCACAGCAAGAAAAAGATATAAAAAAGGAAATAAATACTTTAAAAGAAGAAATGGTGATTGAGAAAGCAAAGCTCACATTGTGTTCTAATAATCTATGGAAAAAGACTGAAAATACCGGCAACTTCGACAACTTCCCCAAAAATACCAAATTAGATGAGGTATTAAATGCCTTACAAAAATTGCGACTTTTAACTCCACTTGCTGTAGATCAAGTACTAGCGTTTTTTTCTAAGTTTCGAAAGGAATCTGAATCTCCGGGCGACAGGAGTTTAATGAATATCTATTCGGAACTACTTAGCCTCCCAAAACAGCTGCAACAGTTAGAAAATGAATCAACCAAATTTAGCCATAAGGCCAAAAAATTTTTTAGAAGCTGTCTCGGCCTCAATGATAAACTTGAAAAAGATATTAAAAAGGTAAAAAGAAAAATATTGGCTACGAACACAAAAGTCCTATTAATTTCATATAATCTTTGGAAGGATCCATCTATTTGGCAGGGTCAATCCGGGGGTGCTGCAAATTTTTATGACTTTGCCAGTAATAGCAGAGTATGTAAATTTTTAAATATTTTGCACAAACTCAAGCTTATAAACTCAGATTATGTAAGGACGGTCATTTCATCTTTTTCTAAACCTTCAAAGAATTCTAATCCTAAAAAAGACTCTAAAACTGAGAACACTGAAAAGAAAGATTCTCTCCAAAAAGATAAAAAATCAATAACCGACCCAAATCTGATCAAGCTCTACAATCTCTTAATGGCAAAGGAGAAAAGCCAATCAAACATTGAGAACTTACTAAAGCAATTAGGGCCATCAAATAACGTTTCTACTTCAAAAGGTGATGATAAAAAAGAAAAAAAGAAAAACATTACAACTTATAGAGTATTATCTGCCAGACCTGATTCAAAAGCGAAAAAAGATAACACAAGTTTTGTTGTTGATAATAAAAGCCTGTCTTCAAAGGGCGATGAATCAAAGGTAAATATTTGGCCAACCATTAAACGCACTAACCCTACCGCAACAAAAGGTGATGATAAAAAAGAAAAAAAGAAAAACATTACAACTTATAGAGTATTTTCTGCCAGACCTGATTCAAAAGCGAAAAAAGATAACACAAGTTTTGTTGTTGATAATAAAAGCCTGTCTTCAAAGGGCGATGAATCAAAGGTAAATATTTGGCCAACCATTAAACGCACTAACCCTACCGCAACTTCACTTGAGCATAAAAAAGGAGAAAATGCTACGCGTCTTGGAACTAGCTGGCCTTAAGCATTATTGAACAAAGCATTCATGTGAGAAGGGCAGAATAGGTAAAAGCCGCTATAAAAGAAGAATTGACTCCTGCATAACGAAACTGAATTCACCTGGGCTTGATGATTGATGGGTCAGAAGCTCATAAAAGCCATTCTTGATTTAGTTTTTGATGCAGTTTTGATTGATACCAATAAAAATATAATGTATAAAGCTACTCTCGTAACTTGTAGCGAAGCAACGTAATGAGTAAGGGGTAGCTTTGGGGGTATCTTAAAAATATCCAGCTTTAAAAATCCCATACAATCAAATGACTACCTGCTCAATTCGATCCCGCCTAGCTCCACCAGCGTCCCGTCCCCATCGTCTAGAGGCCTAGGACATCGCCCTTTCACGGCGGTAACAGGGGTTCGAATCCCCTTGGGGACGCCATCTTTAAGTCATATGAATTTGTAACTATTCAGCACAAAATTCGTTTTCTCCCCTCTCCTGCTTCCGGCAGAGGGGCCAGGGGTGAGGGTGTTTCATTAAGCGCAAATGCAAACCGATGCACCCTCATCCCCGGCCCTTCTCCCGCAAGCGGGAGAAGGGAGAAAGCTAATGTAAACTCATATGGTGAATACTTTATGGATCTTTTCTATCTGACCATCCTAGCATTCTGCGTGTTAATTACCTTAACGCTAATTGCGGGGTGTTCCAAGCTGGGAGCAGGGAATTGAACTGGCTTTATTTTATCTCCGGCGGTATCGCTGTTCTGATATTTATCTATCTCATCATTGCCCTGATTAAACCTGAGTATTTCTAAATGAGCATCAATGCCATTGTGCAGCTGATTCTATTTCTAGTTGTTTTGCTTCTCACCACTAAACCATTGGGCTGGTATATTGCGCAAATCGCAGCTGACAAACCGGCCGGTTTGAATCGTATACTGCGTCCATTGGAAAATGGGATTTATTGGCTGTGTGGTATTAAACCCCAACAAGAAATGAACTGGCGCCAATATGCGGTGGCAGTGATTCTGTTTAATTTGCTGGGTGTCGTGATGGTTTATGGGCTGCAGCGCCTCCAGCTGTGGCTGCCCCTCAATCCGCAGCATTTCCCGAATATTAGCCCCGATTCAGCGTTTAATACCGCTATCAGTTTTGCCACCAATACTAACTGGCAGGGATACGCCGGTGAATCAACCCTGAGTTACTTAACGCAGATGCTCGGGCTTGCCGTACAGAATTTTTTTTCCGGCGACACGGCTATCGCGGTGGTGCTAGCTTTAATCCGCGGATTTTCTCGACATAGCGTAGTCACTATAGGTAATTTCTGGGTAGACTTGACGCGGGTTATTTTATATCTATTACTGCCACTCGCCCTAGTATTTGCCACCCTACTTATGAGCCAGGGGGTGATTCAAAACTTCAACCGTTATCAGCAAGTCTCCACCTTGGAACCCACTCAGACTAACCACTCCCAGACCTTGCCCATGGGGCCTGTGGCCTCACAAGAGGCTATCAAAATGCTGGGCACTAATGGGGGAGGTTTTTTTAATGCTAATTCTGCTCACCCTTTTGAAAACCCAACTCCTTTGAGTAATTTCTTGCAGATGCTGGCCATTTTCCTGATTCCAGCGGCTTTGTGTTATGCCTTCGGATGGTTAGTCGGCGATACCCGTCAGGGTTGGAGCGTTTTGGCCGCTATGATTATTATTTTCGTGATCATGGCGTGTGTGGCGTTATATGCTGAACAGCAGGGCAATCCCTTGCTAAGTGCCGCTGGTGCCGATCAAAGCCTGTCACCGCTACAGGCGGGTGGTAATATGGAAGGAAAAGAAACGCGCTTTGGTATTACCGCTTCAGCATTGTTCGCGACTATTACTACTGCTGCCTCTTGCGGAGCGGTCAATGCGATGCATGATTCATTTACGCCTTTGGGTGGATTGGTGCCCCTGTGGTTAATACAATTGGGTGAGGTTGTATTGGGTGGTGTAGGCTCGGGTCTTTATGGCATGTTGATGTTTGCACTATTGGCGGTGTTTATCGCTGGATTGATGATCGGCAGGACGCCTGAATATTTAGGTAAAAAAATTGCCGCATTTGATATGAAAATGCTCTCTATTGCTATTCTGATCACACCTATGTTGGTGTTGTTGGGTACTGCCATTACCGTTATGGCACGGAAGGGCACCGCTGGAATTTTCAATCCCGGTCCGCATGGCTTCAGTGAGGCGTTGTATGCCTTCTCCTCTGCTGCAAACAACAATGGCAGCGCATTTGCAGGGTTATCTGCCAATACTCCTTTTTATAATTTGTTACTAGGCATCATCATGTGGTTTGGCCGTTTCTGGGTCATTGTGCCGGTATTGGCTATTGCCGGTTCACTGGCGGCTAAAAAACGCCTGGCGGTGACCAGTGGCTCATTACCTACGCACGGCATACTTTTTACTAGTTTGTTAATAGGGGTGGTGATTTTGGTGGGCGCTTTGACTTATTTGCCAGCATTGGCATTGGGGCCGATTGTGGAGCAGATTATGTTGGTTGGGAAGTAATTATTTTTTTGGGGACATTAGAGGCTACTACCTTCCTAGCCTTCCCTCACAAGGGCATTGCTGCATAATCCATCTGTCACTTGTGGGAAAGCACTGTATCCCTTCTCCCCTGCGGGAGAGGGATAGGGAGAGGGGTTGGTGTGGCATCATTGTTAAATTAAAGTGTAAATGCTTAATCAACCCGAGAAACCCATGACGCACAAAACCGACATCCCGTCATTATTAAACCTGGCCATTCTACGGCCGGCGTTATTTAATACCTTCAAAAAACTAGCCCCCCAAGTGCAGTTTCGTAATCCAGTCATGTTCATTGTCTACATCGTCAGTATTCTAGCCACCCTACTCTACGTTCAAGCATTGTCCGGCACTGGTGAAGCCCCCACCGGATTTATCCTCGCAGTTGCATTGTGGCTGTGGTTTACCGTGTTATTTGCCAATTTCGCCGAAGCCTTGGCCGAGGGGCGAAGTAAAGCCCAAGCTGCGTCGCTGCGAAGTGCAAAGAAAGACGTTATGGCCAAAAAACTACATCAGCCTGTTTATGGCTCGACGTATGAATCGGTAGCGGGCAGCAATCTGCGCAAAGGCGATATTGTGCTGATTGAGACTAGAGACTTAGTACCGGGGGATGGGGAAGTCATAGAGGGAATCGCCTCAGTAGATGAAAGCGCTATTACCGGTGAATCTGCCCCGGTGATTCGTGAATCAGGAGGAGATTTCAGCGCGGTGACGGGTGGTACACAATTACTCTCGGACTGGCTCATTGTGCGCATCACCGCCGATCCGGGTGAATCTTTTTTAGATCGCATGATCAGTATGGTAGAAAGTGCCAAACGCAAGAAAACTCCCAATGAAATCGCTCTGACCATTCTGCTAGTAGCACTCACGCTGATTTTCTTATTCGCTACAGTGACTTTATTACCTTTTTCCTTGTTCAGTGTCAGCGTGGCCAAAGCAGGCACGCCCATCACTATCACTGCATTGATCGCACTATTGGTATGCCTAATCCCTACTACCATAGGCAGCCTGCTCTCTTCTATAGGCATAGCGGGTATGAATCGCATGATGCATGCCAGGGTAATCGCTACTTCCGGAAGAGCGATCGAAGCTGCAGGGGACATTGATGTGTTGCTTCTGGATAAAACCGGTACTATCACTTTAGGTAACCGCCACGCAGCAAATTTCTTACCGGTGACTGGAATTAGCGAGCAGCAACTGGCTGATGCTGCGCAGCTAGCCTCCTTAGCCGACGAAACTCCCGAAGGCCGCAGCATAGTGGTTTTGGCGAAAAATCGTTTTAATCTGCGTGAACGAGATTTACATATGCTAGAGGCCGTGTTTGTGCCCTTCACCGCCCACACACGCATGAGCGGAGTCAATATGCCGCAGCGCCAAATCCGCAAAGGCGCCTATGATGCCATCCGCAAACATGTAGCAGCGCAAGGCGGCCAATTTCCTGATGAGCTCAAACATCTGGCAGATGACGTGGCGCGCCGCGGCAGCACTCCCTTGATAGTGGCCGATGGTGCTATTGCACTGGGAGTCATTGAGCTTAAGGACATTGTTAAAGGTGGCATTCGTAAGCGGTTTGCTGCATTACGCCGCATGGGCGTTAAAACGGTGATCATTACCGGCGATAACCCTTTGACTGCAGCCGCCATTGCGGCCGAAGCGGGAGTGGATGATTTTCTCGCTGAAGCTACCCCACAGGCAAAATTGGATTTAATCCGCAAATATCAGGCGCAGGGAAAGCTAGTGGCCATGACTGGTGATGGTACCAACGATGCCCCGGCACTGGCCCAGGCGGATGTGGCCGTGGCTATGAATTCAGGTACGCAAGCTGCCAAGGAAGCCAGCAATATGGTTGACCTGGACTCAAACCCCACTAAATTGATTGAGATTGTGGAAATCGGCAAACAAATGTTGATGACCCGGGGTAGCCTAACCACTTTTAGTATTTCCAATGATGTGGCAAAGTATTTTGCAATCATTCCCGCTGCTTTCAGCACCACTTATCCGCAGTTGCAGGTATTGAATATTATGGGACTTAATAGCCCCACCTCAGCCATTTTGTCAGCGGTGATTTTTAATGCCTTGATCATTATATTTTTGATTCCATTAGCGTTAAAAGGGGTTAAATATCGCGCCTGGGGAGCAGCGGTTTTATTGCGGCGTAATTTATTGATTTATGGGTTGGGAGGGTTAATTGTGCCTTTTGTGGGTATTAAATTGATTGATTGGCTGCTGGTGTTGATTGGGGTGGTTTGAGTAGGATTGGATATGTGCCACTAGAAGCTGCCCCCTTCCTAACCTTCCCCCGCAAGCGGGGGAAGGGACTTGCTCGAGCTATGGTTAAGGTTTGGCGCCTAACTTAACTTCCTGCCCAACCAGTCCTTTCCCCCGCTTGCGGGGGAAGGTTAGGAAGGGGGCAGTTTCTAGTGGCAACTATTCTGTAACCGCACAATATAAATAAACATTTTGTGTCGATTCCTCAGCTTTGCGGCAGAGGGAGTTTAACAGATTAAACAACTGAGTATTCTTAATGAAAACACTATTCCGCCCCGCACTATCCTTATTCATCATTTTCAGCATTATTACCGGCCTGATTTACCCTCTATTTTTAGCTGGCATCGGTAAGCTATTTTTCCCCCACCAAGCTGCTGGCAGTCTGATTGAACAAAATGGCGTAATGACCGGTTCGGAATTAATAGGACAGAATTTCACCAGCACGCGCTATTTCTGGGGCCGACCCTCTGCAACTTCACCCTACCCTTATAATGCTGCTGCTTCCGGCGGTTCTAATCTTGGCCCATTGAATCCTACTTTAATTAGCAATGTGACTAGCCGTATTGTTCAATTACGACAGAATAACCCGGCCGATCAAACTCCAGTTCCAGTAGATCTGGTCACCAGCTCTGCCAGTGGCCTGGATCCGGATATCACCCCAGCCGCTGCGTTCTATCAAGTGGAACGGGTCGCTAAAGCGCGGGGATTGAACAGAGAGGTGATTGATCAACTGGTGAGCGATCACATACAAAACCTGCAATGGGGGGTGTTTGGGGAGAAGCGGGTGAACGTGTTACAGTTAAATAGGGCATTGGATGCTTTAACGGCTGGTTAAAATGTTAGGGTTTTATAAGGGCAAATTAGCTTTAGTACGGCTCGGATTTAAATGCCACTGGAGGCTGCCCCCTTCCTAACCTTCCCCTGCAAGCGGGGGAAGGGATTGCTCGAGCCAATATGGGATTAGGTGCATAGCTTAACTTATTCTGCCCAACCAGTCCCTTCCCCCGCTTGCGGGGGAAGGTTAGGAAGGGGGCAGCTTCTAATGGCAATATCATCATTCGCTACCTCCCAGGAAAAATTTTGCACTATGACAGACCAACGCCCCAACCCAGATCAGCTACTCAATAAAATTCAACGCGAAGAAGCCAAAGAGCTGCGTGGCCAGTTGAAAATCTTTTTTGGCGCCTGCGCAGGAGTAGGCAAGACTTATACCATGCTCGTAGCTGCACAAGCACAACGGGCGCAAAACCAAGATGTGGTTATCGGTATCGTTGAAACCCACGGTCGTCCTGAAACAATGGCACTATTGCAGGGCCTAGAGACCTTGCCTTTATTACAACGACCCTACCGTGGGCAATCCCTTCAAGAGTTTGACCTGGATGCTGCATTAAAGCGCAAACCCACCTTGATTATTGTGGATGAGCTGGCACATTCCAACGTAAAAGGTTCGCGTCATACTAAACGCTGGCAGGATGTAGAGGAGCTGCTGGACGACGGCATCAATGTTTACACCACGATGAATGTGCAACATTTGGAAAGCCTAAACGATGTCGTCAGCCATATTACCGGTATCCGTGTCTATGAAACACTGCCTGATCAGGTATTTAATACTGCCGATGAAGTGACTATGGTCGACCTGCCGCCTGACGATTTATTACAACGATTGAAGGCGGGGAAGGTCTATATGCCAGAACAAACGCAGCAGGCTATTACCAATTTCTTTCGTAAAGGTAACTTAATCGCCCTGCGTGAACTGGCTCTGCGACGGATGGCAGATCGGGTTGACGTAGAGATGCGTGAATATCGCGCGGATCAAGCCATACAGCGTGTTTGGCAGACCAAAGAACGGATTTTAGTCTGCATAGGACCTAAAGTGGATGGCGAAAAACTGATCAGGAGCGCTTATCGTCTGGCAAGCCAACTACAGGCAGATTGGCTAGCGGTATATGTTGAAACTCCTAGGCTGCAAAAAATAAATAAGCTCAAGCGTACCCAAGTGTTGAAAAACTTGAAATTAGCACAGGATTTAGGTGCTGAGACCGCCACCTTGAGTGGCTCAAATCTTACTGCCACACTTCTTAGTTATGCTCGCAGTCGTAATGTCTCAAAAATTGTAGTTGGCAAATCGCATCATCCTGTTTTAGCAAAACTCTGGCATACGCCGTTATCCGAGCAGTTGAGTAACAAAACTACCGACATTGATATTTATGTAGTCGGCGCCGAACAGCCACAACCTGTCACGGAAAAACCAGTCGCACCCAATGCTGAGTATGTCAAAAGCGCTAAAAGCTGGAAAGGATATGTCTGGGCGATCGCTGTATGTTCTGTTATTACTTTTTTATCCACTGCTATCATTCACTATTTCACGCTCAGCAATATCGCCATGTTGTATCTGCTGGGTGTGGCTCTGATCGCGATTAAATTTGGTCGTGGCCCCAGCGTATTGGCGGCTTTAATCAATGTTCTGGCCTTTGATTTTTTCTTCGTACCGCCGCAGCTTTCCTTTAGTGTATCAGACACCCAATACTTGATAACTTTTGGGGTGATGTTGGTGGTGGGGTTGCTGATTAGTAACCTCACTTCCAACCTGCGTTATGAAGCTCGAGTTGCGGTTTATCGTGAAAAACGCACGCACGCGGTGTATATACTCAGCAAAGAATTAGCCACTGCCATGACAACTGCGCAGATTGCACAGATGAGTATTCAACATTTAAATGCCGTATTTAATGTCAAGGTCGAACTGCTGCTGCCGGATAGTCACGATAAGTTGCATCCGACTTTGCATTTAGCGAACAATGGTGATCCTGTGGTTGAAGTTGCCATTGCCCAATGGGTTTATGACCATCAACAAAACGCAGGTTTCGGCACGCAAACCCTACCTGCCAGTTCAGCGCTCTATTTACCACTGCGTACGCCGATGCGTACCCGAGGCGTATTAGCCATTACTCCTACACAACCACAACAATTTCTATTGCCAGAACAGCAACGTTTGTTAGAAACCTGCGCTGCACAAATTGCTTTAGCCTTGGAGCGCGTGCACTATGCGGAAGTAGCACGCGATGCGTTATTGACCATGGAATCTGAACGGCTGCGCAATCTGCTGCTCAGTACTATTTCACGGGATCTTCGCACGCCGTTGCAATCCATATTAGATGTTTCGCGACAATTATGCAGCGATAAGTCTTTAACTCTTGAGGGGCGACAAGCCTTGGCCCAGGTTATTTATGAGAAGACTTTATTGATGGACAATCTGGCGACTAATCTCATTGATATGGCGCGATTACAGGCTGGTAGCGTGGAGTTCAATAAGCAATGGTCCTCACTGGCAGAAATTATCGCTAACACACTGCGTGCTCATCATGAGTTACTAGCTCACCATCAATTGCAGTCAACTATTCCAGCTGAATTACCCGGCATTTTTGTTGATGCGACATTGCTGGAGCGTGTCTTTACCAATCTGTTGGAAAATGCCAGCAAATATACGCCGATGGGTAGTCTACTTGAGATTTCCGCCTGGCAAAAAGATATGACTATCTGGGTCGCTTTTGATGATAATGGGCCAGGATTACCTCCTGGAATGGAAGAACGGATTTTTGAGAAATTTACCCGCGGCGAACAAAGGCCTGTTTTGCCGGGCGTTGGATTAGGCTTAGCCATTTGCCGCGCTATTATTGAAGCGCATGGGGGGGAGATACAAGCGCAAAATCGCCCACAGGGCGGCGCCCGTTTTGTGTTTTGGGTGCCTTTGGGGGAGGGGATACAGTGTGTACTCTAGAACTATGCAACAACGCCATAATGAAGGATCTCCTGGAAGTGCCACCCTGATGGAGATCCTTCACTGCGTTCAGGATGACAGCACTTTCTTAATCAAAATCAGTTGGCCACTCCCAATGCAAGTAGTGCTCAAAAAATCTTAAGATCTGTGCTTTGGTAACGCGATTAATTGAAAGTTCTGGTAATGCCTGTTTATCAAAAAATTCCACTGCTGACGTTTCCTCACTTGGCTGTGCTTCACCGCCAATTAATTCACATAAGAAAAAACATTTGTATGCATGTGGCCATTCTGGGGGATGATCATGTTTTTGTTTATCGAGTAAGGCGAGCAATTTAATCGCTTTGGTTTCAAAACCAGATTCTTCACGAATTTCCCGCACCACTGCCGCACTAGGTGATTCATTAATATCAATCCAACCGCCGGGTAAAGACCATAAATCATCGGCGCGTTCTTTTACTAATAAAATTTTATTATCCTTAAATACCACGCCGCGACCATCTAGTTTTGGAGTTGCATAGCCAGATTCTTTGGCAAATAAATTAGTAATCAGGGGGTAACTGGTCTGGGTGTGCTCTGCCATCATTTCTGCACTGATGGCTGATACGGCTTGAAAACGTTGTAAGTCGAAGATATCTTTGGAATAGGTTAAACCGTTTTGTGCTATGGCTTGTAATTCGCTAGCCCATTTTAGCCATTTGATTTCTGTGGGGTTCATGGGGTTTTTGCTCCTTTTAGTTATCTCCTAAAGTTTATGCACTATGATCCTTCTCCCGCAAGGCTGAGAGACTGACGCATATTTATTTAAAGCAAGTATTTAACGTATCTTTCTTTGAAGACAGACTCAAATAAGGTGCCACTAGCAGCTGCCCCCTTCCTAACCTTCCCCCGCAAGCGGGGGAAGGGACTGGTTGGGCAGGGGGCTAAGTTCAGAGCCAATTCTCATGGGGCTCGAGCAAGTTCCTGCCCCCGCTTGCGGGGGAAGGTTAGGAAGGGGGCAGCTGCTAGTGGCACCGAATATTAACTTACCTACGTCTAATTTCCCCCACAGGAATACTAAACTCCTGCACAGTCTCATTTTGTCTCTGCTCCACTCGCCATGCATGTCCATAAATGACTTCATAAGTCACAGGGAACCTCGATTCTGCATCACAAAATTTCTCGCAATTAGCTAAAAATTTCATCCAGCGATTTTTTCCAGTCAGATATTGATGGCGCAGCTCAAGCAAATTTTGCATGCCGGAAAGCCTTAAATCACGCAGGGGTGTGCGAGTATTACTGTAGGACATTGTAATGGCTTCCATATCCATCACCGGATCCACCCAGCGTGCCTGCAATAAGGCATCACCCACATCGTGCATATCGAAAAATAAATGTACATGCGCTGAGTTATCCACATCTGCCCAACTGGAACGTAATTCCTGGAGAGTATCAGGGCCTAAAGTAGAAAACAGCAGTAAACCATCAGACTTCACTACACGGTGCATTTGCGCAAAAACGGTGGGCAGATCTATACACCAGGGCAACATCAAACTAGAAACAACCAAATCAACAGAAGCATCAGCAAGAGGTAAATGTTCTGCTGCCGCACAAATCCAAGTGATATCGTGTAAGGCAGAATAGGATTGATGTGCTTGTTTTAACATGCGCTCTGCAAAATCTACCGCCACGATCTGCGCCCCGGGGTAACGTTTTGCTAATAATTCGCTACTATATCCAGTACCCGCTCCGAGATCGAGTATTAACCGCGGCTGGATGCGCATTAAATCCAAGCGTTCATCCAGCCGATGTGCCACTTCGCGGGCGATAAGTGCAGCGCTGTCATAAGTGGTGGCTGCATGATTGAAGGTGTTAATGACTGCTGTCTTAGTAAAGCCCGGCATAAAAGGAGAATATCCGCGTGAATTGGTTTAAAAAAATATCTGACTGGCTGCTACCTTGCTATTGTGCACTGTGCCACAATCCTACAACCAATACTGCTTTATGTACACCCTGCACCGGGGAATTACCCTGGTTGAAAAATCCCTGTGTATGCTGCGCTAAACCACTTATTTCAGAGACAATTATTCACCCAGCAGTTTGTGGTGATTGTTTAACAAACCCACCTTCGTATCAGGCACTCATAGCACCTTTTCAGTATAAATACCCTATAGATTACCTAATACTAAATTTGAAATTCGGCAATAAATTTATTTATGCACGCATTCTCGGAGAACTGATGGCTGAGACAATTGCCAGGCATTATCAGCCCATTAATTATCCCCAATTAATTATTCCCGTGCCTTTGCACCCCCGACGTTTACGCGAACGCGGTTACAATCAGGCTGTCGAGATAGCCAGACCCATTCAGAAAAAATTTCGCTTACCTTTAAGTGTGCATCAATGTGGCAGAATAATTGACACTCAACCACAAGCTGCAATAGCAGCCAGCGGGCGCAGTCGTAACGTAAAATCTGCTTTTAGCGCCGCTTTATCAATCAAGGCAACACATGTCGCCATTATCGACGACGTGGTGACCACAGGTAGCACGGTGAGCGAACTAACCCAGGCATTGCGGAAAGTAGGCGTAAAAAAAATAGATATCTGGTGTTGTTCCCGTACCCATTTAAATGGGCCTGGAGTTTACTAGGGTCTGTCGCCACAGCTCCCTCCGCTACGTCGTCCCGCGGCTTGTCCGCGGGATCCAGAAGAAAGCTGTCATCCTGAGGGTAGCGAAGAATGACAGCTGGAGAGGGGCGAAAGCTAGCCTGTGCTAAATAATTACAAAAAACTTTTCTAAAAACACCTTCTAAATCAATAAATTACTTTTGGTTTTCTGTTTTACACCACAAAATCCTGAAATTTGTTCTATATTTATTTATATAAATCATTTTTCACGGAACTAAAAACTGAATGGGGAATATCATGAACAAAATCAAACAAGTTGCATTGTTGGGTGTTGCTGTCTTGGGTTTATTGGTCAGCTTGTCAGCAGCAGCCGAAAAAGTATTTGTTTTCGATCCTAGCCAACACATGTGGTTTGCCTATGATGACGGTCAATTGGTAAATAGCGGAGTCGCCTCTGGAGGCTCGAATTATTGTCGAGATCTTAAACGACCCTGCCATACGCCAACAGGCGTATTTCGTGTGCTCAGGAAGGAAGGCGCAGACTGCAAATCTACTATATTTCCTATACCTTATGGCGGAGCTCCCATGCCTTATTGCATGTATTTTACTAGGGGTTTTGCAATTCATGGGTCTTACGAAGTGGTACCGGGCCGCAATGTCAGCCATGGTTGCATTAGGGTTTATCCTGCAGCGGCGTTATGGTTAAGCCAGAACTTTATAGATGTGGGAACTAAAGTGGTGGTTAAGCCTTATTAACCCATCCCCATTCTTGTCACCCTACCGAGCCGCGACCGTTAAGTAGCGTTTATTGAATCTTACAAACGCTCCCTAACGGTCGCGGCTCGGTAGGAAAGAATTGTATTTTACCCTCAATTCCTCTAATCTTTTGAAAACATGATGGCAAACCTGTTTTTATCCTCCTTTCACAACATTTGAAAAATAAAAACTATGGAATTATTAGAAGCCCTGGCCAAGTGCCCACTTGTCGCCATTCTGCGCGGTATAACACCCAAGGAAGTCATTGCTGTCGGATCGGTGCTTTTGGACGCTGGCTTTACCTGCCTTGAAGTGCCGCTTAACTCACCACAAGATCCCCTCAGCAGTGTAGAGTTATTGTCCAACGCCTTCAAAGACCGCGCTTTAATCGGCGCAGGCACGGTAATACGGGTAGACCAAGTCCATGAAGTCAGCAAACGCGGAGGCAAGCTTATTGTTATGCCTAACACAGATCCGGCTGTCATTCATGCCGCTAAAGAAGACGGCTTATATTGCATCCCAGGATTTTTTACCCCCACTGAAGCATTTGCCGCTATCAGCGCAGGTGCTGATGCCCTCAAATTATTTCCGGCGCCTATTCCAGCCATACTAAAAGCATTTAAAACCGTAATACCCGCTGATATACCGGTGTTGCCTGTGGGAGGGATTACGCCCGCATCGATGGTACATTATATTGCAGCGGGTGCTGCTGGTTTTGGTCTGGGTACCAGTCTATACAAACCTGGCGATACACCTAATACCGTTGCTAAAAATGCTAAGGTTTTTTATGACACACTACGCGACTTATCCTAGCCTGAAAGCCCGGGGCGTTCTGATCACTGGGGGAGCTTCTGGCATAGGAGCTGCTATGGTGAGTCAGTTTTGTCGCCAAGGAAGTCGGGTAGCATTAATCGATATTGATGAATCCAGCGCGCAACAATTAATCGCTAGTATTGAACAGCAAAATTTGCCGGCCCCCCTTTTTGTACCCTGCGATATATGCGATATTCCTGCGCTCAAACAGGCTATAGTTGCAGTGAATGCTGCGTTGGGTGGAATAAAGGTGCTGGTTAACAATGCGGGCAGCGACGAGCGCCACCAGACCTTGACTGTAACTGAACCCCAATGGCGTAAAATTATGGGGCTAAATTTAGATCATCAGTTTTTTGCAGCTCAAAGTGTCATTCCATTTATGACAGAGCTGGGAGGGGGTTCTATTATTAATCTCAGCTCTAACTGTTTTTTATTGGCGCAAAACAGCGATTATGTGGGTTATATGACCGCCAAAGCAGCCATTATGGGTTTGACCCGCGGCTTAGCCAAAGAATTTGGTCAACAAGGTATCCGCGTCAACAGCATTTTACCAGGCTGGGTGATGACTAAACGGCAAATTGAAAAATGGTTAACTAAAGAATCAGAAGCAGAGTTATTACAAACCCAAGCATTGAAGCAAAAGTTAATGCCAGATGATATTGCTCGTATGGCCTTATTTTTAGCGGCTGATGATAGTGAGATGTGTAGTAAGCAGAGTTTTATTATAGATGCTGGACGCACATAAATATGATTTCACCCCCAATCACCCACGAAAGATTAACCAACTTCCATCACTGGGTTAAACGCCATTTATCGCAAAGTTCACTTAATCTAACCCCCTTAGCCGGAGACGCCAGTTTCCGCCACTATTTCCGCATCTGTGTAAACAATCAATCCATTATTGCAGTAGACGCCCCTCCGGAATTGGAAAATAGTCATTCTTTTGTAGCAGTAGCCAAGGTGTTTAGTGAGCTGGGTTTACAAGTCCCGCAGATAATCCAAGCAGATCTTAACCAAGGTTTTATGTTGCTGAGTGATATGGGGGATGATTTATTTTTTAATGTGCTCAATGAGCAGAATGCGGATCAACTCTATGCGCTAGCATTAAAAAAATTATTGGTTATCCAATCTTGCCCGCAGGATAGCGGCTGGCATTTTCCCCTGTTTGATTATGATTTATTTGCTGAAGAATTAAACCGTTTTAGACACTGGTATCTTGTCACGCACCTGCAACTTAACCTGAGCGAGAAAGACCAGACCCTCCTGAATCAAACATTTCAAACATTAATCCAATCAGCGCTCAGCCAACCACAACTCTGTGTGCATCGTGATTATCATTCACGTAATTTACTTTTATTAGCTAATGGCGACGTGGGTATTATCGATTTCCAAGATGCACTTTGGGGCCCTATCACCTATGACGTGGTCTCCTTATTACGCGATTGTTATCTCGACTGGCCGGTAGCTAAAGTAACACACTGGGCGTTGGCTTATTACGACCAGGCAGTACAAACTGACTTATTACCAGCGGGCTGTGAAGAACAATTTATGCGCTGGTTCGATTGGATGGGCATTCAGCGACATTTAAAGGCCGTGTATATCTTCGCAAGAAAATGGCATCGTGATGGGGTTAATACCTATCTGAGTGATATTCCGCGCACTTTAAACTATGTGATGGCAGTCAGCAGAAAATATCCTGAATTAAATGATTTTAGAAAGTTTTTACAAGCGGTGATTCTATAGTGGACCCCCTGTCCACTATAGCCAGTAAGCAGTATGAGTCATTACTTTCGAGAAACATTTCATTAAAAATTTCATCGCTTCTGGCAACTCTATTGCGCCGGCTGTCATTGCCACGGTGGCATGATGGGCTTCATCCTCTTGCATCTGCTTTACTAAGCAACGACTTTTTTCATCATTCAAGGGTAATTGTTGCAAATGTCCCTGCAGGTGCTCTACTACCTGACGTTCAGTTTCAGCGACAAAACCTAAGTTCACAGAATCCCCAGCCAAGCCAGCTATCAGCCCAATAGTGAAGGAACCTAAATACCAAAAAGGATTCAAAAAACTCGGATGCGAGCCGAGTTCCCGCAAGCGCTGTTGACACCACACCAAGTGATCATTTTCCTCAGTTGCCGATTGTTGCAATGACTGCCTTACCTCCGTTGCACGCGCCATCAATGCCTGGGCATGATAAAGCGCTTGTGCGCTGACCTCGCCCGCATGATTGACGCGAATTAAACCCGCGCTGTGCCGACGTTCTGAGGATGATAATATGGGTTCGGGCAGGCTTGTTGTTGGATTTGCTCTTATAGATTCTTGCACATTAAATAAAGTGCGTAATCCCTTGTCGAATTGCATTAGACAACGGTCGATTAGAGAGTAATTTCTTGGTGTTGAGTAGGTCATGGGTATTTCCTAAATTGTGTGCATTGAACTAGAGTCTGTCGTCACAGCCCTCCCCCGCTATGTCGTCCCGCGGCTTGTCCGCGGGATCTAGAAGAAAGCTGTCATCCTGAGCGCAGCGAAGGATCTCCATGAGGTGCCACTAGATGGAGATCCTTCGCTACGCTCAGGATGACAGCTTTCTTATGCTCTTTCTGGATCCCGCGGACAAGCCGCGGGACGACGTTAGGGGGGAGCTGTGACGACAGGCCCTAAATAATACTGATGCATCTTTTGCACCGCTGCTTTCAACATCTCCCTATCCCCATTATTCTCAATCACATCATCAGCCATCTGCAATCGCTGGGTACGCGTAGCCTGCGAATGAAGTATATGCTGCACTTCCTCAACACTTAGATTATCACGTTGCTGCGTGCGTTGTAGTTGCATCTCTTCTGCAGCATCAACTACTAAAATTCTATCGACCAGGGCATAGGGTAAGGTAGATTCAATAAGTAAAGGTATTACTAAAAGACAATAGGGCGCTTTAATTGCTCGCGCCTGAAGTTTCATTTGCGCAATAATCAATGGATGAAGCAATGCTTCTAACCAACGCCGCTGTTCTGGTTGTTCAAATATAATTTTGCGTAAATAATTGCGATTCAGACTGCCTGATGTCTCTAATACCTGACCACCAAAATGTTTTACAATTTTCTGCAATACAGCTGGATCATTGGCGATAACTTCTCGCGCAATAATATCAGCGTCTATTATTGGGACTCCAAGGTTAGCAAACAATTGTGCTACTGTAGTTTTACCACTGCCTATGCCGCCTGTTAAGCCAATTTTTAACATATCCTGCCTTTTAAAAATTCGGAATGAGACAGAGTCTTATCTAAATGAGTAATTCAAAATGTTTTGGTAACTATTCAGCATGTTAACCAAAGAGCCAATAGAGACCGCCCCCATCCTAACCTTCCCCCACAAGCGGGGGAAGGGACTATAACGTGCGGACTTTTAGTTTTCTGCCCAACAGTTCCTTCCTCCGCTTGCGGGGGAAGGTTAGGATGGGGGCGGTCTCTATTGGCATGCCAGTTACGATGCTAAATAGTTACAATGTTTTTAGTTTAGAGGAATGTATCCCAGGTAGGCGCGCGCCCAAATTCAGCAATTCCTGCAACAATATCTCCAAACGCTTAGCCGTCGGGGCAAATACATGAATACGCGCTAGAGACTCCTGATCACGACGTAGTCCGGCTTGCAAGCGGGGGATCTCAAAATGGCCACCTGCATCCGTGATTGCATCCAGCACACCCGTCATTAAACCATTATCAAGAATATGCCCCTGCAATTCGATAGTGCAATCAGCAATAGCAGATGAAAAATGCGCGCCGGGCGTGGTATGTGCAGGGACTTCTTGTGTGAGGCACAAGCTAAGACATTTAGCAGCACCGCCAGCCAACATAAATTCACTCAAGGGAGTAGCAATTACTTCATAGCCCCAGGATTTTAGATGCCTGCAGAAAGATTCCGTAGGTTGATTGCAGATATAAGTCTCCCCGGATACCACACCATTGCAACTGAAATTCAGAGCATCCTCATCACTGACAGCAAGTCGCTTTTGCGGGGGTACTCGCGCATGTAACAACTCCAATGAAGCTTCATCGAATGCCCGCGGGTAATAAACCACACAACCATCATCCAAAGGCGCAAAGCAGGTATCCAAGTGATAAAAACGTTGATCTACCAACCGCAAGGAAATTACTTCGACATCAAAGATCTCACACAGACGCGTATGAACAACCAATGCACTACGCACACCATAACCTGCCCATAGCAGTTGTTCACCAGGCTGAAACAACGCATCCCCTTCGCCTTCGAAAGTACCCTCTTCCCCTAAATCAACTATGTTGTAACCCTGCTCACGGAACCATTGTATAAAATAATTTTCTTCAGGCTGGCGTTGTGGAAAACGAAAAGTGGAAGGGACAAATGTATTTCCTAAAACTAGACCCGCATTCGCTGTGAAGGTCATATCAGGTAACCCACGGATAGCGGGGATCAGATGGACATTCGCCCTCGTCGACAATATGTCATACAGGGCTTGCCATTGCCGCTGCGCCACCTGATTATTGGCACGCCCGATTTGGCCTTCCATCCAAGGGTTAATTACATATTCCACACCAAAATATTGTGGGGGACACATTGCCCATTGCTTTGAGGTCTGATTTGTCATAGTTATAATCACTCCCAGTGCTGCCATCCTGAACGTAGTTGCATCCTGAACGAAGCGGTCATCCTGAGCGCAGTGAAGGATCTCCTTGAGGTGCCACCAGATGGAGATCCTTCACTTCGTTCAGGATGACAGATGCGTATCACTGCGTTTTTACTTAATCAGATCCAATAAATCTTGACGCATACCGGACTATCCTAACACCTAAATATCAACCACTTCAGGTATAAAAAAGGTTTATGATAGCCCTTATAATCTACCAAAACAACTGAGTGAAATTAGGGATAAAAACTAATAATTCAGTTTTTCCAAATAAAAGCACCACCAATCCTCCAGCCACCAAATAGGGACCAAATGGCAATGGAGTATCGTACTTATGTTTGCCACAAAGGGCTGCGACCCCTCCAACCACCAGCCCAGAGATTGATGCCACAAACACTATTACTGCTAGCGGATTAATTCCCCACCAGGCCCCAAATACCGCCAACAATTTATAGTCTCCACGCCCCATGCCCTCTTTACCACGCAATAACTTATAAACAAAGCCAATTAGCCACAAACTGATGTAACCTGTCATAGCCCCCAGCACTGCTTGGCTGGCGGATACAAATAATCCAAGAGTATTACTTAATAAACCCAGCCAGATTAAAGTTAGTGTAATACAATCTGGCAATAAATAATGTGTGCAATCTATTAATGCCAATAATAATAAACTGCACACCAACAGCAGTATTATGACCGTCATAAAAGTTAGACTAAATTGCTTAACTACACCCAAAAAGGTTATAGCGGTAGCTAACTCAAGATAACTATACCTTCTACCAGGGTTTCGTCCACATTGATCACAACGGCCACCATTGAACAGCTCACGCAGGAGCGGCAAATTCATCCAAGCAGGTAAAATTACGCTGCAATGTACACAATGTAAGCGGAGAGTTTTTATGCTAAAAAAATTACTAGATGGGGCCGCAGTATTTTGTAATAAAATATAGCACTCCTGGCGCCAGACTTTTTGCAAAATTCTCGGTATATGATAGGCGAGAATATTAATAGCGCTGCCCGCAAAAAGTCCTGCTAAGGCAATGCCAATCCATAACAACCAGTGAGAAAATGAATATAAATTCAACATAGATCAAATCACCGAGCCCAGACGGAAAATCGGCAAATACATGGCAATGACCAGACTGCCAATCAATATACACAAAAACACCATAATGGCCGGTTCTAATAATTGACTTAAATTATGCACCAGATAATCAACTTGTTTCTCAAAATAATCGCTGAGTTTTTGTAACATCCCCTCCAGATGGCCAGATTCTTCGCCAATGGTAATCATTTGAATGGCACGGGGCGGAAATAGCCCAATTTTACTCATCGCTATATGAATCGTATGTCCGGATTTAATATAGTGTGACAACTGAGTGAAAGCCTGTTTATAAATATAATTTCCACTCACACTGGCCGCCAGATCTACCGCTTCCAATAAAGGCACACCTGCCTGCAATGCCGTAGCTAAGGTCGAAAAACAGCGAGCAAAAATTGCATTTCTTAAGCTGACACCCACCAGAGGAATGCGTAAATATAAATGATCAAATAGGTTTTTTAATCGAGTTGATTTTTTAATAAATACTTTTAGCAGTAAATACACGCATAAAATTATTAATGCTCCAATCCACCCCTGTTTTCGAAATTGATCGGCGACATGCATGACGAGACGAGTAAATAGCGGTAACTGCGCACCTAATCCCTGAAATAATTTTTCAAATTCCGGAATAACAAACACCATAAGACCCGCTGTAACCATCAGCGCTATTAGCAATACGATCATGGGATAAAAAAGCGCCTTTTTTATCTTTCGCCTTAACGAGATAATTTTTTCTCTATAATTTGTGATGTTGCTTAATATATTATCCAATCTTCCTGAATGTTCTCCAACCTGCACCAGATTACAAAATATTTCATCAAAATATTCTGTCTGCAATTGTAAAGCGTGGCTTAATAGCTGCCCACTTTCAACCTGTTTTTGTAATGATTTGCTCATTAGACGAATCCCTGCCTTAGCTGCACTATCACTAATGACTCGCAATGCAGCTGCTAGTGAAATCCCACTACTAATCAAGGTGGCTATTTCTCGGGTAAAATCGGTGATATCCTCGAAATTAATAGGATTTGTTCCGTAAAAATTTAACTTGATTTTTTGCGTTATACGCAAGGGCGTAATGTGTTGCTGGATAAGTGCTTGCCGAACTTTAGCTATATTCTCTGCCGTATGTTCACCCTCTGCACGCAAGCCTTTATGATCAACACCCTGCCAACGAAATGTTTTCATAGTATAATTCGCTGCACCTCAGCAAGGCTAGTCACCCCTCGCAGCAACTGCAGTAAAGCGGCTTCGCGCAAATTGAGCATTTCCATTTGTCTAGCTACAGCTGCTATATCAGTGGATGTGCCATTGCGCAGAATGATATTTGCTATCTCAGGGGTAATCGGCAACATTTCAAAAACGCCGGTTCGTCCACAGTAGCCTTTGGTGCAATAATCACAACCGACAGCCTCATATAGTTTTAATTGCTTCGTTAATGGCTCAAGTGCAAGGGAGCTAGCTGATTTACCCTGTATTATTTGGGCCTGATTTTCAGTGTCAATTAAGGACGTAATATGGTTATTGTCCAGCAAAAATTTCAACGTCAGTTGCTGCTCAAAACCGGACTCCAACAGATCTGGGATTGATATATCCACTTCTCGCCGGCAATGCACGCATAGTTTCCGCACCAATCGCTGCGCTATCACCATATGCAAAGAGTGCACCATATTGAACGCTGATACTCCCATCATTAATAATCGACTTATGGTCTCAGCGGCACTATTAGCATGTAGTGTCGATAGTACGAAATGGCCGGTCTGGGCGGCTTTCATGGCAATATCAGCCGTTTCCCGATCGCGAATTTCACCCACCATAATGATATCTGGATCCTGGCGCAAAAAAGCCCGTAATACTTTAGAAAAAGTCAGATCCGTTTTCACATTCACATTGACCTGATTGACACCCGGCAACTGCACTTCGACTGGTTCTTCCACGGTGGAGATATTTTTATCCAAGGTATTGAGCAAACTTAACGCTGTATATAAAGAGACCGTTTTGCCACTGCCGGTTGGCCCAGTTACCAATAACATTCCCTGAGGTCTATGTATTGCCTGAACAAATAAAGCCTTTTGTGCCGGCTCCATTCCTAGCTGGTCTAGATTTAGAATGATTTTGCTGCTATCCAAAATCCGCACGACTGTTTTCTCGCCATATAACGTGGGACAAGTGCTAATACGACAATCGCGAATTTCTGTAGGGTTGATCTCGAAACTAAAACGTCCATCCTGAGGTAAGCGTCGCTCTGAAATATCAAGCTTGGCGAGAATTTTCAGCCGTGCCGTTATGCGTGTAGCCAAATCCAATGGTAATTGGGCCACTTTATGCAACAGACCATCAATCCTCTGGCGTATCCGATAAGAAGTTTTATAGGGTTCCAAATGAATGTCGGACGCCCCTTTCTTCACTGCATCCAGCAGCACCTCATGAACTACCTGCATCACACGCTCGTCATCATCGGCAGTGTTCGAACTAATCATCTGAAAATGACTCAGCGCATGATATTGCCGTTCACTAAGGCAAGCATCTGTCAGACGAGCCAACTTATCCCACTCAACTACCACCGGCACAATATTCAAATCCGTATGAAATTTAATCTCGCCAATAGCCTCCAGTTGCCCAGGCTCAGCAATCGCTAAATACAGCTCCCGGCCCTCAATATATAATGGCAACACCCGATGCAAACGAATAAACTGTTCATCCACTACCCCTTCTACCACCGACTCCACCGTCATCCGACCCAAATCAAAGCACTGTAATCCCAGATATTCCGCCAATAATTTAGCCATCGCCGCACAATCTACCTGCCGCCGTTGCGCTAAAAAAGCCACCAATGACACCTTCACCCCTTGAGCCAATAAAACCGCCTGCAACGCCTCACCCTGCCCTAGCAACCCTGCCTTTACTAGCAATAAAGCAAACGGATCACGTAACGAAGCCTCCGCTAATTCAACCTGCTTATTTCCAAATGAAATCACCTCCCTACCCGTCCTTTTTGTTATTCGATGCGCATTTATAGGATAGGCACCCTTTCATTGCAATACCGTAAAACCTTCCTTATACTTTTACGTCCTTATGGGTGGAGGCGATTGGATGAGCCATTTCAAGGCTTCGGGACAAAATTCTACTCTTGCCGTAAGTATCCACTGATAAGGAAAATCCGCAAACCGAGGTATGTGCCGAAATAGCTCAGTTGGTAGAGCAACTGATTCGTAATCAGTAGGTCGGAGGTTCGACTCCTCTTTTCGGCACCATATAATCAATGGGTTACGGGATTCTAGAGCAAAACAACAAATAGCGTGTCGAACATGTGTCGAAGATTCACACAGTTCGGAGCAAGCAAATGGAGCCAATGGCTACCCCAAGGAAGAAAGTAAATGCCCAAAGCAATAGAGGCAGGAAAGTATAAAACCATCATAGCGGCCATGTCCGCTTCGCTAGCGCTTATCTACCTCGACCAAACCGGGGTAGCTCTTACCCTGAACCAAATTCAACACGAACTAGCCATATCTAACAACTCGATAAACTGGATTGTAAATGCCTACCTTTTAGCCCTGGCCGTTCTTATTCTCCTCTGCGGGCGTTTAGGCGATATCTTTGGGCACAAAAAAGTATTTATGACCGGCATGGGTCTATTCCTAATCTCATCCTTTCTATGCGGCATTGCTGAAAGCGGCACATTCCTGATTTTTAGTCGCACCCTGCAAGGAATAGGCGGAGCCTTAGTCATTCCCAACAACATGGTATTAATCGCCAAAAACGTAAAGCCAGAAGCAAGAGGCAAGGCTATAGGGACTTGCATGTCGCTTGCCTCCATATTCTTAGCCTTCGGCCCTACTATTGGAGGCTTAATTACAAATTATCTGCACTGGCGGTATTTCTACTTTATTAATATCCCCGTTTCTTTACTAAGCATTTATCTGGCTTCCATCGCCATAAAAGAAGAACAGAAGGGAGCTGGGTTAGACAATCAAATAGATTGGCTGGGGTTTGCCTTGTTTGCCATTGGCATAGGAACTTTAGTTATCGCTCTAATGCAAGCAGCCAGTATGACAATGGGGCTAACAGTCTTTATTACCCTCGCAACTACCGGATTAATTTTCTTGCTGGCATTTATCTATGTTGAACTAAGATCCCCTCATCCGATGGTTCAACTGCGGTTATTCAATAACAAATCTTTTTCTGGCGGCAATTTGATTCTGTTCTGTTTACAAATTTGTCATGTATCATCCGCAGTCTTCTGGGTTATTTTTCTACAGAAGGCAATGGGCTACTCAGCAGCTAAAGCAGGGCTTTATATCCTACCGGTGACCATACCAGTCATAGTCATGGCTAAATTAAGCGGCAAAATGCTCGATAGGCATGGGCCGTTGATTCCCGCGGCATTAGGTCTATTCATATCCGCAGCCGGTGTTTTCTGGGTAGCCGCAGCTGCATCAACCCATAATTACCTTTTATTATTTCCCGGGTTCCTTTTATACGGAATCGGCGCGCCCCTGGTAATTCCAGCGACAGTCACCTTTATAATTTCATCAGTTTCCGCTGACATGCATGGCATGGCTTCTGGACTTGCCAATACCATGAGGCAAATTGGCGGCACCATAGGCTTATCCATAATCGGCACAATAATCGCCTATCTATCCAGCACAAAGATTGGGCTAACCTATACCACCGCTTTTCAAGCGGGGATGTATATCGCCAGCGGTTTTATCACTATTGCCTTTCTAACAGCGTTAATGGTGTTCAGAAAACCATCGGCCAGTAGTGTTCACTCTAATGCTTTACCCCTCAAGTCGGAGAATATTGAATAATTTATGACAATACGTAGAATCTACTTATTTACAGTTTAAACCTACGCAGTACAATTTATTACAATAACAACAACAATCAAAACCCAAAAGATTAACCAAATTTGAGGGAATTTTTTATGGAAAAAACTTATTTTGATGTAGTTGCTGATGAAATCTTAGAAGTAATGCTCTCTATACCTCTCCTACATGAACTTGCTGATCTAAACCATAAGCAATTAGTTCTATTCACCACCCAGTTTTATCAATTCGTTAAAAACTTCCCCAGGTACCTGGGCGCACTCATTTGGAAGTTCCCCGATGAAAATATACGGTTCGCTTTAGCCAACAATTTGGTTGATGAAGTCGGTGGCTTTAACCATTTAGAAAAAATGGACAGAACTGCAACCCACCCAGCACTATTCCGAAAATTTGCCTCGACCCTGGGACTCACTGAAGAGGACATGAATAATGCTCAACCTCGACATTACACACAACAAATGCTCGATACCCTGGATAATCTTTTTATCCACTCGCATTATATAAAAGCGGTCGGTGGACTCGCTCCTGGCATGGAAAGTATTTTCAATACGTGGATTGATTTAGTCTTGCAAGGCTTGAGAAAAACTCAAAGATATTCTGAAAAGGAGCTGCTATTTTTCAGCTTGCACACCATAGTTGATGAAGAACACAGCGAAATTATAAAAGTAAACTTGCTGGACTATCTATCTAGTGAAGAAAACAGGAAACTCTTAAAAGAAGGCGCGTATACTACTGTCAACGCACAAAAACAATTTTTCTTAAGTTTATCCGAGGAAATCAAAGCATTAAATCACCACCCCAACCTTATCAGCCAATGCTAAAAATAGAGGGCTCTGGATAGCCTCAAAAAACAGGAAGTTCAGATATGGAAATCAAAAAAACCATCATCGGTCATTTGTTGTTTCTGTTAGGAATTTTTTACGTTTCTATCCAATTTCATGCAATGGATGCTTTGCATGTTATTTTTATTAATGAAAATATCCTACCCAGCAGTTCAATTACCCATTTATCTGCTCTATGCTTATTAGGCGATATTAGTTTTTTATTTGCTTCTGGGTTTCTCATCGACAAATACACCGCAGAAAAAATTCTGCTCTTATCTCTAGCCTGCATAGTATTATTAATATTTCAGTTCGCGGTCATTAAAAACACCTATTGGATGTATTTAAATCGACTGTTCACCGGCGTCTGTATTTCAGCAATTTTCCTTTCTTGCATCAAATTAGCATCCACAACACTTAAAAAATCCATAAACTTGTTCTTTGGCACGCTGGGAATAGCAACAATGCTAGGTGGTACAGTTGTGCATTACCCATTTTTAGTTTTGTCAGAAAAAATCGGCTGGAGAGGAGCGATCTTCACAGATGGAATAGCTAGCTTAATTGTTTTGTTATTTTTCACAATATATTTCCTAAATTTTACCAGGCCTAGATCGGCAGAAAACAGTATTGGGCAGCAGTATAAATCTCATTGGCTAAAAACAGCTTACCTAAATTCAAAAACTTGGAAATATGCCTGTTATGCGGGTTTAATTAATACGCCAATTCTTATATTAGGCGCTTTATGGGGCAGCTTATATTTTAAAAACATATACGGTTTGGCTGATAAATCAGCGTCGTTAATAACATCGCTCATTTATCTTGGAAACATGGTAGGTGCACTGATATTAAGTTGGTTATCAAGCAGATACATTAGGCATGAAAAGTTATTATTTATCTGCTCAGCATTCGGCAGCTTAATCTTGGCCTTCATCAATTTCGGAGATACTCTTCCAATCTATGTCTTAGCTATATTAACTTTTATGGCAGGGTTTACAAGCGGTTGCCAAAGCGTAGTGTACACTACCGTGGCCTTAGAATCTAAAAGAGAGGTAATGGCAATGAGTTTTAGCATCATTTCTTTTACCTCATTAATCATCGGTTTATTTGGTCAGACCATTTTTCAGCATATAATTGCCTACCTTGATCAATACAGCCATACCATCAATAAATTTAAAATCGCTGGTAGTTTAATTATTATAAGCTACACAATTTCAGCTTGGATTGCGATGAGCATTTCCTCTAAAGCCAAAAAATACCTGATTACAGGAAATTCCATGGATTAATCTATCTCACCAGAACGGACTCTAAAAATGAATTTTCCTCCAAAACGCGAGCTTTCTAACCTCAAAACCAATCCTATCTTTGATTTATCAGCGGATTTAAATACCATTTGCCAACCGTTATTTTCGACAACAGAAATAACTTATTTTACACACGCCATTCATTTTCAAGATGGATCCATTTCCACATTGACTACATCCCCAGAATGGACAGAGCATTTTTTTAAAGAGCAATATTACAATGGACTATATGTAGTCAGAAACAATATCAGCGCTACGACGCGATACATGCTTTGGAGCGCATTACCACCTTCACAAGCCTTAAACGTTTCCAGCGAATCCTTTGATATTGACCATGGGATAACCGTGCTAGAATTTGAGAAGGATTGCTGCCATTGCTATCTATTTGCAACCAAAAGAAATAACATACAAATAGCTAATTTCTACTTAAATAACCTAGATGTGTTGGAACGATTTATCCTGTACTACAAAGACAGAGCAAAGAAGATAATCGACCTAGCCAAAACAAATAAAATAGTAACAGTCAATACTTTAAACTTAGATGATAAAAACCTTATCCATCATAAAATCACTGATGAGAAGAAGAAAACGTATTTAGAAAAAACACCTATACAGAATTATTACATGTCTCTGGACAACAAAACTATCGCACTTTCAAGAAGAGAAATGGATTGCATCAAGCTAATTGCTCAGGGGAAATCATCGACCGAAACCGCTGCATTATTATGTATATCATTTAGGACAGTAGAAAAGCATATTGAAAACGTTAAACTCAAGTTAGATTGCCACAAGAAATCGGAGCTTATCAGCAAAATAACAAATTTGAAAATTTACACTTAGGATCAACCGCCCGTCAATTCGAAATAAATTTCATATCGCTTGCTTAAAAAGTAATTACCAAACTTATCCAAAAAACAATTTAGAGGCTGCAAATAATTTATGTATAACTGCCAAATTTTGTGAAATTCTATTATCAAATTTGATTGCGAACCGATTCATGGCAGTCATCCAATTATGTAAAGACATCATCCATTTTTGTTATTCCTTCTGAACACATATTCTTCACACAAATCATTCATTGAATTTTGAGCTATGATCCAACATGGTTCCACCATATGTTTATTGCGGAAAATTAAATCATTCCTTAACTATACCTGCTATGAAAATTTTTATCTCTTTTAACAGATTTTTTAGTATAATGGCATGCCTGGATTCTAAACCTTTCGACATAGCCTAATCTTAGCAGAAGCCATGATAAGCAGTGTATGCAGATGAGGCAATGAACTAGACAACCAGATAGACGAGATTAAATTGACAATACTTATAAAATATAAGGAAAATTATATGGAACAAGTAAACTGTGGATCAGAATGGAAAAAATGGGACTTACACGTTCACACTCCAGCTTCTTTTCATTGGAATGGAAAAAAGTTTATTGACATGTCTAATGAAGAAATAAAGTCTTCAATAAAAGAAATGATTGATAAAATCAATTCATCTGATATTGCAGCATATTCAATAATGGACTATTTTACTTTCGATGGATTTACACAGATAAGAAATTTTCTTAGAGATAATCCAGAGGTAAAGATTAATAAAACTATATTTCCTGGAATAGAATTAAGAATAGAAGCTCCCGTTGATTATAGATTAAATATACATGCCATCTTTCAAGAGGACATAAAACATCAGGAACTGGAAGATTTCAAAAGTACGTTAAAAATATTTGGTTCTGATGATATACTCTCAAGAGAGTCAATAATTAAAGCAGCAAAAAAATTGCCGCCCGATAAAGCAGAAACCCATATTGGAAATAAAGACTACAAAAACAATGACGATGTTGCTTTTGAGCTAGGAATTAAAACTATAAAAATAACACGAGAATCTTTTGATTGTGCAGTAAAAAAGCTTACTAAAGAAAAATGTTTAATCATACTCCCATTTGATACCAATGATGGAATTTCAAAGCTAGACTGGAGAACTCATTCACACGAAGCATGCTATTTTTTTCAATTAGCAGATATTTTTGAAGCAAGAAAAAAAGAAAGCATTGATTTGATTCTTAATATAAAGACACCAGGAAATCAAGATTTTATTAATAACTTCTTTGAAACCATGGGGAAAAAATCAAAACCAGCAATTAGCGGATCAGATTCTCATAAAATTTCCGATTATGGAAACTACCCAAACAGCAGGATTACATGGATTAAAGCTGAACCAACATTTAAAGGGCTTCGTAAAACGTTAGTTGAACCTCAAGATCGCACTTATGTTGGAGAGAAACCGGAAAAATTAAAAATTGTATCGAATAATGCAACAAAATTTATTTCAGGATTGGAAATTAAAAAAAATCTAGAGGAGAAATTTGACGAGATTTGGTTCAATAATAGTATTTCTTTTAATTTTGAATTAATTGCTATTATCGGCAACAAAGGCTCTGGTAAGAGCGCTTTGGCAGACATTATAGGTCTTTTAGGTAATTCTCGGAATGAAAAGGCCTTTTCATTTTTAAATGATAAGAAATTTAGAGAAAAGCAAAATTATAAAGCTGGAAAATATTCGGCAACGATGCATTGGAGAAATGGCACGTCACATACAAAATTGCTATCTGATGAGATCGATTGTTCTGCAGTGGAGCTTGTGAAGTATATTCCACAAAGTTATCTTGAAAAACTTTGCAATGAAATTACTTTAGAAAAAAGTCTTTTCGATCTTGAACTTAAAACTGTAATTTTTTCTCATATTTCAGAGGATCATCGCTTAGGTCAATCAAGTCTTGATGAGTTAATTAAATATAAGACCGAAGAGATAAATAGAGAAATTTCTTCTTTTCGCGAGAGTTTATTCTCTATTTTACAAGAGATAATAAACAATGAAAATAAGCAAACTAAACAATATGAGCAATCTATTGTTAATCAGCTTACGAGCAAACAAACTGAACTTACAGCCCATGAAAATTCCAAACCCATTCAAGTGCTTAAACCAATAAATGACGATAATACTGATCTAGATAATCAGAAACTTTTACAAGAATTGGAATCGCAAAAAATTAATGAACAGGAGTTGTGCGAGATAGTTGCTCAAAGAAATACGGGACTAGAAGCCTTGCGCAAGCGAAAATCCGTTGCTGAAAAGATATTGCAGCAACTTGACTTCATTGAAAAACAAAATAAACAAAACCTTATTAATCTAGAGATTTTACTTAAAGAGATAGGCATAACTTCATTTAATGAGATCATTTCAATAACAATAAATAGATCTTCCATAACTGAAATAATTGAAAAAATAAACTCTGATATAACTTCTGCCAGTGCCGAATTAGACCCTGAAAACACCGACGGAGCTTTACAAAAATTAAATAAAACTCAAGAACGAATTAAAGAGTTATCGTATTGTATTGATGAACCTAATCGCAAATATCAAGCTTATCTTGAAGAATTAGAAATTTGGAATAAGACATTGGTATCCATTAAAGGAGATTCAAATAAGCCTGGCACAATTAATTACTTAAATCTTCAATTGGCTGAAATTCAGAATATACCAGAAAAAATCAAAGAACTCGAAAGAAAGAGAGATTTTCTTGTTGAACAAATATTTTCCATGATTACCAAACTTGCTGATATTTATAAGCAACTTTATCTTCCCGTGCAACATTTTGTTGAAAGCAACCCATTCTCTGACGATGCCTTTAACATGTCATTTAATGTATCAATAATCGATACTGGTTTTCGTAACACATTTTTTCAAAAACTAAATAGGAGTCGCATTGGGAGCTTCCACGGAACTGAAGAAAGTGAAAAAATGCTTGATAATATTTATAATAAGTATAATTTCAATGAGAAAGAAGATGTGATAAATTTCACTCGCGAAATCATGCGTCATTTAAAATTTGACTGCAGAGATGACAAAAAGATTCCTGTCAATATATCAACGCAAATTAAAGGAGAAGTTTTAGATGCATATAAGTTTATATTTTCTCTGGAATATCTTGAGCCAAAATATTTGCTTACACTCAATAAAAAAAGTCTTGGACAACTATCGCCAGGCGAACGAGGAACATTGCTTCTAGTATTTTACCTAATGGTAGATAAAGATGATAGACCACTCATTTTAGATCAACCTGAAGAAAATTTAGATAATCAAACTATTTTCAAAGTATTAGTGCCATGCATTAAAAGCGTAAAGAAAAAACGTCAATTATTTTTAGTTACACATAATCCCAATCTTGCTATTGTTTGCGATGCTGAACAGATTATTGTTACATCAATTGATAAATCATCAAAGAATGCCGTTAAATATCATTGCGGAGCGATAGAAAATCAAGCAACTAATAAACTTATCGTTGATGTTCTCGAAGGCACTCATCCTGCTTTCGATAACCGGAAATCAAAGTATTTCTTTAATATAGAAGAGGCTGAAATTAGATAGAACCCCAAACATGATTTTTTTAATCCACAGGAAATATTTTTCTAGATATTAATGTTTCCCCAAAAGGAGAAACTAAGTTCGCTGCCTACCCTAGTAAAAATTCTAAATTTTTCCTTTGAGTAAGAGCTTGTATTTCTCTAGCCAATTGGGTAAGTTCTTCAGGAGTAATGAGGTAACTTTTTTTATAAAGAGAATTCACATAGGCATCGCAAAGAAATTCAAAAAGTCGCTGTGGATAACAGGAATACTTTGATAAACAGAGAATCCAACGCATTGACCAAATGTCGAAGTTCTTGCAAGTTATGCGTGCTGGGTTTGTAATGAGTAGAAACTAGTAAAATAGCACTGTAAAGTCGCTCAGTAACTTGATGTGATTCAAAAGCAGCATTACTGTTGCTGCCACGAAATTCTATCCAATAAGAGATGGGTCAAATCCTGGGTGATCACCACAAATTTTATGGCTTTACTGAGCATAATGCGATCTCCGAAAGACCATTAAAAAATAACTCTGCATTACATTTTGGCTACAATGGGGGTTACTTTAAAAGCATCAGCGAGTTTTAACCCAAGTGCGAAAAGTGTAAACAGAAATTCGCACTTAGAGACTAAAAGTACCACCTATAAGTTAGGTGCATACTTTAATCCCTTGGGTAAACGTCTAAGGTGCCCATAGTCATTTTTAAATCTTTAACTTTACTTGCTAAATAGATCATGGTTTTAAGAGCCTGATTAACTTGTTCAATGCCAAGCTCTTTTTCTTCAGCTTCCATGTTAAGGCTACGGCGAATGTTGTAAACCATCCAACTAATTCCATTTCCAGGTATGCCATAAAAATTGGCATTTAAGGTGGCTAGATCAATCGTGCCTCCCGCTTTTTTGTAAGCAGCTATTATTGCTTTAAATAGCTCTACATTTAATGTGCCACTGGTAGCACCACTCCAATCTAAAGCTGCAATTAATAATTCATAAGTTGGATTTAGAGCTCTTACAGATTCCCAGTCTATTAAAATGGGATTATCATTTTCATCCCACAGCACATTTTTTTGGTCTAAATCAGCATGACTAACTACTGAAATATCCCTAAAAGAATGAACTGCCTGCTGATATTCATCATTCCATTTAATAAGCAGCGACGAAGATTGCTGTAATTTATTTGCAAATGGTAAAGACATTTCCATGCTCTTTTCTATTAATGTCATTATCTCTTCATTAGAATGAATATCATATTTTGGACTTTCAATCTCAGGAACATGTAAATTTAGAAGATGCATTTTTGCCAGCAATGTTCCTATTCTTACGGCATGAAGTGTGCTGACAGCATTTCTATCTAAAATCTTAGCTTCAACCCAGGGATAAATAAGAAAAGTATCATTCTCCGAATCAACAAGGAATTTTCCATCTTTTTCTATACCTGAGATTGCGGGTATTCCATGAGTCGAAAATTGGCGAGCTACTCTTTCAGAAATTTCATATGATTTTCTAACTTCCAATGTTAATTTAATATTTTTTGACAACTGCTTGATTGCATATGACCCCTTTTCCGTATCAACACGCCACATCAGATGCAAAAGCCCACCATGAATTTTTGTGGGAAGTGATACCGGCTGTCCCAATTCCAAAGAAGTGCAAATTGCGTATAGTTGCTTACTAATCATATGGGTGAGTACCATTTTCTTTGTTAATGACTTGTACAATAATTTTTAAATAAATCATTATGATATAAAAAAATATTTAAGCAGCCTATGCGGTTCAGAACGAAACATAACTGAGGAACAGGAGCACTGAATCTATCGCAAAAACTCGAAATAGAACTACTATTCCACAACCAATAAAGCTAAAGTCACTAAACACTTTCATTACGTATTGATTTTAAAGAAATTCAATGCCGATCGTGTTAATTGTTCCGGTTCTTCAATGTGAAACATATGCCCGACACCCTCTCTAATAATTTCAAACTGAGTACCGGATATATTCTCATGCAAAAAATTCATGTACCTCATTGGCACCAGTAAATCTTCATCTCCCGCAACAATTAAGCATTCCGTATTAATTTCAGACAATTTGGCCGATAAATCATAGTCATGCAACACATTTAGCTGCGCGCTAAAACCGGCCAAAGTCTGTGGGTAAGGATTAGTTAATAACATATTCTTGACTTGCGCTAATCTGTCTGCATCAGAAAGAAATTTAGGACCGAAAAGCCAAGGCAAAACTGATAGAAAAACATAGTCAAGATCAAAATTATTCTCATAGGAATATTTTAAACCTTCCATCTGCAACCTTGAGGTGATTGGCAAAACTGCAGGCCCACCGGCAAGCACAGCCTTCTTAACTCGCTGAGGCTGATCCAGACACATCTGCATCGTTAATGCTGCACCCATAGAATGACCAATAAAATGAGCCTGTTGTATATCTAAAGAGTCTAATAGTAATCCAACATCTGCACACATCTTCTGCAAAGAATAATCACTTTCAGGAATAAACGAACGCCCCACGCCGGGATTATCAAATACCAATACACGATAGTGTTTAGCCAAATCATCCAGCATAAAAGACCAAGTACTATGATCAGCGGTGAATCCGCTGATGAGTACTAAATCAGCCCCGGCACCGTGTTGTTCATAATAAAAATTTTTATTGTCTATTTTTGATAATGGCATGATTAATACTCCTACTCACTAAGTGCATCTAATTTATTTAATATAATTTTGACTGCTTCTGCTGGCTTTTTAATAGTGATATCAACCGCCAGCTCATTAGGGTGATGTGAATAAAATACTTCTCTTTGACAGGATAAAAACGAGGCTCTTTCTGGATCAATTGTTTTATATAAACTCTGTCGCTCAATAATTTGTACCCGTTTTATAAGTTCTGATTCATCACACAGAAGTCGAACCGGCAAAAAAATACTTTTTCTTTCTTGGCTGAGTTGAGACAAACGATTATAAAAGAAATTAGGATACTCATCACCTTCGATCATTTCTTGTGTAAAAGCAAAACTAAAATGTGCGGGTGATAATTCATAAATTGTTTCAAAGATTACATCGCAGATTTTTCCTGATTTTTGCCAAACAGCTTCTGTAAGAGGAGTAAAACCATCCTGAGTGATTAAATTAAAAACAGGATTATTCCAGGTATGGTTATCTACCAACCTGAAATAGGGTTGTCTTGCCAATTCCCTAGCAACCGTTAGTTTTCCAGTACCGGCAAACCCCATTAGGAGAACAATACAGTTTTTGTATTTTTTGACACTTTCCTCATCACTGGGTTTCAATATTCTTAACTCCCACATATCCTATAAAACAAGGATCTTTGTTTTAGGCTAAGCGTAATGCTTAAACAAACATTAAACCAGTTGCATTCAAGACGGGTTGGACAGATAATATGCGCACCGGGTGGGTGCGCTAACACCCAGACCGGCACGACTACCACAACAACCTAGCAAGAGGTTCTTATGGCAACTGCAGTTTACACCAACGCGCGTCTGCGCAAAATTCCTTTTTTCACTCTGCTCAACATGGCAATCGCACTCAAAATCGGCAAATTTTAATTTTTTAAAAAATAGCCTGAGTAAATTTTTTCATCAATATTTTCAATCACCGTGCCGCTTAAAAAATATCATATTTCAGAAATAAAGAATATAAATATACAAAAAATTATACATAAAAATTAAATTTTCTTTTTACTCGTCATTAGTTAATTTGAACACGCCATTAATACTTTCAATAAATATTTATTATCCCAACCCGCTCTCTTTCTACGAGCGGTAATTCCCACCTTGCTTGTTTTTTCTTGTTTTAATAAATTGTAACTGCTCGCCCTCTCCCAAGTAAATAATTATCAAAAAACACTTGACAGGATTTTTCGTAATATTTTTTATTATTCTTAAGTCACCCACAAAACCCCGCCTATAACACCCATAAAGAACGTATAAGATATTCAATAGTGATTTGTGACTTTGAAAGAGAATTGGCATGTTTTAATGCCATGTCGCGCATCTAATGAAACCAAAAAAACCACATGTTATGATTAAGCCAATTTAATCACAGTCATTGGTATTACATGGGAAGTGTAAACATACAATCCGTGCGCGAAGAAGCTGAACGAATAAAGGCGGAATTTCAGCGTATCGCTGAAAGTAAAAAAATGGATACTGAAATTAGTATGCTAATGCAAAGCATGCTGATGCTAATCAATTTACTTATTGCCATTTTCCTTGAAAAAATGACAAAGAAAAATAATAAAAATTCAAGCAAGCCATCTTCACAAACCGAGAAAGATGAATCATCTATCACCCATAGTGGGACAAATGGCAAAGGAAAGCTTGAATCCGATGCTGTTGCAAACAATACCAGAACCATTGAGACTGTCACAATTTCGCACGTTACTCAGTGCGATGTTTGTGGTCAAGATTTAACAGACGCGCCATGCGAGCATATCGAGAGAAGAACAAAAATTGATATTGTTTTTGAAACGGTAGTTGAGCATGTTGATGCAGAAATTAAATATTGCGAAAATTGCGATTCAATTGTAAAAGGAAAATTTCCATCTGACATGCCAGGTCCATTGCAATATGGGACTGGATTAAAGGCATATATCATCAGCTTATTGGTTTGCCAAATGATCTCGCTTAATCGGGTCCAGAAACTGATTAAAACACTGATTGGAAGGGTAATTGCTGAAGCCACTCTGTTACAATTTGTTTTACGTCTTAATCTTGCATTAGAACAATGGGAATCCAATGCAATAGAGCAATTGCTTAAAAGCCCCGCCATGAATGTAGATGAAACTTCTTTGAGAGTGGATAAAAAAAATCACTGGATCCATGTTTATTCAGCGGGAGATATAACACTAAAATTTTTACACGCAAGGCGTGGTACTGAAGCAATCGATGAGATTAATATTATTCCGCGTTACAGTGGGACCATCATTCATGACTGCTGGGCATCCTATCTATCCTATGATAATTGTGATCATGGGCTATGTGGCTCGCATATTGTTCGTGAGCTCACGTGTATCATTGAATCCAATGGGTACCAGTGGGCAACCAATATGAAGTATCTTCTTTTAGAGACATGCAAAAAAATTTCGAAGAGGAAAAGCAAAAATCTTAGCAAAGAAGAATACGCTAATTTACAAAAACGATATAGAAATATTCTTACACGTGGAGAAAATGAATTGCCTGCTATTCCTGACAAGCCAAACGGCAGGCGAGGTAAAATTGCAAAATCAGATGCGCATAATTTATGGGAACGCTTAAGGAACAATGAATCCGCAGTTTTACTGTTCGCCAAAAAATCAGAAGTTTCATTTACAAATAATCGTGCTGAGCGAGATCTAAGAATGTCTAAGGTAAAACAAAAAGTATCCGGTTGTTTTAGGACAAAAACTTATGCAAAAGCTTATTGTCGAATTTCAGGTTATCTACAAACAATGGCAAACAAGGGGTACAATCCGTTAATTGCAATTCAAATGGCGCTTGCTGGTAAAGCTGATTGAGGGGAGCGAGTAGTTACAATAAATTTAAAGAAACACGTCTTATGACTGCTAAATTTTCTGCTGCATTTCCAATACGGACACGACTTAAATCTTCTTTAAAACTCACATCTAAAGACCAGTGAAGATTAATCTCAATATTCCAATGTTTACGCACTGCTTGCATAAATTTATTTATGTCTTGCTCTCTGAGAGTATGTCCACGTTTTTCTGTTTCCGCTAGAATGCGAAGTTTCGATTCCATCAAAGTTTTTCTATCAAAATCGGTGATTTTGATATCAAGGATGGAATCAATTTTATCTCCATTAGGGGCCTGTAAAACATAATGTAATTGCTCTCCAATTTGTTCTACATATATTTTGCCTTTTCCTGGCATCGCACCTTTTTCCAAATCCGACATTAACAAAACCTCATATCCATCATCCAAGCTTGTCAGGAAAAATCTTTTTGAACATTCCGTTTGATTATTGACTGTTCGCTTAACTTCAAGCATTCCCAAACCTTTTAAATGAGGCCAGCGAATTCCAAACGATTCTTGTTCACGTGGCATGATCAAAGTATATCTCCGCGATTCTACACGCCCATGATCGCGGATCTTTTCTAATTTCTGTTTATGAATCATTTTCTTATATTTTTTTTCGCCTTGTTCTGCTCGTAAAAAAATATTTTGAACATCCTGATATAAAGTGGGTTGATTTTCTTTAAGCGACAAAACATAATTTGCTTGTTTATTCACAATCTTTTTCGCAATTCCTTGCTGACAACCCATGGCATCGATTGTAACTGTGCTACCTGCTACATCGATCATATCTAAAAGCTCAGGGATTGCAGTTATTTCATTCGATTTTTCATCGGTTTTTATCTGACCAAGAAGAATTTTGTTTTCTGACGCCCATGCACTGACAACATGTAGCATTTTGGTTTCTTTTCTTTTATTGTGCGAACCTCGCAAGCTTTTTCCATCTATCGCAATAATCTCATTTTGCAAATCAATTGATAGCGATCCAATCCATGCCAAAAAGCATTCTTCAAATACCTGTGCGTCTAACAATGAAAAAACACGACCAAATGTGTCATGAGAGGGTATTCCGTTAGGTAACCCTAAAAAGGTTTTAAGCCAATCTAATTTGGCTTCAGCAAACTCACAAATCTCTGTCCAGCCATCTGCGCCACAGATTGTTCCAAGGATGGCTATGACAAGAATGTCATGGAAATTATGGAGTCGATTATGGTTATCTGTTCTCGGATCTTCTAATGCTTCAAAATGTACAAAAAATGTATCATTTAATTCCATGGATACTCCCTGTTATTTTTATTTTATAGGGAGTATTTTCTAGGAAATATTAATAAAATCAAGTAAAATCAAGCATGTAGTTTAGTGCGATTGCCATGTGGGATCCTCCAGGCTTGGCACCCCTACATCCTGAAACAACCCTCCCGCCTTAAGACGTGGTGGCGGTGGGATGGTGGGCTTTTGTCCGTAGCAGGTCTTTCAGTGTGTGAGGAGGCGGTGAGCTGAGGGAGGGGGATTGATGGGCGGGGCCCAGCCCTACCAAGGCCCCGCCATTGGTCTTATCCCTTAGCTCGCCTGCTTCTGGCTGTTTAACAGCCAAAGGAGACGCGCATGGACGACAAATTACACGATATTGTCATTGGTATTCAGCCGCTAGTTGATGCCATTGCCCATCATAAGCTCTTTAGAGCTATTACATCCATTGCCCGGTTACGGCGGTTTACGGAAATTCATGTTTATGCCGTATGGGACTTTATTTGTTTACTTAAGGCTCTACAGCGCAAACTCACGAGCCAGCACCTTTTTTGGTCACCACCTATTAACCCACTGGGTTGTTATCTAGTTAATTCCCTAGTGGCGGAAGAAGAAAGCGACTGTATCGAGCATAACCATTATTTAAGTCACTTCGAATTATACCTGCAAGCTATGCAGCAATGCGGGGCAGATATCCGTGGCATTCGCCAGTTTATTGCCAACATCCACCCAGAGCAATCGCTCGCATCTTTGCTGGTCAGCAACAATCTTCCGAAACCTGCTCAGGGATTTATTCAAGATACCTTCGAAATCATAGAAAAAGAATCTCACGTCATCGCCGCATCCCTAGCTTTTGCACGCGAGCAAATCACTTCCACCATGTTCACACAATTGTTAAATACCTTCGAACCACCCGAGGATTCAAGCTATTCATTGCAGTTATTTAGGCTCTACCTACAACGCCATATTGAGCTGGACAGCGGCCAGCACAGCCAACAATCACAACGCCTAGTTGCCACCCTTTGTGGCTCAGATAAATGTAAATGGGATGAGGTACTGGAGGCCGCTTGGTTTTCGCTCAATAGCCGACTGCAATTACTGGACGGCATTTATCACCAAGTCATGGAGATATAAACGGATGAACACTTTCAGCTTACAGGAACGGCAAATTTTGATAGAAACCGTGTTTGAACACATCCCACAACTGATTTTCTGGAAAAACAGCAACTCAGTCTATTTAGGCTGCAATAAAAAATACGCAGAATTTCTAGGTTTGAATACCCCACAAGAGTTAGTTGGCAAAACTGACTATGATTTGGGGTGGCTGGCCGATGGAGATACGGCAGAAAAATTTCGTATCGGTGATAGGCAAACTTTAGCAGGCCAACATATTATCAACGAAGAAGAGTGGTTGTCGGTTAAACAGGGTACTAAAATTCTCGCCCTAGTCAACAAAGTGCCGCTACATAACTCCAAAGGTCGAGTGATTGGTGTACTAGGCGTGGCAACGGATATTACAGAAAAGAAACATCTGGAAGAACAGATGGCCAAAGTAGAACATCAACTCCAAGGGATGACTCTGGTCAGCGCCAGCATTGCTCATGAAATACGCACACCGCTAGCAGCGTTAAGGAATACGGCTAAAGGCGTTAAAAAACTGCTGCCCCCTTTATTAGCAGGTTATCGAAAAGCAGCAGAATATCGGCTAAACATTCCACCCATTCCTGATTCAGTAATGAAATTATTAGAGCAATCAGCCACGGGGATAATGAGGAAAGTAGATGAAGCCAATCAAGTGATTGACATGTTGTTAGTCAATATCAGAAGTCTACGCCAGGAAAAATTAATTGATCCACAACCCTGTTCCGCCAAGCATTGCATTGATTACGCCTTATCTCATTATGCACTCAGTCGAGACTTACCAAAAATGACTTGGGAGAAAAGCGCTGATTTTATATTTTATGGAAAAGAAATGTTATTGGTGCATGTGTTGTTTAATCTTCTGAAAAACGCAATTTATTTTATTCGTAAAGCCGGTAAAGGTCAGATCTATATTTGGATTGAATCAACCACACAGGAGAATACCATTCATTTTAAAGATACTGGCATGGGTATTCGCCCAGAAAATATATCAAAAATTTTTGAACCATTTTTCACGGCAGATACCAATAAAGGCACAGGTGTTGGTTTGGCATTTTGCCGTATGACCATGCAAGCCCTGGGTGGAGGTATCCGTTGCGAATCGCAGTGGCATGAATACACAGAGTTTATATTGACATTCCCAGGAGCCGCCCATAAGGAAGACACACCATGAATCCCATTCCAGCTTTATATCACCCCACCACATTGATGTTAGTCGATGATGACCCTGAATTTCTCGTCACACTTTCCCTCACACTATCCGATCAATTTAAATGCGAATTGTTTACAGATCACCAAGATGCTGAGCAATATCTCTTTCAACACAATACCTGGCCTGCGTTTAAGGCGCGTTATTTACAAATCGATTACCAAGACCTATACCGATTCACGGTTAACATTGAAATCGCTAAAATCTATCAAGAGGCATGGAATCAGCAAAGATTTGCCCGAACAGCCATACTAATTATCGATTATGATATGCCAGGTATGAATGGTTTAGAATTAGCACGACGTTTAAAATCCAAGTTTCCGTTAAAAGTCATTCTATTGACGGGAGAAGCAGAACAGCAAACAGCCATAGATGCATTTAATCGTGGGGAAATTGATCGATTCTTACTGAAGAGCATCCCTGATTGTAGCGAACGTATATCTCAATTCATTCATGAGCTACAATGGGATTTTTTTCAGGAGCTTTCTACTGCAGTATTAGAGCCATTAATTTCGCAAGCAGGTCATACCCTGCAAGACAAACATTTTCATGCTCTATTTCAACAGGTTTTGAGAGAGCGAGAAATTGTTGAGTTTTATCTACTGGATGAATCGGGAAGTTTTTTACTATTGGATTCACAAGCTCAACCAACCTGGCTGCTTGTACGTACTGCGGCAGATATGGAACTATTTTATGACATGGCGGCAACAGGAGAGCCGGATGTACCAAACGCCTTATTAAAAGCTTTGAAAAACAGGAAGAAAATTGTATTTTTACCCCTACAATTAACCACAGTACCTGATTATGAAGAGTGGTTAGTCTATGACGCCATACAATTGGCAGATCAGGAAATTTACTACTGTATTATTCATGGTTGGCAAAATAGCAAACAAATCAGCGAAAAAATCTCCAGCTATTCAGCCTTTTTATAAGGACATTAAATGGCAATGCCCTCATACCTTTTACAAAAGCATACATGCGTTCTGTAATCGATAAACTGTTAGAATAATTGCAGTCATCTTCAAACATCGCGTCAGCGCTTTTCTTCAATATTACTTGAGCATTTTCAATGGCCTCAGATTCTGCGTCATGAAACATGGCGGCGGCTGCTATTTCATGATCATTATGCACAGGAGGTATATAGCGCTGTGAATCGTCGATTCGATAATCCTCGGTTACTTGAATGGGTTCGATCATGTCTTCCATTGCATTCTCCTAATGCGGTGAAAAGCCCGTATTTTTCATTGGTCTTATTCTTGCAAATTTTGTAAGGATTGCTGTGACATAACTTTGCGCCATTCTTTATCATTTTTCAAGATGTAATCGATGGATTGGACAATAAACTCCCCTGGCCGTTGGATGCCAGCCCAGCTGCAATAAGCTCTAACTTCAGTTAACAATGATTCATGGATAGAAACCGTTAATGTCATTCGTTTAGATTTTTGATGCGTAGAACTTAAAAGTGCCATGTTATTTCTCCGGTGTAAGTTGTGTTAAAGAGTTATAAAAATTCTTCATTCAGACAATGGATCACATAAGATTTCGCTGTAATGGTAATCATTATTTTCATTCGTACTGAGTATCTTAATTCGCATCAACCAATCCCCATTTTCTAGTTGATGTAGCGGTTTTAGTACTTGATATTTTTCTCCAAATGATCCAAAGGTTTTGATTTGACCGCAAACATGGGTTAAATCTTCCAAGGTTATTACCATACAGTTCTCCTATATTATGTTGTGTAAATAAAAAGATGTTTATCCTAAAAATATCATGACATTTTCCTTGCAAATTGACATAGGAATCTAATGAGTTTTACAATGCAAAATGCCTTAAAAAAATAGGAAAAAGTAAAAATAAATATGTACTGCTCATTATTTAGATACTGATTTCCTGGGTGTCGACCGCATTTTTCTCACACCTGTCGCAACGGGTGTTGCATAGTAAAAATCTACGAATAATGAAAGACTTATGCGCGAAAATGGCCCTGCAGTAAAATAAGAAAATTTGAAAATAACTGCATCACTGTGCATCAGCGAAAAGCGCTCATTAAATGCCTAATTTTGATAAATGGTGCATACCAAAACCCCAGAATTTTTTAATGTGCATCACTTTTTGCATCACGTGATGCATTTTCTGCAGTAAAGTGATGCAGTAAGTGCATCACGTGATTTACACTACGGATATGGAATTTTTCGCTTGTGAGGAGAAAATCATGCAGCGCATCACAATCAGCCTCCCAGAAGACCTTTTGCAAGAACTGGAGGGAAATGCTGCGGTTCGCGGCATGCCTTTGGCAAAATATTTACGCGGATTAATCGAACAGAACTGCCAACTTTCAGGAGCCAAGGAGAATAAACTTCGTACCATTGACAAAGCACCTGCAACAAAATTACCTACACAAACAGATGCTACTTTTTTGAAATATCACTTGGAGTGGGCACTGGAATCGCGTTACTTGCTGCGCTATCTGATAGACAGCCTGGAGCAGCAATCTTCTGAGAAACGAGCTACCGTACTAAGTACAGCAACGGAGCGAGCGCAAAAGTTAGTCGCTGAATTATTGGAAAAAGCCTGAATATTTTATAGCTCCGGTTCACGGTTTTTTTCACTCAGTTTGACGGGGGTTTGTAGTTTATCTGTATCCAAAGTCTGGGATAGGATTGATGCATCCGCGGTCAAACGGCTTGTTGCCAGGTGTGCAGGAAGCTTATGTGTCTGCGTACTCAAAATCGATTTTAAGGTAATATCGGAAGCGGTTTGTTCCCGGTAATTAACGTAGGGGATGGCTTCCGTTATTGCTTTAGCAACAGCGGCGCTGCCCTGTTTGAGTAAGACATCGTTATAGTCTTCTTTGACGGTTTCCGGTTTAGCTACCCATACCGTTTTATCCAAGCTTTGCAGTGTTGAAGCCACCCGGTTGGTCAGGGTTTCAGTGTGTGGATTATTGCCATCGTTGTCCAAACACAGTACAACATGACGTCTGGTTCGCGCAGGATCCATTCCAAAATTAGATTTGCCCAGTGTGACGCGCACATCGCCGCCACCCAGCGCCTTATAAATACTCAGTCCCGTTTCGAGACCTTCTGCCAAGTATGTGGGGCTATTCGGTGAGGGTGTTTTTTCAAGATGAACCATCCCTTTAGAAGGACTGCCAAAGGTTTGCTTTTGAACTTTGACGACTGCCTTTTTGCCCGTTGCCGGATCCAGAAAAATAGCCTGAACGGCTTGGATTTTTTGAGTACTGTCCTTAGCAATAACCAATAGCGCAGGATTAACTTGTCCGTTAATTTTTGAATATACCCCAGGGTGAAAGCGTATGTCTTCCGGGAATGAATTCAGCTGAATCCTCCGGTGTTCGTGTAAATAACGCTCTGCCAAAGTTCCTGCTATTGCTCGACTTTCACGCGCCAGTTGCCTGGCATAACGTAGGCTTTTTTCCTGTTGTGGTGTTGGTATATGGCTAAAAGTCGATGAGGCAGACGATGACTTAAGAGCATCTTTGGCATGGCGCACATACTCGGGTGATGTCCCTAAAATCTGCGCGGCTTCTTGCAATACCTGCTTAAAATCCCGCTTGATATCTAATCCGCGCTGGTCAGCAATCAGGCTCAGTAAATTACCCCCTTTAGCCGATTGAAAATCATGCCATAAGCCGCGTTTATCTCCTACCAAGGTGATTACCAAGCTGCCTTTATTGCTGCCATACCGGTACTGACTCCCATCTTGGCTTTTAGGTTCACCCAGCAGGCGTTCAACGACAGTTTCGGTCTCGGCAGTCAACATTTGATGAATACGCTTGGCGTCTAAAGGTCGTAGATTTTCTGAAGAGCGTGAATTTTCTGATCTCTCAGATGGTATGACCAATCCTGCCAGTTGAGCATCTGCCTGCCGCTCTGGCAGAATAAAAGCTTCATCTTTAGCAGGAGTTGGTTTGTTTGCGCCTAAGGATTTGTCATAAGGAAATTGCCCGAGGGTTTCCAAAGCGCTGCGCCTTTCACCGGTATTGATTCGGATCTCATCCAGCAGCGCTTTTTTATTATCTGTATAGATCGTCAGCTTTTCTACCGCCCGCGTAATGGCCACTAAAAAGGATGGCTGATTCGCCATTCTTTTAATGCGACTGTTCGCTAAAAAAACCACTTCGCGTATGGTTTTTCCTTGGGCGCTGTAACCCGTGATAGCGTAGGCATGATCCCAATGTTGGTACCGCAGTTGCGTCAGATTCAATGGTACTGGATCTCCTTGCGGAGAACCTATCGGTTGAATAAAAACGGTCTCATTCTGTACATGCTGTACACGCACCATCTCAGGGCTGATTAATCCAAGCGTTTTATCGGTGCGCGTCCAGCGGATCAAATCCCCTGCCTGAATTTCTCGTTCCTGTTTCCGGTAGACCTCTACGCCTACTGACTGGGTGGTTGAAAAATGCGGCAGCTTCCAGGTTATTTTTTTCCCATCCTCATGCATTAACTCCAGCATATTTTCCTTTCGATGTGTCCCTATTACAGTGTAATACTGGTCTTTTTCAATTCCTTGCCCCTTCAAAGAAAGGTTGAATCGCACTTGATCACTCAGGAGATAATTGCCCGCACGAGTCAATTCAGTTTCGGTTAATTTACGCGGAACTAATACCTGCGTGACCAGGTTGTCCCCGTATAATTCGCCTTGCTGTGCTAGCTTGTCGCGGATGATTGCATTGAGCTCAATGCGTTCATTGTTGGTTAGTGTGATAATTAAAGTTTGGTCACGTTCGCTCAGTGCTTTGTTGACGTAATAGTTGCTGATAAGCTCCATGCGATCGAGTAATGTTTCCTTAGAAGTCTTCACTTCAGCATCGGTCACAGGATGATTCTTTTCTTTTCCTGGAGGCGGCGGATCAGGAATTTCGACAATGGATTTCTCCAATATTTTAAACGCTTGGGCGAACTCTTTATTGTACGTTGCCTGAATAGCTTCTTTTAAAGTGGGATTGTTTTGTCGGGTAATGTCGGTTAAACGAAAGGTATGAATACCCGCTTTTTGCAGCAAAGCAAACGGCTTGCCAGATTCGATGGAAGAGTACTGATGGGTGTCGCCGATAGTAAATCCATGCGCATTTAACTGGATCACCGCACGTAGGAAATCGTGCAAGCTTCGGTTAGAAAGCATGGAAGATTCATCCACGGCAATCACCAGGCGGTCTTGTGGCAAGCCCAATTTACCTATACGAAAATTAGTCAAAAAGCTGGCTACGGTTTGGCCGGTGAGACCGCGTTCTTTCAACTCTTTAACGGCTTGATGGGTGGGAGCCAGGCACAGTAGTTCGCGATTTTCAGGCAATATGGCTTGTACATGCGTCAAAAGGGTGGTTTTGCGAGTACCAGCAAACCCTTGAAATAACATAAAGCGGTTGGACTGTGTCATGGCGTCGCTTAAAGCTGCCGATTGCTCTGCGCTTAATGAACGGCTGGCCAGGTAATGACTCACAGTATCAGCAGCAACTAACGACGGCATTTGCCTTTGCGCATCTTTGGCCAGCTCAATGATTTTCTGTTCCATGTCTAGCGCAGACCGGGTTGTCCAGTAAGTGCCATCTGTGGAACAAACCCCACGCAGTAGTTCTCCTCCTTCTTCCGCTTGTTCTACGGCTTTTTGCACTAATTTTGGGTTCACATCGCCCAAAGCATGAAAAAGCGCGGTTTGTAATACATCTTTATGAGAAAAAGCCGCCTCCCGTTCGCTCAGATGCGCTAACGCATAAGCAACTGCTTCTTTAGCGAGACCTTCCGGAGTGACAGCTTCTTCTATCCGTGATAACGCCTTTTGTAGTGCAGCCTCTAGGAGTTGAAGATGTTCCCCCGCCGATTGCAGGGGTTTAGGTAATTCACTGCCCAACAATGCATCAATGGCGGTGATTTTATCGCCGCTGTGTTGCTGTAGCTGCGTTACTAACTGCTCTCGATCTTCGGTGTAAATCCAAGCCTGCTGCTTGGCTTGACCCAGGAGTTTGTAAAAAGACCGTTGATGGCTTTGTCGGGAATGGCTGTTCTGATAAGCGATGACGATGTCGGGGTGAGCATGGTATTTTTGTTGCGGAGTAAAAGCATACCCATAGTCAAAGTGCTGAGATTCTGGTTTGCTGAGATCCAGGTGTATGGACTTACCATTGCCCAATTGTAACCGCAGATTTTTTTCATCAACCTTTAAGACAGTGACGCGCTCCCCATTATGCAAGCCGTGAGCTTTATTATTTTGCCGCCAAACCAAAACATCGCCCACGGCAATGGGTCGGGTTTGGACGTCAAACACTGCTGTTTTACCCACAGCCACTTGATCCGGGTGCCAGTGGCAGGTCTTCTCCGACTTCAGTGGATGCGTTAAAAATACGGTATTGCGTTTAACATCAATGCCTGTTATGCGACGATAGTCTCCTCGCTTCACTCCCAGCGAACGAAAATCAGCCTCAAACCGGATCCATTGCCCATCGCTATAACATTTCGCTAATTGCTGTTCTACAGAACTTAATGTACGGGGCAGAAGAACTGAACAGCTTATCTCTGTGGTGGCAATCTCCTGCCGCTCCTGAAGTTTGGCGCGAACAGCCAAATTCATGGCTTCACAAGCTGCTTTACCGGGCATCAGCAAACAAGTAGTAGAGCATTGAGCAGCTGGTAGACTCGCATATTGTTCAGCCATCAACTCTGTTCGTTGGGCAGAATCGGGAACAGAAAACATCCGCTGACCTAATTTTTCAAAGGCGGCTTGCAACTGATTTTGCAAAGTATCGGCCACAGCCGTTTTCAATGCTTCGGGTATTGGCCGTAAATCTTCCTGTAATAGTGCAGCCGTGACGCCATGTTTGAGCATTTGCGTAAAAGGACTGCCCGCTTGCCAACCCAAAGTTGATTGCGCATCTCCCATTGGAATCAAACGTCCTCCCAGCCGTTCAGTCAGTTTTGCCAGATCCAGAAATTGCCGGGAAGAAAGCTGGTTCGCATGTTCGAGTAATAACAGGGGCTTTTGCTGAAACCGACGCTCCAAGGGAGACAGTTGATCCTGGCGATACATATAGCCGGCCACCGTCTGAAACTGACGGTTATCGAACAATGATTTCAACCAGGAGCGTAAGTCATCAGGTGTTTTTTTAAGCTGAGTTTTCAGATCCAGATTTTGAGCTTTGCTGGGTGTCAGTAAAACCGGCTGGTAGCCGCCAATTTTAGCTAAATCGCATAGGTGTTGCAGGATATGGGTCTTGCCAGATCCTGTACTACCTGCCACAAGAGCTATTTGCTGGGAGCTACCGCCTAAAATCTGTAGAGCCTCTTTTTGCTCGGATGTTAACTCAGAAGCATGTGCTTTGAGATAGGTATTGAGTCGATTAGAAGCAACCAGCGGTTCCTGACTGCTGTGAGGTTTCATGACTGTATGCAGCAATTCCTGCTCATAGCGCAATAAGGTAGCCGTAGTGAAATAACTATCCTGACGATTACCCTCAGCAGCAGGTAAAGGGATTAACTCTCCCGAAGTTTTAATGTCTGTGATGGCTTGAAAAATGGATTGGACAGACACTTCGGTCAAGATATATTGCAAAGCCTGCTGCACCAGATCACTTTCTTGTAGGACAACACGAGTTTCCGACAAATGTGCCATCGCTTGTTGAACGGCTAGCCTGGCATTGCTCTTTTCTGCGGGAGAGAAGGCAGGCTGTTTTTGCAAACCGGGTGGTTGATGGGCTTGCTCTACCGTTCGTTTGGCTTCATCGAACGCCTGTAAATCAAAGAGAGACTCTTTAGCCTGCCAGCGGTTAATCAGCGTTTCACGGTCAATCTTCTGTTTAGCCTGGCGGGTCTTTAAAGTAGCTAAGGCAGCCTCTTTACCGCCTGAGAGGTTATGTTGCTGCAAATAAGCTTCAATATCCTGCCGCCGTTGCGAAAAAGCCGTGATGGTTTCAGGTGATATTCCGGCAATTTCAAAAAATCCCGGCTCAGTTTGCACGGGCATGTAGCCTAGTTGCTTCATTTCATAAGCAAGTTCGGCGCGGAATATCGCCCCGTAGAATTTTTTATGATGCCGAACGGCTTCTAAAAAACCATCTGGTGTGCCAGCGGTTTTCTCGCCATAAGCCCGCATTTGCGAAGCCAAAGATCGCCACTGTCCATCCTGGCGTTGTGTCATGTTCATCACAACACAATGCGTATGCAGCTGTGGATCTCCCTCGCGCGATAGATCATGCAAGAATTTAGCGACGACCAGGTTGCCAGTCTTTTGGTAATCAGTTACACCGTTTTTCGTGACGCGTGCTTTAGCTAAGTCTCGTTCAATCAGGGCAAGCGCTTTATCGGTAGCATGTTCTACCGCCGCAAAAATACGTTCATCTCCACCCAGCAATGCGATTAAAGAAACTGATTTTGGCACACTAAAGGTTAAATCGAAGCCGGGGCGGTGTTTGACGATATCATCTTCAACTTTCCCTAGTTGTTGACCGGTTGGCAGTTTGCCTTTGAGTAGTTGGGTGAATAACTCACTGTCTATCGTGCCGGACAAATCTAATGCTTCGGCACCTTTTCCCCACCACTGACTGCGATCTTTACCTAGTGTTCCATCCTCAGAGTAATAGTTATCATGGCCGAGGAAGTAATGAGCAGCTTGGCCAACGTTTTTAATAGCTTGAGTGGAAAGCATAGTAAGTTGTTTACGTCAAGAAAGAGGGAATTCTGTAAACTCAGGGCAAAAGTTTTCTAATAGAAAACTTAGTTGACATATTAAGGCTTGCTGATATAATTCAAAACAGACAGGTGAATGCACCTGTTTTGTAGCAAAAAACTCCTTAGTAAAGTACAAGCTAGACACACTTGACCATAAAATTTTATGGTCGCCCTGTATTGGGCATAGATCGCATCAGTTGTTGGCATTCGGCATGAGAAGCATGAAGTGCAGAAAGTGCAACGTGAAATAAATGGCGCAGAAACACGGCCCAGAAAAGCGATTCGCGGATTTATAGGTGATTACCATACCCTGGTTGTCTATTACGGCTTGTGCAAATGGCCCAGAGCACAATTCCGTGCTCCTTTAACCATATAAGGAGAATTCTATGAATAATAGAAAAAAGATTTTACGACTGCTAACACAGGTTCGGGATCAACTACAAATCAACCAGGGTATGACAGCTAACCAGTTTGATGAAGCCATTATTAAGCTTAATCAGGCAATTACAGAAATAGAGGCTGGTAGCATAACCAGTCCCCAAGGTCTATTATTTATATTGGGACAAGCCTTTAAATTTCTGCCTAGTATCATTGATATTCTCAATAAATACTTAGGAGGTTAGCTGGTCACCTATATTATTCTTAAGGGAGTATTTATGAGAATTGGCCATGCAATTAAGAAGTGCAGGCAATTAAAAAATATCACCTTGCTTTCACTTGCAAATAAAACGGGATTATCTAAATCGTATTTGTCTCTCGTAGAGAGTGAAAAACGGCAGATACCATTAGATACTTTAAAAAAAGTATCTGAAGTATTAAATGTTTCAATATATTTATTAATATATTTAGCCGCCGAAGATGATGAAATAAAAGAAATTGATAAATCACTCAAAATAGATCTTGATCGGTTAATTCTGGATCTGGTTAAAAAAGATGGAAATGATTAAATCTTATTATCCCTCTAAATCTATAAAAACCATTATAGAGCTTTCTGATATTTTGAATGAGAATGCAAACGCACTAGTAAAAATTGCCAATAATAATGCGAATTATCATAAGCCTAATCCTCAAAAAAAATCTGACGGCACTCAGAGAATGACCTATATTGTTAGACAACCCTTGAAGCGTGTTCAAAGTAAAATTAAAAATCGTCTTCTGAATCGCGTACACTATGCTGAATATCTATTTTCTGGAATTAAAGGAAAGAATGGAATCAAAGCCAATGCGGAATTTCACTGCAAACAAGGAAAGCCAAAGATATTAATTTCATTAGATATAAAGAAATTTTATCCATCTATTACAGAATCACATATTAAAAATGTTTGGCTAAATTTTTTTAAATTCTCTGAACCTGTTGCCGAATTACTAACTAAGCTTACTATTTTTTCAGGAGAACTTCCTCAAGGAGCATCTACAAGTCCATCTTTAGCTAATTTAATTTTTTGCGGACATGAGGCGCTATTGGTAAAACAGCTTAAAACTCACAAGGCAACGTATACCCGATATGCTGATGATATTTCCGTAACTTTGCACTATGCATACTCTTATGAAGATTTAAACAATATAATTAGCCTTGCAATTTCCTTCCTTTATAAAAATGGATTTAAAATAAATAGAGATAAATTTGAAATTTCTCCCGATTCATCCATTATGCTTATCAACAAGAGCGTTTGCATAAATAACGCTTACTTAAGCTTGTGCAGGAAAAAAAGAAATGATGCGCGGATGATGGTGCATCGATATAAAGAGTATTTTTTAAAAAAAGATAAAAATAAATTAGAATATGAATATCAGAAAATTATGGGATTTTTAACATTTTGCCTCAACACTTATCCACATGTAGATATAAAAAATCTTATAAGTAAGATGAAAAATTTAAGACTTGTTAATTGTTAGGTGTATGCTCCTGATATATGTTTTAAAGCGTCTATTGGTATGATCCCGTGATTTTCGGTTTCTTGGGCTTTAGACATTATTTCTGCTCCAGTGACAGCAACTCCAATAACTCTGTTAGACGAATCAATGATAGGCCCGCCACTGCAGCCAGCGATGATTGGAGCGTTTGTTAAAATTCTTCTTATTCCTGAAACCGGTCTAAATCCTGATACAAATCCAGGAGTCATGGTGCCTGAATCGCCCAATCGGTAGTTAGGATAGCCAGCAATTAAGATATGTTCCATTACTTTTAAAGTATCTGCGGTTCCCTGGGTTAAGCCACTTACTTCAGTATTTTTGATCTCAAAAATTGCCAAATCGATAGTTTCATTTTGAGATAAAACTCTAATTGGGAATTTCTTAGAAATATCTTTGGGATGAAAGGCATGAGTGTTGGGCCCCAAGACGTGTTGACACGTTATAAAACCAACATCACTCAGATAGAAAGCTGTTCCTTGGGTGCATGAGTCTTCACATTCTAGAACCCACATTGCATCATATATTTTTTTAAAATCATACTGAGGAGCTTGTGGAATGCTACGCATAATTCTGGATTCATTTCTTTTAAAAACTTCATCAATTACAAAACCATTAAGCCAATCCGTTAATTGATTAATAAGTTCATCAGAACTTATATGCAAATCCTTATAAGAGCCAATAAAAGTAAATCTATCTGAAGAAATCCATGTTTTTCCTAATAAGTTACAAACATCAAAATATTTATTCTCTTTTATAGCTTCTATGTTAGCATTCAAATGCAATAGGTCTTCATCCTTAAAAGATCCCACAGTAGGCGTTCCAGAACCCAAGCGATCAGAAATTCTAGCAATTATCAAATCATTGCTTATAAATCCAAGCAAATCCCAATTATTTCTAAATGGAAATAAATCAATTAAATCATCATATTTATAAATCCTTATCATTTGATTTAATATATTGGTTATTTTGAACCCAAGCATGCTTAGAGGCTGAGTAGTCAAATGTAAATCAAATTTTTTTATATTTTCTATCATCTTTATTCCAAGATTTAATATAAGGTTTACTTGTTTTTGGATAAATATCAAATAAAGATATTATCTAAATTTTTTTCATTAGTATTAATTTTGCCTTCTGAATTTACAACCAGCTCTGTGTTTAGGCCTATTTTGGGTTTTGCGCCTAACAAAATAGGTGTATGCTTTTCCATCATATGCTCCACCTCATTACGCAAATTGTCAAATTCAATTTTTCGTGGCAAAAAGGCATCATGACAGGCCTGTCGCACAATAAAAGCCATATTCAATTTTACAATAGGGTAAGCCCCAGCCAACCGCGCATAACAAGATAAATCCGGCAAGCGCATGATTTCGGAAGGCGCTATAACTGGCTTTTCGCGCTCTATTTTTTGCAATGATACACCATCACGCATAGCGTTTGCGCCATACGATATCCCTTCACGTGTCTCCTCCAATATGGTTTCACCTAAATTTTTTGCCGACCATTGCGCAATGTCAGGATCTGGAACGCGGAATAAAAACCGTGTATTGAGCAAAGAAGAAATTTCTCGCCCACCCTCATGGCCATATGTTTTAGCTAACTGAGCGATACTTTGAACACCAATGACAAAACATGCACCGAATTTTCTTGCTTCAGCTAATGCCGAAGTTAAATAAGGCAGTTGTTGAAGACTGCTCAACTCATCTAATATCACCCAAATGCGTCGTTTACTATTTTCGGGCAAACTTAAGATCGCATTCACGGAAATATCTAACCAAGCAGTGATCAGCGGCTTCAGTGATTCATGCTTATCACCCAAAGAACTGATAAACAGCCATTGCGAAGCAGTGTCATCTTGCAGCCATTGCCGTATTGAGAAAGGATTCTCGCCATCTTTTAGATAACACAAACTTTTGAGATAAGTAGCTAATACTGATTTGATTGAAATAGCCGTTTTTTCTACTTTTTCAGACATCAGGCTTTCAGCTTCAGTGCCTTGCAATAATGACTGTAGCTCACCAATCTCTGCCGTTAGCAGATAACGTAATAGCGGTAATATGCTGGGATTGGAATCATTGCGCATCCGATAAGCCGCTGCGGCAAAAATCGTTCGTGCTGCGTTAATCCAAAATGGATCCTGAGCAGTAGGCGTCATCGGTATCAAGGCGGCAGCCAGATTTTCAAAATCGGTTTTATCACGACATTCATGCCATAGGCTCCATACTGCGCCTCTCTCATCTAGAGGATTCATTAAACTATCGGTATCTGGTTGATAAAACTGACTGACTAAACTGCAGCTTTTATCATAAACAATGGCGCGTTCACCCCGCGCACGAATTTGATCGAGTAACGATTTAATCACCGTCGATTTGCCAGATCCAGTAGTGCCATGCACCATAAAATGCTGTAGCTCAGATAAGTGTGGCAATGGGAGTTTCTCCTTGCCAATCATCAACCCAGAAACAGCTTGGTTCTGTTGGATGAGTTTTTTTACTTCTGCTACAGTACCTAAATAATCTCCTTTAATCGATTTATTCTGGCTGTAAGAATCGCCACGGCGTTGCAACCACACTAATGTCACAAGAACCAAAAATAAATAGATAGAAAAACCCACCCAAAGGCTGTTTTGTAATGCTATATGTAGTACTCCCAGTGCTTGCTTGACGAATGGGGTAGAGACAATTTGGCTGGAATACACGGTTACCGCTTGACCATCAGGCAATATAAATTTTTGTTGGTGATGTTGGCCATTGAAAAAAATATTCAGTTCAGCATAAAACCATTGTTTGCCAAGGTGACGTGTGGCTGCATCCGTAGTATGCATAAACCAGACAATACTCACCAATAGGCCAAAAGGACTAATCCACAACAACACCTTACCCAGCACTTGCCCAATCATGCGCAGATTGTGCAAGAAAACCTGGCCGCCACGGGTGGTGTGCTTGAAAAGATATTTCATCATAAACATCCTTACTTTATATCTATGGCAGGTACATCACTACATCTTTTAATCTCTGCACATAAGTTAGTTCTAAGGGAATTACATGGTCATCTAATTATTTAAAAATTTAGAATAGTCTATTATTATTTACATTATTGTTATTTATTTTTGAAATGATACTCTGTTTATAAATTATCCAACAAACAGAGGTATTAAAGATGACATTTTTTAGCGAAGAGAAAAAATTAGTGAGAACTGAGCCGGTAGAAGTGCTCACCTATGAAGAAGCGTATAGAAGGCTGACTGCATACATACGCGTGAATTATTGGAATATTCAGGATATTGAGGACTCCAAAATACATAGAATACGTAAGTTTCAACCTGTAGAAGGAGGCCAGGTAAGTGATGGCTCAGGTTATATCGGGAAAAGGCGACTAATAAAGTTTCTAAATGAAATTGCAGATGGCGGAAAGGAAGATGCAACCTGCATGGCATTATTGGACTTAGTGACAAAAAAATTAAACTCCCCTGGAGGCCATAAATTCCCCCAATGCCTTGCACACGCAATCCTTTCGGGTGATATTTTTGAGGTTAATGAGGAAACTCAGGAACGTCACAAAATTAAATTGCACAGTGTCGATGCCAAAAACTGGCGGAAACAAATAGCGAATGCCAAGGCTCAGGCTGAAGATCTAAATAGTAGGCTTGATAGAATTGATAGAGTTACAACTCAACTAGACTCATTACTTAGTGCGGGTAATGAGATAGCGAGGAGTATTGGGGAGATAAGAGGAGGAATTGGGCCATAAGGTCATGCAAAGGCGTAAAGCTAATACTTGGTAGCTTCGGCCAAAACTGCACTCCTTGTTACGTCAATCAGACTGTTTTTCAACCGAACCACCCGGCATTTGGCCAGGGTGGTCTCACTAGAAAGTATTCTGGTTATGGCGTCCGAAACGCCCTTACTTATCGAAAGCTATGAAGACCACATCTGCGCTATTTTTTTCAGATAATCCGCCATTAATCTGATATTGCTATCCGCATTGACCCTACGGTGGTAAAGATACATTTTAATTGCAACTGGCTGCTCATCTTTTAATTTAATTTCAACCAATTCACCACGTTTAAGCTCCTCTTTGATCAAAATATCCGTACCCCAGATTAACCCCATATCTGCTAATGCCGCACACAAAACGTTGTAGCCCGAACTGGAAGCATAATTGCCAGAAACATAAATCCTTTTATTATTAGCCAGAACCCATTCATTATTGGGCGAAACACGTTTAGCAATTAAACAATTATGGTGCTGTAAGTCAGCTGCCTTTTTAGGAGTACCATTTTTTTTTACATAAGCTGGTGTGGCGTAAATACTGCGATGAATGGTAAATAAATATTCTTTAACCAATTGGCTATCTTTAATGTCTATTTCAGTAATGACTAAATCCGCTGAACCATTCAATAAATCTGTTGGCGCATTTTCTTCCGTCGTTTGCAGTTGTATTTTAGGATATTTTTGCAAAAAATTTTTGAAATGCTTAACAAAATATTGCGAATAAAAAACACCAGCTATGCCAATAATGAGTCTGCCATGGGGCTCTGATTCAATTGAATTCACTGCACCTTGAGCATTTTCAATGTCGACCAGTATTTTATTGACATGCAGCAGATAAATTTCACCTGCTTCGGTCAATTCTATATGCCGGGTTGTTCGGTTCAATAATTTCTTTTTGAGCAGGCTCTCTAAGTGCTTGACTTGACCGGTGAGCGTAGAAGTAGAAACATCTAAATGCCGAGCTGCCTGGCTGAAACCTTTATGCTCAGCAATCCCTTTGAACCCTCGCATACAAGAAAGTAGATCTAAAGACATTAAACGATTCCTAAAGTGATTGTTTCAAAATTTAGAACAGTTTATTATTAATTAATATATTGTCAAGTTTTTCTGAAATGGTATCATGGTTGATCATGTAACAAAAGAGAGGCGAAGCACCAGGAACCATTCAAAGGAGGGAAAATATGGCTACTTTCTGTACCGTTATCAGGTTCGGAACCATCAAGCCATTCAATGGGTTAGCGTTACTTCCTGGCGAAGATTAAAATGAGTCGAATTGATTATTCAGCTTTTGCATGGGAAGGATTTAAAATTACCCTATTTTGCCTAAGCATTATAGGTTTACTTAAGCTATTTGGTGCAACAAACGAATCCTTATTAATCCCATTTAATATGGCCGTAATGTCCGCTGCGGCCACTTTTTCAGTGAACAAAAAACATTTAGCTCATGTCAGTTTGGGTAGCAGTGTTGTCGTTATTTCAACCATTCTAGGTGGTGTCCTCGGTTTTTATTATCCCTGGTTAGCTTCTCTGTTAACCATCATCTATGCAGGGCTGGCTTTTTATTTACCCAAAACCAAGTCAAAAACTAATATTTTTGTAACCGGCAGTCTAATGTTTCTTATTTTTTCTGCCTTGCCATTTCCTTTGCAAGCGGGGATCAGATACGCTTATATCGGTGTTGTAGTTATTGTAGCCTTTAGCTTATTTTATTGGTTATTCGAGTATAGAAAGGATGCCAATGATACTAAACCGGAACCAACCCAAGCCAACTCCTTTATGGCATTGGTCACGATTTCATCACTTGCATTGGCTTGGGTCATCAGTCATTACTTACGAGCATATTCAACACTCTCTCATCTTTATTGGATTGGTTTAACGATTTTGATGGTGATTCAAGGCTCACAGCAAAGAACTATTTACACAGCAATTAAGCGAATCGCTATCAACACATTTGGCGCAATAATCGTTGTTTTTCTTTTTGGCTATATTGTGCCACCCAATTTTTGGATCAATTTTATATTATTGGTACTTTTTTTATTTTTAATTTTCTCTCTGGGATTTTCTTATTATTTAAGAGTATTTTTCATAGAGTTGTTTGTATTTGGGTTTGCGCATCTCTTGGGAGATTATCACAATGTTGTTGCCTTGGATCGCATTATTCTGACTTGCATCGGAGGGTTGATTGTTATCACAGTTACGTTAATGCTGTATTGGATAAAAGTGGAAGTCTAACTTGTTGGCATCTCACTATAACCCATTGCAATAAAATATTTTTGAAAAACCAATGAACACTACAAGCTATAAACTTAATACAAAAGAACCCCATATTCTGGGTTTGACGCTGCTCAGCGCTTTTGGAGCGATGGGTGCTATTTTAATGACACCAGCGTTACCGACCATTGCCCGCTATTTTAATGTGAGCATGGGAGTAGCGCAGCTAACAGTAACCAGTTTTTTGCTGGGCTTTGCGCTAGGGCAATTGATTTATGGGCCAATTGCTAATCGCCTTGGGCGAAAACCGGCATTTTATGTCGGTATTTTCCTGGCTACTATGGGTTCACTGTTTAGCATCCTTGCTTCACCGGTGGAATCATTTTCCTTGTTAATTGTTGGGCGATTGTTAGAAGCATTTGGTTCAAGTGCAGGGTTGGTGGTTTGCTTCACCTTGATTAATGATTTTTATTTTCCCAAGGAGGCGCGGCGTGTAACAGGACTGATGGTCATAGCCTTTGCCATTATTCCAGGCATCGCGGTCGCCGTCGGTGGATTATTGACTCAATATGTCGGTTGGCAAGGATGTTTTTATTTTTTATTAATCTATGGCTTAGCATTAATTTATCCCGCAGCTAAAATGCCAGAAACCTTAAGCCAACCCGATATACATGCATTACATTATCGACAAATTTATAAAAATTATGCGACCATATTTAAAAATAAGCAGTTACTTGGATTCTCGGCATGTTCCGGTTTTTCCAGCGCCTGCATTTACGTGTTTGGTGCTGAGGGCCCATTTATTGGGATTCATTTACTAGGCATCTCACCGGCAACTTATGGCTTATTCGGATTACTGCCATTCTTAGGTACGCTGATTGGTTGTTTAATTAACATTCGCTTGGCGGTTGTCAAAGCTATGACGATGCTCAAAGCTGCGTTTGTCATTGAATTGATTGCCACAGTTTTTATGCTATTCTGCTTTGTATTTCATTTCGTTAATTTGTTTACTCTGTTAGCACCCATGGCACTACTTTGCTTAGGTCACGCTATTTTATCCAGCACTGCGTTATCTTTAGCTATGACGTATGCCGAAGATAAAGCGAATGGATCTGCAGTCATGAATTTCGTTGTCATGTGTATGCCAGTATTAATGACTTTTTTGTTAGGTATGTTGCATGTGGGGGCTGCTTGGGTTTTACCGCTGATTTTCATGATTGCATTGGGATTAATGCTTGCTATTTATTGTATATGGCTGCAAGGAACCGCTCATGGTCATGACTTGCACTGATTGCAAATGAATCGTAATCAATCCTTACGATTTAGTTGATGCAATGTCACCGCATTACCTTCTGAGTCAACGATCACAGCCATTCGACATACAGGTGATGCGAATATATCCAATTTAAAAGTAACCTGATTGGCTTTGAGTTTGGCTACCAGCTTATCTAAATCCTCAACTTCAAAAGCAATACTACCACCTGCATTATGGCTTGGATTGACGCCTTCAGCCAAGGTGGTAATGGCAAAACAACCACCTCCAGGCAAATCATATTCTACCCAAGCACCATTGGCAGTAATAGTATTGGGTATCAAATCTAAATTGTCTTTATAGAATGCTTTGGCGCGTTCCATATCAAGAACAGAATACATGGTAAAAGCCACTTTTTTAAGCATGAAATAATCCTCAATGTTGGATGTAAATAAGTTTTTCGATTATTACGGATTTTATTATATCGTTATTCTGCAATTTATACTACTTGATAGACAACAGCAACCAAAGCATCTTCATGTTCAATAGGCGAAAAAACAGCGTCTTTTAAATTAAAACGTTCTTTATATGGCTCAATAGGAATATTCACAATCTTACTCTACAATCATTTTTATAAAACCACTCAGTTCGCCAATAATCTTTTAACATCCTCAACCATTTCCTGAATACTCAATAAACCACTATCCAAAACTAATGCATGACGGGCTAATGCTTGCTGCTGTAGATATTCAGCCCAATGATCCATTTCGGAATAAATTAATTCAGGCTGTTGGCGTAAAGTGGATAGCCTCTGGTGTCGAACAGCATTATCGCATCGCAGTAAAATAATATCATAATGGAAAATATTCCATCCTAAACACGCGGCGGTAATAAAATCTAAATTGACTTGGCCCTCCAAAATAACATAGCGCTGGTTATGATAATCACGTTGTATGCGTTGTACCCATCGATATGTCATCGCTTTTTGCCATTCACTGCCTGAACCATACAGCGCATCCATCTCTTCGGGATCAGGAACACCGATACTGTCAAAATATAAACAAATTGCAGTAGTACTTTTAAGTTCTTTTTGTAAAGCTGACAAAAGGGTAGTTTTACCGACACCTGAAGCCCCAGTGATAAATATTAAATGTGGGGTACTGTCATGATGTGCTTGCTTTCTTGCTTTAGCTAACACCTCTTGAACAAATGTTGTTTTACTTTGCGTATATTGCTCGCGATCATAACGATATTGCGCTTCTAACTGTTGTTTCAGCTGTGCATACACTTCTCGGGTTTCTGGATGCGTTAATAAATAATCACGAAATTGCAGCTTATCTCGCCAATGGGGTGATTCTGGCTCGACGATATGCACATTCGCTTCACGTTTATGACCAAAAGGCGGCATACCTTTTGTAAAGAATAAGCGGGTTGGATCAGGATTTTCATCCCAGAAAACATAATTCAATTGTTTTAATGCTTCAATTGCTTGCAATTTAATAGCAGCCAATGAATCAACTGCAATTAGGATATCGATCACAGGTTTTGCTAACAAACCTGGAACGGCAGTGCTACCCATATGTTGTATATCTAATACATGCTGCGTCGGTAGCGCTTGTTTCAGGCGTGCTATTTCTTTCGTTGCCAATGTTGGCCACATAGGATCATAAGGCACTAATTCAATAGCATCGCTTTTATACATTTCAAACCGTAATACCTCTTGACCGGTATGCCATAACATTTTACCTACTGGTATAAAGCCCGTTTTCTTTAATACTTGTTGCGAAGCGATATTATCCGGGTGCGTAACCGCCACCAATTTTTTAACTTCAAGATGCGTAAATCCCCAGTCTACCAGTGCTTTGACAAGTTCAGTGGCATACCCTTTCCCCCAATATTCCGGTAACAAACGATAAGCAATTTCAAATTCATTTTGGGTTTGGTCGAAACCTAAATGAAATAATCCAGCTTGTCCTATAAATTGGCCCGTACTTTTTTCAAACACCGAGCAAAAGTCCATGCCATATCGCTCTTGATAGCCGATAGCCAGGGTTAAAAATTCCTCCACTTGATTCTGGGTCTGGATATTACCATTGCCGATATAACGCATGACTTCAGGATTGGTACGTAACTTTAACAACGCTGACAAATCATCACGGGTTGAAAACTTCAACAACAATCGGTTAGTTTCTAAAAATAATGTATTCATAGTTAAGTACATTAAAAAATTATTTACTGTCCTGTGCATCAGATGATGGATTCTGCACGATGTGATCTTTATTCATTTTCCCGTCAGTTGAATGCGACTGCTGATGAAAATTACTGAGATATTCCTGCGTCTTAGCCTGCACAAATTGATCTGCCATGGCTTGCGCCTGTGCTGGATGCCTCACCATGATTTCTTCCACATCGCGGTTAGAATGGCCACTATGTTGTAATTGTTCCATGAACGCTTGTGTAGCATTGCTGTTGATGTTATCAGCTTTTTCCTGACTCATGCTAGCTACCTCGCGATAACTTTGCGCTTGCTGGAATTGTAGACTTGCTGATTGTTGTTCCTGATGCGCTCTTTCCATGGAGGAGGAAATGTTATGTAGCAACCGCTCTCCTTCTTCGGTAGAAGCGCGGAAACTCCCCTCTGAAACTGCCCGCAAAACATGATCCATGTTCTGGCTATAGCTGGCATTACCACTCAGTTCCTGAGAATCCGCATGCGACTGCTGTTTGGCTTGGCTGCCTGTCCAAGATTGACTGACACCTCCACTGACTGAAGCAGAAGCTTTGATCGGCAAGGCCCCTGGTAAGCCTACACCCACGCTCCCTTGCGCGCCGATTGTAGCTGTATGGCTTTGTGAGGAAGTTTTAGATTGACTATTGCTATCAGTTACCCGATTGCTTTGCTGCACCATTTGACTGAGAGCTTGCGTAGCACTGGCGCTGTCACTGGTAACAAAAGACTGACTGTGCGATTCAGAAATTCCCTGCTGTACACTCAGCTCTTGCACACCTCGTTCTGCTTCCGAGATTGCCTCACTATAAGCTTGTTGATGGCTTAACGCAGTTGAATAAGCCGAGTCCGACTGCTGCATAGCCGTGCTGCGGATGGATGAAGCCAGATTAACAGTGGTGCCTAAATTGGAAATGGCACCTTGGTTATTCATCACAGCCGAACCATCTGGAGTAATGCTCAACATGGAGCCACCCGGCATTTGGCTGGTGATCATACCGGAAAATGTTCTGGCCGTAGTGTCAAAATGGTTGGCGGAAGTGTTATGTGCGTTATGTGTACTGAAATGGGTGTTTGCCAGGCTGAAGTTGCCGCTGGCCGCTTCTCCAGCGCTAGCCGATGCACTGGATTGCAATGCCCCGCCCACATATTGCGCAGCGTGTGACAGCATTCGGTGCATCCCTCCTACAATGCCAGTCACCAGTAAGGGTACGCTGAGCGAAAGATAGCCAGCCAGGCTCGACATATCAGCGTTCACCTGTGCCAACCCAGAGACGGTGGAAAGCGTTAATCCTTGCGTATTACCAGGTAGCGTAGCTGCACCCAAGCTATGGTACTGCGCATAAAAATTCATAAAGAGATTAATAATCGCATATAGAGGTGCCCACAGCTGCACCCACAGCAATGAATACGCATAATTACGCAGCACCACCAAGCCGAAGGGAAACAGCAGCATCACAAAAACAAATATAAATGAGCCGTACAAAATGCCTTCAAAAATGTTTTTAAGTAACGGCAACCAATAAGCAGCCATATCACCGATGGTACGATTGCTGATACGATTTTGTTGTTGCGCTTTGTTGAATGCATAAGATTCCAACGCGGCAGGCGCTTTACTACGCGCACCCCACCCTAAGATGCCATTTTGCAAAGCATTAGCCATCATATTCTGCTGCATCAAACTGGAGGCATCCTCGGACAAATTGGTGAGAAAATCATAGCTGACAGGCAAGTATTGCAATAATTGGGCTTTGGCATTCGTTTGATTGGGAAACAGCCTGGCACCATAGCGTTCTTCCGCCTGCTCGATGGCTGTTTGCCAATCCTTAGCCAGTGATCCCACCCCATCTTTACAGGTGACGACGGTGTGGTTATACATGAAGGCTCTGGCTGGAGAAGCATTCTGGGTTACAAATTGCCAAATGTTAGGAGTTGTTAGTAAGTCCTGCGCTGAATATTTATTGAGCAGGATGTCATAAAACACACACTGGTTGATAAAATCCTGCAGGTTATCTTCAAAGACGGGGTCTGTGATCTGGAAAGTACTAGCTGCCGTCACCAGGCTGGAAGCCATCACCATGCCAGTCTGACCGTAATGCAGATCATCCGGTAGAGAAAAATTTTGTTCGGTCAATTGGGTTAAGCTATCACCGATGACACTGGTGTAACTGGCCAGCACGGCTAAGCCTAGTGGCACATTATCTACTGCATAAACCTTGCCTTGCGCCACCCGGTCAACGATATTAACCGTAGCCTTGGGGAAAAACACCACATAAAAGGCCAAATAATACAAAGCGAACCAGCGTACCAGTACCGTCAAGCTGCGCTTGCCGACCAGATCCAGCATAGCCCATGCACCCGCTATGCCAATGGCTAGATGAATCAAAGTACTGTAAGCTGAATCAGTGTTCATGGCGGCGGCGATGGCGTTAAATACTTCGCGCAAAATATCGCCGTTACCATAGGTGACGACTGAAAGTTCTATGGCCATAATGAATGAATCCTATTGTTTCTAAAATATGTGTTTTAAGTAATTTTGGAGAAAATATGACGAAAATTTCTAAAATAGGTTTAATAGGAGACTATAACGACAAGGTTGTTGCTCACAGAGCCATTCCTTTAGCTCTTGAATTAGCAGCCAAACATCATAAGACAGAAGTAACCTGGGAATGGTTAGCAACCTCTGCTTTAACAACAGATGTTAATGAGCTGAATAGATTCTCCGCTATCTGGATAACCCCAGGCAGTCCCTATGCAAATATGGAAGGTGTTTTGCAAACGATTCGCTTTGCACGTGAAACGAAAAAGCCTTTATTAGGTACATGCGGCGGTTTTCAACACACGTTAATTGAATATGCCAGAAATGTATGCCAGATAGTTGACGCTGATCACGCCGAGACTGCCTCAGAAAAATCCTCTCTCATAGTCACACCATTAGCTTGCTCCTTACGTGAAAAAACAGGAACAATTACTTTCTTAAAAGGTACTCAACTGTACAAAATCTATGAGGGAAAATCCGCTGAGGAAGGCTATTACTGTAATTATGGTTTGAATGCGCAGTGGAAATCCAAGTTAGAAAAATCAGGCTTATATTTTTCTGGTTTTGATCCTGAATCTGAAGTGCGGGCATTCGAATTGCCTAGCCATCCCTTTTTTATTGGTGTGCTTTTTCAGCCGGAACGATCGGCACTGCAAGAAAGATATCATCCTTTAATTCAGGCGTTTGTTGAAGCTGCGATTCTAGCCAAGATCATATCTAATGAAAAACCCATTTAACTATGAAGATTTTTAATCACCCGTAGGAATAGCAATGGAAGATCTAGCTCTTGATTTAGCTCAGCAATACATGAATGGTTGGAAGCAAAATAATTTACCTCTAATTATTTCTTGCTTGACAAAAAACTGTATTGTCATTGAATCACACGGCCCGACGTATCATGGCATAGAAGCCATTGAACGATGGTTCAAATTTTGGATGGAAGCAAAAGCGCCATAATCCATTGGAATCTACATAGCTTTTATTATTGCGAAAATAAATCGACCGCTTTTGTTGAGTGGGATTTTGCCTGCACCTCAAACGATACTAAGTACGCATTTTCAGGCTGTAGTCTTTACAAATTCTTAAATCAAAAGATTGATGTTATTCAGGAATATCGCATGACACACCATGCATATCCCTGGCGTGGTGATACTTTAACCTCAGAATAAAATAATGAAACTGGTCAATATGAAGTTCATTTTGTATTTCTAGACAACAGATTTTAATCTCTTTTTTTCAGAATATTATAAATTGATGCCCGAGAAACACCGACTGCTTCAGATATGGTCGATACGGCATTGCGCAGATGCAGAAATCCTGAATCCTCTAATACTTTTATTAGTTCACCTCTTTGTTTTAAGGATAAATTTCTAGGATTGGCATTTTTTTGCGCTGCGAAATTTTCTATTGTCTCACGAAGCTCCAGCATTGTTTTGGTACGCAAGCTTTCCTTTATAGCTAGCGTTGGCTCGGTTGATATGAATTGTTTTAAAACATGTTGCATGGATGAAAAGAGCGAAACATCTAAATTAAGACAAATGGCAGCTATATATTTTCCTTTACTATTTTTCAGTCCGATGGATGTGCTTTTAACTGCTCTGCCGTCAGGAAATGTATTAGGGTAATTTTGAACGATTTCCGGAAATTCTGGGTCATTAATGCGAGCTAAGCCTAATTCTGTTGTTGCCTCTCCTATGTTGCGGCCTGAAAGGGGGCATTCTATTGCCATGATAGATTGGTTAGGTTGAGTGAGATCATGTAACACGACTTCACAACAAGGATAAAACATTTTACCGATCGCAGTGACAATTTTCTTTGCTTCTCGCAGTAAAATGGCATTTTCTTCACCCAATAAGGGTAATTTTGGACGAATCTTTTTAGGCATAGTTTAGAAAAAATGAGTTGACAATTTGTATAATATTATACATAATGTTATAAATGTCAAGGGGGGTTGGGAAGCCTTTTCAATGAATCTCTCACGGCTAATATGTACAATTTTTAAAAATCGAGTCAAATTATATGAGCAAATTCTTCTTAGTAACTGGGGCAACTAAAGGCATTGGGCTTTCCATTGTTCAGCGTTTAGTTGGACAAGGTCATGAAGTGATCGGAGTTGCTCGAACAAATTCCCCTAAATTTCCTGGCATATTTTATGCAATCGACCTGAGTGATCCCATTGCAACATTAGAAGGCTTCAAGGCTATAGATAATAAATACTGTATTCATGGTGTGGTAAACAATGTGGGTATAGCGATGCCACAACCATTTGCCGAAATTCAGTTGAGTGATTTTGAAACGGTATGGGATTTGAATTGCCGTCCAGCATTGCAAGCGGTTCAGATTTTCACACCTAATATGATCGAAAATCACTGGGGAAGAATCATCAATATCACAAGTCGGGCAGTGTTAGGGGCAGAAAATCGAAGCAGTTACGGTGCTGCAAAAGCTGCCTTAGGCAATTTAACTCGTACCTGGGCATTAGAGTTGGCGAAAACAGGCATTACTGTTAACGCAATTGCTCCTGGCCCTACGGAAACTGAGCTATTTCGTCAAAAACACCCTGTAGGTAGTGAGGCTGAACTCAAAACCATAAGTACTATCCCGATGGGCCGCTTGGGCAAGCCAGATGAGATTGCAGCTGTGGTTGAGTTTTTATTATCCGATAGCTCTAGCTTTATGACTGGCCAAACATTGTACGTCGATGGTGGAGGCAGTATTGGCCGGCGCCTTGACTAGAAGAGGCTTATAAAATTCAATGTGGTTGCACTATTAATTCTTGGAGATTGTAAATGAACGAAACTAATTTATCGGTTACTTATGATGATATTATAAATGCAGCAGCAAGGTTAAAAAATATTGCACACCATACTCCAGTACTCACCTCATCTCAAGCAAACAAAATAACCGGAGCACACGTATTTTTTAAATGTGAAAATTTTCAACGGATTGGGGCATTTAAATTCCGTGGCGCATACAATGCCATTAGCCAGCTCACCCATGCGCAAAAACAAAAAGGCGTTGTTGCTTTTTCATCCGGTAATCATGCCCAAGCCATTGCATTAGCTGCACAGCTATTAAATGTCCCTGCCACTATCGTGATGCCCACTGATGCTCCTAGTGTCAAATTAGCCGCAACACGCGGTTATGGGGCAACAATAGCGCTTTATGACCGAAAAAATGCGAATAGAGAGGAGATTGCAGCCAATTTAGTGGAGCAGCATGGTTTTACCTTGATTCCACCCTATGACCATCCTGATGTGATTGCAGGGCAAGGTACCGCAGCCAAAGAGTTGTTTGAAGAAGTTGGGGAGCTTGATTACCTTTTCGTGCCAGTCGGTGGAGGTGGACTCATCTCTGGCTCAGCCATTTCTGCTGCGCATTTATCGCCACAATGTGCGGTGATTGGCGTAGAACCTGAAGCTGGAAATGATGCCCAACAATCCTTGGAAGCAAAAAAAATTGTTCGTATTCCCGTACCAGATACTATCGCGGATGGGGCGCAAACCCAATTCGTGGGAAAGTTGGTGCTACCTATTTTAATGAAGCACGTTAAAAATATAGTCACAGTCAGTGACGATCAATTGCGTGAACAAATGCATTTTTTTGCAGAGCGAATGAAAATCATCGTTGAACCTACAGGCTGTCTTGGCGCTGCTGCTGTTTTTAATAAAAAAGTAGATGTTCAGGGTGCGCGAATCGGCGTGATTCTCAGTGGTGGTAATGTCGAAATGAGCAAATTTTGTGATTCTGTGAGGAGTGCTGTATGAATTTCATTGAAACAAACCTAGCCCCTCTCCCAGGCGGCCATTACTCCCAAGCGGTTGTATCTAATGGATTGATCTTTGTTTCTGGCGTTTTACCTTTGATTCCAGGCCAAGGGCTGAAAATACCGGACGGGATTATCGCCCAAACAGAACAAATTCTTCACAACCTTCGGGCTATCTTAGAAGCGTCCGGCGCTAATCTCCATTCTCTTGTTAACGTGCAGGTATTCATCACAAATATCGACTTCTGGAAAGAAGTGAATGATGTTTATCAAAAGGCACTTGGCTCACATAAACCAGCTCGCACGGTGATTCCATGCGGCAGTTCATTACATTACGGCGCGTTAATTGAAATGTGTGCAACTGCAGAAATACCCATTTGAATCTAGATATATGCTAAAACATTTCATAAAAACCAGTTTGAACCTCGATCGAGAATTTACATGGCAAGTATAAATGCGCTTTTCCCTCCTATTGAGCCTTACCATACTGAATTTGTAAATGTATCACCATTACATACTGTCTATGTTGAAGAATGTGGCAATCCTTGCGGAAAACCCGTGCTATTTATTCATGGCGGTCCTGGCGGTGGTATCCGCCCCTTCCATAGAACTTTTTTTAATCCATTATATTATCGCATCATTTTAGTAGATCAACGTGGTTGCGGAAAAAGTACGCCTCATGCGGAAATACAGGAAAATACACTGCAAGACTTGATCGATGATTTTGAAAAAATACGCAGATTACTTAAAATTGATCAGTGGATGTTATTTGGCGGCTCATGGGGATCTACTTTGGCACTGGCCTATGCACAAACGCATCCTGACTGTGTTTCAGAACTAGTACTTAGAGGGATATTTTTGGGTCGGCAAAAAGAATTAGAATTTATATATCAATATGGAGCAAGTGAAGTTTTTCCAGAAGCCTGGGAACAATATGTTGCCTTAATCCCTACGGATGAACGCACTGACTTGGTCGCAGCTTATCAAAAACGTCTATTTGGGTCAGATAAAAATTTACAATATCAAGCAGCTCAAGCATGGGCTAGTTGGGAGGCAAGCATCAGCAAATTAGTTTATGACCAAGATTTTGTTGACACTTACAATGATCCTGAGTTTGCACTAGCCATGGCGCGTATTGAAAATCATTATTTTATGAACCATTTATTTTTGGAACCCAATCAATTATTACGCGATATTTGTAAAATCCGTCATGTCCCAGCGGTAATCGTGCATGGCCGTTATGATATGTGTTGCCCTGTTAGCAATGCATGGGATTTGCATAAAGCGTGGCCTGAATCTGAACTTTTTATTGCGCCGAAATCTGGCCATTCTGCAACTGAACCAGATATTGTTTCATATTTAATACATGCCACTAATCAACTTGCTATCAAAAGGTGAACGATGAAATCTTTCGCGATTTTAGGTACAGGCGCTATTGGTGGCTTTTTCGCCGTTCGTCTGGCCCATGCTCGATTTCCAGTGCATTGCTTATTGCGAAGTGATTTTTCTTTTGTTAAAGAACATGGGCTGACCATAGTCTCCTCGGAAGAAAATATTCATGAAAAAGTGCATGCCTATCAAAAAGTATCTATGATGCCAGCCTGTGATGTAATTTTAATCGCATTAAAAACAACTCAAAACCACCTACTGAAAGAAATGCTCCCCTCCATTATGCATTCGGAAACTATCGTTGTAATGCTGCAAAATGGTATTGGCATGGAACAAGAGCTTGCCGAATTTATTCCACAAAAAATTGTAGGCGGTATTTGCAACCTAAAAGTTAGCAAAGAATCTTCTGGAGTTATTCGGCATTTTGGACAGAATTTCATTCAATTAGCCCAGCATTACCTCGATGAAACCAAGCAGGATATTCCGCCAGCTATCGAAGAATTGTGTCAAAATTTTCAGCAGGCTGGTATTCCATGCACCGCCAGGGCACATTTGCCGACTTTGCGCTGGGAGAAATTAGCATCAAATATTCCAGTCAGTGGTTTAACAACTGTATTGGATGCTTCTTTACAAGCATTAGTGGCAAATCCTGCCAGTTTCTCTCTGTTATGCGCCATCACCCAAGAAGTGATTGATACAGCCAATCAATGCGGCGCTTCATTATCACCTGATTTTTTTCAGTTCAGACTGAAAATATTAAAATCATTTGTTGACATGGAGAAAAGTTACAGTAGCATGAAAGAAGACTTTGATGCTAAGCGACCTCTGGAGCTGCAGGCTATTTATGAAAATGCCATTAACATCGCCAAAGCGCACCATTACAAAATGCCACTAACCGAAATGCTTTATCAGATGCTTTGTTATTTGGAAGATGAAAACAGATTGATAAAATGAATATCCTCCCATTAAAAAATCCTGTAGATCTTATTGCAATTAAATACTTAATTGATCAAACTCAATTCAAGTTGCAAATCTGACTGGAACAAATCCAGAAATAGGCGTTTTTATTGCCGCAATGAATCTGCCCACTTAAGCGTATTTGTTAATTGCGCCGATAACTGTCCTGCCAACATTTGCTCAATATTCTGCGTCTGCTCGATCAACTGACTGGCGATGGCTATTTGTGAATAAGCACTTTGCTGAGCGGCACGAATTCCAGCTCTTGCCTGGCTGATGCTGCGTTCGAATTGTGCCATAATGTTATCTGGATATTGTAAACTGCCGACGCTGGTGTGCACTACTGATAAATTCTCATCCAAGTATTGAAATAAAATATCTGTCGCAATCACATCCGAATAGCTGGCGAGATCCATCACGGATTTATCACCAGCAAAGGCACTTTGCACGTTAAGCATTTTGTAAACAGGCAATCGAGTAGCTTGTAGTAAGCCAATTTCTTCCTGGGTTAAAGCAGTATCTGAAAGAATTTTATCGGTCATGTCGTTTAATAAATTTGCTACTTGTGTTTGTAGCCCAGCATTTTGTGAAATCGTGATGGTTTGAATAGCGGGATTTAAGCAACCATCACTGGATGTGGTGTCGCAAGCATAGATTTTCGCAGAGCCGCCATGCAACAATGCTTTCAGTAATTGATCATCAGCGGCTAAAGAAGAAAGCACTTTAAACTGATTACCTGCTTTATCGTTGCCTCCACCTTGCACGATAACTGTCCCAGACAGTGACATAAATAATTCTGCAAGCTGTACATCACTACTCAAAAAACTATTTTGTTGAATGGCTTTCCATGCAATATTGCCACTTGCTAATAACATACTCTTATAATCGGGATTATTACTTGCACCATTTAAAGTTCTAGTCATATCGCCACCAGTACTGCATCCTTCGCGCGCAGCTGCCCAATCAGTAAATATTCCGTTATTAGTGCCGATATCTTGGCAGACTTGCTGCTGGGCAACATGGGTCTTCGGCCAGGCTGCGCCGACTAGACCTGCAGCAGTTTCGCAGGAATTGATGTTGGCACGATTGATATCATTGGACAATGTATTGATGTATTTCATGACGTTGGCGATTTCCGGCGTTGTACTTTCCAGCGCCAGATTAAAGGCATAGCCTAAAGAATTATTGATGATATTTTGCATGGCTTCGACCAATTGTTTTGAATTCACAAAGGAGAAGCCACCGGTAAATAAGTCAATACCACCACAACCTGAACGAAAACTTGGCAAGTCAATTTGAACGATCTGGACGTCGCGGACACTGTCTCTAGCAAATAAACTGCCACCACTGTAGAAACCTGCTTCTTGGCTTTGATACGCATTAGGCGCAGTTTCGTTATTAGAAAACCCCATGCCATTAAAAAAATTATTTAAATCTGAATCGATGCTAGCTTGTGCAGAAGCTATAACAATTAGGCCTAAAAGTAATGCTGTTATTTTTTTCAAAGCGCACCTCTTTGAGCTGGCCAATGCTGAGCAATTTGCAAGATCCGTTCACGCAGTTCATCTTCACTCATTAAGCCATAACCAACAGGTACAGCCTGGTGAGTATAAGGATCAACCGTAAACAACGCGGGTTCTTGAGTGATATTAAAACGTTCTGATTGACCTTGATCAGCATGAGAATTAGGAAATTCAGGCAAAGCCACGCCATCGGTTGTAATAGGCACGACGCTAATTCCATAACGCTGTGAGAAATTTTTAACAATGGGCGCAAAACGTTGGCAGTAAGGGCAACTGCTGCGGTAAAAGAAAAATAACCCGCTGTGCTGAGCTAATTGTTGTATTGCTTTAGTTTCATCTTGCTGTTTCTGATCAAGATAGACTTGTTTAGCGATATTATTAGTGGGATGTTGCAATGAATAATCTAATTGTGGATAGCTTAACAACACAGCTTGCCAAGTTTTAGAGAATTGATTGGCTTGAGCACTAATCTGGTTCTGTAATGTTATATAAGCACGCACATTTTCCGATGTTGGATTTAAAATAGCCTGGTCGAGGGAATATTTGATTTTCTGTTGCCAAGCTTCCATGATTTGCACGGGATTCATCGGCGTTACTGATGGTGTTTGATTTTCTTGTGGATCCTGGTACCAATGCCAACCAACAGAATGTTGTTCCCAATAATTATCAGCTAACGCTGTCGAGCAAAAACCACAAAATACCATCATAAACAAAATCCATTGTTTCATGGCGCATTCTCTCTCATCTTCTGCAACAAATTTTGTGCAACAGCTGCATTCTCTCCTTGCTGAGCGATAGTTTGCAGCGCATATTCCAAACTCACATCGCCATACACCACATCGTAGGGATAGATGCAGCTTTGATTTGGCAAACAGGAAGCAGATGTATCACGCACAATCACCGCAGGAACCTGGTTAATCTGATATTGCTCAAACAAACGTGGGTCTAAAATAAAACCACCTGAGCCCTCTTTAAGTAATGCATGAACCTGTGTCTGCGTTTTTTGAAACGATTGATCGACTAAACCCCGGATTACGATAGGCGCTTGTATTTTTTCAGCTTGGTTAAACCACTGTGTTAAACTAGCTGGCGGCATAGAAAATGAGACAAAAATTAACACGGAGTCATTCGCACTATACCCAGAAGGATCAGCAGTTGGATCAGAAAAGGCTTTCAGGGTGACTGAAACCAAAATCAGCCCAATAACAAGGCTTGTTAAATGGTATTTGATTAGAGACATAATATTCATGATGAATATGGAACTCCATTTTTATCAATAACTTAGAGGTGATAGCTATGCAAATCGCATTTCTATTCTACGAAGGTATGACTGCATTGGATGCCGTAGGCCCACATGAGATTCTTTGTCGTTTACCGAAGGAATTGGCCATGCTGGTGGTAGAAGAATTCCTGCGATCACATAGGGTATTTTTTGAGAAGATCAGCTGTGATCATAATTGATCTCCAACAATTTCAATGACACCAGGTATAACCGCTTGTAATCGCAGAATCGTGGCTAAGGTCTGATTTACTTGTTCAATTCCCATAGTTTTATGTTCCGAATCTCCAGGAACACAAGAGCGCTCTATGTTATAAACTAACCAACCAATCCAACTAAATGCACCATAAATCGCTGCGATGACATGATCCTTATTAATTACACCGCCTGATTTTTGATAGGTCTCGATCATTTTAAAAAAGAGGTGCTTATCAAAATTACTGGTAATTCCGCTCCAATAAAACGCCGTGTTGATGATGTCATAAGTGGGATTGACTTTGCAGGCAGATTCCCAATCTATCAGGATTGGATTATTGTCGATATCCCACAAAACATTTTTTTGATCCAAATCACCATGGCTGACGATAATATGTGTTTTTAGTGCCGGTATTGCCTTTTGGTACAATTCATTAGCTGCCAATATGTTTTTCTGATTTTTCCGTAAATTTTCAGCAAAAGAGCAATTAAAAGTTTCAGCCTTGTCGAATAACTCAAGAATCTTTTCGTTTGTGTGAATATAAAATTCTGGTTGGATTATTTCAGGTTCATTCAAATTAAGACCATGCATTTTGGCGATGATAGTAGCTATTTTTAGAGCATGCTTTTCTGACACAATGTGGATGTCTAGCGCCTTTGCATCGACCCATGGATATACTAGAAAACCAGTATCATCTATTATGAAGAGATGTTTGCCGGATTGCGCGATAGCACAAATGCCTGGGATACCTTGTGCTACAAAATGTGATGCAACTCTTTCACTCAATTCATAGTTTTTAATGACCTGCTTATTTTTCAGATCAATGTCTTTTGATAGCTGCTTGATTGCATAAGAGCCTTTATCTGTATCAAGCCGCCACATAATGTGCAGTAAGCCACCATGTACTCTTTTTGGAAGTTTTACTGGCTGTCCAAGGTTAAAATGCTGGCTTAAATGTTTGAGATGGTTGTGGTTCATATAATTGGACTAATTTAATAAAGTTAAAAACTACAACAATTCCGCTTGCGCCAAATCAAATAACCATAATTCTCGGTGCTGGTTGGTGACTCTAGCGCTGAACCCCAAGTCATCGTAGTGCGGCCGAATGGCTGGCAGCCAGTGCTAGAAGTGGTAGCTTTTGGATTCACCATCTGATAGCGATATCGAGACTTAGGCATAATTGGTTCTATGGTAGAGCTACATAGATGGGAAGCGCTACTGTCGCTGATTTGACCCATGCGATGCAGTTTGAAGGTGAGCCGCTCACTGAGTAGCACGCTGGCTTGTACTCCGCCGATATGCTCACCAACATGTCCCGTCAATGGATACATGGCTCCTTGTGCTCCAGCGCACCAGAAAAGTTGATCATTGGGTAGACCAGTATCTGCGGCAAGTGCGTCTTCACTACAAGCCATCTGCGAGGCAAGATTGGCAAACTGGGTAGTCTCTGGATACAAGGTTAACGCTAAAGTGTCATTTCGCCAAGTGGGATCCAATTCACTCATGTAGGTCAATGATACATCACCGCCTTCTCTACATTCACTGCTGAATTCATTCAGCATTTGCATTACGGGGTAGTTATACCAGTGCACATGGAAGAAGCTGGTATTTTCATTGACATTATCCACGGCGACAGTGCCATCATTAGGGCTGCCACCGATTCGTATACCACCCATATTCACCAAACAATAAGGCGATCGAGTAACGTCTACCAAAGCCATCGGCTCCCAATACCCCATGGCGGTGCCAACTTGTGGGATGGGGTTACCAGGACATATGCAAACAGGGGAACCCGGATTAGGTGTATCTGGATTATGGCCAGATACAATCTTAGTAGAACCAATAGTGATAGGCAGTAAGCAGTCCCAACAAATATCTGTAACTGGATTGACTAAGTGGCCCGTGCAAGGCGTAGTGCCGGCCCATGCAGAAGAGATCATCAATGTAATCACGGATGCACTTGCCAGCTTCCAGTTCATAATTTAGCCTCAGTTATCTTAAGCTGCTTTCCTTCCTGCACAACCAGTGCGGGTAGATGGGTAATATTCAATCGCGTTACTAAATGCCCCCCTTGATCAAAGTACACCTGTTTCTGAAAATTCTGCATTTGTTCAGAAATGGAACCGTTCACGAGAATTAGTTTGGTTTTCCCTCGGTATTGCTGATCCATCTGTTGCGCCCATGCCACTTGCTGAGGGTTGCCGCCATCGTAAAAAATTAATGCGTTAGACCAGGTCAATGTATCCAATGGATTAAATCGGGAACCATTGGCTTTGATGAGATGATTGTGGTTATCATGGATATCATATGGGAGGATCATAGTGGGATCGTAAAGCCAACTCCTGGTCTCCTGGGCAGGGGTTAATCCACTCACGGGTGTTGGCCTATCGGCGTAAGTTCGCAAAGTGGCGACTTGTTGTTCTTGCCACTTCGCCCATTCGCCACTTTGGATTTTTTGCTGCACTTCAGCTTGAATGGCCTGTAAAAAATCTTGCTCAGCAATGGGGTAAGTTGCGCCAACAGTCCCCAAATTTTTTGCTGATACGATAAATGGTAGAAAGAGTAGCAACCAACCTACCCAATATTGCCTTTTAACCATAAAGCATATCCTTTTATTAAAAATTACGACTAATCGGCGGCAGTTGTGCTTTTAATTGTGCTTCTACTTCGGGACTTACATCTTTTGCACCGGCAATGACAGCTTCTCTGGGCAGCAAAATAACTTGTTTATTATTCGCAAAATTATGTAATGTATTCTCCAAAAGTGTTCCAAACAGCTGCACTTGCCTTTGTTTTTGCTCAGCGGGTAATTTAACCGTCACCTCGCTTTTAATAAATCGGTTAATGATGCTGGTTACATCAACAGTAACCACAGGCTTGGATGGTTCGATCAAGTGGAATAGAATAAACAGTGCTGCTGCGCCTAACATGCTAATGAAAAACTGTGTTGTAAAATCCAGTAACTTGGCTCTACTTAGCTTAGGAAGATCCAATGCCATAGGGGTACTCCTTTATGGAAAACTTGATTAAAATGTGATTTAAATGGCAACTTTGCCCATCTTAAGCTGCCTGCTGATCATCCTTTGTCGCAACATATTTTTTATCGACTACCAATTGATGAATATTTGAAGGTGAAAAATGAGTGAATTGATTATTCGGGAACCGAGAATGTCAGATGAAGAAGCTTTTATTGCTGCTATGCAACGTAGCCAGAATTTACATTTTCCTTGGGTAAAATCACCTCAAACTAAAGAGGAGTTTGAAAAATATCTCCAACGCTCACAACTTGTCAATCAAAAATCTTTCTTAGCATGCGGTATTTCAGGAAATATTGTGGGTGTATTCAATATCAATGAAATTGTTTTAGGGTTATTTCAGAGTGCATACCTAGGATTTTATTCGGTTAGTGATTATGCTGGTCAAGGGTATATGAATCATGCGTTAAAGTTAGTTTTAAGAAATATTTTTGAAGAAATGAAATTACATCGAATTGAAGCTAACATCCAACCTAAAAATATCCGATCAATAAACTTAGTAAAAGCGAATGGTTTTTCTAAAGAAGGTTTTTCTCCTCGATATTTAAATATCAATGGTGTGTGGTGTGACCATGAGCGTTGGGCATTGACCTACGAGGACTGGATTCAGTGCAAATCCTAAAGCACCACTTCATAGAAACCTTTAATTAGGTTTTAAACAAATTCAACCAAGAGAATCGCATATGCCAATAAAACCGGTTTTTAATCAATTAGCGCCTTATTACGATCTAATTTATGCCTGGAAGGACTACCAGAAAGAAGCCAATAGAATTAAATCTCTAATAAAAAAATATAAAAAATCTGATGGCAATGATTTGCTGGAGGTCGCCTGTGGCACAGGAAAACATACACAATACCTGAAAGATGATTTTTTGATTCTGGGCACGGATGCAAATAAATCCATGCTAACAATTGCTCAAAAGAGCAATCCAGATGTGAAGTTCAAGCAGGTGGATATGGTCAAAATGGATTTGAGTAATACCTTCGATGCGATTATTTGTCTTTTCAGTTCGATTGGATATGTAAAGACATATAAAAACCTTAGCGCCACCATTAAAAATTTTTCGCAGCACTTGAATAAAGGAGGTGTAGTTATTATAGAGCCTTGGTTCACAGAATCCGCTTATATTACTGGATTACCCAGCATGACTATTCATGATGGCAAGGATATAAAAATTGCCAGACTCTGCGTCTGTAAAAAACGTGGCATTCTGTCTGTCATGGATATGCACTACCTTATCGCGGAAAAGAACCAAACTATGAAACATTTTATCGAACGGCATGAGCTTGCCATGTTTGATGTGGACAAAGTACTCAGTATCATGGAGAAAAATAGCCTGAAAGCTCAGTTTTTAAACAATGGTTTAATGAAAGATCGCGGTTTATATATTGGTGTAAAGAAATAACGGCTTTCAACATGATCATCTTTGTTTGAACCGTTTTTCTGTTATGGCTGCGATAGCATCTTTCAGAGATAAACCTTGTGCTTGTAATTGTTTAACTGCTTCAAACTCTTCACCTTTAGATGAATAAAGAATCCGTGAATAAGGATCTAAAACAATGCGATGGAGTGATAATCCCTGCGGGCTTTTAATCACACATTCGGAATAATCATCTGTTTTTTTCAAGTCTTTAAATAAGCGCTCAGTATAAGCATCCATATTCAGGCGTTTAGCTGCTTTTAGCTGATCAATGCTTTCCGTTTTTTGTCCTAAAATCAGGTTGTAATCGGAGTTTTCATACGCGGCAATGGCAGTGGCATTTTTAAAATAATCATTGATGGATTGAGTAATCGTAACAAAATTAGCATTGTAGCGTCGTGCTCTACGATAGCCGGTTTCGATAAATTTAGCTGCACCTTCATTATCACCATCCAACAAATCCCAGGCTTCATCGATCACACAGGATTTAGTTTGTGTGCGAGAACCTAAATACATACGCTCAGAGATTTGGTACATCAACACCAGTAATACGATTTTTTGGAGATCTTTTTTGGCTTTGAGTTCTTCCAATTCTAAAACCACCAAAGGATTCTCAAAATTCAACGTGCAACGTCCTTCAAAATATTTACCGTACATGCCATCTTGGGTATAGGTGTATAGTAAATGTCCCAGACGTTCGCAAATTTCATTGTGCTGTTGCGATAACCAGTTGGCAACCTGGGTAATACTGGCTTGATTACCACACTCTGTCCACGCTGCTTTTAGGGCTTTTTCTAAATAAGTCATTTCTTCATCGGTAACGTTACCGTTGGGTCTTGCCATCGCTGCTAATAGAGGCTTTAGAATTTCAAGCGAATCATCAAAAGATTGGATGAACGTGAATGGGTTTAATGAAATGTGACTATCAGTCTTGAATTCAATAAACTCTCCGCCGAGGATATGGCAGGTTTTCTCATAAGAACGGCCGACATCGATCACCCAAACTCTGCCGCCAGAACCTAATAAGGCCACAATGTATTCTTGCGTCAGCACAGATTTACCGCTACCCGATTTAGCAGCAATAGCCACATTATAATTACCGTCGGGATTATCAAAAGGATTCCAGATGGCGATTTGACCTCGTCGACCTGGCAACAGTAAGCTTGGCCGTTGCATCCCTTTCCATTCACCCTGTAGTGGTAATAGGTTAGCAGCCGCGAAGGCATTGATTGAGCGCAGGCGACCAAATAGGCGTAGATCATCATACAATCCTTCACTCATCATCATGGGCAACATCGCAAGCCAAGATTGAAATTGCAAGAATGCTTCTTTGCGCAGTTTCCAGCCATTGGCGCGATACAGATCCCGCACTTTACGCTCGGCGGCGTTAGCTTGTTCTGGTTGCGCATAAATAACCACTTGATAAAACACTTTTACCAAGCGATCACCTTCTGCCAACCGGTCACGGATAAACGCCCAATCCTGATATTCCTGACGGATGGTGGGTTTAAATTTAGCCAGTGGACTTTTCGCTGTAGAATCTTTATTGAGGAAATGCATTTGTGCACGAGAGCTGGATTTTTCCTGATCTAATGGTCGTACATGAAAGCTAATTAAGAATGGGCATGGAATTTGCAAAGCGCTATTGAATAATTGGCCTAAATTTTCGCCCATCAACCATTGCGTCATTGTCTGTGGAAAATCGCGCACGGTAAAACAGCGCACTGCCCAATCTTCATGTTCGCTCTGTAATTTTAATTGGTTAGGATGCACTGTCAGCTGATATTCGGGATCTGTCATTTGTAGCGATAATGCATCTAATTCATGCCAAGCTTGCTGTGCTGCGTAGCAGGAAGTAGAAGGGTTTAACAAATCCGTCATCAGACTAAGAAAATTCTCAATCGGGATATTGCGACTGACCACTTGTAACGAGCGCAGCGAACTGCTGATATCCTCTCGCACCTGCATTAAAGATTCGGTACTTTCCTGATTTTTATGTGGCATCGACACCACCAGATGCAGGCGAAAGTCCCGCAAGACGAAATTACCGTCAGAAGCTATGGATTTTAATGTCCCGCTTTTTAAGAATTCAGCCCGCTTTTGCGCCAACCAAGAAAATATGCCACTATGTTGAGAGCGTTCCATCGCAAAAGCATCAATACTGTCGCCGATTTTGTCGGAAGCCCATAACAGGCACTGCATATCGGCTGAAGTAGGCAAGACATCAGTAAGCAAACTGGCTAAAATCTGTACTGTTTGTTCACTGGCTCCGGTGAGTGGGGCTACTTCTAATATAAATCCCTGGCTTTTTTTGTTATAAAAGATCTGTGTATCGGGATTGTAGGTTTCATAGGGTAACAAACTAGACAGAGGGTATTGGTCAAAGAAATCACCCAGCAGGTGGGATGGCGGTGTTTTTTTACTGACACCAAATTGGATGGACTCTCCCAACCAGCCAGCGATTGTTTCTTTCCAGTCGGAAAAGTTAAACCAATCTTTCATGATGCATATCTCAATTTGTAGTTTGTGGTGTGGAATATTATTTATTTAAAATCGGAGCTTTTATGAAAACACTTACTGGACGTTGCCTTTGCGAAGCTATTACTTACGAAATCACAGGACAACTCGGCCCAATTGTGAATTGTCATTGCTCGAAATGTCGGCGTTGGCATGGTGCTGCGTTTAGAACACGTGCCTCTGTTAAAAAAGATCAATTTAAATGGGTAGCAGGCGAACAACTTTTGTCCAAATATCCAGTTTCAGAAAATGCTATTCACACATTTTGTTCGATTTGCGGTTCTTGTTTGGTTACGTTTTACAAGAATCCACCGGATTTGATTCGCCTACCTTTGGGTGGTTTGGAGCAAGATCCAGGCTCTCGTCCTGAGGCTAATATTTTCGTGGGTTCTAAAGCACCCTGGTATACGATTTGTGATGGATTGCCTCAATATACGAACAGACCAGAATCAGATGCTAACGTTTCTTTAGAAAAAAAGTAAATATGTAGTTTTATCGATGACAATGTCACAAATCTCAGTTAACTGTTGAAGTGGAAATATTTGCCCATTGTCCTGGTTTAACTACACTATAGAGTGTGCCAGGCTGATGATAATTACCATCTTGGTCTTCATAGGGCGCGATCCAAATGCGCATCACGGTTTCTGGTTGGCGCAGCCATTCAGGATTCGCAAAGGAGCCGCTCTTACTTGCGAATGTACCAACCTGATTTTGAATGGTTGCAGTTGTGAGATTGGAATTTCCTACAGTTCTTTTTGCACCAACCTTACCTTGGTCAATCATCGTATTTACCTGATCCAGGCTATTGCATTGCACGCCAGGTTGCATTGGGCAGCTGAAATTAGAGTTCAGGCCAGTACATCCGGTTAACATGAATGAAAATATACAGGCGCAGAAAAATAACTGTTTTTTAAAAAGTGATGATGCAGTCATGGCAGTTTCCTAAGAATTGGCGGATTGCGTGGTTTGGGATTTGAGAAGCTCAATTTGTTGCGATGTTAATGGTAAGGTTTGTGGTGGCGGTGGTGGCAGTGTGTTTGGACTGGTAGCATTAGTGGTCATGGCAAAAGGAGAAGCAACCGTATCAGCTTTCTCATCATGCTTTTGCCCATCCAGATAAAAGCCTTCTAAAAACACAATATCCACTACTGTTCCTGCACTGAGCTGAATCACAGGATGATATTGATCGGCACGGCGGATATTGTATTCAGCTAATTTATCCATCGCATTGCTGACGCCTTGCGCTGCGCCATATTTAAAAACATCGCTGTTGCTGACAGTGGTCACCGCACCATAGGGATTTAAAGCAGTCGATGTATATTGCTGAGCAATGCCGCTAGACAATCCTGACAAACTCCCTGCGATAAAAGCACGCTTCAATAGCGCACCTTCACGCCATAATGGAACGCCGCGAACACCATTTTTACCTTCTGGCCCAAACACAGTACCCAGCACAGGAAGATCTATGATTTGCCCTGTGGGGCCAACACAGCTTAATCGCTCCAGGCGCATCTGACCACGCTCAGAAGAAATATCACCGATAGCAGCCGCAGTGGCTACACAATCTTTTAGATGACTTTTATGGTGATTAGGTAAAGTGCCAGGGTCGATGATGCGAAATAGTGTTGGTGTAGGATTACTTTGACTAGTTGTGCCAGCGGAAGCATCTGCACCACCGATCATCACTGCACGAACAAAAGTACCAGAAGGTACATAGGTATCAGGATTTTTAGAAGGAGTAGTAGGCGCTTTGAAACCGAGATTTTGCGGCGTTAATTGCAGAATGTCTTCACTGATGCCTGTGCCATCATTTACCGGAGATCCATCCCCAGCGCTTGAACCTGGAGCAAACATCGTGCCATCACTATTGCCGGTTTTATTTTTAGTTAATGTTTGTTCTAACTGCTTAACTTGATTTTGTAAATCTTTGACTTGCTGGTTCTCATTTTGATTGGCTTGTAATTGTTTTTCTTTATCCTGATTCAGCAATTCTAGTTGTTGCTGTAAAGTTTCAGTGGTTTTCTGCTGTTTTGTTAATGCATTTTGTGTACGCTCAACCCAGATACTGTTCTCATTGACGTGATTTAATGGGCTAGTGAAATCGGTTGAAGTTTCCTGCTTTTTGGTAGCTGTTGATTTTGAGCTGGAATGCGAGAATAGCAAGGATCCAGCCCAGAACAAAACAATCACAGCAATACCAGCAATCATAAAGTTTCGTTGTTGTTTCTTTTTGACGGCACTGTTTTTGGTACTAGGATTTTTGGAGTCTGATTTATCCATGACGTGTCACCTTGTAGAGTAAAGTTTCACCTTTGGGTAATAGCTGATCGTTTTGCAAAGCAATGGCTCGATCGCCGGGGCGATAAAACTGCGATTCATTTAATTGCATGGTTTGATGCGACCGATTTGTGATTCGATACACTGACCCTTGAAATTGCGCGCCATCAAATACAGCTAAAAGACGAACATTGAATTGTGAATTCCAGCGCTGATTTTTCGCGGAGTTGACAACCGTCATGGCATAGTCATCGGAGTCTTTACCATTCACCATTGTGCGAACCAACTGAACCAGTTGCGTTTCAGATGAAGGGCTATTATCCCAAGGTGAGGTTGTGTTGTTGGTTTGTCTGGGTTGCAATACGAGGATACTTGCAGATCCAACTTTTGGTGTCAGTTGCAACACGTAGTTGTGGTTTTGCTCGGTGCTGATAAACACGTAAAATGGTTTGTGTTGGTAGCTCTCAGTGGGTTTGATAAATACTGCACCTTGAACAGTGTCGTTTTGATAAGTGTAAGCACCTTCGACACCACGCAAAGCCCGAATGCGATCATCAGCGACGGCAATACGTGTAGGTTCAGCAGAAGAAATGCTGGCTTTTATTGTGGTGTTATCATTGACTCGAACCGTATAAGCACCTGCCAGTACCGGCATTATCAAACTCAATAATCCGATAATTAAAAATTTACGCATGCGGTTTATCCTCCAATTCTTGAAACGACTGCAATCGTAATTGCCCATTGATATAGCGGTAACGCACTTGGTAAATGACGCGCGCTGCAGGCAGTGGTGCATTACCAATAGTAGAAATGAGATCACCCGTAATGCGCGCATTAAGATTTTGAGAATCCACCATAATGTTAGTGGGATAAAAAGCCAAACTTAGATGACTTTTTGTTAAGTGATCTGCTTCTGCCACCAGTTCATTTTTAAATCCACCGTAAAAAGAAGCATCGGTATAGCGTAGTAACGTCTCGCGTTGGTATTCAGCACTGGTTGGCGTGACAGTAAGCCGCAATTGCGCTAAAAAAATAGTCATTTCGGTCAGATATTCTGGAGATACTTGGCTGTTATCCACCCAAAAAGAGCGTTGAATCACCGGCGGCGTAATCACAATCCGTTCACGGCCAATCAGTCGCAAAATCATCATCGACAACAAAACACACAGCAGTAATAACCCGACTGACAGCACCAAATAACCATTACGTTTAGCTATCAATTCTTGCAGACGGGATTGTTGAATCGCAGTTTTCATGATTTAGCCTATGAGTTCGCGTTGATAGGATGGCGGTGTGGCCTTGAATCGAAACCAGGTAGGTAAATACCAATACAACAGGTTATAGAGAAAATAATGCCCTTGTTCACCCTTGATTCGTTTTAAACCCCAAAGCAGACCTACACCAACGCACAGGCCAATCAAAGGGCTATCCAGAAAAGCCATTCCAATTACAAAAGGTAAAACCAGTAAGATAAATTCATCCACTGTCCATAAAATTAATTTGAAGGGTTCATCTAAATGTTGAGGAATGTGGTAGCGATCGTTCATGATGTTTGCCCCGCAATATGCAGGTACACATCGATAAATACAGCCAACGCGACAATACCGGCAAAAACAATCATGTTGCGGGATTTAATAAACATGACAATAGCAAGAATGGCTTCGCCCGTATAAAGATAGACTTTGCCTGTGCCATTAAATGTTGCCCACCAACTCGCATCGGTTCCTTTCAGTAAATCTGTGCTGTCGGCAAAAGCATTTACATAGCAGCCAAAAAACAAACCCAAAGCCAGCAATACTTTAAAAACAATTTGCAAACGAGGGTCTGCCAGGCTGTACCAAAGTGATTGACATAACGATTTCATAATGATGTCCTCGAAAAATGGTAAATAAATCAGTTAGAGTTAATGTCATAAATTAATAAGAATCGTCTTCATCTTCTTCAAAAGATTCAGCTTCTTCAGCAGAGATAGATTTGGCCGCCGGCTTGCCATAATGCTTTGGATGTAGTCGTTCCAATCTCCAGGCAGCAGCTTTCCAATGTTTGGCAGTGGCTTGATTGATTCTGAGCAGAAGAGAGATTACTAACTCAGCGTTAGCTTTTTCGATTTGTTGCCAAAACAAATAAAGTGTTCCGCCCTCTGGTTCAAACTTACTCTTTTGGATCCAGCGCTTTAAAGTGCGACGACTGATACCGGCATATTGCGCAGCATGTTCCAGCGATGCACCGATGCGTAAAGCCTCACAAATACGTGTCTTGATGGTTTCTGTGGGTTCAATGGTAGGTCTAACCATAAAAATATTTCTCGATAATGCGCAATCAGCATTGTCTGGATAAAATAAAGAGCATGAGTACAAACGAATTTTTTTAAAGATGGGGCAAAACGGGCAAAACTCCTAAACGGAATTTTTAATGCGATGCTGATTGGCGTTTAAATTCTACTTCTGCAATGCTACATCCATCAGCAACCAAGGTAGCAGTGCCTTGCGTTTGAAGCTGCCAACGGCGAATAATCACATCGACGTAACGCGGCTGAATTTCCATAACAAAAGCATTGCGCTGGTTGTAGTGACAAGCCATTAACGTCGAACCAGAACCGCCAAACAGATCCATCACCCGATCACCCGGTAGACTGCTGTTATGCAACGCTTGTTCAATCAGGGCAATGGGTTTCATAGTGGGATGTAAATCGCTATTCACTGGGCGATCGAAACACCATAATGTGCTTTGACGGTTATCACCATACCAAGTATCTGTTTGACCGGTACGATGGCAATAGAGAATCGGTTCATGCTGGGTTTTATAACGGCCAAAATTCAACACGAAGTGCTGTTTAGCCCAGATTAAAACATTTCGGACGGAATAATCCGCTGCTACTAACACGGCTTGCAATGCTGGTAAATGTTGATCCGCATGACATAAATAAAGAGAAGCTTCTGGCTCAGCATGCATAGCCATTTGACATAGTGCATTTTCTAGGAGTTGATAATAGGCATCTGATGGCAGGTCATCATTATATACATCACGCCTGCCTCCCTTACGTCTTGCTTTGGGCCCGCCTTGATAACTAACATTGTATGGTGGGTCGGTAAAAATCAGGTCGGCTTTTTGCCCATCCATAAGCTGTTGAACCTGCTCAGGATTAGTTGCATCACCGCACATCAACCGGTGAGACCCCAAAAGCCAAATATCTCCCAATTGACTGATTACCTTTTTATCGGCAGGATTGATACTATCGGGATCAAGGGATATTTCATCAGTCGAACCCAGTAGCTGTGTGAGTTCAGATTCGCGGAAACCAGTCAGAGATAGGTCTATATCCAACTCTTGCAAAGCCGCCAATTCTTCGCTTAAGCCTTTGGTGTCCCATCGTGATTCATCGGACAGGCGGTTGTCTGCTAAGCGGTAACTGCGGACTTGTGCATCTGTTAGATTGGTAGCACACAATACCGGGACTTGTGCCATCTTAAGCTTTTGAGCAGCCTGCCAGCGAGCATGACCCACGATAATTATGTTATCTTTATCAACGACGATGGGCTGTTGCCAACCATAGGTAGACAAGCTTTTAGTGAGTTTTTCGACGGTAGTAGTATTTTTACGTGGGTTGTTCTCATAAGGACGGATTTGGTCTGGGGATATCCAATTAATCTGCATAAGATTCATCTCTACAAATTGCAGGCATAAAAAAACCCACAAAGCCGAAGGCCAAGTGGGTTCAGGGAGTTTTAGACATAAAAAAACCTGCATCCGCAGGTTTCAGTTACAACTATGTCACGATAGAGAATTTATAGCACCTTTGGTTTTACAAAGTCAAGAAAAAATTTTACTTTATTTTAAAAAAGAAAATACATGAGAAAAATCATGTCTGTATGATTAGTCATTGCTCTCCCATTGCAGAGGAATTTTTTATGATGCTACCTATTTTCGCAGGAAATGCAGAAGATCGGGACTTTCTTGAGAATAAAATTGTTGAATTTAACCAACTAAAAATTCCTTTTACACAAGAGGAAAATTTTATCCACTTGGATTATGTCATAAAAGATGAAGATATCACTGTAGGCGGTATTACAGCTACTGTATATTGTTGGAAATGCTTGTATGTAAATGTCCTTTGGATTAATGAACAATACCGCAACCAGGGATTAGGCATAAAATTGCTGAGCAAAGTAGAGGAAGAAGCTAAAAAATTGGGTTGTCATTTATCACACTTGGACACTTTCGATTTTCAAGCTAAAGATTTCTATTTAAAAAATGGATATACCATCTTTGGTGTGTTAAATGATTGTCCAATAGGACATTCGCGATTTTACTTAAGTAAAAAACTATAGAAATCGTCCAAATTATCTTATTTTTAAATTTCCTATAATCTGGAGTATTTATGAAAGCACATTGCGCCGTATTCATTGCCACTAGCTTGGATGGTTTTATTGCTCGCGAAGATGGGCGAATTGACTGGTTGGATCAAGCCAATTTAGCAGTTCCAGCTGGAGAAGATTGTGGCTTTGCTGAATTTATGGCAACCATTGATGTGCTGGTAATGGGAAGAAATACTTTTGAGCAGGTTCTCTCGTTTGGGCAGTGGCCTTATGGAAAAACGTCAGTGATTGTCATGAGCCATTCACTACAATCATTGCCGTTGATTTCGCCCGCAACAGTTTCATTATCGGCTGAAGATCCCGAAAAATTAGTGGAAAAGCTTAGCAAACAGGGAGTCAAACGAATTTATGTGGATGGCGGATTTACTATTCAAAGTTTTTTGGCAAAAAACCTCATTGATGAAATTACCATCACAACAGTACCTATTGTACTCGGTTCGGGTAAGCCATTGTTTGGTGATTTAATGCAGGACATCCATCTGAGACTAATAGAAAGCAAATCTTATAATTTTGGTTTTGTACAGAGTAAATACCAAGTTATTTTTTAATCGAGTACTTTAGGTGATCATTTTTGCAAACTACAATACATATTCCAAATATAAATAAATTTCTGAGTTAGAGTTACCGATGGCTAATCACGATAAAATTTCTATTGATATCCCACAAGTACAGGCGCTTATTGCTGAACAGTTTCCAGAATGGGCTAATTTAGAAATTAAACCGGTCGCATCTGGCGGATGGGATAATAAAACATTTCATCTAGGTCGATACATGACAATTCGACTGCCAACTCACGCCCAATATTCCGATCAGGTGAAGAAAGAACAATATTGGCTGCCAAAATTAGCACCGAAATTACCTTTACCTATCGCTACCCCACTTAAAATGGGTAACCCTGGAGCGGGATATCCTTTTTGTTGGTCTATTTATAAATGGCTGGATGGCGATACTGCATCGATTGAACGTATCATTAATTTGAATCAATTCGCTAAAGACTTAGCTGAATTCTTAAGCGCATTACAGCACTGTGATATTACCGACGGCCCTTTGCCAGGAGAGCATAACTTTTATCGTGGCGGTAATCTTGTAATTTATGATTCTGAAACTAGGGGGGCCATAAAAAATTTAGATGATAAAAATTATAGAGAAGCCGTGACAGAGGTTTGGAATCTGGCGCTTGCATCCACTTGGCAACTTCCTCCCGTTTGGATTCATGGGGATATCGCTGTTGGCAATTTATTAGTGAATAATGGACAATTATGTGCTGTCATTGATTTTGGCCAACTAGGCATGGGTGATCCAGCCTGTGATTTGGTCGTTGCTTGGACTTTATTTACAGCCAAAAATCGCGATACTTTCCGCACTGTACTCAATCTTGATAAAGAGACTTGGGCGCGCGGACGTGGTTGGGCACTGTGGAAGGCTTTATGCTGGGCATTTCCAGGCGAAAAACGTGTCGATTGGCGCGTTATTGATGAAATACTTGCAGATCATCGAATGAACAAAATGGCATCCTCTAGTAAGTAGACAACAACAATGAAATTAGATATTCAAATTACAATAGCTGCAATGGCAGATTACCCGGTGATTCAAAACATGGCGAGGTTTTATGCTTATGAACTTTCTCGTTCATGTGGATTCTTGTCGGAAGATTGGACAATGCCCGAAGATGGATTATATACGTGCTTTGATCTAAAGCCTTATTTTGAAGAGGATTCGCGTCGTGCATATTTGGTTCGGGTCAATAGCGAATTAGCTGGCTTTGTATTACTCAACAAAATCGTATTTGATAAGCATAGCAATTGGAATATGGGAGAATTTTTTATTTTGGCTAAGTTTCAAGGCAAAGGTGTAGGCAGTTATGTGGCACAAACCATATGGGATCAAAATCCCGGCATTTGGGAAGTTCCTGTGATCCCGGAAAATCAATCAGCATCAAAATTTTGGCATAAGACAATCAGTCATTATATGCAAAACCAATATCAAGCTGACACAAAATTGGCTCGACCCGGTCAGCACCAACCCTATCGCATTATTTTTACTTTTGATACGCAATTAAGGAGGCAAAACAAATGAACTCAGTTGATTGTGTCGAGATCGTTTCAATCGTTGACCCCAAAGTGTTAGCTATTCCTGTGCAGGAATGTGGCGAAGGCATGGTGGATTTAACACAGCAAGAAGCCCTTATGTTTGGCGAATCTCCTGAAATACCTAATAATCAGGATTATACTAAAATTCGCGTCACGGTTTATGAAAAGTTGTTAGTAGCACAACAACTCTTGCCTACCCATCTGAAATTTTGCTTGTACGAAGGCTATAGAAGTTTGCAATTACAAGAACAATTATTTAATCAACGCTATCAAATATTAAAGCAAAAATACCCGGACTGGGAGCATCAACATCTTTTCCAAGAAACAATAAAGATGGTTTCTCCCACCATTAATTTAGATGGCTCTGCAAATATACCGCCTCACGCCACTGGAGCAGCTATCGACATTTATCTAGTCGATACCAATAGCGAAGTGGTTGAGATGGGTATTCGTACTGCAGATTGGATGCAAGATTATGACGGTTCATTATCACAAACTGATTCTGCAATTATATCCGATACTGCAAAACATCATCGCTCCATCATGAGTCATGCGCTTTCATCTGTCGGTTTTGCCAATTGCCCAACGGAATATTGGCATTGGTCGTATGGTGACCGCTACTGGGCGCATCAGTTTAAGATGCCTTGCGCTTTATACGGAATTGTTTTATGACTTACATTACGCGCGCATAAGCACAAATAGTTTTATTTTTATAGAAATATTAACTAAGATTCACCCCTTAAAGGAAAATGCCCATGCACGAAAATGAAAAAATCATTAGAAGATACTTTGATGAAGCTTGGAATCAGGGAAAGCTGGAAGTGCTAGATGAAGTCATCGACCCTAATTATATAAATCATAGCCCTGGGCTGCCTAACCCTTTACCAGGACCTAATGGATTGAAGCCTATTATTGCAGCTATTCGCACTGGCTTCCCTGATTTGCATTTCCAGATAGATGATCTCATTATTGCAGAAAATAAAGTCGCTGTTAGATGCACTATGCAAGGCACACATTTAGGTGATTTATTTGGTATACCGCCTACAGGTAAAAAAGTGAAGGTTAACCAAATGCAAATAGAATATATAAAAAATGGAAAAATATTCGAGCACTGGCGGCAATCAGACGATATGGGCATGATGAAACAGTTGGGGCAAATTTAGTTTGATTTTGTTATTTATTCAAGAATCAGAGATTGCAAATTGTCTTCCGTATAAAAAATATTTTGGAGTTTAAAACTAGGAAACTGTGGGTACAGTATTAAAACATCAACCTGTTCATTAGCAACGACCAATGATTCACTGGTCTTAGTATCAACGCCAGTAGTGATCCTACGCATTGGTTTTAACATGAAGCACCTCCATTGTTGTGATTTTTTTGACTAATTTTTTGCTAACCTTTTAGCTACAAATACCATTAATAGGTGGATTTCTTGTAAATTCATGCTCAACAAATGTTGGGTATGAATTTGCGAATAGTTTAGTCAGGCTGGAATTTAATTCTTTATATTTTATTAATTGTCTTCCTCTGCTGTCAGTCGTTATGGAGTCGAGCATTCTCAAATTAATATATGAGCTATTTAAATCTCCATCATTACTGACCACCATGCTGCTCACTGTACCATAGATTTTATCATTGCCACTAGTTAGATAGACCGATTTAAATCCCTGCAAATTTGAACGGAATAAACTGGTATTTTGACAGCTATTTGCAGCTCTATCGTTGGAGACATTAGAGCTGGTATTCATAAGCCAGCTTAGCGCTGCATTCATATTTCCCACATTTGCATTGAGAAGATCAGTAATTTTTTGTAACCTATTTTGGGAACTATCAAAAGAATCTGGATTGGCTTTTAAGTTATTTAGAGGGGCATATTCTTGCGTTAAATAATGGTTGGTGTGAGCAAAATTATCACCGCGTTTAGATAAAACTTGATAGGTAAATTTACGCACCGGATCTAGATTATTGTCGGCATAGGCTACTTCAACGGTTAGTATCTTTTTGCCGTCGGCAATTTGATAAAAATGTGGATCGGCGACACTGAATATTTTTGATAAGAAAGGAAGTATTTCATCAACGGTATTAAAATTTTGTAAGATACCGTATTTAATCATGCCTTCTGCCGTTCCATTTTCTGGCTGCTGAAATCTTCTATTTTGTTTCGCATTAGATGGCAATGGAGAATCTTCTTCGATAATGGTTAGCCCATGCTGGTTTATCCCCATGGACACATTATTTTTTGACGTGAGTGCATAAAATTCATTGTTGTGATTATAGTTATTTTCGTACCAATTATTAAATTGTTGTATCGGCATCATACGCTCAAACTTCTGAGGTTGATAAAAATAATCGCGATTTCTTCCCATTAATGTTCCAGACTCGGTGATTATTCCAAATCCAGTGCACGCATTGGCAAATTGGGAAATCAATATCATGGTAGCTAAAATAAACGTTTTCATTTTCATCATTCTCATTTTGTCTATCTGCGGTAAGATACCTAGGTCAAAGCTTGTTCAAAACCAGCAATAATCAAATTAATATAATTATCACGTATTTTTTGATTATGAAATATTTTCAAATCATCTTGAATGACAGCGTTGATGCTTGCCGCTAACCATATGGCGAGCAATTCAGCTGGTAGTGATTTTTTAATTTGTGAATGTTTCTGTAAATGATGAATGGCTGGAATCCAAGTGTCAGTCGCCGAAGGATTAGGTGCCAACAGTGCATCGCGTTTATCTTCCAGGCGCTGCCATTGCACAATTTTATGCAACAAAGGGGCGCGATCATAAAGGGCTAAACGCTGCTCAATCGCCTCTTCTAAAAATGCACGTAGAGAAGCTGGTTGAGGGTTAATTCTGCCGATTCGACCGTGTTCAGAGATTTCCGCCTTCACTTTTTTCCATAATTCCTCTTTATTACCAAAATGGTGAAAGATTAATGCCTCGTTCACTTTGGCTGCTTTGGCGATACTCAAAGTTGATGTGCCTGAAAATCCACCGGCTGCAAATAATTTAGTGGCCGCTTTAATAATAGCGTGGCGAGTTTTATCGGCGTCTTTGCGTTGGTTTAATTTAGGTTCCATTGTGGTTACTCTCAGCAAAAATCTGCTTGGAATTTTAAATATTCATCTTTAGACTTGATGCACTGAATGTCCTTTGTTCAGTAATTTATTGATTATCGGTGTGAGCATTAAACACAAGATAAAGAAAGTAAAACTAAACATTGAAAACTTTTGTAAAGCTGATTGATAAATCATTTTTATGTTTGTTATATTCGTGATCTGCGTAGGCACATCCGCGTAGCTTGCTAATAACCCTGCAAGCTTTCCCCCTACTGCTGCTGTAAAATACCAGGCACCCATCATTAGTCCGCGGTAATTTTTGGGAGCATATTCCGTTACTGCAGCAAGCCCAATAGGTAAAATCAATAGCTCACTGACCGTGAACAGGAATCGATATAGGATGATAACAGTGATCTGTACCAATTGGGTCTCAAATTTTAACCAAGTTGCCAACATAGCCATACAGATACTTACCAGCAATAAACTTAAAGCAAATTTAATGGGTATCGACAGCTTGATTCGATTGGACTGCCAAACATAGGCGAATAACGGACCTAAAATCAGCGTAAACAAACTACCAAAGGAAAGAAATACCAGAGCTGGGATTTCATGCCCATATATTCTGCGATCAATCAGTCTATCGGTGAGTACATTGATGACTAAATAATTTTCAAAAAACATCGCTTTGTAAAAGATGGCAATAATAAACAATATCATTAAGCCTAAAAGCTTATAACGATCGGATACTACTAATTTCCGAGAGATGCTCAGCAGATAAAAAACAAATAATAGCCCAAAAATAGCCAGGCTATAATTACCTAAATCGATAGTCCTCATGGAAATGTAAACCAGAATTAAAGCAATACAAAGCCCTAAAATGATTTTTAAAAATTGCCTGTTTAAAAAGATCCACAATGAGTTGGACTGAATAGTTGCAGGAAGTCCTTTATCATTAAAATAACGAAATCCTGAGCTAAAGATGGTTATACCCAAGAATAAAGCAAAGCTGGCAGCGCCAAAACAGGCTCCCCAGCCAATATATTGTTGGATATAGCCGACACCAGCTATAGCGAGCAATGATGCCAGGTTAATAGCTACATAGATCAGCGTGAATCCAGCTGCGCGGCGTGAATCACCTGACGCATAGAATTCACCCATAAAACTAGAAATGTTAGGCTTGAATAATCCACCACCAACGATGACTAATGATAGCCCGGTAAGTAAGGTGTGTTGACCCAAGGCCAAAATGGCATAGCCAATGCACAGCAAAAAACTACCCAATAATATAGCGACTCTAGCCCCCAGAAATTGATCGGCAATCCACCCGCCCACCATAGGTGACAACCATGCCAACGCAATAAATTGCCCGGAAAAAGCATAGGCGTCTGCATCCGAAAAGGATAATTGCTTCGTTAAGTAAAATATAAGAATAGATTGTAATGTGAAATAACCATAAGTTTCCGCCATTTGGGTCGGCAGAAGTATTCTCAAGGCTTTCGGTTGCGCTTTCATCGTTTGTCATATACCAGGGTCATTTAGCACTCAATATAGTTAAGTGTTTACTTAATGTCAAGCATCTGCAATACTCATGGCCGGAACTAACCCGCACCCTGTTTACCAGTCAGAACTAATTTTATGACAGAGAATCATATATGAGCTACTTAAAGTATTTATTGCTAATTTTTACTATCTTCTTCAGCCATTGTGCAATTTCGCTTGCCAATAGCAACCAGATGGATTCGACAGCGATTCAAAAAGAATTGGCCGAACTTGAAGCATCTTCCGGTGGAAGAATAGGTCTGTTTGCCATCAATACCGCTAATAATTCGCGTATAGCCTATCGGAGTGAAGAACGTTTTCCATTTCAAAGCACATTTAAAGTAATCGGGGTGGCAGCCATACTTAAACAAAGCATGGCGGATAATCATTTATTGCATGAAATGATTAATTATGACGAAAAAGACGTCGTTTTTTGGTCGCCCACCACTACCCAGCGCCTTGTTGATGGCGCTTCAGGAATGACAATTTTTGACTTATGCGCTGCAGCCATCAGCTATAGCGATGATACTGCGATCAATCTGTTGGTTAAAAAGCTAGGTGGGCCCAAAGCAGTGACTGCATTTGCCCGCTCCATCGGCGATCATACTTTCAGATTGGACGGTTGGGAACCTACATTAAATGCGAATCCGGATGAGGCGCGTGATACCACTACACCAGCAGGGATGGCTGAGAGTCTGCAGCAATTAACGCTTGGCCATGCATTGGGCTCCCAACAACGGGATCAACTAATAAGCTGGATGAAAGGGAATACGACCGGTAATAAACGAATCCGGGCGGGTGTTCCGCAGGGGTGGATAGTTGCCGATAAAACGGGAAGCAACCGCCATTACGGGATAACTAATGATATCGCTGTAGTTTGGCCGCCGAAATGTGCTCCCATTGTGATGGCAATTTATTTTAGCCAAAAACAGGCAAATGCACCCCATCGCGATGATATACTTGCCTCAGCTACCCGGTTACTGATTAATGAATTCGCAAAGGAAGATTCATGCGTCAAGGGCGCAGAGAGAGGTTTATGATTGGTTGGCGTCCCAAGAAAACCTGCGTGTTTTTAAATATCATGCGCCAGTTCACGGGTCAACTCCACTATTTTCAAATAAAAAAATCTGCCACAGCTACTGAGGTTTATAAATGAAAAAAATACGCTGTAAGAAAATATTTAAATTTTTTTTCGGTCTCTTATTTTTAAGCAATGCTTGTGCGCAGAATCAAGAAAATATTTCAATAGAACCGAAATTACCAGAAAACCTAAAACCTTTCGTCGCTTTGTTGGAAAAGCAGAAAACGCAATTACAAGGTGGTGCTATTGCAATCTTGTATCAAGGTCATGTTGTGTATAAATCAACTTTCGGTTTTCAAAAAGGTCAGGAGTATCCTGTGACGGATACAACCCTATTTGAGCTTGGGTCTGTTTCTAAATCAGTTTCCTCTATGGCTGTTGGATTAATGGTAGATCAAAAAAAGCTTTCATATGATGAAGCATATCGATTACCTTACTTAAAATATCCTGTTAGTTTGATGAATATTTTAAGCCATACGACAGGCTATAAATTTTCTGGTAATACACAAATTGAGCATGGCGTAAACCGTCATGAATTGTTAAATATTTTGGCAACGCAATCGCCTAACTGTAACCCTGGCAAGTGTTTTTATTATAGCAATACCTTATTTAGCTTATTGGAAAATATAGTTGAGACAAAAAATATATCTTTTCATCAATTAATAGATAATCTCAATTCTAGCCTGCAATCTAACAATGATTTTGTAATATTTCCATTAATGTCTGAAGCCAATATCGCTTATCCGCACATGAAAACTATCACAAATGGCAAGGAAACAACGAAAGTGTTACCTCTTCCAAAATACTATCCAAAAGTTGTACCTCCGGCTGCTGGAATATTTGCCTCTTTGAATGGAATGATAAAATTCTTTAGGTTGTCTTTTGGCTATAGGCCAGATCTGATTTCTAATAGTACCCTAAATGCTATTCAAACACCTATTATTGTAGCTAACGATATTTTTACCTGGCCTTTTAATTGGCCAATAAACTTAAAGTATATTAACTCATATTATGCGATGGGATGGCGCGTGCTTAGACTAAAAAACCACCCAAATAAAGAACTCATTTTTCATGGAGGGTATATAAATGGGTATAGAGCTTATATTGGCTATATCCCTAATGAAAAAATAGGATTTATTATGTTGGTAAATCAAGCAACAGAAATACCAGCGGAAGATGGTATGAAACTATGGAGCATATATCTTCCCTCAAATACGAAATTAAAAATATTAAAAGAGCAGTCCAATGACTAAGTTTTTTAAATTTGCTTTCTACATCTTGTTAGCATTTGATTTTATGAGTGGACAAGCAAGCGCAAACGTCTGGCAAGCGTCACCAGGACATACACAAATACCCATATGGCCAGGATCAGCGCCTGATTCGCAACCGACAGCAAAGCCTGAAGAGATGAAAATAATTAATGATCCACTGGTCGCTGGCAGACCGTGGATTATGATTGGTCCTGTGGCCCAACCCACGGTGACGGTTTATTCACCAAAGGGAAAAAATACCGGAGCTGCTGCAATAGTATTTCCTGGCGGTGGCTATTGGATTCTGGCCATGGATCTTGAAGGAACTGAGGTTTGTGATTGGCTAACTTCGAAAGGAATCACATGTGTACTATTGAAATACCGCGTGCCAGGTGAAGGAGCGAATGGTAAAGGGCTAGATCTACAATCAGGACCCTATCCAAATTCATCAATGGCTTTAGAGGATGCACAGAGAACGGTAGGGCTGGTGCGTTTTCATGCCAAGGATTGGCATATCGATCCGCATAAGATTGGTGTGATTGGATTTTCGGCAGGTGGGCATTTGGTGGCTGCAATCAGCACTCATTTTAATCAACGTTTGTATAAAGCCATTGATGCAGCGGATAAGGAAAGCTGTCGCCCAGATTTTGCGATCGCAATTTATCCGGGACATCTATGGATTGATAAAAAGAAATTTGAATTGAACCCAAATGTCCCCGTTACCCATCAAACACCACCTACCTTTCTGCTGCAGGCAGAAAATGATAATGAGGATAATGTGAATGACTCACTTGTTTACTACATCGCCCTCAAGAATGCTGGCGTTCCTGTAGAAATGCATTTATACGCGGAAGGTGGACATGCATTTGGGCTAAGGCGCACGAAGTATCCGATAACCGCATGGCCGCAGCTGGTGGAAACATGGTTAGGTACTATTGAAATGATTTCTAATTAAAGAATTATGCAAAACTGACAATGTTCACTCAGCTAGCCAAATTCTAAATTTCTTCGCTAATCTGCCCTGACCCAGTAGTTTCGATAATGAATTAGAATCAACGCTGGTCAAAAGCCGATACTCCCCTAATAGGGCATCAATCCACCAATATTGTTGAAATAAAGATATCATTTTTAATAAATCTTCTTGAGATGCTAAATCTAGCCAGGGTTGCAAAGCCTGCTGTTGTAAAAATTGATAAACGTTTTCATCTAATGAGCAATTTTCTTTAACACGATGTATCAGGTTTACAAGTGAAAAAAATGGATGCGCTATGGCAACTTCACCTAGATCAATAAAAGTTATTTGTTTTGTGTCTGGATGGATCAGAATATTCTTGTCATGGAAGTCAGAGTGGCTGAAAGTGCTTGGGATAGGATAATCAGATAATTGTTTACAGACTGAAATGAACTTTGGCGTTAATTCTGCGATGCGTGATAATTCAGCGCTAGTTATACCATCCGCCAACAATAATTCTTCTTGCTGAATCAATAGTTGATAATAATCCGGAATTTTTGTTAATCGCCAATCTGGTACGCCCATATTTAGAAAAAGAGGTAAATGACTAACGCTGGCACGCTGCATATCGATATAAGCATGAATCGCTGCAATCAATATATTGGCATCAAAAAAATTTTGCGTGAAAAATTCATGCAATTGTATACCCGCATCCCGCATTAAAAAACAATGCTGTTCAGGGTTATCAGCTATTAACGTAGGCACGGATGCCGTACAGGTTTGTCGCAGAGAACCGATCACTTGCGGCTCTATAGATAAAGTAGATGGAACTTGCTTTAGATAAAAATAGCCTTGATCTGTATCGAAACGATAAACACTCGACCAGGGTGTTTGCAGGATAGCTTTAGGCGTGTAATTTTGGATGGAATAATTCAAATTCTGTAATGTATTTAACGCCCATTCGATACATGTTGATGTCATATGCCTAACCTTCCTTAATCAACGGATCTTAATCGTTTAACTAAAAAATGAGTTTTTCTCCCTGAAAAACAGCCGCTTCCTTCTAAGACGAAATCAGAAATAAATTCAAATCCTGCTTTTTCGTAAACGTGCTTTGCTCTTGGATTATTTACATCTGGATCAATAAAAAATGTATCTGCATGGGAATCTATAGATTGGCTAAAAAATGTAATGAATTCGCTCAATGTTTCAGAACCCAACCCCTTGCCGAAATAGGCTGGATTCCCAATCATAAAATCAATACTGTATGTTGTGCCAGTCTTGGATAAGTGGGAATTTTTTATGGCTTCTCGATTTTTCCTAGGCTTTTCTTGTATGGTCATTATCATGCAAAAAGGAATATCGTCAATAAAACCAATCCAATAGTTATACTCTCCATTCGCATATGTTGAAGAAGTTTTTCGCCCATCCATAAAATTAAGGATATCATCCTTGTGTGCTTGAGTATTATCCCAAAATTCTTGGATATGCGGTTCATTAAGCCAATTGAAAATAATTTCTTTATGACTCAATTTTGCCGGTTCAAATCGCATATCAATTAGTTTATCGCGTTTGGACATAGGTTTGTTCGCATTGAATTAGTGATTGTTAACGTGTTAATAAATGGCGCTCTCTAAAGCCTATATCATGCACTAGAGCAGCGCCATTTAATAATACTCTCTATCCAAAAATTAAAGAGATTACATTTTTCATATTTGTTTCTGGTTTAATTCTGATCTCTTCAATCATATGCTTTAGACAATTTCGCAGCGCCTGTAAAAAATCCTTATAGTAACTTGGGTGATCCAGGCAACGGAAAAAATCACTGCCCAAGCAAACCATATTGGCAATAGCGGATGCTAATCTAGCATGACGAGAATCGGAACGTAGAAAAGATTGATTTCTCTGAAAGATTCGTAAATAAGAGTTAAAGAACTCCAGTAAATCGCCTTCAACCAAAGTTGCCGTAAAGCTTAAACCCACTAACGTGCGAATATTATGCACAAAAATTTGAAATGATGATTCCTTTGATTGATTTTGCCAATGGTACTGAAAGGCTTGTTCAAAGAGTTTTGCCAGTGCTGCAATGTCATTGTGCGATAGCGGTGTAGCCGCTAGAATGCGATTAGCCATATTACCTCTCCAAAGGTGAATGTGGTTAGCGTCAGCGGTGTGTTCTAAGCACCCCGTTGGCGCGCTATATACGCTTAAAAACTTCCTGTAAGGCGGTTCAAAGCAGTTGTTTGCCTCTTGAGGCGTGGTGATGTTGCGATGGTTCTGCATGATTGTCAACTCCCTGTTGATGGATAAATCTAAGTAAAATTTCCGTATTATTTGCGCTTTTTAGCGCTTAACCTGCCTGCCAACCACTGGTGCCCCATTTCCACACAGTGTTTGAAATGCGAATGCGACATACTGAGATGGGTGGCCTTACTTCGCAAGGTGCCAGTTTGAAAATACTGACAACGCAGTGCCTTGGCCATCGTGGGGTTATATTCCGCCATCTGCTTCACTAGATCTTCGATTTCCTCAGCGGCTTCATTGGTGGGCAGAGGCTTAGGCCCAGTGCTACGCTGGATGCACCCTTCCGTCAAAATGCGGTAAATAATGGAGCATTTCGGGTAGTCCAGGCCGTAGGAATTACCTCGTAGATACCATTCAGCCCACTGATAAAGCCGTTCTTCCAAATAATCCGCAAAAGAAGATGCTTGCATTGGATTATTCCTCGCTAACCTGTGAGGATGGTGCAGGTAACGCCACTGGCTCAGCTGACTGAGGGAGCATGGACGTCTGACAAAGTTTTGAGGTGGAATCACCGCCTTTCTGGTAAACCAATGCTGCTCTACTTTGATCACCCAGCAGTAAAGGTGGAGATGCTATGCAAGCAGGGTTGTCAGTATCAAAACGACCGGGCAATTTTTTCGGGTATTCAATGCTTGGGTTTAATGCGTAAGTGGCGTACAGTTTTTGAAACGTCTGCCCTAAAAAATTCAACTCCCGGACGGTGGTTTCACACAGGCGGATCCAGCCACCCATATCATCGATAACCTGGTGCAAAATCGGATCATCGAAAACAATGGATTGATAGCTACCAACGCAGCGAATTACTTTGAGTACATATCCCCAGGCTTGCAACGCTTTGACCTGCGTGCTGCCTTCAAGATAACGCAGCACATCCGAAGCCTCAGGCATTTTGTACCCGCGATCAGGATTGTGAATGGTCAATGCTTCCAGGGCGGTTTTTACGGCGCTAAACTCAAAACGTTCCAGCGTCTGCCAGTAACGTTCAATCGCAAATTCGTTTAAGGTTTCGCTGTAGGACAAGCTCAACGCTGTGAGTAATTTAACAAAGTCCGGCATTTGATCGTGGGTCATAATTTTGCTCCTGTAGGATTTCTTTTGTTCAACCAATTGGTGGCAGCATCGACATTTGCTTGTAGCAACTTGTCGGCAGGATTAGGCGGGCGAGGTGGGTTGTGCTGATTGCGAATAAAACGCTCAATTTGATCGCTGTCGCGCAGGATGATATGCAATCCATCGTAACATTGGCCGCGATCGTTATCTCCCATGTTGTGTGAAGTTTTAGAGCAACCGCTGATGGCATCGCAAAGCTGCGCCACCGAGTATCCTGACTGCAATGCTTGCCGAATCAGTCGTTGCCGCTTTGGGTCAAGAACCGCCTGCGGGTGCTGAAAAGTGATTTTCCAAAAATCAAAAATGGAAAGAATGTCAGCGCTGATCACCGGTTGACGTCGCGCTTGCGCGACAATGTTTCGGTTAGCGCCTAACTCTCCTGTTATTTCCTTTCCTTTTCCTGATCCACTTCCTTTTCCCCTTCCTATTCCTCTTCCAGTTCCCTTCCTTTTCCCCACGTGCATGCACGTGCACGCACCTGCTTCATCAGGTAGTAACAGCGGGCATTCATCAAAATGGCTGGTTTCGTCGCTGGAAAAATTATTCAATTCAGTCTGTGTTTCTAGTGGTTTATCATCACTTTGTAAGTTTTCTGATTCAGCAGTATTAGATGGTGAGTCGAGCTCAATTATAGATTTAACTTCGAGTATAATTTTATTTTGGTGGACGTCAGGTGAAGAAGGGGATATGTCTGGCTTGTATGGGGAGTAACGTGCTTCGTCACTGCTTTCATATGCTGACACTGGCTGTGTATGTGTTTGCACGTGCATGCACGTGTAAGAGAATGCAGCTTGGTTATTGGGTTTTAACGCTTCACTGCCTTGTTCAATACTTGGCAAGGTGCTAACGGGTTCGCGAATATTGATATGCTGATGTTTTTTCCAAGAAGGGATATAACCATAGTATTCCTTAACAACTTCATAGCGGACAATAAAGCCGCTCTCGACCAGTGCATTTAGGACATCATCCATGTTTAAATCGTCATAGGGCAATACATCCAGTTTCAATTGTCTTGGCTTCCAACGAAACCGACCATCACGGTCGCAGCAAGTAAATAAACCTATAAATGCTAATCGCAGCGGTAGGCGGTATTTCTTTTCAGCTTCAAATAACTGCTCATGACGAAATAATTCAGGTTTGACAGTGCGGATTCTACTCATGTGTTTCTCCTGTATAGACTTTTTTAAACGTTCGCTTTTTACTGATATCCAAAACTATTTGGCGTTGTTCATCCTGTGGCAGTTGGGCGATTTTCTTTGCCTTAGATATTGATAATTTCTGGTTATCCATTGCTTGGATCAAAGATGAGATGCCTTTTTCTGTGACTTCTTTGGCTTCACCATATAAAAAATGACTGGAGAACCCGGCAATCCTGGCAGCTACCACTCTTGTTTCCGATCCATGTCTAGCCTCTAAATTATCTTGCAAAAATTTAAAGCGCTCGCTTCCATTTGATTTGCTCACTTCCGCAGATTTATGCGGAAGTAAATCTGTTCTTTTGCCTTGGCGGTTACCTAATTCACGTTCTATCGCTTTACCGACAGCTACTTGTTCACTGACAGGTAATGTTTGGATCAAAGCCGCTATAGAAATTCGTCCAGCAATAACGTCTGGCAAATTAATTTTATGAACAAAAATACTCTTGTTTTTAAGCATCCTATTAGCATGAATCCGGCAGCTACATGTGATAACCCTGCGGGAAGAGTCAACTAAAATTGGGCGTAGCAGCATCTCATTATTCAAATCAAAAACGAGGAATTCTTGATTCAAATAAATAGGACAGTTCATTTCAGAAACATTGATCTCATCAATCGGCAGAAGAATTTGTGGGAATTTTTGAAAAAATCGCACTGAATCAAATAACTGACAAATGCTGGTAGCATCAGATGAAAGCTCATCTAAAGGTATTAACCCCTTGACTGCAGCAAATATTTTAAAGGCAAATAAAGTAGGAATTTTTTCATCGCGATTCAGCCACAGACTCACCGTCTGTTGCGTAACGCCAACAGTCGAGGCTAGCGCCTGCTGCGAGCCGAAATATTTAATCGCTTTGTAAAGCCCATTTAGATGCATACGTGTGCAAATCCCAAAAAAACTTCATTCCTTGTCGCATAGCGTACACATTTAATTCACAACATAAGTTGTGAATTTTTATGTTACATTTGATTTATTGGTTCTTGATTTTATTTAGATGAAATCGAAAAAAATATGGATATAACGCTAACATAGCGCTAGAAAACATCAATAAGTGGAACCTACGTAAAATGTAAAAGTTAATACGTGGAATCTACGTAGAAATAGAAAAAATTTTTGTATGAATTATTTTTTAGGAAGTTGGAAGGATACATTTTTTGATAATCAACGACGATAAGGACTATCTATGACTATTGACCGAGCAAAATTAATTAAAGATTTTTGGGAGGCACCCAATGAAGCTTTTTTTGATCAGAAAACGGTAGCAGCGGTTGCATGCCGGTCAACTTATTGGTGCGAAAAACTGCGCTGCGAAGGCGGAGGAATTCCATTTAGTAAAAATCGGAAGAAATGTCTTTATCGGAAGGCAGATATCGTTGAATGGCTTGGTCAATTTAAAATTGTTAAATCAACTAGTGAATATGGAAACTCCCATATTTGAAAAAATATTTTTGTATCTAGTTCTCTTATTTCTTGTTTAAATTTTTTGCAATCCAGACCTTGTCATGTCAAAGAAAGGGAACTCCGGAAAATGGCTCATCAACTAATTTTATGAACTGGTTGGGATCATCAAAATTAATCAATGAAGCGCATTCATTGATTTTGCCTACCATAAAATCTGCACAAGGCTTTACAAGCTCTTTGATATCATCCCAAAATTCATTTTCTACACCAATACAAATTAATTTGGCGCGCTCAATTACGGGCTGATACACTTTAGGTAAATGACTGATTACCCAATCTGCCGCAGCAGGCTTAGATCGGATCGCACTTGTCTCCAAAGTACTCCAGATACGCGCGTAAGTCAGCAGAACATTTCGAGTGTCATGCTCAAGATCCACAGCAAGCCTATCTAAATCATGAAGCATAGCTTTTATAAAGTCATGATATGGCACATGCGCCAATAGTCGTTCAGGCTCTAGCCCTAATAAGGTTTGACTCTTCAATAAAACTTGAGTAACAATTAGCGCAAGATCAGGCATTTCATGAGTCGACCAAGGTTCAATGATGCCCTGCTCAAAAGATTTGCGTAGCCACTCCCCATATTGAAAATCAAAATGAGGCGGATACTGCCAAGGACTAATCGCTGCCTGCTGAACAATGGTTATTTCAATAGGTAACTTTGAACTTTTCATGTAAATGCCAGAAATTTGAAGCAGATTGGAAATTAATCTGGTTTTTTCATCTGGAGTTGTTACACGCTTGGTGACAACGAATAAATCAATGTCACTATATTTTTGCAGCCCACCCACAAGGGATGAACCATAAAGATACACACCTAAAAGGTCAGCTCCTAGGATCATTTTCAATAATTCTAGGCTATCCTTGAGTTGTTTCTGTATTTCATGGCTATAAATAGAATATGTCATAGGTTTTCATTGATGGCTGATCTCTAAAAAATAACTTTATAAAAGATACAAAAATGAAATTTACAAAAGTACTTCTAATCATTTTATTTATCTCCACATCAGCATTCGCTAACGATACAACAGGAACCAATGCTGCAGGAGGAATTCAGTTCACCCAAGAGCCGTCAATAAAGATGACGAGTGAAGATTTAACCATTAGCCGTAACAAAGTGAGAGTATCTTACCTATTTAAAAATATCAGCGACAAATCCATTGCGACTACAGTTTTCTTTCCATTACCCGCTTTTCAAGATGGGGGTCAGTTAACGGAAAGCGATTCTGTGGCGGATTATATCAAACAAGCTAAAGAAAATGATCCTTTGGTCAATTTTTCTGTGGTTGTAGATGGCAAACCCGTTGCTTATCGCATTAAAATTCAGGCGATAGCAGATGATGGTAAAGATATTACTCCCCTATTGAGTCAGGCGCATATTCCACTTCTTCCTGAATTGGTCGAGCGAGGTTACACGGGATATTTTGTTGAGGATTTGAATAAAGATGATTTAAAACAGTGGCAAACCAAGGCGAAACAATTTGGACTATTAGATAAAGAAGGGAAAGCACATTGGAAAAAACAAGTTATTTTTTATTGGCCTCAGCTATTCCCTGCCAGCAGAACAATTGCGATTACGCATGAATATACACCAATAACGGGAGATTTTTACTATGGAACTGGCTATGCATCGAAGGAGGACTGTTTCAGAGATATTGGGCGTAGTCTTCAAGAAACCTTCCACATGGATTTTTCTACTATAGAAAATAAGACCACATTCGAAAATTGGCTTTCGGCCCACATTACAAATACTGACGATGACAAACAACCTTATTTCTATTTGTATAATGTCGGTTATATTTTAACAACAGGGGCTAATTGGGCGGGGCCTATTGAAAAGTTCACATTAAATCTACAATATCCCGCTGATACTGCGGTGGTATTCGCGCCTTTCTATCATGATCCATCTGCTAAAATAACCCGAACGAGCAGGCAATTGCAGATAATTTTAAATAACTTTACCCCAAAGCAAGATTTAAATATTGTATTTGGAGAGGTTACGGTTTGATATTATTTTCACAAACCAATGGTACCGAAAGATCGTAAATTTTCATAAAAAATTTATAGAAAATCTTTTCTCAAAAAATAAAATATTGAATTTTTCGGCAACCCATGTCGCTCAAGTTCAACACGATAGCCAAGTTTCTGATAAAAATCGAGTGCTTCCCAGCTGGTTGTGTTGACAGCCGCTGATATACATCTTTTCTCTAAGCCTAATTTTTCAGCGGCCTGCATTAATTTTGTGCCATAGCCATTTCCACGAAGCGATTCATCTATCCACAACTGATCAACATAGAGCCAGTTGTATCCGATATTACCATTGCAACCGCCTTTTATTATATTGTCCTCATCACTAATAAAAAACGAAAAAGGTTCTATTGGATCCAATCCATGTTGTTTGGCATTATTGGCTATGCCTTGGGCCAAAATATCAGTATCTTTTGATGAGGGATTTTGTTCATATACAATGGAATAAGTCATTTTTTCACCGAAGCTGTAAAATTGGCTATCAAGTTATTCGCAAGTTCATTCGGCATCTTGTATTCCAAAATATCTCCGGGCTGACAAGAAAGGTAATTACAAATTGCATTAAGCGTTTCTAATCGAATCGCTTTGGCCTTACCCGTTTTTAATATTGATAAGTTCTGTTCGGTGATACCTATCGCTTCTGCAAGTTCTTTCGAACGAATTTTTCTTTTTGCGAGCATTACATCTAAATTCACAATAATTGTCATGGCCTCGCCTATATTGTTAGTTGTTGCTCTTCACGCAAATTACAACCCTCAGCCATAATCCAAGAAATTAAAATAACCAAAAATGCTGTTAGTAAAATTCCAACATTTGTTTGATCTAATGTAATTGCTGCGAAATGGTGGTGAGGTGGATTATGCATCGTTAGCACAAAGCCCATTACAAATTGATAGAAAGGTTCAATCAATTGACTGATTAGCAAAGCATAACCAATATTACGAATATATCTAACATGATTAATTGAAAAAATATCTCCATTTTCATACAACTTAAATAATTTAATAAGGCAATACAAAAGAAACATTTTAACCATCATAGGGATAGCGCTGACTAAGCAACCCAAACTTTTCTCACCTACGCTAAGAGTATGTAAGATAGCCTTCTCTGGTAAGCCCTGTGCAGTATATGTATGCATTCCACTGTATGTAGCTGGGATAGCATTTAATTTAATAAACCCGACTAATAGCACTAATTCATCGGGTGCATAAACCCAGCTTATGATTAACAATACAGGTAATACAATGAAAATAATTTGAAACACTAATCTAAAAAATAGACTGACATTTTTAATTTTGTTCATATAGTTCTCTAGTAATTAAGTCAAAATTTATGGGCACAGTTCTGTGCCCATAAAGCTTATTCAAGCACTCCGCAAGTAGACAATTAATAGAATACTCCGCCGTAAGCATGACAATTGATAGAATGGGGAGATAAAGTAAATTCTAATGCACCGCTCGGTTTTGATTTATTTGTTGTCATAGAACATTGCTCACGTTGGTCAAACTGGTTAGCTGATGGTGGCAATTCATGCCCATTGACAGAGACAATAATTATTCCTGCCCGATCATAGTTATCTAAAGGCACCGGAATAGGAATAGTGACATTTTTACTTAAATCTACTGATTGAAGTTCCCCAAAAACGGGTTTATCACTTTGATTTTTATGCGCTACCCGAAACGTAATTTTCAGTGGTTGATTCGACGTAAATAGCACCTCATTTGCATGCGCCGACAGTGCAAACCCTAAGCAGCCTAATAAGGCTATTGCTCTTAATTTCATATTGACCCCTCATTATTTAGTTAAAATAAAAAATCTATCGTCGACGATGAAGGCAATATACACAATTAATTATCGAATTACAATAATTATTTATTGGTCAGGGGGCCATAAAATTGAGGCCATAGCACGTAAAGTTCTTTCTTAACTGTTCAATAATTTTCGAACATAATGAATGTTCGATTAATTTGGGACAATTGAAAGCTATGTATGGTTCGTATCTACAAACACCCTCAGCTTGAAGATATCCTTCTTTCGCGAGTATTGTTTGCACTGAGTGATCCAATTCGGTTGCGCATGGTCAAGATCTTAGCTAACAATGAAGCAGTCAACAGCCTAGATCTGGGCCCAGGGATGCCTAAATCTACGGTGACACACCATACTCGTATTTTGCGCGAAGCAGGCGTAACCCGCACCAAACCGGAAGGTCGTAACTGTTGGATTAGTCTGCGCAGAGATCTTCTCGATAAGAAATTTCCTGGTTTATTGGATTTGGTGTTGGCTGCCCAGGAGGAGGTATGATTCGTCAACTTTGGCCATTGACCCTAGGTGCCTTCGTACTGGGCCTGGATGCCTTTGCACTAGCCTGGCTACTGCCAGGCATGGCGTATAGTCTTGGCACAACACAAGCCTCAGTGGGATTAGGGGTGGCAATGTTTACTGCAGCTTATGCGGTGAGCGCACCTACACTGGCGTTTTTTGCTGAGAAATACTCAACTCGGACAGCTTTGTTAATAGGACTTGCTGTATTCACACTCGGGAATGTGGCCACCATGTTAGCGCCTTCGCTGGCAGTTTTGCTTGTCGCACGACTAGTGGCTGGGGTTGGCGCAGGGCTTTACTCACCACTTGCCTCGATAAGTGCAGCCAATAGCGTGGAAGTCAAACAGCGCGGTCGAGCCTTATCTATGGTGCTGGCTGGGCTAAGTACCGGCACCGCTTTGGGAGTTCCCAAGCGCGGTCGGTGCGACAATTGGCTTAGTGGTATTAAGTGCGCACATATCCGCATCCATGCTCCCAATAGGAGCAATAGCGGCTGTAACTGTAGCAACAGGGATTCATCTTGTTAAAATGAGAGGGTAGTTAATTTGGAAAGAGATGCGTTATTGAGTTAAGTAAACGCGGATACAACTCTATTAATTTTGAACCTACTACTAAACTACGATTTATTTCATTGATAGCAGCATCTTTTTTATCAGAGGTGTCAGCACTACAGGCCAATTCAATATTATAAAGTAACCAAAATATGACATTTCCATAACCCGCGCTCAATGCAGCATCAATATGATTTTTTTCCAACGGTCCGCCAAAATTAATATATGTTTGCAACATTCTCATGCACAAAGGTAAAGAAAAAAGATCAGTACCAAATCCACTCCAAGCCAAACATGCTCGAATTGCTTCTCTTGATGGATTCATGTTTTTTACTGCCTCCCAGTCAATTAAAAATGGCTGATCTGGTTCTTGCCAGATCACATTATGCGGAAAGACATCGCCATGAGTAATAACCGTTTTTTCCTTGAGTATAGGAGTAACAGACAAATAATGCTCATTCATCGATAAAATCATGTTCTGATTTTTTATCAAATCTGTGGAGGCTGATATTCCACATGAAATAGCCCTCTCAATACTAGCAACAATTTTTTCGTTGGTGTGTATATCTAATTTTACCTCAACCTCAGGAACCTTTAAATTTATGCTATGAATTTTTGCTAATATTTCCGCGATTTTTACCGAGTGTTTTTCAGAAGTTTGACTTCCATGTTGCATATATCCTTCTATCCAGGGAAAGACTAAATATGCTATATTTTCTAAGACAATGACGTATTTATCATCATTTTTTATGGCATGCACAGCAGGAATGTCCAGCTGTGCAAAGCGAAATGCAATCGACTCGCACAATTCATACCTGGCAATATTTTTTTTATTATTCACATCAATTGCTGGGTCGAGCTGTTTTATAAAAAAAGTTCCCTTATCAAATTTTACTTCCCAGCACAAATGGCCGCCTCCAGGCCCCCCAGGAATTTGTTGAGCCGGTTCAGCGGTTAAATTAAATTGCAACTGATTAGCAATAATTTTCAAATGTTGTATGTTCATTGTAATCTTTATTTATTTAAAGCGCGCTCAATCCTAAATTTGATCAGACAAAACAATTTCATCTCAAACGGTTGAAAACCCACCGTCTACTACAACAATCTCGCCATTAATATAATTTGATTTAATTAAAGCTATGGCAATTTGCGCAATGTCTTCAGGATCACCGGTACGTTTTAGAGGGGTGCGTTCAGTGAACTTATCAATGGCAGCCTTAAAATCTTGTGTGCGTGGTGTTTTAATCAATCCGGGAGCAATGGCGTTTACTCGGATTTCTGGGCCTAATTCTTTCGCCAGTAATTTAGTCATATGATTTATGCCTGCTTTGCAAACAGCATAAGGCATAGCGCTTGTCGCTGCCGCAGCATCCGTTCCTGCGACCGATGTAATATTAATAATCACACCATCTTGAGATTGTTTTAGATACGGGATGGCATAACGTGTTAAACACCAAGTGCCTACCACATTGGTATTGAGCATGCGAGAAAAAATCTCATTGCTGACATCTGCAAGATGATTGCTTGGCAATCGACCTACAGCACCTGCATTATTAATCAAAAAATCTAGCCGCCCATAATGTTGAATGGTTGTACTAATCAGACGTTCACAATCCGCTTCCACACCAATATCAGCTGAACAATAAGCACCCTGCAATTCGCGAGCCAATTTTTGGCCTTTTTCTTGCGACGTTACTGAATTAATCATCACTTGGGTGCCTTCTTGGCTGAGAAGTCGCGCAATTGCTTCACCTATGCCACTGGTAGAACCTGTTACAATGGCTACTTTCTGATTCAATGTGGTCATGCTATTTCCCGTATTTAATTCAAGTTTAGGCGGCCTTTTTGACACTTCGGAATGCTTTTAAAAATGCTTCCGGCACTTTTTTTGCTATTAGTAATAAACTTTTTGCAGAACCATGTGGTTCGCGTCTGCCTTGTTCCCAGTTGCGCAAAGTGGCTACACTTACACCCATAAACGCAGCAAAAGCCTGCTGGCTAAGCCCTAGCTTGTGGCGAATTTTCGCCACATCTCCCGCTGTTGGCAAAACAAGACGAGTCTCTTTTAATTTCTTTTCGCCTTTCTGCCATGCTTTGATTTCTTCAAGGCCCGATAATATTTCTTGGCCGATATCTCTGTCTTTCATTTGAGTGCCTCCAAAGATTTAGCAATGCGCGCTAATGTTTTGGTATCAATGTTTTCACGCTCTGATTTGCTATACATGGTTAACATATAAATTTGATCTCGCGCTTTAGCCCAATAGTAGATAACCCGAACACCGCCTGATTTCCCCATGCCTTGACGAGCCCAACGGAGCTTACGAATACCGCCACTAGCTGTAATAATTTTTCCTGCTTCGGGATGCTCCATCAAATAATATTGCATCTCCCGGTACTCTTCATCGTCCAAATATTCCTTTAACAGCTGGCTAAAATGCGAAGTTTCCACAAATACTAGATATTGTATATTATACGCCATTGACGCACTCTCCGCAAGCCGGCAACCATTTGCCTGCTAGCAATTTTTAATATATGAAAGAAAATCTTTATTCCAGACTGGTCATTTTGGCCTATAAAGCTAATTTTAAGCATATTCCGCAACTTTTTGAGGCATTGATTGGCACAAATAGTCTGAAATCATCTGCATAGGTTTACGAAGACGTTCCACATCGATAATAATATAATCCATCGTTATATCGCCTTTTGATTTGTGATTCAATAAGCGTTTTAGTGCATAAGCAGATATCTCCAAGCTTTCAGCAATCGTAATAAAAGTCCGGCGTAAATCATGCACGGTAAACTTAATATTTGTTTCCTGGATTACTTTATCCATTTGTTTGCGTGGTTCTGTCAGAAAACCACCTTGTCCCTCGCCTGGAAATACGTAAGGGCTATTACTCATCTGTTTTCGATTCAGCAACAATGTATAAAGAAAATCTGAAAGCGGCAATACATGGGGATGGCGATTTTTCGGATCAGGAATAGTTAAGATTTTTTCAATTAAGTCTATTTGATCCCACGTTAACTGCGCGGCTTCATTACGACGAAGGCCAGTAAATAAGATAAGCAATAAATAATCCCGTATAATGGAATTCTCTAATCCTAAAATACTAGGAAACCAAGCCTCTAACTGATGTCGCTTGATATACGTTTTTCTAGGTTGTGATGGGAACCAGGCATGGGTTAGTGTCAAGATATGAACTGGATTTTCAGAAATTAATGGCTTTTTTTGAGCATCCCGATACTTTACAATTGAAAAATTAAATAGCGCCCTTAATACTCTCATAGCTAAATTAGCATAATCTTCACCATGTTTTTCGGCCAAACCCTTATGACGTTTTTCTACTTCTTCTCGGTCGATGGTCAATAAAGATTTAGTTTGCCAATCCCCAAATGCAACATTCATGACGCGAGCGTAATCGTATAGGGTTTTCTTCTTCAGGGATTTCCTGGTGGTCTTGTATTCTTCAAATACCTCATTTAAGGAAATGGCTTTAACCCTGGACTCTTCTTTTTCAGAAATAGGGTCAATCCCAGTAGCAATTTTACCCAGCACCTTTTGTGCTTCTTTCCTGGCCATTTCTACTGTCAGCGCAGGGTAATGTCCCAAGGTGATCCTTCGCAGCTTGCCCTGGATGCCTTTTTCAACAAAGAAGGCTTTGGTGCCCCCGGAAGTAATTCGCAGCCCGAATCCTTTTAGGGTATCATCGTAGTACCTTTTCTGGTTGGTTTGACCCTGAGCCTTAAAAGGGGGTATAGGCAGCTTATCTACTGTAGATTTGGTCAGACGCATATTTGCAGCTCCTTTTGTGTCGAACATGTGTCGAAGATTCAGTTACAAAAGTCTACAAGATAGCGCCAAACAAAACAATACTAACGTGCTGATTACATTGGTTTTTTACAAGAGATTACAAGAAGTTAAAAAGTGCTCCAAGTGGTATTTTTTTAATTCGTAATCAGTAGGTCGGAGGTTCGACTCCTCTTTTCGGCACCATTAAAAGTTATTAAAATCAATAAGATATGGTTACGCATCCAGCCCATATCATCATAAGCTATTTTAATTTGTGTAATTTTGGTGTAACTATAACACCATATTCTTTAAATGGAGCCCTTGGGTCTGTCTTTCGGGGCTTTTCCGCTTTAGGGGCATTTCGTCGTCCATGAAATACTTGCATTCAATCGATAACTAAAAATTTCAAACACCTTGTCTTTGCGGAGAGCTTTGTCGTGCCGTTCTCAAGAAAATGCTAACTTAAATACTTACTAACCCCCTACAATTTAGCGGCTTTTAAACAGCATCTATGCCACACACCATTGAACTCCATGCCACACTTCGCACTTTCTTTCTTTTTGCCTGTCTATCATCTTAAATCTTGAGCATGGCGCATCCGCCAGAGAGGCCTAGTTAGGGATAACAGTATACTCATAGTTATTGAACTATGAGGTCTGGCAGGTTTTAAGAAGCTTTGTGCCAACCTTGTTATCTTTTTGCATATGGGAACTTTGAGTATTTAGCACTCGGGAACGCAGAATCATATTATTCGCCACAATAATTTTCTATGTTTTCTATATTATTCTCTTGATTTCCATTTTTCCATGTGGTAAAAATGCTTTTCCATTTCGCCGCGAGTTTCAAAGATGAATGATTTTAATGCTATTGAGAAAGAGCATAAAAAATTGACAGATAAAATAGAGGCTATCAATCAGCAAATTGCTACCCTCACTGCGCAGAGAAATGATCTAAATAATCAAATGATTGGCGTGCAATTGGCGCTCAAACATCTTAAAAAGCCAACTCGCGCTTCTATTCCGCCTAAGATATCAGAGCCACGTCCGGATTCAGATATTTCAAAGGTGCTAAATCTCTTGCGAGAATCAGATAAACCATTACATATAGACGAAATTCTAAAGAAATTAGAATATGAACATGACAAAAGGAAAAAAGTTTCTCTGGTAGGCTCATTAACGTCTTATATAAGAAATGGACGTTTTTTTAAACGGTATGGGCCCAATGTATTTGGATTACTAAAAGAGAATTTTGATGAGTAGAATAACAATTTTAAGGTTGCTGTAAGGCGCGGTAACGCCTTACAGCATATAGCAAAAAAACAATAAAGAAGCCCTAGAGCGATTCTTATTGTTTCTTGATAAGCTATAGTAGAAACACTACATTTCCAATTATAGCCCGAATTTCCAGGGTTGTACACTATGTACAATTTCTCTGGAACCCTTCACAAGTTTCCTAATGTCGCTCTAATTATTAAGGAGCGTATTATGACTAGTACAGTCTATGTACGCGCTTATACTCGGCTGCGATATTTGCAGATTGAGCATGTGCGCGCTCATTTTAGACGATTCCCTAATCGTTAACAAAAAAACAGAGCCAAACTTTTATAAGTTTGGCTCTGTTTCAAATTGAAATAAAATAGAATTAATAGAAATTATAAATGATAGCGTTCTTGTAGTTTATCCATCGCCGACTGAATATGTGCCCCATTCTGATGACTATATCGCTCCACCATCTGTAAAGTCTTATGGCCGGAAATTCTCTTTACCGTTGGCAAATCGACTCCAGCTTGTACTAAATGAGTAATAGCCGTGTGCCTCAAGGTATGGCGAACAATTTGTTTCGGGTCTAATCCAGCAGCTACAATCACTCGTCGGAATGGTTTTTCAATACTGTTGGTATGTCCTTTTTTAGAAGTTTTAGAATCGAACAGCCATTCTTGCTCAGGATTGGCATTCTGAATATAGCCAGCTAGTATTTTAGCTAAATGGTTAGTGATAGGCTGCTGGCGACCACCAGCTTTGGCGTGAGGAATGAGAATGATTAAGCGTTCTAAATCGATATGCTCTAACCTGATAGATAAAATTTCCATTCGGCGCATAGCGGTTTCTAAGCCAATTGCCATAAACAGATAAATTTGAGGATTTGGGTCTTGTTTGGCTACTGCTAATACCTTATTGACCTGCTCTGTGGTCAAGTAAGTAATCTTACTTTGATCTTCTTTAAAGCGTTTTATATTCGCTGGCTTTTTCTCCAGCCATTCCCATTCTAAAGCCTTCGTGAACAAATGAGATAAAGTAGCTAATTCTCGGTTTATTGTGGTTGGCTTAACATTTTGTTCTTTACGGAGTTTTTTGTAACACTCAACATCATGGCTGCTAATCTTAGTTAAAATTTTATCATTGAAAAAAGGAACGAGGTGCATACGCAGCTGATATCTTTTTGAGTGTAAATTCTTTCCACCCTCTTCTTCTTGTTTAATTAAATACTTTTCGGCGGCTTCTTTAAAATTAACACAGATTTTACGACCTTTAGGCAAATTTAATCTTCCTAACTTGGCATCTTGCCTAATTTTCTCGATAAATTCTTCTGCCTGTGTACGTGTTGTACCATCAGACTCCCGGCCAATAACCCGGTGAATTCTTTGCCCATCTACCATAATGTTTACAGAATAAATCCCATCACCATTGGCTAAGCGCTCAAAACTGATGCCATGCTCAGTAAGTTTCTGACCGGGAGCTAACTTGCGCAGTTCAGTACGCACTAATTTATTGAACTTTAATGCCATAAGATTTCCTCACTATTATTAATGGTTTTACGATTGTTTGGTTTTACGCTGCACTTCAACAACTTCTGGATAATATTCAGGTTTTTTGACTTTTTTACCCATGCCGCTTACCGAGTCCCATAATTTACTGGCCGGTTTATTTCCTGCTGCAATTTCGTTAAGTAAAGACCAATACTGATGCAATCGCTCGCTGATTACTCCTGAATATTCTGTTACCGGAAACCAGCGTTTACCAACTACTTTGCCTTTCTCATTTTTCACATCAATCTGAAAATGCTGCCAGAAATATTCGCAGGTGCGGATTAATGTCCATAACTTTTCTTCATAATCACTCAATAAATCCGGCGCACAAAGCGCGAAGGCTACAAAACGATCTGCTTCCTCTGGCTCCCACATCTGCCGAACCGCTTTTTCTACGGTAGTGCGCACCCGCGGTGAATTGGCAGGTAATATAAATGATCCATGCGCCTGATCGCGAGGAATAATTTTAATTTCGCTATCCTTTGCTGCTTTTTCAATTAAGCCTTCAATAAAGCTGGAAACGGTGCGTCGTTCCAGGCGTGCCATTAATTCTACAGTAAACCGTAGTTTTGGATTTAAACGTGCTTGCAGTATTTCGCTACGATTCAGTTTGCCACCAGCACCTTTTTTCTTGATTAAGTTTGTTGTAGTTTTTTTATTATTCATTAAATTATCTCTACGTTTATCCATGTTTATATCAGCTATCAGAACAATTGTTCTGACTTATTCTAAATTGCGTTGTAGTATTTTACAATACGGTATTCATCAATTATCCTGATGCAGATCACAGCTTAATTATTTATCTATTGAAGGAGATATTTTTATGATGAGTACTAACACGGAAACTTTCAAGATCGAAATGTACCCGGATGGTCGGCTGGATGTTAAAAATGCCGCCCTCTATACCGGCTATTCTGTAAAAACCTTAGCGATGAAACGTTGCAGGGGCGATGGCCCACGATTTATCAAAATGGGATACATCTATTATTTTCGTGCTGACCTGGATGCCTGGATAGATGCTCAGGGTAAACAGACCAGCACTGCTCAGCAGTTACACAAGCGTCAACTGAATATCGTCACTGTGGGAGAAAAATAATGGCAGCGCAGAAAGTATTTTTATCTCCACTTCACAATCCCGCACTCAAATGGGGTGATCCTGTTTTCCTGGCAGTCGATTGGCCAAGCTGGCATTGCATCCATCGATTAAAAGGCCGCTGCCGATATTACTCAGAAGTATCTGCAGATTTCAGCTTTTGTTTCCAACGTGAAGTATGGGTGTTGTATGCCAAGCGTGCTTATTTTTCTCGTGCGCTTCATCTGGGATATGCGGTACAAGCACATAATGCTGAAAAAATTCTGCTGATCTTACTGACTGATTCTCTGATACAAGGAAATAGATATGCTGGACATGCCTGCAACACTCATTGAATTGCCCCCATTGACTGATCCAGCGGCCTGGGAATCACCGTTGTTATTTTCAGAGTTGGAAACGCCCGAGATCGCTGCCGATTATCTGCCTGCCGCGTTGAAGGATTTCGCTAAGGCACTGGCCTGCGCTACTGAAACGCCCGAGGCACTGAGTGTAATGACCGTGCTCGGAGTTATCTCTACTGTAGTAGCCAAGCAGATATTCATTAGCCCAAAACCCGGCTGGCGTGAACCAATCAATATTTATACATTGATCGCTCTGCCTCCCGCTAATCATAAATCCGTGGTTTTAAATCATTGCCTGCGACCCTTGATTGCCTGGGAACAGCAACAGATTGCCGAACAAGAACCCTCTACCAAGAAAAAAATTTCCGAACGCAAGACTCAGGAAAAAATTATCGACAATCTACGCGTAAAGGCCGCCAAAACCAACGATTTGGTAGAACAAAAGCAACTCATTCAAGAAATCACCACGCTGGAAGCAACATTGCCAACCATACCCGCTTTACCTATGTTATTCACCAATGATGCCACCCCAGAATCATTGGCGAATTTAATCCATGAGCAACAAGGCAAGCTGGCAATTATTTCTGATGAGGGTGGAATTGTAGAAACCCTGGCCGGTCTATACAGTAATGGTTCAGCCAATATTGATATTTTGCTCAAAGGTATCGATGGCGGTGAAGTGCGCATCCGTCGCAAAGATCGTTCTATTCGCTTAAATCCCTATTTAACTGTGTTGTTGGCGGTGCAACCGGCCATTATCCAGAACATGAGCGAGAAGCGTCTCTATACTGGCAGCGGTGTTTTAGAACGTTTCTTATACGTCTTACCCAAAAGCCGATTGGGTTATCGCACCCATAACACGCCTGCTGTTGCTGAAGCTGTTCAAACGGCTTACCACAGTAAAATTACTAACCTGCTAAACCACTTTGCCAATCCCCACAAAACTTTGACGGTCTATACGCTGACTCTATCAACAAAGGCGTATGAGCTATGGCGTGAATTTCAGGCAAATATAGAGAAGCAGTTAAGACCGGAAGGCAATTTGGCCAACTGCCCAGGTTGGGGCGGCAAGATTTGTGGTTTTTCACTAAGGATTGCAGGCTTATTGCACATTGCTGAATTTGAAACAGATAGTCTTATTATTAATGAAGGTACCATGGGGAATGCGTTAGCCATTGCCGAGTTATTAACGCAACATGCGATAGCTGCTTTTAATCTGATGGGTGTGGATGCGGCTATTGAAGACGCTAAAGTGATTCTTCAATGGATACAATCTCATACTCATAACACCTTCCGGCAGACGGAATTAGTCTTAGCCATGCGTAACAGAAAGTCGGGTAAACCAGAACGGTTATCTAAAGCACTCCAGGTACTTTATCAACGCAACATCATCAGTTCCGCCATAAAAATTACCACCACCAGAAAACCCACCACCATTTATCAAGTGAATCCGCAGTTATTTTCCCATTCTTCAGCAGTGATCTAATCAGAAAAAGTGAAATAAGTGAAATTTGTTCCAGATGCAAGGGAACAAATTTCACTTATTTCACTTTTTCTTGCCAAGAGGATTAAAAAAACTTGTTGCGCCTGTGGGTATGTGGGCGAGAAGTCAGTGAATGGGGTCAAGCTGTGGGTAACGCGGTAGCGTTATCCATAGTTTGTCCCCATGTTCCGCAGGACACTGACTGTTCCGAAGGACTCGTCCATATATCCATAGGTGATTTGGGTGTTATAGAGACTTACAAGATTAATCATGGTGGGAAATCATAGCCAGGACGGCGCGCTGTTTTTCTTCTGGTAATGCTTGAAAAGCTTCTAACAGCGTCCTTTCTTTTTCAGTCAACGCTTGTAATGCCTGACTGCGGGTGATTTTGTTTTTGGCGAGGGTGGATTCAATTTTATCGGCTGATTTCTGTATTTGCGCTGCTTGCTGTCGGATGAGTGTAAACTCATTGGTAACGTTCGCCGGTTCCAGCAATAAGCTTTTCTGAAGCCGATCGATGATTTCAGCTGTGATGGAGCCTGCATTGCCTTTTTTAACCAACGTGACTAAAGCTTCCCGAACTTCTTTGGGAAGACGCAATGTCATGCGGATGGGGTCGTGTTTAGTAGCCATAAAATATTATGGCATTTCTCAAAACCAAAGTATTGACATCAATAGCGTGTCTTATATATCATTAGTAGACATTATTTTTATGTCTCTATCTTGCTATTTAAAGCTCGTCCCTACCAACAATCCCAGGGAGTCACCTATGGTCAACGGCAGCCTCAATCAATTAACCCAGCTAATTGCGCAACAAATGGATTCACAGGAATTGCTTGGGGAAAATCTTACCAAAGCCAACCTGCTCACTGAAATAATTCTGGAACGGAAACTGCTAAATTATCCACCCGTAGTTTTTCTGCCTTATTTTTGGGCTGTACACGATTACTTAAGTATAGCAATGGAGCTACACGAAACGGCCACCTGTGACCTGACCAGACTGATGAGCAAAGCCTTAGCGGAGAAGCATTATGAGTGCTAATCAAACTTTGGTGTGTATCCAAAACGCACAACAGCTTCATGCGGACATCATTCACTTAAATGAAGCACTGGCGAAAAAGGTTCATGATTATCCAGAGCATGAACAGCTTTGTAACATACGCGAGAAGCTCAGTATTATGAAAGTTTACCTGGATGAAGCGGGGGATGATCTGCAATCGCGCCAGGAGATTAAGACCCGATTTAAGCGTGAAGCTGCGCTATTCCCCTGGGCAGTCATGGGTACATTTCTAGGCGCATTTTTAGGCACGCACTTCCATTAAAGAGGTGAAACCGTCAGGCACTCTCTGTTGATAAGCGAATGCTTGTCAACAGAGAGTGCCGTTGAGGCAGACATAATCGATTGAAATGATTTAATTTTTTCTGATATTTCAACAGTGAAATAGCCTGTGAAGTAAAAGTGGAATGCTAAATTCAGAACAAGAATGCTATTGATTTCTATAACGTGACTGATAACATCAACGAATGGGTCGCTAATCTGTCCGACTGTAACGACAGATTTAGGGTAAGCGTAGCGGCGATGAAATATCCTTATCCACATGAAAATGGCTCGCTGCCGTACCTGCAATTCATCGTTGCGGGGATTCTACTTGCACTTATGATGATGATCCAATGGCTCATCATTTCTACTGGATCAACGGATGAACTCCGTTCTTGCGGTCAGCGTTGCTGGCTTGCAAGTCTACTGGATATTCCCCGCCACTGTGTAGATTTACACGGATTGGCAGGGCTAATGAAGGTGTTTTCCACATCTGCATTTCATTTTTTAATTCGTGCGCGTTAAACCTCGGGTTTACTGTTCTTTGTCGGGCGCTTTTCAGTGCTTGCAAGATCAGTCGGCGCATAACAGAAAATTCTCTGTGGTGGCAACAGAGGGCTTATTTTCTGGACTCCAATTGCATGTTGTAACTTGACAGGCGGAATACCGCTACCCTTTGAGGGACTGTGACTATGGCAGAAATGTCGTACCTCAGTGTCAGTTAACACTCACGTACTGCCATAAATAAGCGTCTTTTCAAGGAGAACCGTGTATGAACTGGAAAACCACATTGCAGACTCTTATCAAGCAACACAATAAGACCGCTGCGGTCGGTGGCAAAGCCGTGAGCTTTGCCACCCAGGATGCCCGGCAGGAAATACTCTGGCTGGGATTTAAAGAATTACGCACCTTAGGATTTAAGCTGGATGATGTTCGCGGCTTTAAGGAGCGCCACATTACAGCTTTGGTGCAGGGTTGGGAAGCCAGAGGCTTATCTGCTTCTACTATCCAGAATCGCGTTAGTATCTTCAGGATATTTGCGGAATGGATTGGCAAAAAAGGAATGATTCGCCGTTCCGAGAACTATGTCAAAAATCCAGATAGTGTGGTTCGACATCTGGTTACCCAAATCGATAAAACCTGGAGCGGACAGGGAATATCTTTGGAAGATAAGTTAGCTGGTATCCAAAAGCAGGATTGCCATATCGCCATTCAACTAAAGCTGCAACGTGTCTTTGGGCTCAGAATGAAAGAAGCTGCTTTATTGAAACCTCATGGGGCTGATAAAGGCAGTTACCTGGCAGTTAACTGGGAACGAAAGGCGGCCGAGACCGGATTGTCCCCATAACAACGAATTATCAACGGGAAATACTGGCAGAAGCCAAAAGGTTAATAATTAAACCCAATGATTCCATGACTCCGAATCGGTATAATTTCAAGCAATGGCGGAATCATTATTATTATGTATGCCAGAAGAGTGGTATCAGCCGCCAGGAGGGAATTACCAGCCACGGATTACGGCATGAACGGCTGAATGAAATCTACCAGGAAATAACTGGAATAGAGAGCCCTGTAAAAACTGGAAACCCTAATTCAAATTGGGATATTGATAAAACTGCTCGCCAAGAAATTGCTGAGATTGCAGGGCACACCCGGCTGTCTATTGCAGGCGCCTATTTAGGCTCATGATAAAATTTGGATAAGTTCCTTATTATAGGTTAATTCTATGCCAACTAAACCACGAAATCTGGCACAAAAACATACTACGAAAAAATCAGTAAGCCCCAAAGTGTTATTAGCTGATATACGTCAGTTAATCAACGAAACTCGTCAGGCTGTCGCTTCTACAGTGAATACTAAGCTTACTATGCTCTATTGGCATATAGGGCATCGTATACATAAGGAGATTTTACAGGAAGAACGAGCAGAGTATGGACAATCAATTGTCGTGACACTGTCACAACAATTGGTTATGGATTATGGCAAGGGATTTGCAGAGAAAAATCTGCGACGTATGATCCAATTTGCAGAAGTATTCCCAGAAGAAAAGATTGTCGTATCGCTGATACGACAATTGAGCTGGACGCATTTTATTGCTTTAATCCCTTTAAAAGAGGACGAAAAACGCGATTTTTACGCAGAAATGTGCAGAATTGAGCATTGGAATGTGCAGACATTAAGGAAACAGATCAGTTCTATGCTATATGAACGTACTGCACTGGCAAAGCAGCCTCAAGCAGTCATCCAAGCTCAGATCGATACACTACGTCAAAATGACACGCTTACCCCTGATCTAGTATTTCGTGATCCCTATGTGCTGGAATTTTTGAATCTAAATGACCACTATCTGGAAAAAGACCTCGAAGACGCTATTATGCGTGAGCTAGAACAGTTTTTGTTGGAATTGGGCACTGGCTTTTCCTTTCTTGCTCGACAAAAGCGCATTACAATTGATGATGAAGATTTTTATCTTGATTTATTATTTTATCATCGAGATTTAAAGCGTCTAATAGCTATTGAATTAAAAATTGGTGATTTCAAAGCCAGCTACAAAGGACAGATGGAATTGTACCTACGATGGCTGGATAAGTATGAACGCCGTTCTGGTGAAGATTCTCCCATTGGATTAATTCTTTGCGCCGGAAAGAAAACAGAGCAAATTGAATTGTTGGAGTTAGATCGTTCTGGTATCCATGTTGCTGAATATCTGACTGTGTTGCCAACTAAGGAAGTTCTCCAAGATAAGTTACATAAAGCTATTCAACATGCTAGATTGCGACTAAAAAATGAATAGAATAAAAATTTAGTGGCAGATATTAAAAACAATTTAATAAATTTGGTTGTAATAAAAATGCAGGACATTATCTTTTTATTTGGGGCAGGGGCAAGTAAAGGTGCTGGTTCTATTCTTCCAGAAGCTCCTCCTTTAGGCAACCCACTGTTTTATGAATTAATTAAATCTTTCCCTGGAAGTTGGGGTGGCCTGCCCAAAGAGATTGGAAGCGTTTTTAATAGTCAAGAGCTTGGTTTTGAGCAGGGCATGCAGTTGATCTATGAAAGATATCCCGTTTCTTTTATCCCGCAGTTAATGCGTGAAATGGCAATCTATTTTATTCAATTCAGACCCATTCCAGGAGCATCTCTATATTGCAAATTAATTAAATTCCTTAAAGATCACGGTATTTTAAATTATACGACTTTTTCTACTTTGAATTACGATTGCATTTTAGAGCTTGCTCTTTTCCATCAAGGGATAGATATCGACTATATATTTGGGAAGCTTATTTTCCATAACAACAATATTTCTTCTGTACTCAAATTACATGGCTCTTGCAATATGATGTTGGAGGGGATAAACGCCAGGGGGGAAGTATATTACGGTCAGAGCGTTGGGTTTGAAGGAGGGATTTCAGCAACACTGGATACTAATTTTATTTTAAATCATTTTCTTAATGGAACTTCCTTGGCTCCTGTCATGTGTTTATTTATGAAGGGAAAACCTCTAAATATTGCTTATTCTAATATTAAACACTTACAAGAAAGCTGGACTGAGAAGGTACTAAACATCAATACAAAACATATTTTTATTATAGGCGTTAGGCCACTTATAGAAGATCAACATATTTGGCAGCCATTGGCTAAAACTTCTGCCAGCCTATATTACATAGGAGATCAAGACCAATGGGAAGAATGGCATGAATCAAATAAGATAAAAAATGGAATTTACTTAGGTCAATTTTTTCATACCGCATTTGATTATTTACTGGAGAAACTAAATGAGTGCAGAAAGCATTAACAAAGATATTTTTATTAGCAAGGAAAATCAAGAAAAGATTTATAAGTGGCTAAACGAAAAATGTATTGCTTTACGTTGTTTTTGTTGTGGCATTAAAGATTTATCTCTTGTGGGGGAAGCCACTTCATCAATTGGGTATAATTTAGATACAACTAGAATGTACTATGGCGTTGCGATACCTAGTGTACAAATAATTTGCAAAAATTGTGGGTACATACATCATTTCAATCCTATGGTTATGGGTGTAACACAAAAAGAATCAAGTGAAATGCCAGAAGCAGTATCCAGTGCCCAAACAGCGCTAGTAGAATAAATTTTTAAAATAATACTATTGGTTCAAGTCTGTTAGTGTAATTCCTGTGTAATCATGCCAAGAAAAGTATAGAATCTGAAAGCAATTCAAAGATAACGATAAAATCCTGATTTTTTAAAAATAGAAGAATAATCAACCTCTTAGGTAGGAAGAGAATTTCCAAGATAATTTGCCGGGGCTCTTCGTAATCAGTAGGTCGGAGGTTCGACTCCTCTTTTCGGCACCATTTAATCAATGGGTTAGATAAGTTATTAAAGATGGAAATTTTTTGGTGCTAGGATGGTGCTATGTTTGGTAATGTTTTGAGCCCTAGCAAAAAGGTTCAGGAGCAAAAATTTATGGAATCATACCCCACTAACAATGTTCCATGGCAATTTTGGAAAACACTTGAAGAGCTTAAACATAACGTCAAATATCTCGAGTTATTAAGCACCCGAGATGAAACTCGGAACATGTGGTTAAATATGATATTAGCCATCACGTCATGTAGCAGTATCGCAGCTTGGGCAATATGGCAACAATACAGTATAGTATGGGCCATAATTATTGCTGCTGGACAAGTGATTACCGCAATTAAACCTTATTTACCATTTAGAAAAAGGTTCAAAGCCTTCTTTAAAATTTTACCTGAAATATATGAATTATTTTTTGAAACCGAAAAGAAACGGAAAGAAAAATCAATGCCTTGAGGATTGATATAAACCGAAAACAGCAGAAGCTACTGCATAGGTATTTTCCAAATCAAACATTGCCCGAGGATGATAAACTTTCTAAAAGAGCTGATGAGTTATTAAAGCAATACATGGACAGGCGCTACCCCACAGGAGAACAGAAATGAATGAACCTAAAAAACATAATCCTTCAAATAGCTCAACTCACGCTATGGATAAGAAACTTCCACTACCAAGGTATTCACATCCAATGCCACCAATTCAACCACCAGCTCCCGAGCCACCTAAAAAGCAAGAAAAAAGTAAATCTTAGAAATTTTAAACGTATATAAAATATGGGTTTCGCTATTCAACAATAAATCCTAGGAAACTATGTGCAATTTACTATTGGATCACTAATAAGTGTTGTTGCTTTTCTTCTAGCTTTTTCTCAATTCCTAAGACCTATCATTCATCTACGCATAAACACTGGATGGCTAAAATTCAAACATGCAAAATGGTTGTTTTTTATCGGCGCAATAATGGTATTTATAGCTGCGATCATCGGACATTTACCCGTCATTATTCATAAACCCTATGTTTGGAGCTTTGGGAAAGCACTATTTTGGGAATTCTCAGCAGGCATTATTATCTTTACTGCTGCCATAATTCTTCTGCAACGAAGTTTTAGTCCTGCTAAATATAGTCAAAAGAATTCCAAAATATTTCTAGGTGAATGCTATCAAATTATAGCAAATGGTATAGAAAAGGATTTAAATGAACTGGCTAATGAAATGCAATATAGTATGGAAAAAATTTTCAACGCTGCCCTGAAACATATTAAATCTCCTGAGAATCCTTTCAAAAATTTAGAATACTCGTCTCCCATTTATTTACTAGACCTTTTCTCAGATCAAAGTTTTTGTAAAAGTATAGTTTGCAGCAACCCCAAAACTCTTCATGCAACTATCTTGGCCGCAAAAAATATTTCTGATGAAAGAGTTGGCTCACGATTTATAGCCCAGTTACTTTTATCTTTATTAACTGAACATCAATCAATCTTGTATCGAGAAGAGAAAAACAAAGGACTTGGACTATTTTATGGCATTAAAATAGAAATATTTGAAGATTTTAATTTTTTAATTGGCTCATATCAACCACTATCTATATGGAAATTTTCGGACAAAGATTCAGTGGGTGCAATTGAAATTAAGAAATACTTTGAGTTGGTAAATTCCGCTCTTGCAACCTATATGGATAAAAACGAAGATACTAAACCACAGATATTCTTTAGCGCTTTAACCAATATCGCTGAAATTATTACCAATAATAATTATAGAACAAATATGCTATCAGAGAATAGAACATATGATTCACCCCAACAAAAAAACTTATTGGCTTGCTTTCTCGGAGTTAGTAATTTAATTACAACAATTGCTAAACATTCAACTAATTTTCAAGTTGAAGAAAAAAGTATTAAAAAGAGTAAATTTGATTTTCTTCATGAAGATAGGACCTTATATGGCGCACTCGCTTATGGAATTTACAAAATTATCGAGCAATTTTCAACAAAAGAATATAACAATGATTCAATCAAATTACTTGTATATTTTTAACTAAGCCAACAGATTGACCCGCATAGTTTGCCAATGGTTCTAAATCTCCTTCCATCATTGGGTGTGACATATCATAACTGTAGCGCTCGACAGGACGATCTGGGGAGTATTGCGTGAATAATCTCATGTTCACCAAGCCGGTTTCCCTGCATTTACCCATTGCTTATACTATACGTGCTGTTATTGAGCACACGCATGTATGAATTTGGCCATCACTTATCAAATATATGGCGGATTCAAACAATAAATGCAACTGGTTAATTAATTTTATATTATTGCCGCGCTTCTTCGTTCCAGCAACAACACATCACGCCATTTTCCATTTAATTTACCGAGCTTCTCCCGCAGTCCAACTTCCCTAAAGCCACAACACTTGTGGAGGTTGAGGCTGGCTATATTCTCAGGGAAAATACCTGCTTCTAACGTCCATAATCCATTAACTTCTGAATCATGAACTAACTGGGTTAAAAGTGCGCAACCTAAGCCTTTACCTTGCGCCTTCTTTGCCACATAGACACTGACTTCTGCTACCCCAGCATATACACAGCGACTCGATATAGGACTTAGCATAGCCCATCCTAGAATAGTTTTATCACGTTCTGCAACTAATCGACACGAAGACAAATGACTTTTATCCCAAGTTCCCCAATCTGGTGCGCAAGTTTGAAAAGTAGCATTTTCAGTTGTAATACCTTCCAGGTAGATTGCTTTAACCGCCTCCCAATCAGTTCCTTGCATGGAGCGAAGGGTTAGATAACTCTCAAGTGTCATAAATATAAATCCTCAAAAATAGCATTTTATAATTTAAGCATTGACAAGGCTATTTATTATTTCTATAATACTAGAAATATAGCACAAAGAGAATAGATATGAATATCCAAACAGCAGTGACTTGCTTTAGCAACCTAGGTCATAAACGACGGCTGGAAATTATCAAACTACTCGTTAAGGCAGCGCCAAACGGTCTTAGCATGAGCGAAATTGCCAATAATACTCGCACCCCAAATTCAACGCTAACGCATCATATTAAATTATTAGAAGAGGCAGGATTGATTGAAAGGCAGCAAGAAGCTCAAAGTATACGGTGCTCAATCAATATAAAAACGATAAAATCCCTTTCCAAATTTTTACTTGATGAGTGCTGCGTGAATTCAAATAAAACCTGTTAAAGTAAAAATCTTATGAATAAATCTAAACAGCTAAATTTTTTTGATCGCTATTTATCACTATGGGTTCTTCTATGCATTGGTGCGGGTATTATTTTAGGGAAATATTTTCCTACTTATATTCATGCTCTAGGCAATTTAGAAATAGCTCAAGTAAACTTACCTGTTGGTATCCTGATTTGGGTAATGATTATTCCCATGCTCATTCGTATTGATTTGCGTGAAATACACCACGTTAAACAATACTGGCGCGGAACTTTAATTACACTAATCGTTAACTGGTTGGTAAAGCCTTTTTCAATGGCTTTATTGGGGTGGTTTTTTTTGAAATATCTTTTTTCTGCCTGGTTACCCCAAGCGGAAATTGATCACTATATTGCTGGGCTTATTATCCTTGCAGCAGCTCCTTGCACCGCTATGGTATTTGTTTGGAGTTATCTATGTGAAGGTGAGCCACATTTTACTTTAACACAAGTTGCCTTAAATGATCTGATTATGATCGTCCTATTTGCACCTATTGTTGGGTTATTATTGGGAATAACACATCTAACGGTAGCTTGGTCAACTATCATGATGTCCGTTTTAATGTATATACTGATTCCATTTATACTGGCACAAACCATTCGATATATTGTTATTAAACAAGGTGGCATTTTACAGCTAAATAACCTACTAAAACGTCTTCATCCGTTTGCCATCAATGCCTTATTAGCTATGCTAATTCTGTTGTTTGGGTTCCAAGGTAGCCAAATATTGCAACATCCTCTCATTGTAGTATTAATTGCTGTGCCCATAGTGATTCAGGTGTATTTTAATGCCATGCTTGCTTATGGCTTAAGTCGAGCTACCAAAGAAAAACATTGTGTCGCAGGCCCTGCAGCACTGATTGGGGCGAGCAATTTTTTTGAATTAGCAGTTGCAACGGCTATCACCTTATTTGGATTTAACTCCGGAGCTACGCTAGCAACCGTTGTAGGCGTATTAATCGAGGTGCCAGTCATGCTATCCATAGTTAAAATTGTTAATAAATCAAAGAGCAGGTATATGCGCCAGAAAGTAACGAATTTTTAGGTATTGATTATTCTTTTTCGGCATGTATTGTTTTTTTCGAATTCTAATATTTTCTGAGTAAGTTGATCTCTTATAGATCTGAATCTTTTGAGTTGCTCCTCCATTATAGATCTGAATCTTTTGAGTTGCTCCTCCATTGAAGAGGCGTTATTGGTTGGATTAGGAAAAGGCCAATGTTGCTTCTGAACATTACCACTTAAAAAAGGGCAAACCTCTTCAGCACATAATGTAATTACCCAATCGATATCAGCAGTATTAATATTATCAATTGATTTTGACCATTGCCGAGAAATATCAATCCCCTGCTCTTTCATTACCTCGATTGCCAATGGATGAACTCTGCCTGGATTGGAGCCAGCACTTTGGATATCAGCACTATTCCCAAATATCTTTCTGGCAATTCCTTCTGCCATTTGGCTTCTGGCTGAATTTTCAACACAAAGAAAGAGAATTTTCATTAAATAACCTTAATTACAAAAAGAAAACCATACCTGAATTAGAAAGTCCGCAACGCTAATGACTTAGTCCATCCTGAGAAACCTTATTAAAATAGCTCGTTAGGACTCGCATAGTTCAAACTTTTTCTAGGTCTACTATTTAAATTATCCATGATAATAGCAAGCATATCGTCGGTTATCTTGCTAAAACATGACCCTTTTTTCAAGTATCGCCTCACTCCCACCATGATTAGCAACAGCACTGGCAAGTTCGAGTGTGGTCGCCCCAGCCATAGGTCCCTGAAAAATAGGGGTTTTCAATTTTAAAATATCGCAAAGACGAGTTTTTATTTTCTGCATTTGTTGTCACTCCTTTAATAAATATCCACCACTTTCAAACTCTCACCCTATCCATCCCTTTCCATCTTTATAATTAGTAACTTGTAACTCAAAACGTTTCATCGTATTGAAATTCATGAGGTAGTCTGCCTTTTTCTTAGTAGTCTTCAGTTTACCTAAAGGATCAACCTCAGAACCCAAAGCATAGGCATCAGGAAAAATTGCCTGGGCAATTACATACTGAGCTATTTTAATTTTTTCTACCTCTCCCCAGAACGTAAGATCAAGATAAGGTAAAACAGCTGAGTCATGCCAGCTTTCAAAATCAACCTCGTTAAAATTTTTTTTTGTGGCAAATGTATTGCGCCCCAGCTAGATGCGCCCACCAATATGGTGACATCCCAGACAATATTTGATTTGGTATTTCTATACCTTGCCCCCGAAGTTTATTAACAGCCCTTTGTCTGATAAACCACTGCGTGAAAAACTGTCTGTATGCATATACTTTGCACACTAAATTAATTTTGATCTTTGAGGTAATTTCCAACCACCAAATGTTTTTTCTAAAAAAGAAGCAAGTTTTAAGGTGCTTAAATCTTCCCAAGGTTTAGCGACAACCTGGATGCCAATGGGCAATCCTTCAGATGTTTCACCACAACGGACAACACAAACAGGCCATCCTAAAAGGCTAAATGCTAAAGTATAGGTGAAATCTGTAATTTTTTCCTGGCTCGAATTAAAAGCTTGTGCTGGACTTTTGCACACTGGAGTGATGAGTATATCGTATCTTTGCATGTGATGAAGTGCTTCCATTCTTATTCGGTCAGCTTCAAAAAAACGTTGACGTAGCTCTATAACATCAAAGGAATCACTTTGTGAAGTAAGTTCTAAAAAACGTTGCATCAAGATAGAAGGTTTTTTAATTCCCATTTTTTCAAGCATAAGTTTATAAGCTTGTCCTTGATGACCACCACAAAAATAGGTATCCCAAAAAAATTTTCCAATGGAATCAATATCAAAAAAAATTTCTTCGCTAATATCAATACATTCAGTCTTCAAAGCTTCGATAACTTCGTTCATTATCTTAAGAGTATCAGATGTTGGAGTGTTGAGTGAGCCACCTAGCATATAGCCTATTTTTAAATCTTTGAGTGCTTTATTAGTTTGGAGATTTGTTTTTGGAACCGCATATGGGTCTATTCCATCCCATCCTGAAATAATAGGTAAGGAAATCTCTAAGTCTTCGACATATCTAGCCATAGGGCCTAGAGTTGCAAAATGCATGATTAGGCCTCCAAATGTAGGGGAATTTCCTGAGAGTGGCAGGAGATGTAGAGTTGGTTTTAAACCTACTATCCCACAGAGATGTGCTGGGAGTCGAATACTTCCAGCCGCATCAGATCCAATACCGAATGCTGACATGCCTGTCGCAATGCTAGCAGCTTCACCGCCGCTACTTCCCCCTGGGGTTTTGCTTAAGTCATAAGGATTTTTAGTGAGCCCGTATACATCATTATCCGTTTCGAACGATATTCCTAATTCAGGCATATTACTGATACCGTGAATAATGGCTCCAGCATTTCTAAGCCGTCTCACAATGGAGGCATCTTCTTGGCAAAGATTATTTTTTAATGCAATGGAACCACTAGTTATCGTAAAACCCGTAACATTGATATGATCTTTAATGCTAATCGGTACTCCATGAAAGGGACCCAAATTGCCCCCTTCATCCAGTAACTTATCCATGGCTTTCGCGTCACTAAGGGCTTTGTCATCATCCAGCTTTTGTACTAATGCATTGAGAGATGTATTCACTTGCTTGATTTGTTGTAAATAGCTCTGCATGATTTCGAGACATGTAAATTTCTTAAATCTGAGACCATCTGATAATTGTTTTACTGACAAGTAATTAAGATTAGTCATGTAAATTCCTTACTGAGTTACACCTGATAAAAAATCTAAAACTAACTTGTTTAGTTCGTTAGGCTTTTCAAAATTTAGTAGATGGTCAGCATTTTTAATCTGTATTGTCCTGACATTGGATATGTTATTATCCAATAGTAGTGCGATTTGTTTTATATCTTTAGAGTCTTTATCTCCATATATCACTAAGGTAGGTATTTTGAGATCTTTAAGTTTTGAAATAGCGTCTGGAAAATACCAATGGATAGCGCGAACATCAAAAGTTTCCCATGTTAAAACCTTCTGAAAATTTTCTTTGGTGATCGTTTCAATTTCAGATTTTATACTCAGTTCACTCATGCTGACTGCATAAAAGGGTGCTGAAAGAAATTTCTTTGCCATTTCTTCAGGATGAGGAATGTTCCAAATTTCTTTCATCAGTTCCTGGTATTTTTGTGACCATAGGTAACCATTCAAGCCAGGTGCTATCAATACTAAAGCTGAAACTTTTTCAGGATATTGAAGAGAAAAATCTAATGCAATTGTTCCTCCAATTGAGTGCCCAACCAAAAAAGTTTTTTCAATTTTTAAGTTATCCATTATTGCTTTTAGATCATCTGCTGGCGAAAATTCAGTTTTAATCACAGATGAATTACCAGATCCTCGTTGATCATAAGCAATTGTATTATATTCTTTTCCAAACTCTTTAATTTGGTGCGTCCAGTCCCTATGATCAGAAAAACCAGCGTGTACTAGAATAAGTGGTGACTTACCTTTTCCAAGCGCTTCAAAATAAAGCTCTCCATTAGGGATGATTACTTTCTCGTTATACATATCCATACCATATACAGAGATGATTTCACTATGTTGCTCATCTTTCATAAATACCTTCATTTAATAGTTATTCAAATAAATCAGATAGCCATTATATTACCATAACTTTTTTATACTGATTTTAATTGCAAATAATTGCCGAGCCAGGTATAATAACCGAACATTGTTCAGTATTCAAGCGGAAATCATTTAATGAGCCAAATTAAAAAAACAGCCATAGAACAAAAAATATTAAAATCAGCAAGAGCAATCTTTATAAAACATGGCTTTCTTAAAGCCCGTCTTCGAGATATTGCAAAACGAGCAAAAGTTCCATTAAGTAGTCTTTACACCTACTATTCTGATAAAAACGCATTATTTGCCACCGTACTCAAACCTGTATTAAATGACCTGGAGCGCTTCTGTGAATTCGCCAGATCCAATCGTCGAGAAGTCAGCCCCTTTGAAACACTTCAAGAAGAAAAACAGTATTTACGCTTTGCACTAGATTATATAAACAAACATCGGCAAGATCTTAATTTATTGTTCAATCAATCATTCGGTTCAAGTTTAGAAAATTATTCAGAATATTTAGCACAAGAATACGAAAAGAATTGGGATTTGCTTTTTACCGATTTAAAAAAGAATTTTCCCAACAGAAAATTTAACAAGCCATCTTCATTCTTTCTTCGCAATATGGCGCATTTTCATATAATGACTATTAGTAAAATATTAATGAATGATTATTCGCAAACTGAGATGACCAAGATTTCGGATGAAATTGCCATTTTTATATGGCATGGCGGAATGGGTCTAATTGATTTAGAAGCAAGCTGAAATTAAAGAAATAGGTATTTGCTAATTAATTGAAGCCAGATCATATATGGTATTTCACATAGAAAGTTGAGGATACAGCGTATGCCAAACATTACCGTTACTTATAAAGATAAACCATATCTCAATTTAATGTAGAGAATGCAGATCAGCTATTAGACAAAATTATATGAAAATTCATCTTCATTTGTTCTGCTTGGTTTCGGATGTAAGTAACTAACTATGGAATCCTACCTTTATTATCATATATTTGCTGCCACCACTGCAAATAAAATTATGGGTACATTATTAGTTATATGTAATGATAAAAGCAAAGCACCATTACAAATAAAGAGCTTATTTTTCATGGAGGGTATATTAATGGGTATAAAGCTTATATTGGCTATAATCCCAATGAAAAAATAGGGTTTATTATGTTGGTAAATCAAGCAACTGAAATTCCAATGGAAGATAGCATGAAGCTGTGGAGCATGTATCTTCCCTCATCCATTTCAAGAGAAGCTCATCAATAATACCCTTGAGCCAGACTTACTGCCGTAATTTTAATAATGATTACACATACTTTAAATAAAATTAAATTAGAAATTCGTGTACTGACGAGAAATAAGTCCTATGACGTTTACATTAAGCAACGAAATAGAAGAACAAATCCAGCAATGCCTCGATTTGCTCCAAGATGTCTTTGGAGAAAAACTATTAGGCGTGTATCTGTATGGATCATCCATGTTGGGTGGATTACAGAAATATAGTGACATTGATTTATTCGTTGTTTCAGATCGATCTACAACGCATGAAGAAAAAGCTAAATTAGCGATTAGTTTACTTCAAATTTCTGGCATTTACATGAAAAGCGAAAAATTACCCGTTGAAATGACAATTGTAACGAAATCAGAAATAAATCCCTGGCATTATCCACTTAATTTTGATTTTCAATATGGCGATTGGTTACGCAAGAAATTTGAAAGCGGTATTAATGAACCATGGCCGACTAAAGAAATGCCAGATCTCGCGTTAATCATCACTCAAATTTTATTAAAAAGTCAAACTTTATATGGCTTAGAATCTGAGCAGCTATTGGGGCAGGTGCCATACCATGATTTTATCAAGGCGATGCTGCATGATTTAAATAGACTAGCCACGGATCTTGAGCATGACACTCGAAATGTTTTACTTACCTATGCGCGAATCTGGAGCACATTGGAAACAAATGCGATAAGATCTAAACCCGCTGCAGCAGATTGGGTCATGAATCATTTACCTAATGTATATCAGCCCCTGATTGAGCGGGCTAAATCGATTTGTATGGGTCTAGAAAATGAGAGCTGGGATGATCTCAAAGTACTTATAAAGCCTTGTGCTGATTTTATGGCGGATAAAATTAGCACACAAATTTCATTGATCAATTTCGATGATCCCGACAAGTTAATTAAATTAGCTGAAGAACCATGAGCACTCTTTGGACAAGCTTGAAGAGAAGCTGGAGTTTCAAGGATTGCCTCCCTGCTTTACATATAAATTAAAAATTCTTTCAATTATTTTTGCATATTTTTCGCTTTCATAACGTCGATAAATCAAATGCCATGTGCTATAAACAGCAGGTTCAGGCAGTGTAAAAGTGCGAATATTTTTTGTTTGAGCTTGTAAGTTCCGTATTAGCAAGGGGATGCCGATACCCCAGATCGGTAAAGAATTAACTAAAAAAATAGCGTTCCTGGCTGAATCTGTTTTGATTTTCGTCACAGGATGCATATTTAAACGATAGAAATACCTCTTCATTTCGAGGCCGAGCGTAAGAGTCGGCAGATATTCCAGATAACCTGATTGATGAGAGATCAAACCATTTAATTCTTGATTCCTCTTCAGCTGTCTACCCAAAGAATGATGATAAATGCCTACGATCGGTTCTTGATACAATAGATGACTCGTCAAATCAGGATGCATTTCTCCAGATTTAGAAGTGATGATCACATCCAATTCTCGATTTAACAGTTTTTCAAATAGCAAAGATGATTTGTTAGATTCAATGGTTAAAGTTCCAGTGATTTTCATCAATTCGGCAGCAATAGTTTCCAGGGTCAGATCTGCCAACAATTCAGAAATGCCTAATTTCAAATCATTGGTAAATTCGACTTGCTTATTGAGGAGTAATTGCTTCGTCGTATTCAAATCCAGCAAATGTTTAGTGCTACGTTGTTTCAGTAGGTTGCCAGCTTGTGTTAACTGCATCGGCCTCACTTCTCTATCAACCAAAACTGTTTTCAAGTGTTTTTCCAGTTCAGAAATATGATGTGAAACGGCGGGTTGTGTTAAGTGCAAGATTTTTGCAGTTTTAGACATATTTAAATAATCGCAGAAAGTCACAAAGACTTGCAGAGACCTCAAATCAAGTAGTTCGCTCATACCATCTCCTACTATAAATAATATTTATAGTATAGCAACGAAAATCCTTATATTTCTACCGAAAATAGGAGGTCATTGATAGAATTGTTTATACTATAAACTAAAGGAGGCATCCTATGTCGAACCCAAATCCTAACCATTCTGCCTTGATTGTCATTGACTTGCAGAATGATATTATTCACCCTGACGGCAAGTTAGGGGGATGCGCAAAAATGGCGGCTGAAACTCATCTGATAGAAAAAGTGAATAGCGCCATACAATCGGCACGTAGTAAAAATTGGCTGGTTATTTTTATTCGAGTAGGATTTTCCGCTGATTATGTAGAATGTCCCACCACCTCGCCATTGTTCAGCTACGTCCAGCAAGCTCAGGCATTACAATTGAACAGCTGGGGTGCAGAATTCCATAAGCATCTAGGGATTCAGCAAGAGGACACGATAGTGACTAAACACCGAGTCGGTGCTTTTTATGGCACATCATTGCCAGCCATTTTAGCAGCCAATCGAATTGAACATCTTGCTCTCTGTGGTGTTTCCACAGATTTTGCAGTACAAACCATCGCCCGTGAAGCCCATGATAGAGATTATCGAATCAGTATTATTCAAGATGCTTGTGCTGCTAATTCTATAGAAGAGCATAAAAACACCATACATTTGCTGGAAAAATTTACCCATATCACGAATACTTGCGACTTATGAAGCAACCCATTTACAAGCCAGAACCCCATCATCATGTCCAACGCCTTGGACGCGGTGTTGTCTATGCTATTTTTTCCGCACTTTCATTTGCGGTGATGGGGGTATTTGTCAAAATGATCGGAACCCAGCTGCCTACCGCCATGCCGATTTTCTTTCGGTTTGGAATCAGCTTTGTTCTATTATTGCCGTGGGTGTTTATGAGTTCGGCGTTCCGCTTTAAGGTCACTCAACCAATACGTTATGTAGTGCGCATCTTATCTGCGCTATTGGCTTTATTTCTAGTGTTTTATGCACTCAAATTTGTACCACTAATGAACGCATTATTGTTGAATAACACCGCACCGTTGTTCGTACCGATGATTGCTTATTGCTTAACTGGCGCAAAAACACCGCATAAAGCTTGGTTAGGGATTGTGGTTGGATTTATAGGAATTGTACTTATTCTGCACCCTAACCAAGATATTTTTTCCAACCCTGCCTCACTTATCGCATTGGCTTCAGGGATTTTAGCTGCGCTTGCCATCGTGCAGATACGCCTGATCAGCAAAACCAGCAGTGTGATACAGATGTTGTTTTACTCTTTTCTGGTCAGCACCGTAGTAAGCGGTGTCGTAGCTGGCATCCAATGGCAAACGCCAACAACGCAAGTATGGTGGTTATTGCTGGGTATTGGTATATTTGGCGCATTGTACCAGGTGTTCGCCATCTGGGCTTATGTTGCTGCACCGGTGCGATTGATATCGCCACTCATGTTTTTCATGGTGATCTTTGGTGGGCTATTAGATTGGAGCATCTGGGGACATGTTCCTAGCCCAATGACGCTGATTGGCAGCGGAATTATCGTAATAGGTTCTATCATGACTATTTATTTTGGAAAAATTGGTCTGGTAAAAAAATAATTCTTTAACTTAAATCTATTTCTGAGAAATATGCAACCCATAACCCCTTATCAAGATATTAATGAACTCTTGCTACTCACTAAAAGCGCACTGCAAGATATTTTGGATAAAAATTTAGTTAACTTATATCTGTTTGGATCTTTAAGCTATGGTGATTTTAACCCAAATAGCAGTGACATTGATTTAGTTGTGATTACCAACGACCCACTTAATCAACACGAGCTTAATCTGGTTAAACAACTCCATCGACAACTTCAAGAACATGACCCCAAATGGGGGGATAGAATGGAATGTTCTTATACGCCGATTCAGATGCTACAAAATATTTTACCTCCCCAAAAACCGAGGCCCTACTATGGTTGTGGTATTTTTTACGATGAAGCTCCTTATGGAAATGAGTGGATCATCAATAATTATTTATTATATCAACACGGAATAGCATTAATAGGCCCCGACTTCAAAACGCTAATTCCATCGATTGAGATGCAGGAAGTCCAAAAAGCCTGTGTTCGAGATTTGTTTCAAGAATGGGAGCCAAAAATTACAGATATTGAATGGTTAGACAACAGTCATTATCAATCTTATTTGGTAATGAATTTATGCCGAATTTTGTATACTGTTTTATGCGGCGTTGCGGGAACCAAAAAAGAAGCTGCTGATTGGGCAAAAAATGAATTTGGATTGCACTGGCATAATTTAATTGAAACAGCTGAGAATTGGCAATACGGTAAAACTATGTCTTTAAGAAATGAAGTGGTTGATTTTATCAAATTTACTATAGATAAAATTAAACATACTAAAATTTATCGAGAATATTTCATCAACAAATAAGCCACTTAATTTATCATGCTGGATACAAGAATGAAGCTAGATGTTCAAATTATAAAAGCCACAATAATAGATTACCCCGTCATTCAAAATATGGCTAGATTTTACGCTTACGATCTTTCTCGTGAATGCGGGTTTTTGTCAGAAGATTGGGCAATGCCTGAAGATGGATTGTATGCATGCTTCGATTTAAAGCCCTATTTTGAAGAGGACTCGCGTCAGGCATACTTAGTTCGAGGCAATAACGAATTAGCTGGTTTTGTATTGCTCAATCAAATTGTGTTTGATAATCATAGCGATTGGAATATGGGAGAATTTTTTATTTTAGCCAAATTTCAAGGCAAAGGTGTAGGCTGTTATGTAGCAAAAGCCATATGGGATCAACATCCTGGCATTTGGGAGGTTCCCGTAATTCCGGAAAATCAATCGGCATTAAAATTTTGGCATAAAACGATCAGTCATTATATGCAGAACCAATATCAAGCCGCCACTAAATTGGCTCGACCTGGTCAGAAACAGCCCTATCGCATTATTTTTACATTCGATACAACAAAGAAAGCTGATTAAGGAAATATCTGCATGAAAAAATTTTTAAAATTTACTTATCTTATTGTACTAACATTTGGCCTTGTGAGTGCACAAGCAAAGGTTTGGCAGCCATCGCCAGGGCATACACAAATACCCATATGGCCGGGGGCAGCGCCTGACTCGCAACATACAGCAAAGCCTGAAGAAATGAAAACAGTGAATGACCCTCTGGTCGCTGGCGAGCCATGGATTCAGATAAGTGATGTATCACAACCCACTATGACAGTCTATTCGCCAAAAGGAAAGAACACCGGTGTTGTAATGGTAATGTTCCCTGGCGGCGGATATCAGATTCTAGCGATTGATCTTGAAGGAACGGAAGTTTGCAATTGGTTGACATCCCGAGGAATCACCTGTGTGCTCTTAAAATATCGAGTGCCGGCTCACAGGTCTGATCCAAATTGGGGAGCATATCCAGAATCATCTATGGCATTAGAGGACGCACAAAGAACGATGGGATTGCTACGTTTTCATGCTAAAGATTGGCATATCGACCCACATAAAATCGGCGTGATCGGATTTTCTGCGGGTGGACATTTGGTGGCAGCGATCAGCACGCATTTTAATCAGCGGCTATATGAGCCGATTGACGCGGCGGATAAAGAAAGTTGCAGACCCGATTTTGCAATCGCGATTTATCCAGGGCATTTGTGGATTGATAAAAAGAAATTTGAGCTGAATCCGAATGTACCTGTCACCTCCAAAACTCCGCCCACCTTCATGTTGCAAGCAGAAAATGACCATGAGGATAATGTGAATGATTCGCTGGTTTACTACATTGCCCTGAAAAACGCTGGCGTTCCGGTGGAGATGCATTTATATGCAGATGGCGGACATGCATTTGGACTAAGACGCACGAAATATCCAATAACGACCTGGCCTCAATTGGTGGAAATATGGCTAGGTTCTATTGGGATTATTTCATCTGCATTGGTAAGTTCTAACGAATCTGTTGAAAGCTGACTATTACCTTCATTTGGATGAATCCCAAGAAATTGATTTTTTGAGATTCCATCGCTGAAGCTATGCATAATTTTATTGGGCGTCAGAGAAGTGATAAACTTTTCAGGAGTATCCTGGATGATAAAATTAAGATTAGAGAATATTTTTTTAGTATTTTTTTGTTTTTTCTCCTTGAGGTTAATTAACAAAGAAGTTTGCAGCATTTAATGTTTTACGCTCATAGTTAGGTTAAAATTTCCTTCTAAATAAATAGCTCTCAAAAACAATTTGCGGTGAGAAAAATCAGGCAGCTTTAGACGTCATTATAATATTGGAGGCCAAAACCGCATTTTTAAAATGAATTTTTACCGATTTTCTCCTACTAAAGCGTTTTAAGCTCGATTCAATAAAATCAATTTCTGCTTGCATCGGCATTTTATTTCCTATTTGTTCCAAAATAGCAATAGACAAACAAGTTAAATAAAGGGACTTGCTTATATGCTGCGGTTTTGGATCATTTTCGGTGGCGAACAAATACAATTGGAAAAGTTCAGACTCTGAGAGTGTGGAATTCATTTTTAAATTAGTTGAAAAGTTATTATTTTTCATGGCATATCTCCAATACATGGATTATCAAGATTGTTAAAACTTCAAATTCAAATAAGGGTTTGAAGAGGGAATAAATTGTCGATTTCTTTGTCCCCATATATCCTTAACCCTTGCTTAAAGCATATTAAGCCATATATAAACTAGAGTTAAAATTATGCTAAAATTTAGTTAAATACGCCGGTAAAGTTAGCTAGCAAAAAATGCTAGCTAACCTTAAATCTGTGTACAATATGTGATTTATTGTTCATTACCTTGATGAAAACAGTACTTTTAAAGGAATAATTTAATGCATAGCAATGAAATACAGACCATTCAAGAGTTTCAATGGAAGGATGTCCGAGAGGAAGTGGCGCAAAAAAATAGTGAATTGGCCAGAATTATAGATGAACTAAACCCTGGCCCTAAATACACAGTATTTAAAGCTTACTATCGGTTTGGTGGCGAAATTTTAAAAAAAGGGCATCTTTTTATTCCAGATAATAAAGGTACTATAATCCCATTAAATAGCAGCGATACCCCTACCTATCTACGCAGCAAATTAAACTATAACCTGGGTTCTAACCCTGTTGGCCTTCTTTTAAATCACATGGCAGAACTTTTTATTGTGATGGAGAATCATACAATTCCCCTTTACGGGTTGATAGAACCTGGAAAAATTATAGGAACTTGGCGCATATTAAATCAAGGAGGTTCTCATAATCCTGCATTTATTTGGGATATGACAGCCGGCTCACGATCGATATTTATGTTGCCAAAAGTTTCTGAAACTATGAGATTTAGTAAATTAACTCGTGCTTTCGGATTGAAAGCAGAAAAGCCAAATTCTCTGTTCGATCATTGGGAGATTTTTAAAGAAATAGCCAATCATCCTGATTTCGGTGAAACCTGGACAACTGAAATATTATTTTTTTCAAAAGAATGGTTTGACAGATTAGATGACAAGAAATGGCGTGACTTCGAACTATATTTATTAAAAAATGCTTGGCGAGGAAGTGAATTTTTCCGTAACCAATTTATGTGGGACTTAGCTTTTTCTTTGATTCTTCAGGAGCGCAACATTAAACCCAATCCCTATATATCTGATACAGTAAAACATTTACTGGCAATAGGAATTGGTGCATTCCCTGGATTTGCATCTGCTCTAAGTGATGAGGCTGCACCAATTCAGAGATTACAAGAATGCATTGAATCGATATATCAACTTAGTGAATACGCACCAATAATAATGCACCCACATTTTCTTAAAAAAGAATTATCAAGGCCAATTTATTATTCTTTGCAGTACCCGACAACAACCGAATTTTCCCCAAAATCAAGAAAGGGTTCTACTAAAATATTTGATTTATATCAAATAAAATCTCTCTTAACAAAATATTTAGCGAATATACACTTAGATGCATTAAACCTTGGAAACACACCCATTTATGATTTACCTGGAAAAATACAATATGACTTCTTCCATACTGATCCCGAAAATTATGCAGGCATTCGACCAAGCAAAGAAATTCCCGAAGAAGACAATACATTTGCCAATGTCCCTGAAGGCATGAGTAAAAATTTTCCTATAAATAGTCAGTTTTTACGGGGATGCATACGTATTTCAGCTAAAATTAAATAATAGCATTACTCAGAATATGTACAACACGTGGTCTCCCCAGCGGAGTTAAATAATTGATATGCTTAACATGCTTGAAACCAAGCTGTTCACCATATTCCTGAATTTCTGCGGCAGAGGTTTTGTAACCATAAAAAGTTCCATATTCTGTAGAAATTTCAAAAGATTGACCCTCGTTAGCTGTCGCATTATTAGGTACAGATGTGTGCAATATTGTTTCTAAAACTAGAGTACCGCCAGGTTTTAACCAAGTACAAATTCGTTTTAGTATCGGCAGTTGTTCTTCTTTTGAAAAATCACCTATTCCAGACCACATCCACAAAATTGCTTCAACTTTTTTTATGGGACTGAAATTTTGAATATCTTGCTGAGTAATATAAGCTCGATGGGAATAGTGCTCTATTAAATGCTCGTAAAAAACTTCACTGCGTTCAACAATATAAATTTTTCCCTGGTACCCCTTATTTATTAATCTTTTTGTTACACGACCGTAACCACCAGCTAAATCAATAAGAGAATGAGTATCAGCAATATATGGATAAACTAAATCAACATCACAGCCTTCTTCAAATCCTCCAGCAATAGCATAATCACGTAAAATATTTAAAGGAATCCTTTCATAAAACTCAAGCACATCATCATTTGTCCATTTATTTTTTACATTTTTTATATTGGGGATATTTATCGGTGGTATTGCTTTTTCGTTTGTACAAATAATTGCATTCGTAGAATAAGACACGTATCAAAACACCATTATGAGTTATTTACTATTACTCTCCTTGAATTAGGTACTGGAATCCTTGAAATTAATTAAAATTTAATGATATCATACAATTTCTTTTTAATACATTAACACTTGGAGAAAACCTATGAAATACGTACCAAATGTTCCAAACATACCAAATTAATATGGTGATTCTGTCAAGCTTAGTGTATCAGTGATACTAACGAAGAAATTATATTAATTTTAGCATTTTTTTTATTACTGGAACGTTAGAGTTATAGAGTTATATACTAAGCTTTACAGATGCACTGCCTGCATAAAAGCCAAAAGAAAATAAATCAATTAATTACCATTATTGTACTCAGTACAATTTTTATTTTTGCTGATCCAGAAAATCTATACGAATCCCAAAATACGGCACAAGATAATATTACACAGATTCGCAATTTACTCCGCCCACACAGTGAATACTAATCCATTTATAAACTATTTAGATTAAGGCATTATTAACTGATGTCACCCCCCTTCTGAATAAACAATCAATCTGAGGCAACTCTCGGCCAATTAGGAGTATCGTTGTTTCCGCTAAAATACGAAGTTTCCATACATCTTTATAGATACCGATACTTATTATTGCCTGCTTCAAGAGGAATATCATATACGCCCTGAACCAATACTTAGCTATAAAACATTTTTAGATATTGAATAAAGCCCATAGCCATTAAATAGATTCCTTACTGATGAATCAAACTTCCTCGTTGCGATAGTATTTTGCTATACTTTCCCTGGCACGGAAATGAATCAAATAACGCAAGAGTCATCTAAATGGAAAAAGAACCTATGGGCCATTTTTTGCCCTGTATTTGTACTGTAGATAATACCCATATGCCAGCAATTGCTATAGTAAGTATCAATTCTGATAATCGGCTGGAAGTTATAATCGAAGCCGCAAGGGTAGATTATATAACCTCAGATCACATGAACGCCTATCAGCAAGCGATAAAAGATTATGAAGATACTTTATCAGAATGTTGCTCCATAACAGATCTGAATCTGCGTATACGACAGATGATATCAGGGCTAAAAAATAAGGGTTACGTTCTCACTCCGAAAACTATTAATAATCTGATATTCAATGCGGCTTCGCCAGATATTGTACATTGAGCAGGTTAAATTTCACTCAGAGAATTAATCATCAGTGTACAAATCTAATGAACACCTAAAAAGATTTATGGAATCGGATAATCATTTTGAGGTACTTACTTTGATTTTAGTCTATGAATTAAGGACATGATCGAGAGTTAAAATATAATTTTTCAGCAAAAATAATTTTTCCTAGACTAATATGGCTTTAATCAATGAATCTGGTACACTCCTTTCATGGATGGTGATTTGGAGCAAAATACGTATTGGTGTGGGTGCAGGACAGCGCGAGAAAGCAGGATGCTCGATGAAGAAACATGAACAGGTATCTTAGCTATGCTTAACGCCATCTCCCAACTAGCCCCACAATGTCATTTTCAATTTCCTTTTTATTCTTCCAGTGTGCCAGCTGGATTCCCCTCACCAGTGGATGACTATATCGAAAGCAACCTGGATTTAAACGCGCTACTCATCAAACATCCTACCGCCACTTTTTTTGTGCGGGTCAGCGGTGATTCTATGATCAACGCTGGCATCCATGACCAAGATATCCTGATTGTAGACCGTAGCCTTGAGCCAACCAATGGGCGCATTGTGATTGCGGCTGTTGACAGACAGTTGACCGTTAAACGCTTAAAAAAAACTCCTCAGGGTAAAGTGTATTTAATGCCTGAGAATGAAGCGTTTGCGCCGATTGAAGTCAAGCCGGAAGCTGAAATTTACATTTGGGGAATCGTGACCAACGTGATACACCCTGTGTCATGACAATCACTCATGCCCCACCTGTTTACGCCTTAGTTGATTGCAATAATTTCTATGCTTCCTGTGAGCGGATCTTTAATCCCGCACTAAACCATAAACCGCTGGTGGTATTGTCCAACAATGACGGCTGCATTGTAGCGCGTTCAAATGAGGCTAAAGCGTTGGGTATTGCTATGGGAGCGCCGTTTTATCAATTGCGTGCACTATTACAACGCCATCAAGTGCAGGTTTTTTCATCCAATTACACTTTGTATGGTGATATATCGCAACGGGTGATGACCTCACTGCGTCTTTTATGTCCCGAGGTTGAAGTCTATTCCATTGATGAAGCTTTTTTGCGGCTTGATGGTTTTGCGTCTAGTGAGCTGCCAAGCTATGCAGAAAACATACGTGAAAAAATTCATAGCTGGATAGGAATTCCCGTTTCCATCGGTATCGCACCCACCAAAATCTTGGCCAAAATTGCCAACCGCATCGCTAAATCACAAGCGACTAACGGCATCTGTGATCTGCGTGATCCCCGCCTGCAACAACCCATCCTGCAGTCTCCCAGTAAAAGATATTTGGGGCGTAGGCAGCCGCACCACTGCAAAATTACAACGATTGGGTATAACCACAGCCCAGCAATTACGTGATTATTGTCCCAAGGCAATACGTCGGCAGTTTGGGGTAGTGCTAGAACGGATTGTATTGGAGCTCCAGGCTATCGCCTGCCTGACCTTGGAAAAGATCCAGCCGAAGAAAAATATTATCGCCTCCCGTTCTTTTGGAAAACTTATCACCGATTATGAAGATTTAGCAGAGGCAGTCAGCCAGCATACTGCGCGAGCCGCTGTAAAATTGCGACAACAACAGTCTAAAGCGCAGGGGATTTATACTTTTATCAGCACCCATCCCTTTCACAATTCAGAACCACAATACCAAAACGGCAAAATACAGGGTTTAGTTGCGCCGACCGCAGACAGCGCCAAGTTGATACAGGCCGCCAAAAGTGCACTAAAGCAAATATTTCGCCCGGAATATCGGTTTTACCGCGCAGGTATTATGCTAATGGATATTGTGCCAATAGGATGTCAACAGCAGGATTTATTTATTGACCACTCCGCCATCCAGGTGAAGCGTGAAAAATTGATGCAGACTATGGATCAACTCAACGAACAAATGGGGGCCAATACCGTGTTTGTTGCCGCACAAGGGGGGATAATACATGGGAGGTGCGTGCTGATCACAGGTCACACCGCTTTACTACTGACTGGGGGGAATTGGTGCGGGTCATTGCTTAGCGGGAAGGATCTGAGCTAGTGAGCACCCGAACTTACCACATGCAGGCGCTATGCTATGCCCTACCCTCCTTTGTAACTCGCTATGACCCCCACAAAAAGGAGTGACGGTAGATCGTCCTTTTGCCAACCACTGGGTGAAGCTAATGCCACACCAGCGCAAAAGCAGAGAAGAAAAACTCCCGCCTTGAACCAAACAAAGCGGGATCCTCAGGAATGAATTTATTCTGCTTCAACTAGATTTTGTATAAAGGAAGATTCAGCAATTTTTGCCTTTGGAACCGATTTTGATAGTTTTCGAGGTTTCTTAGTTACGCGCGATTTTTTTGCCCATTCTTTCTCAAATTGCTGTAGTACTTTTTTCTGTGCCAATAATTTTTTATGACTAGAGGTTATGAGCGATTTTTCGGCTTTTAAACTATCCAATTTCTTTTTAAGAGCCGCCAGATCAGCCAGTTTGATTTTGGTCGCGCGAGCAGTAGATTTAGTAGCCTTGGTGGTCTTAGATTTTCCTTGAGTTTTTTTCAACTCTTGTACAGCATTTTTTATTGCCTTATCAATGTCAGCCAGTACTTTCGGATAGATTTTTTCCAGTTTTGCCTGATCCTGTGTCCTACAGGTTTCCAGCTGTCGAATCTGCGCTGAAAATCCACTCGCTTTAGCCTTGGATGTAGTTGCACGTTTTGTTGCCATACTTCAACTCCTGTTTGAATGGAAAAAATGATTAAGTGGTAAAGAATTTTAGTATACACGGTTTGCGGACTACTATTCTACAACACTCTCCAAACGGCCCTTTTGCTTTACAATTTTAACCTGGGTAGTTTTTTTATTCTTCGCGTTTAACTGCTCTTTGATCTTGGAGCTGATACGAACAAAAGGCACCTGGGCTTCCGGGATATTAATAGTTTTGCCAGTGCTAGGGTTGCGTCCAGTACGTGCGGCGCGGGTTTTAACGCCAAACGTACCAAAACCCGGCAGAATTAATGTGTCATTATTCTGGAATATCTCGGTGATTGTTTCCAATACAGCTTCCAGATTGCGGGCAGTTTCTGTCTTGGAAACTTGGGCTTTGTCCGCGATGGTTTTGATAAAATCTGCTTTGTTCATATTTGTTTGCTCCATAGGTGAAATGAGTAAAAGATCCTTGGGAAATCAAGGTAAGTTTTGCGGAGAATAGTCGCTCTTAGTGTCTTTGTAGGTACCGAGTAAGCCAGTTGCATTACTGCAACTGGCTCCTCTAAGAACGCAGCTTGCGACTTTCATCGCACTACGCTCAAGCATTTTTTAAGACTGATTTTGTCAGTCCGACCATCTCATCCAGAGGCTCATTAAAACTCCAGTTAGCGTTGACCCGTATTTGATCGGACTAGTTTGCTACGCTTATCGCGGGCTTCAAAATAGTCTTTAAACTTCGGGTTGAATAGACATGCCTCACCGCGAATCTTAATGTAGCGTTCGATCTTCACGCTTTTAGCTGAGAACAAATCAAGGTGTTTAATTTCTCCTTTCTTGTTCCTGATTTTAGTGGAAAAGATCCAGTTTCTTGTCGACGATATGCGGAAATATTTAGCACACCATTTTCGCAAACTCCCTTTTGAATGCTTCCGCTTTATCCAGCGCATAATAGCCTGAAAGATGCATCTATCTACATACGAGAAAATTCTTTTAGAAACCACATGACGATAGTAGTTTGTCCAGCCACGTAAGCGTGCATTCAGCATCGGGATAAACAATTCTCTCGGTGTGTTGCTATGATATTTGATAAATTCTCGGATACCCTTTAAGAATAAGAGTACGTTTTTCTTGGCTGGTTTTATTAATAATTTCCCGCCATATTTTCGAACGTTAAATCCGAGAAAATCAAAGCCCTCATCCACGTGCGTGATTTTAGTTTTCTCCGGAGAGAGTTCTAATCCACGTTCTCTGAGAAAGGATTCAATAGCTGGTTTGATTTTATACTCTAGTACTTCATATGTGCTTCCGGTCACAATAAAATCGTCAGCATATCGCACAAAATTAATTTTGTCTGGTTGTTTAGTTATTCCTTTTACCAAAGCTTCCATACTATCCAAAACTATATTCGCCATGGTTGGGGAAATTATTCCACCT
>CAWFAS010000005.1:0-180000 GCA_963813895.1 uncultured Gammaproteobacteria bacterium
GGTTATGCAAAGCTTTGCATAATCCACCCTGTGGCGTCCCTTCTTCTGTTGGATAAAATGCTTGTTTCTCGATGTAGCCAGATTTCAACCATTTTCGGAGAATTTTTCTATCTATAAGGATATTATTTTCTAACCATAAATGGTCTATTTTATCGAAGCACGATTTTATATCCCCTTCGAGAATCCACTGGGCAGATGTTCCTTTTGCAAGGGCATTGAAGCATTGCTCAATGGCGTCAGCACAAGATCTCTTAACCCTAAAACCATATGAGTTTTTATCCGCTTGAGTTTCTGCTACAGGTTCTAAAGCTAGCAAATGCAATGCTTGCATCGCTCTATCAGCCATCGTAGGGATTCCCAACGGGCGAGTCTGAGTGCTATCATTTTTCTTGGGGATATAAACACGCCGCAGCGGTTGAGGTTGGTAGCCTCTTTGCTTCAACGCACGTGCTGCTTGCATCTTTTCTTGTGAAGTCTTCCAGATGATACCGTCAACTCCAGCTGTTTTACTGCCAGAGTTTTCGGCGACTCGTTTTGTCGCTAGTAATTTAGCACAATGCGAGTGAGTTAGGAGATGTTGCAGAGCTTTCGCTTTGCCGCGTTTCCCTTCTCTAATGGCCTTCGCGATACGCACTTGCAGCCGGTAAACATGCTTGATAACCCTTGACCAATTTATAAAGCCCCAGGTCTTCAAACCTGCCGGAAGGGCACCCACTGACGATATTGCTGTCGCGGTCATTTGCGTTCTCCCATTATGCCGGTTCTCCAAGTTCTCTCACGATAAAACACCAGCTGGATGTGGGCCCGCTTGCGCGTTGAGTGGTTCAAACCCATATCTCTGTCGTTACAACAGAGCGTTCGCTTTTTCCAGCATCTCAAGCCTGCACTGTTGTAGGCTAGCTTTACAGTTAGCTTTCCTAAGGAAATCATTAGGGGCAGCACAGGGTTTCCACGTTCCGCTCAAATGAGTATGTCAGGTTAGGTGCCTACTATAGAACGGGAGATTCGGTGGCCACGAAAGTATATGGAAGAGAAAACTTTCCTATCTCCAGTGCTGATTTTAGCCAAGGCGTGTCAACCACTTTCGCCTTTTTAAAGTTAACGTTCTTTGCGTAGATTCACATTACATTCACCATACTGACTTTCTAGCACTCACCCAACTTTGTGGTTGTCAGGAGGGCACGCTTCTTGCGATTTGTGCCCCGTGCACTAAACTTTGCACTTTGTTACGTTGTCAGGGTCGCTCTTTATTCAGACCCGTAGAATCACCCGGTGGCACGGGTGGTCCCTCGCTCTTTTGAGTGGGACAACTTTTTTTGAGCGACTTCGTGTCGCAACTTCCAGTCTTTATCCATCTTTAACAGATATTTAGCAGCCTCTACCAGGAAGAATTCTTTGTCTGCAACCCCGGCCCATTGTATGTACTGTTCTATCTCGGCATTCAGGGATTTAGGCAACTTGGTTCTGACAGCCACTGTTTCCAGATTAACCGGTTTAATTAACGGCATGATCGACTCCTTTTTCAGAAATATATTTTAGATTTTATCTTAAGACAGCATAGATTTTTTATCCTGGGTTGTCTATGGATTTTTCTGAAAATGCAGCGCCGTTTTTTATCTGGAGTGGGCCTGTGTTTTATATAAAAATCAGCTATGGATAGGAGCTATTTTGGGTGCGTTGTAAGGTGTGCCGCTGCAAATTTGGCTGGCTGTAAACCACATTAAAACTCGGATTAAAATAAAGTAATTTTCCACACAAAACTTTGCTAAAATAATCGCCAAATTAGCAACAGCACGTGTGTACCCTGACGGGCTGCGCCCGTCAGGGTACACCTTTTTTGACGCAACATATATTGCTGATTTATAAAAGAAAAGAAAGGATTTTTATATGAAGAAAGAGACAGTAAAATCGAGACAGCATTTTGAGACAATAAATGCTGATAGATTGGCAAATGGCGGCATCGCTAACAGTCACTTATATTGCCACCTGCAACAACTCATGGGGAGGCTGGCAGATGATGAAATTTCCCATGCGTGCAGAGATCTGATAGGGGCCATGAACACCGCTTTACTCAAAGGAGAAAGCCCTGAAAAACTAGTCCGGCGTATTGGCAGAAAGCGTTCGCCAAAACTATATAATTTGCGCTCCATGACTAGAGAAGAAGCCAAAAAAGAACTGGTAGAAATCAGACGATTGCGCAGGTTGGCCGCAGCACATTCACCTATTCCGGGTGCACGCAAACTGGAACAATATCACCCTGAAATTATCACCCTCTATCAGTCAGATGCTTCTTATCGCGACATCCAATTTTGGTTGCGCGCCAAGAAAGGATTGGTGGTGTCCCATCATAGCGTACAGCGTTACCTAAAGGCCGTGTTGAATCATGATTCGAAAGAAATCTGATGGAAAAGCCAGCGTTCAAGGTCATGCGCGATTCTCATTGCGGGAGCAAGCGGAAAAGTATATAGACGCACGCGCCAACCGGGGCAAAAGCAAAGCTAGCGGTGCTATTTTGCGCAGTGATCGGACGGTGCAACGTTACCAGGGTGACTTGGGTCGAGCAGCAGAAGCCATTCAAAAAATTTACGGTATTACTCGTCTGAAGGACATCACACAGCAGCAGGCGCAGGAATATATTGACGGACGTTTACGCGAAGAAATCAGAGTGCGCACGGTGCAGGGATACGCCAAAGCATTAGAGATGTTACCCTTAGTTAAAAGCCTGACAGTGCCTTCACGGGCGAGTGATAAGCGGGATAAACCATCCCAGACTAGAGCCTATACCTATGAGCAAATTCAGGCGATCCAACGTCATATTGTGACGCCAACTGCGCGCTTGGCCATGCAAATTCTGCAGGAGTCAGGGTGCCGAACAAAGGACTTTGCCTCAATCCGATTAGAAGCTGAACGACCGGTTAAAAATGCCCGCTTGAATAAACTACATGCTGATCGATTTGCTGGCCGAGAGAACTGGGTTAAGGTCACTTTTATCGGCAAGGGAGGCCATGAATATGTCTCAACCATTTCGCCTAAAACCGCAGAGGAGTTGGCTAAATACCGTCTGCCACAGCCTCGTGATTTCCGAGAGCGTAACCAGGCAAATGTGGTGGCTAAACAGTATTATGATTTACCCGCGGGTTTCAATTTATCCAAGATTTGGAGTGAGGCATCCAGGAAAGCTTTATTAAATTCTAAGGGCGCGCACGGGCTTCGACATTACTTTGCGCAAAGCCGATTGCGGGAGATGTTATGGGCGGGTATGACCTGGGATAAAGCGGTGGAATGTGTTAGTCAGCTCATGGGTCACTACCGCGCTTCGGAGGTAATAAACACCTATTTGCGATAGTGCCTGGAAATCAAATTTTAGTTAAGTGACATTTTTCATGAGACATGAAAAATGACGCCTCCAAAGAGACGATTTTATGAGCCAATCAAGTGGCTCACTGGTGCCAACTGTCGTGTGGAGTCTATAACACAACAGAAGGATGCAAAGGTATTTTTGTGTTCAAAAATACCTTTGCAAAGAGAGCAATCTCTGCTCTCAGGCAACCGCGACGAGAAACCCTGAATGGCTTCCCGCTGCGGCAAAGACATTAGTACCATTAAAGCAAACCTGTTTCAGCAAAACTAAATACTTGGTTGCCTGAGACAATAAAATGATCCAATACCTTGATATCAAATAACTGCAAAATCTCTACCAACCTTGTTGTGATAGCCTTATCCGCCGTGCTGGGGTTTGTGCTATCACCCGAAGGGTGATTATGTGCCAGGATAAGATTAACCGCATTTAATTCCAGCGCTTTTTTTGCTACTTCGCGCGGATACACATGTGTTTCGCTTACACTACCGCGAAACATAGGTTCAAATGCAATTAACATATTGCGAGAGTTTAAAAAAGCGACCCCAAACACTTCATAGGGTAAGCCGGACAAATGCATGATAAAAAAATCTTTGGCGGTATGACAGTCGGCAAAAGATTCTTTTTCAACACCCTGTTGATTTAAAATGTTTTTGGCTTGTTCAATAATCTCCGTGCCGGTAACAGGGCGGGTAGTAGTATAAATATTAGAGGTTCCCTCATTAATAAAAGCAACCTCAGTATGTGTGGATAAATTTTGATGCATCAACATATCTCCTGATTGAAAAAAAACCCACAACGGAAATATATCCCCGCAGGGAAATATATTTCCCTGAAGTTGGGATATTTGAAAAATCACCGCATAAGACCATGTTGAGTTGGCGGCAAAAAAGCGCAAACCCACTTAGTTTATGGATGATAGTTGAAATGCAAGCAGAGCAGACTTGCGATAAATACGGTAATCTGTATGAAAGACAGTGAAGAGTCTAAAGACTATGTTGCGCGAAAGAAGAATCCCCGAGGATACGGGTACAACCACAAAACCATTATGAAAAAAAATGGCGATCAGGGGTTTTCATTGTGGCTACGCCTGATCTTCACTGCGATTTTGAGTCTGGCAGTGTAGGACTTAAGTTTTCAATATTATACCAGCTGATTTGCATGTCAAGCATTTCCAGATTGAGATTATGCGGTCGCGTTAAAAAAGTATTTTAAAGGATCTTCATGCGGGCATTTCAAGAATGCTGCCACGTCTTTCGGTTGGGAGCTGCAATCAATTCTGAATAAGTTTCGGCAGTATAGGGGTAGTACTGGCGGGATACCTAATCTCAAGAGCCAGTGTTTCTGTTCCATCAATACATCGAGAAGCTCTGTATCGTGCTGGTATCACAAGGCTCGGATGCGGGTCAGTGAGGCGCTGCGGATGAAGCACGCAGCCAACTTCTACGCACGAGTTTTCGCGCCTGGTTTCTTGGGCAGACTTTCGTGGCGGCTTGGATGCGGCGCTTGCGCGGCCTGCTACGCAGTCCATATAAGGAGTTCGCTGCACTCACATCTTCTCTTTAGGTGCGGTCAAAGAAAGTCTTGTAACCCCTTGGATGAAAATCCAGACGATGCGTGGATGATCGCCAATTGCAAGAAAACACTATACCCGTTTGCTGTGGTGACATGGTGATTCCTATAACCAAAATAAATCCATCAAAGGTGATTATTTTGGTTGTATTGAGGAAGTCAAAAAGCGCATTCAATTGTACTATGGAAAATAGATCCAGATAATTTGCGCACCCAACTAAAACAGATAATAGACAAACACACCCCCGTGTTGCTGTGCGTCAAATCCCAACTCAAGGCAGCCATATTCGCTGCTGAATCTAAAACTAAAATGACCATACGGAAAATAGCTTAGAAAAACTATTTAATTGATGTTAATGATACTAGTCACCAAAGAATCGGTATGACCCTCTTTTAATCGTTAGCTGCTAACGTTTTGACAGGTGGTTATATTACCGTTAGGCCTAACGATATTGACAAGCAACAGAGTTAGCGTTAGCATCTAACGAAAATGAGAGAGATGACATGGCAAGAGCTAAATTTAAAATTGATTCTGGAAAAACATTCCGAATTATCCGTTATTTCATCGATGGTATTGATAAATCTCGATGCTTAAAACATCTTGAAGGACAAGTTCAGGCTCAAAAAGAGTTAAGGTTACTCTTTGATCGATATTTACAAACCGCCACAAGGGATAAAGCAAAGGATACCACTGAGATAACAGAGGAATTAAAAATTTGGTTGGAAAAATATGCTTCAGATAAGGATTGGACCAATTGCCTTGGGGCAATCCGCCAACGGTCATTTTGCAGCCTTAAGAAAATGAAAACTATTAAATTTCCCGCCGAAGCATATTATGCTATCTATTATTATGCAAACGATAGGGATTTGCCGATGTGGGAAGCTGTTTTTCAACTCGTTGAAAAACAGGAAAGTTTATTGCGCCAGGCCAGGGATTAAAAAATCCTTTGCTGAGCTGAATCTGTAAGTAAATAAAATACCCTAAATGCGGCTGCTTGCTAAGCGTTAGGCCCTAACGATTAAACAAAGTCCTGCCTGGTCTGGGGAGGAGGTCTGCAGGCAGGGGGGTCAAAATTTGGAAAAGTAATGGTATGACGGACGAAGCCTTTGAATGCGGGAATAAATCAATATGCTCAATGAGCAGGGATACTGAATAAAGATTTTTTTCTCATTGAAGCAGCCAGATTTGTTTTAAAAATGGATAAAGGTTGGAAAGCACATAAAAATTCTTAAAAAAACTTCCCTGTAGGAATTTAAAGTATTTAGGCCATTTTTAGAAAATATGAATAAGTTAGAATTTTCTCAGGTTTGCATTCGTATCCTATCTTGCCATGCAACAATCCATAAAACATATCGGTTCCTGATAGGGAGTGTGCTTCCATCAATAACCACTCATTGACCCGTTGGATGCCTTCACTGCCTTGCCGGAAAAAGGCGAGCTTACTGTGATTTTTTAGAGATTTTAAAATGCCTTTTTGTATCGTTTCTTCTTCATCTTCATCTTCATCTTCGGCGAGTTCAAAATAACTCTGCATGTCTACTGGAGAACGTAGAATCAGCCAGGTTTCATGACCCTCAGCATCCAGCAATAAAAAGCTGCAGGATTCATCCAGCAAATAATATTCTACACAGCGGTATTGCTCGCAAATGGATTCAAATAAACGGATGAATGCAGGTTCTTGTAATGGCCGTACTTCCTGTATGTCTAAAAATTTTAATATAGCTATGGATTGTTCGATAAAGTAATCTTGTTGTAATTCCTGAACATAACGAATCAATTTACGATGGTATCCCGCTTCACTTTTAGATACAAAACGGTCAATTTCTTTGGCATTGAATGCCATAATGGCAGTTTCTCGATCAGCTTCGCCCGTCAAAAGAATTATCTTAACGGGGAAAGCGGCTTTTAATGCACGAGCCAAGTCTAAACCGTTGCGACTTGGCATATCATAGTCGATAATTAATATACAACATTTGGTAAATCGCTGTGGATTAAAAACCTGGCGGTAAATGGAATTAATTTGCACATCCATTTGTAAATCCGACCAGCCTCTTCCTGCGATATTTAAATAGTTGGGGTTATTTCCTATTTGCTTTGGATAGTGGTTATGGTAGAAAGTTTCCGCTTCGTCGGGAGAGGTAAAAATATTGCAATGAAAATAGTCGTCTAAAGCTAACGCCAAACCGACTAGAAAATCAGGATCGTCATCGACCAGCGTCAAGGTAGTTGGATGATAAAAAGCAGGTATTTTATGCATAGACTTCTTCCTGAAGAGGAGATGTTTTGGGGAAATGTAATAGAAATTCGGTGAAATGCTGCCATTCCGATTGACAGGTCATTGACCCATTAAGGCTTTGCAGAATCATGTTACAAAAGGCCAACCCTATCCCGGTGCCTTTATTGGTACCGACGGTAAAAAATAAATCAAAGATTTTGGATAAATTCTCGGGTCGGATACCCAGGCCGGTATCCTTAAAATGCAGGATATTTTCATGAGATGTGGATTCAAGCCATATTGCGATTTTACCTTTGCCAGCCTTTTGTATGCAGTAAATGCTGTTTTTCAGCAAGTTGAACAAAACATGCACCAATAACGGTTCTTGGCCATAGAATGTAAAGTCACTGTTATCTTGCCAATCTATTACAGGGCAATGTTTGGGAAAGCTATATTGAGCCAACGCCTGGTTAATGCATCGTCGAATCGAGCATTTTTTCAAAGCGGTGTGTTTATCTTGGTTGTAGCGACTATTCATGAGCATCATGTCCAAAATGCGATTGGATTCATTCACTTTGCGATCCAGGCTGTCTATTAAAGTACTGAGCAGCTGTTGTTTTCTTTTAGAGATAGAGGGAATAGGCAGTTGGCTGATAGAAGCTATTTCATAGGTTTCCATCAATAGTGGCAGCAAAGGACGAAGAGCTTCTGCGGCATTTTTTAATGCTGCTAGGGGCGTGCGTAATTCATGGGCGATACTGGCACTGATGATAGCCATACCTTGAAGTTGATGATCGGTTTTAGCTAAATGAGCTTCGATTTGCTTTTTCTCAGTGATATCGGTCGCTACGCCGAGCACACCGAGGATGCAACCAGATTTGTCGATTAAAGGAACTTTGTTAATTAAAGTCAGGATTTTTTTACCATTGGGTAATGAGAGCCATTCTTCTTGATTGGTGATGTGGCGGCCTGCTAAGGTTTCTTGGTCACCCAGGCGAAATTGATCGGCAGTATAGCCATCCGGCAGCCAACCGATTTCATAATCGGTTTTGCCAATAATATCTTGGGATTTATTCAATCCCAGTAGTTTAGCGTAATGGTCGTTGCAACCGAGGTAGACTGAATCGGTGTTTTTCCAGAAGATGTACTGGGGAATATGCTGAAAAATCGTTTCGATTAATATGTCCTGATAAGCGTCCATAGCTTATGTCCTTTAAATGAGTATCTGGGCGTGAATCTCATCCAACAGTCGCAAGCGGCTTTGTAGAGAAAAAACGGCGGTCTCAGTGGCTTCCCGCCACTTGTTTTTATCTTGACCGCAGAGTTCGGTTACCAATAATTGGGCTTGCTGATTGTGTTTGTCGCTGTCCAATTCAATGTGGCGTTGGAAATACTGTATGAAGTACTTCAAAGAGTGGGTGAGTTCAGTTTGGCTGAGATGATGTAGCAGATTGGAAAACATGCCCGAGGTAATATTCTCGCGAGCAAAAGCTAATGATGCGGCCAGCTGATGGCTGTTTTTGCGGATGACGCTGAAAGTATCACGGACAAAATCCTGTGCTGGCAGTGGCACATGGCTTTGTAGGAAGGCGTCCTCTAAAGAAGCATGTCCGCGGATGTAAGTAATAAAAATATCAATAGCTCGTGTGCTAGCGCCACATTCCTGCATTGCCTGCACATATAACTCAAAGTGACTCAGATAGCGGTGATCGCCCAGATTGTCAGATTCTTCTTCTGTCACCAGGGAGTTGACTAAATAACAGCCTAAATGATTCTGTGGCGGCGTCCAGAATAATTCAGTACTGCTCAGCTGGCGTTGTAAGGCTTTGAGCAAGCAGATGAAATCCCAGACAATAAAGACATGGGTTTCGGCAAATCGGCGCAATTGTTGAATGGAGTTAATATCGACGAAAACAGGATGCTGATAAATCTTCAGTACCAATGGCTGAATAGTGGTCAAAAGATCAGATAATTGTTTATACATGCCAACCCCCTAACTGTAATGACAGTCAGGCGGGTAGACGAGCAGATAAAGACTAACAGCGAAGTGTAAGACCGTGGGGCTAATACACCCCGCTATCAATCCCCCCTCTGCTAGTCTACTCCGCCCATTGCCTTTTGAACGGCTTCTTTTCCGCAGACAGAAACACTGCCCTGGCTCCAAAACACATCATGGTCGGAGGGGTAATACAGAACAGTGGTTGGCTTTGACCTGCGCACAGGCACAAGCCCGCTGTGGGAAGAATCGTAGAAAGTACAAAAAGGGTTTTTGCGCGTGAGCGCGTTGGTGTAAACTGACATTGCCAGATGACCTCGCTGTGTAAGGTTGTCTCGGAAGTGCCGGTTCAGGTGCGTCAACACCTGGCCGGTGCGCCTACTCTCATAGGCAGGGTTATTATCCTGCCTACAGTAGGTAAAAGCAACTGGTTTAAGGTTTGTTTAAGCTGAGTCTCTAAAAAAAACAAGCTTATACATCAGCGATGCATGGATGCTCTTCTGTAGGTTAATATAGATGTACAACTTAAATGATTTTGCCAAAGAATGTGATGAGGCTATAGAGCACAATGATATCCCGGAAATTGATTTTAAAATTAATGAAGCGAACTCTTTAAAAAATAAAAGAAAATCAGTTTTGCATCATGCTTATTTAGAATTTATTCTGGGAAATTTATTTTCTGCCAAAACAAAGATTGAAAAAAAAAACTGATGAATGGCAGATTAAAAATTTCCCATAAACTCTGTTAAAGCAGTAAATCATTTTCGCCAAGCTTATGAAGCTTCTGTCTCTATAGAACATTATTTAAAATTTGAAATTAATACAAATCTGGCTAATTCTTTGAGTGGATTTCACAGCCATATTGAAGCCATACAATTATGGCCATGCATTCTTTCTCTTGAAGGTAATAGTCCATTTGTTTCAACTTACCGAAAAGCAAATATTCTACGCTATCTCTCGCGATTCATAACTGATAAAGGGTGAGGGGGCAAATCTTGATTTATGCCATCAAAGGCATAAATCCAGATTTGACCCCCTACTTCTTTATAGAAGTGGCTGAATTGTTATTAGCTACCAGCAACTGGGGAAAATTAAAAAATTGCACTTGGGTTCCTATGCCACCCTCACAGATTAAGATAGATGAAAATTATGATGACCGTTTGTTGCGATCATTGCAAGTAGTGAAAAAAAGGAGCAATCTTTAGAAATTAGAGAAATTCTATTGTCTAGAAATTATCGGGAAGCAGCGCATTCAACAAGCTCTATTAGACCATCCTTTCATGACCATTTAGAAAATCTACTTATAGATGAATCAAAATTATCACCTACCCCAAAGACCATTATTATTTTTGATGATGTGATTACAACAGGTGCTCAGTATAGTGCAGCGAAAAAATTACTAGGTACACTTTTTCCACAGGCACAAATTGCTGGTATTTTTATAGCCAGAACCAAGAAGGCTAACTGAATAATTTTAGACATTGGCAATGAGGCAGTAAAACCATGTACAATCTATTCTCTGAAGATAAATCTGGTATGCTCATAGATACTGGAGAAGCAATAAAAAAATATTTTTTATCAAGATTACACGATGCCACGCAGATAAAAGATGTAGATTTGCAGAATAGAATAAACCTGTGGAGAAGCATAGAAATATATCATAATTTAAAATTGAATCATTCTGATATTTCAGAAAGAGTTAACCATTTGTATGAAAAGCATAAAATATATTTGGATTCATCTCCTGAAAAATATGTGCCAAATTTTCATAAACAATGCTGGCAGAATATATTCGAATTGGTGATGGCTGATTTAATAGGGAAAAAATTTTCCCTAATAAAAAAAAATTCACCGCCAGATTTAATTTTTCAAACAGAAAAATCTCAATATTTCATTGAATGCAGCACAAGAGCAGCAAGTTTAATAGATAAATATGATACCTTGTTGCCAGACTTTATGATGTTTTTTAAAATCGCAGAATTACTGTATGGTATAGCCTCAGAAAGCATTAAAAGCTTTTGGTATTTTGAACCGTATATTGCGCAGCTTTGGCGTACTCTTCCTGATAATAATAAAGCAACCATAAGGAATCAATTAGGATTGACGGATAAAGAAGACCATAAAATTATCGAAAAAATAAATGAATGGATATTTTGGAACCAATATGCATGCATGTATTTCAAAAAAATATTACCGGATGCGGTATTGCAACATTTAGAAAAAATAAAATTCCCTACATCAAGTACATTCAACGAGACAATTGATATACCGTTTATAGTTCGCTGCATTGCTTTATTAATATCCCAGAAATTAGAGAAAGAATATTTCCAAAATAGCGCCAAGGGTGTCATTGCAATAAGCCTTTCAATGCTTAAACCTGGATTAAATATTATTCCTTTAGACGATATTATCTATAGCTTGATTAAGACATTTTTTAGCACATTAGAATCAGTCATGAAGAATAAATCTCAAGAATTTAAAAATCGTGTTTTTTTGAACACGAAAAATTTATATGCACTTGTAATAGATAATAGTTGGTACAACTGGTTCCCACATGAATCTGGACCCGAACATAATAACTATCGAGTTATATATAACGAAGACGTATATGAGGTAGATATTTTTGAATCATTAATATCTCATCGAACCATAGTAAATTTAAGCTATTCTCAATTTGATAGCGCATAATAAGTTGCCAGAAGGTGTTGTGAGCGATGATTGAATTCTAGCAATTAGAGAGTAACAAAATGGACAGCACTTTTTTTATAATGCAGAAAATCTTTTGCATTAGTTGAACCAACTTGATGAAAGATAGTCATGATGGTCCTTTCTTGAACAAGCTGACGCTTCTTGTGAATTAGTTCCTTCATATTTGCAAAAACAAAGTGTTTTACAGCTACGTGCAAGCTACCCCTTGCAATATCGCGCATTAACTCTTAAATGGGCATTCTGAACGAATTATATGAATTAATTTATAAATGAATTAGAAGAGCCTTCTATACTGGCAACTTGTTGTGACCAGTGTCTTTCCCAATCAGATGGTGGATATTGCGTGTTCCAAGCTTTAAACAGTGCCTGTTGAGATTGACTTAACTTTATATCATATTTTTGTGCCATATATAAATTAGCCCGCGCCACAATACCCTTAGCTGCATCTCTCGGTTCTATTTGTCTTAGTTTTTTATCAATAACTATAGGGCAGCCATAGAAATTATTATTTAATAAACTATTTTTTCCAAAATCAGAATATCTATAATTAGAGCGTGCTTGATTAACCAAGCCCACCGATGGCCATAAATTATAGAGTTCTGCTTCCATTTTTCTATATTGATCGTCGCTTTTTTCACAGCACTGTCTACCCTTGTATTCCTTACCGTTTTTGCGAATACAAATTTTTTCACGCCAGCAAGCTAATTGTCTTCCAAAATTTTCAGCAGGCATCATATGTTCCCATTCCATCCGGTGGGCACGCGGGATATCTTGGGCGGATTGCATGTTACAGCTTGTAAGATCAATTTGATTAGATTTATAGTCATAATAGCAACCACAATATAAAGTACTTGGGTTTTGTTCGAAAATATGAGCTGCTACCTTTTTAGCTTTATTAAAATTATCTGGTGCAACTGCATACGCATTAGTTATAAATAGATAAATAGCAGCACAGGAAATAATTTTAATAATAAAATCCTGTTTTTTAGTTTTTAATTTATACATTTTTATTTTCTTTGTCTGTTGTAACTTGAGGCTTGTCCTAGGCTGCCGTTCATCGTCGATGTCTATCTCATCGCTGACCTGTACGATCCACTACCCTACCCTAGCTGGCTCGTCACTTATAGCCTTTAAACCAATAGTATTAACTATTGGGCTTACTCGGTTAATCCCTATTCTGACGTAACCAACATGCAATGCCTGACGTCAAATTAGAGTATACCCAAACTGGACGCAACAGGCGTCACACAATGGATTGCAGCCATTAACTTACCCAGGGATGATTTCATCGCAGAATATAGTATTTTACACCAAACTCAGCTTTTGGTATTATCAACGGATGGAGCAGATTGCCATGGCTGTGAGTGACCAAAAAGACTGCGTGTAAACTGCACTGCCACTTATGCAGATGACCTTTTATAAGCCTGCTGGCAAGAGTAGTGATTTAAACACTCCCACACTACAGTAAAGCCCAGCGTTGTTTATAGGAGATACTCGCATGAATACCGACCTTTCCAAACTCTGCGCAGATTTTTTGCGTGCGTCTTATACATATCAAACATCAGGTAAGCTCAAGGCATCACATGCCAGGGAACTTGTGGCGGCTTTTTTTGGCTACAAAAGCCATGCGGCACTGATCGTTGAAAAAATCTATCCATTAAATAATCTCGAAGATGCGGCGATTTTTATCCCCGATATTCCGCTAATTGAGCAGCGCCGATCATGCCTTTCAGAGCTACCGGATGATGTACTAAAGCCTAGTGCTCTTGCCGAATTACTATCTAATTTCCTGCAGGAGGAGGAATATTTCGGTGGGGATATTTGGCTCTACGATTCGCTGGAGAGCTACATTATGGAAGTATTGTTGATCGAAGATGTCACGATCTCCAATGCCTTGTCCGACATGATGGCCGAAACTAATGCCTCATTTGAAGATTTCCCATACTACGAGAATGCCAGAATTAAGGATACGAGAGAAGCCTTGGAAGTCACGGTTTCAGGCAAGTTGCAAGGCACCCCATTAGACGATAAGTTTTTTTGCGGGGATACCATCAATATGGGTGTACGGGTCACGTTACCTCGCATTGCTGGAAAACGTGGGTTTCTGGATTTCGAGATTAATGTCGGAGGAGCCGTCAACGATGACTGGCGTGACAAGGAGATGCACTATGAGGTTTCTAATGTGAGGCCGAAGGAGTAATTTATCCAAATGACCGGGGGATTTCTCTTTGGAGAAACACCTGAGCAATTCCAGAATCGTCAGACTGAAATTCACACGATTCGTACCTGCATCGCACAAGGTGCGGTTCCGGCTTACAACCCCAAACACCGCGAGAAAGGCGGCCTGGTCGCGGCTCATACAAGTGTGATCTACACACACCTGATACGTTTCACGGCCAGGATGACGACAGTGAAAAAAGCACCAAGCCCAGGTAGCGAGAACTAGCGGGCCGCCCATGGCGGCACCAACGCCAATATCCTTTTGCTCAGGCGTACAAATGTCTCGACGGCATTACTTCCGATAAGCACTTTTATCAGCAACATAAGTATCAGAGGCGGAAAAACTGTTATTAATATTTTTTTATTCGTTCAGCCCACTTCTCCTCTGCCAATGTAGAAATTCTATAACATTAACATTGCTTTTTCTAGCAAACAACGCTATTGCAACCCATTCAAACGCTATAGACCTACCTGTATATGTTACTTATATTCAGATAGGAAAAGTCAAAACCCCCTAGTACGATAAAGGGTTAATAAAGATATTGTAACAATATCAACTTTATCTATATAGTATCTCGTTCCGAGCGTCCGCCGAGGTGATTTCAGAGTTCTTTGGGAGTAACCTACCTACCTTTGGCGGGGAATCCCAGAAAAAATTCTATTCAATGGGTTGCGTGTGCAACTAGAATTATTACATTCAAGGAGAGAAAAATGTACCAAATCAAAAACATATTAAAAATTGCGCTAACCATTAGCGTCTTATATTCCATTTCAGCACCAATCTATGCCAAAAGTGGTTGCTGCTCTCATCATGGTGGCGTGAGCGGGTGTAGTTCAAATGGGAGGCAAGTTTGCCGCGACGGAACAAAGTCGCCAAGTTGTAAATGTTGAAATTATCGTTACTAGAGCTGAGCTGTTAAGATTTGATGGAGGCATAATTTTATTGTTATGCTTAAATTAGCCTTACATGCTTTAAGTGGCAACCATCATTTATTCGAATATTAAAAATTACGGTATTGTTCTTTTTTATAGATACGCTACTCTTACCCCTGTTAATATCTGTAGCGAGCAATTCTGTGAGTATAATTCAAGCAATTATTGATCATGATCTACAAACTTTAACTTGGTTACTAATAAATCGAGCTGATCCTAACTATATTGAAGATGATGCTGGACTTACCCCTTTGCACTATGCGGCGAGTGAAGGCTTGTATGAAGCGGCTCTTATACTTTTGACTGTAGGCGCTAAGTTAACTGCAGAAAAAATATTTAATATGACGCCTATTGAAATCGCCCAAATGAATAAGCAAATAAATTTGGTTACGCTATTCAAGCAATTGATTCCCAATGGCTTTAATATAATGCATTAACTTAAAATGCGCATTTTTAGTAATTTTTGGGATTTAATTAATAAGTGGATTAGCAGAGCCTTCAATAGCGGCAACTGGGTCTGACCAGCGCTTTTCCCAATCAGAAGGTGGGTATTGCTTATCCAAAACCTCAAATAAAATCCGTTGTGATTGACTTAATTTTACATCATATTTCTGCGACATGTACAAGTCGGCACGTGCCACGATACCTTTAGCTGCATCCCTGGATTCAACTTGCCTAAATTGCTTATCTATAATCATAGGGCAGCCAAAGAAATTATTGTCTAACAAATTGTTTTGACCAAAGTCAGAATATCTGTAATTAGACCTTGCTTGGTTAACGAGTCCAACCGATGGCCACAAATTATATAGTTCAGCCTACAAATGCTATTTTAGAATTTTATGAGGATGAAGCCACTGTAGCTGCACAATCTGGAAAATTAATATCAGGCAAAATACGGTTTAGAGCATTTTTGAAAAGATTTTTGAATTAGATGTTGTTGCTCATTCAGAAAAGACGAAAGTAATTGAATCCCGTGATATTGCCCTTTTTTATCCAAATGGCATTTGACAATTACTCAAGAATTTTATGCAGCATCTGTATTTCGCAAGAATAGAGAGGGAAAATGGCGACATTATTATCGATAATGTTTTTGGCTTTTCATATTACTATGAAAATGACGCCTCGTTAGACGATTTTATAAGCAAAAGCTGCTTATTTAAACAATATACAAAAATCAGGGGCATAGACCCCTGATTAATTAATAAGAACTGAACACATGCACTTCTCCGCCTACACATAATGAAAAGAAATCAGATATAAACCAATCTCTCGCCATTTTTTCATAGTTGATATAAAAGTGCAGGTTTTCAGGTATTGTCGTGCCTGTTTGCTCCAGAAAATCCTCAACAAAATCGGATTCGCTGCTATAAGCGCCATGATAACCATCTTCCATCACAGTGACGGCTTGATCAATATCCCCATCGCAATAAGAAATGAGTTTAGCTCCTATTTTTCCGTGCGCAACAATAAATTTTGCCCATGCCGAAATAGCCTCCAAACTTTCATGCTCATGTATTTCTAAAACACCGAAATCTTCGAAATCATGAATAGCAAATTCTTCAGCATTTGGCTCGGGGCTCTGGCGGAGCATTTCAGCAATGGATTCTTGCATATCATCCACGTCCTGATCGGCATCCAACCAAACCCCATGTAGATGGCCATCGTTGTATTCAGTTAAACAAGCAACATAAATTTTAGGTAATAAATCAGACATCGATTTCTCCTCAGAAAAACAGAGAAACCAGCTGGTACCCCACCCGGGGAGCTGTTTTCCCCGTTTAGGTGTTAAGAGAACGCCATAAGAATGTTTTTCTTATGGCGCAAATGAATTGTGTTTAGAACAGGATGCGAAAATGGACCACCAGGTAGGTGAGTATCGAACCTAATATTAACCAGCCTGCTTTAAAGACATAGTCATAGAGTCGATTACGTATTTCATTCCGTGATTGATTACGAAAACCCAAAGCAGTTTCTACAGAAGACAGACGAGAGCCCATCTCCTGTTTAAGATCATGCATCTCATGGCGAAGCCCACCTATCTCAAGGTGAACTTCTTGTCTAAGGGCTACAATCTGATCTACTACTTGGCTAATCGCTCTACTCACGGCAATCTCCACTTTACTATCGGTTAATTCCGTTGTTAACTGGAATAATGTTTTAGCTTGATCTTGATATCGCACAGTATAACTCCTTTAAAGACAGGTGGCGATGGTCAAACTTCATCGGGCGAAGTAGCAAGATGTTCACTATTTTCAATCCAGCCTTGGAGCGCCATCAGCCTGCCTTTAATTTGGAGCATATCCTTATCCCCTGCTAACCCTGAGTAGCAATGCCCGAAACTCGAATAATGCACGATAAACTGTAACAAAATATATTCTTCATTTCGGCAACGTTCCTTGAGTTCTTGCAGTTGCGTCAGCAATTGTGGTGTATCCACAATGCAATCAAGCTCAATATTTTCTGACCCATCTGAGTGAACCTTGATTTTAACCATGGTCCCTTGAGGTGTATCAGTAGTTTCAATCCAATGCCCATAACCGGACATGCAAAGTTTAAAACTATTTTTAATCATATTTCCTCCTTAAAAAACAAAAGGGGAAATATTCCCTGCAGGGATATTTCCCCGCTAGGGTGATTTTTGTTCGTTACATTCGTAACGAAAGTTTAGAAATTAATCTGGCGATGATGACAGCTCTTGCGCCGGTTTCTGATCCAAAAACAGGAGTTTGGAAGCATAGATACCGGTACTAAACTGCCGCTGATTCTCTTTATTTTGCCATTCGGTAGTACGTAATTCACCGGAAACATAAATGACAGATCCTTTATATAAATGATCTACCACAGATTTTCCCAGCTGATTATTAAAATACACCGTATGCCACTCAGTCACTTCTTCAGATTCCTCTTTGTCATTGATAATCCTTTTGGAAGTAGCCAGTGAGATTCGAACAAAAAGACCATTTTGAGTGGTTTTTAAAACTTCAGGGTCTTTACCTAAACGACCAATCAGTTGCATTAAATTAAGCGATAACATAATGTTTTCTCCTTTGATTTAAAAAAATCCCTTGAGTACAAACACACATCTCCTTATGGAGAGGTTGATTTTCCTCGACAGGATGGGTTGACAAAAGCAAGACGCAACTTATTTCTGGTAATAATTAAACCGGAAGATAAATTTAGTAAAATCATGACAGCAGAATTACAGCTAAACTGTAACAGAACGGCAAGAACCGTATTGAAAGTGGAAATAGCTTAAAGGCTATCGGAGAATACAGAAGAATCCCCATTGGGATGGGTACGGCTACGACACCAGGATTAAATCTGGCGATCAGGGAATTGCATCATAGCTACGCCTGATCTTCACTGCAGTTTATAGTCTTGCAGAGAGTGACTAATACAGATAATTTTACCCCAATTATTTCCGGAAGCAATATTTTTTATGCAGTAGTTTTCGCAGCACCTAACATGCTATCTAGTAAATATACAAATTTGATTTCCTTATTTAATATGGCACTGGGTATCGTGCCCATTTTTTCTTTAGCCTGTTGGGCCAGATCATTGTTTTCGCGAATATCCTGACGTGTGACTTGCATTTTCCAGCCTAATGGCAAAGAAAATAGATTACGTATGCTGAACAGAATACGTAAGGGTAATTGTTCAGGCTCCAGGAGTTGACCAACATGTCGCAAGGTATAAGCTTGTCGTGATACATAGTCCAATTCAGGTAATAACGACGCGCCCATATAGCTAAATGGAATGGCAAATTTTAATGCTAATTGCATAGGTTCTGGATTTTCAAATACTTTGATATTAAAACCACGCAATTGAGACAGACGCTGTTGACAATACTGCTCCAGCTCCTGAATTTCACTGCGGATGTTATGGATTTTTTCATCTATTTTCATAAAAAACCAATCGGCATAAGGGTCATCGGCACGGTGACCTTTCCAGAGGTCACGTATCTTGAGGGCATATTGCCATAAGCCCAGTTTTCCATTACCCCAGCTGCCTTGTAATAAAGTTTGCGCCAGTTTGGTATGTAATGTTAAATCGATTTCGCCCTCCAGATACACTGGAGAACGTATGGGTGGTTTAGGGGTATAACTATCGTTATTGATTATGGGTGAAGTCGTCGTCATATGTATTTCTCCTATAGCGGGATGTCTGTTGCGAAGCTGGATTGTAAAGGGAGTGATTTTACTTGTGGTGGTAGATAGGTGATGTCCAAAATAATTCCTTCGATTACGAGACGTTTTTCAAAACGGGCAGAACGGTAACGATGGATGGCGCTGCTATTTTCTTTGACTAAATATTTATCGATTAGTTGTAGGAGATTATTTTGTGGTGCGTATTGGGGATAAAGTTGGAGAAATTCTGCAATACGCTTTATGCCTATGAATAAACCGGCGGGGACGCGTAACAGTAGAGTATTTTCCACATTAAAATCCGTTGCAGAACATTGGTGATCTATCCATTCATTCAAAATATTTAGGAGCTGCGAAGGATTAGTTTTTTCCTCTAGTTCATCAGTTGTTGCATGGGGGCTCTGGTGCTTTTGTATTATTGGATTGGCATCGTCTGGAGGATCTGTGTCCAAAGGGTAATTAATTTTTTCAGCAGCCTCACGGATAATTTCTGTCAAAACAGTAGGTGCTGTCGGATTTTCTACTAAAGTTGTCCACCAGACTTGAAAGGCAGTGGGGCAACCAGTTAGCCAACGCAATGCAATTGATGGGACTATCCGACCAATGAGGGCAGCGCGGAATACCCATTCGCTGACGATGACGGGATGAGATTTATTGTCAAATGAATAAAATGTCGCTGGTTCGTATAAATTGCCGGTTAATGGGTGCCAAAGACCCAGTTTATTACCGCCATTTTTAAATAACGTGATAGTGCGATCGTGTTGCAGGTGATTGATTTGTGTGAATAGGCAAGCAGTAAATAACGCATAAGTCCACAGTGGCTCTTGTTCGGCAATGGTTTCACTTTCTGATTGCAGCGGTAACATTTTGCCACGCCGCAATTTTAATGCTGTGATTGCTAAATCCAGTTGCAGCTGTAAGAGACTATAGGGTTTTGATTGATTATCAAATGACATTGCTTGGCAGAACGCCATAAAGCGATTTAGGGTCGCGAGATATAATTCCTGATAAATATCGAGTGGTGCACTGATGAGTTGTTTCAACTGAATCAAATAGGGTTGTAATACTGGGAGCCGAGCAATTTCTTCACCACTCAGGCAGGGCAATAATTCATTGGGCTGTTTTTCCATGGTGCTGCTCCGAATAGTGGGTTAAGCGGCTTTAGCCAAACAGACATAATCCTGACGCATCATACGGAGGATATTGTCTAAATCAGCGGGGATATCTACGTCATCTTGATGTGGCAAAGGCATTCGCAGTTTATGGAGGTTCCCACCGGCGATCAGGCAAAATGCTTGGCCTTTGGGGAGATTTAGTACATCATTTTGTTCAATCAGCCGTTGTTCAGTATGGGCAAAACGATCTTCGTTAGATGAACGATAAAAAATCCCATCCTCACCCTGCGCAGTGTCACTGCTACTGGAAGCCGGTAAAACTCGTACAATGGGAACTCTGGGTAATTGCTCCAACAGCATCTCTACTGTGCGGGCCTCTTTACAGCGGAACATCACCACGGTGCCAAAATTCCCAGCGACTTGACCCGCTTTGGCAGCGGTCTTGAGGCGGGCTTCTACGTCAGACCAGGTTTGTGTATAGGCGATCACGGTAAAGCCAGCTCCGCGGCCTTTATTCAGCAAGGGAATAAATTCATCGCCGATGATTTCGTTAAATTCATCGCTGTGGACGCAAATGCGCGGAAGATTGTGGTTTTGTGTGGCAGATTGATAGAACCCATCGTACAAGCCATATTTATATATGCGACCTGCCACAGAAACCAAATCGGAAAACATGGCGTTGCCTACGGCGGTTGACACCTCCCGGTCAGTCAATGCATCCAGCCCCACGTAGACAATTTGCTTATTACGAATAACCTGTAACCAATCCAGTATAGGGCGCTGGTCTTCTGTGTTTTCGTAATCGGGAGATAATAATTCCGCAACTTTACCTGTGGTGAGTTTCTTTAGCAGCGGGCCTAATGAAGCGGTGATTTTAGAAAAATATTCTTTGTCATACTTGCAAGCATGATGCAAATCATCAAACACTGGATTGTGGAGTAATTCATGGTTTTGAACATAAGCAATTAAAGCATCCAGTCGAGCAACCTGTTTTTTTTCTGTGCTTTTTTCGGCTATATAGGACTTCACCCATTGTTCTAGCTCTTTATCAACGGAGGGCAACCAAAAGTTCAGGTATTTCTCTAGCAGCAAATCCATTTTGGTGATGTAAAACTTCATCTTCTGGTAGTCGGGTTTTTCGCCCATCGACACCAGAGCTAATGCCATCGAATTGATAAACTGCCAGCCGAAATCTTTAAAAGCTGCTGAATCACCGGAGCTGGGTAACTGGTTGGAAATGCGGTTAGCCACCTCCGTAACACGGGTGAAATTACCGACGGGATTGTAGCGCGCAGAGATTTGCGGATGTCCTAAATGAATGATAAGTAAATCCTGTTCACGCCCGGCCAGTTTTGCTTCAGTATAAATACGTTTGAGTAAATCAGCGTCACCTTTTGGATCAAGGACAATGACTACATCACCGCGACGAATATCCTGGGTGATAAGTATTTCGGCAAAGCGAGTTTTGCCCATTCCTGGCAACCCGACTACAACCATGTGGCTCGCGCGGTCGGCAAGATTAATTGCAATATCTTGCTCTTTTTCAGAGACTCCATGCAGACAAGGCTGACCACCGATGTCAGGATAAGGTTTGAAGGGATTCCAGGGGACATCTTTTGCCAGGCATTTTGCCAATGCTTTGTACAAAGGTTTGTGCTCCCATTGTAGTTCTTTTCGGCGCGCCCATTGTTTCAGGCTTGAGGGGTTTTTATAGTGGAGATTGTATTGGAGATCCAGGTCACGCAGACGTTGGGTGTGGGTTGTAGTCCATAGAAATCCTTTGCCTAAAAATAGTTTGCGGTCGCTCTCTGGGATTTGTTGAGAGTTGATACGGTATGTTGGCATACGCTTCAGATTGCACTGGTAGCGGAAGACCCGATAGCCTTGCTTGGCGCGTAGCAGGCTGATGGCAAGCAGAAGAATGGCAGTGGCGTATTCCAGGGCATGAGACATTAAAAAGGCTTCAGGCCAAGCCAGAAATAATAAGGCACCTGTACTGGCTGCCAATGCGCTGTACCACTCCAACGGTGGGCGCAATAAACCCTCCAGGGGTTTGTGCATCGACATCAGCGCCCCTCCAACAGATGCAGGAGAGCTAAAAACAGGTTTTCGCAGACAACTAACTCAAATACAATCAGCCAGAGCGTGATTTTTATTCGTTGCTTTAGCCAAAATATAGTTTTTTCAGGTTTCCAATAATGATTTTTAGCCCGCCTGCGTATAAAGTGAGGCCAGGCACAAAATAGGACTATTATCATCAGCCAGCGCATGACGGTGAAAATTAATTTATTTTGTGAGATAATTTGGTTCATGTTCTGCAAATGGCTGGGATGTGTGAAACTGAACCAGACAAATGGCGTCATGATAATCAGCATACATGCTAACCATAGAAATAACTGCAGAAAGGTTTTTTTAAGAAGTCTTTGTAGCATCATTTTTTCTCAACCATGGAATTGAAGTGATGGAAAATTCAATTAAAAGTCCAAAAGTATTTGTTTATTTAACCGCCATATTTGTTACGCTATTTATTATCCTAAAAATTTTCTGGGGCCTTTTCTGCATTATTGTTAGGCTTCTTCCAGAGAATGAAGACTGCGTTACCAGCTCTGACAGACTTAGGGAAGCAGCAAGATTAGATCCAACATTAATTGATCCACGCCCACCCAAGAAATGAGATTAACTTTGATTATTTTTTTGTTGTTTTTGCAGGTTGTATAGCAAGCTTAACCCCCGTTTGAATTAATTTTGTTCCTTTCGATGCTGATTCTTCTGCAGGTTTATTTAAATCGGCAAAGGCCATGCTGACAAAATTACCAACCCCTATCCCCATGCTTCCCATAAACGAAAACCAAAACAACGGCGCAACAATAATCATCGTCCCCGTAATCATGTCAACTAATGTCGCATTGGGAGAATGACGCGCAAACCAACTGGTGCCATATAAGGCATTCATCAACGCTGTATCCGTCCAACTCACCAGATGCCAAATGAAGCTCCAGAAAATCAGCGAAAAAATAATGATTGCTCCTGAAATAAAACTTCCTGGCTTATACCCGGTAAACACTAATGCCAACGGTAAAAATGCATACACCATCAGTAACAAAAGTGCCTGAATTATCGGTGCTGCCTGCGCTGCAGCATACAGTTTCGGATAAGTATCTAACTGTTGAAACCATTCGCCCAGTGCTGCGGCCAAATGTGGATAGCTCACTTCACTCACATTACTGGCTTTGTCATACTCGATATTATTAAAAATAATTTTTTTTATTACATCGGTTTTAAGTTCTTCGTCGCTCATTTTGATGGCGAACTCCTTGTAAAAATCCGCTGGCATGACGTTTTCCAAGCGGACTTTCAAGCCATATTGTGGGTTATTCCACCACTGTTCACAGGTGGGTGTTCCATAAGCTGGAGTCTGTGCATTGGAATCTGCATTAATATCTTGATTTGGATCATAAGGAAATCCATTGACAGGTTTTGATGGTCTGAGGGTTTGGTAATAGGTTTGTGAAAATCCGCGTGAACCCGCCCATTCGGTATCGTCGGCACCATATTGATCAATAGTAGAATTAATAACGGATAAGGTACTGGCATTGGTATGTAGATCTGCGCGATATTGTGTATGCGCTCGCACAAAACAGTCCTTCTCAAATTGTGCCACTTCTTCCTTGAGAGCCGCATCGGTAATTCTGACCATATCCACCTGAGTCACCATGCTGCGCAAATCCGGTACGCAGTCCACCATGGTATTAGCCCCCGATGTAATACCTTCTGATAGTGCAATGACTGCATACCACCAAATGGGTACGCGCACTTCACTGTCTGACAACATAAACGCGGAATCATAGGTAGTACCCGTATTACCGGGGTGCACGGTATTGCTCTGGCCATTTACAGGGCAAAGCGGTGTATAGGAAACCATTGTTGGGTCTAATAAAAATGCCGGTGATACGCCAAAAAAGATAAACAATAATGTTCCAATAAAATCCACTTCCATACGTCGCAATGAAGTACTGCCCGCGTCTTTGGTTTCCTGTGAGGTATAAGGCTGCGCCATGTTTCTCAGCACAATGCCAATAAATGGCAAGTAGGCTAAACCGCTCTGTGATAATAAATCCCAAATTTGATCATAAAGATTCCAGCCCAACAGCATTGTGTAAAGTTCGGGGTAGGATTGAACACCAATACTCATTTGTGTGCTCCGGGTGTGCTGGGGACGGCGGCATCGTTCATCATGGGCTGTGATTGATCGATTTTGCCCATCTCTGAGTCGTCCTGTTGCTGGGAATTAGCGTAATTGACGATGTTGGATAAAGTATCTGACATCATTTGCCTGCGCACCTGGGCAGAAAAGGTAATGGATTGGATATTTTTATCGAGTTGCACTATCGATTGATGCAACAATTTTTGCGCGGGTGCATTAGTTGCGATTACGGGCACCTGGCTGCCGGTCTGCAACAGATCCCGTGCAGTGAGTGCCTTATCCATCAAGCGCTGAACTGCAACTTCTTGCGCTAATTTGTTGATAAAAATTCCTAGCTGATTGGGATCCATACCTTGCAAGGTAGTAATAATCTGAGGGCTGACAACCAGATTATCCGCAGAAACAGCGGTTAAATTTTCCTTGGTAACTGGGGTATTTCCTACTACTAGATTCTGTAATTTGCTACGTAAGGTATCAAGGCAGTCGTTGTTGTTTTGTGTATTGCAAACGGTTGCCCAGGGTAATAAACCTCTTCCGGCTAGGCCGCCTTGAGCTTTTTTACAACTGTTGTCATTACACGTTGTGACTACCTGGTCGCCCAATACATTGGTAATCCAGTTCACAGCATCCTGGGGTGAAGCAAATTGGTTGGCCAAACCACTGTTGCTGGGTGCTGCTGCATCTGAAGTTAAATCACGGTTCAGCATGGCGTTGTAACCAGCTTTTATTGTATCGGCGATCACACGGATGGGGGGCTGGGATTGGCCACCTGCACGTAAAGAACCATCGCTACTGCTTTTTCCTTGTACCCAGGCAACTCCATCATCACCTGCGTGCTCGGTAATATCGGAATTTGCCGTGTTAATATCTTCATCGCCAGTGGCGGTGAGTGATAAATGTTCTTTCCACATATCACCTACGGAAATCGTGCCCCAATCTTGATATGGATTTTTGCCTTGGGCGATTTGATTTTTGACAGCTTGACAAGATTTTAATGAAGCATCGATTTGGGTGTGCGCACTGACTAAAGCATTGTTTAGCAGGTTATATAATGTGGGGTTGGCTTGAGCTAAAAAATACATCGGCATTTCGGTGATACTACCGGTAGCATTACTAATCAGGCTTTGCTCTAAATTGTTAACACTATCCTGTAAATTATTTAACGTATTTTGTATCGACACAGCTGGATTGAACATCCCGCATTGATTACCCAGCCCTAAATCAGCGCCAGCTAATAAGTTAATGGTTGAGGTATCTTGCACAGGCGGTAACGCATAATCGCTCCCACCACCAATTTTGTAATACAATGCATTATTATTGTTGCCAGTTGGGATAATGGGGGAAGCGAAAATACTGGTGGTTAATGACAAACATAAACCCAAGAGTATTTGTTTTTGCCGGTTTTTATTACTGCGTATTGCCATCATGTGTTTGTTCTCCTCAATTCACCACGGTCTTACCGATATATTTTCCTTCACCTTGAATGCAGCCTTGATAGTGCCGCCATAAAATCCAGACATAACCTCCTTGGGCAGATTGTTCAAAACCTTCGCCATAGGAAGAAGATTTACCAAACATCTGGCAGCTAGTTTGCTGGATGGGGTATATCAACTGGAATTGGGTGTTATCGTTGTCTTCGGAAATAGCTGCTGCATCGCATTCCTGACCACAGTGTGTAGGTAAGGGTTGATAAATATGTGCCCAGGAATTTGGTGCTGTGAGTAAGTTACTTGCGCGCTGAGCAATCACGGCGGCGGCCTTGGCATCGTTAGTTGTTTCGACTTTACCTTCAAACGGAAAAGCGCCACCCCAGTTAATTGCACTGCCATTGCTACCTATGTAATGAGTGATATCTTCGATGACAGCATCTGCTTGTTCTGGTTCTGCCTGCGGGGGAAAACCGCGCCACAGAGCGCTATCCAGCATCGATTGAAAATACGGTTTTAGTGGTGTAGCGCTAGAGGGTAATAACATAGGAGTGCTGGGCAATATGGATACGGCTGGATTACCAATAATATCGACTTCTTTAAAATACACATTTTGCTGTAATGGATTTTCAAATCCATGTTGACCGCCACCGGCTTTGGTGTGCGCAAGGGCGCTGATGATTTCTTTTTCTGCGATTGCACCTGCTTGGTCTAGCGTTTCATTGATCTCAAACCAAGGATTACCGCCGTTTTTATCGGTAGGCGGATTAAAACTACTGACCACCACATCAGGTAGGAAATGCGCGATATACGGTGTAGTCATTGTGACACCCGCATCGGTGAGCCAATAACAGACGCCTTTTATTTGATAATGCAGACATTGCGGTAATGCGGCCAAGGTGCTTTCAGTGATTGAGACACTGTTGATACTGCCAGCCAGTGCATTTAACGTATAACCTGCGATAAGAGGGAGCCAGAGGAATTTAGACATCGCTATATTCCTCCATCGCTCCCAACATCCGTTGTTCAGCTAGATACTGAATTACTTGCAGTTCGGATAAATTTAACTGCTGCATCAATTGTCGACGTTGGTGTTTTTCATATTGTTCAGTGGCTGCCATAGCTAGATAAAGCGCAGGTGGGACATTGCGAAACAAACCTTGAGTTTTTGGGCTTAACAATACACCTTCGGTATATTTGCCTTTTTCTTTGCGGGCGGATAGAAACAGGATGCGTTGTTCTGCAGTCAAAACTTTAAAACGCTCTATCTGATCAATTTCATCGGGAGGGACAGCCAAACACATCCAAGTTTCAAACATCGGCAACATTTTGCGGGCTTCTTCTGCAAAGTCTCTAACGTTTTGCGTAGCAATCCAGATCCACCAACCCAGTTTGCGGCCCATTTTGGTTCCACGTGTTTCCATGGCAGCTAATAAGGGCAGCTTGCTAAAAATATGATTTTCATCCAGTACTGAAATCAAGGGACGGTTGCTGTACTGGTTGGCTTCAGCCAGCGTCTGAATTTTGCCGAACACGCCACAGAAAGCGATAGAACGCTGCGCTTCATAACCTTCTTGCGCAAATAAGCCAAAATCAACAACGGTAATATCAGCAGTGGGCCAGGGATTGCCGGGAGTATTAAAAAATTCGCTGGATACCGGATCCCGAATAAAATAACGCAGACTATCTGCCATTTCCCGTCCGCGGCGAATCTTGTCAGCATCGCGCTCCGGATTGAGTTCCAAAATTAACCGTTCAAAAGCATCGACGATATCTGAAGCAATCATTTGCGGTCGGCCAGAGGCTTTGACGGTTTCGGCAGCAAGAATGATTGCATCCATAATTAACATTCGATCACTTCGTCTGATGCGATCTTCTTCTTTTTTCTCACCGCCGGTGATCATGATGAGTGCGGCTAATACCATGTCGCCTAGTATATCGCGGCTATCATCGTCGATTTCGCTATTTTCCGGCTGGGTACTTTTTTCTAATTCTTTAGCGATTCTTGCATCAGCTTTCGCTAGCCATTGCTCACGTTGTGTTTTTTCCAATGTAGCAATCTGGTCTAATACTTTTAATCCTTCGGCAAAAGGGTTCAGGGGTACTGGATTCTTGGGATCAATTTTGACTTTGTGTACTTGCAAGCCCAGGCTCTGACAATAATCTGCCAGCAAATCAAAAGAACCGCCGGCATCAATGATAAAAAAGCGTGGATTATAAAGCGCCAAATTATGCATGATGAGGTAATTTAGCGTGTTGGATTTACCCGTGCCGGTTTCACCTAGAAGTAAAAAATGTGCATTCTTGGTTCGATCTTGCAGAATGTCATAAAACCACGGCTCGCCACCACGGTTGAACATCAACATGCCAGGGTTTTCGCTGCCGCGGCTTCTGCCATACACCGGTAATAATTTGGCGATATCGCTTAATAGTAAATAACGCGAACGATAAGTGTTTTTCTTATCGAAATGAAAATCATAGCCCATAGGTAGATAACGTAAGTAAGCATCTACCGGATAGAGTTCATCGTCAGTAATGACTTTAAAGCCGTTGCTGTTGAGTAATACTTCCGTATGCGCTTCACGCTCATGCAACTGATCAACAGTTTCGCCTTGGATGTAAACGGCCATCATTGTGGGTAACAGATAATCACCATTAGCAATAGCTTGCTCGGCCTCTTCTATTTCACCTTTAACTTTCATCGCCAGGGCATGTCTGCCGACGGCGCTATCATGGATCAGCTTTAAATGCAGCTCCACTTCGCTTTGAGCCTGGAACACAATGCTGAGGGAAAATACGCTACCCTCTGGCAAGTGATCAATGAGATTGAAAACTTTGTCATCGGTGCCTCTTTTGCGTTCTGCGGTTAAATGGCCAATGGCAGGTTCGCTGCTTAAATTTTGGATGGTGATGACTTTGTGAGGGCGGTTATCAAACTGCCACCCTTCTTCAAAAGATTCAGGGGCAGAAAAAAACAGTTGTTCTGACAGATCCCAGCCGAAGGGTTTTTCTTTATCTTTAGGAAATTCGATCTGTGATAATAATTTGGTTACATTACCTGCCGTTTGTTTGGGGCATGGGTTAAACCAGGGCATTAACCAGCGATAAAAAGCCTCACCCGTCAGTCGCTTTACACCTAATCCGCAGGCACGCCATTGTTCGGCGAGTTTGCGCGAGATGTTCTGAATAGCCTCTAAACCACTGCGTCGTTGATTTTTATCATGGGTAGTATCATTGCGACGATACAGGACGGCATAAACTTTTAGGATTCCACCACGGAAAATCTGTTGGGTAACCTGCTGGTCGAAAAACACACCACCGGGGCGGGTAACGTAATCGATATGTTTTTGCAGTGTTTCCAAATGGGCTTGTACGAGCGGTTCATTGTGGCGTTCTGCAGGAATAGCTTGTTTTATTTTTTCCATTACGGGTGATAAGTCTTGTTCCCGTTGTACGAAAAGTTGCAATATCCAGGGATTAGTTTTTTCGCAGGGAATGGCATTTTGCAATGCATCTTGTAATGATTTAGCAATCGCTTCCATCATGGCTTGCGGGCGCGCCTCGCAGGCTATGGGTGTGATGCGAAAACAGACGGCCAGGCTTTGGTTGTCTTCCAGTAAAAAGACTTTGTGCCTTTCATTATAATCACGCCACGGAAGACTAGCAGCAATGGATGGCCTCTTTTGATAGCCGCGCGCAATATCGCTGTTTTTGACAACAGGTGGTGTTGCTATGGATTTTTTGCCCCAAAGTCCCATCATGATGATTCTCTTGCAGTTTCCTGTGGTAATGCGTAGTGGTCGCGAGGGTAAGCGTTAAATACTGTGCTATACCCGGGAATCGGAATTTCAGATTCGCCCGTCAGGTGTGGATAGACGTACATTTTCAATTCTGGGTTGGGCAGTTTTTGAAAAATATTGTCACTCACCTGGGTTTTAGTTTTTCGCGTAGATGGCCTAGTTTGTGCTTTAGCCGTACTACGAATATCGGGTAACGCGTCTTCACCGCTATTATTTGAGCTATCAATTACAGCAGGGGATGTAGCAGTTAACGGCGTATTAATTTTCGGTTGTGCTACGCCCATGCTGTCATACACCTGCTCCATAGTTGGCCCCGTTTGCGGCACGACATTGCCACGCATATTGCTGCAACCGGTTAAACTAATCGAGGCGGTGAAAAACGTTAGAATCAAAAGGATGCGCATAAACAATTTTTCTCCCTTCAGGGTCATAATCAATTTGAATTTGTTTGGCAAAATTCACGACAATCATTTGTGGCGTGCCATCGGTTTTCACTGTGGGCACAAACACCGCATCAAAACTATTTTCCTCACGGTCATGCCACCATTGCTGAACTTGGCCAGCAGCATTACTCATCGCTTGACCGGCCACATAAGCGCCTGGCGATCCTGTCACGCTTGATGTGTTGGTGCCGACAATAGTGCTCTGCGAACTGGTCTGTGATTGGGCATAGGCATTGGCGGCTCCTTGAGCCGCCCCGAGTGCGATATTGATGCCTAAATAGGTCGGCGCATTGGTGATGAGTTTGCCGCGAATCGCTGGATTACCGCGTTCGTCTGATAAATAGCCTAAGGCGTTATTTTTGCTGTAATGGCCGATATCATTATCGTTGGAGCTGGTGGTGGAAATAGTGCCGTCAGCAAATACAAATGTGAGTGATGTCACCCATCCGCGGGTGCTTTCTAAATTCAGATCGCCTTCGGTGTAGCCGCTGACGATCATTTGTCTTAAGTTCGGCACACGCAAACCGTTAGCAGCTAACGTATTATCGGAAAATACAATTTTGAATGGATACGGATCTGTCACGACCCCTTTCACAGGAATTCTACCCACCAACGGTGTCATTAGGCGGTCTTCTACAGCGGTCGCATTGGGTGGGATGGTATAAAAAGGTATGGGTGGGGGTTTTTTATTATTGGTTGCTTCAGCATTATTTTTTTCCTTTTCTTGCGCACGTCGAGCTTGTTCTTTAGGGTCGGTTAAGGTGTCTGCTAATTCCGGTATGGTGGTAATGGGTTGCGGCACATTGTCTGAATTAACCGGATAATTGACACTATTTATGGGTTTAATTTTTTGCACTTGGTCTTTGAGTTCAGCCACTTGCTGAGATAAATCGCCAGTTGTTTTATCTTTTTTGCCTTGCAGCTTCGCCAATAATTGCTGATTCTGTTGTATGGTTTCATTGTTTTTGACTACGGAGTTGACCTGTTGTTGTGTTGCCGATAATTGTGCCGTTAGGGTATCTAACGATTCAGCCGCACTGTCTTGTGATGCAGTGTTTTTTGCATTTTTAGGCGTTGTGATTAATGGAACCGATTTTTTATCGTGATGGCTGACCGAGAAGAAAGCCACTACCAATAACAAGACAATGATGGGTGCAGCAAATTTTAATAACCCGTTAGTTTTATGCGCTGCCATGACAGACTCCCAACACATCGCCAAACGGTTTAGTGGAAATTAAAAATAAAGTGGTACTGTCACCCGGTTTTTGACCTGCAGGTTTTAAATGAATGCGTGGATACAGTGTGGCTGCCTGCCAATCACCGCAAAAATCCCTGGCTATTAATGTAGTGTCATGGGGATATTTATTGCGCAGTTCTACTGCAGTAACGTATAACCCATTGAGTAGCCAGGAGGCTTCAGGATGCGCTAATACTTTGTCGCCATAAACTAAATCCGTTACCCAGGATGTGGTATGCATTGGCGTGCGGGTAAATTCCAGATCTTGATTTAATAACCGTTGCGGTGCATACAACTGCTGCCAGGCAAAACGGATAGCATTGACATAATCATCAGCTGAAATGGTTTGCATATTGTTACCCGTTGTTGGATTATTTGCCGTACCCTTGATTTGTTGTTTAGCCACTGCTATTGATGTAGTCTTTTCATTTTTAGGTAAAGAAATCATGCGCGTATTGGCTGACGCCTGATTGTCAGTTGCAATATCCAGCAAAATAATTTGCTGCGAATTTTTTAAGGTCACATACAATCGCGTCTTGGCGAAGGCCTGATGCGCAGTCAAATATAAATTTTGCTCATTGTTGATGATGCGTAGTTGGTCAGTAGTTAAACTGCCGTTTAAATCGGCCTGAACGGGTTCAGGAAATATCAACCGCTTTTCTTTATCAACAGGTAGCGCAACGAAAATAGGATCACCCTTCCAAATCAGTGGGGCATTATCATCATCCGCGGGTAAATACTGCTGCAACTTCTGTATCTGGTTATCAGACAACGGTAATGTTGTGGCTGAAAACGCGGACAAACCTACACTAAATATTAATAGAGACATCAATAACCGTTTCACTTGCTATCTCCTATATGTACGTCTTTAAGCGTTGCGGTGGTGCGATAAACCCGCTAATTGCTAACCCATAAGGGTTTAAGCTGTTGGATACATCATGCCGAATCACTTTAAGCGGATATAAAATCTCCACGTCTTTTACCAGTTGGTTATTTTTGTATTCCATCAACCGGACTTTGAGATCGACTTCCCAAGCATCTCTGCTTAATTTTTTGACAACTGTGGCATCAAAAGCACTACCCGATGCACCTTGAATAAATCGCTGGCGCTGAATTTGCCCGCCGGTCAATAAATCTTTGTATTCTTGTAAAAGTTCAGCTTGAAATTCGGGTGTTAAATAAGCTGAATAACTATGAAGATTTTTTTGGTAGTTTTTACTGCCGTCGTCTGGCCAGTAATTCAATTCTTGCCAGACTTCATAAGTAAAACTGTAAATTAAGGGTGCCGGAATTTCGCTGACATTAATCGTTGCGCCATTAGAAATATCGGGCGGTACATAAATTCGTAATCGTGACGGTGCGGTCATCCATCCGACACAAAACAAGGCACATAACAGGAATAAGAGAACAATGAATCGGCCTTGCGCATGAATTAACGCTCGGTCACGATCTTCTTTTTTCCAGGCATTAAACAGCATCACGATTCTCTCCTAACTGACCACCGCCCATTGCGGGTAATAAGCCGGGTTTTCCAGATAAAACTTAATATAGAGGTCCCCAGCTTTTTAAAAAATAATTGCCGATAATAACCATAGGGTTTGCCGTATTTTAGCCGTTGCAAGCGGCCTAATAAAAAACGGGTAGCATGGACTAATGAGATCAGAATTAATGCACAACCGATGGACGCATAGCCTATGAACAACCAGGTCAATAATGAAAATAAGAAACCACCTAGTACCAGATAAGAACAACTGACCACCAGTAACTCAAATAACGTGCAGTCTTTATAGATAGGCATTTTGTAATTGACGTGGTTGAGCAGCATGGTGATTACTCTCCTTAACTGGTTTGAATAATCTGATAACCTGCATAGAGCAAACCCGCACCAATGGCAGCGGCTGCTACCGCAACAGCGGAGTGTTTAAAAAAATGTCCTAAGTCCTGTCTTTCCTGTGCAGAATGGTAGGCTTTGAAAATACCAAAAGCGGCCCCTGCTACAATCATCGCGCCCAGCGCTATCAAGGCATAGCTCAAGGTTTTGTAAGCAAGGCTTCCGCCAACATCAATCCAGTCATTAGTGCCATCGGCCACGTCAGCGTCGGGTGGTTGCGGAAGAACAGCTAAACAAGGCAATGACGCCAAATAGATTCCACACATTAAAAAACCGTTTTTTATTTTGGATAAACTGCGTTTAAACATACGTTACTCCTGAAATTTAAGGGATAAATACCAATGCCACGGCAATGGCGACAATAAATAAAATACGTAATGCCTGGCGTTGGGTATCGTACAAATCCACATCGTGATGACGGAAATGGTGGATTTTGCTGTAAACACAGGCTGCCGCCCAAACAAATACCAAGGTCAATAAAATACTGCGCACTGTTAAACTGAGTTCACTGGCTGATACACCGGCTGCTACTTGTAATGCCTCAATTGCGCTGGACGTTGCAGTCATGAATGGGAATCCTGTGAGAGATTATTTTTGTCTAGGTAATCTCCGCGAATCACATTCAATGCTCTTGGTTCAACAGTTGTGTGATCCAGCTTTTGTCGGATCCCAGCTTTGATAGCCTGTACATCTTCTAATAATCCATTGTGCAGCTGTCCTTTAGCATCGTGCCAAGCGGTATAATGAAACTGAATGCGTAAATTTTTCGGCTGCTCTCGTTCTGCTGCTAAAATCAGCGGGGTCATGGCATTAAGCTGATTGAGCAGTTGCACCAAATAGCTACGTTCTTGTTCTGGTGAGGCAAAGGCACTACTGACCGCACAACACAGAGTGAATATCAGAATTTTGCTGATTTGTTTCACAACCTACCTCTTAAATATATTTCTTAAAAGACTTAGCACCAAACTGCATTATCAATCCCAAAATCATCGCTGATGGCACAAGAAACCATTGCGGTGATACAGGCCAGGGCAATACCAAATAAATCAATAGCGGCACAAAAAACCAGAAACTGCTGCCTCTTTTTAACTCATGGAATAACAAAGTACTTTCACGCGCACCTTGAAATTTACGGATATCGCGCTGCACCAAGCCATCCACTAATCCCAAACCCAAACACAACAGAAAAAGAGGCAGCGCCAATAAAAACATAAAAACCCTGGTTAGAATGATTCCAGTTACTCCCCAAAGCAGCGGCAGAATCTCACTGCGGATGGCTTGCCAATCCGGTTGCAGCGGCTTTTTGAGCAGCTGCGTTTGAACATTCATTCGCTGCATTTCCTGCTGCAGAGAAGCGAAATCCTGATTTAACTGTGTCTTCGGAGTGATCCACTGCAGTAATTGCTGCAAGCGCATATAATTATTCTGATCACCAAATAGTGTGTGCTGTTTTAATAAGCGGATATTGGTATCCAAAATGGCATTCATGGCTGGATAGCCCATTTCATTTTTGTGCACGATGCGGTAAATACCAAAACCCAACAGCAATACCAGCCAGGCGAACACACTCATTAAAATCAGATGCACCCCAATTGAAAGTAACATCCCTAACAATCCACGGCGTTTACGCTGAATTTTTTCCGGGGCTTTGCTGGCCGCCATTACAAATCCCAGATAGAGACAGTCTGAGATTGGCCATTTCTTACCAGTAATAAAAAGGGAGGTTTTAAATCCACCGGTCTATTTTTTAAACGTCCATCGTCATGGTTAAGTGTAATTCGTCCGCTGTTTACTAAATTGCCCGGTACGTTGTTAACCATTGCCCAGTGGCGAATGGCGTTATCATCTGTGCTGCCGGTGCAATAAATATCTAGGCTGATTTGGGTATTGGATTGCAGTAAACCCAGCAGCTTGGGTAACACTGCCAAATCGAGTCCTTGTGAAATATTTTCAAACAAGGCCAGCCGATCACCTGACTGCAGTGCACTCTGATTTTTACTATGGGTGCTCATGGGGTTAAATGCCGATTTATCAAAATCTTTAATTATGGGCTCGTCAGGATATAAGCGGCGTATGGCCATGAACACCGCTTGATTGAAAGCCAATTCACGCGCCACTTTGTCATGTTCTTGCCGGGCAACGATTTCAGCGAAATGTCGTTGCTCTTCTCGATGTTTCTGCGCGCATACCTAGTACCGCCGGTGGCGTCATATGTGCATACCATAGGCCGTCGGTACCCTGCATCCACTGTTTATATTGCTTCCATTCTTGCTCGGTTAATCCCCAATCTTGCGCGGATCCGACAGTGGTGGTTTTTTCTTGGGTGTTCTCTGTCACGGTGGATTGTTCTTGTGAATTAGCAATATCATCTGCCTGAATCGATGCATTCCAACTCAAAACAAAGACAAAAATTCCTGCACACAGATAGATTATTTTTTTACAAGGTTTCATGCCGTCTGCTCTGAGAGTATGATTTTTACGTACTGGCCTCGAGCATTAGCTAACTCGACAGTTTGCGTATCATAGTCTGCGCTGACTATTTTCCAGGTGGCTAAGGAATCACCTATACCTAAAGGCGCGATGTGATGGTTATAGTCAACGGAAATAAAAGGCTGTTCGGAGATCATGTCTAACGACACCACATGAAACGGTAATTTTTTAGCATCTATATATTTTTTACTGATTGATTGCGCTGCCATAGTTTGTGATAGGTCGCCTAAGTTTGTCTGCATATCGGATAATTGAGCTGATAACTTTTGGATGTCGGTATTTTTTGCAGTCTCTGCGACTTCTTTTTCGATGTCGGTTAACTCGGCATCTAGACGGCCCAGAGCAGTTTTCAACTCCGATGGATTAGATGATGTAGAGGAAAGTTGCTGCACTTGATTGTGTAGGTCGCTAAGTTCACTCAAAATTAACAGGCTACGTTTGTTAGTTATATTGGCTGTTTGATCTGTACCATGGTTCTGATGCATTACATAAAACAACGTAGTCAAAGAAAATAGTGCACTGAAAAGCAATATGAAAAAAAGTCCATAATTTTTTATTGAATCGCTGCAATGCCATTGTTTGTCTTTCAACAACTGGAGCAGGGATTTTATTTTGACTGATTCATTAGCGGGAGAGTTCATACGACCTTATCCTTTATGCCAGGTAATATCCGGTTTCAGCTTAAAGTTGATTTCACGATTGAGAGGATCCTGCATCAAAGTAAATGCAGGACCTGCCAGCGTGATTAATCCGTCTTTCAAACTCATGGGGCCAAAATTACGGTCAACTAAGGGCAACGGTTTTCGTAGCGTATTTTTCATGGCTACGCTTTGCCTGGCATCGTCAACTAGGCTATAGCCGCTATATCGCAGCAGGTAATTCATGGCGTCGCCAATGGTTTGAACTTCCTCTGGGAAACGAACTTGAAAGATTTGTGATAACAAATTGACTTGTGCGCTGCTTGGTTTATTATCGACCGAAAGGTAACGTCCTACTGTCATATTACCCGTTTGTGCAAAGGCAGAAGATGTAACAACAATGAGCATCATGGCTACTATTCCCAATTTATTTTTGTATCGCATAAATTTCTCGTTGAAATTTTTTTAGATAATTAAAAAATTTAATAAACAAATTTTAAGAGTTATTTTTGATAATGAGAATACCCCAGATTAGGGGACAAGAAGGGCCATGAAGAGAAGATTATTTTATTTTTTTCTTATCAGAAATTTGCAAATATCCTTGCTGCAGGGAAATAAAAAATGCCTGGGTTCTATTTCTAACCTGTAGCTTTTTACGTATTCGCTTTAAGTAAGATGATAGGGTATTAGAGGTGATATTTAACAAGGTGGCGCATTGTTCAGGACTTTTACCTGTAGCTAATAAAATCAGGCATAGCATTTCCCTTAAACTTAAAGGATTATTTTTAACTATGCCTGGAATGATACCTAACTCTTCAGCCAGAACGTCCTGCAAAGCAGCTACTATGTTCTCAGGTAGTAGTTTGTGATGTGCAACTTCACTACCTCCAAATATGGCAATTATTTTTTGTTCAAAAGTGATGTTATCCTTTGGCGCCTGTATAATAAATTGCTCCATGATTTAACTCTTTTTTTCAGGTAGGTTAGAAACTTCTTGAGATGACAAATCCTGCAAAGCAGATGAGTCATTTCCCAATAATAAGACATCTCTATGTATCAGCGCATTAGCATCAGTGCCTAGCTGATACACCTGATGGGCTTTTTTCTTGTCTCCAATCAATACCGGCGGTGGCTCTTCATAACCTTGTAAACAATTTTGCCAAGCTAGACGACCACTTAATTTTTTTGGATATTCTGCAGGTGGATGTAGCACATAAGCTGCGTAAAGTTTTTTAAATTCATGGCCTTTAAATTTCAATTCATCCAAGGTCGTTTCACACAAGCATATCCATCCTCCTAAATCCTCAATAACGCGATGCAGAATCGCGTCGTCGAATACTAGGGAATCATAACTGCCTACACACTTTATAATCTTCAGGACATGACTCCAGGCTTTCAGGGCCTGGGTTTCAGTGCTACCCTCGATATAACGCAACACTTCCGTCGCCTGTGGCATAAAATGCCCTTTGTCAGGATTTTGAGTGGTGCAGGCATACAAGGCCTTTTTCACCTCAGCAAATTCAAATCGCTCCAAGGTTTGCCAGTAACGTTCGATGGCGAATTCATTCAAGTGTTGGCTATAGGAGAAGCTCAAACCCATCAGCAGTTCAACAAATTCCGGCATTTCTTCGCTTTGCATCAGTTTTTTTCTCCCGCTATTTTTTTGTTGAGCCAGTTTTTTCCGGCATTGACATTTTCCCGCAGCAGCTTGTCGGATGTGTTCGGTGGGCAGGGTGGATTGTGATGATGACGCATAAACCGCTCGATCTGGTCGCTATCCCGCAGTATCACATGCAGCCCATCGTATCGTTGGCCACGATCGTTATCCCCCATGTTATGCGGGGTTTTAGCGCAACCGCTGATGGCATCACACAACTGCGCTACGGAGTAGCCACGTTGCAATGCCTGTGAAATTAAGCGCTGGCGTTTGGCATCCAGCAGCGCCTGTGGATGGTTTAGGGTGGTTTTCCAGAAATTAAAAACCTGGAAGATCTGGGCAGAACCCACCGACCGCCGTCGCGCTGGCGCGACAATGTTTGGTTTACTCCCCAGTTCCCCCTGATATTCCATTTCCTTTTCCACATCCAGTTCCACTTCCCGTTCCACTTCCATTTCCATTTCCACTTCCACTTCCAGCGATGCAGGCATCTGTATTTCAGGTGCAGGCATGTGCATTGCATGTGCTTGCATATGCATTTCAGGGAGGAGCGGACTTAGATCTTTTTGATTGCTTGTATCTTGCTGATTTATCTTGAAATTTTCTGTTACTGCAGAGGATTTCATTGAAATTAAGGTTAACGGTTCAGGCGTTGCAGATTTTGATATCGACATTGCAGATGTTTGTTTCTGCAATGCAGAATGTTGCATGTGCATCTCTATGGATTGTTCATAAGGAGTTGTTTCGTGCTCGCATTGTTGAGGATTGGGTAATTTAGATATGGGTTCGTGTTTATTAATGGATTGATGTTGATGCCAGGAAGGAATATACCCATAACTTTTGCCCTGAGCTGTGTATTTTTTGATGAACCCCGCCGCCCATAAAGCATCTAAAATTTTCGAAAAATCAATATCATCATAGGGCAAGATATCAAGTTTTAAGGGACGTGGTTCCCAGCGAAAACGACCCTCGCGGTCGCAGCAGGTGAATAGACCAATGAAAGCTAATCTCAGAGGCAGTTGATATTTTTTTTCCGCTTCAAAAAGATGCACATGACGGAATAATTCTGGCTTGACGGTACGGATTTTACTCATGAGTATCTCCAAGGTGGTTCATCTGTTAATTTTGGGTCTTTCAAATTGTCGAGTGCTTGGTATTGCTCGGCTTGAGGTAACTTGGCAATATTCTTAGCCCTGAAAATAGTGCATCTCTGTTGATCCATAGCTTGAATCAGCTCAGATACTCCTTTCATTACCACTTCTTTAGCTTGGCTATAAGTACAGTGGTTATTGAAACCAGCAATATCGGCAATCAATTCCCTGGTTTTCATTCCGCGTTTAACTTGTGCAGAATTTTGCACAAGTTGTAAATTATTTTTTAACCCCATAATTCGCGGTTGAACTTCTAGGTCACGTCTTCTTCCTTGACGATTTCCAAGCTCTCGTTCTATAGCTAAAGCGATGGCAACCTTTTCGCTTATAGGCAGTATCTTAAGCAGAGGCTCTATAGTTATTGTTTTATTTATTAGTTTTTTTAAATCAAGTTGATGCACAAAAACGGTTTTTTGTTTTGATAAAACATTAGCGTGCAACCTGCACTCGCAAGTAATTAGCCTATTTGCAGTATCAATCAATATTGGTAGCGATAATTCACTGCAAGTAAGTTCAAAACTCTTTTGGGAAGTTTTACGTATGGGGCAAGTATTGATAATTTGAATCTTATCAATCGTGATTTCAACAGCTGGACATTTATCGAATAAAAAAACTGAATCCAATAACTTGAGCAGCTGATCGTCTTTCTCTACCAATTCTTTTAACGGAATTGAGCCTTTTAATTGGGCAAATAGATCCAGTGCTGCATATAAATCAGGGATTTTTTCATCACGATTTATCCAGCTAGTGATGGTTTGACGGGGGCGACCAAGGGCCTTCGCAAGATTTTTTTGCGAACCATAGTGTCGTATTGCTTTGAAAAGCCCCGTTAGAAGTGTCATCCAGCCCCATGCCACGAAAAGAATTTATCCTTTCCCTGGGGCTAGATGTTAGAGATTAAATTGGCTGCAAAAGCAGCCAATTTTTAGGTTAGAGTAATTTACGATTACAAAATTAACAGTGATCTGGCGATGCGAGCAAACCTCATTCCTATAGTGTTTCTGGGATAAGAATCGATAAGTTAAAGCATCCCAGATGTCTGCGATCTATATCAGATTTAGAAAGCAACTGTTAATGGTAATTCAATGCTTAGTAATTTTCACTACCGTAATTATTAGCAAAAATAGTGAATTCATGAAATTTCTTAAATACGAAAAAATTTTTTATTTTAAAAAAAATATTGCTAGATAGATATACCGTAATTTGATTAGCGATAGGTGGGCTAATGACAAAGATAAGGGCAAAGAGTTTTGAGAATTGTATTGATAGAAAGTTGCTAGTGATCAAAGAATTAATGCTTTCAACTTCCCCCTTTTCAGCCCTAAGACGATCCCGGTTTAATCGTTTCAGGCCGAAATTTATAAAATATTTCCAAATAGGAGAGTTATGGCTTTAGTTGAACAAATACCTGTCCGTTTTATGCGTCTTAGGGATTGTCCTAGGTATTTAGGCATGGATAGACATCGATTCAATGTAGAAGTGCGGCCAACGTTAGTACCCATACCTATAGGAAAGCAAGGTATTGCGTTCGATAGACTTGATTTAGACGCCTGGGCAGATCATTATAAGAGCTGTAGTGGGCGTCCCCCTGAAGAAAGGAGAAAACTATGGGACGCAAAAAGACGCCAGGTCTCTACAAACGTGGTGAATTCTGGCATATCGATAAACAAATCTTCCAATGCCGCATTCGAGAAAGCACTGGAGCTGTCGATCTCGAAGAAGCGGAGCGCTATCTTGCGCGGTGTATCGAAAGGATAAGGTTGGCTACGGTTTACGGAGTACGCCCTAAACGAATCTTCCGAGAGGCTGCTACAAAGTTCCTTATAGAAAATCAACACAAGGCTAGTATCAGTGATGACGCCGGTCGTTTAAAGGTATTGGATCTTTTTATTGGGGATTTGTCTCTTGAATCGGTTCATATGGGTACTCTACAGCCATTTATAGCGGCCAGGAAAAAGGAGGGTATCAAAACTCGAACCATTAATCATGGTTTACAGGTAACCCGACGGATTCTTAATTTGGCTGCAAGCGAATGGTTGGACGAGCATGGTCTTACCTGGCTTCAGGTAGCGCCAAAAATTAAGCTATTACCTGAGCTTGATTCCAGGCCCCCATTCCCGCTTAGTTGGGAAGAGCAGAAGCGGTTTTTTAGCCAATTACCCCCCCATTTACTGCGTATGGCTTTATTCGCTGTAAATACCGGTTGTAGGGATAATGAAATTTGTTCTTTACGCTGGGAATGGGAAATACCTATACCTGAGATCCCTAATTGTTCTGTTTTTGTATTACCGCGAGAAATAGTGAAAAACAGAGATGATAGGTTGGTGATTCTCAATACAATCGCCAAGGAAATTATTGAAGAGGTGAGGGGAGAACATTCTGAATATGTTTTTACTTACAGGGGTAGACCCCTTTATAGGATTTTAAATACGGGATGGGAAAATACTAGGGAAAGGGCAGGCTTATTAAATGTTCGAGTCCACGACTTGAAACATACTTTTGGACGGCGGTTAAGGGCGGCTGGTGTCAGTTTTGAAGATCGGCAGGATTTATTAGGCCATCGATCTGGCAGAATAACGACTCATTATTCTGCGGCTGAAATCACTCAACTTATTGCTGCAGCAAATAAGGTATGTGTTGAAGGAAAGAGTGGGGCCACCATGACTATTATCAGAAGACTTGTTGGATCAAATCCTAGCCCCCACAATATCCCCACAAAGGATTTTGTGGAAAAAGGAAATAATCTTGTAAGCCCTTGATTTTATTGGTGGGCCGTCCGCGATTCGAACGCGGGACCAACGGATTAAAAGTCCGCTGCTCTACCGGCTGAGCTAACGGCCCATGCTTTGAACAACTAAGAAAAGAATGATACCTTTTTGTGTGAAAATAACAAGGTTTTAGGGATAGAAATAACTGTAGCAAAGGGGTTATTGGTTTTTTATGCGTGTTTTTTTGTATTTGCTGTTGGGATTTGCAGATCCTTGGCTCTTACTTATTTTTTGAAAAAGCACTGTACTCCCCTCTCCCTTGCGGGAGAAGATCATAGAGTTTCAGATGGTTGGGAAGAGAATTATTCAACAAAGCCCCGTAAGGGGAGAGAGGATACAGAGGAAAGTAGCCAGTCTGGAGCCTGCATCACATATGTATAGTTCCTTCGAGGTATAACACCGCTTTTCCACTGATAAGAACATGATTTTGTTGGAGTTCACATTCCAGGTATCCTCCGCGGTGGGAGACTTGGTAGGCGCGTAGTGGATTTTTGCTTAGACGATTTACCCAATAAGGCATTAATGCGCAGTGAGAGGCACCGGTAACGGCGTCTTCGCTGATTAATTTGTCGGGGTAGAAAGTGCGGGATACAAAATCGACGTTTATGCCGGGAGCTGTCACCACATAACCCCAATAATCTAAATCTTTGAGAGGCTGCATGTTCGGCCTCAAGTCTCTGACTGTCTGTTCGTCATTTAGTACAATGATGCAACGTTCATCGCGATGTTGATACATTTCTAAGGGAGTAATGCCTAGACTTTTTTCTATTTCTTTAGCAATTTCACGTGGTTCAATCGTTTTCACGGGAAATTCTAGGGCTATTAAGTCTTGCCGCCGCAAAATCTGTAATTGCGAACCATTTTTAAGATGCATGGTAACTTGCTGTAATTCGGGTTGTAAGTGATTAAAGATGACATAACCTGCTGCCAATGCAGCATGACCACATAACTCTAGTTCAAATTCGGGGGTGATCCAACGGATATTATAGCCTTCATCTTCAGGCGTTAAGAATGCAGTGGTGGGCAAATTGTTTTCGCGGGCGATAGAGCGCAGTGATTCTTCAGGCAGCCAATCTGAAAGTAGGCATACAGCGGCGGGGTTGCCGGAGAATAACCGGTCGGTGAAAGCGTCAAGATAATAAACGGGTATTTTCATAAAAGTCTCCATGTAAAATTTGCAGGTTATTTCCCAGGGACATCACCCCAAATGTATTTATGTAATTGTATCTGAAAACGCACCTGTAGTCGGTCAGCCAAGATCCATTCTGCCAGTTGTTTATTATCTAATTGGCCGTGGCTGGGTGAAAATAATACTTCGCAAATTTGTGGCAGTTGATAGTCGGCCATCATTTTTTTAGCCCACTGATAATCATTATTATCGCAGATTACAAATTTAATTTGATCGCGCTCAGACAGATATTTAATATTGTCCAGCCGATTTTTATTATTTTCTTGGGAGGCTGGAGTTTTTAAGTCCAGAATCTTGATTACACGTTTATCGACTGTCGCAATATCAAGTGCACCGCTGGTTTCTAGAGAAACTTCATAGCCAGCATCGCATAAATAGTTAAGTAGATGTAAACAGTTTTTTTGTGCTAACGGTTCACCGCCAGTAACGGTGACGTAATGCGCGCCGTGGGTTGCAACTGTAGCCATAATATTTTCAATAGTGCGGAGTTGACCGCCATGAAAAGCATAAGCCGTATCACAATATGTACATCGCAGCGGGCAACCTGTCAAGCGTATAAATGTAGTGGGCAATCCGACGGTGCGGGTTTCACCCTGTAAGGATAAGAAAATTTCAGTGATGCGCAGTTGATTATTCATGAGTTATTTTGTCGTGATTATTACGAAATAAGCTGCAAATTATCCTGATAATTTAGCACAAAAGAGGATTTAACGTTAGCCAATATTGCTGGTAGTTCGGTCACGGTTTTAATAATGTATTTTGGTGTGGGCAATTCGGCGGGTAAGATTTGTTGGGTTTTATTCACCCAACAGAAATCTAAGTTGGCATTAATTGCGCCTTGGTAGTCACTGGACAGTGAGTCGCCTACCATAAGCGTTTCAGTTGGGGTGGCATTTAATTGTTGTAATGCTAAAGTAAAAATTTCTTTTTCAGGTTTGGCAATTCCCAGCAACTCAGATACCAGGAAACTCTGACAGAGTTGGGTAATTTCCAGTTTGTGATTTTGGATTTTTTTTACCTGTGCCAGGCCATTGGTGATAATACCTAGCAGATATTTTTGCTTAAGGACGAGCAGGGTTTCTTTTATGCCAGGGTACCAATGGCTGCATAGACCTAAGGTTTGTTCATATAGAGTGGCAATGGCTGTGGTATCTAGATTGACGTTTAGGGTTTCTGCTAGTAAGCGGAATCGCTCAGAATGGAGTTGTTGCACGTTGAGTTGTTTTTGTTCCAGTAGCTGCCATAGATGTTTATTGATTGTTAGGTAGGAGCTTTTAAGGTCTTGGAGGGAAATATAATCGTTGAAGAAGATTTGATGGATGGTATGCAATCCGGATTGTTCGGCGGCGGTGAAGTCGACTAAGGTATTATCTAGATCAAAAAGTATGGCTTTGTAAGGCATTAAGTCGCTTTTTAGGGTGATTGTTGATGGCTGTCATTCTGAGCGCACCGAGTCGCGACCGTCAGGGAGCGTTCATTGGAGAACGTAAACGCTCCCTGACGGTCGCGGCTCGGGTGCGCTCAGGATGACAACATTAATGACAGCCACATATCTATTGCGCAGCTTGTATCCCGCCTGTGGAGTTCATTTGTTGAAGTCGCATTCCCGCTAATCGTGCTGCAGTAGAGTTCGGAAACTGCTGAATGAGTTTTCGTAACTCTTGTTGCGCTTTGGTATGTAGACCCGCTTCATCATGTAGGATGGCTAGTTTTAACATGGCGTCGGGTACTTTGGCATTTTGAGGAAATTTTTGGATTACGGTGGTGAATTCTTGGGCGGCTAAGTCATTCTTATTTTGCTGGGAATATAATTCTCCCAGCCAGTAATGCGCATTGCCAGAAAAGTTGCCATTCGGGTAGGCCTTATTAAATTCTTGAAAGGCGGTAATGGCTTGCGCATTTTTTTTGTTGGCTAATAAATCAAAAGCGCTCTGATAGGCTTTATCTTCCGAGCCGGCGGTAGCAATTTGCGCGGCCGCAGATGCATTCTGGGCGGAGGCATTATTTTGCGTTACATTGGCTTCTGCTTTGGCGATCTGGTCAGCAGTGGAACTCGATGTAGGGGCAGTAGTAGTGGCATCAGAATCCGAAGTGGCAGGCGCTATTGTCTGGCTAGCGTCTGCCACAGGAGGAGTTACGTCACTGGCTTTGCTGGTTTTTTGATTACCCAGGCGCTGATTGATATCCTGATAAAAACTTTTTTGCTGGTCACTGAGACTTTGTATGTCATGGGCTTGAACCTCTAACTGCCCATTAAGCTGCTGAATTTGTTGCTGCAAATTATCAATTTTTGCTGGCAAGTTCATCTGAGTTAAGTTGTTGACTTGCTGTTCCAGTAGCCTTAAACGATCTCTCACGGGTAGAGCATCACGTGAATAAGATGAATCAGAAGGGGTTGCAGTCGCCGCCTGAGATGGATCTTGATTTAGATCTATCACAGGCACGTTTTGTCCCAAGGCCACGGTTGCATTTACAGCGTAACAGCAGACAGCAATTTTAATGAGTTTATCAAGATTCATATAGGTTATTGCCTATGGGTGGGTAACATCTACACGACGGTTGCACTGGTAATCTTCATCAGAAGTGCCAAATGCAATTGGCTTTTCCGCCCCATTGCTGTCGACCGTAATTTGGCTTTTAGTTACGCCATACTGTTCTAGGGTTGAGCTGACAGCATTAGCACGACGCCATCCTAAAGCCATATTGTATTCACGGCTACCGCGAGAGTCGGTATTTCCTACTACACGTATAGCGGAGTGATCAGCAGCCAGGGGGCCTCCCAAAGATTGGATACGGTTGATATCTGCAGAATTTACATTACTCTCGTCAAATTGGAAATAATAAGACTGAGTATAGAAGCCGGCAGTTTGTGGCACATTACAGCTGGTTGAAGGCTGGAATCCGGAGCCGCCACCTAATCCTTGCGCATAAGCGCCACCTGCGCCAGCACCATAACCTCCATTGGCGTCAGTAACGGGTGAGCCAGCGCCATGACGTGATGAAGAACAAGCTGCCAAACCAACAATACCTACACTCATTACTGCAATGCTTATCGCTCGATGCATATTCATAGTTTTCCTCGTTTATGAAGTGACTTAAAATTTTTATAATGCCTAATTTAAAAATGGGCCCCATGCGGGTTCCCTGACCTCTCCTGCGCGTGCGGGTAGAATCAATTTGATACGGCCATCTGTGGAGACCATGGCGAGCACACCGCGGCCACCTACTTCAGTAGCAAATAGAATCATCTTGCCATTCGGGGCTATGCTAGGTGACTGGTCGTTACCTGATTGCGTCAATTGCGTATAGCGCCCAGAAGATAAATCTTGGGAGGCAATGGTAAACCGATTACTATTACCATTCAATACGGCCAGCACTTTTCCATCGGGAGACAATGATGGGCTGGCGTTATAACTGCCGGAGAAGGTGACGCGCTGAGCATTACCGGAACCCAGGCTAGCACGATAGATCTGTGGGCCACCGCCGCGGTTAGAGGTAAATAAAATAGAGTTGCCATCAGCAGACCAAGTCGGTTCAGTATCGATGGACTCCCCTTGAGTCACTTGAGTCAATTGCTTAGATGCCAAGTTCATTACAAAAATCTTTGGATAACCAGTGCGGGTTAATACCAATGCTAGACGACGGCCATCAGGTGACCAGGCAGGGGCATTATTCAGCCCTGGAAAATCACTGACCAGTTGTCTGCTACCGCTGGTTACATCTTGAACATAAATCGCGGGATGGCCTTTTTCAAAGGATACATAAGCAATCCGGTTGCCATCAGGTGACCAGGAGGGTGACATGATCGGCTCCTTTGAAGTGAGCAGGGGTTTCGGATTGTAGCCATCCATATCTGAAACTTCTAAAGTATATTGGGAACCTTGACTAGATTGCTGTGCGACTACATAAGCGATGCGGGTGGAGAATACACCACGAATACCCGTCAGATTTTCATAAATAAGATCGCTGATATGATGTGCTACCCCACGCAGCTGGCTGGCGTCAACCGTAAAGGAATTGCTTAGCAATACACTATTTTGCCAGCCGGGTGCCGAAGGAGTTTTTTTTTGTGCGCCTTGATTCGAATAAGCGTTTAATAATTGAAATTGTACTTGGTAACGGCCTCCGCTCGCGGGTGTTACTTTGCCGACCACGATATTATTCACATTTTGTTTTTGCCAATAAGCAAAATCTACCTGATCCGCGGCGTCTGGAAGTTGTTGCATATTGTTTTGGGCGATAGTGCGAAAACGTCCGCTATTTTGTAAGTCTGCATTGATCACACCGGCAATATTATCTGGCGATTGGTCGTTAGCCTTTTGTCCAGAAAATGGCACCACGGCTATGGGGATAGCTCCTTGCACGCCTTGGGTCAATTCAAGATCAACTACAGCATAAGAGGAACCAGAAATGAACAATACGGTAAGGAAAAGGAATTTTAATAGTTTTTGCACGAATGTTTTCTCCTAGGTCTAACTTTTTCAAAATTACTTGCGGTAAAATCTGCACTCTAAACCCGAGTGGGCTTTGTTGAATAATTCCTGTAGCTTCTTCGTCCCTTGGGGGCATTGTTGAATAATTCTCTTCCTAACTATCCGAAACTCTATGATCCCCTCTCCCGCAAGGGGAGAGGGGATACAGTGCTTTCCCGTTACTGGGAGAATGAGATTCGAACAATGCCCTCTTGCGGAGAGGGCATTGCAGCGCTCTTCCATAATGGGAGGGAAATGCACGAATACTATTGCACATTTTCCGGTTTAACCGTTAATTTCATTTCCCGAAATTGGTTGAATAAATCAGGATCAGAAGGTACCGGTAGCGGAGAGGCTTTAAATACTGCAGTACGCGCAGAATTATCTAGGCCGCGGTCACCGCTGCTACGAACGACTTGTACATTTAATACTACACCGCCAGGGCCCACTTCAATTAATAATTGACAGGACAAATCCGGATTGGCACCGCCGGGCACCAACCAATTTTGGCTAATAGATTGTTCAATTAACGCTTTGTATTTATCGATTTCGCTTTGCTGCTGTTGGCTACGTGCTGCGGACAGCTCTTTTTGCTCCTGAGCCATCTGAGCATCCAGCTCTTTTTGTTGCGCTATCTTTAATTGCTGAGCTGCTTGTTGTTGTTTTTTCTGTGCTAATTGTTTGGCAGCCGATTGTTCTTGTTTTTTAATCTGCGCTTGATGGGCTTTTTCTTCAGCAGCTTTTTGGTCAGCAGCCTGTTTTGCTTTGGCTTCTTTTTCTACTTGCTGTGCTGCTTTCTGCTCAGTTTCTTGCTGTGCTTTCTGCTGAGTGGCTTTTTGCTCTGCGGCCTGTTGTGCCGCTTTTTGCTGAGCTTCTTGTTGCGCCTTCAGCTGGACAGCTTTTTCCTCAGCTTTTTGTTGGGCTTTTAATTGAGCAGCTTTTTGCTCTGCTGCTTGCTGGGCTTTTTGCTGAGCGGCTTTTTGTTCTGCTGCTTGCTGAGCTTTCTGAGCGGCCAATTTTTGTTCGTGCTGCTTTTGTTGCGCAGCTAATGCTGCTTGTCGTTGTTCTGCTTGCGCCTGTGCTTTTTCTACCGCTTCTTGTGCTTCCTGTTGTTTACGTTCCTGCGCTGCTTTATTTACTGCGAGCTGTTTTGCAATCTCGGCCGGGTTAACTGCTACTGCTTTGATGATATCTACATCAGGTTGCAACTGGAGTTGGTGTGTATCCGGAGAGGTTAAGTGTAGAAATAGAAATGTGAACAGTGCGATATGTAATAATATAGCTAATACTAATGGCAACTGGTAAGACGAGTCTTTGCGCATGGCCCGGATTTTAATTTGTCGTTTGATCGGGTGGGGTGGTCACTAACCCTACACTGGGTGCCCCCGCTTGTTGTAGCAACACCATTGCCTGTACTACTTTCCCATAATCTACGTTTTGATCCCCTTTGACTAAAATTTGACGTGGTGGATCGCCCTGAACAGCGTGCTGCAATTCATTAGAGACTTGGCCCATAAGATCAGTTGCATCAATGGGTTGATCAGGATTTTTGGCGATGTTCAGATAATAGAGACCTTTTGCATCCACACTGATAATGATAGGTTCTTGCTGTTTTGCGGTTAATGGTTGTGCGGTGGCTGTGGGTAAATCCACATTGACTCCCTGAGACAACAAGGGAGTGGTAATCATGAAAATCACCAGCAACACTAACATCACATCAATGTAGGGTACTACATTAATTTCGGCCATAAGCCTGCGTCGGTTTTTTCTATTTTTTAACATGTTTTCAGTGCTTCTGACTTTGACAGAACAGTTGGCTCCCGGGTTATCATCAGCGATAAACTGCTGAAACAATGACTCTAAAGGCTCGACATTATATACTGACTAGGCAAAAATAATACACTCATTTTTCGAATGGCCATGCGCATAGTGATTATAAAAAACTTGTCTAATTTTTGTTTGCTCATTAGCGCAGCTTTTGTGGTTACTGCGTGCTCAGTGATATTTCCAGGGAAGGTTCCACCTGCGGGCGAAGTGCGTGCGCCTATTGACGATTTACCCTACTGGGAACAACATTTTTCAGAGCACGCTATTATTAATCAGCAACCGCCGCTGCCGCCAATGGATGATGCGCCGGTGTAGGCCTGGCTCAGGATGACAGCAGCTATTGTTCAACCAACACCGGCACTGGCTGAAAGTGCGCCTGACGAAATAAAATGCTGGAAAATTCTTCCTGGAAAGTGTCATAAGTATTGGCTAAACGTTCAACTGAATTGTTAAAACGATTATAAGCGATTACTGCCGGGATGGCGGCAAACAGGCCCATCGCTGTGGCAACCAATGCTTCAGAAATTCCAGGAGCTACCATAGCAATAGTTGACTGTTGAACGCCGATTAATCCCTGAAATGAAGTCATAATACCCCATACTGTGCCAAATAATCCTACATAAGGGCTGGTTGAACCCACCGTGGCAAGGAAAGATAGGTGCCGTTCCAATTTATCCATTTCACGGGCACTGGCAACGCGCATGGCCCGCTCCACGCCTGCCATCAAAGCTTCGGTATTTACACCCGGGCGTTGGTGTAGGCGCGTATATTCGCGGAATCCGGCATGAAAAATATGTTCTAATCCCTGAAGTTCGACATTACGCTGTGTTAAACCTTCATAGAGTTTGCTGAGGTCGGTGCCTGACCAGAACTGGTCTTCGAATGTTAGCACTGCTTTTTGTGCATTCTTCAAGAAGATACCGCGTTGGAAAATGAAGGTCCAGGACACTACAGATGCAGCGGCTAATAGCAGCATCACGCATTTTACTACTGCTCCAGCATCTGCAACAAAACTCCATAGGGAAGGACTACTAGTCATAATGAATTACCTCTAATTTTATAAAATTACTCTGCAACTATACCTAAATATCAAACGCTTCAGGTATCACAAAACTCTATCCCAAAATGTAAATAAGCCTGTCTGGTTGCCACTCGGCCGCGCGAGGTGCGTTGCATAAAGCCTTGTTGTATTAAATAAGGCTCTAGCACATCTTCAATGGTATCAGCCGGTTCACCAATAGCAGCGGACAGTGTATCCAGCCCCACAGGGCCCCCTGCAAATTTTTCAATAACGGTCAATAGCAGTCGGCGATCCATCGGGTCAAAGCCGTTCACGTCAACATCTAATAAATTTAATGCCTGCTCTGCTATCGGGCGGTTGATAGTTCCATCTGCCTTAATTTCAGTATAGTCACGTACTCGACGTAATAAACGATTGGCAATACGCGGGGTGCCGCGCGAGCGCTTGGCAATTTCCAATGCGCCTGCTGCATCAATAGTCACCCCCAGGATCTGCGCACTGCGATGTACAATGGTGGTCAAATCGGCTACTCGATAAAACTCTAAGCGCTGTACTATACCAAAACGGTCGCGTAGCGGGGAAGTTAACAAGCCGGCGCGGGTGGTTGCCCCCACCAGGGTAAATGGGGGTAAATCTAATTTAATAGAGCGGGCGGATGGCCCTTCGCCGATCATAATATCCAGCTGATAATCTTCTAATGCAGGATATAATACCTCTTCAATCACTGGACTCAAGCGATGAATTTCATCGATAAAAAGCACATCATTAGCTTGTAAATTAGTTAACAATGCGGCGAGATCACCGGCTTTTTCCAACACGGGACCCGAAGTCTGTTTTAAGCCAACACCCATTTCCGTGGCAATAATATGTGCCAGGGTGGTCTTGCCCAATCCAGGAGGACCAAAAATCAGTACGTGATCTAAAGGCTCAGTTCGTCTGCGTGCTGCTTGAATAAAAATTTCTAATTGCTCACATACAGCGGGCTGGCCTACGTAATCACGCAGGTATTTGGGACGTATGGCACGATCAAAAGGCGCGTCATCACCCAAATTATCAGGAGTTATTAAGCGCTCAGCTTGGATCACGTCTGCCTCCTTTGAGCATACTGCGTAAGGCATGGCGTATGATCTCTTCGCTTGATTGATGCTCGTCCGCCACGTGTGAAACTGCATTGCGTGCTTCGTTGGGTTTATAACCTAATGAAACCAGGGCGCTGATGGCATCTTGAGTGGCTTTATCCATATTCGTGATGTGTGCTACAGAAATGTTCTGTAGATTATCTTGCTGCCAATCCTGCAGGCGATCCCGCATTTCAATGACCAAGCGTTCGGCTGTTTTCTTGCCAATCCCAGGGATACGCACCAGACTGTCAGTATCATTATGCATAATACAGCTTACAAAGGCATCGGGCTCGATACCTGAGAGAATCGACAATGCTAATTTAGGACCGATAGAGCTAACCTTAATCAGACTGCGAAACAGCGCACGTTCGCGCTCTTGAGAAAATCCGTATAACAATTGCGCATCTTCACGTACCACCAGGTGGGTATGCAGAATAACTGGTTCACCGATATCCGGTATACGATAAAAAGTAAACATAGAGGCATCCAATTCATAAGCGACGCCGCTGACGTCGACCAGTAAGCTGGGCGGTTTTTTCTCTAATAATATGCCTTTTATGCGGCCAATCATGCCGTAACTCCAGATATTGGATGTTTTTGGGGTTGTAGGTAGGGTTGAATTTTAATATTGCGACAGGTTTGTGCATGGCAAATGGCAACTGCCAGCGCATCTGCAGCGTCGGCGCTGGGTGCTTTGGGTAAGTTTAATAACAGCTTTACCATATGCTGTACCTGTTCTTTTTGTGCAGCCCCATATCCTACCACAGCCTGCTTGATAGAGCGGGCAGAATATTCGGCTATGGTTAGACCTTGGATGGCCATGGCGACAATGGCCGCTCCTCGCGCTTGACCTAATTTTAGGGCGGAATTTGCATTACGCGCCAGAAAGACTTGTTCAATGGCAGCTTGCATGGGGTGGTAGAGCTGCACTATTTCACTGACACCTTGAAAAATTTGGCTCAGACAGCCACCTATATCTTGTTTTAAAATTTTCACTACGCCGCTGGCGACATATAGGTGTCGTTGTCCATCGCTGCGAATAATGCCATAACCGGTAATTCTGGAACCTGGGTCTATGCCTAAAATGGTTTGCATGGGGGTTCCTTGAAAATTTTTATAATGTGAGATTCCAGAATGGGCACCACTAGAAGCTGCCCCCTTCCTAACCTTCCCCCGCAAGCGGGGGCAGGGACTTGCTCGAGCTAGTATGGGATTGGGTGCATAGCTTAACTTATTCTGCCCAACCAGTCCCTGCCCCCGCTTGCGGGGGAAGGTTAGGAAGGGGGCAGCTTCTAGTGGCGCTTTATTTGAGTCTTTACTAGGCCCTGTCGTCACTCCCCAAAGTCCGTCGTCCCACGGCTCGTCCGCCGGATCCAGAAAGAGCTTAAAACCTGCGGAGTGCAAGGAACATTTGCCAAGTCCTCTGGATCCCGCGGACGAGCCGCGGGACGACGGACTTCAGAGTAACGACAGGCCCTAGCCCAACAATAGCTCTTCCGGAATATCAGCATTGGAATACACATTCTGCACATCATCCAAGTCTTCCAGCATATCTTGCAGGCGCAACATTTTTTCCGCATTGTCTTTATCCAGTGCAACCTCTATAGCGGCGATAAATGTCACTTCCGCATTGGCAGGTTCAAGTTTCGCAGCCACCATAGCAGCTTTTACGGCGGCAAATTGCCCAGGTGTAGTGTAAACGTCGATACTATGATCATCGTTGGTGACCACATCCTCAGCGCCCGCTTCTAATGCCGCTTCCATAATGCGGTTTTCATCGCTGCCAGGCGCAAAGCTCAACATGCCCCGTTCAGTAAATAAATAGGCGACGGAACCTTCAGTGCCTAAATTACCGCCACATTTGCTAAAGGCATGTCGAACTTCAGAAACGGTGCGGTTGCGGTTGTCTGAAAGACAATCGACGATCACAGCAACCCCACCTGGGCCATAACCTTCATAGCGAATTTCAAACAGTTCATCACTTTCAGCACTTCCGGCCCCTTTTTTACGTGCACGTTCCACGGTATCTTTCGGCATATTCTGCGCTAGCGCTTTATCTATCGCCAGGCGCAGTCGCGAATTAGCATTGGGATCACCACCGCCCATGCGTGCAGCTATAGTAATTTCTCGAATTAATTTGGTAAATACTTTACCGCGTTTGCTGTCTTGTGCTTTTTTACGATGTTGTATATTGGCCCATTTGCTATGTCCAGCCATAGTGTATTCCTCAAGGATTCCTCTTTATAACTTGAACGCCCACTTCGCGTAATTGTGCTTCACTTACTGGCGCGGGGGCATGGGTGAGAGGGCACTGTGCGGTTTGGGTCTTTGGAAATGCGATGACATCGCGGATTGAAGTGCCACCGGTCATTAGCATAACCATCCTATCCAGTCCGAATGCCACCCCACCATGCGGCGGGCAACCATAGCGGAAAGCGGTCAGCAGGTGGCTGAATTTTTCTTCAGCTTCTTGGTCGCTGATTCCTAAAATACGAAAGACGGTGCGCTGCATATCGGCATTGTGGATGCGAATGGAGCCGCCGCCCAGTTCAGTGCCATTGAGCACCAGATCATAAGCGCGTGACAGCGCCGTCCCGGGATCTGACGACAGGGCCTCAGGGTCATCACTAGTAGGCGAGGTAAAAGGATGATGCAGTGACTGCCAACGGTGCTCTTTGTCATCCCATTCAAACATAGGGAAATCCGCCACCCACAGAAAGCGCCAACCCTCTTCCAATAAGCCGCGGTCTTGTCCCAGCTTAACACGCAGCGCCCCTAACGCTTCGGTCACAATTTTGGCGGTATCCGCTCCAAAAAATAAAATATCACCGGTTTCTGCTTGGGCGCGATCGAGGATTTTTGCCACGACGTCTTCGGGTAAAAATTTTAAAATGGGGGATTGCAGTCCACTTATACCGGCATGTATATCGTTTACTTTGATGTAAGCCAATCCCTTGGCGCCATAAACACCTACTAAATGCGTATAGTCATCGATTTCTTTGCGGGATAGATCAGCGCCCTTAGGTAAGCGTAATACAGTCACTCGGCTTTTGGGATCATTGGCGGGTTGGGAAAAAACTTTGAATTCCACATCGCGTACCAAATCAGCAATATCAATCAACTCCAGAGGAATGCGTAAATCCGGTTTATCACTGCCAAAACGGCGCATCGCTTCAGCGTAAGTCATGTGCGGGAAAGTATTGGGTAATTCTACTTGCAGTAAATCCATAAACAGACGCCGCATCATACCTTCAATTAAGGTTTGGATGGCCGGCTCGTCTATGAAGGACATTTCCATATCTAATTGGGTGAATTCTGGTTGGCGGTCAGCACGCAGATCTTCATCGCGAAAGCAGCGCACTATTTGATAATAACGGTCTAGGCCTGCCACCATTAATAACTGTTTAAAAATTTGGGGGGATTGCGGTAGCGCATAAAAGTGACCTAAATGAACGCGGCTCGGCACTAAATAATCACGTGCGCCTTCCGGAGTTGCTTTGGTAAGCATGGGGGTTTCTATTTCTAAGAAACCATTTTCCTGAAGAAAATTGCGTATACTGTGATTGACCTGGGCGCGAAGGCGCATGCGATCGGACATTTCGGGTCGGCGCAGATCCAAATAACGATATTGCAAGCGGATTTCCTCACTCACTTCAGCATATTCATCTAGTCGAAAGGGAGGCGGTTCAGCGGTATTGAGGATATTGATCACATCGGCGATTACTTCCACTCGACCCGTTGGCAATTTTTCATTGACAGTGCCGGCAGGGCGGTGTTGCACAGTGCCACGAATCATCACCACATATTCACTGCGTATTCCTTCGGCGATTTTAAAGGAATCAACTTGCTCAGGGTTAAATACCACTTGCACGCGCCCCTCACGATCACGCAGGTCAATGAAAATTAAACCGCCGTGGTCGCGGCGCCGATGCACCCAGCCATATAATTCTACTGTTTCGTTTATTAATGATTCGGTTATTTGTCCACAATAATGGCTACGCATAGTGCTTCTCAGTTTTGTTGGGTTGAGTCAAAATTTTGTCTAGGCAAAATTGTCTTCATTTCTGAATTTTTACTAGAGTTTGTCGTCAAAGCCCTCTTACGTCGTCCCGCGGCTTGTCCGCGGGATCCAGAAAGAGCCTAAAACCTGCTAGGAGGGTAAGGAACATTTGCCAAGCCCCCTGGATCCCGCGGACAAGCCGCGGGACGACGGACTTCAGAGTGTGACGACAGGCCCTAGTGTTTCGTTTCATTAATCCATGTCTGACATTCTAATAATATTTCTTTTATAGCGGCACTCGGTGACAGGTTCAATAAATAACTCACTGTTTTTACAATATCGTCCGTGCTGATCATTTGTTCTTTGGGTATAGAGAGATCTCCCGTCATGGGGGTATAAACCCAAGCGGGGCAGATGGCTGTAACGTAAATGCCAAAAGTAGCTAACTCTTTGTATAAAGCTTCGTTTAATCCGACAACGCCGTATTTTGAAGCAGCATAACCCCCTAAGGTAGCTCGCGCTACTTTGCCCGATCTGGAGGCAATGTTAATAATTCGTCCGGAGCCTTGCTTTTTCATGTAAGGTGTAACTGCATGGATTAGATTGAAAGTTCCGACCAGATTGGTATTCAGCATGTGTACGAACTCGTCTACTGACAGTTCAGAAGTACCACTTTTAGCAGTACCGGCACTATTCACTAGTAAATCAAGTTGTGGAAACCGCTTTGCAAAAAGATTTATGGCAGCCTCCACTTTCGCATGATCTGCAACATCTAAAGCGGCATAGGTGTGGTTTGCGCCGAGTTTGTTTTGTACTGCAGCCAGTGTTTTTTCATTGCGGGCGATTAAGAGTAATTCGTAGCCTGCGGTTGCCAGGTAATTGGCGATAGCTAATCCTATGCCACTGTTAGCTCCCGTGACGATGGCAGCTTTCTGGTTCATTGGGAATCCTTAGGCGGCTTTTTTTCTTCTGTGGGTTTAGGCGCCTCTGTTTTAGTGTCGGGTTTTGTTTCAGTTTTTTCTACTGTGCCCTCGGCCGCCGGCGGTTTTTTGGATTCTTTGTAGTCAGTTGCGTACCAGCCACCTCCCTTTAACTGAAAGCCGGCTGCAGAAACTTTTTTGATTAATGTGGATTTGCCACATTTAGGGCATTCGCTTGGGGGTTGATCGCTGAATTTTTGCAGCACCTCCAATTCATTGCCACAAGATTGGCACTGATATTCATAAATAGGCATAAACTGCTTTGCTCCGAAATAGACTGCTCGTAAAATGGTTTGTTTCACCAAAGGTGGGGAAAGATTATGGTGCGGATTATATAACTATTCAACCTTAATTGTAGGAACCATTCTTATCAAGATTACTTAAGAGATATAAAATGCCCGTCTATGACTATGTATTATTGATGTTAACTCCCGTATTAATTTTAATTGCTTTGCTGATCCTGTTTTTCTTGTTAAGAAGTCTAAATAGTTGGCGAACGCAGCTGCAGGAACTGCGGAGTGCGGCAGTGGAGCATACTAAAGTCTTAGAATCCTGGATGGTACGGTTGGATGAACGCGGGCGTCATCATCAAGATATGTCTGATAATGTGGTGCGCCTATTGGGTGAGCAGCAACGGGCACAACAGCATGAAAGATCTAAGTTTGACCAGCACCAAATTAATAGTCTAAAAACCTTACAAGAAAGCCTGCTAACTGGCATGACGGGTGTGCGCCAGCAAGTCACTGAGGCATTGACTTATCATGGTGAATCATTAAATCAACGCGTAGAGAAACTGACGCAGGCTACGGATCAACGCTTACGTGAAATCAGTAATCAGGTTGAAAAAAGGTTGTCTGAAGGTTTTGAGAAAACCACTGCAACTTTTGCTGATGTGGTAAAACGTCTGGCCTTAATAGATGAGGCACAAAAGAAAATTACCGAACTTTCCACTAGTGTCATAGGGCTGCAGGAAATTTTGGGTGATAAGAAATCACGCGGCGCCTTCGGTGAGGTGCAATTAATGGGCTTGATCCGTAATCTATTGCCGGAACAGAGTTTTGCCTTTCAGCACACTTTGTCCAATGATAAGCGCGTCGATTGTGTACTGTTTTTACCCGAACCCACAGGAAATGTAGTGATCGATGCCAAGTTCCCCTTAGAAAGTTATCGCCTGCTCCATAGCGTTTCTGAACAAGAACGTAAAAGCGCGGAACAGAATTTCCGTCGCGATATACGCACTCACATTCAACATATCGCCAGCAAGTATATCCTGCCGGGGGAGACGTCGGATGGTGCAATGATGTTTATTCCTGCTGAAGCTATTTTTGCTGAAATTCATGCACATTATCCAGATTTAGTTGAAATTGCGCAAAAAGCGCGGGTATGGATGGTATCGCCGACCACTATGATGGCAATTTTAACGACTGCCAGAGCGGTGTTGAAAGATGCTGCTACTCGAAAGCAGGTGCATATAATTCAAGAGCATTTAGTTATGCTTAACAAAGATTTTCAGCGTTTTCAAAAGCGTATGAGTAAGTTGGCGGTACATATTAAGCAGGCGCATGAGGATGTGGAAGATGTGCATACTTCATCGAAGAAAATCAGTCAACGTTTTAGTCGTATAGAAAAAGTTGAGCTTGAGGGGGGAGAGCAAGCGCAATTGATTGAGGAGATTGAAGAGGAGGACTCTGATGAGTAGGTGTAGGATTAGAGTTATATCTCTTTTAAGGTTCTTTTCTGCCGGGGTGTTTGTGGCATAATTTCCCTATTTGGACTCCCTTCTCCCGCTTGCGGGAGAAGGGTCGGGGATGAGGTGTCGAGAATTAGCATTTTTTATAATTTCATTCCATTTTAGACTTTAACCCATTGTCAGCTGGTGCCAATTCATACACCCTCACCCCCAACCCCTCTCCCGCAAGCGGGAGAGGGGAGTCCAAAAAGGAGTTACAGCCTAAACCTCAAACTCAGAAAAAACACCCTCAGTAATCCACTGTCGTAAAGTTCCTGCCGCGAAATTAACTACTGTGTCTTCACCCATCCAATCACATAGACCGGCGCATATTTCAGAAAAAGTCTGACCGGATTCCATTGCATCTAGCATCCATAATTGTTCGGGGTTGACGGTGCAGAAATGAGATTGCAAATTAAAACGCCACATAATCCAAGGAAGCGGTTTTTCCTGACGTTCCATAATCGGTGGTTCTGTTTTATTAAATAATGCTCGCCATAGTTGGGGAGTCGGATAAAAGTAGCTCAACCTTTGCAGTGACGGGTGTACAATTAATTTTAAATCAGCCCAAGCTTCAGGAGGTAACTGCGCCATTTCAGCAAATGTCAATTGAGGTGCATCTTTGGCGTCAAGCACTTCTCCTAAAGCCCATTCAAACTCCGCCAGCTCAGTAAATATCGGCGTGCTTTCTAGGTGTGTGGTCAGGAATTTACTGAAATGGCGTCCAAAAAAACGCACCGAGAAATGATTGGAAGGATAACTGTGAATATAATCCCAGCCGAATCTTTCAAATAATTCTTCTCCTGCCAATTCTTTCAGCATGGCAAAATTTTTGCCTAAAATTTCTAACAGACGCAAAGAGTAGGCGGAGTAGTAAACCCCAAGACGTTCTTGAATGAAGTTGGTATCTGGTCCTTCTACATTTTGTTCAATTAACGCTTCTTCTTTATCTAAAATATAATTTTGAAAATGTTCTAATGTTTCACGAAAGGGATAGGTGCTCATCATGTGACTGCCTCCTTACCTTTTAGTAGCACTGATTCACCCAATGTTTGTTGCGCAATAGTTTTAGCACGTTCCAGCTCTAGCATTAGCTCAGGAAGGGCAGGGATGTTGTCATCGCGTTCAAGCAAAGTAGAAACCGGCCCAAAACGACGTAAGGCGGTGGCATACAAAGACCAGACTGGGTCAATGATGTCATGGTCATGGGTATCGACAATATGGGTGCCAAGGTTCAAATGGCCGGCTAAATGGAATTGTTGCACTCTTTTGGCTGGGACCCCATTGATAAAATCTTCCGGGTTAAAGCCGTGATTAAAGGAACTAACATAAATATTATTAACATCGAAGAGCAATAAGCAGTCTGCTTGTTCAGCGATGGCGGTAATAAATTCCCACTCGCTCATAGCAGAATGGTTATAAGTAATATAACTGGAAACATTTTCTAATAAAATCTGCCGGCCTAAAAAATCTTGAACCTGGGAAACACGCTCCACGATATGCTTTATAGCTTCTTCGGTGTAAGGCAACGGCATTAGATCATGTAAGTTGACACCATTAACCCCAGTCCAGCACAAATGATCGGAAATCCAAAGCGGATTGATATGGTCTGCAAGCTGCCTGACTTGTTTTAGATAATCTTTATCCAGGGGATCAGTGCTGCCTATAGAGAGGGAAACACCGTGCATAACGAGCGGATAGTTCTCTGCAACCTGGTTGAGGAAATATAAAGAATTGCCACCAGGGACCAAGTAATCTTCGGTGATCACTTCAAACCAGTCAATGGGCGGTTTAGTATCTAATATTGTTCGGTAATGTGTAGGTCGCAGGCCTAAACCAAAACCAATGTAGGGCAAATTTTGCATAATTTGAAACTTCTAGGTTAAGGTTAACTTCAAAGCTTTGGATGGAAAACATAAATTTATCACAAAAATGCTTCTTGAAAAACTACCGCAATTTTTTTACTTGGCCTGTAGGAAGAAGTAGCCGTTTTGAGTCACTCATATATCCCATAAGAAACAAAAGCCGAGTATCTGTAGATACTCGGCTTTTGACCAGTCTAGCTTAAGCTAACTGCAACTCAATAAATAGTATTAATTATTGAGCAACGGTGCCATCGGCTGCTTGTGTGTTGGCATTGTTGTATGCTGCATTCTTTTTATATCTGTGTACAGCTTTGCACTTGTTATAGCCTTTGCAAGAAGGAGCTGGCTGAGCATAAGCAGCACAATTGTTTGGCAGGTTTTGTGGAGTTGCAGCACCGGATTGTTGGCTGGCACAACCGGTTAAGGCAAAAGCAACACCGACAGCGGAAGCAAGCATTACACCTGCTTTAGAAATATTACTCATAATTTAATTCCCTCATTGTTGTTGATAGAAATCCAGTGGATGAAAATCCAGTTAAGGATCACCAAACAGTTCTATCTGATACTCCTGGAGCAGAGCATGAATTAATTAAAAATGGCTAACTAATAGAATAGCCACTTCTTTACCCCTGTTTGGCACCTGCATAATTTAGACTCATCTTAAGTAGAAATGCAAGCCTCAGATGATAAAAATCACAATTTTATTATGATTTTTTGAAAATAAGGTGTTTATGATCCCTAAACTTGCGTTGTCATCCTGAACGAAGTGAAGGATCTCCTTGAAGTGCCACTCTGGTGGAGATCCTTCACTTCGTTCAGGATGACAGCTAGCTCAAGATGACAGTGTTAAGTTAATTCGCCTGCACCAAATCCATCATCTCACGCACGGCTACGACCAGCATTGAGTATTCCAGGGTGGGGTTGGCTTTAATTTCGGTAAATATGGCTTGCCAACGTTCTACTAAAACTTTATTCGCCTCCAGCCAGACATCTAAAGGATCTTGGCCTTTTACCTTCTGCTTCAACACGGCCAGGGTCAAGGCACGTTGTTGCCAGTCCAGGTCACCTTTAACAGCTGAGCGGGCCAGAACCATCCAGCGACTGTCAACGGGATATTTATTTATCATTTCTCTGAATTCATCCAACCCTAAGTGATCCGCAAGGTTAAAATAGATCTTTGCCGCCTTTTTCAGGTCTACTTGTTTTTCTGCCGCCGCTTCTAGGATATTGAGTGCAGAGTTTAAAGCCCTGGCGCTGGCAACGCGAGTAGCTATCGCACCGGGGACACCCGCATTGATCCAATCGGTAGATTTTTGTTCGAATAGGGATTTTTCCATGCCCACTATTAAACCTGGCAGGCTTTTTTCCAATAATTTCACCCCACCGGAAAAGCGGGCTATAATTTTTTTCACCTCCAGGCGTGGGCGAAGATTGCGTAGGAACCAACGTACTGAGCGGCGCATCAACTGCACTAATTCTAAAGTCATTTCACTTTGTAGCTTCACAGGAACCTTCAGTCCCTCTATGGTTTCCCACAAATCACGCAGGTTAAAAATTTCTTTGGAAATCGCATAGGCCCTTACTATGTCTGTGGTTTCAGCACGGGTTTCGTCAAACATTTGGTAAATAAAAGTAATGCCCATATCGGTAATAAGTGCATTACTCAATTGGGTGGCGATAATTTCTTTGCGTAGGCGATGCTGGTCCATGGCAGTGGCATAACGTTTACGCAATAACTGTGGAAAGGCATATTGAATATATTGGCTCAAATACTCATCATCGGCCAAGTCTGAAGCTGCAATCTCCGCTTTGAGAATAATTTTGCTATAAGCTAATAACACGGCAATTTCAGGCTGCGTAAAGCCTTTACCGGTGGCTTTACGAGTGACTAAGGTTTCATCACTAGGTAAATATTCGATTTCGCGATCTAGCTTGCCTTCTTTAACGCATTCTTTGATATAACGTAGATATAAATCCAGGTAGCGCAGCGACTGACTCGTGTTGATACTCACTGCCCGTACTTGGCGATAATTGTTGTGTAACACCAGTTTGGCTACATCATCGGTCATATTAGCCAATAAGATATTGCGAGATTTTTCTGTCAACTCTCCGTGTTCAACAATATCATTGAGCAGGATTTTAATGTTGACTTCATGGTCTGAACAATCAACGCCACCTGAATTATCGATAAAGTCGGTGTTAATGCTGCCGCCGTTCAGTTCATACTCAATACGTCCCAGTTGCGTAAGCCCTAAATTGCCGCCTTCACAGACCACGCGACAGCTAAGCTCATTGCCATTGACGCGTACCGCGTCATTGGTGCGATCGGCAACGTCCAAGTGGGTCTCTGTGCTGGCTTTTACATAGGTGCCAATACCGCCGTTCCACAGGAGGTCAACCGGAGCCTTGAGTAAGACTTGTACCAGATCATTGGGGGCTATCTGGTCCTTTTTGATGCCGAACAGTTTTTTAGCTTCTGGGGATAATTTGATAGTTTTAACTGAACGTTTATACACGCCGCCGCCTGTAGAAATCAAAGCAGGGTTATAGTCTTCCCAGGTTGAGCGCGGCAGGTTGAATAGACGTTGTCTTTCCGTAAAGCTGCTGACAGGATCGGGGTCGGGATCAATAAAAATATGCGACCCGTTAAATGCGGCTAGCAATTTAATTTGCTGAGACTGTAACAGGCCATTACCAAAAACATCGCCGCTCATATCGCCAATGCCTAGCACGGTGAATGGGTTGTTTTCTATATCTACTGCTAACTCCTGAAAATGACGTTTTACCGACTCCCAGGCCCCGCGTGCGGTAATGCCCATTTTTTTATGGTCGTAGCCTGCGGATCCGCCAGAGGCAAAGGCATCACCTAACCAGAATTTATATTCTTTGGAAATCGCATTGGCAATGTCTGAAAAGGTAGCAGTACCTTTGTCCGCAGCCACTACCAGGTAGGGATCATTTTCATCATAACAAACGGTATTCTCCGGGCGGATAACGTCTGTCCCCTGCAGATTGTCAGTCAGATCTAAAAGACCGTGAATGAAGGTTTGGTAGCAGCGGATACCTTCTTGCATGATCTGTTCCCTATCACCTTCTACGGGTAATAATTTTGGCACAAATCCGCCTTTGGCTCCCGCTGGCACAATAATGGCATTTTTTACCTGCTGGGCTTTCATCAAGCCCAATACTTCACGGCGAAAATCTTCGCGGCGATCCGACCAGCGTATGCCGCCGCGCGCTACTTTTCCTGCACGCAGATGGAGCCCCTCAAAGCGTGGAGAGTATACAAATATTTCATGTTCTGGTTTGGGTAGAGGTAAATCAAGTAGCAACTGTGGATTAAATTTAAATGCTAGATAAGCTTTAGGGTTAGATTGTGCATCGGTTTGAAAATAATTGGTGCGCACAATGGCCTGAATCAAGTTAAGAAACATACGCAATATTCTGTCTTCATCAACATTGGCAACTCCTTCGAGAGTTTGGTTAATGACCTCAGTCATCTGCAGCAAGTTGGCCTCAGATTTTGTGTTTTGCGAGTTAGGGTTAAATTTTTCCACAAACAATTGGACTAATAATTTTGCGACCTGTGGATTGCGGGATAAGGTCTCTTCCATATAATCTTGACTGAAGGTAAAACCGATTTGCTTTAAATACTTGGCAAAGGCGCGCAAAACTGCGGTTTCGCGCCAGCTGAGTTGTGCTGAGAGTACCAGAGAATTAAAGCCATCATGATCTGCATCGCCATTCCATATTTTTTTGAAAGCTTCCTGAAAATTGTTCTTTTCTTCAGCTATATTCAGTGCGCCACCTGCGTAGCGCATACTGAAGTCATTAATCCATACCGAGCGCTTTTTATTAAACTGAATCTGATAGGGTTGTTCGCCAATCACGCGTAAGCCCATTTTTTCCAAGACCGGAATGGCATCAGATAAGGGAATGGTCTCATCGGGGTGAAATAGTTTGAAATGTATCAGACGGTCTTCTGAATGTGATGATTGGTATAGACTCATCTCCAGACTATTTTCCGGTGTAATTTTCTCGATATATTCGATATCAAAAACCGCCTCACGGGGCGAGAAAGATTCTTGGTAGACTACTGGGAAAGCACGAGAATAAATGCTATAGAGCGCATTGCCCTGTTCTTCATCAAAATGCTGAATTAATTGTTCGTGCAGATCTTCTCTCCAGGAGCGTCCTGCTTCAATCAGCTTTTGTTCAATGGCAGTTAAATCATAATCGCGCGGCTGTTTCGGATCAATACGAATGGTGTAATTTATGCGTGCTAAAATGGAATCGAAAAAACGGGTTTCATAAGAAATTTCTAGGCCGGCAAAAGATTCCTGGAGTATGTCCTGCATGCGGTAACCCAGTTCCATGTTAAAGTCATCACGCGGTACATAGACCAGACAGGAAATAAAACGCGCATAAATATCTTTGCGGACAAATAGACGGATACAGCGTCGATCCTGCAATTGCAGAATACCCATGCCGAGATCAAATAACTCATCTATACTGGCATGGAATAAATCATCACGCGGTAAGGTTTCCAAAATATGTGTTAGCGCTTTGTAGGCGTGTCCCCTGAACGGTAAGCCAGAACGTTTTAAAACTTCAGATATTTTCAGGCGTACTAAAGGGTAGGTGCGTGGGTTATTAGTATAAACGCCACTGGTATAAAGGCCTACGAACCAGCGTTCGCCAATAATTTTACCTTTGCTATCGAAGCGTTTTACACTAACAAAATCGGTGTAACGACGCCCATGGACGGTAGAACGGGTATTAGTTTTTGCCAAGAGGATTAATTGATTAGAAAGTCCAAGGCTGCGCGCTTCGGGCGCCAAATCAGCGTAATAGCGTAGCGTTTTGCTTCGACTGGTATCTCTTAATACGCCTAAGCCACTATCGTTCACTAGTTGTAAGGCTTCTTTTTTGTCATCTATTACAAAATCATAAAGCCGGTATCCCAAAAAAGTAAAATGGTTGTCGAGCAGCCAACGTAAAAAAGCTTTAGCCTCGTCAATTTCTTCAACGGGAGCAGGTGGTTTAATGTGCTCTATTTCCGCCAGGGTGCGGTAGACTTCATCTTGGAGTTTCTTCCAATCGCATACAGCTAACCGGGCATCATCAATAACGCGGTCTAGGTTTTGGCCTAGTTTTTCTAGTATGTCTGGATTAGTGTGCCGGTCAATTTCAATGTAAATGGGCGCCTCGATTAAAGCCTCAGTGGAGGGTGATCCAGGTGGCAGAATACCGGTGATGTGATCTTCGGCGTTTCGCATAACGTTAATGCCGCCTAAATGCATTATAAAATGCACTGCAAAGCCTTCACGATTAATTTCAGTACGCAGGGTATCAACTAAAAAAGGTTGGTCGTCCAGGATGAATTCTAAAATGGTATGCGTTGATTGCCAGCCATCTTTTTCTAATTTGGGATTAAAGATGCGCCGTTTATATTGGCCGACCTTACGTTTATACATCAGTTTCCACAGAGATAATGCAGCCCCAAATAAGTCACGCGGTAGTCGTTGCGTAAGATCATCTAAAGGAGCATGGGAATAGCAGTCTTCTATAAAGGGTTGGAGCTTGGCCATTTTTTTGGCGGGGAGTTCTTTTTGGGCATACTTGATGACTTTTTGAATGATACTTTTGCGCTCTTTATCAGCATCTAACATAAGGGACTCCAATGTTTTTATATATACTCGTTCCACTTAGGATTTCGGTGTTAGAGTAGTCCAGCTTGTGCTGAGATTTGTTCGATCTGATTGAGTAAAAACACAGGAATAGTTATTCTTATTTCGAGTTTTTACGATTGAAGATCGGACGAAGATTAGTGCAAAATGGGCTGCTCTAACACCGAAATCCTAAGTGGGACGAGTATAGAATAACTTATATGAAAGGGATTTGCATTAATCAAACGGGTTCCTTATGATTCCCTATAAATTTACTAATTCGAGCGAACCATGTCGGAAGATATTTCACATAAGTTGGTATTAGCTATCTCATCGCGCGCCTTATTCGATCTGGATGATAGTAATGCTATTTTTGAACAACAGGGTATTGAAGCATATGCTCAATATCAGATAATGCATGAAAATGAGATTCTGCCGCCAGGGGTAGCTTTTCCATTAGTACAAAAATTTTTAAATCTAAATCAGCAAGAACCGCTAGTAGAAATTATTTTACTATCCAGAAATAGCGCAGATACTGGCTTACGGGTATTCAATAGTATCCAGCATTATCAGCTGGATATTACCCGCGCTGCATTTACTAATGGTGAGAGCCCTTATTTGTATGTGTCCGCCTTCGGGTCACATTTGTTTTTGTCTTCAAACCCTACTGATGTAAAAAATGCGCTTGAAGCGGGTTGTGCCGCTGCAACTATCCTGCCCTCTAACACTAATAATCCCTACCGCGAAAATTCAGCAGAATTGCGTATTGCTTTTGATGGGGATGCCGTTATATTTTCCGATGATTCTGAACGGATTTATCGGGAAAATGGCTTGGCTGTCTTTGCAGAAACTGAAAAAAATTCCGCGCATCAACCACTTTCCGGTGGCCCGTTCAGAGGATTTCTTGCTGCGCTGCAGCGGTTACAAAAAAAATTTCCTTCCGGTCGTTGCCCCGTCCGCACTGCGTTAGTCACTGCGCGCTCAGCGCCAGCGCATGAGCGAGTTATTCGCACCTTACGTGCCTGGGACATCCGCATTGATGAGGCGTTGTTTTTGGGGGGATTGGCTAAGGGGGAGTTCTTGCGGGCTTTTGGCGCTGATATGTTCTTTGATGATCAAACGGGGCATTGCGATTCTGCGCGGGAGCATGTGGCAACGGGGCATGTGCCACATGGGGTGAGGAATGAGGGGTGATTATTTTTTGTATTATAGTGAGTTTAGAGAGTTGGGTGCCACTTGAAGCTGCCCCCTTCCTAACCTTCCCCCGCAAGCGGGGGAAGGGACTGCTCAAGCCGAATATGGATTGGTGCATAAATTAATTTATCCTGCCCAACCAGTCCCTTCCCCCGCTTGCGGGGGAAGGTTAGGAAGGGGGCAGCTTCAAGTGGCACTAACTCCATCACCCCAACAATTTCAGCCCTTGATAAATCAACCCCGTATAAACCTGCACCAGGCTGGCCCCAGCCGCCAACATTGCCTGCTTATCCTCCACACTCATAATACCACCACAACCTATGACGGGGATTTTGCCTTGCAGTTCGTTACATAATTGCTCAACGACTTGTAAGGACTTACTAAATAATGGTCGACCACTTAATCCGCCGGTTTCAACCGCGTTTGGTAATCCTGCTACACTGAGCCGTGACACGGTCGTATTAGTAGCAATCACGCCATCTATCCTTTGCGTTAAAAAAATGTTCGCCATAGCTTGGATCTCAGTCACACTTAAATCAGGGGCAATTTTAATCACCAATGGTACATACCGTTGCAACCGCTGTGCCAGGGTGGTTTGGGCCGCTTTTAATTTCTGTAGTAGATCGGTCAACGCTTGACTGTCCTGTAGTTGACGCAGACCTGCTGTATTTGGCGAAGAAATATTAACAGTAATGTAACTAGCGTGAGGATATACGCGTTCGAAGCAAAACAAATAATCTTCTGCAGCCCGCTCGAGGGGGGTATCGAAATTTTTGCTAATATTGATGCCTAAAATACCCGAATATTTAGCCTGCTGCACTTGACCGATTAAGTGATCGACCCCTTGATTATTGAAGCCCATGCGGTTAATCAGCGCCTGTGCTTCAGGTAAGCGAAATAAACGAGGCTTAGGATTTCCTGTCTGGGGGCGTGGTGTGACGGTGCCAATTTCTATGAAACCGAATCCCAGTGAGGCAAGCGCATTGATATAGTCACCATTTTTATCCAGACCCGCTGCTAGCCCTGTGGCATTAGGGAAGGTCAGCCCCATTACCGTTACCGGGGTGATATTTTTGCGGGCAAAAAGAAAATTAAGGTGTAGTTGCTGCCCCAGCGATAGTATTTTTAAAGTGAGGCTATGAGCGGTTTCGGGCGGCAGCTGGAATAGTAATGAGCGGAGAATAGGGTAAAGCATAATGGCTTCTTCTTAAATTAAGTATGGAATGTACAACTTACCCTAAGCGCACTACAATCTGGCTGAGGGATCGATAAAATATTTATTTATAGCGTGGTTACAGGATTATTGCCACTAGAAGCTGCCCCCTTCCTAACCTTCCCCCGCAAGCGGGGGAAGGGACTTGCTCGAGCTAGGTATGAGGTGGGTGCATAACTTATCCTGCCCAACCAGTCCTTTCCCCCGCTTGCGGGGGAAGGTTAGGAAGGGGGCAGTTTCTAGTGGCAACCATTCTGGAATCCCATTATAAATAAATATTTTGTGCTGATCCCCTGGGCGAAGGGGATTGTTGCATGAGCCGTATTTTATAATACAAAAAAGTGTTTAAATGCTAAACTCATTTCCAAGTGAGGGGAGATCAATATGTGGTCTGGATTGCAATGTGATTTAGATGAGACTACCAGCTTGCTGCGTGCGACTGTATATGAGTTCGCCCAAAAAGAAATAGCGCCGCGAGCTGCCACTATTGACCAAAGCAACACCTTCCCCCGAGATCTTTGGCCGAAACTAGGCGCTCTGGGTTTATTGGGTATAACCATACCCGCCGCCTATAATGGTTCTGACATGGGTTATCTCGCCCATGTGATTGCCATGGAAGAAATCAGCCGCGCTTGTGCATCGGTGGGTTTGAGTTATGGCGCCCACTCTAATTTATGCATCAATCAAATCAACCGCTTTGGCACTCCTGAACAAAAACAGCGTTACCTTCCTAAGCTAGTTAGCGGTGAGCAGGTCGGGGCCTTAGCCATGAGTGAAGCCAATGCCGGTTCCGACGTGGTCAGTATGCAATTATATGCTGAGAAAAAAAGTGACCACTTTCTGCTGAATGGCACTAAAATGTGGATCACTAATGGTCCAGATGCAGATACATTGGTGGTCTACGCCAAAACTAATAAAGAAGCAAAATCCCGCGGCATCACAGCTTTCATCGTTGAAAATTCCTTCGCAGGTTTCCATACGGCACAAAAACTAGATAAATTAGGCATGCGTGGTTCTAATACATCAGAGCTGGTATTCGAAGACTGTAAAGTGCCACTAGAGAATGTATTACACGCAGAAAATAAAGGTATCCAGGTGTTAATGAGTGGCCTGGATTATGAGCGCGTCGTCCTGTCAGGTGGTCCAGTGGGTATCATGCAGGCTTGTCTGGATGTTGTACTGCCCTATATTGGTCAGCGTAGACAATTCGGCAAAGCCATTGGCGAATTTGAGTTAATTCAAGGTAAATTGGCAGATATGTATACTGCTATGAGTACTGCCCGCGTTTATTTATATCAGGTAGCAAAAAACTGCGATACCGGCAAGGTAAATCGCAAAGATGCCGCTGGGGTGATTCTTTATTGTTCTGAACGGGCAACCCATATGGCCTTGGAGACCATCCAATGCCTAGGCGGTAACGGCTATATTAATGAATATCCCGCAGGCCGGTTATTGCGAGATGCCAAGCTCTATGAAATCGGGGCGGGTACTAATGAAATCCGCCGCATGTTAATCGGAAGAGAATTGTTTGAGGAAAATAAAAATGCTTAAAGACCCTATCGTCATTGTGGCTGCCGCTCGCACACCTATTGGAAATTTTCAAGGATGTTTTAAGAATGTGACTGCACCAGAGCTAGGAGCTACAGCCATCAAAGCGGCCGTTGAGCGTGCGCAACTTAAACTGGAGGCAGTCCAGGGTGTGTTAATGGGTTGCGTATTACCCGCCGGCTTAGGTCAGGCTCCTGCCAGGCAAGCAGCTTTGGGTGCTGGATTGCCGGATAGTACTGAAAGTACCACCATAAATAAAATGTGTGGTTCTGGTATGAAAACCGTTATGCTGGCGCATGATTTGTTAGCTGCTGGTACGCAAAATATTATCGTCGCAGGTGGTATGGAAAGCATGACCAACGCCCCTTATTTATTACCCAAAGCCCGCGCTGGATATCGACTGGGACATCAAACAGTTATTGATCATATGTTGTATGACGGTTTAGAAGATGCCTATCAGAAAGGGAGTTTAATGGGAGTATTCGCTGAGGAGTGTGCGGGTCGGTATAATTTTACTCGTGAAGCGCAGGATCAATTTGCCATCACCTCAGTCAAACGCGCGCAGCAAGCTAGCGCGGCGGGTAATTTCAGTGCCGAAATTGCCCCCGTTAAGGTGGCCGCAAAACAAGGGGAGACCGAAATCACTCAGGATGAAGGTCCAGGCAGTGCACAAGTCGATAAAATCCCGCAACTAAAACCCGCTTTTAAACAAGGAGGCACCGTTACTGCAGCCAATTCTTCCTCTATATCTGATGGTGCGGCCGCTTTGACATTAATGCGTCGTTCGGAAGCGGAACGATTGGGCCTTACCCCTTTGGCAACTCTAGTGGGTCATAGCACCCACGCCCATGCTCCTAATCTATTTACCACAGCACCCGTAGGGGCAGTCGAAAAATTGCTAAAAGCAGTTAATTGGTCCGTACAGGATGTGGATTTATTTGAAATCAATGAAGCATTCGCGGTAGTGACTATGGCTGCGATGCATGATTTAAAGCTACCGCATGACAAGGTTAATGTCCATGGTGGCGCTTGTATATTAGGTCACCCCATTGGTGCTTCGGGCGCGAGGATTTTAGTCACCTTGTTGTTTGCGTTACAAAAGTATAATTTAAAACGCGGGGTCGCGGCTTTATGCATTGGCGGTGGTGAAGCGACGGCGGTGGCGGTTGAGTTGGTCTAGTACAATTAGCTGCCAGTTGATGGTTGCCATACGAGACTGCCCCCTTCCTAACCTTCCCCCGCAAGCGGGGGAAGGGATTTGCTCGAGCGACTATGGAATGGGCTGCATAGCTTAACTTATCCTACCGAACCAGTTCCTTCCCCCGCTTGCGGGGGAAGGTTAGGAAGGGGGCAGTCTCGTATGGCGCTTTTATCTGATCTTTCTCGACAGTAAAGATACTTTAAATAAATGACAGCAACTTATTTTTTCTTCAGGTTAACAAGTCGTACTCTATATGCCTACATTATCTTCCAATATAAATTCGCAAAGTTCACTATTCAAAGCAAATACCGCGCATATGACAAGCCTGGTCACTGACTTGCGCGAGAAAACCGCCCAAATTGTAAAGGGCGGCAACGAACAGGCACGAAAGCGTCATCAACAGCACGGTAAACTTTTGCCGCGGGAACGTATTGAATACCTGCTCGACTCAGGTTCACCGTTTTTAGAATTGTCGCAGTTTGCCGGTTTTGAAATGTATGGCGAACCAGTGCCTTCGGGTGGCCTTATCGCCGGTATCGGACAGGTGATGGGGCAGGAATGCATGATTGTAGCTAATGACGCCACTGTTAAAGGTGGCACGTATTATCCCATCACCGTTAAAAAACATTTACGTGCTCAGGAAATTGCGCAAATAAATCATTTACCCTGTATTTATTTGGTAGATTCAGGCGGCGCATTTCTGCCGATGCAGGATGAAGTTTTTCCCGATAAAGAACACTTTGGACGTATTTTTTATAATCAAGCTAATATGTCAGCCCAAGGCATTGCCCAAATTGCCGTAGTGATGGGCTCCTGTACTGCTGGAGGAGCCTACGTACCGGCTATGGCGGATATCACTATCATGGTGCGGCAGCAGGCGACTATTTTTCTCGGTGGGCCGCCATTGGTTAAAGCAGCGACAGGTGAAGTCGTATCAGCCGAAGAACTAGGAGGTGCCGAAGTACATTGCCGCACTTCTGGTGTGGCAGATTACTATGCGCAGAATGATGCCCATGCTCTACAGCAGGCACGAGAAGCAGTCGCCCATTTAAATCGTAGCAAAAAGTTAACCCTGGCCATACGTCCTAGTAAAGAGCCCATATATTCTGCGCAAGAACTTTATGGCATAGTCAATGCCGACTCTCGTCAGCCTTATGATGTGCATGAAATTATTGCCCGGATAGTCGATGCATCTGAGTTTGACGAATTTAAGGCCCTATATGGCAGTACTTTGGTCTGTGGATTTGCCCATATTTATGGATATCCGGTAGGGGTGGTTGCCAACAATGGTATTTTATTTTCCGAATCTGCATTAAAGGGTGCGCATTTTATCCAATTGTGCGCCCAAAGAAAAATTCCCTTGGTTTTCCTGCAAAATATTACCGGTTTTATGGTGGGCAAAAAATATGAAACTCGCGGTATAGCCAAAGATGGTGCCAAACTAGTGACTGCGGTTGCTTGCGCTGGCGTGCCAAAGTTCACCGTGATTATCGGTGGGAGTTTTGGCGCTGGGAATTATGCTATGAGTGGCCGAGCCTACAACCCGCGTTTTTTATGGATGTGGCCTAATGCACGCATTTCAGTCATGGGGGGCGAACAGGCTGCTAACGTATTGGCGCAAGTCAATCAGGAAAAAAAGCTGCGCCAAGGTGAAGCTTATGATCCTGCCGCTGATGAATCCTATAAAGCTAAAATCCGTGGCCAATATGAAACTCAGGGTCACCCCTATTATGCCAGCGCCCGTTTGTGGGACGATGGCATCATTGATCCGATAGACACCCGTAAAGTTTTGGGCCTGGGGATTTCTGCGGCGTTAAATAGTCCAATACGGGAGACGAATTGGGGGGTGTTTAGGATGTAGCCTACAGACCAATCTTTGTAAGGATTTACCCTATGAGTTTAGTAGCTTTCTCCCTTCTCTCGCTGGGAGGCGTTGTCGCACGTTATTCTACGTACTGTGGGAAGCACTGTATCTCTCTCTCCTACTATGATTGAATGAAGAGGGGACAATTGTGTTTAATTAGGAAAGAGAGGTAAATTTTAACAAATGAATGCCACACCAACCTCTTTCCCTATTATTCAGCATAGCAACTCCCGCAAGGGGAGAGGGGATATAGAGCAGGAAAAAAATACAGAGCGAGGTAAGATTTGGTACTATTTCTGACTAGCAGTGCCTCTTTCCTCTAGCTATTTATTATCTCAGGCAGCCTCTCTTCCTCTGGTTCTATATCCCCTCTCCCCTTGCGGGAGAGGGGGTTGGTGTGGCATTCATTGGTGAAAATTAAATAGTAATGCTTAATATTCCCTCTCCCGCAGGGGAGAGGGGAATATCCCGATGTGTGCTAAATAATTACGTCAAAATTAACATATACAGGGGCAAAAATGACACTAAAACTTATCGCCATAGGCGGTTTAGGAAATATGCTGGGCCCTTCTGCACAGCATCTGCAAGGCAGTGAACAGGCCAGCTATATCCGCGTATTAGACAGAGGCACTAAAGGTGAGCGCAAAGATAAATTTCGCCAAGATTGGAAGAGCCATGGGGCGGAGCTGGTGGCTGATTTAACTAGTTTAGTGGGCGATGGCGATTTTGATGGCGTGGTCATTTGCGCTGGAAAAAATGGTGATGATTTTCAAATTTTTTCTGATTTAGTGCCCCTGTTACAAACAGGTGCCGCAGGCCGCAGTTATTTTGTGTTACATCTATCCACGGTTAGCTGTGATTTTGTCAAAGCGACTTATCAGTATTGTGCAGGCTTTGGCATCAAGTATGTTAATTATCCGCTAACGGGTGGCGCAAAAGGAGCAGCAAATGCGGTTATGTTGATTTTATGTAGCGGCGATAAGGCGTTGTATAATCGAGTGGAACCACTGTTGCAGCGTGTCGGTAAGCCGCAATATTTTGGTGCGGAAATCGCGACGGGTGCGGCGGTAAAATTAATCGGTCATGTGCTGGTGTTTCACGGATTATTAGGCCTTTCATTGGCAGTTGCGCTGCATAAACGTGTGATTGGATCTGAAGAATTAGGCGTCGCACAGGTTTCGCTATTCGATTTTCTCAACAATGGGGGCGGTGGAACCAAACAATGGGATTTTCCCGTGCGTTATGGAATTGTAGAAAACGACTGGCAACATGGTTTTTTATTGCAACACGCTGTCATTGATGTGCTCTATACGGCAGATTTATTATTAAAGCAGCAGTTGCCAGAGTTGCTGTTGTTGCCGTTATTGCAAACAGCACTATTGTTTGCCTATTTGTTAACTGCAAATCCTGATAAAGAATTGGCGACTCAGTCTGTAACGCAATTACTTGCGGCTACCCCGAAAAATGTTATCGATGAGTATCTGGCTAAATACCTTTCTTTGAATATAAATACTTGTTTTAATCATTGTGTATCTGCTCTTCCGAAACATATTCAGGGTACTTTGATGATGGATGTGGACTATAAAATCTAGGGTGGTGTAGTCACAACTTTTCCTTATTACGTCGTCCCGCGGCTTGTCCGCGGGATCCAGGGGGTTTGGCAAATAGTTTCTTTGTCCTCTCAGCAGGTTTAGGCTCTTTCTGGATCCCGCGGACAAGCCGCGGGACGACGACGCAGTAGGGAAAAGCCGCAGGACGACGCAGTAAGGAAAAGCTGTGACGACACACCCTAGCTGTTATCTTGACTTGATACAGTTTGCGCAGTGTCCTGTTTCTTCTTCCATTTCCTGGCCAAATTATCCATTACCAAATAAAACACCGGAGTGACATAAAGCGTCAGCATCTGTGAAAACAACAACCCTCCTACCACAGCCACCCCCATAGGCCGTCGTGATTCACCACCGGTACCCATGCCTAAAGCCAATGGCAACGTCGCTAAAATGGCTGTCATGGTGGTCATTAAAATCGGCCGAAAGCGCGTCATACAAGCCTGTATAATGGCATCGTAGGCGCTGAGATTGTGATTGCGACGGGCTGTAATTGCGAAATCGACCATCATAATTCCGTTCTTTTTAACCAATCCCACTAACATAATAATGCCGATGAAACTGAAGATATCCAACTCCAGATGAAATAGCAGCAACATTAAGAGCGCGCCAAAACTGGCGAAGGGCAATGCAGTCAGAATGGTTAATGGGTGAATAAAGTGTTCATACAGTATAGCCAATACTACATATATAACGAAAATGGTCATTATTAGTAAGAGGGGCAGTGTGCGCAGAGAAGATTTAAACACGAGAGCAGAACCAGCAAAGGCTCCAGTAACCCCAGCAGGAAGAATGGTTTTTGCCAATGCCTCCACTTCATTTGAGACGGTACCCAAAGAGGCGCCTAAAGCCAGGTTAAAAGAGAGCATTACGGCTGGCAACTGACCATAGTGGTTGATAGCCAATGGCCCAGTCCCTTGCTCTAATATCACGACCGTACTCAAAGGAACTAACTTGCCATTGACCGAGCGGGCATAAATAGAGTTGATTGAGTTGACGTTACCTTGATGTTGGTTATCAATGTCAGCAATGACTTGGTACTCATCCGTAGCGGTATAAATAGTGCTGATTTGTCGTTGGCCATAAGCGTCATAAAGCGCCGTTTGAATCGCTTCAGCCGTGAGACCCAGGGCTGCAGCGCGATCATAGAGAATTTTTACGCGAATTTCCGGATTGGTTAGATCTAAGTCACTATTCACATCGCGTATGCCTGGTAACTGAGCTATTTTCTCCTGTAATTTAACGGAGACAGCCTGTAGTTGCTGCAGATCATGACCTTGCAGTACGTATTGATAATTACTACTAGTCACTGCGCCGCCTGCTTGTATCGCCGGAGGATTACGGAAAAATGCTTGTATCCCGGGGATCTTCTGCAAGCTACGGCGTAACTGCGAGATAATCTCATCCGCAGTGAAATCGCGTTCTGAAAAAGGTTTGAGTCGAATATTGAGCTGCCCGCCGCTGGCATTACCGCCACTGCGTCCCTGACCAATTACCGAAATGATATGATCAACACTGGGATTGCGCCGGACCACTTCCGCCACGGCCTGTTGGCGTTGCACTAGATCAGCGAATGAAGTACCTACTGGCACTTGGGTGCCCCCCATAATAATGCCGGTATCTTCAGAGGGAATAAACCCTTTAGAGACTATGCCAAACAATAAGATCGTCAGTACCAGTACGACCCCCGTCATGACCAGCATTCCTTTGCGGCGCATTAAAGACCAGCGCAGACTTTGCTCATAATAAACCTTGGTAGTCATAAAAAGACGTTCAAACCAGGGAAATAGCGAAGAACTATTGTAATCAGAATGTTCTTGCGTATGGGCAGGGGAAGCCATGTTATCAGGGGTAGTCGAGGGTGGCTTGGTGACTGGATTTTTGCGCAACAAATTGGCACACAGCATTGGGGTCAGGGTTAATGCCACGACACCTGAAATCAGGATTGAAATACCCACCACTACCGCAAACTCATGGAATAGGCGTCCTAGTAGTCCGCCCATAAAAAGCAGGGGTAAAAATACCGCAACCAATGAAATAGTCATGGAAATTACGGTAAAAAATATTTCCTGGCTACCCTTGAGCGCTGCTTCCAATCGACCCATGCCCTGCTCCATATAACGCACAATGTTTTCCAGCACCACGATCGCATCATCGACAATAAATCCTACAGCCAGCACTAGACCCATCAGCGATAGATTGTCTATGCTATAACCCAGCCAGTACATTACCCCAAAGGTGGCGATTAACGAGACGGGCAAGGATAGCACGGCAATAATGGTGGGCCAGACACTGCCCAGGAACAGCAAAATAATGCCAGCCACCAGCGCTATGGCCAGCAACAGCGTAAACTTCATCTCTCCCAATGCTGCTTTGATAAAGTCAGAGCGGTCATAAACAATATTAAACTGAGCCCCGCCTGGTAATTTGCCGGCCAGTTCAGGCAATAGTGCGTGGATGGCGTCTGCCACGGCGACGGTGTTGGAGCCTGGTTGCCGCTGCACCGCAAGGATAATGGCGCGATGATTGTCAAACCAAGCTGCTGCTTGGTTATTGGCGACACTATCTTCTGCAGTTCCTACATCCCGCAGACGTACCGTGGCACCAGCGACATAGCCGATAATCGCCTGATTAAAACTGATGGCATCCGTATAAGGGCTGGATGTTTTAACCGTATAGGTGCGTTCTGGAGTGCGCAATATTCCTGCCGGCTGATTAGTATTGGCTGCCCGAATGGCGGAGATAATGTCCGTGCTACTTAAATTGCGGGCCGCCATTGCACTCGGATTAAGGTGAATACGCACAGCATATTGTTGACTACCAAATACCTGCACTTGTGCTACACCATTGACCATGGATAAGCGCTGGGCTATGTAAGTTTGTGCGTACTCATCCAGGGTGGTAAGCGGGATATTATCGCCCGTCAGTGCCAGATAAATGATAGGTGAAGACGCCGGATTAACCTTACGCATCGTGGGTGGGCTGGTCATATCGGCTGGCAAGGATTTAGCCGTTTGCGAAATGGCTGTCTGTACGTCTTGCGCTGCTGCATCGATATTTCGGTCTAGGGCAAATTGCAGGGTGATCGAGGTTTGTCCCGAGGAGTTAACTGAAGTCATAGAATCCAGGCCGGCAATGGCGCTGAATTGTTTTTCCAGGGGCGTCGCTACAGCATTAGCCATGGTTTCCGGATCTGCCCCAGGCAAATTGGCGCTGACTTGGATAGTGGCGAAATCAACTTCAGGCAATTCACTAATGGGTAATGCCTGATAAGCAAACCAGCCGAAAACGACCATTGCTATAGTTAAGACAATGGTAGAAACCGGACGTTCTATGAAAAGTTTTGAAATGTTCATGTAAAGTATCTTTTTTTGAAGGAAGACTCAGATAAAGTGCCACTAGAAGCTGCCCCCTTCCTAACCTTCCCCCGCAAGCGGGGGAAGGGACTTGCTCGAGCTAGTATGGGGTTGGCTGCATAGCTGATTGTCCTGCCGAACCAGTCCCTTCCCCCGCTTGCGGGGGAAGGTTAGGATGGGGGCAGCTTCTAGTGGCAACCCATTCGTAACCTCACTATAAATAAATATTTAGGGCTCTCTCAGCCCGCAGAGAAAGGGGGTAATATAAGCATGTCAAGGTGATATTTTTTTGGCATCTAAATCGCCAGACACCTGCACCACCGATCCATCGTTCAATCCGGGAGGAATTTCCGTAATCACCGTTTCATTCCCTTTAAGTCCCCCAGCAATCACCGCTTCCTGGTTGATCTGGCGTGAAACTGTAACCGGCTGAATAACCGCTTTACCCTCTTTTAATAAGTAGACAAAACTACCTTGTTGGCCAAGTTGTACTGCGTTTTCAGGGATGATGATCGCATGAGGCTCCATGGCCAAAATCAATCGCACGGTGACTAATTGGCCTGGCCACAATTCTAAATGGGGGTTGGGAACTTTTGCTTTGACCTGTACGGTACCCGTTTCAGTATCGACATTATTATTAATAAAAGAAAGCTCTCCTTGAGCTAATGCTTCGGTGGCATTTTCTTCGATAATTTCAACTTTTAAAGTTCCAGCCTGTTGATAGTGCAATAAATTTGGCAGTTGATTTTGACTGAGATTGAAATTAATCAGCACCGGATCGAGGCGATTGATTACCAGTAATGGGTTAGCGCTGCTAGTGCTGATCAGATCACCTTGATGTACGGTAATCGCCCCGGCTTTTCCAGAAATGGGTGCATGGATACTGGCATAACTCAGTTGGATATTAGCCTGATTTAACTGAGCCTGATCGGCGGCTACCGCCGCTTCTTGCGCTAAAGCAGCCGCTTTTGCTTCTTCATATTGTTGTCGGGTAACGTATTCTAGTTCTGCTAAAGCAGCGTATCGTTCTGCATTGGCATTGAGCAGTGCCAGTTGTGCCTGATCACGTTGTAGGTTGGCTTTAGCTTGGGCAACACCGGTTAAATAAATAGCTGGGTCAATTTCAAATAATAATTCGCCTGCTTTTACTGTTTGCCCTTGCTGGACGTAGATTTTTTTTAGCATCCCATTAGCTTGCGAGATGATGGATACGGTTTCCTCAGGTTCTACAGTACCTACTTCATCTAAAGTAATGGGAACATTTTTTATGACCGGCTGCGCCACTTTAACGATAAAGGTTTTGTTGAAGCCACCTTTTTTATGGGTATTAGTGGTATTGGGTTTGGTGCTGAGCCAGATATAAATGCCTAACAGCACAATGGTGGTTAGTGCTACGACTAGTAGGGTTGGAAATGATTTTTTCATAAGTTTTTTTCTGAATAATGGTATTTGGTCGAATTAGTGCTACTTGTGACTGCCCCCTTCCCAACCTTCCCCCGCAAGCGGGGGAAGGGGCTTGTTCGAGCTAGGTTTGAGATTGGTGCATAACTTAACTCCTCTCCCCCTGCAAAGCCCCTATCGCCTGTGCTAATTGCGCTAAGGCAACATACCAATTTAATCTGGCTTGAATACTTTGCACGCGAGCATTAGCCAAAGAAGATTGTGTTGATAGTACAGTCAAAATATTACCTACCCCAGCTTTATATTGTCCGCGGGCTTGTTCATTGGCCTGCAGGCTACTTTTTAAAAAAATTTCCGCGCTATTGATATTAGCAGCAGCAGTTTGCAGGCTGTAATAAGCTTGCCAAACTTGTAGCTTAACTTGTTGGAACAAAGAATCCCGGGTCGCTTCAGAAGCCATTACCTGCGCTTTAGCTTGGCGGACTTGATAAGTTTGCGAGAATCCGGTGAATAGGGGTACTGTAACATTTAAGCTTATAGAGGTATTGGTAGTACTCGCATTATCTATCGTGAGGGGACCTGCTGCCGCATTAACCGTTACTATGGGCAGCGCAGCCGCTTTAGTGGCAGCCAGCTGGGATTGGCTCTGGCGCACCTGTGCTTCTGTCGCTAAGAGATCTGGACGATTCTGCTGGGCGACGGCCATCAGTTTATTAATATCGTGGTTAATTTTGTTGATGGGTGGAGTTACAGTTAAAGGCACTAATTGTAAAGGAGTATCTGCCGCTACCCCCATAGCCGTTGCCAGTTGTCCTAGGGCAATCTTATAATTGCCAGCCGCTTGTTCCAAGTTGAGAGTCGCTTGAGCCAGCGAAGCTTGTGCCTGATAAACGTCCCCAATCGTAGCCATCCCTTGTTCTCTTAACGCTTGCGAGGCATCAACGCTAGTTTTAGCTTCCGTCACACTTTCTTTATTGGCGGTCATGAGTGCTTGCTGTCCCAATACTTCATAGTAGGCCTGCTGAATCTGAAAAATTAATTGTTGTATTGCACTATTCTGATTCAAATTGGCAGCGATCAACCCATAGCGCGCAGCACGAACTGTATTGGCGCGGGTGCCAAAATCTAACAACAAATAACTCATGCTCAGATTGGGCCCGGTGGAGCCGCCACTGCCTGAGCCCTTAGTAAATAAATTAGAGGTATATTGAGCATTGATTCCCACGTTGATTTGGGGGAGATAAGCACTTTCTGAATTACCCAAACCCGCTGCTGCTATTTTTGCCTGCGCCCAAGCTAGTTTAGTGTCAGGATTGTTGCGCAAGGCAAAGTCAGTAATTTCTGCCAGGGTCAATGGTTTATGTGGCAGTAACTGGGCTGCCCTTTTTGCGGCGGCGTCGTTGACTGCAATGCCGGTTGCCCCACGCCAATAGGTTTGGGGATTGGCTGTAGTTAAGCCTTCAGTATCAAAGGGATCATTGGCAAAGGCGTTTGCAGAGGAAGCGTAACCCATCATCGCCCAGAGCAGGATGAGACTTGGCATGAAAGTGCATCTGTTTGTTTTCACGTATGGCTACTTGTATTAGATTTAGTGAAAGCACTGTATCCCTCTCTTCTTTTTAAGAAAGCACTGTATCCCCTCTCCCTACCCCTCTCCCGCAAGGGGAGAGGGGATACAGTGCGAGAGGGATACAGTGCTTTCACACACAGCAGGTGTGAATTCAACAATGCGTCCGCAAAAGGAGAGAGGAACTATCACACTTAACGGACAACTATATCGCAAGCAGGTCAGTGATACACGGAATTATCTTGTGTTATTATCGCTTTTTGTATAATGATTAGCAATAAAATGTATACATTATAAAGGAGGCTCAATGAAAAAAGCAGTAATTTTATTATCTGGCGGACTGGATTCTACAACTTGTTTAGCCATTGCAAAAGCGGCTGGATTTGCGTGTTATGCCTTGACATTTAACTACGCACAAAGGAATAAAGTGGAATTGTCTGCAGCAAAAAATATTATTAAAAATTATGCTGTTAAAGAACATAAAATCATAGAGCTGCCGATTGGACAATTTGGTGGTTCAGCGTTGACAGATCATAAAATTGCAGTGCCGGATTATCAAGGAACGGCAGCAATTCCCGTCACTTATGTGCCAGCGCGTAATACGATATTTTTAGCTATTGCTTTAGGTTGGGCGGAAGTTTTGGGGGCTAATGATATTTTTATTGGCAGTAGCGCAGTAGATTACTCCGGCTATCCAGATTGCCGCCCGGAATATTTTGCTGCATTTCAGCAGCTGGCTAATCTTGCGACCAAAGCGGGCGTTGAAGGTGCTCAATGTAAAATACATACTCCGTTAATAAATCTTTCTAAGGCGCAGACGATTTTGCGTGGTTTGGAGTTGGGTGTGGATTATGCCACTACCATCAGCTGCTATCAGGCAGATTCTGTGGGTCATGCCTGTGGGAGATGTGATAGTTGTGAGCTGCGCAAAAAAGGTTTTGTGGCCGCGGGTGTTACGGATCCCACCCGTTATTATGAGGATGTGTAAAGCACGCTATTTGGGGGAGAGATATCTTCAGGTGTTACTGGTAATAGAGGCGTAGTAGATGTAGAGGTTTCCCTAGAGGCTGTTGAAAAAGGGAATGCAGGAGTATAAGGGATTTTATTATCCTGGGTTTGGCTAGAATTATTAAGTCCTATTTGTTGCAACCTATCCAACTGCGTTTCGTAAAATTCCAGCATTTCGCTTTTAACTCGCAACTCATTTTTCCAATTCTGAGCGGTATAAATGCAAATGAGAGGTATCAGTGTTAAAAGCGAGGTAAACATTGCTCCTGTAAATAGAGATTGAGTGCTGGGGTCATTAGGCGAATTGTGCACGCGGGCGCCAGCAGGGATCCATACGGCTGTGTTCACCAGACCCATTAATTTAAGTGCACTATCGTAACCTTTTATCTTAATTTTTAATTGAGCTATTTCCCATTCTACAGTTCCTATATTCCTTTCTAAGCTCGCTATATTACGATTTAATTGATCTCTGGTTAGCTTTTGCTCAGACATATTCAATACCTCTCAATACCGCGAGCCGGAGTTAATTCGGCTGTAAATATACATTTGCCCGCCGTTCAAATAATTTAAACAAGCCAACCAGGATCACATTCAGGCACAAATATAAAACTCCCGCAACACATAAAAATTCCATAGTGGCATAAGTTTTAGCAATAATCTGATTAGTGACGCCCATTAAATCAAGCAAGGTAATGGTGCTCGCCAGCGAAGTCCCTTTTAACATCATAATGACTTCATTGGAATAAGCCGGTAATGCCATGCGAATAGCGCGGGGCAAGATAATGCGACGTAACATTAGCATTTTTGACATACCAAGGGCATGACAGGCAGCAATTTCATTTTCAGGTACCGATGCGATCGCACCTTTAAGTAAAACGGTGGTATAGGCTGAGGTGTTAAGAGCAAAGGCAATTACAGCACAAGCAAAGGGCTCACGCAGTATTACCCATAAGGGTGACTCTTTGAGCCAGTCAAATTGACCCGTGCCATAGTAAATCAGAAAAATTTGTACCAACAGGGGAGTGCCGCGCATAAAGAACACAAATACATTAACGGGGGCACGCAAATAAGCCTGTTTAGAGATGGCAGCCACGGTCATGAATAGCGCCAATACCAGACCCAATGCCAGCGCGCACACCATGAGGGAGACAGTCACCATGAGTCCATGAAGAAAATTAGGTAAGTAGGCGATTAAATTCATTGTTGTATGTGCCTAGTAGCATTAGCAGAAAGTTTGCTCATAATCCATTGAGAGAATGAGGTCATAACCAAGTACAAAAAGGCAGCCGTTAAGAAAAACACAAATGGCTGGTGAGTGGTTGAAGCGGCTACCTGAGATTTATTCATTAAATCAGCCAGGCCGATCAGTGAGACCAATGCGGTATCTTTAAGGAGGACCAGCCATAAATTGCTAAGTCCCGGCAGGGCGTGTCGCCAGGCTTGTGGGAGTTGGATACGTTTAAATATGAGCCACTGGTTTAATCCTAAAGCGCGGGCCGCCTCAATCTGACCGATAGGAATTGCCAAGAAAGCGCCGCGAAATACCTGTGAAGCATAGGAGCCAAATATCAGTGCCAGTCCCACGACACCCGCAACAAATGCAGAAACATTGATATAGTGGCCCGCTAAGGAGGTAAGTAATAAGGTGCCACCAAAATAGATAAAAAAGAGAACCAATAATTCAGGTACGCCACGGACAATGGAGATAAGGGCGGTAGCAAGATAACGCAACCAACGCCATTTACAAGACTCAAGCAGAGCACCAAGCAACCCTAAGATTAGCCCTAAGACCAATGAACAGCAGGCGACTTGGATCGTAATCCAAGCGCCTGACAGAATCTGTGGAAAATATCCGGAATATATATTCATCAATGCTCAGGAAAATAGGTGTCATTCAATTTTTGATAGATACCTTCCTGTTTGATTTTTGTAAGAGCTGCATTAAATGCATTAACTAACTCTGTATTCCCTTTTTTTACTGCGATGGCGTAGCCTATGCCAAACATTTTAGGATTATTAATGGCTTCACCCACTAAGCCATATTTTTTTTCAGTGTTGTGTTTATTTAACCAATCGGTTATGGAGGGGGTATCCCCAATAATGGCATCTACACGCCCAGAGGTTAAATCTAATAAGGCATCCTGAATGCTGGTATAAGTTTTAATTTTTATTGAATCACCGTATTCAGTGGCCAAGTATTGTTCGTAAGTAGTGCCGCCTTGAACACCAATAATTTTACCTTTTAATCCCTCAGGAGAAATCGACAGGTGACTTGCAATGGGTGCGACAAAACTGGCGGTAGCAGCAAGATAAGGATCCGTAAAATCAACCTGTTGTTTCCTTGCGTCAGTAATGCCGAGCGCTCCGATCAATGCGTTAAATTTTCCTAATTTTAAGCTAGGTATGAGGCTGTCCCAGGGCTGATTGCTGAAGGTACATTGCACTTTCATTTCTTTACATAAAGCATTAGCTAAATCAATGTCATAACCTTGGATATGGCCTGCAGCGTCTATATATTCAAAGGGTGGGTAAGTAGCTTCAGTGGCGAATGTAATAGTCTGGGGTATGTCAGCGAAAGCGGATTGGCTAAGAGAGAAAGAAGCGAGCACGCAAGCCCAGAATAGTTTTTTCATTTATTGTAATCTCCAAATAGATGGTGGGTGTTTAGTAAGATTGTAACATTATATATCCAGAAGCCGTCATCCTCGTATAGCTGTCATCCTGAACGTACCGAGCCGCGACTGTTAGGGAGCGTTTATTGAACAACGTAAACGCTCCCTAACAGTCGCGGCTCGGTACGTTCAGGCCGACAGCTAATTAATGCTGCACCGCCTCCAAAAACCGTGCAAAGCGGCTAGTCCTGGGATTCTTAAACATTTCTTGAGCCCCTCCCTGCTCCACAATAATTCCTTGATCCAAAAAAATAGCCTGAGAAGCAACGTTGCGGGCAAACCCTAGTTCATGTGTAGCTACCAGCATAGTCATACCTTCCGCCGCCAATGATTGCATTACCCCCAATACTTCGCCCACCATTTCAGGATCCAGTGCGGAGGTGGGCTCATCAAATAACATAATCTCAGGCTTCATCATTAAAGCTCGAGCAATGGCGGCGCGTTGTTGTTGACCGCCCGACAATTGTATGGGGTATTGATCTTTTTTATCTTGCAATCCTACTTTTTTTAGTAAACCTTCTGCTTGTTTAATTGCCGCCAACTTGGATTTTTTTAATACGTACACGGGTGCTTCGATCAGATTTTCCAGCACGGTCTTATGGGCCCAAAGATTAAATTGTTGGAAAACCATACCAATTTTAAGGCGCAATTTGGTAGTTTCTTTATACGATAGCGGGTGGGGTTTATCTGGCTCAAAGGCTAGTATTTGATTGTCGACTTGGATGATGCCAGCATCTGGTGTTGTGAGCAGATTGATACATCGTAGTAAAGTACTTTTACCAGAGCCGCTACTGCCCATCAAAGCGACTACATCACCGGTTTTAGCCGTAAAAGATACTCCCTTCAAGATTTGTTGATCCTTAAAGGATTTATGTAATCCTTGTATTGCGATTTTAGGTTGCATAAGGCAGAAATCCTGGAAGTCTAAGGGGTCAAGTATTCACATGACACTTGCCATATCTCATAGAGGTCACAGTCACACGGGCAAGTGTCATGTGAATACTTGACCCCTTACCGTCTAAAATCACATAAGCAATATGCCCATGTCAAGCCGCTTTTTTGATTTTTAAGTTAGTTTCAGGTAATAATTACCAGAAATTAAAGGGCAGACTAAGGATAGCTAAAAGTTTTGCTTAATATATACTCAAAGGGTTTGCAACCTAGGTGTTAATTTATATGAATAATATCACCTCTGACGTAGCAGATTCGCCGTCATCCTTAAAGCTACTCAATGCACTTAAAAATTTATTGATTTCTGGGACAGCCGGCACCCAGGAAGAAATTAAACAAACTTTGCAACAACAAGGTTTTCACGTTAATCAGTCGAAAATATCACGCTTGTTGCGCAGGCTAGGCGCCATAAAAGTCACTAATGAGCGGGGAGAAAGCAGCTATTCTTTGTCGCAGGACTTACCAGTGACCTCAACGCAGGGCGCCTTATCCCAGTTGATTATTGATGTAATAGCCAATGAAGCGTTGATTGTAATCCGCACTAATCCCGGCTCTGCTTCTTTAATTGCCGGTCTTTTGGATCGCCTGAAAGTAGAATTGGGAATTCTTGGGACAGTGGCAGGGGATGATACATTGTTTGTGGCTCCGCGTTCGATTAAAACGATCAATCAGACGTTGGCTGCTGTGAAGAAGCGGTTGTATGGTGAGGGTTGAAAACAAGGGAGATTGGGAATTAGGTTCTATATTTTAAGCTTCTATTGGCTTTCGTTTATTGCGCCGAATAATTACGTAGTTTTAAATTAATATAAAAAAGAGGAGTCGAGTATATGAGAAAGATTTTATCTACAGCATTGATCGTTATAGGCAGCATTATTAGCACGGGTTGCGGGCATACCATAACCAAACAAGATGTGGGCATGGTAGGTGGTGGAGTAGCAGGTGGTTATGTGGGTAATGCACTGACTGGCGGCAGCACACTGGGGACAATCGGTGGTACATTAGGTGGGGCATACATTGGGAGCCAGGTAGCAAATAATGTTAACTAACCCTAGATCCATAGGTATTTTATTAACCAATTTGGGCACCCCGTCGGCGCCCACCCCCAAAGCAGTAAGACGTTACTTGAATGAGTTTCTCAGTGATACCCGTATCGTTGAATTACCGCGTTGGCAATGGTGGCCATTGTTGCAGGGGATTATATTACCGCTGCGGTGTCGTTATTCCGCCCGGCTCTATAAATCCATCTGGAGCGAACGGGGTTCTCCATTATTGCATTTTGCTAAACTGCAAGTGAGTGGCCTTGCGGCAATTTTAAAAGAAAAATATGGTGAGTCGGTTAAGGTGGTCTTGGGGATGCGCTACGGGGAACCTTCAATTGCCAGCGCCTTGGAAGAATTGCGCTCGGCAGGGGTAGAAAAGATTATTGTATTTCCTTTGTATCCGCAGTATGCATCAGCCACGACGGGTTCAACGTTCGATTGTGTTGCGCGTACCCTGCAAACTTGGCGTTTTATTCCTGCCCTGCATTTAATTAATCACTACGCCGACAATCCCTATTACATTAAAGCCCTTGTGGCACGTCTACAAAGCCATTGGCAGGAAAATTCACCTGGTGAGCATCTCTTGTTCTCTTTTCATGGCATACCTAAACGCAGCATTGAACAAGGTGATCCTTATTATAATCAGTGCCACAAGACAGTATCCCTGGTGACACAGGCGCTTAATTTAAATCCAGACAAATGGCAGCTAGTGTTTCAGTCGCGTTTTGGTCGGCAACAGTGGCTTCAGCCTTACTGTGATATAACGTTAAAAAATCTACCGCGCACTGGAGTTAAAACAGTCGATATTATTTGTCCTGGGTTTTCTGCTGACTGTTTAGAAACATTGGAAGAAATTGTTGAAAGAAATAAAGAGGTTTTTATCAGAGCCGGGGGTACGCGTTTAAATTATATCCCCGCATTAAATGACCAACAGCAACATTTGCAGGCATTAGCTGAAATAGTAATGCCATTTATTAACGGAAACATTGAGCGTATTTTCCAGTCTAGAGAATAAAACCTATGAAAACACTATTAAAATCCGTATTAATTATTGGCTTACCTTTAGCCATCACTGGCTGTATCCCCGTTTTGTTAGGCGGCGGTGCTGCTGCTGGTGGTTATGCGGTAGCTAAAGACAATGGTCCTGTGGGTCAATATACAGATGATTCGGTTATTACTAGCAAAGTTAAAGGCAAACTTTTGACGGATAAATATATCAGATCATCCGATATCAGTGTGGTTACTAACGATGGTGTGGTGACCTTGACCGGTACGGTGCCTACTGTAGAGATGCGTAATCGTGCTATTGATATCGTGAGACATACTAAGGATGTTAAGGCGGTTAATGTGATTAACTTCAAGGTTGCGAATTAGGAAGGGGGCAGCTTCTAGTGGCAACCCGTATTTTGTACCTCTTTAAGAAGAAAATCCTGCCCGTAACTATTCAGCACATTCGAGAATTGTCATTCCCGCTTTACAGAACCATCCAAGAATGATGGACTTTCAAGCGGGAACCTATTGCCTACCTTTCCATTAAAACTGCCAGGTGCAGTTAACAATTGGGTTATAGGTTCCCGCCTGAAAGATCAACACGTTCGCTCCAAATTGTGCCAGTGGGAATGACATTTCCCTGAATTTGGTGAATGGTTACTCCTGCCCTAATCCAGCTCGCTCTTCGGTTCCCGAGCAAATAAATTCTGAATTGCAGCCTGCACTGGCAAACCCTCAAAGATCACTTGGTATATCTGTTCAATAATGGGCATCTCTACACCGAGGTGTTGCGCCAGTTGGTGCACTGCTTTGAGATTATGTACTCCCTCCACCACTTGGCCGATTTCCGCTATCGCATTACTTTGACTGTTACCCGAGGCAATAGCTTTCCCAAAGCGCCGGTTGCGTGATTGGTTGTCAGTACAAGTCAATACTAAATCGCCGACACCCGCCAGTCCCATAAAAGTCTGGGGTTGGCCGCCCATAGTAGTGCCTAGACGTTGCATTTCCGCCAGTCCGCGGGTGATAAGTGCGCTTAACGCATTAATGCCTAATTGTAGACCGTCTACAACTCCTGCCGCGATGGCGAGAATGTTTTTCACTACTCCGCAAACTTCCACGCCGATAATATCTTGCGTAGTGTAAACGCGAAAATAAGCATTATTACAGCGTGCCGTCAGCGCACTGGCAAATTGAGGATCAGTGCTCGCAACAGTCACAGCAGTAGGGCGCTTTAAAGCCACTTCCCGAGCAAAGCTTGGACCGGATAATACCGCGGTGGGTAATTTTCCGAGCAGATCTTTAGTCAGTACATGTAATAATCTACCACTTTCTGGATCAAGTCCTTTCGTGCCCCAGGCCACGCGGGAGTTAGCTGAAAGCTCGGGTTTTATCTGCAATAGTAATTGCTGAAATGCATGACTGGGCACTACGATTAAAATGTCTTGAACGCCAGCTAAGGCAACGGATAAATTAGCAAATAATTGAAGATTGGCGGGGAAAGCGATGCCTGGGAGATATTGGTCATTGCAGCCAGCCTGCTGCATTTGGGCCACATGTTGTGGATTATGGCCCCATAGCCGCACCTGCTGGCCATTATTAGCCAGCAAAATAGCCAAAGCAGTTCCCCAGGAACCTGATCCCAAAACGGCGATAGGGGCCTCTTGGCTAATGGGTTGTTCACGCATGTATTACTGATCACCAGCAGTTTTTACCGGGTTATTTTCTTGCTGTTGTTTCTGTAACTGCTGCTCATAAAGCACATCAAAATTGATTGGCGTTAAATACAGGGGAGGAAAACCGCCACGCACCACCAATTCGGAGATAACTTCGCGTACATAAGGAAATAATATATTAGGACAATAGCTACCTAGCATACGATGCAGCTGGGCTCCCGCGAAGCCTTGAATTTTGAAAATCCCAGCCTGATGCACTTCCGCTAGAAATGCCATTTTATCCTGACTTTTGACAGTAGTGGTGAGGGATAGTTTAACTTCATAGTGATCTTCACCCAAATTTACGGTATTCACATTTAATTCTACATCCACATTCGGTTGCCATTGTTCGCGGAATATTTGCGGAGTATTGGGTGATTCAAAGGAGATATCTTTGGTGTAAATTCGTTGTATATTAAATTCAGTGGCGGTGGCTTCAGGAGCAGTTTGGACACTGGGTTGTTCAGGGGTGGAGTTATTTTGCTGCATAATCAAGTTATCCTTTGAAAATAGGTATGTAAGGGGTTTAAAACCAATATTATTCTGACTCCGTCGTCCCGCGGCTTGTCCGCGGGATCCAGAAAAAGCCAATAGAAACCTCATTTCTGGATCCCGCGGACAAGCCGCGGGACGACGGACTGAGGTGGCCATGGCGTGAACAGTTACAGTTATTTTTCTATGCCAAGTAAGGCGTTCAGTTGGCCTGCTTTTTCCAGTGCAGCCATATCATCAAAGCCGCCGATGGGTTTGCCATCAATAAATATTTGTGGAACTGTACGCCGTCCGCTGCGATTAACCATCTCGTCACGGTATTGCGGCTGCAGATCAATGCGGATTTCCTGATAAGAGACTTTTTTAGATTCTAGAAGTTGTTTAGCACGGTCGCAATAAGGACAATTCGCTTTACTATAGACAATCACTTCAGCGGTCATTTGATATCACCTTAGTTTTTGGTTAATGGCAAACTGGCATTTTTCCAGGCTTGTAGCCCACCTGCGAGAGAATAGACAGCGCCGAAGCCTTGTTTGCGCAGTTTGCCCACCATCTGTTGTGAGTTGTGTCCAGCATTACAGACCAAAATAAGTGGACGCTCACGCTCACGGTATTTTTTAAGTTTTTCCAGGTTCTTCATCAGATCAGCCTGAGGGATATGCATGGCATTAACGATATGTCCGCTATTAAAGGCTTCCTGGTCGCGGACATCAACTATGCCAGCGCGGTGGTTATTGATTAAAGCAATAGCGTCTGTCGGTGACAAGCGGCTACCGCCTTGTTTGCCCCGCAGCTCCTCTATCAGCAGCAAAATCAGAACTAAGATAAATGCAGTGGAAAGTAACCAGTGGTTAACGATGAAATGGGTGATTTGTTGAGTCATAGCATAAAGGCACGATGTGATCAGGATTAATTTTGGTATTCTGCTTGGTTATCCGCTGCTTGTCTAGCATCATGAAAGCAGTATACTGTTCTAATTATAAAGGAGGAAAACCATGACCCAGGCAGAACGCAAGGATTTTAAATTTCCTGATGAGGTACGGGAATTTGAAAATGGCAGGTTAGAGATAGTTAATATGACCGATGGCACAGTGGGCCGTATGACCCTGAATCCTGGATGGCGCTGGTCACAACATGTAAAACCGCTGGTTAACACTGAATGGTGCCAGACCCCGCACTACCAATACCAGCTCTCTGGCAAATTACATATTCTAATGCAGGATGGCACTGAATTTGAGACTGCGCCAGGACAGGTGGTGTCATTACCCCCAGGGCATGACGCCTGGGTAGTGGGAGATGAGCCTGTAGTGGTTATCGATTGGGTTGGCGCCATCAATTATGCAAAAAAATAAGATTATAGTGTCTGGCAAATGAGCATATATTACCTCCTCGCAAGGGCGTTGTTGAATAATTTTCGATACCGCCCCTGCCGGAGAAAGCGAATACAGTAGTTCAAAACATCTCCAGCGGATCGACATCCAGCGACCAACGCACCTGGCGTCCTAGTTTTAAGGCCTCTAATTGTGGCAAATATAATTCCAGCCAATGCTGCAGTGCCGGCCTGCTGGCCGCTTGTAATAATAGCAATGCTCGATAGTGGCCGGCCTTGCGCTCCATCGGCGCGGGTATAGGCCCCAATAATTTTACCGATGAGTTATTTGCCTGCCTAGTGAGGCGCCGCACTTCATTTAAAAAGTGTAAGGGTGGCTTATTCTGTTTGGATTCTGCACGTAATAGCGCTAAATAAGAAAAGGGCGGCCAGGCTGCGCTGTTGCGTTCTTGTAACAATAAATCGGCAAAGGGGCTGAACCCCTGCTGCAATAAAGCTTGTAGTAAGGGATGATCCGGGTGATGGGTTTGCAGTAACACTTGCCCGGGTTTATTCTCTCGCCCCGCTCGTCCGGCTACTTGCATGATGACTTGTCCCATACGTTCACTGGCGCGAAAATCGCTGCTATACAATCCACCATCTATATCAATAATTCCGACCAGGGTCACATTAGGAAAATGGTGGCCTTTGGCCAGCATCTGTGTGCCAATTAAGATTTGCCCACCTCCCTGATGGATACTCGCCAGCATATTTTGCATTGCGCCTTTATTACGAATAGTGTCACGATCAATGCGCAGGACGGGTGTAGTAGGAAAATGACGTTTTAGCGCTTGTTCTAAGCGTTCAGTGCCCAGGCCGATGCCAAATAGTTGCGTATTATGACATTGCCCACAACTCTGCGGCACAGCATAAGTCGTAGTGCAATGATGGCAAACCAAGCGCTGTGGATTTTGATGCAACGTCAACCGCGCATCACAGCGCCGACACTGTGCTGCCCAGCCGCAATGATGGCATAGCAGTACGGGGGCATAGCCACGACGGTTTAAAAATAATAATACTTGGTTTCCTTGAGCAATATGTTGCGTAATGGCCTTTAATAGCTGAATAGATAAACCCTCTTCTAAGTATTGATTACGTAAATCAATTACTTGGAAAGAAGGGTGTAAAGCTGAGCCTGCACGCTCGGGAAGGTTTAGCCAGGAAAAGCGTCCCGCTTTAGCATTATGCAGGGTTTCTAACGATGGAGTCGCAGTACCTAGCACCACTGGAATGTCCTCCAGCCGACCCCGTACCATCGCAAGATCACGTGCAGAATAGCGAAATCCAGACTGTTGTTTGAATGATGCGTCATGCTCCTCATCAATAATAATGATTCCTGGGTGCTTCAGCGGAATAAAAATGGCTGAGCGTGTGCCGATCACTATTGCGGCAGCTCCAGTTTTGGCCTGGGTCCAAGCTTCCAGACGATCAGTATCGGATAATCCAGAGTGCAGGGCGACTATCGGCTGTGAAAACCGCCGCTCAAAGCGGGCTATGGTTTGTGGCGTTAAACCAATCTCCGGTACTAAAATTAGAGCTTGTTTCCCCTGAGCCAGGTAATGCGCAATCGCTTGCAGATAAACTTCTGTTTTACCACTGCCGGTTATTCCCTCCAAAAGAAAGGGATGAAAACCACTACTGGCAATAATCTGTTTTAAGGCTTGCTGCTGATGAGGTCCTAAGGATAAAGGTTGTTCCGTAAAATGATCTCTTGTTTCATCTATAGCTGGATCGAAAGATGGAGTCGTTAGTTGGGTAGTTTCCACCCAACCTTTTTGCATCAGCTGTTTAATAAGTGGTGTTTGAAATCCATTGGCCTTAAGTTGCGCTAAGGTAAGGGGATTATGGCTGTCTCTGAGCAGCGATAACAGCAGCAACTGACGGGGACTGCGTTTTAGAATAGCTAAATCGAGATTCTTGCCACTAATGCTTGGGCTATAAGCAAGGCATTTTTTGTTGGCTCGTGCCTGTTCACGCCGTAATTGAGCAGGTAAGGTTCCTAATACAATTTCACCTATAGGGTAATGGTAATAATTGGCTGCCCAGGTATATAGCGCTAACAGGGAGGGCGAGAGCTGCGGTTCGCTATCCAATAGTTGCGTGGCGGGTTTGAGTTTTTCTACAGCAAAGCAAGGACGATGGTCTATCTGTAATAATATACCCGTGGTTTGTTTTTTGCCAAAAGGTACCTGCAGGCGCATACCGGGCTTTAGTAGCTGAGCATCGACACCAGCCGGTAATAAATAATCAAAGCAATGACGCACAGGTTTGTTGATGGCGATATGCAAAATAACGGGGGAGTCTGACATAATGTATCATAACTCAGTTTGGCTTTTAGGAGCTAAGGATAGCCAAAATTGTTTTTGACCGAGCCTTAATACTGGCTTAATAATTCTCTTACAAAATAGCATTTATTTATGGGGATCTAAATATGTTTAATTTCTCGCAACAGCCGCAATCCATAGGACGTATTTTTGGTGATGGTGTTCGTTTGTTTAAAACTACTTTTTCCAAAGTATGGTATTGGCAATTGCTGTGGTTAATACCCATAATTATACCCTCTCTCATCAATTTTCCGGGCCTTGACAAAATACAGGGTACGACTCCGACAGCCGGTAATGAGTTGATAAATCACGGCGGGATATCTTTGCTAATTATCGGTCTAGTAATTTTTGTAGTGCTATTAATAATAAGTCTATTTGGCCATTGCTTCAATTTTCATCGTATTTACACGCAAGTAACCCAACCAAACCTTGATGCTAAATACTCATTAAAAATCGCAGCTAAAAAAATCCCAACCGTTGTGGGTGCTACCCTTCTTATTTTGGTTGGATTCTCACTGGTGCAAGTATTGACTGTTGGTTTATTTATGCTTTTGTGGCATATTTCGGGATTCCTGGCAGTCCTGGCAGCGGTGGTGATCGCTCTGCCCTTAATATTGGCAGCCTTTTTTGTGCTGCTGTTACTATCGTTTTATATCCAGTTAATTGTTTTAGATGACTGTGGGGTTATCCAAGCCATTAAGCAAAGTTGCAAATTGGTTTGGGGTAATTGGTGGCGTAATTTTATAATTTTATTGGGACTTTCCATTGCGTCAGGAGTGCTGAGCTTAATCTCTGCACTTATACCCAACCCTATAATTAGTATAATTGTTGATGTCGCTATCTTGGTGGTGCTCTATCCTTGGTATGCTTCAACCTTATTGGTCCAATTTAATGATCTTAAACGGCGGCATTTGGGATTTAAATAAATTGCAATCTCCCCTCTCCCGCTTGCGTTCGATGTGCCGGGGGTGAGGGTGTTCTGGTAAGCACAAACTTAATATATTTGGTTAAATTTGTGGTAAATAACAAAATATGTACTATAGTTTAATTATAAGAGTGTTGTTGTAGATATTCATTCCCGAACCGATAATATGAAGATCAGGAACTTGTCTCGAATTGTTGTGTGCAGGTCTGCCATAGAGCAGAGAGCCTAATGCAAAGCGGACACTTTCCAACGTACAGGGTGTTGGGCTCGTGGTACGGTATCTTCAGTAACACTCAGAGTTAACCCAAGAAACCTGCTTCGGCAGGTTTTTTTTGGTGTAGTTTTAATTCAGGGAGTGTTCTATTAGCAATTTTTTGGTGGATGGATCACAAGCCTTCTCCCTCACCTGCTGAGCACCACCTATTACTGCCCCACCCAAACTTGATACAATGTAAGTATCCCCCCCAATAGGAAAAATATCCCCATGCGTAATCCGCAACACATCCTATTAACCTCCAAACGCTTCTTTCCTCTATTTCTCACCCAATTCTGGGGCGCATTCAACGATAACGCGTTTAAATCCACTTTAGCGATGTTAATAACTTATCAGCTGGTAACCAGCGCCAGTCAGGCGCAGCTGCTGATTAACTTGGCTGGGGGAATATTTATTCTCCCGTATTTTTTATTTTCAACGTTGGCGGGAGAATTAGCGGATAAATTTGATAGATGCCGGTTAATTCGCATCATTAAACTGTTAGAAATCGTTTTTATGGCTCTTGGCACGTTAGGATTTTACTTGGGTAATGTGCCGCTGCTGATGGTCACGCTATTTTTGATGGGGTTAGATTCTACCTTCTTTGGACCCATTAAGTATTCAGCTCTACCAGATTTATTGCAATCACAGGAGCTATTAATAGCAAACGGTTTAGTAGAAGCCAGCACTTTTATTGCAATCCTTATCGGCACTATTGTGGGTACGCAACTGGGTGGGACTATCGCGGGTGCATTGGTTTTGGGAGGGATTACTATTGGGGTGGCGGTCGTGGGCTGGCTTAGTAGTTTGTTTATCCCACAGGTAGCCGTGGGCGACCCGCATTTAAAAATAAATTTCAATATTTTTAAGGCCATTTGGCAATTAATTCGCATGACGCGTAAAAATAAGCCAGTTTATTTGCCCATCTTAGGAATTTCTTGGTTTTGGTTTCTGGGGTTTATTTTACTCACCCAGTTTCCAGTCTATACCCGAGCGATCATTGGGGGTAATGAACAGGTAGTGACGTTATTTCTGGTCATGTTTTCCGTGGGAATTGCCCTAGGCTCACTATTATGTAATCACTTGTTACGGGGTTTGTTGCATGCTCGTTATGTCCCATTTGGCATGGCTGCTATGACATTGTTTATACTTGATTTATGTTGGGCGAGCTATGGGCCGCTGCTACTGGCGCATGGCGGGGGAGTGAAGGCATTTCTTTCCTCATTTAGCGGATGGCGGATTACCTTCGATCTGTTATTGATGGCAACCGCCGGAGGCTTTTATATCGTACCCTTGTATGCGTTGATGCAAATAAAAAGTGAGGCGGCGCAACGATCGCGGGTCATAGCGTGTAATAATATCTTGGGAGCGCTATTTATGTTTGTGGCGGCTTTGGTAGCCATGGGGCTCACGGCACTGGGATTTTCAACGGTACAGTTATTTCTAACGCTAGGTATTGTTAATGCGGCAGTGACGTTTTACGCCTGGAGTAGACTGCCGCAATTGATTTAATAGCTGCTGTCATCCTGAACGCAGTGAAGGATCCCCATCAGTGTGGCACTTCAAGGAGATCCTTCACTGCGTTCAGGATGACAGCTTTCGTTACGACGCTTGTAACGTTGAATCTATACCAACCCTTGATGGAGGAGTGGAAGGTGGAGTGGACGCTAAAGAATCAAAGCTGTCACGTCTATGTTTATCCTCTAAAAAGCTGCTTGTGCTGTTAGTACTAGTACTATTAGTGCTAGCAGTGCTAGGGCTGCGACTTCTGGTACCGTTAGTACTATTAGTGCTAGCGGTACTCAGGCTGCGTTTTCGCTTGGAATCTTTAGCTTTGTTGTCAGAGTGGAGCTCGGTAGAGTCACTGCTGTCAAATCGCTGTACTCCATTTAAAAAACTATTGCTATCTCTTCGCCTAGATACTTTTTTATCTTCCGTTGACTCCTTCGATTTGTAATCAAAATGATTGCAATTAAGATGATTTTCAAAAATGGGACCCTGAGTTTGGTAAGGGCTAGATTCCTTTGTTTTGCGATTGAACAGATAATATTCTTCTAAATCGCTTACAGAAACTTTGGCTAGATCAGAACGTTGCTGTTCATCGCTATTCATATTTTCTATTAATCGAACCACAGCGGTACCATTATCTTCTCCTGGGCGCAAAAAACCCTTGGTCATAGTGTCGACACTGCGGGTGAAGCATTCAAGTCCTAATCCTCTGCCCACGGTGGTTTCAAGTATATCTCCAGGGTTTTCATGCTCAATCCCGCCTTTGTGGGCAATAGCGGCATCAAACGAATCTTTAAATTCTTTTGCCTTGCCGGACAGTGAGGTAAAAAAGTCCTTTATTTTTGTCGCCATACCTGTATCTGGGGATTTGGCTTTGTATTCGTTTAGAGCTGATAATTTACGAGTCACTGTTTCTATTTCTTGTGCACGGTTTAGCAAGTTCTGATCTGCTAAATAGGATTGTTTTTCCGCTGCGTCAGCAATTACTTTGAGAGGACGTAATTTAGAATCTTTTTCCACAATATCCAGCATGCCTTTACTTAAGTTGGCTTTTTCAAGGGTAAGCCTCTTAAATTCCAGCAGTTCATCCTGAATTTTTTTTGATTTGAGCCGTGTCCAATTAACATCAGATGTTAGATTTAGTTGGTTATTTCCTGATAAATTTGCCCATATTGCTTTTAAGGGTTGATTCTTTCTAGCCTGATTTATCAGGCTTTTGGCAATTTTGTCTAAACTCTGCTCATTTTTCTTAACATAATTTTTATAATGTATGGTTCCCTTAGTAGCATTTGAAAGATTCAATTGAGCTTGTGTTGATATCTTAGCAAGGTTTTTGCATTTGTCTCCTTGAACTGTTTGCTGTTCCCGCATGTCTTTGAGCATTTTTTCTAGACGAGGTTTCTCAGCAGCATTTTGTGCGTCCTTAACCATTGTGGCAATTTCTTCTCGTTTTGCCAGGGTAAGCAACATAGCAAATTGTTCGCGCCAGGTAGGATTCGTGATCTGGTTGCTCCAGTTGAGTATGTTATTAAATCTAGCCTCTTTGAGGACACCGCCCACATATGCGCCGATATTGTCTAAAAATGAACAGGCAGTTTCCATTCCTGGAATAAATTTAAGCTGCTTTAGAGCACCTGTTACATAGGTTGTATAATCTTCCTCCTTACATTTCTCTGTAGTGAGCATTTTTGATCTGCCGCCCTTTGCAGCGGTAATTAAGCAATCGAAGGAGGTCATAATTTCAATATGGAAAGCTTTTAATGCGGGATTAAGATTAATCATGTTCATCACTTCAGCTTGACGAAACTCTTTAGCTGTTTTCACTCCTTCTTCTATTTGCGATAAGACAGGACTATAACTAGCATATAATGCGTCCACTTCGCCTGGTATCGCATGGCAAGCAGGATTGCTTTTTAACTTCAGCAATGCTGCTAATGTCTCTTGGTGAACGGTCTTAATATTAGCCAGGTAATTTTTTTCAGCGTCGGGTGTATCAGCAATCTTTTCAGCTTTAAATTCCGGAACGCTTGTCTCACCCGTAGCAACCAGCAGAGAGTTAACCGTTTTTTGCAAAGCTTCTAAGTCTTTGCCTCTTTGTTCTAAAAATAGCTTGGGATCGTTGTCAGTTGTTAAGGGTGGCAATTGGTCACGGTCATAAGGTTTGGTATCTTGAATTTCAGAGACCGTCGTCTTACCCTGCGTAGGAGCTGAGCTTTTAGTATCCTGTAATTTTTTGGTCACTACTGCGAGGGCATTTTTCGGTTTAACCAACTGGGCGTCTAAATCATTTTTATGTTGTTGAAAAATAAGTTTTGCGCGCAGCTGTTTATATGACTCTACGAGTTTGGGTAGTTCAGCATGAAGCCCGAGAAGGCTGGTTGTTTCAAGGGTAGTGCTGCCACCTCCATTTTGGAGAGATAATTGTAACTTAACTATTTCTAAAGTGGCTTCTAAGAAATTCAATTGTTGAGTTAAATTGTCTAAAGGGGATCCATCAGCAATAGGGTGATTTGCCACGATTGATTTTAAAATAGGATGCGACGCACAGCGGTCGAATAGTTCTTTAAATTTTTGATTGGTAGCAGATAAATCGCAGGTAGGCGATTTTAAAGCGTCAGACACAGCGGAAGTTAAAGGTATTAACTTCACAGTGATAGACTGCCAGATTTTTTCTTTATCTTTATTCTCACTTGGTTGAATTACTACGGGTGGCGGTATAGTTATAGGTTTTGTATCCTGCGGTTGAACAGGCTGCTGTTGAACAGGCTGAATTTGTTCTTCCGGATCTTTTTTGCAGCAGAGATAGATACCATAAACACCTAAGGTGACAATAGTAAGTACCACGTTCCCGAAGGTCCATTTAGATTTCGGTTTTACAGTAGTTTTTGCTGCTGTTCGGGTATCTTTTATATCTGGATTTGTAGATGGCATAAACGCCTCGCATATATTTTAGTTTTATGTTTTACATAGGAATTAGGTTTTTTATAAGTTATAGTATAAAGCTTAATTATTAAGGAATTGTTAAAGGGGTTTAAAAAAAACCAATGATGGGTAAATTGCCTTATAGAGTGTTTCTGATGCTGTTTTTGGCAGGGATTTCAGGCTGTCGCGACCAGGTATGGAACAGCCCGCATCCCTTGGCTGAATATGCTGAGAATGTACGTTTTGGTTCATTTGATGCGCCTCCGAAAACTCTAGATCCGGCGCAATCCTATTCGATAGATGAACAAATGTTTATCGCCCAGGTTTATGAATCTCCGCTGCAATATCATTATCTGAAACGCCCCTATACGTTAATTCCATTAACGGCCCAAACAATGCCCGCGATACGTTATTGGGATGCTAATCATCAAGAACTGCCACAAAATGCTACTCCGGCGCAGGTGGTCTATACCACTTATGACATCGCTATTCAGCCAGGCATTTTCTACCAACCCCACCCAGCTTTTGCCAAAGATAAACAGGGGAAAAGCCGTTATCTTGCACTCAATGAAGCAGATTTAGCGGGGATTTCTGAGCTTGGCGATTTTCGCTATGTGGGCACGCGCGAATTAACCGCTGATGATTATGTCTATGAAATAAAGCGCTTGGCGCATCCGGCAGTGAATTCTCCTGTTCTGGGAATCTTGTCGGAACATATCCTGGGCCTAAAAGATTATGCAAAACAATTACAAGCTGCCTATGATAATCAGCGGGCTAAATCAGGGAGAGCTGCCCCCTATTTAGATTTGCGAGCCTATCCACTGACCGGCGCTCAGGTAATAGATAAATACCACTACCGCATTACGCTGATCGGACAATATCGACAATTTTTGTATTGGCTGGCTATGAGCTTTTTCGCGCCAATTCCCTGGGAAGCGGATTATTTTTACTCTCAGCCAGGAATGGCTAAAAGAAATATCAACTTCAGTTGGTATCCGGTGGGTACAGGCGCGTATATGCTGACCGAAAATAATCCCAACAAACAAATGATCCTCTCACGCAATCCCAATTTTCATCCTGAATATTATCCAACGGAAGGTGAGCCTGCCGATCAGGCCGCGGGTTATCTGGCAGATGCCGGTAAACGTCTGCCATTTGTGGATAAATATGTATTTAGTCTGGAAAAAGAGGCCATCCCGCGTTGGAATAAGTTTTTGCAGGGATATTATGATCAATCTTTGATTAGTTCTGATAATTTCGGTGAAGCGCTTGCACTGGACGCTAAGGGACAGTTACGCTTGACCTCGCAAATGGCGCGTAAAGGCATCCAGTTGCGCACCAGTATTGACCCCACTATTTCTTTCTTTGCTTTTAATATGTTAGATCCTATTGTAGGAGGCTATAGTGAGCAGGCGCGAAAATTGCGGTATGCTATTTCTATCGCTTTAAATAGCGAAGACCTGATTAGTATTTTCTTAAATGGTCGCGGTTTTGCAGCGCAAGGACCCATTCCGCCAGGTATTTTTGGTTATGAGCCTGGAATTAATGGGATTGATCCTTACGTGTATGAGGACGTCAATGGTGTCCCGCGTAGAAAATCGCTTGCCACAGCCAGAAAACTATTAGCTGAAGCTGGCTATCCTAATGGCCGCGATGCACAAACGGGTAAGCCTCTTAATTTACGTTACGATACCACTTCCGCTTCACCGGCAGATAAGGATCAATTTGATTGGATGCGTAAACAATTCGCCGGACTGGGTCTGGAATTGAATATTGAAACCACTGACTATAACCGTTTTCAAGATAAAGTCCGTGGTGGCGATGTGCAGTTTTTTCCTTATGGCTGGATAGCCGATTATCCAGATCCAGAAAATTTTCTCTTTTTATTGTACGGGCCTAATAGCATTGTTAAGAACAATGGCGTGAATGGAGCGAATTATCAGAACCCACAGTATGATGGCTTATTCAATCAGATGAAAGGCATGGAAAACACTCCGCAACGGCTGGCTATTATTCAGAATATGGTCCGCATCTTACAGACAGATAGCCCGTGGGTGTTTGGGATTGTCGCTAAAAGTTATATTTTATCGCATTCGTGGCTGGCGCCGATTAAGCCAAATCCCGTAGCTAATAATATTTTAAAATATCAGCGCATAAACCCAAAATTACGGGTGGAATTAATTACCCGCTGGAATCAGCCGGTTGTTTGGCCGCTGGTTTTATTGGGGGTTATTTTATTGCTATTGATGCTGCCCATTGCTGTTGGTTATTGGCGTAAGATACATAAGCCGGTGCGGGAGTTGGGGGGATGAAACGCTTCAGGTATTTTTATTTAATGAGGTTACAGAATAGTTGCGATGAGGAGCTGCCCTCTTTCTGTATCCCCTCTCCCCTTGCGGGAGAGGGTTAGGGAGAGGGGTTGGTGCGGCATTTATCAGTGAAAATTAAATAGTAAATGCTTAATATTACTCCGCAAGGGAGAGGGGCTCATAGAGTTTTTCAAATATAAGACATTAAAGGACTCACCATGTTCGCCTACATCATCCGCCGCATCCTCTACGCTATCCCCATCCTAATCGGCGTAAATTTACTAACCTTTATCTTATTCTTTATGGTCAACAGTCCAGATGATATGGCGCGTTTCCAGCTGGGTCAAAAATATGTCACCCCCGCTGCTATAGCGCAGTGGAAATACGTTAATGGCTATGACAAACCCCTATTTTATAACCCCAAGGCTGAAGGTCTGAAACAAGTCACCCACACGTTATTTTTTAAAAAATCATTAGGTTTATTTGTGTTTGATTTCGGTGCGTCACAGCGTGGTCGCGATATCGGTTTCGATATTAGCCAGCGGATGTGGCCCAGCCTGGCATTAGCCATTCCCACCTTATGTGTGGGATTGCTGGTCAATATTACCCTGGCCTTGTTTATGACTTTTTTTCGCGGCAGTTATTTAGATGTATGGGGGGTAGGGGTTTGTGTGGTACTCATGTCTATTTCCGGCTTGTTTTACATCATCGGCGGGCAGTATCTGTTCGCTAAATCGCTGAATTTGACCCCCATTTCGGGATACTTGCCGGGGTTTTCTGCGATTAAATTTTTGCTGTTGCCCGTTATAGTCGGAGTCATCGCCGGGATTGGTGCGGGAACTCGATGGTACCGGACTATATTCTTAGAAGAAATTGGCAAAGATTATGTGCGTACTGCGCGTGCCAAAGGTTTGGCGGAAAGCGTAGTGTTATTTCGCCATGTGTTAAAAAATGCCTTAATTCCCATATTAACCGGCGTAGTAGTTATCATACCGAGCTTATTTATGGGTAGTTTAATTATGGAGTCTTTTTTTGGCATTCCAGGATTGGGAAGTTATACCATTGACGCTATCCAACAACAGGATTTTGAAATTGTGCGGGTGATGGTATTTTTGGGTACCTTGCTTTATGTGATAGGGTTAATATTGACAGATATTTCGTATACTTTGGTAGATCCTCGGGTTAAGTTTTAATGCTGTAACTAAATCCATTTATTGCGTCTAAAGTAAATTAACATCACCACCGCCACTAAAAACATGACCAATAATACCGCCGGATAACCCCAATGCCACTGTAGTTCCGGCATGTATTTGAAATTCATGCCGTAAATACTCGCCAGGAAGGTGATGGGAATGAAAATGGTAGCAATAATGGTTAATACTTTCATGATTTCATTCATACGATAACTCAAGCCTGACAAATAAATGTCGAGGATACTGGATGACATATCCCCAAAAGTTTCTAAAGTATCTATCACTTGGTTAATATGGTCTGAGACGTCGCGTAAATAGACGTGGGTAAAAGCTGAGATCAAGGGGCAGTCAGACTGTAATAGATGATTGATGGCTTGACGCGCGGGCCACACGACTTTGCGTAATGCTAATATTTGCCGCTTAAGGCGATAAATCAGTTGTGAATTTTGTGGCGATGGCCGGGTGATGATTTTATCTTCCAGGCTTTCAATCTGTTCACCTAATCCTTCCAATGTCACGAAATATTGGTCGACGACACTATCTACTAGGCGATAACCCAAATAATCAATACCATTTTGTCGCATCCGCTGGATGTTGCTGGTGTGCATACGTTGACGGATATCCTTAAATAACGGGGTATTACCTTCTTGGAATGAGACCAGGAAATCTTTACCAATAATGATGCTCAGCTGCTCGATTGAAAAAGTGAGTTGCTTGGGATCCCAAGTTAAGGTTTTAAGGATAATGAATAAATAATTATCAAACTCTTCGACTTTCGGCCGCTGCGCGACGTTAAGAATATCTTCTACTGTTAAGGGATGCAGCTGGTAGTGTTCAGCAATTTTGGCGATCAGAGCGACGTCATCTAACCCTTCCACGTGGAGCCAGCTATTACCTGATAACTCCAACACTTTAAGGCAATCTTCCAAGCTGGAACCGGAGGCCTCTGCCAATGTTTGTTCGGTATAGGCGAGCGCTGTGAGCCGTGGTGTTGCTACTTTCTTTTCGCCGGTATAGACCAGTGTGCCAGGCGGTTGACCAGATTTTTTGACTCGCTTACGTAAATCAGGGAACATAGGTTTCATGTTGCAAACTTCCTTGGAAAGGTTTGAGTAAATTGTGGGTAATTTTAGAGGGAAGCAGATGCAGGTTCAATGGGTAATATTGTGGACGGACGCATTAATATACATCCTGACCCTGGCAAGCATATTATTTGCTGTCTTTGCCTGGCGCAGCCCCTTGCTGCGTGAGTCCTGGCAGGCCGTTTCTCGCAGACCCTTAGTGATGTCAGCTTGGGTAATCCTCTTAGCTTATACGGTTATCGGTTTGTTGGATTCCGTGCATTTTCACCCCGCATTACCTGGAGTATTTGCAGGTAAACAATTTTATTCCAGTCGCATAGACAGTTTGCTGGATGTATTAATTAGCCCACTGGGAAAGCATCAGGAACAAACCTACTCTGCGCCATTTGCTACCACTTTCATACACCCTGCTCATATTCATTGGTATGTAGCACAGCTTTTAATCCGTGCTACCAGCAAAGCGGTTGGCGTCTGGCTTTTGCTGGTACTATTAGTCACGTTGTTCTCGTGCGGCTGTACTAAACGTAAAATACCGGCACAATTATTTGCCATGTTAAGAGGTAAAACTGTCATTGCCTGGCGCAGTATTATGCTTACGCTAGCACTAGTCTTATTACTAATCTTTATCAGTTTAGAATTATCTACTTTATTTCATGTGATGGGCACGGATAAAGTCGGGCAAGATGTTTTTTATCTGACCATAAAAAGTATTCGCACCGGTTTGCTAATCGGCACCCTGACCACCTTATTTATGCTGCCATTTTCAATTTTTTTTGGCACCATAGCAGGTTATTTCGGGGGGTGGATAGATGATATTGTCCAATATATTTATATAACTCTCAGTTCCATCCCGGGTGTATTGCTGATTACGGCGTCCATTTTAGCATTGCAAATTTTCATTAAAGACCATCCCAATTTATTCACCAACCTAACTGAACGGGCTGATGCGCGGTTGCTGATATTATGCGCTGTTTTAGGGGTGACCAGTTGGACAGATTTATGTCGACTGTTGCGTGGTGAGACCATGAAATTGCGCGAGATGGATTTTTCTCAGGCGGCTATCGTTATGGGTGTGCGCAAATATAAAATTATTATGCGGCATATTTTACCGAATGTGATGCATATCATTTTGATTACTGTGGTATTAAATTTTAGCGCCTTGGTATTGGCCGAAGCGGTATTATCCTATGTCGGCGTCGGTGTAGATCCAGCGACTATTAGTTGGGGCAACATGATCAATAGTGCACGGTTAGAATTAGCGCGCGAGCCGGTAGTATGGTGGCCGTTATGTGCAGCGTTTATTTTTATGTTTATTTTGGTATTTGCAGCTAATATTTTTGCGGATGCAGTGCGGGATGCATTTGATCCTAGGTTGCGGGGGAATACTTGATTTTATTCTAGGGTCTGTCGTCACACTCTGAAGTCCGTCGTCCCGCTCCCGGACTTGATCCGGGATCATCCGCGGGATCCAGGGGACTTGGCAAATGTTCCTTGCCCTCTCAGCAGGTTTTAGGCTCTTTCTGGATCCCGCGGATGATCCCGGATCAAGTCCGGGAGCGGGACGACGGACTTCAGAGTGTGACGACAGGCCCTAGCCAGCGCTGTGCTTCGCACTCAATACGGATGAGGTTTAGGAGTGAAATGCTATAGAAAATAATCTATTAGAAGTCAAAAACTTAACTATTCGCTTACCCGCCGCATCAGGAATGTTTGCCGCCGTTGATAACGTCAATTTTTCCCTTCAGCGGGGTGAAACCTTAGCATTGGTGGGTGAATCAGGGAGTGGTAAATCTTTAACCGCACTGGCTATATTACAATTATTGCCACCCAGTGCGCGCATCACCGCCCATAGCGAGATTTGGTTGGCCGGAAAAAATGCCTTGCCTCATTCGGCAGGGGGTTCTGCAACCGATATATTATCCTTGCCTGAAGTTGCGGTGCGCAAAATACGGGGACGGCGCGTGGGAATTATATTCCAGGAAGCTAGCACCGCCTTGAACCCAGTGCTCACTATTGGGGAACAGATTGGTGAAGTATTACGGTGCCATTTTAAAATGAAACCCAGCGCCTGCCGCGAACGCATATTATCTTTATTGGCGGAAGTGGGGATTGCGAATCCGTTACGTTGCAGTAAATCTTATGCCCATCAACTTTCCGGCGGTCAACGTCAACGCGCGATGATTGCCATGGCATTAGCAGCGCAACCCGATGTGTTGATTGCAGATGAGCCTACCACTGCGCTGGATGTTACATTACAGGCCCAGGTGCTGGAATTATTGCGCACGGTGCAACAGAAAAACCGTATGGGATTGTTATTTATCACCCATGATCTGGGCATTGTGTATCAGATTGCGGATAACGTTGCCGTGATTGCAGCAGGCAAAATCGTCGAGCAGACCAGCGCAGCGGCTTTTTTCAGCGCACCGCAGCATCCTTACAGTCAGCGATTATTTGCTGCTTTACCGGAATGGCAACAACGCAGTGATAATAAATCCTCACCACAAGACAGCATTAATCCATTGCTGAGCGTGCAGCATTTAAAAGTCTATTTCCCTATTAAAAAAGGGGTTTTGCAGCGGACAGTGGATTATGTAAAAGTGGTGGAAGAGGTTAATTTTAATGTGCAGCGTGGACAGACCTTTGCCTTAGTAGGTGAGTCGGGTTGTGGTAAGACTACTATTGCCAAGAGTATTGTGCGCTTGGTGCAGCCTACAGCAGGCAAGGTAAATTTTCTCGGCCAAGATTTGACCCAGCTGTCGAATTCGAATTTACGATTATTACGCGGTGATTTACAAATGGTGTTTCAGGATCCTTATGCTTCTATGAACCCGCGGTTGCGCATCGGACAGATTATTGCCGAAGGTATGCTGGCACAAAACATGGCTGACAGCCTTAGCGCCTGTTATCCGATCATCAAGGAACTACTGCGTCGGGTGGATTTAGATCCAGAGTGCATATACCGCTTCCCACATGAGTTTTCCGGCGGCCAGCGCCAACGTATTTGTATTGCACGCGCATTGGCCATGCGCCCAAAGTTAATTATCTGTGACGAACCTACTAGCGCTTTGGATGTGGTGGTGCAGATGGATATTTTGAAATTACTACAAAGACTGCAACAAGAATCAGGCCTATCCTATTTATTAATTACCCACAATTTTGCAGTAGTGGCTTATCTGGCGCACCAGGTAGCGGTGATGCAGCAGGGCAGGATAGTTGAGCAGGGGCCGGTAGAGCAGGTGTTGTTTCAGCCACAACAGGCGTATACGCGGCAGCTGCTGGCTGCTGTGCCGAGGGTGGGTTAAGGGTAGGGCATATTATTACCCATAAGTACTGTCGCGACTTGCGGGAGAAAGCACTGTATTCATTATTCCCTTACGTGAGCACTGTATCCTCTCTCTCTCGTAGGGCTTTGTTGAATAATTCACTTCCTAACTATCTGAAACTCTATGATCCCCTCTCCCGCAAGGGGAGAGGGGATACAGTGCTTTTTCTAAAGATGGAAGTGAATTATTCAACAAAGCCCCCGCAAGAGGAGAGGGCATCCAACCTTAAAGGCTAAACCAATGGAACCCACCGTCCTATTTACTACCCACCACGGCCGCCAAGGCCAGGTTGGTCTAATCACTTTAAACCGTCCCAAAATGTTAAATGCCCTAACGGAAAGCATGTGTATAGAAATATATACCAAACTGCAGGAGTGGGAGCAGGACGACCAGATTAAAGCGATAGTAATCTGTGGCGCTGGAGAGCGGGCATTTTGTGCAGGGGGCGATATACGTGCGGTCTATGAGTTACGCACGCAACCTGAACTTGCGCGACATTTTTTTTGGCATGAATACCGGTTAAATCATCGTATACATACATTGAGTAAACCGTATATCGCCTTACTCGATGGCTTGACGATGGGCGGTGGTGCCGGGGTATCTGTCAATGGTCATTTTAGAGTGGCTACCGACAGATTAAGCTTCGCCATGCCGGAGACGGGTATTGGATTTTTTCCTGATGTGGGGGGAAGTTATTTTTTATCTCATTGCCGCGGCCGTATTGGCTGGTATTTAGGATTGACTGGCGCAAACATAGGCGTCGCCGATGCATGGTATGCGGGTTTAATTAATGCCCATGTAGCCAGTAAAAATATTCCCGCACTATTCCTGGAGCTGGTCAATGCACCCTGGGATCAGACGGATTTATTTGCTATTACACAGGGAATAATTGATGATTTTAAAATAGCGGTGGCCGAGCCGGCGTTATTATTCCATTCAGACATCATCATTCACTGTTTCTCCCAGTCTTCAGTAGAAGAGATAATCACCAGCCTAAAAGAGTGTGGTGGAACCTGGGCGCAAAATGTCGCTGTATTGCTATCTGCGCGTTGTCCCACGAGTTTAAAAGTAGTATTAGAACAATTACAGCGGGCAGCAAATTTGCAATTTGAAGATTGTATGCGTATGGAATATCGTATCGCAAATCGCTTTTTACATAGCGCTGATTTTTTTGAAGGAGTGCGCGCCGCAGTAATTGATAAGGACCGCCAACCACGATGGCAACCAGATAGTTTGGCTGCTGTGACCGCAGAGCAAGTGGGGTTATTTTTTGCGCCATTGCTGGAGGGGGAGGAGTTAGATTTGAGCGTACCGAGCCGCGACCGTTAGGAAGCGTTTACGTTCTCCAATAAACGCTCCCTAACGGTCGCGGCTCGGTATGCTCGGGATGACAGTTCCTTCATTAATCTTCTTCCTTGAGACCTGGTGCCAGTGTTAAAGAGCGCGGAGGCAATGGCGTGGATGAAGGCTGTGATAATGTATTTTTATTTTTGCTCTTTCTAAAAGTGAAAAATTCACTAATTGACGTTAAAAATTTAGGCTTAGACTTAGGTGTGGTAAAACTTTGAGAGATTAGTGGGCTGATAGGTGTGGAACGCAGTGATGGCTTTGGTGAGTTAGTAGGAGTAGTATCCGGTGACCCCATATTGAAAGTACCCACTTCCCGTGGAAATGCTGAAATAGTTTCTGAAATAGATGACGTTAATTTGTTTCTTTTAGTTACAAAAGCCAACTGCAGATTAAAAATTTTTTCCGCACTCATTTTTTTTGATAAGTAATTAATTTCCTTGCTGGTCTTTAAAACTTTTTGTAGTACATTTATTTCTTCTGTTTTAATGGTATTTTTATTTTCAAGAATTTTACCTTCCACTGACTTAATAAACTCCTCCACTTCTTCCCGCAAATAATTTTTTAACTGGGTCAAGTAAGTAAGTTGTTCTAAGTCATGATCAATCTTATCGAGCTGATCTGTAACATCTAACTGACTAAGTTGCTTATAATCATTTTTTATTGAGAGGTATAATTCCTCCATTTTATTAGCCAAGAAAATTAGATGGTGACAATATAATAAATCATCATTATAGGCTTGTGGAATTTCTTCACCAGCTAATGCCACTGTGGATTGGCTAATTTCATGTTCTAATTTTTTAAAGCTTTCGCCATACTCAATAGCTAATTTTTTTTTAAACTCACCAAGAATACCTTTTTCATCTTTACCAGTGCTCATAAGATACTCTCCATTTTTATTTTAATTTGTTAGTGACTCCCCAATGGTTCTCAAAGCTTTGTTCAATCGGGTTAAAACCTTTTCTTTTCCTAACAATTCCAAGGTTACATCTATAGGAGGCGATATCGTCCCGCCAGTCACTGCGACTCGCAAAGGTTGGGCTACTTTACCCATCGAAACATCTAAAGTTGCAGCGACATATTGCACGATCTCATGCAAAGAATTTTTGTTCCAATCCATCAGTCCAGTAAATTTTTCCAATAGCAACTCAAGCGCCGGTGCAGTCTCACCATTAAGATTTTTTGCAGCTGCTTGCGTGTCATAGGCCGCAAAATCCTGATAAAAAAACCGGCTTTTTTCAGCCATTTCTATTAAGGTTTTGCAACGTTCACTTTGTGCAGTCACTAAGGAACTCAAATCTGGTCCTTGTGATGGATCGATACCTAGACGTTGCATGTGCCCACTTAATTGTTGTGCGACATAATGTGGATCGAGGGTCTTTATATAGTGCTGGTTTAGCCAGAGTAATTTTTCCGGATTAAAAGCAGCGGGGGCGCGATTGATGTTGTGCAGGTCAAATAATTTAATTAGCTCATCGCGAGAAAATATTTCCTGATCGCCATGTGACCAACCAAGGCGGACTAAATAATTAAGCAGGGCCTCCGGTAAATAACCTTCGTCACGGTATTGCATGACGCTGACTGCGCCGTGACGTTTAGATAATCTTTTGCCATCAGCGCCCAGAATCATGGGTACGTGAGCATAGAGGGGTATTTTTGCGCCTAAGGCATTAAGAATATTTATTTGCCGCGGCGTATTATTTATATGGTCGTCTCCGCGGATTACATGGGTAATAGCCATGTCCCAGTCATCTACAACTACGGTAAAATTGTAAGTGGGGGTGCCATCGGTGCGTGCAATAATTAAGTCATCGAGCTCATTATTATTAAAGCTGAGTTGCCCGCGCACCAGGTCATCAAAAGTGACCGTACCCTCACTGGGATTGCAAAAACGCACCACAAAGGGTTGATTGTCAACAGTCGAGGTGAGATGACGGCAGTGGCCGTCATAACGCGGTTTTTCTTTGCGTGCCAATTGGCCTTCACGTAAAGCCTCCAACCGTTCTTTGCTACAATAGCAGCGATAAGCTTTATTCTGGGCCAATAAATGTTGGATGACTTCCGCATAGCGGTCGAAACGTTGGGTCTGATAGAACGGACCTTCTTGATAGTCCAGCCTCAGCCATTGCATGGCATCTAAAATAGCATCGACTGATTCTGGAGTTGAACGTTCCAGGTCGGTGTCTTCAATACGTAGGATAAAAGTGCCTTGGTGTTTGCGGGCGAATAGCCAGCAGTAAAGGGCGGTACGTGCGCCACCGATATGGAGGTAACCGGTAGGGCTGGGGGCAAAACGGGTGCGGACAGTCATGGCTGAGTTCTCTGATTTAAACGAGTTTAGAGATTATATGATAACATTAATTCGGTAAGTATCTATATTAGCTGTCATCCTGAACGCACCGAGCCGCGACCGTTAGGGAGCGTTTATTGGAGAACATAAACGCTCCCTAACGGTCGCGGCTCGGTGTGCTCAGGATGACAGCAAATTCTGCAACCTATACCGAGTATATATCTCAGGATGGGCTGCCCTGAGTTAGCAATTCGAAACCTTGGAAATCTTAATTATGAAGCTAGATTTTATTATCAAGGATGTTAAACGTTTTTGGTTAGCAATTTGCTATTCGTATTGCGGCCTAAAAGTGGTGCTGAAGGATCAGTGGGCATTTCGATGGGAGTTATTGCTCTGTGCTATTGGGATTCCAGTGGCGCTATGTTTTGGCAACAGTGCCGCAGAGAAGGCAGTATTAATTGCTGTATTAATTCTATTATTGATAACAGAGGTCATTAATTCAGCGATTGAAATTATTATAGACCGTATTGGCCTTGAGCAGCATACGTTGTCAGGGCGCGCTAAGGACGTTGGCTGTGCGGCGGTTTTTCTTGCGTCAGTGAATGTGGTGGTGGTGTGGCTAGTGGTGTTTTTGGGTCGATAATTCTTTACAATTGAAACGGATAGGGTAAAAAATCACCGAATGGCGCTGTCATTTGAACGCCCTGAGGAGTTGCCAAATGTACCTGCGTTTCCGCAGTAGCAAATTCATAAATCAGCTGCAGGCAAGCTCCACAAGGAGTGCACAGGCTAGCTGTGTTACCTAAGATCAGAATTTCCTGAATACGTTTATCGCCACTGGCAATCATAGTCCCGATCGCATTCGCTTCAGCGCATTGAGTTAACCCATAGGCAGCATTTTCAACATTGCATCCTGAAAAATAGTGGTCCTGGTCAGATCTAATGCAGGCGGCCACATGGAATTGGCTATAGGGAGCATAGGCATTAGTTATTACTTTTTTGGCCTCTTGCAGCATTATCTGTATGGTATTTTGCATTGATATCCTGTGGGTTTAATGTATTGTGCGCGCCAGATATTATTTTCAAGATTAATTCTAGAGATTTAGCGTTGCTAAAATAACAATTTTAAAACTGAAGTGCAAATGAAGTACATTTTTTTCACAAACACAGACTAAGGGCTTGTGCAAGAATAACTTCCCTTTTTAGGGCTCATCTTGGGCTCATCTTCGGACGTTTTGTCTTTCAGAAAAACGCTTACATAGAACGACTATGCGCACATTTTTCTGAAAAACAAAACGTCCAAATCTGAACCCAATCTAAACCCTAAAAAGGGAAGTTATTCTTGCACAAGCCCTAAGCCATGTCAGCTGAAAAAGTTACAAGGTTTTTATTGCTAGAGAAAGATTTTTCTTTGAGGATTTGATTAGCTTTTTGTTGACTGAGATGTGTATAAGAGAAGGTTACTGTATGAACTTCCTCCTCATACAGTAGCCGTTTTTTGGCTAAAAGCTACGTGTTAACCGAACACGGCACGCCATATTATGTGGGGGTGGAACCACTGAGCTATTTGCTATGGTTCCTTACCTACGCTATTTTTTGAAGTGCAAACAGGGTGTCGGATGCTTACAAGCTTCTCAGGATTATCAATATTCGCAGCATTATTGTTATGCAATATGACTCTCACGTTACAATAAGAATTATCATTCAGAGTAATCGCTGGTTTATGATAATAAGTACCTCCTATACGCCATTCTACTTTAAGCGTTCGAACAGGATTATTGGGAGGATTACAAACATCGTTTTCTCCAGATCCATATGTTACTTGATGTGTCCCCAAAAAATGACCGGGAACACTCATTCCGAAACACTGACCTTCTGCCTCCAAGCTAATATACACAGTTGCTACGAGTGGCTCCTGATTATTAGTACGTTCATTAATAAAAGTAATCTTCCCACTATTTTCCGCTAATATGCTTGTCGATACGGATAGTAATGCTGATGCAGCAATTGTCGCTAATACTTTTTTCATAATTTAATCCCTCGAATAATTTAATTTTATTATGTTTTCTCACCTCGTGCATGGTTACCTTCTCTTGCATTGAGTTATTTTTTTGGCTCTTTAACTTCATTATATTGTAACTGCTCACGCTTCAGCTAGCTCAGTCCCGTCGTCCTGCGGCTTGTCCGCGGGATGACGGAGTGAGCAGTTACATTATATTTTTGATTTCGATTTAAAATAAACCAATCAAAAGGTATCTGTATGTAAAAATATAACTACTAAAATAATTATAGGACACCTTTATTAATAAAATATTAAGCGCTTGGAAAGCGCTTGGAAAATAATCCGACCAATTCGTTATCGTTTTTGCTGCACCTCACTTAGGCTCTGTAAAACAATAACTTATCTTTTTAGCATCCCATCTAAGACTCATCTTCGCAGGCGGGAAGGTATAGAAAAACACTTACATAGAACAACTATGCGCGCATTTTTCTACACCCTCCCGCCTGCAAATCTGAGCCTCAGCTGGGCGCTAAAAAGATAAGTTATTGTTTTACAGAGCCTTAATATTAATTTAAGCAATATGAAATATAGTGGCTGGGCTGCAAATAGAATTTTACAGCTATAATTATATTAAGATGGATTTAAAGAAGAGGGATAATCAACTATAAACTATTGCTAGATGGGTGATATTATGAAGAAATGTAAGAAATTAGGTCTGTTATTAGTTGCTGCGCTATTTGCTTCCCCTCTTTTTTGTAATGTTGCTTTTGGGGATCTGGCCCGCATAAATGCCACAATACCAAATGAAGCTAATTACAACTGGGTAGAATTATGGGTTTCTGGTTATAATGGGCCACGCCCTGTATGTGGGACACAGTTGCCTGCGGGAACGGGAATAAAAGTTGAAAAAAATCAAGGGCCATTCGATGCATGCGTGCCTGGGGGTCCGGGGCCTGGCAACACCATACCAGACAGATTTTACATCGACGTGCGTTATCCAAATCGCCACATGCCTGATGAGTCTATACAAGTGCATAATCCAAATTTATTATCTACTTGTAAGATAAACCTACTTTTTCCGGATAATTGGACCGGGGAAATCCATGCATCTCCTACTAATTGTGCGCCATGATCTGTAGTTCCCCACTAGAAATAAACCTTGCGGTTTGGATAACGCAAGGTTTGTAACTCAAGTCAATTCGAGCGAATATGTTTTCTCCCTACTAGGAGTGAAAGAAGCAATTATTAATTCAATATACCCGATACACTTAGGATTTCGGTGTTAGAGTAGTCCAGCTTGTGCTGAGATTTGTCCGATCTTCAATCGCAAAAACTCGAAATAAGAATAACCGACATAGTCGTCCCGGCAGGAAGCCGGGATCCAGGGCGCAGGAAGCGAAACTTTCACATCCTGTGAACTGGATCCCGGCTTCCTGCCGGGACGACAAGTCGACTATTCCTGTCCCGCGGGATTCAGTTAAGGTATTGGCTTTTTAACATCACGTTTTTACTCAATCAGATCGAACACAAATTTGTAGGAACAAATTTGAACGCGACAGCAGCCCGAAGGGTGAAGTACAGGATGTACTTCATAAATCGATCTACTGGAAAAGATAAAAAAATCTTATAGTATGTCAACGATCCAACTTTCACTTATAGGTTATCAAATCGCAGATTGGTGTGATAAAAGCGCAGCAGAGGCAGATTTAGTTATCAAATTAGTCAATGCTTCATCTATAGTATCTGATAAATAAATATCACTTCGAAAATCTGGTGGAAGTGGAGGATACTGGAAATGGTTTATTACTGCGACCCATCAAACAACCGCGGGCGGGATGGGAGTCAGCCTTTAAAACAGTCGCTGGCGCTGATCAAGATGAGCTGATAGAAATGCCTGGCTCAGAATGGGATGAGAACGAATGGGAATGGTAATTATGGAGCGTTTTGATATTTATCTAGTATCATTAGATCCAACGGTTGGTTCAGAAATTAAAAAAAAACCGCCCCTGCGTTATCATCTCTCCTAACGAAATGTCTGTGTTAAAGACAGCTATAGTTGCACCCATGACTACTAAAGGATTCCATTTTCCGACTAGAATTCCGCTAACTTTCCAAAATAAAAAAGGACAAAATATCTAATTGAAAAGAACGCTAACCTTAATCATGTTGCGAAAAACCAAATCACTCCTCTGATGCAAGCTTCAGCTAGATATGCAAATCTCCAATTAGTTAATTTATTAATCAAGAGTGGTGCAAATTTGAATTCACGTTCGAAATGGGGCGAAACCGCTTTACAAATTGCAGCGCAGGGTGCTGAGTGGGGAGTATTCAAAGCGCTCTGCGAGGCAAATGCAGATGTAACTCTGGCTGATAATGGTGGTTGCACCGCCTTACATTGGGTGGCACAAGGTAAATACGAAGAAGGAATAATTAGTTTGATCGAGAGAAATGCAAATGTCAATGCAATGAATTCGCGAGGGGAAGTTCCCTTATCAATGTTAATTTCATCAACAATTAGAGATCCAAACATAAGTCTCCGTTGCCTTAAACGATTGCTTGCGGCCGGCGCTGATCGTAGCCTGGCTGAAAAAGAATCCGGCAAGATTCTTAATTGGTTGCTTGAGCAAGGCGTGAGCAAAAAAGATGTTTATAAATTCCTGATGGAACGAATAGCAGAGCTAAGCAACAACGTCATTAAGTCGCTGAATCATGCAATTGAATCTTTAAATGATGAAGTAAAGCATGCTTCAGAAAATTTGAAGGATGATCCAGAAAATTTGCATCAACATCTGCTGGCGTTATCAAAAAAGATGAATATTTTAGCTGAAGTCATTCTGCCGAATACCCTGAAATTGATGGCAGAGAAACTGCCAGAAGAAAAAAAGAAAGAAAAAATAACCAGTGTTTTTAACTCTAGCAGTGCTTTTATGAATGATAATAAAAAAATTAGCAACTCTCAACCAAGTCAGGAAGCCTTGTCCTTTCAGCAGCTTTATTCTGTGCTTATGCCATTTTCTGAATTTAAAAAAATTACTGAAGAAATAAAAAATAAAAGCCCGGATAATAACAAAGAAGTAGTTAGAAATTCTTTGGCCAAATCATTGTCTGAAATCCAAAAAATTTTAGTATTAAAACAAATATCCCTCAATTGCACAGATAAACAAGATGATGAAACCAATAAGAAAATTAAGCAGGCTTTGGCAGAAGTTGCTCGCCATAAAGAACTTCTAAAAGATGAAGACTGCATACTCGAAGCGTTTAAAATTTAAGTCTTGGCCAGATAATATTTAGCTGTAGCAATAGCCACTGGGGAGTGAAATTGTTCAAGATTTACAGAATAAGCAGAAGAAGCTACATCGCTGCTTTCTCTATAAAATTTAACTGAATAAGGATATTCCGGTGAATCGTAAATTAAAAAATATGATTTAAAATAGTTTGATTGCTAACGCTGTTTTTCTAGTACTCCACCAGTTTAACTGTGACCTTGATCGAGAGTTGCAACACTATCTTGGATGAGCCCCACCCGCGGGCTATTGTCAGTTTCCTGATTTCGTGGTTGACGGGGAGAATAGTTAAAAGCCGGAGAATAATTGTATTGATTTTTAAGGTCGAACGGCGATAGCCTAGGGTCAACAAAAAGATCGCTGGAAATTTTCTCAGTAAGAATATTTATATTATTTGTGTCGGCTAAAAATGAAACTTCATTTTTAACCAGCGATTCCATAGAACGGAAAAGACCTCGTCTATCAAAGCTATTCCTGCAATTTATAAGCACAATGGCCATATTGGCGCTGGCTCTTTGCAAATCTTGAGGCGTGGCCTCTGGATATTGTTTGGCAAGGGAACAGCGGCAACAAAAAGCAATGTACTTGGGAGATTTAGAAAAACTATCGTTATCAATCATATGCTTCAACATAATAGAAGTTATGTGCAAAGGATTTTTCAATTTGTAGGGACCAAGTTGAATTAACTCTTTAAGATAATCAGAAAATTTATTGCCTTCACTGGGTATTTCCAAAAAATAATTTTGTAAAAATTTAGTCATATTTTGCGCAGCCTCTTGATTATAATATGCACCAAACCTAGCATTTAGATGAGCCAGACAGAAGTGGTAAATAATACTTTCTGCTGCGGGATTCGAAAATAACTTAGACTTATGCGCTTTATATTCAATGCTTTGTTCCATCGTTTTATAGTGATGGCACAAGTCAAGGTGGGTCCCAGTTTTAAAAAGCTCGTCAAAATAAGATTCCAAATAATCATCAAGATCGTCATCATCATAAGGCTCATTTTTCTCACCGATATAATAAGGAATTAATGAATTTTTCTCTACAAGACTATATTTTAGCAACCTCTTGAGAAAATGACTGACATCTTTATAAGAATCAGGCAATTGTACCGGAAATGCTCCCAGCTTTAGCCAAAAATCTAATAGAGCAGCATCTTCTTTATTTAGTGTAAAATCGAAGGCATCTTCTCCAGATTTTTTAAAACCCATACTGACAGAAGTAAGCAGAAAAGGATTAAAATTTTGAGAATAACCAGGTAGTTTAATGGATATTTCAACTTTCGTAGTTTCGTCAGTAAAATTCAAATAGCCCTGATCTAAAGTTCCCGGATTACTGCAGGTAAATCCGATTTTTTTGAGGGCAGCCTGTACGTTTCCTAGTTTTTCTGGACATTCTCGCAAATCGATAGTCACATCCATATCATCGGCAATAAAACATTTTTCGCCCAGTACAGCATACGCTGCCAATTCTAAAATAAAGCTGCTGCGCAGGGTTAGTTCGATTTCAGGGTCATTAAGACTTTCTTGTAATTCTGCTAATTTGTTTAAGCCACGTCTTTGCCAAGCGTTAAGCTGAAGATCACTAGACTTCAATTCACATCGCAGGTCCTGGGCAGGCTCAGACGGCAATGCTGCAGCTTTCCCAGGGGGTTCGGCGCTTTTAAAATCGTCAGCGGCTGTGGATTTGAATTCAATCAGTGAATCATGTGCTGGATAAGTCGATACCGCCTCCGCTATATTCTTGGATTTTTTTTCATCAGGCGACTTTAACGCTTCACTGGTTATTCGGGATTCTTGAGTTAAACCGGCAAAGAAGGTGAGTCTAGGTCTTTCTATAAAAGACTCAAAGCTATCAGAGTCTTGAACCGATTTTCTCTTGCGGTCTGCTAGTAATTTTTCTGAAGACACATCAGATAAATTTTCAGTCGCAGCAATGCTGGCGCCATTACCTGTGCTTGACAAGTTTCGCGGTGATTCGGGGGCAATAAATTCTTGTTGGTTGTTATTAGACTGAAGATTGTTAGGCTGGAGATTATACGAGACTTGAAAGTTGAGCCGCTCTTCTTCCTTGCTCAGAATATTTTGCTTATCTTCCTTGCTATCTTCGAGCTGATCGTAGGTTTTTATTTCAGGATCGTTATTTTGAATAGCTATGACTTGCGCTTGGCTGGCTTCTAAATTAAATGGAGCCAATAAATCTCTCTTAGGTTTGTTTTTTAAATCCCCGCAAAATCCTTCCGCTGTTTTGTTAGCTTTTTCTACAGCTAATTCCCTTAAGGAAATTTCGCCAAGACCTCCATTTTTAACCGATTCAGAATACCAATGTGCCGCTATATCCAGATTTTTATCAACGCCATCGCCATTTGCATAACGCCTAGCTAGTTCAAATTGGGCAGCCACATCTCCAGATGATGCGCAAATCTTCTCGGGAAGAAGGCTCAAGGCGCTTTTTGCTTTCTCATTTCCTTGTGCGGCAGCCAATTGATACCATTTGGCAGCTTCTTTATAATCTTGAATTACTTCTTGTCCTTCACCAAGTTTATACTGCGTTTCCGCATCTGTTAATTCTAAAGGATCAGGCAAAATCTGCTGTTTAAATTCTTGCTTTGATTCTATTGAGGATGGAGTGTTAATACGTCCCTGAACAGGTAAAGAGCGCTTTTCTTTCGCATCTTTTGCCTTCTCTAGCTTTTCAGAGAGTGCGCTAAGATCGCTTTGTGCTTTGTTGTCTCCTTTTGCAGCAGCCAGTTTATACCAGTTAGCCGCTTCTTTATAATCTTGAGCTACTCCCCACCCTTTTTCATAGCACATACCAAGTGCGCGGTGTGCTTCTAAATGCCCTTGCCCTGCAGCCTTTACATACCATTTAAAAGCCTTATGGTAATCCCGTTGCACCCCCTCTGCTTGTTCATAGAATATGCCAAGGTTGTATTGTGCCGCTAAACTACCTTGCTCTGCAGCCTGGCTATACCACTTAATAGCCTCTTTATAATCTTTAGGTATTCCCCATCCATATTTATAGCAAGTACCAAGTTGAGTTTTTGCTGCGGCAAATCCTTGCTCAGCAGACCGCTGATACCACGTAAAAGCCTCATTATAATCTTGAGATATCCCTTCCCCGTTTCCATAGCACATACCTAATTGATATTGCGCCTCTGCCACCCCTTGGTCTGCGGAGCGTTTAGACCACTTAAAAACCTCTTTAGAATCTTTTTCTACACCTTCTCCATTTTCATAACACTGGCTAAGGTTGTATTGTGCTGACGCCTGTCCTTGCTCTGCAGCCAATTTATATAACCTCGCAGCCTCTTTATAATCTGTGTCTACTCCTTGTCCTATTTGATACCAAGTCCCAAGTTTGTATTGTGCAAATGCCTGCCCTTGCTCTGCGGCCAATTTATATAACCTCGCAGCCTCTTTATGATCTTTATTTACCCCTGCTCCAGTTTCATAGCAACAACCAAGTTTGATCTGTGCAGATACATTGCCTTGCTTTGCAGCCAATGTATATAATCTCGCAGCCTCTTTATGATCTTTATTTACCCCTGCTCCAGTTTCATAGCAACAACCAAGTTTGATCTGTGCAGATACATTGCCTTGCTTTGCAGCCAATGTATATAATCTCGCAGCCTCTTTATGATCTTTATTTACCCCTGCTCCAGTTTCATAGCAACAACCAAGTTTGATCTGTGCAGATACATTGCCTTGCTTTGCAGCCAATGTATATAATCTCGCAGCCTCTTTATAATCTTTATTTACCCCTTCTCCAGTTTCATAGCAAACACCTAGGGCAAGTTGGGCCTGGTTAAGTCCTTGCTCTGCAGCCAATCTAAACCATTTAACAGCCTCTTGATAATCTTGAGGAACTTCTTTTCCACTACAGTAGGCAACGCCAAGGTTGTATTGCTCCCTAGCATCTCTTAAGGCCATCATCCTTTGAGTTGAAATTTTTTTCTCAAGCTTCGTATCAGTCATAAAAATCTCTTTAATAGAACTTTCAAAAGTAGTCAAAAAAATAAATCACTTAATAGTTTAATTATAAATTAAATTAATTAAGGATAGATTAATTCCGAGATGAGCTTCACATATAGGTTTGCCCTTTTGAAAATAGCTCCCTTGTGTTACCAGCACTTGGGGGCTATACCCTTAATTATCTGCTTATGTATTTTGGATACAGGCTTTTAAGGATTATATTAGATTAATGTATTAGTTGATTTCTCCGGCTCTTGCTGAGAAGTAGGGCTGGTAGAGATTGAGGATAATAATGGCATTGATGAGGGAGGGGGAGGGAAGGTTGATTGCGGAGCGACATAACTTATAGAAGGGAGGGATCAGCAAAGTCTTTAAGGTCACGGCATCAGCACCTGGCGGTATGGATAAACGCGTCCCATTTGGCCAATGCAAGATAAAACCATGGGTAGCCGGCCGTGAAGCGGCTGTATCTTCTGGATGCAACTTTACGGGGAGTAAGGTGGGAGATTTTTTTTTGCTTAGATTTAATCTATTGCGGTGGTACATAAACTGGCCATAGACCAATGACCTACTTTGGCAGAACTCGTGTTGAGGAATTCCGCTGACCTCCCATTCCTGCATGATCGCTGGCCAGTTGACTGGCTGGGGAGGGTTTTGGAAAGATGAAGAGATTGATTTACTCGCCTTCGCTGAGGCGGGTTGCTGATTGGTTGGTTTCATTGATTTTGTGCTTTTTCGGACAATGAAAAAAGGGGTCAAGTATTCACCAGCTCTTCTTCTTCCAGTCAAATGTCTCAGCAAGAGCCAGAAAAATCAACTAATACATTAAACCCAACATGATCCTTAAAAAACCCACATGGTCAAAAGCGCTATCTCTCGCCGCTATCAAAGAAATTAAAATCAGCAATTAAAAAATATTGTTAAAAAATATTTGACTTGAGCCTTTAAAAAACTATAATTGCACACACTAAAATAATATTAAATATTAGAGGCAGCTTATGGTAGAGGAGAAAAATGAGGAAATTAAAAAGACTTCTTCAACTAAAATAATAGAAAATACGAACAATTCACCGAGCAACAATCACAATTCTTTTTTTTCATCATCAATCCCGCCCTCTTCAAGTGCAGCCAGCAATAATTCTAGTAGTTCCTCCTATACTTCTTCTACTTCCACCAGTTTCCCTCTTGAGACAAAAACAACCTCTACTAAACGAAACCCTAATACCCAATTAGGGATTTCTTGTTTTTATGGTTATGATGGCAATGAAAAAAATGTTGAAAAAGCATTAGATTTCCTTAAATTAGCGGTGAGCGAAGGTGATGCGGAAGGTCAATGTTGTTTAGCGTATTGCTACCGATTTGGTAAAGGTGTTCAAAAGAATAAGCAAGAAGCAATACGTTTATATAAGTTAGCCGCGGATCAAGGCTATGCGAAAGCTCAATATCAATTGGGGCACATGTGTGAAGAAGGATTCGGATGTAAAAAAAATCCTAAAGAGGCAATACGTTTATATCAATTAGCTGCGAATCAAGGCTATGTGAAAGCTCAATATTCTTTAGGACTTTGTTATAGCAATGCTACAAATGGTGTTGAAATAAATCATAAGGAAGCCGTATCTTTATATACATCAGCTGCAGAGAAAGGCCATGCGGCAGCTCAATATGAATTGGGGCAGTATTTTGCGCTTGGGTATTTGGTTAGGGCTAAGAAAGATTATAAGGAAGCAAGACACTGGTATAATTTAGCAGCTAAACAAGGCTTTGCAGATGCACAAAATGAATTAGGGAACTACTATCGGCATGGTTTTGGTGTCATAAAAGATCCTAATGAAGCAAGATACTGGTATAGCTTAGCGGCTGCTCAAGGAAATATAAATGCTCAAAGTAACTTGCAAGATCTCGAGATAGGAAACGACTATTCAAATTTTCGTACTCCTTAGAAGATCTTGCCAACGCGCTTTATTTAGGGAAATGTTGTATCACGCAAGATATACAAAAAGCTTTTCTCAAGTGCTTCGTTAAGTATTTTACCAAAATTCTTAATGTTTGGTGGTTCGTTTTGGAGAGATACTTTCATATTCAACATGGCCGGTAACGATAATTGGGTTTTGGACAGACTTTGTATCATTGAGAAGAGAAAAAGTAACTGTTCCGCCAAACGAAGTAGCTGATAAAGCTAGCAGAGAAAGACAAGTTAAAATTTTAAGTTTAGTTTTCATATGATTCTCCTTATTAATCATTTTTGTTGTGATAGAGTGAAAAATAATATACTTGAAGCGTTTGAAATTCAAGCTGGACTACTCCAACACCTAAATTTCAAACGCTTCAAGTATGTAAGAAGGAGGGTTAGGGAGAATTTAAAAAGTTCTGTTCATTCAAATTTGTAACTTTATCCAAATTTTCTGTCACCGTAATACCATGTTTTTCACGAAGTCTATTTAAATTATTTCGAGCTGAGATATTTCCTTGATTAGCAGCTAGAGAATATAATCCTGCCGCTTTTTCGAGGTTTTTGTTCACCCCAATTCCTTTCTCATAGCAACAACCTAAACTATATTGGGCCGGCTCATACTTCTGGTCAGCCGCTAAAGCATATAATCGTGCCGCTTCTTTAAAGTCTTTATCCACCCCTTTGCCGTTCTCATAGCAAGAACCTAAATTAGTTTGGGCTGCTGCATACCCTTGTTTAGCTGCTAAACGATATAGTCGTACCGCTTCTTTAAGGTCTTTATTCACCCCATGACAATTCTCATGGCAAGAACCTAAATTAGTTTGGGCCGCCGCATTTCCTTGTTTAACCGCTAACTCATATAATTGCAGGGCCTCTTTCTGATCTTTTTCCACCCCAATGCCCCTTTCATAGCAAGAACCTAAATTAGTTTGGGCTGGCGCATGTCTTTGTTTAACCGCTAAACGATAGTAGTTTATCGCCTGTTTGTAGTCTTTAGGGACGCCAAGACCCTGCTCATGACAAAGTCCTAAACTATTTTGCGCCAAAAAATCTCCTTTATCAGCCGCTAAACGATATAAACTTACCGCTTCTTTGAGGTCTTTATCCACTCCTTTGCCTTTCTCATAGCAACAACCTAAATTATATTGGGCTGACGTATGCCCCTGATCAGCTGCTAGACGATATAAACTTGCCGCTTGTTCGAGGTCTTTAACCACTCCTTTGCCTTTCTCATAGCAAGAACCTAAAAAATACTGGGCTGGGAAATGCCCCTGATCCGCCGCTAGACGATATAAACGTGCCGCCTCTTTGAGGTCTTTAACCACCCCTTTGCCATTGTTATAACAATTTCCTAAAAGGGTTTGATACATTGGATCTCCCCGCTCAGCTTTTAAGCGATAAGATTCGAGCGTTTCTTGAGGCTCTTTTTCTACCCTGCCAACAGGGGGAAACATTGATATGGCAGGCGAACTATTAGATGGAGAATTTTGTAAAGGAAGAGGGAGTGCTACGGTTGCATTTTTGGAAATTTTTTTCTCATCGGGATGGGAAGGTTCAATTCTTCTACTCTGGGAGTTCTGGTTTGTAGAAGACCAGAAGTTCAGGTTGTGCGCAATTGTTACAGATGTCTGGTTAGGATTTTGCTTCTTATCACTCTGTAGATTAGAGGCAGTTTCTCCATTTTCTATTTTAATCCGACTCCCCTGATCTGAAAACTGTGCCGCCCTTTCTTGAACACTCTCTTCGTTGTCTCCTTCTTTGATCGAACTTAAAGGAACAGGACGTGTTTTTGTTTTTTTCTTTCTTTTAGCTTGTTTAATATTATTCAACCCTGGTGGGGTTTTTACTTCTGCCGCCTCATGCGAATCACGGATCGAATGGCTATCTTTTTTTATGTCCTGTGTGCTCTCAGTTTCAAGGGCTGGAAACTCAGCAAAATCTTTGAAATTTACTATAGAATTGTCAAGATTCCCCTTGGATCGATAGGTTATTATTTGGTTTTCTATTCTTTGGCAGTTATTAATTGCTGAATCCAAAAGGGCTAAACAATTATTCATCTCAATAAAGCGCAAAGCATTCTGACTGGGTGGTTTAATAAATCCTCCCGCATAACGGTGTTCGCGCCACCATTTTAAAGTTTTTTTCTCTATGATATCAGCTTTATACCCTTTCTCAATCTCAATTCTATTCTCCAATATAGTTCGAGCATGCTCAAAGGATTTCCTTAGATCGGTAATATTTTGCCAGGTTAGCTCCAACAATAGTTTGAATTCTGGTTTATCTTCAATTAAAGAAGAAAGTTTTGAATAATTGGCTTCAGATGCCTCTAAAGCATCAAAGAATTCATAATAATACTTATAATTTAGGAAGTGTAATGCTGCATACGCATTAATATCTATTTCATGCCAAATCGCCCTTATACAGAGTACTGCATTATTTGAGTCTTTATAAGGTTGTAACTGAGAAGTTTTTTTAGCGATTTCTTTTATAGGATCGTTAGAAAATTGATCCTGGTCAATCATTCGTCTCATGTCTATATAAATTTTGCCCATCTCGATGCATTCTTTTTTAATATCTGGCGGAAAAGATTCATGAATTTCTACTACAGAGATTTTAGTAAAGCTTGCTCTCGGTAATTTTCCAATAGAAGTTGAAATAGTAGCTGGGTTTCTTGGTATTGGGCGGTGATTTACAGCTTTTCTTTCGATACTTTTTTCATCACTAGAAGTAGTCGATAATTTTTCTTCCTCACCAGACAATTCATCGAATAATTCATTAGCCTCTTCACTCTTTTCTTCTAGCAAACTTTGAATACGTGCAAGTGATTTTTTTTGAATGTCATCGATAGCGGCAACTTTTGCTTGAATCTGTTTTTCTAGTTCTTGTTTTTTTTCGTTAGATAAAGATTTGTATTTTTTTAACTCCTCTTCGTCTCCTAACTCATCAAAGAGAGATCTAGAAGGTAAAAATTTACCTCCTTTACTCTCAAAATCTTGTTTCAATTGATTTGAACTAGAAATAATTAAATCCTGTAATTCTTTAAGAATCATTTGAGGAGTCATTTCCTCCCGGAGCAACGATGTATTCAAACTTGTAATTTGAATTATATTATCGTGATTTATAGCGCATATATCATTAGCCGATAAGAATTGGTCAAGACATTTGTGAATATAAGGAAAAGTATATAAATGCTTATCCATGAAAATCCAATTGTTAAGATGCATACCATAAAAAGGATCTAAAACCCGCATTTGCTTTAATATTTTGGATTGCAAGGCAAGCATAGAGTTCACATCCTTCAGCATTTGATGTGTCGTGAAAAAATCAGGGTTTTCAATTTTTTTAGAAAGCCAAAATGCATAATACAAAACTCTTTGAAGGCCTGTAACAAACTGTAATAACGGAGAAACAACATTTAGTGTATTGAAAAAAATTTGCTCTTTCTTAGCAGACCATGTGGGCCCCAAATTCGTCCACTGAGGCACTGAAAAAACCTTACCAATTGACTTTATTAAATTCGATATGTCACTTGTTAGGGCATGAACTGGGTCTATCATGTTCAACATAATGTTATCAAGCTCTATATGAAATTTCAGAATTTGTAACGGCCAAAAAATTAATTCATTATTAGAAGATAATGCTGTATCTATCAGGTTGTTTATTTTTAAAATGCATCCAGCTCGCTTGGTAGTACCAGCAGGACTTTGATCTAATCCGCCGTCATAATTAAAATGCACGTCGCCCATCTCAGTCAGCAGCTTATGTGTGTTCCTTAATTGCAATCGCACTTTTTGTTCTTTGATGCTTTCAATCCTTGATTTAGCGAAAAAAAGGTTAGCATTTACAGCTAGTACAGATAATAAGGCTTTAGCAGCTCCCTCATTCACATCGGCTAAATCTGTCACAATATAATTTGCTTGACTATTGAAATAGATATTAATTTTGTGAAAAGTTTTAAAGAATTTCTTCGTTTCAGGGTCTTGCTTCATCGCATAGCCATGCTTATTCATGAAACCAGCATACTTCATCAAAATATCTAAAAGATTACTTTGAAATTTTCTATAGGACTCTAAATTATTGGGAATAGACATAACCAGCATTCCACGCTCAAAAAGCTGAAATATTCTATAGAGGTAAAGGAATATTTGCTCCACCATGTCTACGATTTGTTCCTTAGGATTTATAGCTTGATTAATCCAAGGTAAAACGGTAAATTGCAAAAACAGATATCTCGAATTATTTTTAGAGGTATTTTTCAGGCTTAACCCACATTGTTTACTCGCCTCGTTAAATATATTTAAACAGAGTCTTTGCCTTTCTTTATGGTCTTTGGCAGTCTCCAATTTTTTTCTTTCCTTTTCCAGGCTATTAATCGCATTCTGAACGTCTAAGTGCTTATTAGGACCAGGGAACAAGTCATGCTGTTTAAAATCTTTTAAACATTCCAAACAGATTTTACTTAATGAAAGATACATGTCTGGACTTATTAAAATATTCAGTGCGTGCTCAGCTATACCTATAAAATCAGATGCCTTAGAAAAGGTTTTGCTAACTAATTTATCGAAGCTTTGTATGAATGGCTCATCCCTATTATTTTCAATTAAATAGGTGGTTTCACTATTCCAATCGCTTAATTTAATAAACTCAGGGGAAGGAAAAATAGAGTTAAAGTCCCTATCAATTTTATGATATTCTGCTTTCAAATCGAATAAAGGATGGCTGTAATAAACTCCAGTAGTAATTACTTTTTTTAGTTCTCTAAGACGAGACTCATTCATAAAAATACCCTGAGGAGACTCGTCTTTGTATATTTTAAAATCCGCTAAAAGTTTCAAATCTGAATCTTCTTCTGATCTCCTAAATAAGGCCAATTTATTATTATAGTAAGGAGTAATATTAAAACCGGCGGGAGTATTTGCGGGAGGGTTTTGAACAAATTGACCTTGCCTATACGAGCTTATGGATTCAGATACAGCATTGTCTAATTGCTTCCCGAGGGTCGATGCCCCAGTGGGCCTGTCGTTAATAAGTGAAGTTACCAGTGTATCAAAAGCAAAGGTAGTCATTTGATCTAAAGTATTAAAATTCGGCAGCTTTTCCTTATAGCGATCAATAAGGAGGTAGCGAATCGAGGCCTGAATGAGGGCTCGCAGGTGAATTTCTGCATAAAAACCAGAAAAGTCAAGGTAATTTAATAGATTATATAAACCCCGATAAACAGGATCTAAATTTTTTGCGCGAAAATGGTTGTAAAAATATTCAGGCAAATTGGCCAATAGTTCTGGATAGTCTATTAATTTTCCCGATGGAGAGGTTGGTATAACTGTGTTGACTGCAGGGATATTTTCTTTGCGGAATTCTTTCGAAAAAAGATAACTTTTTAATGCAATTTTCAGACTGCTAGGATCAAGTTTAGCAGGAAACAAACACTCGCCCAAATTTTGGCAGTGAAATTTAAACGCCGGGAAATTTTCGTCTTTTTTATGAATCGCAAAAATAAAATCGCCAAATTCTAAGATGTCATAATTAGCTAAGTTAGAAGGAAGATTTTGTTTAGAGAATACAGATAATTTTCCAGCGACATTAAGAGGAGGTGTAACTTGCTTATATTTGCGCTTATCTGTAACCGAGAGATCGATGGGTATGCCCAAGTCTTTAGACATATGAATCCATCTGGGGTTGGGCCTTGATTCTCGCTGTGTTTCCTTATATCCCGATTTTTGCAAATCTTTAGCCTTCTTTGTATTCGAATGATCAGGCAGCACGCAATTAATATCTTTAATAGGTATTAATTTTACCTTATTTAAGGTGCTTTCGATGTCAACTTCTAAGTTCTTACAACACACGAGAATTCCGAAAAAAGTAGAGAGTTTGCCGGTAAAATATCCCCCTTGCTCAGAGAGGGCTACCATCTCATTTATTATCGTGTCCTTCAAACCAACCGCCTTAAAGACCTTTAAAATATCATCATTATTTATCTGTCTAGATTTATTTTCTTTGAGATCTGTTGGTTTATTTTCTTGGAAAATAATATCTGATGGCGGCTTCAGCAACGGGTTGGTTTTACCAGAGAAAACATCTTTTACATTAGTTTTGGGGGTAATTAATGAATTCTTGATGTCTGGATCAAAACGCATCGCAATGAGGTGAGTAGTAAGATCTGCTTTTTTAGAGCTTTTGGCTTGCGTATAAATTTCTTTAGCCGTTTTAAAATCAAGTTCTCTGATAACCGCATCTAATGCGTAATTAAAAGTTTCAGTATTTATTTTGTTAAAGTTAATGGCTTGACCGTAAAAATAAAGCACCAAATCCAGTTGGTGTTTTTTGCCACAATATTTAATGATTTCATTAAAAAAATAATGAGGCGAATCTTTGCCTAAATTTATTGTCCAGAAGTCAAATAAATCGCGAGCTTGATTAAAATAATTCAACTGAATCAAGTTCAGGATAAGCTCGAGACATGAGTTTCTCGTAAAGATTTGCTTACTTATTATTTCTGTTAAAGCCGTTGTTACATCGCTTAAATGATTAACTTTTTTTATTTTTCCGTTAAATCTGTTCGCATGCTTGCTATCATCTTTCTCATTCTCAACTTCTATTCTAAGTAACGCTGTTAGCATTTTTAGTTGCGATAGCTGCTCATTAAAATGTACTAATGCATTTGACCCAATAAGGTTGTTAGACTTTATCTCCGAGCTGCTTGATCTAGGTAAAATCTCATTCTTATTTTTTGTCTCCTTCTGAAATGCTTCCTGTTTTTTGCTTAACTCAACAGCATTTATATTGTCTTGCTTAAGATGCCAGAGGATAAACTCTTGTTTATTACGTAATGCTTGCAACTCTTTAGAGTCATCTATATTTTTTTGATTTCTAAGTTCAATTTCCATCTGAGAAATTAGACTCAATAGTTCACTTCCCTTTCTGCAAACGGAAGTAAGGGCTTGGATATTTCTCTTAAGAGTTTGTTGCTCTTCTTGATAACTTTTAAATTCACGTTCAAATTGAACACGCAATGAATCTAACTTTTCTTTTGAAGCGATTATTTCTTGCGATCTTGCTTTTTGCTCTAAAGTTTGTGTTGGCGCTGGTAGTGATGAACCGGTATATAAACTGGGGTTAATTAATTGTTGTTCACTATCATTAGTCTGCATATCTGAGTGTTGCCACTTTTCATCTTCATCACCATCATCATCGTCTAATGTATTTTTAAAGTGCTGTAAAGGAAAAGTGGATTCATATTCTTTGCTGACTAGTTCTTCGAGGAGGAGAGATTTATCTAAGTTAGAAGAGTAATCTGTAAATTGCTTATTTTCAGCTGTTGAAGAAAAAAATAGTAAATTTTTGGCCTGAAAATTTCCTTGATATTTGGCTAGTGATAAATATTTTTGTGACATACCAAGGTCGAAATGCGCACTATTAGCCGTACCATACATTTCTCCTAATGCCAATTGAGCTGGATCATAGCCTTGCTTGCTAGCTGCAGTATAATAGCTAACAGCTATTGAAGAATTTTGAAGAAAACCGTTTTTCCCTTCCTGATAGTAAGAGCCAACTAAAAATTGAGCTGGAGTATACCCTTGCTCCGCAAGATGCTTAATGAATTGCTGATTGGATGATTGATCGGGATCATTAATAGCTAATTGATATCGAGCCAGTACCTTACCTTGGTCAGCAGCTTTTTGAAACCATTCATTAGCCAGTTTTTTATTTGGTTCTACTCCGATACCATAATTATAAAAAATTCCTAACATATATTGTGCTGACGCATTGTTTTCCTCAGCCATCAATCTATAGCCTTCAGCAATGTTAGCTGCTTGGTCGCTTTCTCTAACCTCCTGAGCGCATTTTGAAAGTTTATTAATCGCCGAACCATTTCCTTGGTGCGCAGCATTTATATACCATTCGAAAGCTAAATTAATATTTTTTTCGACGCCTCTGCCAAATTCGTAACAAAGTCCCAACCGATATTGGGCGTCTTCATTTCCTTGTTGCGCATCCTGCCGATAGCAAGCAACAGCCGATTTCAAATCTTGCATGAAGCCTTTCAAACCATGCTCATAGCAGAATCCGATCTCATATTGAGTAGAGTTATCTAACTTTGGTTGCAAATATGGGAGGTTATTATTTTTAATCTCTTCCGGAATGGTTGTAGAAAATGGGGTGCTTGATGGAATAGAATCGTTGGGAGTGATGGAGCTGGGTGGCAAATGGGTATTGATATTTGATGGCGGTAATGATGAGGTTAAATGTGTGAGTCCCTCTTTTGCTTCATTAAGTTTATCCTTAGCTAAAGTTAACCAGCGGAGTGATTCATCACCTGGCCTGTTAGCAGTATCCCAATAGTAAGGGTTCCCTAAGTCGAATAGGGCTTCTAAAAGCTTAGAGGTGAGAACATCCTTATTTTTTTTTAATAGTTGACTTATTTCGGTGTAGCTGGAATCAGGATCATTATAAACCAGCCCTTTTATTTTTTCGACATCTCCTGCTAGGATTACTTTAAAAAGTGGACTTTCTTCGGACTGTTTTACATCGTGGATTGAGGTTTTTTGAGTAGACATGATTTTTCGCGCCAAGTATGGGTAATGAGCTATAAAGGTTGGTAATCTTTATTCAAGTTATATAGATCTGATATCCTAAATCAAAAATAATATAACAAATTTAATTGAACAAAGCACATAGAAAGCTTAAGCATTGATTAAAAAATTGGTTTGCAGAGAGTGGAAGAAGACTGTTGCAGCAGGAGAAGGGTTCAAGGGCAATTTATTGCAAATCATGCTATCAATTATTGCCGCTTTGCTTCACTTGACTGTTATGGGAATGAGGGGTACACTAAAAGTGTACATCTGGAGGCTATAAACTATGATTAGAACAAACGCTAAAGAGGCAAGACAGAATTTTAGCCATTTGCTGGATCAGGTTGAAAAAGGAGAAGAAGTTTTTATCCTACGCAGGGGGCATATTGTTGCCCATATTATTCCCCATATAAAATCCATACCAAAATCCTTGCCTAATTTAAAAGAATTTCGCAGTAAATTAAAAGCAAAAGGAATTCCCTTAAGTGAAATGATTATCAAGGCAAGGGAGGAAGAATGATTGAAAAAGCCTATATAGACACTAGCGTTTTAGCGGCTTATTACTGCCCGGAAATAATTAGCGAAAAGGCCGAAAAATTACTTTTGTCTGTTACATTGCCTTTTATTAGTTACTTAACTGAAGTTGAATTGTTTTCAGTATTGTCCAAAAAATATCGAAAAAGAGAATTAAGCAAAAATACCGTGCAGAAAATTTTGGAAATTTATAAAATTCATCTTAATGAAAATTGTTACCAAAGAATACACGTTAAATCTGAACATTATCATTGTGCTGGCGATTTGCTGGCGTCATTAGATTATGCGCTCCATTCATTGGATGCCTTGCATTTAGCAGTTGCAATCCATGAAAATATTCCTTTTATCACTGCAGATAAAAACCTAGTAAAAGTTGCCAAAAAAATCGGAACCTTGGTTCATCTAGTCGAATAACCCTGAGCATTAGGTAAGAAGAATCCGAGCCGCGCGCGTCAGCAAGCGTTGCCCAAGCTTCAGCAATCACTGCCCTCTCTAAGATATGCATTGCTTTCAAAACGCACCAACCCAAAAAAATTACTTCTTCTATACCCGATGTCAACTGATTACGGTTCACACTGATTGATTGGTTGATTCCATTGCCGGATACAACGAAATACTTAAACAGATCGAGGAGGAAAGAAAAGTGGAGTTCATTACTACACCTCAACGCTGCCTCGATAGAAGAAGTTTACAGCAATTCTCGTAAATAGTGGCAGCTATGCGCTCTGGAATTAGGAAATATTCTGGTCAAGGCTGAAGTATAAAATACTCTGAGGATCAAGAAAGGGTCAGCTGCTGGACCCAGTACTTGCCCCCTTTTCTAAGGGTAAATGGAAGGTAATTGCTTCGAAAATTCTATCTCCTCCGGATTATAATAAGGGCTCACTTGCTGATTAACCAAAGCTTTGCGGGCTTTAATATCACCCTGCTTCGCCGCCAAACAATAATAACGCCTTGCTTCATTGGGATCTTTATTGACACCTATCCCCTTATCATAATAAAAAGCCAAATTATATTGCGCTTCCGCATAACCGTTATTCGCTGCCAAATGATAAAACTTCAAAGCTTCTTTCATATCTTTATCTACTCCTCTCCCCTCCACATAACAGACAGCCAAATTATATTGCGCTTCCGCATAATCTTTTTTCGCTGCCAAATGATAAAGACGCATGCCTTCTTTCACATCTTCAGTTACACCTATCCCATTCATATAACAGTAAGCTAATTTAGTTTGGCCTTCCGGATGACCTTGCTCCGCCGCCAAACGATAAAGACGCGCGCCTTCTTTCACATTTTTAGCTACTCCTATCCCATTCATATAACAGTAAGCTAAATTACATTGGGCTTCCACATAACCTTGAAGTGCTGCCAAACCATAAAGACGCGCGCCTTCTTTCACATTTTTAGCTACTCCTATCCCATACATATAACAGAAAGCCAAAGTATTTTGGGCTTCCGAATGACCTTGCTCCGCCGCCAAACGATAAAGACGCACGCCTTCTTTCACATTTTTAGTTACACCTATCCCATTTATATGATGGTAAGCCAATTTAAGTCGGATTTTCTGATTAACTTGCGCCCCTGTTGTTTTAGTTTCCAGTAACCTGCTGGTTACCTGTGCAGAACTTGATGAACCTGAATTAATAGAGTTTGAAGAACTGGAGGTGCTAGCAGGCCCAGAAAAATGGTTTTTTATAATTTTTAATTTTTCACTCAAAACTACTGTCAGCTGTTCATCTTTTTTTACGTTGGAAGGTTTAATCTCTTTGTCTACACTCATCGTCATCGCATTAATCTCAATTTAAATTGTCAAAAATTCCTTTCATTCATTAATTTCATTAAATGGTGATAATGTATGGCTCACCAGGTTGAAAAAGTTCGGCCATTAATACTGCTTTGTATTCTATCTGATAAAAATTAAGCATTTATTAAAGAGTCTCATTGCTTAAAAAATTAGAGCAGGCAACAGCTAGTGATGGACTCGAATAGCTGTCATCCTGACCCACTCTGTCATCTTGAGCGGACTATTTTGAAGCAATTATTCCGTCCTGGTATAACTATTACCGGATGGAAGATTTCAGAAAGGAATCTTCTAGTAGCTCCTTGCTAATATTCCATATTTCAAATAAATAAATATTCCACAAGCCCAAATCACTCACCAAACCCATAGTTATCTCAAGTTATCGCGTATTCCCGATTGTGGTAATAAAGTCTTAATAATTTGCGGTTATTATATTAACTATTCGGGATATTGTTACCAATAGGATTGTGTTGTGTGTTTATGATAAGAGAGGTATGTATAAAGTTTTTTTTAAAGAGAAAAGAATCACGAAGCCAATTCAGATATTAAGTCACTGTCACAACGATTATTCAAAGCGTTCAGTTGCTGAGTTTTAAAGTTAGTTTATGAATTCGCTAATATTTTATGTGGAGAAATTAGATTGAGTGCTGAAGATAAAAAAATAGAAAATTTTTTTTAAAGTGCTAATAGGTCAATGTGCAGCTGCAGACTCATAATTTACCCGACTGTGCGATAAATCTGACCCAACAGTATATTGCTGCTAACTTTGAGATCAGTGATTGTTGGAATAATATATCAGCCCGTTGAGTGATGCTAGTAGAACGCTGGGATCCAAATTTAAATACAGCAATACCTACCTCAGATTCACAATGTGAGAATCTAAAAAATAACACCGAAAATTCAGCTGTATCGGTATAGGTGTGGCTTCAGCGCGATTAAAGCATTTAGTTATCCTTTTGTGTTAGAAATGCCTTTAATTTGTTCATCCGAATCATCAGTGGACGAAGGGCGATTTAAATTACTGTTCTTTTTATCTTGAGTGCTTTTGTTGTCACCGTGTATTTTGGATCCAAAGTTTGTTTGATCAAGAGAACGTTGTATTGGTGGGGCGATAAGTGACCCTAATGTACGCGAAATGTTTTTTAATCGATTTCCAAGTAAGGGGTCAAAACGTTGCTGATTGTTATCACGCCAACTTTTTTCCGCTTGTATCTTCAACCTAAAAATAGAAAATATTGTGGTAGAATAGAAACACGTTTGACTTAATATCGGTAGATATTTTTCAAGCTCATCTAATTCCTTCTGAATATCATCCTTTGCTGTTGGATGGTTTTTTCCATAGTTTTCTATATGACTTTTCAGTCTAGAAAGCTTTCTTTGAATGCTATTACCAACCTCCACCATGTCCAATGGTTCGGGGAAATGCTTTTCTTTTAATTTATCGTTAAGATCGGAAATAATAACTGTTGTTTTCTCTTCTTCAGCCTGTTTTATGGAAGTTAATTCAGTAGCTGGTGCCAAGGTGGATGGGCTGCTGGTAGTTCTTAAAGAACTGGCTGTGCTTGCAGCAGTTAATCTGCTAGTTACCTGTGCAGAACTCGATAAACCTGAAAGGTTTGATTTAGTAGAGTTTGAAGAACTGGAGGTGTTAGCAGGTCTAGAAAAATAGTCTTCTGTAATTGATAGTCCACTAATAACTATTCCCGTTTTATTAATTTCTTCAAGTTCAATCATTTTTTCTTTCTTTCCTGCACTCATGACATCAGCCTCAATATAAATTGTCAAAAATTCCTTTAAATGGTGATAATGTATGACTCCACCATAAAGGTTGATAAGTTCTGCCTTTAATACTCCTTAGTATTCTACTTCTAGAAAATTAAGTATTTATTAAAGAGTTTTATTTATTTACTGTTCTTTGAGCTAAACCAGTTAATATTTAGTACAATTCACAGGGTAAAAATACCTGCTAAATATGTGAGGCAATAAAATGCGTTTAGGAATTATGACGGGAGGAGGTGATGCTCCTGGGTTAAATGGCATCATTGAAGCGGCAACCAAAACCCTGCTCAATATGGGGCATCAGGTTTTGGGTATTCATGACGGTTTTGAAGGGATTTTTGAAAATCGTTTGGAAGAATTGACCGTAAAAAGAGTTAATGGCATCCACGCATTTGCGGGCACGATATTAGGTACGTCTAACAAATGCGGCACGGAAGGCAGAGAAGAGGAGCTTCTCTATAAATATAGGCAATTAAAGCTGGATGGCATGATTGTTGCGGGGGGCGATGGTACTTTTAAAAGCCTATCGGCGTTTAATGGCGCCATCCCACTGATTGGTGTCCCCAAAACCATTGATAATGATTTAAATGGCACTGATGTGACATTTGGCTATGACACAGCCTGCGCTGTCGTTGCCGAAGCGGTGGATGCCTTGCGGACGACGGCCACTTCTCATAAACGCAATATATTCGTGGAAACTATGGGACGTTCAGCTGGTTGGATTGCTCTGGGTGGCGGGCTGGCGGGTTATGCAGATGCGATTTTAATTCCCGAGTTCCCCTTTGATCTGCAAGCGCTTAAAGAATATATTTTGCAAAGAAGAGCGGATGGTAAGAGGGGGATAATTATTGCGGTAGCTGAGGGGGCGTTTCCTGTGGGCCAAAGTGCCAAAGTGGCATTTTCCGTCAGCAATAGTCCTGAAGCTGACAGGTTGGGTGGGATTGGCGAATACCTTGCGCGTTGGGGTGATTCTGTTATGGAAGAAGAATCGCGTCATGTAGTATTGGGGCATTTACAGAGAGCAAAATCTCCTACCACCGCAGATAAATTTTTAACCTTAGCCATGGGGGCTATGGTGGGAACTTTAGTGCAGGAGGCCAGTTGGGGTAAGGCAGTAGCGTATAAAGAAGGCAAAGTAGTGCAAGTGCCCATTGAAGATTTTATGGGTGGCACACGCTTGATTCAGTCAGATCATCCGTGGTTAAAGATGGCGCGGTCGGTGGGGATTTTTGTTTGAAATCGTAGAATGATTCTCTTTCAGAGGGGGATCGAATATTTTTAATAAGCACCATAGCCTCGTCCTCCGCTGAGGGGTCGACACATATTTGTTTAAGGCACATTTAAAATATCTTTTGACAAGAAAGGCCCAGATAAAAGTGCCCCTTTCGGCTGCCCCCTTCCTAACCTTCCCCCGCAAGCGGGGGAAGGGACTGCTCGAGCAAGGTCGGGATTGGGTGCGTGCCTTAACTTATCTCAACTAGTTCCTTCCCCCGCTTGCGGGGGAAGGTTAGGAAGGGGGCAGTCTCTAGTGGCAACAATCCCTATAACTCATTATAAATAATTATTTTAATTATTTTGAATTGTTGAATAATTCATTCTCCCATTTATGCAAATCTTATCGCCAGCATAACACCCATTGAATGTTCCAGCACAAATTCTTGTTTAATTTCCAAGTGCTCCAATAAAACATGGATCTTTATAACAAGTTGTTGCGGGCTTAGTTGACTTGTCAAAATCAATCTGTAAATGGAATTCTTGGACAATATACTGTATTGAAGTAAAAACACAGCGCAACTAACATCTCGCCTAAGACAGCTGTTTACCTGGAAAATAATAAGGGAGTAAATAATGTATTGGGATATAGTCTTAAAAGAGGTATTGAATAAGGAAAACCCAGCTCAAGAATGCCCATTTACCAATGTAAAAGCGTATAAAGAGCAGGCGCTATCCGGCATGATACAAGAGGTCAGGATAAATCCATGCGGATTTAAAAAACGATTTAAAAAATATCCTTTAGGAGAAAATTATCCAGGAATTTATTTTACGGAACGTGAAGCACAGACCGTTTTTTATTTTTTATACGGGAGGACGACGGTTGAGGTTGCAACTATTTTAGGACTATCACGCCGCACTATAGAGTTTTATGTGAAGAACATGAAGGCTAAGTTAAACTGTCGGCTTAAATCCGAATTAATCTATAAGGTGCGTAGCAGTGAATTTTTGGAGTTTGCCAATTTTCATGTATAGCTCAAGAGAATGCTTATCATTTGGTATGGAATATGGTAAAAGAGTGAACTTTTTACAACTACGGTAGCAAGGTCTAAAGTAAACTTCATAGCTAAAATAACTATTTGTAGCCTAATAGTTAATCGCTGATTATATTTTTAATTTCTAATTATTTGAGTCAATAAAAATTATGAATGATTGGTCTGTACAACACACTCGGGACTTATACAACATTGCTTATTGGGGTGATGGGTTTTTTGATATTAACGATCAGGGGCGCTTAGTAGCCTATCCTGATGGACGCCGCGACCGTCCGGGGATTGATTTAGTTGAACTATCCGACACTATGTACAAAAAAGAAGGGTTGCCTCTGCCTATTTTAGTACGCTTTACCGATATTCTGCATCAGCGGTTTAAACGTTTGCAGCATGCTTTTGCGCGCGCCATGCAAGAATATGAGTATAAAGGCGAGTTTATGAGTGTGTATCCTATTAAAGCTAACCAGCAGCGGCGTGTGGTCGAAGAAATTATACGCTATGGTAATGAGGAGCATCCCATAGGATTAGAGGCAGGTAGTAAACCGGAATTATTAGCCGTCATGGCGCTGTCTTCGTCTGTTGGTGGAGTCATAGTTTGTAATGGTTATAAAGACCGTGAATATATTCGTTTAGCATTGATTGGCCAGCGGTTGGGACATAAAGTTTATATTATTCTGGAGAAGCTGACAGAACTGGATGTCATTCTAGAAGAAGCTAAAAAGATGGGTGTGTCTCCCACATTGGGAATTCGCGTGCGCCTGGCTTCTATGGCGGCGGGAAAGTGGCAGCATACGGGAGGGGAGAAATCTAAGTTTGGTTTTTCTGCTGCTCAGGTATTATTGGTAATTGAACGTCTGCAAGCAGCTGGCTGCATTGATATGCTGCAATTACTGCATTTTCATTTGGGTTCGCAAATTGCCAATATTGCAGATATTCAACGGGGTATGCGCGAATGCGCTCGTTATTACAGTGAATTGCATGCCTTAGGTGTGCGTATAGATACAGTAGATGTGGGCGGTGGTTTAGCGGTTGATTACGAGGGCACACGTTCACGTAGCTTTTGTTCTATGAATTATAGTATCAGGGAATATGCTAATAATATTGTGTATACACTGGAAGAAATCTGCAGGGAAAACAATTTACCGCATCCGCGCATTATCACTGAGTCGGGGCGCGCAATGGTTGCGCACCATGCATTATTAATTAGCAATGTGATTGAGGTAGAACGCACAGTGGATTTGGCTGCAACACTGGAGCCGGTCCTGGCGGATGATGCTTTAGTGTTGCGCGAATTGTGGGATGGTTTAGTCAATCTTTCAGAACGTTCTGCACTTGAGGTATACCACGATGCCTGTAATTGGATGAGCGAAGTACACAGCATGTACAATCATGGCATTATCAGCCTGCCGGAGCGCGCACGCGCGGAACAAATTTATCTAACCACCTGCACTAAAGTGCGTGATTTGTTAAAACATAGTGTGCGCAGTCACCGCGAAGTATTAGATGAAATTAATGAAAAATTAGCAGATAAATATTTTTGTAATTTCTCATTATTCCAGTCATTGCCCGACGCTTGGGCCATTGACCAGGTATTTCCAATCATGCCCCTGTCCGGATTGGATCAGAAACCCAGTTGTCGCGGAATCGTGCAAGACCTTACCTGCGACTCTGATGGCCGTATTGATTGTTATGTAGATGGCGAAGGAGTTGATACGACCTTGCCGTTATTACCTTATCAGCCGGATAAACCTTATCTGCTGGGCATTTTTTTAGTCGGTGCTTACCAGGAAACTTTGGGTGATCTGCATAACCTGTTTGGTGATACTCATTCAGTGTTAGTAGAACTACTGCCTGAAGGAGGATATCGTCTGGTGCACCCTGTTGAAGGAGATATGGTGGAAGATGTGTTGCGTTATGTGCAATTCGATAGTAAAGAATTATTAGCCTCATATCGCCAGCAGTTTACAAAGGCTAAGTTAACGCAAGAGGAAGCTAAGGATTATTTAGAGACTTTGACAGAGGGGCTGAAGGGATATACTTATCTGGAGGATTAGGGGGGTACTCCTTGCCGAGCCGCGACCGTTAGGGAGCGTTTACATTAGTGTGAAAACGTTATTAGCTTAATTGGCATAAACGACTCTAATAACGCTCCCTAACGGTTGCGGCTCGGTAAAAAATTTCAACCCTAAGGCTCTGTAAAACAATAACCTATCTTTTTAACATCCCATCTAAGACCCATCTTCGCAGGCGGGAGGGGATAGAAAAACACTTACATAGAACAACCGACGTAGTCGTCCCGGCATGGAAGCCGGGATCCAGATCACAGGATGTGAAAGTTTCGCTTTCCTGCGCCCTGGATCCCGGCTTCCTGCCGGGACGACGTTCCGTCGACTATGCGCGCATTTTTCTACCCCCTCCCGTCTGCAAATCTGAGTCTCATCTGGGCGCTAAAAAGATAGGTTATTGTTTTACAGAGCCCCTAATGAAATATTCGCCCACCCACCCAGGCAGCGATAGTATATACACCCATAATATTGATCGCTAAGATTCCACCGCACACATGCACGACACCTCTAAATGTAACTCCTCTGTGCTGTTGATCCCCCACTTTTGTGAGCATGATCCAGCCGCGTATAAAAGTCAGTAAACCTACTACTTTAATAATATCGACCACTTGCGCAACGATGGCGTTATAATCAAATCCGCCTTTTTTTACCAGGGTATAAGAAAAAAGTGAGCTATCACCGTTATCGGCTAATAAAGTTGTCGTGCCCACCTGTAGAGCAGTAGGTAGGTAAATCAATACAATGGCTGCCACAGCATAAGCCACAGGAATAGTAAGGGGGCCTGAGCTTACATAGCGGGAGGAAGCGTTTTCACCAAAATGTTTAAATTTAAGCAATGAGATAATAAATAGCAAAATCCCAATAGTGTAACTTAGCGCAAATAGTAGGCGAATAAATCCTGGAATCTGTGCGTGTAGTCTGTCAAGGAAAGTGCTGAGATCAAAGAAATCAGCCTGCGGTTGGGTCTGTGTATCAGGTATGATTCCAGACCGATTTATGATGCCGCTAATCTGGGAGCGGGTTGCATCGTAACAGAAATTTTTGTCGGTGCAGGTCTGGCCATCTTTATTAGAAGATTGACCTAATAGCCAACGCATATAATCAGCATAAGACATACCAGTGGCTATTCGGTCGCCCTCTAATTGATTCCAAAGATCATTATAGTAATTATTTAGCTCGCCTAATCTATTATTGATATCATCAGGAATAGAAGGCCCCATACCCAAGGCCCGAGCTACTGCATCCCAATCAACGGGTTGGTTGTTTTGTATTTGGTTATTCGTTTGGTTCCATAAATCATGATATTTTTGCAATTCATTCAGATAATCGCGGTATTGCTGAGTTAACTGGGCGTCATCGGCCGAATTCCCTTCATTCGGTGTTTCTACTGGTTCCTTGGGTGGAGCAGGAGCTTCTACTGGCGGAGTTTCTTCCGAGGGCGAAGGCGGTACCGGTGGAGCATTGATGATTCCATTGATTTGATTCTTAAGATCGTTCCAGCAATTAGTATTGCCGGAGCCATAAAATTGTTCTGGAGTTGTGGTCGTGATGACAAAATTGACTTGGGGATTACCACCGCAATAAGCACCATTGACGGAGGTCATATTTAACAGATAAAGCATATATTCGCCAGTGGACACCCCATTGCTGGCCGCTGCCTGCTGGGCGGCAAGCATCTCATCATAGATAGTTTTGATTTGACTGAGTCGGTTGATAATGTCGGCTGCTGTGTACGTGCCAGTTGCAAGGCCTAGCTGTTTAGCAATAGCGTCATAATCTACCCCGCCCGGATTAGCCTGAATCTGCTCCAGAAGTTGCACGTAGCCTGACAATTGGTTCATATAGGCATTATATTGCTGCTCATTAGCTACCATGAGTTGCGCCACCAGGTTCTCTTTTTCAGCCTGAGTGTAACCCGCTACATTTGAAGGCCGGCCATTAATATCAGTAGTGGCAATTACGCCGTAACCAGCCCATAACGTTTGTATCAGTGGATTATCTTTGGTAATAGTGCCCGAAGTGCCGAGTTTAGTCCAATCAGTAGCCGCCAGCTTCCCCGAATCCAATTTAGCATGGCTGATCGAGGGTGCCAGTAGGCATAGTACTGAAAAAAGCAATGCAAATAGTTTTGCATGAAAACGCACTAGTGATACTCCAAAGAATACTGATGAAAAAATTTTTCACGGTTAGTTACTCGGATTGTACAGCGACAAGCTTAAGGACATATTAAAAAGAGAGTATTTGCCTATCTTTCTCAATAGGGGATAAAAATTTGTAGAGGGCTAAAAGCTGCTAAATAACGCACGCTGGGAGAGAATTAACGTTAGTAGTCCTATTTTTTTAGCATTCGCTGCTTTTCCCGCTGCCAATCGCGTTGTTTTTCAGTTTCGCGCTTGTCATACTGCTTCTTCCCTTTAGCCAGGCCGAATTCTATCTTGGCGCGGTTGCGTTTCCAGTAGAGTGCTAACGGAATTAACGTATAACCTTGCTGTTGAACCGCCCCCGCGAGGAAACTGAGTTCTTTTAGATTTAACAACAATTTGCGGCTACGCTCGGGGTCGGCATGGAGATGGACGGAAGTAGTGCTCAATGGAGAAAAGTGGGCATTGAGCAACCAGGCTTCTCCATTGCGTAAAATAACGTAGCTATCCTTAAGCTGTGCGCGCCCGGCGCGGAGGCTTTTCACTTCCCAGCCTTCAAGCACTAAGCCACCCTCGAAGCGTTGTTCAATATAATAATCGTGAGTGGCTTTTCTGTTTACTGCAATTTGAGCAGTGGAAGTTGTTTTCTGTGCGTTCATGACGTAGATTATACACTTTAATTAGGTGCCAGGTTTAGAGGAGCCAATCCTGGTGTTATAGGTTAAAATTTTTTTGCCTGAGTTTCACTCCATGACGGTTATAAATCGCGAAGCAGTTGTTCCTTATTCCCCAGATCAGATGTTCCATTTGGTAAATCGTATTGAAGATTATCCTCACTTTGTGCCTTGGTGTAAATCTGCGGAAGTAATAAGTCGTACTGAAGATGAAATTCAAGCCAAGCTTGATTTCGCTCGCGGGGGATTACAAAAATCATTTACTACCTGCAATCGCCTGCAAGAAAATAAAATTATTGAAATACGTTTAATCAATGGTCCCTTTCGTCATTTAGAAGGATTCTGGCGGTTTGAGCCGATTTCTGACAATAGTAGCCGCATTCGTTTAGACTTGGAATTTGAATTTGCCAATAAACTAGTAGGAATGATGTTTTCTCCAGTATTCCATCCCGTTGCAGATACCTTAGTGGAAGTCTTTTGTAAGCGTGCACACGAAATATATGGCACATGATTCCCATTGAAATTGCTTATGCCTTACCTGATCAACAGATTATCATTTCTTTATCGGTCGCTATAGGTTGTACGGTAGAGGCTGCCATAATGCAATCGGGTATTCTTGAGCGTTTTCCTAGTATCAATTTTTCATGTAATCAAGTGGGTATTTTTGGTCAGGTAGTGGCTATGTCGCAGCTGTTAAATGCAGGTGATAGAATAGAAATTTATCGACCATTGACGATGGACCCAAAGCAGGCGCGGTTTGAGCGGGTGCGGAATGCTAAACGAAAATTTCTTTAACCATCCACTACTCTGCCACTGTCATAATTTCAATTCGTAATTCGGAAGATAAATGGTGCTGTATTTCTTGAACCAATAAATCTTTATCCCCATTGAATGCGAAGGATAATGTAGTGATTGAAGTTATTGACGATTTTATTTTGTTAATTAGTAATTACTCACTCCGTCGTCCCGCTCCTGGACTTGATCCGGGATCATCCGCGGGATCCAGTTAAACGCAGATGTCTTCATATAAATCTCGCCATGTCGGATTAAATTGTTCAATGATGTTTATTTTCCATTTCCTGCACCAATTTTTAAATCGTCTTTCGCGTCGAGCAGCTTCCATGATATCTTGATGCATTTCATAATAAACCAGTTGGTGAACATTATACTTAGCTGTAAATCCAGGAATAAACTTATTTTTATGTTCCCATACTCTTTTTACTAAATTAGTTGTTGATCCAACATACAATGTTCCATTGCGGCGACTTGCCAAAATATAAACAAAAGACTCTCCCATAAACATCTCCTCAAATCATATATCATTCATTATTGATACAAATTTTCGGTATTTAATGTTTAAAAATAGAGTTTGTAAATACAGTAAATTAAATCGTGGGGGTAACTGCTTACTCCGTCGTCCCGCGGCTTGTCCGCGGGATCCAGAAAAAAGCTGAGAAACCTCATTTCTGGATCCCGCGGACAAGCCGCGGGACGACGTGGTGGGAGCTGTGACGACAGGTCCGAATACCGACGTTGAATATAATGATAAAAATGGGGAAACTGAAACAGCTTATCTATTGTTAAGCTGCTCCTCAATAAATCCTCCCAAAAATGCAACATCTGGGTCGTTGTTATTCAGCTCGGTTGTAGACCCTAAAATAATCTTATGGTGCCAAAAATGTCTGCATTTTTTCCTTGCAGAGTGTTTCAGTTAATTGCTGCAACATTTTCACGCGGTCTGCTAACCAGAGTAGTTCCTGTTCGGTAATGGTGTATTTTTTATTGTAACGTGCATCAATGTAGGCATCGCGTAATAATTTAAAGTGGTGCTCTTCTTCGGCATTATTTAAAGGAAATACTTTTATTAATCTTTGGTCTAAGGTATTGGTTAGCCTTCGTAAAACGTCCAAATCATGTGTCTTTGACTTGTAGCGAGTAAAGACTAATAAAAGTGCATTATAAGAACGCTCTGCAGCTTGATGAAGTTGAAAAGCAGCCAAATTATAACTTTGTTTTTTAAGGCCAAATTCAAAAAACTCATAAAAACCCACCGCATCAGTAAACCAATGCTCAAAATCCTCCTTAGCCAGCTCATAACGTTTTTCCTGATTTAACGGTTTGGCTTCTTGAAGGATCAAATTCTCTGAATCATATAGAATCACTCCTTCTTTTTTAATGTCTGAGAAAAAATACTGCCCTTCTTCAAGCTGACTATTGAAATAGCGGATATCATGCACAATTACCGAGCATGGGGTATGAATTTGCTCTGTTTTATGAATGGCGTTCATGAGATCGCTTTCTAAACGACGTTGTTTAAATATGCCCTGTGCTTTGATAATCACCAATAAGTCATAATCGCTTTGGTAACGAAAATGCACACCATCGTCCTCATATTCCTCCACCCAATCCCCGCGTGCATAACTGCCAAACAAAATGACCATTTCTATTTCTTTGTAGGCGCGGATGGCAGCCATAATTGTATGTAGTTCTTGCTGTTTGATGGCAGGTAGATGAGTCAAAGTGGTTTTCATAATGTTATAAACTAATAGTAGTTGATAGGGGTAACTGCTCACGCCATAACCAGCTCAGTCCGTCGTCCCGCGGCTTGTCCGCGGGATCCAGAAAAAAGCTGAGAAACCTTATATCTGGATCCCGCGGACAAGCCGTGGGACGACGGACTGAGCAGTTACGATAGGGGAAAACTTCTTTAAAGTCATTAATAAAGCTAAGGAGGCGTATTCAAAACAAAACGTTTGTTGACCATTTTCTGATGTCAGGAAAATGGTGTATTGGCTCTATTTCCCAATACAAAAACTGCTAAAAATCTCACCCAATAAATCGTCAGGTAAAAATTTTCCCGTAATTCCTGCCAAAGCTTCTTGGGCCAGTCTTAATTCTTCTGCTAACAACTCACCAGCACGGTTTTGCTGCAACTGTTGTTTGCCAATTTGTATATGCTGCTGGGCCTTATCCAAAGCTACCAGGTGTCTGCGACGAGCGCTAAAAGTATTTTCAGTTGTTCCGCTAAAACCTACGCAAGATTTTAAATGTTCTTGCAGTAATTCCATGCCAGCGCCGGTTTTAGCGGAGAGAGTTATTTGCCATTGATCCGCTGAGTTTTTTTGCTTTTTAGGAGCGGCTGCAATCAGGTCAATTTTATTTACAATAAGCGTTAAATTTTGGGGTAGCGGTGTATCGGGGAAAAATTCTGCCAGTAGCTGCGATGAATCTTCCTGGGTTTGCGTCGCATCTAAAACTAATAATAAATGGTCTGACCGACTAATTTCTTGTTTGGCGCGGCGTATACCTTCACGCTCCACGGGGTCGGTACTGTTATGTATTCCCGCTGTATCTATAATATATAGGGGGATGCCATCTAATAAAATACGTTCATGTAACACATCACGGGTAGTGCCGGGTATATCTGTAACAATAGCGCGCTCCTGTCCACTTAAGCGGTTTAATAGGCTGGATTTACCGACATTGGGTTTTCCTGCAATCACCACCGTCAAACCTTCGCGTAATAATACACCTTGTTGAGCCGTGCTATAAATCTGTTTGAGATCAAGTGAAAGTTGTTCTAAGGTCTGATCAATAAAGCTATCGCCTAAAAAGTCGATTTCTTCTTCTGGGAAATCGATGGCGGCTTCCACATACATACGTAGGCGAGTAAGGGTGTTGAGCAATTGTTGGATGTAGTTAGCAAATTCACCTTGTAGGGAACGCATTGCTGAATGAGCAGCCTGTGTGGAGGAGGCAGAAATTAAATCGGCGATGGCTTCTGCCTGGGTTAAATCCAATTTGTTATTTAAAAAAGCGCGTTCGGAAAATTCACCGGGACGTGCCATCTGCACTCCCAAGGTGAATACGGTTTTTAATAGTGAGTCGAGTACCACCGGGCCGCCATGCCCATGCAGTTCCAACACGTCCTCTCCGGTAAAAGAGTGGGGCGCAGGGAAATATAAAGCGAGCCCTTCATCGAGTAGGGCGCCGTCTTTAGTGATAAATTTGCTGTAATGGGCGTACCTTGGCGCAGGAAGTTTGCCAAATAGGGCTATGGCGACTTTGGAGGCATTGGGACCTGAGACACGGATGATGCCTATTCCGCCCCGACCAGGGGGAGTAGCAATGGCGGCAATGGTGGTGATGGGATTGCGATTTGAGTTTTGGGTTTGCATTTAGATTAGGTGCCTTGCCCCTCTCCCGCAAGGGGAGAGGGGATACAGTGCTTTTTCCAAAAAATGGAGTGAATTATTCAACAACGCCCCCGCAAGGAAGCTATCGGATGCACACATTTTTTTTAGCCGCCAGAATTAGAGTTTGTCGTCCCCGCTTTACCGAATTATCCTAAAATATCAGCCTATCAAGCGGGGATCCAGTGCCTAATTTTCAAACAAAGTGAAGTAGCCATAAACAGTTATGACTGGCATTTGTGCGTTCCGTTGGAAAGGTGGGCACTAGATTCCTGCTTGATAGGCTGATATTTTAGGATAATTCGGTAAAGCAGGAACGACGTACTCAGCATTTCTAGTAATTACAAAATGTGTGCATCGGATAGCGCAAGGAAGAGGGGAGAAAGCCATTGTGTTAAATAGCTACAAATCAGCCACTCTATGCCCTAACAGTTTTATCACTCTTCTCCAATTGACGAGTAATGTACCACTGCTGCAACACACTCAGGCAATTATTGACTAGCCAATAAAGAACCAATCCCGCAGGGAAGGTAATAAAGAATATAGTAAAGACTACCGGCAACAGCATCATGACTTTGGCCTGCATGGGATCAGCGGGTGGTGGATTAAGCCGTTGTTGCATCCACATACTAATGCCCATTAAAACGGGTAATACATAATAGGGATCATGCACTGCTAAATCGTGTATCCACAAAATGAAGGGGGCTTGGCGTAAATCCACGCTTTCGATCAGTACATAATAGAGAGCGATGAAGAATGGAATCTGCACGATCATAGGGAGGCAGCCCGTTAGAGGATTGGCCTTCTCTTTTTTGTATAACTCCATGGTGGCCTGGCTTAGTTTCTGTCTATCATCGCCATAACGTTCTTTAATAGCCTGCAGTTTGGGTGTCAATTTACGCAATTTTGCCATTGAGCGATAGCTGGTTTCGGAGAGCTTATAAAATAAAAGTTTGATCAGGAAAGTCACAATTACAATGGACCAACCCCAATTGCCAATCCAGGTATGGATATGTTTCATTACCCAAAAAATAGCCAGAGAGATGGGAGATAGCCAGCCGTAGTCAATCGTTAAATCTAAGTGTGGGGCCAGTGTTTTTAAAGTATCAGCCTTTTCTGGTCCAGCATACAAAACAGCGCTGGTAGAGGCATTTTTTCCCGGTTGCACGTCTAGTGGTTGACCTACAAAGCCCAAAGCATAAATACCATCAGCATCTACGCGGCTGTAATAATGGTTGGTTTGTACCTGATCGGGAATCCAGCTGGTTAGAAAATACCTTTGCTGCATGGCAATCCAGCCGCCAACGCTGGTGCGATCAAGATTCTGCTTTTGCAATTTGCTATAAGGAATTTTTTCATAAGGTTCACTGGAAGTAGATATAGCAGGACCCTTGTAGGTATGAATGGTAAATAAACCGCCGCCGCTGCTGGTCTGCGGTCTTTGTCGCAATTGTGCGTATAACTGACCTGCCCAAGGTTGTGGCGATTGATTTTCAATCTGATAATTTACCTGAATGTCATACCTGCCGCGGTGAAAAGTGTAAGTTTTTATCACCTTTAAGCCGTTGGGACTCTGCCAAGTCATGCTGACCTGAAGTTCATTTTGCCCTGGGTTAAGCTGGTATTCTGTCTGTTGTGGCGTGTAGAGAGCTTGCCCGCTCTGAGTATCTGGACCTTCGGGTCCGATCAAGCCCGTTTGTGCAATAAATAATGCACCGGAATTATCGTTGAGTATTTGTACCGGTTTATTGGGGGTATCCAGGGATTCAGGATATTTGGGCAGGTTGAGTTGCACCACATTGCCACCCTGGGTATCTATAGTTAAGCGGAGCACATCGGTAACTACATGGACCTGCGGGTGACTAGAGGTTGATTGGCTGGACGTAATTCCTGGCACTGAGGATGTACTTGTCGGCAAACTATTATTATTTTGCTCACGCACTGAGACTGGCGGAACATTGGCAGAACCGGTAGTAGCCTCAGTGGCGGGTGCTGCGGTAGTAGCCGGATAGTCTTTTTGCCAGGCTTGCCATAAGGCAAATAAAATGGCCATCAATGCGATGTAAAGGATGATGCGTCTATGTTCCATATTAAATCTCTTTATTTTTATCTGATGTCGGTTCGCAATCGGCAATCATCATTTGAGTAGGATGATGGCCAGTTATTGGGAGCGAAGATTGCAATTCTCTTTTGGGACTGCAAATGGGAACTGCGGGATCATATCCGCCGGGATGAAATGGATGACAGCGTAGTAAACGTCGCAATGTCAGCCACAGGCCTTGAATAATGCCGTAATGCATGAGCGCTTCTTGTGCGTATTCTGAACAGCTTGGATGAAAACGGCAATGGCTTCCCAGCCACGGACTGAGCAGGTAGCGATAAGTTTTTAATAGGAACAAAAGCAGTTTTAAGCACTTATCAGCAATAATATTTTTAAGCCTCGCTGGTCTTATTTCAAACGTGCCCATAAATTCTGGAAACGCTGCTGCTGTTCTGAGTTGCTTAACAGGTCAGCTCCCTTATAAGCAACCACAACTAAATCTTTGCTGCCGAGCTGCATTTGGCTTAAACGAAAGGTTTCTCGCGCTATGCGCTTTAGTCGGTTGCGCTCTGTGGCATTGCGAATTTGTTTTTTCGAAAGGCTCAAGCCTAATCTGCAATAACCTAGGTTATTGGGACAGCTATAAATGGTTATATATTGAGTGCTGCATCGTTTGGCAGCGCGCCAAACTTGTTTAAATTCTACTGCTGACTTCAGTCTTTGTGCCTGGGAGAATTTATACATGTGGGGCGCCAATACCAATCCAAGATTATTTCGGCAGTTAACCTGCCGAAATGCACAATGCCTGAGCTTTCTAAATTACTGGCCTAGACGTTTACGACCTTTTGCACGTCGATTATTGATAATTTGGCGGCCACGTTTGGTTGCCATACGGGCGCGGAAACCGTGAGTACGGTTGCGTTTTAAATTACTGGGTTGAAAAGTTCTTTTCATATTGTTTCCTGAATCCGGTTGCTTTATGTTGCAATTCGCACGAATTAAATCGCGCCTGCGTCGAGCATAAAATGAGGAAGAGATTCTAGTGCAAATTAATAGCGAGGTCAAATCCAAAGCTGCCAAGTCCAAAGCTGCCAAGGCTGGGACAAAATGTTTCAGCTCCAAGGGTCTGAAGGATCGACACCTATTTATTTAAAGTATCTTTCGTTGACGAGAAAGACTAGATGAAGCGCCACTAGAGGCTGCCCCCTTCCTAACCTTCCCCCGCAAGCGGGGGAAGGGACTGGTTGGGCAGAATAAGTTAAGTTATGCACCCAATCCCATGTTAGCTCGAGCAAGTCCCTTCCCCCGCTTGCGGGGGAAGGTTAGGAAGGGGGCAGTTTCTAGTGGCAACCATTCTGTAACTGCACAATATAAATTAATAGCTTAAGCCGCGATAACCCAATGACTCAGTAAGATGGGGCGTAGCGATTTGCATACTGCCATCCAAGTCAGCGATGGTGCGGGCAACTTTTAATATACGGTGGTAAGCACGGGCTGATAAACGAAAACGTTCCAGTGCTTGCTCCAAAATTTGCTGGTCAGAAGAGGTGAGGGGACAAAATTGTTCCACTTCTCTAGACATTAAATCTCCATTGGCCTTACCACATCGCTGCTGCTGCACTTCCCAGGCTTTTGTGACTCTGGCGCGTACTTGCGCGCTGTTTTCTGCTGAATGGCCTGGTTGAAGGATAAGAGTTCCTTTAGCTAATCGTGCTACGGTGATGTGCATATCCATGCGGTCTAGCAGGGGTCCGGAGATGCGTGTTTTATAACGTTTGACCTGTTCGGAAGTGCATTGACATTGGCCGCCTGGGTCACTGAGGTAGCCGCAAGGGCAGGGATTCATGGCCGTGACCAGCTGAAAACGGGCGGGAAATTGTGCTTGATAGGATGCACGGGAAATGGTGACGAAGCCCGATTCCAGTGGTTCACGTAGGGCCTCTAATACCGAGCGATTAAATTCAGGCAATTCATCGAGAAATAATACCCCTTGGTGAGCAAGCGAAATTTCACCGGGTTTGGGAGGGCTACCGCCGCCCACTAGAGCGACACTGGAGGCGGTATGATGGGGAGAACGAAAAGGTCGTATACGCCAGTTTCGTTCTTGAAAGGATTTGCCGGCAATAGACAGAACAGCTGCAGCCTCCAATGCCTCTGCTTCTGTCATAGCGGGCAAAATCCCATTTAGGCGACTGGCCAGCATAGTTTTACCTGTGCCAGGCGGACCGACCATTAGCAGGCTATGTTTGCCAGCAGCGGCGATTTCCAAAGCGCGTCTGGCCAACAATTGCCCTCGCACATCGGCTAGATCGACTAAGGCTTCTTCTAGGGCAGGGTGGCTGGTTCTTTGATAAACAGCCAATGGACGTGCGTTCAGCAGATGTGCGCAGACTTCTAACAGATGCCGCGCAGGGAGAACCTCAAGGTTTTCCGGTAAGGACGCTTCGCTGGCATTGTCAGCTGGAATAATGAGTTGGCGCTTGGCTTCACGGGTGGCTAATGCAAAAGGCAGCGCACCTTGAATAGGGCGCAAGACGCCTGTTAAGGCGAGTTCCCCACTGAATTCATAATTATTCAACGGTAAAGCGGGTATCTGACCAGAAGCCGCTAAAATGCCTAGCGCAATCGGCAAGTCAAACCGGCCACCTTCTTTAGGGAGATCGGCGGGGGCCAGATTGACAGTGATACGTCGTGGTGGGAATTCAAAATGGGAATTCAGGATGGCACTGCGTACCCGGTCTTTACTTTCTTTAACCGCCGCTTCGGGTAGGCCGACAATGGAAAAACGCGGTAATCCGCCCGATAGATGAACTTCAACCGTCACCTGCGGGGCCTGTATACCGCTGCTAGCGCGGCTATAGACTACCGCGATACCCATTATTTATGCTCTTTGTGGCTTTTTTCAAATTTTTTAACTTCTTTTTCTAAATCTTCAAGTTTCTTGCGGGTGCGCTGTAACACGGCGACTTGTGCGTCGAATTCTTCTCGGGTAACTAAATCCAGTTTCGCAAACGCGCTTTGCAAGACCGCTTTAAAATTTTTTTCCATGTCTTTGGGAATTTCGCGTACTCCCGAAGGAATGCATTTGCATAATTGCGCTACTAAATCATCTAACTGTTTTGAGTTCCACATGGAAGTATTCTCCTATTGGTTGGGTGAAAAGTTCTGGTCTTCACCTGATTTGGCCTAACCGAGCCGCGACCGTTAGGGAGCGTTTACATTAGAACGAGAACGTTTATATGCTAATCGGCATAAGCGGTTCTAATAAACGCTCCCTAACGGTCGCGGCTCGGTTAGCCCAAATCAGGCGAGGCGCGTAAGTAATTAGTCTAGGGGAAAATTTGCTAAATATATACTCGTATTGTTCTATTCATTCTGACTTTTATTTTTATGCATCGCAGGAATAATGCAGAGAACTTTAAAGGGAAGCTTTTTCATTAGCTGAGAATGAGATATTATGGGCGCCCGCATTTTTTTTAACTCAAAATCATAAGGTTAATTCATGCACACATCAGAATACCATTTATTTACCTCCGAATCTGTTTCTGAAGGACACCCCGATAAAGTGGCCGATCAAATATCAGACAACATTGTCGATGCTATACTGGCGCAAGATCCTCGTGGTCGTGTTGCCTGTGAGACTATAGTTAAAACTGGATTAGTCCTGGTCGCCGGAGAGGTGACTACGGAAGCCTGGGTCGATATTGAGCAGATTACTCGCAAAACCATTAACAATATTGGTTATAACCGTCCTGAGTTGGGTTTTGATGGCGATTCTTGCGCGGTATTGACCGCAATTGGCAAGCAGTCGCTAGATATCGCGCGCGGTGTTGACCGGCAGCGCGAAGAAGACCAAGGGGCGGGGGATCAGGGCATGATGTTTGGTTATGCTACTAATGAAACCGACGCCTTAATGCCCGCTCCTATCCTTTATGCTCATCGCCTCATGCGCCGCCAGACGTTATTGCGCAAGAACGGCATGCTGCCTTGGCTGCGACCCGATGGCAAAAGTCAGGTGACTATTCGCTATGAAATGGGTAAACCCGTAGCAGTTGATGCAGTGGTATTGTCCGTACAGCATAATCCTGAAATTACTCAAGAAACTTTGCGTGAAGCGGTTATTGAAGAGATCGTAAAGCCCGTGTTGCCGGAAAAGTGGATTACTCGTAATACGCGTTTTTACATTAATCCCACTGGACGCTTCGTGGTAGGTGGTCCTTTAGGGGATTGTGGTTTGACTGGTCGTAAGATCATTGTAGATACCTATGGTGGCATGGCACGACATGGAGGGGGTTGTTTTTCTGGTAAAGACCCCTCTAAAGTAGATCGCTCCGGTGCCTATGCGGGTCGTTATGTGGCTAAGAATGTGGTGGCTGCTGGACTAGCTGAACGCTGTGAGATCCAGATTGCCTATGCTATAGGCATTGCTGAACCTGTATCGATCAGTATAGATACTTTTGGTACGGGTAAATTAGATGATAACCTGATTGCAAAACTGGTGCGGGATCATTTTGATCTGCGGCCTCGAGGTATTATTCGCGAATTAGATTTGCTGCGGCCTATTTATCATGCAACGGCGGCTTATGGGCATTTTGGTCGGGATGAACCTGAATTTACCTGGGAACATACCGACAAAGCGGCGCAATTACGTGAGGCAGCTGGATTCAATCAACTGGAAAAACCCGTATGACCTAAAGACAGAACTACCTCCTAATCTTGCAGAGATTTAAAAATCTGACTATACTCGCGCCAATGCGTTTTTAGTGTGTGTTCTATTCATTGAGAGAGGAAAGGTGTCGAGAACGGCGTTACGGGCAACGCGCACGATTGTGTATCGTTGGATTGCAATACAAAGCTTAGCCGTTATGGTCATCAGTTCACTTTTTTTCTTATGGCAAGGGATTGCATTTGCCGGTTCTGTTTTCTTGGGTGGTTTGTTGTGCATCTTACCTAACGTCCTGTTCGCGGTGTGGTGGTTTGCATATTTTCGGGTAAACGCCGCAAACCATTTGGTTAAGGTTTTTTATTTTGGTGAATTGTTTAAACTTTTTTTTATCGGTTTCTTGTTTGTATGGGCGCAGAAATTCTTATTTATTAATCTATTAGCCGCATTGATTGGATTTATGGGCGCCCAAGTGGCCTTTTGGTTTGCGCCTTTGTTTAAGCGATGTTCCTCCCCGCGAAGGTAGGGTGAGTTACAGTAAAGAGAGAAAAAATGCAGCATGTAATTACACCTGGAGACTACATAGAACATCACCTCCAGCAACTGGCTTTCAATTTGAAAACTTTAAGTTTTGGAAGTGGTCAGGGTTTCTGGACTATCCATCTCGACACATTGGGTGTTTCATTCTTGTTGGGAGCTTTATTTTTATTGGTTTTTAGGTTAGCGGCTAGAAAAGCAGTCTCAGGTGTGCCAGGGCGATTACAAAATTTTTTAGAAATGCTGATTGAATTTGTGCAAGGTTTGGTGAAAGAGTCTTTTCATGGTCGTAATGAATTAATCGGCCCGCTGGCCCTGACTATTTTTGTCTGGGTATTCCTGATGAATTTAATGGATCTGATACCGGTGGATTTAATTCCACGCATCGCTGCAGAAATGGGCGTTCCCTATTTTCGGGCGGTGCCAACTGCTGATTTGAATATGACATTCGCCTTAGCCATCAGCGTATTTTTCCTAATTTTGTATTACAATTTTAAAATTAAAGGCCCAATAGGGTTTTCTAAAGAAGTACTCAGCAAACCGTTTGGGATATATTTGTTCCCCCTAAATATCATATTTCGCATTATCGAAGAAGTCAGTAGACCCATTTCATTAGCGCTGCGTTTATTCGGCAACCTTTTTGCAGGCGAATTGATTTTTATTCTGATTGCATTATTACCGTGGTGGATTCAGTGGACCGTGGGGGGTGTCTGGGCTATTTTCCATATTTTAATTATTGCTATTCAGGCATTTATCTTTATGATGCTGACCATAGTTTATATTAGCTTGGCCCATGAATCGCATTAGGGTCTGTTTGTCACAGCGTTCACTACGTCGTCCCGCGGCTTGTCCGCGGGATCCAGAAAGAGCCTAAAACCTGCTGAGAGGGCAAGGAACATTTACCAAGCCCGCTGGATCCCGCGGACAAGCCGCGGGACGACGTAGTGGGGGGCTGGGACGACTAATCAAATAGATTAAGTTGTAAAATGTGAATGTGTGGAAGTGGTTGTAACTTAAAAACAGCTACAACCGGACAATGATTTTAATTTAAAAAGAGGAGACATAATGGAAATTGCGCAATCTATAGCCAATGTACAAGGCTTTGCTGCACTCGCAGCAGGGCTGTTCATAGGTCTGGCCGCATTGGGAACCGCTATTGGTTTTGGCATTCTCGGTGGCAAATTTCTCGAAGGTGTGGCACGTCAACCAGAGTTGGGGCCGATGTTAATGCTACGCATGTTTCTCATGGCCGGTCTGGTAGACGCTTTTGCTGCTATTTCTATCGTATTGGGCTTACTGTTATTTTTCGCCAAGAACCCGTTTCTTGCTGAAGTGTTTAAAGCCGCAGGCCAGCAGGTAAGTTAAGATGGATATAAATGCGACACTTATAGGCCAGATGATCACCTTTGTGGTGTTCGTTATTTTTACCATGAAATTTGTATGGCCACCGATTACCAAGGCATTGGCAGATCGTGAAAAACGGATTGCCGACGGTTTGGCAGCTGCGGAAAAAGGGGTGCATGATCTAGAATTAGCCAAACATAAAGCGGTGGAAATACTCCAAGAAGCCCGAACATCCGCGGCAAAAATCATTGATCAAGCCAATAGCCGCGCTGTTCGAATCCAGGATGAGGCCCGCGAATTGGCTAGACAAGAAGGTGAGCGCCAAATCGTCCAAGCGCAGTCAGAAATAGCCCAGCAAGTCATTCAAGCCAAGCAGCAATTACAAGGTCAAGTCGCTGGCCTAGCATTGGAAATGGCCGAAAAAATAGTTGAGCATGATATTGATGCCAATACCCATCAAAAATTATTGGATAAAATGTTAGCAGAAATGATGGTGTCTGAAACATGACGCACCCCAAACTGGCGCGGCCCTATGCAAAGGCCGCTTTCGAATATGCCGTTGAACATCAACAACTCGATAAATGGAGTGCCCTGCTACACACCATGGCTCAGATAATCAAAGAGCCGGTAGTCCAAGAATGGCTTAAAAATCCGAAATATGGTTCTGAAAAACATGCCCAGATGTGCATTGCATTAGGTCAGGATGTGTTAGATGCAGCCGGTCAGAATTTTATTAAGGTGCTCGCTAAAAACCGTCGCCTCACCCTGTTACCCAGTATTTCTGAACAATTTGCACAATTACGTGCTGCAATTGAACAAACCCTCAATGTGTTCGTTAAATCAGCCATCCCATTGAGCGCTGATTATCGACAGAGGCTCATACAACTCCTAACAACAAAATTTAATCGTCGCATCATACTGGAATGTCAAACAGCACCCGACTTATTAGGCGGCCTGCTAATTTTTGCTGGTGATTGCGTTATGGATGGTACAGTAAAAGGACAACTGCAGCGTTTACGTGATGCTGTAATTAATTAGGCATTAAAGAACAAGTACTTCCCTACCTCCATTACCTTCTGAAAATGAGAAGGTAATCAGGGCCAAGGGAGAAATAAAAATTTGATAAAGTTAGAGGTAACCCATGCAACTGAGTTCAGCTGAAATCAGCGAAATTATCAAAAAGCGCATAACGCAATTTGAAACTGGCCCTGAAATCCGAACCGAAGGGACTATTGTCAGTTTAAAAGATGGTATCGTGCGTATTTATGGTCTTGCTGATGTCATGTTAGGTGAAATGATCGAATTTCCCGGACAAGTTTATGGTATGGCGTTAAATCTGGAACGCGATTCAGTTGGCGCGGTAGTTTTAGGACCTTATGAACACTTAGAAGAAGGACAGACGGTCAAATGTACCGGACGTATTTTAGAGGTGCCGGTGGGAGAAGCCTTATTAGGCCGCGTAGTGGATGCTTTAGGAAATCCCGTTGATGGCAAAGGGCGATTTAAATGCCCAGTATACCTCACCTGTTGAAAAAGTAGCTCCTGGGGTAATTACACGCCAATCAGTAAGCCAACCCGTACAAACCGGCCTGAAGGCCATTGACTCCATGGTGCCCATTGGTCGTGGTCAACGAGAATTAATTATCGGTGACCGACAAACCGGTAAAACCGCAATTGCCATTGACACCATCATTAATCAGAAAGGTACTGGCGTTAAATGTATTTATGTGGCCATTGGTCAGAAGGCTTCTTCAGTTGCCGCCGTTATGCGTAAATTCGAAGAACATGGCGCGATGGAGCATACTATTATTGTCAGTGCAACTGCCGCAGAACCAGCCGCTTTACAATTTATTGCTCCTTATGCAGGTTGTGCAATGGGTGAATATTTTCGCGATCGTGGTGAGGATGCACTTATTATTTATGATGATTTGACCAAACAAGCTTGGGCTTATCGGCAAATTTCCTTACTACTAAGGCGTCCACCTGGGCGAGAGGCGTATCCTGGAGATATTTTTTATCTTCATTCGCGCTTACTTGAGCGCGCTGCGCGGGTCAATGTGGAATATGTAGAGCAAAAAACTAAAGGAGAGGTTAAAGGTAAAACCGGATCATTAACCGCATTACCTATCATTGAAACCCAAGCTGGCGACGTTTCAGCTTTCGTTCCTACCAATGTTATTTCCATTACCGACGGCCAGATATTTTTACAAACGGATTTATTTAATGCAGGTATTCGTCCCGCTATTAACCCGGGTCTATCAGTGTCCCGTGTTGGCGGTGCCGCTCAAACCAAAATTATCCGCAAGTTAGTGGGCAGTATCCGTATCACTTTGGCACAATATCCGTGAGCTGGAAGCTTTCTCACAGTTTGCATCTGACTTAGACGAGACCACACGCAAACAATTAGAACGTGGTCAACGTGTGACTGAGGTATTAAAGCAAAAACAATACCACCCCCTAAGTGTGGCGGAAATGGCGTTAAGTCTGTTTGCTGTGAACGAGGGATACCTGGACGATGTGGAATTAAAAAGAATTGTGGATTTTGAACATGTGTTACATGGATTTTTACGTGATAAATATGCTGATTTTATGCGGCAAGTTAATGAAAATCCCGTCTATACGGATGAGGTTCAGCAGCAATTTGCCAAAATACTGCAGGAATTTAAACAGACGCAGGTATATTAGACCTCAAGCGAGAAAACTTAATGTCAAGCGGTCGAGAAATTCGCACTAAGATTGCGAGTATTAAAAATACCCAGAAAATTACCAAAGCTATGGAATTGGTCGCGGCGAGTAAAATGCGTAAAGCACAAATGCGCATGAGTACTACCCGCCCGTATGCGAATAAAATGCGTCAAATGATTGGTCACGTTGCAGCGAGCCATAGTGAATATCGTCATCCTTATTTAAATAAACGCCCTGAGATTAAAAAGGTAGGATTTATCGTTATTTCCAGCGACAGGGGTCTGTGCGGCAGTCTGAATATCAATTTATTTAAACATACTATTCTCACCATGCAGGAATGGCATAAACAGGCTATTAATCCGGATTTATGCTTAATTGGGGGTAAGGCGGAAAGTTTCTTTCAACGCTTCGGGGGGAATATTTTGGCCAAAGCTAACCATTTGGGTGATGCTCCCAATATCTCTAGATCTGATTGGTATTGTTAAAGTCATGCTCGATGCGTATAACGAAAATCGCCTCGACGCGGTTTACATTGCCTATAACCGTTTTGTAAATTCAATGACGCAGCTACCAGTGATTGAACAATTATTGCCGCTGGAAGTACTACCGGCGGACGATAAAGTCGGGTATTGGGATTATATTTATGAGCCAGATGCAAAAGAGCTGCTCAATGTATTGTTAGTGCGTTATATCGAAACGCAAGTTTATCAAGCGGTCGTGGAAAATATTGCTTGTGAGCAAGCTGCGCGAATGGTGGCGATGAGCAATGCCACAGAAAATGCCGGACAATTAATTGATGAATTACAGTTAATTTATAACAAAGCGCGTCAAGCATCGATCACTAGAGAAATTGCTGAAATCACCGCCGGTGCTGAAGCTTTAAGCTAAGGCTCTGTGCAAGAATAATTTTTAAAATACAGGTAAATCCAAATGTCTGGAAAAATAGTCGAAATTATCGGTGCTGTGGTAGACGTTGAATTTCCACGCACTGACGTTCCAAAAATTTATGATGCCCTTATCGTAGTAGACACTAGGCTGATTTTAGAAGTTCAGCAACAGTTAGGCGATGGCGTAGTGCGCACTATTGCCATGGGTACCACAGAAGGTGTGCGTCGTGGTCTGCTGGTGGAAAATACTGGCAAGCCGATCACAGTTCCTGTAGGAAAAAATACCCTCGGCCGTATTATGAATGTCTTGGGTGAGCCCATCGATGAAGCAGGCCCTATCCAAACGGAACAAACCTTGCCCATCCATCGGCCTGCACCGCTACTTGGTAGATCAAGCGATTAGTGCTGAATTATTGCAGACAGGTATCAAAGTTATTGACTTATTATGTCCTTTTGCTAAAGGCGGCAAAGTAGGATTATTTGGTGGTGCTGGTGTGGGTAAAACCGTCAACATCATGGAATTAATTCGCAATATCGCAATTGAACACAGTGGTTATTCAGTATTTGCCGGCGTAGGTGAACGTACCCGTGAAGGTAATGATTTTTATCACGAAATGAAAGAATCACAGGTACTGGATAAGGTAGCATTGGTTTATGGCCAGATGAATGAACCTCCTGGAAATAGACTGCGAGTTGCCTTGACGGGTTTGACGGTAGCAGAAAGTTTCCGTGATGAAGGCCGTGATGTGTTGTTATTTATCGATAATATTTTTCGTTACACTTTAGCAGGGACAGAAGTATCCGCTTTGTTGGGACGTATGCCTTCTGCAGTAGGTTATCAGCCGACACTAGCGGAAGAAATGGGTGTTTTACAAGAACGTATTACCTCGACTAAGAAAGGTTCGATCACTTCCATTCAGGCAGTCTATGTTCCGGCAGACGATTTAACGGATCCCTCACCCGCCACCACTTTTGCGCACTTGGATGCTACAGTGGTATTGTCACGTCAAATTGCGGAGTTAGGTATTTATCCGGCTATCGATCCGTTAGATTCTACCAGCCGTCAATTGGATCCCTTAATTATCGGTCAAGAACATTATAATGTAGCACGCGGAGTGCAAGGAACTCTGCAGCGTTATAAAGAACTGAAGGACATTATCGCTATTTTAGGTATGGATGAATTGTCGGAAGAGGATAAATTGTCGGTACGCCGCGCACGAAAAATACAACGTTTCTTATCCCAACCCTTTTTTGTGGCGGAAGTCTTTACTGGCCAACCGGGCAAATATGTCCCATTGAAAGAAACGATCCGTGGTTTTAAGGCAATTGTTGAAGGTGAATGTGATCATTTGCCGGAACAGGCTTTTTTGATGGTAGGAACTATTGATGAAGCCAAAGCGAAGGCGGAAAGTTTGGCGGTATAAGTTGTATAGATCCTCTTCAAACGGGCATTGTCGAATAATTCACGTCCCAATTGTAGGAAAGCACTGTACCACCTCTTCCGCAAGGGGCGTTGTTGAATAATTCGCTACCATCTTTAGAAAAAGCACTGTATCCCCTCTCCCCTTGCGGGAGAGGGGATCATAGAGCTTTCCACAATTAGGAGGTTAATTATTCAATTATGCCCCCAAGAGACAGGCATTACAGTTCTAAGGCACAGAAAGTAGTAACAACGAAATAATATTTCCTTTAAATGTTAGAGACAATTCATGGCAATGACGTTTCATCTTGATATTGTAAGTGCTGAGGCGCAAATTTTCTCCGGACTGGCAGAGATGGTAGTTGTAACCGGCGCTTTGGGTGAACTAGGTATTTTCCCCGGACATACCCCTTTGTTGACGTCAATTAAACCTGGATTTATAAGGGTAGTATTACAAGGTGGAAAAGAAGAGATTTTTTATCTTTCGGGCGGGATGCTTGAAGTTCAGACTAAGGTGGTGACTGTATTAGCGGATACGGCGATTCGTGCTGATCATCTTGATGAGGCTGCCGCACAACATGCAAAAGAGCGAGCTGAAAAGGCACTCACAGAAAAATCGGCAGAATTTGAATATGGAAAAGCAATGAGCGAATTGGCTGAAGCGGCTGCGCAATTGCGAGCTATTAAAGAGTTACGTAAAAAAGCACATCGTACCTAACTAAGTATTGTCCCCGAGTATATATTAGGTAAAAAGCAAATCTTAGGAAAAAACAATGGCATTAAGCGTGGTAATTTTAGCCGCCGGTAAAGGCAAACGTATGCGCAGCGGTGTTCCTAAAGTCTTACATACTCTCGCTGGCGTTACCCTGCTGGAGCGGGTAGTACAGACTGCGCAAAGCTTACATCCGGAAACTATTTATGTAGTCTATGGCAATGGCGGCCAACTGGTACGTAGCGAGATGGCGCACTTAACGGTGCAATGGATAGAACAACCCGAAGCGCTTGGCACAGGCCATGCAGTGAAACAGGTATTGCCGCAATTAAATCCAGATCACCAGGTGTTGGTTTTATATGGCGATGTACCACTTATTTCTAAAGAAACCCTCCAGCAGTTACTTGATAACACTCCCAAAAATGCGTTAGGTCTGGTCGTGGCTGAATTGGATAAGCCGTTCGGTTTTGGGCGAATTATTCGTAATGAATTAGGCAATATAGTTGAAATTGTTGAACAAAAAGATGCAAATGTTGAACAGCAAAAAATCACAGAAATTAATACGGGGATCATGACGACTTCCGCCCGTCATTTAAAAGATTGGCTGCCACGCTTGACATCCCATAACTCGCAGAACGAATATTATTTAACTGATATTATTGCCATGGCTGTATCCGATGGTTATTCAGTGGGTGGCATTTTTGCGCACCGTCAGGAAGAAGTTCGCGGCATTAATAATCTTTCTGAGTTAGCTAGCCTGGAGCGTATTTATCAGCGCCAAAAAGCTTACGAATTAATGATGGAAGGAGTGACGATTATTGATCCTGAGCGCTTTGATGTGCGCGGCGAAGTGGATATTGCCATGGATGTTTTTATAGATGTAAATGTTATTTTGGAAGGAAAGGTGGTTATTGGTGCCAATAGTGTTATTGGGCCTAATACCTTGCTTCGCAATGTTAGCATTGGTGAAAACGTTAGAATCGAAGCGAATTGTGTCATTGAAAATTCCACCATTGCTGAGTTCTGCATTATAGGACCTTTTGCCCGTATTCGTCCTGGCACACAGATTGCTAAACAGGCCCGCGTAGGGAATTTTGTAGAGATGAAAAACAGCCTCTTGGGTGAGGGAAGCAAAGTCCCTCACTTAAGTTATATCGGCGATGCAGTTATAGGTAAAAAAGTTAATATGGGTGCTGGCACAATAACGGTTAATTACAATGGCAGTACCAAACACCAGACGGTGATTGAAGATCATGCATTTATAGGCTGCGACAGCCAGCTGATTGCTCCGGTTAAAATAGGCGAGGGAGCATATATCGCTGCGGGTTCAACCATCACTAGCGATGCACCGGCGCATGAACTGACCATTGCGCGTGCCAGGCAGCGTACTGTTGAGGGCTGGAAAAAGAAGGTTAAAAAGGGGGTAGGATCCGCTTAATCGTTATTAGTTGCTGGCGCGAAATTGAAATGTGTCGTTCCCGCGCAGGCGGGAATCCATTTATCTATGGCATTTAGTCTTGAATTGTTCAAATAAATAAAATTGGCGCATAAAGTATTTAGCTTTAAGGATAATCAATGCTACAGATGAATGGATTCCCGCCTGCGCGGGAACGACACTTCTAGTCATTTAGTTACCACCTACCCTTCGACATTTCAATCATGCATAATGTGCTCACAGAATTTCAAGCGGAGATTTGTTTTGGCTACTATAGAAGAATCACTGGCATTAATTAAACGTGGCGCAGTAGATGTATTGCCAGAAAATGAACTAATTGAACGATTAAAAACGGGGAAGCCTTTACGGGTCAAATTAGGTATGGATCCCACCGCGCCTGATTTACACCTGGGTCATACTGTAGTGATTAATAAATTGCGGCAGTTTCAAGACTTGGGGCATGAAGTGCTATTCCTGATTGGTGATTTTACCGGGCGCATTGGTGACCCTACTGGCAAAGATGAAACGCGTAAACCATTAACGGCTGAAGCCGTAGTGGAAAATGCCCGCACCTATCAGAAACAAATCCACAAAATTCTGGATCCTGATAAAACACAGATTCTATTTAATTCCACGTGGATGAAAGATAAAAGTGCCGCCGACCTGATTCAGCTAGCCGCAACGCATACCGTCGCTCGTATGCTGGAGCGAGATGACTTTAATAAGCGTTTTACTGCCCATCAGCCTATCGCCATCCATGAATTTCTTTATCCCCTATTGCAAGGTTATGATTCCGTTGCGATGCAGGCGGATATTGAGTTGGGTGGTACGGATCAAAAGTTTAACCTATTGATGGGTAGAGAGTTACAAAAGCATTTTGGACAGGCGCCGCAGATTATTATTACTACCCCGTTATTAGAAGGCTTAGATGGAGTACAGAAAATGTCTAAGTCTCTGGGTAATTACATCGGAATTGACGAACCGGCAGAAGATATTTTTGGCAAAGTAATGTCAATTTCAGACGAATTAATGTGGCGTTACCTGGAGTTGCTGAGCTTTACCCCAATGTCGGAAATTGAATGCTGGCGCGAACAAGTGCGTGCGGGCAAAAACCCTCGTGATATCAAAGTGGATTTAGCAAAAGAATTGGTCACACGATTTCATAGTAAAGCTGAGGCAGAGACAGCCTATGAAAAATTCATCAAAAGATTCCAGCGCAATGAAATACCAGAAGATTTGCCTGAAGTGGCGATCAAGGCAGAAAACGGCACCATATTGGTAGGTAATCTGTTAAAGCAGGCTAATCTAGTGGCCAGTACATCCGAAGCATTGCGTATGATCCAGCAAGGCGCTGTTAAAATCGATGGCGAGCGCTTAGAGGATGGTCAGCATAAAATAGCTGCTGGGGAGGCACATATTTATCAAGTTGGCAAAAGACGGATCGCTAAGGTACGGGTGGATTAAAGTTCAGTAAATTCTTCTTTCTCCAAGGCTTAGGAACGACACATATTTACTTAAAGCAAGCATTTAAAATTTTTTTGAAGGAAGAATCAGATAAAGTGCCACTAGAAGCTGCCCCCTTCCTAACCTTCCCCCGCTTGCGGGGGAAGGTTAGGAAGGGGGCAGTTTCTAGTGGCAACCAATCCGTAACCCCATCCACTATAAATAAATAGGTTGTGTCGATCCCCAACCTGCATGGGGAAGAAGGGCAGCACCTACCTGGAATTATTAATATTGCTCCCCATAATCAAAATGGCAGGTTTCTGCTGTTGCAGTGCAAATCTCCTGTGAAGCATTGGTCGGATCGAGTTCCCAAGGTCCTATTAAAGGCTTGGGTACTTCACCATACATGGTCTGCTGGAATAGAGTGATGCTATCACCATAGGAGTCTTGATAGTAGCAGGTAGTAGCGCCTCCACGCGGACCAGAATAAGGAGACCATTTTGCTGCAGTGAACTGAACGCCTTTTGTGCCATTGGCAGGGGTATAGTTGTTCGGGTTGGTGCCTTCATACCAGCCATCTTTGGGTGCCCAGCTGCAGTGTCCTTGGTTGCAAGTATACTTCATGGTCTGTGGTGCCGGGCAGTTTGCAAAAATAGTAGGGCTAATAACCAACAACGCAGGAATAATATATTTTATAATTTTCATAGCATAACCTTTTAATTATTGAAAGGTTCAAGTTATGCTGTTGATATAAGAAATATTGTAGCTTGTAATCGACGGGTGAAGTCTGGTCCTTTTTTAAGAGGCAAATAATAAATTAGTTAGAAAAAATATTTAATTATAAGCTGCGGTCCTTTATTGTTTATATTGGCTAACAACATTTAGGCCTTATAAAATCAGCATAAGCCGAAGGTTTTTAAGTTAGCAACACATATAACAATTGTTCTGAGACCTGGCCCTGGAATTTTGGAAGGCAGAAAAGAGTGATGACAAGTGCAGGGATTTTGAGCAATGATAGGAATTATTTTTCATGATTCAATACCTCAATTTTATTTTAATAGTGTATTTCACAACCTATCATGTTAATAACTAATATGCAACTGACAATTCAAACTAATAATTGCTGCCAATAAAAGAGGAAACGTCTTATGGAAGAAAAAATTTATCCTGTTCTCCCTATAACCACTGAAAATGCATACTTTAATAGCGAGCAATATCAAGCACTTTATCAATATTCAATCAGTGACCCAGAAGGTTTTTGGTCAGAGCAGGCTTTGCAATTTATTTCTTGGTTTAAACCGTGGGAGCAAATCAAAGACGGTGATTTTGCACATTTGAATACTCGGTGGTTTATTGGGGGCAAGCTTAATGCCTGTTATAACTGTCTCGACCGTCATCTAGAGTCACGCGGCGATAAAATTGCCATCATTTGGGAAGGAGATGAACCTTCACAATCATTGCAGCTGTCCTATAAAGAACTACATGCACTGGTTTGTCGTTTTGCTAATGTACTCACACAACAAGGTGTCGCCAAGGGTGATCGGGTATGTATTTATCTGCCTATGATCCCGGAAGTCGTTATTGCTATGCTGGCTTGCGCAAGAATAGGAGCCGTCCATTCAGTAGTGTTTGCGGGTTTTTCTCCAGAAGCATTGCATACGCGCCTTATAGATGCGGATTGCCATATAGTAGTTACCGCCGATGAAGGAATGCGGGCGGGTAAGCGAATTCCACTCAAAGCCAACACTGATCAGGCAGTGCAATTGGGGGCGCCGGTGGATAAGGTTATTGTGGTGAAGCGAAGCGGGAGTTCTATATCTTGGCAGCCTGGGCGTGATATTTGGTATCACGAAGCTATGGCCCAAGTATCTGCGGATTGTCCGATCGAAGCAATGGATGCGGCAGATCCACTTTTTATACTCTACACTTCTGGCTCAACCGGCCAGCCCAAAGGAATATTACATGTGACTGGCGGTTACCTAGTCTATGCTGCACTCACGCATAAATACGTATTCAATTACCATGAATATGATATTTATTGGTGCACAGCGGATGCGGGCTGGATCACGGGTCACACCTATGTAATTTATGGTCCACTGGCTAATGGTGCGACTACCGTTTTATTTGAAGGAGCTCCTTTTTATCCAAATTATGCGCGTTATTGGGAAATTATAGATAAATACCGAGTCAATATTTTTTATACCTCACCCACGGCCATTCGGGCGTTACGCCATGAAGGGGATGATTGGGTTACGCAGACAAAGCGATCGAGCTTGAAATTGTTGGGGACTGTGGGCGAGCCTATTAATCCTGATGTATGGGAATGGTTTTATGAGGAAGTGGGAGAACAGCGCTGTCCCATAGTGGATACTTGGTGGCAAACGGAAACCGGTGGCATTCTCATTACGCCTTTACCTGGCGCTACCCCCTTAAAACCCGGCTCCGCAAGCTGGCCGTTTTTTGGTGTTCTGCCTGCTATTGTTGATGATGCGGGTAATGAAATCACCGACAATACACCAGGTAATTTAGTCATTAAACAACCTTGGCCGGGATTAGCGACGACCATTTATGGTAACCCTGCGCGCTATAAAAATGCTTATTTTCACGATTTCCCTAATCTATATTTAACCGGCGATACTGCACACCGCGACGTTGATGGCTATTATTGGATTTCCGGCCGCAATGATGATGTGATTAAAGTGTCCGGACACCGCATTGGTACTGGAGAAGTGGAAAATGCCCTATTAACCCACCCTGCGGTTTCAGAAGCTGCAGTAGTCGCCATTCCTAATGATATAAAAGGACATGGTATTTATGCTTATGTCACGATTAGAAATGAAATTATGCCTACGGAAGCATTAAAAGTGGAATTAATACAGCAGGTACGGCAAGTCATTGGCAGTATAGCTGCTCCTGAGTTTATTCAGTGGGCACCCCGATTGCCAAAGACGCGTTCTGGTAAGATTATGCGGCGAATTTTACGCAAAATAGCTTGTAACGAAGGTGATTTGGGGGACACTTCTACACTAGCGGAGCCTGATGTGGTTCAAGATTTGTTAGCGAGTCGTAAAGCCGATCTGTAGGCAGAATGCCTGCTGAGTCTTATTGCATGTCAGTCTGTCCAGCGTGTGGACTGCTATGATCCCCTCTCCCGCAACTGCCCACCTTTACGCTGTCCCGGCCATGGACGCCGGGATCCAGTTGACGGGGAAGTTAAAGTTTCATCTCCTCGGCACTCCGAGATTAATTCTAGTATTAAGCATGTAATTTCACCAATGAATGTTACATTTCCACCTCCACCTCCACCTCCACCTCTTCATAATACTTTAATAATATGCAGGCATAATAAGATTATTAATTTAATGGGAGGTATGGTTATGTCAATAAGATCTTCGTTTTCAAAGTTGTGGGCAAGATTAAATAATAAGAATCAGCCAGATGCAAGTGTAAATGGTCTGATATACGTAAAAGGTGGTGGGATAATTAATCCAGATTATAGTAAAAGTGATGGAATAATTAATCCAGATTATAATAAGGGTTATAACAGAATAATGCCTAATTTAGATGATGAGGAATCTCCGATTCAAAAAAAGAAGGGCCTAAGAAGCAACAGACGAATTTTTTCCCCAGATGATGGAGATGAAGACGAACAAGCAAATCCACGAAGTTTCTTAGATCTAGAGGATCACAAACGAAAAATGGAACAGTATAAAAATTTATTTAACGGTGCTGTAGGACAAGCACAGGTAAAAGCACAAAAAAGAGAAAATCCATCTGCCCACTCTGACGTGCTAGGTATAGGTATGACCAAAAATAGTTAGCCTATCAGATTGTCATCATGGTGCATCGACGGATCTGCAGGAAATCCTGATTGCAGGAAAAATGATATTTACGATTTTCCTGCAAAAAATGGCTGGAAATATAATATTCCAATTCAGTTATTGACAAAGGATGGGGATGTGGCAGCAGATTAAGCATAAATATAGCAATCATGAGTGCAGAAGCATAATCTTCCGTTTCAATAGAGGCGTCGCTAGATTCAATTTTTGTCTCATATTCATTGCTGTGTTTTTTTGCAAATTGATCAGCCAATGCTGCAAGGTCAAACCGCTTCCCCAAAAAATGTTCTAGTAAACCTATACAATCTGTTTTGGGATTTTGTAACACAATAACAGCAACCCCATCAGCAGCCAACCAGGCAACCAAGTGCTCCAGATTTACCAACCAATCTTTTGGGTCAATATAATAGAATACATGCGAGCATAAAATTAAATCACCTTTTGCTTCTAGTTGAGTTTCCATAATAGTTTTATCGTGAATAATGGCTTCCGGCACTGCCTGATGCAATTTTTTCAGCAAAAAAAGATTAGGTTCTATCGCAATAGTTTTTTCAAACAATGGAGTAAACCCTTGCGTTACCATGCCATCCCCAGCGCCGACGTCAATAAAAAATCGTTTAGCCGCTAATCCCTCAACTATCCGATCTAATCATTGATGCATGTTTCTCTTTTGATTGGTGTTTTATAGAAAAACCTCAAATGCTTGTTGGTATTCTTTACTTTGCGAGTCATAAACTGGTACGCTTTTTCGAATTGCCATAATAGTAACCTCTTATTTTTATTATAGTAGTTGTTAAGCTTTGCGCGGTTTTTGCACCATAAAATTATTTAAAAAACCTTAATTTCCTGACTTTTTGAGGGTGTGATGCAGCATCTAGAAAAACACGTTACGTCATCTGACACATTAAAAGACTTGGTGATAGGTATGTCTGATGGTTTGACTGTGCCTTTTGCATTAGCGGCTGGTCTAAGTGGTGCAGTAAATTCTACCGGGATCATAGTAACTGCTGGGGTAGCAGAAATAGCGGCTGGTGCAATTGCTATGGCGCTAGGTGGATATTTGGCTGCCAAAACAGAGGCTGAACATTATCAGTCAGAATATAATCGCGAAAGCCAAGAAATTGAGCAGGTCCCACATATTGAAGCAGAAGAGGTGGCAGAGATTCTTAGGGAATTTGGTGTAGAAGAAGAACAAGTGCCCATAGTGGTCAATTCAATGCAAGCGCATCCCAAAAAGTGGGTTGATTTTATGATGCGGTTTGAGTTAGGTCTAGAAAAGCCCAACCCGAAACGCATTTTATATAGCCCCCTTACTATTGGTCTGGCGTATGTATTTGGTGGATTAATTCCATTGCTACCCTATATATTTATTTTCAGTGTGCAGCAGGCTTTATTTACCTCGATGGCAGTTACCTTGTTAGCATTGCTTATTTTTGGCAGCATCAAGGGGTATTTTACCGGCAGAAAAATTATCCGTTCCGGATTGCAGACGATGTTAATTGGTGCAGCAGCTGCGGCAGCAGCATTTGCTATTGCAAAATTGGTGAGTCACTGAGCTCAGTAAATATCACTCTGGAAAACATCATGGATTCTTTAACTCACGCTTTTCTAGGAGCGGCTACAGCTCAAGTGACTACCGGTAAATCTTTGGGAAAAAAAGCGGTTTGGGTAGGAGCTATAGCAGGAATGTTACCTGACGTGGATGTCTTTATCCGCAGCAGTCAGGACCCTACAGTTTTCATGATTTATCATCGCAATTTTACCCATGCGCTGTCCTTTATCATTTTGGGGGGCTTAATTGCAGGATTATTATCTTTAGCCCTATTTAAAAAATTGCGACCTCAATGGCGGTATGTTTTCATAGCTGCAATTGCCGCCTATGCAACTCACGGTTTGTTAGATAGTGCTACTAGCTATGGCACTTTATTATTTTGGCCTTTCAGTGATAGGCGCGTAGCTTGGGATTTAATAGCCATTGTTGACCCTATATTTACTTTGATCTTAATTATCGGTGTTATTGTCGCTTATCGTCGGCAGAGTCGGTATCCGGTATTGATCGCAATTTGCTGTTGTCTATTATATTTAACTTTTGCGGGTTGGCAGCATACACGCGCTTTGGCGGTGCAACAGCAATTGGCGTTAGAGCGTAATCAGAAGATGATTAAAGGCCGCGCCATGCCTAAGTTGGGTCAGGTGTTTGGTTATAATTCTGTTTATATCAGTGGCAACCGCGTCTATTTAGATGAAATTGCCACTCCATTATTTAAAGCGGCTTATCCCATCGCCGGCATTTCCGTACCTTTATTCTGTGTGCAATGTATGTCAGCTACATTGGTGGGTAATAAAACCCTGTTCCATGATTTTACAGTTTTTTCTTGGTTTACGGATGGCTATATGACTGCGCTTTCGCAGCGGCCATTGGTAGTGGGTGACTTGCGTTATACCAGGAAGTTAACTCCACTGACGACTGCATGGGCAATTGAGTTTCCATTGAATAATCCTGATCGAACCCATGTTTATTGGCATAGTATGTTTGAGAGTAAGTGATGTTGTGTATTTGGCTGTCGTTCAGAATGAAAGCCAGATTAATAATCATTTCTTCTTTTTTCTAGCTCTTTTTTTCGGTTCATGCTGCATTTTTTTAGCAAATTTCTCCAAACTTTTTTCTACTAAGTAATTAATAGTACCCGCGGGAAATTTACCGTTCTTGTTACCTTCACCCGCAGGTATTCCTGTTAACAAAGTTATCATTTCATCAACAGTTTCAGCGGGATAAATATGAAATTTTTTTGCTTTGACAGCAGCTATTACATCATCTCTAAGCATAAGGTTCTGAGTATTAATAGCGGGGATAATTATTCCCTGGTTACCATGTAACCCGCGCAGCTTACAGACATCAAAAAAGCCTTCGATCTTCTCATTAACACCACCTATAGCCTGAATATCACCCATTTGATTTATCGAGCCAGTAACTGCAAGATTTTGCTTCATTGGGACGTTGGCGATGGCAGATAATAAACAACAAAGTTCTGCTGCAGATGCACTATCACCTTCTACCGCTCCATAAGTTTGTTCAAATACCAAACTTGCAGATAAGGAAAAGGGAGAATCAATCACATAACGTCCGGCTAAAAATCCGGCTAAAATGAGCACCCCTTTAGCATGAATAGGACCGCTCAATTGTACTTCGCGCTCAATATCAATAATATTGCCAGAACCAGGTCGCACGATTGCCGTAATTCGCGTCGGGTGGCCGAAACTAAAATGACCTAATTCTATAACCGTAAGTCCATTGATCTGCCCTACTTGCTCGCCGCTGGTTAAAATTAAAATAAAATTACGTTTGATACTCTCATAAAAATTTTGTTGTATACGATCTTGACGCGCAATGGCTGCCTGGATAGCAACTTGTACATCTTGAGCATCGGTCACTTGCTTATTCAATTGTTTAGCAAAATAATCTGCTTCATGCATTAAATCTTTGATGCAGCGCAAATGAGTAGATAACTTTAATTGATCTTCCGCCATACGTGTGCTGAAATCCATAATGGACGCTACGGCTTCTCTATGCAAAGGTAATAGCTGTGATTTGTGTGCCAGCCTGGCGATCAAATGGGCGTATTTTTTTATATTATCTGCGTTACGCACTATTTCTTCTTCAAAATCTGCCACCACTTTAAACAATTCATCAAAATCGGCATCAAATTCACTGAGTAAATAATAGGTATTGCGATCGCCCAGCAGTACTATCTTTACTTGCAAGGACATAGGTGAGGGTTCTAATGAAGTAACACTCATTAATCCCATCATATTTTCAGGCAGTTCAATCTTTAACCTTGAGGCAGTCAATGCACGTTTTAATCCTTCCCAGGCGAAGGGTTCTCGTAATAGTTTTATGGCATCGATAATCAAATAGCCGCCGTTAGCTGTATGTAATGCGCCTGATCTGATAAGGGAAAAATCAGTAATTAGTGTGCCAAAATGGGCAATGTGTTCTATACGGCCCATTAAATTAAGATAGGATGGATTTTCTTCATAGATAACTGGGGCGGAGGTTTTTTCACAATTGTCTACTACCACATTGACCAGATAGCGCGAAAGGGATTTTTTGCTATCGTTAGTTAAGGAGGCGGGGGAACTTTCATCACGTTTAAGAAAATCTTTTACATTGAGGATGATATCGTGTTCTACCGCATTCAAGTAATCAATAACCTGGGGAAATGGCGCATACTTGCGTTTGAATTCTTCGATAAAGCGATCGACTGCCATTAAAGTAAATTCGCGTCGCGCTTCTTTTTCTTTTTTGCGACGTTCTTTATGCAGGTAAGGAATTTGTTTCAATAAATTAGCCAGTCGGTCACTAAATTGGTCAATGAGAGTTTCTTTTTCGTCCCGTTCTTTTTTAGGGAGTTTATTAAATTGTTCTGGGGTCAGTGTGTCACCTTTTTTATTAACAGGTGAAATAGTAAATCCTTCTTGAGAGGACACAATGGAGAGTTGATGTTTCTGCGCTTCTTCGCTGACATTGGCCAGCATTTTTTGCTGCTCTTTAGCTGCCTCATCGCTTATATTCTGCATGCGCGTGCGATATTCATCGCTTTCAAACAAAGCGGGAATGGAAGTGCTGAGATCTTCGACTAACCCCTGCATGTCATCGCGCAGTTGGCATCCCTTACCAGGGGCTAATTGCAAGGCAATAGGTCTTTGCGGGTCCTCGAAGTTATATATATAGCATGCATCATTCGGAACAGGCTGATTAGCTGCTGCCGTCTCTAAAATGGAACGCACTAAGGAAAGTTTACCCACGCCAGAAGGCCCCATGGCGTATAGATTGTAACCTTTACTATTTAAGCCAATACTGAGTTCAATTGCTTTAAGTGCTCGATTTTGGCCAACGAATTCAGTTGCATCAAGGACCTCTGCAGTCGTTTCAAAATCAAACTTTGACGAGTCAGTTTTTTGGACTAACTTTGTGTAAGAAAGGGCAGGTATTTTTTTCATGATAAGCTCATCACTCCTTTGATAATGCAACCAGGTCTGATAATTGAGTCGGAATTTAATGCATGCACGTATTCATTCACGCTTAAATGACCTGGATGCTCCTTTTTCTTGCGAAAGCCCTAATATACTTCAGCACCATAACTGGGAAGCCAATAGAGACCGCCCCCATCCTAACCTTCCCCCGCAAGCGGGGGAAGGTTAGGATGGGGGCAGTCTCTATTGGCTCTTTTGTTAGCATGCTGAAGTGTTACTAATATTATACCTCGCAAATAAGTTAGCTGCTGTATTAATTTACGCCATGAATAGGTTCGTTAAATAATGGTTAAGGTTCGCTGGCGGGCTTGACAACTAATAGTAATGATCTAATATGTACATGTATGTACATAGGAGGTCGTATGACAATTGCATCAGAACGCATTGTAGTGCAAGTAACGCCAAAGCAAAAAAAAGAGATTGCTGCGGTAGCTCGGCGTGTTGGATTGAACACCAGTGAATTAATGCGCCAAGCTGCAAGTCAATTTCAAGCAGTGGAAAATAAACAGGATATAGATGCTTTATTACGGCAAGTACAGCGCGCAACGCAGGAAGCAGAACAGGCAATGGATCAGGCATTGGCATTTATTGTGGAATCTAACCAGCGCATCCAAAAACTACAAGAAAGGAGCCATTGATGGGTGTAACGGATAAAATGTGGGATGCACTGACCACAGTGATTAAAATGAACGACAAAATTGTTTCATTAGCAGGTGCAGTCAAAGAGCAGCAGAGCAAAATTGAAATACTTTCGGAAAGAGTTATTAAGTTAGAAACCATGCTGGAATTGCTAGTACATTTTTCAAAGAGTAAGCAAACTCTATTAAATGCAATTGTCGAGGATTAAATTATTCAGAGCGCAAAGTCTGAATAGGATCCAACTGCGACGCTTTATATGCTGGATAATAACCGAAAAATATTCCCACCAAGACCGAAACAGTAAAGCCAATAATCAGTGGCGTAGCGAATATGGTGAAGTTCCACTGGCTGAACAGGGCAATAATTAACGATGCAAGCTCACCGATGATCATTCCCAGTGTCCCGCCAAATAAAGTCAACACAATAGCATCAGTTAAAAACATCGCCTGAATATCATGTTTTTTCGCGCCTATGGCTAGGCGGATCCCAATTTCTCGTCGCCGCTCTATAACTGAAACCAGCATAATATTCATCACACCAATTCCGCCGACCAATAATGAAATGCCGCCAATTGAACCCAGCATTAAAGTGAAGGTCTGCCGTTGTTTCTGCATTCTGCCAATTAATTCTTTGGCGCTTCGGGCGAATAATTTAGCGTTAGGTATAACCTGATTGATTGCCCGTTCTAATTTCTGTTGTACTACGTTCACGTCGGTATCGGGTTTTAGTTTAAACAAAACATTTTGAATGCGAACATATCTATTCAAGTCAAAAGATGCCTCGATGGGTATGATGATGGCACGATTAATATTGGCATACATAAACATATTTTCTGGCCATGGCTTAATCGTACCGACTACTGTAAAAAAACGATCGCCCACCCGAATCTGTTCACCAATGAGTTTAAAGGCGCCATTTTTGCGCATATTCTGCGCAATATCACTGCCAATGGTACAGAAATATTGTTGTTTATCTAATTTACTGACTAAACGTCCAGAGTCAATTTCGATTTTGATGATAGAACCAAGCGCTTTAGTAGCGCCGATAATATTGCCGCTAATGGGTTTGCCGGCATAAGAAATTTGTGAATAGTCAGAAGTGTAGGGGGCCGCATTTAAAATTTCCGGGATAGATTTTGCAATCCATTCAATGTCTCCCAGAGACAACTTTGGCGCCTGGTCGCCGGTAGGTTGGCCCGGCTGGCTCTCTAAAGTAATGGCAAATAAATCAGTACCTAAAGTTTTAAACTGATCGAGGGCATGTTGCGTGGCTAATTGGCCGCTGGAAATTAATGCCACGACGGAAGCGGTGCCCACTAATATCCCCAGTAAGGTTAATAGGGAGCGTAGTTTATAGAGCCATAGGTTTTGTATGGACTCATGCAGATGTCGTTTTAGGTTTAATGTTACCGGATGGGGCATTGGTTGGGGTTCCAGTTATGTAATGGGGTCAAGTCTTGGCATTTGACATTGGCAGGGTCATTTGAAAAATCAAATCAATTCGTTGCCAATGTCAAATGCCAAGACTTGACCCCATTACAGGATGACAGGCAGTCAGGATGACACCTTAAAAGTCTCCCCCACAATTTTACCATCGGCAATCTGTATGATGCGGTTGCATTGTTCCGCTATATGAATATCATGAGTGACTATAATAATAGTGGTCTTGTCATTACGGTTAATATCTAGTAATAAATTCATAATGCTTTGTCCTGTTTTCGAATCCAATGAGCCAGTTGGCTCATCTGCTAAAATAATTTTCGGTTTTCCAACTAACGCGCGCGCAATGGCGACACGTTGTTGTTGACCGCCAGAAAGTTGATTGGGGCGGTGATCGTAAAGGTCAGCGAGGCCTACTTTTTCCAGACTGGCCAGTGAGAGTTTTTCAATGTCGGCTGGCTTCATATTGCGATAACTGAGTGGCAGGCCTACATTTTGTAGGGCAGTTAATCTAGGTAATAAGAAAAATAACTGAAATATAAATCCTATAGAATGATTACGGAATTCAGCAGTTTCATTATCACTTAAGCTCGATACTTCTGTGCTATTCAAATAATAGTGACCGCTGGTTGGTTTATCTAACAGGCCAATGATATTCATGGTGGTAGTTTTGCCAGAACCGGAGGAACCAATGAGTGCTACCAATTCGCCATCCGTTATGGAAAGGTTAAGGTCGTGTAAGGCATGGACCGTATGATGCCCTAGTTGGTAAGTCTTGGTTACATGAGAAAGCTGGATCAAGTTTACACCTGTAGTAAATTATTTTTTGACTGAGCCAGTTGGCATTAGTGCGAACCAACAATGACTTTATCTCCGGGTTTTAAACCATTCAGAATAGTGACGTTATCTATATCAGTCGTACCTGGTTCAACCACAATATCGCGGGGTTTACCGCTTTTAGGATCAATGATAGTGACCATAGATTCTCCGCTCGCTGAGGTAAAAACCGCTGCAATGGGTATTTTAATTTGCGGCTGACTGGTAATGGCCAAATCCACTTTAATGCTCATACCTACTTTAATTAGGTTACGCTCTAGCGGGGTAATTTCTGGAACCATAATCACTACTGGAAAATTAGCTAATCCGCCACCACCCTCACCAGTTTTTGCCTGTTTGCCGACGGTAGTCACCTTGCCATAAAACAAGAGTCCGGGTAATGCGGAGCTATTTAAAGTTGCGGCTTGGCCTGTAGCAATCTTATTAATATCCGTTTCACTTACATTAATAGTGACGCTGATTCCAGACATATCCCCAATGCTAACGGCGATCTGGTTCTGTTTAATTTCACTGCCGGCTGATAGTGTTTTACTGCCGCCGCTATTATCACTGGTGCCACTTTTTTCAGGTGTCAAGGCAATACCAGACAGGGGAGCTACCACGCTGAATTCGTCATATTGTTTTTGTAGCATTTTTTCAATAGCAGCCACATTCTGTAAGGTCAGGTTTTCTATATTTTGTGGGGCGCCAGGTTTCTTTTTGATGATGGCTCTAAGGGCGGTGGTGGAATTGATATAAGCCAACTCACTAGTAGCTAACTGACTTTTTTGATTTAAATAATCTTCACGATCCACAATACCCGCTTTAAAAAGCGCAGTAGTTCCTTCAAAGTTTCGTTTATTTTGCAAGTACTGGTCTTTATCTTTTATATAATTAGTTAATGCGGTGGCATAATCTTGCTGTGATTTAGTGGAAGTAATTTTCATAAGGACCTGACCTTTGGTAACCTGATCTCCATAGCTAAAATATAGATCATCGATAACTCCGTCGACAGGACTAATGATGTTGTTTGTATTTAGGGGTTGTATGCTGCCACTGTAGAATAAATGGCTAGTTGTGGATGCGATGGTGGCAGTTATTATACGTTGCTCCGAGGTGGTTGTGTTCATGGACACAGCCTCTTGTTTTTTGCAGCTGACACTAACCAGTGTGATGGCCATAAATAAAGTGGTATTAAGTAGTAATTTTAGATAAAACATAATTTTCCAGTTAATAAGTTAATTCAATATTCCATTTATCTAAGGTGGTTCCCAGTGTTTGGAAAAAAGCTTCAACGGCAGTTATATATTGAATTTGTTGTCCAATGTAACCAATTTGTGCATTGGTTAATGAACTTTGTAGGGAGGTCAATTCAAAGGTAGTGGTTTTGCCGTAGTTAAACTTTATTTTCGCTATATTCAAACTTTGTTGGGCAAGTTTTACGCTGCTTTGGGCTAACTGCAGCTGTCGCTGACTAAACACTACGGTATTGTAAGCATTTGTCACTTGAGTTATTAGTGCATATTTTTGCTGCGTCAAATTAACTTTAGCCTGCTCTAGGGCAACTTTGGCGGAGACTAACTGCTCTTGGCGCGTTAAATCATGGATAGGAATATCCAGGTCTAAAGTAAGACTTTTGCTGCCCACGGCTGTTGAACCCGCTGCAGGTTTGATTGGCTGCAATAATTCGGCCGTGGCATTGAGCTGCCATTTCTGCTGGTCCTTGGCAACGATGACACCTCTTTCTGTTATTTTGTAGGTGAGTAGTGCCGACAGATATACTGTGTTATGTTCGAGGGCAATATCGATGCTTTCCTTTAGGGGAGGAAGGGGCTTAAGTGAATAATTAATTTTTTTGTCAACGTTGACCTTCGCATTTGGATCTAACCCCAGCAGGGTTAGTAGGTTTTGATAGCTTTGCAACACTGCATTTTGATTTTGACTAATTGAGAGTTCACTATTAGCAATATTTAGCTGCTGTTGAATTTGTTCAGTTTCAGCAGCTTTGCCCACTTTTATTTTTGCCCTCGTTTGGTTCAGGGTATTTTGTTCATCGCGTATAGATAGTTTATTTATTTCTAAATTATTATAAGCTTGCACTAGTTGATAGTATGCGTTAATCACTTCCACAACCTGAGATATAACATTATTTTTAAAATTTAATTGATTAATTTTTTCTGTGTCAATAGCGGAATAAAGGCCGGCCATGGTAACTGTGGGTCCAAACCCGCGTAATAAAGGTTGTGTCACGGTTACAGAGGCGTCGGTAGTAATTGCGGAAGGATTATTAGGGTTTATAATATTTGTCAAACCGGTATTGATTTGTGTGCCATAGGGTGTAAGGTAATTAATGGTGGGAAATCCACTATAACTGGGTTTTGAATTGTTTTGAAATAGTGCTTGGCCCGTTAAACCGATTTGTGGAGCAAACTGGTCATGGGCAACGGCTAGGGAAAATTTGTCCACTACGCGTTGCAATTCTGCATTTTTGACATTTGGACTAAAGCGCATAGCCAGCAAAATGGCGTCTCGTAAGCTCAATATAGGCGCACTGTCTGTTGCAGGAAGTTGAATGTTATAGCTTGCATTAGGTAACGTGGGCGGGGGAGGTGCTTCATCGCTTTGGGCGTAAGTACAGGGTATGTAAAAAATACCGAGTAGGGCATAACCTATCGCTAAAAGGGTGCACAAACGTCGATTGGGCATGGGCGCGTTAACTTTGTAAATAAAGTGCTTAAACCGTTGAAGTGTATCAAAATTTTTATTGTAGCGAAATAGGCGGCAGGATGTTATGAGGTTATACTGCTACGGGTTTAATATCCACAGGAAAATTCTATGAGTTCTATGTTTGAAGGCATCGATTTATACAGCGATACGGTAACCAGGCCTACACTGGAAATGCGCAAGGCTATTCTGATGGCAGAGGTGGGTGACGAGCAAAAGGCTGAGGATCCAACGACTCTTCAGCTCGAAAAAATGGTGGCTGATTTATTGGGATTTTCAGCTGCGCTATTTTTCCCTTCAGCGACGATGGCAAACGAGATAGCTATCCGCACATTTTGCAGTCCCGGTGATGAATTAATAGCCGCAGAGAACTGCCATTTATTTTTAGCAGAAGCTGGAGGTCCCGCTATTCATAGTGCAGTGATGTGTAAGCCAATACCAGCATCCACAGGAATATTTTCGGCTGAAGAGGTCAGGCAGCGTTATCAATGGCTTAAAGGGCCGCATTTTTCTACGACTAAGTTAATCAGCGTTGAGAATACTACTAATATGGGCGGGGGATTTCCCTGGACTCAGAATGATTTGCAGCAAATTATAGAAGTGGCGGATGAATTGGGCTTAAAAAAACATATGGACGGAGCACGTTTTTTCAATGCCAGTGTAAAGACTGGGTTAGCTCCAGATAAAATAGCGGCTGGCTTTGATGCAGTCACGATTTGTTTGTCGAAAGGGCTGGGTTGTCCAATGGGGGCTGTATTAGTTTTTGATGAAATCCATTTTGAAAAGGTACGTAAGCTAAAGCAATTGATGGGTGGAGCTATGCGGCAGAGCGGTATGATGGCTGCTGCCTGCATTTATGCATTGAATCACCATATTAACCGTTTATCTCAAGATCATGACAATGCCGATTTTTTAGCTTCAAAGCTTCGAGAAATACCGCAGCTTCGTCTAAATCCTCCTGCTACGAATATGGTATTTTTTGAATGGATTTCTAATGCGATGAGTGCGGCGGAGTTTAACGAATGTTGTTTACAAAAAGGCCTTAGATTATCCCAGGTCGGTCCTAGAAAATTCAGGGCGATGACGCATCTCGACGTCACTAGGAACGAGATTGAGATGGCGGCTTCAATAATTGCAGAAATATGCACTGATGCGGGTGTCGCCAATTGCAAGCATAGTGTGGTTATTTCTGGAGATCGACCGTAATGCTCTGAAAAAACAAACTGTCATCCTGGGTGCAGACTGTCATCCGGACACTTTGCTGTCAACTTAATACTTTGCTGTCATCCTGAACGGAGTGAAGGATCTCCATGAAGTGCCACTAGACGGAGATCCTTCACTCCGTTCAGGATGACAGCTTGATAATGGGATGTTTGTCGCTAAAGAAATATTTAATGGGCGAGAAATAATGCGTTTACCATTGGTTGATTGTGATGCCTGTCTTGGGGTTTGGCCAAAGACTGATAACCTGATTTTGGAATTATCTGAAAGCTACGCCTATCTGCATGAAGATCAATTTTTTCCTGGTTGGACAGTTCTGGTGTTAAAACGTCACGCAACTGAGCTATTTCAATTGTCTGAGATTGAACGTAATCAATTGATGCTAGAAGTTAGTATAGTTGCTACAACCTTGAAAGAAGTTTTTGCGGCGGAAAAAATAAATTATGCCTTACTAGGCAATGTTCTGCCCCATATCCATTGGCATGTCATCCCCAGGCTGTGTACTGATCCTGCTTTACGTGAGGCTCCTTTCGCTATACCACATGCAACGTTGCATCTGGACTTCGCTGAGCGCACCGAACGTTTACAAATGATTAGAGAGGCAATTCAAAATAAAATCTAGCAACCAACTCAGATACTACGGATTGATTACTATATTCAGTCTAATGCTTATTTGAAGTTAGGGGATTGTTGCTTACTCCGTCGTCCCGCGGCTTGTCCGCGGGATCCGGAAATGAGGTTTCTAGTAGATTTTTTTGGATTTCTGGACAAGCCGCGGGGCGATGGGACTTGGCTGGCTATAGCGTGAGCAATCAGGTTAGGGGTTTTTTACTCTTCGTAATTTTTTCGGGTCTGGGCCAAAGTTCCTATAATCTTATCTTTCTCTGTCATTAAGGTCATTTTGAACCGTTCGAAATCTGGGCTAGTTGGTTTGAGATAGTGATCCGGGCCATCAAGGATAAGTTGTCGAAAAACAACTTCTGGGTAATTTTCCAGTTTAACGACCACAAAGCTGCGATCTTTTGGGGTTCGAATGGGATCAATTATAAGCAAGGTATCCTTAGGAAACTGTGGTTCCATAGAGGCATCTTTCATGGTTAATGCAAAGGCTTGCTCGCCGACAGCGGCATCTGTGAATAGTGTTTTATCTGTTTCCCGCACTTCTAATTCCATTGAAGCGGCTTCTTCCCAATTGCGTATGGGAATTTCTAACCAGCCCGTGACTTGGGGATTATGGGGCTCCAACCAGAGAATGGGCTCTAAACCCTTTAACTGTGCCACACTAATATTAAAGAAATCAGCGATAGGCTCTAAAGATGAACGATGGGGATTAGCAGTTGCGCCAGTCAAAATCCGTGAAATAGTAGGCTGAGG
>CAWFAS010000005.1:185000-450955 GCA_963813895.1 uncultured Gammaproteobacteria bacterium
CTGCGTACCTTTTGTATAATGGGTCAGCGAGTTACTTGCAGTGGCAAGCTTAACCGAATAGGGGAGGCGAAGGGAAACCGAGTCTAATAGGGCGATAAGTCGCTGTGAGTAGACCCGAAACCGGGCGATCTATCCATGGCCAGGGTGAAGGTGAGGTAACACTGACTGGAGGCCCGAACCCACTCCTGTTGAAAAAGTAGGGGATGAGCTGTGGATAGGAGTGAAAGGCTAATCAAGCTCGGAGATAGCTGGTTCTCCTCGAAAGCTATTTAGGTAGCGCCTCGTGTATGACTCTTGGGGGTAGAGCACTGTTTCGGCTAGGGGGCCGTTATGGCTTACCAAACCGATGCAAACTCCGAATACCGAGAAGTTGTAATCACGGGAGACACACGGCGGGTGATAACGTCCGTCGTGAAAAGGGAAACAACCCAGACCGCCAGCTAAGGTCCCAAAATCACAGTTAAGTGGGAAACGATGTGGGAAGGCACAGACAGCCAGGAGGTTGGCTTAGAAGCAGCCATCCTTTAAAGAAAGCGTAATAGCTCACTGGTCGAGTCGGCCTGCGCGGAAGATTTAACGGGGCTAAAACTATGTACCGAAGCTGCGGATTTAGACATTTATGAATGTTGAGTGGTAGAGGAGCGTTCTGTAAGCCGTTGAAGGTGAATTGAGAGGTTTGCTGGAGGTATCAGAAGTGCGAATGCTGACATGAGTAACGATAATGCGGGTGAAAAACCCGCACGCCGAAAGTCCAAGGTTTCCTGCGCAACGTTAATCGGCGCAGGGTGAGTCGGCCCCTAAGGCGAGGCAGAAATGCGTAGTCGATGGGAAACAGGTTAATATTCCTGTACTTTGTAATATTGCGATGGGAGGACGGAGAAGGCTAAGCTGAGCCAGCTGTTGGTAGTGCTGGTTTAAGCGTGTAGGGAGAGTTCTTAGGCAAATCCGGGGGTTCATTAATCCTGAGGCGTGATGACGAGTTCCTGCTTGCAGGGACGAAGTACTGATGCCAAGCTTCCAGGAAAAGTCTCTAAGCTTCAGATGTTATAGAACCGTACCCCAAACCGACACAGGTGGACAGGTAGAGAATACTAAGGCGCTTGAGAGAACTCGGGTGAAGGAACTAGGCAAAATAGCACCGTAACTTCGGGAGAAGGTGCGCCCTATGATGGTGAGAAGCCTTGCGTCTTGGAGCCTATTGAAGGTTGCAGAAACTAGGTGGCTGCGACTGTTTAATAAAAACACAGCACTCTGCAAACTCGTAAGAGGAAGTATAGGGTGTGACGCCTGCCCGGTGCCGGAAGGTTAATTGATGGGGTTAGCGCAAGCGAAGCTCTTGATCGAAGCCCCGGTAAACGGCGGCCGTAACTATAACGGTCCTAAGGTAGCGAAATTCCTTGTCGGGTAAGTTCCGACCTGCACGAATGGCGTAACGATAGCCACACTGTCTCCACCCGAGACTCAGTGAAATTGAAATCGCTGTGAAGATGCAGTGTACCCGCGGCTAGACGGAAAGACCCCGTGCACCTTTACTATAGCTTTACACTGGACTTTGAATATGTCTTGTGTAGGATAGGTGGGAGGCTATGAAACCGAGACGCTAGTTTCGGTGGAGCCAACCTTGAAATACCACCCTGAAATGTTTGAGGTTCTAACCTAGGTCCGTAATCCGGATCGGGGACAGTGTATGGTGGGTAGTTTGACTGGGGCGGTCTCCTCCTAAAGAGTAACGGAGGAGCACGAAGGTACCCTCAGCGCGGTCGGAAATCGCGCAATGAGTGCAAAGGCATAAGGGTGCTTGACTGCGAGACTGACAGGTCGAGCAGGTACGAAAGTAGGTCTTAGTGATCCGGTGGTTCTGTATGGAAGGGCCATCGCTCAACGGATAAAAGGTACGCCGGGGATAACAGGCTGATACCGCCCAAGAGTTCATATCGACGGCGGTGTTTGGCACCTCGATGTCGGCTCATCACATCCTGGGGCTGTAGCCGGTCCCAAGGGTATGGCTGTTCGCCATTTAAAGTGGTACGCGAGCTGGGTTTAGAACGTCGTGAGACAGTTCGGTCCCTATCTGCCGTGGGCGTTAGAGATTTGAGAGGAGCTGCTCCTAGTACGAGAGGACCGGAGTGGACGTACCTCTGGTGTTCCGGTTGTCACGCCAGTGGCATTGCCGGGTAGCTATGTACGGACGGGATAACCGCTGAAAGCATCTAAGCGGGAAGCCCCCCTCAAGATGAGATCTCTCTGGACCCGTTGAGGTCCCTAAAGGTCCGTTGAAGACTACAACGTTGATAGGCAGGGTGTGGAAGCGCAGTAATGCGTGCAGCTAACCTGTACTAATTGACCGTGAGGCTTGACCATATAACACCAAAGTGGTTTTGGCTCCTATCTGATTTATTTTAGATAGTTGAAAAAATCTTGGTGAAGTTAAGCAAAATATTTTAAATAACGAATTCTACATCACTTAAATTGTATTTGAAGGTTATCCTGATTAATTTTTAGGATATCCTGAGGGTATTCTTAAGCGGAGTTACAATAATTCCGTTTAAGAAAACTTCAAACTCTTCTTAAAAAGAAGAGAGATTAAAAATAATTTACAATTTACCTTTTTGACAGATTTTTTCTGTCTGCCGTCTTCCTGGCGGCCATAGCGAGCGGGTACCACCTGACCCCATTCCGAACTCAGAAGTGAAAACGCTCAGCGCCGATGATAGTGTGGGGTCTCCCCATGTGAAAGTAGGACACCGCCAGGATTTTTTATGTGATTATCCCGTAGCTATTCGAATATTGCTGCGGGATTCACTCTTAGCTTAATATACCCTCCTCCATGGATCAACTTTAGTTAATGGATTTATCTTTCAGCATCATTATTAAAAGTTGCATTCATCAATAATAAAAACTCTGTATTAACCCGTTTGCTTTAAAATAAAAAATAAAACCAATAATCTTTGTACTAATACACTTTTAACCAGCCTAAATTTAAGAATTCTGGGATATATAATTATGGACGCAAAAAAAGAAGAACACACAATTAACACAAACAAAGAAATAGAATTATTAAATTCCCTTATTAAATCAGACCAAGACCCATCTTCTTTATTTCCCCCCTAACCCTGCAGAGAGAAATAGCTCACCTACCACTCCTATATCGTCTCTTAGCATAACTCTACCGTTCACTCCTTCTAACTCTTCAACAGACTTATCTACGTGTTCAACGGTACAAAGAGCGATTTTAAAATTAGATCAACCTATTACTGAGGAGAAATTATCTGCGTTTCGAGAATTTGTAAAAACATATTTGATTAGGAGTTCCTAAACCCCAGGTTTAAGAGGTAACGATTCTACTTGTGGAACCCGCGATAAAATTAAATATATACCAACAGTGCTTAATATTCTGGATCAAATAGGATGTAAAAAACTGGCAATTGATAGTGTTGAGAATTATTTAGAAAACTTAATGTCGATACAGACAAATGCAGATTCTTCAATATCCCCAAAATGGAGACTAAAAAAACAATGTGCATTTCAATTATGTGAACTTTTGATAGCAGAAGAGACAGTTGGTTAAGCACTAAATTAGGAATAAATTTACATAATTTATTAAATCAAGAAGAACTAATGCAGTTAATATTGGATGCATTGTTATATAAAAAAAACAATCTAGCTATTAGTTTATTCCAAGGATTTTTGACAGAAATCAATAATGCACAAAAAACTGCGTCCAGTTTAAATAAATCTCCAGATGACGATAAGTTGAAGCTTTTAAGATTTCAGTTATTAAAAGATTTTGATACGGATCAGGTTGAACAAGTCTTGCAGCATTTAATAGAAAAATTTAAAGAAGGTGGGGGGAACTCGATGATAGTGATAAATTATTTGAAATTCATAAGCAGTTACGTTTAGTTTTAGGGAACAAAGGAAGTAACATATATACTAATTTAACACACCCAACTTTAACCGAAACACAGATGATAAAAGTTTTAGGAAGTATATCAACCATGTTAAAAATGGGTATGGATTTCGCTAATATTGTTCCGTTATTAGTAGACGTCGGTTTTTTCGAAAAGGCTGCAGAACAAACACCCGCTGTGCTTTTCAGCTTTTTCTAACCAGTGCAAAATTTAAACAAGCCCTTCTAATTGAAAAACTTTTGGATGTAATTGAATCCCAAAGTGAAAAGTTTACTCCTATGATAACTGAAAATGCGGTTACTGGCTTAGCGCATAGAGGCTTTTTTTCAGATTCAGCAATAATAATAATCTTAGATTTCAAAACCTGTTTAAAAAAACACCCAATCCCAGGGCCCTAAAGCATTGCGCACTAAAACCAGTTAAAGAATATGAAGAAAAAGTTATACCCATGCAACCTCGATTAACGGATACAGATACAGATATAGAATTGGGCAGCCCGACGTTGGAGCGCACTCCTTCTTTTGGCAACAATTATGACCGAAGTTTTATTGGTACAATGGGCAAGAAGCAAGAGGAAAAAGAGAAAAAACTTAAGACTACTTCTAACCCGGATGAGCCAACTAAACCTAGAGATAAAGATAGTTGCCTTATCGCTTAAATTGATTATAGCCTTAGCTCTGTGAAAACAATTTGCAACTGCTTAAAAAATTTCCCTGGCCCCATAACACCAATTAGAATTTTTCTCACCGCACACTCCGCTGTATAAAATTAACGCAGGTTTTCGTTGACATTACAGGCCTTTCCAGTTAGTCTTTCAACCTTTGCAGCATCAAGCTATAACCCCTTCCCGCAAGCAGGAGAAGAGGACCGTTGCAATACAATCATATCGCTTTGAATCTATATTTAGATAAACTCCAAGCTAGCCAAAAGAGGATCACTGATGCAAAAAATTTGGGCACCAGCAGATAAAGTATTGTCAGAAATTGGTCGGTTTGTATTAATAAGGCCTATAGTTTCCGCAGTTTTACTATTAACTGCAATCATTATCACATTATTAAGTAATGGCACTTTTAAAAATTCAGCAACAACACAATCTTCATATCAGCATATAACCATCCCGCATCTTGATATTGTATTATCTAATCCTTTAATTGCGGGCACACAAGTTCGCACTTTGCTGGCGAAAGCCGCTTTACCAAATCATTCACCCCTATCTACGAATTTACCGGCAGTTGAACCGACCACTACTGCAGTTGTCCTTCCTGCGGCCACACCAGTAAAAGCCATGGAAACTGTAACGTCGGGAATAACACAGACTCAACCAAACTTAATCCAGTCAACTATTCCTCTAGCCGCATTACCACAACCAGCGCCAGTCATTATGGCTCCAGCGGTCGCAGCGGTAACAGCTAAACCCCCCGTCATTGCCAAATCCACTTCACTTCCAGCCGATACTACCTGGCAAGCATTCAGAATACACCGTGGTGACAACCTGGCTCGCGTATTTAAGAAATATAAGATTAATGCCAAAGATGCTACTACCCTTGCCAGCTTGTCAATTGCAAAACCTCTGCGGCATTTAAAGCCCGGTAAGGAATTGTTGTTAATTATAGATAATAAACAGCAACTGCAAAAGCTTAGCTATGCAGCTGGTAGCCAAGATGAACTTAGTATAGTTCGTACTGCATTTGGGTTTGAGAAGGAAAGTGCACATCCGCTGGTTGCCCAAGCGGCTCCAGTTGCACCACAGTCTATTAATGCAGAAAATGACCTAACGGTCGCTACTAATACAGCAGCGATTGTTAGCGAGGCTGCATCGTTATCTTATGTATCTGGAGAAGTTCGCAAGTCTTTAATCAGCGACGCTCGCAAAGCCGGATTATCTGCTAAGCAGGCTAACCAATTGGCACAGATTTTTAACGGCCAAAAAGTGCAACGGGGTAATCAGTTCAGCGTATTAGTTGAAGAGGCTCCCAAGGCTAACAAAAAAGTTAGCACCAATAATATTTTGGTCGCCCAATTAATAGGAGGGGATAAGCAGTTACAGTTAATACGTTTCACTGACCCTAAAGGTAATACTAATTATTTTAATCCTCAAGGTGAGAGTTTGAATTCAGGCATCCTAAGGGCTCCCGTACAATATAAACGGATTAGTTCAAGTTTTTCCGCCAGCCGGTTTCACCCATTATTACATTTTTTCCGGCCACATTTGGGGGTTGATTATGCAGCTCCCACGGGCACGCCGATTAAAGCTGCGGGTGATGGCGTGATTGCTGAGATAGAAAGAACGGGTGGATACGGTAAATCGATAACGATTAAACATGATGCAAAATATTCAACGCTTTATGCGCATATGTCTAAATTCGCCGACAATCTTCGTGTTGGCTCAGTAATCCAGCATGGTCAAATTATTGGTTACGTGGGTAGCACAGGTCTTGCTACCGGCCCGCATTTACATTATGAAATTCATGTCAATAATGTGGCCATGAATCCATTGACTGTAGCTTTGCCACAAGCAGTAGTTCCAAAACCTTATCTCAACCAGTTTTTAGCTCAGACAAAAATCCTTTTAGCCCAACTTAAATCAAATAAGTCTGTGCATCTGGCGGATAAAGGGGAAACTGTTAAGCGGTCTTAAACTCTGTCAAACAATAACTTATCTTTTCTAGGTATCGGCTGTCATCCTGAACAAAGCTGTCATCCTTCGCTACGCTCAGGATGACAGCTTTCTTCTTAAATAAATGAATTAGCCAGAGCAGTATCCAATTCACAAGTCTGAGATCTTCGCACGTTGCCTGCTTTATTCCAGTAACGCGCTACAAGAGATTCGACTAAATCTATTTCCTGTTGGCTTGGGTAATCATTCCCCATTTCTTCAAGCAGCTGAATGGCCAGATAATTGACATATTGCGATTTTTTCATGGTTGCAGGTTTGGGCGCTTTTTTGATCGCCATTTGATAATAAAAAACAAATTCGTCTGGAAAAAGTAGATTTTTCATAAGTAATTCCTTGTTCGCTTGGAAGTAACTGGAGTTTTATACCCCCTTAACAGGTATGGCTCCAATAAAGGAATCAACAGCAACTTGTTACAAATTTCCATGTAGAATTAACTTTCCCCTGACCTGCTATTCCTACATTGAGAGTGAATGCAAGATAGGGTATTTAAAACCTCACATCCTTGTGAGTCCTATGCCAGTATTTTTATACTGTCACGACAAGCTTTTTGCGACACTTAACGGGTAAAATACCTTCGTTACTTTTTGTTATGAGCGGGCGCACTTAGAGGTGCAAGCTTCCCTAATGTTCAACATGATACTTAGGGCTTGTGCCCTCAGGGTCCATTTATATTCAGGTTACAGAAAATTGAAAATATCCAAATAAAAACGAAGTAATCAAAATTGATTATTTATTGTAATTTTTATTGCAGATAGATAGTATCCGTATTTTAATACTTAGGTATGGAAACACAGCTAAATAGTAACCCTGAACAAGGAGTCGTTTATGAGTATTTTGGCTACAAAAAACGCTAAGTTAACCCTGGATTTTCTTAATACAGTTATATTAGATCAGAATTATGATATTTTTGACGAATTATTAATGCCAAATAGTGTCAACTATGATGACTTTGGTACCGCTATTGGCATAGAAAGAGTCAAAGCTAATGCGACTGACTGGTTTAGTATTTTTACGGATCCAAATATTAGAGTAACTGATAGCATAGTGAGCGACGAATCTGTGGTCTATCGTTTTATACAAAACCTTACCCACATTGACACTTTTAAGTCTATTCCTGCTACAGGTAATAGAATCTCTGCTGACGTTATGGCCATGTTCAGGACTAATGGGGAGAAAATAACAGGTTTTCATATATCCTCCAATTTGGAACATATTGTTTGCCAATTAATCGACGTCAAACAGGTGGATATTAATAAGATACTACAACGGCCAATTGTTGATCGCAAAGATAATTTTCCGTTGCAAAAAGCGTTAAACCAGCTGCAATCCTGTGGTATTAAATTAACTATACAACAACTTCGTTGCCTAAGCTTGTGGTTCTCTGGGAGGACTAGTAAAGAGATCGCAGCATTGTTAAATATTTCTTACCGGACAGTAGAAGCGCATCTTGCTGTAATTAAAGAAAAGCTTGAATGCAGGAGAAAGAAAGAGATTTTCGATATACTGCAACAGCATGGGTTGTTACATATTATGCAAGAATGCAGTAATACTATTTTAATTGGGTTAATTAAACAGGGATTAAAGCACGACTAATTAAGTCACAGTATTTTGTTCATTACGCAACCATGTCATCACAGCAATGGCAGCTAAGATTAAGATGACGGCTATTCCCTGCCACAAATTAAAGTTTTCATCGAAAATAATAACACCCCATATCAGACCAGTGACTGCCACAACCCCATCCACCAGGCTATAATAAACCGGTCCGGAAATTTTTAGCAGCCAGAAAAATAACACGTACCCCAGACTGGATAAAACCATTTCAAAGAGAATTAGCCAAGATGGCAGTGAAAAAGGCCAATGTAATGGATAAAAACTATGGGTGGTGATTACCAGTGGCAGCAATAACAAGGTGGAAATGATCATCATCCCTGCTGCTAGTGATAAAGGTGTGCTTTCCCGTGGCCGACGGGGGTTGATATGAGTTGTAAAAAGGGCGAAACAAAAGGGGGTAATTAAGGCCAATAATACCCAGCGCGCCTGTTGCGGTTGAGCAAAGTTAGCATTGGGTAAAACCAGACATAAAACTCCGATAATAGCCATGACCACGCCAGTAAATCGCAACAGTTGAAACCGTTCTTGTTTTGCTAGCAGTGCCATAGGGTAAATCATGATTGGAACTGTATTAACAATAAGTGCCAATAAGCTGGCTGGCAAATGAGCTGCAGCAAAATACATATTAGTATTGGGGATGGCAATACCTAACAGACCACAGATACAGTAGAATGCTAAGTAACGGGGTTTAAAACTCAATCGCTGACGACTGATAAAACAGCAAACGCTAAGAATGATCGCAGGCCCTAGCGATTGCCAAAAAGTATAACCTAATGGCGCAACACCATGGGTAGTAGCAAAGCGCGCTATAGCGTATCCAGAGCCCCAGGTGATACCCAGAGAGAAGAGAATATAGAATGAAACTAGACGATTGTTCACAATCTGCGACCTTGTTAAACCTTGGATTTTCAACCTGCAAGGACAAAATAGCTTCTAATCTACCAGGGAGCACATCGCGACATGCCTCTTGATACCCCACATGACAATTTAGCCTTTCTACCAGACCAGAACCAATTTATAGCCGTAGCATGTGAATCAGAGGCCGTTCCTCGACAGAAGTATGCACAACAGATTGCCAGACAATTAAATTTGCCGCAAGTTGCCATTAATAATAAACAATTTATTTGTTTACTGGTAGTGACTGACCAGCGTTTGGAGTTAAGGCCGTTATTGCGGCGGAGTAAGCCACTGGCTGTGGATTTTTTTACTCCTGCCTTAAATTATCGTCGTTTACAAGGTGGTGGAAAAAATCAATTATTGGCCAGGGCAGTTGGAATAAAAGGCTCCTATAGGCCGGATATATTAGATGCAACCGCGGGGCTTGGTACTGATGGTTTTATAATGGCCTGTTTAGGGTGTAATGTACACTGGCTGGAGCGTTCGCCCATAGTAGCGGTATTATTGCAAGATGGTTTAGAGCGTTTTGCGCGCCAGACCGAGGTCGAATTAGCTTTGAGACTCACCATCACAGATAGTGTAGACTGGTTAAATAAATTGTCCCCGCAAGCTGCAACCGATGTCATTTATTTAGATCCCATGTTCCCAGAGCGTGGTAAAGCGGCATTGGGCAAGTTGTCTATGCGCATAATACATCAATTGGTAGGTGCCGATGAAGATGCTGAGCGATTACTGGCAATGGCCTTACAATACGCGAAAAAGCGAGTGGTAGTAAAACGTCCACGTATGGCTCCAGTTATTGCAAATACGCTCCGCAGGCCTGATATAGTCTTTAAGGGGAAAAGCAGTCGGTTTGACGTATATCTGCAAGGTATAAAAATTTAAGATTTAGAGTGTACAGCCATGTTAATTATTCTTGATAGAGATGGAGTTATAAATGAAGACTCGGAAGATTTTATTAAATCTGCCGCTGAATGGATACCCATCCCTGGGAGCATGGAAGCCATCGCCTCATTAAATCACGCAGGTCATATAGTGGCTATTGCCACCAATCAGTCGGGTATCGGGCGTGGATTATTTACCGAACAGGATTTGCAGGCTATTCATGATAAAATGCACCTTTCATTGGCGGCAGTAGGCGGCCACATTGATGGTATTTTTTATTGCCCTCATCATCCAGATGTAAATTGCAACTGTCGCAAACCTAAGCCCGGTCTATTGCTGCAAATTGCCGCCTTTTTTCATACTGATTTTCGCAACGCCGTATTTATTGGTGACGCCGAACGTGATATAGCCTGCGCTAAAGCGGTGGACTGCCCGTCGATTTTAGTCAAGACCGGCAAGGGTGCGCGTACTTTAGTAGATAAATTAAAATGGCAAGATATACTAGTTTATGACGATTTGGCTGCGGCAGCCGCCGCTATTTTAAAGTAAATGTTCAGCCACTGGATTTCCGTAACCAATTTAAGGTGTAAATTATGAAGCAAACAAAAGTACAGGTAATAATTCTGGTAAGTTTATTATTACTAGGTAGTCATAGTGCCTTGGCCTGCAAGATGACAGCGATAGGCGGATCTGCACAAGCCATAAATGCCATTGTAAACCATATAGCAGCTGATCCGCAGCAACAGGACCGCTCTATAAAGAAAATTACGCAAGAAAATTCTACCAGCTGGACGTATATAGTAGAGACTTCAATGGGGGACAATAACTGCCAGGCAGCAAGCTATCAAGCAATTGTAGATCCCAGTTGCCAGATTAAAGTACAGCCAGTAGCTGGTGAATTTGTATGTGAAAGTGATTCAAAAGGTTGAGTTTTGAGTATTTATAGTATCTGTATTTTTTTTGAAGGAAGACTCAGATAAAAGTGCCACTAGAAGCTGCCCCCTTCCTAATCTTCCCCCGCAAGCGGGGGAAGGAACTGCTTGGGTAGGATAAATAAACTGGGTAGGATGTTAAGTCAAGTTACGCACCCATCCCCTTTCTAGCTCGAGCAAGTCCTTTCCCCCGCTTGCGGGGGAAGGTTAGGAAGGGGGCAGCTTCTAGTGGCATTCATTAGCATAATAACCAACCCAATTACCTAACCAAAAAATCTTTATAATTTTCCACTGGAATTTCCTCAGCAGTAACCTCTGCCACCTTCGCTGCTGGTGGCCCGCTCTGTAATTTATCTCTAAAAGCGTTTAACTGCGCACTTAGCCCAAAGGCTTTTGCCTCTACCCTTCCATCCGCCAAATTGCGCACCCAACCGGTCAATCCCAGTTTAATAGCTTGCTGGTGGGTGAAGCGGCGAAAACAAACACCTTGCACCCGTCCACTGATAATATAATGTCGTCCTAATAGTTCCGTCATTTCAATCCCATCCTAGTTAATAAGGAGGACTGAGTCTGTGCTCCATACAAAGTTTGTGTTAATTTTCCCTGTGGAGAAATGAGGAAGGTCACTGGCAGAGTGGGTATATCTTTAATACCGAATTTTTCATCTGGCAACCTACTTAATAAAGGAAATCGCAATTGCAATGGTTGAGCAAACTTCTGAATTTCATTAGAGGACAAATTATCGAAGCTAACGCCAATCACCATTAACTGCTCGGGATGTGAAGCATATAAGGCATTGAGTTCTGGTAACTCCTCAAGGCAAGGTTTACACCAAGTAGCCCAATAATTAATCACTAACCATTTGCCTTGATAATCAGAAAAATTTAAGGCACGACCTTGACTATCAACTACTTCAGGGGTTTTATTACACCCTGCCAGACAGAATATGAATAAGAAACCCAACAAAATTTTTTTCATGTTATTGCAGGTCCGCCATCAGTGTTTGTGTATCTTTGGCTATATTATTGACATTGTGAGGCGTAGTGAATACGCCGTAAAAATGGCCTTGCGGATTAATAATCAGGATAGCGCCACTATGATCAATGTCATAGTGCTCATTATTATCACTATTAGGCCGCGCCACTTTCATATACAGCACACTGAGTTCTCGAGTTAGCTGATCCAATGCCTGTTGCGAACCTGTGGCTCCTAAAAAATGGGGGTTAAAACTACTCAGATATTTAGCGATAGTTTGGCTATTGTCTTGCTGTGGATCCACAGATACAAATACCACTTGTGGCATAGATTTGGGTTGAGTGGACTCCAATTGTTTATAGACCTGATTGAGAGTTGACAGAGTGGTTGGGCATAAGTCCGGACAGTTGGTAAATCCAAAAAAAACCAAGCTCCAATGGCCCTTAAAATTCTCTAGGGTAAAGGGCTGGTCATTATCATCCGTTAATTGAAAGGGAGTGATAGCTCGTGGTTGCTGAAATACAGTAGCACTAATAAACTGCTTTTTGGCAGTGTCGTCATTATGGTCTAAATTATGATATAGCCATAAGCCAAACAATAAAGCCAAAACACCAAATGAAAAAGCTAAAATTAGGCGCTGGACGCCTGTACTAGAACTTGTAGACATAATAAATAACCTAATAAAAGTATTGTTTTAATAAAGTATCTGAATTGTCATCCTGCATAACTGGCATCCTGAGCGCAGCGAAGGATCTCCATGAGGTGCCACTAGATGGAGATCCTTCGCTGCGCTCAGGATGACAGTATTAATTCAAAATGGGCACAAAGTGATCCACCAATAACACCACAAATAATAGCATCAAATAAACAATAGAATAACGAAACGTCTTCATGGCCACTTTCGGGTCATCGCTATTCTTAAGTTTGATTGCCCAATATAAAAAACGCAATCCAAGGATAACAGCGCCAATTAGATAAATTAATCCACTCATGGCTACTACAAACGGTAGCAATGAAATTGCAAACAATAAACAGGTATAAAGCAGAATATTTAATTTAGTAAAGGGGATTCCGTGAGTAACGGGCAACATAGGAATATGCGCCTTGGTATATTCTTCAACACGATAGATGGCTAAGGCCCAAAAGTGGGGCGGGGTCCAGACAAAAATAATGAGTACTAACAGTAGGCCACCATAGTCTAAATGACCGGTTACAGCAGTCCAACCTAGCAAGGGAGGGGCGGCGCCGGCGAGTCCGCCAATGACTATATTCTGCGGGGTCGCGCGTTTTAAAAATACCGTATAGATCAATGCATAACCAAGCAGACTTAAAAATGTAAGTATGGCAGTCAGCGTGTTCACAAATATCAACAATAAAGACAGACCAATTACTGCCAGCAAGATGGCAAACACAATGGCCATGGCGGGTGATACCTTCCCGGCCGGCAATGGTCTGCCCTGCGTGCGCCGCATGATGGCATCGATCTGCCGGTCAGCCAGGTGATTAACGACGGCTCCGGCACTGGCTGTCAGGCCAATCCCCAAATTCCCGAAGATCAAGATTTGCCATGGCACTAGACCAGGAGCAGCAAGAAACATACCCACCAAGCTGGTAATCAACATTAACATGACTACCCGTGGCTTGCACAATTCATAATAAGCACGCCACACGGCTTGCTGTGACTCAGGTACAGCATTATTATTTAAATTCATAAGTTTTTTGGACACATAGTGACTTACTTTATATCCCCTCTCCCCTTGCGGGAGAGGGCTAAGGGAAGGGGTAATATTAAACATTTATACTTTAATTTAACAAATGAGGGCTACACCAACCCCCTCTCCCTAACCCTCTCCCACAAGGGGAGAGGGGATACAGTGCATTCCCACAATTGGGAAGTGAATTATTCAACGACGCCCGGATGGGAGAGTAGTTACAGTGCTTAACTTACGTCAGTGCGCACAGAAAAACAAAGAATTTTATTGTTTAACCGGAAATCTTCTATGACCAAACAATTTATACATTAAAGCAACCATAGTTAACAACAACAACGCTGCAACACCATTATGCGCTACCGCAATGTATATAGGTAACAGCAATTCCACATTGGCTATCCCCAAAACAAATTGTAATATTAGTATGCTCAATAATATCCAACCGATATTGCGTAATCTTTTCTCGGGTTTAGAAAAAATTAGGCATAGCGCTAGAATCCCTGTGTATACGGCCGTAACAAAAGCTCCATACCTGTGAGTCATTTGGATAGTAACACGCGCTGTGCTATCTAAAACTCCCCCTTCATAATTTATCCCGATAGGATGGAATAGATTAAATGCCTCCCGAAAATTCATAGGTGGCAGTAAACTACCCTGACAGAAAGGGAAATGAATGCAAGCGAGTGCTGCATAATTAGTGCTAGTCCAGGCACCTAAAAATAATTGGCCAATGACTATTAATAGTCCTAACACAGTCCAGAACTTAAAGCCGGGGGCGTAACTGGAGACGATGGGTTGGGCTTTGGTTGCCAGGGTTAAGTACCAAAGCAGGGCGGCGATTGCCATCCCTCCTAATAAGTGTGAACTCACTACTAACGGCTGCACTTTCCAAGTAACAGTCCACATACCTAAAACTGCTTGGAAAATTACCAGTAACAGTAAGAATATAGGAACAAAGACCGGCTGATCTGGATGTCGGCGTTTGCGCGCCAGTCCCCCTATCGTCAAAATAGCAATTAGTACCCCCAGGGTGCCAGCAAAATAGCGGTGCATCATCTCTTTCCAGGCTTTAGCCGGTTCAACTATTTGATGATAAGTCTGTTGTGCCTGAGTTTTTTCAATGGGGCTTTGTGGTACAGTCAAATGGCCATAACACCCTGGCCAGTCTGGACAGCCCAACCCTGCATCCGCAAGGCGCGTATAAGCCCCTAGCATAACGACAATAAGCGCCAGCAGCGTTGCGATCCCAGCCAAAAGGGCATACTTTGAAAACTTTGCATTCATGTTGTTATCCAATATGTGAAATTTTTAATAAACGCATTAGATCCTTATAGATCCCCATGGGGTCGGTATTCCGTTGGTACGTAATCAGCACATTACCCAGTGGGTCGACAAGATAAATACCCCCTTGTTGTAATGCAAGCTTTTCATCAGGTGTATGGTGAATAAAATTCGCAAATTGCGTAGAACGGGTAACAAAATGTAAGGTGCCAGCGTAATCTGTATTCAGCAATAGCTGCAATTTTGGATCGGGGGCTTGGTCGGAAAAAGTTAATACGGCACGTTGCACCCGCTCGCTATATTTGCCCGTAGCCGTGCGGATTTGTCGCAAATAATAGATATTTTTGGTGCAAGCAGCATCGCATGCGCCAGGGCTCACAGCTAGCAATAGCCAGCGACCCTTCCACACCTTGGGCTCTATAGGTTGTGATTGAATACTGCGCAGATCAAGTTTGGAAAGGTCTAAAGGCGGCTGTAATAACTGGCCATGATTGGTAGTGCCTTGACCTAATTGATCATTTTCTGTCGCAGTGAACCAGGCTAATAACAATGGAATTGCGAAAATTAGCAATAAAATCGTCAATATCCAGTAAGGCCGGATTTTTTTACGGGTGTGGAGTTGGGTGGTTGTCATGATTACCTATATGAATTTTTACGTTTACGTGTATTAAGCGCTACAAAAATAATAATCAGCACCCCGGCAAATGTAAACCACTGCACAGCATAACCCGTATGCTTATGCGCAGGCGTATTGATAGGTTGCCAGTCACGTGTAAAGCCATAATTTTGCTTCGGATCAAGCAGAACTATAAAAGGATAAATAGGTTGCTGCAAGGCTTTGGCTACCGCAGGGATGACAATAGCCTGTATGCGTAGTGGCCACTGCTCTTTTGCCTCGACAGGCTCTCCTAAAGTAAACGGTCTACCAGGGACAATATAAATCACCCCGTGTAGTGTTTGTAAAACAGGGACATTCGTCAGAGCAGGCAATTGGCTGCGGTTCTGCCCAGCGGGAATCCAGCCGCGGTTAACCAGAACCACTTTTTTTTCATTCGGGATGATAAATGGAGTAATGACCTCATATCCTATTCGATGCTGGTTAATTTTATTATCCAGTAGAATAGAATGAGCTACATCGTATTGTCCGGTGATAGTTACGGGATAATAGCGCAAATCAATATCGGGCGGCAGTTGATTTAATGGGGTTGGAGCAGCTTGTAACCGGTTTTGATAAAGCTGCTGCAAGGTGGTTTTTTCTTTAGCTCGTCCCAATTGCCAAAAGCCGAGACTGATAAATACCCCTAATAACAGCAAAGTTGCTAAAGTTAATGACCAGCGTGGTTTGAAATGATAGCCTTTTAAAGAGAGTCGAGTTTTGTGCAGTTCAGGAGATCGATTCATGTTTTCATTCGCGGCCAGTGGAGATAATGCAGTGTATACTAAAATCATTATAGGTTTATTGTTGCTTATTATAATCTACTGCATGGGAAGTGCTATGTACTTCATGTTATCCGGGAAAAGTCATCCCAAAGCAATGGCCAAGGCACTCACCTGGCGTATTGCCTTATCAATCTGTGTATTTGTATTATTAATGTTAGGCTTTTATATGGGTTGGGTCACCCCGCATGGGGTCTAAGCTCCCCTGTCATGAACTAAAATTCTCCTGAATGTCCGAAACCACCTTCACCCCTTTCTGTAGAAGTAAATTCTGTCACCACCTCAAATACCGCTCGTAAAATAGGGATAATTACCATCTGCGCAATACGTTCGCCTGGTTTAATAGTATAAGGAGCTTTACTCCGATTCCAACAGGAGATTTGCAGAGCGCCTTGATAATCTGAATCAATTAAACCTACCAGATTGCCTAATACCAGCCCCTGTTTATGGCCTAACCCTGAGCGTGGCAAAATAAATGCTGCCATATGTGGGTCAGCAATATGGATCGCCAGGCCAGTGGGAATTAGGATAGTTTCATTGGCAGCCAGTGTATAGGGTTGATCCAGACAGGCACGCAAGTCCATTCCAGCTGAACCAGGTGTGGCATAGGCAGGTAATGGAAATTCTTTGCCAATCCGAGGATCGAGGATTTTTAGTTGGATATTTTTAAGCATATTCTCTTAATTATGGATAAATTAGGACTTTTTACAGTATTGCCAAACATTAAGAAGATAGTAAACTTTTAAATTTTGTTAAGCAATCTTCTAAATCCGGAAATCACCAATGGCAATAACTGATTGGCCTACCGCCGAGCGACCACGTGAAAAACTTTTACAATTTGGTTCTCAAGCACTTTCAGATGCTGAACTGCTGGCAATTTTCCTGCGCACGGGTGTCAGTGGCAAAACTGCAGTTGATCTTGCGCGCGAGTTGCTCCAAGACTTTAAAGGATTGCGGCATATCTTAGAAGCGACCCATGAGCGTTTTTGTGAAAGTCGCGGCTTAGGCACGGCAAAATACGTTCAACTGCAGGCTATTTTAGAAATGAACCGACGGCATTTGCGCGAAACCTTACAAAGAGTCAATGCCATCTCCAACTCCATGCAAACTAAAAATTATTTAATTTCGAACTTGCGTCACCATAAACGTGAAGTATTTGCCTGTCTTTTTTTGGATACTCGCCACCGCATGTTGGGCTTTGAAGAAATTTTTTGGGGAACGATTGATTGCAGTAATGTTTATCCGCGCGAAGTCGTGAAGCGTGCTTTACACTATAATGCAGCAGCAGTTATATTGGCTCATAACCACCCTTCCGGAGTAACAGAGCCTAGTTTGGCAGATCAGTCGGTGACCAAGCAGTTAATCAAGGCATTACAATTAGTAGACATTCGAGTGCTGGACCATATGATTATCGGTGAGGGGAAGGTGACCTCTTTTGCGGAATTAGGATTGATATAATTATAGTGGGCAGAACAAATCCGAGCCGCGCGCGTGAGCAAGCGTTGCCCGAGCTGTACAGTGCTGTTTGATGGGTTAGCTAAACACTTTAATAAAATGAAGAGCATCATAGAAAAATCTGTGTGCTGAAGCTCGGGCAACGCTTGCTCACGCGCGCGGCTCGGATTTATTCTGCCAAAGTGGCAAACATTAGGCGGAGCTAAACTCTCATGTTGTATTAAATGTATATTAGTGTACTATTCAGCCCCTCAAAACACCCATTTGCCGCATGAATTGTTTTTCCAATTCGCGACAGTTAGGGTTTCTTCTGGAAAAAGTGCATGGAAGTCAATTTTCTTATTAAAAAAATAGTATCGGCAATTTTATTGCCATTACCCTGGGTAGTCTTGTCATTACTTATAGGACTAGGGTTGCTCTGGTTCACCCGAGAACTTCTTTGGGGGAAAATATTTATTACTTTGGGATTTCTGTTACTACTAGTCAGTGCACTTCCTTTCATCCCGGACCAGCTGCTTAAAAATTTGGAAGGACATTACCCGCCTTTGATGCAATCCCCCGTTCAGGTAGCTTATATAGTTGTTTTGGGAGGGGGTTATCAGTTTGATAAAAGTTTACCCGCCAATAGCCAATTAAAAGAAACGTCTTTATCGCGCTTAAGTGAAGGCATTCGTCTTTACAGAATTGTCTCGGGCGCTAAGTTGGTTTTGTCGGGCGGGGTATTTTCCAAAGGGGGAGAAGCAGAGTCAATTGCAATGCAAAAAGTAGCGATTACTTGGGGGGTTCCTCCTCAGGATATTGTGGTGGAAACCACAGCTAAAGATACCTATGCCGAAGCAATCACGCTGCAACCTCTCTTAGGCGATAAACCTTTTCTATTAGTAACTTCAGCGTACCATATGCCCAGAGCTATGTATCTTTTTGAAAGCGTGCGTATGCATCCCATTGCAGCTCCTGCGGGGTATTATTTACGGCCAAGCGGAAGTGTTTTGAGTCCAAATCTAGTGATCAGTCCTAAAAATATGCTCAAAATGGATACAGCCATTCATGAGTATTTAGGAATGTGGTGGGAAAGGATTAAGCTGAGGCGGTTGCGGGCTAAGGCCCCCACTTAGGGCTTAGGCTCTGTAAAACAATAACTTATCTTTTTAGCATCCCATCTAAGGCTCATCTTCGCAGGCGGGAGGGTGTAGAAAAACACTTACATAGAACAACTATGCGCGCATTTTTCTACACCCTCCCGCCTGCAAATCTGAGCCTCAGCTGGGCGCTAAAAAGATAAGTTATTGTTTTACAGAGCCTTAATGAATTACGCTCAATATTAACTTCGCTGCCACGCGCGATAAGGGGGTGACTAAAACCAGTGACAGTAACTGCAATACAATTAAAGCCACCAATGGTGACAAATCAAATCCCCTCATCATAGGCAGAATTCGTCGGATGGGATGTAAAAGTGGTTCTGTGAGCTGAGTCAGCGCAAAAAATACTGGGTTGTGATGCACTGGGCTGATCCAACTCAAAACGACGCGGATAATGATGGCATAAAAGTAAAACATAATGAATTTGTTAATCAGGTTAGCCAGCGTTAATAATAATAAGCCTGCGACATTTGGAAAGGCTTGTAGTTGAATTACCAATAATAAAATGACTTTAATGAGTTCTAAAATGATAATAAATAGCAGAACCGCAGTATCAATGCTTTTAACCTCAGGAAAGATTTTCTGCAGAGGTTTAACTATAGGTTGTGTAAAGCGAATGGCAAATTGCGAAAGGGGGTTGAAATAACCTACATGCATTGTTTGCAATAAAAAACGCAAGATGACGATATAAATATATAAATCAAATAGCGTCTGAACTAAAAACAAACCAGTGCTAATTAACATAGATGTTTATGCCTCTGTTTTAAACGCTAATTCTTGATAGCGTTGCTGTGCTGCTGCCACAGCCTGAAAAACTAATTTATGAAACTTACCCGATTCTAATAATACGTTTAATGCCCGTTCAGTACCGCCACCTTTAGAAGCAACCTGTGTGCGTAAAGAAGATAGCTCCTCTCGACTCTCTTGGGCCATGCGTGCACTGCCGAGGGCGGTTTGTATGGTTAAGGTTTTAGCTATATTTGCAGGTAATCCCAGCTCTACGGCAGCTTCCTGTAAAGCCTCCATTAACAGAAAAAAATAAGCGGGGCCACTGCCGGATAGTGCAGTCACAGTATAGATGTGTTGCTCATCATCTAACCATACAGTATGCCCAACTGCATTAAAAATTTCCTCAGCTAATTGTTTTTGTGCTGCTGACACAAAAGCATTGGCAAACAGAGTGGTAGCCCCACTTCTCACCAGCGCTGGGGTGTTAGGCATAGCGCGCACTATGGCTGGGTTGCCTGTTAAGGTATTTCGCATCTGGGCTTCCATGACACCGGCAGCAACCGAAATAATTAAAGGTTGTTGTTTGGCAATTAGGGTGGAAAGTTCCAGCAGCACTGGGTTAATGAATTGTGGCTTAGTCGCCAGAATTAGCACATCGCTGTGAACGGCACCTTCCAGATTGCTGGAAGAGACATGAATGCCAAAGCGTTCTTTAAGTGCCTCCAGGTGAGGCAGGCTAGGACGAGTAGCCCAAATGTGTGTAGGGGGGTGACCTGAAGCAATCAGTCCTCCAATAATGGCGCTGCCCAGATGGCCAGCGCCAATAACAGTTATCTTAGTATTTCTCATACACGTGTTAGCTCCGACAATTGCCTGCAAACCTGCTGTGATTCTGACTAAAGCTGTAGCTGTCATCCTGAGCGTACCGAGCCGCGACCATTAGGGAGCGTTTATTAGACAACGTAAACGCTCCCTAATGGTCGCGGCTCGGTACGCCCAGAATGACAGGAGGTACTTATAATTCTGGACCCGCCGCCTGAATATTAGAAGGCACATCGTTAAATTTTTTGAAATTATCAATAAATTGCGCTATTAAGGCTTTAGCTTGTTGATCATAATTATTGGCGTTATGCCAGGTATTCCTCGGATTCAAAATATGTTTATCAACACCACTGACCTCTTTGGGAATGGAAAATCCAAAGCCGGGGATTTTTTCCTGTGGCGCATTTAGCAAATTGCCCTCAAGGACTGCACTTACTATAGCGCGCGTCACCGGAATGTCAAAGCGCTGTCCCCCTTGCCCATAAGCGCCGCCCGTCCAGCCGGTGTTGATAAGATAAACCGGAACCTGGGTTTCTTGTAGGCGCTTGATTAACAATTTAGCATAGACCATAGGTGGACGAGGAAAAAATGGAGCGCCAAAACAAGTGCTGAAGGTGGGTTTAATTCCACTGTTGCTCCCCACTTCAGTGCTGCCCACAAGAGCGGTATAACCGCTTAAAAAATAATAGGCAGCTTGTTCTTGGCTCAGTAGTGAAATGGGCGGTAATACACCATAAAGGTCACAGCTGAGAAAGATGACGGATGTTGGATGCCCAGCACGATTTTCTGCAACGCAATTGGCTATATGTTCTCGTGGATAAGCTACGCGGGTATTTTCAGTCAGCAGATCACTTTCGTAATGTGGTTCTAGGGTTGCTGGGTCGAGAACTACATTTTCCATGATGGCCCCACGACGAATTGCGTTCCAAATCAGTGGCTCCCTATCTTGTGATAAATGGATGCATTTAGCATAGCAGCCCCCTTCAAAATTAAAAATACCTTCGGGACTCCAGCCATGCTCATCATCACCAATCAAGTAGCGTTCTGGGTCTGCAGATAAAGTCGTTTTCCCAGTCCCAGAAAGTCCAAAAAATAGTGCTGGGTCTCCCTTCTTCCCCACGTTAGCAGAGCAATGCATGGGTAGTGTATCCTTGGCTGGCAGGAGAAAATTTAATACACTAAACATAGCTTTTTTCATTTCCCCAGCATAATGCATTCCGCTTAATAAGATGCGTTGCTGAATAAAATCCATTATCACCACGCCATCACTGTTAGTGCCATCCCGTTCGGGTTTTGTGGTAAATTCAGGAGCGCTCATGATAGTCCAGGCATCTGGTCGGGTGGTATCTATGCCTTTGTCTCGTATGAATAGCTGGGTTGCGAACAAGGTTTGCCAGGCAGTTTCGGATATGACAGTAACCGGCAGTTCATATTGGGACTGGGCTCCTACCTTTAAGCGGGAAACAAAAATTTCTTTGCTGGATAAGTAATCAGAAGTTTTACGCCATAATTGATTAAATTTCTCTGGAGTAAATGGCTGGTTGATGGCCCCCCAATCGACCGTCTGATCGGTAATGGCATCCCGTACAATAAAACGGTCCTTCGGCGATCGGCCGGTTCGCTTACCAGTATTGACAGACAATGCCTGATTAGAGCAAAGCACACCCTCTTTGCGTTTGATTGCAAATTCAATCAGTTTATCGGGTTGCAATTGCTCAAGCTGGTGAGCGAAGGTTATCTCCGTCATAGTCAATGTCCTTGAAGAGGTGTGAAGAACATTATAAACCAATCTGCAATAGCGCGACACCATAGGTCCGCTAGCTCAAGAGTTAGCAGAAGCCCATGTTAGAAAGCATTCAATTCCATAATTCTCAACTATTAAATTAATCTTAAATTTAAGGGGATCAATCTTCCAATTAAGTGACAGTTTTTCCAAGCTAGGGTAAGATAATAAGGCTCTGTAACAATTAAACTTGCGATTGTTATGTTTGTTTATTTAAATAGGAACAGTAGAAAAACAAAATCTATGCCAAATTACCAATCTTTACAACATGTATTGTTAATAGCAATGCCACAACTCAATGATCCGGTTTTTTCCCAATCTGTTGTTTATCTTTGGGAGTATAACGAAAAAGGAGCTACCGGTATCATTATCAACAAACCTATGGATATCCGTTTAGGTGAATTGCTGCAGCAATTAGACATTTCTGCCATTAATCCTGAAATCAATGAATATCCAGTACTTAGGGGCGGACCTGTCGCGGTAGATCAAGGCTTTATTATTCGCCGACGGCAAAAAACTGTTCAGGAAGAGTTATACCCTATGACTGAAGTCATCGTCTCATCCGCAAAGCAGGATTTAATAGCTTTAGCGAATGGGGAAGGGCTAGGGGATGCTTTAGTTGCCTTGGGATGCGCCGGGTGGAGCGCAGGTCAATTGGATCTTGAATTAGTAAATAATGATTGGTTAATCGCGCCATTTAGCGAAACCACTTTGTTTGGTGATCAGGACGACGAAGAGGGTGGATCAGGATCAGTGGCCAAATGGCACACGGCCGCCGCACGGGCAGGTATTGATTTAAACCGTTTGTCTACTGATGTAGGCCATGCTTGATGTCATTGTCACATCAGACAGTCATTGGTTTTGATTTTGGCCTGAAGCATATAGGAGTGGCTGTAGGGCAGACTGTCACAGGTACAGCTAACCCTCTAGTCAGTCTCAGCGCCCATCAAGGCGTGCCCCAATGGCCTAAAATTGACGATTTAATAGCGTACTGGAAGCCCGATGCGCTAATTGTTGGCCTACCGTTCGCTATAGATGGTTCGGAACACAATATTACGCGAGCCGCAAGGCGTTTTGCTAATAATCTGGAAGAACATTATCATCTACCCATACATTTAATAGATGAACGTTTCACCACCTTGGAAGCAAAACGCGATCTGTTTGAGCAAGGGGGCGCGCGCGCTTTGAGCAAGTCACGTATTGATGGTCGATCTGCCAAAATTATCACTGAGAATGCGTTGATGACGCTTTTTAAAGATTAGGGGGTAAAGAAACCCTTCACAATAAATGCCTAGCGAGCGGATAATTGTTCAGTGCACCCAATTTTCAACCTGGAGATGCGGAATACGTTTAAATTCTTTTTCATTATTGGTTATAAGGGTCAAATCCAAGGATAGGGTATGTGCAGCAATCCATAGATCGTTATTACCGATGAGCTTACCTTGTTTCTCTAGCTCGCAACGGACCTCTCCATAGTATTTTGCTGCCTCTATGGACATGGGTAATACTGGAATGAGCGTAGCCAATTCTTCTATCACTGCAAGTGCTTTTTTAGGATGATGGCTTTTTTCAGCTCCGTAGATTAATTCTCCATGGGATATTATTGACATACCCACCGCACCCACAGGAGTCTTTGCAAATCTTTTTAATACAATTAAAGGATTTTGTTTAGCAATGTAAATGCAAATATTGGTGTCGAGTAAATAACGCAAATTCATTTTTAAAATTCCCGCTCTTGAGGTTCCTCGTTTTCTCTGCCTTCAGCAAAAAAATCATCGGGCAATTGTGTCAGCAATTCAAATGCTCTAGATAAATTATCAGGCTTTTCTCGAATGATAATATCGTTGTTTCTCTTGAAAATCTCTACTTCCTCGCTCGCTATGTAAAACTCCTTTGGAATGCGGACTGCTTGTGAATTACCTGATTTAAATACTTTTGTCATTCTCATGGCCATGGTCCTCATGTATATACATAAAGTATATACTGGCAAAAGGCAAATAACAAGGTTAAGGGCTTGCGCAAGCCCTAAGGATGGAGGAAAAATCACTTGTTTTTACCCCTCTGTAAAAACCGTTTAATTGCCTTAATATAGTCATCATGTGCATCCACAGCCACCGCATGTCCGCAATTTTTAAATATTTTTAAAGTAGCATTAGGTATATGTTCCGCCAGGATTTTTGATTGATTGGGACTACAAATCCAATCATCCTGGCCACAGAGTATCAATGTCGGGCAGGAAATCTTGCCTAATTTGGGAATATAATCCAGAGAACGTAAAAAGCCGCCAAAACCTTGATTTAGCGCTGCATAAGACCAGGAGCTTCTATGGGTGCTGATAAATTTTTTCTTCGATTTTCCGCGTTGCATTGAATAAAGTGGTTCCATCAAGGCGAAAAACTTTTCTACCTGAGCGACACTTTTAAAAGTACCATCCCAAAGATGCTGAGCTATGGCAATCTGCGCAGCGTTACCCCGCCGTTGTAAAGTCTGTTTCGCCTCTTCGATAAACCGATAGCTGGGTGCCGTAGCAACCAAAATCAATTGGCTGACCCTTTTCGGATAACGGATAGCGTATCCCTGAGCCACCATACCGCCGTAAGAAGTGCCTAAAATACAAATATGCTTTAAACCTAACAGTTTCCGTAGCGCTTCTAAGTCTTCAATATTATTTTCCAGTGTATAGTCAGCCGCACGTGTTCGTTTACTCTGGCCACAACCGCGATGGTCGATTAGGACTAATTGGGCAACATTCTGCAACTCGAGCGTATGCAATTTGAAACGCAAATGATTGCTTCCAGGACCGCCATGCATCACAAAAATTACGGGTTGTTCTACGAAATTCTGGCCCACAGGTGCGAGCTGCATACCGGCTATATCAAAATAGATTTCAGTGCCGCGAATAGTTGCCTTCACAATGTTCTCCCATGGATTAAGTAGTACAAAATTAGGACTTAATGTATATTTGGGCAAGCCCTTAGTTTTAAGCGGTATCGCGAGTTAGATGGGATGCTAAAAAGTCACATGAAATGTTGGATGCCATTAGGGCTTGTGCAAGAATAACTTCCCTTTTTAGGGCTCATCTTGGGCTCATCTTCGGACGTTTTGTCTTTCAGAAAAACGCTTACATAGAACGACTATGCGCACATTTTTCTGAAAAACAAAACGTCCAAATCTGAACCCAATCTAAACCCTAAAAAGGGAAGTTATTCTTGCACAAGCCCTTATATTAAATAAGCGAGTTTCCCGTGAATTATTATGAATCTGGAATTTCAAATTCTCCGCATAGCCAATTGCAGCATCTCCTGTCTATAAATGATCTCAATCGTCAGCAACTTTACCAGATAATGGATCAAGCCAATACCTGGATAAATCCGGCGGGGGAGCTTATTTACCCAGCACCCATCTTGAAAAATAAAACAGTGGTTAATTTGTTATTCGAAAATAGCACCCGCACTCGCAGCTCATTTGAATTAGCTGCCAAACGCCTGGGCGCCGTGGTATTGAACTTTAATGCTAAAATTTCTTCAGTTCAAAAAGGGGAGACTTTATTTGATACAGTAGATAATCTGAGCGCCATGGGAACAGATTTATTTATTATCCGGCACCCAGAAGAACAGGCGCCGGGAAGAGTAGCGGCGCATCTTGGGACTCGTGCCCGTGTGATTAATGCAGGTGATGGATGTAATGAGCATCCCACGCAGGCGTTGTTAGATATGTATACGATTCGACGCTATAAAACAAATTTTAACCAATTACGGGTAGCCATTATTGGTGATATCCGGCATTCCCGAGTAGCCCATTCTAATCTAAATGCTTTAATTGCATTGGGGGTGCCGGATATTCGATTAGTAGGGCCGTCGGAATGGCTCCCGCCAGAAGCCTCACCGCAAGTATCTTTACATCACGATATCGTTTCCGGAATCCAAGAAGCAGATGTGGTTATGGTGCTGCGCATCCAAAGAGAACGTATGGGGATAGAAAACGCACCAGACAGTCTAGACTACTTTAAGAGATTTGGCTTAACGGCAGAAAGGCTGAAACTTGCTCATCCCGATGCTATTGTCATGCACCCGGGGCCTATTAACCGTGAAGTAGAGGTTGCCTCAGAGGTAGTGGATGGTAAACAATCAGTGATTCTGCGCCAAGTAACCTTTGGGGTGGCGGTGCGTATGGCTATTATGGATATGTTATTTCACTAAAAGATTCTGTAAAAATTCAAATGGGCGACACAAGACACGACAAAAAGCGAAGCAATGGTATCACACTGTAATCTGTTCTTTTCTTTGGCTCAGCCGTTTAATGGTCTCTACAATAACCACTGCGGTAGAGTCTAATTCGATATTGACCTTGTCTCCCACCTGTTTATTAAGAAAATCAGTAACTTGTAAAGTATGAGGGATAAGGTCAATCGTAATAGTATGCTGCGACAGATTGATGGCATTTATTGTTAAGCTGGAACCATTAACACCCACGAAGCCTTTGTGAAAAAAAAACTGCATCATATCTTCAGAGCATTGCAAAATGAGCTGCAGGTTATTTTCTTGTAAGGACCGTTCTTTAATCAGCGCTGTTCCATACACGTGACCCGCCATACTATGACCGCCGATTTCACTACCAAAAGTAACGCTGCGTTCAATACTGACTTTTTGTCCTTCGCGTAAATCGCCCAGAGTGGTTTTAAGGCAGGTTTCTGTTATTGCGTTGAAGCTGACTTCCTGATCATCAATGCGGGTAGCAGTCTGGCAGACACCATCGACCGATACACTGGCGCCCACTAGCAGACCATTTAATAGCGCATCATTAAGCCGCACGCTATAAGTAATCAAGCCAGGCTTGACCTCAATCCGGGATACAGGAAACAACCCTTGTGTGATGCCAGTATACATGAGGCTAGTTTACTCCACTTTGAAGTTATTGGTTCTGCGTTTCTTAATCCGTAACCAGATATAAATTCCTATTAAAACTAATATGCCAGCTCCCGCAAAGGCAAATTTATACCATTCCTGATCCACGAGGGCTGTGATATGGCCCCACTTGTTGCCTAAAAAATAACCAAGAGATAAGAAAGAAATGGACCAGATACAGGCGCCTGAGTAAGAGAAAAGAGCAAATTTTTTATATTCCAGCACCGTTATACCTGCTGCGTAACCAGTGAGGTGGCGAACTCCTGGTATGAAATAGCCTATAAGCAATGCCCAGCGGCCAATACGTGCGAACCAGTCATGTACGCGCTGCATTTTTGCCTCTGTAATACGCACCCAGTGACCATATCTTTTAATTAAAAAAGTACCTGCCGTTCGTCCTATAATGTAACTAATGGTTATGCCGCAGCAGGCCCCGGCAAAAGCAGCAATAAAGGTGGGGATGGGTTCCAGCTTTCCATGCGCGACCAAAAAGCCAGCGAAGACCATTAATGTTTCGTCGGGAATGGGCACGGCGAATATACCGAGCGCCAGCAGAATAAATAAAGCAAAACTGCCGTATTGAGTAATCCAGACAGTTAGCGCCTGAGGTAAAAATTCTTCCATCGTATTATTTAATTCTCAGGCTGTGCCATTTTTGGGTTACGTAAGTTCCTCTTTGCTGCAATCCATATAAAAATTTTTCTGCATAATCTGCTGCTAAACAGTTCTGTACACTCTGGCGGCCCAGTAAATTTTCAGCCCAGGCCTTAATTCTGGGCATATCACTAAATAGTGGCTGTGGGTAATATTTCATAAACTCTCTCATGCGAATAAAAAATGGTGCGAAACCTACATCAACCAGTGAGAATGCCTCCCCATTAAAATAGGGGGTGTGAACCAATGCAACCTCAAGGCGATTGAGCTTATCCAGCAAACTTTGGTAGTGGGTTAAAAAAGTCTGTTCATCGGTCGCGTATATCCAGCGTACAGAAATCATTATCAGCTCTGAACTAAACTCAACCCAAGCGCGATTCTGTGCGCGTTGTAAGGGATCTTCGGGATGCATTCGTGGGGGGTGAGTTTCATCTAAATACTCGTTAATTATGGCAGATTCAAATAAAATCGTTTCATTGACGCGTAGTAACGGAATTTTGCCTAGAGGGGATATTTCCAGAAACCAGTCCGGTTTTTCGTTTAAATTAATATAAGTTGTGGTGAAATTAACTCCTTTTTCCAATAGCTGGATTGCGGTGCGCTGGGCGAAAGGACAGGTTTTGGAGGTTATTAATTCTATGGTGGTAGGCATAAGCCAATTCTCCAGGAAAAATATAGTTTAAACGTAACTATTCAGCATCTTGACTGGGATGCCAATAGAGACGGCCCCCATCCTAACCTTCCCCCGCAAGCGGGGGAAGGAACTATTGGGCAGAAAACTAAAAGTCCGCACCTTACAGTCCCTTCCTCCGCTTGCGGGGGAAGGTTAGGATGGGGGTGGTCTCTATTGGCTCTTTGGTTAACATGTTGAATAGTTACGTTTAAACTATTATAACTTATCCCAACAGGAAACGCCTATGCAACTACCAAAAGCTGTAAAAATTGTTGAAGTAAGCCCGCGGGATGGGCTGCAAAACGAATCAGCATTAGTCCCCGCGCCGACTAAAATTGAATTGATAAATCGCCTCACCGCCGCTGGTTTTTCAGCCATAGAAGTCACTAGTTTCGTGTCGCCACGTTGGGTGCCGCAACTGGCTGATAGTGCCGAAGTATACCGAGGAATTACTAAAACACCCGGTGTCGTTTACTCAGCTTTAGTCCCCAATATGGAGGGATTTGCAGCAGCGCAATCTTTAGGCGTTCAAGAAATTGCCATATTCACCGCGGCCTCGGAAACATTTACCCAAAAAAACATCAACTGCAGCATCAATGAAAGCTTTACCCGCTTCCAACCAGTTATTGCCGCGGCAAAGGCAGCCTCCATGCGTATTAGGGGCTATGTATCCTGTGCTTTGGGATGTCCCTATGAAGGAGATATTCTGCCGCAAAAAGTAGCTGGTGTGGCCGCCAGGTTGTATGAATTAGGCTGTTATGAAATTTCCTTAGGAGATACTATTGGAGTTGGGACACCATTTAAGGCCCAGCGCTTAATCGATGTCACATCGCAACAGCTGCCTTTAGAAACATTGGCCGTCCATTTTCATGATACCTATGGTCAAGCCTTGGCTAATATTTTGGCAGTATTGCAACAAGGCATTGCAATTTTTGATAGCTCTGTCTCAGGTTTGGGAGGATGCCCCTATGCCAACGGTGCTTCAGGTAATGTGGCAACGGAAGATCTGATTTATATGTTGCAAGGTTTAAACATTCATACCGGCATTAACCTCGACCAGCTTATCGCAACAGGGATGTATATTTGCAATCAGCTGGGGAAGCCATCAGGTTCTAAAGTGACATTAGCCCGTATGGGTAAAGTCACACCACATTAATGGAGGAGATCATGATCCAAAATTTACTTCACAGCATAGACGCCGAAGGCATTGCCACCATCACATTAAACCGGCCTGAGGTTCACAACGCTTTTGATAATGTATTAATCCATGAATTATTATTAATTTTGCGTAGGTTAGAGGCTGATGCGGAAGTCAAAGTCATAGTGCTGAAGGCGGCTGGCAAAAATTTTTCCGCAGGCGCAGATCTTAACTGGATGCGGCGTATGGTTGGTTATTCCTATGAGGAAAATTTGCAGGATGCGCGGGTCTTGTCGGACTTAATGCACACGCTAAAATTTCTCGCTAAACCCGTTATTGCTCGGGTTCAGGGTGCGGTGTATGGTGGGGGTGTTGGATTGGTTGCCTGTTGCGATATAGCTGTAGCGAGCACTGACGCTATTTTTTGTCTCTCAGAAGTAAGAATAGGCTTAACTCCTTCGGTCATTAGTCCCTATATAATTACGGCCATTGGCGAGCGGGCTGCCCGGCGTTATTGTCTTACCGCTGAACAGATCTCGGCACAAGAGGCTTTGCGTTTGGGGTTGGTGGCTGAAGTAACGCCGCTTGAGCAGTTGGATGCAACGCTACAGCAAATAATTAGCCATTTGTTACAGAACGGTCCACAAGCAGTGGTGGCCGTAAAATCTTTAATTAATCGAGTGAGTAGGGATCCCTATGGTGAGGAAAACGTGCAAAAAAATGCGGAGCTAATTGCAGTGATGCGTGTTTCAGCCGAAGGTCAGGAGGGTTTGACGGCTTTTTTAGAAAAGCGCACACCATCATGGAAGTGATGATGTTTATCCCGGTTTGTTACACCAGCCACTCTCCCACAAGACTGAATGAAGCGCCACTAGAAGCTGCCCCCATCCTAACCTTCCCCCGCAAGCGGGGGAAGGGACTTGCTCGAGCTAGTATCGGATTGACTGCATAGCTTAACTTATTCTGCCCAACCAGTCCCTTCCCCCGCTTGCGGGGGAAGGTTAGGATGGGGGCAGTCTCTAGTGGCAACCATTCAGCAACAGCACAATATTTTGTGTCGATCCCTCAGCCCACAAGAAGAGGGAGGAGTTGCCCTGCTTATTTAATAATCAGGCAGCAAGCGTGCGCGGGGGCCATAAACCACTAATACCCGCTGCCCAATCCCAAAATTCGTATCCCGGGCCTGGGTCACTGATACCAAATTACCATTGTTTAAGCGAACGATATATTCATAGCCAGTCTGAGAGTGTATAGATTTGTCAATCGAGTTACCTACTAATCCTCCGACTAATGCGCCACCTAATCCCCCAACTATATTAGTTGCCGTATTCCCGCCAATCATTGAACCTGCGGCAGCGCCCCCCACTACTCCAACCGGAGCACCAACACCACTGCTATTATCTATGTTAATTATGCGCTTTTTAACAATGACTCCAGGAGTTGCTTTACTCGCAGTGCCAACTTCATAAGAAGAAAGGGTGTTGGAGGATAGATTGGGATTACAGGCAGCCAGCATAGAACTTAAAAATACTAAAAATAATAGAGAAAATTTTTTCATAGTCACCTTATAAATGTTATTAGTCATAAAAGAGATACATAAAACATCCAGAGAGACTGCTATCCTGTATAGGTCTTTAGTTAAACAGAGCCAGTTACTGCTCACCATTTTCTGCAGCCAAAAATGGTAAGCCATGATTTTTTATTTTAACTATGCTATCATATTCCCAAAATAAAAATAAATAATCTTAGGGATGGTGAATGAATTACGTAGGATTCCATCAGCTTAAATCGACAGATAATCATGAGTAAACAAACCAAAACAACTTTAGCTTTAATAGGTGGTGCGTTAGGAATAGCTTTAATCAGCGCATTTGCCGCCCTCTCTATACAATCCATGTATAACCACCACGATACTCCCCCTCCGCCACCACCACCGGTCGAAGCGCCCGTTGCTCCGCCACCTGCACTGCCACCTGTTGCCCAAGTCATTGCAGTTTCCCCACATTATGTTTCGCAAAGTTACCCCGTGCGTAATTGTCAGCCGGTACAAAATGTAGTTTATGGGGATGCAAAAAAAGGAATACCCGGGGCAGGTGCTGTTATTGGTGGTGTAGCGGGTGGATTAGCAGGTTCTGCTATACATGGAAATGGTAGAAATGTCGCTATTGGAGTCGGTGCAGCCGTTGGGGCGTTGAGCGGTAATGCCATACAACAAAATATGAATCAGCCTCAGCCTCAGGTGATTACTTCAACAAGCTGTACAACGCATACGGCGACCAAAAAGGTGCAAAAAGGTTATGACGTGACCTATTTATATGATGGTGTGCAAGGAAGTGTGCGGATGAGCACTCCACCTGTAGGCGGGACTATTCCTTTGCCTATTACTACTGGTCAATAACCGATAGGTGCTTCAACAAGCCTTTTGATAAAAGGCTTGTTGAAATCCTGAGTTCAAGTAGATTTATGCGACTCAACAAACCAACGCCATTTATCGAGTCCGCGAGTCACTTCGGTGAATAGGTCGGCAGTCACTTTATCGCCAAACCCATCAGAACTATCAATTAAATTCCTTGTGCCATCCGCAACTGTCCTGAGACTGGTGGTTAAAGCTTCTACATGCTGTTGGCTATGTTGAATCGTTGTAGCATAGGGATCTAAAGGGGTAGTTTGGGCGATAGCTTGTATCGTGCCATTGGCGATGCCTCCTAATTGCAGGATGCGTTCCGCTATCATATCGGCATACTCTTCAGCTGCACCCGCAATCTGGTCAAACAATTCATGCAGTGAAATGAAATTTTCTCCTTTGACGTTCCAATGGGCTTGTTTCAGCCGAAGTTTTAAGTCGAGGGTTGCGGCTAGGCTCTGATTAAGTAAATCAATTATTTGATGGGTAGGATTTTTAGCTGGGTTTATAGCGGTAGTTTGCATAATAATGTCTCCGTGAGGGGTGTAGTGCATAAAAGGGTAATGTCATAGTGATTGAGCAATTTTAGGGTGAGGGAGCATGAGCTGCTGGAACAATTCAGCTATTTCGCAGGGTTCGTAATAATAAACGCTGCTGCGATTTATCCCAACGCCAATAGCAATCTGCTTGTAAATGAACTCCTCCTAACCAACGATTAATCCCATTTATCGTAATCCAGTCTGCCTGCCCAGCTAGTACTTTTTTGCCTAAGTCAGTCAAGATCGCCTCTATCTTTGCAGGATTTTCCCGGTTGTCTATGACAGTTAATAGGGGATGGGTCACAATAGCCAGCCGTTTGACTACATTAAAAAAACAGCTATCACCGAGCCCCATGTAATAAGGGCCTTCATCCAATGGTAAGCGAGAAAAAATTTCCCGCAGATTAAGCATGCCTTTGTCTAGGGAGTTGAGTAAATAGTGTTCGGTCCGGTTCAAGCCATTTAGTAAAGAAGGGTATTCATCCAAATAACGTAATATAGCATTTTTTAAAAAGGGTAATGCGGAGATATCATTAGTGATTAAGGACACTAGATTGGTGGGATTAGATTCGCGAAATGCCTGCCAGAAGGTTCTACCCAAGACTAAAGTAGTCTCCGGTATTTCCTGCCGGGTCTCAAACAACGGTGCTAACTGTTTGGGTGTCAATTGACCAAGCCCTAAGAATGGAATTACCTCAGGATGCTGCCCAATACAAATGAGCGTCAGTTTTATGTCAGTAAGATTATGTTCTGAGAACCAGGCCAGAAGCTGCAATAATTGCAATTGGTCATAGAGATCGTGCTCAAACCACAGGACAATTTCAGCATAATTTTTATATTGTTGCAGTAGGCTATTACGCGTTAAAAAATGGTTAGTAATAGTTTGATAATTCCCATACCCCGCATCAGCGAGGTATTGGGCACGGATTGGCGTTAACTCTTCTAAAGTGAGATGCCCTGGAACCGGGCCTTCATGCAATATATCCTGCCAGGGAATAACATCGCCGCCAACAGGTAGCTGTTTTAATAGATTGGCGGCAGAGTCACCATTAGTAATATGGAGTAGACGTGAGAGACGGGTGTTCATTTAATTTTTAAAGTGCATAGTTTTTTTGGCTGGAAATATTTTCCGATAAACAGTCTCTGTCAATGGCAAAATACTTCGATTAATCCAGGGTTTAAGGGGTGATAATAGGATAACGATAACCATAGCGGTCAAAATGCCACCCAATACATCTAATGGAAAATGAACACCTAAAAATACCCTTGCCCAGCCTACCGCCAAAGCTATTAGTAGCATAATACTTCCGGGGGAGCGCAATCCTGGTTGTAACAGTAAACTAAATCCTATAGCCCATATAAAAGTCACATGATTGCTTGGGAAAGCGCTATCAGGGGCATGGAGTAAATAAGTATGACCTAAGGGGATCATAAATGGACGCGGCTGAAACCAGACGAATCCAATCAAATAATTAATGGCCAAAGAGATAATGGCAGCAATGACAGCAAATATTAATGTGCCACGGTATCTCGGTGCTGCGAAGGTCCACAGAACAATTAACCATATTGGAATAAGGTAAACTAGATATTTAGCCACGAAAATAGACAATCCCAGTGCGAATCCATGTAAATTCGCACCAGCATTAATGAGATTAAAAAATTGATAATTCAAATTTTGTAGCGTTTGCATCTTTCTTAACCTGTCAAGTAATTTATACCCAATACACTTAAGATTTCGGTGTTAAAGCAGCCCATCTTGCACTGATCTTCGTCCGATCTTCAATCGTAAAAACTCGAAATAAGAATAACTATTCCTGCGTTTTTACTCAATCAGATCGAACAAATCTCAGTACAAGCTGGACTACTCTAACACCGAAATCCTAAGTGTATTGGGTATAGGAAGCAGTTCACAAATGAAACTCTAACCGGTAAGTTTGCAGGTTATTCTTCGCAGGAATGACCTAATAAAGATAAACCCTCGGATAAGAAGTCTGCGATATTTGGATTTGAAAGTAAATGTTTCGCCACACTGACATCCCAGTTATTCCTAGCCTCTTCGAGAGCGGCCCCCCACTCATCAACGCTAAAATCGCCACGTCCAAGATACATAATAGCTAATAAGCAGACCTGTTGGTCTGGCTCAAGGTTATTAATGGCATCAAGTATTTCAAGGGAAGTCAGGTCACCACGGTGATCAGCCAGAATCTGGAATGGGTCATTTTCTACTGAAGATTCCATAGTATCTTCGGGAATGACAACTCCTTCCTGTGCATGAAACTCATGCGCCCGGGTAATGAGCTGGCAAACAATTTCAGGGCTAACGCTAAGTGCGATTTCTTCTTTTTCGGGCTGTTTAGGCATCAAAATTAACTCTCTCATTAACGAATGTTATTAATTGTAGCCTATAGAAAAGAGCAATAGCAATTGCTTACCTCTTTAAGCGCTGGTGATTTCTTTGAAAGTTAGCTTGAGAAAATAAATCCCTTTTTTGGATCCAGCGATCCTAAATCGAGTTCAGCTACCCCTTTAAACTCTCGTGAACCCTTATGGCACATAGCCCGACAAGAAACCTTAAAATAACCTTAAATACGTCAAGCAACCACATGTTTTACTTGATTTTTGTATAACAACTGTGTAGAATCTGTACACATGAAAACATTAAAAAACTTTAAATTTGTAGTTAGCTTCGTCGTGTGCAGTTGCTTTATAAGTGGTAGTAATACCGCCAGCGCGGCGTTCCCTTCACTGAACAAACAGTCAAATGTGACTAAAATTAATGATGACCAGAGCTCGTCCATGTGGGCAAGCCTGAGTGCTGACTTTGGGATGGATCATGCCATCGACCGCCAGGAGGTTCAGGCGCAGATCGCTATTCTGCAGAAAAACCAGGCAGCTCTTTATCGTATGTTGAATGAAGCGGCTCCTTATATATCTTATGTCTATCAGCAGACTCATAAAGCTGGATTGCCGGGGGAGCTTGCTTTACTTCCTGTTGTTGAAAGTCAATATGACCCAATGGCTAAGTCTCCAGTAGGAGCCAGCGGTATGTGGCAAATTATGCCCAACACTGCGCCAGATTTAGGTCTGAAAAACAACCATTCGTATGATGGTCGACGTGATATCGTGGCTTCTACACAGGGCGCTTTGCGTTATTTGAAACAATTGGCTAGCAGTCTTAACCAGGATTGGCATTTAGCTTTAGCGGCTTATAATTTCGGTCCAGGTAATATCCGTAAAGCGACAAAGGCCAAAAACAAAGATGGACAAACGGCAAGTTTCTGGACTTTATCTTTGCCAAAAGAGACTAAAAATTATGTACCTAAGTTGATGGCTTTGGCGGAAATCGTCCAAAATCCAGCGAAATACAACGTTAAATTACCGGTGATATCAACGGGGCCTAAACTAGCTGAGGTACAAGTAGCTTCAAACCAAGATTTGAAAGTAATAGCAAAAGCCAAAGGCATCAGTGTGGAAACGATGCGTGAATTAAATCCGGGCTATCACAAATTAGCAACTACCCCCGGCGCACCAAATAAGATTTTGTTGCCGGTTGATAAGGCAGATACTCCGCCCGCTCCGGCACCGGTTTTGGCTGCGAATTCGGAGGCTCCTACCTTAATTGAGGCGGCAGTTGAAAATCCAGTTCTTCAGTCTAAGTTAGGTAAATCCCCTTCAGAAACGTTGTTGGGAACTATACTAAAGCAAGGAAAATGGTTAGTGTTAGGGTTTGCTAATGTACCCAGCATTACCAGATTAGATACTACAGCCAACGTATAATACAACTGTTGGATGATACCCTCTTTTTTCTCGTGAGAGTTAAAGAGGGTTTTCATGAGCTAACTTTTTTAATAATTTTCTTCTGAATTTTCGAATATTTACATCACTTTCTTTCTGACACAGCCTTTAAGTTTTCTTAGGAAGATCGACTTCTCAATAATTTTTCCCCATTAATGAAATAGTTTCTAAACTTCTTCAAGTCTAGGTTATGACGACAGTTCCTAGTTTGAATTGATAAGTTTATCAGGGTTGATGCACGTCAACATGATGCTGTTTCGAATTTAACATTATAAATTTATACACATTAAAAAAATGATACAATAACTACATGGAAAAGTAATGATTTCAAGTTGCGTAAGACTATCTGTCCCGTAAACCCTATAAAAATTATCTGCTAATAGCTCGCCATGGCTCTGTCTAAATTACAACAAATAAAAATAACTACTCAGCTTACATTACCCTTACTGGCTGCTTTTTTAGCGCAAAAAGGTATGCAGTTAATTGATACTATCATGATGGGATGGATTGGGCCGGAAGCTTTGGCGGCAGGGGCGCTGGGTACGGCCATATTTATGACTGTTACCATGTTTTGTCGTGGAATTATAAGCGCCGCTGGCATTTTTATTGTTCGTGCGCGTGGTGCAGCGCAAAGTGATGAGATCAAATCCTATCTGCAACAGAGTGTTTATCTGGCATTATTGTTATCCATTCCGTGTATGTTAACCCTGTGGGCTGTGCCCAGTATTTTAATAATATTAGGGCAGCAGCCAGCGATTGTAATCAAAACAAAAGCCCTTTTATACGGCTTGGTATGGGGTGTTCCCGGATTCATGCTGTTTTTAGTTTATCGAGAATTTATCTCTGCATTTTCACTTATTCGCATTGTGATGGTGGTGACGCTCGGTTCTTTACCGCTCACCTTCATGGCTAATTATCTATTAATCTATGGCAAGCTAGGTTTGCCGGCATTAGGTATAACGGGAATAGGCTGTGCTACTGCTCTGGTGATGTGGTTTATGTTTTTTTGCTTATGGATTTATAGTAAAAAGCATCCCAATTTAAAGCCATATGTTACAGCTAAGCGTTTGCCCTTGGAGTGGCGTAAAATTATTGATTTATTACGAATTGGTGTGCCAAGTGGCATTAGCGCTGTGCTGGATTCTTTAATGTTTTTGGCAGCGGCTATGATGGTAGGTTACTTTGGCGTTGTGGCGTTAGCCTCTTTCCAAATTGCCATGCAGTGGGTGTCAATCGCATTTAATGTTCCGTTAGCACTTGGCATTATTACCTCATTGCAGATAGGACATGCTATTGGCTCAGGTGACGCTATTCAAGCCAAACGCGCGGCTTCCGTGGGATTGGCTATGACCTTGATCATTTCTGTTATTCTGGTAATGCCATTTTTTTTGGCTCCTGAAGCACTGGTAAGGGTTTTTCTGAGCACTAGTGAGCCAGGTTACCAACAAATATTAGCGACAGCGGCCTCTTTTTTAGCAGTGGCAGCTTTATTCCAATGTTTTGATGCGCTGCAAGTAGTTACTAACGCTATTTTAAGAGGCTATAAAGATACTATGATGCCGATGGTGTATAATTTAGGCTGTTATTTATTGATAGGCATTGGTGGTGGTTATTATCTTTCTTTCCATACAACGATAGGAGCCATTGGTGTCTGGTATGGATTAACTTTAGCTATTTGTAGTGCAGCCATACTTTTATTGTGGCGTTTTTTTAGCCGTTTAAAGCAAGAAAAAAATACTCTGTCTGAAACTAGGGATGAAAATATAAGGAGGTATGATGGGAAAGCAACTTAGATTTATTGGGAAAGCGGCAAAACGTTTATATCTTGAAGGATACACATTTCGCGCATCGGCATTAGCCTATAGCACTTTATTATGCGTGGTACCATTTTTTGCAGTTTTATTATTCCTGATTACGCTATTTCCCCTATTCAGTAAAGTGATGGATTTAACCAGAACATTTTTGCTGGAAAATTTCCTTCCTTCTGCGAGTAATTCTATACAAAATTATTTGCAAACTTTTATTACCCAGGCTGCACATTCAAGTTTAATAAGCATTTTGTTTCTACTAATTACAGTTATTATGTTAATGTACACTATAGACAGTGTGTTCGATGACATTTGGGTGACAGAAAAAAGTAAAAAAAAATTCACCGCTTTTCTGATACATTGGTTGGTACTCACCTTCACAACCATCATTATTAGCTTCAGTTTATTTTTTAGTTCTTATCTATTTTCTGCGCCTTGGTTTTTAGCGATTACAGCTAAAATAGGCATTAAAATACCCCACCTAATTATCATTTCCCTATTAATGGATATCCTGATCTTTAGTGTTTTTTATATCATAGTTCCAAAATATAAAATTAACTGGGCCGATGGTTTTTGGGGTGGTTTTATTACAGCCGTATTGTTTGAGGTTATTAAAGTACTATTTAGGATTTATGTGCAACGCTTTTCATCTTACACCCTTATTTATGGAGCCGTTGCTATTGTGCCTATTTTTCTGATTTGGCTCTATATTTGTTGGGTCATAATTTTGTTTGGCGCATTGTTGGTCTATGAAAAATTTAAATGGCGTTGTTCCCACACCTCTTCGTGATTCCTCTTATGTCAATACTTATCAATGCACAAAGTCTGCAGAAAACCTACGGTACGCAAGCTTTATTTACCCATATTTCTCTAGGAATTTTTGCCGAAGAGCGTATAGGTCTGATAGGACCCAATGGCTCAGGCAAGTCGACGTTATTGAAAATATTTGCCGGCTTAGAGACTCCCGATGAAGGTAAAGTTGCGCAAAATTCTCAGGCACATGTGGTCTACTTGCCGCAGGAAGATCAGTTCAACCAAGCGCACAGCGTGGGAGTAATTTTGGCAGAGGCTTTAGGTAATGGTGTGCCAGAAGGTGAATATCCACATCGTATCTGGGAGGTGACGGGACAGAAACTATTTAGTGATCTTACGCAATCGGTCGCAACTTTATCCGGAGGATGGCGTAAGCGACTGGGAATTGTGCGGGCCTTGTTACAAAAACCAGATCTACTGTTGATTGATGAGCCGACTAATCATCTGGATTTAGAAGGAATTCTGTGGCTAGAAAGCCTTCTTAAGCAAGCTAATTTTGCCTTCGTGCTGGTTACCCATGATCGGGCTTTTTTAGAAAACACGGTTAATACTATTATAGAACTCAATAAAATATATCCCGAAGGCTATTTTAAAACCACTGGAAATTACACTAGTTTTTTACAGCGACGGGATGATTTCGTCACGGCCCAAATTAATAAAGAGCAATCTCTGGCCAATAAATTGCGTCGCGAAGAAGAATGGTTACAAAGAATGCCCAAAGCAAGAACCACCAAAGCACAGTATCGCATCGATTCAGCTGCACAATTGCAAGAAGAATTGCGTAAAGTGAGCGGGCATAACGCCCAAAATAAAACAACAATAATTGATTTTGCTGCATCTGAGCGTAAAACAAAAATCCTAGTAGAAGTTGAACAATTGAACATGAGCCGCGATGGCAAATTACTATTTAATAATCTCAATTTCAAACTTTCACCTGGCAGTTGTTTGGGTCTGTTAGGAAAAAATGGCAGTGGTAAAAGTACCTTAATCAATTTATTAACAGGAAACCTTCTGCCCGATAATGGGACTGTCAAACAGGCTGAGGATTTGCGCATGGTTACCTTTGACCAAAAGCGCGAACAATTAGATCAAAACCAGACATTAATACAGGCCTTATCGCCAACGGGTGATTTTGTGCTTTACAAAGATAATAAGATTCATGTAAATGCCTGGGCAAAGCGTTTCTTATTTACCAGCGAGCAATTAAGGCTTCCTGTTTCACGTCTATCTGGGGGCGAGCAAGCGCGGGTATTAATAGCAAATTTAATGGTGCAGCCAGCGGATATTTTGTTGCTGGATGAGCCAACCAATGATTTAGATATTGCAACTTTAGAAGTGTTAGAAGATAGCCTGCGTGAATTTTCTGGCGCTATTGTGCTGATAACTCACGATCGTTTTTTATTAGATAGACTGTGTGACAGATTGCTCTATTTGGCAGGTAGTGGTGTTACAGAATTTTTTGCTGATTACGCCCAATGGCGTTCGATAATGAACAAAAACGCCGTTGCAGAAAAACCAGCACCAGTAAATACAGTAGTTAAGCATAATCCGATAAAAAAGCTTAGTTACGATGAACAGCGCGAATTAAGCCGTATTCCCGCGCGGATAGAGAAAGTAGAAGCCGAAATTGAGAGTTTAGAAGCGCAACTAGAAAGTTCTGCCATTCAGAGCGATGCTGCCAGACTGACGGAGTTATGTGTTGAAATACAAAGTGCCAGGAATAAGGTGACTCAACTCTACCAGCGCTGGGAGGATTTGGAAAAATTACAACAGAGTTAGTTGCAAATTATTCTTCTCGCTCACTGTAAAAGTGCTGCTGGCTTTTTACCCGCCTTCTTGGTCCTTCGTCCATAAAGAAAGAACTGAAGCTCTCCATTTCTTATAGACCAAGATTTTGGGTCCTATTGAGCAAATGCATTAAAACATGATCGCTAGATCAAAAATGTAGTCCATAGGCCATACGTTACCTAAAAAATTTCGCAAAAAACTAAGCGCTTATGAGAACAAATGGTGTAAAAGTAGGTCGCAAATATTTTAGCCGCCAACTAAACATTACTGGTAAGTCTTAAGTTTCAATTACATGCAGTTTTAAAAGTGTTGAATAAATTAAACTATTTATACCATAATTCTAAAGAATTCCTTTTTATAGTGAAGTTTTGATTTTATTCGCGTCTAAATGAATCCAAAACTTATTCCATGCAAAAGAGGGATCCTATTTAAGAATTTTTCAATTCATGGCTTTAATTAATAACTGAACCTCGCTATCAAAATGTATAAATTTATTTTCTCTAAGGCTCTGTAAAACAAATCCCTAAAATAGAAGATGCTAGCGAAAATACTTCTGGAGACAAGATATGACAACCGAACAAAAAGCAGAATTGAAAGGTAAAACCTCAAGTCAACTGGGGAGTTCATTCGAACAATTTAAGAAAATGATTGACGCAAACTACAATCTAGGTAGCATGGAAAAACCTAAAGAGCTACTGGATTATTTGCCAGAGGTAAATAATAGCAACATAAAGGAAGCTTTAGCATGCTTCTCTCACATAGCAAGCCATAACAATAGTTACGTTGCTGCATCATTGCGCTATAGCTGCTCTGAAAAAAGAGATGTTTTTACATTAAGTCCTGAAGAAAAAGAAAGTTTGCACGCAAAAGATGATTCTTTTCTTTCATCCTTAATCAACCCCCAAAAAAATATAGTTTTTAATTTTATTCATTATTATTTGCATGCTGAAGGCGTACCTAAGAAATTTATCCAATTTTTAAGCGACAAATTTTCTAAAGAAAGATACGAAGCCGTTGCCACTTGCTGAAAGACAAGGAACAATATAAGCAGATGTTCTATGAAATAATTGCTAATGTTAAATCAAGAACTGATGTACACCATAAAGATTATGAAGATTTTCATAATTATTACCGGAGTAAGATTGAGAATGCAGGAACCTCAAATGCATTGTACGAAATAAGAAACTTAATCGAAGATGCTCGTGTTTTCTTGTTTTTCCTACGGATCAGGAGCTCCGGGATGAATTACTGGCAAAAATTACAGATCGGGAGGCCAAATTTAAAAAAAGAGATCCAATGCCTTCTGTCAGTCATAATCCATCCGCCAAGTGGACTCCAAACCCACGCAAACAAGAAGAGTCGAAAATAGAACAAGGGCAAAGTGAGGCAGAAACTGATAGTCTTAGAAAGCGACGTTCATTCGGTGCCATGATCTTTGATGAGTAATGCTCAGCGATAGATTAACGCTAAATTACTCTCTGTTACCCAAGCTTAAAGTACAGAATGGATCACAGTAGTCACCACTCCCCAAATATGCACGTTATTTTCTTCTGAAACCTCAATGGGTGCATAATTTTCGTTCTCGGGCATGAGATAAACTTTGCCTGCTTTAGTTTTTTTCAAACGTTTAACAGTTAACATACCATCTATAGCGGCGATCACAACTTTATTATCAGCCACTTCAAGCTTGCGATCGACGATCAACAAATCTTTGTCATGAATGCCAATATTGACCATAGAGTCGCCTGACACCCGCACCAGAAACGTACTGGTGGGATGCTTTATCAGCAGATCATTTAGACTAATTCTTACATCCATATCATCATCAGCTGGTGAGGGAAATCCTGCTGCCACTTTAGAACTATATAAAGGAAGTTTATAGCCCCTTTGTTCTACGAACTGCGTAACAGAGTGAATCATACTTTCAGGTATACGTAATGGTTTCGTCTTTTCTTTATAGCGCCCCTGCCCTGTAGGCCGCCCCGCGCCAATACGAGCCCCGCCTCGCCCCATAGCATCACCTGATTTTAAGGATAGTAGCAATTTATTTGAATATTGTGCATAATTCAAAGAGAATATCAAAATGGACAGTTTACCTATCCCGCCACAAAAATCCATTGGGGCTAGGAGTAATAATGGAGTTTATTACGGAAACTATTAATATGCTAGGTCAAATACAACTCAGAAAAGAAATCGCCAGTCGTCTAAGACAAGCCCGTGAAAATGCGGGTTACATGTCCGCTGAAAATTTCTGCGAAACAAATGGATTTTCAGCCAAGGATTATCTGCGTCATGAAAATGGGAATCGACCCATCAAAGCCTCTCAGGCTATTTCATACTGCAGGTTATTAAGGATTTCACTGCATTGGCTGATGATAGGTGGAATTCATGCAGCATAAAAATTAATAAAGCAAAACGCAGTGTTAATTGCGATGCAATCCTTACGTGATATTTATTTGTAAATAATTTTATGGAGGTTTTATTACATTTAAAAATTATTTAAAAGTTTGCAGAAAAAATAAAATTGCTTCTAGTGCTGATACAAAATCTGACTAGAAAAACCTTGGTCTTTGATTTATTTTTTAATAAAATAATTAAGGTTTAGAGTTTGCTTTATTATTAAATTTAACGATTTCTTATGCTGCCTTATTCAATAATAAAATACTTATTCTGAGTGATGTGATCAATCAAAGGTAATATGAAATTGCTCCAGCCAAGTTAGTAAAAAAAGAATCCGAAGTGCTGTGCTAGGACATTGCTGCAACTTTGTGGTTGAAACCAAAGTCCATCTAGCACTAGTTATGGGGGTCCAAAACGCGATTGGTCTGGAGTTCCTGTCTGGGAATTATTTTCTCTTGAATCTTGGGGATTTGTTGAATCTAAATCAGCTGCGCCTTTTGATAAAGAAGAATTGCCATAAAATGAAATTGATTTAGAGGGAGCTGATGCTTTATATGGCCTAAAGCCATTAGATAATGTTAACTGCGCGATTAGTCTTTGTTGCATTGGAGGCTTGGCCACTAAAGTTACCATATATTGACCATTCGTCTGCGTGATTAAGATATCAGCTTTTAACTTAGTCTCTCTTAGCATGTTTTGTAACAGTCCTTTTAGCTTTTCAGCTTTATTTGATGAATCCAAAATTGTCATGATTCCGTCAAAATCAGGTTGTTTTACTTGCCATGCTGGCTGCGTAAAATGACTTAGCAAGTCAGCCAATATAAATTGATCAAATGAATTTTTTTTGTAAACTTTATCTTCGCCGATATATCCGTGAATTATCCCATGAAGATCTCCAGGCAGATTGACGTCAATCAACTCTTTTTCTAAATCTTTTTTTGTTAGTTCTGATTTCCATTTGTTCACTTCTTTAAGGTTACGTTCTAAAAAGTATTCTTTCATTTGATTAAATTTTTTCTGCGAACGAACGTAAAGGTTGCCTGCGTGTCCAAATTCTAATAATTTAATTGTCGTATTAAACGTTAACGTTAGCAATAATAGGTCGAAACATGATTTTTTATCACACAAACTAGTGAAACAATCAAAATGTAATTCTTCTAGTCGCGAATTTTCGGCATTTAACAAATTAATCAAAGTCTCAAATTTAAAAGGATTATGGTTTAAAATTAATTTTTTTAAATTGCCCATTGATTCAATAGGCTCTATGGGGAGGTTGTTCAGTACATTCGTTTGGAGATTCAATGCTTCGAGTGTTGTATTGTTATGAAATGCGTTCAATATCGCCTCACAACCAACGTCATATATTTGATTAAATCCTAGATTAAGTTCCTTCAAGTTTGTATTTCCCTTTAAAGCATTCGATAATGCCATCGCCGCCTCTGTATCAATTCCGCAACTCTCCAGATTGAGTCTGGTCACATTTTCTAAAAGCTGGGGAATTGTTTGCATTGCTTTTTTATCGTTGTCTCTTTTTTTAAGCCTATAGACTAGTAGCTTTATTTGCTGGGAAGATAATTCAACTTCACCTTGAGCCTTGTTGCCTTTTTCATGCAATGGCATTTGAATAGTTTTTTTATCATGCTCATTCCACACCATCATCTCACTCATCCTCCAGTCTTTTAAATTTAAAATTAATCCCATTGATGGCATCCTATCAAATAATGAGTTAACTGGTAATGATTTTTCAGATAATTTAGGAATTTAAAGAATTGATTAGCATTTTGTTAGCAGTGGTGGGTGCATGTTTGGCTATGAGGTAAGGCCGGTGGATGAGGTGGGGACTCCTCGGGCCGTCGGTTTCATGGACGAAACCGTCGAGCGTACATGGACGTATTCACAGCGTGTCCGAGGAGTCCCCACCTCATCCACCGGCCGTTTATGGGCATAAAACTCTTGCCGTGTAAACCGAAACATTTACAACTCTCTAACATCCTATTCAATAGTAAAATACTTATTGCGAGTGATGCGATATAAAACGTGGTGAGAAAGGATATTGCCTATAGCGATATTAGGATGATTGAAGTCATCGCCTGCATTATGCTCAAGACCTATTTTTTCCATAACGCCTCTTGACCTCATATTGAGTTTGGCGGTAAAAGAAATAATCTCATTGAGTGTCAATTGTTCAAAAGCATAATTCAGCACTGCCTTAGCTGCTTCAGTGGCATACCCTTTTCCCCAATACCCCTGCGCTAATCGCCAGCCAATTTCGACGATCGGATCACCGCGAGGGATAAAATGCGGAATTTCAAATTCAACTTTCCCTAGCCCCACAAAACCGATAAATTCTCCCGTTTCTTTAAGCTCTGCGGCATAAGGGGCGTAGCCGCACTCCTCATATTGACTTATGAAACGGTTTATCAATTGTTCCGTGGCAACCAAATCCGGAATATAGGGAAAATATTCCATCACTTGAGGGTCTGAACTAATTAACGCCATGTCTGGGATATCTTCAGCAACCCAGGTTCGTAAAAATAAGCGCGGGGTGGTTAAAATGATTTCAGGCTTTTGGCATTTCACGAGAATTACCTATCAATGATGGATAAAAGTTTATAATTAACAGTATTTTAAACAAAATTGTGACTTTTTTGCATTTATTAAAATTCACTCCAATTTTTTATTGGCAAATTTGGGCCATAAAGTCATCTGAATAGCTAATGGACTACATTTTTTCAACATTAAATATGGTTAAATGACAACATTAAAAAGGGTAATGGAAATCTGCATAGCAGATTTAACTCTTCAAGGAATGAAGAGTTAAGGATAGAGGCGGCTAAATGTTACGACCCTAAGCAAATCTAACTAAACTTATGAGTTTTGGATTATGTTCACTGATTTACCTCAAACTGTCCAGCAGCAAGTGCTTTGTTTCCTTGAAGTAGATAATTTTAAGGCAGCTAAGGCCTTGCATGATCAATATTTTCTAAATCTAAATGAAATGCAAGACGATGATTTTATAACAGCATGATCTAAATCTTAATCAATTGTTTGGAATTTATTTAAAATAATATTTATTATTAACAAATGCTTCTTTGATTAAAATTCCATTGCTTAGGCAAATCACATGCCTCAATGGCAGACCATCCTTTAATTCTGACAACAAAAAATTCAAGATCAGGAGGAAAGTTTCACCGATAATGCTTCGGCCTCCACGATAATCGGTGCTTGAAAAAATAACTCTGCCGTCAATACCTGCAGCAAGATTGCTACTAGTCAACCAATGCATCATATCGTTTAAAAAATTTCTTAAACCAACTGCTTTGACCCAGCCTCAAATTGGTAAGTCTCTTAAGTAGAAGTCTTTCGAAATATTTAAGCTTTACCTTTCTTTTAGCAATATTGGATTCCATGTCATCCAGCCAAGGCTGAAGGCTGTCCGCCAATTGTAAAGATTGCAGATTAATAATGTGTTGATGATGGAATAATTTTGCGATAAAGCTAAAGCTCCATTGGCCTGGGTGGTTTGCTAACACTCCCTGAACAAGATTATGGTATCTGACCGGATAAGAACTTTTCCTAATCAACATCGGGCTGAGTTTTCTGACCGTTAATATTTTTTTATGTAACACTTCATATAAAAAAACCAAAAACCCTAAATAAATATTTTCAGGTGGCACCACACTGTTAGGAGTTTTTTGAATAGCAGCATAATCAAGCAAAATGGCTTTACCGTTTTCTGAAAGTAAAATATTGCAGGCGCGCAGGTCATTATGATAAAGACCAGCAGCCTCAAGCCTAGTTAGTTGATCCAGAATATTTTCGATAACTGCATCAGGATTATATTCAAGATTATTTGTGATTGCAGCACTGAGGGTAATTCCTGGTATTTTTTCCCGTAATATCCAGCCGCCATGTTCAGCCAATTTATAATCCATGAGGCGGGGAAAGATATCAATTAAAGCTGAATTATGATTGAGAAATGCAATTTCAGCTTCAAGTTTACCCTGATTGGTTTTACTTTGAGGTCCAACAAAGCGGTAGTATTTTAGAGTTTTATCATGGGTCATATAGTTGCGGTACATGCCTTCATGCCCTTTAAGGTCATTGATATGACTGCTATCAACAAAAGTGTCAAAGGCTTGTAATTCTTCGTTTACATACCAATAATGATTGCTGCAAAAATAAATGGGGCGTTTCACTTTTGATAAGCGTGTACTGTGCTCAGATAATTTTTCCAGGAATGCAAATTTATCTAATAACCCACGTGGATCCTCCGGTAGAGAAACTGCCCAATCCATAGGCTCTTCTTTTACGGCGGTTTCAAAGAGGCAAACCTTAGCTTTTTTTGACAATTCACCGATATATTGACGTGTGAATTTAAATCCTAACCGATGACATACATGATGGAAGATGCTAAATCCAATCAACAGATCAAAGTCGTTGACTGGCAATGACTCTATACCCGTAATTAAATCATCATTGACAAAAGTTGCCTTCAGGGATAAAACTTTTGCTAATTCCCTGCACAAGGCGATATTTTCAGGTTTCCAATCTACCCCAAATACCTCATCACCTGCACTTGCCAAATTAAAACAGAAAAACCCCTGTGCGCAGCCAATATCTAATATGCGTAATGGTCGTCCCAGCTCAGCACGTAATTTGTCGGCTACGGCCTGCACCACTTGCCAGCGATCATAGGTATGGCGGGTAGTGTTGTCATTAAATTCGTTAAAACCATAAATAGGCTGGTAAACTTCGGGGAGATTGCCGATAAGATATTTAATTTGAGAGTTTGGTTCCATGAGGATAATTCCTTATTAAGAAAATTTCAGCTATATATACTCGATACACTTAGGATTTCGGTGTTAGAGTAGTCCAGCTTGTGCTGAGATTTGTTCGATCTGATTGAGTAAAAACGCAGGAATAGTCGACTTGTCGTCCCGGCAGGAAGCCGGGATCCAGTTCACAGGATGTGAAAGTTTCGCTTCCTGCGCCCTGGATCCCGGCTTCCTGCTGGGACGACTAAATCGGTTATTCTTATTTCGAGTTTTTACGATTGAAGATCGGACGAAGATCAGTGCAAGATGGGCTGCTCTAACACCGAAATCCTAAGTGTATCGGGTATATTGTTATTATAACGCCTAGAGGGCTATTAAAACCAGAATTTTGCATTTTGTTTAAATATTGATGTTATAAAAAGTAGTATGATGCTGAGGTATTGACAAATATCGCTTTAAGTATATAGTAAAAGCACTTGAAACACAGATTTTAGCGAAATTAAATTCAGAATATAATTCTAATGTTATCAAAATAACTTTAGCTGCAAACGGGTTGTTTTCATGCGAAAAATTTTACTCACTCTCTCAGCTGCGCTGCAGTTAACTTTAATTGTTGTTGGCACAGTAGTAATAGCTTTTTTAGTTTCAATTTCGATAAATTTATTATTTGCGCCCCCTCGACTATCGGCTAATCTGGATCTGGTTACATCGGTATATCAAGTATTGGGCACCTTATATGCTGTGCTCTTGGCTTTCGCCGTTTCCGGAGTTTGGCAAAATTTTAGTAAGGCAGTGCTGTCGGTGCAGACTGAAGCCAATGCCATATCTGATTTGGTACACATGGTAGAATATTCTGCCATAGAAAAAACGCTTATTGTTCGCGATCTAGCATTGGATTATTTGAGACTGGTTGTTGAAAAAGAGTGGGAGTTATTAGGACAAATCATCCCAGATAAACTTAATGCTTGGGAAATCAGTCGTGAAGCTTCCACCAAAATAACTCATAAAGTACTTACCATGAACCCAGTAAGTAATATTGAATTGGTAGTTTACGGACAAATCCTTACGCTGCTTAATGCTTGGCTGGATGCGCGGCGAACTCGCATTCTTATTGCAAAAGGTAATAGTGCTAAGGCACTATGGCCATTACTAATTTTTGGTGCGTTAGTATTATTTGGTTTCCATGGGCTTTTTGTGATCAAAGCATTTGAGGTATGGACAATTTTATTATTAGCACTGTCACTGATTATTGGTCTGGCTTTTTTCCTCATTTTTACTTTGGACTGTCCTTTTATTGGTAAACCTTTTGTCGATTTTGGCCCATTTCAATGGACGATTCAATGGCTGGAAAATGAGCAGTTCCTACAGATAAATAAGGAAAATTATGCTCGAAGCCTTTGAGAATATTGTTATTCAAAACTATTTTAAAGCACGTTTTATAGCAAATAGTAGAGCAGGGTAATCAGGTAACCCAACGTGGCGCGCCCCATTAATGAAGAACGTGGGTGTACCATTGACTCCACTGCGCACGCCGCCCATAAAGTCGGCCCTTACTTTGGGTTCATAAACTCTTTGGTTCCAGGCATTCGCTAGCGCTTCAACTGATAAATCCAATTGTTTACAGAGCGCGCTCATGAGCTCTTCAGACAATGCAGCTTGGTTCTCAAACAGCAGGTCGTGCATTTCCCAAAAAAGGCCGTTATCACCTGCAAATTCAGCGGTTTCAGCTGACATTTCTGCATAGGGGTGCATTTCTTGTAGCGGAAAATTTCTAAATACAAATCTGATATCAAAATCATTTTGTAATTGTTTAACCATTGGATAGGCTTCATGGCAATAAGGACATTCATAATCCCCATATTCGACTAACGTTACTGCCGCATTAGGATTACCTTGAATGTGATCTTTTTCTGTCACTAACACTTTTAAATTAGACATGAGTTCCTCACGTTGGTAGATTTTCAAGCGCTTCAAGAATGCCATCTGCTCCGGGATTTTCAGCAACGGGCGACAGATAGCTCCAGCTGATTACACCATTTTTATCAATAACAAAGATAGCTCGTGCACAAGTCCCGTCAGCAGTTCGATATGCCCCATAAGTTTTTGCAACTCCCCCCTTAGGCTCAAAATCAGAAAGCAAAGGAAAATGCAGGTGACGGTTCTCGGCAAATGCTACATGGCACCAATGATTGTCCACGGAAATGCCTAATAACTCAGCTTTAAATTTTTTAAATTCAGGGAGTATTTCATTGTATAAAGCCATCTGGTCACCACAAACAGGACTCCAATCTGCTGGATAAAAAGCGAGAATAACTGGCCTGCCACGGAGTTCACTGAGTGATAAAGTTTCATCTGCGGTAACGTGTAAAGTGAATTCTGGAGCCGTCGTTCCAGAAGATAAAATTGTATTCATAAAAACTCCCTTATTAAAATTTTCCATTTTGTTCATATAAGTTATTAATATTTTACTTTAAAAATATTTTAATTGAAATGAATACCTTAGGCTCTATAAAACAAACTGTCACCCTTGATAAGTTAGGATAACAGCCAAGCTCAGGATAATAGCTTGTTTTACAGGCAAATCCATTGCATCCTTGTGCGTTCAGCTTATGGACTACATTTTTCAACTTTCCAATATGTTTTAATGTCTTTGTAACTTGGGTGATATGGAAAATCTGTCAACAAACAGATTTGCTCTCCACGGATGGAGGGCCAAGGACGAAAACAATTTAAAAAGTTGTGGCATTAAATTTATTTAAACACATGTAACCAACAACAATTGTCATCGATTTACTCCAGCTTGTCCAATAACGAATAATTAGCTCCGAAGATTTGTTGAGAAATGCTAATAAATTTCGTAATCAAAATACTTTAAAATACATTGCAAGGCCAATTGACAAAATATGCTAATTCTGAACGTATTTCAGATATTTAGATATTTTGCCAGATTAAAATTAAGCCTTTATGTTATGGGCCACATTCTGTCATCTTCTCCTGCCTTTATGCCGAAAACAAGTGCAGTACTTTTGCCGGGAAAAAGCAGGAGAGGGTTACAGCAACAAAATTTTAATATAGAGATATAAAATATTTTCAACCAACTGTTTATTTGTCAAAAGGATTTAACTAATGAACGCTACTCAATTGTATACCTTAGGATATAGTTGCTTACAACAACAAAACTATCCAGCAGCCATGTCCTACTTTCACGAAGCAGCGCAAGCTGGTCATTGGCTGGCACAGTTATGGCTGGAAAATATTGATAGCTATCTCCATGCTAAGCACTACTAAAATAATTAAAAAAATAAAAATCTTGCTGGTTAGGCACTGTAAAACCATAACTTATTTTTTGTTTTTTAGCGCTCAGATGAGTCTTAGATGTGATGCTAAAAAAATAAGTTTTACAGTGCCTTAGTTGAGTAGTGAAATTCAACCATGCATACTCTGAAATTGAGCAATCAACAATACCATTTAGAACATAATAAAAAGCCGCTATTCAGTATTCATTTAAACAGACAGATAATGAAATACTGAATAGCGGCTTTTTACACGGCGGCAGGTAAAATATATTTTACCTATCCATAATTAACCGCGGTTACCTTTGCCACCATCTTTTTGATTGCGGGTTGTGTTGCTTTGTTTTTCTGCGCCTTTACTACGATCTTTTTTAGGATCGTACTGAGATTGTCTTTCAACATTGGACTTTTCATTTTTTTGTTGCGGATTTGATGTATTGCCATAATTTTGATAACTCATAATATTTCTCCTTAAATATTTGAATTTGAGACATAACGATAATAATCATCATGATTATCAAAAATATAATACCATTTATTTGCATAAATTGCAATAATACTTCAATGTAATACTTCAATGTTACAGTTCTTTTTAGAAGCAGTATTTATCAGCATTACCACGAGATTCAAAGCTGCAAGACAGGGTTATTTGCCAGACTTACATTCTGAGAATAGTTCGATCATAGTTTTATTAAATGCGGGAATATCACTAGGTTTGCGACTGGTAACTATTTTCCCATCGCGAACGACTTCTTGATCAACCCAATTAGCACCAGCATTCTTCAAATCTACTTCTAAAGAAGGCCAGGAAGTTATCTTATGGCCTTTTACTGCTCCGGCATTAATTAATGTCCAAGGTCCGTGACAGATGGCGGCAATGGGCTTATTGGCATTAACAAATTTTTTTATAAAATCAATCGCTTTAGGCACAATGCGTAGATGATCCGGATTCATTACTCCACCAGGAAGCAGTAGCCCATGAAACTCATCTGCCTGCGCTTCATCTAAAGAGATATCTACATTAAATTGATCTGCTTTGTTGTCATGATTCCATCCAGTCACTTTGCCTTTTTCCGGAGCGATCAGCTGTACTTTAGCGCCGGCATTTTCAAGTGCCTTCCTTGGTTCAGTCATTTCAACCTGCTCGAAACCATTAGTTAAAACGACAGCAACTTTAAATCCAGATAGTGGTTGATTCATGATTGATTTTACTCCTGAAAAAGTGTTGCCTATACGTAGACGCGCACATAGACGTTAAGAAAAAATTAATTGAGGATTTTTAAAAAATTAAATAGAGGAGCAAGAAGAGAGATTTTAACTAAGTTAATATTCTCTCCTCTTGTCTTAGATATTGCTATAATTATTTGGTTCGAGGTTTTCCAGTTCTATCTGATGTTTTGTTTTTTCTGGAAGTGTTTGCTTGAGTAAATTCACCGCCTTGTCGAGCTTTATCTTTAGTTGGTGATGGATTTCTTATAACTTTCCCAGCAGTGGTATCAGGGTATTGATCAAAATCCTGTAAACGTAAACTAATGACTCGCTCTGAATCGAAGTCATAATATTGATTTGTCATAAATTTTCTCCTTGATGTTAATTATGCATTCCATTGCATGTTAATTGATGCCGATTAATTCAATTAATCGGGAAGTTATTAAACCATAGCCCTAATTAAATAAATGTAAGAAATTTGCGGATTATAATGTGAGACATTATTGAATAAGCCCATTAAAAAGTTTAGTATTTATCAATATTTATTCAGAACTGAAGTATGTAAGAGTAACAATAATAAAAATCCCAATTCACAACCCACGGTCATTAACTCATGAACCCTTTTATTGGTGAACTTTTAGGTACACTGTTTTTGATCATTTTTGGTGGAGGTGTAGTAGCTAATGTTTTGTTAGACCGTTGTAAAGGCCAACACGCAGGTTGGATTACTGTTACCACGGGTTGGGGTATTGCTGTGATGATAGGTGTATTCGTTGCCCAATCTTTTGGTTCTCCTAATGCGGACCTTAATCCTGCGATTAGTTTAGCGCGTTATTTAGCTACCCATAGTTATACATTCACTGAGATGTTGACATTGCAGTTAGCGCAATTAATTGGCGCTTTTTTAGGTGCAGTTATTGTATGGTTAGCGTATTTACCTCATTGGGATGTAACTACGGAACCGGAGGTCAAATTATTAGTATTTTCGACTCAACCCGCTATTCGTAATTATTTTTGTAATCTGCTGAATGAAATAATTGGGACTGCTGTATTGGTAATAGGAGTAGCCGCTATTTTTGGGCCAGCAACTAAAAATGGCCTTATCCCTCTGGGCGTTGGTCCTTATTTAGTTGGAATGTTAGTTTGGGGCATTGGTTTATCAATAGGTGGGCCTACTGGTTATGCTATTAATCCTGCTCGCGATTTGGGTCCGCGGATTGCACATGCCATTTTACCCCTTGGCAGTAAGAGCAGTTCGGATTGGAGCTATGCGTGGGTACCGATTATTGGTCCCTTCGTGGGTGGCGTTATCGGTGCTATTTTTTGGGCGAGGCTTGTCTAAGCAATAGATACTTATCCTAATCTTTTATTTCTCTCAAAATCGATCGAGAAAACAATATTGGCAGCATATATACCCGATACACTTAGGATTTCGGGTATAGACATCTTTCATTACCTTCAGGATAGCAATTATTTCCGTGATGCTAATAACATTCTCAAGCCTTAAGACGTACTTTAAAGACCTAACAATACCGCAGCTATCCAAGGAAAAGCCACAGTCACATCACTTTGAATAATTTGAAAATAACTTTTTGTGGAAAGCTTATCCCAAGTGATCTTTTCTTTACCGCCAGCTCCCGAGTATGAACCATAAGACATGGGCGAAGAACCAATTTCAATAAAACCAGCCCAGTCACGCACTTTGGGTAGTTGTAAATCGTGTTTGAGCGAGGGCACCACACAAATGGGAAAATCAGCTGCAATTCCTCCGCCCAGTTGTAAAAATGCAACCGAATGTTTTTTTGAGATATCCTGATACCAATCATAAAGATACGTAAAATATTCCAGCCCAGTTTTCATAATGTTTTGATCAAGAACAATGGTTTTGTCTTTACGATACTTACCATTATAAGTATAACTGGCGAAGATATTCCCCATGGTAGAATCTTCAAATCCAGGCACCACTATAGGAATATCTTTTTGGTACGCGGCATAGGTCCAACAATCATTTGGATTGGCTTTTGCATCGGGTTTAATCAGGCCTTCTGCAAATAAACGTCTAAAATATTCATGAGGGAAAAAACGTTCACCAGTTTTTTGAGCTTTTTGCCACATTTTCAATAAGTGCGGCTCCATAATCCGCACACTCTCATCTTCAGGTAAAAAAGTATCAGTAATGCGACGCAATCCCGCGTCACGCAATTCGGCTTCTTGTTCGGCAGTAAGTTCTGTATAACGTGGAATATGAGCATAATGTGAGTGAGCCACATAACGATAGAAGGACTCTTCATGGTTAGCGCCAGTAGCTGAAATCAGGTGCACTTTATCTTGACGAATCAACTCTGCCAGCATGACACCCACTTGAAAAGAGCTCAGCCCGCCTGCAATAGTAACGACTAATTTTCCATTATTAGCTAAATGATTTTTCAACCAAAGTGCGGCTGCATAAGTTGCTCCGCCGTTACAGTGTTGTAATGTGCGCTCAGCAAATTGCGAAACAGGGCTTTTGCTTTCGACTACATCGGCGCTTAAAGTGCTGGAGTTTTTCCCGCTGTTTTTGCTTGAATTAATAACAATATATTTTTGAAGTTCTGGTGACAATTGGCTAAATTTAGTTTTTTTCATAGTTAAACTCTGCAATGAGTTATAATAAAAGGGAGTGATGCATGGGGCTGTTATAATACGTCCAGTGAAGGTTCATTGTCTAGATCATTACTCTATTCAAACTCAAACAAGCATTTAAACCCATAAAGGGGAGCACCCCTAGTGAAAACTATAAAATTTCCTATATTCGTAGCGCTTATTTTTCCACTGACTATCTGGGCGCAATGCCAATCCGATACCATTCCCATCAACATAACTGTTCGAGACGAATGCCTGCCTTTGTGCCAGCAAATGTTTATAACAAAACCATTAATCTACGGTACTATGGCAGAATGTAAAAAAAATTGGAATTATTACTCTCGACCCGGCCAAGAAAATTATTTTATGATGGCCATTATGACTGCTAATGGTCTAGGTGGCCAACCTGCCGATATCAACAAAGCTAAAGAATACGCGGAAAAATCAGGCAGTGTCTGGTTGCTTAAGAAAATTAATCTGAAAATAGCAAATTCATCGGCAGAAATCCCCATCAGCTTTTGCAGTGTAGTGGTCAGCACCCCAGAAATAGAAATATGCGCAGAAGTGCAAAATCAAGATATAGAAAATAAATATAAAATGGATGTTAACCATTTGGCTAAAACTCTACCCGCTGCTCAAGCATTAGCTGCGCAAACTGTTGTAAAAACTTTACTTGAATTTATTAATTTAGATAACTATGTCCGCGGCGCTCTGGGTCAATTTGGCGGCAGTGGTGCTCCTATATGGTCACAGAACTCTATCAACATCATGTTGAATTTCTATATTAATTCTTATCGCTATTTTATTAATGATTACTCTGAAAAATTCAAAACCACTGACTCCGCCGCAGCACTGGATAAGCAGTTAAATGTTGTTTATTCAGCGTTATTGGCTAAAGTTGAGCAGTATCAGAAATTCGACCATGACAGCACTACTGCGCAAACTAAACAAAAATTAATTGCAGCCGAAAGAGCCTGGATAGCTTATAAAGAAGCTTTTATCCATTTTGGCCAGTTGTATTATGCTAACAAATATAGTAATAGTGAATTGAGGGAAACCATTAGCGCCTATCTCACAGAACGCCGCCTAGAAGAGCTTAAAGCAGAAACCAGCGATTATGAAGAGTTTGCAAAGCATGGACATTAAGGCTCAAACCCAATAGTAGAGCGGTTCCACCTTAAAATTAAGCATCAGCTCTATCATTAGTCTCTAACAAAAAACTCTGAATTTTTTCCTGACATAATTTATCAGCTAGTTGGGTGAGATTGCTTACTTCATTCGCCAGCCAAGTAAGTTCCTCTTCAGTAATCGTAAATTTAGGTTTGTAGCGCGCATCCACGTAAGCATTGCACAGCAATTCAAAGCACCGTTGTTCTTCAGTGGTTGACAAAGCAAACACTTTAATAAAGCGCGGGTCAAGCGAGTTCACCAAGTTTCTCAACTCTTCCAATTTATGGGTGTTCGGTTTGTAACGGGTAAAAACTAGCAAAATTGCACTATATAATCGCTCAGTTACTTGGTGTAGTTCAAACGCGGCAATTGCAAACCTCCCTTTTTCAAAATTAAATTTAAAGGTATCAAAAAAATCTTTAGCACTAGTAAACCAATATTCAAAATCTTCTTTAGCAAACCGATAGCGTTCTTTAGGGCTTAATTCACGTGGGATGTTTAATTTAAATTTTCCAGAATCATATAAAAGCACCCCTTCCTTTTTTATGTCAGAGAAAAAATACTGTGCACGTGTCAGTCGACGGTTGACAAAGTCAATATCGTGAACAATGAGAGAAATGGGGGTATTAACGGTGGGCAATGGTTTGATGGCTTTTGCAATTTCCCGTTGTATGCGGCCTTGTTCGGAAGCTGAGGGAGTTTCAACAATGATTAGCAGATCAAAATCGCTTTGATATTGGAAATGAATTCCATCATCGGCATACTCTTCTACCCAATTTCCACGGGCATAGCTGCCAAATAAAATGACCATTTCTACTTGTGGCAGCTGGCAAATGGCTTGTATCAGCTCAAGTAATTCATGCTGTTTAGCAACGGGTAAATAAGATAGGGAGTTTTTCATGTTATAGCAACTATGGGTGATTGATTGAGTAAGGATTGTAATTCAACTACATAATTAGGCTCTGTAAAACAATAACTTATCTTTTTAGCGCCCAGCTGAGGCTCAGATTTGCAGGCGGGAGGGTGTAGAAAAATGCGCGCATAGTCGACGGAACGTCGTCCCGGCAGGAAGCCGGGATCCAGGGCGCAGGAGAGCGAAACTTTCACATCCTGTGATCTGGATCCCGGCTTCCATGCCGGGACGACTACGTCGGTTGTTCTATGTAAGTGTTTTTCTACACCCTCCCGCCTGCGAAGATGAGTCTTAGATGGGATGCTAAAAAGATAAGTTATTGTTTTACAGAGCCTTAGTACGCAGTAACATGGTTTTTCCCTTGAATATTCGGATATCATACCCGAATATTCAAGGGAAAAAACTTACTGCGGCTTCTCCTCCACTTCAGAATAATCTTCATGGTTCTTTTTTTTGGCCGTAAATTGCCTTACAATGGCCGTATACACAATTTTTGGCCGTAATATGAATAAAAGTGACCGTAAAATGGCAGTACGCAGTGCATTACAAAGACATGGCGGGCAAGTTAATTTGCCAGCACTCATAGTCCTGCTAGAAAATAAATTTCCTGAGCGCTCAGTCCGGCGTTGGCTACATGAGCTGATCGAGGAAGGCCTGATCGGAAAGATTGGACAAAAAAAAGGAACGAGATATCAGGCCATACCCTTTGATGAAGTTGCTAAGGCCAGCTTTGGATCATTATTTTCTGACATAAGCCTGCAGGCAATTACTTATGTGAAACAACCTATTTACTTACGCGAACCTACTACTTACCATTTTGATTGGCTTGAATCATATGAACCTAATCAGACATTTTATCTGACTCAATCACAGAGAGAGTTTTTAAAAAATCAGGGGGAACGGCATTATCAACACGATGCTGCGGGCACGTATGCAAGACATATTTATAATCGGTTAATAATTGATTTATCATATAATTCATCAAGATTAGAGGGAAATACTTACAGTTTATTGGAAACAGAAAGATTAGTTATTAAAGGTGACGTACAAGCGGACAAATTGAACGATGAAGCAGTAATGATTCTAAACCACAAAGAAGCCATTCGCTATTTAATTGAGAATATAGCTAAACTTACTATTGACCAACAAGTTATTTGTACCCTCCATTATTTGCTTGCAGACGGGTTACTGCCCACTAATGAATGTGGGTTACTAAGAAATCATGGCGTAAAAATTGGTGGATCAATTTATTTGCCGCTTGAGAATAAATCTAAACTTGAAATTAACTTGTCTGCCATATGCAAAAAGGCTGCTCGTATTCAAAATCCTTATGAGCAAAGCATCTTTCTCTTAATACATATTGCCTATTTGCAGGCATTTCAAGACTGCAATAAGCGCACCTCCAGATTGAGCGCAAACTTTCCGCTTATTCGCGAAAATTTGGTCCCTATGTCATTTAATGATGTTCCTAAAGAAGATTATGCTAATGCTATGCTCTCAGTTTATGAGCTTAATAATATTCACCCTTTAGTTGATTTATACATGTTTTCTTATTCACGTACTTGTAAGCAGTATGATGTAAGCATAGAATCTTTAGGCTTTGATAGAATAAAAATTCAATACCGTCAACAACGTCGCGAAATACTAAAAGGAATTATAAGTCAAAAATTAACCAACGAGTCAATGATGTATTATATCCAGGAACATGCTGCCTTATTGGTGCCAAAAGCAGATCAAGAGCAATTCAAAACAGCAATTTTAGAAGAGATCCATGTTCTTTCCATTGGCCATATCAAGGGTATGGGAATAAGTCCAGAGGATTTCTACGCTTGGAAATATATCAAAGAGCAGAAAAATTAAGTATCAGCTCTATCATTAGTCTCTAACAAAAAACTCTGAATTTTTTCCTGACATAATTTATCAGCTAGTCGGGTTAGATTGCTTACTTCATTCGCCAGCCAAGTAAGTTCCTCTTCAGTAATCGTAAATTTAGGTTTGTAGCGCGCATCCACGTAAGCATTGCACAGCAATTCAAAGCATCGTTGTTCTTCAGCGGTTGACAGAGCAAACACTTTAATAAAGCGCGGGTCAAGCGAGTTCACCAAGTTTCTCAACTCTTCCAATTTATGGGTGTTCGGTTTGTAACGAGTAAAGACTAGCAAAATTGCACTATATAATCGCTCAGTTACTTGATGCAGAATAAAAGCTGCATTAGAGTAATCTTTTTCTGAAAAACAAAATGAAAATACCTTGAAGAATTTTGTAGCACTAGTAAACCAATATTCAAAATCTTCTTTAGCAAACCGATAGCGTTCTTTAGGGCTTAATTCACGTGGGATGTTTAATTTAAATTTTCCAGAATCATATAAAAGCACCCCTTCCTTTTTTATATCGGAGAAAAAATACTGCGCGCGCGTTAGCCGTCGGTTGACAAAGTCAATATCGTGAACAATGAGAGAAATGGGTGTATTAACGGTGGGCAATGGTTTGATGGCTTTTGCAATTTCCCGTTGTATGCGGCCTTGTTCGAAAGCTGAACGAGTTTCAACAATGATTAGCAGATCAAAATCACTTTGATATTGGAAATGAATTCCATCATCGGCATACTCTTCTACCCAATTTCCACGGGCATAGCTGCCGAATAAAATGACCATTTCTACTTGTGGCAGCTGGCAAATGGCTTGCAGCAGCTCATGTAGTTCATGCTGTTTGGCAACGGGTAAATGAGATAGGGAGTTTTTCATGGGGGTTGAATACTCTAACACCTAGACTTCAAACACTTTAAGTATATTAGTCAGTGAAGATTTCTTCCAGACTTGCAGCTTCCAAAATTTTATCCCCCAAAGCAACAAAGTTTCTGGATCAGCTTTGGTAATCTGTTGCGTCAAAGGTTGAGGAATATCCCCAAAACGACGACGAATTAGGCGCATTAGTATAGCCGCCTCACCTTTCTGTATTCCTGCTTCTTCCCACTGTTGGGATAGTCATAATTTCACCTTGTAACTCCGAAAGATAGATAGTGTTGCGTTTCTTGGACTAGTAGGTTTTTGTCACCCTGGTGGATGCGGGCAATGATGTATTTTAACACACTTATGTTCGGAGGCTATCTGATGCACACATTTTTTTTAGCCGCCAGAATTAGAGTACGTCGTCCCCGCTTTACCGAATTATCCTAAAATATCAGCCTATCAAGCGGGGATCCAGTGCCTAATTTTCAAACAAAGTGAAGTAGCAATAAGCAGTCATGACTGGCATTTGTGCGTTCCGTTGGAAAGGTGGGCATTAGATTCCTGCTTGATAGGCTGATATTTTAGGATAATTCGGTAAAGCAGGAACGACGTACTCAGCATTTCTAGTAATTACAAAATGTGTGCATCGGATAGGTTCGGAGGTGCTGACGTTGTAAGTAATGCCAGTGTTTATATTGTGATGGATAATTTGTCGAAGAAATGGAGAAAAAAGGGAGGAGTAATTAAAACACAGGATACTTTACTGCATAAGGGTCAAGCAACTTAGAAATGAATTAAAGCAACCCTAGAGCGAGTTCCGCTCGCTTTAGGGTGACATTTAAGAATAACCGGTTAAATCCAAAACTGGATTATCCTTGGTTGGCTAATTTAAAGTAGCTAATTCAATGTTAGCTCGTTCACTCGGAATAACCACACCAGTCGGAGATGAAGATGAGCTACTTGAAGATGAGCTATTTGAATTAGTTATAGAAGTTATTGAACTGGAAACTAGTGCCCCTGATGATGGGGAGGTAGGTAGGGTAGTTAAATTGCCGACAGATAGCAGCTCCTTCGTAACCTCTATCTTTTTCTTGCTTTCTTTCCCATCTTCTCCGTTTATTCGAAAAACGGGATTATAGGGAGTTGGTAGTGCTTGATCCTCCCCAAGCAATTTTTCTATCTCCCCTGTTTTATTTGACTTATCCTGCTCAAACTCAAGTCGATGGTATTCCTCTGTTAACTTACTAAGCTTATTTAATTTCGCTAACTCCTCTTTATAAAAAATACAAAAGCAGAGCTCAGCCAGTTCATACGCCTTTTGGTAAGTCCCAGGAGGAGCGGTGTCCTGCTTATATGATCTATCAGCCTTATATCTCTCACTTGCAAACAAATCTTTAATTGCCGACACCTGCCCCAAAACATCTCCTGTTCTTTGATAATATATATTGTCAAGCTCGCCAATAAAAGCATTAAATCGATTCCTATTTGTTTCGTCTTGGCCCTTACCCAATGTACGAAAAACTTTTGCTAGGCTGCTCGGGGTAATAGCAGAAAGCAATGATTCACCATCGCCATGATATTCAGCCTTAAGTAAATTTGGGACTCGAGTTGCAGGGTACCCGTGTTGGTCCCATCCCACCCCTTTTAGCGTTGGATCAGTCGGGGAAGCAATTTTACTTTTTTTCCCTTTCTCAGTCTGCTTTAATCGTTCATATAAACTGCTGTTTAATTTTATTTGTCCACTGCTGTTTATTTGTCCTATTAAGTCTATTTGTCCTTCTAATGCTGGGCTTATTCGTCCTTTTACTTCTAGTTTTTCGTTTGGTTGGGTTGACACAATTGGCCTCGTTAGGTTATGGAACCGCCGATATTACCGAAGCGACCTTAAGGCAACCTTAAAAACCAATAGGATGTGCGTCTAGATTGGCCTGATAACCAACTAACCATTATTTTTCTAATTTTTTCTCTTGCCTTTCAAATGCAATTCATTAATAGTAGCCACTACGGCTAGAAGAAACAGGGAAATATACATTGCCATGTTTAGGACGTTTACTATTGTTATATCCGGTTTCTTGCTCAGCGCCTGTATGGTAGGCCCTGATTATAAGGAACCGAAAAAAAATATTGCCGATCATTGGCTGCAAGTGTCACATTCCAGTGTCAAAGAAGCGCCAATTCATGATGCGAGCTGGTGGGAAACTTTCCGCGACCCCACTCTGACCTCTTTAATTTATCAAGGCTACCAAGACAATCTCACCGTCCAGATCGCAGGTGTGCGCGTTTTACAAACCAGAGCGCAGCTTGCCCAATCCGTAGGTAAACTTTATCCACAACAGCAAGCCCTAGTAGGCAATTATACTTATTATAAAATTGGCGGAAGCGAATTACGGGGCTTATTACCCCCGGAATTCGTAGCTGCATCATTGGGGTTTTCAGCCAGTTGGGAATTGGATTTCTGGGGAAAATACCGTCGTGCGATACAATCCAATGACGCGAGCTTCTTGGCTTCATTTGCTGCCTACGATAATGCCTTGGTAACCCTCACTTCTGATATTGCCAGTACTTATATTGGAATCCGCACTAATGAGGAATTAATCAAGGTTACTGAACAAAATATACAATTACAACGGACAAGCCTAAAGATTGCAGAGTCTCATTATCGGGCAGGTCAAACCAGTTTGCAGGATGTGGAGCAGGCAAAAACCGAATTATCTGAAACGCTAGCGACACTTCCCGGCATCATCAGCAGCTTACAACACCAAAAAGATTTATTGGGCGTAATGCTCGGTACCACCCCCGATAAGGTAGATGCCTTGCTGGTCAGAAGCCGGGGGATTCCGCAGGCCCCTTCCAGGGTTGCGGTGGGCATTCCCCATGAGGCATTGTTGCAACGGCCGGATGTTCATCAAGCGCAATTAGAAGCTATTTCCGAATCGGCTTCAATAGGTGCAATAAAGGCTAATCTGTATCCTGCTTTGTCGCTGGCGGGTAATTTTAGTTATTCATCGACCAATATTCGCAGATCTTCCATCAGCGATTTATTTAATAGTTCTAATCAAACCATTACCGCAGGGCCTTCCTTCGCCTGGCCAATATTAAATTATGGACAAATTACCAATGCGGTACGCGAACAAGACGCTGCATTCGAACAAGCCTTATTAAAATATTTAAATGTAGTATTACAAGCACAACAAGAGGTACAAGATTATATTACCCAATATATAGAGGCACAAAAGACATTAAGTGCTCTGATTGCCGCCAATCGTTCTGCGACAGAATCCACCAAGATCGCACTCATACGCTATAAAGAAGGTGAAACAGATTATACCACCGTATTAGATGTCGAACGGCAACAGCTGCGGGTGCAAACCTCTTTAACTAAGGCAAAAGGAGAGGTTCCCCAAAGTTTGGTTGCGTTATATCGGGCATTGGGGGGCGGCTGGCAAATTCGTGATGGCAATGATGTGGTGCCAAAGCAAATTAAAGATGAAATGGGCGCGCGCACCAATTGGGGGAATTTGTTGAATCAGCCAAATCATGAACCTCCCAAAAACAATGCCGAAAACATTAAGCAGCTTTACTTACCCAGTTGGTGATTCTAATGGATCAAAATAGCAAAACAAGATTAAGGAAATTCCTACTGCGAGGGTTGATTATTGTTGTGCTCGCTTTATTGATTTGGGATACCTTCAAGCCGGAAAAGGTGCAGCCGATGCCCACTCCAGAAGTGATTATTCAAAAACCGGTAATGGTGCAAAGGGCAGAATATATCACCCAAACAGGCAATACAGTTGCTTATAATTCGGTAGATTTGGTCGCGCGAATTGAAGGCTATTTGGAAGCGGTAAAGTTTATGGATGGCAGTTTGGTCAAAAAAGGAGAGGAATTATTCGTCATTGAACCTAAGCCCTATTTAGAAAAGGTGCTAGAGGCACAAGCTTCGGTAGCGGCGGAAAAAGCCGCTCTTGAGTATGCTCAGGCGGAATATGCTCGTCAGCAGCAAATGTATAAAGAAAACTCTACCTCGCTTAAAAACGTGCAAAAATGGTTGGCGGAGCAAGAAAAAAGCCAGGCAGATGTAGACAAAGCCCAAGCCAATGCGGTGGTTGCCAGCATCAATTATAGTTACACCCACGTCTTAGCACCTTTTGACGGACGCATCGGCCGCCATCTGGTCGATCCGGGTAATTTAGTGGGCAACGGTAAAGCGACAGACTTAGCCACCATAGAACAGATCGATCCTATCTATGTTTATTTTAATCTGAATGAACTGGATTTAATTAAAATTCGTGCGGCTGCGCATGCCCAAGGTTTAAAACCCCAAGACCTTAACAAAGTTCCTGCCTATGTGGGTCTGCAGAACGAACAAGGATTTCCGCATGAAGGCAAACTTGATTTTGTCAACACTGGCTTAAATTCCTCTACCGGCACTCTAGAGTTTCGTGTGCTGTTATCGAATAAAAAATATGCTTTATTGCCCGGTTTTTTTGTGCAGGTGCGGATTCCAATCAGCAAACCTGCGCCCCGAGTTGACCGTGCCGGATACGGCTGTGCAATATGATCAGATTGGCGCTTATGTTTTGACGGTGGATAAAGACAGCATGGTCGTGGTAAAACGGGTGACACTGGGAAGCGTTGAACAAGGTATGCGTGCAATTTCAAAGGGACTATCTGCCCAAGACGATGTCATCGTGGATGGTTTGCAGAATGCAACTCCTGGAAGTCAAGTGAAGGCATCAAAGGCGACATAACATGATCTCCAAGTTTTTTATCGAACGGCCGATACTTGCCAATGTGATTGCGTTGCTGCTGGTTTTTTTAGGTCTTGTGGCCATTATCGTTTTGCCGGTATCGCAATATCCTGCGATTGTGCCGCCCACTATTCAAGTCACAACCACCTATCCCGGCGCTGATGCTAAAACTTTGATTAAAACCGTGGCATTGCCTATAGAATCCCAAGTAAATGGGGTGGAAAATATGCTCTATATGCAATCGACCAGCACTAATAATGGCACTTATAACTTGATTGTGACGTTTGCCATTGGCACTGACCTCAATTTTGCGCAAGTTTTGGTACAAAACCGTGTGCAAGCGGCAATGGCACAATTACCGCAGCCCGTTCAAGAACAAGGGGTGGTGGTGCAGCAAAAATCGACGGCAATATTGCAATTCATTACCCTCACTTCCGAGAATAATGAATATGATGGTTTATTTTTAAATAATTATGCCACGATCAATATGCAAATGAATTAGCCCGCTTGCCCGGGGTGGGGAATGTAATAATTTTTGGCTCGGGAACTTATGCCATGCGAGTCTGGCTAGATCCCCAAAAAATGTTTGCTTTTTCTTTGATGCCTAAAGATGTACTCAACGCCATCAACAACCAAAATAAAGAAGTTTCTGCGGGGCAATTGGGGGCACCGCCGGTTTCCGGTCACCAGTCTTATCAATTTACCGTGAAGTGCCAGGACAATTGGCAGATCCGGGAGAATTTGCCAATATTATTATCAAAAGTGAAGCTAACACAACCAAACGAAGCAGCACCTGCCAGCAGCACCGCAAGAATCATTCGCATCCGCGACGTGGGACGCGTTGAGCTGGGTTCATCCAGTTATAATCAGATAGCAAGACTCAACGGTAAGCCTACAGCAGCTATTGGTATATTCCAGCTGCCTGGCGCCAATGCGTTGCAAATTGCCAAAGAAGTGCGGGCTACAGTAGCGAAAATGGCGAAAAAATTTCCCCCGGGATTAACTTATAGCATTCCCTTCGATACCACTATCTTTGTCAAAGCCTCTGTAAATGAAGTCTACAAAACGCTGTTTGAAGCAGGTATTTTAGTGTTAGTGGTGATAGTCGTATTCTTGCAAAATTTTCGCGCCACCTTAGTGCCGGCTACGACAGTGCCGGTGACGATTATTGGCTGCATTTGCCGCCATGTTATTGCTGGGTTATACCATCAATTTACTGACTTTATTTGCATTGGTGTTGGCCATTGGTATTGTGGTGGATGATGCGATTGTGATTGTGGAAGGCGTGACCCAGCACATTGAGCGTGGCATCTCACCCAAAGAATCAGCCATTTCCGCTATGCGGGAATTATTGGGCCCATTTTGGGTATCACATTCGTACTGATGGCGGTATTTGTGCCAGCTGCATTTATGCCGGGATTAACCGGCGCCATGTATGCCCAATTTGCTTTAGTCATTGCCGCCACCGCCTTGATCAGCGCTATCAACGCCATGACTTTAAAACCCACACAATGTGCCTTGTGGCTCAGACCTATTGATCCCAACAAACCCAAAAATGTTTTTTTCCGTGGCTTTGATCGAGTGTATAACCCTATGGAAACGACTTATGTTGGCTTTTATCGATAAACTGGTGCATCGCAGTAAGAGCTGCTTGTATTCTTGGGTTAATTTTAATTGGGCTTGGCTATTTTTGGTTTGACCCGCATTCCTACAGGTTTTATTCCGCTCGAAGATCAAGGTTATATGGTTCTGAATGTGATGTTGCCCGATGGCGCAGCGCTAGAGCGAACCGATGTGGTTTTAGAACAACTAGCGCCAGAAGATCAACAAGATTGATGGGATTGCCGATGTGATCAGCATCGATGGTGTTTCATTATTAGATAATAATAGCGGACTTGCCAACGCAGGCATTCTTTATGTGATGTTCAAAGATTGGAGCGTGCGCGGTAAATCAGAAGGTTTACTGCCGCTTTATACCAAACTTAATCAAATTGCTGTGAATACTTTAAATGCAAAAGTATTGGTTGTGCCGCCGCCGCCCATTCAAGGTTTAGGTATGTCAGGCGGATTTCAAATGCAGGTGGAATTGCAGGATGGTACTTTTGATTATCGCAAATTGCAGCAAGCGACGGATCAAATGGTGAGTCAAGCCAATCACCAGCCGGAATTGCAACGACGCAATGACTTCCTTTCGTGCGGCTGTTCCGCAGGTGGCCGCGCCCATTGATCGCACTAAGGCGGAGTCATTGGGCGTGACGGTGGGTGATGCATTTGATACCTTACAAACTTATCTTGGCTCTTCCTATGTGAATCTATTCACCAAGTTTGGACAAGTATTTCCCGTGTATGTGCAAGCAGATGCGGCTTCTCGTATGACGGGAGAGGCCATGCGCAATTATTATGTGAAAAATCAAGCCGGAGATATGGTGCCGCTCGGTACGCTCACCGATATTCGGACCGCAGTGTAGGCCCTAGCATTATTTCACTTTATAACCTATATCCTTCCAGCAGCATCAATGGCACAACAGCTCAAGGCTATAGTTCAGGTCAAGCTATTAATGTTTTAGAAAAATTAGCCAAGCAGATTTTACCGGCGGGCATTTCTTATGAATGGACCAGTACTGCGTATCAAGAAAAAATCAGCGGGAAAAATCAGCTATCTGATTTTTCTTTTGTCGTTGGTTTTAGTGTATTTGATTTTAGCCGGCCAATATGAAAATTGGCTCACACCTATGGCGATTCATTTTCAGCGTGCCTTTGGCCTTAATTGGTACGGTATTAGTTTTATCGATTTTAGGATTGGCAAATAATATGTATACCCAGATTGGCTTATTGCTATTGATCGCATTAGCAGCGAAAAATGCTATTTTAATTGTTGAGGTAGCGCGCGAACAACGAGAAATTCATCATAAAAGCATTTTAGAAGCTGCCGTATTAGGGGCAAAAACGCGATTTCGCCCGATTCTAATGACTTCATTTGCATTTATCATGGGTGTGATGCCCTTGGTATTTGCAACCGGCGCCGGAGCAAATGCGCGGCGTTCAATTGGAGTTACGGTTTGTAGTGGTATGTTGGCTTCTACTTGTCTTGCGGTAGTATTCGTGCCAGCTTTTTATGTAGCGTTACAAAGTTGGCAAGAAAAGAGGCGGAAAAAAAGTGAGGTTTTGAATAACTAGCTATATTTGCGTAAATCCCCCTCTCGCCTTGCGAGGGCTTTGTTGAATAATTCGCTTCCATTTTTTGGAAAAGCACTGTATCCCCTCTCCCCTTGCGGGAGAGGGTTAGGGAGAGGGGTAGGTGTGGCATTCATCGGTGAGAATTAAACCACCTTCATTACTATACCCGATACACTATTGCAACTACTGTTACTTATCAACAGAATATTTTTTAGACAGCAATTTTAATCACCGGCTGTTGTTGTTTTTGTCCCTTGAATTTAAAGTTGTCGACTCTCCCTCAGAGTTGTTTTTTGGAAGTACTTGCTCCAATTTTCGAGGTACAGGAGTAGGAGTCGGTCTAAACAAATCTGTTAATTTTCCAACTATACCCTTGGATTTTTTATTACTTCTAACGAGTTTTGATTTTTTGTCCGTCTCTGATGTTGCTGTTGGTAAGTAGTTTTCTTGAAGTGTATCAAGACTGTTTTGTGACGCAAATGAGAAAGAGGAGGAGTGATCAATATTAGAATTTTTGCGTATTTTGAGATCTAGGATTATTGAAGAACCAGATGAACTGGAGCTACTAGCATTGGTTGAATTATTTGCAGATGCTTCCTGATCATGATTACTTGTTGACGATGAAGTAATCATTGGATTCCGATCCAGACCCCAAAATGCTGATGAACGAGGTAACATAACTGGATCTGCAAATGAATCCCCCCTATGCACGGGTGATGTGTTCGACTCGAGCTGTGACAACGACGAAGTAATCAGAGTCACCTCAGGGCTTTTTGGAAGGTCCACTGGATTTACAGTCGATACCGGCTGCTGTTGTGCCATCTTAGACTTTTCTCGATCTGCAATAATTTCCCGTGCGTCCTTAAGGTTTTTTTGATGAATATCCTCAAGTGAGGCGTTTGAATTGTTATCACTAGATTTAGATTCAAGTACAGGTTCATTTCCTGCACTACTATTCGATTTTGTGCGCAGTTGTTCTTGCACTTCTTTATTATAAGCAAGCAAAAGTTTTTGCGCATTACTACTGATTGATATTAATTCAACCAACTTTATGACAGCTTTCCGGTAATCGTTAAGCTGTGTAGTTGGAGAAGATAATATTTCTGTTCTAATTGTTTTGGGTAAGTCATGAAGTGTCTCATAAGCAGACTGACTAATGTAAGCAATGAAATCACTAACTTGTTTATTAGTTTTTTCTAGAGTGGAGCATGTATCTTCTTCTTCATAATAAACACCAAACAAAGGGCTAAAGCCAACAACTTTTTCATTTGAATCAAGTGAAGGTATTACCGATTTAGCTCCGACATGATTTATTATGTCTATTAACTTTACTAATTTTTCTTGCATAGTTAAGCTGTTAATTTGATCAGGCAGTAAGGAAGAAGAGATTGAATTGCTAGCGCTGGATGAAGAAGTGATTGCATAACCTTGTGTGGGTTTTCTTTCTTTGTCAACCGCACCGAGAATTTTTGTATGAAGCTGACTTAACGTTTGCGAATCCACTTTTTGTGAAGGTGAGAACCCCTGATTTGTAGATTCACCCACTTGATTTTTTTCTTGTTTAGTCAAATTGTTCTTATAAGTATTAAAATTTATTTTTGCCTGCATATGTAGTAACTTTAATTCAACAACACGCTCAGTAATTAGTTTGAAATTCTCAAGCTGCTGCTGCAGCTGTTCTGGAGTTAATGGAATTAAATTGCTTTTACTGTCACGCACAGGCTTGCCGATAGTATTGTGTATATCATAAAGAATGCTGTTCCCAGTAGTTTCAAGATAGTTATCTACTCGATTAATATTTAACTTGATTCTCTCTAGGGTGGAATAATTATCCTGTGTCGCATCGATCTTAGGACTCATAAGTGGCTTTTTTTCTAATGAAGAAGTTGTAGGTACTGGTAATTGTGCTATCTTATCCATAAAGCCTTTTAAATCTTGTAAATTACTTGATAATTCTAACGATAAAAGAGTGTCCTCTAAAATGGCTGTTAACGTTTGTTTTTCTTCTTGCATAAAAAATAACCTCATCAATTAAATAAAGATATCGAATCTAGGGTGTATTGCTGGTGTTTAAGACCCAGTAGATGGCTCTTTCCCAATAAGAATGATAGATGCTGAGTAATAAACATCTAACATGGATTTTTCTGTTAAACAAAATCGCCCCAATTAGCTGTATTTAAACACCTGAGACTTAAATTAGTATTAAGAGAGGACATTCACCATACAATCACAAAGAATTGATAGATATCTAATTTTGATTTATTTAAACTTGAAGCAAGAACAGTTTGCTCAATCTGCTCTAACACCGAAATCCTAAGTGTATCGGGTATATTGGCAAAGTTATTCTCACGATGATTAATTAGCTACCCGCCAAGGCTTAGAAAATTAGATCTTACAGCTGGATGGCGAGAGAGAAATCACATAGATGGGTTTTTAATTTATGGCGTGTCATCCTTGTAATTATAAAGTTTCATGTTAGATTTGCAAGGATAAGCTAAATGGATGAGCCCAAGGTTGAGCAGAAAATTAAAATTATTTTTTAAATTTTCGCCGAAAATTTGATGTTTCATCGAAAATTTCTTACAATAAGGCTTTATGACTTTAGAACTAACTTTAAACTACTGAGTAATTTCAATGGGTTACATACATCGTTTGGTTGAAAATAAAATTCAAGCAGCTCTGCAGCGTGGTAAAAGTGTGCTCATGTTGGGGCCCAGACAAACGGGGAAGACTACTTTATTGAAACATCAAATTGACAGTGATCATACTATTAACTTCGCTGATCCGGAACTACGGTTGCAATATGAGATGTTTCCCCAATTATTAAAAGCAGAAATAAATGCTATTCAACCAGCCAATGATCGCACCCTACCATTGATAATTTTGGATGAGGTGCAAAAGGTACCCCTGTTAATTGATTTAATTCAAGTGCTGATTGATGCTCGGCAAGCACAATTTATTTTGACGGGATCATCTGCCAGAAAATTAAAACGTGATAATGATATAAATCTATTGCCAGGCCGCGTCATTGCGGCACGTTTAGATCCGCTCTGTTTATTAGAAATGCCAAAACTTCCAGAGTCCATTGAACCGTTATTATTATACGGCAGCTTGCCAGAAGTTTTTCTCGAAGAAAAAAATTCTTATCGAGATGAAGATCTAAAAAATTATGTCATTACGTACCTTGAAGAAGAAGTTCGTGCCGAGGCAATTGTAAGAAACATTGGTAGTTTTGGCCGATTTTTAGAATGTGTTTCTTTAGAATTGGGCTACCCAATTAATATGGAAAAGATCTCTCAAGACATAGGAGTTAAACGCAATACGATAAATAATTATTACCAAATTTTGTTGGATTGCCTGATTGCAGATAGAATTGAACCAATTACACAAAGTTCAAGTCGTCAACGTTTAACTAAGGCCGATAAATATTTATTTTTTGATTTGGGTGTAAAACGAATATGTACCAGAGAGGGGAACCAACTTTCCACAAATACGTTATCCAATCTGTTTGAGCAATTTGTTGGTATGGAATTATTACGTTATTTACGTTTATTCTCTTTAGAAGGCAGACTACGTTATTGGCGAGATCACAATGGCCCTGAAGTTGATTATGTAATTGACATTCATAAACGTTATATTCCTATTGAAGTAAAATGGACAACTCGACCAGACGCTAATGATTGCGAGCATCTCAAGCTTTTTTTACAAGAATACGATTGCTATGATATGGCATATATTATTTGCCGCTGTAAACATAAATTAAAAATTAGTGATCGAGTGACCGCTTTGCCATGGCAGGAGTTGCCTTATTTATCTAGTTTATTGGAGTAATTAAATACTTCAATATAATTTAAGAAAATTTATCAGGAACTAAACCATGAAAAGCGGGTTAATCCATCTGCCATTAATCAAGCAGCAGGAATTGGTTAAAATTGTCGAGCTAATCCGCACACAATCTGAAGTAGAAATGCTTATCCTCTTTGGCAGCTATGCGCGCGGTGATTGGCGAGAGAAGTTAAATGAGGATGGGATGCATTTTATTTATCAAAGCGATTTTGATTTATTGGTCATAGTAGAAACACGCAGCACTTCCAAACAAAGACGTGTGGAACAGGAAATCAAAAAAGCTATTGATCAAGCAGGAACCATCCATACACCCGTATCCGTAATCGTGCATGACTTGGAGTATGTTAATTGCAGATTGACCAGTGCGCAGTATTTTTTTTCTGATATTCAAAGGCAAGGAATTATGCTCTATGATTCTGGAAGATTTAAATTAGAGACCGCCCGAAAGTTGCACCCAAATGATCGTTATCAGCTAGCTAAAGAAGATTTCGAAAATTGGTTCAGGAATGCAAATGAGTTTTGGTTAGGTTTTAAAAGCGCATTGCAGAATAAAACCTTGAATAAAGCTGCTTTTGATCTTCATCAAACAGCTGAACGGCTTTATACCGCCATCTTATTAGTTTTTACCCGATATAAACCTAATACGCATAGCCTCGAAACACTGCGAAAATTGGTTAATGCCATCGACCCTCGGTTCACAAAAGTATTCCCACTCAACTCCAGCAACGAGAAATATTATTTCATTTTGTTATGTAATGCTTATGTAGAAGCACGCTATAAACCGAGCTATGCCATCACAGAAGAAGAACTGGCCTGGCTTAGCGAACAGGTCAATATTTTGATGACTTTAGCCAATGAATTATGCCAGGAAAAGATAGCTATCTTTGCTCAAGGAGGCGAATAAATTAATGAGTCTAAACCTAAATTCACTTCTACTGGCAAGAAACCGGTAATACCAATGACAATGTCAGATGGATAAAGGTGAGAATTTGATATGCAGATTGATTCTATGGGAACACAATACTGTGAAAAGTCACTACAGAGTCTGATTAGTCAAACAATTCGCTATGCGATCCAAGTCTAGCGAGCCTTAGGGCTTGTGCAAGAATAACTTCCCTTTTTAGGGTTTAGATTGGGTTCAGATTTGGATGTTTTGTTTTTCAGAAAAATGTGCGCATAGTCGTTCTATGTAAGCGTTTTTCTGAAAGACAAAACGTCCGAAGATGAGCCCAAAATGAGCCCTAAAAAGGGAAGTTATTCTTGCACAAGCCCTTAGTGCATGTTTATCGGGTTTTCTGTAGATTAATAAAAGATCCGGCTTGATATGGCATTCGCGATATCCATCCCAATCGCCGCTTAAAACATGGTCGCGATTTCTTCCTGGGAGCGGCTCGTCAGCCAATAAAAATTCCAGCACACCTGAAATCAGCAAATCCAAATTTTTACTATAACGTGGTGTTGCTTTGATGCGTTTATAATCGCGTTTGAATGCAGATGAGCGTTCAATCGTCCTCATTTAAATCTTCCAGTAAGGCATTAATATTGCTGAATCGTTTACCTTTGCCAGATTCAAGTTCTGCTATAGCTTTTTTCGTGCGTATATTAGGGACTTTTACTTCGAAAGGGAGGCGGCGTTCATCAGCTATACGAAGCATCAGCAAACGAATGGCATCTGAAATAGACAATCCCATTGCTTCCAAGGCATCAGCAGCACGTTCTTTGGTTGCGGTATCAATACGAGCGCGAACATAAGTATCAGCCATACGCATAAGAGTCACCCTTTTAGCAAATTCAACATGTGTTATAATTATATTGTAGTCTTGTTATGACTACACATCAAATTTATTTAATCAATGAGACATGCGATGACGCCTGGCAAGCAATGCTGCAGAAAATTAAAATTGTTTTTTAAATTTTCGCCGAAAATTTGATGTTTCATTGCAAATTTCTTATTAATATGGAAAAGATCTCTCAAGACATAGGAGTTAAACGCAACACGATAATTAATTATTACCAAATTTTGTTGGATTGCCTAATGGCAGATAGAATTGAACCAATTACACAAAGTTCAAGTCGTCAACGTTTAACTAAGGCCGATAAATATTTATTTTTTGATTTGGGTGTAAAGCGAATATGTACCAGAGAGGGGAACCAACTTTCCACAAATACGTTATCCAATCTGTTTGAGCAATTTGTTGGTATGGAATTATTACGTTATTTACGTTTATTCTCTTTAGAAGGCAGACTACGTTATTGGCGAGATCACAATGGCCCTGAAGTTGATTATGTAATTGACATTCATAAACGTTATATTCCTATTGAAGTAAAATGGACAACTCGACCAGACGCTAATGATTGTGAGCATCTCAATCTTTTTTTACAAGAATATGATTGCTATGATATGGCATATATTATTTGCCGTTGTAAACATAAATTAAAAATTAGTGATCGATTGATCGCCTTGCCGTGGCAGGAATTGCCTTATTTATCTAGTTTATTGAAGTAAATAACTGCTTCAATGTGTCGATTTTTTGGGCACAATGCTTCGATTAATTCTATTACATAATTTGTGAGCTGGGTGCTGTTTCCTCTTGAGTAATGGCGTTTGTGTGGCTACCATGACTTTTTGCTAAATAAACTGCCTTAGCCCATCCCAATCATCTCTAATAAATATTCTTCAGTGAACCGAGCCAAAACTACCCAATTTACCCCCCGTCTCTTCGCAAATAGACTTCCTATCACCGAATTCACAAAAAATTAATAACCACCTACAATCTTTCTGCCCGCTGCTATAATTATAAATATAGAAATAGCCATGAGGGCAAGATAATGCGCGGAAAATATAATAACTTAATAGTAAAGACGGTTTTTACCCTGGGAACCGCAATGGGGATTTCTTGCGTATACGGCCAACTTGCCCCAGCTGAAATAAATGACTACTGCAATTCCTCCTACTATTCAAGCCAATATTGTAATTCAGACTACTACACCAATGGCGTTTATTATAATCCGCCTCCTTACTACTATCAGCCTTATTATTTTCAAAATGATTATTATGATTTTCCTAATGATGCAGTAATTCAAAGTGGCAATGTGAGTGGAAATGGATTTTACATCAATGGCCGAACTGTCATAGAAAATGAAGGTGGAATAGAAGGCGGGCGAGTAGTTGTTCCTTGGAATGCCCCTTAGGCTCTGTAAAACAATAACCTATCTTTTTAACATCCCATCTAAGACCCATCTTCGCAGGCGGGAGGGGATAGAAAAACACTTACATAGAATAACCGACGTAGTCGTCCCGGCATGGAAGCCGGGATCCAGATCACAGGATGTGAAAGTTTCGCTTTCCTGCGCCCTGGATCCCGGCTTCCTGCCGGGACGACGTTCCGTCGACTATGCGCGCATTTTTCTACCCCCTCCCGTCTGCAAATCTGAGTCTCATCTGGGCGCTAAAAAGATAGGTTATTGTTTTACAGAGCCTTAAATATTAATCTCACAGAGGTTTTGACTTTTCTTATCGAGCCAATTGCGCGCCTGTTTATAAATAAGTTTTTAGGAATTTTCTAAAACCATTAGCAGAAAAAATATTTTGTGTATAAAATTACTAAAAATTTTCAAATTTTACATCCATTGCCTTCCGCCTTAAGATTCATTTAATAATTTTCTGATATAAATATTAAATGCCTCAGGCTACTGAACAGCCTGACAATATTTATTGATCCTACATAATTGGAGAATAAAGAATGTCTGGCGATAAAAAGCAAGAGAGAAATGACTGCTTGGACGCAAAAAAGAAAGCCGCACCAAGTGATGCCAAAGCCCTATATCAGTTGGCTTTAAGTTATGAGAATGTGAAAGGTGCAGAGCCAGAAGTTGCGCGTCTTTATAGCTTAGCAGCAAATCAAGGTCTTGCGGCAGCCCAAAATAATTTGGCTATCTGTTATGGTAATGGGATAGGTGTAGATAAAGATGTGAAAGAAGCTGTGCGTCTTTTTCGTTTGGCGGCTAATCAAGGTTATGCGGAAGCTCAAAATAGATTGGGTATTTGTTATATGGCGGGAAAAGGTGTAGATAAAAATGCGAAAGAAGCGGTGCGCCTTTTTCGTCTGGCGGCGAAGCAAGGTCATGCGAGAGCCCAAAATAATTTATCGTCCTGTTATATGACGGGAACAGGTGTAAATAAAGATGTCAAAGAAGCTTTGCGTTTTAATCGTTTGGCGGTGGACCAAGGTGAGGTAGGTGCCCAAAATAGTTTAGCTTCCTGGTATAGAAAAGGAACAGTTGTCATTAAAGATGAAAAAGAAGCTGCGCGTCTTTATAGTTTGGCGGCCAATCAAGGTCATGCTATAGCCCAAAATAATTTGGCCTGCTGTTATATGTTGGGGTCAGGTGTAGTTAAAGATGAAAAAGAAGCTGTGCGTCTTACTCGTTTGGCGGCGGAGCAAAATGATACGGGAGCTCAAAATAATTTGGGAGGCTGTTATGAGAATGGAACAGGTGTAGAGAAGGATGTGAAAGAAGCGGTGCGTCTTTATCGTTTGGCGGCGGAGCAAGGCGATGCGATAGCCCAAAATAATTTGGCTCGCTGTTATGAACAAGGACTAGGTGTTCCTAAAGATCCCAATGAAGCAGTGAATTATTATCGTTTGTCGGCGGCGAAAGGTGTTAAGTTATCACAACAAACGTTGCTTCGTAACGGCTATTTTTTCAAACCAGATATTTCAAAGTTACTGTCAAAAGAAGAGCCCGAGCCACTGCCAAAAGAAAAGCCCAAAAATACGGGCTGTGTGACGATGTGATTTTATTAATACAATCAAGTCATTGACACTGTCATCCTAAACCAGGCTGTCATCCTGAACGCAGTGAAGGATCTCCTTGAGGTGCTACTAGTTGGAGATCCTTCACTGCGTTCAGGACGACAGCCATTGATAGTGATCGTTCAATGATAGCAACATCATCAAAAAATCACATCATTAGACATTGCTCGCCCTCAGTATCTTTTGGAGTTTTCTTTTAAAGAATCCGAGCCGCGCGCCTCTGCAAGCGATGCCCAAGCTGTATAGTGCTCTTTTGTGGGATATCGCACGAAATAAGCTTTGTGGCGAACTTCAAAAATCTTTGTCCGATCTTCAATCGTAAAAACTCGAAATAAGAATAACCGATATAGTCGTCCCGGCTTCCTGCCGGGACGACAAGTCGACTATTCCTGTATGGAAGAAAAACTCAAGCGACCATCGAATAAACCCCTGAATCAAGAAGAACATAGACTCATCCGCGTGAGTAATTACAACTTACAATTGACTGCCAATCAAATCCATCATCTCCAATATTCCTAATGCATCAATCCCTTTTGCAATCGGAAAGCGATCATTGCCAGGATAAACGACAAAACAAGCGGTGGGATTAACGTCTTCGCAAGCGAAATGAAACCCCTTTTCCAATTTAGGGGTACTGCTGCGTTTGATCTCTATGGCCCATAATTTATTAGCGCCGCATGATATCAGCAGATCGATTTCTGCGCCTGTAGCGGTGCGATAGAAATATGCTTCGGCATGAGGAGGAAGAGCTAAGAGCAAGTTTTCAATTACATAACCTTCCCAGCTGCTTCCCACAATAGGGTGCCCTAGTAAATTATCTATGCTGGAAATGCCAAGTAAGGCGTGTGCTAAACCACTATCTCGCACATAAACTTTGGGGGAGCGAATTAATCTTTTACCGGTATTGGAATACCAAGCGGGTAATCGTCGGACTAAGAGCAGATCTACCATTAGATCAAGATAGCGGGCAACGGTTACGCCACTGACTGCCAGGCTTGCTGCTAAGCTGGCTGCATTAAAGGTTGAGCCTTGTAGATGCGCCAGCATGGTCCAAAAACGTCGTAAAGTTTCAGCGGGTATCCTAGGGCCGAGCTGCGGAATATCCCTTTCTAAATAAGTTCTAATAAAAGCTTGTCGCCACTCTAAGCTTTCAGCGTCATTATTTGCTAGGAAACTATCTGGAAAGCCGCCCCGTAACCATAAACGCTCATCTGCTACCGCCGAATGTTCAACTTCCCTCATGTTGAAAGGACCTAATTCGGTATAAATAATACGCCCCGCTAAGGTCTCGGCGGATTGTTGCAATAAATCCAATTGTGCTGAACCTAAGATTAAAAAACGCCCAGCCTTCAATCCCTTGCGACGTCCTTTATCTATAATGCCGCGTAACACTTGAAATAGCCCTGGGCTTCGCTGAATTTCATCAAGAATGACCAATTTATCTTCAAAACGGGATAGGTAAGATTCAGGCTCTTGCAGTTTTGCTGAATCAACAGGAGATTCAAGGTCCAGATAAACCGCAGGCTGCATATCTGCTATTTCTAAGGCGAGGGTGGTTTTTCCTACCTGCCGAGGGCCCAAAAGCCCTACAGCTGGATGGCGGGAGAGTAAATCACGGAGATAGTTTTTTAATTCACGGCGTAGCATCCTTGTAATTATAAAGTATCATGTTAGATTTGCAAGGATAAAGCATGCGATAACTCCTAATGGGCGAGCAAAGTCGTGCCGAGGCAATTGTAAGAAACATTGGTAGTTTTGGCCGATTTTTAGAATGTGTTTCTTTAGAATTGGGCTACCCGATTAATATGGAAAAGATATGCGTCACTTTTAAAGCGCACCAACCCAAAAAAATAGCCCAACTCAGCAGTTTTTAAGTGCACCACCCAACATATTTCTTGCGATGCCACATCAAATAGCATCTCACAGCTCAGGTAACGCTTGCTAACGCGCGCGGCTCCGATTCTTCGCTCAGGATGACAGCATCAAAAAATCACATCATTAGACATTTATTACTCTTAGTATCGTTGGAGCTTTCTTTTTGAGGTGAAGCAATTGGACTCGCAGGATCGGGAACATTAGGTTGGCTAGAAGATTTTTTTGTATGACTATAGTTTTTCTGATCAGACGAAGCTTGACGGACTTTTGTAGGGTCTTGGAAGTTGAAATGTGGGGAAGTCGGTCCAATAACTATGTTCCTAGTGTCAGGGATCTTAACTTGAGTCTCTGCCAATTGATAATAATGCTTTGCTTCATTGGGGTCTTTAAGAATACCCTCTCCGTATTCATAATGGAAAGCCAAATATTTTCGGGCTAGAGCGTGACCTTGATTGGCCGCCAAACGAAAAAGACGCACAGCTTCTTTCGCATCTTTATCTACACCATCCCCAAATTTATAACGCTCAGCCAATTCATTTTGAGCTCCTGCATGACCTTGATTGGCCGCCAAACGAAAAAGAAGCACAGCTTGTTCCATATTTTTATTTACACCTATTCCCATCATATAACAGATAGCCAATCTATTCTGAGCTGTCGCAAGCCCCTGGTTCGCCGCCAAACGATAAAGACGCACGGCTTCTTTCGCATTCTGCTCTACACCTATTCCTCTCTCATAAAAGTAAGCCAATTCATTTTGTGCTCCCGCATGACCTTGCTCCACCGCCAAACGAAAAAGACGCACGGCTTCTTTCTGATTCTGCTCTACACCTATCCCTCTCTCATAAAAGTAAGCCAATTCATTTTGAGCTTCTGCATGACCTTGATCCGCTGCCAAACGATAAAGACGCACAGCTTCTTTCACATCTTTCTCTATATTATCCAGCCCAAGATGATAACGGCGAGCCGACTGAAATTGGGCTGATGGATCATCTTGCATTGTTGATTTTTTTACTTCCAGGTTATGTTTCTCTTTCTTTTGATCATTAGCCATTGTTTATTCTCCGGTCATGTAAGGTTGTTAATATTCGTCAGGCCGCTAGTGTTATATACCTGCAGTATTTATTTAATATATATCACAAGCTCCTTAAAGTTTTCTTATGGGGATATAAAAAAATCATAAAATGCTAAAGCGTCAACTACGTATTGAGCAATGGCTGTCATTGCTCAAGGATAACTGCATCATCCAAAAATCACATTATTAGGCATTGCCTCATTCTCAGTATCTTTGGAGTTTTCTTTTAAGAGTGAATTTGAACTCGTAGGATCGGGAACATTGGGTTGGCTAAAATAGTTTTCTATATGAACATAATTTAATTGCTCATTAGACAAAGCTTGAGGGGCTTCTTTATTGTCACTGAAATTGCGCTGACACATCATCTTGCGCCGTTGTTGTTTTTACTTCTAGGCTACGTTTCTCGCGCTTTTGATCGCTAGCCATTGAAAGCGGTTATCGGGAATAATTAAATTCATCTATTTTTTTCCTAAATGCCATGTGCAACCGAGTTGGGTCAAATCACCGCTCTATCCCCTGCGCGTGGGTAAAATCTGAAAATTTCATGCTGCCAATTTTTGATAATTAACTGCGTGAATAAATTCACACTGGTGTATAAACCAAAAAAATGACTCAAGATGCAGCCAAATAAAAATAAATTGCCGCTGCTGAATTTAGCCTCATCAACTACCAGAGTGATTTCCGAGCCATGCCAGAATGGATTTCCACGGTGTCCAGTCGGGCTACGGATGAAGGTATTTTCACTGCTGATCGCGAGTAATCCTTCTAGGGTGTTTATATGTTCATCCGTATGATCAAAATCGTAAAGTTTTAGTAAGCCACGCAGTGCTTCAATGCCTTCTTCATCTTGCGTGAGGGATAGGTGATTGAGGGTAAGGTGCGATACATAACGCCAGCGTCCACCTTGTTGTGTGAAAGGGCGGCGCACGGGTGTCATAGGGGACAAGCAGATAATTTTTTCTATATTGCCTGGGGTGGATGGCAACATGCGTAGTCCTGCAGAATCAGCATTAAATACCAACTGCTCAGGCAAATCACGGTTGGTGCAGGAGACTTCTGCGCTAATAATCCATTTTTCGGGGTTAAAGCGGTGTAATTCGCGATCACTAAATGCCAGGAAAACTTCACTGCCACGCAGCGGATAATGGCCCGCTTCCCAGGCGGGTTTGCGAACCAGATGGTAGTAAGAAGAATTACGGTAGTGTTTTAAACCATAAAATGGCAAGAAGTGAATGATGTCCCCGTTAAATGCAGTCGCATGGATCTGATTGACAGAATAAATTTCAATCGCTTCGGGTGTATGACGCACACTCGGATTGAGATGATATTCAGTTTTCATATTAGTGAGCATAAAAGGCTCGGCCATAGTGTCAAATAGGTTAACGATAGGAGTGCATCCTAAAGCAAAAAAATCAGCGCTAATTTTTTTTTCTAAGAGCGAATTAAATTGATTGAGATAAAAATAAATCTCAAATTGTCTATTGTTTGAGGTGAGTTTTTTATTTATCGCCGATTTCAAACCCAGCAAATCAAAAAACAAAAATTTTTCTGGGAATGCAAAAAATTCACTGAGTAATCGGTAGCCCATAAAAGTGCGTTTATTGTAGGGCAACATGCCTTCTTCTTCTTTGAAACCTACTGGCTGTAAGCAGATTTTAGGATCCAGAATTACAGGTTGGTCGTCATTTGCCGAAGTGGCGATGGCAATGGCGACTGTATGCTGGAACAGTAAACTATATAAGGCGTGAGCATATTGAGTGGGTGCATTAATAAAAAAACGCAATTCATTAATAGTCAGTTTATCTAAGGCAATGCTGGGATGAGTGCAGCCCATACTAAGGCGTAGTATGGCGGAGGAGTCATTAATTTGTGGAATGATGGGTGCTGCAGTTGGTTTGGCAACCAGTTTCGCTGCGATGGGTACTAAGGGAACTAATTCTACCGGGTAGCGAGTTTTGAATTGGCACAATTGACCATTAATGGGTTCGCTATGCAGTTCGGTATTGGCCGGTAGTGTTTTTGTGCTAACAAGATGGTTTTTATTTATTTGAAACTGGCTGATTGCCATTGCTGGAATAGGCGATAAGGCATTGGGGTGTAAGGTTTGCAACAAAGCGTCACTAATTTCTGGAAAATCGTCCTCAAGTTTTTGGCGTATGCGTGCATTTGAAAGGGCTACGGCTTCAATTAATCTTGCAACGTGTGGATCTTCAATGCTGTTAGGGCCCATGCGAAGTCTACCGGCAATTTTGGGATGCGCCTGTGCAAATTTCTCACCTGACTGGCGCAAGAAAGCTAGTTCTTCTTGGTAATAGTATAACAATTCATCTTGTTTCATGGTGATCCTGAATAGTTGGTTGCCTGGGATTCGCTTGCACCGCCATGGAAATAAAAGCCTAACAAGTTAATTATTTCCAGGTCAAGTACCGTTATGTAAAAATGGATATAAAAAATTAATCTATTTTAATTACGGTATTGACCATTTAATTGCGCGATAGTGATAATTATATTCTCCACATTAAATAAAAGTTAATGAGGATTATCATAGGAAAGTCACAATCTGTGGCGCACTAAATTACACTAAATTAATTGAAGGAGTTTAAATAATGCCTATTTACATGCATTTTGAAGGTGTTGAAGGGGATGTTACTGCTAAGGGCTATGAAAAATGGATCGAGCTGAATACTTTAAATTTTGGAGTAAACCGCGACATCAGAACTAGAACGGGGAAAACGTCCGATCGTGAAAATACATTACCCACTGTCGGTGAAGTGGTCGTGAGTTTGAATATGAGCAAAAGCTCACCCAATCTGTTTAATGAAGCCTGCGTAGGTAAAGCAAAATCCGTCAAAATCAGCGTTTGCCAAACCAGCACTGGCGCTCCAAGAGAGTATGTGCATTATGATTTAAGCGAAGTTTTAATCAGTGGCTATCATACTGCCATACCTATCAGCGATCTTCCTAAAGACACATTAACCCTTAATTTCAATAAAATGGTAATGAAATACACACCATTCAGCCAAGGAAATACTCCACAGGCTCCAACGGCTGCTGGTTACGATTTGGTTACGGGCACTAAGGTTTAATCACCTTTTAACCGAGCCGCGACCGTTAGGGAGCGTTTAATGGAGTCTAATAAACGCTCCCTAACGGTCGCGGCTCGGTTAAAGCGGGGGTTGTCTATGCAACTCCGTCAGTTTTCTGAAATTCCCAGCTTACTCAAAACTAATGCCAGTTAAATGACCCAGTTGTCCACGCGCCGTCTCATCTAAAATGAGTTCTTTAAGTAATTCAGGCAAAGGGGTTTTTGCCCAACGCACAGCACGTTCTAGTATATAAGAAACGGGTGAGTGAGGCTCGGTAGAGCGAAAAAACTCAGCTGCTTGTAAGATGCTGTTTAAAACTTGTTCTCTGGATAAGTCCGTTGTAAATATTTTAGATTTCATAGGATCAATAGAGGAAGGTTTAGTCCTAATAATTGTAGAAGTTTCCTGAGCGGCATTTTCTGAGGTGGAAGTGTTAACGCTGTTTAAGCAATCAAGACAAGCATTAAGTTGCGCCAGAATTCGAGAAGAAGGTGGAGAATGTTCGCCACATTTTTGCTGGAGTAGTTCTGTAAGTTGCTGAAATTCATTGATGCACTCTTGCAGTATCTTGCGTTGAGAATTAACAACTTCTATTGGGATTTCTTTAAAAGCACGCGCAATCATTTCTATGCTGGTATAGCCTGCAGCGATGCGTTGTGAACGTTTTTCAGGGTTTGCAATTTTCAGTAGTTCTAAGGCCTGACGATATTGCCACAAAGCAATTGAATTTTCTGCGCTGTCTGGAGTGAGTGGGATGAGTGCAATAGGTGTGATGAGAGAGCCTTCAACGGTCTCACCATTTAATCCGGCCAGCGGTGCGACGAGTGAAATTAATCCATCTTCATCGGGTAGCGGGTATAACTCGCCCCAAAATTTTTCACACAATTGCCGCGCCAGACCGAAGCCGGCGCATAAACCTGGAAAACCTTGTTCACGTAGCAAAGCTTCAATCAACCATGCGGTAACTTCGAGGTCCTTGGATTTAGTGCACAAAATATCTATACACCTATTGTAAACGAGAGACCAATCGGGTCTGACGCCTTTTTCAGCGCCTTGGATTTGTTGTCGCTCCATGGTGCGAAGTGCCATGCGTGCATCTTTGAGTTGATGGTACAAAGGAATGAGTGCGCTATCTTCTCGCAGATTTTTTCCGGTGGATTCTTTGCGAGAAATAGGGGCAAGTAAAGCATCAAAATCGAGTTGAATTATAGAAGTTAACATCAGGATTTCCTTAAAAAAAATAGATGAGAAGACTATCCTAACAAACATGCATCAAAAAAACATAGTCGTTTTTTTATTTTTAAAATTATGTAGATTACTAGGTTGCGCAAGAATTATTAGTTCGCTAACATAAAAAATATAAAGAAAATAAGTAACTGCTTACGCCATAGCCAGCTCAGTCCCGTCGTCCCGCGGCTTGTCCGCGGGATCCAGGAAAAAGCTGAGAAACCTCATTTTTGGATCCCGCGGACAAGCCGCGGGACGACGGAGTGGCAGTTACGAAAATAATATGAAATAGGTTTTTATTTTGTATTTGAAAGTTAGGAGTAAATAAAACAATTTTATAACTTAACGAGCAGCTTGTGGTATGGAAATGCTTGAATTTAAATTCAAACATGCGGTCGAATTTGTAGATGAAGATCTCCAGTTAGCTGCGATTGAAAGCCAACAAAAGGGTTTTAATGTGGAGGCTCCCCTGAAAAATAAATCAGATCCTTTGTGCTTCTTATTTCAAATAGATAAGCAGCCTGTGGTATACCCAGTGATACAAGCTTCTCAAAGCCGTGTTCGACCGACTTTACCATTGTTGAAGCAACATTTTATTGTCCAACAGGTTACAAGGCTATCTTCAGAGAATCCTGCATATTCTGTGTTAACAGATATTGCGCTCTTTGAAGCAGAAAAAATTCAAGGAAATATTTTGCAGGATTTGGCTGGTGAAAAGGAAAGGCATAATTATGAAATATAAATCATTACAAATATTCGCCATAACTTTATCCCTGCTGTTATTTACAGCAATGATAACTGGATGCTCTAAATCTCCTTATGCTACAGCTGCGATTGAATCGGCCAACTTCCTCAATCCAAATATTTATCATCAAGCCTCGCCGGTTGTTGTAGTTATTTATCAATTAAAATCTGCCACTACTTTCCAGCAAGCAAATTTCTTCGCGCTGAGTGATAACGCACAAAGTACATTAGGCGCTGATCTTCTTGATAAACGTGAACTTGAAATAAGACCAGGTCAAAAGCAAACTGTGCGCATGGATTTATCTCCACAAGCCAGTTATATCGGAGTGGTTGCAGAATTTAGAAATCCCGATAGTTCACAGTGGCGTCAGATCAAACAGGTCAAGCCAGGTAAGAGTTTGAAATTACGAATACATTTATCAACGCAAAATATTAGCGTTGAATAATTCTAACGGACATCATTACTATTGGAACATAAAGCATGACATTAGCTGACAAAGTCATTTGGTCTGAAGGTATGTTTCTACACCCACACCATCTTCAGCAGCAAGAACGTTACCTAGATAATCTAATGATAGAACGCTCAAGCATGCTAGATCCCTATGGCTGGGGTATTACTGAGCTTAAGATAGATGAGCAGTTATTATTACTGGGTAAATTATCAATAAAATCCTGCCGCGGAATTTTGCCGGATGGCACGGCAGTTAATATCCCAGCCCGAGACAAAGCACCAGCTCCCATCGATATCCCGCTAGGCACAACTAACAGCATAATTTATCTCGCACTACCTTTTAAACGAGCAGGTGTGTCTGAGACAAGTTTATTAAACGAAATCGATAAACATTTATACCGCTATCACGTGGAAACAATTGAAGTATCGGATAGCAATGCCGGCTCAGAAGTAATCACACCCTTGCAAGTAGGCAAGTTATCTTTACGTTTATTAATGGAAAATCAGGATCGGCAAGGCTTTAGTTGTTTAGGTCTAGTGCGGGTGCTGGAGGCACGTGCGGATCATAAAATTTTAATTGATGAGCATTATTTTCCCCCTTGCTTGAACGTACACGCTGTGCATAATTTTTCAGGCTTTATTGAAGAAATTCAAGGGTTACTCCATTACCGGGGCAATAGGTTAATGGAACGCCTGAGCCAAGGTACCAGTGGCGGAGTAGCTGAAATTGCTGATTTTACGTTATTGCAAATTATGAATCGCTATGAACCTTTATTGCGACATTTTGCCAGTTTAAAAACACTGCATCCAGAACAATTATATTCTGTTCTCATCCAATTAATTGGCGATATTTCGACCTTTATGCATTGGCAACGTCGTCCCGCCGTCATGCCAGATTATTTGCATGATGATTTACAGACAGTTTTCCAACCCTTGATGACGGAATTGCGTCGTGGATTAAGCCTGGTGTTGGAAGAAGGTGCCGTTGCATTAACAATTGAAGAACAAGAATCTAATGTCTGGGTGTCTGTTCTCAGCGATAAATCACTATTGGATAAAGCGAATTTTATTTTGGCAGTGTACGCCAATACTCCGCAGGAAAATTTGCGTTCGCAGTTTCCAGCGCAAGTTAAAGTTGCCCCGGTTGAAGAAATTCGTAGTCTAGTGAATCGTGCATTGCCAGGTATTGAACTCAGTCCCTTATCAATTGCACCAAGACAAATTCCTTATTATGCAAATTTTGCTTATTTTTCTCTTAATCATTGCCATGCTTTATGGGAACAGCTTAAGAAATCGGCCGGACTGGCTTTCCATGTGGGCGGTGCATTTCCAGGTTTACGTTTAGAGTTATGGGCTGTAAAGGATAAACGCTATGAATGAAAATACACTCTTAGCCCGTTCCGCGCGGGATACCCTCATGACTTCACATCAGCCATTACCTTTCATACAGCTCAATGGCATAAACCCTCTGACTTCAGCCGCCATGCCGCTGTTATTATTAATGATTAAACTCCGTCAAACGCAGCCTATTGACCCCGACCAAATTGTTGAAATACGTCGCCTAGTGATTAACGAAATAATGGCTTTTGTCGAAACAGCCAGGAAGCTGCAATGTTCACCACGAATTATTTTAGCTGCGCGCTACTGTCTGTGCACTGCATTAGACGAAGCAGTACTTTCAACCCGTTGGGGCAATCATAGCGCTTGGTCACATCAGACTTTGCTCAGCATTGTGCAACAGGAAACTTGGGGAGGCGAACGTTTTTTTATCATCCTCGAAGAAATGGCTAAATCGCCTGTCGAAAATCTTTCACTACTGGAATTGTTATACCTAATTTTAAGTCTGGGTTTTGAAGGCCGATATTATAATCAGGATCAAGCCATTCGCGATGAAGTCAGACACCGCCTGTTTTATATTATTTCCATGCATAAAGAACAACCAGAGAAATCATTTTCTCCAAGTCTTTCTGTCTTACAGAAAAAGCCAATGACTTCGCGGCGAACATTTTCCAGGTGGAAATTGTTAGGTATAACCTGCGCAATTTTTATTTTTTTGGGGGGGGTATTTAATATCGCAACCTGGATTTCAGGGCGAGATATATTGCAAGCATTTGTTGCAGTGAAGCTGCACACGGAATAATAGAGTAGATCGTTGAGGCGTTGTTGAATAATTCGCTTCCTAAGGCTCTGTAAAACAATAACCTATCTTTTTAGCGCCCAGATGAGACTCAGATTTGCAGACGGGAGGGGGTAGAAAAATGCGCGCATAGTCGACGGAACGTCGTCCCGGCAGGAAGCCGGGATCCAGGGCGCAGGAAAGCGAAACTTTCACATCCTGTGATCTGGATCCCGGCTTCCATGCCGGGACGACTACGTCGGTTGTTCTATGTAAGTGTTTTTCTATCCCCTCCCGCCTGCGAAGATGGGTCTTAGATGGGATGTTAAAAAGATAGGTTATTGTTTTACAGAGCCTAACTATCCGAAACTCTATGATCCCCTCTCCCCTTGCGGGAGAGGGGATACAGGATACAGTGCTCTTTCAAAAAATGGGAGCGAATTATACAACCGCGCCGATCATTGAATAAGCAACACAACATAAATTAAGAGGAACACAATGCGAACATTTTTATACGGAATAACCAAATACAGTCTAGCATTGATATTAATATTACTCTTAGCCAGCATATGGTTCGCACCTCATCTCTTAGGTTGGGATACTGATTATAATTTTACCAATATACTCACGCAGTTATTATTAAGCGTCATTGTATTATTGATGGCTGCTTTTATTATATATCTAAAATATATTCACAAGCCTAACCGCACAACTGAAAATCGTCCTGAATCTGCCCAACAGCAAGTGGCAGATAAAGAATCCTGGCAATTGTTTCACCAAGAAACTAAAGCTCTTTATGCAGCTTTAGGCGCTTTTTTCCAACATTGGGGTCAAAAAAAACGCCATTTCCTGCGCAAATTACCCTGGTATGTTTTACTGGGCCATACCGGTAGTGGCAAAACCAATCTGTTACAACAAGCCAATTTCAATACCTTCCCAACGGAACATCTACCTGACGATGCCTTAAAAAATGCTTGCCCACATACTTGGCGTTTTACTAACGAAGCTGTTTTTCTCGAACTCCCTTTTTCCATGCTGGATGATAACGATGACGAAGATACAAAGAAAAAGTCCGCATTAGAATCTATCAACAAAAACTCGCTTTTTTTTGCCGCCTTATTGAAGTTTATTCGACGTAACCGTCGCAAAAATTGTTTAAATGGTGTGGTAGTAACTTTAGAATTACCCGACTTGCTATTTCGCAGTGAAGCCAAAGGATTAGCACCGCAACAGCACTTAAAAAGTATATTAAGTCGAATGCATGCGGTTTTGGAAACCCAGATGCCGGTCTATTTGATATTGACCAAGTGTGACTTAATAGCAGGATTCCGAGAATTTTTTGCCAATCTTTCCAAAGAGGAGCGCGAACAAAACTGGGGAATCGCTTTTCCGCAAATAACATTTAGCAGTAAACGCCAAGCGTTAGATTATTTCAACAAAGAATTTGATGCACTAATTGCCAGATTACAGCAACATTTACTTATACGTCTGGAATCAGAACGTAATGCTGAACACAGAGCTATTATCAGTTATTTTCCGCAGCAGCTAGAACAGTGTAAACCCATGCTCTCCGACTTGTTGTTGCAGGATGAAACGGCGCAACTACGTGGTATTTATTTTTGCAGCAATTTACAAGAAGGTAATCCATCAGATCTTTTGATGTCCAAACTTAATGCGCATTTTAATCTGGAAGAAGTGTTACCGTTCAATTCTATTTCCCAGAAAAGAACCTATTTTGCGCAAAAATTTTTTCCGCAGATTATATTTCCAGAAGCCAACTGGGCATTATCAAACTCCTATCATTGGCAGCGGCATGATCGGGTTATGAATCGCAGTAGCATTGCAGGAATGGGATTACTCCTATTGTTAGCCCTCGCTGGATTTGCCTATTCCTGGCAACAAAATAAATGGGCGCTCGACACCCTGGCTGACTATCTACCTATGTATCAACAGGCAGTCGACAGCTATTCACCAGATGATAAAAGTCTTGCTGCGGGATTGCCCTTGCTGAATAGTCTTAAAAATATTCAGGAAATTTATGCTGACAAATCTTCATGGAGTGTATGGTTGGAGGTTTTTGATCCCCTGCATATGCGTAAAATAATTAACCAAGTTTGGCAGCAGACGACCACCACCGTATTGATGCCACGGGTAGCGTCACATCTTGCAGCGTTATTGCAGCAGAACCAACTGCCTACGGAAAATTTATATCAGGCGTTGAAAGGTTATCTAGTGTTTAGCCCCGCCGTCAGAGCAGATCCACAATGGCTAAGGCCCCCTATTCGCACTGACTTGATGACCACCCTCAAAGATAAACCAGAAGATCAGGCTGAATTGAATGCATACCTCGCCGAAGCCGTACAATACCCCGTCAGTCCCATTAACCTGGATGATGCGTTGATTACTAATGTTAGAAAACAATTACACCAAGTTCCCCCGGTGCAATTTGCGTATTATGAAATAAAACAGGAAGCTGAAAATTCGCATGACCGCCTTGATTTAAGTAATAAACTTGAACCGTATTTTTCCGATGTATTTATTTATCAAGATACTAATCTAGCTACCCTTCCAGCGCTGTACACTTATCGGGGCTATAAAAGCCTGGAAGGTGAACGCAGCGCAGCGTTGATTCGCCATAGCGCAGAAATTTATCGCATTTTAGGTATTGACCCCAGCGTCAATTCCAACACCTTAAGTTTGCAAATGACGCCGGAATTGTGGGCTTTATATAATGCGGACTATATCCAACATTGGCAACGGGCTTTGTCCGATATCCAGATAGTTCCCTTTTATAGTTTATCGCAGGCAATCCAGGTATTAGATACTCTATCAGATAGCACTAATAATCTTATGCTCAAATTATTGCATGAGGTTAAAGCTAATACTGCGACAGTGAAGAATAACACCATGCAGGTATCGCAACAGTTTGCAGAAATTAATGCGGCGACTGGAATTTCTAAAACTGGATTGCAATATACACGGAGCTTAAAAACTCTATTGGCGTTGCGGGAATACCTGGTGATGCTGAGTAATTCCACTAATGTGGCGCAAAAAGAATTTCAGGATGCCAGCGCAATTATGTTAAATAATCTGCCAAATAATCCTATTGTGGTGCTACGTCACCAGGCTCAACAATTGCCAGCACCGCTTAATGCCTGGTTTACGCAAATTGCTGATAACAGTATGGACGTATTGCTCAAAGGTGCGCATCAAGTTGCAAATACGGCGTGGAAAAATGAAGTATTGCCTTTTTATCAAACCAATATTCAGGGTCGCTTTCCATTCGTTGTGGCTTCAGAAAATTTTGTTGATATGACCAATTTTGGAGCCTTTTTTGGCAGCGACGGCATCTATGCGAAATATTTTAAGGCCTATCTGGCACCCTTTATTAATTCGCATGACAGCCTATGGCGTCAATACACCTTCGGTATTCATTCATTGGGTTTGAGTGATGCGACAATTGCGCTGTTGTCTCGCGCCAGCTTAATTCGTAGCATGTATTTTCAAGGAGCGAATAACACACCTGCCGTACAATTTTCGATACAACCCCGTTATTTGGATCCTCAAGCTAGTAGCATAAATATACAACTTGCTAACCAGAGCATTACTTATCGCCATGGGCCACCGCAATCCTTACATTGGCATTGGCCTTTTGTGGGTGATACGCAACAAGTGAGCTTTTCCTTCAGTGACTTCCATAATCAGAATTTCAGCCGTAGTTTTGACGGGCCCTGGGGATGGTTTCAAATGTTAAATGCCACTCGTTTAGAAAAAGCAGATACTCCTGGTCATTATATTTGGACTGTGACTCAAGGCGATTATCGTGCCAGTTTTGATTTATGGGCGCCTAATAATCTACCGATATTTGACTTAAATACTTTAAAAGGATTTGGTCTGCCGGAGGAAATTTAAAAAATTCATTCACATACTTTAGGAGATTTCAAATGGAAAGCATTCACAACAAACTAGAAAATGTTCGCAAACCACGCGTACATATAAAATATGAAGTAGAAACAGAGGGCAGCACCGTCGTCAAAGAACTCCCATTTGTGGTGGGGGTATTAGGCGATTTTTCCGGCGATCCCACGGAACCGTTAAAGCCTCTGCGCGAACGTAAATTTGTGCAGATCGATCGTGATAATTTTAACGATGTGATGAAACGTATGACCCCGGGTTTAAGACTTTCCGTAGAAAATACTCTTAAAGGAGATGGCAGTGAGTTCAGTATAAATCTGACTTTTAAATCAATTGAAGATTTTGAACCCGCTAAAGTGGCAGAACAAATCCCAGCATTGAAAAAATTGCTCGAAACCCGTAACCAATTACGGGATTTGCTAACTAAAGTAGACCGCTCAAATGAATTAGAAAATTTACTGGAACGCATTTTGCAGAACTCCGAGGAGCTAAAGCAACTTTCTGCAGAATTAGATGCAAAAGATATTAAACTAAAGGATTAAACCCATGAGCCAAACATTAAACCCGCAACTAAAACAAGTTACAACTGAGAACAAATCAAATACAAGTTTGTTGGAACAAGCCATTAACGTAACTTGGCAGACAGACCGCTCTGAAGCCGAGCAACTGTTACGGACGTTGAGTTCCGAGGCGCTAAAAGGAACCATCAGCTGGGATAATAATCTAATCCGCACAGTGGACACTGCTATCAAAGGTATTGATGAAATCCTCTCCAAACAATTAGCACTAGTAATGCACCATGAAAAATTCAAAAAGTTGGAAGGTTGTTGGCGTGGACTAGACTATTTTATTTCCAACACCGAAACCAACGTCAATCTGCGTGTCAAAGTGCTTAATGCTTCCCGTGAAGTGTTGAGTAAAGATTTAACCAAAACCTCAGAATTTGACCAGAGTCAGCTATATAAATTAATTTATGAAAGTGAATTTGGCACTCCTGGTGGTGAACCCTATGGTGCATTAATTGGCGATTATGAATTTTCGAATCATCCTGAAGATATTGAAATGCTGGGAAAGATTTCCAGTGTGGCTGCCGCAGCATTTTGTCCCTTTGTTTCAGCCGCCAGTCCTAAACTATTTGGCTTTAATAGTTGGACGCGACTTTCACAACCACGTGACCTGGAGAATATATTTAGTTCGGTGGAATATGCTAAATGGCGTAGTTTGCGTGAATCAGAAGACTCGCGTTTCCTAACCTTGACCTTGCCGCGAGTCCTCGCACGTCCACCCTATGGCGAAAAAACCAGACCCGTTGAAGAATTTGCCTTTGAAGAAGGACTGCCGGATGCTGAAGGTAAACCGATGAAACTAGAGCATGATAATTACTGTTGGATGAATGCGGCCTATGCCTTAGGTACACGGCTTACTAATGCTTTCAGTAAATTTGGTTGGTGCACTGCTATCCGTGGTCCTGAGGGCGGTGGGCGCATTGATAACTTGCCATCACATACTTTTATTAGTGATGACGGGGATGTAGACGCCGCCTGTCCTACGGAAATTGGTATCACTGACCGCCGCGAAGCTGAGCTGGGCCGATTAGGTTTTTTACCCTTATGTCATTATAAAAATACGGACTATGCCGTTTTTTTTGGCGCACAAACGATACAGAAACCACAAAAATACGACAAACCCGAAGCAACTGCCAATGCCTCTATTTCTAGCCGTTTACCCTATTTAATGGCTACTTCACGATTTGCGCATTATCTGAAGGTAATGGGTCGCGATAAGATTGGTTCTTTTATGGAGGCTGCAGAAGTAGAAGCCTGGCTCAACATCTGGCTCAACAATTACGTTAATGGAAATGCCGAATCTGGGCAGAATATGAAAGCTAAGTTTCCTTTGGCAGAAGCGCGTGTTCAAGTGGAACCCGTTCCTGGCAAACCAGGGGCTTATCAGGCTGTTGCTTGGCTGCGTCCGTGGTTACAGTTAGAGGAGTTAACCACTTCGCTACGGTTGGTGGCGAATATTCCGCAGGTTAATAAATAGTATTGTGCCACTAGAGACTCCCCCCATCCTAACCTTCCCCCGCAAGCGGGGGAAGGGACTTGCTCGAGCTAGGTATGAGATTGGCGCATAACATAACTTTCCTGCCCAACCAGTCCCTGCCCCCGCTTGCGGGGGAAGGTTAGGAAGGGGGCAGCTTCTAGTGGCAATAAGATATTACCCTAACAATCTCAATAAAAATAAATTCTGCATTACCCTAGGTAAATTAAAAATGCCAGATTCGCATTCAAAATCAGTGCCTATACTAGATTCAATTTTACAGCAGTTACTCGCTGCCCCTCAGCTATTTGATTTTTTTCAGGCAGTACGTCTGATCAATCAAGCAATCATGCACAAAACCGCAATGGGCGAAAATGATGCTCAGCAGCAAATTAACTACGGAAGCATCCATTTCCGCACCACACCTTCTTTTCGTTTTCCTGCTAATCTAATCGACCAAGTAAAATTATTATATTCAGAAAATAAAGGCCTCTGGGAGTTTGAGTTTCAAGTACCCTTCCTGGGTTTATTTGGCGGCAGTGGCTTATTGCCGAACCATTATACCGAACTACTGATTCAGCGATTGCAAGAAAAAGATAATACTTTAATGGAATTTTTGGATTTATTTAATCATCGTATCATTTCGTTATTTTATCGAGCCTGGCAGAAAAATCATTTTTACATAACCCACGAGCAAGCGCAACAGCATGAGAATGCCCAAGATACATTTACCCATATGTTACATTCCTTAAGCGGCAATTGGATCAAAGAAAACAAAAAACCGCAGCCTGTATTTACCGATGAAGCCACCTTATTTTATGCGGGTTATTTTGCTGATCAGCACCGGTCAGCCTGGTCTTTACAAAGTATCTTGAGTGATTATTTTACGATCCCTGTGGTAGTGAAACAGTTCCAGAGTAAATGCCTATTTCTTCCTCGCAAAGATCGTATGCGGCTGAGTAGGGGTTTTAATAGCTACAATCAACTAGGAATCACAGCGGTATTGGGCGAGAGGATTTGGGATTGCCAGCATCATTTTCGTTTAGCGTTAGGTCCGCTGTCGTATAACCAATTCAAGCAGTTTTTGCCGTCGTCAATTAATTTAAAAACATTAATCGCATTGACTAAGCATTATATTGGTAATGGGTTGACCTTTGATATTTGTCTCATGTTAAAAATGCAGCATGTTCCCGATTGCAGGTTGGGAGCAAATAGTGAAATTGCTTTAGGACGTAATGCTTGGTTAAAAACTCGCCCATTACAAAAATATACGGATGATACAGTGATTACGGTCAAACAATTAAGGCCTGTCGTCAATTAGCCTCCCTGCGTCGTCCCGCGGCTTGTCCGCGGGATCCAGAAAAAGCCTAAAACCTGCTGAGAGGGTAAGGAAATAATTTGCCAAGCCCCTGGATCCCGCGGACAAGCCGCGGGACGACGGACTTCAGAGTGTGACGACAGGCTGTAAAAAACCGGGCAATAATTTTGTAACCATACAACGGGATTCATTATGGCTAATCTTAATCTAAAGAACTTGATTCAAAACTTAAATCCACATTGTCAACAAACCCTGGAAGCTGCTGCTGGCGCTTGTCTATCAGCTAGTCACTATAATGTAGAGATAGAACATTGGCTGTTAAAATTTTTAGGGAATCCGCAAAGCGATATAAGCTTGCTGGTAAAACATTATTCTTTAGATCAATCACGGCTAACTCATGATTTATCGCAAAGTCTAACGCGACTAAAAACGGGTAATGCCCAAGCGCCCGCTTTATCACAGCGTTTAATAGATTGGATACGAGACGCATTATTGATAGCCAAGTTGGAATTTAACGCCACGCAAATACGTTCGGGATATTTGCTGTATGCCTTGTTGGCTGAACAAAGTTTAAATCGTATCTATAACCATTTAATTCCTGAGCTCAGCAAAATCAAAGTGGAATTGTTGCACCAGGAATTAGCGACCCTTATCGCTACCAGTATTGAACAACCGACTAGCTCTAGCGAAGCAGGCGAAGAAAGCGCAACAGCACATTCCATCACTCCTGCTCTAGACCAATATACTATTAATTTGACGCATTTAGCTAAGGTTGGAAAAATTGATCCTGTTATTGGTCGCGATGAGGAAATACGCCAAGTCATTGATATTTTAATGCGACGCAGACAAAACAACCCGATTTTAACGGGCGAACCTGGCGTAGGAAAAACTGCTATTGTAGAAGGTTTTGCTTTACGCATAGCCAAGGGTGATGTGCCGCCGGTACTGCAAAATGTCTCAGTGCATACTCTAGATTTAGGTTTATTACAAGCGGGAGCAGGAATCAAAGGTGAATTTGAAAACCGCCTGCAGTCAGTGATGCGGGAAGTAAAAACAGCTTCTTCACCTATTATTTTATTTGTGGATGAAGCACATATTTTAGTCAGTGCGGGTGCACAAGCAGGGCAGGGTGATGCGGCCAACCTTTTAAAACCTGCATTGGCGCGTGGCGAGTTGCGCACTATTGCGGCAACCACCTGGGGTGAATATAAAAAATATTTCGAACAGGACGCTGCCCTCACTCGCCGCTTTCAAGTGGTCAAAGTGGAAGAGCCCAGTCGGGAAACCGCCATTACCATGTTACGGGGCTTAGCGGCGCACTTAGAACAGCATCACCAGGTACGCATACTAGATGAAGCTATCCGCGCAGCTGTATATTTATCCAGTCGTTATATCTCAGAGCGTCAATTACCCGATAAAGCTATCAGCATATTAGATACGGCATGTGCGCGTCTGGTAATTCGTGAGGCAACTAGCCCTGCTATTGAAGATTATCAAGCACGTCTTTCGCATGTGGCGACAGAAATAACCGCGCTAATGCGTGAAGTAACTGGCGGTGTTTCACATCAACAGCGCTTGCAACAGTTGCATCAGACGCAACAGCAATACCAAAAAGATTTGCGTGCACTGAAAATACGTCGCCAACAAGAACAGCAATTGATTGCAGAGATGCGTAGTAACCGCTTACAACTGGAAGCATTATTAAATGAAAAAAATAAGACTAAGGCAGTCAGGTCATTGCAAAAAGAATTGAAGAAATTGACTAGAAAATTAAAAAAATTACAGCAGGGGGCGCCGTTATTACACGATTGTGTTGATGCCCAGTCAGTTGCCGCCATTGTATCAGCATGGACCGGTATTCCTCTGGGAAAAATGGTAAGAGATGAAACCCATACTGTTTTACAGCTAGAGCAGCGTTTACAGCAGCGCATTATGGGTCAGAGCCATGCTTTAGCCTCGATTGCACAACGCATACATACTTCACGCGCACAGCTGACGGATCCGCGAAAACCCATAGGAATATTTTTATTTGTCGGCCCAAGTGGTGTAGGTAAAACCGAGACCGCCTTAGCTCTCGCTGAGATATTATATGGCGGGGCACAAAATATGTCGGTAATCAATCTATCAGAGTTTAAAGAAGAGCATAAAGTTTCGTTGTTATTAGGAGCGCCTCCTGGATATGTGGGTTATGGCGAAGGCGGTATTTTGACTGAAGCAGTGCGCCGACGACCTTATAGCTTGGTTTTATTAGACGAAGTTGAAAAAGCGCACCCGGGGGTGCAGGATATTTTTTATCAGGTATTTGATAAAGGTATATTACGCGATGGCCAAGGTCGGGATATTAATTTTAAAAACACTCTGCTTATTTTGACTTCGAATGTCGGTAGCGAATTGATTACTAAACTGTGTGCTGATCCCGATACTATGCCTGATATGGAAAAATTAAAAAAAGCGTTACAGCCTGACTTAGCGAAATTTTTTAAACCAGCTTTTTTGGGTCGCGTGACTTTGGTGCCTTATCTGCCATTATCGGATGTGTTGTTGCGTCAAATTGTCGAATTACAGTTAAAGCAAATTCAGCAACGCGTATTCGAACATTATGCTGCCAAGCTAACTTATGCGGAAGACGTGGCCTCTCATATTGCAGTACGCTGCAAGGAAGTCCACACCGGCGCCAGGACTATAGATCATTTGTTAACCAGTAGTTTATTACCAGAACTGTCAGTGTATTTTTTAACTCAACTTGCAGAAGAGCGGAAAATAAATTCGGTGCAAATTAGCCTTAATGAGCAACAACGATTTGTGTATGAGCATGAATAGTTACTAAGGCTCTGTAAAACAATAACTTATCTTTTTAGCATCCCATCTAAGACTCATCTTCGCAGGCGGGAAGGTGTAGAAAAACACTTACATAGAACAACTATGCGCGCATTTTTCTACACCCTCCCGCCTGCAAATCTGAGCCTCAGCTGGGCGCTAAAAAGATAATTTATTGTTTTACAGAGCCTAATTATTTATATTTGAATCAACCGGGAAAAACCCGTGCAACCAACTATACAAATCCAACACCTTATTGCCGGTATTGACCGATTAATACAAGTGCAATTAGATAAAATCCTGCATCATCCCCGCTTCCAACAATTGGAAGCCAGTTATCGCGGCTTGTATTATCTGGCTGGAGAAATCCCTCAAGGGGGCCAGCTACGTATCAAAATGAAAGTTTTAAATATCTCGTGGTTGGAATTGGGTAAAGATCTCACTCGCGCAGTAGAGTTCGATCAGAGCCAGCTGTTTCTCAAAATTTATACTAATGAGTTTGGACAGGCAGGTGGGGAACCTTTCGGACTATTATTAGGTGATTATTATATTACCCATCGTCCCAGCAGCGGCATGGATAACATTGCAGCATTGCGTATGCTTACCAAAATCGCTGCTGCTGCTTTCGCCCCATTTATCAGCGCCATTGCCCCGGGTTTTTTAGGCTTTGACGATTTTGGTAGATTGGAGCGCTGTTTGAATCTTGAGCGCACCTTCCAGCAACCCGAATATTTACAATGGAAGACCTTGCGTACGGATGAGGATTCTCGCTTTCTGGGGTTATTATTGCCGCAAGTTTTACTTCGTCTGCCATACCAGCAGGAAAAAGCCATCCGCTATCCGTTTAATTTCATTGAGGGCACGGCTGCTAGCGCAGATTATTTGTGGGGTAATCCTGCGTATTGCTTTGCTGCTGTTGCGGTGCGAACATTTGAACAGACTGGCTGGTTCAGTGGTATCCGAGGGGCTAGTCCAGGGTCTCCGGGGGGGAGAATACAAAATCTACCGCAACCGGTTTTTCATGCCGACCAATCACTTTTAGCGCAAAAAGCCCCGGTCAATATTTATATTACCGATAGTCAGGAAAAAACATTAAGCGATCAAGGATTAATCCCTTTATGTTACTCGAAAAAACCTGGGATGGTGCTGTTTTATGACTGTCCTTCCGTACAAAAACCCAAGCTGCATAGCAACGTTAGCGCAACTGAAAATAGTAAGTTATCCAGCATGTTGCATTATATTTTATGTGTATCGCGATTTGCGCATTATGTGAAGGTGATTGCTCGCAATAAAATGGGAACTTTTTTTAGTGCAGAGGAATGTCAGAAGAAATTGCAGGATTGGTTACATCAATATGTGGTTGCTAGTACTGATTTGAGTGAGACTTTGAAAATAAAATATCCACTGCGCGATGCAAAAGTGCAAGTTTTTGAGCGGCCTGGAGATATGAATATGTATATGTGTACCCTTCATATTAGCCCGCATTATCAGTTTGATTATATTCATACGGATTTGCGGTTTATTACTGAGTTGGCGGGTTAACCGAGCCGAGTAATGGGGTCAGTTCTGCATGAACAACAGCTTACATAAACCATTGCTAATTTCTACTGTGCTAGATCGCCTGATTGATGAAGCACCGAATAAAACACGCGAGGCTCCCCAATCAGGCTATCAACAAATTGAACAGTTGCATGTGAGCGTGCGTCGCGACCTTGAAAATCTGCTCAATACCCGTAAATCAGAATTTAATTGGCCGGAAAAATGGGATGAATTAAAACAATCCATTCTGAACTATGGTGTCGCCGACATGACGGGCAGGGATCTCGGCAGTACCGCATTGCAAAATAAACTATGCGCAGAATTGGCGAACACCATTGAGATTTTTGAAACCAGATTGAGTCAGGTTAAAGTAAGGCTGCAAGAAACTAATATAGCCACTGACCGGATTTTGCGTATCCGCATTGAGGCAGTGCTAATAGCGAATGTTACTCCAGAATACATTATATTCGATTCGGTATTAGAGCCAGATATTGGCAGTTTTCGGATTGTGGATGGGTAAGCGTTCAGCCACTGGATGGAAACGGCCATATTTTCCCAATCTCACCCCTTAAATTTTGGGAAAAATGCTCACATACTCCCATGTATGCTGTGCTTTTTCCCAAAATTTAAGGGGCGACCTTGGAAAAATCTGACCGTTTGCGCCTAGTCTAGTGGGGTGCCTGAACGGTTACGTGGATGGGGTTTAAAATTTTGACTTCGACTAGAATGGTGGCTAGAGTTACGGTTTAGTTATGCTTTCAAGGGCACTTAGGCTCTGTAAAACAATAACCTATCTTTTTAACATCCCATCTAAGACCCATCTTCGCAGGCGGGAGGGGATAGAAAAACACTTACATAGAACAACCGACGTAGTCGTCCCGGCATGGAAGCCGGGATCCAGATCACAGGAAGTGAAAGTTTCGCTTTCCTGCGCCCTGGATCCCGGCTTCCTGCCGGGACGACGTTCCGTCGACTATGCGCGCATTTTTCTACCCCCTCCCGTCTGCAAATCTGAGTCTCATCTGGGCGCTAAAAAGATAGGTTATTGTTTTACAGAGCCTTATTCATCTATACCCGAAACCCTAAGTGTATCGGGTATATATAAACACACATATAAAAAAAGGTAACACTATGGCGCAATATATTTTTACCATGCAAGCGGTTGGAAAAACAGTACCCACCCGGCGTGAAATTCTAAAAAACATTTGGTTATCTTTTTATCCTGGCGCCAAAATTGGTGTGCTGGGATTAAATGGTTCGGGTAAATCAACACTCTTGAAGATCATGGCCGGCTTGGACAAAGAATACGAGGGAGAAGCGCGTCCCCAATCGGGTATCAAAATAGGTTTTCTATCTCAAGAACCCCAACTCGATCCCAACAAAAACGTGCGCGAAAACATAGAAGCAGGCATGGGGGACGATATGGCTTTATTAACGCGTTACAATGCCATCAGTATGCAGTTTGCAGAACCCATGAGCGACGAGGAGATGTCGCAGTTATTGGAAGAGCAAGGTGAGTTACAGCAAAAAATTGACGCTGCCGGCCTTTGGGAATTGGATCATAAGTTAGAGATAGCGGCAGATGCCTTACGTTTACCGCCTTGGGATGCAGAGGTAACCAGGCTTTCGGGTGGCGAACGCCGTCGCGTAGCTTTATGCCAATTATTATTATCTAAACCCGATATGTTATTGTTGGACGAACCCACCAATCATCTGGATGCGGAAAGCGTTGCCTGGCTGGAAAGATTCTTGCACGATTATGCAGGTACCGTGGTTGCAGTGACGCATGATCGCTATTTTCTGGATAATGTTGCCGGTTGGATTTTGGAATTAGATCGTGGGCAAGGCATTCCCTATGAAGGAAATTATTCTTCCTGGTTAGATCAAAAAGAAAAACGTTTAGAACAAGAAGGCAGGCAGCAGGAAGCCCATACCAAAGCTTTACAAGCTGAGCTGGAATGGGTGCGCGCCAATCCTAAAGGCCGTCAAGCCAAAAATAAAGCACGTATGGCGCGCTTTGAAGAGATGAATTCACGCGAATTTCAAAAACGCAGCGAAACGCAGGAATTATATATTCCACCTGGTCCCAGATTAGGTAATCAGGTGATAGAAGTAGATAACCTAAGTAAGCAATTTAATGACCGACTGGTTTTTGAAAATTTAAGTTTTAAAATGCCGCCAGGTGCGATTATGGGTATTATTGGCCCCAATGGCGCAGGCAAATCCACACTATTCAAAATACTCATGGGTCAAGAACAACCCGATAGCGGTACCGTTAAATTAGGGGACACAGTAAAGTTAGCCTATGTAGATCAAAGCCGTGATAGCTTGAATGACATTAAAACGGTATGGCAAGAGATATCTGGCGAACAGGATATTATGACCATTAATACTTTTAAAGTTCAATCGCGCACTTACGTGGGCCGTTTCAATTTTAAAGGCGCTGATCAACAAAAATTTATTAAAGATTTATCGGGGGGTGAGCGTAATAGGGTGCACTTGGCCAAATTATTAAGCAGCGGCGGTAACGTGTTATTGCTGGATGAGCCGACCAATGATTTAGATGTGGAAACTTTACGCGCGCTTGAAGATGCCGTTTTGAGTTTTCCGGGTAATGCTATGGTCATCTCACACGATCGCTGGTTTTTAGATCGTATAGCTACGCATATTCTCGCCTTTGAAGGCGATGGCAGTGTAGCCTTTTTCGAAGGGAACTATACAGAGTATGAAGCAGATCGCGTGCGGCGTTTGGGAGACCAAGCGAAACAGCCGCATCGGATGAAGTATAAAAAATTAAAAATATAGTGGGAACGCTGGTCGGTCAAAAGAAAAAGCGCTAACCGAAACTCTATGATCCCCTCTCCCTTCGCAGGGGAGGGGATATAGAGCCAGAGGAAGAGATGTTGCCTGGAGATGATAGATAGCTAAAGGAAAGAGACACCGCTAATCAGAAATAGCACCAAATCTTACCTCGCTCTGAATTTTCTTCCTGCTCTATATCCCCTCTCCCCTTGCGGGAGAGGGTTAGGGAGAGGGGGTAGGTGCGGCATTCATTTGTTAAAATTTACCTCTCTTTCCTAACTAAACACACGTCCCCTTTTCATTCAATCATAGTAGGGGAGAGGGGATACAGTGCTTTTCCAAAAATGGGAGCGAATTATTCGACAACGCCTTGATTAGGCGAGGGGTTCATAGCAGCCGGGCCCGCTCTGTCGGGTGATTAAATAATACTTCAAAAGTTCCAGCCAGTACTTCACTGCCATCAATTGCAATGTTACAGTTTCGACCGTCACCAAAGACTTTGCCTAAGTGAATGGCATTATTATACATGGCGCGGCAAATATAGAGAGGGTGGTTATTTTCACTACCACCCACCACTGGGGAGTCCATATTTCCTTGGGGGATATAGAAACCTGTCAGGTAAGGCTGTAATGCGCGAGAATCTTTCCAGATAACAGGCTGATTATTGTCATTATTAATCAGCACTTGAAATTGAGGTTGGGTAAATGCGCTGCCTCCATATGAAATCAAGCAACCTTGTTGTACCCATTGTCCGGGATGGGTTCCTCCTATGTAGTCAGTGTGGCAAATATATAATCCCGTATCATTGTTAAGGCCGGCATTGACGGCTTTGGGTGGTACTTTCCCAGCCGTGGCATCAATCCAGCGCAAGTTGGAATTGGCTGTGCTGGATGATTCCTCGATAAGGGCGTTACGTTGTAAATCCAAAAGTCGTTGTTTAATCTGCAATATCTGCCACTCCAGATCTAACTCTCGTACTTGGAGCTGGAGTTGTTCGGTCTTGCTGGATACGAAATTCATACCCGTGAGACCAGGGGGTGCAGAACGTAATCTCAAAGTCTTTGCATATCCCGGAATAGAGCCTGGCACAGAGGTGGCTCCACTTCCGGAAAAACTAGTTTCGGCAGCCAGGGCGCTGCTGGAGATCAATAAGGCAGTAATTGCATAGGAAATATTTTTCATAGGACTAATCTCAGTTAAACCATTTTTGTAACTATTCAGCATGTTTAACCAAAGAACCAATAGAGACTGCCCCCTTCCTAACCTTCCCCCGCAAGCGGGGGAAGGGACTGTAAGGTGCGGACTTTTAGTTTTCTGCCCAACAGTTCCTTCCCCCGCTTGCGGGGGAAGGTTAGGAAGGGGGCGGTCTCTATTGGCTTCCCAGTTATGATGCTGAATAATTACCCATTTTTCAAAGGTAAAAATAAATTTAATTTGGTAAACATTATAAATATTTCCAGACAATTTTGCAAAATATATCTCAAGAAGTATAATGGTTTAAACCTATAGCCGCCCAAGAGACAACCACGTAGCTTTGAAACTACCCAGCATCCTCCTCTTTCAAAATACCACTTTATCCGGCGAGTCTGGTACACTGTGTCAGAATGGATGGTTGATAGGAACAAACATATAATATAGGTGCAAGGTAGCCCGCAAGGGCAGGAGGCTGAATAAGGCACTATAAAACAGGTATCCAAGCGATGATTCACACCGTCTCACAACTCACCTCACAGCACTATTATCCCTTTCCTTTGTACTCCTCTAGCGTGCAGGCTGGCTTCCCATCTCCAGCGGACGACTATATTGAGAGCAGCTTGGACTTAAATGAATTGCTCATTAAACATCCTAGCGCCACTTTTTTTGTGCGTGTCAGTGGTAATTCCATGCTCAATGCTGGAATCCATGACCAGGATATTTTAATAGTAGATCGCAGCATAGCGCCACTCTCTGGGCGTATTGTCATCGCCGCCATTGATGGGCAATTAACAGTAAAACGATTAAAAAAAACCACTGCAGGTAAAGTATATTTAATGCCGGAGAACGACGCTTTTCCGCCAATTGAAGTCACAGCTGAAAATGAGGTTTATATCTGGGGTGTAGTGACCAATGTCATTCACTCCGTATAAATATACTCTACCTGTAGGGATTCACCACCGTCCACAACAATGTTAAAAAATTATCCCAAGGATGTAAAATTCTGCTTTTTATTTCCAGGGTGGACATTTTATCCGGATAAAGTTTCCTGGTTAAGGCTCTGTAAAACAATAACCTATCTTTTTAGCGCCCAGATGAGACTCAGATTTGCAGACGGGAGGGGGTAGAAAAATGCGCGCATAGTCGACGGAACGTCGTCCCGGCAGGAAGCCGGGATCCAGGGCGCAGGAAAGCGAAACTTTCACATCCTGTGATCTGGATCCCGGCTTCCATGCCGGTACGACTGCGTCGGTTGTTCTATGTAAGTGTTTTTCTATCCCCTCCCGCCTGCGAAGATGGGTCTTAGATGGGATGTTAAAAAGATAGGTTATTGTTTTACAGAGCCTAAGGAACATAATTCTAAACTTTAGCTCAACTTGCTTAAAAAACATAGACCTAAATCCTAGCCAAAATTCTGATCATGATTGGAAAGCTTTAATACATTTTTAAGAATCGCTTGCTATTATAGTTGATAGTTAGATTTAAGCTGCGAACCATTGATTGATTATTCATACAGCAACTCTGATTATTCCTTTGCTTATCAACTAAAAGAGCTATCTTATGGATGACAAAAAATCCTCTAAAAAGAACAGCACGAGTTTGATTCTTGCTATTTGCTCAGAAGCCTCCCAGCAAGAAATAAAGAAGAGACAAATGGAATTATTGCAACCCCCTGATCTTGGAGAAAAATTAGATTTGCAGTTTGATGACAGGGATCTTTCTTTTTTAAAAAAATCTTTAGCTTTTGATAGCCCGGATGATGGGGAATGGGGGTTGACATTGGATTGGGCTGAAAGGTTGGAGAAATTAAAAGAATTATCAGGCAAAAATACGTCGCCATTCTCCTTATCCGCGGCTTCCACCCCATTAGATGATGATTATCTGGCTAGTGAAGAGTCAAGTGCGGTCGCACTTCAAAATTTCGAAAAAGATCTATAAGAGCTATCCGATGCACACATTTTGTAATTACTAGAAATGCTGAGTACGTCGTTCCTGCTTTACCGAATTATCCTAAAATATCAGCCTATCAAGCGGGGACGACATACTCTAATTCGGGCGGCTAAAAAAATGTGTGCATCGGATAGCTATACCCAAGGAACTGGTTTAGGAATGAGCGTATCAAAATTGGCCTGGTGCCAGTAAGGGTAAATAGGAGGGCGTTTGCTCACTGCATCCAGGGCCGCCATATGTTCTGGCGCCAACTCCCAGCCTAATGCTGCTAAGTTTTGTCGTAATTGTTCTTCATTGCGAGCACCAATAACAATATTACTGACAGTAGGACGTTTAAGTAGCCAATTTAAGGCAATCTGAGGAACGGTTTTGCCAGTTTGCTGAGAGATGTCTAGCAATACATCTACTACATCGTAAAGATATTCATCATCTACCTGGGGACCCCCTGCGTCGCCGCCTGCTTTAATACGACCGGCTGGTAGAGGTTGTCCGCGACGGATTTTGCCAGTTAGACGACCCCATCCCAGCGGGCTCCATATCATTAACCCCAAGCCCTGATCTAATGCTAAAGGCATCAGTTCCCACTCGTAATCGCGCCCAATCAAGGAGTAATATCCTTGATAAGTCACATATCGCGACCAGCCATATTTTTCAGATGTCGCCAGTGATTTCATGACATGCCAACCGGAAAAATTTGAGCAGCCGATATAGCGTACTTTGCCACTCTGAATCAAATCATCTAGCGTGCGTAAAGTTTCCTCAACCGGAGTCACCGCATCGAAGCCATGCATAAAATAAATATCAATATAATCAGTATTTAATCGCTTTAAGCTGGCCTCACACTCCCGCAGCAAATGATAACGTGATGAGCCTAAATCATTTGGGGTAGGCCCCATGGGAAATGTGGCTTTGGTAGAGATCAGCGCTTTATCCCGTTTGCCGCGCAATGCTTGGCCGAGGATCGTTTCTGATCCGCCCGCTGAATAAACATTTGCGGTATCAAATAAATTGATGCCGGTGTCCAGGCAAATATCTATCATGCGTGTAGCTTCTGCTACCTGGGTGTCTCCCCAGGTTTGAAAATTAAAAGGCTCGGTTGCACCGCCAAATGTGGCAGTTCCCAGGCTGAAAACTGGTACTTTTAAACCTGAAGTTCCCAGTTGACGATATTCCATAAAGTATTCCTTTTGATAATGATTTTTGATAAAAAGCTTTATTTCACTTTTTGTGCTAACGTTTAACTTTGAGTATACTCGGCACATGCCTTGGAGCTCAACCAAAAAACGTTAAGCAATCTGCTTGAATTTTAATCAAGAGATCTATAGGAGAACTAGAAATTTATGATTCAAGAAACTCTCACCCATCTGTTGCCGGAAATTTCCAAACTTAGACAATTAATTCATGCGCATCCTGAACTTAAATATGAAGAATATGAAACAGCGCGTTTGGTTGCTGATTATTTAAAAAATTTAGGTTATGAAGTTCAAACAGGGATTGCTAAAACAGGGGTGAGTGCAGTTATTGATTCTGGTAAACCGGGTAAAACTGTGGCATTACGCGCGGATATGGATGCTTTGCCCATATTGGAGCAAACTGGGCTAGCTTATGCTTCTAAAAATACTGGCAAAATGCATGCCTGCGGTCATGACGGTCATACCGCTACCTTACTGGCAGTGGCAAATACTTTAATGCAATGCTGTGAGCAGTTTAAGGGTAAGATTAAGCTGATTTTTCAACCTGCGGAAGAAGGTGGCGCAGGTGCTGTGGAAATGATCAAGGCAGGTATTCTGGAAAATCCTCAGGTGGACGCAATTTTTGGCTATCATAACATGCCCTATCCCTTAGGAAAAATAGCCGTGAAAAGTGATTGCATTTTTGCCGGTGCAGATTTTTTCAGCATTAAAATAGTGGGTAAAGGTTCTCATGCTTCTTATCCAGAAAATTCAATTGATCCGATATGGATAGGCGCCAATATCATCCAAGGATTGCAATCTGTTGTAAGTCGTAATATTTCAACTCTGCAGCCAGTTGTATTGAGCGTAACGGAATTCCATGCGGGTAATGCGGTTAATGTTATCCCTGGGGAGGCAAGACTTACCGTCTCACTACGAACTACCTCTGAACCCATTCGTGCTCTGGCATTACAACAATGTCGCAAGGTAATTTTGGGTATTGCTGAAAGTTTTGGAGCAACCGCTGAAATTACAACTATCAATGAATGCCCCGCGACGATAAATTCGGATAAGGAGACGAACTTAGTGTTGCAAACTGCTAAAGAATTACTCGGAGAAGCGCAAATTATAGAGTTAAGCAGCCCGGTCATGATCACCGAAGATTTTTCCTGTTTTCTTAATAAAGTGCCAGGATGCTTTTTTCTGGTGGGAAATGGCGAAATTAATTCTGCGCTGCATACTTCCAGTTATAATTTTCAAGACAGTATTATCCCTATTGCTGGGAGCGTATTGATTAAGTCCGCCATGAATTTTTTAAATCAAGGTATTTAACAAATGATTAGGAGTAAAAAATGACTACATCAGATTCTAAAGAGATGTCAAAAAAAACACCTCAACTAATGGATCAAGACTTTCTGGAAAAAATAGTTAAAAATGCTAATGATGTAAGCATTGATTATATCAAGGAGTATTTAGAAAGCGGCGGGAACATTGTGGCAAGGCTCCCGAAGGATGACGAAAGGACATATTTATTTATTTTTATTGGAAAAAATGAACTCCTTTTTATAAAGTTTATGACGGCATTAGACCAGGTAGGAGAGGATTTAAGATTGAAGACCATTGGGAAGTTGACCGAAGAATTCAGGGGGAGCAGACTACCCCTCTTTGTACTTATATCTATTGTTGAACATGATAATGCGCACCTCATGCGCCGAGTTGTAGAAAACTTTGTCGACTACTATCAAAAAAAATATTTATATTCAGAAGGGAATTCAGTTTCTCGAGCAGGTTTCAGTCTCGTATTTAACGAAGCCTTTGAATATGCTCTAAAAGCAAAAAAATCAAAAGTTATAACCCCCTTAGTGAAGTCGGGACAAATAACGCTTCCTACTAAGGAAAAAATAAAATTTAATATCCAATTAGCTAAAGATAGAGACATTCTCAGTGCTCTCGGAGATTTATTATTTGGAAAAATCTCCAGACTCCCAAGCAAAGAATTATTTGCAGATAAAATCGAAATCTCTCCAGTTATTATATGGTGTATAGAAGTTGGAGTAGACCTTCGTCATAAAGTAAATGGTCAAGGTCTATCAATTATGGAATTTGCAAGTGTAAATAAAAAGTCAGAACATTTATTTAAAGCAATTGAACAGTGTAAAGAAACAGATCAATTTTTAGAAAATAATATGTTTCCTCACGAGGGGTCGCTGGGACTTTCTTTGCTAAGTTATGCTGCTTCTCAAGGGGAATTATCTATTTTAAGACTTATTACTGCTAATAAAATTACAATTCAACCTGAGCAATTCGCTCATGCAAAACATCCTAAGAACAAGAAGGAAATTAAAGAATATCTTGCCGCAATGGGAAGACTTAATGTTACCATAGATCAAACAAAAGACTCAAAATCTAAAGACTCATTTCCACAGGATAATCAATCAGATAAATCTGACGTTAAAATAAACCTTAGTAACCCATTTAGCAAAATTCTCACTAAGCTGAAGATGTCGAGTGGGCAAAATATTTTAGATAATTCAGAATCAGAATTGACCTCTATCTCCTCGCCTTCTGATAAAAAATTAAGCACTTCGAATCCGAGCCTCCAAAACCACAATAATGATCCTTCAAGTAATTCAGGAATTTTGTCTTCTTCCATAGTACGTTTAAATTTTAACGGTTCGGATCAAAGTTCAGGAAAAAACATTGAAACAAGTTTTGAAATGACTGAGCAAATGAGAAAGGGCTAAATTAAATCTGAGAGATCTCCACAAATTTAGCGAGTAATTATTGCACCATATGCTCTCTTCCGCGGGGGCATTGTTGAATAATTCGCTTCCATTTATGAAAAAAGCACTGTATCCCCTCTCCCGCAAGGGGAGAGGGGATCATAGAGTTTCGGATAGTTAGGAAGAGAATTATTCAACAACGCCCCCGCAAGGGGATAGGGGATACAGTGCTTTTTTCAAAAAATGGAAGCGAATTATTCAACAATGTTCCTTGTTAGGAAGAGGAGTAAGCGCGGGTTCACACAAAACTCAAACCATTAAATCAGTTTTATAATGTAAATAAGTATTATTAATTACACAAATATCACCAATAATATCCCAGTATCGCCAAAAACCTCTCTGATCAACTTTATAATTCCCATGAGAATTGCTAAAATTTATCGATTGGTCCAAACGGAATAGGAAGAGCTAGGATAAAAGTTCAAAATCTGTTCTTGTTTGATATTATCAAAAGGATATTGATAAACAGGAAAATCATATGAAAATGGCTTTTCGTATTTTTGCATTTTTAATTGTCTTCGGCCTCGGAATTCTAATAGGCTACTACTTCTCTATAAATAATAATCTACTGCTGCAACATTCTGCTGCCAAGAAAAACACTACCGGCACCAATTTATATGCTTATACGAGGGCGGGTATGTTCTCCCCCATCACACGGGGATCTCTACCGCGCGTATATGTACCTAATAGTGAAGATGGTACTGTCTCTGTCATTGATTCCACCACCTATCAGGTAATTGATCGATTTGTCACTGGAAAAAATCCACAACATATAGTGCCCGCTTATGATCTAAGGACCTTATGGGTGCTGAACGATGAAGGTAATAGTGTCATGCCCATTGACCCTACTACCGGGATGCCAGGACCACCGGTGGCAGTCAACGACCCTTATAATCTTTATTTCACGCCGGATGGGCGCTTCGCTATCGTAGTCAATGAGTCTGCTAAAAGTCTGGATTTTCGTGATCCCCTTACTATGGGTCTAACCGATTCTGTTCCGGTAGAATGCGAAGGTGTTAATCATATGGACTTTACTGCGGATGGTAGGTATGCCATAGCTACCTGTGAATTTTCTAGCCAGCTGCTGAAACTAGATGTTAAAGCACATAAAGTAATAGCTTATTTAGATTTAGGTAAGGGTTCGATGCCGCAGGATATACGCGCCTCTCCCAATGGACGGATTTTTTATGTGGCCGATATGATGCGTGATGGCATATTCCTCGTTGATCCAGATAAATTTAAAATAATTGATTTTATTCCTACAGGAGTAGGCACGCATAGTATTTACCCAAGCCGTGATGCGGGAAGATATTTTTATATCGCAAACCGCGGCTGCCATTTACATAGTGTCACTTGTCCACAACATGGGCCGGGAAGTATCAGTGTGCTGGATCCACAAAGTGAAAAAATAGTAGCGAATTGGCCTATACCCGGGGGAGGGAGCCCGGATATGGGTAATGTGAGTGCGAATGGTAAAGAATTATGGCTTGCTGGCCGTTATGATAGGGAAGTGTATGTTTTTGATACCACCACTGGTCAGTTATTGCACCGTATAGCCGTAGGGGAAGGCCCGCATGGTTTGGCTGTTTGGCCACAGCCGGGCAGGTATTCTCTGGGGCATACAGGGAATATGCGATAATGTTGATCTGTCATCCTGAACGCAGTGAAGGATCTCCTTGAGGTGCCACTAGATAGAGATCCTTCACTGCGTTCAGGATGACAGCTCTATCGAGCATATCCAAACCAGATACCTACAAGCGTCGTAAGACCCAGAGAGAAACTGCCCCACAATAAAATGCGCAACGTAGGCCTTAGGAATTTAGCCCCACTTAGCTTCGCTTCTACCATACCTAATAATGTTAAAGAAATTAAAGTAGTAATAATAATTATCCACAGCAGATGGGCAGAGGGTGAAATAATAGCGACTATTAATGGCAACGCCGCTCCGGCAGTAAAGCTAGCGGCTGATGCGACTGCAGCTTGCACGGGCTTGGGAGAGGTGGTCCTGGATATCCCTAATTCATCATGAGCGTGAGCGCCAAGCGCATCATGTGCCATTAGTTGAATGGCGACTTGTTTTGCTAATGTTAGCTCTACCCCCCTGGAAACGTATATTTGAGTAAGTTCTTCCAGCTCAAATTCTGGATCTTGAGCTAATTCACGTTTTTCAACAGCTAAATCAGATTTTTCAATATCAGACTGTGAGGTGACGGATACATATTCACCCGTTGCCATTGAAGTGGCGCCTGCAATTAAACTAGCCAGTCCCGCTAGTATAAGGGTCGAGGTGTTAGCACCTCCTGCGGCCATGCCTCCAAGAATACTGGCAGTAGATAAAATGCCATCATTTGCCCCCAGAACAGCAGCTCGCAGCCAGCCTGAGCGGTTGATAAGATGAGGTTCGGATTTAATTTTTTTAATGGAGTTAGCCATTTAAACGCCGGAAAGAGAAGATAGGAAGCCTGCTGTTAGCCCCGTATCAGTATAAAGTAATAATTTAATAAGTATCAAGAACTGTGGGGTGAATTGGGTATTATTCTTATGTTGTTATATACTTACATATAGAGATAAATAGATAAGGAGATTAACCGTGATAGGAACGATTTTAATTATAATTTTAATACTAGCCTTGGTGGGTGTAGTACCCGTATGGGGGCATAGTAGGAGTTGGGGATATTGGCCTGGTAGCCTGGTGGGAATATTATTAATAGTAGTCATAATTTTATTATTAATGGGAAGGATATGAACCATCCTGTCCACAGATCCTCGGCATAGCAAGCGTAGGGTATTCCAAAAAGTATTACCGTTGCTTCTAATTTTAAAATAAAGAAAATGGGAGATTAGATTATGAGCAGGATCAGTAAAATATTTTTAGTGTTATTTGCAGCCAGTATTGTGGCTGGTTGTCATACCGTTCAAGGTGCAGGTCAAGACATCTCTTCGGGCGGAAATGCTATTTCCCGAGCAGCTAGTTAATGCAGTCGTATAGGAGCATCCTTTGGATGCTCCTATCTAATAATTAATAAATCCGACTAGATCCGAGCCGCGCGCGTCAGCAAGCGTTGCCCAAGTTTCCCTGTCTCCTGAACGCAATGAATGATGACAGGAAAACTTGGGCAACGCTTGCTGACGCGCGCGGCTCGGATTTATTTTGAGCAGCACTACCATGCTTTACGGAAAAAAGTGTGAAAATTAGGATTGGGATGTTTATAACAATTAGGGGGAATGAATTCTCCACTTACTCTAAAATGCCCACAAGCCAGAAATAAATAATGGTGAACGCCTACCTGATAGCCAACAAAAGTGGTAAAGACTACCGTTGAGGCAATGAATATAAGATTCCTTCTATTTAAAGGTTCAAAAATATCGTATTTTATTAATTTTAAGAAAATATAAAGTGTGAACCCTAAACAGCAGGCCATGATTAGATAATAAAAACCTACAAAATAGGGAAAATAAATATTATCAATGTGCTGATCTAAATAGTCGATCAGGGGCCAAATAATAGGAATAAAAATAATGATGAGCGTGGGTATTCTTACAGGGGTTTTATTAGCAACTTTAAAATAAATCAGTGCGCAAAAAGTGGCTAAGGCAAATACCCAGGAGTTCATTATATTGCGATATAATACAGTACCGAAAACGCCCAACTCGAAGCCAATGTTCCAAGATATGATTAAAATCGGAAATAATACTGAAAGTATGATTTTTGTCTTTTTATCAATATGTTTCATCCGTGAGCCCCATTGCAAGAATAATAGACTGTATCGAGTTAATTTTCACTGATAAATGCCACACCAACCCCTCTCCCTAACCCTCCCGCAAGGGGAGAGGGGATACAGTGCTTTTCCAAAAATAAGAGCGAATTATTCAACAACGCCCCCGATGAAACACCTCACCCCCCGAATAATTACCCCTATTTTTGCCATAAAATGTGGGTAGATTCCAGTGGAATAGTAACCCCCGCAAAATAGGGTACAATTCGCGGAGTGAAGTGGGATGCTGGATAGACTATTGGAATTTCCCCTCGATAAATATGTCCATTGGTAGTATTTGGCAGCTGGTCCAAATATTCCATTTCTTTGATTAAGGCCGTTGAATAGAGCTCCACTTTAATACTCTGCCGATCCAAATTGTTTAGATATACCTGGATTTCAAATAGGTGTTTATCACTAGTCGTTTCGATTTTTAATTCGCCAAATTCCAATTTATTCCAATTCTGTTCTAAAGCCTGTTGCCAATCGACTATTTGATTCGCAATGGCAGCATTATTTTCAATGCGCTTTCGATAATTTGCAGCTGCTGGGAGGTAAAATTTTTCTGTATACTCTCGTACCGCACGATTGCATGAAAACTGCGGTGTCAATCGCGACATGCTCGCACGTATTTTAGTGGTCCAAGCAATAGGAATATTTTCTGCATTGCGAGTATAGAATTCTCGCGTCACTTCTTTTTCTAGCAGATCGTAAAGAGCATCAGCCTCTGCTTTATTCCATTCAGGATCATCGCCATGTTCTTTTAGATCACCCAATGCCCAACCCACTTCAGGGGTATAAGCTTCAGCCCACCAGCCATCGAGCTCAGAAAGATTTAATCCGCCATTCACTAGCACCTTCATGCCGCTCGTACCACAAGCTTCCCAGGGTCGAAGTGGCGTGTTAATCCATAAATCGACTCCTTGCACTAGGTATTCAGTCAAAATCATATCGTAATCACTAAGGAAAATTACGTGCGGCCGGACCTCAGGTCTTTTGACAAATTTTATCCATTGTTTAATTAATGCGTGGCCTCCCATGTCAAGAGGATGGGCTTTGCCCGCAATGATAAGCTGCACTGGGCGCTCAGTATGGGTCAATATGCGCAGCAAACGATCTTCATCGGTCAGTAATAGAGCAGGCCTTTTATAAGTTGCAAAGCGGCGTGCAAAACCTAAAGTCAAAACATCTTTATTTAAAAAAGACCGCGATCTTTCCACCTCTTCTTCTGTTGCGCCTCGCACTTCCAATTGCTTTGCAATCCGGGTGCGCGCATGCTCAACTAGAATGGCTCGCGATTTATTGCGTACCTGCCAAATTTTGCTATCTGCCACGGCACAGATTTTCTCTTCTAACCACTCAGTTTTGCCTAGCCAGCGCTCTTTTCCGCAAAGTTCCGTCCAGAGCTCATCGGATTCTGAGGAATCCCAACTCGGCGTATGAATGCCGTTGGTTACAAACCCGATAGGGATTTCTTCGTCCGGCCAACGATAAAATAACTCTTCAAACAAACGCCGGCTTACCACACCATGTAATTGGCTTACCCCATTGATATAATTACTGCCGCGAATAGCCAAATAAGCCATATTAAAGTCTTCTTGCGGATTTAGCTGGCCTAAAGAGAGCAATTTTTCCAGCGTTATGCCCATAGACTGCGCATATTTAGCTAAATACTTAGCAATAAGGTCAGGAGGAAAACGATCAAAGCCAGCGGACACGGCGGTGTGAGTAGTAAAAAGATTCCCTGCCCGAGTAGCAGCAAGTGCCACTTCAAACGGTTGCTTGGTGCGCTGCATAAAACAAAAAGCCCGCTCCAATACGGCTAAAGCTGCATGGCCCTCATTCATATGGCAAATTTCAGGATGTATATCGAGTGCGTTTAGCAGGCGCCATCCGCCAATACCCAGCACTAACTCTTGTTTTAAACGTAATTCGCGGTCACCTCCGTAAAGCTCACTCGTTATCCCTCTATGGGCTGGTAAATTAGCTAAATCATTGCTATCCAATAAATAAAGCGTTGCTCTGCCCACTTTAGCTTCCCATATGCGCAGCCAAAGCGGCCAGCCAGGCAGATCAATTTTTAAGCGCAGCCACTCACCATCAGCTAAACGTTTCGGTCTGATAGGCAATTGTCCTGGATCGTTATACGGATAAAGTTCCTGCTGGTTGCCGTCCCCATCGATAAATTGACGGAAGTAGCCCTGACTGTAGAGTAGCCCAATCGCGAAGACTGGCACACCAAGGTCACTTGCGGCTTTGAGCTGATCGCCTGCTACATTACCGAGGCCGCCGGAATAAATGGGTAATGCTTCGCTTAACATAAACTCCATACTGAAATAGGCGATGCCAGTGAGTGGAGCATTAGGATAATGTTCTTGAAACCAGGCAGCCGAGTTCAGCTCATCTTCTCTGGCTATGATCAGATTATGCAAAAGGGCACTAAATTCTGGGTCGTTTAAAAGAACCGTGAGCTTTTCTCGGGAAGCAGTCTGCAAAACAGCCCAAGGATTATGAGTGGATTCCCATAATTCTGGATCGAGTTTGCACCATATTAAATCAGTACTGTGGTTCCAGGATGAACGGAGGTCTAAAGCGAGTTTTTCTAGTGTAAGATAGCCCTTTAAGTTGCTCTTATGAAATAGATCAGGTGAGTGCATTTTTTTTCCTTTTGAGTGTTTTTAAAAAGAACGCGTGTCGTTCTTCTTCCGTAAGGGGATGGTTTTCTCCCCTTGCGAAAGCGTTGTTGAATAATTCGCTCCCATTTATGGGAAAACTCTATGATCCCCTCTCCCCTTGCGGGAGAGGGGATACAGTGCTTTTTCAAAAATGGGAGTGAATTATTCAACCACATCCATGCAAGGGAAGAAGGGATTAAAGTACTACTCCACCTCCCATCCCCCTCCCAAAGCTTTCACCAATTGTACACTGGCTAATTGTCTCTGTGTGAGTACATTAATATTACTCAATTCAGTTTGCAGGGCATTATTTTGTACCACTACCACATCCAGGTAAGTATCAATACCGCCTTTATATAGCGCGAATCCTTTTTTCACTGCACGATAAGCTGCGGCTGCGGCTAATGATTGAGAGCGATGTTCATTTTCAAGCTGATGTAAGGCAACTAAGCTGTCTTCAACTTCTTTGAGAGCAGTTAAAACCGTTTGGCGGTAGTTGGCGACAGCTTCATAGTAAGTAGCATCCGCTTGTTCTAATTGGCCCAGCAATCTCCCCCCGTCAAAGATAGGAAGTTGTATAGTCGGATTGCTCACGGCTAGCAATGATGAAGGTCCGATTGACCAGAAAAGACTATTTTTAGAGAACAGTTTGGATAGTATAGTACTTTGAAACCCCCCTTCAGCTATCAAATTAAAGGAAGGAAAAAATGCAGCGCGAGCAACCCCGATAGCTGCATTAGCCGCTTGTACGCGTCTTTCAGCTGCGGCGATATCCGGTCTACGTTCAAGTAAGGTAGACGGAATATTGGTAAAGACTAAAATATCAGTCATTTTGCTGACTGCAGGTGCAATTGCGAAGTTGGCAGGCGCCAGACCCATTAAAACTGCAATAGCATGTTCCATCTGCGCACGTTTGCTGCGCATATCCGCTGCTAAAGTTTTAGCATTTTCCAGCTGAGACTCAGCCTCATCGACATCTGCTCCTGGTGCAGCACCATTGGTATGGCGAATACGCGTTATAGCTAAGGCCTTCTGATATATCTGCACGGTCTCATCCAGCACTTTCTGCGCAGCATCGTCACCGCGTAGAGAAAAATAATCGCTGGCAAGTTCTGCATGAATACTCAGCTTCATGGCTCCCAGATCTGCGGCACTGGCTTTAGCGAGATCAACGTTTTGCACGACCATGTTGCGAATTTGTCCCCAAACATCTACTTGATAGGCCAAATCCGCACCGACTATATATTCGCTAAAAGGTTTGTTACTGGCGGAAGAAGTGGACGTCGAAGAGGACGAAGAATTCGGAGAGTTAGCCGTTGAAGTTTTTTCCCAAGTTGCGCTGGCCAGGGCAGTGATGGTCGGAAAAAAAGAGGCTCTAGCGATATCAGCTGCAGCTTTCGCTTCCAAAAAACGCGCATACGCTGCTCGTAAATTCTGATTGTTAACCTCAACCTGTTCTTCTAGAGCGTTTAAAATACGATCATTATAAGCTTGCCACCAAGGTCCACGTGGTTTGTCAGCCATATTAGGATTTGCGGGCGCCCAATCTCCAGCTTCTTTATAGCTGACCGGAATATCTATAGCCGGACGTTGATATTTAGGTGCCAAAGAACAGGATATAAGTTGCAAGCACGCGATCAGCAAGATAAACCTCTTATTCATGACCATCGTCCTTTTGCTGAGCTTTGATGCGAACCTGTTGTTGGTTTAATAAGGAATCCGAGGGATTTAATATAATTAAGTCACCGGGTTGTACGCCAGAACTAATTTCTATGGCATTGCCAAAATCGCGATTAATGGTAATAGATTTGAGCACAACTTTATTATTTTTATCAACCGTTGCAACTTGTAACCCTTGTGCGCGGAACATCAGAACATTCACTGGCAGGACGACAAACTGGGCAGGTATTGCTAATTTTATGTGCACTTCCGTATAGCCGCCAGGGAAAATAATATAATTTGGATTGGCTGCAATAAATTCCACTAACAAGGTTTGGGTGGCCGGATCAATTGCGCCAGCAGTCTCTAATAACTTGGCTGGGAAAGTTTTTCCTGGATGCTCTCTGAAGTATAAAGTTACAGGCATATCACCGGTGATACGGGTTGCATAATTTTGCGGAACTTTAACATAGATGCGTAAGGGATCCGCTTGCGCAATCTGAAATAAAGAGGGCAGTGTTGTGCTGCTTCCTGCATTGATGAGGGTGCCAATATCCGTTGAACGTGCGGTAATAATGCCTTTAAAGGGGGCGACCACTTTTTCAAAATCCACTAATGCTTGCAAACGATCACGATTGGCCGCTGCAGAATTAACATTGGCCGCTGCTGTTTTAGCCGCAGTGGCTCTAGTATCGGCATCTTCTTTAGAAACAGCATCGGCTTTGAGCATAATTTGCCAACGTTCAGCTGTTCTTTGGGCTAATTGATAATTCTCCTTGGCGGATTTAAGATCTGCCTGCGCTTGTTGTAATTGTTGGTTGACCTCAGGGGATTCAATGAGTGCCAGCAGCTGATTTTTTTGTACGATTGCGCCAATATCTACATACCAATTTTTAACATAACCACTAGTTCTAGCGTATATAGTGGCGGCATGCCATGCTTGCACATTACCCGGTAAAATAATTTGTTCACTTAAAGGGGCTCTGCTGGCTTTAATGACGTTAACGATGGGAATAGCTTGTTCCTTTGTCTCTTTGTTAAGCGTATCAGCGGCATTAATGCGTTGAATAACTAAAATTATTAAAATGATTATGAAAATAAGGATCGCAAAAAAAAGCTTAGGTTGAGATTTTCTTATGTGCGTTAAACGATTATTCATGATAATTTCTCTTAATATTTTTCTTGTCGTCTTTGGCTCGGTCATGAATTAAACAAAAAACAGCAGGCACGAAAAATAAAGTTGCTAATGTTGCAAATATTAAACCACCAATGACTGCTCGCCCTAGCGGGGCATTTTGCTCTCCTCCTTCCCCCAAGCTTAAAGACATGGGTAGCATACCGATAATCATAGCCAGTGCGGTCATTAATACGGGTCGCAGTCTAGTAGCGGCTGCTTCGATAACCGCTTCCACAATGGTTTTTCCTTGTTGAATATAGTGACGAGTAAAACTGATGACTAAGATACTATTTGCCGTAGCTACCCCCATGCACATAATGGCGCCAGTGAGTGCGGGTACACTGACAGTGGTGTGGGTTAAAAATAGCATCCAGACTATACCCGCAAGAGCAGCGGGAAGAGCAGTAATAATAATGAAAGGATCCGTCCATGATTGGAAATTAATTACGATTAACAAATACACTAAAACAATAGAAAAAATCAATCCAGCATATAAATTTGAAAAAGCGGCACTTTGAGTTTTCATCTGGCCGCTTACTAATACTTTTGAACCTTTGGGTACCTCTTTCTTGCTATTAGCAATCAGCTTGTTAATATCATGCGCCACGCCCCCTAAGTCACGATCTTGTACGGCTGCAAAGATATCGACCACGGGTTGAACATTATAATGTGATACAACCACAGGACCAAAGGAGCGGGTAATGGTTGCCAATGCTCCTAAAATTTGTGTGGAAGTACCGGTAGCTGAAACAGGTATATTGCGCAGTGCCTGTAGTGTCTCAAGAGAGTACTGAGGTGTTTGGGTAGCAATAGGATAGGAGGTACCATTTTTTGGATCTAACCAAAAAGTGGGCGCAGTTTGAAAACTACCTGATAAAGAAATTAATAAATCTGAGGCAATATCACTCTGAGTAAATCCGAGTTCGCGTGCGAAACTGCGATCAACATCCACATTAAATTGTGGATAATTATTTGCTTGACGAAAGCGGGCATCGACTATGCCAGGTATGAGTTTGATCTGTTGTAATAACACTTTGGCATATTGAAAATTAGCGTCCAACTTCATCCCGATAACCTGAATATTAATAGGTGAGGGTAAGCCGAAATTTAAAATCTGATTAACAATGTCGGCTGGTAAGAAGGAAAAGGACACCCCAGGAAATTGCTCATTTAAGTGGGATCTCAGCTTTTTAACATAACCAGGACTTGGATGGTGGCCTGATTTCAAAGAAATTAAAATATCAGCATCTTCAGGGCCTACGGTGGCGGAATTGCTATAGCTTAAATTAATACCACTGATAGGTAAGCCTATATTATCAACAATGCTTTCCAGCTCATTGGGTGGAATAATGCGGCGAACCTCCTGGTCAACTTCATCAGCAAGCTTTGCCGTTTCTTCTACGCGAGTACCTGTGGGTGCTCGCAGATGTAATTTAATCTGACCTGCATCGACGGAAGGAAAAAAATCTGACCCTAAAAATGGGAAAAGAATTAAGATAGAGGCAAAGACAAATAGCAGAAAGACAATAATAAATAATCCTTTATTTTGTAGGGTTTTAGCTAATGTATGCCGGTAATGCTCACGCATTTTCTCAAATCTTTCAATAAAACTTTCGTGAAAGCGTGAAAAACCATGGCTGCGAGGTTTTTTATTTTCTGTTGGTTCATCCGTAGCATGTAACAGGTATTTAGCCATGGTGACCACTAGCGTTCGCGATAAAAAATAAGAAGCCAACATGGCAAAGATCACGGCTTCAGCTAATGGTACAAATAAATAGTGCGCCACTCCCTGCAAAAAAAACATGGGCACAAAAACAATACAAATTGAGAGAGTAGACACTAATGCGGGAATGGCAATTTGTTCGGCACTGTCTAAAATGGCTTGTTCAACCTGTTTCCCTTGGCTTAAATTAAAATTGATGTTTTCAATAGCCACGGTAGCATCATCGACTAGAATGCCCACGGCCAGCGCCAAGCCCCCTAAGGTCATGATATTAATCGTTTGACCTAACGCAGCCATTGCGCAGATTGAAACCAGCATGGAAAGCGGAATGGATAGCGAGATGATAAAAGTACTGCGGAGACTGCCGAGGAATAATAAAATCATTAAGCAGGTTAATGAGGCGGCTATAACGCTCTCGATAATCACTCCACGGATGGCAGCCTTAACAAATATAGATTGATCAGCAAAAGTGGTTATTTGCAAAGCAGAGGGTAAACTCTCGCGTATGGCGGGTAATAAGTCTTTAATTTGATTGATAATTTTTAAAGTAGATGCGCCGCCGGTTTTTTGTATTGACATCATGACCGCACGGATACCATTAACGCGTACAATATTGGTCTGGGGGGGTGAGCCATCGCGAACATTGGCGACATCGCGGATATAAAGTATACCGCCATTCTCATTTCTGAGAGGTAACTGATTTAATTCATCAACTACCGTTGGACTGGCATTGAGTTTAATGATGTATTCAAAATTGCCAATTTTTTGCGTTCCCGCAGGGATAATCAGATTTTGCGCGCCAATGGCTGCACTCACTTGTTGCGGCGATACGCCATAGGTTTGCATGGCCTGTTGATTTAAATCCACTTGGATTTGGCGAGATTTACCGCCATAGGGATAGGGCAGGGCAGCACCCTCTACCGAAGCTAATTGTGTGCGGATAAAATTAGTGCCTAAATCGTTTAAAGCTTGTTCAGAAAGAGTCGGGCTTGATAGCACCAGCTGAATAACGGGAACGCTTGAGGCATTGTAGCTTAAAATTAACGGTGGGGTTGTCCCCGCGGGTAAGGTTCTTAACAACGTTTGCGAGATGGCGGTTACCTGCGCCACAGCCATATCGATTTTTACCGAGGGTTGAAAAAAGATCTTGGTAACGCTGACACCAATCAGCGACTCAGATTCAATATGTTCTATATCATTAACGGTGGTGGTCAACGCACGTTCAAAATTACTGGTGATACGATCCGCCATTTCCTGGGGCGGCATCCCAGTGAACCCCCACACTACGCTGACGACAGGAATATTTATATTAGGAAAAATATCTGTTGGGGTTCGAATGATGGCAAGCGGGCCAATGATAAGTAACAAGATGGCTAACACAATAAAGGTATAAGGCCGTGCCAGCGCGATTCGAACAATCCACATAGTAGTCCTTAACGAGATTTGCCCCAAGTTAATAAAACTTCAGGCGGTATTTTAAGCATCTATTTTTAAAGGATGCAATAAATAGATGATATTGCTCTAGCCTTTCAGTAAATGCTTACATGTTTTTTCAAATCTATAGACTATACTTAGTTAAGCTACTTGATATTCAGAAAGCCAAGTTTCAATTTATCCTCATGAATTTTACGTTATAACCCTTGAGCCCTTAGCTATAGAATCCTCTATAGCTAATTAATGTAATCAAATTTTTTAAGGAGTTTATATGAGAAATTCAGAAGTGAGTGATGATATGAATTCTCGTTATATAAATACCAAATATGTGACTGACGAACAGCAATTCACTTGTAAAGCACCTAGGAACGATCAGGAGCAATTTCCAGATCGTGGACCTGGGAGACCGGATCAAAACCCTGTGAGAAAAACAGCAGGTTAATTTTCTCACTCAGTCTATGTGGCGAGAGCGTACCGAGCCGCGACCGTTAGGGAGCGTTTACGTTGTCCAATAAACGCTCCCTAACGGTCGCGGCTGCCACATAGGCCGGAGAGAAAGGTCAACCCAGAGGTTCTTTCTTATGGAGATTATCAAGCGTAAATACTCAATTGGTGCTGAGTTAATACCCAGCAAGGGAGTTCATTTTCGAGTTTGGGCTCCTGATCATAGGAAAGTGGAGCTTGTATTAAAGGAAAATAAACTAAAGCCGCGATTATTCGTAATGGATAATGAAAAAAATGGCTATTTTTCTCTGTTATGCCCACAAGCCAAAATAAATGCACGATATTATTTCAAGTTACCACATTCCAAAGATTTTTTCCCTGATCCCGCATCCCGCTATCAGCCTGAAGGTTCTTATGGCCCTTCAAGCGTTGTTGATATTAAATTTGATTGGCAGGATAAAGAGTGGCGTGGTGTTTCGATAGATAATCAAATAATCTATGAAATGCATATTGGAACTTTTACCAAAGAAGGAACTTTCAGAGCCGCCAGCAAAAAATTACTGGAGCTAGCAAAATTGGGTATCACTTTAATCGAAGTCATGCCTATTAATAATTTTCCAGGTAGATTTGGTTGGGGATATGATGGAGTCAATCTCTTTGCACCCTATCATTTATATGGCAAATCTGCAGATGTAAAAACATTCATCGATAAAGCACATTCTTTAGGGATAGGGGTAATTTTGGATGTCGTATATAATCACCTCGGCCCAGAGGCAAATTACCTGTTCGAGTTTAGTAAGAAATATATTAATACCCGTCACACAACGGATTGGGGCAATGGTATTAATTTTGATCTCCCTGGTGTACGGGAGTTTTTTTTGTCTAATGCAAGGTATTGGATTGAGGAGTACCACTTCGATGGTTTGCGGATAGATGATACATCCAGTTTTTTTTGTACTACTGAGCCACATATACTAAAAGAACTCGTGTTCGCAGCGAAAAAAAGTGGCGGTAATCGCAATATAATTATTATAGGAGAAAATGAACCACAAGATACTCGATTACTACAAACCGTTGAAAATGGTGCACACGGTTTTGATGCCCTATGGAATGATGATTTTCATCACACCTCCCTGGTCAGATTATTAGGTAAAAGAGAAGCTTATTATACTGATTATATAGGTAGTCCTCAGGAATTTATTTCTTTGATTAAATATGGCTTTCTTTATCAGGGACAATATTATAACTGGCAAAAGAAAAATCGAGGAGTAGCCAATTTTAATATATCTAAACCCTCAATGATTATTTTTTTAGAAAACCATGATCAACTAGGTAATACCCTGGATGGAAGACACCTGTATCAGATTTCCGAACTTGGCATGTATAAAGCACTAACGGCTTTCTTTTTGTTAAGTCCAAATACACTCATGTTGTTCCAAGGGCAAGAATACGGCGCAATAACTCCTTTTTTATATTTTGCTGATCATTCGCAAGAATTAAATCAATTGATTAGCGAAGGCAGAAAAGAATTTTTATCACAATTTCCCCGCTTGGCTACTGAGGAGATTATTGAAATGTTAAAAAATCCTTCAGATCCAAAAATATTTAAATCATGTAAATTAAACCACGAGGAAAAAAACAAAAATTCTATTTATAGTTTACATAAAGATTTAATTAATTTGCGAAAATCTGACGCTGTTTTTAAAAAAATGCAACACCAAAAATTGGATGGAGCTATTTTAGGGCCGGACTCTTTCCTTATCCGTTATTTTGACGAATTTTCAGGCGACCGTATGCTCATTATTAATTTCGGCCCAGACTTTCATTTAAATCCAATGCCAGAACCGCTCTTGGCGCCGAAAAGCAACTTCAAATGGCAAGTTCTATGGTCTAGTGAGTCGCCGGTTTATGGAGGCAGCGGTACGCCGCCATTTAATCTTCATAATTTGAAAATTCTCGGCCATTCAGCCATAGTATTGAAATCCACCAGGAAGGAATGATTATGGGAAATATAACACTTGATATTAAACATCCGGATACGAACACTTTATTATTTCGTGAATGGTTATTAACTAATGGTTTAGGGGGATTTGCCACTAGTTCAATTGTAGGAACACCCATGCGTAAATATCATGGTTTATTAAACGCCGCCTTGCCAGCTCCCTTAGGGCGAACGACTATGATAAGTTATGTGGAAGAATCTATTATTTTTTCTTTACAGGAACAAGTTCCTTTATCATTTTTGCGCTTTAGTAAAAGTGACCCTATACCAGCCATCCCTCTGATTGAGTTCAAATTACAAAATCGTATTCCCGTTTGGATATATAAAATTGGCGAACTTATTTTGGAAAAAAGAATGCACTTAGTTAATAGGCAAAATACTATTCATATAAATTATAAAATAAGCGGGTTAACTGCACCTGTACAAATTAAATGGCGTCCATTTCTGCACTTTCGTAATTATGAAGACCCAGTGAACCTGCAAATAATTTCAGGGTCGTATTCAATGGATTCGCATGATACGCACTATGAAGTCACTTGTTCTCCTTTTCCTCCTCTGCGATTATTTAATAGCCATAATCCCTCATTTACTTATGATTTTATTACTTTAGACAAAGTCTATTATGAAATGGAGGAGCAGCGAGGCTATGAATCTGTCGGGGGTCTTATTAGTCCGGGCTATTTTATAACGACTCTAAATCATGACAATGATGAATTTACCGTAGTTGCCTCAACTGAATCCTGGGAAACCATCGATGCTATATCGCCGTATGATGCTTGGCAAGCAGAAAAAATACGTGAAAAGAATTTGTTAAAAATGGCCGGGTTACTGGATAATCCTGATCAATCACCTTTTGCTTTGACCAAGAAAAAATTGATATTGGCTGCCGATCAGTTTCTCTTCTATCCCATTACTCGTTATAAAGATTTAGTCCGCCTGCAGGCATCTGGTGAAGAACCTGTCTCTATTATAGCAGGCTATCCCTGGTTTACCGATTGGGGGCGTGACACCATGATTTCGTTGGAAGGGTTAACTTTATCCACTGGACGCCAGGAGCTGGCTTATTCAATATTACGCACTTTTGCGTACTATGTTAAAAATGGTCTTATTCCAAACATGTTTCCCGACACGGAAAAAGAGGCCCGTTATAATACAGCGGATGCTACTTTATGGTTTTTTCATGCGACGGATAGATATATTGAAGCTACCCAAGATTTTCATATCTTAGAATTATTACTACCCATATTCCAGGACATCATCGATTGGCATATTAAGGGTACAGATTTTGGGATTAAAGTGGATAGCGACGGCTTATTAATGCAAGGCGCTAAAGGTTTACAGTTGACCTGGATGGATGCCAAAGTAGGTGACTGGGTAGTAACACCGCGACGAGGTAAATCCGTTGAGATTAATGCGCTTTGGTATAATGCATTAAGATTAATGGAACAGTGGACAGGCACATCTATTGGATTGGCTGACACCTGTTACCATTCGTTTAATAAGAAATTCTGGTATCCAGACGGAGAATACTTATACGATGTTATAGAGGGTGAAAATGGTAACGATAATGCACTCAGGCCCAATCAACTATTTGCTATATCATTACGATATCCAGCATTGGAAAGAAAGTATTGGAAAGCAGTAGTCGATATCGTACAAAAAGATTTATTAACCCCGGTAGGCTTGCGTACTTTGGCCCCTTCTCATCCTGATTACAAGTCAACCTATGATGGGGACTTACTTTCACGCGATGCAGCTTACCATCAAGGTACCGTTTGGCCCTGGTTATTGGGGCCATTTGTAGATGTTTGGTGTAAAGTTTATCCAGATAAAATTGAACTGGCACAAAATTTTTTGAAGGGTTTAGAAACTCATTTAAATCACAACTGTATTGGGTCAATCAGCGAAATATTTGATGCCAAAGAACCCTACTATGGTCGTGGCTGCTTTGCGCAGGCGTGGAGTGTTGCTGAGATGCTAAGAGTTTTAATTAAAGTTACTCCGGCTACTTTAAATACCTACCAGGAAATCGCCAAGCATCAACAGGAGATTTCGCCTTAAATATGGTGGTTATTCTTGCACAAGCCCTTAGTCTAGTAGTCTATAATCAAATGGGTCTTCTAAGTCTAATTCGATTTCATTATTGTCACTATCATTATTTCTAACATCGGACAGCGGTTGAGAATCTTGAGCAAAAAAATCGGTTAACTTCTTCGCTCCCTTGTCTAAAGCAGCAATTTCTTTCGCATCAGCAACCTCTTCATCATGGTTAGCTTCTTCTTCTTCTTCATAATTGTGTATTATGACAAATTCATTAAAACGTACCCAATTATACTCCACACGTTCTTGACAGTTTCGTTCAGCTCTTCGCTTAGGGTGATATTCTATTTCAATTGCAGTGTCGTAGCCTTCCTTGAGCTTTTGTTCAGCAAGTGTCCGAATTCGCTCTGTTCGCTGGTCTATACCAGCACCAGTTAGAGCCGGCCGCTCTTTTCTGTCAAACTCATCCCTATAAATGGTTCGAATCTTTGCTTCGTTCTCGTTAATTCGTTGATCAATGTTGTTCATACGTTGATCCAATTTCCCCTTCTTATTTATGAAATAAAAAGAAACCATACATAAAATAACTCCCACAGCCAAAGAGCGATGATAAGACAAATCATCCAAAATTGAAGAACGATTGATTTTTGTCCCTGTCTTCAAGTCATAGCTTGGTATGGCAGAAAATAATCCTACAACAAAAAGGCCATAAGTAGCCACAACCCCTGTAAGTAAAAAGGCATTCCTAGCTGTAATAGCTCCATTACGTTCATACTCAATGGATCGCTTTTCTTTAATAAGATGTTTTCGCTTTTCGATCAAATTTTCTGACATTGACTTGCCCACTTATAGTTTAGGATATTTCTAATGATATATGAAAAAACTTATATGAATATTAAGGATATAAAAGATGTATGATTTTTCAGTTATAGACTATCGGATGCACACATTTTTTTAGCCGCCAGAATTAGAGTTCGTCGATTCGGTAAAGCAGGAACAACGTACTCAGCATTTCTAGTAATTACAAAATGTGTGCATCGGATAGGTTATAGAGGGCTACCTCATGTCGAATCTTTTCTGACTAAACTGAGTTAATATCCGATCCAGTTGATTAGCAAAAGCTTGACGGTCGCTTTTATTTAAAGCAGCAGGGCCACCGGAGATTTCACCAGTACCTCTCAATTGCTCCATTAGGTTACGCATGGTTAAGCGTTCCTTAATATTTTCGACGGTATAAAGTTGGCCTCGGGGGTTTAGAACCAGGCCACCCTTACTAATCACTGCATCTGCCAGAGGAATATCTGCGGTGATGACTAGATCACCTGCCAATACCTGCTCAACAATTAAATTATCAGCGACATCAAATCCGGAGGATACTTTGATTGCCTTGATATAGGGAAGGCGTGGTATATCGAGAATTTTATTGGCCACTAAAATTAGTTGGATTTGGGTGCGTTCAGCGGCCCGATATAAAATTTCTTTGATGACTTTCGGGCAGGCATCAGCATCTACAAAAATACGCATAGGATTTCGCTTTAGGTTCTGTCAAATATGTTATAATTTAGCAACAATTCAGCAAATATCATAGCAAAAATGCCCCACCTCAAACAATGGACCCAAATAGAAAAAAATGGATAGTAATCCCATGCTTAAAACTACTAACAAACAAACTCTCCTGTTATCCCTTGGCGCACTAGGAATAGTGTATGGCGACTTAGGCACCAGCCCTCTTTATGCGCTTCAACAAACCCTAGCAGGTCAGGTCATCACTCAGGAAAAAATTTTTGGTGTGCTATCCATCATTTTTTGGTCGTTAATACTAGTCATATCGACTTCGTACATTAGCGTATTTTTACGCGCTGACAATGAGGGTGAGGGCGGAGTGCTCGCGCTGCTATCTTTGCTGAAAAGGTACAATCAGAAATGCTCTCGTTGGCTTTTTTTAATGGGTATAGCAGGAGCGGGTTTGTTACTGGGGGACGGCATGATTACTCCTGCTATTTCAGTGATCAGCGCAATTGAAGGTTTAAAAGTAATTTCACCCCATTTTACTCAGCTAATCATGCCTATTACCTTCATTATTCTCTTAGTTCTATTTCTTTGTCAGCGCTTTGGTACCGGTAAAATCAGTGTTTTATTTGGCCCTATTTTGTTGTGTTGGTTTGGTATTATTGGTTTTCTAGGCGCTTCGGCTATCATAAAAAATCCAAGCATCCTTCAGGCAGTCAATCCTTATTATGCTTTAAAATTTTTAGTTCACAGTGGTTGGCATGGTTATTTATTACTGGGTAGCATTTTTTTAGTAATAACGGGCGCTGAGGCTATGTATGCTGATCTGGGACATTTTGGCAGAACGCCGATTCGCATCGGTTGGTTTGTGATTGCCCTTCCTGCGTTGTTGCTTAATTACTTTGGGCAAGGAGCTAATTTGCTAAGATCACCTGAGGCGATTGCTAATTTATTCTATACTCTTGCTCCTGACTGGTTTACCTATCCCTTAATAATTATTGCCACCATTGCTACCATCATAGCCTCACAGGCGGTAATCACCGCCAGTTTCTCTCTCGCAAGTCAGGCTATTTTGCTAAATATTTGTCCTCGTTTGCCTATCATCCATACTTCTCAAGATGAGAAAGGTCAGGTCTATGTCCCACAAATTAACTTTATTTTAGCGCTAGGTACATTGTCTCTGGTCATGATTTTTAGAAGCTCCAATGGCTTGGCGGCTGCTTTTGGCATGGCAGTGAATTTAGTGATGTTAATTGTTGCGATACTGGTCATAGTGGTGGCGCGAGTTGTTTGGAGGTGGTCTGTAACAAAAATATTTTTAATTTTTTCTGTAGTGGTATTGATTGAGTTGGCGTTCCTCGGAGCTAACATCCATAAAATTTTTGCAGGTGCCTGGATCCCGCTAATATTTGCCCTGTTTTTTTGTATGATAATGATAAGTTGGGAAAAGGGAGTGGAATTATTACGAACTTCGTATTATATGAAAAAAGAAGCATTGCCAGATATTATTAAGAACTTGGACCATTCTAAATTAAATTATTTAGAAGAATTAACCACGATTTTTATAGCGGACCCTAATGATAATAGTGGCGGAGGTTTTCTTAATTATATTAAATTAAATCATATTTTACCTAAACAGGCGTTAATTATAAGTATCAATATTGAAAATTATCCTTACCTAGATAAGCAGCATCGTTTTGAATTAAGTGAAATAATTGAGGGTGTTCATCAATTGACTTTACATTATGGTTTTATGCAGTCACTTGATATTCCACGCACATTGGCATACGGGATAAAAATGAAAATTTTTCCATTTTTGTTAGATATAAATAAAGCAACTTTTTTGGTTGAAGTGGTTAATATTATTATGACCAAGAAAAAATACCCACGATTATTTTATTGGCAAAAAAAATTATTTGGTTTTTTGTTACGTAACTCTTCCCGCGACGTAGAATTCTTTCGATTACCGTATAATCGAACGATAGCGATTGGGGCTTATTGTGAGATATAAAAGGGATTGAATAGCATTTAGGTTCTTGGGATCTATGATCCCTCTCTCTTGCGGGCGTTGTTGAATAATTTGCCTCCCAACTATCTGAGACTCTATGATCCCCTCTCCCCTTGCGGGAGAGGGTTAGGGAGAGGGGTAATATTAAGCATTTACCATTTAATTTTCACCAATGAATGCCACACCAACCCCCTCTCCCTAACCCTCTCCCGCAAGGGGAGAGGGGATCATAGAGTTTCGGATAGTTAGGAAGAGAATTATTCAACAATGCCCCAAGTAGTTAACACCCAAAACAAGTTCTAAACCTTGGCGCGTGATTTTTTATGTTTATAATCTTTTTTACTAGTAGCTGAGCTGGATTTATTCGCACGGGAAATTTTCAACTGTTGACCCGCCACCCATACCGTTTGTAGCTTCTGTAAAACTTCTTTTGGTATCTGCTCTGGCAGTTCGATGGTAGTAAAGGTATCAAAAATTTCAATGTGGCCAATAAATTTATTACCTATGCCTGCTTCATTGGCAATTGCGCCCACTATATTGCCCGGTTTTACTTTATGATCACGGCCTACCTCCAATCGATACAGCCCCAAATTGCCCTTGTCTCCATTAAAAAGATTCTTGCTAGTTGGCGTTTTATCTTTTCTATTTTTATGAGATGTTGGTTGCTGTTCAGCTTCAGGTTTATGTTTGATCAATAAAGGGGTGGAACCTTGAACCAGGTTAGCTAATGCTGCCGCAATTTCCAGAGCGGGTACATTATGCTCTTGTTGATACTTCTCCAATAATTGCAGAAAAAACTTTAGGTCTGCCACAGCTAAAGTATCAGTTATTTGCTGAGTAAAGCGTGCTACGCGGCGATCATTAATTAATTCAGTGGATGGTAATTCCATCATGTCGATTGTTTGACGAGTGGCCTTTTCTATCGCGCTTAACAATCTTTTTTCTCGCGGCGAAACAAATAAAATGGCCTCTCCGCTACGTCCGGCACGGCCGGTGCGGCCAATGCGATGCACATAAGATTCTGTATCGTGTGGAATGTCATAATTAATGACATGACTGATGCGCTGAACATCTAAACCGCGCGCGGCGACATCAGTGGCAATAACGATATCCAACTCACCATTTTTCAGGCGGTCAACGGTGCGAATACGCTGGCTTTGCGTGATATCACCGTTTAACGGTGCAGCTGCATAACCTCGAGCTTCTAATTTTTCAGCTAATTCAATGGTGGCTGTTTTGGTGCGAACAAAAATCAGAATACCATCAAAAGTTTCCGCTTCGAGAATCCGTGTCAAGGCATCTAATTTATGGAAACTGCTGACCAGCCAGTAACGCTGGCGAATGGTATCTGCAGTTGTAGTGCGCACTTTAACACTGACTTGCTCGGGATTTTTCAAATAATTTTTTGCGATGCGACGGATGGCTTCAGGCATAGTGGCTGAGAATAAAGCCACTTGGCGTTGCGCTGGGGTTTGCTCTAAAATCCATTCCACATCTTCAATAAATCCCATGCGCAGCATTTCATCTGCTTCATCAAGGACTAAGCAGCTAAGGGCGTCAAGCTTTAATGTGCCCTTACGCATATGATCCATCACTCGTCCTGGAGTTCCTACTACCACATGGACACCGCGTTTTAATTGTTTAATCTGTATGGCATAATCCTGACCGCCGTATATCGGCATGACATGAAAACCCGGCAGGTGGGCGGCATATTTATGGAAGGCTTCAGCAACCTGGATAGCTAATTCTCGGGTAGGCGCTAAAACCAATATCTGTGGAACCAGCTTTTTTAAATCAATGCGCGCCAGAAGTGGCAAAGCAAATGCGGCTGTTTTACCAGTACCGGTTTGAGCCTGTCCCACGACATCTCGCCCGTCTAAGACGAAAGGAATTATTTTAGCTTGAATGGGAGAGGGGGTTTCGTAGCCTAGGTCATTAAGAGCTTTTAATAGAGGAGCTGGTAAATTAAGTTCGGAAAAAGAGATAGATGTCATATTTGTCTGTTTGGTTAGTTTTGTGTAATCCTAACAGAACAACTATCAGAAATATACAGAAAGTTATCACCGGCCTTATGGTTACTACTGATGCTCCAATAATAAAGGTAAGCAATTTGAGGGTAAAAATTAAGTGTGGTATATTTTGTTTCGGCACTTTTGGTGATAATTTTTTGGTAAATTTACCCCAGGGTACTCCCTATAATCTCAGCAAAAAATCATAAAAAAACTAAAGTGTTACACCTATGGTGTTTAAATTTTTATTATTTAAATAGTGTTTAAGCTGTAAAACATTAAACTGCTTTAAATTGATTGTGGCCATGTTAATTAACGATATACTTTACCCCTCCCTCGAACCTTATCGTACCGAATTTTTTAGTGTTTCTTCCCTCCATACGGTCTATTTTGAAGAATGCGGCAATCCACACGGAAAGCCCGTATTATTTCTCCATGGTGGCCCTGGCAGCGGTATTCGTCCGATATATAGAAGGTATTTTAACCCTGCCCGTTATCGAATTATTTTGGTAGATCAGCGAGGTTGTGGCAAAAGTACCCCTGCCGCAGAAACGCGTGATAATACCTTACAAGATCTCATCGCAGATTTTGAAAAAATACGCCAACTGCTCCATATTGAGCGCTGGATGTTGTTTGGTGGTTCCTGGGGTAGTGCCTTAGCTTTATATTATGCACAAATGTATCCACACAGGATCACTGAGTTGGTTCTGCGAGGCATATTTTTAGGTTGTCCTAAAAATGAACATTTTATTTATCAGCAAGGGGCAAGCGAAGTTTATCCAGAAGATTGGGATAAATTTATTTCGTTAATACCAGAAAATGAACGCTCCAATTTGTTGGTCGCCTATCATAAGCGTATCACCAGTACAGATAAATCATTGCAGCTTAAAGCGGCGCAACTTTGGAGTCTGTGGGAAGCAAGAATTAGTACTTTGTTGTACGATAAGCAGTTGGTGGAAACCTATAGCAATCCTGAATTTGCGATAAATATGGCTTGTATAGAAATTCATTATTTTATGAATAAATTATTTTTAGAGCCCGATCAATTATTGCGAAATACTGACAAAATTCGTCATATTCCAGGGGTTATTGTCCATGGCCGCTATGATATGTGTACCCCTATGACCCATGCGTGGGCATTACACAGAGCCTGGCCCGAAGCTACGTTGCATATTATCCCCGACGCAGGACACGCGATCACCGAGCCAGGTATCGCTTTACAATTAATACGTGCGACGGACCAGTTTAAATAAAGAGCTTGAGCCAATGCATAGTTTAGGTTTTTGCGGCTGGAAGCACGCAATCTCACGTGAGAGGCATTGTTGAATAATTCGCTCCCATTTTTGGAAACGCACTGTATCCCCTCTCCCAGGGGGGCATTGTTGAATAATTCGCTCCCATTTTTGGAGAAGCACTGTATCCCCTCTCCCCTTGCGGGAGAGGGGATAATAGAGTTTCGGATAGTTAGGAAGAGAATTATTCAACAACGCCCCTGGGAGAGGGGATACAGTGCGTTTCCAAAAATGGGAGCGAATTATTGAGAAACGCCCTTGCGAGACGACTTAGGCGTAAGCGTCCGATTAACCGACGTTCTTCCCCAATCAAGCCGATGTGCTATTTTTTAAAAAAGGGACCTCTTTCAGATTAAAAGGCAGCAGAGCTTCATAGTCCTGGAGGCTGGTGCAGGTCGGCAGCTTTTGAAAGATAAATTCCAAATAAGCAACCGGATTTAGTTGGTGGGCTTTGGCCGTTTCAATTAAGCTGAAGAGCCGAGCGCTGGTGTGAGCCCCAGCGACACTGTCGGCGAATAACCAATTTTTTCTACCTATCACAAAAGGCTTAATAGCACGCTCCGTGCGATTATTATCTATTTCATATCGGCCATCTTTGAGGTAGTTGGTTAAGTAAGGCCAGCGTTTAAGGGTATAGGCAATCGCTGCCCCTACGGGACTGCTGGGTAGCGCCGTTTTAGCTTTTTCATCCAAATAGAGTTTGAGCTCGTTGAGAATAGGCGCGGCTTTTTGCAGGCGGACTTCCCATATCTTTTGCGGATTAGCTTTCTCAGCCGTCAGGCTCTCTTCGATGCGATATAAGGCGCGGATGAATTTAACCACATGCCCAGCCACGCCTTTTTCCTTGCCGTTGGGCAGCGCTTCAATAAATTTGCGGCGTACATGAGCGAAGCAGTTAATCCCCGTAATAGAGGCCGACTTTAGTATAGGGTCATAAGCACCATAGCCATCACAGTGCAAAGCGCCCTGATAATCTGCAAAGAAGCCCTGGGCTACCGCAGCCGATCGCTGTGGGTGGTATTGATAAATTAAGCAGCGTTGATCTGGGGGTCCGCCGACAAAACACCAAATGAACGACTTGGTTTGCGCTCGCCTGCCGGGCTCATTGAGTACTTGTAGCGTTGTTTCATCGGCAAATGCAACATCGTAGTTCAGGATAATATCCTGCAGCAAATTAATCAGCGGGATGATGGCTTCGCCGATGCGTATCATCCAGGCGCTCATTGTCTGGCGAGGCAAGTCAATCTGTAGCCGTTCAAAGATTTGTTCTTGACGATACAGTGGTAAGTGATCACAGAATTTGGCGACGGCAATATGAGCCAACAGGCTGGGAGAGGCAAAGCTCTTGGGGATTAATTGTGGTGGCTTGGGCGCCGTCTTTGAGGTGACCGATCGAGTGGAATCGGTTTCTTTCGTCTTGACGCATTGGCAGCAGATATATTTTTTACTGTGATGTTCAACCACTTCCAACTTGGCGGGAACATAAATTAATTCTTCACGGGTTTCTTTACCAATGCATTCTAGTTCGGCGCCACAAGGGCATTGTTTATCTTCTGGTAGCAAATCATGTTCAACGATGGTGCGCTTTAGATGAGAGGGCAAAGGTTTTCTGCGTGACGCTGAAGGTTTATTCTCTGGAGCCACCGTGGTACCAATGATGGGTTTAGTAGGAGTAACTTCCAGTTCGCTACTAATAACTTCAATCTCATTAAACAGCGGCAAATCGGTTTGGGCAGAAGGTTCATCATTTTTTATTTTTTCAGATTGACTGCCGAACAATCGTTTTTTTAACAAACGATTTTCATGGGACAAAAGACCAATTTTTTGTCGGAGAATATTTTTTTCCTGAATGGATTCGGCATAAGATTTCAGCAGATTGTCTAAAATCTCCCGATCCTCTCCGGTGGCGCTATTGACAAATTCTTCAAGATTTTTCATGTGGACAGTTTAACAGAAGCCACGTTTTATGCTATAAAAAACAGGATATTTTTAATAAAAATCTTGATAATGATCGGTAGAATAATTTCCCATTAAATAAAAATCCAAGCCCATTAGCAGTGCATTTAATTGGGCGGCATTGATAATAATTTTGTCGCCTTGGATATATTTTGAGTAATTAAAGCGCCCTTTTTCCAATCGCTTATAATAAATTACAAATCCATTTTTATCCCAAAATAACAATTTAATTTTATTGCGTTGCCGGTTAGTAAAAATAAATAAATCACCTTGTAAGGGATTTTGTTGGAAGTTGTCAACCAGTATCACGACTAATCCATTAATGGATTTACGCATGTCGGTGTTGGCAGTATAAATATAAATTTGCGATTCCGCGGATATGGATAGTTTCATGGTTTCTCCAGATAATTCAGTAGGGTCTTTAAGGTCATGGCATCTGCACCTGGCGGTATGGATAAACGCGTACCATTTGGCCACTGCAAGATAAAACCATGAATGGCTGGCTTTGAAGCGGTTGGATCTTCTGGGTGCAATTTAACGGAAAGCAAGGCAGGAGATTTTCTTTTGCTTTGGCTTAATCTATTGCGATGGTACATAAATTGGCCATAGACCAGTGACCTACTTTGGCAGAATTCTTTTTGAGGAAGTCCGCTGACTTCCCATTCCTGCATGATCGCCGGCCAATCGACTGGTTGGGACGGGCTTTGGAAAGATGGAGAGATTGATTTGTTCGCCTTTGCTGAGACGGGTTGGTGATTGGTTGGTTTCATGGGATTGCCCTTGTCGTTATTGATGAATAAGGGCAGTATAGTGCGTAATTTAGAATGCGGAAGAATGTGGTTTAATTACCGCTTACACTTAGGCAGAGGGCATTGCTTGTATTCGCTTGCGCATTTCTTCAGGGGAAACATTTTCTTTGCGGGTAGAAATAGTCCAATTATGGCCAAATGGATCGGTCACGGTCCCAGAACGATCACCATAAAACTGATCGGTAAGCGGCCTGAGCACCTTAGCTCCCGCACCGACAGCACGATTGAATGAAGCATCTGCGTCTTCTACATATAATATAATGCCAACAGGTGAACCTCCATAGGCATTCGGATCGCGTGCTTGCATTTTTTCACAAGTGCCGCCAATCATGAATGGTGAGTCACCTAGTTTGAGTTCAGCATGAACAATTTTGCCATCAGGGCCAGCAAAACTGTCTAGTACACTTGCACCGAATGCTATTTTATAAAATTCAAAGGCCGCTGTAACATCTGCAACAATCAAATAAGGGGTGATGGTATGATAGCCTTCTGGAATGGGTTTAACTTGAGTTGTCATCATATTATCCTCAATAAAATTAGTGGTTGAACTGCGTGGGCAATATATAACTTTAAGTATATATTAGTTTGGGTTTTGCTCAATGAATTATTAAGGCAGAATTATTAAGACAAAGAGAAGCCATGAGTATGTCTATTTATTCTTTAAAAGAATTGCACAAAAGAAACGCTATTACAGACCAAGGCCTTAAAGAGTTAAAGCCTGTTGCCGAAAATTTTTCATTTGCCGTTACAGAACATATGTACCAGCAAATTAACATGGATGACGCAAATGATCCTATTGCAATGCAATTTATTCCCACTGCAAAAGAATTAAATATATTACCGCAGGAAAAATCCGATCCTATAGGTGATGATCCTCACATGACAATAAAGGGATTGATTCATCGTTATCCAGATAGATGTTTGTTAACTCCGGTTCATGTGTGCGCGGTTTATTGCAGATTCTGCTTTAGGCGAGAAAAAGTGGGAGCGGGTTCTAAATTAATGTCGTCCGAGGAGTTGGAAACAGCCTACGCTTATATAAGAGAACATAAGGAAATTTGGGAAGTGATATTAACGGGTGGAGATCCGCTGTTTTTAAAGCCCAAAATGTTAGATAAAATTCTGGAAAATCTAAGTTCAATAGAACATTTAGGGGTGGTAAGGTTTCATACGCGCATTCCTATGGTAGAACCATCACGTATTAATGCTACCCTTTTGAAAGTTCTGCAAAAAAGAGTGTCCATCTATGTGGTAGTGCATGCTAATCACCCGAATGAATTTACCGCTGAAGCGAAAAAGGCTTGTCGTGATTTAACAAGCCATGGGATTCCATTGCTGAGCCAGTCAGTATTACTAAAAGGAATTAACGATAACATCGAAACGCTCAGCAGCTTAATGCGCTGTTTTATAGAAAATAGAATCAAGCCTTATTACCTGCATCAGGGTGATTTAGCGCAGGGGACCCAACATTTTCGTACCAGCATTAAACAGGGTCGGTCACTGATGAGGCAATTACGTGGCAGATTTTCTGGAATATGCCAGCCAACCTATATATTAGATATACCGGGCGGATATGGAAAATCACCTATTGGGCCAAACTATTTAAGCGAGCTATCTGATGCTCCACAAGGGGAAGCTAAATATATTGTTGAGGATTATAATGGCAATTGCCATAAATATAGTGAATGCATCGAGTAAAAGTGTAACTGATCACTCCGTCGTCCCGCGGCTTGTCCGCGGGATCCAGGAAAAAGCTACTAGAAACCTCATTTCTGGATCCCGCGGACAAGCCGCGGGACGACGGGACTGAGCTGGCTATGGTGAGCAGTTACGTAAAATTAAGAGTATACTCGAAGCGTTTTGAAAGCTGCAGTCAGGATGACAGCTTTCAAATGCTTCGAGTATACATGCACTGAAGTGATAATGAGGGGGTATTTTTTATGAGTGAACTACACAAAAAACTTAAATCGCGCCATATTGCTATGATTGCGCTTGGAGGATCGATTGGCACAGGGATTTTTCTATCTAGCGGCAACGCTATTTATTTGGGAGGTCCAGGTGGTGCTGTCCTGGCTTTTATGATTATTGGGCTAATGGTTTATTTTTTAATGACTAGCTTAGGTGAAATGGCAGCTTTAGAGCCTGTGACCGGTACTTTTTGTGATTATATTAATCGATTTGTTGATCCGGCGTTGGGATTTGCGATGTCTTATAACTATTGGTTCAATTGGGCTATCACGGTAGCTGTGGATTTATCAGCGGCAGCCATTGTCATGCAATATTGGTTTCCGCATACACCGGTGATTTACTGGAGTGCATTATTTTTTGCATTGATATTTTTATTAAACGTTTTTACTGTCGGATTATATGGGGAAATTGAATATTGGTTTTCGGCTATTAAAATATCCACAGTGGCTATTTTTATTGTCGTTGGGTTTCTAATGATTTTTGGCATGTTAAATCAACCATCCATAGGATTTCAGAATTGGCACATTGGGGATGGGCCATTTCATAACGGTTGGTTTGGTTTGTTTAGTGTGATGCTGATCGCCGGTTTTGCTTTTCAAGGCACGGAAATATTTGGTGTAACCGCAGGCGAAGCAAAAAATCCCAAAGAGAGCATACCCAAAGCAGTTAAAAATATTTTCTGGCGTATATTGGTATTTTATGTGCTAGCTATCGTGGTTATTAATTTCATTATACCTTTTACCAATCCTTCATTAGTGAATGCCAATAATGACGTTTCATTGAGTCCATTTACGATTGTATTTGAAAAGCTTGGATTGAAATCTGCAGCTACGATCATAAACATCGTTGTGTTAACTGCGGTTCTTTCTGCTGCCAATGCCAGTATGTATACCGCCACCAGAACATTGTGGTATATGGCAAAACGCGGGATTGCGCCTAAAGTTATTTCACGAGTCAACCGCAGGGGGGTACCAGTTCTGGCATTAACCTTGACTGCACTATTTGGAGCCTTAACCTTCCTTTCATCTTTCTTTGGTAGTGGAAAAATATTTATGTGGCTAGTGAATATTTCGGCATTATCAGGGTTTATTGCCTGGTTGGGGATTGCTATTAGTCATTATCGATTCAGAAAAGCCTATATTTTACAAGGCCGCAATTTGGCAGATTTGCCTTATCGCGCTAAATTATTTCCTATTGGTCCTTTATTCACCTTTGTGTTGTGCGTATTAATTATTGTAGGTCAGCAATTGACCGTTAGTGGAGATTTTAGTTGGTGGAGCTTTGTAGGCACGTATATAAACATACCGGTATTTTTAGCATTATATTTAGGATACAAATTTTATACTCGAAGCAAATGGGTGCCTTTAGATAAATGTCAATTTATGCAGCCCTCATCCTCATTAATTTCAGAGAAATAGTGTACGTTGTCGCGCTCCCATAACCGAGCCGCGACCGTACCGAGCCGCGACCGTTAGGGAGCGTTTACGTTGTCCAATAAACGCTCCCTAACGGTCGCGGCTCGGTTGGAGAAGCCGTTATTACTTAGAGGATAATGCAGCTACCCCTGTTTGAACGCTTATTTGTATCAATGACCTCTTTCGCTTCATGTTTTTCTTTAGCAGCTAAAAAATTTATACTACTACCCTTATTAATTCCATTTTCAGGCACAGGCGTAGTTGAAGGTTTTGAAAAAAATCCGTTCGTTCCTGGTGCGGTTTCACTTCTTTTATCTAAGTCAGAACTAGCAACACTCACTGAGTGGACTTGTTCCAATCTTTCAATGAAACTCAATGCCTCTTGTGATATTAAATAATTTCCGCGCGTCAAATGCTTATTTGTTAAGATGATAGCTGCATTTTCTAAATTTGAGATCCCAATCGCATCAGTCTCAGTATTCATCGCTCTATACATTTTTTCCTGAAACATTGCGTATTCAATATCTTTTAAAGTTTGGTAATCTTTTCCTGTGAATCCAAAATCCTGTTTACCCCTAGAATCTAAAGACGTCGATTGAAGAATCTTTATCAGAGGCGCAAATTCTATAATATTTTGCAAGGAGGCTACGCTTTGAGCTTCTGATTCTTGGCCCACCCATCGTGCCAACCTTTCAATCGTCTCGCCGTATTCTTGTTTTACTTGCAGCTGTAAATTATGAATTAATTTATCTTCATCAAGCTCTAACCCTGTCCCTGTAAGACTCGCTTTAGATGCCATAAAAGCATCATGAAGATCTTCATCTAACTTGCATAAGGTTTTAAACAAAGGCACATAATTATAATTTTGTTTAGGAGTTAGAAAGTTCCAGAAAAGGTCGCCAATTTTATGTTTTGCGGACAGATAAGGGATGTAACCTTCAGCATCATCAGGTTTTCCGACCAATGCTTCATGATAGACGTCCAAGTCTGCTCTTTGGGTAGCCACCCCAAAAAACATTGTAATAAGGATTTGATCTATAAAATCTGGCTCAACCTCTATGCCATAAGACTTCAGTAACTCTACCGTATTGGCAATAAAGCCCCCAAACATAAAGACTCTTCCTGTTCTTGCAATGGTATTGAAGATGCCAGACAGGTCGTTTAACCAGCCGGATTTTGATCTGATAACAATCTGATCAAATACTTCGGAGGGACTCATTGCCAACACTTCATCTAAACGCGAAATTTGTGCAGCTGATGAGGAACTCACTATTTCTTCCACTACATTCAATGACTTTTTATCTTGTATTGCCTGCAATGCCGCTTCACGCTTTGATCGGTAATTGGATCCCGTCCAGGTGACTAAAGAAAATAATGTGCCCAACCCTCCTGCTAAAATTGCTGCATAAGCATTATTGTCGAACCCATGACGGTAAGTGAATGCGGCTAAGGGTCCTCCGCTGGTTAGAGCCATGCTGGTATCAATCAATCGCTGCTTCAATCCCACTTTTGCTTCTTTAATTTGTTTGGAAGTCAGTTGTTTGAACTCGGGATTAATGAAACTTTGGAAAACTTGCAAATAGCGAGTTAATCCAGTCGTCACAAAACCAAAAGCACCTGCACACAAGAGTGCTATCGCTGTAGTTGTGCTTGGTACTTTGTGCATTGTATTATGGATTATTCCCGCAAGGACAATTAAAGTATACAATCCTCTGAAACTACAGTTACTAAGGTTAATTCGCTCCATTTCCAAGTAGGCTGCAATTTTTGCTAGATAAGTGTTGAGCGGATCTTTTTCTTTATTTTTAATTTCACCGGAATGCTTCTTGGTCGGTGCAATGTCGAGTAAAGTATTCGGCGCAGGCGTTGAGCTCCCTTTGATTGATCGGGTTAAATCGAAACAGAAACCAATTAAAGCATCTAAATGTTTTTCAAATTGTCCATAAGAAAACATGCAAAAATAACCAAGTCCCAGCACTACCAGGCTTACTCCTGAGCTAATGACAAAACCGGGGCTATCTTTATGAGCAACGTTTGTTAGCCCAGTCATATCGGCAGCGGACTGAATAGCATACACAGGTAGAAATAATCCCGCAAAGGCAATGCTATTAAACATCCAACGGCCAAAGTTTTCACGGATATTTTTTAATTTTTCCAGCCAGCCAGGCCATTTTTGGTTAAATAACGCAAAGGCTTCTTCCAGCGGATTGACTGATACTATATCTATTATGCAATTAATAACGGCCAATCCCCATGAAAGCCCAAAACTGGCATTGGATGACCTTGGGGTTGGATTGGTGGGGTGACCTTCGGTGAACCAGTAGTTACAGTCGGTTTGAATATTTAATTGCACGAACGAAGAAAACAAGGGTTCTATTAATACTGCGCCTATGGCGATAGACAATAGCAACCCCAAGTAAGCCTTATCCCCTGCAGAGCGGGAATGTTTTGCCTCTATGATGGCCTGATCAAATATTTTTTTTATTTCTTCTGGGTCTAACTGCAAAATCTCTATGGTTGTTGTGGGCTTTATGTTTATGATTGAAACTGAATCACTGGTGGGAAAAGAGGCCAGTAAAGGAGTGTTAAAATCATTGCTGCTATTATTGTAAGGTAAGCTTTTTAAGGATACAAAGTCCCCCTCAGGAGGAGAAATCGGAGAAGTCGGAGAAAGTAGACCTCCATTTTCACTATAAGATGAAGAACCTGTAAGTAATGACTCCTGATCCTTAATAGGAAAACCGGACAGAAAATTTTTTAAGTTACTGTAGGAGGTAATCTTTTTTTTGTCCTTGACTTCTTTTGGATTTGATTCTTTCGAAATGGAGTTGGACACGCTGGAAAAACTTGAAGTTGTTGAATCTGAAGTTTTTAAGCGAACGAGATCTTCTGATTTTTGATCTGTCATAATTAATCTCCATAGTTTTGTTAGCTCGTTCTAAAGGGAGTTTTATTGCTGTGCAAGCAACAATAAATTTTTATTATATTTTTGGAAAAAGGGTCACCTGCTCAGGTCGGTGAGAAATTTCAAGGGGAAATCATAGGGTGCTTTCTATTTATATGCAACTCAGTATGAATAATTTTAAAAGATCAGGTATTTTTGTGGATTAATAACCAATAAGCCAATCCACTCAACTAAAAAATTCCCGAAAGCATAACCAAACAGAAACAGCGCGATAAGATTCTTTGAGATCGTGCTTGACACCTGTAGGTCATGACTGATTGCAGGCAGTGAAGGCGCGATCAAATCGATTCCCATGCCGATAAGGGGGTATAAAATAAGCAATGTAAATAGAGCGAGATTAACGCGGCGCGGAGAGAATTCCCTGGTGCTATTGAATTTCATATATATTCTCTTTCAATTATCTAAACTGGAGAAATGTCTACAAACATCATATTATCCCAAAGATTATGACAGCGTATACTTGTTAAATGATATTAATTTAATTGCACAAATGGACCCTGGCTTTCTAATGGTTGAACGCTTACAATTAAAACTAAAGGGTTTCGATTGATAATTTTCAATTTAGGGCTTGTTACACAAGTCTGTAGTGGAGGATATGTGGAATATAATAAAAAAGAAATTAAAATTACAAAAGTCTCTTATAATCCGAATATCTCGCTTCGAAATAACATTCGACTTGTCAGAAAAAATATTTCGAGTTTAGCAGATCGGCGGCCTAGTCTGAACAAATTAATTGAGTCTTGTCTGCGAATAATTTGCATAACGCCTCAGGTTTTGATCGGTTTCCGTCCAACCTTCAGCCATCCTATCAATCAATCTATCAATCAATTAGCCGGTGAAGTAATAAACCATCTCACTAACTTATTCGAACTGGATAATCAAAAAGATTTACCAGACGAAAAACAACGTCAGCAAATTGTGCAACTTAAACATGAAATCCCCGCATTGTTATTAGATTTTTTCGCATTGGTGAATCATTTACACTTTGCATTAGTCGAAAATGGATCATCATTACAGTGGGATAATCAAAAATTTTTTTCCGCCTTGGAGAAAATAGATAAATCATTTTTATCAAATATGGAAATCCAATCATTATGGTTTGTGGGGCAACTATGGTTTCCAATATTTTTATTAATAAATGATGATTCTAGGTCAAAAAATGACGATAAAATAGAAAAAAATTTAGTAAGTATTAGCAGCCTTTCGGGCCATATGAGAAATATTAGAGAGGAATATACCACTGTGAATTTCGATAGTGGTTATTCGAAAATTAATCAAGCCCTATGTAATTGTGAATCCCTCGCTCTTATGTTGAAACCTTATAAAGATTATAGAAAAGAACTTAATGCAGGAATTGCAGGGGCAATCTATGAGCTAAGGAATTATGGTTTGAAAGTAATTAGAGAGCAAATGCATCATGCATTTATACTGACTCAGGATTTGATGAAAGAGGTTATTGCCGTTGCTATAGAGGAACTAGCCGATTATGGCGTTCAACTATGTCAGTCAGTTTGCGTCGACTTGCAATCCAAGGAATTTCAATCTCGATCAACGGAAACAGATACTATAATAACCAAAACGAAAGATGTAATTGGGATGGTCGAATCGATAAAAAATTCTGGATATCTAAAACAAAATGAAATACAAAATTTTGAAAAAATACTGCGAGAATTGTTGCTAATAGTTGACCAGACACAACTCTATAAGAACTACTGGGAAATTTGTTGTAAAAACTATTGTGTACTGATGGAAAAGTCTCAAAGTTACGTTGTCTCGCCGCATGAGGTTAAGTCATCCTTCTTTACTTCCTCAGAAAATCCTCATTTGCAGGCGCGACAGAATTTACCTAAGATAAAATACGATGAGAAACAGGGGGCTGAGACAAAGGAATCAATAAATGTTTTTTTTACCCCTATCGCCAGACCCATGGGATAAGCTTCGAGGTTATAGTCAGATATACATGTTGGAGAGTGTTCCTTAAATATACCCGATACACTTAGAATTTCGGTATAGATAATACATTATATGTTAAGATGGTGATCATTTATAACTTATGGAGATTTTTATGTTAAAGTGGGCATTTATATTTTTAGTTATTTCTATTGTCGCAGGTCTTTTAGGATTTACCGGAATTGCTGGCGCAGCTGCAGGAATTGCAAAATTATTATTTGGAATTTTTTTAGTTCTATTTATAATTTTTATCATTGCCGTGTTTCTCATAGCCAGAAAAATATAATTAAAGTAAGTTATTGTTTTACAGAGCCTAATATGTCGTAACTCAATGAAAATGTCCCCATAGTCGAAAAATAGGCTTATTCGCCAAGAATTGCTGTTCTAGATATAGATATTTTTCCGGTGTATTCCTGGATCGTGAATACAGTCTTGAGCCGTTGGCTAGCAATGCTGAATAGTTCAAAACACCTTCGATCTGGTAAAACAATATATAGATGGCTGGAAACAAATTATGCATGAAATCTATGAAACCCCGAGTAACCTAGCAATACCTATATTGTCTTTAGTATTATTAATCTATGTCATTCTGCGAAAATCACGTGGTGCTTTCGCCATTTTTGCAGTAGTTAACCTGTTTTCAAGATGGCAAAGTGTTAGCCAAGATGAATCTACTTCTCCTATTGTGGCAGCATCGTGTTCAGAATTTATTCCTACCAGTAATCCTTATAATTGGTTTAGTTCTTTAAATGCAATAAGAAATAAAAATTTTAAACAAGCCGAAAAGTGGATTGAAGTTTCTGACAAAACCTATGAAAAAAATTATGAAAAACTAAATTTAGAACAGAGAGAAAAATTTACAGAAACTCTAGAACAAATAAAATCTTTAAAAGTACGGCAATTGACATTTCAATCCTTTGATCCAGAAATTGGGGGCCGTTGTGGAGAGCACACGTCACTTATTTTAATAAGAACGCTTAAAGACTTTATTGAAAATAATTGGATATCTACTTATCCAATCCAAATAGTTGAAGTCGTACTGCGAGCAGAAGGTAAACGTGGTCATGAATTTATTATAACCCATGGTCTAAAGGAAAATAGAGAGCTTCGCAGCCTAGAAGAAATGGAGTCTTATTTAAAAAATCTTTCGCAAAAACCAGATGCCATGCTACAAGATACCTGGATAAAACCAGGCGGTATTTGTGAAAAATTTAGCAAGTTATACTCACAACGGGACACGGAAAAGTCACTGAATTTTTGGCAAAATAACCCGCTCTTTTGGTATTTTAGTACCCACCTATTTCGTCATATAAAAGTAAGTATGGACTATGGTGAGCGCATTCAAATTCCGAATGATCTACCTCATGAATCACAGAAGATACTATTAGATAAGCGTCAAGAAGTTGAAGATGCGATCGTAATCAGTGTGCGTGAAAAAAATCAAAATCAAAGTAAACATAACAGCTTAGCCCCAGGATAGAAACGCCCATTCGGCAAGGAAATTCTGTTAATTTTTGTTTTTTTGGTGATTTCCTTAATTACTCTAGCTATAAAAAATAGTTGCATATGATTAATATTGGGAATAATGCTAATTTCCGCACTTTCTTTACTTCCTTGTGCTCGCTGAACATATTTTAAAATGGGATCTTTTTCATCGACAATAGAAGATAAATTTTCCGTATAGTTAGCAAGAGCCGTCGTAAAATCTACTAGAGGCAGTGAGTTAATCTGCATCTTGATCCCTTGAAATAGTTGCTTAAGGGCTGCATAATATTGCGAAATAAGGAGATCAATTATGAAAGCATTCATTTACCAAGGTCCAGGAAAAAAGGCTTTAGAGGATCGTCCCCTGCCTTCAATTAAAGAACCAACTGATGCCATCGTAAAGATCAAAAAAACCACGATTTGTGGTACTGATCTTCATATTCTCAAAGGCGATGTTATAACCTGTTCTCCAGGTCGCATTTTAGGGCACGAAGGAGTGGGAGTCGTAGATAAGGTTGGCTCTAATGTTACCGAATTTAAGCCTGGGGACCTTGTTCTAATTTCCTGTATTACGTCTTGCGCTAAGTGTGAGTATTGTCGTAGAGGAATGTATTCGCATTGCATAACAGGCGGCTGGATTCTGGGGAATAAAATTGATGGCACCCAAGCTGAATATGTACGGATACCTCACGCTGATACGAGTCTTTATAAAATTCCGCAAGGAATGGATGAAGACGCATTAGTCATGTTGAGTGATATTTTGCCCACTGGCTTTGAGTGTGGGACACAAAATGGCAAAGTCCAGCCAGGAAATACAGTAGCTATTGTAGGGGCCGGACCAATTGGCTTATCAACTTTAATGACTGCTCAATTTTATTCGCCAGCACAGATTATCATGATTGACGTAGATGATAATCGTTTAAAAGTGGCGAAACATTTAGGAGCGACGGCAATAATAAATAGCAGTGATGGTAAAGTAGTTGATAAGGTAATGCAGTTGACGGACGGACGTGGCGTGGATACAGCAATTGAGGCAGTGGGTGTGCCAGCAACTTTCATATTTTGTGAAGACATTGTTGCGCCAGGTGGAACTATTGCAAATATTGGTGTGCATGGGTCTAAAGTAGATTTACATCTGGAACGTTTGTGGTCTCAGAATATTTCCATAACTACCCGACTTGTTGATACTATTACTACACCTATGTTATTAAAGACCGTGCAGTCAGGAAAAATAAACCCTAAGCAGTTAATCACTCATTTTTTCTCATTTGATCATATTTTAGACGCTTATGAAGCTTTTGGAAATGCTGCGAGTAAACAAGTTCTTAAAGTTATAATTAATCTATCGTGAAGTAGTCATCTGTTTTTTAGTCATCTGAAAATTTATACAATCAATTTTTCTGCCCTCTTAATGGATTTATCATCAGTGTTGATAATCAAAAAGCCTAAATCCTGCACTAGTTGTAACATTTTATAATTATTGATTAAAATTTCACCATAAATTTTTTCGATGCCGGCAGATTTAGCGACATCTATTAAGCTTTCCATTAAATGCGAGCCTAATCCCTGATGCTGCCAGGCATCAGCTACGACTAATCCAAATTCGCAGATTTCTCGCCCGGGAAGTTTGGTGTAGCGGGCAATGCCAATAGCCATTTCTTGATTATTTTCTATAATGGTGGCAATTAATGCCATTTCAAGTTCATAATCAATTTGTGTAAAGCGAATCAGCATCTCTGTAGTTAGTTCGTGGAATACTTGCATAAAACGGAAGTATTTGGATTCATCAGAAAGTGTTTGAAGAGAGCCTCCCGCGCCAAAGCTGATAACTGGACCAAAAACAACATCACGAAATATTCCAATCATTAATTCTCTATCATTAGCCTGTTTATACATGGATTCAAGGGTGACCCCCATAATAGTTGCATTGGGGCATAAGCGCTTGACATCTTCCATTATCTTGGTAAAGGTGTTATGTAAGGCTTCCGGACTATTGATATTAAGTTGCACGCCGCCAACGGTTTGTTTATGAGTAATATCTGCAGATAAAATTTTCATAGCCACTGGGTAACCTAATGAATCTGCGGCTAGTAAGGCTTCATTTATATTTTGGGCGGGTATGCTCTTCGTGACCGGAATACCAAATGCACTTAAGATAGCTTTGGATTCAATGATATTGAGTACATTTCTTTTTTCTGCTAAAGCAGCATTAATAATCAGCCGGGCACTGGCGATATCTGGGGTGCTTTGCTGTGATAGGGGCGGTGGAACTTGTAATAATAATTTTTGATTATGATAATAACTGACTAAATAAGAAAAAGCGTTGAGGGCTAACTCTGGAGTGTTAAAAGAAGATATTTTATACTTTGCAAATAACTTTCTGGCATCTTTAACCTGTTCTCCTCCCATCCAGCAAGCTAATGCAGCTTTATTAGATTTTTGTGTTTCTGAAATAAATTCTTGTGCAACTAATGTGGGATTTGTCATCCCGACGGGTACTAAAATCGTTAAAATACCATCGGTATTTGAATCTTTCAAACAAGCGGCAGTAATCGTTTTGAAGCGCTCAGGGGTCGCATCACCTAATATGTCAATTGGATTATGGTGTGACCAATTTTTAGGCAAAATTTTATCTATGGCATTAAAGGCATCTTGACTTAATTCGGGGATGGAAACATTCACTTCTGCTGCACGATCTACTGCCATGACGGCGGCGCCGCCACCATTGGTGATGATCGCTAAACGGTTACCCTTTGGGTGTAAATTACTTGATAGTATCTCTGCCGCAGTAAAAAGTTCGCTAATACTCATTACACGCACAGCCCCTGACCTGCGTAATGCGGCTTCAAATACATCATCTTCACCCACTAAAGCACCCGTGTGAGATAGCGCGGTTTGTGAACCTTGTTTATGACGGCCAGCTTTTATGATAATCACTGGCTTCATTCGGGCAGCTACTCGTAAGCTACTTAAAAAGTGTCGTGCATTGCGTATGCCTTCCACATACATGAGAATGTTTTTGGTGTGTGGATCTAATGCTAAATAATCAAGTAAATTACTAAAATCAATATCAACGGCATTTCCTAAAGATGCAACGGTTGAAAAGCCAATTCCATGCTCTAAAGCCCAATCTAAAATAGCTGCACAAATAGCGCCCGATTGTGAAACCAGCGCCAGGTGGCCGGGTAGGGCAAAAACGCCGGTGCAAAAATTATTGCAGCATCTAATGGTTGGGGGGGAAGAGTTAAAGAGTCGCCTGCCCAGACTGCTCCTAATTCCAAAGCAAAATTTTGTGCGCGCAGGTCTTTGGCTCTTGTAAAGGCATAAATATTTTGCTGATTATACTTCGCAATTTGAATCAAAATGTGAGCGGCGGCTCCAAAACCATAAAAGCCAATAGTTTCTGCTTGCGATATCTTGCGATAAGCTCGGTAGCCTATAAGACCCGCGCATAATAATGGCGCTGCTTGTAAGTAGGGATATTCTTTGGGAAGGTTAAAACAGAAAGCGCTTTTTGCTACACAATATTCAGCAAAACCGCCATTTAATTGATATCCTGTGAATTGGGCGTGATCACATAAATTTTCTTGTTTATTGCAACAGTAAAAACAATGTCCACAACTATTTCCTAACCATGGCACTCCAACTTTATGTCCTAGCTGAAATTCTTTAATATCCTTACCAAGTCCAATAACTTCGCCGACAATTTGGTGTCCTAAAATTAGTGGTAAAGACGGGGAGGGTAATTCACCATCAATAATGTGCAAATCTGTGCGACAAACACCACAGGCTAATACGCGTAAAAGAACCTCATCTCTAGCTGGCTCGGGGCAAGGCATTTTGATAATTTCAAGAGGATGTTTAAGTTTGGATAGTACGGCTGCCTTCATTAGCATAATTAAAGTCCCTTAGCTATTATTTATTTGACAACCAACATCAACAAATTAATTCTAACATAGTTAAGATGAATCTACCCTAACGTTGCATAAATTTTAATAAAAATGCTAAGCCGCTTGCTCTAAGGTTTCAAGAAAATGTAACAATTCGTTTTTTACAGACCTATTATTGTTCATGGTGAGCTTTAATTTTCCTTGGGGTCGCGTTAAACGCCCTGCGCATCGTACTAACGTGGATCGCAGCGCCCCTAATTGTTTAAATCTCCAAAGAGCAGATCGTTTTTCTGTTGTATTTCTTTGTCTTTCTAAAGTGCTCATTTGTAATTCTCGTCCCAAATTATGGGCCAATATTCCAGAAATAAAAAAAATTTGATTACCACATTTTTTTCGTACTGGAACCAAATCACATTGAGAGTAAGTTTTCAGTTCTCCAATGATCCCTTCTTGTGATCCTTACTAATAACAGAATAAAAACATAAATTTGATGCAGGGTTAATTATTTTGTATGCGATGGAGGATAGGTTTTGCTTGGATTAACTTCCTTGATAATGAATAAAAGGGAGTTGTAGATTGATTCACCTTGTGCCAATAGCGGCAACCCCTCTCCCGCAAGGGGAGAGGGGATATAGAGCGGGAAGAAAATACAGAGAGAGGTAAAGTTTGGCGCCACTTTTGACTAGCGCGCCCTCTTTCCTCTAGCTACCTTTTCCTCTAGCTTTCAATTATCTCCAGGCAGCATCTTTTCCTCTGCTCTATATCCGCTCTCCCCGGGGGCATTGTTGAATAATTCACTCCCTAACTATCTGAAACTCTATGATCCCCTCTCCCCTTGCGGGAGAGGGTTAGGGAGAGGGGTTGCTTCCCACAAGCACTCTTTGCCCTGCTATTGTTTTACAGAGCCTAAGACTTTAAATCCGTTCCTGGCTAACATTTCCCGTAATTCTTTTGCTGTATAAAGTTGCAAGGTTGCTATTATATTTGATGTCTTTATAGCACCGGATTTTTTCTGGTTATAAAAAGTAGTGTATGAAGTAAGAATGCCTTTGCTATCGAGCACGCTGTGCTGGATTTCACGAATTTTGGTGTCTTTGTGCGTTTTAATCCGTTCGAGTGATAACTTACTAATATTGTCGTCGTGATTCACATAAGGCTCTGTAAAACAATAACCTATCTTTTTAACATCCCATCTAAGACCCATCTTCGCAGGCGGGAGGGGATAGAAAAACACTTACATAGAACAACTATGCGCGCATTTTTCTACCCCCTCCCGTCTGCAAATCTGAGTCTCATCTGGGCGCTAAAAAGATAGGTTATTGTTTTACAGAGCCTAAGTTAAATTAAAAATATCAAATATATAAATTCCTTCATCTTGTTTATAAATTTATTGAAAAAATAAAATTTTTTAGAACTCACCAATGGTGAGTTTTTGTTTTAAGGATAAAAATAGTTTTTATGTCAGAAAAACAAGCGTAATTCTCGTATTAGCGTCAGAATTTATGCAACTAGAGGTCCACTCTAAAGATCCTCGATGAAAACCCGGATCTGTGGTCACAGCTTTCCCCACTATGTTCAAAAATAGAAAAGTGTCTGCCAAGCCACAGAAAATTTATAATCCATAATGGACGACTTTATATTCCATATTAGACGCAAGTATGTTCCATAATAGACGGAATTCTGATACGCTATTATTTTCTGCAAGGTGCGAAAGGATTATGAAAAAAAATTATCCAAGAGAACTGACGCAATGTATTAACGCCGCAATGGGTGATACTCCTGCCGTCCTGATTAATGGCCCTCGCCAATCAGGAAAAACAACCCTGGTACGTGAGTATAATCCTTCGTTTCCCTATTATACCTTGGATGATGATAATCTGTTGAATGCTGTACGCCAAGATCCAATGGGATTTATTAACCGGATTGATCGAGGAATTATAGATGAAATTCAACGTGCGCCTGGACTACTTCGTGCTATTAAATTATCCGTTGATCTAAATAGGAAACCTGGTAGATTTTTACTGACAGGTTCAGCTAATCTTTTAGCGCTTCCACAAATTGGAGATAGTTTAGCGGGCCGAATGGAAGTTTTAACATTACTGCCGTTGTCCATTGCGGAAATTGAAAGGAAAAAAAATACTTTTTTGAATAATGCTGAAACCCAAAACTGGCCAATTAAAGTAAATAAGTTCGATTACGTTTCACACCTTCTCGCCGGCGGATATCCCGAAATGTTAGCCAGGCATGACCCTATCAGACGTAGTGCATGGGCGAGGGCCTACATAAAAGCGATAGTAGAGCGTGATGTGAAAGATATTTCATCTATTGAGAAATTGGTAGAGATGCCGCGCTTATTGGAAATTCTCGCACAACAGTCTGGAAAGTTAACCAATTTTACTCTCATAGGCGGACAATTAAATCTTGATACAAAAACAACACAAAAATATGTTGGATTGCTGGAAAATTTATTTTTGGTCAAACGTTTGTATCCCTGGCAGGCGAATGCGCTGAGTCGACTTGTTAAAACCCCAAAGCTCCATTTCCTTGATAGTGGTCTTTTGGCCTGCATCAATCGGATTACATCAGCGCGCATTCAAAATGATAAATCAATGATGGGTTCATTGTTAGAAACCTGGGTATATAGTGAACTTTTAAAAGCTATCTCTATTAGATCTGAACCTTGGGATATTTTTCATTACCGTGATAAAGATCAAGTAGAAGTAAATTTTGTGCTTGAGAATCCGGAAAGAAAAATTATTGGTATCGAAGTTAAGGCTAGCAGCACAGTGTTTAATGACGATTTTCGTGGATTAAGGAAATTAGCAGCTTTAGTTAGAAACAACTGGTCAAGCGGTATAATACTGTACGATGGTAATCACAGTTTATCCTTTGGGGATAATCTATGGGCTATCCCGTTTTCTTTGTTGGGTTGAGCTAGTATTTATACTTGAAGCGTTTGATATTTAGGTGTTGGAGCAGCCCATCTTGTACTGATCTTCGTCCGATCTTCAATCGTAAAAACTCGAAATAAGAATAACTATTCCTTCATTTTTACTCAATCAGATCGAACACAAATTTGTAGGAACAAATTTGAACGCGACAGCGGCCCGAAGGGGGAAGTACAGGATGTACTTCATAAATCTCAGCACAAGCTGGACCATTCCAACACCTAAATATCAAACGCTTCAAGTATATATACGCTTTTTCAATCATTCTTCTCTAAAAACTCCTTTAACATATCAATAAAAATCTGCAACTTAACTGGCATGAATTTCCGTTCTGGATAAAGCAAAAAAAAATCAGCTGATTGCAGTTGATAATCTTCTAAACATATTTGAGCGCTTTGATCTTTTAACTCCTTCGTAATTACGTACAATGGCAACATTGCAATGCACGCGTGATTTAGCATCATTGCTTTGATGAAATGCAATTGGTTGCTGATCAAATTTCCTTGTATTGAAATGGTATGTGGCGTTTCTCCTTTAAACAGCGTTACTGACTTCTCTATATTGTAATGGCCATAAATCGCACAGTTATGGTGTTCCAATTCAATGGGAGTCCGTGGAATACTTGCTGCTTTAAAATATTCTGGTGTGGCGCAAAATACATATTTACCTGTATAAATTTTCTGGGCATATAACGTAGAATCCTGAAGTTTGCCGACTCTTAAGGCAAGGTCATATCCTTCGCGCACAAGGTCAATAAATTTATCTTCCAATTGCACATTTAACTTGATGTGAGGATAACGACGCAAAAAATTTGGGAAGAATTCCGATAACAAACCAAGAGCTATGGCGGGTGGCATTGATATTCTTAACAATCCAGCAGGTTCTGTTTGCATCTTTTGCATTAAAGCATAACCCTGCTCTGATTCCTGCACAATATTCGCGCAAAATTGATAAAAATGCTCTCCTGCCTCAGTTAAAGTTAATTGGCGTGTCGTGCGAACCAGTAATCGCGTTTTTAAATCTTGTTCTAATTGAACAATTCTCTTGCTAATGTATGCTTTAGAAACACCCAATGTTTCAGCAGCTTTAGTGAAGCTTTTCAAGCGAACAACATAATAAAAAATTTCCATTTCGTTCAATAGCATACGAATCCCTTGGGGTGTATTATTGTTTCCCTTAGGAAACATTGTGTTTTGTTATAAGTATTTATCTAAAAAGGGTTTCGATTATATAATACCGCATGAATTACTTTCCCTTACTTTAAATACAGCTGATTCCACTCATGATGAATAACAATTTTTCCCACAAATGGCAAGCTTTCATTGGCATTGCCTTACTTTCATTTGGTTGCTATTTAGACTATACCGTCGTAAATATCGCATTGCCAACCATACAACTCCAGCTGCATGCAGATATAGTGCGCTTACAATGGATTATGAACATTTATTTTTTGGCGCTTTGTATCCTGGCGACAATTATGGGACGTTGTGGTGATTTATATGGCCGTCGACGGGTTTTTTATATTGGCGTCACCATTTTTACAATTGCCTCTCTAATTGCAGGTTTCGCGCCAAATATGAGCTGGTTAATTATTGGCCGATTTCTGCAAGGTGTTGGCGCTGCGATTGTATTGCCATTAGGTATGTCTTTATTACCAGAGTCATTTCCTGAAAATGAACGAGGAAAAGCCATCGGCTGGTTAGGTAGTGTTGGTGGTCTGGCGTTGGCTTTAGGACCTCTTGCGGGAGGCGCTATCGTAGCGTATTGGGGATGGCGGTGGATATTTTTTATTAACGTACCTATGGTGATAATGGGATATCTGTTTTGCATTAACGCAGTTAAAGAGTCTAAAAACAACGAGGGCAATCGTTCTTTGGACTGGAAAGGCATGTTGTTGATGACGGGTATGATGGGAGGCATTGTACTTGGATTAATTCATGCCGAATCGACAGGGTGGAAGAATGCAATCACTTTGTCCTACGCATCCCTAGCTATCGTGACAGGGATTGCTCTGGTTATGGTAGAAAACCGCCAAAAAAACCCACTCATTGAATTTAAGGATTTTGCCAATCCACTTTTTTATGCTGCTTCAGTTTTGGCGTTCTTTACAGGTGTCTTGTGCGCCGTCACGCTATTTTTTGACCCATTATATTTGCAAGTCATCCGTGGTCAATCGCCGCAGCTATCAGGGCTAGTGTTATTCGTAATTCCGGTAACATTATTTATAGTGGCCACGTTTATTGGTTGGCTAATACAGAGAATATCATTAATTAATATTTTAACTAGCGGTATACTCTTGGCAACTTTGGCCATCCTATTGCAAGTGTTTTTCAAAGAATCAACCTACCTGTGGTACATCCTGTTTGCCTTCATCATCCTGGGCGTTGTGTGGGCCTTGGGCAACACAGTACCTATTATTTCAGCACAAAGTTCCGTTGACCCTTCTCGAGCAAGTGTGGCAACAGGGACGATAATCACGCTTTTTAATGTGGGTGGCTCAATAGGGTTGGCGTTGAGCGTTGCTGCATACCAGCATTTTGCGTCGGTCACGTTAAAAACCTTGCCGAATATCACTGAGCGATTGGATTATTTTCAAAAACTTATTGCCAATCCTGCACATGTATTACAGATTTCAATAGATTCAGTTGATCATAATCTATTTAATCATATCTTTATGAATGGATTTGCAGGTGTGATGTGGGTATTACTGGGGCCAGCCATCTTCTTGTTAGTAAGTCTACTTATAAGCAAAAGATATGTAGGCAACAAACGTTAAAAATGGAAAAGACAGAATTCATAAATTACAGAAAACATAAAATACCATTTTTATAGGTAACTATTCAGCATGTTAATCAAAGAGCCAATAGAGACTGCCCCCATCCTAACCTTCCCCCGCAAGCGGAGGAAGGGACTGTAAGGTGCGGATTTTTAGTTTTCTGCCCAACAAGTTCCTTCCCCCGCTTGCGGGGGAAGGTTAGGATGGGGGCAGTCTCTATTGGCTTCTCAGTTATGATGCTGAATAGTTACTTTTATAGTTCGCAAAAAAACCAACTGCCAATGACTTATGCCATTCGGCCTATCTTTAAAGCTTTAGCTATTTCGGCCACATGCTTGCCTTGGTGTCTGGCGATATTCAATTCGTTCTCGCTCGGTTGTCGGTCTCCCTTGGCTCCGGCCAAGGTTGAGGCACCATAAGGCGTGCCACCGGTGATTTCTTTCATATTAACCAATCCTGTTTCACTATAGGGCACTCCAGTTACGATAAATCCCAGATGAAATAAGGTGCTATGAAAGCTGGTTAGTGTAGTTTCTTGACCGCCATGCTGAGTGCCTGTAGAAGTAAAAACACTTGCTAATTTCCCCACCAGTTTATTGGTTGCCCATAATCCCCCGGTTTGATCTAAAAAGTTACGCATCTGTGCGCACATATTACCAAAGCGTGTGGGAGTGCCAAAAATAATCGCATCAGCTTCGGCAAGTTGTGCAGGTTGTATCAAAGGAACGTGGCTAAATTTTTTTCGGGTTGCTAATGCGCCACTTTTTTCTAAAATTTCATCTGGGACCAATTCGGCAACCTGATATAAGGACACGGTTACATCTGATACTGAACGAGCTCCCTCGGTCACCGCTTCTGCCATTTGATAAATATGACCATACATGCTGTAAAAAACGACGTGTAGTATTGTTTGCATAAAAACTCCTTTTTGAATTAATAGCTAATCTGGAAAAGTTTAGATATATTTTAACGCTAGGTTACAACTGTCTCATTAACAAGTGATTCTGACAGTTCAATTTCATTGTCAGTGGCCTGATTAACCGATTTATCAAATGATTGGAATGTTTGTCACGATCATGTCATCCGCCAATCATTTAGGATTATAATAGGGAAGAGTAATTGAGGAAGCACCCCAGAAACCTCTGCCCAAAAACGCCTGAAAATTACAGCAAAAATTATTCGTAAACTGTATGACGTTGAAAGGACCCAATTGGATATTTTACGTGACGTTGTAGGCAGCCATTAACTTCTGAAATTCATTTGATTATGGCAAGCATCCGAGGCATTTTTAAGGACATCCAAATGCAAATTAAAATCTTATTAATTGCTATAACACTAGGCATACTTGAAATTGGAGCCGTGATTGCTCAGCCTTCTATGCCGGATAATTTTGCTAGTTATGATAAATTCGCACCGTTAACCGCTGCAGAATTAAAAAATGCCATAAGTGTAATAAAAAAAGCACAGTTTTTTCAGAAAGACCTGATTTTTTCCTACGTAACGCTGGAAGAACCGCGCAAAACAGAAAATTCATCACCACAAACTTTAACACAAAACCCAGTCACACGTCGAGCAATGGCTGTTTTGTATGATACTAAGCAAAATAAATTATATGAAGCAGTAGTGGATGTGCAGAAAAACTCCATAATCTCCTGGGAAGAAATACCCCATGCGCAACCGATGCAAAATAGCGTTGATACCAAAACTATTATCTCCATACTAGAAAAAAATCCCCAATGGATAGAAGCTTTAACCAAACGAGGAATAAAAAATTTTAATCAAGTCGTTCTTGCCTCGGGCTTTGCTGATCCTTCCATTCACCCACAAATAAAAAATCACCGCTTATTTAACGTAATGGCCTATTGGGTAAACTCTAATCCTCACCCATATAAGCATCCCATTGCAGGTTTAAGTGCAGTAGTCGATGAAACTGCTCAAACAGCCACTGTCTTGGATACCGGGGTTATTCCCATGAGCGCTGGAAAAAATTTTCTGCAGGAAACATCCACGCTTGGACTACGCAAAGCACCAAACCCCCTCATCATCCTGCAAAAAGGAGGTCCCAGCTTCCAATTACATGGCAATGTAGTAACCTGGCAAAACTGGCGCTTCAGTGTTTCCTTTGAGCCACGCGATGGTTTAGTCTTTCATCAAATTAGTTATTACGATAAAGGCAGATGGCGATCAATCCTCTATCGCCTATCGTTAAGTGAAATCTTTGTCCCTTATGGTGATCCCGATCCACAATGGAGTTGGCAACAGGAATTAGATACAGCTGAAGGCGGCTGGGCGCAAAATGCTACCCCTTTAACAAAAGGCTTAGATGTTCCAAACAATGCGCTAGTATTTGATAGCATTTTGGTAAATACCGATGGCAGTTTGCGAGGATTGCCGCAGGTTGTTGCCCTGTATGAAAAGGATGGGGGGATCGCCTGGCGGCATTATCAAGGGGATGGCAGAGAGGCCTCACGCAAAGCGCAAGATTTAGTGGTGAGTTCCGCTGCCACCTTTAACGGTTATGATTACATTTTGCAGTACATTTTTAAACAAGATGCAAGCATGGAGGTAGTAGTCTCCTTGACAGGTGTTATGGCAACCAAAGATGTTAAAAATTCTGACCATGACCCTTATGGGCACCTGGTTGCAAAAAATATTGTCGCTCCTCACCACCAACATTTTTTTAATTTTCGTCTAGACTTTGATGTGGATGGGACTCGCAATTGGGTAAAAGAAGAAAACACCTATGCAATGCCCATAGGACCTGATAATCCACAAGGAAATGCATTTTCCCATCAAAGCACTTTATTTAAAAATACCTTGGAAGCAGAACGAAATGTAGATATGAATAGTGACCGCTATTGGGTTATTTTTAACCCCAAGGTCACTAATTCTTTGGGTGAAGCAACTGGCTATGCACTTCTACCAGATAATTATACCCCTGCTTTTAACACCAGAACCGATGTAGGCTTTATTCAACATCAATTCTGGGTCACGACTTACAATCCCTTGCAAATGAATGCAATGGGTCGTTACCCCATTCTAAATGCCAACATTGATGGCTTAATGCAATGGAGTAGCCGAAAGCTATCCCTCATTAATCAAGATATTGTTGTATGGTATACGTTAGGAATCACTCATATTCCACGCACAGAAGACTGGCCAGTCATGCCAAGAACAGATATTGCTTTTAAAATAGTGCCAGTCAGTTTTTTTGACCAAAATCCCGCTTTAGACTTACCCTAGACTATACCCGATACACTTAGGATTTCGGTATTAGAGCAGCCCATCTTGCACTGATCTTCGTCCGATCTTCAATCGCAAAAACTCGAAATAAGAATAACCGACATAGTCGTCCCGGCAGGAAGCCGGGATCCAGGGCGCAGGAAGCGAAACTTTCACCTCCTGTGAACTGGATCCCGGCTTCCTGCCGGGACGACAAGTCGACTATTCCTGTCCCACGGGATTCAGCTTAGGTATCGGCTTTCTTTAATCACGTTTTTACTCAATCAGATCGAACGAATCTCAGCACAAGCTGGACTACTCTAACACCGAAATCCTAAGTGTATCGGGTATAACTATCAGAAATTTTATTGCTTTGTATTTAGTTTTTGATGGTTAGAACCATTTTCAATAGCTTTACTTGCTGAATGAGTCTTTGTAGAGTTTTTGCTCTGTTGGTCTTTAGTTGTAGCAATATGTTTGCTTTGTGGTTCAGGGCTTAACATACTATGTGGAGTAGTCGTGGTTGTTGATGTTGGAGCATTATTTGCCGGCACCCCAAACCCTGCATTTGCTGTCCCCGCTCCATATCCAGCAATTAAAGCCACTACAACTAACCCTTTTAATATAGATTTAGATTTAGTTAACATTTTCGTTGCCTATGAAATTCATTTATAACTCTATAATAAGTATAGCGCATTTTTTAATAATTCCCCAATCAGCTGGGAGATAATAGGATTTTAACCAAGGAATTGGGATCAAAATGGCGTTGGAAAGCCTGGACAATTTGTAGCGGTGTGATCGCATTAATTTTCGCCGCATAAGTATCTAAATAAATTAACGGCAAATGATAAAAACCTATATAAATCAGCTGCGTCAAGATAGCATTATTACTATCCAGCCTAAGTGAAAGCCCATTAATAAGCGCTTTTTTAGCTTCTGCAACTTCTGCTAAAGTTGGACCATTCTGAATAAAATTTTGCAAGATGTCTTGCGTTTTAGCCACTGCAATATTAGCGTCCTCGTTGCGCGTTTTTAACTCAATAATAAATGCCCCATTAGCTTGTAAAGGATAAATTTCACTGCCCACGCTATAAACTAAACCATTTTTTTGGCGTAATTCAGTTGATAATCTGGATGTTAAATTATTGTTGTCTCCTAAAATATAATTCCCTAAATATAAAGGAAAATAATCAGGGTCATTGGGTTTGATGCTGACTTGTCCTATAACGATCGTTGTTTGAGAGACAGGGAAATAAATTTGTTTGCTGACCATTGCCACTGGCTGGGTAGGGGATAGTGGCTCGGCAGTTTTACCTGGAGGTAATGCATGGGCAATTTGTTCCGCCATATTTTTTGCTTTATCTAGATTAATATCTCCAACCATGGCAATAATCGCGTTATTACTTACATAGTATTGATGATAAAAATTTTCTACTTCAGCTGGTGTGATTTTCTTTAAAGAGGGAATAACACCTTCTACTATATGACCATACGGATGATTTTTAAAAATGGTTTCAAAAAATGCTTGCCGTACTAACGTATCTGGAAGATTTAATGCATCTTTTAAATTTTCTAGTTGATTCTCCTTAACGCTATTAACAACATCTGGAGAAAAATCAGGGTCGCTAAATAAAGTAATGAAAAGGTGAAGGGCAGGATCTAAAAATTTAGGATCAGTCAGCGTGCGTAAGTTAATTGACGCCATATCTCTATTAATCGTATTACTGTAGATAGCGCCAACATTATCTAACTGGTCGGCAATTTCTTCAGCACTCAGGTGTGTTGTTCCTTCCCCTAGCAAATTATTGGTCAATGCAGAGATGCCCATATTATCACCATCTCGCGCTGATCCAGCGTTAAAAGTTATTTGAATATCCAGCATAGGTGCAATGGCTGTTTGAACAAAATAAACTGGCACTCCTTGACTGGTTTGCCAGTGTTTAATGTCTAATATATTTGCTGCCATTATCTCTGGTTGTGCTGCTGTTATTGTCACATTAAAAAAAACAATAGCGGTCCAAATAGTTAGGCGAGTTAAAAATTTAGTGTACACTTCCAATTCCCAATGAAGTAGGTGGTTCCATTAGCTTTTGCTTCGCAGAAGGTGGTAAGGGTTGCAACCTGGCTTCAGTTAAATTATCCACTGAAAAATAACGTTTTGCCACAGCCTGGATCTCCTCAGGTGTCACTAAAGAGATTTGTTTAACATACTCGTCGCTTAATTGCCAAGGTAAGCCTACAATTTCTAAGCTTCCAATACTCTTGGCTTGCGCCATCAGCGAATCCTGTGAATAAACATGTTCCGCAGTTACTTCCACGACCACTTGTCTTAATTCTTGCGCATCCACCGGTTTTTCTTGTAATTTCTTTAATTCGGCAAATATAGCTTGCTGTAATTGGTCAAGGCTATGATTTTGCGTTGGTGTGCCGGTTATTTTGAAAAGGGAACTCAAACGAGTGAAGGGGTCATAGTTAATTTTTAGGTTTGTTGCCACCTGCTGGTTTATAACAAGCTCTTCTTCAAAACGATTATGCTGACCACCATTCAAGATCCATTCAATCACTACCAAAGCATAAGGATCATGGTTATTGGAATCAGATTTCAATGAAGGAACCCTGTAACCTTGAATAAGCCAGGGTGAACCTGCTGGTAATTTAACAATAGCAGTACGCATACCTAAAGCAGCTTCACCGGGCTGGGGTTTTATCACAGGCAATTTTCCTGGTTTTAATGAACCAAAATATTGCATAGCTAATTGATAAACCTGATCTGGAATGACATCGCCAACAACTACTAACAAGGCATTATTGGGTACATACCATTCTCGATACCAAGAACTCAGATCGTCAAGCGTTAAATTTTCAAGATCGCTCATCCAGCCTATTGGCAAGTGATGATAAGGAGTAGAGATATAAGCTTCAGCCATTAAGCGCTCCAAAGTCATCATAAAAGGATTGTCATCAATTTGCGTTCGCCGCTCTTCCATAACGACTTGTAGCTCTCTTTTGAAAAGAGTGGAATCAAGCGACAAATTCTGCATACGATCTGCTTCCAGCTTAAAATCGAGGTATAATATTTTTGCCGGTAATTCCGAGTAATAAGCGGTATAATCGCGGCTGGTAAATGCATTTTCTAATCCCCCATTTTCTTGCAAAATGTGCGTGTATTCGTTCGCTCCATATTTTGCTGTACCTTGAAACATCATATGCTCTAAAACATGGGATATGCCGCTAACGCCAGAAGGTTCGTAACCCGATCCGACCTTATACCAAACCTGAGACATGACTATGGGCAAACGATGGTCTTCTTTTACAAATAACTGTAAACCATTAGGAAGCTGATAGGAATGAACTGATTGCTGGTTTGCAAAAGCAGAGGATGAAACGGATAATAAAATTAGAGTATAAATTAGAAATTTTAGACTTAAATCAAACACGATAAATTTTCCCTGCATAATCAATCGTAATCTTGTGATGAACCATGTAGCTCCAACCTAGCACGGTGCTAGACCATTGGAATGCTTATTATGGCAGATAATAAGATAAATTTTAATAAGATAATTTCACTAAAGGAGAATAATATTATGAAATCCAATACGCATTCAATTAACAACAGCCCTGCTGTTAAAATAGGATTATTGGTACGACTGGAAAGCAAACCAGGAAAAGAAGCGGAAGTTGAAAATTTTCTACAAAGTGGTCTTGCCCTTGTCGAAGAAGAACCTGCAACCATGCTATGGTTTGCTATTCGCCTCGGGGTATCTACATTTGCTATCTTTGATGCATTTCCCGATGAAACAGGTCGGGAAGCCCATTTGGCTGGTAAAGTTGCTGCGGCACTTTTTGCAAAAGCGCCAGAACTTTTTTCACAACCTCCATTTGTCGAGACTTTTCAGACACTAGCATCTAAGCTGCCAGCATAGTTAATCCACTACAGCACCTTGGATTCTTTTTGTTGTGGCTGATTTACAACCTCTGGAGTTTTAGAAGGACGTTCAGCTTGAAGATTGAAAGGTGCCACTTTACTATCCTTTTCCACTTTAAAGCTATCTAACTTATATTTCGCTATCGGATGACCTTGACTCGCAACTAGCTGATATAATTTTTTCGTCTGTTTAAAATCTTTTTCAACTCCCAGATTTCCATGGTTACAGTTCATTGAGTCATTGATAAAGAAAAAAGTGGATCAATTATTTAGTAATCCCCACAAATTTAATCGGACAACAAACGACGAGTGCGTTCATTTATGCTATTAAGGCTCTGTAAAACAATAACCTATCTTTTTAACATCCCATCTAAGACCCATCTTCGCAGGCGGGAGGGGATAGAAAAACACTTACATAGAACAACCGACGTAGTCGTCCCGGCATGGAAGCCGGGATCCAGATCACAGGAAGTGAAAGTTTCGCTTTCCTGCGCCCTGGATCCCGGCTTCCTGCCGGGACGACGTTCCGTCGACTATGCGCGCATTTTTCTACCCTCTCCCGTCTGCAAATCTGAGTCTCATCTGGGCGCTAAAAAGATAGGTTATTGTTTTACAGAGCCTAAGCAAACGAGTCTATTCAGTTGGGTAAACCGCAAAGGGGAAGTCGTAAGATGACCTCCCTTGCTCTTGCTTAGAAAAATGACTCTAAAAACTGTGAACGGATGCGTTGTAATTGTGATCCCAAAAATTCAGCATTTTCTGAATAATCTACGGGTACCTCGATTAAATGCACCCCGTGAGTTTCTAAACAATAACTCAAGATGGTTTTCAGCTCGGCAGTCTTAGTTACACGATGGCCATGCGCACCGTAACTTTCTGCATATTTCACAAAATCAGGATTATTAAAATCGAGACCATAATTAGGAAAATGCATGGTTGCTTGCTTCCACTTGATCATTCCATAACCGTTATCTCTCAGCAACAAAATTACAAGATGCATATTTAAACGCACCGCGGGTTCGAGTTGATGGGAATTCATCATAAAGCCACCGTCGCCACAAACAGCAACCACTTGACGATGGGGGTGAACCATTTTGGCTGCCATAGCCGAAGACAAACCGGCGCCCATGGTGGCTAGTGCATTATCCAGCAGCACGGTATTGGGCATGTATGCAGGATAATTGCGGGCAAACCAAATTTTATACATGCCATTATCCAGCGCGAGGATCCCATCGACCGGCATCACTTCGCGCACATCTTTGACTAGTCTCGGTGGGAAAATAGGAAAACGCGGATCATCGCTGCCATCACCAATGTGTTGATCTACTTCGGCTTTAACACGCTGATAATAGCTAAAATCCCAAAATTCAGAAGGTTTTATCATGTCGGTTAATCGTTCGATAGTCGAACTTAAATCGCCAATCACTTCTAAGTTGGGAAAATAAACATCATCGATTTCCGCCGGACTAAAATTCATGTGAATCACTTTGGCCCCATTATGACGCATTAAAAATGGCGGTTTTTCGACGGTGTCATGGCCGATATTGATGATCAAATCTGCGCGATCAATGGCACAATGCAAGTAATCCCCATCCGATAAGGCAGCGGTTCCCAGATATAATTCGCTACGTTCATCAATGACGCCTTTGCCCATTTGTGTGTCGAAAAAGGGGATGGCTGTTTTATGGAGCAAAGCGTTCAGGTGGTTTGAAATAGGATTACGGCTCGCACCAGCGCCAATTAAAATTAAGGGTCGTATGGCACTTTCAATCAATTCACAGGCCTGCTTAATAGCTAACTGATCCGCGTGTGGGCGTAAAACCGTATTAATTTCAAATAAGGTTGTATTGCATTCTTCTCGTGCGATATCTTCTGGCAATTCTAAATGCACCGCACCCGGACGTTCTGTTTCAGCTTGGCGAAAAGCTTCGCGAACCAAGTTGGGAATGGTATTGCCATTGACGATTTGTTTGGTCATTTTCGTCAAGGGGCGCATCATTTCGACGACATCAATAATTTGAAATTTGCCTTGTTCGCTTTGTTTGATGGGTTTCTGGCCTGTAATCATCAGCATCGGCATAGCACCGAGCTGCGCATGGGCTGCAGCTGTCACTAAATTAGTTGCCCCCGGTCCCAAGGTGGTTAAACATACCCCAGTTTTACCAGTCAGTCTGCCGTAAGTAGCTGCCATGAAGCCGGCTGCTTGTTCGTGACGCAGTACGATTAATTGGATGCCGGAAGTGCGAATGGATTCCAGCAAATCCAAATTTTCTTCACCGGGCACCGCAAAAATATGTTGCACACCTTCGTTAACTAATGCTTGTATAAATAAATCAGACGCTTTCATTAGCTCCTCCAGAGTATTAAGACAGCAGGAAGGATAACACATTATTCCCAGAGTTTCGCAGGGAAAACGCATTAAATCATAGAGATAGCATGGGGATGAAGGATTACTCTTTCGCATGTAATTAACCAAAAGGTTACGTTTGGAAAAATGTTATTGTTTCTCGCTACCGTTAAAATACGTTCCGTTTTTTGCCTCAAAATATGGTTTTAGTTGCTATGGGCACTGCTGTCATGTTTTTTGGTGCTGCTATCCCATTAATGTGGGTTTATTTTATATTGGTATCCCTATGCACTATCATTTATTGGCGGTTGATTCGCAATCCTAGAGAAACTATTGCACCTCAATAATGAGCCTGAGATCTTGTTGTACCCTCTCTCCCAACCTATCCGATGTACACATTTTGTAATTACTAGAAATGCTGAGTACGTCGCTTCACTTTGTTTGAAAATTAGGCACTGGATCCCCGCTTGATCGGCTGATATTTTAGGATAATTCGGTAAAGCGGGGACGACGAACTCTAATTCTGGCGGCTAAAAAAAATGTGTGCATCCGATAGCTCTCCCAACACCTTCCCCCGCAAGCGCGGGAAGGGACTGTAAGGTGCGGACTTTTAGTTTTCTGCCCAATAGTTCCTTCCCCCGCTTGCGGGGGGAAGGTTAGGATGGGGGCAGTCTCTATTGGCTTCCCAGTTATGGTGCTGAATAGTTACGGTTTTTTAAACACTGGATCAGCATTTGGTCTTTCGCCAGGCGCCCCTTCTTCGTTTATTCTATCTTTATTACTAGAAAGTTGAGGGGAAGGCCACAAGTGCAAAAACCCCGAAGGCTGTCTTGTGCCAAAACCATTCATTTCATGAGGAGATTTTTTAGTAGGTACTTTTATTTCTTGAGCTGCAACTTTAGGCGGCTGTATTTGTTGAGAGGCAACTTGAGATAACTTTTTTTCTTCAGTAGTAACTTTAGGCAAGTGTATTTCTAGAGGAGGAGCACCTTTGTTTTTTATTTCTTGAACAGTAGTCTGTTTTAGGGCAGCATGTAATTCTGCTTTAATTGTTTCAAACTTAGCAGGAGCGCTAGGGCTTAATTGAATTGTACTCCTGAAGAAGGAGTACTCTCTTTGATTGTCAAACCCATCTTGAATTCTATGCATGAAAACTTTATGGTCTAGTCCAAATTTGGAAATAGCATACATTTCACCTTTCGTTTTCTCGATGGATATCGCAGCATGTATATAATCATATTTTTGATTAGGGTAAATACCACGGTAAACTATTAAATCACCCGTTGTTAATTCCTCTTGAGTAATTGGCTTTGCTTTGCTGTCGCTTATATAGGAGGACATTCGTGTGGAAAAATGTTCTTCTGGGTTACAATATTTTGTATCTTGTTTTCCATGCAATAGATCTGAAACAAAACTCATACAATTGTAACCTTTAGTATGATTATCTTGAAAAACGTCACTAGCCTGATAGACACCCAGTTGCTTAAGTTGATCAGCCAGCCAATCATAAGGGTCTTGCTTATCATCTATGGCTTGAGCAAATGAAGCAGTTACCTTAGCATACCACTCTTGATCGGATGTTTGTTTTTTAAAATGTTGAGAATTGGCAAGAAAAGCAGTAATCTGCTGGTTTGTAAATGTGGTACCCTTTTTAGTTCCGATAAAAGTATCCACAATAGAAAATAAGATTTGTAATTTGCTAGCCATAATAATCCTCATTGTATCTCAAAGTATAAGATTTTATACACCTTATTGAAGGAATATAAATTAAAAGCTAATAATAATTAGGTCACATTAAGCAAATATTAACAGCATACGCATAATCCTAATTCTTAGGCTCTGTAAAACAATAACCTATCTTTTTAACATCCCATCTAATGTAAACTTTTTTGAAAAAATCCACGGATTTAACTATAATGTTGGCAATAATGGAACTACTGCTTAGGTAAATCATGTCTACTAAATCTCTTCAGTTAGAAAGCAAATCAAAAAAAACCAAACCCAAGAAGGTCTCATGGCAAGAGCTAATTCAGATCATTCAATCACCAAGGCATGATGATTGTATTTTTGATTCAGAAGCTATGAAGCTATTTCTTTCGTTTAAACGAGATGCAAATAATACAAATAAATACACGCTTACCATAAAAACCGGAAGCCTTTACAGAAATAACTTTGAGTTGGATTCTGGTTCCAATTCCAACAGAAGCGACTTCCTTAAAGAGATAGTCAAAATCATTCCCCATTTCAATTGCGGACCTGTTAGTTCAAGATTATATTTGGATTTGATATTACATTTGGATTCAGCTGACTCTTCTTATACAAAAGACTTTGTTGATGAGAGTTCAAAACTGGAGAAAAAATATAAAAATAATATTCTAACCGTGAAGCTAAATATAGATCCCCGCGATCCTAAATATCTTCAAGTATGTGAAGACCTTGGGTTCACACATCATGTTTTGCCAGAATTCATTAATCCCAGATTAATCCAGGAAATTTTTAGTTCTGTAAACAGAAAGTCAAAAAATTTACCTCCTATCTATACAAACACTCCTAGTTCTCGTCCAATATTAGCTAAGGCAGTAGCTAAAAAACCTTGGTATGAACATAAAAATCGAATTCGAATAACTGATATCGATGATAACGTTAATCTAATTTTTATATTGGCGGATTATTATTTTTATAGATCAACTTATGAAAATACGCGTCATATAATACGAAATTTTTATGAAAATATATTTTTAGCAAGTCAAGCTGTTTTTCTATGGACTGGAGATTACAAACAGGTACGTCCTATAAACACGTTCGAAGATGCTTTTCAAAATCCTGATTTTGTCGCACAGCGTAAAAATGAAATAAATATTGAAACATTAAGGGTGGAGTTAAGTAAATTTATAACTATTGATGATAATACAGTTATTAGCATACTCGATGCTGAGCATAGAACAGCGGCTATAAAATTAATAATGGAACCTCAGGTGGAGTTAATCGAGAGAAATAATAAGAATAATAAGAATTATAAAATTCGAGGGTGGGAGGAGCTTAAAAAACCCAAACTAGATATTAGTGATTCTAAACTTTGGAATAATAATGAAAGTATTTTTAAAAGTGAGCCAAGAGACTATGGTAATGAAATTGTAGTCTTGGGCGATTTAGAGCCTAGACGCCTTAATTCATTAATTAAGTTTATTGACACAAAAACAATTAAATCACTGGAACTTAATTGCAATGATTCAACGATATTTTCTGATTTTCTCAAAAGGTGTCCTCGTCTGAATCAAATTTCTCTATTTACACGCAATTACCAACTTTTAATTGATTGCGCAGATGAACTAAAATCAAAGTTAACTGAACTAAGAATGGCCTCTTGTCAAATTAACCTAATAAAATTTCCAAGTCTCCTGTCTTTAAAAAAATTAGATCTGGATTTTTGCACCTATGAGGATATTTCAGAAGTCGCTGTCGACGCATTTAGAAAAAGTTTGTTAATGTCTGATCCAAGCCTAACATGCTATATTGGTTCGAATGAAGCGGATGTTCGACAAATCAAAGGCCAAGAAAACTCTTTATTTACTATTTTTTCTAAAATTGTAAATTCTGACGATTTATCTAGAACTATTCCTCTAAAAGATGAAGCTGCAGTTTTAGATCCCCAAAAAATTCGATCTCCCAGGACCGGTCCTATTGGAAACGAGCTTAAGTTTAGACAACGTTTTTATACCAGTGACACCTCTATTTTAAATTCTGACGCTTCACGCTGTGATCAAGATGTTTTTTTAAAACTGATTATTGATAAAGCGGATAAGCCTGATGAATACCAGATTGGATTTATTTCAGATCCAGGTGATTTTATAGCAGATGAAACTCTCAAACTTGATCTTTATCAATATGATCGATTTTTATCTCTTCAGCAATATAAAGAATTAGAAAAAGAGTTGAAGATAAAAATTCCAAATCCAGTTGGTGGCAGAATTGATGAAGTCTTGCTCCGTGCCAATACGGTCTATGTATTACCTAGCCCTGAAGTCACTTCAGATCGATCATGGCAACTAGTGGGCGTGGCTTTTCAGCAACCTGAATTACATCAGCTGGTAGAAATCGGTTTTTGTAAAAATTTACTAAATAAATATGTTCTGCGCTTGCGATCTTCAGAGGAAAAGGAGATTAAAGCCGATGTTTCTAGAAGTTTGAAAGCTTATATGGTATTGCAACCTTGTCAGCCTGGAACTTTGCCTTTAGAATTACCATCGAACTCTTCTTCACATCCACAGATTTGCTCAATATTAAATTCGCTGATTGGCATACCCAAGATAAAAGAAAAATTCCCTCAGTTTGTTGAATTAATCGCTAACTTAAATTCTTTAGAAGCACAAAAAAAAGGAATACAGTCGCAACTACAATCCACCGACCAGCCGTTGAGTGCGGATAAAATAATAACTAAAAAACAAGAATTTTGGCGTCTGATTCAAAAACAGTTTGATCTATTACATAACTATTGTGCAATAGGGCTTGGGTTTAAAGCAGAAAAATCAGAAGATATTATTTGGGAAGATTTTATTCAAAAGGATCAACTCACTGAATGGAAAAAATATCATGGATTGCTTGATTTATTGAACACTATGTTGAAATGTGAAGGTGAATGTGCCAGAGCCTGTGAGACCTTTGCTTTTTTGGCAGCGGGTTATGAGCTTTCGGTGTTAATAGTGACAAACCAACGACATGGGTATCTAAGCCTGCCTGAATTGACGCCTTGCGGCATGAAAATAAGGAACAAAACACTAGATTTGGGTGGCGCCGCTCCAAAGCGCCGCATTAAACAGGAATTTTTTCCGGATCAATCATCACCCCCTGAATTTAAATCAGATGAGACTGATTTAAAACGCTCCTCAGAGAAAAAAGCAGAAAATGATGAGGAAAAGCAGCTAATAACTTTGGTGGAATCTAAATTAGCTGAAAAACAATCACCTTTTTCTTTAGGTGAATTTAAGCAGTTTCAACATTGGTCGTCAACCTGCTCCTCAGCAACAGCATTTGCTGACAAAAATTTAACGAGTTCCTCGTCACTGATTATTTACCGCGATGATAATATTGAAGCGTTGCAAGGTTTTATCGCGATACTCTGTCAACGTTTCAGACAAGTTTCTAGTGATAAAAACACAGTCTCTGTTGAAATTGCAGTAGCTAAATCAACGGATAAAAATTGCTGGATTAAGCTATTGGATCATCCCGATGATTTTTCTGAATTATGGGAAGTTCCTGAAATCAAGCCAAATGGAAGTTATCGGATGCTGGCCACGCCTTTGCAACAAGGTATACCCAGCTTGCTGATTTTGAATATCAGCGAATTTTCTGCCGCGGATCTCGAAGTTTATCAGAGCTTATTTGCAGACCCACCCGCTCTTATGCACAATTCGCAAGAAATGCCTTTAGCTGCCAATTGCCATCTAATGTATCTTTGTAGTGAATCTCAGTGGCTGACACAAAGCAAGCAACTTTCCCCCTCCTTGCAACGCAAAGTCATTCCCTGGCCAAATCACCTCGCAGATCAGTTTTTACAAGAGAGGGCAAAAATACCTTTAATTCAGCAATTATATGCAGGTGATGACGAAAAGAAAATAAAATCGGAATCTAAAACTCCTTCTTCTGATGCAAGGATATGCGATTTAACCACTTTGGTAGAATCTAAAAATCTTTTAACACAAAAATTGCTAATTGATGGAGGAGAGGTGAAAATAGAGCCGAACCCGCTATTAGTCGCACTTCACACTAGTAAATCGGTAGAAATACATCATGCTTTTGCTGAAGAGACATTGCCATTATTTTTAAATAGGTTAGTAAATGCTCTCGCGTTCGAACAACATGCCTTGCAAAACGGACGATTTATTCCGCTGACGTCTTGTCCAGATTTGTTTTTAAGAAGACAATCCTTGGTGTTGCCGTCTAATGTAATACAGGTTCAAGATAAAGACCTTCCTGGCTGGCGTTTTGATAAAAAACTAACGGCGTACATCTTAAACAAATCTACCAACGATTACTTTTTGGGCAATTGGCAAGCAGATCAGCAGCAAGGTTTGTTGCTCTCAACCAGCTTGCCGGGAATATTGGCTTTTTGCCCCACATCTTTAGCCTTAATACAAGTGACCACTACATTATCTCAAGCTGACTGCCTGGCCTTGTTTCGGCAAATTGCCAATCTTTCCGAAAAATTAAAGGTAGCCATATGGGTTCACCCCAACTATTCGTTACCTTATATCAGCGAGGTTCCAAAAGCAGAGATCGCAAAAGATCACAAAGAGATTAAATCACAGGAGGAATCGCCACCATCGGTCAAACGAAATATCTTCTTTGCAGCCAACTCCGATCTGTCGGGAGCACTGCAGTATTTAAAAATAACAGGTCAATTGGCCGAAGATATCATGGTTGTGCCAATCAATCTGGAAACCACCCAAGAAGAATTAATCGAATCGATCAAGATGCGTGAACCGGATGATTCCGCCTCCAGCTTGCAATTTAAGCTTAATTATCTGGAACGTCCGGCCAAACAATGCTTGAAAGCAGATATGCCCGTCCTGCTAATGGGCGAAATTTCACCGGAACTTTATGAGTCGTTGGAATCGCTATTGTTGAACGGTTATTTGTGGAGCAATGCGGAGCGCCTGACTTTTAAGGCACAATTATTTTTACTTTCGCCGCCAAATTCACAATTAAGCCAACACCTTGAGGTGTTTTTCAGCACGCAGCCTATTGCGCCTAGCATGGATGATTATTTGCTGTGGCTTAAGTTGGAAGGGCAGGATAACGATAAAAAAAATCTAGGATGGATATATAGTCAAACCAAGGATATTTTCCGTTGGAGTTGGCAACGTACTCAAGCAATTGCTCTATTTTTAAAAAAATATCCGCAGCCGACAGAGCGGGCTCGGCATTTTGCTCAGAGTCCATTCCAAACCCAACTGTTGGAAGATTTTAATCCTGAGCTTGGAGATTATAAACGTTATTTAGACTTTTTATGGCAAAAGTTCTGCGTTCCGGACGCGAAATCCATTGCAGAAATTAAACAGAATTCCACGAGACCGAATCCTTCCTCGCTGTCATCAGGAAGAATACTCGGTTCATTAACGGACGAGAAAAAGTCCAAAGTAAGCACGCAAACTCAGCATGCTCTGCAATTACTTAAAGAATATGGCCTGCTGTTTCTGGTGGGAACCTCCGGCGCTGGCAAAACCTTTACGGTATTGGATTTAATACCCAAGGAATTAGCTGCAAAGAATCAAGAATGTCGCCTGTTTATTGGAGAGGCGAGTATACCGGCTTGGTTAAATACAAATGATCCTGGAAAAATTCATATTTTATTATTGGATGAAGTCAATATATTTTCCGAGGGTTCCCTCCAGCCTTTGCTGATGCCTGGCGAACAACGTTTTTGGCAGGGCGAAGTGTATCAACTCACATCGCCCCATTGGCTGATTGGCACGGGTAATCCCAGATTATCTTATTCCGGACGCTGTCCCGTGCCATCGATTTTTCCTACGCTTTGGTTCCAACCGTTTACTCCAGAAGATATTTACAAATTTCAAATCGAACCTTTTTTGGAAAACAAACTGAAAATAGCAAATTATGCACAGCGAAAAGAGTTAGGTGACTTTTATTTAAAAAGCCATAAATTTACTCGTCAGTATGCCAACGTTTCACCCCGTAACCTCAATCGCGTTTTGGCTCTTCTGTATCTACAATATATTCACAACCAAAAACAGCTTACACCAAAACTATGGCAAGGCATGATGAAAACTGCATGCTATATTGAATTTAGGCAATTATTGCCGATGGTAGCCGATAAGAAGGAGACTTTATCCAAAACATTAGCTGCAACTTTGGAAATGAATAAGCCGCCCGCTCTGCCAACTATTCCAGAAGAATTGCAAAATTTTTTCTCCAGGCAAAATATTATATTAACTGAGCCACTGATCAATTTGATTCAGCATTTACAGATGGCGCTTAGTATTCGTCAGCTGATGGTCAAGGGAGAATTGTCAGACTCTGGTCTTGGGATTTTATTTCAAAGCGCAGATCCCAGAGCGCTGATTCCCTGTGTAACCGCCTTTCTAGAAATTCAGAAATTAAACTGCACGATTTTATCCGTTAATCCTATGGATGAAACAGGTTTTAAAGAGACGATTCGGAAAAGCTTAAAAAACAAACATATTATCCTGATAGCAAATCCTCATCTGATAACCTCTACAATGGAAAAGTGGCTTAACCCCTTATTAGAAGGAATGGACGTAGAGCAAGCAGACAATACGCGTTGTTCTCCTGAATTTTATATGATATTCCTGCATCGAGAAGGAAATGCCTTACCCACCGCAATTAAAAATCGCTTGCAGTTGGTTAAATTAGAGGAATGCAGGACAAAAGATTGGGAAAAAATCGTCGATGAATATAGCCAGGATCCGCGCATTACTAATTTGATTGTTGCTAGTTTTGAAATACTTATTGCTCACGGTAGGAATATGCGTAGCCCAGTGCACAATCCCGGCGATTTAACTAAGTTATGCGATGCGTTGAAGGCGACTAGATGGTTTACCAAGGAGAAAATGGCGGGTTTTCAACTGGATTCCATCCAGATTCATTTAAATACATTCTATCGAATCTTGATGGAACTTTTCTGTTGTCATTGGGATTCACCCGGCCAACATGATTTCCATAATGATTTACAGGCTATGCTCGAACAAGGGGGAAAACGTTATTTCTTTGAAGACTGTACACCTGAGCAGAAAAGCAAAGCAACCGACTCCAAAGACCTGAAAAGCGTTCCAAGGGGTTCGGTAGAAAACATATCGACTTTTCCTTTTTTCCTTGGGGATTGTGCGCCTGAGCAGCAAAGCAAAACAACCGATTCAAACGACATGAAAAGCGTTTCAAGGGGTTCGGAAGAAAACCCATCGACTATTTCTTTTTTCCCAAACAGGCAACCTGTAGTAAACTGCAATAATATTCTAAACAAAGCCACTGAGTTTCGTAGAGAAAATAAACTTCAAACCGCTTTTTCAGAATGTATGGCGGCAGAAACCATTTTAAAAAGCTGTGATATGCAAGATTTAGAAATATGGAAAAGATTACGTAGTTTGTATTGTGATTTGTACGAAGCTGCAAGTTGTTTGAATTTGAAGGGTTTAGTTAGTGAATGCGTTCAACAAGCTTTAGAAATAGATAAAATAATAGTAGCTCGGGGAGGCGAATCTCTAGCTAATGAGATCAATGAGGATTTAGATATTTTTCAAAGGCAAACTATACGAAAGAAGGCGATACAAAAGCCGGAAATTAAACATAAATCGGATTGTGCAATAATGTAAATTTTTAGCGGCTACATAAATACCTCTTGGACTAAATCTAGTTCATACTGTTTGAAATGAAAGAGCTTTATGGAAAGTCCAATTTTCCTATACCTTATAATGCTGTGCCAAGATATATCAGATTTCCGGAAAGTTTTATTAACGTTAAGGATGAAATTCAAGATCACGTCACAGCTGAGACTATTCCAAATGATAGGACGCCGGTGGCGTTGGTAAAAATGTCAGGTACTGACATACATATACCTTACCTTAGAAGCACCATCGTAGAATTATTAGGCCAGCGATCTGACGCTAAAACACAAGATGAATTAATAAGACAACATCTTAGCTCGGAGGGTTTGAAAAATTTTTTAGATTTGCATGATAGTAAAAAAGTAATATCTGTTTACGATAAATCCCAGGTTATTTACGTTACTGGCAAAGCTTTTCATGAAGCACTTGCGACACAACGTAAGTTATATCGCGAAACAATGGAACAAAAAAACATGACAGTGGGAGCAGAAGAGAAAAAGGAGGATAGTCAGTTACCTTTTGCAGAAACTAGATGGAGCCCAACATTATTAGCTCAGCAAGCAACACTAACAACTGCTATTGCACCGACAAATGTTATTCCTGAAGATAATAAAAATAATCAAACGTCAGGAGCGGCAAAGAAAATCAATTGAATATTTACAAGCTTATATTCTAAGTGTATCGGGTATATCTAAATGGAGAACGTTCGCTATCATGAAAATGCAGAAAGAATGGCATAGATAACGCCGCGTCTTAGGTTTTGGACATGATGGTGTTGGGTTTCAGTCTTGTGAATGAGTGGCTTCATACCTTAAAGCTACAACTTCTCTTCAAGTTTTTTCACAGAGTACTCAAGGTTCTTCAGCTAATTTAATTAACTTGTCGGGATCATCAAAGTTTATCAATGAAATTTGTGCGTTAATTTTATTTACCATAAAATTAGCGCAAGGCTTTATCACTACTGCGATATCACCCCAATACTCATTTTCTAGACCGATACAAATCGATTTAGCCCGCTCAATAACAGGCTGGTATATATGGGGTAAAAGATTCATGACCCAATCTGCTGCAGTGGGTTTAGATCTTATCGCATTTGTTTCCAATGTGCTCCAGATTCGCGCGTAGGTAAGCAAAACATTCCGAGTATCGTGATCAAGATCCGTCGCAAGTCTATTTAGATCATGCAGCATTGCCTTGATAAAATCACCATATGGCACCTGTGCCAATAGTTGCTCAGGTTCTGTACCCCATAAAGTTTGACTCTTTAATAAAAGTTGAGTGATAAGTAACGCAAGATCTGGCATTTCTTTAGTCGGCCACGGTTCAAAAATCCCGCTTTGAAATTTCTTACGTAACCAATCGCCATATTGAAAATCAAAATGAGGGGGATAGTGCCAGGGATTAATTTCTGATTTTGTTACAATGGTCATTTCAATGGGTGGTTTTTCGCTTTTCATGTAAATGCCAGAAATTTGCAGTAAACTAATCGCGAGTTTAGTTTTTTCTTCACGTGTTGTAGATCGATCTAAAACCACGAATAAATCAATGTCGCTATATTTCTGCAATCCACCCACTATAGATGATCCATACAGATACACACCTAATAGATTTTGTCCCAAGACATCTTGGAGCAAATTAAGGCATTGTTGGATTTGTTTCTCTATTTCGTTACTTAATATAAACATCTTAGGGCTTAATTCTCGTTAGGAAATTTATAATAAAATTTGGAAACTACTTACCCCTATTCAAGATAGAATTTTCTCCGAGCGGCGCGCGTAAGCAAGCGTTTCCTGAGTTTCTCACGGTCTTTTCTAAAATGATCTGCCCAAAAAGTGCTTTGACCCATAAATATGAATTATCGATTGTATAGATGTCTGTAATGCGCTATCCAAAGTAACTACATAGAAAGTACATTCTCTCAAAGGGCAGTATGAATATCCCAATTAAAAGCACTCATGGCATAGGGAGAGTTTAAAAACTCTGGCAACCCCGGAATTTAAGACCTCCTACTGCCCAGCTTATTTAACAGGAAAATTGTCTGTTTCATTTGTTATTCGCAATTCGCGAATACAAAACAAATATGCTACACTGTTGCCAAGCATTATTAAAGAGGCGAAATTATGTTGAAACCGCAAGATGTAGTATTGCTTGTTAAGCTGCTGGCTAATGCTGAGCATTTGGGTTGGTCACAGAATCAACTTGCTCTACATTTGTGTATGAGTGTTTCAGAGGTTAATGCCGCCATCAAAAGATTGCATAAAGCAGGATTATTGCAACGTATCCTCAGGAAAAAACTATACCAGCCAGTACTTAGTGCAGCTGAAGAATTTCTGATTTCAGGAGTGAAATATGTATTTCCGGCGCAATTGGGTGAATATACCAGGGGTATTCCTACAAGTTATGCAGCTCCTGTTTTTGAAGGTCAAATAGTGGTTGGTCAAGAACCAATGCCTGTCTGGCCCTATGCTGAAGGAACTAATCGAGGCCTAGCATTAAAACCATTGTATCCATCGGTTCCTAAATCCATTATACAGTATCCTGATACTGAATTTTATGACCTACTGGCATTAATTGACGCCATACGTCAAGGGCGAATGCGAGAACGAAATATGGCTATTAATTTACTAAAGGCAAGACTCCATTATGAGTAAAACTGCTCGTGCTGCTTCTAATTTGGCGATGTTAGAGTTTGTTGCCCGTAAACTGGGGAAATTAAAGGACCAGTTTATATTCTTGGGTGGATGTACGACAGCGTTATTTATTACTGATCCGGCGGCGCCTGATATTCGATCTACCATTGATGTGGATTGCATTGTCGATGTAGCTTCATTGGTGCAATACCATAAAATTGAACGCTCTCTACAGAAACTAGGATTTAAAAAATCATTGGTAGAGGAAGTGATATGTCGTTGGTATTATGATGATGCGATCTTAGACGTTATGCCTACAGATGAAAAAATTTTAGGATTCAGTAATTACTGGTATAAAGCAGCCCTTCATAGTGCTATGTCTTATCAGTTGGCGGAAGACTTAACTATTCACTCTGTTACCGCTCCTTATTTTCTGGCTACCAAAATGGAAGCATTTTATGGTCGTAGCAACGGCGATTTTCTTGTCAGCCATGATTTTGAAGATATGATGACAGTAATATATGGTCGGCCTGAAATTATTGAAGAAGTAAGAGACTCTGACAAACTCTTAAAGAAATATTTAGCGGAAAAATTTGGCCATATAATAGAAAATCCGCAATTCCATGTGGCGTTACCAGGACATTTAAATTATGGTTCTCTAACCATTGAACGCGCTGAAATAGTTTTAAGTCGGATAGAAAATTTAATAAATAGCGGAGCCTCAAATGAAGTTGTTATGGCTAACTGACATACATCTTAATTTTCTCGATGAAACACAAAGGTTATTTTTTTATCAGGATATTGTAAAGAGGCCGCATGATGGTTTGCTCATTAGCGGTGATATCGCTGAAGCGTCTTCTATTGCGGTGATTTTAAGTGAAATATGTAATCAGTTGAATAATAGGATTTCGGTGTTAGAGCAGCCCATCTTGCACTAATCTTTGTCCGATCTTCAATCGTAAAAACTCGAAATAAGAATAACCGACATAGTCGTCCCGGCAGGAAGCCGGGATCCAGGGCGCAGGAAGCGAAACTTTCACATCCTGTGAACTGGATTCCGGCTTCCTGCCGGGACGACAAGTCGACTATTCCTGTCCCACGGGATTCAGCTTAGGTATCGGCTTTCTTTAATCGCGTTTTTACTCAATCAGATCGAACACAAATTTGTAGGAACAAATTTGAACGCGACAGCGGCCCGAAGGGTGAAGTACAGGATGTACTTCATAAATCTCAGCACAAGCTGGACTACTCTAACACCGAAATCCTAAGTGGAACGGGTATATGGTCTGGCTTTGTGCCTTTGACCATGAAGTCAAAGGCACAAAGCCAGACTTGACCCTCTACTTTAGAGAGTTTTGGTAATCGGTTGATGGGTTTCAGTTTTATTATCAAGCACATCTAAGCTTGGAGCTTTTGTCTTTGGTGGCGGCATAAAACGCTGTCCTGCCGTTTGGTGAATGCTCGATTTATAAGCAGATCCTTTAGGTAATTTTAAAGAAGCTTTTTCTCGTTTTTTAATCTCTTTTTTTAAATGCGCCTCGAATTCCTCAGCGGATTTCATGTGGCCGTTGGGTTTTCGTATTCTTAAAATAAACTCGGGTTTGATTCCATATTCCTCTATTTCAAAATGTAATTTTATTATAATATTAATTAATTTATAACCACCACACATAGTGACTAGGGTAACAATTTCACTATTGATGAAGCCCAATTTTTGTAACAATTCAATATTGTTAAGAACTGCCTTCAGGTTAGAAGGACCACCCGTCACGGAGACCATTTGGCGGATATTGTTTTTAGTGAAATCTTTTCCAGATAAAGGGCCATGATACTTGCTGGCTGCTTCCAGATTGTTAGCCCCAGCACTACAACTAACCATTTGTGTAATGTCGCTTAATGTGTATCCTTTTTCAATAAGCTCCTTAGAATATTTAATTAATCCATTGATTTTATTACGACCTCCGCTTTTTTTAAACAACATATCAAAATCAGGGCGGGTAAATTTGGGGCCCAATATTCTACGTAGAGTGTTATAATCTTTGATTTCATCCGTCGGTGAATATTTATTACTTGTTTTTCTTTTTTTAGAATCCGTTGCTACTAATTTAACTTTCTTTATTTTGTCATCACCGCTCCTAATAGAACTAGAGGGAATACCGATAGATGAAACTACGGATGTTTTTGGGTTTAATGATATATTGGTTGGAGTTAGGAGGGGGCTGACAAGTTCACTCACTGCCGACAATATGTGCATGTACGCTGAGTTAGTAGCATGATTTGATCCATTATCACGTGTAACTTTTTCGGTTTCTAAATTTTCTTGTGAACCAGTAAGTCCTTGACATGAGTCGTGGAGTGCGATTGGCATGGATGACAGCCCAAAACTTTGAGGGAATCTGGCACTATTTATTTGCTTAGCTTTTTTACGGCGCTTTGATAAATTTTTTTTATCATCACCCTGCTGAATAGCACTGCTGAATAAAGGTTGCGGCGAACTCAGAGGTAGCGTAGTCGTTTTTACATGTTGAAGGTTGGAATTTGGAGATTTTTTTCTTTTTTGACCACGCGCTGTCTTTTTTATTTCAGGAGGGGAAATAGCTATGTTTTGTAATGTGGGTGTTGCCTGTGGAGTTTGCGGCCAATTGAACACAGAGGAATATAGCCTAGTATTCTGAATCTTCTTTAACTCACCAAAAATGTATTGTTCCTCCATAATTTCTTGTTTAATTTTAATTTCTTCTGCCATAGGGCCTCCTCTAGCATGTGAGGGAGCTTTAGATTTTATTTTCTGAACTTCTTTAGGGGGCTTTAAATTTTTTTTATCATCACCATGCTGAATAGCGCTGCTGGATAAAGATGGCGGCGAACCTAGAGGTAGGGTATTCGTGTTTATATGTTGAAGGTCGGAATTTGGAGGGGGGATAGTTATGCCTGGTAATGTGGGTGTTGGCTGTGGAGTTTGCAGCCAATTGAACATAGAGAGAGGTAGCCTAGTATTCTGAATCTCCTCTAACCCACCAAAAATGTCTTGTTCCTCCAAAAATTTTTTTTTAATTTCTTCTCCCATAGGACCTCCTCTTGATAAACTTTATCAGCGTATTTATACATTTTTGTACGTATACCATAAAATAAAACTGTCGGTCAACTGGATATCTGCAGGTGACCCAGGGCTGTCTACATCGGCAGCCAAGGCGGGCATATCGGTGCGCAGCAGTGGAAGGTGGTGATCACTATTAGTGGATCAACTCAAATCATCGCAGAAAGAAGTTAGGGGTCAAAAGAGTTAGGGGTCAAGTATTCACATGACACTTGCGCGTGTGACTGTGACCTCTTATGAGATATGACAAGTGTCATGTGAATACTTGACCCCTAACTCTTCTAATTTGGCGATGTTAGAGTTTGTTGCCCGTAAACTGGGGAAATTAAAGGACCAGTTTATATTCTTGGGTGGATGTACGACAGCGTTATTTATTACTGATCCGGCGGCGCCTGATATTCGATCTACCATTGATGTGGATTGCATTGTCGATGTAGCTTCATTGGTGCAATACCATAAAATTGAACGCTCTCTCCAGAAACTAGGATTTAAAAAATCATTGGTAGAGGAAGTGATATGTCGTTGGTATTATGATGATGCGATCTTAGACGTTATGCCTACAGATGAAAAAATTTTAGGATTCAGTAATTACTGGTATAAAGCAGCCCTTCATAGTGCTATGTCTTATCAGTTGGCGGAAGACTTAACTATTCACTCTGTTACCGCTCCTTATTTTCTGGCTACCAAAATGGAAGCATTTTATGGTCGTAGCAACGGCGATTTTCTTGTCAGCCATGATTTTGAAGATATGATGACAGTAATAGATGGTCGGCCTGAAATTATTGAAGAAGTAAGAGACTCTGACAAACTCTTAAAGAAATATTTAGCGGAAAAATTTGGCCATATAATAGAAAATCCGCAATTCCATGTGGCGTTACCAGGACATTTAAATTATGGTTCTCTAACCATTGAACGCGCTGAAATAGTTTTAAGTCGGATAGAAAATTTAATAAATAGCGGAGCCTCAAATGAAGTTGTTATGGCTAATTGACATACATCTTAATTTTCTCGATGAAACACAAAGGTTATTTTTTTATCAGGATATTGTAAAGAGGCCGCATGATGGTTTGCTCATTAGCGGTGATATCGCTGAAGCGTCTTCTATTGCGGTGATTTTAAGTGAAATATGTAATCAGTTGAATAATAGGATTTCGGTGTTAGAGCAGCCCATCTTGCACTAATCTTTGTCCGATCTTCAATCATAAAAACTCGAAATAAGAATAACCGACTTAGTCGTCCCGGCAGGAAGCCGGATCCAGGACGCAGGAAGCGAAACTTTCACATCCTGTGAACTGGATCCCGGCTTCCTGCCGGGACGACAAGTCGACTATTCCTGTTCCACGGGATTCAGCTTAGGTATCGGCTTTCTTTAATCGCGTTTTTACTCAATCAGATCGAACACAAATTTGTAGGAACAAATTTGAACGCGACAGCGGCCCGAAGGGTGAAGTACAGGATGTACTTCATAAATCTCAGCACAAGCTGGACTACTCTAACACCGAAATCCTAAGTGGAACGGGTATATGGTCTGGCTTTGTGCCTTTGACCATGAAGTCAAAGGCACAAAGCCAGACTTGACCCTCTACTTTAGAGAGTTTTGGTAATCGGTTGATGGGTCTCAGTTTTATTATCAAGCACATCTAAGCTTGGAGCTTTTGTCTTTGGTGGCGGCATAAAACGCTGTCCTGCCGTTTGGTGAATGCTCGATTTATAAGCAGATCCTTTAGGTAATTCTAAAGAAGCTTTTTCTCGTTTTTTAATCTCTTTTTTTAAATGCGTCTCGAATTTCTTAGCGGATTTCATGTGGCCGGTGCCGCCTTGTCGCATTCTTAAAATAACCTCGGGTTTGATTCCATATTTCTTTATTTCAAAATGTAATCTTATTATAACATTAATTAATTTATAACCACCACACATACTGACTAGGGCAACAATTTTACTATTTATGAAGTCCAATTTTCGTAACAATTCAATATTGTTATGAACTGCCTCCAGGTTAGAATGACCACCCGTCATGGAGACCATTCGGCGGATATGATCTTTAGTGAAATCTTTTTCAGATAAAGGGCCATGATACTTGCTGACTGCTTTCAGATTTTTAGCCCCACCATTACAACCACCCATATATATAATGTTGCTTAATGTGTATCCATTTTCAATAAGCTTCTCAGAATATTCAATTAATCCTTTGATTTTATTACGACCTCCGGTTTCATTAAACAGGGTATCAAAATGAAGACGGGTAAATTCGGGGCCCAATATTCCATGTAGAGTGTTATAGTCTTTGGTCAACTCAAGGTTTGAAATTTTATCCTTCGGTAATGAATATTTATTACTTGTTTTTCTTTTTTTAGAATCCGTTGCTACTAATTTAACTTTTTTAACTTTCTTTATTTTGTCATCACCGCTCCTAATAGAACTAGAGGGAATACCGATAGAAGAAACTACGGATGTTTTTGGGTTTAATGATATATTGGTTGGAGTTAGGAGGGGACTGACAAGTTCACTCACTGCCGACAATATGTGCATGTATGCTGAGTTAGTAGCATGATTTGATCCATTATCACGTGTAACTTTTTCGGTTTCTAAATTTTCTTGTGAACCAGTAAGTCCTTGACATGAGTCGTGGAGTGCGATTGGCATGGATGACAGCCCAAAACTTTGAGGGAATCTGGCACTATTTATTTGCTTAGCTTTTTTACGGCGCTTTGATAAATTTTTTTTATCATCACCCTGCTGAATAGCACTGCTGAATAAAGGTTGCGGCGAACTCAGAGGTAGCGTAGTCGTTTTTACATGTTGAAGGTTGGAATTTGGAGATTTTTTTCTTTTTTGACCACGCGCTGTCTTTTTTATTTCAGGAGGGGAAATAGCTATGTTTTGTAATGTGGGTGTTGCCTGTGGAGTTTGCGGCCAATTGAACACAGAGGAATATAGCCTAGTATTCTGAATCTTCTTTAACTCACCAAAAATGTATTGTTCCTCCATAATTTCTTGTTTAATTTTAATTTCTTCTGCCATAGGGCCTCCTCTAGCATGTGAGGGAGCTTTAGATTTTATTTTCTGAACTTCTTTAGGGGGCTTTAAATTTTTTTTATCATCACCATGCTGAATAGCGCTGCTGGATAAAGATGGCGGCGAACCTAGAGGTAGGGTATTCGTGTTTATATGTTGAAGGTCGGAATTTGGAGGGGGGATAGTTATGCCTGGTAATGTGGGTGTTGGCTGTGGAGTTTGCAGCCAATTGAACATAGAGAGAGGTAGCCTAGTATTCTGAATCTCCTCTAACCCACCAAAAATGTCTTGTTCCTCCAAAAATTTTTTTTTAATTTCTTCTCCCATAGGACCTCCTCTTGATAAACTTTATCAGCGTATTTATACATTTTTGTACGTATACCATAAAATAAAACTGTCGGTCAACTGGATATCTGCAGGTGACCCAGGGCTGTCTACATCGGCAGCCAAGGCGGGCATATCGGTGCGCAGCAGTGGAAGGTGGTGATCACTATTAGTGGATCAACTCAAATCATCGCAGAAAGAAGTTAGGGGTCAAAAGAGTTAGGGGTCAAGTATTCACATGACACTTGCGCGTGTGACTGTGACCTCTTATGAGATATGACAAGTGTCATGTGAATACTTGACCCCTAACTCTCCTAACTCTTCTAATTTGGCGATGTTAGAGTTTGTTGCCCGTAAACTGGGGAAATTAAAGGACCAGTTTATATTCTTGGGTGGATGTACGACAGCGTTATTTATTACTGATCCGGCGGCGCCTGATATTCGATCTACCATTGATGTGGATTGCATTGTCGATGTAGCTTCATTGGTGCAATACCATAAAATTGAACGCTCTCTCCAGAAACTAGGATTTAAAAAATCATTGGTAGAGGAAGTGATATGTCGTTGGTATTATGATGATGCGATCTTAGACGTTATGCCTACAGATGAAAAAATTTTAGGATTCAGTAATTACTGGTATAAAGCAGCCCTTCATAGTGCTATGTCTTATCAGTTGGCGGAAGACTTAACTATTCACTCTGTTACCGCTCCTTATTTTCTGGCTACCAAAATGGAAGCATTTTATGGTCGTAGCAACGGCGATTTTCTTGTCAGCCATGATTTTGAAGATATGATGACAGTAATATATGGTCGGCCTGAAATTATTGAAGAAGTAAGAGACTCTGACAAACTCTTAAAGAAATATTTAGCGGAAAAATTTGGCCATATAATAGAAAATCCGCAATTCCATGTGGCGTTACCAGGACATTTAAATTATGGTTCTCTAACCATTGAACGCGCTGAAATAGTTTTAAGTCGGATAGAAAATTTAATAAATAGCGGAGCCTCAAATGAAGTTGTTATGGCTAATTGACATACATCTTAATTTTCTCGATGAAACACAAAGGTTATTTTTTTATCAGGATATTGTAAAGAGGCCGCATGATGGTTTGCTCATTAGCGGTGATATCGCTGAAGCGTCTTCTATTGCGGTGATTTTAAGTGAAATATGTAATCAGTTGAATAATAGGATTTCGGTGTTAGAGCAGCCCATCTTGCACTAATCTTTGTCCGATCTTCAATCGTAAAAACTCGAAATAAGAATAACCGACTTAGTCGTCCCGGCAGGAAGCCGGATCCAGGACGCAGGAAGCGAAACTTTCACATCCTGTGAACTGGATCCCGGCTTCCTGCCGGGACGACAAGTCGACTATTCCTGTTCCACGGGATTCAGCTTAGGTATCGGCTTTCTTTAATCGCGTTTTTACTCAATCAGATCGAACACAAATTTGTAGGAACAAATTTGAACGCGACAGCGGCCCGAAGGGTGAAGTACAGGATGTACTTCATAAATCTCAGCACAAGCTGGACTACTCTAACACCGAAATCCTAAGTGGAACGGGTATATGGTCTGGCTTTGTGCCTTTGACCATGAAGTCAAAGGCACAAAGCCAGACTTGACCCTCTACTTTAGAGAGTTTTGGTAATCGGTTGATGGGTCTCAGTTTTATTATCAAGCACATCTAAGCTTGGAGCTTTTGTCTTTGGTGGCGGCATAAAACGCTGTCCTGCCGTTTGGTGAATGCTCGATTTATAAGCAGATCCTTTAGGTAATTCTAAAGAAGCTTTTTCTCGTTTTTTAATCTCTTTTTTTAAATGCGTCTCGAATTTCTTAGCGGATTTCATGTGGCCGGTGCCGCCTTGTCGCATTCTTAAAATAACCTCGGGTTTGATTCCATATTTCTTTATTTCAAAATGTAATCTTATTATAACATTAATTAATTTATAACCACCACACATACTGACTAGGGCAACAATTTTACTATTTATGAAGTCCAATTTTCGTAACAATTCAATATTGTTATGAACTGCCTCCAGGTTAGAATGACCACCCGTCATGGAGACCATTCGGCGGATATGATCTTTAGTGAAATCTTTTTCAGATAAAGGGCCATGATACTTGCTGACTGCTTTCAGATTTTTAGCCCCACCATTACAACCACCCATATATATAATGTTGCTTAATGTGTATCCATTTTCAATAAGCTTCTCAGAATATTCAATTAATCCTTTGATTTTATTACGACCTCCGGTTTCATTAAACAGGGTATCAAAATGAAGACGGGTAAATTCGGGGCCCAATATTCCATGTAGAGTGTTATAGTCTTTGGTCAACTCAAGGTTTGAAATTTTATCCTTCGGTAATGAATATTTATTACTTGTTTTTCTTTTTTTAGAATCCGTTGCTACTAATTTAACTTTTTTAACTTTCTTTATTTTGTCATCACCGCTCCTAATAGAACTAGAGGGAATACCGATAGAAGAAACTACGGATGTTTTTGGGTTTAATGATATATTGGTTGGAGTTAGGAGGGGACTGACAAGTTCACTCACTGCCGACAATATGTGCATGTATGCTGAGTTAGTAGCATGATTTGATCCATTATCACGTGTAACTTTTTCGGTTTCTAAATTTTCTTGTGAACCAGTAAGTCCTTGACATGAGTCGTGGAGTGCGATTGGCATGGATGACAGCCCAAAACTTTGAGGGAATCTGGCACTATTTATTTGCTTAGCTTTTTTAAGGCGCTTTGATAAATTTTTTTTATCATCACCCTGCTGAATAGCACTGCTGGATAAAGGTGGCGGCGAACTCAGAGGTAGGGTAGTCGTTTTTACATGTTGAAGGTTGGAATTTGGAGATTTTTTTCTTTTTTGACCACGCGCTGTCTTTTTTATTTCAGGAGGGGAAATAGCTATGTTTTGTAATGTGGGTGTTGCCTGTGGAGTTTGCGGCCAATTGAACACAGAGGAATATAGCCTAGTATTCTGAATCTTCTTTAACTCACCAAAAATGTATTGTTCCTCCATAATTTCTTGTTTAATTTTAATTTCTTCTGCCATAGGGCCTCCTCTAGCATGTGAGGGAGCTTTAGATTTTATTTTCTGAACTTCTTTAGGGGGCTTTAAATTTTTTTTATCATCACCATGCTGAATAGCGCTGCTGGATAAAGATGGCGGCGAACCTAGAGGTAGGGTATTCGTGTTTATATGTTGAAGGTCGGAATTTGGAGGGGGGATAGTTATGCCTGGTAATGTGGGTGTTGGCTGTGGAGTTTGCAGCCAATTGAACATAGAGGGAGATAGCCTAGTATTCTGAATCTTCTCTAACCCACCAAAAATGTCTTGTTCCTCCACAATTTCTTTTTTAATTTTAATTTCTTCTCCCATAGGGCCTCCTCTTGATAAACTTTATCAGCGTATTTATACATTTGGTTCACAGGCGATCTTAAAGATATGCACTCGTCCTTAGTATTATCATTGTGAGGTGTATTTTTTAAAATATTTTGCTGATCTTTTGCCGGTACCGCGTATTTGTGCACTAAAAGCCATTTGAGCAAATTTGTGGATAAACGGATACTGTCACTACCCCTTTCTCAAACGGTTTTCAGAGTCCTCCTCATCATTATTCAATAAGTTTTTCTTATCATTCAATTGTATAGTTCGCTTCATAGAACGTCTGTAGTATTTCGCTTCATTTGGATCTTTTAGCACTGCTATAGCGCCTTCTTTAGTTTTTGCGCCATTTTTATAAAAGCTTACTATTTCCTTATAGCAGTTAATATTCCCTTGTTTAGCGCCTAGACGGAATAATCGTAGCGCTTCTATTTTGTCTTCTGGAACACCAGTGCCAGACGCATAACAAACTCCTAAATTATTTTGGGCATTTGCATCCCCCTGGTCAGCAGCTAAACGATATAATCGTACTGCCTCTTTTGCATCTTTTGGCACCCCGACGCCGTCCTCATAACAAGCTCCTAAATTATTTTGGGCATTTGCATGCCGTTGGTCAGCAGCTAAACGATATAATCGTACCGCTTTTTTTACGTCTTTTGACACCCCGATGCCTTCCTCATAACAAACTCCTAAATTATTTTGGGCCTCCGCATCCCCCTGGTTAGCAGCTAAACAATATAATCGTACTGCTTCTTTTGCATCTTTTGGCGCCCCGACGCCTTCCTCATAACAAACTCCTAAATTATTTTGGGCAGTTGCATGCCGCTGGTCAGCAGCTAAACGATATAATCGTACCGCTTCTTTTACGTCTTCTGACACCCCGATGCCTTCCTCATAACAAACTCCTAAATTATTTTGGGCAGTTGCATGCCGCTGGTCAGCAGCTAAACGATATAATCGTACCGCTTCTTTTACGTCTTCTGACATCCCGATGCCTTTCTCATAACAAACTCCTAAATTATTTTGGGCATTAGCATACCCCTGGTTAGCAGCTAAACGATATAATCGTACCGCTTCTTTTACGTCTTCTGACACCCCGATGCCGTCCTCATAACAAACTCCTAATTCATATTGGGCCTCCGCATTCCCCTGGTCAGCAGCTAAACGATATAATCGTACTGCTTCTTTTTCATCTTTTGGGACCCCATTCCCATGCTGATAAAGCATTTCTAAATTCCTTTGGGCCTTTGCATACTCCTGGTCAGCAGCTAACTGAAATAATCGTATCGCTTCTATTTGGTCTTTTATCACCCCATGGCCAGACACATAACAATCTCCTAAACTACATTGGGCCTTTGCATCCCCCTGGTCAGCAGCTAATTGAAATAATCGTACTGCTTCTTTTTCGTCTTTTGGCACGCCATAACCCTGCCTATAACAAACTCCTAAACCCCATTGGGCCGCCGCATACCCCTGGTTAGCAGCTAAATCATATAATCGTATCGCTTCTTTTGCGTCTGCTTTCACCCCTTTGCCCTCAAGATAGCAATTTCCTAAATCATATTGGGCCGCCGCATACCCCTGGTCAGCAGCTAAACGATATAAGCTTATCCCTTTTTTTGTGTCTTTTGGCGTTCCAAAGCCACGAAAATAACAAACTCCTAAATGATATTGGGTCGACATATCGTCCTGCATTGATGAGGCACTCTGGGAATTAACTTGCGGATCAGTTAATTTTTTTACAATTCCACTAAAGCTATTTTTTTCTTCAGACATAATACAACCTCTCTAATCTATTATCTAAATCCCCAGAAAAGTCCTCATTACCATAATTAAACGCACTTAAATAATGCTTGATTTTTTGTATCCCCAGTTTAAGAGTTAGGGCCCTCGCATAAATAACTCATACATTTTTTTAATTTCTGGGTTTTATAATGTAATTCCACTTTTCCACTAAAAAATCAATAAATGTCCTGATGCGTACTGGAATGATACCAGCTTGACCTAAAAAAACCGCATATAAATGCTCTTTTTCTTCCAAATAATATTTCTTTAAAATGGGAACAAGTTGACCTGATGTAATATCATTATTGGCGTGAAAATCTGCTAATTTTGCTAGTCCTACTCCATCAATGGCTAATCGACGCATAGCTTCAGCATCGCTCACTTCAATGTTGCCGCAGGGTTTAATGCCGATTTTTTTCCCAGACTTAATAAAAGACCATTCTTCTTTCAGGCGAGGAAAATTAAACCGTAATAAATTATGTGTCAGTAAATCACTGGGGACTTTGGGCATCCCCTGTTTTTTAAAATAAGCAGGAGAGCCAACAACCAGCAGTTGAATTTCTCCCAATTTCCTCGACAGTAGTGAAGAACTCTTTAATGGACCTGCACGAATCGCCACATCAATATTTTCACCCATTAAATCGATCACCTTATCAGTTAAAGTAATATCCAAATTAATTTGGGGATACAGCCTTAAAAATTCAGGAATGAGCGGCAGAAGAAAGAAATAACCCACAGCAATATTTGCAGTTATTTTTAAACGGCCAGAGGGTATTTGCGTTGCAGAAACAGATTGCTCAGCTTCTGCCAATGTTGACAATATGCGCACACATTGTTGGTAAAAAGCCTGACCTTCTTCCGTCATTTGAAACCCACGGGTTGAACGTTTAATCAATCTTACATTCAGTCTCGCCTCAAGCCGTGCAATAAGCTTACTGATTGCTGAGGGTGACTTTCTAGTCTGTCGCGCAGCTGCAGAAAATCCCCCCAATTCAACAACCTTGATGAAGGTTTCCATTTCGCCGAGGCGGTTTATTTCCTGGTTTTTCATATGAATTTAATTCATAAGTGAGTAGATATGATGAGTATAGTTCAAATAGGTAAAAACATCTATACTCGATACACTTAGGATTTCGGTGTTAGAATAGTCCAGCTTGTGCTGAGATTTATGAAGTACATCCTGTACTTCACCCTTCGGGCCGCTGTCGCGTTCAAATTTGTTCCTACAAATTTGTGTTCAATCTGATTGAGTAAAAACGTGATTAAAGAAAGCCGATACCTAAGCTGAATCCCGTGGGACAGGAATAGTCGACTTGTCGTCCCGGCAGGAAGCCGGGATCCAGTTCACAGGATGTGAAAGTTTCGCTTCCTGCGCCCTGGATCCCGGCTTCCTGCCGGGACGACTATATCGGTTATTCTTATTTCGAGTTTTTGCGATTGAAGATCGGACGAAGATCAGTGCAAGATGGGCTGCTCTAATACCGAAATCCTAAGTGTATCGGTTATATAATACGTTATCTAATTCACAATAGAGGTATCAATGAAAATTCTAGTAACAGGCGCTACAGGTTTTATAGGAGGATCCGTCGCCAAAAGGCTGCGTGATGAAGGTCATGAGATATTGGGTTTAGTGCGAGATCCGCAAAAGATCGCTGCTTTAAGCAATTTAGGTATAAAACCCGTCTTAGGTACATTAGAAGATAAAACAGCACTAACGCAATATGCGCTTTCTGCCGATGCGGTTATTAATGCCGCTGATTCAGACCATCAAGATGCGGTTGAGACTTTTATAAAGGCATTAAGCGGTAGTGGAAAAATATTTATTCACACGTCAGGATCTAGTGTTATTGGCGATGATGCTAAAGGGGAATATGCAAGTGAAAAAATTTACAGTGATGATACGCCATTTGCCCCCATCCCCATTAGAAAAGCCAGAGCTGATTTAAATAATTTTATTCGCATTGCAGGAATCACTGCTGGAATAAAAACTATGGTAATTACCCCGCCGATGATTTATGGAGATGCGCTTGGCTTGCCTGCGCAAACTGATCAAATTCCAAAATTGATAAAAAAATCAAAAGATAAAAAAGCAGGTATTTATATTGGGACAGGGCTTAATCGTTGGTCAAATGTGCATATCAAAGATTTAACTGATCTGTATTCATTAGCATTAGCAAAAGGCCCTTCAGGAGTGATGTTTTTTGTTGAAAATGGCGAGGAGTCGTTATTAACTATTGCTAAGGCTATAAGCGGTGCTCTGGGATATAAAGGTAAAACATTAAGCTGGAATGTAGAAGATGCCATAAAAGAGTTTGGTGATTGGGCACGTTTTGCCATTGCTTCTAATAGTCGGATCAAGGCAGACAATGCCAGAAATTTACTCGGTTGGAAACCAAAAGAAAAATCAATTTTGACATGGATAGAAAAAGTAGCGCAGACAACTTAAGGTGTTCAGATGAAACAACCCATGATGATTAAAATACACGCCAGAGAAAATTTGCCTGAGACATCCATTTATGTCGGATTCGCCGGATAACTCTATCACTAAAGCCTTATCACCCTATGTCGATATCATCTTATTTGATCCGCGGAGAGAAATAACAAGAGAAGAATTACTAAAAAAGGCCTTAGATTACCGATTGGCTGAAACATTGGATAAAGTGTTCCCTCCTACAGACCTTCAGCAGATAATTCACGGCTATATTGATTTTGACAAAGAAAAATCAGTTTATCTAGAAGGAATAATCAACACACAATATTTATTGGCGGACTTTATAAATTACTATTTTACGTTGCCTGTATGCATAGTAATGGCTCCTAATTTCTAAAAGATTGGGTCAGCCGCGGTATCATTAAATGAAGCCGAAAAACTGGCAGAGTTATTACGAATCATACTAGAAATTCTTCAATCAGATGCTACAGTGATGTTGATGAAAGTAAATCAATATCAACATGTGATATTAGAGGCTAATTTTCAAACGAAAATAAAATTAATAGAAAAATTGACTTTAAATGATGAATTTTTTGTTAGGCAACATATAATAATTAGCTTGTTAAATTATTTTACGTCATGTAATTGGCAATTAGAAAAACCTCATTTAAATACGATCATGGCAATCGTGAATCCTGAACAAATCAACAATTTAAAACTAGAACAGCTACCTGATTGCGTCAATATAGTTGTCAAAGACTCAGAAACAAAACCGCAAAAAAGCCAGATAAACATTGAAGTTGCACATCAAAAGCAATCAGAGCTAATTAAACATTTGATGATAGCCCTTGCCCCTGGGCTGTCAAATCATTTGCGCTTGATGACAACTACGCAATCGTCAAATCGGTCTGGCTTTCTACCGCCTCCTTTACTTAATAAGCAATCAGATGAAAAGAAACACGTGACGTTGCCTGGATCAAATTGCGCTGCATTAATACCGGATTGTTTTAATTTATTAACGATTCGATTTATATAATCATAACCATGCTCAAAAGTAGACAAAATGCATCCTGGTTGTATAATGCCTTATCCGTTAATCTGCGTTTGTATAGCGTGTAGCATAAAAGCATTATCGGTGATTGAATTAGTAGCCCATGTTTCTAACGGATTTTTTTAGTCATGAACGATGTAGTAGAGCCCGCTTTAGTTTTAACAGCGGTAGATAAATTAGTTTTACTAAAATGAGCATATTCATATGTCAACACAACCTAAACGTTTACCAAAATCAATACTCATAGCAGGCATCGTAGGCAGTGCTTTAGAGTGGTATGATTTTTTACTCTATGCTTATTTTGCAGCAATCATCGCGCCAATATTTTTTCCTGCTAAAACCCATTTTATATCGTTGTTATTAACCTTTACTGTCTTTGCCCTAGGATTTTTGGTACGTCCATTAGGGGCCATTGTGATTGGTCATTGGGGTGATGTGCTCGGCCGTAGAAAGGCAATGATTTATACCATGATACTGATGACAGTACCCACAGTAATGATCGGGCTTTTGCCATCTTATGCAACATGGGGTATAGCGGCTCCCATCCTGTTAACTTTGATCCGATGTTTGCAAGGGTTTGTGGTGAGTGGAGAAATAGCTAGCGCGGCTTCTTTTTTAATTGAACACTCCCACAGCTCTCGACGCGGTTATGCGGGTAGTTTAGTGATGTCCAGTGCCTTTGCAGGCATTGTGGTGGGCGCAGGAGTTGCGACCTTGTTTTCTAAATTTATGCCTCCTGACATATTATCTTCCTGGGGTTGGCGTCTTCCTTTTTTAAGTGCAGGGTTATTTGGGATTATCGGTTTGATTTTACGTTTACGGATTTCAGAGTCCCCAGAGTTTATAGCCCTCCCAAAAACAACCGAGCACTCGCCGTTTAAATTACTCATAAAGCATTATTGGCGACCTTTATTAACTGGAATGGGTTTAACGACAGTGATAGGCATGGGTATGTATCTTCTGATAGCGTATTTTACAACTTATTTAACGGAAATAGGTTTCACCCATCACAGTGCAATGTTGGTGAATACATTGAGTATTACCGCATTGGTTTTTTTATTGATTTTTGCTGGGATCTTGTCAGACAAATATGGAAAAAAACCTGTATTTTTAGTGGGTATCATCAGCATGATTGTTCTTATTTTTCCCATTTTGTGGCTGTTAGCACAAAAAACTTTTTTCACTGCATTAGCGGCAGAAATATTATACGTTATTGCATTAGCACCCTTAGTTGCTTTAATCATGAGTTTGCTGGCGGAATTATTCCCAACTCAAATTCGTAATACGGGCTCGGCTTTGAGTTATAACATCTCACTTGCTATATTTGGTGGCACTGCGCCGTTAGTTGCCATTAGCTTAACGCATGCTCTGCATAGTGGATTAGCACCTGGCATATATTTGATCGTTGGCGCTTTGGTTTCGGGGGTTTGTTTATTCTTAAGAAGAGAAACTTTTTAAGTAAGGTTTAGATAAAGTGCCACTAGAAGCTGCCCCCTTCCTAACCTTCCCCCGCAAGCGGGGGCAGGGATTTGCTCGAGCTACTGGGATTTGCTGTACAGTTAGTTTATCCTGCCCAACCAGTCCCTGCCCCCGCTTGCGGGGGTAGGTTAGGAAGGGGGCAGCCTCCAGTGGCAACCATTCTCCAACCGCATTATAAATAAATTTGTGCCGATATCCCTCAGCCAGAGGGGATACAGGAAGCGACATTTAACAACGCCGACAAGCATGTTAGAAGTGTTAGATTACTCTTCGAGAGATGATCTTCTTAATCCAGGTATCGTTGATGGTGGTGCAGATAATATCTCTAACGAAGTAGGTGCGGTTCGTGCTGATTGGAAAAAAACTCCCACAGTTGCAGATCCTCTAGAAAAGGGAGCTCTTGGGGAGTTACTTATCTCATTCTTTTCATTGTCATCGCTAGCGTCCTCATCTGCGCTTTCATCAGACAATTTTTTTGTGTTTATATCAGAGTTCTCGTCCTCGCTAACATCGAAAACATCAAAATTATAATCTCTATCTTCACTGTCTGAATTGGAAAATTCCTTTTGCTTTTCATCTTCAGTATTTACATTAGTTTCTGATTTAGGGATTTGCGACGAGAAAATCAAAAGTTCACTAGCTCCTTGTGGAAGATTCAAAGTGTTAGGAGAGTTATTTTTATTTAACACAATTTGTTGATCAGCTGTGCTTAATGTTGAAGGTGATATTTTTAAGTCAGAAACTTCAGTCACAAGTCTATCGGTTTCTTGTAACAAATTTGATGCATCTGAAGGTGGATTCGATGTAATTACGTTTGTTTTAGAATCAGCTAATTCTCCATTTTCCAGGGGAAATTGATTAGTAGATTTTGCAGGTTTCGTTGCATTTTCGATAAATTGCTGCAGCATGCGTTTTTGAAAATTTTCCAAACTAAAATCTTGCATTTTTAATTTTGCTTCATCGTCACTAAGGTTTTCTAAAAATTCTACATTTCTATTAAAAATTTTATTAAACAAATAAGGGATATATCGATTTTGATTTTCATCATCAATTTTTCGTAAATCCTTTTTGCGGCAATCCTCCGCCTTCATTTCTTTTCTATTAATAACGCTTTCACGTTCTTCTTCAGGTCGAGCCGCAATAGTTTCTTCTAATTTTGATTGCATTGAACGTTGGAATGATAAGGGAAGGTGGCAATAGCGCTCCTGGACTGGGACATTATCTAATGTAAAATTTCTTAATGGATACTTTTGCGCATCAAAATAATCAAAAATATTTTGTTTTAAATATTTCTCGACAGTAAATGCATGGCGGACATCGTCGATTGCATAGATTGAGCATCCTTTGGGCTGATATTGGCGTTGTTCATTATTACGATAAAGGATACCGTCAGGAAATTCTTCTGCAAATAAACGCACACAATAGGAGGGAAGCTTATCACCAATGGAATCCATAAGTAACATCTTTTCTTTATTATTGCTATCGACTTCAATAATTCCAGCTACCCAGTGAGTTCCCAATGTAAAATTTGGATCCCCCACTATAAATACCTCGCGGACAGGGCGCGGGGAGTCGCACAGACCCAACTTTAAAGTATTTAAATAATCAGAGAATCTTTCTTTAGCAGATATCACGGTGGGATTAAAGCGATCTTTTCTGGAGGCTAATTGCGCCATTGTAAGCTTCAAACCAGCATCTGTAAGATGCCCATAAATTACAAATTCATTCAAAAGTTCCTTCTTAAATTGACTTTTTATCTCACTCAAACTAAGTAGGTTTTTTAATGTTTTTTTCTGAGGTTCGGTTAAATCAAATAGAAAATTTTTAAAATTATCAGTTATATCTCTATTAGCGTTTAGCAATGCATTTAGCGTGGGTGCATTGTTGTGATCAATGCAGAAAGGGAGTAATTCATTTATGAAACGTACTCTTTCCGTAATCCTTTCTGAATTTTTTTTGCAAAAGGCTTCTATCTCCTTCTCTTTGCCTTTCATCGAAGCTAGTACATCAAATACATTTTTCTTTTTTTGTGCGCCTAATTGATCTTTTAGATTAAACTCAGCAATGATGTTTTCTTTAAAAATAACGTCAAAAGGTTTATCTGCGGGTTGAGAAAGCTGTGTGGCTGTTTCCGGTTTTTGATCGCTCGACATGGTAATGGCTCAATAAGAATTAAATAAACTAAATACATTGAGATCGATTATAGTATTAGATTCTTAAGAATCAATTAAGTGATAAATTTTTTTTCTGACTTGTATCATCGATTAATGAAAATTGGGATTAATATCTCTGGCACGACAATAAGCCATTTGTTATATCGAGCGGAAACCCTGTCAGAATATTTGGATCTGCGTGATCGATTAATTAAATTTTGTACTGAATTTGTGGAGACGCAATTTAACGGTAGAGCTGTTTCAGTTTTAATTTTAGAAGAACCATTATTCCTTGAAGGTGGTTGTGAAGTTTCTGTTATTGAGCTGCCAGCACCTCGTCCGGTTCATATGTATCCGACTGGTTTAGAAAGCATAGGCGTTGTCTTAGGCAAGACATTCACAGAATTTATTGAGGAGCACAAAAATGTGTTAACAGGCATTAAAGATCACGGAAAGTATTGCCAACCTGCCTTCGTCACATTTGAGAATGAAAAAACAGCAAAATTTTATAATATAGATCTAATAGAAATCGTAACTTTGCAGGGTTGGAAAATTGAAAAACTAGGTTTAACCTCTCAATTAAATTAGCTATTGTGTTAAATTCAGTTAAATTAATTGTAACTGCTTGCGCCACAGCCAGCTCAATCTCGTCGTCCCGCGGACAAGTCGCGGGACGACGGAGTGAGCAGTTACGATTTTGGTAGGTGTGCAAATAAAGTAGTTAATTGATTTATTTTATGCATAGTTTAGGTATAGTTCGTAGATGGAATGTATTGGGTGCTTGTAGCAAGCAACCCCTCTCCCTAACCCTCTGCTATGTGATTTGTCAATAGGGGTACGAGCGCCTCCGGTAAATAAAGTTTATTTATTTACATAAGCCAGTTTAAGCATAAAACTCTATTGTTTTTATTTAGATTACCGTAACTAGCAAAGCCTTATTGGCCCAATCTGCTATTCGTGGTCAATTCCGTAAAACCGCCACAAGTTGTCCATTCGGACGGAATAAAAGTCTGCGCCCCAAACTCCCGCACGTGGTGGCCAAACTACGCCTCACAACAGGGTATGACGAGGTCACAGATAATTGTTACGGTACTTCTTACAAAAACATTCCTGTTTATACTTTCTGCTATAATTTAATCACGGTACAGGCGGAGACGCCGATGACCGTGACGTGATTCCAGGGCAGCTTCGAGGTTGCCCTGTTACTTGAGACAGATTCGATTATCCTGTATCACGTCTACAAATATCTCGGGGTTTGGGGTAGGCCCCCATTTCAATCCATTCATAGCAAAACCTCCTTGTTATTTAAACTCTACCACCCTAAAGGGCCGTGGGAAGTACTTCACCCGTCTTTTTGCAAATGCTTTCTGATTTGCGTATTTGATAGAGTTGCCCCGACTTGAAACAACTCCGAATCTGTCCAATTAAGCGTCGCGCTACCCCAACAATCGCCCGCTTCTTACCAGCAGTGATACTGATCCTCTGATAAATATCCATTAATGATTTATCTCTTCTTATCGCTGTCCATGAAGCTTCTACCAATGTTTTGCGTAGAATAGATCGACCCTGACGACTCATATGTCCTAGTCGTTTATGCTCCCCTGAAGAATGCTCGCTCGGGGTTAATCCGGTAAAACTAAATAATTGCTTCTCGTTTTTAAACTGTTCCATATTGCCTAATTCATTCGCCAACACACGGGCATGGGTTGGACCTATCCCCGGAGTGCTTTGATAAATGACTTCCAGCTCTTTATCTGCTTGCGCCTGTTTAGCTAACTCTAGCTCTATGTTTTTTAATCGGTTCGCCAGTTCCCACCATTGAGAGATCAAGGTGTCCAGACAATACTTCACCGAAGGATTACAATCATACGCCCGAACTTTTTGTAACCATTTCCAACTCACGACGGGGGTCTCGTCGGGGCCTATTAAACCCTGACGGTAGAGCAAACTCTTGATGCGATTTCCTACTCGACGCTTATCCTCAGCGATTTTTTCCCGCATGCGGCTGACTTCGCGGTAAGCTTCTCGCTCCACGCTAGGTACATGAATGCCCTTTAAACGCCCTGCGGCTAATTGTGTTGCCAATTTTAATGAATCTCGCTTATCTGTCTTTACCCTATCTCGGGCTGATATCTCTACACTAGCCGCGTGAACCACCCGACTGTCTATTCCCTCTTCTAATAAATGACGGTGTAATACAAATCCTGAGAACCCTGCTTCATAAGCCGTTTTAATCTGCGCATTTTTAAAGTATTTATGTAAATAATGCACTAACTCCTCAGGAGTTGCCTTCAGGGTGTCTGTTTTCATTACCATACCCTCACAGATACACGTTACTGCATATGTCTTTTTGTGAACATCAATTCCAGCAAACACGGTTTTTCCTGTATAATCTCTCATGGTATGTGCCTCCTCCTGTCGAGGTTATTGGTTAAAACTATATTTTAACCGAAGGCACATACCTCTTTCCCTATTATTCAGCATAGCAACTCCCGCAAGGGGAGAGGGGATCATAGAGTTTCAGATAGTTAGGAAGAGAATTATTCAACAACGCCCCCCGGGAAAGGGGATACATTGCAAAGCGGAGAAATGGTAAAGTACAGATACCTCAATGCTGGAACTTCCCCCCTCTCCCCTCATGATGGCGTTGTTGAATAATTTGCTCCCATTTTTTTGGAAAAGCACTGTATCCCCTCTCCCCTTGCGGGAGAGGGTTAGGGAGAGGGGTTGCCTCTATGGGCACAGCATTTTGCAAACAAAACTGTCTATAGTGTGAGCAGTTACTACCAAAGTATGTTCATCTGTTCGTCTTCTTCGGAGCAATGAGTTATCGTGATCTGTAAGTTCGTTTAGACTTTGGGCTTTATCCAATACAGTATTAATGTTACTGTGATGACAATCAGTCCTCCAATACAAGTCAGAATGATGCGATCCAAGGCAACAACATTGTGATAATCCCCTAATAAATGTGCAAATCCAAACGCGAACAATTCATCATATAGTTTCAAAAATAATTGACAATATACTAAAATATAATAGAGTATTCTAAATATTGAAATAATCTTTGGGAGTCGTTTTTATGGCTGTAGATTTGTTTTCTTGTATGCAAGGATTCAAAGCGATAGTCGAGCATAAGGGCTTCAGCCAGGCAGCACGGCATTTGCAGGTTTCTACCTCTATGCTCACCGGTCAAATTAAGCACTTAGAGCGCCTGCTTAAAAGGAAATTACTCAATAAGCGTATTTCACCCAATAATGAATGGGTGTTAGCTAATAATAAAAAAATTTATGTCACCGGTAATTATGCTTCAAGTTCAGGATACAATGTTTTATGTGCGGCATTGGCAGGTATGGGGTTGATTTGGTGTACAGATATTTTGATCAAAGAGGAGATCAGGCGTGGTGAATTGGTGGAAATTAAGTTAAAAGATGAACAGCCAGTTGCAATCAAAATGTATCTTTATCATCGCCGAGTTAACGCTGATAGCAATATTAGATTAATGGCAGATTATCTGAGAAAAATAGCCGAGATATGGACGTCATAACCTTATAGCAGAGATGTTATGAGATACCTCGTCAAACATACCACTCGTGGCGGCACGTGGAGTCTGTGAGATCGGCACTTTCGATGGCTTCATCCTACGAATGTCGGGTTATAGATTTAGTTATATTTGATTGTCGGCTATAATGCTAGTACCTGCTTATACCAAGATTTTAATTAACCCATTATGTAAGAGTCACTGTTATGCATGCAAAAGTATATCTTTATGTATTTGATACAATGTCAGACTGGGAGGCAAGTTATTTAATTGCGGAACTAAATTCGGGAAGATATTTCAAAAAAGGATTAGCCCCTTTAGAGGTAATAACAGTGGGCATTGATAATAATCCTGTTACTACGATGGGAGGATTAAAAATACTACCTAGTATTCCTATTGATGATTGCATGTTGAAAAGTACGGATATTTTAATTCTTCCGGGCGGAAACACTTGGACAGAAGCAATCCACGAGCCTATGTTGAAAAAAGCTTCTGAAGCTTTACAAAAAACCATTATTGTTGCGGCGATTTGTGGTGCAACCGTGGGGTTAGCAAAAATGGGATCGCTGGACTTAAGGAGGCATACAAGCAATGATTTAGAGTATATGAAAATGATTGTTCCTAATTATAGAGGAGAAAAGTATTATGAGATGCAGCCAGCAGTAAGTGATGGAAATTTAATTACCGCATCAGGAACAGCCCCGTTGGAATTTGCGAGGGATGTATTAAAGGTGTTAGACGTATTTGCACCTACAACATTACATTCATGGTTCAAGCTTTATCAGACTCATGAATCAAAATATTTCTTCGAGTTAATGAATTCTATCAAATAAGTCTAAATAAAACTCAAGTACAATTTATTTCTTTTGAGTCTGAATTGTGCAGCTATTGGAAAGCCAGAAATAAATCAGAGCACGCTTCCTCTGAAATTTGATACTGGAAATTCAGCACCATATGGCTTGCCATCAACAGATGATTAATATAGCTGGCAAAGAATACCCCGTTATCTTTGATACAGGTGCAAAAAAATATGCACTTGCGTTAACTAAAAAAGCCTTGGAAGGCATTCAAGTTCATTTTACTGGCAAGAAAATTTGTAGTACTTCGGTCAGAGGCAAAGATTGCCTTGATGAATTTATTGTTCCTGAAGTTCAACCGGGTGCATTTACTGTAAAAAACGTAAAAGGTGTAGTGTTAGACAACAGTAAATTATGGGGTGGAAATGGCCAGAATTTCAAAGAAACTGCGGCATCTCAAAACGGTCTCATGGGTTTTCCATTGCTATCTAAGTTTAATCTGTTGCTCGATTACCCACGTGCGAAATTAATCATAGTCAAACCATAGGCCAAACCTACTAATTACCCAGTGGATCAATGGGTTTCCATTTAGACATGCGCTATGCTGAGCAAATCCATTGACCAATTGGCCTACCGCCGTTTCAGCTATTAATGTGCTAAAAACAGTGGTACCACCAAAATAATGGAGGAGATACCTATATGCCCATGACACGAATTTCTTTATTGAAAGGTAAATCGCGTGAATATTTACAAGCAATTTCGGATAGCTTGCATCAGGCTTTGGTGGATGCTTTTGAAGTCCCCACCGATGATCGTTTCCAAGTATTTCATCCGGTATGAAAAATTTCATGCGATTGCCCTGGTGATCTGTAGACAGCTCTCTTGAACTATCAAGTTATTTACAGGAAATAGACCCTGATATCCTGCATGTCTTTTTTCCCGAATGGTGTGACTATTTTTCTCAATACCATCAGGTGAAAAATTATCATCTAATTAGTAAACAATCACTGTCTTCATAGAGCCTTAATCATAGGTATTATCTTCCTTACTTGATGAACTGAAATGATGGCAAAAAAATGTTAAAATTCTATGAGATTTGAAGGATACTGGCTATGTATCCATTTTGGTAGACTTTTGAGACTAATAATATGGTGCAAATTTTATTGGTTGAGGATAATCAAAAGCTGGCGAATAGCATCCAGGCTTATCTTCAAGAAAATGGCTATCTTGTCACGCAGGAAGCGCGCGGTGATAAAGCGGTATACCACATATTGAAACATCAGCCGGATCTTGTCATTTTGGATGTCATGTTGCCAGGGTTTGATGGCGTTCAAGTCTGTCAATCCGTGCGCGGCGATTATCGCGGCATGATTTTAATGCTAACCGCCTTGGACACAGATCAAGATCAAATTTCCGGGTTGATGAGCGGCGCTGACGATTATGTCGTTAAACCTGTTGAACCTAAAGTTCTGTTGGCTCGGCTTCAAGCTCTGCAGCGTCGTCATCATCAACCAGTCCAGCTAAAAGAGCTGGTTTTTGGTGATTTGCACCTGAATATCGTTCAACGCATAGTAACGCTATCCGGCCTACACATTGACTTAAAGCCGCTAGAATTTGAACTGCTGGTATTTCTAGCTAAAAATGCTGATCGCGTTGTCAATCGAGAAAATATTATGCAAGCCCTGCGTGGTATTAGTTTTGATGGCGTTGACAGAACCATTGATTTGCGCATTTCGTATTTGCGCAGGAAATTACAAGATAATATGGAGGAGCCTTACCGCATTAAAACGGTACATTCCAAAGGATATATTTTTATCTCCACTGCCTGGGACTCTTGATGTCTAGACTACTATTACGATATCTGTTGAGTCTATGTATCCTTGGCATTATTGCAGGAGCCGGGATTTATTGGCTCTATCAGACCATGCAGGAACGAGGGTCAGAACAGGTGATGCAACAGATGTATCGAGGCGGTTTTTATTCATTGCAACAACAGCTCCTGCGATATCCTGAAGCCATGTGGCCGACTATCATCAAAAAATTACAACCAAGATATGGCACGGCTGCTTCAATACTCCCACTATCCGATATCTCCCTTTCAGATAAAAAAAAGCAACGCTTGTTATCCGGTGAATTTATTTTGCAGCGCGGTGGGATTCATGCTTTTTTTGGTTATGAAATTCAGGATTTGTTTTTATATCAGCGCATTGCCCATAGTCATTATGTCTTAAGAATGCAAGATGTCCCTATTCAGGTAGTAGCTCGTCCTGCTTCTGCCTGGATGACACATTTACTTACATTGGAATTATTGCAGACGCCACGCAGTGCCTGGCCAGATAAATTGCAACAATTGCAGACCAGCTATGGATTACCATTGGCTATTATCCCAGTCGATGCAGTGCCCCCATCGATATCTTCAGCCTTGCAACATGATATTGTTGCTTTAAGTGACGTAAATAATTCAGGTGAAATTAAATATCTTTACGCTAATCTGCCTGGGCAGAACAGCTTGCTAAGGCTTGGGCCGATTTCCTATCCTGCATATATGAAAAATTACTGGAGTTTGCTGGTCCTCTTTTTTATGCTACTGACTCTGTTATTCATTATTCTGCTAACTTATTTATTTAGTAAAAGTTTAAATAGCGTTTATAGACTGACCGAACAATTCAGTCACGCTGATTTCTCAACTCCGCCTAAGAAAATAAATCGACACTCTACTTTGCGCAAGCTGTACGATAATATTTTGCAAATGGGCAATAGAATTCAAAATCTCATCCAATCACAGCGCAATTTAACTCGATTTATTGCCCATGAATGTCGAACGCCAATTACAACTATGCTATTTACGATTAATAGCTTGGAACAGGAAAAACTCTCTGAAAAAGCTCAACAAGACATCATTAGCCTTAAAGAAGATTTGGCTGATTTAAACGATCTGGTCGGTGATTTTTTGAATTATGCGCGTTTTAGTGCTGAAGAGTACCCACTGCATGACCAAAATGTAGATATTAATCAGTGGCTGATCGCCATCACTTCCAAATATAAACAAGCACCAAAAAAAATGACTCTGCATTCATACATAGCGCAAGGGATGATGCTAACGTTTGATTCTGAACTGATGAAACATGTACTGTGTAATTTAATAAATAATGCGCTAAAACATGCCCATTTACAGGTTCAAATACAGGCAGAACAAAAAAATTCAGACTGCATTATCCTCCATGTGGATGATGATGGTGCTGCCATTGATGATGCCGATAAAATCCATATTTTTACACCTTTCGTTACATTAGAATCCAATACGACGGGATTTGGTTTAGGTCTTGCTATTGCGGACGCCATAGTGAAACGCCACAGCGGGAAACTGCTGGTTAGTGATGCTCCACTTGGCGGTGCGCGATTCAGCGTGATTTTAAATACTAAGGCTCTGTAAAACAATAACCTATCTTTTTAGCGCCCAGATGAGACTCAGATTTGCAGACGGGAGGGGGTAGAAAAATGCGCGCATAGTCGACGGAACGTCGTCCCGGCAGGAAGCCGGGATCCAGGGCGCAGGAAAGCGAAACTTTCACATCCTGTGATCTGGATCCCGGCTTCCATGCCGGGACGACTGCGTCGGTTGTTCTATGTAAGTGTTTTTCTATCCCCTCCCGCCTGCGAAGATGGGTCTTAGATGGGATGTTAAAAAGATAGGTTATTGTTTTACAGAGCCTTAGGCTGCGCTGTATGGCGTGACCATAGACCCAGCATCATTCCGCTGTCTAAGGCAAACACAGCAAAGGTAGGGTGCAATTCCAGTGGAGTTTTTTTTAATATATAGCGTAATCCATCTCTACTTCATCAGCTTGTTGAATTGGGTCATACTAGAGGAAAAATTATTCTTGAAATCGAAAACAATTTTTAGTTCGGTGAAAAAATGACTTACCCTATCATATATGAGCAGAATCCCTTGTCAAAAGATACCGATGTTTTAGCGAAAGGTATAGCAAATAATGCCAAACAACACGGATTGGATCCAATAGAGCCTTTTGCGTTTTTTATCCGTGATGAAGACAATACAATAAAAGGTGGCTGCAATGGCAATATTGGATACAATTGGCTCTACGTCGATCAGCTGTGGGTCGATGAGTCGCTTCGGGGAAAAGGTTACGGTACACAATTAATGCAAGCAGCTGAAAAATTGGGATTGGAGAAAAAATGCTTATCTGCAGCAGTCAATACTGCCAGTTGGGAAGCACTCGATTTTTATAAGAAACTTGGCTATCGCATTGAACTTGCGCGGCATGGGTTACCCAAAAACTCATCATTTTATTTTTTACGAAAAGATTTTGTATTGGAATGCGGAATATAATGCCATTCTTCTGGAACAAGCCATTCCTGGAAATTCATTAAAAACCAATTACCTTTATGGCATTGATGAAACGATTAAAGTTTATTCTCAAATAGTTAAAATGCTGTATAAACAGGATTTATATGATGATGACTGTGTCCATGTTAGCCAATGGTGCAAAGCGGTGGACAGAATATCTGATCAACGCCTTGAGAAGCGTTTTAAAGACAAAGCAATACAGCTTTATATCTCCATGATTTCACGATAAATGCCGTTCAGTAGTTGCAGTCGGCTATTGAGCGAAAACCAAGCGGCTTCTAATACTTCATCCCAATTGCCTGTATCTGAGCCACAAAGGGTGGTTATCAGTCGTTGTGCTTGGCCGCTATCCCGCTCAATATGGCGTTTTAAATAGAGCTTAAATAACTGTAATGAATAGCTGGAATCATCGAGTGGTTCGATAGCATTTAATAATTGTGTGAACATGCTGGAAGTGATTAGCTCGCGTGCGAAAGCCAAGGATGCGGCAATGAAGTGAGATTCTTTTTCTGTGATTTCAAAGGTATCTTGGATAAATCTCTGAGCAGGTTTTGGTAGATTGTTGATGGCCAGCAAAGATGCGAGCGATTGATCTGGGTGGATGCTGGCAATGAACTGGCGAATGCCATGGATATCTGCTCCGCACTGTTGCATAGCTTGCAGGTATAATTCGAAGTGACTTGAATAACGGTGATTCTCGATGCAGTCACTTTCTTCTTCCGCCACTAGGGTATTAACTAAATAACAACTAAGTGGGTTATTGGGCGGTGACCAAAAAAGATGTTGGCTCGTGAGTTTGCGCTGCAATGCTTTGAGCAAACATATGAAATCCCAAACCGCATAAACATGAATTTCCGTAAACCGTCGTAACCGGGCAATGGAATTAATCGCTCCAAAGAGCTTATGCTGGGTAATGCCGTCAACTAACGGCTTAACGCCAATGATAATATCGCGTAGTTTTTTGTCCATGCATGTCTCCTTTAGCTGTTAAACAGCCAGAGGCAGCAAGCTGGGGGGGGTAAGACTAATGGCGGAGCTTTAGTAGGTCTAGGCCCCGCTCATCAATCGCCCTCCCTCAGCTCACCGCCTCCTCACACATTGAAAGACCCACTACAGACAAAAGCCCACCATCCCACCGCCACCACATCTTAAGGCGGGAGGGTTGTTTTAGGATAGGGGGATGCCAGGTTTGGAAAAACCCAAAACAAGGCCATGTCAGTAAAAAATCAAACAGAGTGAAAAAAGGAATTTTGCACAGACGCGCGTTGGTGTAAACTGCAATTGCCATTAAGAACCTCTTGTGTAGGTTGTTGTGGTAGTCGTGCCGGTTGGGTGTTCGTGCACCCACCCGGTGCGCACATTATGTGTCTAACCCGTCTTCAAATGCAACTGGTTAATGTTTGTTTAAGCATTCGATTGTTTACTTAAATACTAAAAAATGCTATTTAAGCCTTTCTCTTATCTAAAGATTTTAATAGGTTGCTTTAGAGAGGCAGCAGTTAATTAATGTCATTTCGTAAAGATCTCAAACATATAATTCTTTTTGCACGCCCAGAATTTCAAGCCTACAGGCCAATTCAACGTTTGTTTAATAATACGGAAAATTTGGCTGCTCGACCAAATCGCAATCAACATGCTGCACAATTACAAAAAGAAATAGAAAAAGTTTGCAATACTGTTTTTTCTGATGATTGGCGTTTTTATTTCAGGCAGGCCAGAGGTTACAATAAATTTATTTGCCTCGGCAATACTGTCTTTTATCGCCAGAACCTCCAAATTATTCACTGTATCCTTCGTCCACGCCAAAAGGGGTTGCATCAGGATTTAATGGGGACCCAGATGGAACATCTGTTCCTGGCGGTATTTTTTAAAACATTATAATATTTATTTTTAATACCATTTTAAGAATTGATTGATATATTTGGTCTAAGTTAAATTTATTAAAGGTAGGAACAATGGCAGATCAACAAATAGAAATAGACGTGAATCTAACACTCATTGAAAACATCGACCCTGAAGAGATTGATACTCCAACCGCCCTTGATTTATCAATATATCCAAATCACTTTAATTTTTTTGGCAACAACGAAGCTGCTGAGCTAGCTAAAAACCCAGCAGAAATGACTAGCCCTCTTGAAAAGATAGACATACCGATTAGCCCCATAAGATCTTAAAAAAGATGGCTCAACTGGACTGACGCTTCAAGGCTGATAGGGTATATAATTGTATTGGACATAGAAAAACATGGACGTATGAGTTTATCGGATTGTGGCGTTGGTCTATAATCGTTCCTTGTGACTAATATTCTGAGGAAAACAATATGTTCAGCAAAACTATAAAATTTCTTATTTTGGCATTTTTTTTAGCTAATTTCCTTCCTATATCGATATCGTTGGCTGATACTCCGCTTAAATCATTAATCATTAGCAATGATGGTTTAGGTTTTATTCATGAAAAGACACCTTATAAGCAGATTAAAAAAGAATTGGGAAAAAGCTATACCTTTGAAGACAAAAAAGATTATATGGATGGTTTTAGTGCAATTGAGGTTAAGCAAAATGGAACAACCTTGTTTAATTTGGTGTATCTTGTAGATTCAAAAATAAAGGCTAATTCTACTTTTGATTCGATTGATGTGGACAATAGTGAGATAAAGACAAAAAAAGGCATTGGCCCAGGGAGTTTGATTTCAGAGGCTGAAAAAGCCTACGGGAAAGTTGATTTGGATTACCATTGGGAAGTTGAGGGAAGAGAATTGGCTGGTTTTGAGCATGCTCCGGAAAACCTGGGTTTTATTACAGGGGTTGCAGGTGACGCAGGGATTTATCCTAAAGATATTTCAACGACTTACCAAACAACGTCCCGCTATAAAAAAGGCGCAAAAATTGAATACATCACGGTTCAATTTGGTCGTTAATCGTAGGGATTTGCGATTTCAAACATTAACCGACTGAAAGATTCAAATAAATAGAATTTACTTTTTTCAAAATAACCTCGATAAAAAATGGTCATAGCCAAATCAGGGTTAGAGGATGAAGGAGGAATTGCAATGTATGACGAACAGACCGCGGAGCCGAACGGCGTGGCGGCGCGCACGCAGCCATTCACCTCGCGGGAATTTCTCGAGAGCCTCGACGATGGCCGCGAGATATGGATCTACGGCGAGCGCGTGAAGAATGTCACCACTCATCCCGCCTTTCGCAATACCGTGCGTATGCTGGCCCGGCTCTATGACGCGCTGCACGACAAGCGCAAGTCCATTTTGTGCTGCGAGACCGACACCGGCAACGGCGGCTACACCCAGAAATTTTTCAAGGCCTCGCGCAATGCCGAAGAAATGGTCGGCGCGCGCGACGCTATCGCCGAATGGGCGCGCGTCACCTATGGCTGGATGGGCCGCAGCCCCGATTACAAGGCCGCCTTCCTGGCCACCCTGGGCGCTAATTCCGATTTTTACACGCCGTTCCATGAGAATGCGCGCCGCTGGTACAAAAAAGTCCAGGAAGAAGTCACCTTCGTCAATCACGCCATCGTCAATCCGCCTGTCGATCGCAACAAAGAACTGGCCGAAGTTCGCGACGTTTACATGCGTGTCGAGAAGGAAACCGACGGCGGGCTGGTTGTGAGTGGCGCCAAAGTGGCGGCCACTACTTCCACGCTCACGCATTATAACTTCATCGCCAATAACGGCGCCCTGCCCATCAAGACCAAGGACTTCGCCTTTGTCTGCATCGTGCCTACCAATGCTGCTGGCCTGAAGCTGTTCTGCCGCCCTTCTTACGAGATGACTGCTGCGGTTATGGGCAGTCCCTTCGACTACCCACTCTCGAGCCGCCTCGATGAAAACGATTCGATCATCGTGTTCGACAAAGTGTTCGTGCCCTGGGAGAACGTCTTCGCCTACGGCGATATCGACAAGGTGAATAATTTCTTTCCACGCTCGGGCTTCCTGCCGCGCTTTATGTTTCACGGCTGCACGCGGCTGGCAGTGAAGCTCGATTTCATCGCCGGGCTCTTGCTCAAGGGCGTTGATGCTACCGGCGCCAAGGATTTCCGCGGCGTGCAGGCGCAGGTGGGTGAAGTGCTCGCCTGGCGCAACCTGTTCTGGGCGCTCTCCGATGCCATGGCTCGCACCCCCACACCCTGGACACCCGGCTATGTTCTTCCAAATCTCGACTACGGGCTGGCCTATCGCGTGATGTCCAGCATAGCCTACCCCCGGCTGAAGGAAATCATCGAGAACGTGTTGGCCAGCGCGCTGATCTACCTGCCCTCACACGCCAATGACTTCAAGCATGAGGAGACTCGCAAGTATCTCGACCAGTTCATGCGCGCCTCAAACGGCTATTCGGCGCTCGATCGCGTGAAGCTAATGAAGCTCATGTGGGACGCCATGAGCAGCGAGTTCGGAGGTCGCCACGAACTCTATGAGCGCAACTATTTCGGCAATCACGAAAGCATTCGCTACGAAGTGCTGATGGCGGCCGACATGCTCGGCCAGTCCACCCAATATAAGGGCTTCGCCGAGCAATGCATGTCGGAATATGATCTGGATGGCTGGACCGTGCCGGACCTGATCAACCCGGACGACGTCAGCGCGGTACTGAAGAATGGGAAACGAAAAAAGCCATAATCGTATTGCGTCGGATTCTCTGGTGCTTGAATCATAAAAACTTCATTCGTTGTGTCCGTTCTTTAGCTCGATCATCATTTTTTTCCGGTTGCCATTAGGCTTTATTCCTACCATAACACCCAAAACATCAGCCGTCGTATGAAAAGTGATGCGATTTAAATGTAGATTTAGATCAATGGGCTTAATTATTATTAACCAAAATTAAGAGGAGGAAAGAATCAGATAAAAAAGCGATAGTTGTCGATGGCCCACTGGCGGATCGCCAAATTAAGTTGTCAATTCAGTTATGTGTTGTTGAGTTATTATTTCCCCATAGTATATCCACTCTCAAAGTTCCAAACACAACATAAATTTACCTCAATCTGATATATCCTAAAGTAGTTTATTTTTAACTATACAGGAGATATCGTCATGCTTGACCAAATAATTCCACACCCCTATTACAGGCAAAAGCATCTGAGAAAGCAGGGGGTCAAATCTGAGGAAAGCAGGGGGTCAAATCTGGATTTAGGCTATCAAAGGCATAAAGGTGAGTAGACCAGCGGAACTGCCCCTCTGGCCCCTCGCAGAACCGTACTTAACACTCTCGTGTTATACGGCTCCCATTAAATGGACACAGTTGTAATACCTATTCTCCAATGCGCGAATAGACTCTTATGTTTCACCGCAAACTCCGCCATACACCTCGTTGCGTAGGTTTTCCGGTTCGCCAGCTTCGCATATTTCCTCATACTCCACATTGTGAGCGTTCGGTTAAATCTCTGGAATACTTTATTTAGCGCTGATTTGGTGAATTTTCCATAATAGTTAATCCACCCTTGTATCTTTGGATTGAGCCACTTCGCCAGTTCTTGCAGACTTAGGTTGCTTTTGTTCCTTACATTCAGCTCCCTAATTTCCTGTGTAATGGCTTTTTCTGCTTTTGGACTTATTGCTGGTAGAAAACTTCCAAATATTTCTTTTGTCTTCCTGTTTTCTGCTCTCCTTACTCGAAATTCATATCCCAGAAATTCAAAGCTTGTATTGCCAGTATAGGCTTCCTTTCGACCGCCATCTTTGCAGTACACTATCTTTGTTTTCTCTGGATGTATTTCAAGCTTGCATTCCCTAAACCGCTGTTCAAGCTCACTTAACAAAGTCTCAGCCTGTTCTTTGGTTTTACAATGGCAGATTCCATCATCAGCATATCGACACCACAGTGATTCTGGATGATACTTTGTCATCCATACATCAAAAACGTAGTGCAAATATAAATTACTTAGCAGCGGACTAATGACCCCGCCCTGGGGTGTTCCGGTATCCCTGCTTTTGACAGTTCCGTCCGGCAACTCCACGGGGGCTTTTATCCATCGCTCTAAATACAATAATATACATTTATTGTCGGTATGTTGACGCACCGCTTTCATCAACAGATCATGGTCTATGTTGTCAAATAGCCCTTTTATATCAAACTCTATGAGCCAGTCGTAACTCCAGCACCGCTTTCGTGTGACCCCTATAGCATCCAGCGCCGATTTGTTCGGTCTGTATCCATATGAGTCTTCCAAAAAGTGTGGCTCTACTAATGGTTCAAACATCAGCTTGATCGTCATTTGCGCTATTCTATCCGATACAGTCGGCACTCCAAGCAGTCTTGTTCCTCCCTGCTTCTTAGGGATTTCTACCCCTCTCACAGCTGGCGGAAAATAGCTGCCTGAGCTGAGTCTGTTCCAGATTTTGTATAGGTTCTTACTCAGTTTCTTATCAAAGTCGAGCAAGGATTCTCGGTCTATTCCAGCACCACCTTTGTTCTCTTTGACTCGTTGATAAGCCTCCCATACTAACCTCTTTGATATTACAAATGGTTTTGGTTTATCCACTTCTTATCCTCTTTTCAAGTTCCGAAATTGACAACCACATTTAACGCTGCCCCTTCGCTCCACTCCCATTACAGGAGTTTCATCACTACTACGAACAGCTCCGTCACAGTTTCTGGCATCGATACTCTCACTCTTGAGATTTTACCCCTTGAGTTTCTCTCTTTTGCATCCAGATAACTGCTTCCCGCAGTTCCACATTAAAGCCCAGGTTAGGCTCGTGCCATCTCTACGCCGAACGCCACATACTCAGTAAGCAGGTTGCCTGTATGTTTGTCCCAAAATATCTGGAAGATTTTGATTTTGACGTTACTTAGGTCTAACGACGCTTCAACAATGGTTCAGTTTTATTCACCTTCCTAACCCCTACCTCGCCAGTTTTCCGCTGGCTTTACTTAACGCTCACTACCGTTTTCCTTGAACAGCAGCTTAAGTTGGTTTGTGACCGACTCCTGCAAGCAGATCACGGCGGGCCTTCCGCCATCTTTATTGTAGCTTTGCTACGGCGCACTCCAGATTTGACCCTCTGCTTTTAGAAGACGGCAAGCAATTACGGCTATTACCCCATTTGCCAGCACATTGGAATGAATTTTCAGTAGACTATCGTTTCAAAAAAAAAACCTATAAGATTGTTGTCAGACGTGTGGCTGGAGAAATACGGTGTTTTTCTAGAGGATATTCTGCTGGAACAAGCTGTCATTTCGCTAGCTGCTTCAACGCTATAGTAGACAAAAAACCAATAATAGGACTCTCACCATGCCAAAAACAATCGTTCATAAAAATGTTCTAACAGAGGAAAATCGCAGCAAACTGATTGAAGCCGCCAATAAATTGAAGAGAGAAAATATTTTGCAACATCCATCACTAAAAGACCCTAACCAGAAAATCTTTTTGGAAAAATTCTTTAATGCACTCGATAAAATAAAAGATCTGGATGAATTTTACTGCGCAGCAAATGACCTAGTCAGGATTTCCTCAGTCTTGAAAAATGATACCTTTAATCAGCTGTTAGGGCTGATCTATGAAAATATTGACTTAGAATACAGGCCAACTGACCATTCTATTCTTTATTACGCAGAAGGCGGCGGAAAGTGGAAGGATATAATAGTCAAATTTGATAACAATGCTGCAGGATTCATTAGGGACGCTATTGGAAAAGGCAGTATTGCACGGGGTTACCGTGGTGACGTGCAAAATGCGCCGACAGAAGTAGAATCCACTTATCATGATCGCGAGTTTACTCGAGAAATATTAGATTTTATAAACCCCACCTATTTTAAAAACAACCTAAACAGATTGGGTTTTGTTACTATCAAAGATACGATAAAACCGCAGCTTCCGCTTTTTTCTAATTTCGGCTCATTAGAATCAGAGGAAGCCTTAGCAAGTAACTATATTACACATTTGGGTATACCTGAAGATAAGCAATTTATAGCTCAGCCAGACGTCGTTAAAGATATGAAGGAGGTGGGTATAGCAGGAACGTCATATGGCGGGGGTATTTGTCATATACGAGACGATTATCCCAACTCCATTTTTTGGGATGATAAAGGTGCATTTGCCCTTAAGAAGTTTGTAGAAATCGCTCACAGCCATGTCTTTCCGCGAGAACTTGTTCAACCTGAAGGAGCCTTCACCATCGAGAGCAGCTTGGCGATACAATCACGCCATGAGTGGGAGAAACTACAACGACTCTCAGAGCAAAAGCCTGAGAGCCGCTTGGCGATACAATCACGCCATGAGCGGGAGAAACTACAACGACACTCAGAGCAAAAGCGTGAGAGCCGCTCTCCTGATTCAGATCTTGATGAGAAAAAAAAGTCACCCTTTTTTTCTCATTCAAGCACGACTGTTATTTTATTCCCTAAACCAAAAGATGAAAAGAAAATTTCCTTACAACCCTTAAACACAGACGAAGACGATCTAAGGAAAGAGAGACAAAAAGCCTTAGAGGCCTTACAAGGGGACAGGTACGATCTGTTTATGAAATACATATTCAAGCTTTTTGATAATAAAAAACCTAAAACAGGCAAGCCCAACACTGTTAAAATTCTTCACGAACCTAACGATCGGCAACCTACCGAGCCTTACCTACATTTATTCTTTGACGAAGGTAGGCAGCAACCAGCGATTGCTTCGTACAGCGGCCTGCTTTTATTAGACAAGAAGTCGGATAAATTCATCGTGATAAATAAAAAAGAGCAGGGACCTTTCATGCCTGAAAATGACCAGCAAAGATTTAAGAATGCCGTTGTTTTAGGTTTTACTAGGACAATAATTACGGAAGCAAATACGTTCTCTAATCGGTTTAATACGCCCGGTGAAGCAGCACTAAACTACTTTGAAGCACAAAGCAAAAACTGGGAAGAAATTAATCCTCAACAGCACTTAGAGAAAGGCAAGGACGATAGCTGCCTAATACTATGAAAATGAAGACAGGCTCTCAAAGCAGCCCTCGTTTCCAGTGTCACAACACACCAACGCAGCTAATGGCAACCACCAGTAGATTGGCTGCGACTGACGATGCCATGATATGGATTTCTGGATTGAAACCCTGAGCCAACAACGTTGCTGATGGAGAAATGGCGAAAATCAAGCCCACAGTAATAGGTTGGCACAGTCGTGTGCCTTCCTGCAGTAAATAGAGGCTGAGAATGACACCAATACCAGTCAACGGCAACAGCCAATGCCACTCATTGGCGATAAATGAAATCAATCGGTTAGGGTCTTCTTGCAGCAGCAATGCGACGATGGATAGGTGAGGGGTCAAATCTGGAGTGCGCCGTAGCAAAGCTACAATAAAGATGGCGGAAGGCCCGCCGTGATCTGCTTGCAGGAGTCGGTCACAAACCAACTTAAGCTGCTGTTCAAGGAAAACGGTAGTGAGCGTTAAGTAAAGCCAGCGGAAAACTGGCGAGGTAGGGGTTAGGAAGGTGAATAAAACTGAACCATTGTTGAAGCGTCGTTAGACCTAAGTAACGTCAAAATCAAAATCTTCCAGATATTTTGGGACAAACATACAGGCAACCTGCTTACTGAGTATGTGGCGTTCGGCGTAGAGATGGCACGAGCCTAACCTGGGCTTTAATGTGGAACTGCGGGAAGCAGTTATCTGGATGCAAAAGAGAGAAACTCAAGGGGTAAAATCTCAAGAGTGAGAGTATCGATGCCAGAAACTGTGACGGAGCTGTTCGTAGTAGTGATGAAACTCCTGTAATGGGAGTGGAGCGAAGGGGCAGCGTTAAATGTGGTTGTCAATTTCGGAACTTGAAAAGAGGATAAGAAGTGGATAAACCAAAACCATTTGTAATATCAAAGAGGTTAGTATGGGAGGCTTATCAACGAGTCAAAGAGAACAAAGGTGGTGCTGGAATAGACCGAGAATCCTTGCTCGACTTTGATAAGAAACTGAGTAAGAACCTATACAAAATCTGGAACAGACTCAGCTCAGGCAGCTATTTTCCGCCAGCTGTGAGAGGGGTAGAAATCCCTAAGAAGCAGGGAGGAACAAGACTGCTTGGAGTGCCGACTGTATCGGATAGAATAGCGCAAATGACGATCAAGCTGATGTTTGAACCATTAGTAGAGCCACACTTTTTGGAAGACTCATATGGATACAGACCGAACAAATCGGCGCTGGATGCTATAGGGGTCACACGAAAGCGGTGCTGGAGTTACGACTGGCTCATAGAGTTTGATATAAAAGGGCTATTTGACAACATAGACCATGATCTGTTGATGAAAGCGGTGCGTCAACATACCGACAATAAATGTATATTATTGTATTTAGAGCGATGGATAAAAGCCCCCGTGGAGTTGCCGGACGGAACTGTCAAAAGCAGGGATACCGGAACACCCCAGGGCGGGTTATGCAAAGCTTTGCATAATCCACCTTATGCGAAGTAGGACATTATGCAAAGTAAATTACTTAGGTTATTAAAAAATAATGATTTTACTTTTATTTACTTTGCATAATTTCTCATGGTGTTTATTTTAACTCAGACAGCCACGAAAGCAATGCTTGATCTTTGCTCCAATCAGGCAGATTACTTTCAATTAAATCAGGATAAAGATTTTCAACAGCTTTTCTTTTGGTTTCAGTATCTGCCCTGGCATATATCTCTGTGGTCTTCAGGTCAACGTGACCAAGAAAATCACGGATATAGATGAGATTAACACCCGCTTGTAATAAATGCATCGCCTTTGAATGGCGAAGCATATGGGCATGTACTTTTAAAGGTACTATGGTTGATTTTTTTCTGGCAGATTCAACATACTTTGCAATTATGTAAGACACGCCTTCTTTTGTCAGTTTCCTATGTTGGTTATTTGTGAATAGTGGATTTTCATTTTTCCAAGTTTTATCTAAGTTATTTTCCGACAAATAATTTTTTAATAAAGAAGCTGTATTTTTCATGATAGGTACCCGTCTGATTTTATTTCCTTTGCCAGTTAACGTAATAACAACGGGTTCTTGTAAACTAACATCACCGATCTTCAGATCACATACTTCCTGCACGCGTGCTCCAGAATCATATAAGACCGCCATTAACGTTAAATCACGTCTACCCCTCAACGTATGTTTGTCGGGCTGCTCCAAAAGTAATTTCATAGCTTCTGGAGTCAGATATTCCACAATTTTTTTCTGTGCTTTTTTAATGGGGATAGCTGTGATCTTTTGAAAATTAAATATACCAGCAGGCTCTTCTGCCTGTAAATATCTAAAAAAAGAATGAATAGCCGCTAGTCTTTGATTTCGAGTGGATATGCTACATTTTCTGTCTGTTTCCAGCCACTGTAAAAAATCAATCAACCATTGGCTTGAGAGAATACTAATAGTGATTTTTTCTGCCGAAATTTTTTTAATCTCTTGACAGTAATTAATCAATAATTTAAATGTATCTCGATAAGAGTGAATAGTATTTTTGCTGACATTTTTCTGCGTTGGCAAGTAAATGGAAAGAAATTCAGTTAGGTATTTTGCAAAATCAGTGGGTTTCATTGGTTTCACCTCCAAGCATGGGGATGATGTTTGGATACTGAGTCTCTATTTTTAACGTGATGTGAGGGAATACATCGGCAGTTAAGCGGAGGTAATAGGCAGTTTCGTTGAATGAGTCGTGTCCCATATAGGTTTTTAACAGAGGCAGGTAAACAGTGAGATCTTTTTCTTCTTCAGCCCATTTTTTTAAGCAATGCACGGCATAAACGTGTCGAAAGTCATAAATGCGTGGGCCATGTCCTCTGCCGCCATGGGAAATTTTGGCACGCCATAAAAATCTGCGGAAGTTATGATAAAGATTAGTTTTTGTCATGGGTTTACCATGCAATGCTGGAAAATAATAATCACTTTCGGCTGAGTTTAGGTGCACTTTTTTTGAGAAATTTCGACATAGATCCGTTAGAAAGGCGGACATAGGCACCAATCGGCAATTATCTTTTTTAGCGTGATGGATGCTGAGGACACCGTCTTTTAGATCAACATCTGCAACTTTAAGCAGTCTGGCTTCGGATAATCTCAATCCGCATAGATAGATCATGCGAAAAATCACAGGCATAATCAGGTGCCGATAGGGACATTCGCAACAATACTGACATCGGTCGGTTTCAGAGAAAAATTTTTCCAATTCTTCAATAGTATAAATATACGGTATATATTGTTTTGCGCTAGGATAATAACCTTTGGCTAAGACATAAGCGTTCATTCCGATAGAATCGAGATATTTTCCAAATTGCCGAATGACAGAAGCACGCGAGCTTTGGTTGGCTTGTGCCTCATAAGTTTTTTTGCTGCACCAATCAAGTACCATTTCCTTAGTCAGAATAGTCGCTTGAGGATATTTATCTAATGTAAATTGATCGAAACGTTTTAAATGCCCGGCATCAGTATCATACTTGTATCCAATAGCCTGTTTTAATTTTAAATGATTTTGAATATGATCCTTGAAAGGGCCGGTATAATTAAAATTATTCATGATGAATACCCTCCCCAAAAGTCATTGCACATTCTCTTAGTTTCTTCGTATCAACTTTTAAATAAACTGCCGTGGAGTCAGTATCCATATGACCGAGAATGTCAGAAATAACAGCAAGCGGTGTGTCCTTTTCCAAAAGATGACTGGCCATCGTATGTCGAAGGGAATGCATCCCTCTTCTTTTTTTCAAAGTAGGTAGATGCGCCAGCTCCATATAATGTTTAATGATCTGAGCTAAATGATCGTCTTCTGCAAAGGGACCAAAAGGAGCCATGTGCTTGACAAAAATAAAGGGGCTGTCTATTTTAGGTCTACCGTGCTTGAGGTAATCAATTACCGCCCAGCCTACTTCTGGAGTTAACGGAAGAACAGTAGGGGTTTTCGTCTTAGATTGAGTGAAAATTAATTTTTTCTCTTCCCATTTAAAATTTTCCATTTTTAAATGTTTAATATCCAGGCATCGCATCCCCAAACAACAGGCTAACAAAATGATGGCATAATCTCGTTTACCCTTTGGACTTCCTCTATCAATAGCGGCGATCAATTTTTTCAATTCATCGATTGTCCATACAGATGGAATACGAGTTTGCTTTCTGGCTTGAACCATTGGTGTTTTTGCTGCAAAATCAATCGCAACCTCCTCTGTTTTTAAAAGGAAACGAAAAAATGCGCGCAAGGAACAAATATTTTGTTCCACGGTTTTATAGGCGTAACCAGATAAAGTTTTAATATAATTATGAATGAATGCGAGATTAATTTTCTGACAGCTGATAATTTGCTGTGAAGCGAGGTAATCCATAAATCTTGCAGATTGTTTAACATAATGATCAATGGTTACTTCAGAATAGCCATTATCTACGCAATAGGATTTAAATCGATGACTGATAGTTAAAAAATGGGGTTCAGTTAAAATTTCTTTGTGCTTAAAATATCGACGTAAAATGGCATGATGGAGTTGAAAGTCTCCAATTACCCGTATGATGCGGAGTTCTTGAACTTCTGATTGGGAAAGTTTACGGTTAGAATCTTTTTCAAGAATATGAAAATACTTTTCGAGAAAATCCATTCCTAAACTTTCAGAAAAAAAGGGTTCATCGCGTTCTTGTGCAAATCCTAATAACATTTGCCAGCGTCTACGATAAAACTTCATGGAACCTTCAGTGTAACCTAGACGAAGCATTTCTTGCTCCAAATCACGGAGCAGATCAATCAATGGTTTATTTTGCATAAAAATATCTCCTAGAAATGATAATTAGAGTGCTAGACTCTATTATCGCTCTAGGCTATTATGCAAAGTAAATTGAAATGAAGTTGTTGAATTAATGGGAAACTTTAAGAACTACTTTGCATAATTACTTTCTTCGCATAAGGCGGGGTCATTAGTCCGCTGCTAAGTAATTTATATTTGCACTACGTTTTTGATGTATGGATGACAAAATATCATCCAGAATCACTGTGGTGTCGCTATGCTGATGATGGAATCTGCCATTGTAAAACCAAAGAACAGGCTGAGACTTTGTTAAGTGAGCTTGAACAGCGGTTTAGGGAATGCAAGCTTGAAATACATCCAGAGAAAACAAAGATAGTGTACTGCAAAGATGGCGGTCGAAAGGAAGCCTATACTGGCAATACAAGCTTTGAATTTCTGGGATATGAATTTCGAGTAAGGAGAGCAGAAAACAGGAAGACAAAAGAAATATTTGGAAGTTTTCTACCAGCAATAAGTCCAAAAGCAGAAAAAGCCATTACACAGGAAATTAGGGAGCTGAATGTAAGGAACAAAAGCAACCTAAGTCTGCAAGAACTGGCGAAGTGGCTCAATCCAAAGATACAAGGGTGGATTAACTATTATGGAAAATTCACCAAATCAGCGCTAAATAAAGTATTCCAGAGATTTAACCGAACGCTCACAATGTGGAGTATGAGGAAATATGCGAAGCTGGCGAACCGGAAAACCTACGCAACGAGGTGTATGGCGGAGTTTGCGGTGAAACATAAGAGTCTATTCGCGCATTGGAGAATAGGTATTACAACTGTGTCCATTTAATGGGAGCCGTATAACACGAGAGTGTTAAGTACGGTTCTGCGAGGGGCCAGAGGGGCAGTTCCGCTGGTCTACTCACCTTGTGAATACTTGACCCCTTACTTGTTTATCACCGGTGGAGTATGAGCAACAGCGAAAAGCTGTTTAATAAATATGTCCGGAAAAGTGTTGACAGATCACTCAGTGGTGGTTCCTTCTACCCGGCGGCTGGTAGGAGTGATCCTACCGGTCTACTCACCACATGACACTTGCCTTATCTCATAAGAGGTCAGTCACACGGGCAAGTGTCATGTGAATACTTGACCCCTTACTCTAGGCGTGACCTCGTTCCTGCGTTGTTGGGGAATTAAGACTTAAATCTTCACCCAAACGATCATCATCATCTGTTTCGTCTTCATGTACAAATGGTTGAGTGGGGGGTGCATGTACCAATGGTGGTGCAAAAAAATTAAATTTTAATTGGTATTCAGCAGTGAATCCGATTTGATCAATTTCTTGATTTAGCTCACTTAGCTCACTTAGCTCACTTAACTTATTTATCGCTGGAGCATAATTCTGTTTAGCTGCTAAGCGGTATAAACGCACCGCCTCATTAATATCCTTATTTACACCACTAATTTCATGTCGATAATGATAGCAAATACCTAACCTATATTGCGCTCCAGGAAATCCTTGATCAGCTGCCAAGCGATATAAACGCACTGCTTCTTTTTGATTTTTATCAACACCCGTTCCCTGTTCATAGCAATCACCTAGAAAAAATTGCCCTTTAGCAGATCCTTGTTCAACTGCCAATCGGTACCAACGCACTGCCTCTTTAACATCTTGGAAACCAGCTGCTCCTTCTTCATAATGACGCCCTAAATTACACTGTGCGTCAGCAAATCCCAGTTCAGCTGCTTTGCGATAATGATCAACTGCAAATTTAAGAAATTGATAAGTACCATACGCTTCATAACGAAGACCTAAATTATTATGACGTTGGGCGTCCTGGTCATCATTTTCCTTTCTACCGATGACTTTTTTGTTTTCAGACATATACACCTCCACAGTTAGCAAAATAAAGAAAAGGTTGGGTCTTGCATTAAAAGAACTGACACTTGATTTAATCAATTATTATCGCCTCTACTTCAGTCTGCAATTTTTCTATCAGTTGAGTAGCAGATAAGGCCTGCACAAATGCGCTCCTTCTTAAGGGATGAATTGTCTATAAACAAATCAAACCATTTGAAAATGAGGTTGATGGCAGTAGGCCAGGGCCGCGTTAGTTTTATAGTAACCCTTTGGTTTAATTTGAGTCAATTCGCCTTTTAAAAAACTTATGGACTAATAAGATTAACTTAACATTCTGAGGATATTATATCGATTCGTGTGCAATCAACTTTTTAACCATTTGAATTTAATACCTAACAAGCTGTCTTACATTAATAGGCGATACAATGGAACAATCATCCTCAGATGTCAAAAAAGTTAACTCTGATCCACTTATAGTTAGTGTCAACAACTTAAAAATATATGACTTAAAATACTCATCACACAGAGATGCTATTATCAAAAGCAATCATAATTCCAATTCCATCGAGGAAATACATCCTCCAGAAAATGATATGTTAGGAGTATTTCAAATTGACGGAGATGATATCGGATTTCGCGTTTATGCAAAACAAGAAATTAACGCTGAAACAGATATATGTATTTATGACGGAGAATTAATTACACGAACTCTCCAAGATGGTGAAATTCCGGAGTTTGACAAAAGCCAGGAAGAGGCAAAGTATAAAAACAATTTATCCAATGGAAAAAACCAAGAGTTAACTCAATCAGAGCGAACAAAACTAAAGTCTCATCTCGACAAACTTGAGCGCACCATAGGAAATTATGCATTTATAGTAAATCAGACAGAGACTGAAATCGAAACTATCCTTGGCCATAAAAAAGCTGGCATTGCAAGTTTTGTAAATTGCAATCATAGCGGATTTGCAAACGTCGTTGCCTGCATTATTAAACCAAAAAAACAAATCGTTTTTCGCACAACAAAAAAAATTCAGGAGGGAGAAGAGATACTTTTTGATTATGGAAATACCTATATTGATAGCGAAAATTTTAAACACTATTTTCCAATAGGAATTAGATCATCCCAGGAATTTTATGAATTAAATGAGGAACATTATGGCAAAACAGTCAAACTGAGTGAAGCAGAAAAGCAACTTTTAGGGACTTCAGCCAGTCATTTATTAATCCCTAGTCATTATCAAAACGGGCAAGAAATAGATGATGCCAGCAATTTCATCCCAATAATTGAGATGGGTAGGAAAAAAGAAAATGAAAAGTTAGAACCACTTGAAAAACAGCAATTCATTACTCCCCTTATGTATGCGTTTTTGAAAAAAGATTACAAAAATATAAATAGATATATTACACAGGAAAATTTAATTTTTGTAACCGAAAATGGCCGCAGTGCTCTATCTATTGCTAATAAAAGCATTGTGAAAAATAACAAAAAACAAGAAAATTTTCGAAACAAACTTATCAAGGCCATTAGAAATCTTTTCGATGAAATTGAATGGAGCAACAAAGCATTTCGTCAATATCTTAAAGATAATAATACAAAAATTGAGGACCAGATAGATTTGCCTGAAATTAAGAAAAATCTATCTAAGGAAGGGCGTGGCCAGCGAATTCGCATAAAAACTGAAAAGTTTAAGAATTATGAGCTTGAACTTCCGATCAGCAATAAAAAATCAAACAGCCCCCCCACAACCAAAGGAAGCGACAAAAGAAGTCGTAGGCCAACTGAAAAAGTAAAAAATTATGCGGACTCCAAAAAAAAACAAAATTACAAAAATAAAGCAAATCAGCAGACCAAAATGAGAAGCAGCAATAAAAATGTCAACGATAAACTTGAAGACCCTATTCAAGTAAAATCGAGTCATGATCGATCTGAAAAAAAATCTAAAAAGCTAAATTCAGTATTTCAAAATAAAGAAAATCTGCCGACCACAACTACAGAAAGCAAAAAAAATCGCAAAAGAAAAGAGGAAGTAACCTTAGAAAATAAATCGTCCCTTGATAATAATTTATCATCGAAAGGCTTTCAAAATAAAAAACAAAAAACAACACTTATAGGAATTAATTCAACCCTCTCTTTTTTCAATGGACAAAATACTTTTAACATACACAACAATAAACCTGACCGATATAATTATGATTATAATTTTTTATCCAGTTTAGGTGCAAACGATGAATTCACCGACGAACAAAACGAATTAATCGATGAACATAACAAAATCATTGGTGTAATGAGGGTGTCAGCATGGGGAAGAATGTCGTATCAAGTCAACTTAGAAGATTTACTAGCTCCAACGATGAAATTTAGTTACCGATCAAAAATACTTACCACCGCCATCATGGAAGGGCCCTTTAAAGGCAAGACGCTTTTTGAAGCAGCCATTGAATTGAAAAATAACGATGCATGTGCTCTAATGTGGGATTTTATTGCATTCGATGCGGCAAAGAAAGGAGAGGTAGCCGCTTTGTCCACTATCTTAAACTCACTTCCTTATGAGCAGGCAGTGGAATTAATCAGTAGGGGAGCACCGAATGAGATCGATAATGGCTTAACCGTTATGGCTATTGCAAAAAAATATAATCAACTGGAAATCACAAACCTAATAAGCAATTTCACTATTCAACCCAATATTAAAAATTGTGAACCGCTTGCCACCAGGCATAGTTCTAATTCTTCGCAGCAAGCAGGGCAAGGGATTGGCAGCAATTTAAATTTTGCATCTTCCTTTTTTAATCACTTGTCTCATGATCATCCATTATCAACTCCAGAATCATCTGAACCTTCGTCAATTAGGAGTTCTGCCCAAATTAACCCTCTCCCCACATCACAGTCTCCCGATCCTAGCTCATCGGAACAAACCGTGCAGAAGGAAATCGTTGATTTAACAAAGTAATACCGTCAGCCTCAATTCCGGGCTTGGCAGCAATGCTATTGGCTATGCGATGTCAAAGGCTAGGCTGGGACTAACCGACCTGAAGAACGATTTGGTATGGAATTTTCTAATCCATTTTCTCAGGGCTGATTCGGATACGTTATTTAGCTCACAGCAGCTTTTAAAGCTTAAACCGCTTTCATGATACTCTTTGCAATGCTTCTTTCTTTGTTCATCAGTGTATGTAGATTTTTTACGTCCGGTGGTTTTCGGACTATCAACAGCTGCTATATTTTCAATCATAGGTTTTACCTCTCTTAATGTATTTGGTAAAACCACAGTCGCTACCCGCATGATACCTTTGCACCCCAAGACGGTGAGTTGTTGGATTGGCGCGGGCATTGGATCCTGCACTACGACGCGTAGTCGGGTCCAGCCACCACTTCGATACGCCTGACATTTCCTGCCCGCCTAGGGCCGGATGCTCCACATTATGCTAATGTATTAGGGTCTGTTGACAATTCGCCAGGATGCCGCAGAATTAATCAATAATATAAATAGAGAAATCAAGGTTCATAATTTACAACACCTATCATGTATAGGTTAAACACGGGAGTCGCTTATGTTAGAAAATAAAAATGTACAATCCCTAAAAGAAAAAGCACCAAACCTTATAGCGGAATTTCAAAGACTTCAAAAAGAGGGACGTATTTCTCACGAACAACGCCAATTCCTTACAAGTCCAAGATTTTTGTCAGCATTATCAAACATTGTTAATGCTGGAAAAATTAAAATCGAACCTGAACGATTAATTGAAGGAACTAGAGGTATTGCTACGACACAAATAGGCTTGCTTAAAGTAGACTATATTCTGGAACAGGTACTGGCCTTCGTAGCTACTGGCAGCATTACCTTCAAGCAATTTATTGCCCGAACTCCTACCAAAAACCAAATTTGTCTTTTATCACTAGACGAAAGATTTTTTGGTGAATTGTCAACTCTTATTGCTCTTGACAAGATAACGTTTCAAGAATTTTTTAATGAAACTCAAGGGATGAATAATTTTACGGTTACGTTTCTCTGGAACAAGAAGAATTTTGAAAAAACATTCGCTTTTATAGAAACTATAGGAATAACCCTTAGGCAATTTATTGAAGAGGTGAATAAATTCAATATTGAGAGAGAATCTGTTGCTGGAAAGCGCGCAGCAACAGCACGCATCAAACTACTTTGTAACGAAAAATTTTTTTATAAATTTTTAACATCTATTGCTAACAAAGACCCAGCCATCTCTGAGGAACTTAGGAGCGCTACTGCAGATCTAACGGAGCTGCAATTCTCTTTACTTACAACTGAAGCGTTTTTAAATAGATTGTCTGCTGTTATTGATACACGCAGAATTAGCCTTGATTATTTTATTAGAAACACTAAGCAATGGAACACAACGCGTTTGAAAAAAATTGAGGATGATTCTGATGCAAATAAGGATCCTCACTTATGGACATTAAAAGCCGGCCTCTGTCTTTTGCTTAGTACTATGAAAATTGTATGGCACTTAAAGTTGAATCGACATCAGCTTGTTGGCAGGCTGTGTGGCCTTAGCGAAGCACAAGTAGATCCGTCAAGGTTTAGTGAATGGCATGCTGAACTTGCGACAAGGGGAGAGCCATACGAAAATTACGGGAGGTTGTCAGAACATCAAGCAAAGGGGATTTGCTATGGCTTGACATTGTCACAAGTAGATCATTTATGGTTTAAGAAACAGCATGCTGAACTGGCAGAAAAGGGAGTGCCATATGATAAATACAATTACAAAACAGACGAACTTGTATTGCGGTCTATAGCTATGGAATCTTATCGTTCCGAGCGGGCGATGGTTCCAGAAGATACCGAGTTTCTTGATGAAAAAATTCCTAATAAATCAAATCACAGGCCGCTAGATGATAAGAAACAAATGTCTGGCAAATCAGCGCAGCTAGATTCATCTTCTAATAAGCAAATTTTTTGGAATAATAGTAGTTCAGCCGGGAGTAGTAGTTCAGCCAGGAGTAGTAGTTCAGCACTTAATCTTACTGATAGTGGTCGGACTCAAGAAACAGAACGATCTAGCGGACTCAGTATGGGCGGAAGTAACGGTGAAGATGGAAAATATTGAATTGATCCTTAAATTTGAACTTTGGACAAAATTAACTAAATTTAAAACCATTTATGCAAGCATTCTTCTTGTATCTTGGGAATTTAAAGTGTTATTTTCTATCGGATTACAGTAAGCGGTAATTAAACCACATTATAGAAAAAATTACCTTAAATCGCACTGCATCAACAAGTTTTTTGCCAGAAAATGACCCAACACTCCCCAGCAATTTGCAAGAAACTAAGGAGGATAACCTTCCGAAAATTAGCCCATTCGATTTCTCAGATCGAAATGAGCCCAATTTTTATCAGAAATTTTTGCCCTGCGAATTGGAGAGGGAGGATAAGGAAATAATAATATTAGACCAAGCGCAGCAAGATAGTTTAAAGAACTTAGGCCTTAGTAAAGAGGATCTAAAGTCCTCAAATGATTTTAAAAGTCTTATAGAAGCTCGTTATAGACATCTACGTGAAACTAATAATTTGGCTATAGAACATCAATCAGAAGAATACAAAAAATTAGTTAAATCCTTGCCATCGCTAAATCTGGATCCACCCGAGATGTTCACATCTGCTATCGATAGCGCTTTTAAAACTCTCAATTTAAGGAAAGGCTGTAGGGTGTCAGAGCTAGGTGAAGCCTATAAAGCAATTTGTAAGGAAACGATGAAGATCCAACAAGGGTATAAGCCTCCTCCTGAAAAGAAACAAGCTTATGAAAAATTATGTGAATTAGAAAAATTTTCAGGCTTTAAGCTAGCTAATGAGATAGAAAATGAGTGCAAAAATGAGCTCATTCAAGGATTTAATAGTAAGAGTAAGCTAAGGCTAAATTTTAGCAAAAATCAAGAAGACACTTTTGGCAAGTCTTCTGTCCCCCCATTGGGCAGATTACCCGATAAATGTCTAAATCCGTTATCAACTCCGGAGATAAAGAAAAAACCTGTGGATGAAAAAAAGAGGGCTTTAAAAGGGCCGATAGCTGGTCAAACTAGATTCTTGCCTTACCCAAAACACCCCGGGCGTGACTCAAAACTTTCAACTGTTGCCAAGAAGCAAGAGGACCAATATGACTACGGAAAGTGGAAGAAAACTGGAGGGTCGCAGCACTAGCCGCCAGAAGGCTGAAGTACAGGATGTAGTGCGTTATTGCTATAAGCTATATGAGAGGTGCGCAGTTTTATTATTATGTTTTGCTATCACTTGTAACCAACGTATTCATGCGATCTGCTTGTGAATGATTAGAATAGGTTGACCAACTTGGGAAATACTCCTCAGCTTGATTACCCCATACCTTCCAGCCTTTCCGAGTACCTCGGTGGATCTACAAGAATAGTATTAAAATGCTTCCCCCCATATTTGGCTATTAGATCACTTCCCGCATCATGTATCGTATTTGATTTTTTGTTACTCATGGTTGCTACCAATCGGTAATTAATTTTGGAGTAATACCAAATACTAAAACGGGACACCCGCCGTGTCGACCAGCATTCAAACGATAAAGCAGTTTACCCATCCAGGTAGTGCTCGCCCCATATTTAGCTCTCACATTCTTAATTTGTCCTTCTTTTGGACCGCTCTTGTGTAAATCGATTTCACCAGTTTTGTTAGTTGTGGCACCACTTGGAAAACTGGGTTTAAGCTGGCGCTGCGTGTCACCATGACCCCTGCGCTAATTAATCCACATTCATGGAAAGCGCGGAATGCATATAAAACACGGTCAAATGTTTGGTCTTTGGAATTCCATTCTAAGTCAAAAGCCACTCGGCCCTTTACGTAATCAATTTTATGTCCATCAATGAAGTTTTCAATCATGCGTGAGATACACTCTAAACGCTTCACTTTTTTAATCTAAAAATCAAACCAAGCTCTCGATTTTTTTCATGAGAAATATTATTTCTTCATTAGTTACTTGTACTCAAAAATCCGACGCACTGCATCGGAAATCAGATATACCCTTCCATTCAAGCCTATCATGAACTCAATATAGGGGCTAATGCGAATTCAATGAGCAAGCTTGGATTTCTTCAACAAATGAGGGGCTTCCAGCACTAGCTCAAATAATTTTTTATTGCTCTGCTGATTTAAAGAAGCCAATCCCATCCGGATTACTTGACTATCGGTGACTACTTGCCTTTCATCAAGCAATTTTTCTCTAATCTTTTCAATTAACTCAAGGTCGGCATGAGTAAATGTAAAGGTTTTCCTGATAGCTTTTGATTTTGTTTGGCTCAAGATTTTTTCTCCGTCGTCAATTTTACGGTAATGTGAATAGCCACAAAAAAGCTTACTATATGAATAGGACGCTTGACAAGTTAATGGGAGCAACTAAGACAAACTGTTAATGAATACCAAGTGATACAAGGCGCAAAGTTGATTTTAAACCCCATTGGGGTATACTTTTATTTGGACGGATATGAATTTACTTACCGTAGTAGAAACTCCAGAATTTATAAAACAAGTCCAGGCATTATGGGATGAATCTGTCCTAAGGGAGTTTATTAATTTTATTGCCCAGAATCCTACTATGGGCGACCTTAGGGCTTGTGCAAGAATAACTTCCCTTTTTAGGGCTCATTTTGGGCTCACCTTCGGACGTTTTGTCTTTCAGAAAAACGCTTACATAGAACGACTATGCGCACATTTTTCTGAAAAACAAAACATCCAAATCTGAACCCAATCTAAACCCTAAAAAGGGAAGTTATTCTTGCACAAGCCCTTACCCGGAACTGGCGATGCTCGTAAAATTCGTTGGGCGAGTGACGCCAATAAAGGAAAGCGAGGTGGAGCGAGGGTAATTTATTATTACCATAGTGATCAGATGCCGATTTTCTTATTCACGGCTTATGCTAAAAATTAAAAAGATAATCTAACTATGGGTGAGAAACAAGCCTTGCACAAAATTATCCAATTAATAGAAAAGAATTATGGGAAGTGACAGACATGAGCAAAATCGGAGAAAGTTTATTGAAAGGTGCTGAGGAAGCGCTGACTTATGCTAGAGGGCAGACAAAGGGACATAAGATCCATAAAATAAAAGTACCTAAACAAGTTGATGTGCGTTCCATTCGTGTTAAGTTGCATATGTCGCGGAGGGAATTCGCGGATCATTTTGGTTTTTCTATTAGAACTCTTGAGAAATGGGAGCAAGGGGTAAGGCAGCCTGAAGGGGCGGCGAGGGCTTATTTGGTGGTTATTGATCGGAATCCTAAGGCTGTAGAAAAAGCTTTAAATGGGTAAAGTGTAAAGAAAGCTTTGCTAATTTTTTAAGCCAAATCAATGAGTAAATTTTTGATGTGGCGTTGATTTTTTTTTGTGAGCTATTGAATGTATAAGGTGTAACAAAAAAATCATCATTCTGTTTCCTGCAGATTTATTTAGGTAAAATTTATTTACGATGAGTTAGAAATGAGTTAGACCAAAAAATATCTCAAAGAATAAATAAGCTAGTATCATTAGAGAAAGAAATAGAATCATTAACAAATAATGAATTCTCTTCCTCAGATAGATATTATACTGATATTTATGTGGTAGCAGTAGTGGATCGAACTCTGAAAACATGTGGAATTAAATAATTATTTTAATTATTTTTCAAAAAGAAACACTTTTCCAGGGAATCAGTTACTAGCTAACACCTAAAGTTTGACTAAATTTTGTCACCCTCAGTAGGAATCAGTGGCTCTTGGTGTCAGTAGGCGGCCGCGCAAAATCTTCTATGTGTCATCAGTGGGAGAAGTGATACGGCGTTTGTTAAAAAAACAAGGGATCATTCAGGGGCATCTGGATTTATGCCATCAAAGGCAAAAATCCAGATTTGACCCCCGGTCTCCTTGACCCCCTGTCTCCCTGGGAAGAACATGAACCGCGGATGTGGCACGGTGAGCAACCACTGAAAAGTAAAACTTTTGTTTTGACGGGAACGCTGGATAGCATGACGCGGGACCAAGCCAAAGAGAGAATTCAGCAGCTGGGGGGCAAGGTGAGCGGCAGTGTATCGAAAAAAACCAGTTATGTGGGGTGCTGAACCGGGATCTAAATTGACCAAGGCAGCGGAGCTGGGGGTGGCGGTGTTGTCTGAGGCCGAGTTTTTGCAATTATTGCGGGTTATAGTTTAGCGCACTGTATTTTATCTTCTCCGTTTTAAAACTACTTTAATAAAATTCTTATATAATAAAAACTTGCTAGCAAATTACTATGAGGTTAATTATATGCAAGAAAAACTAAACGAATATACTCGTTTCAAAAAGAAGCGTCTTGAATCTGCTCTGAAATATATGAACAAGGCAGAAGAACTGCTGGCCTTTAATCTGACACAAATTCAAAGCCAGCAAGAAATCGAGTCAAGGATAAAACAAGGTGAAAATTCTGGCACTGACTATATATCTGACTTTGATTATAGTAAGTACATTGATAATTCTTACACCGAAAAAGAAATTAAAGGAATATTGGAAAAATGGCCCGAGTTATATGCTTATGTTTTATTAAAAACACGGTTGAAGCTCCCTCCAGAGTTTTTCAAGGAATGCTTCGATAAAGCTATTAACCCATTTTTAACTATTACTCGTAACCGCCAACCAAAACCCATCTACTCAAAAGAGAATGCAATACAAATATTCCTTAACTATTATCCTAATTCTGATTGCAAAACCGTAAAAAATCAGATTTCGCATGAAGAGTGGGAAAAAGCCCTTTCAAAACAAATTCCCGATACTCGAAATGAAATTCTAAATCGCTTAGGACCCATACCTATAAATCCTAATATAAATGAAGCAAGCAAAGGCCTTGATGAGCATGAAATTAATGAAAAATACTTTTTGCTGCCAAAATCAAATAGTCAATCAAATGCTGTTTTTTTCAACACACCAAAAGTAGAATCAGCACCTGAAATTAAACAAACACACAGTGTAAACGAAACCGAAACCGAAACCGAAACCGAAACCGATAAAAATGCCGTTCTGCTTTCAACTTTTACGGGTTCTAAATAGGTAGCATGGCTGAGGCTGGAATGTTTGAGAGAAGAATCGGAAATTCCCCAGTTTTCCTCCACCTGGTAATTTCCAGGGCTGTCCCAAATTATGCTGAATAGTTACCGGGTGGCAATCTAAATTCCCAGCACTGTATTCCCCCTTAACAAAGGGGAAATATAATTTGGGGCAGCCCTGGGCTAATTCCCTCCGTCCCCACTGCCATTAAGTTAAGAAATTATATCGTTCTAATCCCTTGGCCGTTATTGCGAGGAGCGAAGCGACGCGGCAATCCAGCACCTTGTTGTGGATTGCCGCGTCGCTCCTCGCAATGACGGCCAGGGGGAATTTATTTTCATACGCAGGTCTGTTCGATTTAACCTTCTTCTTGATTTTTAAGCATATTTTGTAATCATATGGCTTTTTAAACGCTAATAGGATGAAAATAAACAAAAATGAAGAAAGGATATAAAAAGGACAAGAGCCTAAGAAATGTTTCCCAAAAGCTTGAAAAAGAACCATTTATAAATAAACATAAAGAGGCCCTAAAAGATTTTACCAGGGATAGAGCTCTCACTTTTGTGGTTATTTTTATGTTAATTTTTAAAAAAAAGCATTAAATCATTACAATTAGCGCTCAATGAACTATTTATGCATAAAAATATCAATGTCATTGTGAGCGCAAGTGCCTATACTCAGCAAGAAAAAAGTTTAAACATACTGCATTTATCGAATTAAATGATGATACTGTCAATATTTATTATGAGGATGACGATATCAAACGGTGGAAAGGCTATCGCTGTTTAGGAGTCGATGGTTCCAAGATTATTTTACCGAATACAGATGAGATAAAGAAAGAATTCGGTGAAATAAAAATCACGAGTCAGTATGTCAATGGAACTTATGCGTGTGCGCTATTCGAATGTTACATGATGTGCTCAATCGTACTGCGGTAAAAAGCATACTGTCTCCAGCATTGAGCTATGAAGTGGATTTGGCTGCTTTCCTAACCCTAAGGTATGCACACATCTTTGATTGGTTCCTGTAACGTACTGCTTTCACGTAACTACTTAAGCCTGGCGCTCTAGCTCCAGTACGTTGCTCCTGCACCTAGGTCTGTACCATGGCAATTGCTTTGAATTAAGCACTGTACCCCCTCTCCCGCGAACAGGTTCGGGAATCTTCACCAATTCTTCGTTGAAGCATCGTTAATTCAAGTGACGTCAAAATCAAGATCTAGTAGTTATTTTGAGATAAGATACAAGTTACCTGTTTACTGAGTATAGGGCGTCCGGTGTAGAGAGGGCACGATCCTAGTCTGGGCTTTAGAGCGGAACTACGGGAAGCAGTCGCCTGGATGCAAAAGAGAGAAACTCAAGAGGTAACATCTCAAGAGTGAGAGTATCGATGCCAGGAACTGTGGCGGAGCTGTTCGTAGTAGTGATGAAGCTTCTGTAATGGAAGTGGAGCGAAGGGGCAGCGTTAAAAATGGATTTGTCAATTTCAAAACTTGTAATAAGGATAAGAGATGGATAAACCAAAACCATTTGCTATACCGAAAAGTTTAGTAGCGGAGGCTTATAAACTGGTCAAGGCTAATAAAGGTGGGGTCGGTGTAGACCGAGAATCACTGGAAGAGTTTGACAAGAAATTAGATAAGCACCTCTACAAAATTTGGAATAGGCTAAGTTCGGGCAGTTATTTTCCGCCAGCGGTAAGGGGTGTAGAGATACCCAAGAAACAAGGCGGAACAAGAATGCTCGGCGTGCCGACTGTGTCGGATAAAATAGCACAGATGGTAATCAAGCTGATGTTTGAGCCGTCAGTAGAGCCATACTTTTTAGAGGATTCCTATGGGTACAGGCCGAATAAATCGGCTCTGGATGCGATAGGAGTAACGCGAAAAAGGTGTTGGGAATATGACTGGCTGATAGAGTTTGATATCAAAGGGCTGTTCGATAATATAGACCACGAGCTATTGATGAAAGCAGTTCGACTTGTATTTTTAGGTTATGAATTTAGAGCGAGGGGAGCAGAAAACGGAAAAACAAAGGAAGTATTTACTGGATTTCTACCAGCAATATCCCCGAAAGCAAAGCAAGCCATCACAGCAAAGATAAGGGAGCTTAATGTGAGAAACAAGAGCGACCTGAGCTTACAAGAAATAGCGAAATGGATAAATCCAATGAGTGAGGATGGCCTGATGATTTGTCCGAAGTCGGACTGGTTGATAGTACTCTGCGATAGGTAGAGCCTATTACATGGGGAAGCGACCAGCGGGATTTGAATTCAACTAGTGAAACATGACCTCTATTCAACGAGAGGTTACGAGCCTTAATTCAATGTAAGGATAAACTCAGTCATGGCAACGAAACTAGAAGAAATAGCAGCAAAAGCTCGATACGATACAAATCTGCAATTTACATCATTATGTCATCACATCACACGGGACATGATATGGGAGAATCTGAAACATATCCCAACGAGAAGTGCGCCTGGGGTGTATGAAGCCGATTTAAAGAATTTCTTTGGTAGTCTAGACCACGGATGGCTACTACGATTTGTTAAGCATCGAGTCGGAGACCCGAGGATAATTAGTCTTATCCAGCGATGGCTCAAAGCAGGCGTATTAGAAGATAACGAATTGCAAATCAGCGAGCTCGGCACACCCAAGGCGGCTCAGTTAGCGTTATACTGAGTAACATATATCTACACTATTTCACAGAAAGATACTGGCATAAAATGCTGATTAAGCGAAGCTGGAAAAGTTACATTACATGGGAAAAGTTCAAGCTAATCAAGGAACGTTATCCGATACAGCTACCAGAATTGAAGATTTCATTTGCGAAAATGAAATCGCATGCTGTGCTGTGAAACAAAGCCTGAACAGCGTGGTGCGGGAAATCCGCACGCCACGTTGTGTGGGGGTTGGAACCACTCAGTGGTGGTTCCTTCTACCCGGCGCCAGGTGGAACTGGATGCGAGCGATGAACAAATTAAACAGGATTTTAGCGAATGGTAGTGCGAGAAAGAAAAAGACGAAATGTGCCTGCGCCAAAGAGAAATTTTAGTGATGCTGACTTTGTTAGTTGGCACGAATCGGCTATTTTGCCTTATCTTGATTTACTGTTTTGGGCAGGGCTGGAAAAAGCTAAGATAAATCAATATATTATTGCCCAAGCCATTTTCCCCGATGCCTATGCCCTGGGTTCTGACATTGATCCTCTTGGCAAACTTAAGACAACAAAGAAAAAGGCTGAATATTTAATGAACAATAATATTATGAGGCTGTTGGAATTTCAGGTGACTGAGCCTAAACGCACTGATGAAGGAGTTGCTATCGGGTAGTGAAGGATTATGCTAAATCCTGGACATGAATAAGTATTAATTCTCTAATTTAAAAGACGGTCTTCTGGAAAAAAGCAAATGGTTTTTAGGCCAAAAATCATTTCTTTGCAGAACCAGGTTGGATTTTCTTGGGTTGGTAATTTATTAATTCCGGTATGCTTGTCATCCCTGCATATATGCTTGTCATCCCTGCATAGATGAAGGGGGGAAGGAAACAGTAAGTGAAAGCGACGATACGTCGTTCCGGCAGGAAGCCGGAATACAGTCCACAAGGGTGTGAAAGTCTTGTTTCCTGCAAACTGAATCCCAGCTTCCATGTCGGGATGATGGTGTGAGTAGATATCTTTTAGTTTAAATATTTAAAGGAGTATGTATTTATGTGCGTTTTCAGACTTGATTTAAGATTACCTGACGGCAAACCCCTTGAAAGTCCTATCCATTTTCGCGATTTGTTCAGCCCAAGCATTCCTCTAAACACAAAGCCCACAAGATTTGGAAAGGAGTTCTTTGATCATTTAAAATTAAAACCCAACAGCCTACCCCCCGGAGATGCAATATATCTAACGCTGCCCGACTGCCTTGATGACCACCTTAGTCCTGATGCTCTTACTTGGATACGTACTCAACTGAATATGGATAGTTCGTTTGAAGGAATACCATCCTATAATGAAATTAGAGTTGAAACATTTCTGAATAATCAGATAAAAGAACAACAAGCAAAACTTTTATTCAGTGAGGAAGGTCTCAATATTATTATTGCACCTAAGGAAGAAAAAACGGCCAAACATGAAGATCGAGATAAAGTTGCACTTGTCAATTTTTTTCAACGTTTCAACTTTGACCCAAGCTTAGGAAAAATTTCTTATTTCGAGGTTAAATATGGTAGAAATATAGATATGGAGCAGGTGGGAAATGATCATGCTTTTTTAACAAGGATTTTGGATAAATCTTCTTATCCTATGTCAAATGCATTTAATAAAGTTAATTTTGTTCCAGAATGTCGATTTTTCTTATCTGTCGAGCAATATAATTGGTTAAAAGCATTAATCCCTACAAAAACTAAAGATAATAAACAGCCAGTTTCTCAAAACCCACATAATTTTTGGTCGCCAGATCAACCATCCGATGAAAGCTTAGAAAAGAAAAACCTTAAAAAAGACCTAAAAGAACCACTACTTAAAAAAGACCTAGAAGAACCACTTCCAAAATCCAATTCTGAGAAATTTTGTATTATTAGTTAGAAAATATTTAGAATTATGCCATGCCGCGCATAAGACATTGATTTTTTGCGGCGAAAAAGAGTATGAGTCCATTAAAAATGAATTAAGGAGGTTTTAGAATAGGGGTTTCCTAGGTTTGACAGATAGATCTCAAATTTGCCCTAAAAACCCCTCCAACCCGCATGAATACTGGGTGTCATATTTTTTTGGCGCCAAATTGTAGCGACAACTTTTTTTGACATCCTGCTTACTCTAAAGGACAGGCATTCCTACGGTGCTTTCACTGAACCCCGAGTAAGTCACTTCGGTGGGTTCCTGCTTCATTGAGTAGACCTAACTGCATCCTCTCCACAAGCTAACAAGCGGTTCCCCCGCTCTAAAATATTTATCGCGCCTACTACATCTGGGGTTGGCGCAGTTGCATCGTAAGCTCCTAATAATCACATATCAAACAAACTTTCCAAAATGCAAAAAACTTGGAGAAATCTATGTCCACAAAATCTGCACCATTTATTGCTTAGAACTTAATGCAAGTTAATATAAGCCTCCTTTTGAACAAAAAACTGGAATGATTTTAGCTAAAAATTTTTCCAGAAAAATAAATAGATTGAAATCTTTCCGGAATAAAATAATTTTTTTTTCATTCCTTCACAAATTGTAGAAAGTTGCATGGTTTCGGCAATTTGTCGAGTAGACAACTCCACTAACGCCGTAAAAATCAACTCCCGCGTTGCCTCACACTAAAGACTTAAGATTTACTTAAGTTTGAAAGATTATAATTTAAGCTAAGATTTGTATAAAGGTTTAAATTATGTCGGATAAAAATAATCAAGAGCTTTCTCTCCAGCAACGAGACCGTGCACTTATTGATCGTTTATTTGGTGGGGCTACATCATTTGAATCGATCAGCCCTTCATCGATTCCTCATGCAGATAATAATTTAGATTTAGATGAAAAAGGACATTCTACCTATCGCACCACTGAACTTAAAACCAAGGAGTTCATTGATCCTGATGCAAAAAAACAACCTGAGACCAAATCAGAAGATTCGTTAAAGACCAGATTGGCACAAGCTCTCAATACAGCTAAAAGAGCTAAAAACGAAGTGATAGATGACTCGGATAATGAAGATGATGCCTTGGAGGATATAGCTAATGGTGTATTCGATTTTGACGATAACGCCTTTGAGTATATAGCCAGTAGTTTCCTTGATATTGATATTGCCACAACAAGCGAATTTTATTCAAATCTGAATTTTACGGAAAAAGAATCATTTCTTAAAGAGTTAATTCCATTATGTCTTCAAGGAAAAAATGCATTTTTGCTTGTAGCATTGTCAGAGGCTGACAAGCGAACTGGAAACAAAAATTTTCAGAATTTTATCAATCAACTTAAGGACAGCAGCGACAAACTCTTAGCAAGCAAACTGCTCAGCACTAATGTCAGGCCTAATGACCTAGATTCTGATGCAAAAAATTTACTGAAACAATTTGTAGGCTGGGGCCCTGTTACATTGGATGGAGCCTTGTTAATCGCCGCCCATACCAGGCTAAACAAAAATTATGAATTTTCTCCGACATTGTTGGAAACTAATGATTTTACCTCCTACCTAGAACTTATAAAAACTCACGCCAAAAGCAATACTCCTGAAATTTTTGCCATCATAGGTTCCCATTCATTTTGTGGAGTGATTGAGGTCGATGAGCTCGGTAAAGCATCCATTGTATTTATTGATGCCTTAGGAGAGAAAGCCGAGAAGAATGAATATATTACTGCATTCACTTCCATCTTTAATCATCCCTATGAGATTTTTCAAAACAAGGAAAAACGTTTTGGCAACATTGACGGAAGTTGTCACTTCTTTGCTTTGCAGGATATCTTAAAACTCAACAAACCCTATAATTTAGAGCAAGGTCTATTTAAATACTTACGAGAGCAAAATAATAACACGGTGATAAATCCCAAGAGGGATTTAAAAGATGTAACTTTTTGTAGATTACCGATGCAGCTTTTGCGCATTACTCAAACTCGTAAAATTAAGGATCAGGTTTTAGACCGAAAAGATGAATTAAAACAGAAAATTAATAAAAAATACATGACTCTGGAATACTGCTGGCAAAAGGACTTTCAGTATAACGAAAAAGTGGGAAAGGACCAAAATAATCGTTTAACGCAAATTCGAGATAAATTCTTTTTCAAAGCTTTTGATGTGCTGAAAAATTACTCAGGAAAAAATTTAAAAAAACTTTTGAATAATTCAAATTTCGCTAAATTTAAAGCTAGAATGGAAACTCAAGCTTTACGCGAAACAGCACCAAGTATAAAGGTGGATGACAAGAAAAAATCTTCTTCATATTCAGATTCTGAACTACTTGGTAAACATGGGCAGTTTAGTCAAACACCCGCAAAAAATCTAACTAAAACTCCCGTCGTGAGCCCAATCCAGATAAACAAAGATACAAATGAGACTCCTTCCCAGAATGTGGGGGTCGGTTAATGGTTTTCAGATCTTTTGTCTAAGAAAGGAAAGGGGGTTAAGTATTAACATGACAGATGATTTTCCATTAAAAATATGTGTCATGTGAAAGGAACAGGGGTTAAGCCTTGACATAAGACATTGAAGTAAAAAGCTTCAATGTCTTATGTCACTTATGTGTAGTAGTTCATACTTAACCTGACAGACCCATCCTAAAAAACTGGTAACTGTTTAATTAAGCGTAAGCGGTAATTAAACGTTTGAATTATTATTTTAGACTCTTGATAACCGAACGGTTGATTCTGTTCTAATTTTTCCATAGGGGAAAGTGTCTGGGGAATTACGTCGAAATCGCTAATAGGTGATGATGGAACAGTTTTTTTTGATTCTTGAGTCATGGTTTTGGCTCAGAAGGTTGTTAAGTTCGCGTACAATTATTTCGCTGGATTAGCAGATTCTATTTTCCCAAGAATATACTATAAGTCAATACTGCTAACTTGATAAAAATATTAAGGATGCATCATTGCACGAATGCTGCCGTGTGGCTCGTGCTATGGGTTGTCGTCCCCGCCGCTCAATAGCATCCAAGAACATATTTCTGTGGTAAGGGGATCCAAAACCCCAGCTAACCATAGGCTTATTTTATAGTGGTTAAGGTACTTGATTTTTGGATCCCCGCTGTCGTGTTTAAGCTTTTAATCCGCATAGGAGCGGCGGGGACGACAGCACTAAACCTCAAAGCCTAGTAATGCCTTTCATTAAGTTAGTAGTATTGCAATGTAGACCACGTTGCGCCTTGCTTGAATACCCAATAAACGGTTTTGAAATGACTTTTAGCATCAGCCAGGCGGGAGTGAGGATGGTATGTTTGTTTTATCTACTTCTCCATCTGTTTTTCCTGTTTTATTTCCTGCTTTGGGGGTTCGTGGCTTGTCAGCGAACTGCTGTTTAATGAACTGTTGCCTGATGAGAATAATGCTGGGGACGAGGAAGAAAAATAGGAACTAGAGCCTTCAATAGTCGCACGGGTTGGATCTTCTTCTAAAGCAAAAGACATGCTGCTGCTTGATGAGGAGTATGTCGAAGCGGATGAAGCATGTGGCAGATGTCCATTGGAATTATTTTGTTCATACTTTGAGTCTTTAGGTAAATGATTGGCTAAACGCTTACATTAAATTCTTTTGTTGCATCATTTATTTCAAGTAGCAATATTTTCATGGCAGCGCCCGCTGTTGTTTATCTTGCTCATAAGCTCTTTGTAATTCTCGTAGATGATGTGCGTTACAAAGAGAATGGGCACACTGATAAATAAAGTAAGGCTTCCAGTGATCGTGACACAAGGTGCCAATGAAGTACGGTAAATTCCAATGGCTTCCATTGCTATTTTGCCACGTCTTTCATGAGGGAAAAAATAAGTAAATTTTAGATTTGCAGTTAAGTGCAACCAGTCGCGCTTGCCACCGATATTAATACCAGTTTCATCTACATGTAATATAGGAATGCTAATAAGTTGGTTTTTAACAAATTGATCGAATTTTTCAAGAAAAATATAAGCTTCTTTGTTGAAATTCTGTATGGATCCAGGACTGATAGGGATGTTGAGTTCTGTATCGAAATAATCATCAATACGATTGTAAGGTAAGAGTTGAAATTGCGACAGATAAACTGCGTGCGCTTTAAGGTCATTTCCATATTGTACGGGACGAGTGACATAATCTGGAAAGGGAGCAGTAAATTTCTTGCCATCTGAATTTTCCAGGATTTCAGCGCGATATTCAATAACATGGCGCGATATTCGAATATCAATAACCTGACGCGCATGATAACCGATCTTGTGATACTTCCTTTTGGCAAACTGCTCTTATCAACGGGAAGAAGTTTGATTTCATCAGGATTTTTAACCGGCTTAAGAGTGTAGCCTTTATGTCCCTTTTGTCCTCCCTGTTTTTTATCGGATTTATTTTTTTTCTTTTCTTAATCTCTGTTTTGGTCTTGGGATAGAGGTTTACTGCTATTTTTGCTATTCAAATTAAAACGGTTAACTAGTAATCCAATTATCAAGAAATATTGAGTTCAAAGAATCGTTTAATGATGAGGGCATTGAAACTATTGGGGCCTTCGCCAATACAAGTGGCGGTATACTTTTAATTGGAATTCAAGATTCCGGGAAGGTAATCGGATTGCATGTTGGGAAAAAGACCATAGAAGATATTGCCAATCGTATTCAAGAAACAACCGACCCTCGCATTCAGCCATCAATATCAACTTTTAGCCTGGATAATAAGAAAATAATCGTTATTCAGACTATTCAAAGCACTGGCACACCAATTAGCGTGCGTGGACGTTTTTTTCGCCGCGTAGGAAAAACCAATCAGGCATGAGCCATGAGGAGATCATGGCTCGTTTCATTGCGCGTACTGGATTAAGTTGGGATGCATATATTGAAAATAGCGCGGTGCCCTCAGATTTAAATACTGATTTAATCAAAAAATTTGTTTCTATCATTCGTGAAAAGGGACGTTTACCCATACCAGAACACGCATCAGATGAAGACGTTTTGAGAAAATTAGAACTCATCAAAGATGGAAAAATCACAAGAGCAGCAATCCTTCTATTTGGCAATCACCCTGATGCTTTTTTTCCTTCTGCATTTTTGAAAATTGGACGTTTTAGATCACCGACCCATATTTTAGATGATAGAGAGGTGCATGGAACATTAATCCAGCAATTAGATGGTGCAATAAACTGGTTTCGTGAGCGACTAGAAACAGAATATATTATTATTGATAAACCTGAGCGTGAAGTACGTTGGGAGTATCCATTAAAAGCAATCCGAGAAGCAGTCAGCAATTCTCTTTGCCATAGGGACTTTAATAGTCTTGCTCACAATCAAATTAGGTTATATGACGACCATTTAGAAATCTGGAACCCAGGAAATTTACCACCGGGACTAACGTCCGAAGCCTTATTTCATAAACATGATTCTATTCCTAGAAATCGTCGAATCGCCGATGCTTTTTTCTATTCAGGTTTAATTGAGCGTTGGTGCAGTGGCACATTACGCATTATAGAAGAGTTAACTGCTGTTAATTTACCATTGCCACAATTTATATCAGAACCTGGCCGGTTTAAAGTAATCTTCCATAAAGAATTCATTAACAAAGAATACTTGAAAAAATTACACCTATCAAAACGTCAAATGGATGCTATAGCTTACATCAAAGAACATGGGGATATTTCTAACACGGAATATCAATCATTAACAGGGGTCTCAAAAGCAACTGCAACAAGGGATCTTAATTTATTGAAAGAAAAGGGAGTTCTTACATTAGAAGGCACTACCGGCCGAGGGGAAGTCTATAGAATAAAGGGCTCATAATGGGCTCAAAGGGCTCATTTTGCACAAATTCGCTTGGGTGTGTCCCTGGAATTACAGGATTTTGATTCTTTGACGCGGGACATCCCTTTGCTGGTTAATCTGCAGCCCTCGGGTTATTATTTGATGGAAGATTTCTATTATGCCGGCGGCCTACCGGCGGTGATGGTGGAATTGGGGGATTTACTTCACCTGGATGCGCTGACGATTACTGGCAAAACAGTTGCTGAAAATATTGCAGGCGCTAAGGTTTATAACTCAGATGTGATTTATTCTACACAACGGCCCTTGCATGAGCATGGTTCAACTGTGGTGCTCAGGGGGAATCTCTGTCCGCATGGCGCCGTTATTAAACGTTCTGCCGCCTCGGAACATTTACTGGAACATCGCGGCCCTGCTTTGGTCTTTGAATCCATCGAGGATTTTAAAGCTAGGATTGATGACCCTGATTTAGCAGTTTCTGCGGATAGTATTCTTGTTCTGAAAAATTGTGGACCTAAAGGTATCCGGGAATGCCTGAAGTGGGTAATATGCCTTTGCCGAAAAAATTACTAGAGTGCAGGGGGTAACAGATATGGTTCGCATTAGTGATGCACGGATGAGTGGCACAGGTTATGGCACTGTGGTATTACATGTGAGTCCTGAATCAGCTGTTGGCGGGCCTTTGGCTCTGGTTAAAACGGGCGATATGATTAGTTTAGATGTGGCTAATCGTCGGCTGGAATTAGAAGTGAGTGAAGAAGAATTAGCCAGACGGCGTGTTGATTGGCGGGCGACTGATTTAGGCTATCAACGAGGTTATGCAAAATTGTATATCGATCATGTGAGCCAGGCTCATGAGGGTGCGGAATTGGATTTTCTGGTGGGTTATAGTGGCAGTAAAGTGACGTGTGAATCACACTGAGTCAGTTGGAATTGTAATTTTGCTCAATTTGATATTTACCGCGGGAGATACAAGTGTCAGAAGATAATAAAAATAAACAGGATCTTAAAAGTCTCTTTGAAAAAAACCCGGAGGAAACAAAAGGTGAATCGACTGGTCGTTTTCTATTAGGAGACAATGAAACTCTATTTTCGCAAAATAGATTTAAAAAGAAAACAAAATACTCCCCCTTGATAATACCGACATGGAGGATATGGAGTTTTACGGAAAAGGATATGCCGGAGGTTAAGAATCCAATAACGGAGCATGGTCAAAACAAGGCATGCGATATCATGAACCGTTATGAATCAAAAAATAGTGGTGGGGGTATTCAGACCCAGCCTAGGTATTCCCCCGCAGATAATGTGTCAATTGTCATGAGAACTGTATCTAAAATATTAAACACAAAGAAGCGCGATGCGGGTTTGTCAGGAAATATAGAGTGGCTTCATGCGGTTGCTCGAAATGATCCAGGACGTGCGTACTGTGAATTGGCCCGGTGTTACGAATTCGGAACTTCATCTATACCTGAGGATTTGGATAAAGCCTGGCGTTTCTATAGTGAGGCTGCCAAAGCAGGAAATGCAGAAGCATACAATAAAATAAAAACTGAATTTTGTTCACCCCAACTTACTGATCAAGATATCAGAGTAATTGACGACGGGGTTATAAATAAAATACTTCAAGGCTATGAAGGTGAGATTGAGCGGGGCAACAAAGTTGTGGAATATAGTATGTTAGGTATCTGTGCAAATTATGGTGACGAAGTGGCTCTGTATAAACTTGGAAAATACCATTTACAAAGCTGGGACCCATCCCGGGGAACCGACACAAATCTAAGATGGGGAATACACTGTCTTAAGTTATCTGAACAAACATATCCCCGTGCTCGTTTGGAGAAACTGGAGCAAATGGTGAAAATCTTAGGAAAGGCATATCATCTAGCAGCATCTGGGGAATTTCCTAAGATTCAAAGAGCAAAATTATTCTATGTGTTTATCTTAAGGAATAATCCTCCTAATGCCATAACTGGTAGTGCAAAAGATGGACTAGAGCATGTAGAAAAGCTACTTGGAAAATTTAAAAAACCTTTTATCCCTCTAGATTCTCCTTTGTATACTAAGAGAAAAACAGATAAAAATGAGAAAAAAGATGAAAGAAATACAAAAAGAGAAACTTTTTCTAAAAAACATTAGGAACTTAAAAGGGAGCTGGTGCAAGAGAAGGAGTAACACAAAAAAGCCATTAGAGTGGCCCGGAGGGTGAAGTACAGGATGTAATGCCATTAACTTAAGGAAATGCCTTATCAATTACCCACAAATGCCCTCCCCTTTGGGCGTCATTGCGAGGAGCGAAGCGACGAAGCAATGACGCCCAAAGAGGAGGAATTTGTGGGTAATGATTGCCAGCGGCTTAACACATCTCCTTAAGTTAGTGCCATTAGTACTTCACATAGAGGTTTGCCCTTTGAAAATAGCCCCCTTGTGTTACCAGCACTTGGGGGCTATACCCTTAATTATCTGCTTATGTATTTTGGATACAGGCTTTTTAAGGATTATATTAGTTTAATGTATTAGTTGATTTCTCCGGCTCTTGCTGAGAAGAAGGGCTGGTGGAGATTGAGGATAATAATGGCATTGATGAGGGAGGGGGAGGGAAGGTTGATTGCGGAGCGACATAACTTATAGAGGGGAGGGATTCTTTCTTATTTTCTTTTGGTAAAGCAGAAATTTTTCCAAGCATGGTTTGTGCAAGCTTATGCTCTTTCCCAGCCATGTTAAGATACTTTATTGCTTCGTCTACATCTTTCCGAAAACCATGCATTCCATTATTATGCCATATTCCAAGAATAAAGCATGAATCTGGATCTTTTTGTTCGGCCAATTCTATACAAATAGATTTGACTTGTAGCTCTGCGTCTTGTATTTTTTCACTAGCTTTAAGAAACCATTTCTTTGCTTCTTTTTTATCTTGCGCAACGCCTAATCCATCTCTATAACATATCCCAAGTTGATATTGCGCCTCTCGATTGTGTTTCTCGGCAGCTTTAATAAAGCAGTTTACGGCCTCGTTTCTGTCTTGCGTAAGTCCCATTTCGCCATTCTCATACAATTTTCCAAGCAAATAGGCAAACTCTGGATTGTCTGATTTTTTATAAACCTCTAATAATGCGGCCTTTGCTTTTTCGTGATTTTTTTCAATAGCTTTCCGAAACCATTTCGCTGCTTCTTCTTTATTTTCATAAATACCTAGTAATTGATCTTTATAGCATAATCCAAGGTTATATTGTGCCTCAGGATCACCTTCATTGGCTAATTCTTCATAAATAGATGTCAATTTTTCATATGCTAGTTTAAAACAGCTTTCACTAGCTTGGTGAAACAGTCTCATCGCTTCTATGTTATTTTTCTCAACACCTGAACCATTTTTATAGCATATTCCAAGATTATATTGCGCTTCTGGTTCCTTAATGGCAGCTTGTTCATACAATTTCACCGCTTTTGCTAAATTTCTTTCGATTCCTTCACCGCGCGCATAGCAGACTCCCAGATTAAGTTGGGCTGGCGTAAAACCTTGTTCAGCAGCTTTTTCATACCATTTTACCGCCTCTTTTTCATCTTTTTTCACAACGCCAAATCCATCTTTAAAACATAATGCAAGTTGATATTGCGCTTCTGGATAATTATTTTGTTCAGCATCTTTTTTATAAATTTCCACCAAATGAATTGCTGCCTCCTGATGTCCTTTATTGGCGGCTTTTCGAAGCCATTTTAAGGATTCTGACTTATCTACTGGAAGGTTTAGTAATCCGCTTTCATAATATAATCCCAACTGATATTGAGCCTTTGGGTAACCCCAATTAGCAGCAGATATAAATAATCTACGGGCCTCGTCAATATCTTTATTGACATCTGTTCCCTCTAGATAACGCATTCCGAGCTTGTATTCTTCTTCAGGAATTATTTTTTTGGGAGTTTTTTCGAAAAATGGGGATACATTTTTTAAATCTTTTGGGTCATCTTTTTCGTCTTGGCACCTTAAACTAGTAGATTCCTCAGACTCTTGCTGAGGCATTTGGCTGGAAGGCCTCTCATTTTTTTCTTGGAAAGAAATGTTTTCAAGCATATTTAGTGCAAGCTGATGCTTTTTATCGGCAGCAATTTTAAAATATTTTTTTGCTGCGTCTACATTTTTCTGAAAACCGTTTATTCCGCTATTATGCCATACTCCAAGTCTAAAGCATGAATCTGGATCGCCTTTTTCGGCAAATTCTATACAAATGGATCGGAATGCTAGCTCTGCGTTCTGATTTTTTTCGCCAGCTTTACCAAAGCAGTTCATTGCTTCTTTTTTATCTTGCGGAACGCCTAATCCATCTCTATAACATATCCCAAGTTGATATTGCGCCCCTGGATTACTTTTCTCAGCAGCTTTTTTTAAAAATTCTACTGCTTTTGCTAGATTTTTTTCGACGCCTTCGCCTTTAAAATAGCACATTCCAAGGTTATATTGCGCCTTTGAATCGTTTTCCACTGTAGCTTTTATAAAAAAATCTACTACTTTAGAATTTTTTTCAAAAAAATCTCTATCTAGAACGTCTTGATTCACTGATTCATGAGTCAATTTTAATTCGGTTTCTAAATGGATTTGATTAATTAACTTTAATACAGCTATTGCGTCGGAATGATCTTTTTTTGCAGCTTCTTCGAACAAGTCTATTGCTTTTGGTAGATTTTGTTCAATGCCTTCGCCATACGCATAGCACACTCCCAGGCGATATTGTGCTAATACATGATCTTTTTTAGCAGCCTGTATAAAACATTCCACAGCCTGTACCTTGTCATTTTTCTCTAGATAAAGCATTCCAAGCTGATACTGAGATTCTGCGGTAGGTTCTTCAGCCAATGCCTGGGGATCGTTATTGGAAATTTTTTCATCTTGGGGCTTTAGAAGTTCACTATTCTTTTGTGTTGTCATAAAAATTTAATACCTGCTATTTTTAGTGGATTAAAAAAGAAGTGCAAAATGAGTATTATCTGATTCGATAAAAATAAAAACATGGGGGCTTGTTTTATGCTCATTCTAATCTTATTACAAAGGAGATTTTTACTAGTAGTTCAGCTTGTACTGAGATTGGTTCAATATAAATCGCGTACCTTACGTTCGGCACTGGTTGCGATGTCGGGTTGCGCATATACCCGTTCCACTTAGGATTTCGGTGTTAGAGCAGCCCAGCTTGCACTAATCTTTGTCCGATCTTCAATCATAAAAACTCGAAATAAGAATAACCGACGTAGTCGTCCCGGCAGGAAGCCGGGACGACAAGTCGACTATTCCTGCGTTTTTACTCAATCAGATCGAACACAAATTTGTAGGAACAAATTTGAACGCGACAGCGGCCCGAAGGGTGAAGTACAGGATGTACTTCATAAATCTCAGCACAAGCTGGACTACTCTAACACCGAAATCCTAAGTGGAACGGGTATAGATCACCACTTGATAAAACACCTTGACCAAGCGGTCACCTTCGGCCAATCGATCCCGCACAAAGGCCCAGTACTGATGCTCTTGGCGAATAGTGAGTTTAAACTTCCAGAGGACTTTTGGCAGTGGAATCTTTATTTAGGAAATGCATCTGCGCACAGGCGCTGGATTTTTCCTGGTCTAACATTGGGTCATCGCCTCGGGAAAATCCCGCAAAATAAAATTTCCGTTAGCAGTTAATGATTTTGACATGCCGGCTTTTAAGAACTTCGCACGCTTTTGCGCCAGCCAGGAAAAAATGCCGCTGTGCTGGGAGCGCTCAATGGCGAAGGCATCAATGCTGTCGCCGATTTTATCCGAAGCCCACAGCAGGCACTGCAAGTCAGCTGAGATGGGTAGGGCGTCGGTTAATAGACTCGCCAAAATCTGCACGCTTTGTTCACTCTCTGCACCTTGACTGTGTGCCCACAGGGTGCATTGTCCAATCTTTTTAATTAGTTCCGTTAATGCTCTAGCTGATGCTTCCACATTGCTATTCCCTTGTTATGTGCTGCAGCACTAAATCCGAACAACTGTCAACTATTAATAGACTTATTATCTGAAGCTGGATCAGGAAGACTTGTTCGACACATATAATCTCGTGCTCTTTCTGTAAGTCCATATATAAATCCACAGGCCACGGCGCTAATGCTGCTAACAAAACCGTTTATCCCTGTTGGAACAGTTGGGAGAAGTTGCTCTTGTTCCCCCACACAGCCTGCATGACCACTACAGAGATAACCATAATATTCGCCTTGGTCTCTGACTAATTGGGATGTATAGTTATGCGTTGAATTTAATATAATAGCGGTAACTCCAGCGCCTAGAAACACTATACCTTTTAGAACTGCCTTCATGTTTTTAGCACTGGCTATTTTTTGAGCCCCTAAAAAGGCAATAGGAAACGCAGTTAACTGGATGATTCCCTGAGAAGCTTCGGATGCCACAACAAAAAAATCGCCCCCAGAAGAGTAGGGTTTCTGGTAGCCTTTTTGAATACCCTCTATATAACCTTCATTAAAAGTAGATTTATTTTCTTGGACAATCTGTAATAGTTTTGTACTTGAGCTTAGGACAGGGAGTGTTGCCGCGCCCAGTCTAGAAAGCTTTGAAAAAATCCCCAGGCCCGCATATAGCTTTGAATGTTGAACGGCAATAGAGGTTGGATCTGGTGGTGGTGTATGATCTGCAAAGGTATCTCTGATCATGTCGATTGGTATATTTATCAGGGGTATGGTACGCAGATACGTATATGACAAGCAACTATTCTCTATAGTTCTTTGCAATTTGGCTTCACATGATTCAATGGGAGGTTGAACAACGGGAATTTCTACATTTTTATGTTCCAATAAAGGTTCATTTAGATCAGAGGGATCTCTTGCAATAGTTTTGGGTTCTAGTACTTTTAGTTCTAAGTCATTTTCGCTCATCACATTTGCCTATTAATTATTTAAAAATTAAGGGTAACCATTTGGCACCCGAAAGACCTATTAGGGGGTAGAGGTGCAATGGAACAGAATACCCAGTTAAGGTGAAAACCATATCTTAAACTTCCATATCAGGTCTACGTAGGGGTTGTAAGCGTAAACCGTCTTTTTTTCCGACTGTTTTTGAGACCGTCAGAAATTTCTGGGGTTTGCGCCTAGAACCACCTATACATGTCAGCCAACCAGCTGCAGCTCTTCTTCGTGATTAGAATCCACAGTGGCAAATTTACAGCAGTCTTCTATTGTTTTAGGGTGTTTCATTTCCGATACAAAATCCACTCGACATTTCTCCCTGTTTGATAAGATGACTAAAAAACCCGTTATTGTTTGCTCATTTATAAACCGACTTCAGTTACAGGGTAACTGTTTTTTTAAAACTCGATAAACCGTGCTCCTTTGTTCAACATTACAGAGGGGGCCGAAAAATGTTTAGTTGCCGGGATTCAGCGAGGCTTCGCGGCGCTCTGCTGCTTTTCGAAACGCTCCAAAACTCTCTTGCGGCTCACATGCATCAGATCGCGTGCCTTCTGTACGTGAGAACCGACCAGCTCATAGTTGCGCTTGACAATATCTCCGCCAACAAAGACAAATTCAATATATCCGTTTCTCAAAAGTACTTCCCTGGGCATGGCAACAGGTCTCCTTTCATACTGTGAATGATTGTGGTGGTGAGACGAATGCAGATTGCATTGTCTCTGAAATAGTTGCTTAGAGTCAATCTCACCTGCCGCGAGGCGGATTGCGGTGGTTACGCATGAATCGCTCGATCTGGTCGCTGGTCTATCATCAACGAAGTCAGAGGACAATATCCTGAGAATGTCTTTACTTGCCGTAACAGACCTATGACCCGGAGGTCGAATACTGCCTGGAAAGAGCACGAAAGCAGAAGGGGATAGACGTCAGAGTGCATGATTTGAAACACCCGTTTGGTCGCTGTTTAAGGGCAGCCGGTGTGAGTTTTGAAGATCGCCAAGACTTGTTAGGTCATAAGAGTAGACGTATTACGACCTATTCATAATTTATAAAAATAACTATATATGTATCCATTTTTATGATTATAAACAGCGATGACCATCTCGCCAAGGCTAATGCCTTAATCCAGGTCGCTTTATATGATAGTTTTCTAGAGTATCCCACACAGATTGTTCACCATTACCTATTATTGCTCTGTGAAATTATTGAGTATGCTTATAATGGCAGTACAACAATGTTAGATGCTGCTTTTCATATCAGCCGTGAGCAAAAGGCTGCCGTTATTTCCGGTCAATTTTCAGGGCAGGTAAGCTAATGGTTGCTATCTCATACTAAAAGATACCCTGCAAGCGAAGAAACTCACTGACGACTTGGATCAATTAGTCAGCAATATTGTTCATGACAATATTATTAGGGGGATTACCACCCTCAAAGCCCAGCTTGGCAACGTATTTCTGCTCTAAATGAACAAGTTGCTGCTTTGCGGGTGTGTATGGACGGCATAACAGAAAGATTGGAACGGCAGGAGTTTTTTGTTCTCAACTCCGCTTTGCAGGGACGATATTTTTAGGGGCGATTATTGGGCTGGTAGTATGCTGCATTTATTACCTTGGCTACGGATAGTCAGTTTTGTGGAATTATGGCAGCATAAGACAATACTCATCTTCAAAGGGCAGTAGAGGTCATGAATATCCGGCAATTAAAAGCGCTCATAGCTCAGGAAGAATCAGAAACCCTGGAGTTTAAAGATGATTGAGGAATGTCAGCGGGAGGGATTCCTGAGCCTGAGTTTAAGGAGAGGACAGGAGGTGTGGTGGTGGTTTTTAGGTTTAGGGAGCCTATTGGAGTATTAGTCCCTAGATCTGCTATTAAAAAAGTTACTTTAAGCCCAAAGCAAGAAGAAATTATGGAAATTCTAAAAAAAAATGGTTCAGTCAGCATACAGGAAATTATGGCGGAGATGGTTAACCCACCCTCACAAAGGATGCTTCAAAAGTACCTTGAGCAACTTGGACTAGGGGAGAAACATAATCAATTTGTTAATTCAATAAAGCATGGATAAACACAGCCATAAAATAATATTTTATATAAAGTGTGGGGAAAGTATGATTGCACGATTAATAACGATTTTTCATAGAATATTTAAAATCGGTTTAAATCATTAATTTGTAAATAATTGGAGCTCTACATGAACAAAAAATGGCAAATTATTTTATTTCTCAGCAGCATTTTAGTTTGCAGCAGCGTCTTTGCTAAAAGCGAATTATACAATCCTGTTCAATCCAATACATTTATTCGCAATTTGAACTCAACCCTGAAGAAAGTTCAAAAAGTTGCAGAAATGCCTGCTATTTTTCCGACGATTATTCCCCGCGATGCCGGACATACTCAATATTTCAGCGGCTATGATCAAGATAATACTGCCCCGAGAAAAGGCTATTTCATTTATGTGGATTATACAGCTGACTGTCATGGCGCCCATTATTGTAGTGTCGGCTATTTGTGGGCTCAAGCTAATGAAAAGCCGGAAACAACTTCTTATGATCTCAATCACCGAAATATTATTGAGCCGGTCAGTTTAGTTCAGCACGTGCAAGGTTATTATACACCGGGGCATGCCATGGGCAGTTATTTTCCGGCGGCGTTACAATGGCGGGATAAAGGTGTGCTCTATACATTAAGCTGGGATGATCATGCGGCTGATAAGTCGGCGATGATTGCTATGGCTAATTCGGCGATTAGCGCCGCTAGGGTGGATTAGGATGACGGGTGCATTCCACTTTTGTAGGCAGGGCTATTCAACATCCAGGCCACCTATAAATGCCATATTTCTCAGTAGATTCCAGCGGCCAGCTTTATAATAAGATCGAAGCAAGAGCATTGCCTCGGCAAATTCTTCCTTCCAAAAAATACCCGGGCCTTTAAGTCGCATGTTCACCACGCGCCGAATCCCGCTCTCTACACCACCGCTACCAATTGGCAAGCAAGCATCTTTTATTTCTTTATATCGCATACGGGGCAGGTGCGTTTTGAAATATTCTCGCTCTCTTAACAAAATCTTGTTTTTAGCTTTATGGCAAACTTCCTCAACTTCCTTAATTAAAATATCTAATTTCCCATTCAGTAGGCGTTTCCGCTGTTTATTGACCCATTTTTTGGCATCAGCTTTAGTCCACTTTTTTTGAGTCGCAATACTTGTTAAATGTTCTACCGCATGATAAAAATCAAGCACCAGCCAACACTGCTTTAACTCACACCCCAAATCAGCAATTAATTTATTTACACGCTCCCATATCCATACCGCTCCATCTGAAAAAAATATTAATTGGTCCGCCAACCCAGCACCCAATTTTTTCAAATAATATAGCAACATACTAAATATAGCATCAGGGCCGTCCAAGCTGGCATCCATAAAAGGAGATATTTTTCGATCTTTTTCACCTTTTTCGTTGACAACATAAATCAATATTAGTTTTGGTTCACGCCAATCAGTGTGATATCTATTACGATTTTTCTTGGTTTTATGGCCTTTCTTATTTCTGCGCGTTCGTACTCTGCCGCCATCGGTTGAAATCACCACATGTTTCCCTTTGAATTCCTTGTCCAAGAGAACCTTGCCAGATTCATAACAGACTCTGGCTCTCATCGCAAAACGTTTAAATATCAATCGGATTGTTTTGATGTCCAACTTAAATCCATATAACGTTTCCATTAAGCGCCCCGACTCTTCTAATGAGCACGCAGCTGTAGCAAACAAGCTAACCCGAGAAGAAAAGGCAGGCGTGCACCTGTCATGAATACCCAACAATAGTAGCCGAGGATGGAAACCTCGCTTGCTCTGCATTTTTTTGAGATTTGATTTTTGATGGTAATAGGGAACCATTACGATAACCTGTGTACCACCTAGCATTCTGACTCTTACCGCACGGTACCCTAAATTCCTGTATTTCTTCGGTAGGGATTTCACTAGGTCTTTTTCAGCCTTAATTAAATCATCGCTATTCAAGGCTTCTTGCAGTTTAATGGCAGATAGGAGGTCTGCAAGCCTTATCGCATTAGCATGATTTTCTTTTTCAAGTGCTTCAAATTCATCTGCGTCACGAACATCAACAAAGCTTGAATTCAATAGCTGAAGTTCAGTAATCAATCTCTCGACTTCAGTTTTTAAATCTGCAATGATAGGGTTGCTGCTGAATGTATTATCCATAACGCTCCTTTTCTATTTTAGACGGTAAAAAAAGAGTGTTTTAATGCATTTCAGCGGAATAACCACTGGTTTTTAAGCGATTTTCAACTATTGTTGGATAAATTCCGCCTACTTTTCGGGAATGCACCCTATTGCTGGGAGCTTTGGCTCCTATAACTTTTTCAGTAATATTTTGATTTCAAGGGCCTCAGTTTGCTGAGGGTGCGCTGGAAGCGCAGGTGACACTTGAAATCAACGTACTTATTCCGCTCTAGCCCACCCCTTGGGACAAGTGGGACAAACACGAATTTTTCATTTGTCCCACCCTGTATTAATTCAACTAATTGTTTTTAAATACTTTTATTGCGATGGGACAAATGGTATAAGCAGGACAAGCTTTTTTTTCATTTTTTTATTTTTCCTGATAGATATCACTACGAAAATCTTCAACTGTACCCAATGAAACTCTTATGTAAAAATAGGGTTTCCTTGATGGGACGCAAGTGTCAAATTTCTAAGAATGCCAGGAGGGCCTTATACATGATTAGGTTTTACTCGTCGACGACCACGAATTGATACACAGCAGCATGAAATTACTGCTGAATGATACTGAAACCATTAACGTAGTTGGGGAGGTGGAAAATGGTGAAGAAGCTATTCGCGTTGCCCGCGAACTCAATCCTGATATTGTCCTGATAGACCTCAATATGCCAGGCATGGGCGGGTTTGAGGCTGTTGCGCGTCTGCTGCGACATAAGCCATCACCGTTACTGCAGTTGAACGAGCGTGAGCTGCAGATTCTCCTGATGGTTGTGAGCGGTATGAAAAGAGGTGATATTGCAAAGAGTTTATATCTCGGTAAGAAAACGATTAGCGGATATGTGGCTAAGGTATTAAAAAAACTGGGGGTTAAATCGGATACAGACGCGGTGCATATGGTGATGGAGAGTGATTTGCTAGATGGGGGTACTTAGAGGCTTGTTGGCTTTACTAGGTATGGAGGCTTGTATCTTTATATAAGGGTAGGGAGACCTAAAACCAAAAGGTAGCTCCAGCGTAGCACCAGAATTTCTTCCGATATGCGACAATTAGTCCATGTTGTGAAAATAAGCAATAAAGGGATTTTGGCCAATGCGCCAAAAATATTGCTACTTGCAGCACCAGCAATTAGAGAAGTACCTAATTTAACTCCACAGCGTGATGATGCTTCAATTAAAAAATCACAATATTTAGTTGCGTTGTATCAACAGATAGCGGAAGAAGAGGGTTGTAGTTTTTTAGATACATCCGTTGTAGTTACTTCTAGTACACTCGATGGAGTACATCTTGATGGGTCTGAAAATAAATTATTAGGTTATGCTATTGCTAAAAAAGTGAAGCAAATTTTGGTTATTTAAAGCAGTTTTTTATTTTTTAAATTTGCACCTATACAAGATATACATTTTATCGTTATCAACAAGAAAGCCAATGCGTGGAAAAAAGTAGGATATCTATATTGAAAGAATTGGGCGTGGAGGAAGTATGAAAAAACAACACCAAGACAAGGGGTTAAACATCCGCAACAGCACTGCTGAATTCTTGATATTTACCCGGCAAGCAGGGGCGGCCAGCATTCAGGTTCGCTTCGAGGATGAAACAATCTGGTTGACCCAGAAACTGATTGCCGAGCTCTTTGACGTGAGTTTGCCCACCATTAACGAACATTTAAAGAATATATTCACATCCGGTGAATTAGATGAACGGGCAGTTATTCGGAAATTCCGAATAACTGCCGCCGACGGCAAGAACTACCAGACTCAGCACTACAACCTGGATGTCATAATCTCCGTGGGTTATCGCGTCAACTCGGTTCGTGCTACACAATTTCGTCAATGGGCGACCCAGGTGCTGCGTGAGTTCGCTATCAAAGGCTTTGTACTCGATAAGAAACGTCTGGAAAATGGGGCATTTTTGGGCGAGGATTATTACGAACGCCTACTAGAAGAAATTCGCGAGATTCGCCTCTCAGAACGACGCTTTTATCAGAAGATTACCGATATCTATGTTACTGCTGTGGATTATAACCCTAACGCACCTACTACGAAGGATTTTTTTGCCAAACTGCAGAATAAGCTGCACTATGCCATTCACGGTCGGACGGCTGCAGAACTTATCTTAGAGTGCGCTGATGGCACAAGCCAACACATGGGATTGAGTACTTGGGAGAAAGCTCCTCATGGCAGAATCCTTAAGACCGATGTCGTTTTAGCTAAAAATTACTTGACCCAAGATGAGCTGCAAGCGCTGGGACGAATTGTCAACGCTTATCTCGACCTTGCTGAAGAGCGTGCTCAGCGCCGTACTCCCATGACTATGGAAGATTGGGCTAAACGACTTGATCAGTTTTTGGAATTTACCGAACGCGATGTGTTGCAAGATGCTGGTCGGGTCAGTGCTGAGTTCGCTAAGATTCATGCTGAAAGCGAGTTTGAAAAATATCGGAAGATTCAGGAGCAGCGATACGAATCAGATTTTGATCGGTTGGTTGAAGCGGCATCTTCGCCGGAGGCGCTTGACCAGATTGAACAGCAATTGAAAAATTAAGTACAAGGAAAATGCTACAGTATTGACATATTTCAGAATGACCTTACTATGAGGAATTAAAATTAATACATGATAAATTGATAATGAAGATGTAATTTTGGTGGCTTTGCCCCCAAACCCCTACGCTCGCCGCTAGTCAGGGTTGCAGGGAAAAACCTGCAACCCTTTGAATAGCGTGGGGTCGCCTCCAAAATATCAAGGTCAAGCCCTTCGGGTGCGCTGCGCGCAACCTTGACATTTCTCCGGCTCCTGAGACCGACTGACTTATTTGACCGCCCCAATGTATGCGCTGGCAATCGCTGATCTGCTGTGGCCAGCTATTTCTGCGATTTCCTGACGGGCTGTTTGGTCCAGTTGCCGGTTTACTTGGGCATTAATATTTTTTATGAGGCTTTCTTGACCGGTGATGTGGGGGATGAGTTTATCTCGATAAATATAGATTCAACTTTCTATTCAGGGTGTTGTTCACTGTTGAAAATAATGACGAGTTTTTCTTTTCCTCCTTTGCAGTGGAAGCAGTCAACGCCATGATATTGCCAGTGGAGGCGATTGATGCGCTGGTGGTGATACTCATCAAGGATCCAAAATAGCAAAATCTATTGTGCTGCCTTAGCTACTTTTACCCAAGTTAGTTTGAAAAAAAATGGTTCTATGAAATTTAGAAGTGGTTGAAAACCCATCCTTCTCCACAAGTTGAGAAGGATGGGTGTCTTGTTTTTTTACCCACTCAAAACATCATAGAGCCATCCATTTTGAAAAAATATTTTTCGAAGCCTGGAAATTGAAGTGATTTATTAGAAATTACCGCTAATCAAGAATAATGCTTTGATTTATCACTAGGCTTTGGCGGCGTAATTTGCTAAAATCCAGTATATATATGCTAATATTAGTTAATATTTAAGAGGTTTTGTATTATGGCTGAAAAAAGGGCGAAATAAACAACTATGTGGGACTTGCAAAAATTTTAATGGAAAAGAAAATCAATTCCCCTTCCAGCACTCTCAATCATAAATCTCCGCGGGCAACGGCAATCTATGCTCGACTTGATCTTGATCCGGTACGTGCTTCTATGGAAAAGGCTACCCATGCTATGCTGGCAGCAGCGGGGCGGGGCCTGAAGCTCTAGTAGAGAAGTAAGTACCTGCAGCGGCTGAAATAAAATAAGATAAAGTCTTTGTCCCGCTTGTCCCTTTGTCCCAAGGCTATAATTTGTATTATAATCAAACGGTTATAATAACTTTGAGCGGGACAAAAGGGTAATTGATGTTTGTCCCGTTTTGTCCCTTTAAGGTAACATTTTTCAGATGGATATTATTAAAATCGCACAATTACCAGAAGGGCAAACCTTAGAATTCAAACGAGATACCTCTTCGTTGGATACCATTTTGAAAGCTGTTATTGCGTTTGCGAATTCGGCCAGCGGCATTATTCTGATTGGTGTTGACGATGATGGATCGATTGTTGGCCTTGCGGAACCAGCTAAAACACAGGAGCAGGTTGCTAACGTCATTGCACATCGAATAAAACCACAACTTCTGCCCGAGTTTAGCATCATAGAAGTTCAGCATAAATCAGTATTAGTTGTACAGGTTGAACATATTCCTGCGCCTTTTTATCTCACGAATAAAGGTGAAGAAGGGGTGTTTATCCGCCTGGGCAATTCTACGCGCTTTAGCCAGTAAAGAGACGATTGCGGGAATAAAACGCGCTGGTCACCACCCGTACTTTGATAAAGCACCGTGCGACAATGCGGGAGAAAAAGATTTAGACTGGCCGTTAATTCAGAAGACATTGGCCAATAGCAAGGTATCGATTGACGCTGAAAAATTAATGAGTTTGGGGATTCTAACACACAAAGGTAAGCGCGTAGTTGCTACCAATGGCGGCATTATCCTTTTTGGAAAACCAGAAATACTGCGCGAATATTTTCCTTTTGCCCAAGTAAGATGCGCGCGCTTTGCCGGTAACAGTCGGGCTGAGTTTATCGATAGGCTTGATATAGAGGGTAGTATTTTACATGCTGTTGATGAAGTACCTAAATTCATCCGACGCAATACAAAAATGGCTGCGACATTTGGAGCGATGCAGCCCAAGGACATCGCAGAATATCCGATGAGTGGTATTCGTGAAGCGCTAAGCAATGCTTTAGTACACGCCAATTATGAAATTTTGGGAACACGTATTTTTGTGGCTGTTTATGACGACAGATTGGAGATTCAAAACCCTGGCATTATGCCGCCCGGCATGAGCATTGAGCAATTTAAAGCGGGTGTTAGTCGCATCCGTAACCCTGTTATAGCTAGAGTTTTTGGCGAACTTAATCTGGTAGAAGAATGGGGTAGTGGCTATAAAAGAATCAAAGAAGCCTGTCAGCAGGGTGGTTACCCAGAGCCACACTGGGAGGAGCTGGGTACTGTTTTGCGAATGACATTTTTTCCTCACCCAGATTTTGTTCACGAAACCAGGGAGCAAGTCGGGACTAAGTTGAAATTAACGTCAGAGGCTATCCTGTTATTACAGCTGTGTCAGCAACCCAGAACTTTAGTTGAATTGATGTCGGCATTATTTTTAAAGAACCGGACTAAATTTAAGGAAAAACATTTGAACCCGTTAATAGAGCAAGGGTTGTTACAGATGACTATTCCTGATAAACCAAACAGTCGTATGCAAAAGTACCAAGTTACATCGGCGGGATTGGAGCTATATCAGTACAAAGAATGACATTTATGTTTATGTTGTGATGCTGTAGGTTATCAACATACCTATTTGCGCTACGTCCACCTTCACCAGCTAACTAATGAAAGCATCAGGCAAAAGTTGGTATTGAGCCGAAAAATAGTGGTGCGGTCTCTCCTCTCAGCACCCCAGGCAGACAAACGATCCAATGCAGCCCAATGGGAAGTTGCTTCCACACCTTTTAATAATCCGGCAGCACCTAAAATTAAACTGCCTGTGCAAACTGAAATTGTCCAGGTCAAGCGCAGTCATCCCGTCATAAAATAAAAAAGCAATTCGCATATTAATCACCTCTAATCAGTCAAATTTTATGAACTGGAAAGTGCTATTCTTTTCTCGCCACCGTTAAAATGCGCTCAGTTTTTTGCCCTGAAAATTTAGAGCCATCGATGCCATATTGGCCTAAGACTTTAAATCCATTCCTAGCTAACATCTCCTGCAATTCTTTTGCTGTATAAAGTTGCATTTAATTTTGTCGCCAAAATTTAGCGGCTAATATTGACGAATTAAATTGCCGCAAAACTTTAATGTTTAAGACTTTTTTAAGAGATGGTTTAATAGCTTCATTGAAATCAAAATGATGGTGATTAGTGATGTGTCAGGTAAATTATACTAATTTTAAAAATTGTTACGAAATTTTGGATCAAATTTTAATAAAGCTTTTTTACAACGAGCTCAAAGAAAATCCAAAACCAAAATCAATTAGCAAATCAATCTATCTTACAATGTTGACCATAGGCATTTTAGAAAAATTGGGAAATAAGTTTCCAACACAAAAAGAAATAGATTTTGTTGAATCCTGCCTCAAGCGATACGGTAGTCGCAAATCTGTAAAAGTTTTTTTTAAAGCTGCATGCTTAGCTGCATAAACTTTATCTTTGAAATTTGTAAACTATTAAAAGCAATAGACTGATCATGATTAAATTGAATAGTTTCGGATAAATTATTTAAGAAAATATCCGAAGAAGAACAATATTCGCCACTTGAATTACTTATGATCCAATGGATGTTTGAGAATGAGTTTATTACGTCCGCATTCCAGAAGTTATTGAAATTTGATAATGCAATAGCAATAGTTTTTTGTATTTCAGGGCTTAACATAATTCTACCCGTTGTTTTACTATTGTGCATAATGTGATGTATTGATTGGATTAATGCACCTAACAATAAACCTCGTGTTAACTGAATATTGTTAGGGTGAGAAATTTCTTGCCGACGATTAAAGTTAATGGGGAAACCGCCATTCAGGATGTGGACAATCGCTCCACATGAGGTGTAGTATTTTAAATCTGAAAATGGATTAAGATTAAAATTATTCTGAGTATGCGTTAATAGTGAAAAAAATTCTTTATCTTCTGATGAACAGCTTATAAATGTTTTATCTTTTTTTAAAAGTGATAGATCCAAATTCTGTGTAATATCTCTTCCTGTACAGCCAAATACATAATCAGAAAGTTCAACTAACTGAGCAACACTTTCACACCTAATTATATTTTTTAATTTGATGTCTTTAAGTCGATCAAAAACAACTACTCGTAAACCCAAAGAAGTTAGTCTATTGACTAATGCTTTTCCAATAGTCCCAAGACCTACTACGCCGTAAATTTTATCTTCTTTATTTTTAATTAGATAGTTATCTACACTTTTAATTATCTCATCAGATATAACCTTAGACTCTAAAAATTTTTTTGCCGCACTTGTCGCGACATCTATGAATGGAATAGATAAAGCTAAAACTTTTGGATTAAATAAACCTGCAGTCGTCTGCTCAATTCCTACTATAGGAAAATTATTCATAATTTCATTAGGTATGCGTTCTAGGCATCTACCACCATCGTCCAAAACAATGATAGCTTTAATATGTTTATTTTTAACATAATCTTTAACATTTTCCCACATTTGGTTAATGTCACTCTGACAAATAGCTTCATACGTTCCACATTTATTCAAAGCAGTTAATGATTGCAAGTTTACTCCAAGTTTAACCATTTTTTTATGTGCAGCCGTGGATGTCGAGTATTGCTTGCCTAGGACGAATATATTGTTTGGTTTTATACCTAAAGAGATTACTGCCTCAAAAAGATTAGTTGTGGTCGTTATAACATGTTGAACACAGACAATGACTATATTATCTAGTTCCGGTAGATTTAATGTTGAGGCTAAATTTAGCAACTTGTCTAATATGGGGAGGGGATTTAATTTTTTCATAACATTATTCGCAAGTGAGTGATTGTCATTTTTTCATAGGCATACTATTCCTTTAGTGGTGTGAAACATAACAAATGCATTAATCAAAGCTGTTAAAATTAATTTCTTTAAAATTTAACGCTATTAGAAAACTGATAAATGTAGTAAAGGGCAATATGAGTAATGCCCAACGATAATTATCCGATGTTCCTGAAATAAAAAAATAAGAAGATTGAGTTAACCGACCATATAGTGGTTGAAATAGAGCGGTGCATATCATAATTATAGCAGAAACAAGTCCTTGTGCTGTCGTAGTTGTTGTTTTCGGATTGCTTGCTATGACGTAACTAAAACCAACTACTTGGCATCCACAAAAAAATCCAATTAAAATAAAAAAACTAAGTATATATGTAAAGCTTAATTTTACATTTAAAATTAGCAATAAAGTAATAGTGGTTAACATTAAAGGTGAGGAAATCATAATTTTTCTATGATTTCCCATGTGATCTGCAAACCATCCGATTGCAAGAGAGCCGATCATCATTCCACTAAAAAGCGCGCTAGAAGCGATAGAAGCTTCAGGTAAATTTAATTTATAAACCTTTAATAGATATAAATTCCCCCATAAAGCTCCTAATAAAGTCAATGGAAGATTCATAAAAGCAATAAAAATTCCCAGTCTCCAGTTTAATTTATTTATTGCAGCGATCGTTAGGTGATTCCAGATTGAAATATTTTTTAAACTTATTTTTAATGGCTTTATTAATTTTGCTGGACTATCATGAACATTCAACCCTATTATTAATGTGATAATTAAGCCTATACATGAATCAATATATAGAACTGTTCTCCATCCTGATGATACAACCAAGAACGCAAAGGGTGCTTGAGCTATCATGCCGCCAAACATGCCTATTGTGACCGTGATTCCTATGAGCAGGGCAAATCTTTTTGGAGGAAACCACCGAGAGATTAATTTTATGCATCCTAATAGTGCAAATGAATTGCAAAAGCCAGTAACAAAACGCCCAATCTCAGCGAGAATTAAAAATTTAGAGGTGGCTAGCATTAGCGTTCCTAAAACGCATAAAATCATTGCGTAGATAATTATCTTCCTCACTGAGAAATGATCTAATAGCAAACCAGCGGGTAACAGAAAAAGCGCATCGGCATAAAAAAAACTTGCTGAAAAAAAACCTAGTCTTTCTGGGCTAATGGAAAATTCTCTGAGCAAGTCTGCACTGATATTGTTCAACATATTCATCTGAATAAATTCATAGAAGAAGAACAAAGCTGCCGATAAACAAACTAGCCAGGATTTAAAGCTCTCTTGTTCAATGGTAGGATGCATTGGTTAATTTCCGCGCGAAACTTTTATAAACCCATGGAAAAAAGGTCCCTGATATGGAAATTTTTTTCCCAAAAATCTTTGCATACAACATTTAATAAGATCATCCTCTAAAATGTTTTTACTATCAGTAATTTCACCTTGATTGTCGGGTTGTGTGTGGAAATAATCAAATTTTGAGTCTTTGATAAATTGAAAAATTTGATTTTTCTGTTGATCTATAGTTTTATCTAGCATTTGCATTAAACGTCGTACTTCTCTTAATTCATTAATGATTCTTGTTTTCTGACGAAGCGCAGGAGTCCCTTCAAGCAAAGTTGGGTACGCTAGAGAATAAAAAACCGAGTTGATATCCCGCGCAGAGTTTAAAACTGCTGGTTCCATTATAATAGGCGCATATTCTTTAAGTTGATAAATATTCTGATAGGCATATTCAATAGACAAGGATGGTAATAATAACTGATTATCATCTGAAACTGGTCTAAATCCAGCGATAGCGCCATTTGCCAAAAAAATATTATGCATCACTGTATTCACTATATAAGAAGTGGGCTTCAGACGACGGGCACCAATAGCACTGTTGAAAGCTTCCCACATTACACTGAACTCATCCTTAATTCGGGTATTTTTAGACTGAATCCAGCTCTTTTTGGCAATATAGTAGTGGAAATTTAACCAATTGATATCGTTTTCTTTAGGAATAAACCAATCTCCCGTAAATAAAAGTATTTCACTACGCCAAGAACGACCCATTGAACTGCGGTTAGCAATGACCTTCAAATACTCCCAATGTTCTATTAATGATGTCGGGGGTTCACTGGCCACACCATATTCGGCAAATAATCGCTTATGACTAATAGAATCAGTTACTTTTGCTCCCAAGAAAACTGATCGGGCACCTGCTGTAACACTCCAGCAAGGAGTAAAAGAGCTCCCAGTTAACGGGACCATTACTTCAAATAAGGCATATAAATCGCCTGGTTTAAATACATTGAGAGGAATAATACGTTCCCCTGTTTCCACAAATACTTCGCTCCCATTGTGAAGCTGAAGAATCATTGGAGTAGGACAATAACCAAGTTGCTGTTGTAATTTTTTTGGTGTCCGGTGATCATCCAGCCGAATAACTTCTCCCCCATTGTTTGGCAGGCAGATTGTGCCTAAATCGGTAATTTTTTCGCCATAGGGATAAACTACTTTAAATAGCTTGTATTGTTCTCCGGGGCTAATTTTTTCAATAATATTAAACAGTTCAGGCTCAACATTTTTGACTTCGTTCCTAAAATCATCCCAGGTTCCTTCTTGAAGTTGGCATCGTTGTGCACCGATTTCGTTCATTAAATAATTCCTTTAAAAATAAATAACTAAATTGCTGTAATCAGTAAAAATAAAATAAATTTTTCAATGACCTCTACTTAATATTTTCCCTATGTTTTAATCACAGCTTAAGATTTTAGGCTTAAGGCAAACTTAATCAAAGCGTATAATATAGTAATTATAACATGAGACGATAAATAGGATGCATATAATGGGAATAAGTCAGTAATACGTGCATGCCAACGTGAGAAGGAACTGTTTTTTATAAATGATAAGCACTATCCGCTGAGGAAACTATTTGGCGATGACTGTTAACCGATTTTGGAAATACTAGCACCAAGAGCAGTATCCAATTGCGGTACTGATCTATCGGTTTCCAAAAAAATGGGGTTAAATAGCTAAAAAAAATTATTTGGGACGAAGTTTTAAAAAACCTTGATTTTTACTGCGGGGGGTAAGAATGAAAAATAGAAATATCTTATTATTTTCCGAGAATTTGGGGGATAAATTTCCCTTTCTAAATAGATCCCCTAATTAGTTTTGTAAAAACAAGGATATCTCTTCTCCCCTCTATTTTATTGGCTTTTCCACAGAAGAATATAGAGTAGATATATTCAATGTATAGCGTCAGGAGATGCCGCATTGAATATAAGATTTTTAATGGTTTTCGGAGTAAGCAAATAACCCTTCTTTTTTAAGCTCGATACTACACAGCGGATACGTTCATTCATATCTGCCCCCATAGGACATTCTGATAAAGCATCTTCATAATCTTTTAGCGCCTGGTGATAAGCCTTTAAAATATCATCAGTTTTGAAATCCATACGGACGCTCTCAATTAAAATTTCTTGGGAGTCTCGTTGATCAGAGTTTATCACGCTAACGGCAGGCATATGCATATCATCTATAGTGCAAACGCAAGGGACAAAATGGCCCATGGGTTCTTTTTCCATCGGATTCTCCTTCTATTTTTAGTTAATTCCATATGTTAAGAATTATAACAAGTGTTAGTATTATAGGAAAGATAGGCTAATAAAAAAGGAATGGGCTTGATTATTCTTCCAGCAGGCTGTATTACGCAAATTAAATTCTATGTATCAACTGTCAAGTTATAAAATTTCGTAAGCATTCAAACTTCCGCCCAATTGAACAATTTCTCTTTCTTTTCAGTTTATTCAAGGGGAAATTTACGATGTCTAACCGGAGGTTTGAAAAATATCAGTGCGTCAAATAATTATTAGTGTTTCCGTCGAGGTGAGTACTCATGCGGTATCCAAAACAGTTAAAAAGATTTTTCATACTGCTGCCGAATAAGGATGATGAAATCCTGATAAAGAACCCCGCGAACCAATGAGAGGATCAATCAAACCATCGATCCTCAGGAGCCTCCCGGGAGCGTGGGAGACTAAAGCTTATGGGCGGAGCCGGGTTTAGGATTTCCCCTTTCCATTAAAAAAACCTTAAGTGTGTGTTGCTTTCAAAAAGCATTAGTCAGATAATATGCGGGCTTATTAGAAAATAATAGGCGCAACCCCCAAGTGGCTGGAACCACAAGGGGGGTCACTTCCCGACAAACCTTACGAACGAGGTTCATCAGACCATGACATTTTACACCATTGCGCATCAGCGCTGTATTCCTTTTTTCACCCTTTCCCCCTTTTCGCAAGCCCGATCTTGCCCTGGCTATTATATGCTTGCGGCAAAACAACGCACTGCCCTGAGTCAACCCTCAACGCCTGATGTATTCGGGAGGCGGGGCCGCGCGTTGCCGAGCTTAAGAAAAGCGGTTTTGGTGCACTAAGCGGGGTAAACTAGCAGAGGGTGGATTGATAGCGGGGCGTCATGCCCTCAAAGCAATACGCCTCGCTGTTCGTCTTACCCCCGCCAGTTTACCCCTCTGGTTGAATTTTATTCAGAAGAGGATACACGTGGAAAATAAATTATCAACCATCATTACCACCACCCAACCGTTAGTTACTGCAATTAACGGACATAAAATTTATCAAGCCATCAATTCTATTTAGCGGTTGCGCCGCTTTGCTGAGGTTCACGTTTTTGCAGTGTGGGACTTCATGGTTCTACTTCAAACCTTACAGCGCAAACTGACCAGCAACTCACCATTATGGTTACCACCAGTGACCCATCTCGGTTGTCACTTAGTCAATACCATGCTGGCTGAAGAAGAAAGCGACGCGCTACCAGATGGTCGTTATTTGAGCCATTTTGAACTGTATCTGGAAGCCATGCACCACAGCGGAACAAATACCCAAATCATCCAGGCTTTTATTGAACTCGTGAAACACAATCCCGAATTATCCCAATTGCTGGCTCAGGATTATTTACCCAAACCAGCTAAACGATTTCTGGCCGATACTTTTGAAATCATCGACAAAGACAGCCACGCGATTGCCACATCAATCGCCTTTGCGCGCGAACATATTGTCGGGTAAGGAAGCGATATTACTACCACTCCCTCCCCTAAGAACCGTACATGAGAGTTTCCCCCCCATACGGCTCAAGCCTTTCAAAACACCTTTTTACAAGGAGCCGGTTTCACCACCGTTAATAGTTGGTTGTGGATTTGCCTATGACAATTGGGATGCACCATTATTAAATTGGCTACGTTATCTTTGCCACCTTTACTTCTCGGTTGAACGTGATGGGTATGCCATGCAGATTCAAGCGTGATTTTTTGTTGACAAATTGGACATAAACCATTTTGACTTTCCCAGATATTGGCGAGTTTCCAATTTCCCTTAAGTGTTGTTTTCATTTTTGACATCCAACGTTGTTCAAAATAAATTTCCCACTCTGGGTCAAAAGGGTTCGCCTTCGTTTTAATAGCGGGGTGTCTTATTATAGGTACATCACTGGCCTTACGCAGTATTTTATAGATAACAGTTCCGTCAGAACGTTTATCTCCCGTGTCTGCAGCAAAAACCCACTGCCGATTTTCATATTCAATGAAATAGCGAGATTTTATCCAGGCGGTATTTTTCAGTGGATGCCTGCGAATTGACCATTGCCATAATGCTTTTCATATCTCATGATCGACTTTAGAAAAGGTTTCCTTGGCGACTATATGTTGGTGATAATCTGACCATCCTTTAATCATAGGGTTAAGCATTTCAATCAAGTTATGCTGATTGAGTGCTTTATTCTCTTTGATTTTTCCGCGAATTTTTATCAAGAATCTTTTGATGTTTTGTTTCGCAGGTTTGATGAGCAATTTATTATCGTATTTCCGTACATTGTATCCAAGGAAATCAAAACCTTTTTCTATGTGCGTTATTTTAGTTTTCTCCGAAGATAACGATAATCCGCGTTCTCGAAGAAAGTTTTCAACTATGGGTTTGACTTCATTATTAAGTAGTGCCTGGGATAAAACTTGTAACTCCTTTATTTTACAGGACTTTCTTCATATTTCGTTGAAGCAAGTTTTTTATCATATCTAAATATTGATGAAGTTTTTGGTTAAAAATCAATATCTCCAGGAAAATTTCAATAGTATTTGGCAAATATCTTTGAAAAACTCAACGGAATATAAAAATCTTCACATAAAATTTGAAGCAAAAACTTCGTGAAATTATCCTCATTTCGAAATAAAATAAAGCATCTTTTTTTAGGGATGTTAACCATGAGAGTTGTAAAAAATCCACAAATGCAGTTCGGTGAAACTGATATTTCAAAAATTAAATTCGACCCAAAATCACGAGATGACATTCCAAAAATATTGAAAGGACTGCAGTACATCTATCTTAATAATTCAATTCGTGAAAAAATATTTTTCTTATTAGAAAAAAAGGTTGCTCCAAATATAAATAAAAATAATGGTCGTCCTGGAATGGAGCTATGGAAAATTTTTGTAATGGGTATACTGAGATTGGATCTGAATATAGATTATGATCGACTACATCATTTAGTCAATTATGATACGCTCATACGCCAAATGCTTGGCCATGGTGATTTTGATAATGGAGGTAACTACGAACTGAAAACTATAAAAGCTAATGTAAGCCTTCTTACTCCAGAATTATTGGATGAGATTAATCAAATAGTAGTCGAAGCAGGTCATCAGCTTATTAAAAAAAAAGAAAACGAACCGCTGCGTGGTCGGTGCGATTCATTTGCGGTTGAAACGAATGTGCATTATCCAACAGATATAAATTTACTATACGATGCAATGCGCAAAGTGATTACGCTAAGTGCTGAACTATGTGAGAGGCATGGGTTAAGTGATTGGAGGCAAAGTGCATATAACGTTAAGCAAATAAAAAAGGTAATGCGTACAGCTCAGAATAAAAAACGAATACGAGCTAGCACTGAGGAACAAAAGAAGAAACGGGAAGCTGCAATTATGGAAGCCCATCAGATATATATGGATGTGTCAAAAAAATATTTAAATAAAGCATATTCCACGCTGGAAATAGCAATAAAATCAGGTTTCTTGGAATTGGCTGATATGCAGCTAATTGGGGATATTAAAAATTTTGCTAGCCATGCTGAACGACAAATTGATCAGATTAAGCGTCGAGTAATTTTCGGTGAAGTGATTTCACATCATGAAAAAGTATTTTCACTATTTCAGCCCCATACAGAATGGATAGTCAAAGGTAAAGCTGGCGTTCCGGAACTAGGCGTGAAAATCTGCTTAATAGAATATCAATACCAGTTTATCTTGCACCACCAAGTAATGGAGAAGAAAACAGATAATCAAGTTGCAATTCCAATGATTATGGAAACTAAAGCACGTTTTCAAGATTTTAAAAGCTGTAGCTTTGATAAGGGGTTTCATTCACCTGAGAATCAGGAAATATTAAACAAGCAGTTAGATATAGCCGCACTACCGAGGAAAGGGCGATTATCACAGCAAGCCCGCATGATAGAAAAATCAGAAGAATTTCGTAGAGCCAGGGATAAGCATTCTGCGGTAGAATCTGCTATTAATGCACTTGAAGTGCATGGCTTAGATATGTGCCCTGATCATGGAATTGATGGATTTAAACGATATGTAGCATTAGCCATTGTGGCACGTAACATTCATCGTATAGGCGATATTTTAAAAGCACGTGAACAAAAAAGTGAGAAGCGTAAAAAGAAAAAATATACCAAAGAAAAAGCACTCATTAAGCTAGCTGCTTAAAGACTTTACCAATTAAAATAAGTTTTCCACCTGTCAGATACTAACTGAAGATTAGGTGCGATTAAAATTTGGTTAAAATTTTATTTTTGGCTACTTAAATTCAGAAATTTATATTTTTCCTGAATCTGAGAAAAAAATGAAAGTCGATCTCTGTTAAAATCAAATCAATTTTTTAAAAAAACAGGGTTTTATCTCAGGCACTAAT